>NZ_JBFRFY010000001.1:0-2515065 GCF_052115085.1 Leifsonia sp. 2TAF2 | reverse complement strand
GGACGATCGTGAACGCGATCCCGCGGCCGTGGTGGTGGTACGACTTTTTGACCACCCCGAAGCTGGAGTTCGCCTCCCTGTCCGCCACCGGCGGCACCGTCGGTGACCTGCTGAACGCGGCGATGGACCCCTCGATCAACTACGACGACCTGAAGGTGATCCGGGAGATGTGGCCCGGGAAGCTGGTCATCAAGGGGGTGCAGAACGTCGACGACGCGCGCACTCTGGTCGATCATGGGGTGGATGGGATCGTGCTCTCCAACCACGGCGGCCGCCAACTCGACCGCGCACCCATCCCCTTCCACCTGCTCCCCGAAGTGGCCCGGGAGGTGGGTCAGCACACCGAGATCGCGATCGACACCGGCATCATGAACGGCGCCGACATCATCGCCGCCTACGCCCTCGGTGCCAAGTTCACCCTGATCGGGCGGGCTTACCTCTACGGCCTCATGGCCGGCGGCCGGGAGGGTGTGGACCGCACCATCCAGATCCTCACCGACCAACTCATCCGCACCATGAAACTGCTCCAGGTCACCACCCTCGCCGAACTCGGCCCCCACCACGTCACCCAGCTCACCCGACTCCAGCCGGTCCGCCGCGACCCAGCCGCCGAAAACGCCGACCGCTAACGAAGGACCAACCAGCGTCGGAGAAACCCGCCCAAATCTCCGACGCACCGCGGTGCGGATGGAGATCCGCGCCTCCATCGCACACATCTCCGACGCCGGCCGCCCGATCTCCGACGGAAGCGAAGGAGGGGGAGCCGCGGCTAGCGGGGGGTGTACTCGTAGACGACGGCGGAGAAGTGGTCCTCGAGCTCGTCCCACGATTCGGGGCCGTGGAAGGCCAGCCGGTACTGCACGTTGAGGAGCGGGCCGAGCACATCCAGCACGTCCGGGTGGAACGGGGTGCCGGGCGGGAAGCCCAGGCCGAAGCTGTGGATGATGCTGTCGTCGGCCGCGCGCAGCCACACTCCCCAGCCCTGCGCGACCGGTGTCGCGACCACCCGGAACACGTGCGCGGGGTCGTAGTCGGCGGGGAGGGCGTCCGGCAGCTCGGTCATGCTGCAACGCTACAAGGCGTCCTGTGCGGCGGGAACAATTCGACGCCTGCCTCGGTTGATTGACATGTCAGCTACACCGGCTGGCACGAGGAAACGAGGACGGGATGACCGAACCAGACACCGCCGAACCGCTCGCCGAGCGGCTCACCGAGCGCGAACTGGCCGTCTGGCGTTCCCTGCAGGACACGACCGCGGACCTCCGCCGCCTGCTCGCGGCGGAACTCCAACGGGTCGAGCTCTCGCCCGGCGACTACGCAGTGCTCCTCGCGCTCACAGAGGCGGAGGGCCGCTCGCTGCGGTCGTCCGAACTCGCCGACGCGATCGACTGGGAGCGCAGCCGCGTCTCCCACCACCTGGGGCGGATGGAACGCCGGGGGCTGATCCTCCGCACCGAGTGTCCCGGCGACAACCGCGGCGCCCTCGTCGTCCTCACCGACGACGGCTACGACGCCATCCGCAGGGCCTCCGGCCCGCACCTGCGTGCGGTGAAGCGCCTCTTCGCCGACGCGCTCGACCCGCAGCAGCTCGAGAACCTCGCCGAGGTGCTCGGAAGCATCCGCCAGCACCTCGACGCAACACCGCTCGAAACCAAGAAAGGACACGCAGCATGAACACCGGCACGACACGACCGCGCGTCGCGATCCTCGGCGTCGGGCACGTCGGCTCGGCGCTGGCGCGCATCCTGCTCGACGCGGGCTACCCGGTGGATGTCGCAGCCTCCGGTGACCCGGCCCGCATCCAGCTCATCGCCTCCGTCGTCATGCCCGGGGCGCACGCTCGCTGGGCCGCTGACGCCGTCGCCGACGCCGACGTGGTGATCCTCGCGATCCCGCTCCACCGCTTCGCCACGCTCGACCACGGGATGCTCGCCGGCAAGATCGTCATCGACTCCATGAACTACTGGGCGCCGACCGACGGCGTGCAGCCGCTGTTCGAGGATGCCTCGCTCACCAGCAGCGAGGTGGTCCAGGAACGGCTCGCCGCATCCACCGTCGTGAAGTCCTTCAACCACATCGGCTACCACGAGATGGAGGAGGACCGCCGGCCCGCCGGCGACCCCGACCGCCGTGCGCTGGGCGTCGCCTCCGACGACGCAGAAGCCGCAGCACTGGTCGCCTCCCTGATCGACGACGTCGGGTACGACGTCGTCATCGCCGAACGCCTCCGCGACGGCGTCGCCTTCGAACCGGGCGGCCCCGTGTTCGGAGCGCGCCTGAACTCAGGAGAATTCCGGACGGCCGTCGCCGGCGAGCTGATACCCGCCGACGCCGCCGCCTGAACCACATCCCACCCGGAAAGAACCCACAAATGAACACCGCACCCGAATCCACCACCACCGAGCCCACAACCGAGCCCACAACCGAGCCCACCACCCCCGAAAAGCGCTTCCCGCTCAGCTTCGGCCTGAACACCTTCGGCGACGTGACGAACGACGCCGACGGCCGGCCGATCAGCCAGGCCCAGACCATCCGCGACCTCGTCGGTCACGCGGTCGCCGCCGAGGAGGCGGGTCTCGACTACTTCGGCATCGGCGAGCACCACACCGACGACATGCCCCTCTCGGCGGCCGACGTGGTGCTCGGCGCGATCGCCGCGCGCACCGAGCGCATCCACCTCGGGTCCGCCGTCACCGTGCTGAGCTCGGACGACCCGGTCCGTGTCTTCCAGCGATACTCCACGCTCAACGCGCTCTCCGGCGGTCGGGCCGAGGTCATCCTCGGCCGCGGCTCGAGCATCGACTCGTTCCCGCTGTTCGGCTTCGACCTGAACGACTACGAAACGCTGTTCGAGGAGAAGACCAACCTCTTCGCCCACCTGTTGCGCGGCGGCCCGGTCACCTGGGAGGGCACGACCCGGCGTGGCCTGCGCGACCAGGATGTGGTCCCGCACCTCGACACGCCCCTTCCGACCTGGATCGGCGTGGGCGGCAGCCCGGAGTCGGTCATCCGCACCGCCCACTACGGCTTCTCGCTGATGCTCGCCGTCATCGGAGGTCCGGTGGCGCGGTTCGCGCCCTACGCGGAGCTCTTCCACAAGGCGCTCGAGCAGTTCGGACAGGAGCCGCAGCCGATCGGCCTGCACTCGCCGGGGCACGTCGCGGCGACCGACGAGCAGGCGCGTGAGGAGTTCTGGCCGCACTACCGCGACATGATCACCAAGGTCAGCGCCACCCGCGGGTTCGCGATCCCGACCGAGTCGTCGTTCCTGCGCGAGATCGGCCCGGACGGCAGCCTCTACGTCGGCTCGCCCGAGACGGTCGCCGCCAAGATCGCGAAGAACCTGCCCATCGTCGGGGCGAACCGCTTCGACCTCAAGTACGGCATCCCCGGCATGACCGACGAGTCGCTGCTCACCGGCATCCGGCTCTACGGCGGCGAGGTCGTGCCGCGCGTGCGCGAGCTGCTCGGCTGAGCACTCACTCGGCCGGCGTCCGCTGCAGCACCAGGAACCGGGCACCGTAGGCGGGGACGCTCACGGGGAAGCTCGCCAGGTCGTCGACGGTCCCCACCTCGCTCCCGTCGGCGGCGTCCGTCACCAGGGCGCGGTGGGGGAGCGCCTCCGACCGGACGGTGCCCTCCACCTGCTCGCCGGTCATGTTGAGCACGGTCAGCTGCACGATCGGCAGGTCCTGCTCGTCGAGCGACTCCAGCTCGTGGACCATGACGAGCATTCCGGGATGGGCCACATCGGGCACGTCGACCTGGCGTGCCGTGGCGATGCCCCAGCGGTTCCGGATGCGCAGCAGGTCGCCCAGGCGGCTCGCGAACGACGTGCGGCTCTGCAGTTGCTCGGGCAGCGTTCCGTACAGCGAGCGGGCCCGTGGCATCCCGGAGGACGACCGCTGCGCTTCGGGCGCGACGCCGAGCAGGTCGTGGGCGCCGCGCTCCACCCAGCGCGTGTCGCCCTGGGCGATCAGGTCCTCGACCTCGGAGCGGGGGATGGTCAGCGAGCCGAGCAGGTCCCATCCCGAGAGCGCGAACACGCCAGGCTGCCAGGCGTTGAAGGCGGCGAGCAGCAGGTGCGCGTCGCGGATCGCCGGGATGTCGGCCTCGGTGATCGAATCGAGCGTCGCGTGCCCCTGGGTCGCGGCGATGAGGGACGCCGACGTGCAGGCGATGCCGTTCGTTGTGAAGACGAGGTTGTAGTCGGCGGTCGGCTGCGTGATCGCCTCCACCAGGTCTTGGCGGATGCGGTGGGCCAGCTCCCCGCCGGTGATCTCCTCGCCGCGGAACGTGTACACGTCGTTCTGATGCAGCGTCGCCCAGTGAACCAGCTCGTACGTTAGCTCGTCGTGGTTCTGCATCCCATGCACCAGGCTGACGGGTTCGACGCCCAGCTCGAGCGACGTGCGCAGCGTCAGCCGCAGGAACTCGGTGTCGCCGGTCGCGAGGGCGTGGTGGTAGGCGGGGCGGTTGATGAAGTCGTACGACAGGTCCGCGCCGACGGCGCCGGTATCGCGGATGTCCTCGACGGTCAGATTCAGCTCCTGGAATGTGAAGCCGCCGACCTTCCGGACCATGCCCGCGATGATGTGGTTCGCCGCGTGCGACAGCGGGTGGCCCTCCGACCAGGCGGGCATCCCCTCGGCGCTCTTCTCGACGCCGAGGAAGCCGTTCGCATCCAGCCGCAGTGCGCTCGTGCCCAGATCGCCCAGCGAGTGCAGGGCGTCGCCGATCACCAGGCGCATGCCCGAGAAGGTCGGATCCAGCCAGTTGACCGACGGCTGGCCCTCCTTGAAGTAGTGCAGGTACACCCAGCGGCGAGTGACTCCGTCGACGCCGATGACGGGAGCCGTGACGCTCCAGTTCGTCTCCTTCACGCCGGGCGAGAAGAAGATGACGCGCTGCAGCTCGCCGATGATGTAGCCGCGGGCGGCGAGCGCCGCCTCCGTCGACTCGTCCAAGTTGATGGAGTCGCGGCCCTCCGGAACCTCCGGGAGGAGATGCCACTCGTCCGGCGGGATCTCGACCATGTGGTAGATGCCGGGGTAGTCCTTGTACGCCATCTCCGCCAGGCGGAAGTCGGCGCCCTTGCCGGTGTGGCCCGGGACGATGTCGTCGATGACGCTGCCGCCGTGCTCCTCGGCGACATCGGTCATGCGGCGGAAGGTCTCCTCATCGCCGAAGGCGGGGTCGATCTGCGTGCCGATCCGGTCGAAGTGGCCGTCGACGCTCGGCGTCTCCTGCCAGCCGCGGATGCCGCCCGCGCGCTTCACCGGGCCGGTGTGGACGCCGTTGATCCCGATCCGCTCGAACGCCGACCACAGCTCAGGGTCCGCGAGCGCCGTCAGGAACGACTCGTGCGGGCGCGTGATGAGCGAGATCGGATACGCGGTGAACCAGACGTCGGACGTCGAGACGGCGCGGCGCGCATCCGGCCGGGCGTACGGGTTCCGCCACATGCTCGGCGAGCCGGACAGCTGGCGGCTGAGCACATCCGCATCCTTCAGCATCGACTGCCGGACCAGCCACTCGACGTAGGCGGGGTTCTGGCCGTTCGCGGCACGCGGGTCGGAGAACGTTCGGCGGATGCTTCCGCCGCGCAGGTTCGCACGCGGGCGGAGGCGGCGGGGGCGCGCCGGATACAGCTGCTCGTCGTAGGTGATCTCCTGCATTTCCGGGACGGTTTCTTCCGTCTCCTCTGCCGTTTCCTGCGGCAGGGTCTCCGCTTCATCGAGCGGCTGGGCGTGCTCCGCCGTCACCGCGTCGTGCTGAGTCACCGCGTCCTGCTGCGTCACCTCGAGTGCCTCGTCGTCCACGTGGTCTCCTTCCGTGACTGCCACCGTAAACCCGGAATGGTGCCCAGTCTCCCGGGGCGGCCGATTCGGTCGGTCACTCGCTGAGACGCTCGATCAGCTGGCCTTTGTTGAGCTGGGAGACGTTGCGGAGTCCGCGAGCGCGGGCGGCATCCCTGAGGGCCTGGACGGTGAGGTGGTCGAGCTCCGGATCATGCGGCGCCGACGTGGCGACCGATCCGGCGAACTCGGCGGCCGTGTCGACCCGGTCGTCGCGAACGGAGGGCAGGGGAGGGGTGAGGTCGAGGGGCGCGTCGGCGCCGGATTCGGGGGTGGAGCCGCTACTGGAGCCCTTGTCGCCGTTTTTGCCGCTGCCCTTGCCGCCCAGCTTCGCCACCTGGTCCCGCAGCGCGTGAGCGCGCTTCTTCGCCTTCTTCTTGTTCAGCCGGTCGACTGCGTCGATCGCGTCGGCCACTGCTTCCTCGGCCCGCTTGAGGGCCTTCTCCGCCGCCTTTTCGAGCTTCTTCTGCTTCGCCACGCCATCTCCCGTTCGTCGTGCGAGGGGTTCTCCTTGAACGGTGCCACGAGGTCGCCGCCCGGGCAAGACGCAGTGCCGAGATGACCGGGTTGACGCAACACGCCGTCGCGGCACTTGGCCGGACGGCGTGTTGCGTCAACTCGGCGGGCTCAGTAGGCGAAGTGGATCTGCGCGCGGCTGCGGGTCGGCGCCTCGATCTCGTCGAGCACGGCCTTCGCGAAGTCCTCGCCGCCGATGAGGGAGACGCCCTCGTCGTCGAAGAGCGCGACATCGTCGCCGACGCGATAGGTCCCGCGCGGCTCCTGCTGGGGCGCGTACGAGCCGTAGGTCCCGGCCGGGCTGACGAAGAGCCAGTCCAGGCCCTCCGGAGCGTTCTCGATCAGATCCGAGAGAACGGCGTTCAGCTCGCGGGCCTCATCCGCGAACGCCGGCGGGATGTCGTCGCCCTCGGCGAAGCGCGGGGCGTCGGGGGCGGGACGCAGCGAGCTGAAGCCGCCGATCACCACCAGCCGGGCACCGGATGCGACGGCGAGCTCGGCGAGATGGCCGTAACGTCGCCCGAGCGTGCCCGCGCTGTCGCCGCGCGGCGACACGGTCGCCACTATCACGTCCGCGCCCTCGATCGCGCTCTCCGGCTCGTCGGCCGACCCGGTCAGGTAGGTGACGCCCTGCACCGGCTCGCTCGGCTCCGAACGGCTCAGCGAGGTCACGCTGTGACCGCGTGAGGCGGCCTCCGCAGCAAGGTGGGACCCGGTGAATCCGGTCCCTCCGATGATCGAGATCTTGGCCATGTCGTCGCCTTTCGCCGGGGCGACCGTCGCCCCTTACGTTTGTCGAACCGGGCCCCGTCGGGCTTTCTTCCGCGTTTCGGATTGTGACGGACCACGGGTGCGCTCTGACCCACGCCTCCCGCGATGTCAACGGGATGCGCGCACGCGAATCCGGCCTACCGTCCAGGTCATGAAGCACGTGACCTATGCGGACAAGTCGCTGCTGGTGGGCGACGAGGCGGCGGACCTTCTGATGAGCTACGCGACGGCTCTCGGCCAGACCGGGGGAACGGATGCGGTGACCTTGCGGGCGATCGGGGTCGACGGGAACGAAGTGGAAGCGACCTTCCTGCTGAGCCCTGCCGTGGTGCTCATGGTCGAGACGGCCAGCACGACCGCGACGGAGCCGGACAACATCGGCGCGGTCCGCTATCTGCGGGAGCGGGTGGAGGCGCTGGCGGAGCCATTTGCGCCCGATCTCGCGGGCGGCCACGATGCAGCCGAGATCAGCGACGGCCACGACACCGCCGAGGGCGACGAAACCGAGCAGGAGTGAGCATGGGGATGTTCAGCGCGGGCAAGTCCACCGTCTTCTACATCGTCGGAGCGGTGCTGGTCATCGCGGGGGCGCTCTGCCTCACCCGGTACGGCGTCGAGACACCCGGGGCGAACGACACCGGACAGTACGTCGCCTGGAACCTGGGCTTCACCGTGGGTGCGGCCATCCTGCTCGGGGTGGGAGTGCTGCTGCTGGCGACCGGTTACGTCCGCGGCTGGAGGCGCAAGGCCGAAGGTCACGGGGGCCCGTCGCGCGACCTGGAGCCGGGTGCGACAACGGAGGTCCGCCGCTAGGTTCCTCGCGAGGAGCGCATCCCGATGGTCCTGGCGCGCTGTCGGAGGTATGCGCAATAGTGGCAATCATGGCGCCGACGGACACCGACCACCTGATCGTCGCCGATGCCGCCGCGTGGCGCGACTGGCTCACCGCCAACGAAGAGTCGTCCGACGGTGTCTGGCTGGTGCTCGCGAAGAAGGGCACCACGGAACCGACCTCGCTGACCTACGCCGAGGCGGTGGCCGAGGCCCTGTGCGGCGGATGGATCGACGGTCAGCGGCGCTCGCGCGACGACACGACATTCCTCCAGCGGTATACACCGCGACGCGCTGCCTCGCTCTGGTCGGAGCGCAACATCGGCCTGATAGCGGCGCTCCGCGCGGAGGGGCGGATGCGCCCGCGCGGTGAAGCCGAAGTCGACCGCGCGAAGGCGGACGGCCGCTGGGAGCGCGCCTACGCCGGCGCGTCGTCGGTCGTGGTGCCGGATGACCTCGTGGCGGCGCTGGCGGCCTCGCCCGAGGCGGCCGCGCAGTTCGAGCGCCTGAACGGCCAGAACCGGTATGCCGTCCTCCACCGCGTCATCACCGCCCCGAGCGCGACCAGCCGCGCGAACCGGCTCGCGAAGCTGGTGGCGATGCTGGCGCGCGGTGAGACTCCATACCCGCAGTAGTCACGTGGATTGAGCCGGCGTCTTCCCCGCCTTCTGCCGCTCCCGCAGGTCGACCAGCCCGACGACCAGCGCGACCGCGAGCAGAGCCAAGGTCACGAGGTACCCGGCCCGGACCGCCGCGTGGTACTGGTCGACCGGGTGGTTGCCGCCGCCCGGGACCATGGCGAAGAACACGGCCGTCACCAGAGCGACGCCGACGGCCGTCCCGATCCGCTGTCCGAGCTGCGCGATGGAGCCGGCGGCGCTGCCCTCCTCCGGCGGCACCTCCGACAGGGTGAGCGTCTGGTTCGGTGAGATCACGAACCCGCCGCCGATGCCGCCGATGAGGGTCGAGGCGGCCATGAACCACTCGGCCGAGTCGGGCGGTGCGAGCGTCGCCGAGGCGAGCAGGGCGCCGATGCCGACGATCACAACGACGAGTCCGACGACGACCAGGGCGCGTCCGAACCGGTTCACGAGACGGCCTCCGACGAACGCTGAGACCGCGGCGCCGAGGGCGAACGGGACGCTCACGAGGCCCGCGGCAAGCGGCTGGGCGTGGAGCCCTTCCTGCAGGAACAGCGTCGTCACCAGGAAGCTCGCGGGGAGGCCGCCGAAGTACACCGTGGCGATGAGGATGCCGTTGCGGTACGAGGCGAGCCGGAACAGGTCGAGGTGGATGATCGGCGACAGTCCGCGACGGGCGTAGCCGCGCTCCCAGAGCAGGAACGCGGCGCCGAACGCGGCGAACGCGGCGAGCCACAGCCAGCGCAGCGGGTCGTCGGTGGAGGATCCCGTGGTCAGGAGGAACGGCAGCATCAGCCCGAGGATGGTGCCCGCGAGCAGCACCAGCCCGACCGGGTCGAGCTCGGTGCCCGAGCCACGCTCCTGGGTCCGCGGCAGGAAGCGCAGAGCGAAGAACAGCGCGACCGCCCCGCACGGAACGTTGAACCAGAACAGCAGGCGCCATCCCTCCTCCGCTCCGCCGAGGGCGATGAGGGATCCGGCGAGGCTGGGCCCGATGGCGGTGGCGATGCCGACCATCGCCCCGAACACGCCGAACGCGCGCCCACGCTCCTCGCCTCGGTAGAGCTGCTGGATCATCCCGAGCACCTGCGGCATTTGAACGCCCGCGGCGGCGCCCTGGAGGAAGCGGGTGACGGTCAGCCAGACGATGTTCGGCGCCAGAGCGCACAACGCGCTGGCGAGGCTGAAGCCGACGAGGCCGATGACGAACATTGCACGGCGCGAGCGGGTGTCGCCGAGCCGCCCCGACGGGATGAGCGTCAGGCCGAACGCCAGCGCGTACCCCGCAACGATGAGCTGCAGCTGAGTCGAGTCGGCATGCAGGGAACGCTGAATGGAGGGGAGCGCGACGTTCACGCCCGACAGATCCAGGATGGTCAGCGCGCCGACGGCGATGGACACCGCGAATGCGGGCGCACGGCCGCGATTCTCGGTGCGGGATGCCTGCGAGACGTCGGTCACGCCGACACCGTACGCCCGGCTGGGCGGGTCGCGTCATGACTGGTGGTCGACGCAGTCCTTGTAGGTGAGGCCCGACGGCGGGCTTCGGGTCGTGGACTGGATCGCGCCGGCAACGGGTCGCAGAACGATTGTCCACTCCGTTCGTCACACAAACGGAAGACTCGAAAATGAAACGACTACTCACGGTCGGATCGACCATCGGCGCTACGGCGCTCGTGCTCACGGTGCTCACGGCCGCGCCTGCGGGTGCTGCAAACGACCCTCTTGCGGCACTGGTCACGGCCGATCCGACCGCGGTCTCGGAAGCCGCGAACGTGCCCACACGAGCCACTGGAACCAACGCGATCCATGCGACCGTAGCGAAGGCGGCGGTCAACGTCCCCGTCGATCCGTCGGCGCCTGTCACTCTGGGCGCAGGCGGCGCCGCGTTGAGGATCGGCCTCCCGTTCGCGGACAAGGCAGGCAACGCCATAGTCGAGAAGCCGGGCATCGTCGCCTATGACAACAAAAACGGTTCGATGACGATCCCCGCTGTTCGCAAGGACGGCAGAGTCCAGCTCAACACCGTGATCGCCAGCGCGAAGGCTCCGGCGAGATATGACTATCGACTCGGGGTGCCAGAAGGGCAGTTCCTCGAACTCGCACCGGACGGGTCAGCCTACATCGCCACGGAGAACGGCAGCGTCATCACGGGAGTAGTCAGCTCGCCCTGGGCCAAGGACGCTAGAGGAAAGCCGGTTTCCACTCACTACGAGATCGCGGGAAACACGCTCACTCAGGTCGTCGACTTCACCCGCAACACGGCCTTCCCGGTCGTGGCGGATCCGTCGATCTCCTTCGGTACGTACATCGTCGTGAAGATGTCGCAGGCGACGGCTCAGGCTATCGCTGGGGGTTCTGCTGCCACGGCGGTGGCTCTTCTGTCTCTCGGGGGGCCGCTCGTGGGTGTGTTGGCCGCCGCCGTCTATGGGACGGTTGCCTCGTACAACGCAGCTGGTCTCGCCAAGTGCCGCATCTGGGCTTTTTCCTTCACCTACCTTGGGCAGCTCGTGAAGGGATCATGCGCATGAGAGGCATCAGACGGTGAACAGGCACAAAGTGGGTTCGTTCCGACTGAGCCGGTGGGGCGGCAGGGTCTTGCCCGCGTGGACTTTCGTCCTGGGGCTCCTCGTCGGCGTGTTGCCGGGCGGGTTGACCAGCCTGGGCAACTACGTCGCCTTCCTGATCTACCTCTCGACACTGCTTCTTCTGGTGCCGCTCGAAATACTCATGCGTCGTGCGGAGAAGGGCGAGAAGGAGGCGCGCGGTTCGTAGCCGTGGGGTTTTCGTCAGTCCTCGAGCGCTCCCATGAGGTACGCGGTGAGGATGCGCTGCAGCCTCGGCTCGAGGTCGATGAGCGCGTGGCCGAGCCGCGGGTCGGAGCGGTAGAGCTCTGCGATCTCGGGGGGCGGCGTCGAGATCTGCCAGAAGGTGCCGGCGAGGGAGGTCGCGACCGCGACCACATCCGTCGATGCGATCGGCGGGAGAGAGGGCAGCGCCATGCGCACGGCGTCAGCGATGTGCGCCAGGGAGGCCCCGGTCGTGAGCTTGAAAGAGCGGACGGCCTCGACGGATACGTTGCGCTCCAGGTTCAGGGGGGCCTGGGCGAGCAGGTCGCAGAAGGGTCCGCGGGCGGCGAGGGTCGAGGCGAAGGCCGTCGCGACCTCCTGCGCGGTGGAGGCGGCTGCGATCCGCTCGCACAGCGCGGGCGTCCACTCGCGCCAGCCGTCGGCCGTGAGCCGCAGGAAGATCTCCTCCCGGGTTTCGAAGTACCGCAGCATCGCCGACTTGTGCATCCCGACGGCATCCGCGATGTCGGTCAGGGTGACCGAGCGGATGCCGCGGTCCGCGCCGAGGGTGCGCGCAGCATCCAGGATCGCCTGCTCGCGCGCTGCCTTCGCTTCGGGCGAGCGCGCGCGCTGGAAGGCTGTCTCGCGGTCGTCGCTGTGCGTCATGCTGACAGTTTACTGCAACCGAGTTGCATTAGTTAAAGAAACGGTGTTTCATTAACGACATGGAACAGACATGGTTCATCACCGGATCCTCGCGCGGCTTCGGCCGCGCCCTCGTCGTCGCCGCCCTCCAGGCCGGCGACCGTGTGGCCGCCACGGCGCGCCGCCCCGAACAGCTGGATGACCTCGTCGCCGAATACGGCGACCGCATCCTTCCGCTGGCGCTCGACGTCACTGATCCCTCGCGAGCCGCGGAGGCCCTGCGCGAGGCGAGCGAGCGGTTCGGCCGCATCGACGTCATCGTGAACAACGCCGGCTACGCCAACGTGTCGCCGATCGAGACGACCGACGACACCGACTTCCGCACGCAGTTCGAGACCAACTTCTGGGGCGTCTACAACGTCTCCAAAGCGGCGATCCCGCTGCTGCGCGCGCAGGGCGGCGGGCTGATCATCCAGTTCTCGTCCGTCGGTGGACGCGTCGGCGGGTCACCCGGGATCGCGTCGTACCAGGCGGCCAAGTTCGCCATCGACGGCTTCAGCCGGGTGCTGCGCGCCGAGACGGCGCCGTTCGGAGTGAAGGTGCTCCTCGTCGAGCCGAGCGGGTTCCGGACCGACTGGGCCGGCTCCTCGATGGAGGTGCGCGAGATCCCGCAAGGATACGAGAGCACCGTCGGCGCGATGAATCGCCGGGTGAGGCAGTCGGGCGAGGGCCCGGCGGGCGATCCCGTGCGCGCCGCCGAGATCCTGGTGCGCGTGGCGAAGCGAACCGACATTCCGCAGAACCTCCCGCTCGGCGTCAACGCCACCGAGATGAGCGTCGCGCAGGACCGCCGGCTGCTCGACTCCGACCTGACGTGGTCGGCTGTGAGCCGGAGCGCTGATTTCGGAGAGCCGTACCCCGTCGACCTCCCCGCCGACGCCGCGTGAGACCTGGCCGTTCGCCCTCCCGCCCGCCCTCCCGGGCTGGAGGGCGAACCGGTAGGGTCTGGCCCATGACGACGGCGTCAGAGGAGAAGGGCATGCGCACGTTCGCGCAGGTCCTCGTCAACACGGCGGTGGCGAACGTCACCACCAGCTTCCTCTGGTTCGCTCTGACCTTCTGGGTGTACCTGGAGACGAGGTCCGTGCTCGCCACGGGCATCGTCGGCGGCGCCTACATGCTGCTCGTCGCGCTGTTCTCGATCGTCTTCGGCACGATCGTCGACCGCCATCGCAAACAGCACGTCATGCTGTTCGCGTCGTTGCTGACCCTCGCGGCGTTCTCGATCGGCGGGGTGCTCTACCTGATCTTCCCCGAGGATGCGCTGCTCGATCTGGGCGGACCGATGTTCTGGATCTTCGCCGGCATCATCCTCTTCGGTGCCGTGGTCGAGAACCTGCGCAACATCGCACTGTCGACCACCGTGACCCTCCTCGTCCCGGTCGAGCGCCACGCCAACGCGAACGGTCTCGTCGGGACGGTGCAGGGTCTCGCCTTCCTGGTCACCAGCGTCTTCAGCGGCCTCTCGATCGGACTGCTCGGGATGGGGTGGACGCTCGTCATCGCGATCGTCGTCACCGGCCTCGCCGCCTTCCACCTGCTGTTCCTGCGCATTCCGGAGGAACTTCCCGAACGCGACGGCTCGGCATCGGCCATGGACATCCGCGGAAGCATCGCGGCGATCCGTCAGGCGCCGGGCCTCTTCGCGCTGATCATCTTCTCGACCTTCAACAACTTGATCGGCGGGGTGTACCTCGCGCTGATGGACCCGTACGGCCTCGAGCTCTTCGCCGTCGAGCTGTGGGGCATCGTCCTCGGCGTCGCCTCCTCCGGGTTCATCATCGGCGGTCTCGTCGTCGCGAAGTTCGGACTGGGCAAGAACCCCATCCGCACCATGCTGGTGCTCGTCGCGATCATGGGCCTCTTGGGCGCGACGTTCACCCTGCGGGAGTGGTGGCCGCTTTACGCCGCCGGGATCTGGGCCTACATGACCCTGATTCCCGCGGTGGAGGCGTCGGAGCAGACCGTGATCCAGAAGATCGTGCCGTTCGACCGGCAGGGGCGGGTGTTCGGCTTCGGGCAGGCGCTGGAGTCGGCGGCGGCGCCGATCACCGCGTTCCTGATCGCGCCCCTGGCGCAGTTCCTGATCATCCCGTACATGGCGTCAGAGTCGGGGAGTGCGACCTGGGGCTGGTTGCTGGGGGACGGCAGCGGCCGAGGCATCGCGCTGGTGTTCCTCTTCTCGGGTCTTGCCCTCGTCGTACTCGCCCTCGGAGCCTTCCTGACGCGTTCGTATCGGCTGCTGTCCGCGGAGTACCAGGGGCGCCCGGCGGATCGGATGGTGACGATTCGGTGAACGTGCCGCGTAGTGACTGCCGGTGAAGCTGTGCGGTGGCTATGCTTCGGAGCGTTCGGGGGTACAGAGGGGGACGATCATGCAGGGTCTGTCATCAGCGGGAGCGTTCGCCGCGGCGATCGCGTTCGCTGCGGTCGTGCTGTTCCTGGCGCCGGTCGGCGAGAGCATCGCCCCCGCGGTCCAGGCGGTCGACCTCGTGGTCGCCGGGGTCGCCGGCGTGGCAGCGGCGACTTTCCTCGGCATCGCAGGAGGACAGCGCCACAGGCGCCGCCGCGCTCGCTAGTTTCAGAGGTCGGCGTCAGCCGTTAGCGCCAGAGGGGCCATTTCCGCAAGGGGTCCCCCTCGAAGTTGACAACCCAGCCTGGCGTGGGAATCATCACCAGAGTGACGTTGGTGGACGGAACCCTCGAGGACTTCGCCCGCGATCTGGAGATCGCGCTGGCGCAGCGCCAGGTGACGGCCGCCTATCAGCCCCAGATCGATGTCACGGATGGTGCCATGGTCGGGGTGGAGGCGCTGGCCCGGTGGACCCACCCGGGGCGCGGGGTCGTCGCACCGGACGTCTTCGTCGACATCGCGCAGAAGGCTGGCCTACTTCCGCTGCTCACGGCCCGGATCATCGCCGACGTGACGACGGAGTACATCCCGGGCTGCACGATCGATGTGGCGGTGAACGTCTCCGCCACCCAGCTCGAGGACCCGTCCCTGTACGACATGTTCGAGGGCGCGTTCGCGACGGGACGCTGCGACCCGAAGACGCTGACCGTCGAGGTGACGGAGAGTCAGAGAATCGCGCGTCCCGAGCGGGTCGCAGGACCGCTGCAGGCGCTCGCCGCTGCGGGCGTGACTATCTCGGTGGACGACTTCGGCACCGGTCACTCGTCGTTCGCCCGCGTGGAGGCGTTGCACGCGCGGGAGTTGAAGCTCGACAAGAGCCTGGTGCAGGCGGACGACCGCGTCCACGAGGTCGCGCAGATCATCACGGAGGCGCACCGCCGGGGCATCCGCGTGGTCGGCGAGGGCGTGGAGCGACGCCACCAGCTCGATCGGTTGGCGGACGCCGGATGCGACCGCGCCCAGGGTTACCTGATCTCTCAGCCGCAGGGCGCGAAGGCGATCTTCTCCTGGTACCGGGCTCGGCTGCGCGAGTCCTGAACCGCGGTCCTGAAAACAGGACGGTCCTGAAAACAGGACTCAGAGCGCGTCGAACGAGTCGATGTCGACGCGCGGCTCGTCCTGACGCGGGGCGGGCGGGTCGACCTCGATCTGCGCCCAGGTGACGGGCATGCCGGGGGAGAAGAGCACTGTCACTCCCGGGCCGCCCCGGAGCGGCGGGATGGTGACGTAGCCGCCGCCAGCCTGCACGGCCTCGAGGATCTTGCCACGCAGGTCGTCCACCGGATCGGGGAGGAAGTAGTCCTTTCCATCGACCGTGAGGCGGTGAACGATCATGCGGCGATCCTTTCGGCTGGGACGTTGTAGAACACTATCGCGCGGTCACGATACACCTGAATTCCGGCGGGTAAGCTCTCAGCAGCGTCGCTGACGCACCACCCGATCGACGAAAGGCATCCGTGGGCACTCTCCGCTACGACGGCGAAAGCTACGAGCTCGACGACCGTCTCCTGTTCCACATGCAGATCGCGATCAGCACCAAGCTCCGTCGCGGCGAGAACTTCTTCCTCACCTGGCAGGTGCCGGCCGAGCTCGGCAGTGGCCGTCACACCATCTGGGTCGACAACGGCGTCCCCCTGCACATCTTCTTCTCCGGCTCCAAGGTGCCGACGCTCAACAAGGACTGGATCGAGACCATGATCCAGACCGGTGGCCGGGCCTCCGGGATGATCGTCATGGAGGAGTCGGAGACGCGTCAGCCGAACGCCCGATGACGCTGGGCCAGCGCTTATAGCTGACTCGATCCTCCAAAGCAAGGCCCCCCGATTTTCTTGCGTCCGCGGAGGGGGAGTTCGATCATCTACGTAGATCTTCGAACCACCCATCGAGAAGGAAGAATCATGGCCGAGTCGCTCGCTGACATCATCGATCTGCCCACCGAGTACGTCTCCTGGCACTCGCCGGCGTCGTCGCTCTGGGTGGCTTCGACCCCTTCGGCGTACGTGGGCATGGTCGACCGCAACCACGACGGTTTCGTCGCCACCGACTGCACCGGCCGCGAGCTGGGCGTGTACGGCACCCTGGAGTCGGCGCGCGTCGCGGTGTACGGTGCGTGGGTGTCGCCCGCTCAGGAGGAGCAGGCGCTCATCGCCTGATCATCAGACCCTCCCGGCAGGCGTTTCGGGTGCGCCGACCGGGACCAGGAGAACCCCGGCACCGTTCTGGTGCCGGGGTTCCAACTGTTAACTGCGCCGGGTCGACCCGCCTTAGTTGAGGTGCGGCTCCGACAGGGCCTCGGCGACCGCCTGCTCAACGGTGAGCTCCCGGCCCTCCGCGACGGCCGCGGCGAGCCGGCCTGCCGGACTGACCGCGGCCAGCCGGTCCAGGTAGCGCTGGTGGAAGGTGAAGGTCGGCCCGTTGTGCGTGCCCGACCGCTCGCGGAGCGCGTGCGCTGCCCCGGCCAGCCTTCCGGCGCGATCGACATCGCCGGCGAGAGCCGCCACGGCCGCCAGCCCCTCCAGCCCGTAGGCGATGCCCTCGATGTGACCGAGCGAGGTCGAGAGGGTGACGCTGAGGGCGAAGTCCGTGCGGGCCTCCTCCGGAGCTCCGAGCAGGAGGTGCGCCCAGCCGAGGTGGTAGGCCGCGATCCGGCCGCCGACGGCATCCCCGCTGCGCTGGGTCAGCGCCAGGGACTCGTCGAAGCGCTCGAACGCGGTGTGCACCTTCTGCTCGAGCAGGGCTACCCGCCCGAGCAGCACGAGCGCCATGGACTCTCCCCAGACGTCTCCGGTGTCCTGGAACAGCCGGAGGCTGCGCTCCATCACCTCGGCCGCCCGCGCCGTATCCGGCTTCTCCCCGGCCATCAGGGCGAGCGAGAGCGAAATCCGCGCCATCGCCTCGCCGGACCGGTCGCCGCATGTCCGAAAGAGGTCGGCGGCCTCGGAGAGGTCGGCGGCCACGCGGCCGTCGGGGTCCTTCCAGAACCGGATGGTGCGGGTGAAGTACAGCGCGATGGCGCGCGTGCGGTCCTGAAGCGTGTCGCCGGACTCGAGGGGTTCGTCCATCCAGGTGCGGACCTCGCCGAGCAGGCCGATGACCCAGAAGTAGAGGAACAGGTTGAACGCGAGTTCTGCGGCGCGATCCCAGTCGCGGGCATCCAGCAGGTACCGTTCGGCGGCCCGCAGGTTGTCGCGTTCGTCACCGAGTCGCTGCATCCATTCACGCTGCCCTCCGCCCTTCAGCGGCAGCCGGGCGCGGGCGCCGAGGTCGATGAAGTAGCGGGCGTGCGCGTCGCGGGCTCGGTCGAGCTCGCCTCCGCTCTGGAGCTGCTCCCGCGCGTACTCGCGCACGATCGCCTGCATGGTGAACCGGGGCCGGTCGTCGCTGTCGTGCTGGGAGACCAGGCTCGAGTCGACCAGCACGGCCAGGTCGCTGATCACGTCGGGATCGCCGCCGTCACCGTCACCGTCACCCTCGCCCGAGGCGCCGACGAATTCGGCCGCCTCCAGCGTGAAGCCGCCCTCGAAGGTGCCCAGGCGCGCCAGCAGCCGCCGCTGTTCCGGGGCGAGCAGTTGCGTGCTCCACTCGATGGTGCGACGGATGGTCTGCTGGCGCTCCGGCAGGTCGCGCGACCCGCCCACCAGCACGGAGAGCCGCCGGTCGAGTCGGTCGAGAAGCTCGGCGGGGGACAGCACCCGAACCCGCGCGGCGGCGAGTTCGATGGCGAGCGGGACACCGTCGAGCGCGGTGCAGACGCGGGCGACGGCGTCCGCGTTCTCCGGCGTGATCTCGAAGTCCGGCTTCACCGCGTGGGCGCGCTCGACGAACAGACTGACCGAGGAGTCCTCGGCCAGCGGGCCGACCTCGTAGCTCTGCTCGGCGCTCACCCGCAACAGCGCCCGGCTGGTGACGAGCATCGAGACACCGGGTGCGGCGGCGAGCAGTCCCGTGAGAAGCGGCGCCGCATCCAATACCTGCTCGAAATTGTCGAGGACGAGCAGGATGCGTCGGTCGCGGAGTGCGGTCACCAGATTGTCGAGGATGGGCGCGTCGCCGGTGTCGCGCACGCCGAGGGCCTGCGCGATGCGGTTGGGCACGCGGCGAGGGTCGTGGACGGCGGAGAGGTCGACGAACACAGCGCCGTCGTCGAAGTCCTGCGCAGCGGCGCGTGCTGCGGCGATCGCGAGCCGGCTCTTGCCGATCCCTCCGGGGCCGGCCAGGGTGACGAAGCGCGTCCCGTGCTCCAGGCGGTCGACGATCGCGGCGATGTCGGCGTCGCGCCCGACCAGGCCGGTGAGCGGCACGGGGAGGCGCACCGGTTCCACCACCCGATCGGCATCGCTGGCGACATCCGCGGTGATGAGCGCCCGGCTCTGGTCGAAGCGCTCGGCGAGCAGGGTGGCGAGATCGTTCTCGATCAGCTGCGCCAGTTCCTTGGGGCTCTCGAAGTACTTGTAGGCGGCGCGGTCGTCGTCGCGGATGCGCGCGAGCAGGGTAGCGAGCTTCGGCTCCCGGTTGTCGGCGGGGCTCTTCACGTAGAGGAGGCGGGGCAGCTCCGGCGGGCACAGGTTGTACTCGTCTTCGAGGCCGGAGACCTCCTCGTCCGGGGCGACCCAGCCGTAGCGCTCCCAGTAAAGGCCGAGGAAGACGTCGCTCTGCTCCAGGTAGGCCCGGTAGAGCTCCCGAGGGGGATGCGGGCGCGCGCCCAGTTCGAACATGACGGGCGCCAGGTGCAGCCGCTCGATGGCGGTCCGGGCGGCGCGGCGCTCAGCGGCGAGCTCCTGCAGCGTGGACGAGACGAAGATCCGTAGCCGCTGATCCGGCGTGCGAATTATATGAGGGTGGCTCATGTAACGTCATTGTGTTGCGTTCGTATGGAAATGTACAGAGGGTACGTCGACTCGCTGCTTGTAACACGCACGCCGGCAAACGCGCAACCCTCTACATCCGCTTCTCGCGAGGGCGTTAGCTAGGCATGTGAAGGAAATCGCGTGGTACATACTCGGGTTCGCAGGGGCGGTGTCCACCATCGCCTTCTGGCTGCTGCTGGCACCGGACGCGGCCGATGCCACCGAGGGCTCAGGGGGACTGCTCCAGCACCTGACCCCGAGCGAACTGGCCGACCTCGTCATCGCTCTGGCGTTCGCAGCAGTGGCGTTCGTCAGCGCCAGCTACCTGTCGTCGCGGGCCGCCGCCGAGGCGGTCGACGCGCAGCCGACGGTGGAGCTGGTCCCCGCGGAGACCGCGGCCTGAGCCGCGGCCCCCGCACTCTCCGAGCCGGCGCCGAGCGTCACATGTCGCGGTAGCGCTTGGCGGCGGCGAGGGCCTCACGCAAGCCAGCAGCGTCATACCGGCGTACATAGGCCGGGGTGTCGCGCTGCGCACGCCATCCCTCGGCCAGCTCGCCGATGTCCACCGCGTCGAACCCGAACTCGTCGATCAGCGCGGCGACGCGGGCACGGGCCTCCGGGTCGTCGCCCGCGACGATGAGGGCGCGGCGGTCGGGTGATCCGGCCGGCAGGCTCTGGCTGGTCAGCTCCGACCAGCCGATGTGGTTGAACGCCTTCACCACGCGGGAGGTCGGCAGCACCTTCTGCAGGCGCTCCGCCACGGTGGTCGAGTCGTCTTCGAGCTCCGGGATGCGGCCGTCGCGCTGCGGGTAGTAGTTGTTCGTGTCGATCACGATCTTCCCGGCGAGCTCCTCGACGGGAAGCGTGGCCTCGGCGGCGAGCGGGGTCGTCACGACGATGATCTCGCCCTGCGCGGCCGCTTCGGCCGGCGTCGCCGCGCGAGCGTGCTCGCCCAGCTCCTCCACGAGACCCCGCAGCGTCTGCGGGCCCCGCGAGTTGCTCATCACCACGTCGTAGCCGCGGGCGACGGCGAGACGGGCGAGCTGTGATCCGATGTGTCCTGAACCGATGAATCCGATGGTCGTCATGATTGCGGCAACCGGGCCGAGGTCACGATGATTCCCCGTCTTCCGGACTCCTCATCATCCGCACAGGCCGACTCCGGCGGAGGTGAGGATGACCGTGCGGTTCTGCTCGGCGAGCGCGTCCGAGTAGGTGCCGGCGGCATCCTTCTCGGCCTTCCAGCCGCACCACTCGAATCCGACGCCGGCGGTCTGCAGGAGCGAGGCGGGCACGCCCAGTCCGACCAGAGCGGACTTCACCGCCTCGGCACGCTTCAGGGACAGCGCGGTGTCGGCGGTGTTGTCGGTCGCCTGATCTTTGGAGGCGGTGCCGGTGATCGTGACGACCTTGCCGTTCTGCTCGATCGCGGGCACCAGTGTCGCGAGCACGTTCTGCGCGGCGCCCGGGTCGGAGAACGCGGCGGTGTCCTTCGTGAACAACAGCTCGCTGTTGCGGATGACGACGGGATGCGACCAGTCGGTCTTGGTGGCGACCGGCTCGATCGTCACCGGGGTGACAGCGGGCAAGTTCGCCGCCGCACTGCCCGACGCGGGCTCGGGGAGGAGCGACAAGGTGCCGCCCGCGGCCTTCACCACCGCCGACCAGATCGCCTCGAGGTTGCTGCGCGCGGGCACGGTCAGCGGCTGCTGCGCACCCGCGGTGTCGCCCATCCCGGCCCAGTAGACGGTGACGCCTTTCAGGTCGGTCGGGAGCAGTCCGCGGGAGGTGAGGTCGGACACGACCTGCGTGGGGTCGGCGTAGAGCAGTCCAGTGCCCGCGAAGTTGAGCGGATCGGTCGTCTGCAGGCCGCTGCCGACGACGATGACGCCGAGCGGGTCGCTGCCGAGGTTGCGCGCGGCCTCGTCGATGGCGCCCAGGAAGTCGACCTCCGGGGCCGACGCCTTCAGGCCGCCGATGTACGACGTGATCTGCGTCAGCTTGGTGCGCTGATCGTTCTGGCAGACGATGGCGTCCTGCGCCGACGAGCCGAGGGCCGTCGTCCCCATCACCTGCGGCGTGCCGGACGGCACGACCACGGTCACGCTCCCGTTCGTTTTGCCGGAGGCCGCGAGCTGCGACGAGGCGGACGCGGGGAGGGTGACGGCCGGGGCGTTCGCTGTGCTTCCCGCGACGACACCGAGATTGCGCTTGTGGGACTGGTCGCACGCCTCGCCGGACGCCGTGGCGGAGGTGCACGCGGTCAGTCCCGCGCAGAGCGCGACGATCGCGGCGGCGGACGCGAGGAGGCGGGAGCGGGACACGCGGGCGCCGCTCACTGCAGTCCCGCCGCCGGGTCGGTGGTGCCGGTCGCCGTGCCTCCCGGCGGCAGCGGAGGTGCGACATCCCCTGCTCCGATGCTGCGGCGTCCCCGCAGCTCGCGGATGATCTGGCTGGTGCTCTCCGGGTCGCGTTCGCGCTGGGCGAGGCGGGTGGCGAGCCGGGCCCGCACCACATCCATCCGGGAGTGGAAGGTGACCCGCGCGCCGGTGTAGCGGACGGCGTCGTGGGCGTCGAGCTGCAGGATGAGCCGTGTGCGCTCTTCTGCCGCAACGGCCTCCCCGAGCAGGCGATCGCGGTGCACGCGCAGCCGGGTGGCGTGCGCCTGAGCTTTCTCGGCGGCCGCGAGCAGCGGCTTCGTGGTCAGCCAGGCGACGACGAAGCTGAGCGCTCCGGAGGTCACGAGCACGCCGAGCATGAGGAACGCCATGATCGTGTCCGGAGCCGTCCAGGAGAACCCGGCCGGCGCCGCGGTCTGCGAGCCCCCGACCAGCCCCGTGAGGCCGCCGGCGCTCTGCGCGTCGATCCCGGCTTTGATCCGCGCAACGGTGATGGCGGCGAGGATCGCGGCCCAGACCAGGCCCAGCACGACCGAGGTGACGATCCACCGGCGCGACATGACTCCGGCCTGCACTCGGCGCAGCAGGATGGCGATGACGTGCGGCAACGTGACGACGGCCAGCGAGATGCCGAGCGTGATCACGTACATCTGGAGGCCGATCGAGCCGTACTGGCTGTCGTTGCGCAGCAGCAGCGTGAGCGCCTGCGAGAGCAGGATGTAGTCGACCGCGATCATGGCGGCGAGCAGCACGTAGACCATCGCGTGGGCGACGGGGGAGACGTGGCCGACGCGGGGGCGCAGGCGCGGCGGGCGGGTGACGATGTCGCGTGCCATGGGCGTCCTCTCAGGCGTAGGTATGGAAGTCGGGGTCGTGGCCGGCCAGCTTGGCGTCGAGCCGCTGGACGTCGAGGTCGGCGCGGCGGATGTCCGCCTCGGCGCGTTCCAGTGCCCGGCGGATGAGCTCCTGCCGCGCCTGCGCCTCGGCGACGCGCGCGGAGGCGGCGGCGACGTTGCGGGTGCGCTGCCCCTCGAGGTCGGCGACGCCGGCGCGCTCGAAGGCGGCCAGCTCGTGCTCGAACACCTCGAGCGTCTCCACGTCAACGGCGTGCCGCATCCGGCGCAGCCGCCACAGCAGCCGTCGGCGGAGCCCTCCCGTGCGGGGAACGCGGTAGTCCTTCAGTCGGTCACGCCGGGGCATCCGTCCTCCTGGTGGTGTCGGGGCCGGCGATGGGATGCACGGCGATCGGGTTCAGTGCGTCGATGGCTCCGCCGCGGGAGGTCAGCCAGTCCGAGCGTCGCAGGGTCGGAGGCTGTGCGGCGACTCGGCCGGAAGTCGCCTGGCGGAGGGCGCCCCAGTAGACGGCGGTCTTCTCGTCGGTGCGGTCGAACATCCTCGCGGCCCGCAGCTGCGCCGCCGTGAACCGGATGGTGACGAGAGCGCTCAGCTCATCACTGCGACGGTGAGCCCGGCGGATGCGCCGTTCGAGCCGGCGGAGCTCTTCGAACGCCGTTCCCTGCCCTTCGGCGATGCGCAGCCGGTCGGGTGCGGGGAGGCGCTCGAGACGTTCTTCGTACGCGTCGAGGTCGGCGCGGAGTCCCGCCGTGAGCACCCGGTGCTCGGCCAGCTCGCGCCGCATCCCGCGGAAGAACCGCTGCTCCTCCCGCCGCGCGAACGCGTCGGCGCGTGCCTGGAGGGTGGCGACGGTGGGCGTGGTCGTCTCACCGTGACCCGTCTCGGTGTCGTGCACGGTGGCGGCGTCGCGCTGCGCCAGCCGGGCCAGGCGGCGGCGAGCCAACGGTCCGAGTCTCAGCGGCTGCGTCGTCATACCGGGCGAGCGTAGGGACCGGGGCTGTGCGTCCCCTAGGTGAACGTCGAAGGAAGGCCGTACGTGACCGAACCGTGACCGCCCGGGAACCCTCTCGGAATCAGGCCGCCGCTTCGGTCACTTCCTGGTTGCGGAAGTGGCCGGCGACCATCGCGACGCCTCCGGCGACCGCCCATCCGACGAGCACCAGCCACGGGAAGGCAGCGTCCGCCTGCCGGAAGTAGGACAGGTCGCGCAGCAGAGTGACGGAGGCTCCTGGGACGAACCACTGCCCGATCGCGCCCCACGGCGCGACGATGAACTGCAGCGGCTGGGCCGCCGAGGAGAGCGGATTGCCGATCAGCACGGTGATGATGGCGCCGATGGCGATGCCGGGCCTCCCGAGGAGCGCGTTCATGCCGACGATGAGGGCCGCGGTCGCGAACATCGAGAGCGAGACCGCCAGGGCGTTCAGCCAGAAATCGCCCTGCAGGATGCCGAACCAGCCCTGCAGGATGCCGGTCACGGCGAGCCCGCCGGCCACCGCGTACACCGCCACAGCCGTCAGTCGCCGCCAGCTGCCCGCGATGAGGATCGAGATCAGAATGCCGCCGAGCATGCCGCCGAGGACGAGCGGGAAGGCGGAGGCCGTGAGCCCGAGTCCGCGGGCGTCGGTGGAGGCGAGGGGGACCACGTCCGTGACGGCGACCGTCACCGTGGGTGCCGTCGTTCCGGCGGGTGCCTTGCCCGCGGCGATTGCCTGCTGGACGGCGGCATCCGCCTGCTGCTGCGCCAGCGTCTGCAGCCGTGCGGCGAGCTGACCGAACAGCTGGCTCACGGCGGCGCCGTTCGCGGAGGCGGTGAGCACTTCGGGCTGCTCGCCGAGCACGATCGCTCCGTCGACCTGCCGGGTCTCGATGAGGTGGACGGCGTCCTCGCGGGAGGAGGCCGTGGTGATCGTGAAGGCATCCCCAGCGCTCTTCTCCAGCTGCGTGCGCACGGCCGAGACGGACGCCGCGTCGCCCGCTACGGCGACGGGGAGGTCCTTCACGGAGGACGAGATTGTGGGCCAGAGGAAGGCCAGGAGGATCGCCACAACGACGACGCCGGCTCCGAGTGCGAGCGCGACGGCGCGGCCCCACGGGGTGTGCGGCACAGGCGGTGGGGGCGTCGCCGAGCCGACGGGCGGCACCTCGGCGGGAGCGGTGATGGTCATGATGCCTCCAAAAAAACGAATAGTCGTTCTTTATAGTGGATCGGGCATCCGCTAATGTCAAGAACGAACATTCTTTTTAGGAGGGTGCATGCCGAAGGTCAGCGAAGAGCACCGTCAGGCCCGTCGACGGGAGATCGCGCAAGCGGCCCTGCGCTGCTTCGCCCGCTCCGGCTTCCAGCAGACCTCGATGGCCGACATCATCGCCGAGTCGGGGCTCTCCGCCGGCGCGATCTACGGTCACTACAAGAGCAAGGAAGAGCTGGTCGAACTCGCCGTCACCAACGTCCTCGACAGCGGGTTCGTGGAGGTCGCAGAAGCACGCGACCGCGACCCGCTGCCCGCGCCGGGTGAGGTGGTGCGCCTGCTCGTCCGCGCTCTGGAGAGGCAGATCGGCGACTTCGGCCTGCTGCTCCAGATCTGGGGCCAAGTGCCCATCAACCCCCGCCTCGCGGCGCTCGCCGACCGCGTCGGAGGCCGCATCCGCCACCTGTTCACCGACTATCTGACCCACTGGTACGCCGGGCAGCCCGGCGTCGCCGCGAGCCAGGCGGCCGAGGACGCCAACTTCTACATCGGCATCGTGCAGGGCTACGTCACCCAGACGGCGCTGTTCGACGACTTCGACCAGGAGGCCTACCTCGCCGCCGTCGACCGGGTGGCTGCCCGGCGGGCGTGAAGCCGCGACGCCACGTGGATAGGGTGATTCGGTGACTTCGACCGCCCCTGCCGTCCTCGAACTCCGCGACGTGACGTTCCGCCGGAGCGGCACACAGATCCTCGACGGCATCGACCTGACGGTGCGCGCGGGGGAGCACTGGGCGCTGCTGGGGCGCAACGGCGCGGGCAAGTCGACGGTGCTCGGGTTCTGCGGCGCCCTCACCTTCCCGACCTCCGGCACCGTGGAGGTGCTGGGCCGCCGGCTCGGACGCGTCGAACTGCAGGAACTGCGCCGGCACATCGGGCATGTCGACCCGCGCCATCCCGTCCGGTCGCCGCTGACCGCCACCGAGGTGGTGCTCACCGGCATCACAGGGTCGCAGGAGCTGCCGATGCGTTGGGAGCCCAGTGCGGACGAGGTGCGGCGCGCCCGCGACCTGCTCCACTCCGTCGGGCTCGACGACCGGCGGGATGCCCGGTGGCCCACGCTGTCGCAGGGGGAGCGCGGCCGTGTCCTGATCGCGCGGGCGCTGGTCTCCGACCCGCGCCTGCTCCTGCTTGACGAGCCGACGACCGGGCTCGACGTGGCGGCGCGCGAGCAGCTGCTGGAGACGATCGACGGACTCTCGCACTCCGAGCCGGACCTCGCCTCGGTGTTGGTCACGCACCACCTGGAGGAGTTGCCCGAGACGACCACGCACGCGCTGCTGATCGCGCACGGTCGCACGGTCGCGCAGGGCGACATCGATGCGGTCGTCACCACGGAGACCGTGACGCGGGCGTTCGAGCACCGCATCCGGGTCGAGAAGGCGGACGGGCGCTGGAGCGCGCGGGCCGTTCGATGACCGAGTACGCGGTCGCCGACGACGGCACTCGCATCGCCTTCGAGGAGCGCGGCGTCGGAGTGCCGGTGCTCCTGATCGCCGGCCAGGCGACGGGGATGCACGGCTGGGGTCCGTTCGCGGACGCCCTGGCGCGCGACTTCCGCGTCATCGTCTACGACCACCGCGGGATCGGCGACAGCGGCCTCGGCGACCCGGCCGCCTACTCGACGCGGGTCTTCGCGGCAGATGCGGTCGCCGTGCTCGATGCGGCCGGTGTCGCTGCCGCCCACGTGGTCGGGCATTCGATGGGCGGACGCGTCGCGCAGTGGCTCGCCGCCGAGCATCCCGAGCGCGTGCGCCGGCTGGTGCTGATCGCGACGACCGCGGGCGACCGGAGCGCGGAGCGGCGCGACCCCTCTGCCGTGGCCGACCTGCTGAGCGGTGACCGCGACCGGATGGTGCCGCTCTTCTTCGACGACGGCTGGGCGCGAGCGCATCCCGCCGAGGTCGAGCGATTCTTCTCCCGGGTCGCCACCCGGCCCGCGCTGCGCGGCCACTTCGCGGCCAGCCGCGACCACGACGGCACCGAGCTGCTCGGTCGCATCCGCGCACGGACGCTCGTGGTGCACGGCCGCAGGGACGCCCTCACGCCGGTCGGGCACGCGCGGCTGCTCGCCGAGGGCACCCCGGACGCGGAACTCCTCGAGCTCGACGCCCGCCACGGCCTCCACCTCGACACGCCTGCGGTCGAGGTTTCGGTGCGCGCCTTCCTGCTCCCCGAAGGTCAGCGAGCGGCGGCGCCGGCGGTCACCTGACCGCGAAGGCCCCGTCTGCCGCGGCCTCCACGAAGGTCGCGTAGTCGGCCTCGGCCTGGTCGGCGTAGCTCACGGCCCAGCGGGTCATGGCCCGGACATATGAGGCTCCGGTCCCCAAGTAGCCCGAGATGAACGGCGCCTTCGGTGACCGCGCGTGGGCCCGGGCGAGCACCACGGCGCACACGCGCGCGTAGTCGGAGAACTGTGCCGGGTTCATCGTGGAGATCTCGAACGACGCGTTCCGGTTGCGGAACAGCCGCATGTAGAACGCGAACCCCTCCACCCGCAGGAAGCCGAGGAACGGGTCCGAGACGGCCTGCAGGATGCGCTGGCACGAAATCACGCGGTAGCCCTGCTCGTCGGGTAGCAGCGAGAGGTCGAGGTAGCCGGGCAGCGGCTCCACCCCACCGAAACGCTCGACCACGGAGAGGTCCGCCTCCTTCAGCTGCAGGATGATCGTCTCGCCGGCGGGCCCGCGCAGCGCGATCACGAAGCAGCGAGTACCGACGCTGCCGACACCGACGACCCGGCGTGCGACGTCATCCAGGCGCAATTGGGAGGCCAGAAGGGCGGTGTTCGGTGCAAGAGTTCGCCGGTAGGCCTCGTAGGCATCCTGGGCGAGGGCCTGTATCTCCGGCTCGACGCGGGTGAGGACGGGCGGCCGCTCCACGAAGCGCAGCGTGCCGTCGTCGAGTGTCTGCAGGGTGCGCCGGGCCACGTCATGCGCCGTGCGCTTCTCCGACGCCTTGAGGGTCTGGTCGACCAGACGCAGCATGTCTTTGCTGAGCCGACGCTTCCCCGCGCCGACCGAGGTGGGCGCGAAGTAGCGGGCCATCAGCGGCGCGGCGAGCGCCCGGTTCAGCCAGACCCGGTAGGCCTCGGCTGAGGCTCCGACGATCTCGTTGATCCGGTCGGCCGGCAGGTTCAGCGAGCGGCCCGCGAGCACCACGCTGGCCAGCAGCCGCTTGACGTCCCACTCCCAGGGGCCGACGGTCGCCTCGTCGAAGTCGTTGATGTCGAACACCATCGCGTTCTCGGGCGAGCGGTAGATGCCGAAGTTGCTCAAGTGGGCGTCCCCGCAGATCACCACCTCGGCGCCGGTCGTCGGCGCCCCGGCGAGGTCTGCAGCTTGGATCGCGGCGGTGCCTCGGTAGAACGCGAACGGGTTCGCGCTCATCCGCTCCACCCGCAGGTTCACCAGGTTCTGGAGCCGCGCTTCGTGCTGCGAGCGGAGGATGCCGATCGGGTCGCGCCCCGGCGGCGGCGAGTACTCGCCCTGCTCGGAGCGGGGCATTTCCACCCGCGCAGCGCGGCCTGCTTCGATCAGTTCTGCGGCGGTGAGCGGGCTCTCGGCGCGTTCGCCGGTCGCTGCGACATCGAGGCTCATGCGGCACCTCCTGGCGGCGTCGTGCTCACCCGGCTGGGACGCATGCGGCGCGGACCTGCTCATCGTATGTCGCCCGCGGCCGCTGCGGTATGCAGAATGCGGGAGCGGATCGAGCTGGTCCTGTTCTCAGGAGATCGAGCGCAACGCGTGCAGCTATGCCCCGTATTCAGGACATGGCTGCACGTCAGAGCGCGAGCATCCTGAAAACAGGACGCGTCTTCCTGAAAACAGGACCGGGCGACGCCGGGCGGCCGCTACGGTATCCAGAATGAAGGAGTGGATCGAGCACCGGCGCGGCGACGGCGAAAGGGTGGGCTGGCTGCGTTCGGAGGGCGAAGGCTTCGTACCCGTCGACCTGCTGGGCCGTGACCTCACCGGGCCGGTCGACTGGTTGACCGGCGAGGAGATCCTGGAGGCCGCCGGGATCGGCTACCTGGCCAACCGCTACGAGCTCCGGCTCGAGGACGGCCGATGGCTGCAGGTCCGGCTCACCGAGGTGTCGACCCAGCGGATCGTCGTGAAGAAGGACGACTTCGGCGCCATCGACGTACCGCAGGTGGTCTACACGCTGCCGTTCCCCATCCCGGAGTCTCTGCGTCCGGCGTGAGGCCACCGCCGCCCATCGGGGTCTGTCCGCGGGCCTGCGGCGCGCGCTAGCATCGGCGCCACGCGTCCCGTCCCATGGGAGACAAGCCAGGGGAGAGGGGCCGAGAGGAGAGCGCATGATACCGCTGACGGTCGGCACCACGGTCGACCCTCCCGAGCGGCCCGCGGTGATCGACGGGTCCCGCTTCAACCGGCACACGTTCTGGTGCGGTCAGAGCGGATCCGGCAAGACGTATGCCCTGGGGGTGGTGCTGGAGCAGCTCCTGTTGGAGACCGCACTGCCCGTCACGGTGCTCGACCCGAATGCCGACTACGTGGAGCTGCGTCGCACCCGCAGCGGTGTCAGCGGCGCCGACGCGGCACGCTGGGGAGAGCTGGACATCCGGGTGCTGCACTCCAGCACCGCTCGCGAGCCGCAGCTGCACATCCGCTTCGTCGAGCTCAGCGTGCGGTCCAAGGCTGCCGTCGCCCGGCTCGACCCCATCGCCGACGAGGAGGAGTACAACGCCCTGCTGCACCTGGACACCGCACCGGCCGACTACGACCGGGAGACCTTCCGGACGTCGTTCCTGGCCTCGCTCGTGAAGTCCGAGGATCACGCGCGCAGGCGGCTCGGCCTGCGGATCGACAACCTGGGCATCCTCGACTGGCCGCTGTGGGCGTTCGGTGCGGACTCCGCAGCGAGCGTGGTCGCTGAGCGGCCCAGCGCCACCGTTCTCGACCTGGGCGGTTTCACGCACCAGGCGGAGCCGCAGGCCGCGGCGCTTGGCGTGCTCGAGGACCTCTGGCAGCGGCGGATGGAGCGGCGGCCCGTCCTGATCGTGCTCGACGAAGCGCACAACTTCTGCCCGCCCCAGCCCCGGTCGGACGTCGAAGCGAGGCTCACCGAGCAGCTCATCCAGATCGCTGCCGAGGGCCGCAAGTTCGGGCTGTGGCTGTTCCTGTCGACTCAGCGGCCCAGCAAGATCCATCCGAACGTGCTCTCCCAGTGCGACAACCTCGGGCTGATGCGGATGAACTCGCCGCGCGACCTCGCCGAACTGGCCGACGTCTTCGGCTTCGTACCGCGCCACCTGCTGGAGCAGTCGCCCGGGTTCCGCAAAGGCGAGGCTCTGTTCGCCGGGGCGTTCACCGAGGAGCCGCAACTGGTCCGGATCGGCCGCCGCCTGACGGTCGAAGGCGGCGGCGACCTCGCCGTGGAGGAGCGGGCGGAGCAGAGCGCGCCGATCCGCTAGCCCCGGCGGCCGCTAGCCCCGGCGGCCGCTAGCGCCGGCGGCCGCTAGCCCTGACGGCCGCCGCTAACTGCGGTGGCCGCCGCTGCTCCCGGACGGGTGGCGCTCCTCGCGTCGCTCGGCCGACTCCACCTTCATCAGCTCCCGCGTGTGCGTGAGGTCGCCGATGATCGGCTGCCACATCCGGGCCCGCGGGTCGGAGTCGACGAGCACCGCACGCACCAGCAATGTGATCGGCACCGCCAGGATGGCTCCGATGGGGCCAAGCACGACCGCCCAGAACAGCACGCAGAAGAAGGTCAGGGTCTGGCTGAGGGACACCGCGTTGCCCACCACCTTCGGCTGGATGACCGACTGGATGACCGCATTGATGATGCCGTAGACGATGATGACCCAGATCACGGTGGGCCAGCCTCCGGTCAGGTAGCCGAAGACGAGCGGCGGCACGATCGCGATGAAGTAGCCCACGTTCGGGATGAAGCTGCACAGGAACGACAGCAGTCCCCACAACAGGGCGGCCGGAACGCCCAGCAGGTACAGGGCCACCCCGTTGATGACGCCCTGTGCTATCCCGAGCAGCGTCGTGACCACCATGTAACGGCGGACCGACACAGCGAAGCCGCTGATCGCGAACACCAGGTTGGGGCGGACCGGCTTCAGCTGACGTAGCAGCGTCGGCGTATAGGCGGCGTCGGCCGGCATCAGGATGAGCATCGTCAGCACGATCACGAGCAGGGTGACGAGTCCGAGGGCGTTGCCGAACAGTCCAGAGAAGAAGGACAGCAACGCGGTCGGGTTGAAGCCGGACTTGATCTCCTGGACCTGCTGCGGACCGACGCCGATGCTCTGCAGCCACGCCGAGAACTGGGCGCCCAGCTGCTCGAGCTGCGGCTTGTACTGCGGCAGCATCCCGACGAACTGGGCCGTCGCGACCCAGAGAACGGCCATGAACCCCGCCAGCAGTGCGAACAGCGTGAGGCCGACCGCGCCCGTCGCCACGCCCTGCGGCGTGCCGTGGCGCTCCAGCCAGACCCGCACCGGCTGGGCGCAGATCGTGAGGATGAGGGCGAGCAGGGTGGGCGCCAGGATGCCGCCGATCGCGCCCATCCCGAACGAGACCACCACCGCGGCGGCGAGGCCGAGCAGGATGCGCAGACCCCGCCCGATACCGCCGGTGCCGAGTTCGGCGTCCGGATCGGTGGGCGCGGGCGGCGGCGCGGGACGTGCGTGCCTGCGGCGGAGGGGCCACCGCCGCCGAGTCTTCGGGGCGGGCGGTTGCGCGGCGGGCTGCGCGGGCGGTTGCCCTGGCGTGAGGTCATCCTCGCTCATGAGCTGCTCCATCCCTGCTGAGGGCCGCGATGGCGGCCCGGTTGGTGTCGAAGATTCGGACGCGGTCGAGGAGCCCGAAATGGGCAAGGCGGTCCCGGATACCGGGCCGGACGCGGGTGAGGGAGAGGTCGGCGCTCTGACTGTGGACATACGTCTGGACGGCGCGCCAGGAGTCGGCGCCGGTCACATCCACGTCGGTCACGGCCTCCAGGTCGAGTACGACATGACTCGGCCGGGATGCCTCCACGGCCCGGTGGACCGCGCTCTCGAAGGTGCCGCTGTTGGCGAAGAACAGGGGGGCGGCGAGCCGGATGACGACCACTCCCGGCGCCGTCTCCTCGCCTTCCGGTGCGGCTTGAAGCAGGGAGGCGTGTGGGTCGCCGTCCGCCGCGAGGATGTCGATGGCCGGGTTGGCCGCCCGGCGCACGACGTTCACCACGGCCAGCACGAACGCGATGACGATTCCGGCGATCGGTCCGATGAGCACCGAGCCGAGGAAGCACACGGCGCCCACCGCGAACTCGAACCGGTCCTGACCCCACAGGACGGCGAACTCCCGGATGCCGAGCAGCGGGAACACGGCGACCGCCACGATCGCGCCGATCGCGGGCGAGGGGATGTCCTCCAGCAGCGCAGTGCCGAAGACCAGGAGGAGCAGGGTTCCCGCCGCGGCGACCAGCGAAGGCAGTTGGGTGCGCGATCCGGCCTGGTCCATGGCGGCGGTGCGTGATGTCGAGGAGCCGACGGCGAATCCGCCGCTCACGCCCGCGCCCAGGTTCGCCACACCGAAGGCCAGCAGATCGCGGTCCGGGCTGGTGCGGTAGCCGCGCTTCTCGCCGTACGACCGCGAGACGAGCAGACCCTCGCCCATGGTCACGACCGTGAGGGCGATCGCCGACGGCACCAGCTGCAGCCACTGCGTCCACTCGATGACCGGCCAGGTCAGGGTCGGCGGTCCCGCATCCACATGACCGAGCACCGAGACGCCCAGCCGCTCGGCCCCGGCGAGCACGATGACCAGGGTGGCGGCGATGAGCACCACCAGCGCCCATGGCACCGACGGCGCCAGCCGGCGACCGACGATCAGGACGGCGAGGGAGCCCAGCGAGATGAGCACCGCCCACCCGTTCACCGTGCCCAGTCCGCCGAACAACGCGGTCAGCTTGTCCACGAACTCGGCGCCCGAGTCGATGTGCACCCCCAGCATCTTGGCGACCTGCGACACCAGGATGTCGAGCGCCAGCCCGCCGACGAACCCGACCAGGATCGGCTTGGAGAGGAAATCGGCGAGGAACCCGAGCCGGAAGAACGCCGCCAGCACGAACATCCCGCCGACGATGAGGGCCTGCGCGAGCGCCAGCGTGATGTAGTCGCTGTGCCCCGCGACGGCTAGACCGCCCAGAGAGGCGGCGACCAGCGCGGCCGCGGCCGCATCCGGGGAGGCGACCACCTGGCGCGACGAAACGGTCAGCGCGTACAGCACCGCGGGCAGGATGAGCGCGTATAGACCTGCGGTCGCCGGAAGCCCGGCGATCTGCGCGTACCCGATATTGAGGGGGACGGCGATGGCGAGCAGTGTCACGCCCGCGAGCGATTCGCGGAGCACGTTCTGCCGGTTCAGCCCCGCCAGAGGGCGCATGCGGTCACCCCGCGGCGCCGCAACCCGTGTGGGCTGCGGCGCTGCGGGGCTGGGGCCGGTCACGACGGACGCCGGACCGGCCGGGTCACACTGCGGGCGTCGCCGGCGGCGGCGGCGTGGCCGGACCGGCCGGTGCCGCGGGTGCCGTCGGTGCGGCCGTCGATGCGGCGGCTGCCCCAGCCGGGGCGCCGGTGTGTCCGGAGAGCGCGTGCGCCTTCAGGTGCGCGAACTCCTCCGGGGTGATGGCTCCGCTGTCGAGCAGCGCCTTCGCCTTGGCGATCTCGTCCGCCGGGCTCGAGCTTGCGACCTGGCGGATGTAGTCGTCGGTGGCAGCCTGGTATTGCCGGGCCTCCTTCTGGCTCCGTTGCGCCATCCCCGGACCGCGAGCGATCAGGTAGACCAGCGCGGTCAGGAAGGGCACGAAGATCAGGAAGATGATCCACAGTGCCTTCCACCAGCCGTTCAGCTTGTGGTCACGGAACAGGTCGCTGATGATCGCGAACAGCGCGAACAGGTAGGCCACGAATGCGAAGCTCCAGAAGAAGAGCCAGATGACGCTCCAGAAGTTGCTCCAGTCCATGTTTCGATTTCCCCTCTTCACTCCCGCTCGGCGAGCCTGGATGTGGGCTGAGAGTAACGCCGCGCGCGTTCGCGCGTCTAGTCATCATCTGAGGCCGGGCGGCCCGGTCCGGCGCGGTCCTGCCCGGTCAAGACAGGGCGTCGAGCTCCGCCGTGAGGCGGTCCACGATTTCGGAGGCGAGATAGCCAAGACGGCCGACGCTTCCAGCGAGAGCATCGCCCGCCGACGCGTGGAGCTGCGTTCCCCAGACCGCGGCTTGGAGAGGGTCGGCGCCCCGGGCGGCGAGCCCAGCGATCGCCCCGGCAAGCGCATCCCCGCTTCCGGAGGTGCCGAGGCCCGGATCGCCGTCTCCGACGCTGTAGAGGCGGCCGTCCGGCGACGCGATGCGCCCGAAGCACGAGACGACGGCGCGGTAGCGGTGCGCGAGCTCCAGTGAGTCCGCATCCAGGTCCCGGGCCTCGCGCCCGAGCAGCCGTGACGCCTCCTCGGTGTTCGGTGTCAGGATGCGCGGACCGGTGCCCGCGAGGCGTGGATGCCCTGCGAGGGCGCCCAGCGCGTACGCGTCGAGCACGAGCACGGTGTCGCGACCGGCCGCCCGAGCCGCTCTGGGCAGCATCTTCGCCGTCTCGTCCGCGTCGTCGAGGCCGGGCCCGAGCAGGACCGCGTCGGCGCCCGCCAAATCATGGGCAGCGTCCCGGATGCCCGAGCCGCGTACGCTGCCGGACGCGGTCTCGGCGAGCGGCACGACGCCGGACTCCGGCAGAGCGACCGCGACCTGGGCGGCGACGGACCTGCCGACCGCCAGGGTCAACCGGCCGGCGCCGACCCGGAGGGCCGCCCGACCGGCGAGCAGTGCCGCGCCGGGGGACCGCAGCGCTCCGCCGACGACCATCACCTGCCCTCGCGAACGTTTCGAGCCGGACGGCTCCGGGAGCGGCCAGCCACGCAGCAGCTCCGGCGTCACCAGCACGGCGGTCGATGCGCTCCCGGCCCGCTCACGCATCGGTCCGCGCCTCGCCGGGGTGCTGGGTCGCGGGCAGGCCCGCCGCGGCGAGGTGGTCGTCCTCGGCGAAGGCCTGAAGCGTCCACTCGGCTCCGTCGAAGGTGAGCTCGGTGACCGACGCGTTCGCGACCGGATGCGTCAGCAGGTGCTCGGCGAGCTGCGCCTCGGTCATGCGCAGCAGCACGTAGAGGAAGAGGCTGACGACGGCATCGTGGGCGAACACGACGACGGTGTCCGCATCCGGAAGCTCGCGCAGGAACGAGCGGATCCGCAGCGCCACATCCGTCCACGACTCTCCGCCCGGCGGTCGGTAGTAGAACTTGCCCGACCAGCGCCGCCGCTCCGCCTCGAGCGGCACGCGGCGCTCGACGCCGAGGGCGGTGAGCCGGTCGAGGATGCCCAGTTCGCGGTCGCGCACGCGCTCGTCGATCCGCAGCGGCACCTCCTCGCCGAGGGCGAACCGTGCGGTCTGGATGGCGCGGCGATACGGCGAGCTGAACACGACGACGTCTCGCGGCAGGGCGTCGCGGAGCCGGGCGCCGAGGGCACCGGCCTGCAGCTCGCCGAGCGGGGAGAGCGTCACGTCCGCGTCCCGCGCCTCGACGGCGATCACGTCGGCTCCGGCGGCCTCAGCGGCGGCCGCCGCGACGTTCGCGGTGCTCTCGCCGTGACGGATCAGGAGCAGGGTGCGAGCGGTCATGCCCTGGACTGTACGCCCGCCCAGTCGAGCACGCGCAAGGCCCGGAGGGTGTTCCACCGGCTCGGTTCGCCCACCGCCTCGAAGGCCACGGCCGGCCGGCCGGGAAGCGGCGCGGCGAGCGCCCAGCGGCCATCCGTACCTCGGGCGCCGAGGACCACGTCGACGGCCTCCGCGGCGCGGTCGTCATAGGGAACGGCGGAGGCGCGCAGGTGGTCGAGCCCGCGCAGAACGTCGTAGTGCCAGTAGAAGGGGAACGAGAACGAGAGCCACGCCTGATCGATCAGCTCGCCGGTGCTCCGTCGGCGCATCAGCCCGCGCGCGAGCAGGTACTCCTGGCCGCGTCGCAGCGGCTCCGCCACGTCGGCGCGCCCGCTCGTCTGCCGGACGGCGGCGAGCCCCTCCACGACGCAGATCGTGCTGTGGAACGAGCCGGGATCATCCCGGCTCTCGGCGTAGCAGTTCCACCCGCCGTCGGTCTGCTGCCCGTCGAGCAGCTTTCGCACGAGCACGTCGCTGGTACGGCCGAACGCCGCGGCGGCGGTCAGCACGCGCCCGTTGATGCACGGCTCCACTTCGCCGTCGAAGAGCGGGCTGCGGCCCCACTCCTCGCCCCAGTCGACGCCGGACGCCGCGCGGTCGACGGCGGCCCCGGTGCGTTCCCCAGCGGCCCCCAGCAGCGCGAGCAGCAGCAGGACGTCGTCGGTCGCATCCCTGTCCTCCGGCTTCCAGACAGTGCCGCCCCAAGTGCCCGAGTCGTCCTGCAGGTCGAGCAGCCGGGCACCCCAGCCTTCCGTCTCGACGCGTGCGCGTTCGGCCGCGACCTCCTCAGCGGGCGCGCCGACGAGGTCGCGAAGCGTCTGCCAGCGGATCGCCGGATCGCCCTCCAGTAGCCAGCCGACCACTGGATCGTCGCGCATCCATCGCCCCGTGTCCACGCGCGCCACGGTACTCCGGACGCTACGGAGTGGTTCGGCCGCCGGTCGTCGTCCCCGAGAAGGACTGGGTGCCCAGCACCGAGAGCAGCGCCAGCTTCTCGGCCGCCTCCGTCCGCGGGGGCGCCGTCAGCACCAGCAGGCACTGCGACTGGTCCTCGGTGAACAGCGCCTGGCAGTCCAGCTCGATGGCGCCGAGTTCGGGATGGATGAGCGTCTTGTGGTCCTCGAACCGGCGCGCCACCTCGTGACGCTCCCACAGCTCCGCGAACTCCGGGCTCTCGGCGAGCAGCGCCCGCACCAGCTCGCCGGCGCGCGAGCGCGGCCCGAGTGCGCCGTACGCGTCGCGCAGCGAGGCGACCTGCGCCCGGCTCTGCCGCGCGCGATCCTCCTCCGGGTACTGCGAGCGGGCGTTGTCCGGATCGGTGAACCAGCGGTAGAACTCGCTGCGCGCAAGGCCCGAGTATCCCGAGCGGTCCCCGAAAAGGGCCTCCGCCATCCGGTTCTGCACCAGCGTCTCGCCCAGATTGGACAGCACGAGGGCCGGGGTGTCCTCCAGCCGGTCGAGCACACGCAGAAGGGCCGGAGAGACGTGCGCGCCGCCGGAGAAGCGGTCCGGAGTGTTGTGCCCGGCCACGCGGTACAGGTAGTCGCGCTCGTCCGCGGTCAGGCGCAGGGCGCGGGCGAGCGAGGCGAGCATCTGGTCGCTCGGCTGCGGGCCGCGGCGCTGCTCCAGCCGCGTGTAGTAGTCGGTGGACATCGCGGCCAGCTGGGCGACCTCTTCCCGGCGAAGGCCTGGGGCTCGTCGCCGGGCGCCTGGAGGCAGCCCTACGTCCTCCGGGTGCAGCGTCTCCCGGTGACGGCGCAGGAAGTCTGCGAGAGCGGCACGGTCCATGCCTCCATGATGGATGCGTTCGCGTCCGTGGACCAGGGACTGCCGATCCCTGGATGACCGCTCCACTTCCTCCGCTTTCCGAAGCCGCGCATCGTGGAGGCATGAACATCACAGGGAACACCGTCTTCATCCCCGGTGCCACCAGCGGCATCGGTCTCGCCCTCGCTCTCGCCCTCCAGGAGCGGGGGAACACCGTCATCGTCGGCGGTCGTCGCACCGAACTGCTCGAGCGGATCGCCGCCGAGCATCCCGGAATCGACACCGTGCGCATCGACACCGCCGACGCGCAGAGCATTCGCACCGCGGCAGCCGCCGTGCTGGCCGCGCACCCCGACCTCAATGTGCTCGTCGCCATGGCCGGCATCATGAGGGTCGAGGACTGGCACACGCCCGCCGGGTTCCTCGACTCGGCCGAGGCAATCGTCAGCACCAACGTGCTCGGGCCCATCCGGCTCATCGCCGCCTTCGTCGACCACCTGCAGACCCAGCCCGACTCGACCATCGTCACGGTGTCCTCGGGCCTCGCCTTCACGCCGCTGAAGGCGACGCCGAGCTACAACGCGAGCAAGGCCGCCATCCACATGCTGAGCGAGAGCATCCGGCTGCAACTCGCCGACACCAGCGTCAAGGTCGTCGAGCTGGTGCCGCCGGCCGTGCGCACCGGCCTCCTGCCCGGACAGGAGGAGAGCGAGTTCGCCATGCCGCTCGACGAGTTCGTGGCCGAAGTCGTGCACCTTCTCGAGACGCAGCCGGACGCGAAGGAGCTGCAGGTCGAGCGGGTCAAGTTCCTCCGCTACGGCGAAGCGCGCGGCGACTACGAGCAGGTGGTGCAGGTGCTCAACGCCTCCGACCCGCACGGGAAGGAAGCGGCGTAGGCGCGTCGCGTCGCTCGGCCTGTGGCCGATCAGGGGCTCACCGTCGCTCGACGGTGAGCCCCTGCCATTCCGCCAGTTCGGCGATCGCCGCATCCACGTCGTCGCCGACCGCCGGGCCGAACGGCTCGTCCTCGTGGACGGCGTCCACCCGCAGGACTCCTGCCGTGCGGTCTGCGGTCGCATCCAGCTTTCCGACGAGCCGGTCGTCGTGCAGGATCGGCAACGCGAAGTAGCCCCAGCGGCGCTTCGCCGCCGGCTTGTACATCTCTAGCAGGTACTCGAAGCCGAACAGCTCCTGCGTGCGGACCCGGTCATGGATCAGCCGGTCGAAGGGCGACAGGAGTGCCGTGCGCCCCGCGAAGGGAAGGCCGATGCCCGCAGGGTCGACCCGCCACTCACGATCGCTGCCCTCGATTCGGGCCGGGATGCCCGCGTCGCCCACCAGCTGCGGTCGCGCGATCCCCAGCGCACGGAGCCGGCGCGCATCCCGCAACGGAGCGGCCTCCGCTTCGGGGACCACCTCGATGCCCGACGGGTAGATGCGCTCGGCGAGATCCCATGTCCGCTGCCGCCCGATGCGCCCGGCGACGGCGACCTCGCCCCGCCCCTGCAGCAGCTCCAGCATGTGGGTGACGTTCTTCTCGTGGGTCCACCCGCTCGACTGCCACGGCACCTGGGCCGTATCAGGGATGTCCTTGGACAGGAGCGGACCGGCGTCGCGCAGCCGGTCGAGCACGTCCTGCCGGAATCGCGGATTCGCCTCCAGCCACGCCCGCCAGCCCGCGTGGATCGGTCCCCGCGCCATCCGGTCGAGGGTGAGCGCGAGGTCGCTGACCGGGCGCACCATTGCGAACGGCGGCTGCACCGGGTCGTCTTGCGCCTTCAGTTCGTACAGGGCGCGGTCCTCCTCCATAGCCTGCGCGAGGTGCTCCGGCCGGTAGGAGGGCCCCAGCCGCGTGAACGCGATGAGGTCGGCGCTCGGTGCGACGGCGGCGGTCGGGTCGAGCTGGAGGAAGGTCAAGTGCTCGACCAGCGGGACGATCCCGCCACTCGGATGCGCCGCGTCCAGTCGTTGCGCCCGCACGGCGATGCGCCGCGCCTCCTCCTGGTCCAGCGTGACGATCCCCATGCCGGAACGCTACCCGACGCCACCGACGCCACCGACGCGGCATCGAACGCGCGGTTCACACGCGCTCGGCGGCCCCGCTCACCCTCAGGTACACGGTGAGCCAGCCCAGCACGATCACACCGGCGATGAGCTCCGTGGCGGTCAGCACGTAGTAGCCGGTGACGAAGAAGATGGCGGCGAGCGCCACCGCGCCGAAACAGGCGTAGCCGAAGATCAGGAACGGACGCGGCGCCTCGGGCAGGGCCTTCGGCACCCAGAAGATCAGCAGACTGAACGCGATCAGCATCCCGACCGCCGACACGTTGTGCAGCACCTGCGACACGTCCAGGGGAAAGAGCCCGACGCCGGCGAGGAACACGCCGATCAGGATGAGGCAGACCCGCACACGAAGGATCGCGGAGCGGGGACCGACTGCCGTCCCGCTGAGGTCGGTGGCGTAGCGCGCGATCGCCGCCAGCATCAGGCCGGCCAGGATCAATGTCACATTGAACGTCAGCGAAGAAATGCTGTCCGACATCCCCAGGGCGCTCAGGTGAAGCTTCCACCAGTGCGGGTCGGGAGCGCTCAGCATCGCAACGAGGAGGCCGACGATCGCGAAGACCGCCAGCACGCTCGACATGCGCATCAGGTCCATCCTCGTCGCCGACAGGAACACTGCGTAGGCCGTCACCCCGACGGCCACGCCGGTGAGTACCGTCGCCGAAACGAAGTAGACCACCGCATCGGTGAAGCTGTCCGCGAGCACCGCCCCCAGCACGATCCAGCCCAGCAGCGCGATGATGCCGTGCGCGAGCGCGATCACCACCGTGTCGAAGACGCCGGCTCCGCCGATGGATCGCGGTGCGCTCGTCGCGCCGGGCTCACGGTCGGGCCTACCGCCGAAAGGCGACAGCGCCGTGCGGTGCCACAGCCGGCCGACGACGTACGCGAGCACTCCCACCACACCGGCGACGATCGCGAGCAGCTGCGACAGGGAGGACGGACCGGCGATCGGGACCGACCGGCCCCAGAAGAACGGGAGCGACACGAGGACTCCGACCACCAGCGCGATGCCGCCGATGACGATCGCCGCCCCCTCCAGATTCAGTGCGGCCGCCCGCGCCGCGAGTCGTCCGGTGCTGCCGCGTCGTGTGGTCGTCATCGCTCGTCCGTCCGTCTCGTCCTGTCAGCCGGTCGCCGGGATGGCGCCGCTGGTCGCGAGTGCACGCCGTCCGGGCAGGAATCCCGCGACCACGGCCCCCACGATCGCGACGACGATCAGAGGCACCATCGCCGCCACGTAGTTGTCGGCGTTGCCGGCTGCGCTGATGCCGAGAATGCTTGCCACGATCGCCGTGCCGAAACTGGACCCGAGATTCGAGATGCTGCGGGAGAGGCCGGAGATCTCGCCCTGCAGGTTCTCCGCGAAGGCGGACTGGACCAGGTTGACGCTCGGCGTGAGCATGACCCCGAGCCCCAAGCCGATCACCAGGAGACCCGGCGCGAACGGCCACGCCCCCGGCACCGCGCCGACCAGCAGCAGGAGCACCGTGCCGATCCCGGTGACGAGAAACCCGGTGACGATCAGGGTGCGCTGGGCGATGGACTTCACCAGGCGGCCGGCGGCGAGCGACGACACCAGGATGCCGACCGTGGCGGCGCTGAAGATCACGCCGGACTGCACAGCGTCGTAGTGCCGGATCACCTGCAGGTGGCTGGCCACCAGGAACGAGATGCCCATGAGCAGCAGCCACTGGAAGTTCTGGGTGACGAGCCCCAGGTTGGAGACGCGGACCCGGAACAGCGAGGTCGAGAGCAACGCCTCCTTCTTTCGCCTCTCCCGGCCGCGGATCCAGAAGTAGAACCCCCCGATGACGACGGCACCCGCGACCAGGAGCGACAGCCCCAGCGCAACACTGTCGTCGATCGCGAGGATACCCATCACGAAGACGACCAGGCCGCCGCCGGAGAGGATCGCGCCCACCACGTCGTACGGCCGGGACGGGTCGGCGGGAACAGGATCCTTCAACCGGATCGCCATCAGGATGATGACCACGATGACCAGCGCTTGGAACACGAACGCTGCGCGCCAGCTGATCGCGGTGCAGATCCACCCGCCGATCAGCGGACCGGTCGCGGCCCCCACTCCGCCCGCAGCGCTGACGATCCCGAACGAGCGGGCCCGGGAGCGGAGATCCTTCCAGTAGAGCGTCACCAGGATGTACACCGGCGGGATGAGCAGGGCCGTGCCCGCTCCCTCCAGGATCGAGTTCCCCAGGATCAGTAGCCCGAGTCCCGGCGCCAGGGCGCTCAGAATCGCCCCGACCGCGTACACGCCGAGCCCGAGCAGGAAGCACACCTTGCGGCCGAGCAGGTCGGTCAGCTTGCCGAACGGCACCATGAGCGCCGCCATGGTGAGCAGGAACAGGGTGATCGAGATCTGGATGCCGGGGACGGTCGTATTCAGGTCCTCGCTCATGTCGTTGAGCATCACGTTCATGTTCGAGCCCGCGAACGAGCAGATGAACTGGGCGAGGGCCAGTGGTGCAAGCACCCAGCCGGCGACGGTCGCCGGTCCGGCGGCTCTCGATGTCGACTGGGTGCTCATGGCGATGGCTCGGGTTCCGCCGCCGCTACGACCGGAGCTCCCGGCCGTGCACCGTCACCGCGAAGATGATCAGGAGGTCGATGGCGACCACCACGATCGACCACCATGGCTGCGCGGGCAGCGACATGAGGTGCGAGATCGCGCTGATGCCGGCGACCACCGCGGCGAAAATCCGCGCCCACATCGCCCCGCGCAACAGTGCGACCCCGGCGAGGAGGAGCACGACGCCGAGGATCAGCGACCACCAGCCCCACACCGCGACGTTGAACGAGGCGACACCGCCTCCCGAACCGACGAAGTACGCCGTGTTCGGGCCGATGATCGCCATGATGCCGTAGAACAGGTCGATCGCCGCTGCGATGAACAACATGATCGATGCGAAGAACGCCCAACCGACCCATCCCGTCGCTGTTGTCTCTGACATAGCTGCCCCCACTCTCGATTGCGGCAGATGTTCATCTGTCGGCCGAATGATGCATCTGCGCCGTCGTGCTCGGCTAGAGGGCAATTCACCGGTGCCCCCTACCCGTCGTCGTCGGCGCGGAGTTAGCATGCGCGCACGGCGCCGACAACGTCGGAAGGGGCGATCATGCACCCGGAACCTCACGGGAAGGACGGCTTCCCGGAAATCGACGACCACGGCATGATCGGCGACTTGCAGTCGGTCGCGCTCGTCTCCACGCACGGCACCATCGACTGGTTCTGCGCGCCGCGTTTCGACTCGCCGTCGATCTTCGCCGCGCTGCTCGACCCCGAGAAGGGCGGCTTCTTCCGCATCCACGCGCTCGGCGACGACACGCGCGTCAAGCAGATGTACTTCCCGCAGACGGCGGTGCTGATCACGCGCTTCATGTCTCCGGCCGGTGTCGGCGAGGTCATCGACTTCATGCCGGTGGCCGACGAGCCGAAGGTGGCGACGCCCAGTCGCATCATCGTGCGAGGCATCCGCGTCGTGCGCGGGGAGGTGACCTTCCGGCTGCAGTGCCGGCCGCGCTTCGACTACGGCAGGCAGGAGCACACCGCGACCGCCTCGGCGCACGGCATCCGCTTCGACGCAGGCGAGAACAGCGCGGCCCTGCATGGCGTGGGGCCGGACGCTCTCGACGGCGACGACGTCGATACGACCGTGACGCTGTCGGCCGGTGATCTGCGCCTCTTCGCCTTCGAGACGCAGCCGACCGGCAATCCGCGCGAGCTCGGCCGCGCCAGGGGCACCAGGCTGTTCCGCGACACGGTCGACTTCTGGCGCGAGTGGCTGTCCCGCAGCACCTTCAGCGGCCGGTGGCGGGAGTCGGTGGAACGCTCGGCCATGGTGCTGAAACTGCTGCAGTACGCCCCGACCGGTGCGCTCGTGGCGGCGCCGACCGCAGCCCTCCCCGAGCAGCTCGGCGGTGTGCGGAACTGGGACTACCGCTACACCTGGATCCGCGACGCCTCGTTCTCCGTCTACTCCCTTCTGGCGCTGGGCTACACGGAGGAGGCCATCGCGTTCATGGCCTGGGCGGGGGACCGCGTCGTCGAGCAGGCAGGCGACTCCTCCGGACCCTTGAAGATCATGTACCGCATCGACGGTTCCTCCGACCTCGAGGAGCTGGTCCTCGACCACTTCCAGGGCTACGCCGGCTCCCGGCCCGTGAACGTCGGCAACGGAGCGGCCGACCAGCTGCAGCTCGATATCTACGGCGAAGCGCTGGAATCCCTCGCGATCGGCGAGCGTTTTCGCCCGATCGGCAACCCCGGCTGGAAGAAGCTGGCCGGCATCCTCGACTGGCTCGTCGACAACTGGGATCAGCCGGACGAGGGCGTCTGGGAGACCCGCGGCGGCCGGAAGGACTTCACCTACGGCCGGATCATGTGCTGGGTCGCGTTCGACCGGGGCCTCCGCATCGCCCGCGACCGCGGCCTTCCTGCGCCCCTCGATCGCTGGACCGAGGCCCGGGACGCCATCTACGAGCAGGTGTTCACCCGCTGCTGGAACCCCGAGCGCAAGGCCTTCGTCCAGTACCCCGGCACGGATGTGGTGGATGCCATCACCCTGCTCATGCCGCAGGTCGGGATGATCTCGCCGACGGATCCCATGTGGCTGTCGACGCTGGACGCGATCGGAGAGGAGCTCGTCACCGACAGCCTCGTGTACCGCTACAACCCGGAAGCCTCGCCCGACGGCCTCCCCGGTGAAGAGGGCACTTTCTCGCTCTGCTCCTTCTTCTATGTGATGGCTCTGACGGACGCCGGCCGGCTGGACGAAGCGCAGTACGCGTTCGAGAAGATGCTCACCTACGGCAACCATGTCGGGCTGTACGCGGAGGAGATCGACCCGACCGGCCTGCAGCTGGGCAACTTTCCGCAGGCATTCACCCACCTGGCGCTCATCCGTGCGGCCATCAATCTGGATGCGGCGCTCGCCGGGCGTGCGTCGTCCCGGCCCGAACGCCGCTGATGGACCTGAACGAACCCGACGACACGGGCGCGACCCGCGAACTCGCGGTACATCGGGGTTTGTGGCGTCACTGGGGATCGCCGGCCGCCATCTACGGCACGATCGTGTACGCGAGCGTCGTGGCGGCGGCCTCCGCCGCGGACGACGATCAGGCCTCCGCCATCCGGCTGCTCGTCTTCAGCCTGGTCAGCATCGTCGTCTTCTGGATGGCGCACGTGTACTCGACCGCGCTCGGCTATCACGGTGATGCGGACCGGCTCGGTGACCGCCTGCGGGATTCGATCCGTCACGCCTTGCGGGAGTCCGGCGGGATGCTGGAGGCGGCGATCATCCCGAGCATTCCGCTGGTGCTGGCGGCGCTCGGCCTCCTGCCCCCGGACTTCGGCGTCAACCTCGCGCTGTGGCTGGCGGTGCTGATGCTGACGCTCCTCGGCTACACCGTCTTCGCCGTGCGCGGCCAGCGGGTGCTCATCTGCCTGACCGGCGCGGTCGTCACCGGGGCGTTCGGTGTCGTGGTGATCCTGCTGAAGAGTGCGCTGCAGCACTGACTGGATGGCGCCGGGTCGCTTCCGTCAGCGCTCTGCCAGTTGCACCAGCAGCGCTCCGAGTTCGGCCGGACGGGTGAACATCGGCCAGTGACCGGTCGACAGCTCCACCACATCCCATCGCTCGAGCGTGCCGAGTTCGGCGAAGACCGGTGAGCCACCGTCGATCCAGGTGCGCAGGTCGGCGGGCGTGAACTCGCAGGCGACGACGGTCGCGGGAACCGCCCGGCGACGGTCGTCGTCCTTCAGTTCGATCGGCCCGGTCACGACGGCGCCGGGTGAGGGCACTGCGATCTCGCGGAACGCTGCCCGCTGCTCGTCCGTCAGGTCGACGAGGTCCGCATCCTCGAAGTCATCCCACTCCGGCAACGGGACCTCGCCGTCGACAGGCGTCAGATCGGCGGCGACGACCCCGTCGGGGCTCAGAGGCCACGAGTCCACATAGACGACGCGGGCGATCCGGTCGGGTCTCTCCGCGACAGCGGCGTACGAGAGCGGACCGCCGCCCGAGTGCCCGACCAGCACGACATCGCGGGCCGACGGGTCTCCGACCTCGTCGATGCTGCGCACGATCGCCTCCACGTGTTCTCGCACGCCGATCGCACGACGGTCCGATTCGCGCGACTCCATACCCGGCAGCGTCAGCGGGTGGGCACGATGACCCGCCTTCTCGATGACGGGCGCGACCTCCCGCCATGCGTCGGCGGTGAGCCAGAATCCGGGAACAAGAACGATCTCCATGCCTCGACGCTAGCGAGGGCCACCGACACGGTGCCGCCGTAGGGAAGTGTCGCGCCACCGGCGATCAGAGCAGCGCGAGCCGTCCGACGATCTTGTCGACGCGGTTGCGTGGGCCGACCACGCTGACGGCGTAGTAGGAGAGCGCATCGGTGGGTGAGGCCGCGACCGACTCCAGGTACTCGTCGTACACGCGTGTCGACTGCGCGGCCGCCGGCATGTCGGCGACGAAGACGTCCTCGGCAGCGCCGGCTTTGGCGCGGATCGCGGCCAGCTGATCACCCGTCGCGCGCAGCACCGAGCATCCCGCCCACGGCAGCCCGGGATGCACGCGGCCGTCCCCGTCCACCGCCTCCGCTCCGAGGAGGCCGTCGACCTGTGCCGCCGTGGCGGCGGCCGTGCAGATCGCGGCGTTGGCGGCGATACCCGCCGGCAGCGTCTCCTCCACCACGACCACCCACTTCAGGCGGGCGGCGCGAGTCGGCGCGGCTGTGTCGATCTCATCGGGGTGGAATCCGACGGTGCTGGTCATACCGCTGTCCTTTCGTTCGGTTGATCGCCGCCGAATCTACACAACTCGCGCGCCTTTCGGGCTGCCTCCGAATATCGTTCGGCCAGGACGCTAATCTGGGGCGCATGGACGAACTTGATCGGGCTATCCTGCGGGAACTGCAGTCGGATGCGCGGCGGAGCAATCGCGACATCGCGGCCGCCGTCGGCGTCTCGCCGAGCACGGCGCTGGAACGCACGCGGGCGCTTCGTCGCCGCGGCATCATCCGCGGCGCCGTGCTCGATGTCGACCTCGCAGCGATCGGCCGGCCTGTGCAGGCGCTCATCGCCGTGCGCGTGCGGCCGCCGTCGCGTCCGGTGATCGAGGGGTTCCGCGACTGGGTCGCCTCGCTTCCCGAGACGCTCGGCGTGTTCGTGACCAGCGGCAACGAGGACTTCATCATCCACGTGGCCGTCGCCGACAACGAGAGCCTGTACGCCTTCGTGATCGACCGGCTGACGCAGCGCCGCGAGATCGCCGACGTGCGCACCTCGGTGGTCTACGAGCACCTCCGGAACGAGCGGCCGGAGCCGGTTGACTGATGCGGGACGGGACTACAGTGTGCGGCACCGCATCCGTTCGATAGGAGCCCCCATGCCCGCACTGACCGATACCTTCAGCCTCTCCAACGGCGTCACCATCCCCAAGATCGGGTTCGGGACGTGGCAGATCCCCGACGGCCCGCAGACCTACGACTCCGTGCGCACCGCGCTCGACGCCGGGTACCGGCACATCGACACGGCGCGCGCGTACGGCAACGAGGAGAGCGTCGGGCGGGCGGTGCGCGACAGCGGCATCCCGCGAGAAGAGATCTTCATCACGACCAAGTGCCCGGCCGAGGTGAAGGATGCGGACGGCGCCCGCCACGCCTTCGAGCGGTCGACCGCGCTGCTCGACCTCGGCCCGATCGACCTCTACCTCATCCACGCGCCGTGGCCGTGGAACGCGATCGGCAGCGACCACCGCGCCGGCAACATCGAGGTGTGGAAGGTCTTCGAGGAGCTCTACGAGGCTGGACGCACCCGCGCGATCGGCGTGAGCAACTTCGAGGTGGCCGACCTGGAGTCGCTCATCGGAGCGACCGAGGTCGAGCCGCACGCGAACCAGATCCGCTGGTTCGTCGGCAACACCCAGCCGGAGACCACCGCCTACTGCCGCGAGCGCGGAATCCTCGTGGAGGGCTACTCGCCGCTCGCCACCGGCCGCCTGCTCGAGAACGAGAACATCGCTTCGATCGCCGAGAAGTACGGCAAATCGGTCGCCCAGGTGAGCATCCGCTACCTGCTGCAGAAGGACATCCTGCCGCTGCCGAAGTCGACCACGCCGAACCGCATCGTCGAGAACGCCGACGTCGACTTCGAGCTGTCGCCGGAGGATGTGGCGGCGCTGGACGCGCTCGACGCGGGGGAGTGAGCGGCGCCGCCCTCCCGTAACCGTTCCCGCGCCCCCGCTATCGAAGGAGATCCGGCCGCTGAGCTGCCGGATCTCCTTCACCACCGCGGTGTGACGGAGATTTGACGGCAGTTCTCCTTCGATACGCGCCGGGTCCGGCTGCCGGCCCCTGTTTTCAGGACCTTGGTCGTCCCACGCTCTCTAGAGTCCTGTATTCAGGAGTTTCAGCGTCGCACCTTCCGCTATGCCTGTTTTCAGGACATGGCTGCACCACTGCGCGCCAGAGTCCTGAATACAGGACCGCTGAAACCGTTCCCGCACCCCGGAATATTCACGCCCCTCCTGCGTTGGACTTGAGTGCACAAGGCTCAACTTTGAGAAACAGGAGAACACGTGCCTGAGAACTTCACTCCCGACGGTGACAACGCGAACTCGTTCGACGAGTTCCTCGCGCGGTACCTTGCGGGCGAGCGCGCGCGGAATGCGCGCTCGATCGACATCAGCCGCTTCCTCAGCCGGCGCACCCAGGAGCTGCTGGCCGAGGCCGGCCGCTTCGCCCTGGAGCACGGCCACAGCGAGCTCGACGCGCTCCACGTCCTCCGCGTGATGGCGGTGCAGGAGCCGGCGTCCGACGCCATGCGCCGCATCGGCGTCGACCCCGAGCGGGTCGCCGAGGCCGCCGAGCAGCGTCTGCCTGCCGCGGGCGACGAGATCCACGCCGACGGCGCATCCATCACCGGCCCCCTGCAGCGCGCCCTGTTCCACGCGTACCAGGTGGCGCAGGCGTCCGGCTCGACCTACATCGACCCCGAGCACCTCTTCTTCGCGCTCGTGATCGGCCGCGACGCGCCTGCCGGGCGCGTGCTGCAGGCCGCGGGCGTTACCCCGGAGTCGCTCACCGACGCGATGCGCCAGAGTGCCACCGTGGGTGGGAGCGAGAGCGCCGGCCAGCCGGCCGCATCCACCTCCGAGACCCCGATGCTCGACCAGTTCGGTACCGACCTGACCGAGCTGGCCCGCGAGGGACGGCTCGACCCGGTCATCGGTCGACTGGATGAGATCGACCAGACGGTCGAGATCCTCTCCCGCCGCACCAAGAACAACCCTGTCCTGGTGGGCGAGGCCGGCGTCGGCAAGACCGCGATCGTCGAGGGCCTGGCCCGCGCGATCGTGGCGGGCGACGTGCCCGAGCAGTTGCAGGACAAGAAGGTCGTCTCCCTCGACCTCGCGGGGATGGTCGCAGGGACCCGGTACCGCGGCGACTTCGAAGAGCGTCTCACTTCGCTCATGGATGAGATCAGCGCCGGCAAGGACGAGTTGATCGTGTTCATCGACGAGCTGCACACCGTGGTCGGCGCCGGAGGGTCCGGCGAGTCCGGCGGTATGGACGCCGGCAACATCCTCAAGCCGCGCCTTGCCCGCGGCGACCTCCACCTGGTCGGCGCGACGACGCTCAAGGAGTACCGCCGCATCGAGAAGGACCCGGCGCTGGAGCGCCGTTTCCAGCCCGTGACGGTGGGCGAGCCGTCCGTGGACGACGCCGTGCTCATCCTCGACGGCCTCCGCGGCGCGTACGAGGAGCACCACGGCGTGCAGTACACGGAGGACGCCATCCGCGCCGCCGTGGAGCTGTCCGACCGCTACATCTCGGACCGCTTCCTGCCCGACAAGGCCATCGACCTGATCGACCAGGCCGGCGCGCGCCTGCGCCTGTCGCTCGGCAAGCGGGTCGACACCTCCGCCCTCATGGAGCGCCTGGCGACCCTGGAGTCCGAGAAGAACTCCGCCGTGGCCGCCGAGCACTACGAGGAGGCGTCGCGCCTCCGCGACGAGATGGAGAGCGTGCAGCGTTCGCTGGACGAGCTGAGCAGCGCACCCCGAGTGGATGCGGTGGTCGGCGAGCCAGAGATCGCCGCGATCGTGTCGCGTGCGACCGGCATCCCGGTCTCCCGCGTGGGTCAGGCCGACCGTGAGCGCCTCGCGCGCCTCGAGTCGGAGCTGCACGAGCGGGTGATCGGCCAGGACGACGCGGTCGTCGCGGTGGCGAAGGCCGTCCGCCGCAACCGCACCGGCCTCGGCGACGAGGGTCGCCCGGTCGGAAGCTTCCTCTTCCTCGGCCCGACGGGCGTGGGCAAGACCGAGCTGGCGAAGTCCCTCGCGACCTCGCTCTTCGGCTCGGAGAAGGCCATGCTGCGGTTTGACATGAGCGAGTTCGGCGAGCGTCACACGGTCGCGCGACTAGTCGGTGCCCCTCCCGGATACGTCGGCTACGACGAGGCGGGCCAGCTGACCGAGCGCGTGCGCCGCAACCCGTACTCGGTGATCCTGTTCGACGAGATCGAGAAGGCCCACCCCGACGTGTTCAACCTCCTGCTGCAGGTGCTCGACGACGGTCGCCTGACCGACGGCCAGGGCCGGACGGTCGACTTCCGCAACACGGTCGTCATCATGACCTCGAACCTGGGGTCCGAATTCCTGGCGTCGCGCAGCGGTGCTCTGGGATTCGTCCCGGCCGGTTCGGACGGCTTCTTCTCGGAGAAGGACATCCGCGACCGCGTCATGGGCAAGCTGCGTGAGGCGATGCGTCCGGAGTTCCTGAACCGCATCGACGAGATCGTGCTGTTCCGGAAGCTGGATGCGGAGCAGCTGCGCGACATCGTCCGCCTGCTGCTGAACGCGACCGCCTCCCGGCTGGCCACCCGCGACATCGCCTTCGAGGTGACGGATGCGGCGGTCGCCTGGGTCGCGGACACCGGCTACGAGCCGGAGTACGGTGCCCGTCCGCTGCGCCGGGTCATCCAGCGCGAGGTGGACGACCGCATCGCGGAGCTGATGGTGAGCGGCGAGCTCACCGAGGGCGGCCGCGTGGTGGTGGATGCCGACGCCGGCGAGCTGCGGATCACCGCCGCCGCTGCGGTGTCCCTCCCGATCGCGGCGTAACCAACACGCCGTCTGGCCACCTGGCGTAACGGCGTGTTGCGACCACTAGACGCCCGCCCAGCGCACGACGCAGGCGTACGCATCCTGAACATCTCCACACCGACGCACACGAGACCCCCTGGACTCACCCAGGGTGCCCTGGTTGCCTGGAGGGCGTGCCCGCTTCCGACCGACCCCGCAATCCCCGCCTGGCCGCCCTCGACGAGCGGCTGGAGCCCGTCAAGCGCTTCGAGCTGAAGCCCGCCCGCACTCGTGGCGGCATCTTCGCCCAGTTCTTCGGGCTGGCGCTGGTCGCCGCCGTCCTGAGCTCGCTGTTCCTGCTGCCCGGGTTCCTGGGCGTCGGCGTCACGGCGGCCGCCGGGGTGAACGACTTCAACGCGCTGCCGGCCAACCTGCACATCCAGCAGTTCGCCCAGAATTCGACCGTGTACGCCAAGCAGGGCGGACAGGATGTGCCGATCGCCACCTTCTTCGCCCAGAACCGGCAGGACGTCAGCTGGGACCAGATCGCCCAGACGATGAAGGATGCGACCGTCTCCGCCGAGGACCCGCGCTTCTACACCGAGGGCGCCGTCGACATCTGGGGCACCCTCCGCGGCGCCGTGTCCACGGTCGCGGGCGGGGACGTGCAGGGTGGCTCGTCGATCACGCAGCAGTACGTGAAGAACGTCGAGGTCGAGAAGTGCGAGGCCCTCACCAGCCAGAAGAAGGTGCAGGCCTGCTACGCGGATGCGGCCGGCGTCACCCTGCAGCGCAAGGTGCATGAGATGCGCTATGCGGTCGAGGTGGAGAAGACCTACAGCAAGAAGGACATCCTGACCGGTTACCTCAACGTCGTGGGTTTCGGCGGCCAGGTCTACGGTGTGCAGGCCGCCGCCCAGTACTACTTCGGCAGCACGGCCGACAAGCTGGATCTGGCCCAAGCGGCGACGCTCGCCGCCATCCTGAACAACCCGGCCAACCTGCGCATCGACGAGCCGGACAACAAGGACAACGGCGCGGCGAACGGCTACAAGCTGACCAAGGAACGGCGTGACTACGTGCTGAGCCGCATGTACATCACGCACACGATCACGAAGCAGCAGCGGGATGCGGCGATCGCGACGCCCATCCAGCCCACGATCACCCCGACGACCCAGGGATGCGCGGCCGCGCAGGCGGTCAACGCCGCGTTCTTCTGCGACTACGTGCGCGACGTCATCCTCAACGACCCCGCGTACGGCGCAACGGCGGACGAGCGCTGGCAGACGCTCAACCGCGGCGGTCTGAAGATCTACACGACCCTCAACCTCGACCTGCAGCAGGTCGCGCAGGCGTCGCTGAACAAGTACATCCCCGCGTCGCGTCCCGGCATCGACCTCGGGGCGTCGAACGTCGCTCTGGAGCTCGGCACCGGCCGCATCGTCACGATGGTGCAGAACCGCACCTTCAACAACACGGACACGCCCATCGACGGCACGACCGCGGTGAACTACAACACGGACGAGGACTACGGCGGCTCGCAGGGCTTCCAGACCGGGTCGACCTTCAAGGCGTTCGACCTCGCCGCGTGGCTGGAGGCGGGCCACAGCCTGTACGAGAGGGTGAACGCGTCGCAGCACCTGTTCCCGACCTCCGACTTCACCAACACCTGCGCGAACATCGACGGGCCGGCGTGGCCGGTCACCAACGACGAAGGGTCGGCGAGCCGGCTGTCGGTGATGTCCGCGACGGCGGAGTCCGTCAACACCGCCTTCGCCGAGATGGGCACGAAGGTCGACCTCTGCTCGATCCTGGATGCGGCCAAGGGGCTGGGCGTGCATCCCGCCTCGTCCAGCAACCCGTGGGTGCAGACGCCCTCGATGATCCTCGGCACCAACTACATCTCGCCGCTGACCATGGCGACCGCGTATGCGGGCATCGCGAACAACGGCACAGTCTGCACGCCGGTCGCGATCGACCGGGTCGTGAACGCCGACGGCACCGAGCACAAGGTGAGCAAGACAACCTGCACGCAGGGCCTCAAGCCGGAGATCGCGGCGGGTGTCACTTACGCGCTGGAGGGCGTCATCAGGGGCGGCGGAACCGCCGCGAGCGCCAACCCCTACGACGACATCCCGATCATGGCGAAGACGGGAACGACCGACAACTCGCTGGAGAACTGGCTGATCACCTCGACCACGAAGGTCGCGACGGCGACCTGGGTGGGCAACGTCTCGGGGTCGACCCCGCTGCGGTCGCTCTACTTCGACGGCGTAGGCGGCGGCAACGTCAAGTTCTCGATCGCCAAGCCCATCCTGAAGGCGCTGAATGCGACCTATGGCGGCACCGACTTCACCGAGCCGACGGATGCCGTGCTGTATGGCGACCAGATCACGATGCCGGATGTGACCGGCAAGGCGGTGGATGTGTCCATGAAGCTGCTGGACGGGCTCGGCCTCGACGTGAGCGTCGACCCGACGCCGGTCGACAGCGATCAGCCGGCCGGGACGGTCGCTGCGAGCGACCCCGCGGCGGGGGCGTCCCTCAGCGACGGCGAGTCCGTGACGTTGACGGTGAGCAACGGCTCCAAGGCGAAGGGCAGCCCGACACCGAGCCCCGGCGGCTCGACGCCCAGCGCCACGCCGACGCCGAAGCCGACCGGCTGAGCGCTCAGGCCGCGGCGGCCGGCTCGCCGGGCCAGGCTTCCAGGATGCGCGCACGCAGCCGGTTCGACCGTTCCGCGAACGCCCGCTGCCGCCGCACGTACTCGGCTTTGCCCTCCGGTGTCTCGATGGCGACGGGATCGGCGCCCCAGTCGCGCATGTCGTAGGGAGAGGCCTGCATGTCGAGCAGCCGGATGTCGCGGGCCAGCTCGAACGCGTCGAGGAGCAGTTCGCCGGGGACGAGCGGGCCGAGCTTCATCGCCCACTTGTACACATCCATGCCGGCGTGCAGGCAACCGGGCTGTTCGAGGTCCGGCTGCGTCTCGCGGGTCGGCGCGTAGCGGTTGCGCGGAACCGCCTCCGGCGTGAAGAAGCGGAACGCGTCGATGTGCGTGCAGCGCAGCTCGTGCGTCTCGACCACGGCGTCGGTCGCCTCCCGGCCGAGGCGCAGGGGTACGGCGTGCCGACGCTCGTCCTGCCGGTAGACCATCGCCCACTCGTGCAGCCCGAAGCAGCCGAAACGCCCGGGGCGCGCTGCGGCGGATCGCAGGATGCGCTCCACGCCTCGCAGCAGCGACGCCTTCTCGGTCTCGAGCGACTCCCGGTCGACGACGAGCGACCCGGGTTCGGAGCCTGCGACGTACCAGCGCCAGCCGGCCCGGGCATCCTCAGCGGCGTCCGCGAGTTGGACACCGGGGCCAGGATGCCACCGCCGCAGCTGGGCGGGGGCGTACGAGTAGTAGGTGAACAGGAAGTCCCACACGGGGTGCTTCTCGCCCCGCGCCGCCCGCTCGCGATGCTCAGCCGTCAGGGCGTCGGCGCGCGCGACGTGGGCGCGCTCGCGGGCGCGCCAGTCGCTCTCGGCGAGCCGGACGGGGGTGGCATTCACCCTTCGAGGATACGTTCCAGCGGGTTGTCGCGGAGCTTGCGCTGCACGCCGCCGTCGACCAGCCGCCGGGCGGACGTGTCGGGCTTCCGCTCCGCCTGGTCGGCGACGCACGCGCCGAACTCGGCCGCCAGCTCCAACCGCGGGTACGCCGCGACCACCTCTCGCCGGAACTCGAGCGGCAGTTCGTCGACCCGCGCGCCCGCGATGTCGAGGGCGGTCGCGATCTCGAGAAGGTGACCCTCCGCATCCATCGCCGGATCGACCTCGGGCCAGTTGTGCCGCACGATCACCTCGTGGGCGCGGACACGTCGCGTGGCCGGCCAGCCCGCACCCGCCGTGAGCGCGACGGCGACGTGCCCGCCGGCATCCTCGTAGGCGAGCGTGTGGTTGTCGAACTCGGGTGCGATGCCCAGATCGTGCAGGATCGCCGAGACGTAGAGCAACTCGCGGTCGGCGTCGAGGCCGCGAGTAGTCGCGAAACCTTCCGCCCACAGCCACGACCGCTGCACATGGTTCAGCAGCGACGGCGTGTGGTACTCCGTCGCGATCTCGAGGGCCGCGCGTGCGGCGGCCGTGTCGGGGCGGGGGTAGTCGGCGATGCGCATGGGTTCATCCTGCCGGATGCCACTGACCCCGGCACTGCATCGAACCGCTTCCGTCATGATCGTGCGCGTGCGCCGTCTGAATAGATGTGAAGAACCTTGCATATGAACACTGGCTAGCGAGCGATGAGGAGACCCGAGATGACTGAGGTGAAGGCAATGCGGATAGGGCGTGCCCGTGCCCGGGCGCTGTCGCTCTGGCTGGCCATCGGGATGCTCATCGCCGCGGCCGTCCTCGGTGCGGTCTTCATCATCCTCGGCGACCAGGCGGATATCGCCGGCCGCGCCTGGTTGACTCTGCTCCTCGCGGCAGCGTTCGCGGGGGCCGTCGTGCTCGACGCCACTCTCGAAGAGGGGCCCAACCAGTGGTATCTGCCTGCCTCGATCGGTTTGAACGTCGTGCTCGTCGTCGTCGGTCTGCTCAAGATCTGGGGCGGATTCTTTCAGCCGGAGAACATCGGAGCGTCGCTCGTCTGGTCGGAGCAACTGTTCCTCTTCGTCTGGATCGTGGTGCTCCTGCGCGCCTCGCTGCTGATCACGCAGACCTACGGCCATCGTTTCGCCGGTCAGGGAAAGTCGAAAGCGACTCGCGTGTTCGCGGCGATGGCTCTCGTCTTCGTGTGGGTGCTGGCGGTTCTGCTGACACTTCCGCCGGCTCTGCCTCAGGCGCAGTGGTCCGAGCTCTGGTGGCGCTTCATCGGGGCTGCGACCCTGATGACGCTCGTGCTTTTCCTCATCCCCGTCATCGTGTTCGCGTTTCGAACCGCGAGAGCGGGCGCCGCGAGGCGTGCCTCGCCTCTACGGTCGCCCCACCGCGGAAGCCCCGACTACGATTCCGCCGCAGTCAGTGCCGCCAGGTCAGCCAGGGGAGCCGATTGAGCCTCCGGAGACCGCCGCGCTGGCGCAGCCCCTCTAGTACGTGCCTCAGCTCTGCTTGTCGCCGCCAACCCGCTACGACTGGGGGTGCAGGACCGCGATCCCGGTCGGCGGCGCGGAGTCGGCCGTCTCCAGCAGTCGCGCAGCCTCGGCGAAGCCGACCGCACTCCCGACCAGCTGCCGAGGGTTCAGCCGGCCTGCGGCGACGAGGTCGAGCATCGCCGGGTAGTCCGCGGCGGCCATGCCGTGACTGCCGAGAACGTCCAGTTCCCACCCGATCACCCGGTCGAGGGGCAGCTCGGGGACGGCAGCGGCGAGCAGCCCGACCTGCACGTGACGGCCGCGGCGGCGGAGCGAGCGGACGGCGGCGGCCGCGGTCTCGGGGGAGCCGACGGCGTCGATCGCGGCGTGCGCGCCTCCGCCGGTTAGCGCGGTCACTTGGTCGGCTGTGTCCGCCGACGCGGCGACCGTGTGCTCCGCGCCGAGGCGCGCGGCCAGTTCCAGCGCGGCAGGGGAGCGGTCGACGGCCACCACCCGAGCGCCCAAGGCGGAGGCGATCATCACGGCGCTCAGCCCTACGCCGCCGGCGCCATACACCGCGAGCCAATCGCCGGGCTGGATGCGCGCCCGCGCCGTGACAGCGCGGAACGCCGTCGCGAACCGGCAGCCGAGGCTCGCGGCGGCGTCCGCATCCAAACCGTCGGGGATGCGGACCAGATTGGTGTCCGCAGCCCGCACGGCGACGAGCTCGGCATGCGAACCCCAGTGTGTGAATCCGGGCTGCGTCTGCTCCGGGCAGACCTGGGCCTGCCCGGAGCGGCACCACTCGCACTCACCGCAGCCGTTGACGAACGGCGCCGTCACGCGGTCGCCCTGACGCCAGCGGGTCACGCCCGGACCGACCGCCTCGACGACCCCGGCGAATTCGTGCCCCGGCACGTGTGGCAGCCGTACGGAGTCGTCGTGCCCGGCCCAGGCGTGCCAGTCACTGCGGCAGAGGCCGGAAGCCTCGACGCGGATCACGGCGCCGCCGTCGGGCACCACCGGGTCCGGGAGTTCGGCCACCGTCACCGGGCCGCCGAAACGCTCGTAGTGCAGCGCCTTCACGCTTCCTCCTTCTCTGCCGTACGTGGCGACGCCGACGCGGCCGCGCTCAGAATCCGGACCATGGGCAGGTCCGCCTCGGCCCACTCCAGTTCGCCGAGCAGCCCGGAGGGCACCCAACGCAGTTCGTCGTGATCGGTGCTGGAGACCGGAGCGCCGCCATCCAGCCGGCCGTCGTAGCAAGCGAGGTCGATCGCCCGACCCTCCGCGCGCACAGTCACCGTGCGATCGAGCAGCCTGCCGACGTGGATGCGCACCGCGAGCTCCTCGCCGATCTCCCGCACCAACGCGTCCTCCGGCGTCTCCCCGGGCTCCACCTTGCCGCCGGGGAACTCCCACCGGCCTGCAGCGTCCTTCCCGGGCGCGCGGCGGCAGGCGAGGACCCTCGCGCCGTCACGGATGACGGCGGCGACGACGAGTAGTGGCTGCACGACTCCCATCCTGCCCTCCCCGACGGGGTGGCCGCGCGCCGCTAGCATCCAGGTATGTCGCAGACCGTGCCCGTGCGGCGGCCGTCGGTGGTCGTCGGTTTCGTGGCGAGCGTGACCGCCCAGCTGGTGATGACGGTCGTCGGCGTGTGGGTGGTCGTCTTCTCGGAGGACGACATCTCGACCGTGAGCCTGCTCGCGCTGTGGTGCGTGATCGGCACGGTTTACGAGGTCGTGGTGCTGATCGTGCTCGGCCGCATCGCGAAGCAGCCGTCGGTCGCGGGTCACCGCCCGGCGCGCTGGGAGACCGGGCGTCTGGCGCGCGTGATCTCGATGACGGCGACGATCCTCGCGAGCCTCATCGGCTTCACCGCCGCCTTCCAAGTGCTCGGACCGCAGAACGACCCGGAGGTCGGGACGTTCACGGACGTCGTCGGGGTTTGGGCGATGCTGCTGGCGTGGGGATTCTTCCACTGGGGATTCGCGCAGATCTACTACCAGCGCTTCTGGTCGACCGACGAGCCCATGCTGCGCTTCCCGGGCACCGAGCATCCCCGCTTCATCGACTTCGTGTACTTCGCCTACACGCTCGGCACGACCTTCGCCGCCTCCGACGTGGAGGTGCGGACCACCCGGATGCGCTGGACGATCGTGTGGCATTCGGTGCTGAGCTACTTCTTCAACGGGCTCGTCATCGTGCTCGCGCTGAACACGATCATGTCGGCGGCGAAGTAGCCGGCGGCGGACGCGGTCAGAGCAGCGTCTCGACGCCGATCCTCACCCGGTCGCCGAGCTCCACGCCCTCCGCTCGTCGCACCGCGCTCTTGATCGGGACGACGTAGGTCCCGTCGGACTGGGGGAAGATCGACGTCGACCAGCGCGACCCTCCGAGCGTCACGGACACCTTCACGGAGTCGAAGCCCGCGGGTGGATGCGGCTGAAGACGGATCTCCTCCGATACCTCCAGCGGCAGCCGGGCGAACACGAACAGCTCCCGACGGGACGCCCAGCGGAAGAGTTCCGTCTCGAACTCATAGCGATAACCGGCCATATCCGCCAAGCTACCGGGAGAAGCGGCGCCGCGTGAACCGGTCGCCCATGAATCGAAGGAGCCGACATGGCCGCACGTCCCGGATCGGTCACGTTCGTGGCCGTGCTCACCTACATCAACGGCATCCTGAACATCATCGGCGGGGTCGTGATCCTGCTGACGCGCGACCAGATGGCCGCGGGCAATTCCGCAACGCTCGGCGGGATCACGACGGCCGCGATCATCTCGCTGCTGCTCGGCATCGTGGTGGTCATCGTGGCGCGCGGCCTGCTCCGTGGCAGCCCGGGAGCACGGGCCGTCGTCACCGTCGTCATGATCATCGACCTCTTCAACGGCCTGTTCCTGCTGTTCAACTCGCAGGTCGCGGGCGGAGTCATCCAGATCCTCTGGTCGCTGCTCATCATCGTTCTGCTCTACACGCGCCGCGCGAACGCATTCTTCACAGGTCGCTGACCCGCGCGAGCCGATCGGACAGAATGGGAGAGGCGTCGTCTCCGGCGCCCCGGTTCGAGGAGTTCCATGCGCTGGCCGAAGTGGTTCCGCAGGGGCGTCGAGAAGACGACGCGCACGCGTCCCTTCGACGAGCACGCCCTTCCGGAGCCGGTCGCGCCCACGCTCGAGCAGTCCGTCGAGGAGGGCATGCTGCTCGCGGAATACGCCACCCGCATGGCGGTGAAGAACCACATCGTGGTGGACACCATCCAGTACGGCAACTCGTACGATCCGGCCCTCCACGCGATGGAAGCGGCGGCGATGCTCCGCGAACTGGCCTCCGAGCAGGGGGTGGCGGCGGGTCGCATCGAGGAGGAGCTTGCGGCGGCCGAGAACCTGGGCGGTGACGCGATGCACCCGCACGACTACCGCAAGGTGGATGTCGACAACCTGAGGCTGCGGAGGGATGCGGCGATCACGCTGGCCGCTGCCCTACGGGCGAAGGCCAACTCGGACGAGGAACTGCAGACCCTGGTCGAGCGTGGCCGCGTCGACGCGTGGGATGACGTGCGCCGCGCCATCGAGGCCGGCCTCGATGCGTTCTCGGGCGCCGAGGCGCTGAAGGACGACTACGAGCGGGAGAAGCCCGCCCGGCTCAAGCTGCTGATCTGGCGCGACCTTGCACGGCTGGAGGAGCAGCGCACGGGCTACTGACCGCCGCGCAGGCTCACCGGCGGCACCAGGTCGCCCACCTCCGACCGCACCCACACGTCGCCGGTCGCGCGCTTCTCGGCGTGCGTCGCGAAGCGGTAGAGGAACATCCGCGCGCGGATCGCCCGCGGTGGCTCGCCGCCGAACGGGTCGTGCCGCAGCAGCTTCAGGGTCGGCCGGTCGGCCTCCAGCAGTCGCAGCAGGAACACCTCGAACCAGGGGGAGTCGCGGGAGCCGAGCGCGAGGAACCACATCAGCCAGTCGAGCCGCAGGTGGTACGGCGCGAACTGCCGCGGCAGGCGGTCCGCCTCGCCCGGTTTGCCTTTGAAGCCGTACTCGCGCCATTGCGCCTCTGGGGCGGAAGGGTCGTCGGCGGTGCCTTCGACGACGACCTCGTACCGTTCCTTCGTCACGCTGCCGAACGCGCCGTAGGCGTTCACGAGGTGCCAGCGGTTGAAGCTCGCATTCATCAGCTGGCGATGGGCGAACAGGTTCCGCAGGGGCGGCCAGCTGAGGATGACGAGGAAGACCGTTGCGGCGACGGCGATTGCGGCGAACCAGAGTGGCACGTCCGTGGCGCCGAAACGGCCCAGCTCAACGCCCCCGAACACCCACGAGAACACCGAGTCGCTGATCCCCGCGAAGGCGAGCACGATGGTGATCCAGTTGAGCCAGGCGAAGTTGCCGGTGGCGACCAGCCACAACTGCGTCAGGATCATGATCACGGCGGCGATGCTCGCAACAGGCTGCGGGGCGAACAGGAACCACGGCACGATCAGCTGGGCGAAATGGTTGCCGAGCACCTCCACCCGGTGGAACCACTTGGGCAGGAGGTGCGCGGTCCGGCTGAGGGGATTCGGCATCGGCTGCGTCTCATGGTGGTAGTACAGCGCGGTGAGATCGCGCCAGGATCGGTCGCCGCGCATCTTGATCATTCCGGCGCCGAACTCCAGCCGGAACACCAGCCAGCGCACGAAGAAGACGATCGTGATCGGGGGAGCGGTGTCCCACGCCCCGAGGAAGGCGACGACGAAGCCGGCCTCGCACAGCAGGCTCTCCCAGCCGAAGCCGTAGAACGTCTGCCCGATGTTCACGATCGAGAGGTAGAGGAACCAGACGATCAGGAAGACGGGGACGAACACGTAGCTCGGCGCCAGCTGGACGACGCCGACGAGGATGAGCGCCGACAATGCTGCGCCCGTCCAGGCGACCGTTCGCAGCAGCGTGTCGGAGTACCGCCACCGGAAAAGCGTCGGCTGCTTCCGCGCGTAGGGGTGACGGAGGAACCGAGGCGCCGGCAGGAGGCCGTGCTCGCCGAGCAGGGCCGGGAACTGGTTCACCGCCGATACGAAGGCGACCAGGTAGAGCGCCGCGACACCCCGCTCCAGGATCTCGCGCGCGATCGTGTAGTCGTCGCCGGCCAGCCATCCGGTCAGCCACGCGGGGAACTCCATCGACACCACCTCGCCGTCGGAACGCGTTCACCGTACGCCGGGAGATCGGCTACGGTCGACCCTTACTATCGCCGCCAAGTGATCGAGCGGTACCGTCCAGGCATCGAGCGGTCGGAGTGGACGATGAACGTGATGGCCAGGGATCTGCGTACGTTGGCGGCGGAAGCATTCGTGTACTTCTACCCTTTGGTGACGATGGAGGTGACGCGGCTCCAGCAGACGATGCCGGACCCGTCCGGCGACCGGGCGACAGGCGCTCCGTCCAACCGGTTCTTCCACCTGCGCCAGTATCCGGACGCTGACTTCCGCGCTGTTGTGCGGCCCAACTTCGACACGCTGTACTCGATCGCCTTCCTCGACCTGACCGGCGGTCCGGTGTCGATCAGCGTTCCGGATGTCGGCGATCGGTACTACCTGCTGCCGATGCTCGACATGTGGACGGACGTCTTCGCCAATCCCGGCACGCGAACCAGCGGCAATGGTCCCCAGCGCTTCCTGATCGTGCCGTCCGGCTACGACGGAGGGGTGCCCGCCGACACCACCGTGATCGAGGCGCCCACCCCGTACGTGTGGGTGATCGGCCGAGTGCAGACGAACGGGCCCCCCGACTACGAGGCCGCCAACAGCTTCCAGGACGGCCTGCACATCGAGGCGGCTGGTGACGCCACGGAGCCGTCGGAAGGGATCGCGGGCGTCACACCGGCCACGGAAGCGCTGGCGTTCGTGAATGCGCTGACCGCAGCCGAGTTTCTCGACATCGCCGCTCGCCTGCTTTCCGTGAACCCGCCGCACGCGACCGATCACTCCCAGCTCTTCCGGCTGCGCGACCTCGGCATCACCGGCGATGGGCACTGGGATGCGGAACGGTTCACCGCGGAGGAGCGTGCCGAGATCCAGGCCGGCTTCACGGACGCGCTGACGGCACTTCCGGCGCTCCTCGCGCGCGTGGGTTCGCAGGCCAACGGATGGTCGTACCAGACCGACACGATGGGGGTTTACGGCAACTTCTACCTCAAGCGGGCGCTGGTCACCATGGCCGGCCTCGGCGCCAATCCGCCCGAGGATGCCATCTACCCGGTGCTGCTCGCCGACAGCGACGGCGAGCCGTTGACCGGCGAAACGGATTACAGGATCCATTTCAGCGTCGACGAGATCCCTCCCGTTGGGGCGTTCTGGTCCATCACCATGTACGACGAGGAGGGCTTCCAGGCGGCCAACGAGCTCGACCGGTTCGCCCTCGGTGACCGGGACGACCTTCACTACAACGAGGACGGGTCGCTCGACATCTACCTCCAGCACGGCAACCCGGGGCCGGAGCGGCAGCCGAACTGGCTGCCTGCGCCCCTCGGCCCGCTTGGCGTGACGATGCGGCTGTACGCGCCCGAACCGGCCGCCCTCGACGGCTCCTGGAAGCCGCCGCAGGTCGTGAAGGCCTAGCCTGCCTCGGTCGGCTTACACCGCGACGGATGCGGCGGGCTCAACGCCGAACAGCTGGCCCGGGTACCGCAGCCCAGCGAAGTAGCGGTTGGTGTGCGCGACGATCTGTTCCCCGCTGATCGCCACGCCATCCCACTCAGTGTCGGTCGTGGTGTGCGCATCGGAGACGAGGACCACGTCGTAGCCGCGGACGGCCGCACTCTGGGCGGTGGTCCGCACGCAGTAGTCGCTCTGCGCCCCGGTGACGACCAGGCGGCCGACGTCGAGACGTTCGAGCACCTCGTCCAGGTCGGTGTCGGCGAACGAATCACGGTAGTGCTTGTGGATGCGCGGCTCACCGTCCGCAGGCACCAGCCCGTCGACCAGCTGCCAGGCGTCCGTGCCCTCCTCCATGCCGTCCTCCTCGTGCTGCACCCACACGATCGGCGTTCCGGCCGTGCGGGCGCGCTCGATCAGGACGACGACCCGGGCGAGCACCGCGTCGGCGTCGAAGCAGCCGGGCAGCACGCCGTTCTGCAGGTCGATCACGAGCAGGGCGGAGGGGACGATGTCGGTCACCAGGCCATCCTGCCAGGAAGGGCGCCCGGGGACCTCAGGCGGCGAGCACCGCGTCGAGCCGGATCGGCCGGTGGTCCGAGGCGCCGGCGGGCAGCACATCCACTCGCTCGATCTCGAACCCGGTGGAGGTGACGAAGTCGAAGTAGCCCGAGAAGAACTTATAGCGCAGGTACGTCGGCTCCGTCGTCCGCTTCAGCGTGTACCCGGAGGTCGTGAGGTGGCGCTCCAGCCCGCTGATGAACCACGGGTAGTTGAAGTCGCCGACCATGACGACGGGCGTGTCGGGGGAGAGCGAGCGCATCGCGTCGTGGGCGGCGGCGATCTGCTTGCGCCGCAGCGAGTTCAGCGCGGTCAGCGGGGCCGCGTGGAACGAGCCGACGAGGATGTCCTCGCCGTTGTCGCGGTCGCGCAGGTGCACGGCGAGAAGCCGCTCGTTGGCGGGCGCCAGCACCCGGTCGTGCAAGGACTTCTGCACCGCGAACACCTGGCTGTGCAGGACCTCGTAGCGGTCGTCGCGCACGTACACGGCGAGTCCCAGCCGGTTGGCCCGGGTGGTGTCGGCCAGCACCAGGTCGTGCAGTCGCTCGGGCAGGGCGTCGCTGTCGCACTCCTGCAGGCACAGCACGTCCACGCCGTAGGTCTCAGCGATCCCCAGCAGCTCACCGCTGGCCGCGTGCTTGCGGAGGTTGTAGCTCACGATCCTCAGGGTCATGCACCTCTTCTCGAAGGACCTCGTCGCGGTCGGCACGGATGCGCGCCCGCTTAGCCATTCTGTCTCACTTCGGGTGGTGCTCAAGCGGCCCCGCGTGATCCCACAAGGAATTCACATCGCCGTCACCGCCGGTTCGGACGGTACGGTGGTGCCATGGCAGGCGATGCGGTTGTGCTCACCGTCCCAGGTCCGAGTGGCGACAGGGAGGTGCGCATCTCCAGTCCCGGGCGTGTGATCTTCCCCGAGCCAGGTATCACGAAGCTCGATCTGGCGAAGTATCTGGTCGAGGTCGGCGACGCGTTCGTCCGCGCGAACGGCGACCGGCCGGTCTCGCTGCAGCGCTTCCCCGAGGGGATCGACGGGGAGCAGTTCTTCTCCAAGAACCCGCCGCGCGGCACGCCGGACTACGTGCGCTCGGTCACGGTGACCTACCCCAGCGCCCGGTCGCACCCGCAGCTCGTCGTCGATGAGCCGGCAGCGGCCGTATGGGCGGCGCAGATGAACACGGTCGTGTTCCACCCGTGGCCGTCGCGTGCCGAGGACTCAGACAACCCCGACCAGCTGCGCATCGACCTCGACCCGCAACCGGGGACGGGCTTCGCTGAGGCGGTGCCGGCGGCGATCGAGCTCCGGAAGGTGCTCCAGGAGGCCGGGCTCACCGCGTTCATCAAGACCTCCGGAAACCGCGGACTCCACGTCTTCGCGCCGGTCGTGCCCCAGCGCGAGTTCCTCGACGTCCGCCACGCGGTCATCGCGGCGGCGCGGGAGCTCGAACGGCGGATGCCCGACCAGGTCACCACCGCCTGGTGGAAGGAGGAGCGCGGCGAACGCGTCTTCGTCGACTTCAACCAGGCCAACCGCGACCGCACGATGGCGGGCGCCTACAGCCCCCGGGCGCTGGCGCACGCGTCGGTCTCGGCGCCGATCACCTGGGAGGAACTCGGGAGTGTCGACCCGCGCGACTTCACGGTGCTCACGATGCCGGAGCGCCTGCGAACCGTCGGCGACCCGTGGGAGGACTTCGCCGCGGAGCCGGGCACGATCGACGCCCTGCTCGAATGGTGGGAGCGCGACCTCGAGAACGGTCTGGGCGAGCTGCCCTTCCCGCCCGACTACCCGAAGATGCCGGGCGAGCCGCCGCGCGTCCAGCCGAGCCGCGCGAAGAAGCCGTAGGGCGAAGCGGTCAGGTCGCCGCGGCTTTCGCGGCCGCCTGCAGGTCGCCGACGAAGGCGTCGTAGGCGGCATCCCATCCCGGGTCGTCGCGCAGCCGCAGCAGCGCTGAGGGATGCGTCGTGACGAGCACGGCCTGGCCGTCCGGGGACTGCTGCACGTGTCCGCGCTCCTCGGTGATGCGGGTCGTCCGGCCAAGCACGCTGCGACCCGCGGTGGCGCCCAGGCAGACGACGACCCGCGGCTGCACGACCGCCAGCTCGGCCTCCAGCCACGGGTGACAGGCGACGATGTTGCCGACCGCCGGCTTCTCGTGGATGCGGCGCTTGCCCTGGCGGTGGAACCGGAAGTGCTTGACCGCATTGGTCACGTACACGTCGTCGCGGTCGATGCCCGCGTCGCCGAGTGCCTGGTCGAGGATGCGCCCGGCCGGCCCGACGAACGGCTCGCCTTCGACGTCCTCCCGGTCTCCGGGCTGCTCGCCGACGAGCATGAGCGCTGCTCGCGGGCGCCCGGCGGAGAAGACGACCTGCGTGGCGTCGCGGTACAGCTCGCAGCCGCGGCAGCCGGTCGCGGCCGCGCGCAGGCTCTCGAGATCCCGCTCGGCGGGCAGGAACCCTTCAGCGCCCGGTCGCTCCTCGTCGCCCATACGGCCACGCAACCACCGCTCGGTGGTCGGCGCAACGCCCAGGTGCGCGGCAACCGTCACGCGCCGGCCGTCAGGTCAGCACGTCTCCGAGGTCGTACGCGATCGGCCGGTCCAGCTGCTCGAACGTGCACGACCGCGCCTCGCGGTCCGGCCGCCACCGCTCGAACTGGGCGGTGTGCCGGAAGCGCATGCCCTCCATCTGGTCGTACCGCACCTCGAGGACGCGCTCCGGGCGCAACCGGACGAACGACACATCCTTGGCGGAGGAGAAGCGGCTGCGGTCCGTGGCGCCCTTCACCGCCGCGCCCTCCTCATCCCGCTCGACCAAGGGCTCCAGCTCGTCGATCAGGGCCAGGCGCTTCGCGTCGCTGAACGCCGACACGCCCCCGACGTTGCGCAGCTCTCCGTCGTCGCCGTACAGGCCGACGAGCAGCGATCCGACACCCCGGCCGCTGGTGTGGATGCGGTAGCCGAGCGCGACGACGTCGGCCGTGCGGTGGTGCTTGATCTTCAGCATCGACCGCTTGTTGGGGGTGTAGACGCCCGAGAACGGCTTGGCGACGACGCCGTCCAGCCCGGCGCCCTCGAACTCGACCAGCCAGCGCCGTGCGCGGTCCACATCCGTCGTCGTCCGGGTCAGCTCGATCGGGTCAGGGAGGCCGCCGGCGAACTCCTCCAGCGCCGCCCGACGCTCGGAGAACGGCTTGTCGACGTACGATTCGTCGCTGATCGCGAGCAGGTCGAACGCGACGAACGTCGCCGGGGTCTCCTGCGACAGCTTCGTCACGCGGCTGGCGGCGGGGTGGATGCGCTGCGACAGCGCCTCCCAGTCGAGGCGTTGATGACCCGGTCGACCGGTCGGGACGACGATCTCGCCGTCGAGCACGCACGGGCCGGGCAGGATGCTGCGGAACGCCTCCACGAGTTCGGGGAAGTACCGCGTGAGCATCTTGGAGCCGCGGCTGCCGATCTCCACCGACTCCACAGTGCCGTCGCCTTCGGCGTACACGATGGCGCGGAAGCCGTCCCACTTGGGTTCGTAGCTGAGGCCACCGGCGACGCTGTCGGGCTCGGGCACGGTTGGGACGGCCTTCGCGAGCATCGGGGCGATCGGGGACGAGGCGGTGGGGCGCATGCTCCGATCATGCCGCGAACGTCCGACCTTATGGAAGGGATGCCGTCACGCTGTGGATGCGCTCAGAGCGGCTGGCCGTTAGGTAAGGCTGCCCTTATAGTGGTGGCGATATGTACCGCCCGGACCATGCCACCCATACCGCCTCGACCGCGCACCTCGACGACCGCGTCCAGTTCCTGGTCGTCGCAGACGAGAACTCGCTCGCCGAGCTCGAGGCCGAACTCGCCCTCCTGCCGCTGTGTGCCCGCGGCCGCGTCTTCGTCGAGGTGGAGCACGACGAGCAGGTTGTTCCGCTGGCGACGCCGCTGCGCATGACGGTCACCTGGCTGGTGCGTTCGCACCGCAGCGGCCGCCCGGGCACGGGCGAGCGGTGCGCTGCCGGCGAGGCCGGCGCACGCGCCGTGCGGGCCTGGTCGGACGAGATGCTGTGCGACGGGCCGGGGGAGACCCGCGCGATCCTCACCGGCGGCTTCGCACTGGTATCCGAAGTGCGCGATCACCTCCTCGACGGAGTCGGGATGTCGCTCGACGCGGTATCCGCTCCCGCGTTCTCCTGACCCCGCGCCCGCGCCCGCGTCAGGCCGTGACGTCGAGACCGACGAGCTGCTCGCTGGCCGCCCACAGATCCCGGCCCAGTTGGGCGTTCCCCGCCTGCGGGTTCGTGCGTCCATTCGCCGTGAGGCGGTCGAAGTAGGTGCCGCTCGGCGCGCCGACCGCAGCCGGGCCGGCCAGCAGCAGCAGAGGAGCGGCGCCGGCGGCGACGGAGATGCCGAACGAGCTCCGCGTGACCAGGTGGCCGAACCGGATGAGCGGCGATTGGTTGCCGAAGTTGGTCGCGATGGTCCCTGGGTGGAAAGAGTAGGCGCTCACGCCCGTCCCGGTCAGCCGCTCGGCCAGTTCTGAGGCGAACAGGATCGTCGCGAGTTTGGCGGTACCGTATGCCCGCCAGCCGCCCTGCCAGGGTCGGCGCTCCCAATCGAGGTCGTCCACACGGAGGCTGCCGAACCGGTTCGCGACGCTCGCCGTCGACACGACCCGCACGTCGCGGCCCCCGGCGGCGGTCTCCACCAGGCGCGGACGCAGCAGCGCTGTGAGGAGGAACGGGGCCAGGTGATTCGTCTGGATGGTGCGCTCGTGCCCATCCACCGTCAGCTGGTGCTCGTGGTACAGACCGCCCGCGTTGTTGGCGAGCACGTCGATCGTGTCGTAGCGGTCGAGCAGCGCGGCCGCGAGCGCCCGCACGTCATCCAGCCGCTCGAAGTCGGCGAGGAACGGCGTCGCGCCGATGCGCTCGGCGACGGCACGCGTGCGCTCGGGGTTGCGGCCGACCACTGCCACCTGGTCGCCGCCGGCGGCGAGCTGCTCTGCGGCCACCACGCCGATCCCGGAGCTCGCTCCGGTGATGATGACCGTTCGCGTCATCGGTAGCCGCCCTTCTCGAGGCCCGCCTCGATCTCGAACCGGTTGCGCAGCGGATCGCGCCCGGCCAGGAAGTAGAGGAACGGGAACAGCATCCCGTACTTCTGCCACTGCTGCTTGTGGATCGCCTCATGCTCCAGCACGTCGTCGGTGACGTTGTGGTCGGTGAGGTACACGCCCCCAACACACGATCCGCCGCGACCGAAGGTCGCCTTCGGCATCCCGCGGAAGACCGTGAGGCCCGCGCGGCGCTCGATGCGCCCCGTGCTCCACAGGAAGCCCCACACCAGCCCGGCCGCTGTCGCGTACAGGTAGCCGAGGCGGCTGGCGGCCCCGGTCAGCGAGCGGAGCCCGGTCACAGTTCGGGCCGCCCGTAGGCCTCGAGCAGCCGCAGCCACACCTCGCTGATGGTCGGGTAGGAGGGCACGGCGTGCCACAGCCGGTCGAGGGGCACCTCGCCGACGACCGCGACGGTCGCCGAGTGCAGCAGCTCGCCGACATCCTGACCGACGAAAGTGACGCCGAGCACGACCCCGCGCTCCTCGTCGACCACCATCCGCGCCTGGCCCTCATAGCCGTCGGCGACGATGTGGGCGCCCGAGACGTTGCCGATCGGGTAGTCGACGACGCGGATGCGGTATCCGGCTTTCTCGGCCGCTTGGGCGGTGAGTCCGATTGACGCGACCTCGGGGTCGGTGAAGGTGACCTGCGGAACGGCCTGGTGGTCGGCGGTCGCCACGAACGTGCCCCACGGCGCGAGGGACACCTCGTGTCCCTTGGCGCGCGCGGCGATGGCGTCGCCGGCAGCGCGTGCCTGGTACTTGCCCTGGTGGGTGAGGAGTGCGCGGTGGTTGACGTCTCCGACGCCGTACAGCCAGCCGCCGTCGACCGGCTCTCCGTCCGCGCCGAGCACGCGCATGCTGTCGTCCACGTCGAGCCAGGCGCCCTCCTCCAGACCGAAGGCGTCGAGCCCGATACCGAAGGTGCGGGGGAGGCGGCCGGTCGCGACCAGGAACTCCTCGGCCTCCACCACGGTGCCGTCATCGAGGTGGATGCGGAAGCCCTCGTCGTCCGTGCGCTCCACCCGCTCGGGCTCGGTGTCGAGGTGGAGGGCGGCGCCGAGCTTCTTCAGGGATTCGGCCACCATTTCGCCGGCGAAGGGCTCCTCGGCGCCGAGCAGTCCGCTGCGCGCAATGAGGTGCACCTCCGTCCCGAAGCCGGCGTACGCCGTCGCCATCTCGGTGGCGACGACACCGCCGCCCAGAATCGCCAGCGAGAGCGGGACGCGCTGCGCGCTTGTCGCCTCACGACTCGACCACGGCTCGCTCTCGCGGAGTCCGGGGATGTCGGGCATGAGTGCCGCCGATCCGGTCGACACTGCGACGGCGTGCTTCGCCCGCAGCACCGTGACCGTGCCGTCCTCCGCGGTTACCGTGACCTCGCGCGGAGCGGTGATGACGCCCCACCCGCGCACCAGGTCGATCCCGGCGCCGTTCAACCACTCGACCTGGCCGTCGTCCTTCCAGTTGCTCGTCATGTAGTCGCGTCGCTTCAGCACGGCGGCGACATCGAGCGGGCCGGTGACCGCCTCACGGCTCCCGCCGACCTTCTGCGCGGCCCGGAGCAGCGCTCCGCTGCGCAGCAGCGTCTTCGAGGGCATGCACGCCCAGTACGAGCACTCGCCGCCGACCAGCTCGGATTCGACGATGACCGTCCGCATGCCGCCCTGCGCTGCACGGTCCGCGACGTTCTCGCCGACCGCGCCTGCGCCCATCACGATGACGTCGTAGTCCCGGGTCTCGCTCATGCCTGCTCCTGCTCTGGCGCGGCGCCGCCGCTGCCGGTCGTTCGTGTCGTGTGGGGTTCGTGGTGCGCGGCCGAACGGATGTCAGCGGCCCACGAAGGTCGCCTCTGTGCGGGTGAGGAACGCTTCCATGCCGATCCGCGCATCCTCGCTCCCGGCCAGCCGCACCAGCGCGGGCTGCAGTTCCGCCTCCGCCGCCGCATCCCCGTCGCGGACGGCGCGCTTGGCGTTCGCGAGCGCCGCCTGCACCGCGAGCGGCGCCTGCGCGGCGATCCGCTCGGCCAGCTCCAGCGCCCGCGAGAACTGCTCGCCATCCTCCACCACTTCCTGGACGAGGCCGATCCGGTGCGCCTCAGCGGCGTCGAAGAGGTCGCCGGTGAGGATGTAGCGCATCGCATTGCCCCATCCCACCGCGCGCGGGAAGCGCAGGGTCGCACCGCCGAAGGGCAGGATGCCGCGGGTGACCTCGATCTGCCCGAACCGCGTGCCCCGCGCCGCCACTGCGATGTCGGAGGCGAGGATGAGCTCGATCCCGAGCGTCAGGCAGGTGCCCTGCACGGCGATGACGACGGGCTTGGTCAGCTGCCGGCCCGATACCTGCCACGGGTCGATGCTGTCCTCGTCCACGAACGCGAGTCCGTCGGCCCCGATCCGCGGGCCGAGGTCGGCGAGGTCGAGTCCGGCGGTGAAGTGATCGCCGACCGCGTGCACGAGTCCGACCCGCAGCTCAGGGTCGCGTTCCAGTTCGCCGTACGCCCGGGCGAGCTCCGACAGCAGCTGGAAGTCGGCGGCGTTCCGCTTGTCCGGCCGGTTGAGGCCGATCAGCAGCACGTGCCCGCGCCGCTCGGTCAGGATCCTGGGCTCGCTCATGCCTCCCACGCTAGCGCGCACCTCCGGCGTCCGCGGGCGCCTGCGAGGCGGTCGGTCCGGTGAGTGAGCCGAGGATGCGCAGGATCACGGCGAGGTCGTGCGTCGCGGCGTCCGTCGACTCCGGCGCGAACTCCATCAGGCCCGCGCCCGCGAGCTCGAACCGGCGCCGCAGCGCCCGGATCGCCTCCGTCAGCCGCTCCGGCTGAACGCCGAACGGTTCGGGATAGCCGATGCCGTCGATCGCGGACGGATCGAGCACATCCAGGTCGATGTGCAGGTACACCGCCGTCGCGCCGGTCGCGGCCACCGCCTCCACCACGGCCTCCGGGTCGTCCAAGTCGTCGGTGCCGAGCACGCGGATGCCGTTCTGCTCGACGTACGCCGACTCGCCGTCGTCGAGCGCGCGGGTGCCCGCCAGGATCAGCTGTGCGGGGTCGAGGCGGTTGGCTCCGACCGACGCAAGCCCGTCCGGTCCGTCGCCCAGCAGGGCGCGCAGCACCATCCCGTGGAAGGCGCCCGAGGGCGACGACACGTCGTCGTTCAGGTCGCCGTGCGCGTCGAACCACACGACGGCGACCGAGCCGGGTGCGTGTGCGGCCAGCGCGTGCTGCACCGGCGCGAGCTCCGCGCCGCAGTCGCCGCCGACCGCCACGACGGGCGGCTCGAGCAGCGCCAGCTCGGCCTCGGTCGCATCCTTCACCGCCACCAGTGACGAGAACCGGTTGACGCCCGTTCCCAGCGACTCACCCGCGGCCGCGGGCACGGGCACCTGATGCGTGCGTGCGGCCGGGAGGTCGCCGCGGATGGCGTCGGCGCCGTCGATCAGGCGCATCGCCCGCGACGACCCCGATCCCTGCCACTGGGGGATGACAAGGAAGGATGCGCCGCTCACTCGGCGCCCGAGGTCAGGGACGACTGCGAAGGGCCCCCGGACTTGAGGGCGGCCAGCCGTGCCTCGACCTCGGTCATCTCGCCGAGGTCGTCCAGCTGCTCGAACTGCGAGTCGAGACTGGATGCGGCGAGCTCCTGCGCACCGCGCACCTTCGCCTCCTCGCGGCGGATCTTCTCCTCGAAGCGGGAGACCTCGCTGGTCGGGTCCATGATGTCGACACTCTTCACCGCGTCGATGACCTGGGCCTGCGCCTGGGCGCTCTTGGCGCGGGCGATGAGCTCGGACCGCTTGCTCTTCAGCTGTTCCAGCTTCTCCTTCATCTGGTTCAGCCCGGTCTTCAGCTTGTCGACCACCTCGGTCTGCGCGGCGATCTGCGGCTCCGCGGCCTTCGCCTCGTTCTCGGAGGAGATCTGCCGCTGCAGGGCGACCTTGGCGAGGTTGTCGAACTTGTCGGCGTTGGCCGTGTCGCCGGACCCCCGGTACTGGTCGGCCTGGCGGCTGGCGGCGAGCGCCTTGTCGCCCCAGTCGGAGGCGGCCTCGACGTCTTCGCGGTGGTCGTCCTCGAGCAGCCGCAGGTTGCCGATGGTCTCCGCGATCGCGCTCTCGGCGTCGGCGATGCTGTTGGTGAAGTCGCGGACCATCTGGTCCAGCATCTTCTCCGGGTCCTCCGCCTGATCGAGGAGGGCGTTGATGTTCGCTCGCAGCAGCTGCGAGATCCGTCCGAAGATGGACTGTTTCGCCATGTGCTCTTCCTTTCGCTCCCGCCCCCGATGGGCGCTTGTGATCTGTCGTCCGGCGGTCAGAATCGTCCGCCGCCGCGCCGGCTGCGGGTTCCGCCGCCGCCGAAGCTTCCTGCACTGAAGCCGCCGCCTCCGCCGCCGCGACCGCCTCCGCCACCCCAGCTGCCACCGCCGCCGAAGCCGCCGCCGCCCATCCCGCCGCGCAGCACCGAGTCGATCAGGATGCCGCCGAGGATGGCGCCCATCGCGCCGCTCCCGCCGCCACGACCGCTCGTGCCCCCACCGAAGATGTCGCCGAAGCCGCCGTCGCCCATGCCGCCGCCCGGCGGGAACCCGCCGACGTCCTGCTGCGCGAGCTGCGTCGCCTCGTCGGCGAGCTGCGCCGCCCGCTGGGCCATGGCGAGCGCGGAGACCGCATCCGTCGTCGCCGTCTGTTCCGCCTGGACGACCAGCCGGCCGGCTTCGGCGAGCCTGGTCCTGGCTTCGGCGCCGACCGCGCCTCGCCGGGCGGTGATGAAGTCTTCGCACGCCGAGACGCGCGCCTTCGCGGTCATGAGCGTCTGCTGCAGCGCCGACTGGGCGCGCTGCGCCTGAGCGCGGGCATCGCGCACGCCCTGCAGCACGCCGTCGATGGACCGGTTGGCCGCATCCAGCCGCTGTGCGAGTTCCAGCGGGTTCACCAGGCCGCCGGCGAGCGCGGCCTGCACGTCGGCGACCGTCTGCTCGGTGCCGGCCGCGGTCGCGGCGATGGTCCCGCCCGGATCGCTCGCCGCCGCGAGGGCGTGGGCCTCCGCCAGGTCGCTCCGCAGTTCGGCCAGGGTGCCGTCGAGCGACTGCTGCGCGGCCGCGAGGTCGGCGCCGAGCCGGTCGACCGCGTCGAGCAGCAGCCCGGCCTGATCGGCGGACTCCTCGGCGGCACGAACGCCGACCGCGGCGGCTCCCGCATCTCCGGCGGCAGCCTTCTGCGCGGCGCCCGCGAGGGCCGTGTCGGTGAAGTCGAGGCGCTGCGTCGCCTGGTCGATGTTGTCGTGGACCGTCGCGAGCGACGCGTCCGTGTACCGCTGCGCGAGACCGTCGAGCGTCGTCCGCGTGATCGTCAGCCGTTGCCGAAGGGCCGCCGCCTGATTCGCGATCTCGGTGCTCGCCCCCGGGATGCGCTTCTCCAGTGCCCGCAGTTCGTCGAACGCGTCCGCCTGCGCGTCGAGCGTTTGGTTGGCGGCCGTGCACAGCTGCACGATGTGGATGTTCCACTCGCGTCGCTGCTCGTCGGTGTCCGGCTCAGCATCGTCGAGCCGCTGCTTGAGGGTGAACGCTTCGCGCAACTGCCCCTTGGCGGCGTCGAGGGCGGCCTGGAAGGGGACGACGGACTCGGCACCGTACTGCGCGGTGGCGAAGCCGAGCTCCTCTTCGCTCGTCCGGATCGCGTCATCCGTCTGCACGAGGGCCGAGCCGGCACGGCGTTCCAGGTCGGCCAGGGGAATGGTCTGCAGTTCGCTCTGCGGCGTGGCGGGCCCAGCAGCCGCCTGCTTCTTACGCGAGCCGCGCGAGCGCACCAGGAGGAAGATCACGACGCCCACGAGCACGACGCCGATCAGGAAGAACCAGAAGAAGCCTGCCCCGCCGCCACCACCAGCGGCGTCGCCGAGGCCGTTCGCGGCAGCCACCGCCGCGCCTGTCCAGTCGTTGTCGTGGAGCTTCGGCTCGATGTCGTTCTGCTCGATGCTGTCGAGTTGGCCGGCGCTCACCGGGCCGTCGTCGTCGCCCGAGAGGTAGTAGGTGCGCGCCTGGGTCGCGACGGCGAGCAGGTAGTCGCGCTGGCCGAGCCCGTTGCGGGCGGCCGTCTCGTTGGCCCAGTCCGCCGCCTCGGCGGGATTCGTGAATGTGTCGACGTACACGACGTAGAGGTCGATGCGGTGGTCGTCGTACAGCTTCTTCGCCGCCGCAGTGATCTGTGCCTCGTCCGACGCGCTCAGCACCTGGGACTGGTCCACCACGTGGCTCGGACCCAGGTCGACGGGGTCCGCAGCGGCAGCCGGGGGAGCGGCGACCACGATCGGTCCCGCCACGAGCCCGAGCGCCAGGAGGGCTCCGGTCAGCAGACGTCGCAAGCGCATCCACCCACTCTCTCGGGTCCGGCTGATACCCAGCCGAGTCTATTGGTGCACTCCGACAGTGTCACTGTTTCGGCCTGTTACGGCCGGGGGTGCGTGCAGCTGGGCTGGCTGGTGGGATGGGTGAGTCCGGTCGAGAGGAGGAGCGCATGTCCCTGCAGCCCACCCTGGCCGTCGTCGAGGCCACGCGCTTCCGCGCTCACGACCCGGCGTACCACGACTACGTGCAGCTGCTGGTCGGCAACGTCATCGCTGAGGCGCGGTCGCACGGCTGGGACGTCACCCGGCTGGCCGCCGATCGCGGAGCCGACGCCCTGCTCTCCGCTGCCGGCGACGCCGACGCGATCGTCATCGTCGGCGGCGAGGACATCCACCCCGGCTTCTACGGAGGCGAGACGGGCTACGCGAACGAGTCGCGCCACCTCCCGGTCGCCGACGGCGCACAGATCGCCCTGGTCGGCGCGGCGATCGAGCGGCGCATCCCGCTGCTCGGCATCTGCCGCGGGCTGCAGATCGTCAACGTCGCCCTCGGCGGCACGCTCGTCCAGGATCTCGGAGACGAGGCCGGCCACGTCAACCGCGGGGTGCCCATCCCGCAGGTGCTCACCACGCACGCGGTGCATCCCGAGCCGGAGAGCCGCCTGGCCGGGCTGCTCGGCACCGGGCCGGTCGACGTGCGGAGCGCCCACCATCAGGCGGTGGATGCGCTCGGCGCAGACCTCGTCGTCACCGCCCGCTCGCACGACGGACACGTCGAGGCGATCGAGCACCGGGATGCGCCCCTCCTCGCCGTGCAGTGGCACCCGGAGGATGTGGCCGCGCCGGCCGGGCAGCTCACGGCGCTCCTCGCGGGGCTGCGCGAGGAGCACGCGTCGCGCACCGCGGCCACCGCGGCCGCCTGACCTCCCGAGTTCCGACAACTAGTCGCAAAGCATCGCGGATTACCGCGACGACTCACCATTCGCCGGCCAGCCCTGGTCCCCGATCAAGGGCACGAACGCGACGGCGCCCAGGTTCGTCTCATGCAGCCTCCCATCCTCGAGGGTGAACAGCGCGAGGTGCTGAGCGCGCCCCGACGCTCCCACCGGCATGACGATCCGACCGCCCGGCGCCAGCTGCTCCATCCATGCCCGGGGAACGGAGGGGCCCGTCGCTGCGGCGAGGATCACGTCGTACGGCGCCCCGGCCGGCCAGCCGAGCGTGCCGTCGCCCGTCACCACCTCCACCCGGTAGCCGAGTGCGTCGAGGGTCGCCGCAGCGCCGATCGCGAGGTCGGGATGCCGCTCGATGCCGACCACCCGGTGTCCGAGCATCGCCGCCACGGCGGCCGCGTATCCCGAGCCGGTGCCGACGTCGAGCACCCGATCCTCGGGCCCGATGCGCGCCGCCTGCAGCATCAGCGCGACGATGTACGGCTGCGAGATCGTCTGCCCGTCTCCTATGGGCATCGGATGGTCCTCGTACGCGTACGGCGCAGCCGACGGTTCCACGAACAGGTGCCGGGGCACACGTCGCATCGCATCGAGGACGCGTTGGTCCTCGATCCCGCGGGGGACGAGCTGCTCCTCGACCATCCGCGCGCGCTGGAAGTCCTGGTCGTGGTCCGTGCCGCTATTGAACCACCGCGGCCGGTCGTTCCTCCAGGGTGCGTCGTGCGGCCTCCAGGGACGCGGCTCCTGCGCCCGCCGACTCCAGCGCAAGGAGTGCGGCGCCCAGGATCGGAGCGGCCGTGACCAGCTCCATCCGGGCGGCCGGCGCTTGTTCAGCGAGCAGGCGCCCGATGGTGCCGAGCAGCCGCTCGTCGCGGCCGCCGATGACCCCGCCGCCGAGGACGACGGGTACCGGCCGATCGAGAAGCTCCAGCCGGCGCAGGGTGGTGACCGCGAGCGTCGCGATCTCTTCCGCCTGCTCGTCGATCAGGGACGCGGCGATGGGGTCGCCCTCCCGTGCGCAGGCGAACACCGTCGGAGAGAGCCGGGCCAGGTCGCTGTTCGGGATGCGGCCGAAATGCAGCGCCTCGATCACGTCCTGCACACTGCCCAGCTCGAAGGCGGCGGGAACCGCCCGGGCGAGCATCGTCTCCGCACCACGGCCGTCGACGGCCCGCGCGGCATACCAGAGCGCGCGCTCGCCGAGGTGCCAGCCGCCGCCCCAGTCGCCGGAGATGGTGCCGAGCGACGGGTAGCGGATGGTGCGGCCGTCCGAGCGAACGCCGACGCAATTGATCCCGGTGCCGCAGACGACGGCGACCGCGTCGGTCTCGTCGGTGCCCGCGCGCAGCAGGGCGAACAGGTCGTTGTCGACGCTCGCCGCCGCCCACGCCGTTCCCGCGATGCGGGCGCGGAACTCGGCGATCTCGCTGGGCAGGTCGAGACCCGACAGATACAGGTTCGTGGCGGCGATCGGGCGCGGCCCGGTCTGCTCCAGTAGCCGCGCGATGAGGGCGGAGACGAGGTCAGCCGATGCGCGCATCCCGATCACGTGGGGGCTGGAGGTGGTGCCGCGTGCCTCCGCGACGACCGTTCCGTCGAGCTCCAGCGCGACCGCGTCCGTCTTCGACCCGCCGCCGTCGACCGCGATGACCAGTGGCGCGCCATCGTCGCTCACTGCGCCCACTCCAAGTGCTGGCGGTTGTGGGCGATGAGCAGGTCGGTGAGCCGCTCGGCCCTGTCGTACTGGCCGACGAGGGGATGCGCCAGCATCGCCCGCAGCACCCGGTCGCGTCCTCCGTTCACGGCCGCATCGAGCGCGAGTCGCTCGTAGCCGGCGACATGCGCGACCAGCCCGGCGTGGTCGGCGGGCAGCGGGTCGATCGGCAGGGCGGTCACGCCGCGGGCGTCGACGGTCGCCGGCACCTCGATGACGTGGTCGTCGGGCAGGAACGGCAGCGCGCCGTCGTTACGCAGGTTGACGACCTGCACATCTCCGCGGTCCCCGGTCAGCGAGGCGATCAGGTCGACCGCGGCCTCCGAGTAGAAGGCGCCGCCGCGCTGGGACAGCTGCTCCGGCTTGGTGTCGACCGACGGGTCGCCGTACAGCTCCAGCAGTTCGCGCTCGACGCGCTGCACCTCCTCCGCCCGGGTGGGGGAGTCCAGCTGTTCGCGGAGCACCTCGTCGTGGGCGTAGTAGTACCGGAGGTAGTAGCTGGGAACGTCGCGGAAGAGGCGGAGGAGGGAGGCCGGCAGCGCGTTCTCGCCGGCGAGCTCCTCGATCCGGGTGTCGAGGAGCTCGGGAAGGACGTCCCGAGTGCCCCCGGCGTCCGACACCAGCACCGAGCGCTCCCAGGTGAGGTGGTTGAGCCCGACATGGCCGAGCTGCACCTGACCGGGGTCGACGCCGAGCAGGCCGGCGAACCGGCGCTGGAACCCGATCGCCACGTTGCACAGGCCGACCGCGCGGTGCCCCTCCTGAAGCAGGGCCCGCGTGACGATGCCGACCGGGTTGGTGAAGTCGACGATCCAGGCGTCCGGCTTGGCGTGCCGCCGCACCTCCTCGGCGACTCGAAGTACGACCGGCACCGTGCGCAGCGCCTTCGCGAAGCCGCCGGGGCCGGTGGTCTCCTGACCGATGCAGCCGCACTCGTGCGGCCACGTCTCATCCCCGTGCCGCGCCGCCTGGCCGCCGATGCGAAGCTGGAGGAGCACGACATCCGCGTCCGCGACCCCCGCGACGAGGTCCGAGGTCGGCACGACGCGTCCCGTGTGCCCTGCCGCGCGGAACATCCGCTGGCTCATCCCGCCCACCAGTCGCAGGCGCTCGGGGTCGGGGTCGACCAGCCAGAGCTCCTCGATCGGGAGGACATCGCGCAGTCGCGCGAACCCGTCGATGAGCTCGGGGGTGTAGGTGGAGCCGCCTCCGACGACCGTCAGTTTCACGAGTTATCCCTTCACGCCAGTGAGTGTGATGCCCTCCACGAAGACGCGTTGGGCGAAGAAGAAGATGAGGACGACGGGCACGGTGACCAGCATCGTCATGGCCATGGTGAGGCCCCAGTCGGTGCCGTGGACACCCCGGAACGACGCCAGGCCGTAGGCGACCGGCCAGGCCGCCGGGTTCTCCGAGGTGTACAGCAGGGGTCCGTAGTAGTCGTTCCAGGAGGCGAAGAACAGGAAGATCGCGGTCGCGGCGATCCCCGGCTTCGCCATCGGCAGCACCACCCGCCAGAGCACACCGAACTCGCCGTTGCCGTCGATGCGTGCGGCATCCGCGTACTCGCTGGGGATGGTCAGGAAGAACTGCCGCAGCAGGAAGATGGAGAACGCATCCCCCAGCAGGTTCGGCAGGATGAGCGGCCACAGCGTGCCGGTGAGCCCCAGCTGCGACCACATCACGTAGACGGGGATCGCGGTGACCTGCGGCGGGAGCAGCATCGCGATGATGATCGCCGTGAACAACACGCCCGAGCCGCGGAACCGGATCTTCGCCAGGGCATAGGCGGCCGGGATGCTCGACACCAGCATGAACGCCGTGGCGAGCACCGCGTACATCGCCGAGTTGGCGAACCACTGCGCCAGCGGGACGGTCGTGAAGACCTTGATGTAGTTGTCCCACTGGAACGGCTGCGGCCACAGCGACGCCGTCAGCGTCTGCTCGCTCGACATCAGCGAGGTGAGCAGCACGAAGACCACGGGTGCGAGGAACAGCACGGCCAGCACGATGAGCATGGCGTGCTCGGCGACCCAGGCCAGGATGCTCCGGGCGCGGGCGGAACGCGGGCTCGGGATGCGCCGGTGCGGCGCTGGGGGCCGGTCGGTCGTCTCGCCGGGGAGGAGGGTGGCGGAGGTCATTGGGCGCCTTCCGGGGTGAACGCTCTGAAGCGGCGCAGGAGCAGGATGAGGATGACGGCCGCGACCACGAACAGCAGCACGGCGAGTGCGGACGCATAGCCCAGCTGGTAGGTGCCGAAGCCGCGCACGTAGAGCCACTGCGTGTACGTGAGCAGTGAGCCGTCCGGGTAGCCGAGGTTGGTGCTGATGCCCTGCCCGACCACGGCCTTGCCCGACGCCACGGAGGAGGCGACGGCCGCCTCCGTGAAGTACTGGATGGCCGCGATCACGCCGGTGACCCCGGCGAACAGCAGCACCGGGGCGATCGACGGCATGGTCACGTAACGCACCTTCTGCAACCCGTTCGCCCCGTCGAGCGAGGCGGCCTCGTACTGCTCGCGCGACACATCCAGAAGCGCCGCCAGGAAGATGATCATGATGTCGCCCATGACCCAGATGCCGAGGAGCACGAGGGAGGGCTTCGACCAGGCGGGGTCGTTGAACCACAGCGGGCCCTGGATCCCGAACCAGGCGAGCACCTGGTTCACCGGGCCCGTGCCCGGATTGAACAGGAAGACGAAGGCCACGACACTCGCAACGGGCGGCACGAGCGCCGGCAGGTAGAACACCGTGCGCCAGAAGCCGGATGCGCGGCGCGCCCTCGCGAGAAGGCCTGCGATGATCAGGGCGAACCCGGTCTTCACCGGCACCCAGATCACGACGAACCACAGCGTGTTCAGGGTCGCTAGCCAGACGTTCGGGTCCTGGGTGAACAGGTACTCGTAGTTGCGGAGACCGATCCACTGCGGAGGCGAGACGAGGTCGAACCGCGTGAACGAGTAGTAGACCGAGGCGATGAGCGGGTAGACGAAGAAGATCAGCAGCCCGAGGAGCGCAGGCGCGAGCAGCGCGAGCGTCACGAGGGAACGTCGGCGTCGGGCCCGGGAGCGCCGCGCGGGGCGGCCGGTGGCCCGCCCCGCGCTCTGGAGAGTGGCGGTCATGATGTCTTAGCTCACGGACCGGTGCTCAGGGCGAGGGAGTCGTTGATCTGCTTGTCGACCGCCTTGAGGCCAGCATCCAGGTCGCCGCCCTGGCTCTGGTACTTGTTCCAGTAGTCCTCGAAGGACTGCTGGTAACCGGCGCCGAGCGGGCTCGGGGGTGTCGTCTGGACGTTCTTGTCGGCGGAGATGTCGAGGAAGGTCTTGAACTGCTCCGACACCTCCAGCTTCGGAGAGGCCAGCGCATCCTTCGTCGTCGGCACGTTCTTCAGGCCGTTCGCGAGCTTCACGACCGCGTCGGTGTCGGTCGTCAGGTACTTCAGCAGCGCCCACGCCAGTTCCGGCTGCTTCGAGCCCTTGGAGATGCCGATGATGTTGCCGGTGATGTACCCGCCGCCGTACTGGTCGGTATTGCTGTCGGTGGTCGGGAACGGCGCCGTGCCGTAGTCCAGTCCCTTCGCCTGGTCATCGATGAACGCCGTGCGGTACTCGCCGTCGAGGTTCATCGCCACCTGGCCGGTCTGGAAGGCGTTGTCGGCGGAGAACTCCTGGCCGAGGCCCGACGTGAACGCGTTGAGCTTGTCCCAGCCGATCTTGTCGACGAAGCCCTTCTGCCAGGTCATCAGCTCTTTCCAGCCTTCGCTGCCGCCGATGGCGCTTGTGCCGTCCGGCTTCAGCCATTCGGCGTTCGCTGCAGGGCCGTAGTGGGCGGCCGAGTTCTCGTACCATCCCATCGTCGGGTTGAAGCCGAGGGTCTTGATGGACCCGTCGTCCTTGAAGGTGGTCAGCTTCTCGGCCATCGACTCCAGCTCGCTCAAGGTCTTGGGCGGGGCGGTGAAGCCGGCGGCCTGCAGCAGCTTCTTGTTGTAGTAGAGGCCGTACACGTCGGCGAGCATCGGCATCGCGCAGCGGGTGCCTTTGTACTCCGTGTACGACTTCACGGTGTCGGAGAACTGGCTCATGTCGACCTTGTCGCGGTCGATCACCTTGTTCAGGCTCCGGAATGCGCCGTTGGAGCAGAAATTGCCGACGATGTCGGTCGAGTACGACAGGCCGACGTCGACCTTGCTGCCGGTGGCGATGGCCTTCTGCAGCTTCTCGTCGTCCTGGCCGGAGTGCACATCGACCTTGATCTTCGGGTACTTCTTCTCGAAGTCGTCGACGACCGACTGGATGACGCCGGCCTCCCGGTCGGAGAAGAAGTGCCAGAACGACACGGTTCCGCTGAGGTTCTCCGGGGTGCTGTCGCTGAAGTTGGTGCTGCCCGAGCCTCCGGAGCAGCCCGAGAGGACGAGCGCGGCGGCGGCGGTGACCGCGGCCGCGGCGATGAGATGACGGTGTTTCACGGTGGCTCCCTCACTGTGGGTGGGTGCGTGGATGTGATGCGAGTGGATGTGGTGCGCTTGCGGGTGGATGGTGCACGTGGGTGGTGCGGGTGTGCTGCGGGTCGCTACGGTGCGATCCGTGACACTTCGGCGAAGAGCGCTTCGCGCACTTCGGCGATGAGGTGCTCCCGGGCTCCGCGGAGGACGGGGTGGGCCGCGACGCCGGTTGCGACGACGCTGCGTTCGCCCCACCCGGGCCGGAGTTCGGAGGTGACGAGTTCGGCGAGGCGGGCGCCGCCGGCCGAGCCGGTCGGTCCGCCCAGCACGACGAGCTCCGGGTCGAGGAGGGCCAGCACGGGCACCACGCCGACGGCGACGCGTCGGGCGAGCTCGGCGAGGAATCGCTCGCGCGCATCCTCGGTTCCGCTCAGATCGTGGCTCAGCCCGTGGAGCCCGGCGAGCCGCGCGACCGCCGGGCCTCCGATGAGGTCCTGCAGGTCGCCCGCCTCCGGGTCGAGCTCCGCCGCCGAGCGGGGGATGGGCAGGTAGCCGATCTCGCCGGCGCCGCCGGAGGCTCCGCGGTGGACGTTCCCGCTCTGGTCGACCGACAGGCCGAGGCCGTCGCCCATCCACAGCAGAGCGAAGCCGGCGGTGTCCCGTCCGGCGCCGTCGGTGCGCTCCGCGAGGGCGGCGAGGTTCACGTCGTTGTCGATGCGGACCTCGATGCCGAGGGCGTCCTGCAGGCGCCGGCGGATGCCGCGCTTCGGCCACCCGGGCAGCGTCTCGATGTAGGTGAGCTCGTCCGTTCGCGGGTCGAGCGCGCCCTGCACGCCGATGCACACGGCGCCGACGCGTTCCGTGTCTGCGCCCGCCGTGTCGCAGGCCGCCGCGATGGCGGCGCGCACGTCGCCCTCGGGGGAGCGGCCGGCGAGCGGGGTGACCGCGATGGGCTTCTCGTCGCCGGAGGCGTCGACCACCGTCGAGCGGAGCACCTCGGCGTCGATGTCGATGGCGACGGCCAGCATCCGGTCGGTGCGGACCGCGTAGCTCGCGGCGTTGGGGCCGCGCCCGGCCGAGACTTCGCCGACGACGTGGATGAGGCCAGCCGTCTCGAGCCGCGAGACCATCTGGGCGGCGGTGGGCTTCGACAGCCCGGAGAGTTCGCCGATGCGGGTGCGGGTGAGGACGCCGTGCTCGAGCAGCAGGGAGAGGGCGGTGCGGTCGTTGGTCTCGCGCAACCATCCGGGTGTGCCGCGTACGGGGCCTGCCATCCTCATCCCTTCGTTGGAACGATGCTTTCGCGTGAATGTATCAGGAAAGTTTCTTTATAGTAAAGCTTTTGTTTCATGAGAGGCCGATTTTCTTTTCTCAGGATGTGAACCCGCCGGGGACCCGGCAGCGTGCATCGAGTGGATGGGAGCATCCGCTCATGAGGGTCGGCTGTCCTGAAAACAGGATCGACCACGCTCGGAACCGTCGTCGTCGGCGGAAAGGGCCTCACCGGAAAGGTGGGCACCATCACCGGTGTGGACGGCAAGAAGCAGGTCACCCTTAACGGGCTCCCGCTCTACACCTTCGCGGAGGACACCTCGGCAGGGGATGTGACCGGGCAGGGATTCGCCGGCATTTGGTGGGTCGTGGAGCCGGACGGCACCAAGATCGCATCCACCTCGTCGTCAACGCCCGCAACCGGCTATACGAAGTAACCGCCGCCCGCCCGCGCGTTCACCCGAACGTGCGGGCGTGCTCGACCAGGCGGTCGAACGCGGCATCCAGGTCCGGGTCGACGCGCTGGCGATCGGCGTCCTCCAGGAACCAGTCCACGATCTCGCCCGCTCCGTGCGCGAACGGCACCTGGGCGCTGAAACCTGGAACCAGCGCCTTCACCTTGCTGTTGTCGAAGTGCATGGAGTGGGCCTTGTCGCCCAGGAGCCCTGGCCCCACCTCCGGAACGGCCGCGGCGATGGTCTCGCTCGCGACGTGCACCAGCTCGGCCTCGACGCCGAGGGCCTCCGCCAGGTAGCAGTAGATCTGGTTCCACGTCGGGGCCTCGTCGCCCGTGATGTGGAACGCGTCGCCGACCGCCTCCGGCCTGCCGAGCAGACCGGTGAAGGCGACCGCGAAGTCGGTGTTGTGCGTGATGGTCCAGCGGCTCGTCCCGTCGCCGTGCACGACCACCGGCGCGCCGCGGCGCATCCGCTCCAGGTCCGTCCACCCGCCGGTCGTCGGGATGAGCGTGCGGTCGTAGGTGTGCGACGGCCGCACGATCGTGACGGGGAAGCCGCGGTCGCGGTACGCCCCCATCAGGGCGTCCTCGCAGGCGATCTTGTCGCGGGAGTACTGCCAGTACGGGTTGCGGAGCGCGGTCGACTCGACCACCGGCACCCGCGACGGCGGCTTCTGGTAGGCGGACGCCGAGCTGATGAACACGTACTGCCCGACCCGGCCTTCAAACAGTCCGAAGTCGGTGGCGATGTGCTCCGGGGTGAAGGCAAGGAACTCGGCGGCCACATCGAAGCTGCGCTCGCCGAGGGCACGGTGCACGCTCTCCGGGTCGCGGATGTCGGCGTGCAGCACCTCGACGCCCTCCGGCAGCGGGCGGGTGCTGCTGTTCCCGCGGTTCACGACGGTGACGTCGTGGCCCTGGGCGAGGGCCTCCGCCACGCACGCGGAGCTGATGACGCCCGTCCCGCCGATGAAGAGTGTCCGTGTGGCTGCCATTGCCGCTCCTTTACGCGATCGTCGGGGGCCGTTGCGCACGGTCCGCCCGAATGGCCAGGCTAGTCCGCTCGCACCGACGTTGCGATGCCTGGTCGCTCCGTCAGCGGTCCGCGCGTACACTCCTTCGCGAAACCCGACCGCGAGGAGTTCTTCGAGACGTGTCCGCCCTGCGCACCTGGCCCGGCCTCACCGTCGCCTGCCTTCTCGCCGTCGTCGTCGCGGTCGTCCTGACCGCGATCCTGGCCCTGATCCTGCGCGGTATCGGGCGACGCAGGCGGTGGCCGGACCTCCTGATCCGTCGCGTCCGCGTCCCGTTCCGGCTGTTCCTGCTGACGATCGTGCTGTGGATCGCCGTGACGATCAGCCTGCCGCCGGAGGTCACCGACGGCTGGCGGGACGGCATCCGTCACACGTTCCTGATCCTGACCATCGCCACCGGTACCTGGTTCGCCGCCGCCTTCGTGGTCTTCTTCGAAGACCTCGGGCTCGCCCGGTACCGGCTCGATGTGCCCGACAACCGGTACGCCCGCCGTGTCCGGACCCAGGTGCTGATCCTCCGCCGCCTGACCGTCGTCGCGGCCGTCGTCATCGGACTCGGAGCGGTGCTGCTGACCTTCCCCGCCCTCCAGGCCGCCGGCGCGAGCCTGCTCGCCTCGGCGGGCGTGATCGGGATCATCGCCGGTGTCGCCGCCCAGTCGAGCCTCGCCAACCTGTTCGCCGGCATCCAGCTCGCGTTCTCCGACGCCATCCGCATCGACGACGTGGTCGTGGTGGAACAGCAGTGGGGGACCATCGAGGAGATCACCCTCACGTACGTGGTGGTGCACGTCTGGGATGACCGCCGGCTGGTGCTGCCCTCGACCTACTTCACCACCAAGCCCTTCGAGAACTGGACCAGGCAGCACAGCGAACTGCTGGGCTCGGTCGAGTTCGACCTCGACTGGCGCGTCTCGACGGGTGGGATGCGCGCCGAACTGAACCGCATCCTCGCCACCACCGACCTCTGGGACCACCGCACCGGTGTGCTGCAGGTCACCGACGCGATCGGGGGCTGGGTGCGCGTCCGGGTGCTGGTGACCGCCAAGGACGCCCCGACGCTGTTCGACCTGCGCTGCCTGGTCCGTGAACGCCTCATCGACTGGATGCAGCGGCACTCGCCCGCATCCCTCCCGCGCCAGCGGATCGAGCTGGCCGAAGCGCCGGAGCCGCGCGAACGCCCGCCGCGTGCCCGCAGCGAAGAGGAGGGCCGCCTGTTCAGCGGCTCGCCCGAGAACGAGCAGCGGGCGCAGCAGTTCACCGACGCGATCCCGGTGATCCGGGAGGTGGACGGCGAGCCGGTCGCGGTCCGCGCGGACGACGTCCCTCTGAAAGACACCCCGAACCCGGCCCCCAAGGAGGATCGATGACCGACGGACCCGACGAGCAGCACACCCGGCCGGAGGGCCTCGACGACGCGACGGTGGAGGCGCTCGGCAGCCTCAGCGAAGCGCTCGAGGTCGTCGAGCATGCCCGCGGGCTGCTGTACGGCTTCCACCGGCTGACCGGGAAGGCCGACTTCACGCTCGGTGAAGCGGTCGAGAAGCTGCGCGCGGCGGGCCACGCCGATCTCGCGAATCGCATCGAGCGGGAGCTCGTCGGCCGCAACGTGATCGATGGCCGCTGGACGTTCCAGATCGTCGAGGACTATGACGACGGCTACTACGCATTGTTCCGCGACCTCGAGCGGGAAGCGCGCGACCGGCTCGCCGGCGGCCGCCGCCACCTGTTCGAGGCGGAGCTCAAGGAGCAGCGGCGGACGCACGGCGAGCCGGGTCACGAAGCCCGGCCGTAGGTCAGGAGAGGGATTCGGCCGCCGCGACGATCGCGCCGGTCACCACATCCGGGGCCGCCAACATCGACACGTGGCTCGCGGCGGTCTCGACGATGGTGGCATCGGCGCGTTCGGCCATCCTGCGCTGCAGGGCGGGCGGGATGATGCGGTCCTCGGTGCCGACGACGGCCCAGACCGGCAGGCTCTGCCACGCGCCCGGACCCGCCGCGATGACGTTGGCGGCGAGCGCGATCGGGCGCTGCCCGGCGAAGATGAGGTCCTGGTCGGTCCCGGAGAGGTCCTGCGCGAAGAACTCGCGGACGGTCGACTCCTTCAGGAACGCCTCGGCGTCGCCCTGCGGCGCGCCCGGGTAGCCGACGACGTCGAGCACCGTGGTCGGGTCGGGGACGTCGAGCGCTGAGCCGGAACCCGCGAGGAGGCCGACGACGTTTTCGCCCTCGTCCGGGATGAACGCGTCCACGTAGACGAGGGCGCGGACGTCGCCGCCCCCGAGCCCGGCCCCGCTGATGACGGCGCCGCCGTACGAGTGGCCGGCGAGCACCACGGGTCCCTCGGTGTGCTGCGCGAGGACGGATGCGACGTAGGCGGCGTCGCCGCTCACGCCGCGAAGGAGGTTCGGCGGGGCGAGGACGGTGAAGCCGCGGTCCCGCAGGTCGGTGATGACCGGGTTCCAGCTCGACGCGTCCGCCCAGGCTCCGTGGACGAGGACGATGGTGGGAAGTGGCATGGAGATCCTTCGCTCGGTGCTGTGAACGGGTGGATGTGACACTCTCGGGACGGCGCCAGGCTAGGGTGCGCCGCGCGCGTGCGTCTAGCCCGCGCGCGGGCCGTAACCCGCTGTTCACCCGCCCCGTCCCGGTCCCGTCCCTCCCGTCCCGTCCCGTCCCGTCCCTTTTCGTCGGAGATTCACGGGCTTTCGTCGGAGATTTGCCCCGCCAACGTCCAAATCTCCTTCCGCACCGCGGTCTGTCGGAGATTCGGCGGCACTTCTCCTACGTTGCGCCTGGAGAGGAAGATGGCCGACTCTCCACAGATTCGCACCACGGCAACCTTGGGAACCTCCACCTCGACAGGCTGTAGTCATGATCGACGAACGAATGCTGCAGCGCCTCGGCGGCATCGCTGCAGTTCACCAGCTGCGCGCCGGGGGAGCTTCTGCCGAGGAGCTGACCGCCGCCGTGCGCGGCGGCGCCCTCCATCGGCTTCGCAAAGGCATCTACGCGCTGCCGTCCGCATCCCCGGACGCTGTCGCGGCCGTCACCGCTCGAGGGCGGCTGTCGTGCCTCTCCGCAGCGCGCACGTACGGGCTGTGGGGCGGGGGTGACACGCGCATGCACCTTCAGTACGCCCCGCACGCACGTGCAGGTCCCGGCACGGGTCAGGTCCGACACTGGCTCCCGACGGAGGATGGTCGGCAGCTCTGGCGGGTCACACTCGCTGACTGCCTGCGCTCAGTTGCGCGCTGCGCAGACGAGGAGACGGCGGTGGCGGTCTTCGACACCGCGATCACCGCTGGCCTGACCACTCCGATCGCCCTTCGAGCCGTCCTCTCGGCTCAGCCCGCCGGGGCTCGGGCGCGTGCGGTGCTCGCTCGCCCCGGGTCGGACTCCGGCGTCGAGTCGATCGTGCGACAGCGCCTGCAGGCGGCCGGTCATCTCGTTGAGCAGCAGATCCATGTGCCTGGCGTCGGTCGTGTCGACATGCGGGTCGACGGCGTTCTCTTCTTGGAGATCGACGGCTTCGCCTTTCACAGCGACCGGGAGGCCTTCGAGCGCGATCGGGCTCGAGATGCCGCGTTGGGGGCTCGTGGGAGGGCACGGCTCCGGGTTTCGGCGGCGCAGGTGCGGGACGACTGGGCCGAAGTGATCGACGCGATCCGCAACATCCTTGCCCACTCGGCGAACTCACAGGGAGCGCGGGACCATCCTGGTGCCCTCGCGTGTTCCATGTACTGACGGCGTCGCAGCCAGCGCGCCGCACGAGGAGGAATCGTGACACAGGACTACCGCAAGGACCCGGAGGCCGTCTCCAAGTTGACTCCGCGCCAGTACGAGGTGACGCAGGAGGCCGCAACCGAGCCGGCGTTCCGCAACGAGTTCTGGAACAACCACGAGGAGGGGCTGTACGTCGACATCGTGTCGGGTGAGCCGCTGTTCGCGTCCGTGAACAAGTACGACAGTCGCTCCGGATGGCCGAGCTTCACCGTCCCGGTCGAGCCAGACAACATCGTCGAGAAGGTGGATAGCACCTACGGGATGATCCGTACCGAGGTCCGCTCGGCCCACGGCGACAGCCACCTGGGCCACCTGTTCGACGACGGCCCGGCGGAGGCCGGCGGCTTGCGCTACTGCATCAACTCCGCGGCGATGCGGTTCGTTCCGCTCGCCGAGCTGGATGCGGCCGGGTACGGCGAGTACACGAAGATTTTCGAGAAGTAAGGGAGCACGACAATGACAGAGAAGGCAATCCTCGCTGGAGGCTGCTTCTGGGGCATGCAGGACCTCATCCGCAAGATGCCGGGTGTGGTGACCACGCGTGTCGGGTACACCGGCGGCGACGTCCCCAACGCCACCTACCGCAACCATGGGTCGCACGCCGAGGCGATCGAGATCGAGTACGACCCCGCGCGGACCAGTTACCGCGACCTGCTCGAGTTCTTCTTCCAGATCCACGACCCGTCGACCAAGAACCGTCAGGGCAACGATGTCGGGGCCAGCTACCGGTCCGCGATCTTCTACGAGGACGACCAGCAGCGCCGCATCGCCGAGGACACCATCGCCGACGTGGACGCCTCTGGTCTCTGGCCGGGCAAGGTGGTCACCGAGGTGACCGCGGCCGGCCCGTTCTGGGAGGCCGAGCCGGAGCACCAGGACTACCTGGAGCGTATCCCGTGGGGATACACGTGCCACTTCGTGCGCCCGGGCTGGAAGCTGCCGAAGCGCGAGACCGCCGCAAGCTAGTCGCGGCTGGTTCCAACGAGTGGGTCGCTCAGGCGGCCCGCTCCAGCAGGACGGCCACCTCCATGTGACCGGTCTGCGGGAACATGTCGAGCACACGGCCGGTCCGGATGCGGTACGACGGCATCCGGGCCAGGTCGTGGGCGAGGCTCTTCGGGTTGCAGCTGGAGTAGACGACGCTTCGGACGCCGGATCCTTCCAGCCAGCCGGACAGCTCGGCCCCGATCCCGCGTCGGGGCGGGTTCACGATGACCAGCTCAGGCGCGCTCGCTGCGGAGAGTGCGAACGCCGTCGCGTCACCCGAGCGGAAGGCCACCTGCGGCAGCCCGGCGGCCGCGGCGGTCGCCCGCGCGCTCTTCACAGCCTCCCGGCTCGTCTCCACGCCGACAACTCGGCGGCCGGGTGCGGCGACATGCAAGGCGAAGCCTCCGACGCCGCAGTAGAGGTCCCAGACGGAGGCCGGGTCGACGGCATCCACCCACGACGCCACCTGGCCGTACAACTCGGTGGCGACCGCGGTGTTCGTCTGGAAGAAGCTCTGCGGCCGCAGTCGCAGCGACACTTCGCCGAGGCGCATCGGGAGCACCGACTCGCGGGTCAGCACCACCTCCCGGTCGCCCTCGACGACCGCCTTGTGCTCGGGCTGCAGGTTCACGGTGACCACCCGCGCGGACGGCAGCTCGGCCAACAGCCAGCCGAGGCCGGCGCGCACGCGTGAGACCGTCTCCTCCGATCGGGCGACGAACCGCACCATCAGCTCGCCGTCCGGCGACTCGGTCACCAGCACGTACTTGAGCTCGCCGCGGCGCTCGGGGACGCTGTACGGCTCCAGCCGCTGCCGGGTTACGAACCGTCCGAGTACCGGCAGGGCGGCCCGCACGCCGGGGGCGCAGATGCCGCACTCGCGCAGGTCGACGCCGCGACCGGCCTCGTCGAGGATGCCGATCGTCGGAGCCGTGGCCGTGCCGCCGATCACCATCTTGGCCTTGTTGCGGTACCCCGACTCGGCGCTCGCCACCGGCGGGAGCCAGTCGGCGTCGCCGAACGGAGCGAGGAGTTCGCGGGCCAGACGGTCCTTGCCGCTGAGCTGTTCCGCGTAGGGGACACCCATCAGCGTGCACGAGCGGCACACGCCGGCATCGAAGTACGAACAGTCCATGCGGCTCTCGGATCTGGCGTGCCCGAACCGTTCACGTGCGAACGGCCGGCGGGATGGTGCCCCCAGTAGGATTTGAACCTACGGCCTTCTGCTCCGGAGGCAGACGCTCTATCCCCTGAGCTATGGGGGCCAGGGTGCCGAACAAGGCTAGCATCCCCTCGCGCCAGGAGGTGACACCAGCCGTGACGCTCAGCTGGCGGGGACGTTCCCCATCACGCTCTCCATCAGCGGGGCGGCGTCGCCCGGCTCGAAGAAGGCGCTCGACTCGGCGACGATCCAGTACGAGCCCCGGAACACCTGCACCTGCCCGGCCGTCCCTGCTTTGAAGTAGCCCTCGACCTGCGGCGGAACGCCGTACGTCGGCACGGGTTTCGACGCCGTGATCGCCGCGTTCTTGAGATTCTCCAGCTGGCTCGCCGGCGGCTTCGCGACGGCGACCTCGATGACGTCGCCGCTGGTCTGGTTCTTCCAGGCGCAGGCGACCCCCTGCCAGTCGGCGATCTTCTTCTCGAGTGACCCGGCCTTGGGCTCGTAGCCCGGGTCGGCGCCGTAGTTCGGGTTGAAGGCATACAGCTGGTCCGCCGTCATCACCTGATCGCAGGTGAGGCCGACCGGCGTCGGCGGATCGGTCGGCGTCGGAGTCGGAGTGGCGACCGCCGTCGGGTCGCCGCCTGCCGTCGACGAAGCGGTCGGTGGCGTCGTCGAGGATGCGGTCGGCGCGCAGCCGGCAAGTGTGGCTGCTGCGAGGATTCCTGCCGCGGCGGTCGCGGCCAGAAGGGCGAAACGGCGGGTGGTGAACGGCATGCGGCTTTCGTCTCTCTGTTCGGCGCGCGCCGTGCGGGAGCGCGCGTCGCGATGACCCTATCAATTGAAGCGGGGAGGCAATTGAAGCGGGGAGGCGACTCCCGCGGAGAGCGCCCTCCCGGCTCCCGGTAGAATCGTTCCTCATGACTCCCGCTGATCTCTCCGCCGCCCTTCTCGACATCGTGACGACGGTGGTCGGGCAGCGACGAGAGGCCGGCGCCGACATCCCGGACCTCACTCTCACGGTGGATGACGTGCCGCTGGAGCGCCCGAAGAACCGCGACCACGGCGACTGGGCGTCGAACGTGGCGATGCGCCTGGCGAAGCGGGTCGGGGCGAACCCGCGCGAGCTCGCCGAGCAGATCGCCGCTGCCGCTGCAGGGATCGACGGGGTCGCCTCCGCCGAGGTCGCCGGGCCTGGCTTCATCAACTTCCGGTTGGAGGCCGCGGCCGCCGGCCAGCTCGCCCAGACCATCGTCGAGGCCGGTGAGGCGTACGGCCGGGGCGACGTCTACGACGGGCTGAGCGTGAACCTGGAGTTCGTGTCCGCCAACCCGACCGGCCCTGTGCACATGGGCGGCGCTCGCTGGGCAGCGGTGGGCGACAGCCTCGCGCGTATCCTGCAGGCCGAGGGCGCGGACGTGACCCGCGAGTACTACTTCAACGACCACGGTTCGCAGATCGACCGGTTCGCCCGGAGCCTCCTCGCCGCCTACCTCGGCGAGCCAACGCCGGAGGACGGCTACGGCGGCGGCTACATCCACGAGATCGCGGACCGCGTGGTCGCGCAGTACGACGGCGACCTCGCCGCGCTGCCGCGTGAGGAGCAGCAGGAGGTGTTCCGCTCGGCGGGCACCCAGCTGATGTTCCAGGAGATCAAGGAGCGCCTGCACGCGTTCGGCGTCGACTTCGACGTGTACTTCCACGAGGACTCGCTGCACGAGTCCGGCGCGGTCGAGCGCGCCATCCAGCGCCTCCAGGAGCAGGGCCACATCTTCGAGGCGGACGGCGCGATCTGGCTGCGCACCACGACCTTCGGCGACGACCGCGACCGCGTCGTCATCCGCTCCAACGGCGAGCCCGCGTACATCTCGGGTGACCTCGGCTACTACCTCGACAAGCGCGAGCGCGGCTTCGAGCAGAACATCATCATGCTCGGCGCCGACCACCACGGGTACATCGGCCGCATGATGGCGATGGTGGAGGCGTTCGGCGACGTTCCGAACGTCAATCTGCAGATCCTGATCGGCCAGATGGTGAACCTGGTGAAGGACGGCGAGCCGGTCCGCATGTCCAAGCGCGCGGGCACCATCGTGACGCTGGACGACCTGGTGGATGCCGTAGGCGTGGATGCCGCCCGCTACGCCCTGGTGCGCTCCTCCACCGACTCGCAACTCGACATCGACCTCGACCTGCTGACCAAGCGCAGCAACGACAACCCCGTCTTCTACGTGCAGTACGCCCACGCCCGCACCCGCTCGGTCGCCGCGAACGCCGAGAAGGCAGGCGTCGACCGCAGCACGTTCGCGCCCGAGCTTCTGACCCACGAGACGGAGTCGGCGCTGCTGGGCGGTCTGCAGGAGTTCCCGCGCGTGGTCGCCCAGGCGGCCGAGCTGCGTGAGCCGCACCGCGTCGCCCGCTACATCGAAGAGCTCGCGGGTCTGTACCACGCGTGGTACGCAGTGAGGGACGGCTCGACGCGCGTGCTCCCGCACGGCGAGGAGCCGGTCACCGACCTGCACCGCACGCGCCTGTGGCTGAACGACGCCACCGGCCAGGTCATCCGCAACGGCCTCGGGCTGGTGGGGGTGTCCGCGCCCGACCGGATGTGACCGGCCTAGCATGACGCAAACGGCACGAACCGCGACGACCGAACGGATGTGACCAGCGGATGAGCGACAACACCACGCAGGTACTCCCGGCACCCGACCAGCCCGACCAGCCCGGCCGGCGCCGGCGACGGCCGTTGCGGCTGCTGCTCGCGATCGGCATCCCGGTCGTGGTGGTCGTCGTGCTGCTCGTTGTGGTGGACACCGCGGTGCGCGCCTACGCCGAGCAGCGGGTGTCGGCCGAGATCGAGAAGAAGCTGCCTGCCGACATCCAGGGCGAGGTGACGACGCACATCGGCGGCTTCTCCGTGCTTCAGCAGTATCTGTCCGGCTCCTTTCAGAGCGTCGAGCTCGACGCCCCCAAGCTGGTCGTGAAGGGCGCTCCGCTGAGCGCGAAGGTGATCGCCACGGGCGTCCCCGCCGACTTCTCGAAGCCGATCGCGGATGCCACAGGGACGCTGTCCATCAGTCAGGATTCCCTGAACAAGCTGGTTCAGATCCCGGGCGCCACCGGCGGCATCACGCTGAACGACGGCACGGTCGGCTACGACGGCACCCTCGATCTGCTCGGACTCCCCGTCGGCTACACCGTCACGGCGACGCCGAAGGCGGCGGGCGATCAGGTGCTGCTCCAACCGGAGAAGGCGTCGCTGAAGACGGGCGCAGGCAACGTGAACCTCGACCGCCTTCTGCAGGCGCTCACCTCGCAGGGACCGTTCCCGGTGTGCGCCGCACAGTACCTGCCGGACGGCGTCCAGGTCGCCGACATCGCGGTGACGCCGGGTCGCGCGACCGTGCGCCTGACCGCCAGCGATTTCGTCCTCGACGAGAAGTTCATGAATAGCAAGGGGAGATGTTCGTAACACGCACCGAGCGCCCCGCGGCGCCTGGATAGACTTCTTCTGTCATCTCCACCGGCTTCAGGGGCCAACCCGGGTCCGCTCGCCTAGGAGACCCCCACTCGTCGCCACCCGTGAGGTTCCCTATGGCTGATCCTGTCTCTGTCGTCGGACGATCCGAAGCACCCCCCAACCCGCTCGCCCCGTCCTGGCTGCATGTGCCTGACGATGCGAACGCGCTCGTCCCCGGACTCTGGTCGCGCACGACCGCCCGCACGGAAGGGGAGCTCGTCGTCGGAGGCGTCCGCGCGGGCGAGCTCGCCCAGCGCTTCGGCACCCCTCTCTATGTGGTCGACGAGCAGGACGCCCGCTCGCGCGCCGTCGAGGTGCGTCAGGCGTTCGATCGTGCGTTCGCCGAGATCGGCACGGCCGCGAAGGTCTACTACGCGGGCAAGGCGTTCCTGAGCATCGAGGTCGCGAGGTGGATGGACGCCGCCGGCCTCTACATCGACGTGTGCAGCGGGGGCGAGTTGGCCGTTGCGCTGGCCGCCGGCGTCGACCCTGAGCGCCTGGGCTTCCACGGCAACAACAAGTCGCTCGCCGAGATCGACCGCGCGGTCGAGGTCGGCATCGGCGCGATCATCATCGACAGCATCCAGGAGATCGGCCGGGTCGCCGAGGCTGCGGCGCGGCACGGTGTCCGGCAGAGTGTCCGGCTGCGCGTGAACAGCGGCGTGCACGCCCACACGCACGCGTTCCTGGCGACCGCCCACGAAGACCAGAAGTTCGGCATCGCGCTTGAGCACGCGGTCGAGGCGGTGGCGGAGATCCGCTCGCACGCCTCGCTCGCCTTCCGCGGCCTGCACTGTCACATCGGCTCGCAGATCTTCGGAGCGGACGGCTTCGCCGAATCGGCCGCGCGCCTCCTGACCCTGCACAAGCAGCTGCTGGCCGGGGGAGAGGTGCCCGAGCTGAACCTCGGCGGCGGTTTCGGCATCGCGTACACGGCCGCCGACGATCCCGCCCCGATCGAGGAGTTGGCGCGCCGTATCGCCGAGACGGTCGCCGCGGGATGCGAGGAGCTCGACATCCCGACGCCCGTCATCGCGTTCGAGCCGGGCCGCTCGATCATCGGCACCGCAGGCCTCACCCTGTACACCGTCGGCACGACGAAGGATGTTCCAGTCGTCTTCGAGGACGACGGCGAGACCGCCATCCGCCGCTACGTCAGCGTGGACGGCGGGATGAGCGACAACGCCCGGCCCGCGCTGTACGAGGCCGAGTACTCGGCCAGGATCGCGAGCCGCGTCTCGTCGGCAGCGCCAGCCCTGGTGCGCGTCGCGGGCAAGCACTGCGAGAGCGGCGACATCGTCGTGAACGCCGAATACCTGCCGGGCGACGTCGAGCCGGGCGACCTGCTCGCGGTGCCCGCGACCGGGGCCTACTGCTGGCCCCTCTCGAGCAACTACAACCACATCGGACGCCCGCCCGTCGTGGCGGTGCGCGACGGGGAGGCCCGGGTCATCGTCCGCGGCGAGACCATCGAGGACCTCCTCGCGCGCGACACCGGCTACCGGGGCGCGGCGTCCGCCGAGTCCGCGTCGAAGGAGCGCAGCCACGCATGATCGAGTACCGAAACCTCCGCGTCGCCCTGCTCGGGGCCGGCTCCGTCGGCTCCCAGGTGGCGCGATTGCTCCTGGAGCAGGGCGACGAGTTCGCCTCCCGCATCGGAGCCCGCCTGGAGCTGGTCGGCATCGCCGTCCGTGACGTGGATGCGCCGCGCGACACCGACCTGCCGCACCAGCTGTTCACGACCGACGCATCCTCCCTCATCCTCGGCGCCGACATCGTCGTCGAGCTGATGGGCGGCATCGAGCCCGCCCGCGGCTACGTGCTGGAGGCGCTGAACTCCGGCGCCGACGTGATCACGGCCAACAAGGCGCTGCTGGCGACGCACGGGCCCGAGCTGTTCGACGCCGCCGAGCAGGTCGGCGCACAGCTCTACTACGAGGCGGCCGTCGCCGGAGCCATCCCGATCATCCGCCCGCTGCGTGACAGCCTCGCGGGCGACCGGATCAACCGCATCCTCGGCATCGTCAACGGCACGACCAACTTCATCCTCGACCGGATGGACGTGAACGGCGAGACCCTTCCGGACGCGCTGGCGACCGCCACCGAGCGCGGCTACGCCGAGGCGGACCCGACCGCGGACATCGGCGGCTACGACGCCGCCCAGAAGGCCGCCATCCTCGCCAGCCTCGCGTTCCACACGGTCGTCCCGCTCGACCGCGTGTACCGCGAGGGCATCACGAGCGTGAGCAAGGCGCAGGTGGATGCGGCGCGCGAGGCCGGCGCGGTCATCAAGCTCCTGGCGATCTGCGAGAGGCTGACCGACCCGGAGACAGGGGAGGAGGGCGTCTCGGCCCGCGTCTACCCGGCGCTGATCAGCAGGGACCACCCGCTCGCCGCCGTCCACGGGGCGCACAACGCCGTCTTCGTGCAGTCGGCCGCGGCCGGCGACCTGATGTTCTACGGTGCGGGCGCCGGTGGCGTCGAGACGGCCTCCGCCGTGCTCGGCGACGTCGTCTCCGCCGCGCGGCGTCACGTCGTCGGCGGACCGGGTGTCGCCGAATCCACCCACTCCGACCTGCCGGTGCTCGACATCGGCCGCGTCGTCACCCGCTACCAGATCACTCTGGATGTGAAGGACCAGCCGGGCGTGCTCGCCGCGGTCGCGCGCATCCTCAGCGACGGCGGGGTCAGCGTCGAGACCGTTCAGCAGTCGGTTCCGAGCCACACCGGACCGGTCGTCGTCGCCGGTTCCGCGTCGCCGGGCGACGGCCCGATTCACGGCGGCGGCAGGGCCACCGCTACCCTGGTCATCGGCACCCACGAAGCCGAGGAGGCCGCACTCGCGGCCACCGTCGAGGCTCTCGCGGCCAGCGACGTCGTGATCGCCATCTCTTCCGTTCTCCGAGTAGAAGGATCGTAATGCCCCAGCCGAAGGCCTACAGTCGTCAGTGGCGCGGCGTCCTCCGCGAGTACGCGGACCGCCTGAACATCTCCGACGCCACTCCGATCGTGACACTGGGCGAGGGCGGCACGCCGCTCATCCCGGCCCCCGCGCTGTCCGCGCGCACGGGCGCCGACGTCTACGTCAAGTTCGAGGGCATGAACCCGACCGGGTCGTTCAAGGACCGCGGCATGACGATGGCGATCTCGAAGGCCGTCGAGCACGGCGCGAAGGCCGTGATCTGCGCCTCCACCGGCAACACCTCGGCGTCGGCCGCTGCATACGCGACGCACGCGGGCATCCAGGCCGTCGTGCTGGTGCCCGAGGGCAAGATCGCGATGGGCAAGCTCAGCCAGGCCATCGCGCACAACGCGCAGCTGCTGCAGGTACAGGGCAACTTCGACGACTGTCTGGACATCGCCCGCGACCTCGCCACGAACTACCCGGTGCACCTGGTGAACTCGGTGAACCCCGACCGCATCGAGGGCCAGAAGACGGCCGCGTTCGAGGTCGTCGAGGCGCTCGGCGACGCCCCCGACTTCCACCTCGTCCCGGTCGGCAACGCCGGTAACTACACGGCCTACCACCGCGGCTACACCGAGGAGCTGCAGCGCGGCGAGTCGACCAAGCTGCCGCGGATGTTCGGCTTCCAGGCCGCGGGCAGCGCCCCGATCGTGCTCGGCCACGCCGTCAAGGAGCCGGACACCATCGCGACCGCGATCCGCATCGGCAACCCCGCCTCGTGGGAGCTGGCGCTGAACGCCCGCGACGACAGCGAGGGCTGGTTCGGCGCGATCGACGACACCAAGATCCTCGAGGCGCACCGCATCCTCTCGGCCGAGGTGGGCATCTTCGTCGAGCCCGCGTCCGCGATCAGCGTCGCAGGGCTGCTGGAGCGCTCGGAGGCGGGCATCATCCCGGCCGGATCCACGGTCGTGCTGACGGTCACCGGCCACGGCCTCAAGGACCCGCAGTGGGCTCTCCGCACGGCGGACGGCTCGGACGTGCAGCCGATCATCGTGCCGGTCGACACCGCCGCGATCGCCGACGTGCTCGGCCTGCAGCCGGCCGAGGCGACCGCGTGACCTCGCCCGACCTCCGCGGCCGCACCGTCACGGTCAAGGTCCCGGCGACGAGCGCCAACCTCGGACCGGGGTTCGACACGCTCGGCCTCGCGCTCGCGTTGTACGACGAGCTGGAGGTGTCGGTCCGCGACGAGCCGGGCGCGACCGTCGAGGTCACCGGCGTCGGCGAGGGCGAGGTCCCGACCGACGAGAGCAACCTCGTCGTCCGCGCGATCGCGCACACGTTCGACGCGGTCGGCGTGCCTCTGCCCGGCCTGTCGCTGCGGGCGCGCAACAGCATCCCGCACGGCCGGGGGATGGGCTCCTCCGGCGCCGCTATCGTCTCCGGCATCATGGCCGCGAAGGGACTCCTGGACGGCGTGGTCGACCTCGACGCGCAGCAGCTCCTCGCCCTGGCCAACGATATGGAAGGGCACCCGGACAACGTGGCGCCTGCCCTGTTCGGCGGCCTCACGATCGCCTGGGTCACCCCCGAGGGTCCGCGCTTCAAGAAGCTCATCGTGCACCGCGGCGTCTCGCCGCTCGTCCTGGTGCCCGAGCATGTGATGTCGACCGCGCTCGCGCGGAGCCTGCAGCCGCAGTCCGTGCCGCACGAGGACGCCGTCTTCAATGTCTCCCGCTCTGCGCTGCTGGTCGCGGCTCTCATCCAGAGCCCCGAACTGCTGCACGCGGCCACCGAGGACAAGCTCCACCAGAGCTACCGCGCCTCGGCCATGCCGGAGACGAACCGCCTGATCACCCTGCTGCGCGAGAACGGCTTCGCCGCCGTCGTCTCGGGAGCGGGGCCTTCGATCCTCGTGCTCGGGAGCGACCCGAGCCAGCGGCTGGCCGCGGCGAAGCTCGTCGAGGAGTCGGCGCAGACCCGCTGGCAGCCGCTGATGCTCGCCGTCGACTTCAAGGGCGCGACCGTGACCCGGGTGCTCGACGAGCAGTCGGCGACACGGTCGGACACACCGGTCGCGTAGCGTCGAGAGCGTTGCCGCCGAGGTGGTAAACTGCACTCGCACCCGAAGAACCCGCGTCACGAGCGAATCCAGCTTCCGGGTGATCTCCTAGCAATCATGCCGTCACTCCTGCCTGCCTTCCCGGGTACCCCCTGACGGGGTATCGGGGCGGCGACGTAGCGCGGATCCGAACGCAGCGCGTACAGGCAGTTCATGTGACGAAGCTTCCACAGACGGCGCGCAGAAGGCGCGCCGGGGGAAAGGACCCTCTTCCGTGACAGATGTCAAACTCCACGCCGGGGGCGTGGACACCAGCGACCTGGCCACGCTCAAGGTGGCAGAGCTGCAAGCTCTCGCCGCCGAGCTCGGACTCCAGGGCGCGACCCGGCTCCGCAAGGGCGAGCTGGTCGAGGCGATCGGCGCCGCGCGCGCCGCATCCGCTCCGGCCGACAGCGCCACTGACGCCGGCGCCACCGACTCCGCCGAGCCGGCCGAGACCGTGAACGCCGCCGAGCCCGAGCTGGCGGCCGCCGCCGCCCAGGTGCTCACCGAGCCGCTCATCGCTGAGCCGCTCGTCGCCGAGGAGGCCCCGGCCGAGCGCGTCGAGCCGACCGTGGGCGACCCGGTGTTCCCGCAGGCGGATGCGTCCGCCGAGCCGGCCACCGGTGGCCGTCGTCGCGGCTCCCGCCGCGTCTCCAGCCCCGACGGCACAGGTATCGCCGCCGGCTCCACCGGCGTCGCAGCCGACGCCCACGTCAACTCCGGCGCCACCGGCGTCGAGTCGCTCATCCCCGATGTGGATGCGCTGCTCGACTCCGCCCTCGCCTCCCGCGAGCAGGCGCGCGGCCAGCAGAACGGCCAGAACAGCCAGAACGGTGCCCAGGACGACCAGGGCAACGGCCAGAACCAGGGCGGCGGCCGCCGTCGCCGCGGGCGTGGCCAGGGCGGCCAGAACGACCAGAACGCCGACCAGGGCCGCGACGCCCAGCAGCAGTCCGACCAGGGCCAGCAGGCCCAGCAGTCGGACCAGCAGGCCGAAGGTCAGCAGGGCGACCAGGGCGACAACGCGGGTGAGCAGCAGGGCCAGGGCCGCAACCGCCGCAACCGCAACCGCAACAAGAACAACGCCCAGCAGAACGAGCAGGGCCAGAACCAGAACCAGGGCCAGAACCAGGCCCAGGGTCAGCCGAAGGACCTCCAGCAGGGTGGCCAGCAGCAGGGTCAGGGCCAGCAGAACCGCGGACAGAACGCGGAGCAGCAGGCCGAGGGCGAGCGCGCGGGCCGCTACCGCGACCGCAACCGCAAGCGCCGTGGCGGGGTCGTCGGCGACGACTTCGAGCCCGAGCTGACCGACGACGACGTCCTCATCCCGGTCGCCGGCATCCTGGACGTGCTCGACAACTACGCGTTCGTCCGCACCACCGGCTACCTGCCGGGTGCGAGCGACGTGTACGTCTCGCTCGGCCAGGTCAAGAAGTACAGCCTGCGCAAGGGCGACGCCGTGGTCGGCGCCATCCGCCAGCCGCGCGACAACGAGAACAACAGCCGCCAGAAGTACAACGCGCTGGTCAAGGTCGACTCCATCAACGGGCAGACCCCGGAGGAGGCCGCGGCGCGCGTCGAGTTCGGCAAGCTGACTCCGCTGTACCCGCAGGAGCGTCTGCGTCTGGAGACCGAGCCCAGCAAGGTCACCCAGCGGATCATCGACCTGGTCGCCCCGATCGGCAAAGGCCAGCGCGGTCTCATCGTCGCGCCGCCGAAGGCCGGCAAGACCATCGTGATGCAGCAGATCGCCAACGCGATCACCGCCAACAACCCTGAGGTCCACCTCATGGTCGTTCTGGTGGACGAGCGTCCGGAAGAGGTCACCGACATGCAGCGCACGGTGAAGGGCGAGGTCATCGCCTCCACCTTCGACCGTCCTGCCGAGGACCACACCACCGTCGCCGAGCTCGCCATCGAGCGCGCGAAGCGCCTGGTGGAGCTGGGCCACGACGTCGTCGTGCTGCTCGACTCGATCACCCGCCTGGGCCGTGCCTACAACCTGACCGCTCCGGCGTCGGGCCGCATCCTCTCGGGTGGCGTGGACGCGTCCGCGCTGTACCCGCCGAAGCGGTTCTTCGGCGCCGCCCGCAACATCGAGCACGGCGGCTCGCTGACCATCCTCGCTTCGGCGTTGGTGGAGACCGGCTCCAAGATGGACGAGGTCATCTTCGAGGAGTTCAAGGGCACCGGCAACATGGAGCTCCGCCTGTCGCGCCAGCTGGCCGACAAGCGCATCTTCCCGGCCGTCGACGTCAACGCCTCCGGCACGCGCCGCGAGGAGATGCTGATGGGCCAGGACGAGGTCAAGATCACCTGGAAGCTGCGCCGCGCCCTCGCCGGGCTCGACCAGCAGCAGGCCCTCGAGATCGTCCTCGGCCGCCTCAAGGAGACCTCGAGCAACGTCGAGTTCCTCATGCAGGTGCAGAAGTCGATGCCTGAGCCGACCAACGGCCGCGGCGCCGCGCACTCGCACGGCCACGAGAACGACCACCGCTAGCTGCGATCAGCGCCCGTCCCTCCTGCACTTTCGTGCGGGACGGGCGGGCGCTTCGTCGTTCCCCGGCCGCATCCCTTTCAGAAAGAAGACCCCATGTTCGAATCGGTGAACACCCTCATCGCCGAGCACGACGACCTGCAGCAGCAGCTCTCCGACCCGGACCTGCACAGCGACCCTGTGCGCTCCAAGCGCGTCAACCGTCGCTACGCCGAGCTCAGCCGGATCGTCGCGGCCTACAACGAATGGAAGCAGCTGACGGACGACCTGGAGGCGGCACGCGAGCTCGCCACGGAGGACGCGGCGTTCGCGGAGGAGATCCCGGGCCTGGAGGAGAGCGTGCAGGAGACGGGGGAGCGTCTGCGCCGGCTGCTGATCCCGCGCGACCCCAACGACTCCCGTGACGTGATCATGGAGATCAAAATGGGCGAGGGCGGCGCCGAGTCGGCGTTGTTCGCCGGCGACCTGCTGCGCATGTACCTGCACTACGCCGACTCCAAGCGCTGGAAGGCCGAGATCATCGAGCAGACCTCCAGCGACCTCGGCGGCATCAAGGATGTCCAGGTCGCCTTCAAGGGCAACTCGGCCGACCCCGCGGAGGGTGTCTGGGCGCACCTGAAGTACGAGGGCGGCGTGCACCGCGTGCAGCGGGTGCCCGCGACCGAGTCGCAGGGTCGCATCCACACCTCGGCCGCCGGCGTGCTGGTGTTCCCGGAGGTGGACGAGCCGGAGGAGGTCGACATCAGCCAGAACGACCTCAAGATCGACGTGTTCCGGTCATCCGGACCCGGCGGTCAGTCCGTCAACACGACCGACTCGGCGGTGCGGATCACGCACGTCCCGACCGGCATCGTCGTCTCCATGCAGAACGAGAAGAGCCAGCTGCAGAACCGCGAGGCCGCGATGCGCGTGCTTCGTGCCCGACTGCTCGCACGGCAGCAGGAGGAGGCGGATGCGGAGGCCGCGGAGTTCCGCAAGGGCCAGATCCGCACCATGGACCGCTCCGAGCGCATCCGCACGTACAACTTCCCCGAGAACCGGATCGCCGACCACCGCACCGGCTACAAGGCCTACAACCTCGACGCCGTGATGAACGGTGCCCTCGAGCCTGTCATCGAGTCGAACATCCTCGCCGACGAGGAGTCGCGCCTGGCCGACCTAGCCAACGACTGACCCCTGCCCTCCCTCCCAAGCCAACACCTCCTGACTTTTTCGCCCGAAACGCCGCGTTCGAAGCGAAAAACTCAGGAGCTGTTGGCTTGGGTGGCGGGGAAGAGGTCAGCGGAGGGCGGTCGTCGCGCGGTCGCGAGTCGTCAGGTCGCGGTGGGTCGCCGCGGCGCGCCAGCCGTCGGCGGTGAGCAGCTCGCGGATCGCGGCGCCCTGCAGCTCGCCGTGCTCCAGCACGAGGGTGCCACCCGGGTGCAGGAGGCGGTGGGCGACGCGGGAGATCGTGCGCACGACATCCAGGCCGTCCGGTCCGCCGTACAGCGCGGCGTGCGGGTCGTGGAGGCGCACCTCGGGGTCGCGCGGGATCGCGTCGTCGGGCACATAGGGCGGGTTCGAGATGACCACGTCGACTGTGCCGTCCAGCTGCGGCAGGGCGTCCGCCAGGTCGATGAACACCGGCGTGAGGTTCTCGGCGCCGACCTCGTCGATGTTCTGCCGGGCCCAGATGAAGGCCTCCGGCGAGTTCTCGACGGCGTAGACGCGGGCGTGCGGCACCTCGGTCGCGAGGGCCAGCGCGATGGCGCCGCTGCCGGTGCCGAGGTCGACCGCGACCGGCTCGGGCGTGGGGACCGCACGCAACGCATCGATCGCGAACTGCGCCACCTGCTCGGTCTCGGGACGCGGTACGAACACTCCGGGCCCGACGTTCAGCTCGAGCGAGCGGAAGGGCGCGCGCCCCGTGATGTGCTGCAGCGGCTCGCGCGCAGCCCGTCGCTCGACGAACTCCCGCAGCCGCGACGCCTCCTCAGGAGAAGCCTCCGCATCCATCACGATGAGCGCCTGGACGCGGCCGCGGCCCACCCCGAGCACGTGGCCGATCAGGAGCTCGGCATCCACCTCGGGGTCGGGGACGCCGGCGCGCGCAAGCTGGGCCACGGCGTCGTCGCGGAGGTCGCGGACCGCAACGGCGGGGGTCTCGGGGAGGGGCGTTTCGGAGGCTTCGGGGGTCATCGCCCGACGAGCCTACCGCCCGTCACAGCCCTTCGCCGAAGCACTCCGGCGTCTAGAGTGGTGGGGCGCTCCCATCCACCGGATTCCCCAAGGAAGAGGCCATGTCAGGTCACATCTACGACAACGTCACCGAGGCTGTCGGGCGGACCCCGCTCGTGCGCCTGAACCGCCTCACGAAGGGCGTCGATGCGACGATCCTCGCCAAGCTGGAGTTCTACAACCCGGCCGGCAGCGTGAAGGACCGCATCGGCGTCGCGATCGTCGACGCGGCCGAGAAGGCGGGCGCGCTCACCCCGGGCGGCACGATCGTGGAGGCGACCAGCGGCAACACCGGCATCGCTCTGGCGATGGTCGGCGCGGCCCGCGGCTACAAGGTGATCCTGGCGATGCCGGAGACCATGAGCAAGGAGCGCCGCGTGCTGCTCCGCGCGTTCGGCGCCGAGATCGTGCTGACCCCCGGGCCCGACGGAATGCGCGGCGCGGTCGAGACGGCGCAGGAGATCGTCGCGAACACCGAGAACGCGATCTGGGCGAAGCAGTTCGCCAACGAGGCCAACCCGGCCATCCACCGCGCCACCACCGCCGAGGAGGTCTGGGCCGACACCGACGGCGGGGTCGACATCTTCGTCGCGGGAGTCGGAACCGGCGGCACGATCACGGGTGTCGGCCAGGTGCTCAAGGAACGCAAGCCCGAGGTGAAGGTCGTCGCCGTCGAGCCGCTGGACTCGCCCATCCTGAACGGTGGGAAGCCGGGTCCGCACAAGATCCAGGGGATCGGCGCCAACTTCGTCCCTGAGATCCTCGACACCACCGTCTACGACGAGGTCGTCGACGTGTCGTTCGAGGATGCGCTCGACGTGGCGAAGCGGCTGGCGAGCGAGGAGGGCATCCTCGCCGGGATCTCGTCCGGTGCGATCATCTGGGCCGCTCTGCAGCTGGCCCAGCGGCCGGAGAACGCCGGAAAGACCATCGTGGCGGTGGTGTGCGACACGGGCGAGCGCTACATCTCCACGCCGCTCTGGGCCGACCTGCTGGACTAGGCGCGTGCCGATCTTCCGAGGGCGCGAGGACATCCGCAACGCGCGCAGGCACGACCCTGCCGCTCGCGGCGGCTTCGAGATGGCCGTCGCCTACTCGGGCCTCCACGCGGTCTGGGCGTACCGCATCGCCCACCGGATGTGGCGAAGCGGCCTGCGGACTCCCGCACGTTTCCTGTCGCAGTTCACCCGCTTCCTCACCGGGATCGAGATCCACCCCGGCGCGCGCATCGGGCGCCGGTTCTTCATCGATCACGGGATGGGCGTGGTCATCGGGGAGACGACATGGATCGGCGACGACGTCATGCTGTACCACGGCGTCACGCTGGGCGGCCGGGGGAGCGGTCACGGCAAGCGGCATCCCACGATCGAGGACGGCGTCGTGGTGGGCGCGGGCGCCAAGGTGCTCGGGGCCATCAGGATCGGCGCGCACTCGGTGATCGGCGCCAACGCGGTCGTGACCCGGGATGCGCCGCCCGAGTCGCTGCTCGTTGGCGTGCCAGCGCGCGCCCGCCCGCGCTCCGGCCACGAGCTGATCGCCGGCGAGGACTGGGTCGACCCCGCGATCTACATCTGACCTGCGCAGCAGCGGCCGGCGCGGGTCAGCGGGATTCGCGCTCGGCCTCCCGGGCGGCACGCTCGCGGGCGCGGGCGATCGCCTCCCGCTCGTTCTTCCGGGCCTCGCGCAGCTTCGATTCGGCCTCCCGGCGGGCCTTGGCGGCCTCCCGTACCGCCTTGTCGCGCGGCACCGCCTCGGGACGCTCTTCGAACGCGGTGACCGGCTCTCCGCTGCGCCGCCCGGCGAGGTAGGTCTCGATCCCGTCGAGGATGCGCTCCAGCCCGAAGGCGAAGTCGTCCTGCTCGTCCGCGCCGTCGGAGTCGGCGTACGCGCCCGAGGCGACGAGCGGCGCGAGGTCGGGGAAACGCTCGGGGGTGACGAGTTCGGAGAGAGCGGCGGTGAACGCCTCGCCATGGGTGGCGGGGGCGTCCGCGGACTGAGACCGGCTGACGTCGCGCTCCACGACGGCGATGGCTCGCGCGTACGACGACAGCAGCAGCGCCGTCGACATCTTCTCGGCGTCGGTCAGCGGCAGGTCGCGCATCTCGCGCAGTCCCCAGTCGAGCACGGCCAGGTTGTTGGGCATCAGGGGGATGCCGCTGATCGGGATGTCGGGGAACCACGGGTGCTCCTGGATCACCTCGATGCTCGCCATCGCCCATCGCCGGAGACCGGCGCGCCAGTCCGCTGTCTCCTCGCCGGCGTTCCGAGCGCTGCCACCGCGCGCGGCCAGCTCGTCGTCGGGCGGGATGCGGATGGTGCACACCGCATCCTGCATCAGCGCCAGCACGTCGTCTTTGCTGGTCACATACCGGTACAGCGACATCGTCGTGAAGCCCAGCTCGGTCGCGATGCGGCTCATCGACACCGCACCGAGCCCATCCGTGTCGGCCACCTCGATCGCCGTGTCCACGATCCGTTCGATGCTCAGCTCGCGCTTGGGACCGCGCTGTGGATGTTCGGCCACGCCCCAGCTGAGCGCGACGGCACGGGGGAGCGCCTCTTCGACGTCTTCTGGCATCTGCGGCGCCTTTCCGAAGTGTGTGTTGACACTCATCCTAGAACTGTGTATCACTTAAACAACCGTATGCGGCATAAACAGTTTACGTGACACACAGTCGAAAGGAAGACCATGACCGGACCAGCGATCGAGCTGACAGGCGTGCGCAAGTCGTACGGCACGCAGACCGTCCTCGACGGAATCGACCTCCGTGTGGAGGCGGGAAGCGTGTTCGCGCTCCTCGGCCCCAACGGGGCGGGCAAGACCACGCTCATCACCATCCTGTCCACCCTCGTCCGGCCCGACGAGGGCACTGTGACGGTGGCAGGACACGACCTCGCGACCGACCCGGACGGCATTCGCCGGGCGATCAGCGTCACCGGCCAGGCCGCCGCCGTCGACGGTGTGCTCACCGGAGAGGAGAACCTGCGCATGATGGCGCGGCTCGTCGGCTTCAGCAGCACCGAGGCCCGCGGTCGGGCGGCGGAACTCATCGAGCGCTTCGACCTCGGATCGGCGGCACGCAAACGCGTGGCCGCCTACTCGGGCGGGATGCGGCGCCGTCTCGACCTGGCTCTCAGCCTCGTTGCGACCCCGCCGGTCATCTTCCTCGACGAGCCGACGACCGGCCTCGACACCCGCAGCCGGCAGACGCTGTGGGACATAATCCACGACCTCGCCCGTCGCGGGACCACCATCCTCCTCACCACGCAGTACCTGGAGGAGGCGGATCAGCTGGCCGACCGCATCGCGGTGCTCGACCACGGCGTGATCGTCGCCGAAGGCACTGCCGACGAGCTCAAGGCGCGGGTCGGCGGCGAGGTCGTCGAGCTGCGGGATGCGGGCGGTGACATCGTCCGCCAGCTCCCGACCGACGGCACCATCGAGGCGCTGCGCTTCGCAATCGACGAGTTGGATGCGCTCGGTGTGACGGGCGGATCGATCGGCATCCGCACACCGTCGCTGGACGACGCGTTCCTCGCCCTGACCGGTCAGAACTCCAACCACAGCACATCGCATCCCACCACCGACACCTCGAAGGAGGCCGTCCGATGACCGCCCTCACCCTCCCCGTCCGTCCCGAGCGGCCCGTCACCCCGCTCACCAGCTCGCTCGTCTTCGTCGGCCGCAGCATCCGCCACTCGCTGCGCGACGTCGAAGCCCTCACCATGGCGATCGTCCTGCCGGTGATGCTCATGCTGCTGTTCACGTTCGTCTTCGGCGGCGCCCTCGATGCGGAGGGCGGCTACGTGCAGTACGTCGTGCCGGGCATCATCCTGCTGTGCGCGGGATTCGGGGCGTCCAGCACCGCTGTGGATGTCGCGCGGGACATGAGCGACGGGATCGTGGACCGCTTCCGCACCATGCCGCTGCGTTCGCGTGGCGTGGTGACCGGGCACGTCGTCGCCAGTCTGCTGCGCAATCTCCTGGCGACCGGTGTGGTCATCGCGGTGGCGCTGCTGGTGGGCTTCCGGCCGACCGCGGATGCGCTCCAGTGGGCGGGCGCTCTCGGCGTCGTCGCCCTGTTCATCCTGGCGATCACGTGGTTGTACGCAGGTCTGGGCCTCGCCGCGAAGAGCCCGACGGCGGCGAGCGGATACGGCTTCGCGCTCCTGTTCCTGCCGTACCTGTCGAGCGCGTTCGTGCCGACCGACACGATGCCGTCGTGGCTGCAGTGGATCGCCGAGAACCAGCCGATCACGCCGATCATCGAGACGATCCGTGCCCTCCTGTTCGGTCGCGACCCCGGCAGCGACCTGTGGTGGGCGCTCGGCTGGTGCGCGCTGATCATCGTGGGCGCCTACGTCTGGGCCGCCTGGCTCTTCCGCCGCTCCGCCGGCCGCCGCTAGCCCCACGGATCCCCATCCCCAACCTGTTGGCGTGGGACTCAGCGGGGGCGGGCGGCGAAGGCGTGGAGGGCGTCGAGCAGGCCGTCGATGTCGAAGGTGCCGTCCTCGTGCTTGATTAGCTGGTGGGCGTGCATCCCGCACGCGCGTGCGCCCTCGACGTTCGCCGCTGAGTCGTCGAACAGGATGGCGTCGGCCGGGTCCACGCCGAACCGCCCGAGCGCACGCGTGTAGATGCGGCGCTCGGGCTTCCGCGCGCCGAGGACGGCGGAGACGAGGTCGTTGTCCTGCAGCACGTCCACGATCTCGGGGGTGAGCACGGGCAGCGAGTCCTTGAAGGGGATGGGGTTGTTCGACAGCAGCGACACCGTCCCGAGCCCAGCGGCCTCCTTGAGCGCTGCGATGGAGCCGGGGATCGGCGTCATCGCCGCCTTGCGGGCCTCCTGCCACTCCTCGAGCGACAGGTGTGCGCCGGTGACCTCCGCGAACGCGGCCAGGTATTCCTCGCTGGTGGAGTACTCGCCGATCTCCGCCGCCCGTTCGAAACCGCCGGCCCACCAGGTGGAGGCCAGTCGGTACTGGCTCACGCCTCCGAGCTCCGCGAGCTTGGGCAGCCGCTTGTGGAAGTCGTAGTCGTAGAGCGTCTTGTCGCAGTCGAAGAAGTAGACGTCCATCCCCTCCAGTATCGTCCTCCCAGTCTGGGGGTCGACGCCCCGGCTATCATTGAGCCGTCATGGCTCCCATCTACGACTGCTCGGTCGACTCCGAGCTGCTCACCGGTATGCGTCTCGCCCGGGCGGCGATCGGACGCGGCGAACTCGTCGTCATCCCCACCGACACCGTCTACGGCGTCGCGGCGGATGCGTTCAGTCCGGCTGCCGTTCAGCGGCTCCTCGAGGCGAAGGGACGCGGCCGTCAGTCGCCGCCTCCGGTGCTCGTCCCCGGCATCCCGACACTGGCCGCGCTCGCGGACCGCGTGCCGGACGAGGTGGACGCGCTGGTGAAGGCATTCTGGCCGGGCGGGTTGACCATCGTGCTCCCCGCATCCCCGTCGCTGGTCTGGGACCTGGGCGAGACCAAGGGAACCGTCGCGCTGCGCATGCCGAAGGACACCATCGCGCTGGAGCTGCTGTCGGAGACCGGCCCGCTCGCGGTGTCGTCCGCCAACCTGACCGGCCGCCCGGCCGCCCGCACCGCTGCAGAGGCGGAGGCCATGCTCGGCGAGTCCATCTCCGTCTACCTCGATGGGGGCGAGGCGGGGTCGGACTACGAGCGCGTCGAGGGCAAGGACTCGTCGTCGACCATCGTCGACGCGACCGCGCTGGCCGCGGGCGCCGGGGGCCTGCGCATCCTGCGGCACGGCGTCATCTCCCTCGACCAGCTCCGCGAGGTCGTCGGCGATGCCCTCGAGGAGCCGGCCGCCTCGGATGCGGCCCCGTGACCCTCCTCCTCGCCCTCGCTCTGATCTCGGCCGTCATCACGTTCGGGATGTCGTTCGTCGTCTACAAGCTGGCGATGCGCTACCGGCTGTACCCGAAGATCCGGGCGCGGGATGTTCACACGCGGCCGACGCCCCGGCTCGGCGGTGTCGCGATGTTCCTCGGCATCCTGGTCGCCTTCGGCGTCTCTTGGCTGCTGTCGAGCCAGTTCGGGGTGCTCGGCCTGATCTTCTCGGATCAGGGACCCATCCTCGCGATCCTGGGCGCCTCGCTGCTGATCGTCGTGATCGGGGTCGCCGACGACATCTGGGACCTCGACTGGATGACGAAGCTGGCCGGCCAGTTCGTGGCCGCCGGCCTCGTGGCGTGGCTCGGCGTGCAGATCTACTCCCTGCCGATCGGCGGCCTGACCGTTGGTTCGCCGGTGATGTCGATCATCATCACCCTGTTCGCGATCGTGCTCGTGATGAACGCCATCAACTTCATCGACGGCCTCGACGGGCTGGTCGCGGGCGTGGCGCTTATCGCGAACGGCACATTCCTCGTCTACACGTACCTGCTGCAGCGCGAGATCAGCCCGCAGAACTACTTCAGCCTCGCCGGCGTGATCGCGGCGATCCTGGTCGGCGCCTGCGCGGGCTTCCTCCCGCTCAATTGGCATCCCGCGAAGATGTTCATGGGGGATGCCGGGGCGCTGCTGATCGGCCTGCTGATGGCGACCTCGGCGATCTCGGTGACGGGCACGATCAACCCGGAGGCGCTGCAGACGCTGGGCAAGTCGTCGCTGGTCCCCGCGTTCATTCCGGTCATCCTGCCGTTCGCGGTGCTCGTCGTGCCGCTGCTCGACTTCGGGCTGGCCGTCATCCGGCGCCTGCGCGCGGGCAAGTCGCCGTTCAGCGCCGACCGGAAGCACCTGCACCACCGCCTGCTCGACATGGGTCACACCCACCTGCACGCGGTGCTCATCTTCTACGCGTGGACGGCTGTCCTGTCGATCGGCTGCCTCCTGTTCTTCTTCGATCCGTACTGGATGGCGATCGTCTTCGTCGCGATCGGCCTGGTGGTCTGCACCGCGTTCACGCTCGCGCCGCTGAGTCGCCGCAAGGCGAACGAAGCAGTGGCCGAGCTCGCGCCGGCGGGGAGCCGCGAGGCGGCCGAGACCGCACGCTTCGACCAGCTCGACGAAGCGAGCGAAGCCACCCGCAGCCGATCCGAGCCGCATGACCAGCCCGCCTTGACCGAGGAGCCCCGATGACCCAGCACCCCGACGGTGCCACCCCGGCCCAGCCGCCCGCGCAGCCGACCTCCACGCCCGTCCTTCGTGATGTCCTGAAGTACGGCTTGATCCTCGCCGGCGTCATCGCGGTCGTCGGGATGCTGCTCGGCGGCCTCTTCGCCGGATGGATCGGCGTGACCAGCGCGCTCATCGGCACGCTGATGGCCGCGGTCTTCCTCTCGATCACTGCTCTGAGCATCCTCATCGCGAACCGTTTCATCGGCTCGGACCTGTTCGTCGGCCTGTTCTTCGGCATCGTGCTGGGCGGTTGGATCCTGAAGTTCGTGCTCTTCCTGGTGCTCGCAATCCTGCTGCGGGACCAGCCCTGGATCAACCCCGTCGTGCTGTTCCTGAGCCTCATCGCGGGGGTCATCGGATCGCTCGTGGTGGACATGATCGTGGTCTTCCGGTCGCGCATCCCCTACGCCAGCGACGTCACCCTTCCGGGTGAGAAGCGCTGACCCGTATCCAATTCGTTATGGGCTGAAAACTCTTGTAGAGTTATGAGCGATCCCACACCCCGTTCGCGCCCGAGAAACCCTGAGGGCGCGAGAAGTGCAGGGTGTCCCACCGTTCGTCGTCGCGAGAGCCCACCGGCTCGACGCCCCGAAACAGGAGATAGCGCTGTTAGCTAACGCTGTGAACCTGCTGGTCCAGGCCGCAAGCTCCGATGATGGAAGCTTCCAGGGGCCCTCGATCAACGAGTTCTTCCCCCCGACCCTGTTCACCATCGGTGGCCTCGAGTTCAACCGAATCATCGTCGTCCGCTTCATCGCGATGATCGCCCTGCTCCTCATCTTCTGGATCGGCACGCGCCGGATGCGACTCATCCCGGGCCGCTTCCAGTCGGTCGTGGAGATGGGCCTCGACTTCGTGCGCGTCAACATCGCGGAAGACCTGCTGGGCAAGAAGGACGGTCGCCGGTTCCTGCCGCTGCTGACCACGATCTTCTTCATGATCCTGTTCTTCAACCTGACAGGCATCGTCCCGTTCCTGAACATCGCGGGCACTTCGGTGATCGCGGTTCCCCTGCTGCTGGCGATCGTGGCGTACGTCACCTTCATCTACGCGGGCATCAAGAAGAGCCCGGCGAACTTCTTCAAGAACGCCCTCTTCCCGCCCGGTGTGCCGTGGTTCCTCTACATCATCGTGACGCCGATCGAGTTCATCTCGACGTTCATCCTCCGTCCGATCACGCTGACCCTCCGACTCCTGATGAACATGGTCGTCGGGCACCTGCTGCTCGTCCTGTTCTTCACCGCGACGACGTTCTTCTTCTTCAGCGCGGGCGGCTGGTGGTCGCTGTTCGGCATCGGCACCTTCGCCTTCGGCTTCGTCTTCACGCTCTTCGAGATCCTGGTCGCAGTCCTGCAGGCCTACGTCTTCGCACTGCTCACCGCTGTCTACATTCAGCTGGCAGTCGCCGAGGAACACTAAGAACGATCCGCGCACCCGCACGGATCGCCATCACGGAAGGAAACACACACAGTGGACATCGCTGCAATCAACGGCAACATCGCCACCGTCGGTTACGGCCTCGCCGCCATCGGCCCGGCCATCGGCGTGGGCATCGTCGTCGGCAAGACCATCGAGGGCGTGGCCCGTCAGCCTGAGCTGGCCGGCCGTCTCCAGGTCCTGATGTACATCGGTATCGCGTTCACCGAGGCGCTCGCCTTCATCGGTATCGCTACCTACTTCATCTTCGTCTGAGTCCTCTTTTCTCACTCAGTAAGGAGGAACCATGCTTAAGAGTGTGGTGATCGCAGCCGCGGAGGGGTCTCACAACCCGCTCATCCCGGAGTGGCCGGACATCATCGGTGCGCTGATCTGCTTCATCATCATCCTGTTCTTCTTCTGGAAGCTCGTGCTTCCGCGTATGAAGAAGCTGCTGGATGAGCGAGCCGAGGCGATCGAGGGCAACATCGAGAAGGCCGACGAGGCGCAGCGCAAGGCCGAGGCCCTGCTCGAGGAGTACACCGCTCAGCTCGCCGACGCGCGCGCCGAGGCCGGCAAGATCCGCGAGACCGCTCGCACCGACGGTCAGAAGATCGTCGCGGAGGCCCGCGAGGCCGCCGCGACCGAGGCCGCTCGTGTGACCGCGCAGGCCCAGGCGCAGCTCGAGGCGGAGCGCCAGACGGCGCTCGTCCAGCTGCGCGGCGAGGTCGGCTCGCTCGCGATCGACCTCGCGTCGACCGTCGTGCGTGAAGCGCTCGACGAGGACAAGCGTGCCCAGGCCATCGTCGACCGCTTCCTGGCGGACCTCGAGGCCGACGAGCAGAAGGCAGGATCGGGCAACTGATGGGAAGCGCCACCAGAGAAGCATTGACCCGGTCCGTCTCGGCACTCGCCGACCTGGGGTCCAAGGCCGATCTGGCGACGGCTGAGGACCTGTTCGCAGCAGGACGAGTCGTCGCCGACTCGGCCCAGCTGCGCGCCGTGCTCAGCGACCCGACGGTGTCCGGTGAGCGGAAGGCCGTGCTCGTGAAGCGCGTCTTCACCTCGCTGTCGGCTCCCGCCGTGCAGCTGCTCACCGTGGTGACCGCGCAGCGCTGGTCGTCGCACGACGACCTGCTGGCCGCGATCGAGGAGCTGGGAATCCGCGCGATCGCCACCTCCGCTCCGCGGAACGTCGACATCGTGGCCGAGTTGTTCGTCTTTGGAGGCGCCGTGACCTCCGATGCGAGCCTCGAGCTCGCTCTCCGGAGCAAGCTGGCCACCGCCGACTCCAAGGTCGCGCTGGTCCAGCGTCTGCTGGGCGGACGCGCGTCGAAGGAGACGGTGGCCATCGTGCGCCAGCTCGTCGACCAGCCCCGCGGCCGCAGCGTCCGCGAATCCCTCCGCGCCGCCGCCCGCACCGTGGCGGCTCAGCATGGCAAGACGATCGCGTCGGTCTACGCCGCGACACCGCTGCCCGACGCGCAGATCGAGCGCCTGCGCTCGGTCCTCAGCGCCACCTACGGCGACCTGCAGATCAACCAGGTCGTCGACCCCTCGATCATCGGCGGATTGCGCGTACAGATCGGTGACGACGTCATCGATGGAAGCATCGCGTCTCGTCTGGCCGAACTCCGGCTTCAGCTGGCGGGCTGACCGCCTCAAGATAGGAATCACAATGGCAGACATTCAGATCAGCCCCGACGAGATCCGCGACGCGCTCAAGGACTTCGTCAGCGCCTACGAGCCCACCGGGGCCGAGGCCACCGAGATCGGTCACGTCCTCGACGCCTCCGACGGCATCGCGCACGTCGAGGGCCTCCCCAGCGTGATGGCCAACGAGCTCATCCGCTTCTCCAACGGCACCCTGGGCCTTGCCCAGAACCTCGACGAGAACGAGATCGGCGTCGTCGTGCTCGGCGAGTTCGACGAGATCGTCGAGGGCATGGAGGTGACCCGCACCGGCGAGGTCCTCTCCGTCCCGGTCGGCGACGGCTATCTCGGCCGCGTTGTCGACCCGCTCGGCAACCCGATCGACGGTCTCGGCGAGATCGCCAGCGAGGGCCGCCGCGAACTCGAGCTCCAGGCGCCGGGCGTCATGCAGCGCAAGTCGGTGCACGAGCCGCTCCAGACCGGCATCAAGGCCATCGACGCGATGATCCCCGTCGGCCGCGGTCAGCGTCAGCTGATCATCGGCGACCGCCAGACCGGCAAGACGGCGATCGCGATCGACACGATCATCAACCAGAAGGCCAACTGGGAGTCGGGCGACGTCAACAAGCAGGTCCGCTGCATCTACGTCGCCATCGGCCAGAAGGGCTCGACCATCGCTTCGGTGAAGGGCGCGCTCGAGGACGCCGGCGCGATGGAGTACACCACCATCGTGGCCGCTCCCGCCTCCGACCCTGCGGGCTTCAAGTACCTCGCTCCGTACACCGGCTCGGCCATCGGCCAGCACTGGATGTACGGCGGCAAGCACGTCCTCATCGTCTTCGACGACCTGTCGAAGCAGGCCGAGGCCTACCGCGCCGTGTCGCTGCTGCTCCGCCGCCCGCCGGGACGCGAGGCCTACCCGGGTGACGTCTTCTACCTGCACTCCCGTCTGCTCGAGCGTTGCGCCAAGCTCTCCGACGAGCTGGGCGCCGGCTCGATGACCGGCCTGCCGATCATCGAGACGAAGGCGAACGACGTCTCGGCGTACATCCCGACCAACGTGATCTCGATCACCGACGGCCAGATCTTCCTCCAGTCCGACCTCTTCAACGCCAACCAGCGTCCGGCGGTCGACGTCGGCATCTCGGTCTCCCGAGTCGGCGGCGACGCGCAGGTGAAGTCGATCAAGAAGGTCTCCGGCACGCTGAAGCTCGAGCTCGCGCAGTACCGCTCCCTCGAGGCGTTCGCGATGTTCGCGTCCGACCTCGACGCGGCCAGCCGACGCCAGCTGGCGCGCGGTGCACGCCTCACCGAGCTGCTCAAGCAGCCGCAGTACTCGCCGTTCCCGGTGGAGGAGCAGGTCGTCTCGATCTGGGCTGGCACCAACGGCAAGCTGGACGAGGTCGCCGTGGAGGACATCCTGCGCTTCGAGTCGGAGCTGCTGGACCACCTGCGCCGCAACACCGACATCCTGACCACGCTCCGTGAGACGAACGTCCTGGACGACGACACCGCCGCGAAGCTCGGCTCGGAGGTCGACGCCTTCAAGCTCGAGTTCCAGACCGGTGAGGGCAAGCCCCTCGCCTCGGTCGGACGCGAGGAGTTCGAGGCCATCGACGCCGACGACGTCGACCAGGAGCGCATCGTCAAGGCCCGGCGCTGAGCGCTGAGCCGACGAGAGATTAGGTACAGAGGAGAGACATGGGAGCACAGCTTCGGGTCTACCGGCAGAAGATCAGATCTGCCCAGACGACCAAGAAGATCACCCGTGCGATGGAGCTGATCTCCGCCTCCCGCATCCAGAAGGCGCAGGCGCGGGTCGCCGCCAGCTCGCCGTACGCCCGAGCGATCACGCGCGCGGTGTCGGCGGTGGCGACGTACTCGAACGTCGACCACGTCCTGACCACGGAGCCGGAGAAGATCGAGCGCGCAGCGATCGTCATCTTCTCCTCGGACCGCGGTCTTGCCGGCGCCTTCAACTCGAACGTGCTCAAGGAGTCCGAGAAGCTCGCGGAGCTGCTGCGCAGCCAGGGCAAGGAAGTCGTGTACTTCCTGGTCGGCCGCAAGGCACAGGGCTACTTCAGCTTCCGTCGCCGCTCGTTCGAGCGGGTCTGGACCGGGAACACGGACGCCCCCGAGTTCGAGCAGGCCAAGGAGGTCGCAGACGCGATCCTCGAGTCCTTCCTGCGGGATGCGTCCGACGGCGGTGTGGACGAGATCCACATCATCTACAACCGCTTCATCAGCATGCTGACCCAGGAGCCGCAGGTTGTCCGCCTGCTGCCCCTGGAGGTCGTCGAAGGCGTGGAGGAGCCGGACCGCACGCAGGTCCTGCCCCTCTACGAGTTCGAGCCCGACGTGGGGACGGTGCTCGACTCGCTGCTCCCCGTCTACATCGAGAGCCGTATCTTCAACGCGATGCTGCAGTCCGCCGCGTCCAAGCACGCAGCGACGCAGAAGGCGATGAAGGCCGCGAGCGACAACGCCGACAAGCTCATCACCGACTACACGCGTCTTGCGAACAACGCCCGTCAGGCGGAGATCACTCAGCAGATCTCCGAGATCGTCGGCGGCGCAGACGCGCTGAGCTCGGCCAAATGATCGTCCAACGAGAGAGATAACAATCATGACTACCGCTACCGCCGAAGCCCAGGCTTCGACCGCGCAGCCGGCCGGTGTGGGACGCATTGCCCGCGTGACCGGTCCGGTCGTCGACATCGAGTTCCCGCACGACGCGATCCCGGGCATCTACAACGCCCTCAAGACCACGATCACGATCGGCGAGGAGTCGACCGAGATCACCCTCGAGGTTGCGCAGCACCTGGGCGACGACCTGGTGCGCGCGATCGCACTGAAGCCGACCGACGGCCTGGTCCGCGGCGGCGAGGTGCGCGACACCGGTGCCCCGATCAGCGTGCCCGTCGGCGACGTGACCAAGGGCAAGGTGTTCAACGTCACCGGTGACATCCTGAACCTGGAGCCGGGCGAGACGGTCGAGATCACCGAGCGCTGGCCCATCCACCGCAACCCCCCGGCGTTCGACCAGCTCGAGTCGAAGACCCAGCTGTTCGAGACCGGCATCAAGGTCATCGACCTGCTCACCCCGTACGTGCAGGGTGGAAAGATCGGCCTGTTCGGCGGTGCGGGCGTCGGAAAGACCGTCCTCATCCAGGAGATGATCCAGCGCGTCGCGCAGGACCACGGTGGTGTGTCGGTGTTCGCCGGTGTCGGTGAGCGCACCCGTGAGGGCAACGACCTCATCCACGAGATGGAGGAGGCGGGCGTCTTCGACAAGACGGCCCTCGTCTTCGGCCAGATGGACGAGCCGCCGGGAACGCGTCTGCGCGTCGCCCTGTCCGCTCTGACGATGGCGGAGTACTTCCGCGACGTGCAGAACCAGGATGTGCTGCTCTTCATCGACAACATCTTCCGGTTCACGCAGGCAGGCTCCGAGGTCTCCACGCTGCTCGGCCGCATGCCGTCCGCGGTGGGCTACCAGCCGAACCTGGCCGACGAGATGGGCATGCTCCAGGAGCGCATCACTTCGACCCGCGGTCACTCGATCACCTCGCTGCAGGCGATCTACGTGCCGGCCGACGACTACACCGACCCGGCGCCGGCGACCACGTTCGCGCACCTCGACGCCACGACCGAGCTCTCCCGTGAGATCGCGTCGAAGGGTCTGTACCCGGCCGTCGACCCGCTGACCTCGACCTCGCGCATCCTCGACCCCCGTTACCTGGGTGAGGACCACTACCGCGTCGCGACCACCGTCAAGCAGATCCTCCAGAAGAACAAGGAGCTGCAGGAGATCATCGCGATCCTCGGCGTCGACGAGCTGTCGGAGGAGGACAAGATCACGGTGTCGCGTGCGCGCCGCATCCAGCAGTTCCTCTCGCAGAACACCTACATGGCGAAGAAGTTCACCGGTGTCGAGGGCTCCACGGTTCCGCTGAAGGAGACCATCGAGTCGTTCGACGCCATCGCCAAGGGCGAGTTCGACCACGTCGCCGAGCAGGCCTTCTTCAACGTCGGAGCGATCTCCGACGTCGAGGAGAAGTGGGCGCAGATCCAGAAGGAGAACGGCTGAGATGGCCGTCCTCACCGTGAGCGTCGTCGCGGCCGACCACGAAGTGTGGTCGGGCGAGGCGAGCATGGTCGTCGCGCGCACCGTCGAGGGGGAGATCGGTATCCTGCCCGGCCACGAGCCGCTGCTGGCCATCCTCGCCGAGGGCGAAGTGCGTGTGACGCTGAACGGAGGCGAGTCGATCCGGGCGAATGCCGATGACGGCTTCCTCTCCGTCGAGAACAACACCGTCACTGTCGTGGCCCGTCAGGCCGAGCTGGTCTGATATGTCCGGGCAGCAGGGAGCCCCGCTGGAGCGCCAGTTCGGAGACGTACGCGTCCCGATGCTGGTGGCGATGGCGGGGCTTCCCGGTTCCGGGAAGTCCACCATCGCGGAGATCGTCGCGGGGCGGATCGGAGCCACGGTGATCTCGGTGGACCCCATCGAAGCGGCGGTGCTGCGTGCCGGCATCGACTCCGACCAGCCGACCGGCCTCGCCGCGTACCTGGTGGCAGAGACCATGGCCGAGCAGGTGCTGCTCTCGGGCCATTCGGTCGTCGTCGACGCGGTGAACGCCGTGGAGCCGGCCCGCCTGCAATGGCGGGACCTGGCGCAGCGCTGCGACGTGAAGCTGCGGGTCGTGGAGACGGTGTGCTCCGATCCTGAGCTGCACGAGGAACGGCTCGCGAAGCGGTCCGGAACGGTCGCCACCTGGTCGACGGGGGCTGTCGCCGTCGAGCAGAGCGTCGACGAGTACGACGAGTGGAGGGGCGCCTGCGGTTCGCTGCCGCGCGTCACCCTCGACACCTCGGCGCCGCTGGGGGAGAACGTCGAGACCGCTGTCGAGTTCGTGGAGGGCTAGGTGCTCATCCTGCTCCCGCCCTCCGAGACCAAGAGGGGCGGGGGAGCGGGGTCGCCGCTCGCCTTCGATCGTCTGCGTTTCCCGTCGCTGAACGACATCCGCCGAGAGGTGGTGTCGGCGGTCGTCGAGCTGGCCTCCGATCACGGTTCCGCGGTCAAAGCACTGAAGCTCGGCCCGAAGCAGGCCGGGGAAGTCGAGCGGAACCGCGCGATCCTCACGGCGCCGACCATGCCGGCCCTCGAGCGGTACACCGGTGTGCTGTACGACGCGCTCGATGCGGAGTCGCTGTCCGGTGCCGACTGGGAGGTCGCCTCTCGGTCGGTCGTGGTGCAGTCGGCGCTGCTCGGGTTGGTCGGAGCCGCTGACCCGGTTCCCGCGTACCGGCTCTCGTTCGATTCGCGCCTCTCGCTGCGGCGTGGTGCAGCCTCGCTGAAGAAGAGATGGGCGGAGGCGGGCGCAGCCGCGCTGGCAGAGCAGGATGGTCTGCTGCTGGACCTGCGATCGGAGGGGTACTCGGCGCTGGCGCCGCTGCCGGATCGGGATGGTGCCCACTACGTCCGGGTGCTCGCCCGCGACGACTCCGGCCACGTGCGTGCGCTGAACCACTTCAACAAGCAGGCCAAGGGGCTCCTCGCCCGCGCCCTGGTGGAGTCGGGTGGGGCGTTCGCGTCGACGGACGAGCTGCTCTCCTGGGCCGAAGCAGAGGGCTATGAGTTACGGCCGGCGGCCGACGGTTCGCGTGATCTGGAGCTCGTGGTGCCGGAGGTGCGCGGGGCTCCCGGCAGCCTGATGGCGACCCTTCGGGTCTGATCGCGGCTGCCCGCGAGCGGCTCTACACGTACGGGTACCTCACCGCGAACTCACAGTGGTGCGCCGACATAAAGTGAGATAAGCTCAACAGCAAGAGAGAGGATCACTGATCCGAGGTGTGCGCACACCAGTTGGGTGCACATCTCACCAAGTCGGGCCGTCGTGTGGTGGCCGGCGCGTCATCCCCATGCGCCGTTTCCCACGTCGGAGTGTGAGGCACCAAGATTCCGCCTGCGGTCGGGCACGAGCGGTAGAACCCTCACCAGCGAGATCCGTCGTCGGAGCCATTTTCCGCCGCCGGCCCGACTCTCTCGGTTCTCTCCGCAAGCATCGGAGCCGACAGCGTCACAGGCGCTGTCGACCTCGATTTGGCGCTCTACGCGCGGAGCACCCTTCGAAGTGGTCGTCGACCATCCCGGTCGCCTGCATCAGGGCGTACATCGTGGTCGGCCCGACGAATCGGAAGCCGCGTCGGCGCAGTTCCTTGCTGAGTGCAGTGGACTCGGTCGTGACGGCCGGGATCTCGCCCCACTCTTGCGGCCGACCTTCGGCGCGCGGATCGGGCGCGAAGCTCCACATCAGCTCTTCGAGCGGCACGTCGAGCGCGAGTACCGCCCGGGCGTTCGAGATGGTCGCCTCGATCTTGCCGCGGTGTCGGATGATGCGCGCATCCTGAAGCAGCCGCTGCACGTCCGTCTCGGTCATCGCCGCGACCCGCTCCGGCTCGAACCCGAGGAACACCTCCCGGAACGCCGGTCGCCTTCGGAGAATGGTGATCCAGGAGAGCCCCGCCTGGAATCCTTCGAGACAGAGCTTCTCGTAGAGCGCCCGAGGGTCGTGCTGCGGCCGGCCCCACTCCTCGTCGTGGTAGCGGCGATACTCCGGGTCGCTCGCCGACCAGGAGCACCGCGCCAGGCCGTCGTCGCCGACGACGAGCGCCGATCGTGCCGGTGTCGTCGTCTCGCTCATGCGGCCAGCAGGATCCCCTCGTGCTCCAGCAGCCACAGCTTGGTCGGGATGCCGTCGCCGCCGCTGTAGCCCGTCACCCGCCCGCTGGAGGAGAGCACGCGGTGGCAGCCGACGATGATCGGCACGGGATTCGCCCCGACGGCGCCCCCGATCGCCCGGCCGTAGCCCGCGTGCCCGAGGGATGCGCCGAGCTCGCCGTACGACACGAAGGTGCCGTACTCGAGCGCGGCGAGTCGCTCCCACACCGCCTGGCGGAAGGGCGTGCCCTGCAACCGCACCGGCACCTCGAACGACCGGCGGGATCCTGCGAAGTACTCGCCCAGCTGCGCCGCCGCGTCGTCGAGCACGGGCGTACTGCGTTCTGGGTGGTCTTCGAGTGGCAGGTTGCCGGCCCGCTCGATGGAGAGCGACGTGACGGCCGTGCCGTCGCTGGTCAGCTCAAGCCGGCCGATGGGGCTCGTGGTGCGAAGGAGATAGGCGAAAGAACTGCTCATGGGTCGACTCTAGGACGCACCACCGACGGGCACTCGCGGGAATCGGACATCGGGGGATAACTCGGTGAGCTTCGAGCCTGGGGACGGTTATCCGGTGCATCGCGCGCTGAAATGTGCTGCCTCCTGTCGAAGATCCCGCTGCGTTCCGTCGGAAATTTCGCGGCCCGGGAAGGAGATTCCGGCCAGTACCCGTCAGAACTCCATCCCCACCGCGTCCGGTCGGAGATCCCTGGCCTCTTCACCGACGAAATCCACACGCGATGGCCGCCTCACTGGGCACCATCCAGGGCAAGCCGGCGGCGGTCGTGCCTAGACTCGAGAGTATGGCCACCATCGAATACCGCACCCTCGGACCCTCCGGACTCGTCGTCTCCACCGTCGGACTCGGCTGTAATAATTTCGGCCGGAAGGACACCGCGACCGAGACGCAGGAGGGCACGGACGCCGTCATCGGCGCCGCGATCGACGCGGGCGTGACCCTGTTCGACACGGCCGACATCTACGGCAAGGAGCGCGGACTCTCCGAGACGCTGATGGGCAAATCGCTCGAGGGCAAGCGCGACCGGATCGTGCTCGCCACCAAGTTCGGGATGGACATGGCCGGAGTGAACGGTCCCGAGTGGGGCGCGCGCGCCTCCCGCCGCTACATCCGCCTGGCGGTGGAGAGCTCCCTGCGCCGCCTGCGCACCGACTGGATCGACCTCTACCAGCTGCACCGGCCCGACGGCATCACCCCCATCGAGGAGACGCTGGAGACGCTGGACGACCTCATCGCCGAGGGCAAGATCCGCTACATCGGGCACTCCAACCTGAGTGGATGGGAGATCGCAGAAGCGGAGTTCACCGCCCGGCTGAACGAGCATCCGAAGTTCATCTCGGCTCAGAACGAGTACAGCCTCTTGGCGCGCGACGCCGAGCGCGAGGTGCTCCCGGCCGTGAACCGGTACGGCCTGGGCTTCCTCCCGTTCTTCCCGTTGTACAACGGCCTGTTCACGGGCAAGTTCACCCGGGAGGGCGGCCCTGCCGATAGCCGCATCATGCACACCCGCAAGCACCTGCTCGACAACGCGCCCTGGGACCGCGTGGAGCGGTACCAGGCGTTCTGCGACGAGCGCGGCGTCACGATGCTCGCCGCGACCTTCGCGTGGTTGCTCGCCCAGCCCGGGCTCACCAGCGTGATCGCCGGCGCGACGAAGCCGGAGCAGATCGTCGCCAACGCCGACGCGGCCACGGCGTGGAGCCCGACTCAGGATGAGGTGGACGCGATCTCGAAGATCTTCGCCACCGAGGAGTCCTGAATACAGGACGGTAAAGCCGGTCCTGAAATCAGGACCAAATCCTTGTGAGTGAGCACTCACTCCGCCTATAGTAGGCGCGTGACCGAGGACTCCCTCACAGAGGACGCGCCGAGAACGCGAGCCCAGCCGATGGCCGCGGAAGACCGCCAGGCGATGATCGTCGACGCCGTCATCCCGTTGCTGCTCGAGCACGGGCGCGGAGTGACCTCCCGGCAGATCGCCGAGGCCGCGGGCATCGCCGAGGGCACCATCTTCCGCGCCTTCGGCGACAAGGAGACGCTCGTCCAGGCCGCGATCGAGAAGTACCTCGACCCGGAGCCGCTACGCGAGGCCCTGCGCAGCATCGACCCTGCGCTTCCGCTGGAGCACAAAGTTCGCGCGATCCTCTACCTGCTGCGCGAACGCTTTCATAGCGTGATGCGCATCATGTCGGTGATCGGCCCCGAGCGCCCGCCCGTCCCCCAGGAGCGGGGGGAGTTCGCGCGGATCATCGCGCACATCCTGGAGCCGGAGGCGCACGAGCTCAACTGGCCGCCGGAGCGAGTGGCGCACCTGCTTCGGCTGATCAGCTTCTCGTCCGCCTTCCCTGCGCTCAACGAGGGCATCGAGTTCAGCATCGACGACCTCGCCAGGATGACGCTGCTCGGTGTCGCCGGCACCTCACCGCTCGTCCCCGATCCCACCCCAAGCCCGTCCTCGTCCTCGTCCACGGAGGCATCATGCTCCTGAAACTGCTCGGCCGGTTCCTCCGGCCGCACTGGCCGCTCCTGATCGGGGTGGTCGTCTTCCAGCTGGCGCAGGCGCTGCTCTCGCTCTGGCTGCCCACCCTCAACGCGGCCATCACCGACAACGGCATCGCCAAGGGCGACACCAGCTACATCATGGCGGTGGGCGCCGAGATGCTCGGTGTGACGCTCGTCCAGGTCGCGTGCGCGATCACCGCCGTGTACTTCGGCGCGAAGGTCGCGATGCTGGTCGGCCGCGATCTGCGCGAGGCGATCTTCCACCGTGTCGGCGAGTTCAGCGAACGCGAGGTGTCGTCGTTCGGCGCACCCTCCCTGATCACCCGCAACACGAACGACGTCCAGCAGGTGCAGATGCTGGTCATGATGACCTGCACGCTGCTCGTCGCCGCGCCCATCCTGGCCATCGGCGGGATCGTGCTGGCGATGCAGCAGGACATCGACCTGTCGTGGCTGATCGCCGTCAGCGTCCCGGCCCTGCTGATCGCCGTGAGCATCATCATCTCGCGCATGGTGCCGCTGTTCCGCCGGATGCAGGACAGGATCGACCGCGTCAACCGGGTGCTGCGCGAGCAGCTGACCGGGATGCGCGTCGTGCGGGCGTTCGTGCGCGAGGATGTCGAGACCCGCCGGTTCCGCACCGCCAACGATGAGGTCACCGACACGGCGCTGAGGGCCGGCCGCCTCTTCGCTCTGATGTTCCCGATCGTGATGCTGGTGCTGAACGTGTCGAGCGTCGCCGTGATCTGGTTCGGCTCGTTCCGCGTCCAGGAGGGGTCGCTGCAGATCGGCACGCTGACGGCGTTCCTGCAGTACCTCATGCAGATCCTGATGGGCGTCATGATGTCGACGATGATGGCGATGATCGTGCCGCGCGCGTCGGTCTGCGCCGACCGCATCGGCGAGGTGCTCGGAACCGAGACGTCGGTCCGGATGCCCGAGCGACCCGTCACAGAGGTGCAGGCGCATGGCACCGTGGAGTTCGTCGACGTCGGCTTCTCGTACCCCGGCGCCGAGAACCCGGTCCTGACCGACGTGACCTTCCTGGCCGAGGCCGGTAAGACCACGGCGATCATCGGCAGCACGGGCGCGGGCAAGACGACGCTGGTGAACCTCATCCCGCGCCTGTTCGATGCGACCAGCGGAATCGTCCTGGTCGACGGAGTGGATGTGGCCGACCTCGATCCCGAGGTGCTGTGGTCCCGCATCGGCATCGTGCCGCAGAAGCCGTACCTGTTCTCAGGAACGGTGGCGTCGAACCTGCGCTACGGCAACCCGGACGCCACCGACGACGAGCTCTGGCACGCGCTGGAGGTGGCGCAGGCGCGCGACTTCGTCGAGGCGATGCCCGAGAAGCTCGAGGCCCCGATCTCGCAGGGCGGCACCAACGTTTCGGGCGGCCAGCGACAGCGCCTGGCGATCGCGCGGGCGCTGGTCCGCAAGCCCGAGATCTACGTGTTCGACGACTCGTTCTCGGCGCTCGACACCGCGACCGACGCCCGCCTTCGGGCGGCGCTGGCGCGCGACGTGGCCGACGCGACGATGGTCGTCGTCGCGCAGCGCGTGTCCACCATCGTGGATGCCGACCAGATCATCGTCCTGGAGGACGGCCAGGTGGTCGGCCGGGGGACGCACGACGAACTCGTGGAGAGCAATGCGACGTACGCGGAGATCGTGTCGTCGCAGCTCGCCGCCCAGGATGCGGCGTAGGGAGACGACGGGATGAGCGAGAAGACGACAGAACCGGTCCGGCCCCCAGGCCCGCCCGTGCGGCGCGGCCCCGGCGGCGGTGGGCCGTTCGGCGGGATGATGATGCCCGTCCAGAAGTCCATGAACTTCGGGCCGAGCGCCAAGCGGCTGCTCGGCAGGCTCCGCCCGGAGTGGCTCGCGCTGTCCGCGGTGAGCCTGCTCGCGGTCGTGTCCGTCACCTTCGCGGTGCTCGGACCGAAGCTGCTGGGCAACGCGATCAACCTGGTGTTCGCCGGCGCCCTGTCGCTGCAGTTCCCGAAGGGGATCACGCAGGAGCAGGCCATCGCCGCGGTGCGTGCGAAAGGCGAGACGCAGTTCGCAGACCTCCTCTCGGGCACCACGTTCACGCCGGGCGCGGGCATCGACTTCACGGCAGTCGGGCAGACGCTGCTCTGGGTGCTGGCCCTCTACGTGCTGTCCTCGGTGTTCAGCTACCTGCAGGCGTACGTGCTCAACGGCGTCACCCAGCGCACGGTGTACCGCCTCCGGTCGGACGTGGAGGACAAGCTCCACCGTCTCCCGCTGAGGTACTTCGACGGGATGCAGCGCGGTGAGCTCCTCAGCCGCGTCACCAACGACATCGACAACATCTCGCAGTCGCTGCAGCAGACGATGAGCCAGCTGCTCACCTCCCTGCTGACCGTGGTCGGCGTGGTCGTGCTGATGTTCGTCATCTCGCCGCTGCTCGCCGTGATCGCGCTCATCACCATCCCGCTGACCTTGCTGATCACCACCGTGATCGCGAAGCGCTCGCAGAAGCTGTTCGTCGCCCAGTGGCGGCACACCGGCGAGCTCAACGGCCAGATCGAGGAGGCCTTCACCGGCCACTCGCTGGTCAAGGTGTTCGGACGGCACCGCGAGGTGGAGGCCCGCTTCCGATCGAAGAACCAGGAGATGTTCCAGGCCAGCTTCGGCGCCCAGTTCATCTCGGGCATCATCATGCCGGCCATGATGTTCGTCGGAAACCTGATGTACGTCGCGATCGCCGTGGTCGGCGGCCTGCAGGTCGCGAGCGGGGCGATGCAGCTGGGCGATGTGACCGCCTTCATCCAGTACTCGCGGCAGTTCACGCAGCCGCTGACCCAGCTGGGATCCATGGCGAACCTGCTGCAGTCGGGCGTCGCCAGCGCGGAGCGTGTCTTCGAGCTGCTGGATGCGGACGAGCAGTCCTCGGACCCGGCCGAGCCGGAGAACCCGCAGGGCACCAAGGGCCTGCTGGCGTTCGAGGACGTCTCGTTCCGCTACGTCGAGGAGACGCCGCTGATCGAGGACCTGTCGCTGGTCGCGCAGCCGGGCCAGACGGTCGCGATCGTCGGTCCCACCGGCGCGGGGAAGACCACCCTCGTCAACCTGATGATGCGGTTCTACGAACTCGACGGCGGACGCATCACGCTCGACGGCGTCGACATCGCGACAATGACGAGGCACGACCTGCGGGCACGGATGGGCATGGTGCTGCAGGACACCTGGCTGTTCAAGGGGACGATCCGCGACAACATCCTCTACGGCCGGCCCGACGCGACCGAGGAGGAGCTGGTCGACGCGGCACGCGCGACCCACGTGGACCGGTTCGTGCGTTCGCTGCCCGACGGCTACGACACCATCCTCGACGACGAGGGATCGAACATCTCGGCGGGCGAGAAGCAGCTGTTGACGATCGCGCGGGCGTTCCTGGCGCGGCCGAGTGTGCTCATCCTGGACGAGGCGACCTCGTCGGTCGACACGCGGACAGAGCTCCTGGTGCAGAAGGCGATGAGCGTGCTGCGCGCGGACCGCACGTCCTTCGTGATCGCGCACCGGCTGTCCACGATCCGCGACGCCGACCTCATCCTGGTGATGGAGGCCGGTCGCATCGTCGAGCAGGGGACGCACGCGGAGCTTCTCGCCCGCGGCGGCGCGTACTACTCGCTCTACAACGCGCAGTTCGCGGGGGCGGCCAGCGAGTAGGTCACGCCTCCTTGAGCCGTGAGGCGTAGGCGCGGACGCACCAGAACACGCCGTACGCGATCAGCCCGAGGGCGATGAGGATGAGCAGGAACACGCCGAACGGCACCTCGGTCAGCGCCTTCAGGCTGCCGTCCAGCCCACCGGCCTTCTCAGCGTCGGAGGTGACCGCGCCGAACACGACGAGGCCGCCCACGATGATCAGGGCGACCCCTTTGGAGATGTAGCCGACCCGGCCGAGCATGGTCGTGACGGTCGCCCAGCGGTTCGGCGGGAGGCGCAGATCGCGCTCGAAGCGATGGGTGGCTCCGTTGACGATGAAGACGACGCCCGTCGCGACGATCCCGAGACCGATCGCGGCCAGCAGGAACACACCGCCGGGAGCCGCGAGCAGCTGGGCGCTCATCGACTTCTCCGACGACGAGGCATCCTTGCGGCCGCCCAGGGCGATCGAGATCGCGATGCCGGCGAGTGCCGCGTAGACGACGCACTTGACGACCTCGATGAGCTTCTCACCGCGCTTGTGAGCGGTGATGGCCTGCAGCACCTGCCACGCGGCGAGGAAGATCAGGCCGACGATGACGGCCCACAGCACGAACAGACCGCCCGGCACGGCCACCAGCGCCTGGAGCGCGCCGGACTGGTCGGCACTGCCGCCCGAACCGAACGCGACGGCGAGGGCGATCGCCCCGATGAGGATGTGCAGGACGCCGATGGCGGCGAGTCCGACGCGCGCGAGGACGCGGACGGCGGGCTGGCGTTCGACGCGGGATGCGGCCCGGCTGGGGGAGGTCATGGCAGGAACGGTACCCGGCGTACACGCGTTCCGGAATCTCGGGTACCGTAGAGGACTGAGTCCGTCGCGCCCGTCGCGCGATGGCGAGATCTGAATAGAGGAGGCCGGCATGGACATCGACCTCAGCGTCTTGCGTCTCATGGAGCGCGAGAAGGAGATCCCCTTCGATGAGCTGGTGCAGATCATCGAGCAGGCGATCTTGACCGCCTACCTGAAGCACACGAACCAGGCCGATCACCGTCACGGTCACACCGACCAGCCGCCGGCAGCGCGGGTGCACTTGGACCGCAAGACGGGGCATGTCACCGTCTACGTGCCCGAACTCGACGAGGAGGGCAACGTCATCGGCGAGGCCGAGGACAGCCCCAGCGACTTCGGCCGTATCGCGGCGTTCGCCGCGAAGCAGGTCATTAACCAGCGGCTGCGCGACATCGCCGACGACGCCGTGCTCGGCGAGTTCCGCGGGCGCGAGGGCGACATCGTCGCGGGCGTCATCCAGCAGGGGCCGAACCCCCGGATGATCCACGTCGACCTCGGCACCGTTGAGGCGATCCTGCCTCCCGAGGAGCAGGTCCCCGGCGAGGAGTACACCCACGGGTCCCGCATCCGCGTGTACGTCACGAGCGTCAGCAAGGGCCCGAAGGGGCCGTCGATCACCGTGTCGCGTACGCACCCGGCGCTCGTCCGCAAGCTCTTCGCCCTCGAGGTGCCGGAGATCGCGAGCGGCGTCGTGGAGATCGTGTCGCTGGCCCGCGAGGCCGGGCACCGCACCAAGATCGCGGTGCGCGCGACCGAGCCCGGTGTGAACGCCAAGGGCGCCTGCATCGGCGAGCTCGGGCAGCGCGTCCGTGCAGTCACCGCGGAACTGAACAACGAGAAGATCGACATCGTCGACTACTCGCCGGACCTCGCGACCTTCGTTTCGAGCGCCCTGTCGCCGGCGAAGGTGACCAGCGCGTTCGTCATCGACGAGTCGCTGAAGGCCGTGCGCGCGCTCGTTCCCGACTACCAGCTGTCGCTCGCCATCGGCAAGGAGGGGCAGAACGCCCGCCTCGCCGCGAAGCTGACGGGCGCGAAGATCGACATCCAGCCGGATTCGATTCTGGACCGAGACTGAGCAGGCACACCATCCCCTGATCAGCTTCGTTCGGCGACCGGTCCCAAGAGGAGTAAGATGGAACCCGTCAGAACGTGCGTCGGATGCCGTTCTCGCGCTCCCCGGTCCTCTCTTCTGAGGGTCGTCGCCCAGGAATCTGAACTCGTGGTGGATCCTTCCGCCACACTTCCGGGGCGGGGTGCGTGGCTGCATCCGGTCGACGGGTGTCTCGACCTCGCGGTGAAGCGCCGGGCCTTCGGGCGGGCGCTTCGCGTGGAAGGACCACTCGGCACCGCGGCCATCCGGTCGCAAATTATGAGAACAGGCTGAAGAAGTTGACTTCACATGAGTGACAACCGATGAGCGGCTCGAAATGAGATCCGTCCACAACTAACGCCTGCCCCTGTCCGGGGGTGGGCCCCCAGACAGGAGAATTGTGGCTGCAAAACCACGCGTACACGAGGTCGCGAGCGAGCTCGGCGTCGACAGTAAAGTCGCGCTCGCGAAACTCAAGGAGATGGGCGAGTTCGTCAAGGGACCGTCCTCCAGCATCGAGCCCCCGGTAGCACGCAAGCTGCGTGCTGCGCTGGAGGCCGAAGGGCACTCGGGCTCCGGCAAGCCGGCCGCCGACAAGGCGACCGCGTCCGCGCCGAAGGCCCCCGCCCAGTCGCCGCGCCCCGCCGCGCCGCGCCCGCAGGCCGCTCAGGCCGCTGCGCCAGTCGAGGCCGAGGCCGAGGCAGACGCCGGGCCGAAGCCCGTCGCACCGATGTCGGTCGCCGAGCGTCAGGCTGCGGCCGAGAAGGCTGCGGCAGAGAAGGCGGCCGAGAAGGCCGCTGCCAGCGCCGCCAGCACTGCTGGTGCCGAGAAGCCCGCCACGCCCGACGCCGTCAAGCCGGCATCGCCGCGCCCCGGCGGCAGCAGCAGCATCCCGCGTCCGAGCGCCCCGCGCCCGGGCAACAACCCGTACTCGTCGAACCAGGGGATGGGCCAGCGCACTCCGCGACCCGGCAACAACCCCTTCTCGTCGTCGCAGGGCATGGGACAGCGTCCCTCGCCCGGCAACATTCCGCGTCCCACCCCGCCGCGCCCCGGTGCCCCGCGCATCGGCGCGCCCGGTCAGGGTGGCGGCGGCAACCGCCCGGGCGGACAGCGTCCGGGTGGCGGCGGAGGCCGTCCCGGCTTCCAGCAGCGCCCCGGTAGCGGCGGCGGTGCCGGAGCAGGCACGGCGGGCGGCTTCCAGCGGCCCGGCGGCGGCTTCGGCGGTCCGCGCCCCGGTGGTGGCGGCGGTCGCGGTCGTGGGCCCGGCGGCGGCACCGCAGGTGCCTTCGGTCGCGGTGGCGGCAAGAGCAAGGCCCGCAAGTCGAAGCGCGCGAAGCGCCAGGAATTCGAAATGCGGGAGGCCCCGTCGCTGGGTGGCGTGAGCGTACCCCGCGGCGACGGCAACACCGTCGTGCGGCTGCGCCGAGGCGCATCCATCTCCGACTTCGCCGACAAGATCGACGCGAACCCCGCGTCGCTGGTCACCGTCCTCTTCCACCTGGGCGAGATGGCGACCGCGACCGAGTCGCTCGACGAGGCCACCTTCGAGGTGCTCGGCGAGGAACTGGGTTACAAGATCCAGGTCGTGTCGCCGGAGGACGAGGACAAGGAGCTCCTGGAGGGCTTCGACATCGACCTCGACGCCGAGCTTGCGGACGAGTCCGACGAAGACCTCGAGATCCGGCCCCCGGTCGTCACCGTCATGGGTCACGTCGACCACGGTAAGACGCGCCTCCTCGACGCCATCCGCAACGCGAACGTCGTTGCGGGAGAAGCCGGCGGCATCACCCAGCACATCGGTGCGTACCAGGTGTGGACGGAGCACGAGGGCATCGAGCGTGCCATCACCTTCATCGACACCCCGGGTCACGAGGCGTTCACCGCCATGCGTGCTCGTGGTGCGCAGGTCACCGACATCGCGATCCTCGTGGTCGCGGCGGACGACGGCATCATGCCGCAGACCATCGAGGCGCTGAACCACGCCCAGGCGGCCAACGTGCCGATCGTGGTCGCGGTCAACAAGATCGACAAGCCGGATGCCAACCCGGCGAAGGTGCGCCAGCAGCTCACCGAGTTCGGTCTGGTGGCGGAGGAGTACGGCGGCGACGTCATGTTCGTCGACGTGTCTGCCCGGAACGACATCGGTATCCAGGACCTCCTGGACGCGGTGCTGCTCACGGCCGATGCGGGTCTCGACCTGCGCTCCAACCCGAACAAGGATGCGCGAGGCATCGCCATCGAGGCGAAGCTCGACAAGGGCCGCGGCGCTGTCGCGACCGTGCTCATCCAGTCCGGAACGCTGCGCGTCGGCGACTCGATCGTCGCAGGCACCGCCTACGGACGTGTCCGTGCGATGGCCGACGAGAACGGCGACGCCGTGCTCGAGGCTGCGCCGTCCCGTCCGGTGCAGGTGCAGGGTCTCTCCAGCGTTCCGCGCGCCGGCGACGTCTTCATCGTCACCGAGGAGGACCGCACCGCTCGTCAGATCGCGGAGAAGCGCGAAGCCGCCGAGCGCAACGCCCAGCTGGCCAAGGCCCGCAAGCGCATCTCGCTCGAGGACTTCACCCGTGCTCTGGAAGAGGGCAAGGTCGAGGCGCTCAACCTCATCATCAAGGGCGATGTGTCCGGTGCCGTGGAGGCGCTGGAGGAGTCGCTCATGAAGATCGAGGTCGACGACTCGGTTTCGCTCCGCATCCTGCACCGCGGCGTCGGCGCCATCACCGAGTCGGACATCGACCTGGCGACCATCGACAACGCGATCGTGATCGGCTTCAACGTCCGCCCGGACGTGAAGGCGCGCGAGCGTGCAGCCCGCGAGGGTGTGGATGTCCGCTTCTACTCGGTCATCTACAACGCCATCGAGGACATCGAGAACTCGCTCAAGGGCATGCTCAAGCCCGAGTTCGAAGAGGTCCAGTCCGGTGTCGCCGAGATCCGCGAGGTGTTCCGCTCCTCGAAGTTCGGCAACATCGCCGGTGTCATCGTTCGCTCCGGGACGATCACCCGCAACGCGAAGGCGCGGGTCATCCGCGACGGCGTCGTGGTGGGCGACAACCTGGCGATCGAGTCGCTGCGCCGGTTCAAGGACGACGTCACCGAGGTCCGTACCGACTTCGAGGCCGGTATCGGTCTCGGGAAGTACAACGACATCCAGATCGGTGATGAGATCGAGACGACCGAGCTTCGCGAGAAGCCGCGCGTCTGAGCTAAACGGACCGAAGGCCCGGCGGGTGACCCGCCGGGCCTTCGGCTTCCACCACGAGTGAGGAGTGAATGATGGCTGATCCGGCTCGCGCGAGGAAGCTCGCGGACAGAATCAAGGAGATCGTCGCCAAGCGGCTCGACCGCGGTCTGCGCGACCCGCGCCTGGGATTCGTGACCATCACGGACGTCCAGGTGACCGGCGACCTGCAGCACGCCACCGTCTTCTACACGGTGTACGGCACCGAGCAGGAGCGCGAGGACAGCGCTGCGGCCCTCGCTGCGGCGACGGGGATGCTGCGCAGTGAGGTCGGCAAGAACATCACCGCCCGGCTGACGCCGACGCTGGCGTTCCAGCTGGACGCGATCCCCGAGAACGCGGCCCACATCGAAGGCCTGCTGCGAGAGGCGCGCGAGCGCGACACCGAGGTGGCGGGACTCGCCGCGAGCGCCGCATATGCCGGCGACGAGGACCCGTACGTCAAGCCGCGGGACTTCGATGAGGACGACGAGGACGAGGACGACGAGGCCGACGCCGACGCAGATGACGCCGGCGCGGACGACGCCGACGAGGACGAGAGCACGCAGTCGGAGCGCTGAGCGCATCCCGACCCTAAGCTGACGGCATGTACGCCGTCTCGTTCTACGATGCCGACCCGGCCGCGGGTCCCGAGCACTTCCAGCGACTGGTGGAGACCTATCCCCGCCACAGGGCTTACCTCGACGACTTCGCGAAGGGCGGCGAGGTGCTCATGATCGGCACGTTCGGCGACCCGGCGACGCAGGGATCGATGGCGATCTTCCGATCGAGGGAGGCCGCCGAGCGCTTCCGCGAGGGCGACCCGTTCGTGACCGAGGGGCTCGTGTACCGGTCCCGCATCCTCGACTGGGACCCTCTGGTCTTCTCCGTTTCGTGAGGTGCTCGCAGGTGCGCCGGCACACGGCGTGTCGCGCGCACCTGCGCGCACCTCACGGTCAGGGCAGCGTGTAGCCGCCCTGGGACGCGACGGCCAGGCCGTCCGCCACGAGTCCCGCGAGGGCGCGGTCGCGCTGTGCTGCGTCCGGCCACACGCTTTCGAGCTCGACGGCACTGACGGGGATGTGCGATGCGCGCAGTTCGGCGAGGATGCGACCGCGCACCTGCCGGTCGCTGCCCTCGTAGCGCTTCTGCACCGACTTGCGCGGACCGGCGTACGCCGGATAGCCCGCCTGACGCCAGGCGCACCGCGCAGCGATCGGGCACTGGTCGCAGCGCGGCGACCGGGCGACGCAGACGATCGCGCCGAGCTCCATCATTCCTGCGTTGAAGGCGGCAGCGGCCGGGCGGTCGTCGGGCAGCAGCGCCTCCATGGCGGCGAGGTCCCGTTTCGCACTGGGCGGCCCGGGCTCCGCCTGACCGTCCACGGCCCGGGAGATGACGCGGCGGATGTTGGTGTCGACGACGGGATGCCGGTCGCCGTAGGCGAACACCGCCACGGCGCGCGCGGTGTAGTCGCCGACGCCGGGGAGCGCGAGCAGCGCATTCACATCGTCCGGCACCACACCGCCGTGACGTTCGGTGATCGCGACGGCGGCGGCGTGCAGCCACAGCGCCCGCCGCGGGTAGCCGAGCGACTGCCAGGCACGCACTGCCTCGCCGGGCGGAACGGCGGCGAGGTCCGCCGGTGTCGGCCAGCGCGTCAGCCACTCCTCCAGCCGGGGGATGACCCGGCTCACCGGCGTCTGCTGCAGCATGAACTCGCTGACGAGCGTGCCCCACGCCGTGAAGCCGTCGCGCCGCCACGGCAGGTCGCGCCGGTTCGCGTGGTACCAGTCCACCACCGTCGCGGCGAAGTCGTGCATGCATCGAGGCTAACCGGTGCCGGGGCCTCTGCTCGTCGCATGATGCTTCCGCCGACGCCGCGCGTGCAGGCGCTGCCGCTGCGCATCGAGCCGATCGACTGAGCCGGACAGCGCAGCGACGGGCCTCAGGCGGCGAGCAACGGCCGCATCCGCTCGGCGACCTCGTCGGGTGTGTAGAACGCACCCGCACGCTCCACCTCGTGGACCAGCTGCGTGATCGCCGCGTTGACCGGCGCCTCGACGCCTGCCGTGCGCGCCTCATCCACTACGGCACCGTTGAGGTAGTCGATCTCGGTCGGCTGCCCCCGGCGGATGCTCTGCAGCGTCGAGCCGGGATTCGGAGTAGAACCCATGCGCCGCTTCATCATCAGCGGCACCGCTTGAGCGGCCCAGCGGGGAGCGCGGGCGACGACGCGGAGGATGCGATCGTCGAGGCCCTGGATGCTGCCGTAGCGCACGCCGCGGGCGTAGCCGACCCGGGTGGCCTCCTGCAGGCTCGCCGTGACGATGGGCCGCAGCCGCCGGTCGCCGAGCACCGCCTGCGCACTGAGTCCTGTTATCGCGGGGAGGGCGTTGATCTGGTTCACCATGAGCTTGGTCCACTGCGCGCCGGTGAAGTTGTCGATGGCGAAGGCGGGCATGGCGCCGTCGAGGATGCGTGCAGCCTCCACCGCGGCTGGGGGCGGCGGGCCGTCCCCGGCGCCGAGGTATGTATTCGCGGTGGTGGTGACCGAGACCCGTCCGGGCGCGAGGTAGCTGGCGGCGTACAGCGCGAGGGCGCCGACGCACGCGGACCCCGGCAGCAGCTGCTCGGCCTCGCGCAGCCCGGCCAGGCCGTTCTGCACGATCACCACGGTGATCCCGTCCAGCAGTGGCGCGTTGGCGCGAATGGCCGCCGGCGCATCCTGAGCCTTGGTGCACACGAAGGCGAGCTCGGGACGCGTCTGGAGCGTCTCCGCGGCGGTGACCCGCGTGGTGTGCGTGCCCCAGCCTCCGTCGAGCCGCAGGCCCTCGTCGCGGATCGCCGCGAGCTGCTCGCCGCGCGCCGTCACCTCGACCAGATGACCGACGCGGTCGAGGAGTGCTGCGATGGTGCCGCCGATGGCTCCCGCTCCGATCACGCCGATTCGCACGCGTTCCAGCCTAATCGCCCGGCCTGGCGTCGCCGGCCGCGCGCGAGTGGACGCGACACGCCGGGCCTGGCCTCGCCGGCCTCCGGAGTTGACGCGACACGCCGTCGGCGCAGGTGCGCTGACCGCGTGTCGTGTCAACTGGACGGAGGTGTGAGGTCAGTCGGCGAGGACCGGCGCCGGCTCTGCCGTGGCGAGGGCGTCGACGGCGGCCTCGGCCGGGGTTGCCGGCGCAGCGGCCGCGGCGGCCAGCCGTGCAGCGGCACGCCGGCCGGGCAGCGCCAGCGCGATCACGGCGGCGGCGGCCAGCACACTCGCGCCGACCCACACGGCCGGCACGGCCGCATCCACGTATCCGGTCGGGGTGAGCGTTCCGCCCGCTCCGGTGAATACCGCGGTCAGCACGGCCACGCCGAGCGCGACTCCGACCTCGCGGAGCGTGGAGTTGGTGCCGGACGCCTTCGCGTGGTCGGCGGGCCGCATGTTGGCGAGCACTGCCGTCGAACTGGGAGCGAACACGAGTCCCATGCCGATGCCGGCGAGCAGGAACGGCGGCCACATCTGCGAGTAGGGGAGCGTGGCGGACAGGGTCGCCGCGATCCATCCCATCGAGACGGCGAGGAGGACGAGCCCGACGACGACCGGGAGGCGGGTCCCCGTCCGCGACGACAGCAGTCCGGTCAGCGGCGCCACGACCATCGGCGCGAGCGTCCACGGCATCGTCATCACACCGGCCTCGAGCGGGGTGTGGCCCTGCACGACCTGGAGGAACTGGATCAGGATGAAGATCGCACCGAAGATTCCGAAGCTGAAGGTGACACCGACCAGGTTGGCCACCGTGAAGCTGCGATCGCGGAAGAGCCGCAAGGGGAGCAGCGGGGCGGCCGCCCGCGACTCCCAGATCACGAAGGCGACCAGCAGCGCGGCACCCGCGATGAGGGGGACGAGCACCTCGGCGCTGCCCCATCCCGCGTCGTTGCCGCGGACGATGGCCCAGACCACGCCGAGCACACCCGGGGCGGCGAGCAACAGACCGACGATGTCGGCGCGGACGCGTGCGCCGAAACTGTTGGGCAGTGCGAAGAGCACCAGAGGAACGGCGATGACGCCGAGCGGGACGTTGAGCCAGAAGATCGCCTGCCAGTTCCATCCCTCGACCACCGCGCCGCCGATCAGCGGGCCAAGGGCGACACCGAGGCCCGAGATCCCGCCCCAGATGCCGATGGCCGCGGGCCGGAGCCGCTCGCTCACGCTGCCGGCGAGCAGCGTCAACGAAAGGGGGAGCAGCGCTGCAGCGCCGACACCCTGGATCGCCCGCGCGCCGATCAACTGCCAGGGCTCGGTCGACAGCGCCGCCGCGGCGCTGGCGAGCGTGAAGACGGCGATGCCGGCGAGGAACACCGAGCGGCGCCCCAGCCGGTCGCCGAGGCCGACCGCCATCAGCATGAGGGTGGCGAAGGTCAGCGTGTAGGCGTTGACGACCCACTGCAGCTCTTCGATGGAGGCGCTGAGGTCTTTCGCGATGACGGGGAGGGCGCTGGTGACGACGAGGTTGTCGAGCGTCGCCATGAACATCGGCAACGAGGCGGCGACGATCGCCAGCCAGACCGGGATGCGCCGGGCGGTCGCTCGGCGGGTGCCGGCGCCGGTGGTGACGGGAGCGGACATTGCACGCCTCCAAGAGTGTGGGTCGAAATGTGGTTATCGGATGATTACAAGAGCTGACACTAGTAATCGACTGATAACATGTCAAGCGTGACGGACAAGATCAGCGAGAGGATCCCCTCGGCCGAGCGCCGGGAGCAGATCCTCGAAGCCGCCAGCCGGGTCTTCGGCGAGCGCGGTTACTTCGGCGCGACCACCGACCAGATCGCCAAGGCGGCGGGCATCAGCCAGCCGTATGTGGTGCGGATGTTCGGCGGCAAGGAGAACCTCTTCGTCGGCGTGCTGAGCCGATCCCTCGACCGCCTGCTCGTCGCCTTCACGGGCACGATCGAGCAGTGGAAGGCCGACGGATCGCCGGCCGCCCCGACCGGCCCAGGCACCTCACCCCTGCCCGGTTCGCACGGCGAGATCGGCCGCCGCCTGGGCCTCGCCTACGTGAACCTTATCGAGGACCGCGGGCTGCTGCTCTCGCTCATGCAGGCCTTCAGCATGGGGCAGGAGCCGACGATCGGCGGCAAGGCCCGGGACGGTTTCCTGGCCATCTACCGCCTCCTGCGCGACGAAGCGGGCTTCGCTCCGGAGGAGGTGCGCTCCTTCCTCGCCGAGGGGATGCTGCTGAACACCCTGCTGGGACTGCGGCTGCCGGAGGAGTACGGGCGCGACGAGGCCGCCACGGAACTGCTGGAGTGCACCTTCCGTACGAAGCTCGACCTGGTGCTGCACGTGTCTGCTGAGAACGGACGGGTCGAGGGCGAGCGCAGCGCGACAGGGACGGTCGCGTGACCGGCAGCGGCCTGATCCTCGTCGACAAGCCGGGAGGGATGACCAGTCACGACGTCGTCTCCCGCGTCCGCCGGGCTGCAGGCACCCGCAAGGTCGGCCATGCGGGAACGCTGGACCCGATGGCGACCGGTCTGCTCATCCTCGGCATCAACTCGTCCACCCGCCTGCTGACATACATCGTCGGTGCGGACAAGGAGTATCTGGCGACCATCCGGCTCGGGGCGGCATCCACAACCGACGACGCGGAAGGCGACCTGCTGGCCCCGGCGGCGCAGAGCGACCTGGATGCGGTGACCGAGGAGGCGATCCGCGCCGGCATCGCGCGCCTCACCGGCGAGATCGAGCAGGTTCCGAGCTCGGTCAGCGCCATCAAGGTCGACGGCAAGCGGGCGTACGCCCGGGTCCGCGCCGGCGAGCAGGTGGAGCTGCGGCCACGCGCCGTCACTGTGTCGGAGTTCGAACTGATCAGTATCCGCCGCGACACGGGCGCGATCGATCTGGATGTGCGGGTCGTCTGCTCATCGGGCACGTACATCCGCTCTCTCGCCCGCGACCTCGGGGCCGGCCTCGGCGTCGGCGGGCACCTCAGCGCCCTGCGGCGCACCCGCGTCGGCGCCTACCATGTGCGCGATGCCCACGACCTCGCTACGCTCGACGCGGAGGCCGCGCTGGTGCCGGCCGCGGACGCCGCCGGCCGGCTCTTCGAGCGGCTGGAGCTGACCGAGCAGCAGGCGATCGACCTGACGCACGGGCGCCGCATCCACATCGCCGACTGGGAAGGGCCGGGCGGTGAGCCGGTCGCTGCGATCGCGCCGACCGGAACGCTGGTGGGACTGATCGAGTTCCGCGGAAAGGAAGCCAGGACCCTCGTGAACTTCCCCACGGACGAAGCGGTCGGCCCGGCGGGCACCGCATGATCGAGTGGTTCACCACCGTGCAGGTCGTCGTGGCCTGCGCCGCCGGACTCCTCTGCATCGTGCTGGGGCTTGCCGGGCGGCTCCCGGGCGATGTGTCGATGGGCGCCGTCGCGCTGGTCGAGCTGCTGCTGCTCGTCCAGCTGGTCATCGCGATCGTCGCGCCGGCGGTGGGCAATCCGCCCTCCGGCAGCCTCGCCGAGTTCTACATCTACCTGATCTCGGCGATCATCCTGCCGCTCGCCGGCGGCTTCTGGGCGCTGATCGAGCGCAACCGGTGGAGCACGGTCATCCTCGGCGGCGTCTGCCTCGCGATCGCGGTCATGGTGTACCGCATGGGGCAGATCTGGTTCGTGCAGGGCGCCTGAGGGTCGCGGACGCAAATAGAATCGAAGGCGATGTCCCACCACACCATGTCCGCGCGCACGAACCACGACCCGTCCTCCCCGCGACGGCGGATGTCGGGGGTGGGCCGGGTGCTCGTCTTCGTCTACGGCGTGCTCGCGCTGGCGGCCACCGGGCGCAGCGTCTTCCAGATCATCGACCGGTACGGTGAGGCGCCGGTGGCGTTCACGCTGTCCGCGCTAGCGGCGGTCGTGTACATCGTCGCCACGATCGCGCTGATCGCGCCGGGCCGGGTCTGGTATCGCGTCGCGTGGATCACCATCAGCTTCGAGCTGGCCGGCGTTCTGATCATCGGCAGCCTTAGCCTGTTCGCGCCGGCGGTGCTGGGCCTGCACGACATCGACCCGTTCGGCCGCGACGCCACGGTGTGGTCGGTGTACGGGATGGGCTACCTCTTCATCCCGCTGGTGCTTCCGGTGCTCGGGATGCTGTGGCTGCGCAGCCACCCCCCGGTCGAAGAGGCTGCGGCCGAGGCTCCGGCAGGTGCGGCGTCGTGAGGGTCTTCCACTCCGTCTCCGAGATCCCCGACGGGTGGGGGCCGAGCGCGGTCACCATCGGCAAGTTCGACGGCGTCCACACCGGGCATCGCGCGGTGATCGACCGGCTACGCGCCGTGGCCGCCGAGCGGGGGCTCACCTCCACGATCATCACCTTCGACCGCAATCCGCTGGAGGTGCTGGCGCCCGAGAAGTGCCCGCCGTCGCTCGTCAGCAACGCGCAGAAGCTCGACCTGCTGGCCGCGACCGGGGTGGATGCGACACTCATGGTGGCCTTCGACCGGGCCCTCGCGGGCCTCGACCCCGAGGGGTTCGTCCACCGCATCTTGGTCGACCGGCTGCACGCGGCGGCGGTGCTCGTCGGCAGCGACTTCCGTTTCGGAGCGCGCGGCGCGGGCGATGTGGCGATGCTGCGCCGGCTCGGCGAGACGTACGGCTTCGAGGTGGAGCTCATCGACGACGTACGGCCGGAGCACGGCCGCCGGGTGTCGTCGACGTGGATCCGTGAGCTGCTGGCCGACGGCGACGTCGGCCACGCGACCGAACTGCTCGGCTCGGCGCCGACCGTGCGCGGGCTCGTCGTGCACGGCGCGGCGCGCGGACGCGAACTGGGCTTCCCGACCGCAAACCTGTCGCCGGAGTCGGAGGGCCTCATCCCCGCCGACGGCGTGTACGCGGGCTGGCTCACCGATGCGGGGGAGCGGTACCCGGCGGCCATCTCGGTCGGCAACAACCCGACCTTCGAGGGTGTGCCGCACAAGCAGGTCGAGGCGTACGTTCTCGACCGCGAACTCGACCTGTACGACCACACCGTGGAGGTGTCCTTCCTCGAGCGGATTCGCGGGATGGTCGCGTACACCGGCATCGAGCCGCTGATCGCCCAGATCGCGGACGACGTCGTGCAGGCGCGGCGCATCCTCGGCGCCGAGCGCTCCGCCGGCGCGGACGAGCTCTCCTGATGGCGGGAGCAGACGCGGCCGCGGCCGCGCGGCCCCTGTGGCGCGGGCGCGCCATCGCGCTGGTCGGCATCCTGCTCATCGCGGCGAACCTCCGCACCGCGGTCGCCGCCCTGTCGCCGATCTTCGCCGAGATCCGCACCGACTTCGAGGTGTCGAGCATCGGCGTCGGACTGCTCGGGATGCTGCCACCGGTGTGCTTCGCCGTGTTCGGCCTGATCGCTCCGTCGTTCACCCGGCGCCTGACTCTCGAGACGCTGGTCGTGATCTCGCTCGGGGTGATACTCGCCGGAGACCTCCTCCGTGCGACCGCCGGTTCGTTCGCCGTGCTGGCCATCGGATCGGCGGTGACGTTCGCCGGGATGGGCGTCGGCAACGTGCTGCTGCCGCCCTTGGTGAAGCGGTACTTCCCCGACCGCATCGGGCTCGTCACCTCGCTGTACGCGACCGTGATGTCGGTCTCCACGCTGCTGCCGCCGCTCGTCGCGGTCCCGGTCGCCGATGCGGCCGGCTGGCACGTGTCGGTCGGGATGTGGGCGCTCGTCAGCGTGCTGGCGATCCTGCCGTGGCTCCGCATCCTGATCACGCATCGACCCGCGCATCCCGACAGCGACGTCGAGGTCGAGAAGGCGCAGCCGGCGATGGCGGGCCGGGTGTGGCATTCGCCGCTGGCGTGGGCCATGGCGGTGCTGTTCGCGGTGTCGAGCCTCAACGCGTACGCGATGTTCGCCTGGCTGCCGGAGATCCTGCACGACATAGCCGGGGTCCCGCCGCTGGATGCCGGGGCGTTGCTCTCGGTGTATGCCGCGATGGGCATACCGGCCGGGCTGCTCGTCCCGCTGCTCGCTTCCCGGATGCGGAACGTCTCCGTGCTGATCTATGCGGGCGTCGCGTTCTTCATCCTCGGCTACCTCGGACTGATCTTCATCCCGGCGACCGCGACGTGGCTGTGGGTGTCGCTCGCAGGTCTCGGCCCGCTGCTCTTCCCGCTCTGCCTCGTGCTGATCAACATGCGCACGCGGACGCACGCGGGCTCCGTCGCGCTCAGCGGCTTCACGCAGGGTCTCGGCTACACCCTCGGTGCGCTCGGGCCGCTCGCGGTCGGCGTGCTCCACCAGGTCACCGGCTCGTGGACGCTGCCGCTCGTCGTCCTGACCGGCACCGCCCTGGCCGCCGCCGTCGCCGGTGCCGTCGCCGCCCGCCCCCGCTACCTCGAGGACTAGCTCCGCCCACGCAATCAGTTCCTTAGTTTTTCGGGCGATTCGTGGCGATTCGTGCGAAAAACTAAGGAGCTGTTGGCTTGCTAGGGGAGAAGGTGCGCGCGGTGGATGAGCGCGGCGGCCCCGATGAGCGGGCCCTCGGACGAGAGGGCGGACGGGACGATCCGCACCTTGCGCACGAACGGGAAGTAGTGGTTGTCGATCACCGCACGCATGTGGTCGAAGAGGTCGGGTGTGGAGTGCGAGAAGCCGCCGCCGATGGCGACGAGCTCCAGGTCGAGCAGCGCGGTCGCGGACGCGATCGCGTGGCCCACTGCGGTCCCGGTGCGGGCGATCGCCTCGGCCGCGACCGCGTCGCCGGCGGCGTAGGCGGCGGCGAGCTCCTCGCCGGTTCCGCCGGTGAACCCGTGCTGCCGCGCCCAGGCGACGGTGTGCGGCCCGGACGCCATGGCCTCCAGCGCGTACGGGTTGCCGAAGGTGTCCTCGCCCCGGATGTCCCCGACCTCGACGTGCCCGATGTGCCCGGCGTTGCCGGTCGGGCCGGTGATCACGCGGCCGTCGACGATGAGGCCGCCGCCGATCCCGGTCGAGATGACCATCCCCATGACGTTGTCGACGCCCTGCGCGGCGCCCACCCAGTGCTCGGCCATGGTGATCGCCACGCCATCCATCTCGAGGGTGACGGGAACGTCGAGCCCGAGCTCGGCCGCGACCCCGGCGACGAAGTCGCGCATCGGGTAGTCGCGCCAATGCGGCACGTTCAACGGTGAGACCAGCCCACGCTGGCGGTCGATGGGTCCGGCGCTGCCGATGCCGATGCCGATGACGGTGCCGCCGGCCGGGAGGGAGGCGTACGCGGCGCGCACGACGCCGCCGACGGAGGCCTCGAGATCGGGCACCGTGGCGGTGCGCCCGGTGGGGCGGCGGTCGCGGGACCCTTCGACGAGCCGCCCGTCCGCATCCACCAGGGCCGCTTCGACCTTGGTGCCGCCGAAGTCGACGGCGAGGACGTACGGGACGGCAGCGGAGGAGGCGAGAGCGTCTGTGGGCACGCCCCAACGATAAACGAAACCGCGACTGCTCATTTGAGCAGTCGCCACACACTTGTTGCTCCGACGAGCACCCCTTCCTAAGCTGGAGAGGTGGCCCTGAACGATTCGGACGAGATCCTCGCCGTCAAAGCCGCGGAACTGTACTACGAGGCCGGCAAGACGCAGGATGAGATCGGCGTCGCCCTCAACGTGTCCCGCTGGAAGGTCGGCCGCCTCTTGGTGGCCGCCCGCGAGCACGGCTTCGTGCGCATCGAGATCGTGCACCCCAGCGCCAGGCGGTTCTCGCTGGAGCGCGAACTCTGCGGCTTCTACGGCCTCGCCGACGCGGTGGTCGTCCCCGCGGCCGAGTCCGACTCGGAGGTACAGGGGAGGGTCGCGCAGGCCGCTGCCGACTACCTCACCACGCTCCGTCCCGTCCCGCGCACGCTCGGCGTCAGCTGGGGCCGAACCCTCCACGCCGTCGCCGCACGGCTGCGCCCGGGCTGGGCGGTCGGGGTGAACCCGGTGCAGATCAACGGGAGCGTCTCCTCCACCCGCCAGGCCACGGCCGCCGCCGACACCGCGGTCGTCATGGCCCGCAAGGCGCAGGGCACGGCCACCCTGCTTCCCAGTCCCGCGATCTTCGAGCATGCCGCCACCCGCCGCGCCATCGAGGCCGACCGCTCGGTGCAGAGCGTCCTGGAGCTCGCCCGGAGCGCCAACGCCTACCTGTTCAGCGCCGGCGTCGTCGACACGAGCTCGGTGCACGTCGACTCCGGGTACCTGTCGGTCGAGGATGTGTCCTCGCTGGCCGAGAAGGGCGCCGTCGGCGACGTGGTCGGGCGCTTCATCACCGACGACGGCCAGGTCGCCGACCCCGACCTCAACTCGCGCACGCTGGGGCTCAGCCTCGACGAGCTGCGCTCAGCTCGCACATCCATCGCGGTCATCGCCGGCGAGGCCAAGCACCGCGTGGCCCACGCCGTCGTCGCGAGTGGCCTGTGCACCATCTTCATCACCGACGAGGCGACCGCCAACGATCTGCTCGGGCGCAACGCCCCGGGCTCAACAGCTCAGTAGCCCACCGGCAGCAGCCCACCGGCTCAGCAACACCTGGAGGAACACATGACCATCGAGACAACACCGCCCGTGCGCACGCTCGCGCCGGCGTCCCGCGCCGTCGAGGTGCTCGGCGGCGACCTCACCGAGGGGTCGCTGCGGCGCTACCTCAACGGCATCCCCGGTGTGGATGCGGTCGGCCTGGAGCAGCGCGCTGCCGGCCTCGGCACCCGCTCCATCAAGACCAGCAGCAAGAAGTGGGCGCTCGACACCATCATCGGTCTGATCGACCTCACCACGCTGGAGGGCGCCGACACCCCCGGCAAGGTCCGTTCGCTGGTCGCCAAGGCGCTCACCCCGGATCCGTCCGACCTGACGTCCCCGCGGCCCGCCGCGGTCTGCGTCTACGGCGACATGGTGCCGTACGCGGTGGAGGCGCTTGGTGCCGCCCACGCGGGCGCCGTACGCCGCGCCGGGGGCACCGGAGGGGTGAACGTCGCCGCCGTCGCCACCGCGTTCCCGAGCGGTCGCGCATCCCTCAAGGTGAAGCTCGCCGACACTGCGGACGCCGTCGCGGCGGGCGCCGACGAGATCGACATGGTCATCGACCGCGGCGCGTTCCTCTCGGGACGCTACGGCCTGGTCTTCGACGAGATCGTCGCCGTCAAGGAGGCCTGCCGGCGCGAGGACGGCACCTACGCCCACCTCAAGGTGATCCTGGAGACCGGCGAGCTGAACACGTACGACAACGTGCGGCGCGCATCCTGGCTCAGCATCCTGGCCGGCGGAGACTTCATCAAGACCTCGACCGGCAAGGTCTCGCCCGCTGCGACCCTCCCCGTGACGCTGCTGATGCTCGAGGTGGTGCGCGACTGGCACCAGCTCTCGGGTGAGGAGATCGGGGTGAAGCCCGCCGGCGGCATCCGCTCGTCCAAGGACGCCATCAAGTACCTCGTGACGGTCGCCGAGACGGTGGGCGAGCGCTGGCTGCAGCCGCACCTGTTCCGGTTCGGCGCGTCCAGCCTCCTCAACGACGTGCTGCTGCAGCGCCAGAAGCTGGCCACCGGGCACTACTCCGGCTCCGACTACGTGACGATCGACTGACGAAAGCAGAATTGACATGAGCTTCCTCGAATACGCCCCGGCCCCCGAGTCGCGGTCGATCCTGAACCTGCGCGACGACTACGGGCTGTTCATCGACGGCGAGTTCGTCGCCGGCCACGGCACGCCGTTCCAGACGATCTCGCCCGCCACCGAGGAGCGCATCGCGACCATCGCGACCGCCGACTCCTCTGACGTGGATGCGGCCGTCGCCGCCGCCCGCCGTGCCTACGAGCGCGTCTGGTCGCGGATGAGCGGCTCCGACCGCGGCAAGTACCTCTTCCGCATCGCGCGCCTCGTGCAGGAGCGCGCCCGCGAGCTCGCCGTCGCCGAGAGCCTCGACAACGGCAAGCCGATCAAGGAGAGCCGCGACGTGGATGTTCCGCTCGTCGCCGCCTGGTTCTTCTACTACGCGGGATGGGCGGACAAGCTGGAGCACGCCGGTCTCGGCCCCGCTCCCCGCGCCCTCGGCGTCGCGGCGCAGGTGATCCCGTGGAACTTCCCGCTGCTGATGCTCGCGTGGAAGATCGCCCCGGCTCTCGCCGCCGGAAACACCGTGGTGCTGAAGCCCGCTGAGACGACCCCGCTGACGGCGCTGCTGTTCGCGGAGATCCTGCAGCAGGCCGACCTCCCGGCCGGCGTCGTCAACATCGTCACCGGCGCCGGCGAGACCGGCCGCGACCTCGTCTCCCACCCGGACGTCAACAAGGTCGCCTTCACCGGCTCTACCGCCGTCGGACGCGAGATCGCGCGCTCGGTCGCCGGCACCACCAAGAAGCTGACGCTGGAGCTCGGCGGCAAGGCCGCGAACATCGTCTTCGACGACGCGCCCATCGACCAGGCGGTCGAAGGCATCGTCAACGGCATCTTCTTCAACCAGGGTCACGTGTGCTGCGCGGGCAGCCGACTCCTCGTGCAGGAGTCGATCCACGACGAGGTCGTCGACCGGCTGAAGCGCCGTCTGTCGACCCTGCGTCTCGGCGACCCGCTGGACAAGAACACCGACATCGGCGCCATCAACTCGGCCGAGCAGCTGCAGCGGATCCGCGAACTCTCGGACATCGGCGAGGCGGAGGGCGCCGAGCGCTGGACGGCCGACTGCGCCATCCCGGAGAACGGCTTCTGGTTCGCGCCGACCATCTTCGACAACGTGTCGACGAGCCACCGCATCGCCCGCGAGGAGATCTTCGGGCCGGTGCTGTCGGTGCTGACGTTCCGCACCCCGGCCGAGGCCATCGCGAAGGCCAACAACACCCCGTACGGGCTGTCGGCCGGAATCTGGTCGGATAAGGGCAGCCGCATCCTCGCCGTCGCCGACAAGCTCCGCGCCGGCGTCGTCTGGGCCAACACCTTCAACCGGTTCGACCCGGCGAGCCCGTTCGGCGGCTACAAGGAGTCCGGTTACGGCCGCGAGGGCGGCCGGCACGGGCTCGGCGCCTACCTCGTGCCCGGTCGTTCGGTGGCCGCGCCCGCCTCCATCCCCGCCCGCCTCGCTCGCAAGGGAGCCTCCAAATGACCCGCTTGGCCGTGCCGAAGACCTACAAGCTGTACATCGGCGGGAAGTTCCCCCGCAGCGAGTCCGGACGCACCTACGAGGTGGCGACGGCGAAGGGCGTGTTTCTCGCGAACGCCGCCAAGGCATCCCGCAAGGATGCCCGGGATGCGGTCGTCGCCGCCCGCGCTGCGGTGTCGGGATGGTCCGGTGCGACCGCGTACAACCGCGGCCAGGTGCTCTACCGCATCGCCGAACTGATGGAGGGTCGCCGGGCGCAGTTCGTCGACGAGATCCAGAAGTCGGAGGGCGTATCGACTGGCGCCGCTGCCGCTCAGGTGGACGAGGCCATCGACCGCTGGGTCTGGTACGCGGGATGGGCGGACAAGTTCGCGCAGGTCGCGGGCAACGCCAACCCGGTCTCGGGTCCGTACTTCAACATCTCGGTGCCGGAGCCGACCGGTGTGGTCGCCATCGTCGCTCCGCAGGACTCCAGCCTGCTCGGCTTCGTGAGCGCGATTGCGCCGGCGCTGGCCGCGGGCAACACCGTGGTGGTGGTCGCCAGCGAGCGCTTCCCGCTGTCGGCGATCAGCCTCAGCGAAGTGCTCGCTACGAGCGACGTGCCGGGCGGCGTGGTGAACATCCTCACCGGATCGCCGGCCGAGATCGCGCCGTGGCTGGCCTCGCACGCCGACGTCAACGCGCTCGACCTCGTCGGCGCGGGCGACCTCGATTGGGTGGACCTGCAGATCGCCGCGGCCGACACGCTGAAGCGCGTGCTGCCGCCCGAGAACGGCCCGGACGCAGCTGCTCCGTCGCTCGATCGCATCGCGTTCTTCACCGAGACGAAGACCGTCTGGCACACCAAGTCCCTGCTCTGACCCCTCGAGATTCGTGCTGAATGTCGACTTTCGTGAGGCGAAAGGCGACATTCGGCACGAATCCGTGCGCCTACCCGCGTTCCTTCCCCTGCTTGCAGTTGTGAGGGAGGATGGTCGGTAGACGGAGGGGAGCCCGCATGTCGGATGGATGGAGGCCGGAACGCGAGGAGGTGATCCTCGTCGGGGACAGCCTGACGCAGGGCGGCGACTGGGAGCAGCTGCTGCCGGGGGAGTCCGTCCGCAACTTTGGCGTGGCGGGTGACACCACCGACGACGTGATCGCGCGGCTCGGGGAGATCATCGACGCCAGGCCCGCGCTGATCGCTCTGCTGATCGGGACCAACGATCTGGCGTGGCGCCGGTCGGTGGAGCACGTCGTCCGGAACGTCGAGACGGTGCTCGTGACGCTGCGCAAGGAGCTGCCGGAGACCCGCATCCTCGTGCAATCCGTGATGCCGCGCGGCCACGAGTTCGCCGACCAGATCCGCGACATCAACCGGCACCTGTGGCAGTTCGCGCCGACCATCCACGCCGGCTGGCTCGACCTGTGGCCGGCGATGGCCCTGGAGGACGGCGAACTCAACCCCGCCTTCACAGAGGACCGCCTGCACCTGAACGCCGAGGGCTACCGAGCGTGGGCGGGCGAACTCGCCCCGGCTCTCGAGCGCCTCCGCGAACTCCCGCCCTCCAGCCGGGCAATCACCCTCCCCGACCTAGGCGGCGCCGCCTAAGAGGTCAGGAGGCGCGCAGGAGCTGGGCGTAGATGGTGATTCCGCGGAGCCACGTGGCGACGTGGATGCGCTCGTCGCGCGCGTGCAGAGCGGCGCGCTCCTCGGCGCTCAGCTCGAACGGCGTGAACCGGTAGACGGCCTCGCAGATTCCGGTGAAGTGCCGGCTGTCGCTCGCGCCCAGCATGATGTACGGCGTGACGACCGCGCGCGGATGCACGCTGCCGATCGCCTGCGCGAGCCGCTGCCAGTGCGGTCCGTCGCTGGGGGAGACCGGCGACGGCTCGCTCGCGTCGACCGCATCCACCCTCACGTCGTCGTCGCGGATCGCCCGCCGGATGTGGTCGAGGGTCTCCGCGACCGACGAGCCGACCGCGATGCGGGTGTTGACGACGGCCTCCGCCCGCTCGGGAAGTGCGTTGGAGGCGAGGCTGCCGCTCAACTGCGTGACGGCGGTCGTGGTGCGCACGATCGCGCGGGTCTCGTCGCTGAGCCGGCCGAACACCGCACGCAGCACCGGCTGCAGCCGTCGGGCGCGTGTGAAGACGGCACGCAGGGGCCCGGTCGCGTGCGCGCCCAGGGTCTCGACCATCCGCAGGTTCGTCTCGGTCAGCCGCGCCGGGAAAGGCCGGTCGTTGAGGCGCGTGATCGCCCGCGCCAGGCGGACGGTCGCCGTCATCTTCGGGGGAGTGGATGCGTGCCCGCCGTTCTGTTCGACCCGGAGCCGGACGCTCGTGATGCCCTTCTCGCTCACTCCGACGACGGCGATCGGCTTGCTCACGCCGGGGAAGATCCGCTCCACCACGGCACCGCCCTCGTCCAGCACCACTGCCGGGCGGATGCCCCGCTCGCGGAGCACACCCGCGATGGTCTGCGCCCCGGTACCGAGCGTCTCCTCGTCGTGCCCGAAGCTCAGGTACACGTCATCCGCGGGCTTGAAGCCCTCCAAGACCAGCGCCTCCACCGCCTCCAGGATCGCGACGACCGCGCCCTTGTCGTCGATCGCACCACGCCCCCACAGCAGCTGGTGGTCGCCGGTGCCGGTCAGTTCGGCGGCGAAGGGGGGATGCGTCCATCCTTCCGCCGTGGCGGGCACGACGTCGTAGTGCGCCATGAGCACCGTCGGCGCGCCGACTCCCCGGCCGCGCCAGCGGTAGAGCAGGGAGTGCCCGTGTCTCTCGCGTGAGAGCGCTGCGTGGAGCGCGGGGTAGAGCTCGGGCAGCGCATCCACGAACCGCTCGAACGCCGCCCAGTCGGTCTCGGCGACGTCGTTGCGGGACATCGTCGGGATGCGCAGCAGGGTACGGAACCGTTCGAGAGCGCCCGCAGGATCGACGGCGATCGGCGGCGCTTCGGCCGTCACTCGCCGGCCGCCGTGCGGAAGGCCTGGAGGGCTTCGTCCGAGAACAGCACGAACCGGACGTGCTCGACCGAGCCGACGCCGGAGGAGAGCACGGCGCGCACGGTGCTGACGGCGATGCGCGCGGCGTCCTCCATCGGCCAGCCGTAGACGCCGGCGGAGATCGCGGGGAAGGCCACCGTGCGTGCGCCGAGCTCGCGTGCGACGCGGAGGGACGACCGGTAGGCGTTCTGCAGCAGGGGAGTGCGGTCCTCCGCGGCCGACCAGACCGGCCCGACCGTGTGGATGACCCACTTCGCCGGCAGCTCGCCGCCGATCGTGGCGACGGCTTGGCCGGTCGGGAGGCCGTCGGGGAGGGTCGTGGCCCGCAGCTCGCGGGTCGCCTCCAGGATGGCGGGACCGCCGCGGCGGTGGATGGCGCCGTCGACGCCTCCTCCGCCGAGCAGCGAGGAGTTGGCGGCGTTGACGATCGCATCCACGGTCTCGTCGGTGATGTCGCCGCGGACGATGCGGATGAGCTCTTCGGTCATGCCTGCCTGCTCAGCCGCGGTTGTTGGAGAGCTCGTACACCTTGAGGAGCTCGACGATCGCGTCGTCGCGCGCGCTCCCGCCCTCCTCGAACATCTCGGAGACGTGGGTGCGGAGGTGGTTCTCGACGAGCAGCTTGTTGAGCGACCCGAGCGACTTCTGGATGGCGAGCGACTGCGTGATGATGTCGATGCAGTAGTCCTCGTTCTCGATCATCTTCTCGAGCCCCCGGAGCTGTCCCTCGAGGATGCGCGTGCGGTGCAGCGCACGCTTCTTGATGTCTGCGATCACTCCCTCAGGATAAGCCCGGGTTGCGCATACCCCACAGGGGTAGCCGTGCGGTGTTATCCCCCTAACGGGGGGGTACGTGTGGACATACAGGTGGGTCTATCCTCCAGGGAGGGGTTGAGAAATATTCGTTTAACAGGAAAGGCCCGACTTTGCTGAAGAACCTCAGCCCGCTGCTGTCCGGTGCGCTCTTGAGCGCACTCGACGCCATGCACGATGGCCAGACGCTTACCCTCGTCGGCAGCGGCTACCCGGAAGATCAGATCACCTCGCCCGTCGTCCACCTCGGTGACGACGTCACAACGGAGGCCGCCGCAGAGGCGATCCTCTCCGTGTTCCCGCTCGATACGGAGGACTCCTCGCCGATCGTGTTCCTCGACCTCGCCGACGAACCCTACGACGTACCCGACGTCGCGTTCGCAGTGAACGGGATCGCGTCCGACGCGGAACTCCGCCGAGTCCCGATGACCCGCCTCGAAATCGACCCGTTCCTGGAACTCGCCCGGAACTCCGCCGTCACGGTCCGTGTCGGCTCCGACGCGCCGCCGTGCGCATTCCTGCTCCGCCGCGGAGCGCTGTAAGCCCGCAGCAACCCGCATCCGCAGCACATCACACAACACACAGCACACACAGCACCACCATCGTCGTCCGCCCGGCCGGAGAGAACGTCTCCGCCACCGGGCGGGCGCACCATGTGCGGCCGGCATCCCGCGTAGAGTTGGCTCTCAATGTCTCGACCGCACACGCCGCAGCCGCCCGCCTACAACCGCGCGGCGCTCGTCCCCGGGCTCCTCGGGGCCATCGTGCTCCTTGCCGGCCTCGCCCTGGTCGGCGGCGAATGGTATCTGTACGTCCGCTACGCGGTCAGCATCCTCGCCCTCATCCTGTGCGTCTTCGCCGGTCAGGCGCGGATGTGGTGGTGGCTGGCCGGACTCCTGCCGCTGGCAGTGGTCTGGAATCCGATCTGGCCGCTCCCGCTTGAGGGCATCGTCATCCAGGGTCTGTCGATCGCCGGGGCCGTCGTCTTCGTCGCCGCAGCGGTCACGATCAAGATCCCTGCAGACACGCGTCGCTGAAACCCCGCGCGTGCCGTAAAATGGATGCTGCGCGGCCATCCATGTGCTGCGCATCCCGGCGTCACCCGCGTCGAGACCGGTCCACTCGGTACCGGCCTCCTCGCCCCGCCGGCCTCACGCCCAACCGGCGCCGCGCTCTCCGGCAGCGCGCAGCGCCTCCCCTGGAGGACCATGTCTCGTTCCGGTCAGCGCACCAGCCCGACCAGGCCGCAGCAACGGAAGAACCGGCACGCCAACAACGACGGACTCATCCCCGTCCTCGCCCGCAAGGTGCGCGAGGTGGAGGCGAAGGCCGCGGACGGCAAGAAGCTGGGGCCGACGAACCGCACCAAGTTCCAGGTCATCGCCTTCCTGATGCGCGAGGAGCGCGCCCGGGCGAAGTCCGACCCCGACCTGAGTGATGCGGCGCGCGCGGAACAGCTCAAGCGCCTCGACGGCATCGCGACCATCCTGGCGAAGACCGCTGCCCGCGACACCTCGCTCATCTCGCTGCTGGAGTCCGAGTCGCCGCCGACCGCGACCGCGCAGACGATGCGCCGCGACTGGCTGCTCGAATCCGGGACGGAGTTGTCGCCCGACGACCTGATCATCACGATCGAGCGTCCCGTCGCCAAGCAGGACAGCGTCATCCCGCCGGAGCTCGCGGAGAAGCAGGTCGTTCCGCCGTCCGTGAAGGCGCGGCAGCTCTCGAACCCGTTCCTCGCGCCGGACCTCGCCCGTCTCACTCCGGCTCAGCCGACGCCGCGGCGCCGACTCGACTCCTGGGAGCTGCTCGGCCCGCTGTTCAAGTCGTTCGAATACGGCGCGGGCGGGCAGGCGGCCAGCATGGAGCTCCCTCCGGCCCCGCTGATCGACCGGTACTCGCCGAACGACCTGGAGCTGATGCATCACCAGTCGCGGTTCATCGAGAGCGTCCGGCTGGGTCACCGCAGCTTCCTCCTCGCCGACGAGCCGGGCCTCGGCAAGACGGCGCAGTCCCTCCTCGCCGCCTCGGTCGCCGGTGCCTACCCGCTCCTCGCCGTGGTGCCCAACGTCGTCAAGATGAACTGGGCCCGCGAGGTGGAGCGCTGGACGCCGCACCGCCGCGCGACCGTCATCCACGGCGACGGCGAGGGCCTCGACGCCTTCGCCGATGTGGTCATCGTGAACTACGAAGTGCTGGATCGGCACCTCTCCTGGCTCAGCACGCTCGGCTTCCAGGGCATGGTCGTCGACGAGGCGCACTTCATCAAGAACCTGCACTCGCAGCGCTCACGCCTCGTGCTGGGCCTGGCGGACGCCATCCGCCAGAAAGCCTCCGACCCGCTGATGATCGCGCTGACCGGCACGCCGCTGATCAACGACATCGACGACTTCAAGGCGATCTGGCAGTTCCTCGGCTGGATCGACGGCAACAAGCCGACCGCGAAGCTGATGGAACATCTGGAGGAGACGGAGCTGACGCCCGCCGACTTCGGGTTCTACGCCGCCGCCCGCGAGGCCGTCATCGACATGGGGATCGTGCGCCGGCGGAAGATCGACGTCGCCGCCGACCTCCCGAGCCGCCGCGTGGTCGACCTGCCGGTCGAGCTCGACGACGAACTCGGCCGCTCCATCCGGCAGGCCGAGAAGGAGCTCGCCGCGCGCCTGGTCACGAAGTACCACCGCGCCGCGGCCGCCGGCCGCCCCGACTCGTTCGAGGGCGACGACGAGGCCCACCGCAAGCACCTCATCCGGTTGGTCGCGCAGTCCGAGCTGGAGGAGTCGAAGTCGGCGAAGTCGGGCGACAACGTCTTCACCATGGTCCGCAAGATCGGCCAGGCGAAGGCGGGGCTCGCCTCCGACTACACCGCCCAGTTGGCCCGTTCGGTCGGCAAGGTGGTGTTCTTCGCCAAGCACATCGACGTGATGGATGCGGCGGAGGAGGCGTTCGCGGCCCGCGACCTGAAGACGATCTCGATCCGCGGCGACCAGTCGGCGCTCGCGCGGCAGAAGGAGATCGACGCCTTCAACAACGACCCCGAGGTGGCCGTGGCCGTGTGCTCGCTCACCGCGGCGGGCGTCGGGCTGAACCTGCAGGCCGCATCCAACGTGGTGCTCGCCGAGCTGTCGTGGACTGCGGCGGAGCAGACGCAGGCGATCGACCGCGTCCACCGCATCGGTCAGGAGGAGCCGGTCACGGCGTGGCGGATCATCGCGGCGCAGACGATCGACGCGAAGATCGCCGAGCTCATCGACGCGAAGCAGGGCCTCGCGGCACGTGCGCTCGACGGCAGTGACGTCGAGCCGGGCTCGGCCGACTCGGTGCAGCTCGACGCGCTCATGGCCCTGCTCGACGGCGCGCTGGGCTGAGTATCCGGTAGGGGCTAGGCGATCTCGGCGTCGTCGGGGTCGATGGGCACCGGGCGGTCGTCGTCCGGGAGCAGCTCGTCGTCCTCGTCGTCGGCCACCGGGATGTCCTCCGGGTCGTGCACCACCGGCTCCGGCTCGTAGTCGGTCTCCTGCGCCTCGCGGAAGTCGTCGAGGTCCTCGTCGTCTCTCGGGTCGCTCATGCCCCGAGAGTACCGCCGTGCACCGCGGTCGTGAAGGCCGGTCTCAGCCCAGGTCGAAGACGAAGAAGGCGCCGCGGGTGTCGTGCTCGATGCGGGCGCTCCCGGCGAACCCGGCGAAGTCGCCGGTGCCCGTCCCCGGCACGATGTAGCCGAACGCCGAAGGGTCGCCGGGATGCTGCAGGGCGCCGTGGTGGACGGTCAGCGATCCGCTCCTGCCGTCCTCCAGCGTGCCGGTGATCCGCTCGGCAGCGAGGTACCCGCGTCCACCCTCCTCGGTGCCGGAGGAGACGAAGTGCGCGATCGACTCGCCGGTCAGCCCCTCCGTGTAGGTCTTCCGCATCACGATGGCTCCCACCCAGTCGCCGTCGATGCCGGGGAAGTCGGCCGGCTCCCAGCCGGTCACGTCGAAGCGCGCGGTGATCGTCTCTGAGGTCATGCCTTCACCGTAAGGGAAGGTATACGGGCATCTCTTGAAATTTCGCGACAGAGGAAATGTGGGCTAAACAGGGGATATGTCCCACGACGCTCAGCCCCACCGCTCGCAGACCGAGATCGAGCGCAAATACGACGTGGATGCCGAGGCACAGCATCCACAGCTCGTCGGCGTCGGTGCGGTCGCCCTGCAGGGCGAACCCGAGCGGCACGATCTCGTCGCCACCTACTTCGACACCGCCGACCTCGCCCTCGCACAGCGCAAGACCGCCGTGCGCGTGCGGCGCGGCGGCCACGACGCGGGCTGGCACGTCAAGCTCCCCGCCGAGGAGGGGCGCACCGAACTCCACTGGCCGCTGACCGACGACGACGAGCCCCCGGCGGCCCTGCGGGAGCACCTCCGCGAACTCATCGGCGATGAGCCGCTTGTACCGATCGCCCGCGTCACGAACCAGCGCGACAGCGTGCTGCTGCAGGATGCGGCCGGCTTCGAGCTGGCGGAGCTCACCGACGACCACGTCCGCAGCGAGAACCTCCGCAGCGGCGGCACGCAGGAATGGCGCGAGTGGGAGGTGGAGCTGCTCGGCGGCGCTCCGGACACCCGGGAGGCTCGCACGGCGCTGCTGGACGGGATCGAGGAGCAGCTGCTGGCCGCAGGGGCGCGTCCGTCGGCCAGCTCGTCCAAGCTGCAGCGGGCGCTCGGCCTCTGATCCGCTTACACCGGCCGGCTCCGTGCGTCCAGTGCGATTTTGTGCAGCCCCATGCGTCCGGGCATGATTCAGGGGACGCATCGAGAAACGGAGCAGCATGAAGATCGGCATCCTCACCAGCGGCGGCGACTGCCCGGGCCTGAACGCGGTCATCCGCGGCGCGGTCCTGAAGGGCGACCGCGTGTACCGCTCCGAGTTCGCCGGCTTCCGCTACGGCTGGCGCGGTGTGGTCGACGGCGACATCATGCCGCTCGACCGGCACAGCGTCCGCGGCCTCTCGCGCCAGGGCGGGACCATCCTCGGCTCCAGCCGCACCAATCCCTTCGAGGGCGACGCGGGCGGCCCCGAGAACATCCAGCGGATGATGGACGAGCACGGCATCGACTCGATCATCGCCATCGGCGGCGAGGGCACCCTGACCGCCGCGCGCCGCCTCACCGACGCCGGCCTCAAGATCGTCGGCGTCCCCAAGACCATCGACAACGACCTGGCAGCCACGGACTACTCGTTCGGCTTCGACACGGCCGTCGAGATCGCCACCGAAGCGATCGACCGGCTGCGCACCACCGCCGAGTCGCACCAGCGCTGCATGGTCGTCGAGGTGATGGGCCGTCACGTCGGCTGGATCGCCCTGCACTCGGGCATGGCCGGTGGCGCGCATGCCATCCTCATCCCGGAGCAGCCGAAGTCGATCGAGCAGATCTGCGAGTGGGTGGAGTCGGTCCGCGACCGCGGGCGGGCGCCGGTCATCGTCGTGTCGGAGGGCTTCCACCTCGACACGATGGAAGAGGCCCACTCGCACAAGGGTCTGGATGCGTTCAACCGTCCGCGCCTTGGCGGTATCGGCGAGATGCTCGCCCCGATGATCGAGGAGCGCACCGGCATCGAGTCGCGTGCCACCGTGCTCGGCCACATGCAGCGGGGAGGCGTTCCGAGCGCCTACGACCGCGTGCTCGCCACGCGGCTCGGCATGGCAGCCGTGGATGCGGTGTACGAGGGCCGCTGGGGCTCGATGGTGTCGCTGCGCGGCACCGACGTCGTCAACGTGTCGATCGCCGACGCGACCGGCGGGCTGAAGACCGTGCCGTCCGCGCGCTACGAGGAAGCCGCGCTGCTCTTCGGCTGAGAGTCCCTGCTCATCCCCGGCCGCCGGGGCTAGGCTCCTGCTACCAGAGGGAAGGAGCCCGTCCGTGCCGCGTTTCGTCCAGTTCGATGAGTTCGGCTCCCGTGACTACCTGCAGGTGGTCGAGCGGGAGAGACCGTGGCCGGGGCCGGGCCAGCTCCTGGTCCGGGTGATGGCCGCCGGTCTCAACCCGATGGACTGCAAGGCGTACCAGGATGAGCGCGCCGCGGCGCACATGGGCGTGACCCTCCCGAGCGGGATCGGCCAGGACTTCGCCGGCTTCGTCGAGGATGTGGGCGAGGGCGTCACGCGCTTCGAGCGCGGACAGGCCGTCCTCGGCACCGCGCCGTTCGCCTCCATCGCCGACTTCGTCGTCGTCCCGGAGGACGGCCAGGTGATCGCGAAGCCCGACCCGCTGACGTTCGAGGCGGCCGGCTCGCTGGGCGTCGTCGGGCGTACGGCGATGGCCACCGTGCGCTCGCTCGGGATCCGGGAGCGCGACACGGTGCTTGTCAGCGCTGCGGCCGGGGGAGTCGGCGTGCTCGTCGCCCAGCTCGTGGTCCGCTCGGGTGCGACCGTGATCGGGACGGCGAGCGAGGAGAACCACGAGTTCCTCGAATCGCTGGGTGTCATCCCGGTCGAGTACGGCGAGGGACTGGCGCAGCGCGTCCGCGACGTGCTCGACGACGACCAGGTCACCGCGGCGCTCGACAACCACGGACCGGAGACCATCGAAGCGGCGCTCGAGCTCGGCGTGCCGATCGAGCGCATCAACAGCATCGCGGCGTTCGGACCGGATGCGCACGGCGCGCAGAACGTCGGCGGCCGGGCGGCGGGCAACGACGAACTCGCAGAGCTGGCCGACCTGCTCGCCGAGAACGAGCTGGTGCTCCCGATCGACTCCATCTTCCCGATCGAGCGCACGGTGGAGGCGTACGGGAGGCTCGAGACCGGGCACGTGCGCGGCAAGATCGTCATCGTCACCGACTGAGAGGGAGCATCCATGATCGCAGAGGACATCGCCCGGCAGCTTCGCGCGGCGGGCCTGCGCTGGCAGCCGGCATCCGGCGACACCTTCGCCATCGACCGGCCCGGGATGGAGGGCGAGCGGTTCACGGTCAGCGATATGACGATCGAGCCGCACCACTTCGACACCGGGACGATCCTCGGGTTCAACGGCACAACGGAGTGGGCGCTGGATTCGCTGGCCGTCGAGGACGCCCTCTGGATGCCGCGGGAGGACCAGCTGCGCGAACTCCTCGGCGGGACGTTCCGGCACCTCGCGCGCACGCCCGACGGGTACCGGGTGACGGTGTTCCTGGAAGGCCAGGAGCGGTACTTCGAGCACGACGACGCCGCGACCGCGTACGCGCAGGCGCTGCTGTCGCTGATCGGGGCGGCGGTCTCCTAGACCCTCGCGGTCGGCTCCCAGGCGTCGGGGGCGAGGATGCGCGCATCCAGCTCGTCGACGCTCCTGGCGCCCGCCAGCCCCAAGGTGATGTCGAGTTCGGCGATCGTGTTGCGCAGCAGTTCCCGCACGCCCGCTTCACCGCCGACCGCGAGCGCGTAGGCGTACGGGCGGCCGATCGCGACGGCCCGCGCGCCGAGGGCCAGGGCGACCACGGCATCCGACCCTCCGCGGATGCCGCTGTCGAAGAGCACGGGAGCGCGGCCGTCCACCGCGGCGACGACGCCGGGCAGCGCGTCGAGTGCGGCGACCTCGCCATCGAGCTGACGGCCGCCGTGATTGGAGACCTGCACGGCGTCCATCCCGGCATCGAGCGCCCGGCGCGCGTCGTCCGGATGCAGGACGCCCTTCAGCACGATCGGCAGGCGGGTGCGCTCGCGCAGGAACGCGAGATCGTCCCAGGTCAGGGACGGGTCGGCGAACACGTCGAGGAACGTCTCGACGGCGGCGAGTGGCTCGCCGGAGCGCAGCTTCTCGCGCAGCGGGCCGGGGTGATGGCGCAGGATGCTCGCGAAGGCGGCGACGGCAGCCGGCGTCGGAGTCGGTCGCGGACCGCTCCCTCCCGCTTGTGCGTGCTCGCGCACCAGCTCCTGAAAGACGGGGTCGCTCGTGTACTGCGCGATACCCAGACCGCGGCTGAACGGCAGGTAGCCGAGGGCCAGGTCGCGCGGGCGCCAACCGAGCACGTGCGTGTCGAGGGTGACGACGATCGCTTCGCAGCCGGAGCGCTCGGCGCGGGAGACGAGGCTCGCGACCAGTTCGCGCGACGAGCTCCAGTACAGCTGGAACCAGCGGGAGGCGCCGGGCGCGGCGGCATCCATGGCGGCAACCACCTCCTCCATCGGCTGCGACGCCTGGTTGGAGAGTACGGCGGGGACGCCGAGCGCGGCGGCCGCGCGGGCCGCTGCGACGTCGCCTCCGCGTCGGGCGAGGTCCAGCACGCCGATCGGGGCCAGCAGCAGCGGTGTGGGGTGGCGGACCCCGAACAGCTCGACGGAGAGGTCGCGGGCGGAGACGTCCCGCAGCACCCGGGGCACGATGCGTCGGCGGCTGAAGGCGTCGAGATTGGCGGCGGCGGTCCGTTCCAGCCCGGCGGAGCCGGCGATGTAGGCGAAAGCCGCCCGGCTCAGCCGGCGCTCCGCCGCCCGCTCCAGCTCCGCGTACCCGACGGGGATGCGCGGCCGCCGCCCGCCGACGCCGTCGCGGTAGATCTCGGACTGGGCATCCCTGCCGGCGCTGGAGGTCATCCACCCATTGTGTCCCGCGCGCCGAGTTGTCACGACACGCCGTGCGGGCGGGCTCCGCGACGGCGTGTCGCGTCAAGTCGGCGGGACGTGGGTGGGCGCGTCAGCGACGGCGGTTGCGCTTGCGGCCGACGGCCGCCTCCCGCGAGGCGACCTCCGGGTTGCGGGAACTGTGCGCGGAGCGTCCGCGCACGATGCCGATGAAGTCGTCGACCAGGGGATGCTGGTCGTCGCGCGGCCAGGTCAGGCCGATCCTGCTCTGCGGGGCGTCCGCGACTCGCATCGCCGTCACGTCCTTGCGTCGCAGCGCCTTGGCGACGGATGCCGGGAGCAGGGCGATGCCGTCCCCGGCGGCGACGCTCCGCATCAACGCCTCCGACGGTCCGCCGGTCACCCGTGGCTCGCCCTCGAGGTCGGCGAGGTGCAGTTCCTCTTCGAGCGTCAGCAGGTGCTCGTGGTGCATCACGACCACGACGTCCTCCGCGTACAGCGGGATCAGGTGGCGATCGTCGTCCGGTTCGGCGTCGCGGGCGAACGCCATGTCCGCTTCTTTGGCCGCAAGAGTGGCTAGCGGGTCGTCGCTCGGCCGCACCACCAGCTCGACGCGGGGGAAGCGCTCCTCGAAGGCGCGCGTCCATTTGCCGACGGTGACACCGAGCGGGAAAGCGATGGCGAAGCGGGAGGGCACGTGACGAGGGTAGCGAACGGTAGCCTGGAGGTTATGAAGGCGCAGACGATGAAACCGGCCACAGCGGCCAAGAAGCTCGGCATCTACCTGCCGGCGGCGCCCGACGACTTCCGCGACCGCGAGATCAGCCGCACCGAGCTGGATGCGCTGACCGCCGAACCGCCGGAGTGGCTGCAGACCCTGCGCGCCGAGGGGCCGCATCCGCGCGACGTGGTCGCCCGCAAACTAGGCGTCTCCAACTCCGGACTCGCCCGCGGCGGCGTCACCGAGGCGCTCACCACCGCCGAGATCAAGGCACTGCTGGAGGACCCGCCGCAGTGGCTGGTGGATGAGCGCGCGACCCAGGCGGCCGTGCGCGCGGAGAACGCGCGGGTGAAGCAGCGCGACGCGGAACGTGCCGCGCGGCAGACCGCGGAGTAGAGCTACATCCCGGGCGGCTGGCCGGTGCCGTCCGGCGTGCGCGTCGCAGACCGCGCGGCCCGCGCGACGGCCTGCGGACCGGTCAGCAACGCGCGGCGCCACGGCGCGACCCCGTCGATCTCGGTCTGCAGCGAGAAGCTCAGGATCGTCCGGATGAGGACGATGATGCCCAGGACGAACGCGTCGGTCAGCGACGGGGCCGATGTCACGGTCCTCACCAGGTCGGCCGCGACGAGGATCTCCAGGCCCAGCAGGATGACGCCCCCGAAGCTCTCCCGGAGCGTCCGGAACGCCGCCGAGCCGCTGCGCTGACGGGCCCAAGCGACGAGCGCCAGCCCGATCGCCACGAGGAACCCGAGCGCCATCACGGCCACCCCGGCGAACTCGAACGCCGTGGCGGTCGTCTCGAACAGGCCGTGCGCATCCGCATCCATGCGCTCATCGTCCCGGATCACGCCCCGGAGTTGACGCAACACGCCGTGCGGGCGCCGCCTGCGACGGCGTGTTGTGTCAGCTCGAGGGGCGTCATGATCTTCCTCCCACGAAGTCTTCATGAGTGGGCGCACCACGCCGCCCAGGATCGAAGACCCGTCCCTTCTGCGCGCAGGTGAGGAACACCGTCTACGCCATTCGATGACGATTGGATCGCTTTGCGCAAGAGAAATATGAGCCTGACGGCTATTGGTGTCGCCCTGCTCTGCCTACCCGTTGCTGCCGCTCCGGCTGCTGCGACAGAACCGAGTAATCTCCTGGCCGTCGTGACGGCCGCAGACCCGCTTGCGGTCGCTGACGCGGCCGATGTACCCACTCTCAGCACGGGCATCAACGTCATCGCGGCAACGGTCAAAGACGTCAAGGTCACGATCCCGCTGGATCCAGCTGCCGGTATTCAGCTCGACGACGGAAGTCGAGGATGACGATCGGTCTTCCTTCGGCCTCGACGTCGGCCGACGCCACGCCGCTGAGGCCGGGCGTAGTGAGCTACGACTCCAAGAACGGTTCGACAATCGTTCCTATCGTGGAGCGCTCCGGCACGATGCAGTTGAACACCGTCATCGCTCACGGCAGAGCGCCGTCGCGATACAGCTACCCACTCACCGTTCCGAAGGGTCAGTCCCTCGCCTTGGCACCCGACGGAGCAGCCTATGTCTCTGGTGCGGGAAAGGTCTCTGCGTACTTCCCGGAGCCGTGGGCCAAGGACGCGAACGGACGTGATGTCCCGACGCATTTCGAGATCAAGGGCAACACCCTCACGCAGGTTGTGGATCTCGCCTCCGCTTCAGCCTTCCCCGTTGTGGCAGACCCCCAGTTCGCCTGGCACCTCCTCCTTCCGTCTGTGAAGACGAACCGCTCGGAGACCAAGCAATTGACCGGTATCGGAGCGGGACCGGCGGGCGTCGGCGCGGCGGCCAAAGCCTGCAGCGCCGTGGTCAAGGTGGCCGGAGCGGTAGGCGCAACGCTGTGCGGACTGAACGTCGTATCCATCATGTTCAACGCATCGAAGGCTTGGTACGACGGCAAGTGTGCTCAGTTGCTGATCGGCCCTGGTGTCATCGGCACCATTCCATACAAGGACGGCTACTGCCGATGAGCTTTCACCGTCTCTTCAGCAGAGAAACGCGACTCGCTCTGAGTGCAACTCCGGCGCGGAATCTCATCAGCTGGATCATCGTCCTGATTCCGCTGGCCATCAGTCTGATCTGGCCGTGGCTGCTGCCCTGGTGGGGCTGGAGCCTGGTGACCGTCGTCGTCTTCGTCGGCCTTTCGGTGCTCGGCCGCAGCTGGGCCGACAAGGATCTGCCGCACGACGACGACTAGTCGATCGGTGACCGGAGCCGGCCCGGGAGGGGCGGCCCGTTCCGGTCACCGCACCAAGAACTCAACCACAGCCAAGGCAACCTTGCTCACCGCGGCCGCATTGCGCTCTAACTGGAGACGCAGCGTCCACTTCTCGTCGCGGATCACGAGACGTGCACCGCGGGGCGGCGCTTCACGTCGCGCTCGGCCTCGCGCAGCACCTCGCGGGTCACCGGTGCGACCTCGCCGACGCCGGTGATCAGGTAGCGGAACATGTTCGAGACCGGGTTGCCCTCGGTCCACTCGAAGTAGACGGTCGGCACGACGCCGGTGATGTCGCGGATCTCGATCAGTACGGCGGCGATGGTGTTGGGCACGTTGCCGCTGCGCACCTGCAGCACGCGATAGCCGTGCTTGATGACGCCCTGCACCACCAGGTCCTCCTCGAAGTCGGAGGAGTCGGACCGCAGCACCTCGAGGAAGATCGTCCGCGACCGCTGCGGGATGTGGCTGAACTTCCGCTCGTCCTTGTTCTTCTGCGCGTACTCGATTGTGGTGTCGACGTCGGGCTCGTGCGAGATGATGCGGATCTCGCCCTCCTCCGCGTCCTCCAGGATGAAGTCGAGCGCCGTCACATCGAAGGTGACGGACGTGGCGCGGAGCTGGAACGACCGGCCGATGCGCGACACGATCGAGACGACGAGGATGGCGAGGATGAACAGCGTCGCGATGCGGAGGCCGTCGGGTCGCTCGATGATGTTGTCGACCGTTGTGTAGACGAAGATCGCCGTGATCACCGCGAACGCCACCGTGCGCTTCCGCTGGCGTTTCCGCCGTGCCGACAGCGTCACCGCGAGGGATGCCGACGTGATCAGCACCAGCACGCCGGTCGCGTAGGCGCCGCCCTGCGCATCCACACTCGCCTCGAACACCAGCGTGATGAGGAAGGCGATCGCGGTGAAGACGAGCACCAGCGGCCGGACGGCGCGCGCCCACTGCGGCGCCATCCCGTAGCGGGGGAGGTACCGGGGCACCAAGTTCAGCAGGCCGGCCATGGCGGAGGCGCCGGCGAACCACAGGATGAGGATGGTGCTGATGTCGTAGACGGTGCCGAACCCGTTGCCCAGGTACTCGTGGGCGAGGTACGCGAGCGCGCGGCCGTTGGCCGGTCCGCCCGGCTGGAAGTCCTTCTGCGGGATGAGCAGCGTCGTCGTGAAGCTCGACGTGATCAGGAAGACGCTCATGATGATCGCGGCCGTGGTGAGCAGACGGCCGGCGCCCCGGATGCGGCCCTTCGGATACGCGGGATCGTCGTCCGGCCGCCCCTTGATCTGCGGCATCACGGCGACGCCGGTCTCGAAGCCGGAGAGGCCGAGGGCCAGGCGCGGGAAGACGATGAGGGCGATCCCGACAACGACCAGCGGGCTCCCGTTCTGCCGGAACAGGGCATCCCACCAGTGGTCGATCGCGGTCGGATGCTGGAACACTTCCACGATCGACGTGCTCACGACGACCACGTTGAGCGCCAGGTAGATCGCCACCAGCACGACCGCGATGCCGATGGCCTCCTTGAACCCGCGGAGGAACACGGCGCCGAGGAGCGCGAGGAGGAACAGGGTGAGGAGCACGTTGTTGCCGTGGAACCAGTCGGGCGCGTACGGGTTCTCGATGGCGTGCGCGGACGCGTCCGCCGCCGACAGCGTGATCGTGATCATGAAGTCGGTCGCCGCGAAGCCCAGCAGCACCAGCACGAGGAGCTTGCCCGCCCACCAGGGGAGCAGCCGCTCCAGCATGGCGATCGAGCCCGACCCCTTGAAGCTCTCGCGCGCGACCCTCCGGTAGACGGGAAGAGCGCCGAGCAGAGTCAGCGCGACGAGCACCAGCGTGGCGAAGGGCGAGACGAGGCCCGCCGCGAGCGCGGCGATGGCGGGCTGGTAGCCGAGCGTCGAGAAGTAGTCCACGCCGGTGAGGCACATGACCTGCCACCACGTGTGGGTCCGCTCGGGGCTGCGGCCGTGCGGTCCCTGCTGGGTACCGCGCTCATCCACGAGGCCGGTGAGGAGCCAGCTGCGCAGCCGCCCACCCTTCTGGGCGCGGGGCGCAGGGCGCGCTTGCCCGGGAACCGGGATCGGGCTGCTCGACATTCGCGTCCCTTCGCCTCACGCACTCATCGTCAGCGTAGCGCTCAGCGGAGTGCTCGCCACGCCGCTCGCCACGCCGTTCACCGAGCTGTTCACCGAGCTGTTCACCACGCCGAGACGCGGTAGTCCTTGAGGAAGACGCCGTGCAGGTCCTCCCCGCCCTCCCCGCGGACGATCGGGTCGTACACCCGTGCGGCCCCGTCGACCAGGTCGAGCGGCGCGTGGAAGCCCTCTTCGGCGAGCCGCACCTTGGTGTGGTGCGGGCGCTCGTCGGTGATCCAGCCGGTGTCGACGGCGGTCATCAGGATGCCGTCGCTCTCGAACAGCTCGCCGGCGCTGGTGCGCGTGAGCATGTTGAGCGCCGCCTTCGACATGTTGGTGTGCGGGTGACCGGCGCCCTTGTAGCGGCGGCCGAACACGCCCTCCATCGCCGACACGTTGACGATGTACGAGCGGCCCGCCGCAGCGAGCGACGGACGCAGCCGGTCGATCAGGATGAACGGCGCGGTCTGGTTGCACAGCTGCACCTCGAGCAGCTCCAGAGCGTCGATCGAGCCGATGGCCTGCGTCCAGCTGTTCACGTGCGCCACATCCGGCACCAGGCCGCCGGCGTCGATCGCGCTGCCGTCGGCGTGCTTCGCGAGCGACGAGGAGCCCGCCGCCATCGCGGCGCTCGCCAGGTCGTCCGCGGTCAGCACGCCAGGGCCGGCAAGCTCCGCGATCGTTCCGCGGACATCGGCGGCGGAGAGCAGCGGATGCGCGGCCACCGAGCGCTCGAGGGCGAGGGGATGCGGGTCCGCGGTGTGCCCGAACGTCTCCAGCTCCGGGAGCGGGCCGTCCGGTAGGGGCTGGGTCTCCGCCTCGGCCAGCAGCGAGTAGGCGCCCGGCGAACGGCGGACCGTCTGTGCGGCGTTGTTGATGAGGATGTCGAGCGGCCCCCGCGAGGCGACCGAGTCGGCGAGCGCGATCACCTGGGCGGGGTCGCGCAGGTCGATGCCGACCACGCGGAGGCGGTCGATCCAGCGGCCGGCATCCGGCAGCTGCGAGAAGCGGCGGACCGCGTCCCTCGGGAATCGGGTGGTGATGGTGAGGTGGGCGCCATCCCGCAGCAGCCGCAGGGCGATGTGCATGCCGATCTTGGCGCGCCCGCCGGTGAGCAGCGCGCGCTTGCCGGTGAGGTCGGTGCTCGCGGTGCGCTTCGCGTGGCTGAACGCCGCGCAGGACGGGCAGAGCTGGTGGTAGAACCAGTCGACCTCGGTGTAGTGCTGCTTGCAGATGTAGCAAGGGCGCGAGGTGAGCAGGGTGCCGGCGGTCCGGGATCCGCTGGTGCTGGAGGTCAGCTCGCGCCCGCGCGTCTCGTCGTCGATGCGGTCGGGCGCGCCAGTCGCGGTCGCGGCGATCACCGCACGGTCGGCCTCCGCGACCTGCTGACGCAGCTCCCGCTTCCTGGCCTGCTTGGACGCCTTGAACATGTGGGCGGTCGCCCGGCGCACGGTCACGTAGTCGGGGTGCTCCTGGTCCAGCTGGTGCAGCTGTCCGAGCACGCGGAGGGTGACGGCGAGATCGTCGGGGTCGAGGCCGGAGTCGGCCGGGGTTTCGGGAGGCACCGGAGAATTGTACGCGGTAGGAGGTGAACAGACGCCCGGAAGGACTCGGACGGATGCGCCGTGCACCGGTCAGGCGAGCGTGCGCTCTGCGGACGAGAGCAGTACGCCTACGAGCTCGATGAGTTCCTCCCGGGCGGTCTCCGGCGACTCGTCGGGCAGGCTGCCCCGGCGGGCCGGATCACCCGACTCGAGGCCGGCGACGACGTCGACGGCGAGCTTCCAGCGGAGGGCAATCGCCGCATCCACACCCTGGCGGATCTGGGCCGGCGAGACGGTAGGGACCTGATCGCGGAAGCCGTCGATGTACGCCTGTACCGCGTCGTCGAAGACGGACGTGATGACGTGCACCGACGCATCGCCCCGACGCGGCGAGAACAGCAGCGAGGCGAGGTCGGCGCCGACCGTGCCGGGGCCGATCGACTCCCAGTCGATGAGCACGGTCGCGGCGGAGATGCGGAACACGTTCGCGCCGACGGCGTCGTGATGGCAGATGGTGTGCGGGAGGGATTCGAGGACACCGCGCACCCGGGATTGGGCGAGGATGAGCCGCTCGACGTCAGCGAGCCGGTCTCCGAACCGCGCGACGGCAGCCGGATGCGCGCGCCGCACCGTCGCGAGCCCCCGCTCGACGGCCTCCGGCTGGCCGTGCCGGTCGATCCAGCCGGTGAAGAACCAGGCCTCCGCGCTCGGGCGACCGAACCAGTGGCCGTTCATGCTGCCGAGGTCGCCCGCGGCGGCGAGGATGGCCTGCGCATCCAACGGGCGGGAACCTTCGTGCTGGACGTCCTCGATCCAGAGGGTGATCGCGCCGTCGGCTTCCAGCAGTGTGCCGTAGACGCTGGGGGCGTGGGTGTGGTCGGGCATGTCGTCGAACAGTCCGGACCGGTAGGCGTCCAGCTCGCGCACGCCGTTGTCGTACAGGTACGGTGCCGCGAGGTGCGGCCCGTCGGTGCGCTTCTCGATCAGCGACCAGGGGCGGCGTTCGCCGTCGACGAGAGCCTCGCCGTGAAGTCGGCTCAGCTCCCGGTGTGCGAAGAAGGCGTCGTAGTCGAGCCGTGTCTCTTGGACCGGACCCCGGACGACGTCGTCGCCGCCGAGCATCGCGCTGACGGCCGCCTCTCGGCTGTCTGCCGTCACACGATCCATGCGTCCATCCTGCCGCATCGTCTCAGGCGTCCGCCCCGCGGGCCGTCAACGATCGGGACGCCTACTCGACCGCGAACTCCAGCCAGGCGAGGCCGCGCAGGTCGAGGCAGAGGCGGCCGCCGCGCTCGGCGGCGACCGCCAGCACGTCGCCGCAGACCGAGCAGCGGACGACGAGCCCGTGCTGGTCCACGTACACCCGTCCGCGTGCGACGACCGACTTGTCGCCGCAGTTGGCGCAGCAGCCGACCGCGGTCGTGACGTCGGCCGCGAAGACCTCCGACAGCATCCCGGCGGCCGCGTTGCCGTCGAGGTAGTCCTGGTCCTGGTCGCTGTCCGTCATGGGGTGCCTCCGATGCCGCCGTAGCGCTCGGTGCGGATCCGCGCCGGCTCGTGGCCGGCATCGACGAGCCAGCCGGAGACGGCCTCGACGAACGGCGTCGAACCGCAGATGTAGAAGGTGGGGGAGTCGGAGGCCGGGAGCACGCGCTCCATCAGGCCTTCGGCGGTCAGGCGGCCGGGTGCGGATGCCGCCCCGGCGGGCGCCTGCCGCGTGTAGACGTAATCCACTCGCAGCGGTGCGGTCGTGTCGCCCGCGAGCGTCGCCAGCTCGTCGGGGTAGTAGCCGGACGCGGGTGTGCGCAGCGAGTAGAGCATCCGGAACGGGGCCATGCTGGCCGCCGCCGCGTGCGCCCGCGCCATCGACATGAGCGGGACGACGCCCGAACCGCCCGCGATCAACTGCACCGGTGTGCTGTCGCCGTCGCGCCAGACGAACCAGCCGCCGACCGGGCCACGCACCTCCAGCTGATCGCCGTTCTGCAGGCCATGGACCAGGTAGGGGGAGACCTCGCCGTCGACGAGCTCCTCCACCGTCAGCTCCAGCTCGTCGTCGGGCAACTCATGCGGCTCCAGAGCGCCGCGACCGCCGCCGGACGCGATCGAGTACGACCGCACGGCCTGGTACCCGTCGGGCGCCGTGAGCCGGATGTCGACGTGCTGCCCCGCGAGGTGGCCGCGCAGGCCCGGGATGCGCAACCGGATGGTGCGGGCCGTCGGGGTCTCCATTCGCGTGTCCACCACGTCGGCCACTCGCCATACGCTGCTCACCAGTAGCGCTGTTCCTTCCAGGGGTCTCCGTACATGTTGTAGCCGTTCTGCTCCCAGAAGCCCGGCTGGTCCTGCGGGAGCATCTGCAGCCCGTTGACCCACTTCGCGCTCTTCCAGAAGTACAGGTGCGGAACCAACAGGCGCGCGGGGCCGCCGTGCTCGGGCTCCAGATCCTTGCCGTCGAAGGTGTGGGCGACCCACGCCTTCCCGCCAAGAAGGTCGGCGAGCGGCACGTTGGTCGTGTAGCCGCCGTAGCTGTGCGCCATCGTGTATTCGAAGCTCGTGTCGACATCCTTGAACAGGGTGTCGAGGGCGACGCCGCGCCACGAGGTGCCCAGCTTCGACCAGCTGGTCACGCAGTGGATGTCGGTGCCGACGTCCTCCTGCGGGAGCGCCAGGAACTCGTCCCAGCTCCAGCGGTGCACGTCGCCCTTCTCGGTGGTGATCGTGAAGGCCCAGTCGTCTTTGGCGATCCGCGGAGTCGGGCCTGCCGAGAGCACCGGGAACCCCTCGGTCAGATACTGACCGGGTGGGAGGCGCGGATCCTCGGTCCTGCGACGGCCGGAGAAGCCGGAGGAGATGATTCCCATGGGGGCAGCATATGGCCGCGGAGGTCCTCCGGTCTACGACGGAACTCGGTCTGGCGGCGCGGCCGGTCTAGGGTGAGGAGCATGACCGCCGTCAACCTGGGGCTCCCCTTCCGGGCACCGGCGCGTCCGGCCGAGGCGCCGAGCCTCGAAGGCCGGCCGGAGCATCCCGGACTGCTCGACCGGTTCGGCCGGGTCGCCCGCGATCTGCGGGTGTCGGTGACCGAGAAGTGCTCGCTGCGCTGCACGTACTGCATGCCCGCGGAGGGCCTCCCCGCGATCCCGCGCGACGACCTTCTCAGCGCGGCCGAGATCGCGCGCCTGGTCGGGATCGGCGTGCGCGACCTGGGTGTGCGGGAGGTGCGGTTCACCGGCGGCGAGCCGCTGATGCGCGCGGACCTCGCGGAGATCATCGGACGGTCGGCCGCGGTCGCGCCGGGCGTCGACCTCTCGATCACGACCAACGGCATCGGGCTCGACCACCGCATCCACTCACTGGTGGAAGCCGGCCTCACCCGTGTCAACGTCTCGCTCGACACGGTCGACCGCGAGCACTTCGCCCGGCTGACCCGCCGCGACCGCCTGCCTGCCGTGCTCGCCGGCATCCACGCCGCCCACGCCGCGGGTATGACCCCGCTGAAGCTGAACGCGGTGATGATGCGCGACACGCTCGACGATGCGCCGGCCCTCTTGGCCTGGGCGCTGGAGAACGGGTGCCGCCTGCGCTTCATCGAGCAGATGCCGCTCGACGCCGACCACAACTGGATGCGCGAGAACATGGTGTCCGCCGAGGAACTGCTGGCCGTCCTCGGGCAGCGATTCACCCTGGTCGAGGTGGGCCGGGACGACCCGCACGCTCCGGCCGAGGAGTGGCGCGTCGAGGGCTGGAGCGTGGATGGGCTCCCCGCGACGGTCGGCATCATCGCGTCGGTCACCCGGTCGTTCTGCTCGGCGTGCGACCGCACGCGCATCACGGCGGAGGGAACCGTTCGGTCCTGCCTGTTCGGCGACGACGAGACCGACCTCCGCGGGCTGTTGCGGGGCGGCGCGGACGACGCCGAGATCGCCCGATGGTGGCGCGGAGCCATGTGGGGCAAGCAGTCCGGGCACGGCATGGATGCGGCCGGCTTCGCCCCGCCCGTGCGCAGCATGGGGGCGATCGGTGGCTGAGGTGCTCGTGCGGTACTTCGCTGCGGCGGAGGAGGCTGCGGGCCGGCCCGAGGAGCGCGTCGAGCTGGCGTCGGCGACCGTCGGGGGGCTGCAGGCCGAGCTGGTCGCACGCTACGGCGAGGCGATGGAACGGGTCGTGCGGTCGGGGTCGTTTTTGGTCGGAGGCGTCGTGTCGCGGGATCCCTCGCGCGAGCTGACCGGCACCGTGGATGTGCTCCCCCCGTTCGCCGGCGGCTGACGCGCCGGTCCTGTATTCAGGACGGGTAGATGGTGACGGCGTCCGCGGGGACGTGGAGGGCGACGCGGTCGCCCACGCGCAGGCGCAAGTCGGCGACCACGGCGGGCGGTACGAGCGCGTCGAGGCGGTCGGTGCGGACGCGCACGAGGTCGGCCTGCGGTTCGAGCGCGGTGACGGTGGCGGGGATGCTGCCGCCCGCCTCGCCGCCGTCGACCGCAGCACCGCGAGCGGCGATCCGCACCGCTGAGGGCCGGACCGCCGCCAACGTCGCCGAACCGACAGCCAGCCCCGAGACAGCTTCCCCCGCAAGGTGGATGCCGTCGGCCGTCAGCAGCCCGTCGGCCGTCCGCACGCCGCTGAGCAGCGTCAGCCCCGACAGCTCGGCCGTGAACGCGTGCCGAGGCCGCTCCAGCACCTGGCGCGTCGGTCCCTCCTCCACCACCCGTCCGTCGTGCATCACGGCCACCCGGTCGGCGAGGAGGTACGCATCCAGCGCGTCGTGGGTGACGAGGACCGTCGTCCGTCCTGGCAGCACCTCGGCGAGCGTCGCGCGGACCTCCCCGGCGACGGACACGTCGAGCGCGGACAGCGGCTCGTCGAGCAGCAGGAGGCGCGGCTCGGCGGCGAGCGCCCGTGCGATCGCGACACGTTGCGCCTGACCGCCCGACAACTCCGCCGGCCGGCGGTCGGCGAACGCGCTCGTGCCGGTGCGCCGCATCCACTCGTCGGCCCGGTCGGCCGCCTCGGCGCGTGACACTCCGGACGACCGGGGGCCGAAGGCCACGTTGTGGCGCACGCTGAGGTGCGGGAAGAGGAGGGCGTCCTGCGCGAGGAGTGCGACACCGCGCTGGTGCGGCGCTCGCCACATCCGCGGCAGGTCGAACAGCGTCCCGCCGCCGAGCGTCGCCCGGCCGCGATCAGGGCGGAGGAGCCCGGACAGCATCCCGAGCACCGTGGACTTGCCCGCGCCGTTCGGGCCGAGCAGCGCCACGGTCTCGCCGTCCGCGACCGAGAGCTCGACCTCCACGTCGCGCGCCGTCGATGAGGCGCTCAGCCGCAGACTCATGCGGCGGTCCGTCCGGCCTGCCGTGGGGCTCCCGTGCTGACCCGCGCGCCGCCGCGACGCCACGGTCGCATGCCCTCGCCGGCCCCGTGCGCGACAGCGACCACGGCGATCGCGACGGCCACCAGCACGAGCGACAGCGCCACCGCGGCATCGGGATCGGTCTCCCGCTGCAGGTAGATCTCCAGCGGCAGGGTGCGGGTCACGCCCTGCAGGCTGCCCGCGAAAGTGAGCGTCGCCCCAAACTCGCCCAGGGCCCGCGCGAACGACAGGATCGACCCCGACACGACCGCGGGCAGCACCAGCGGCAGCGTCACCCGGAACAGCACGGTCAAGGGGCGCGCGCCGAGCGTCGCTGCGACCGCCTCATACCGATCCCCGGCCGAGCGGAGCGCACCCTCGAGGCTCAGGACCAGGAACGGCAGAGCGACGAACGTCTGCGCGATCACCACCGCCGGGGTCGAGAAAGCGACGTTCAGGGCTCCGCCGAGCAGCCCGCGCCGCCCATACAGCGCGAGCAGCGCCAGGCCGCCGACCACCGGCGGCAGTACGAGCGGCAACAGCACCACCGCACGCAGCAGCCGCTGTCCGGGGAACGGCACCCGCGCCAGCACGATCGCCATCGGGACGCCGAACACCAGACAGCCGACCGTGGCCAGCAGCGACGTGCGCAGGCTGAGGAGGAGCGCATCCACCGAGGAGGGTGACGTGATCAGCGGGATGAAGTGCGCCCAGTCGACCCGTGCCGCCATCGCGAGCAGGGGCAGCAGGACGAAGAGTGCGCCGGCCGCGGCGATCGCGACGATCCACCCGGGGATGGCCGAACGCGGACTCATCCTCGCCTCACGGTGCGCCGAAGCCGGCGGCCGCCAGCGCCTTCCGCCCGGTGGGACCGGTGACGAACTTCACGAACGCTCGCGCTCCCGCCGGGTTCGGCGCGTGCGCGACGGTCGCGATCGGGTAGACGTTGATGGTCTTCGCCGCCTCCGGGAAGGGGACCGACTGCACGCTCGAACCTGCGCCTTTCACGTCGGTGGCGTAGACGATTCCCGCATCCGCCTCGCCGGAGGAGACCTTGCCGAGCACGTCGGTGACCGACGACTCCTCGCTGACCGGTGCGAGGGTCACGTCGGCGGACTTCTCGACCTTCGCCGTCGCCGCCCCGCACGGCACCTGCGGGGCGCACACGACGGTCCTGACCGAGGGGGATGCCAGATCGGCGAAGCTCTTCACGTGGGCGGGGTTGCCGGGCGGTACCGCGATCGCCAGGACGTTGGTGGCGAAGTCGGTGGGCGAGCCGTCGATCGCACCGCCGTCGACGGCTTTGGTCATGTTGGCCTCGTCGGCGGACGCGAACACGTCGGCCGGAGCGCCGGCGGTGAGCTGGGAGACGAGGTCGGACGACCCGGCGAACGAGAAGGTGACCTTCGCGTCGGGATGCGCCTTCTCGAACTCCTCACCGAGCTCGGTGAAGGTCTTGGTCAGGGATGCTGCGGCGAACACCGTGACGGTGCCGGTCACGTCGTCGGTCGGGCTGGGCGTCTTCGAGATCGCGGCGGGTGTCGTGGCGCAGCCCGAGAGGGCGAGACCGAGGGCGACCGTCGCCGCTCCCACGAGGGCGGAGGCGCGCACCATCCTGCGGCTCATCGCTTCACCGTCGAAGGGGATGCCGTGGGGGCTTCGACGATGACATTCGTCGCCTTGATCACCGCGACTGCGACGGAGCCGAGCTCGAGTCCCAGCTCGCGGACGGCTTCACTGCTGATCAGGGAGACGACCCGGTGCGGGCCGCACTGAAGTTCGACCTGCGCCATGACTTTGTCCATCACGATGTCCGTCACGAGCCCGACGAAGCGGTTGCGGGCCGACGCGGCGACGCCCGAGGGGTCCCCGGGGAGCACCGCGTTCTGCTTGGCGAGCTGCGCGAGCTCCAGCCCGTCGACGACGGTCCGCCCGGCTTCGTCGCGTGAGCTGGACAGCACGCCGCCGTCGATCCAGCGGCGGAGGGTGTCATCGCTGACGCCGAGGTAGAGCGCGGCGTCCTTGATCCGTATGTGCGGCACGAAACCGATCCTAGTTCCGCAGGTGCGGAACTAGGAAGCGCGGCTAGAGCCCCACCCACTCCGACGCACCGTCGGTGAAGTGCTGCCGCTTCCAGATCGGGACACGCGCCTTGATGATCTCGACCAGCTCCGCGCACGCGGCGAACGCCTCCGCCCGATGCGGCGCGGCGACCGCCGCGATCAGGGCCAGGTCGCCGATGGTCAGCGAGCCGACCCGGTGCTGGGCGGCCACCCGCAGGCCGGTCGACCGGGCGACCTCCTCGCAGCAGGCCCGCAGGAACCCTTCTGCGTCGGGATGCGCCCGGTAGTCGAGCGACACCACGCCCTTGCCACCGTCGTGGTCGCGGACGATGCCCTGGAACGAGACAACCGCCCCCGCCTCGGCGCGCCAGACGAACTCATCCACCGTCGAGGGGTCCAACGGGTCGACGCTGATGGTCGCCAGCACGTCGTTCACGAGTGGTCCCCTCCGCGCAGCTGGTCGAGCAGGTGCGGCAGCAGGTCGTCCAGCACGGCGAGACCGTCGAGGACGCCGCCGCGCGAGCCGGGGAGGTTGACGACGAGGGTGGAGCCGGCGGTGCCGACCAGCCCGCGGCTGAGGGCCGCGAGCGGGGTGGCCTCAGCACCGCGGGCGCGCAGCGCCTCCGCGATGCCGGGCAGTTGTCGGTCCAGCAGTGCCGCAGTCGCCTCCGGCGTGCGGTCGGTGGGCGAGACGCCGGTGCCCCCCGTGGTGATGAGCACCCGCGGGCGGGCGGCGACGGCCTCGCGCAGGGCGGCATCCATGTCGGCGTCGGCGACCACGTACACCTCGGCGGGGAGGCGGCGCTCCGCCAGCCACTCGGCGATCACCGGACCGGTCGTGTCCTCGTAGACGCCGGTCGCGGCACGAGTGGAGGCGACGAGCACGATGGCGGCGGATGCGGCGGCGGCCTGTGCGGCGGCCGGTCCGGGAGCCGTGGCGCCCTCCGCGGCAGCCTCATCCACGGCAGCCGCATCCTCCCCGTCCCGCCGCCACTCGCCGCGCTTCCCACCGCTCTTCGCGACGAGCCGCACGTCGGTCAGGCTCGCGGCCGGGTCGACCGCCTTCACCATGTCGTGCAGGGTCAGCCCGGCCACGGCGACCGCCGTCAGCGCCTCCATCTCGACGCCGGTGCGCCCGTGGGTGCGCGCGACGACCTCGATCTCGATGGTGCCGGCGTCCGCATCCAGCTCGAAGTCGACGCGGACGCTGTTCAGCGGCAGGGGATGGCACAGCGGGATGAGCTCACTCGTCCGCTTCGCTCCGCCGATGCCCGCGATCCGAGCCGTGGCGAGAACGTCGGCCTTCGGGAGGTCGTCGGCCGCGACCAGCCGCACGACGTCCGGCGTGGTCACGAATCGCCCCCGGGCGACGGCTTCGCGGTCGGTCTCCGGCTTTCCTCCGACGTCGACCATGCGTGCGCGGCCGTCGGCGTCGAGGTGGGTGAGCTGCGTCATAGCGTCCAGACTGTCACGGTCGCTCCCGCTTCGACGGCCTCCGCCTCGGCGGGCACGTCGATCAGCACGTCGGCGCGCGCCATCCCCGCGACCAGGTGCGACGAGTGGCCGGCGACGGGCGCAACGCCACCCGAGCCATCGAGGAGGCCGCGGAGGAACTGCCGTCTCCCCGGCACCGATTGCAGGTCTGCGGTCAGCGCGGCCTCGACCGGAGGGATCGGCGGCAACCCGGCGGCTGCGCGCAGGGGATCGCGCAGGAACACCACGAACGACACCTGCGTGCTCACCGGATTGCCCGGGAACGCGAACACCGGAACCCCGCCCACCACGGCCGTCGCCTGAGGGCCGCCGGGCTGCATCGCGACGGTGGTCACGTCGGCACCTCGGGGGTGCAGCACCTCGCGGACCACCTCGTATGCGCCCTTCGAGATCCCGCCCGACGTGATGACGAGGTCGCTCTGCGCGAGGGCGTCGTCGAGGATGCGCTCGAACGCCGCCGGGTCGTCATCACTGCTCGCGCGCACCGACACCGTCGCCCCGGACTCCTCCACCAGGGCCGCGAGGGCGACGCCGTTCGCGTCGTACACCTGCCCGAACCCTGGGGCACCGGACGAGATGAGCTCCGACCCGGTCGTCAGGATGCCGACGCGCAGCCGGGCCCGCGCCCGCACCGTCTCGACGCCCGCGGCAGCGAGCGCGGCGAGGTGCCGCGGGGCCAGCCGCGTTCCCGCTGACACGAGGACCTCGCCGCGACGCACGTCGCTTCCGCGCTCCCGGACGTACTCGCCGGCCGCACGGGACCGGCGGATCTCGACGACCGCGCCCTCCAGGTCGTCGTCGCGTCCGAGCACCAGCTCCGTGTCCTCGACCGGGACGATCGTGTCGGAGCCGGTCGGCACCGGCGCGCCGGTCATGATCCGCAGCGCCGTGCCGGCGATGAGCGTGACCGGGCTCGTGTGCCCGGCCGGGATATCGCCTGAGACTTCGAGCGCGACGGGTGCCGAGCGGATGTCGGCGGCACGGACGGCGTAGCCGTCCATCTGCGAGTTGCGGAAGAGCGGCAGATCCACCTCCGACCGCACCTCCTCGGCCGTCACCCGGCCGAGCGCGGCGTCCAGCCGCACGGTCTCCTCCGGCGGCTGCTCGGAGAGCGGTTCCAGCATCCGCGCGATGATGCCGGCGTGGTCTTCGACGCTGCGCGCCTGCCCGGACGGGTCCCGTGTCATGGGTTCAGTATCCCGCGTCCGCCCCTTCTGCGGCTGGCGGCTTCACCGCGTCCGCCCCGCCGTCGGATCGCGACCCGTGCGTCGGAGTTCGCGGCTCCATCGTCGGAGATCGAGACCCTTCCGTCGGACATCGCGCCGATCCGTCCCCGGATCTCCATCCGCACCGCGGTCCGTCGGAGATTCGCGACGTTCTCTCCGACGAAAGGCGCCGCGCCTGAGGTGCCGCACATTCGTGCCGAACCGCGGCAAACGCACTCGTTCGGGCAACATTCGTGCCGAATCGCTGTCCGGTTGCCGGACGGGCGGATCCGTCAGTACCGCGGCATGGCCGGGTCGACGTCGCGCGCCCAGGCGTCGAGGCCGCCCGCGAGCACGAGCCCCGGCATCCCGGCGTCGGCGAGCAGCTGCCGGGCCGTCTCGGCGCGGATGCCGTGATGGCAGACGATGACCAGGGGGTCGGCGGGCAGGCGCTCGGCGACCCCTGCCGGATCGCCCTGCACGACGCCCAGCGGCACAAGGAGCGACCCGGGCAGCTCGACGATGTCGGCCTCCCACGGCTCGCGAACATCCAGCAGCGTGTACGGCTCTCCCGCCTCTAGGCGCGCGTGCAGCTCGGCAGGCGACATGGTGTCGGTGACGCCGCAGAACAGTTCGTAGTCGATCAGCTCCGTGACCGGCAGCCCCTCGGGGTCGCGCTCGTAGGCGAGCTCGCGGAACGTCCCGCGCAGGCCGTCGTGGATGGTGACCCGGCCGAGGTGCGGCTCGCCCGTCCCGGTGACGAGCGCGATGGCCTCGCTCACCATCAGACCCCCGATCACGCCGCATACCGACGGGAGGGCGCCCGCCTCGGCACAGCTGGCGACGCTCCCCGGGGCGGGCGGCACGGGGAAGAGGTCACGGTAGGTCGGTCCGTGCGCCGCCCAGCTGAGCCCCAGCTGGCCGCCGGTCTGGTGCACGGCACCCCACACGACGGGGATGCCGCCCAGCGTCGCCGCGTCGTCCACCAGGTAGCGGGTCGGGAAGTTGTCGCTGCCGTCCAGCACCAGATCGAATCCGGACAGGATGCGCTGGGCGTTCTCGGCCGTGAGGCGCTCGGCGAACAGCCGGAGGTCGACCTCCTCGTCGAGGGCGCGCACGGCGTCGGCGGCCGACTCCACCTTGGGGCGGCCCACATCGGACGGCGTATGGATGGCCTGCCGCGGCAGGTTGCTCGGCTCGACCCGGTCGTCGTCCACGATCCCGATCGTGCCGAACCCGGCCGACGCGAGCAGGGGCAGCACCGCCGACCCGAGACCGCCCGCGCCCACCACGAGCACCCGCGCGGCCTGCAGCCGGCGTTGAGCGACCGGCCCGAAGCCGGGCAGCTGCGTGGTGCGCGCGTAGCGCGCCGTGCGCTCGGGGGAGAGCGCGGGACCGGGTTCGACCAGGGGCGGAAGGGCCATGCCCTCAGCCAATCACACCGGCGTGCGCGTCACATCGTGCGTTCGTCACACGACGGGAACATGGATGGTATGCAGACCGGTCGCGCCGTCCGGCACCACGTCGCGCACCGTTGAAGTCTGCACCTTCCCGTCGGCGTCGGTCGCCCGGACGCGCAGCGTGTGGCTGCCTGTGGTCGCCTCCCACGCGAACCGCCACTGCCTCCACGTGTCCACGGAGATCGCGTCCGCGAGGGTCGCCTCCTGCCAGGGGCCGTCGTCGACGCGCACGTGCACGGCACTCACGCCGGTGTGCTGGGACCAGGCGACACCGGCGACAGCGACCGTTCCCGCCTTCACCTGCCGGCCGTCTGCGGGAACGTCGATGCGCGACGACAGTTTGATCGGCCCGTGCTCGGACCAACCGCGGTCGGTCCAGTAGGCGGTGTGCTGGTCGAAGCGGGTGACCTCGAGCGACACCACCCACTTGGTCGCAGACACGTACCCGTACAGCCCGGGGACGACCATCCGCACCGGATAGCCGTGCTCGATCGGCAGCGGCTGTCCGTTCATCCCGACGGCGAGGATCGCGTTGCGGTCATCCGTCAGCGCCTCGATCGGTGTGCTCGCCGTCCAGCCGTCCTGACTGGTCGAGAACACCATGTCGGCGTTGGATGACGGCTTCGCGCGCGCCAGGAGGTGCCGGATCGGGTAGCCGAGCCACGTCGCGTTGCCGATCAGGTCGCCGCCGACCTCGTTCGAGACGCAGGTCAGGGTCGTGATGGACTCCTCCAACGGCAGGGCGAGCAGCTCGGCGAAGGTCAGTTCGAGCTCGTTCTCGACCATCCCGGTGATGCGCAGCTTCCAGTCGTGCGGCTCGATTCCGGGAATCTGCAGGGCGGTGTCGATGCGGTAGAAGTCGGCGTTCGGTGTGACGATCGGCGAGAGGCCGGGGATGTCGAACGACGCACCCGCAGGGACAGGCGGAGCGGTGGTCGCCGGTTTCGGCAGGCGGATCGCGGCACGCGCCGCGGAGGCCGCCCGGAAGCCGCCGGCGACCACCTGGCCGATGACGAGGGCGAGCGCACCGGCCCCTGCGGTCGCGGCCGTCGAGGTCACGAAGCGGCGGCGGCTGACCTGGCCGCGAGGCGCGACGCGGGTCGGCTCGGTCTCGCGCAGCATCCTGATCAGCCAGCCGAGAAGCAGGATGGCGATCACAGCGGCCAGGGCCGAGGGCACCGCATCCACGATGCTGTTGCCCGACCGGGTGAGCGCGGCGAGCACGCCCAGCGCGCCGCCGAGACCGATCAGGATTCGGCCGAGCGGCGGCCGCAGACGCTCCAGCCAGCCGGCGACCGCCGCGCCGATCAGCACGACGACGGCGAGGGAGACGATGAGGAAGGCCTTGTCGCCGGTCCCGAAGAGCCCGATGACGGCCTCTTTCAGCCACGGCGGCGCCAGATCGATCAGCAGCGCTCCGACGGTCAGCACGGGGCTGCCGTTCTGCACCACGAAGGCGCTCACCAGTTCGGCGGCGCCCACGCCCGCGACGACGCTCGCGACGCCGGCCCCAGCGGGCCGCCAGAAGTCGGACATACCGCAAAGCTACGGCCGGCGGCTGTGCGCCGGCCACAAGCGGTCACCGCGACGTGGGAGGCTGGGGACATCATGTCCGATGACACCGCCCCGCCCAGCCCCCGACGGCTCCGCCTCGAGGACATCCCCGGGTGGTCCGGCCCCGGCTCGGTCTCGGAGGACGCGGTCTACGACACCTTCGTGGCCTGGGTGGAGGCGGGCGGCATCCGGCTCTACCCCGCACAGGACGAGTCGGTGATCGAGATCGTCGGCGGCGCCAACGTGATCCTGAGCACACCCACAGGCACCGGCAAGTCGCTGGTCGCCGTGGCGGCGCACTTCGCCGCTCTGGCCCGGGGTGAACGCAGCTACTACACCGCCCCCATCAAGGCGCTCGTCTCCGAGAAGTTCTTCGCCCTCGTCGACATCTTCGGCGCGGAGAACGTCGGGATGACGACCGGGGACTCGGCCGTCAACGCCGACGCTCCGATCGTGTGCGCGACGGCCGAGATCCTCGCGAACCTGGCGCTCCGGCACGGCGAGGAGACGCCGGTCGGGCAGGTGGTCATGGACGAGTTCCACTTCTACGCCGACCCGGACCGCGGCTGGGCCTGGCAGGTGCCGCTCCTGACGATGCCGCACACGCAGTTCGTGCTCATGTCGGCGACGCTGGGCGACGTGAGCGCGCTCGCCGACGACCTGGAGCGCCGCACAGGCCGCGCCACCGCGTCGGTCACCGGGGTCGAGCGTCCGGTCCCGCTGCACTATTACTACGAGCTGACGCCCGTGCACGAGACCATCGAAGACCTGCTGCACACCGGCCAGGCGCCGATCTACGTCGTCCACTTCTCGCAGCTCGCCGCGCTGGAGCGCGCCCAGTCGCTCTCCAGCGCGAAGATCGCCAGCCGGGAACAGCGGGATGCGATCGCCGAGCTGATCGGCGACTTCCGCTTCACGACCGCCTTCGGCAAGACGCTCTCCCGTCTGCTGCGGCAGGGCATCGGCGTCCACCACGCGGGGATGCTGCCCAAGTACCGCCGGCTGGTCGAGCAGCTCGCCCAGCGCGGGATGCTGCGCGTCATCTGCGGCACGGACACGCTCGGCGTCGGCATCAACGTCCCGATCCGCACGGTGCTGCTCACGGCGCTGACCAAGTTCGACGGCACCAGGATGCGGCAGCTCAACGCACGAGAGTTCCACCAGATCGCCGGGCGCGCGGGACGCGCGGGCTACGACACCGCAGGGACGGTCGTGGCGCAGGCGCCCGAACACGAGTCCGAGAACCTCAAGGCGATCGAGAAGGCGGGCGACGACCCGAAGAAGCGGCGCAAGATCGTCCGCAAGAAGGCGCCGGAGGGCTTCGTGTCGTGGGGCGAGCCGTCGTTCCGCCGGCTCATCGAGGCGGAGCCCGAGACGTTGACCTCCTCGATGCAGATCACCAGCGCCATGCTCATCAACGTCATAGGACGCGGGGGAGACGTCTACGGGCACGTCCGCGCCCTCGTGTTCGACAACCACGAGCCGTGGAAGCGGCAGCTCGCGCTCGCACGCCGGGCGATCGAGCTCTACCGCTCCCTCCTCACCGCGGGTGTCGTCGAGGCAGTCCGCACCGGCGACGACGTGGAGGTGCGGCTCACCGTCGACCTGCAGCCGAACTTCGCCCTCAACCAGCCGCTGTCACCGTTCGCGCTCGCCGCCTTCGAGCTGTTCGACATCGAATCGCCCGGGTACGCCCTCGACATCGTGTCGGTCGTCGAGGCGACCCTCGACGACCCGCGGCCGGTGCTCTCCCAGCAGCAGTTCCAGGCGCGCGGCGAGGCCGTCGCCGCCATGAAGGCGGAGGGGATCGAGTACGAGGAGCGGATGGAGGCGCTCGAGGAGGTCACGCATCCCAAGCCGCACGACGTGCTCCTGCACGAGGCGTTCGCCACCTACGCCTCCAGCCAGCCGTGGGTCGCCGACTTCGCGCTGAGCCCCAAGTCGGTGGTGCGCGACCTGTACGAGCGCGCCATGACCTTCGGCGAGTTCATCGCGTTCTACAAGCTCGCGCGGTCGGAGGGTGTCGTCCTGCGGTACCTCTCCGACGCGTACCGGGCGCTCAATCAGACCGTCCCGCTCGAACTCCGCACGGAGGACCTGCGCGACATCATCGAATGGCTGGGCGAGCTCGTGCGGCAGGTCGACTCGAGCCTCCTCGACGAGTGGGAGGAGCTCGTCCATCCCGACGTCGCCCGGCACGCCGCCGAGTCCGGCGAGCTGGCCCCGCCCGCGCCGCGGAACGTCACGACCAACCGCCGCGCGTTCTTCGTGCTGGTGCGCAACGAGCTGTTCCGCCGGGTTCAGCTGGCCGCGCTCGACCGGGTGGACGACCTGGGCGTGCTGGAGGCGGAGGCCGCGGCGCTCGCCGGCGGCGTCGCTCCCTCGTTCACCGCAGCCCAGTGGGATGCGGCGCTGGAGGGGTACTACGAGGAGCACGACGAGATCCTCACGGACGCGTCGGCCCGCGCAGCCTCGATGATCATCGTGGACGAGAAGCCGGAGGGTGCTGAGGGCATCTGGCGGGTGCGCCAGATCATCGCCGACCCGGAGGGCGACCACGACTGGGGGATCTCGGCGGAGGTTCTCCTGGAGGATTCGGCACGCGAGGGCGTCGCGGTGATCCGGGTGACGGGAGTCGGCCGGTTCTAGCCCCGCGGTGGGTGTGCCGATCGGTTTGACCTGACTGAGGCGCCGTGTGAGTATCGTCACGGCGTCCTAACAGCGCTAGGTCCCTTGCACGAACCCCGGATGAATGATTACGTCTGAGTAATTCCCTCGGGGAACGGCATCCGACACGAGAAAGAGAACGGTGGACCTCACCCTCATCGTCGTGCTGGTCATCGCGCTGGCGCTCTTCTTCGACTTCACGAACGGCTTCCACGACACGGCCAACGCGATGGCCACCCCCATCGCGACCGGTGCCATGCGGCCGAAAGTTGCGGTCGCGCTCGCCGCCATCCTGAACCTGATCGGCGCGTTCCTCTCCACCGAGGTGGCGAAGACCATCTCGGGCGGCATCATCAAGGAAGGCGACGGCGGCGTGCAGATCACGCCGACGCTCATCTTCGCCGGCCTCGTCGGCGCCATCGTCTGGAACATGGTGACCTGGCTGTTCGGCCTGCCGTCGTCGTCCAGTCACGCGCTCTTCGGCGGACTGATCGGCGCCGCCATCGTCGGGGCGGGCATCCAATCGGTCGACTTCGTCGTGGTGCTCGACAAGGTCATCCTCCCCGCCGTCATCGCGCCGTTCACGGCGGGTGTCGTGGCGTGGAGCGCGACGAAGCTCGCGTACTGGATCACCCGCCGGTACGACGGGCGGCCGGATGGGCGCGGCGGGTTCCGCTACGGCCAGATCTTCTCCTCGTCGCTGGTGGCGCTTGCGCACGGCACCAACGACGCGCAGAAGACCATGGGTGTCATCACGCTCACGCTCATCTCGGCGGGCATCCAGCCGACCGGCTCCGGACCGGAGACCTGGGTCGTCATCGCCTGTGCCCTCGCGATCGCCATCGGCACGTACTCGGGTGGATGGCGCATCATCCGCACGCTCGGCCGCGGTCTGACCGAGGTGAAGCCTGCCCAGGGCTTCGCCGCAGAGACGAGCACCGCCGCCACCATCCTCGCCTCCAGCCACATCGGCTTCGCCCTGTCGACCACCCAGGTCGCGTCCGGCTCGGTCATCGGATCGGGGCTCGGTCGCCGCGGCTCCTCCGTGCGCTGGGGCACGGCCGGACGCATCGCCATCGGCTGGCTGCTCACCCTCCCGTCCGCTGCGATCGTCGGTGGCCTCGCCGCGCTGCTCGCGGACATCGGCCCGATCGGCGTCCTGATCGACACGATCGTGGGTGCTGCGGTGGTCACCTACATCTTCTGGCGGGCCCGCCGGAACCGGGTCACCAGCGAGAACGCCGTCAAGCCGGTGCCGCTGCAGGGGAAGAGCGAGGTCGCCGCCTCCGGCAAGGCGGTCAAGATCCAGAAGGTCAAGCCGCTGAAGCGACCGCGCTCGCGTAAGGAGTCCGCATGATCGACTGGGCTGCCTTCGTCCTCGTCTTCGCCGCATCCCTGGTGGGCTCCTGCGTCGTCGTGGCGTTCTACTCCCTCGGCACGCGCCTGCTCGCGGCGGCGGGGCGCGCGCTCTTCGTCGAGCCGGTCGAGTTCACCGACGCGATCACCGTGCTGACCCCCGAGAGAGCGGCCAAGCTGCAGCGGAAGGCCGAGAAGGCCCAGCGCAAGAATCCGCTCACACCGGCCCAGAAGCGCCTCGCCCTGACCGGCGCCTACGCGTGCTTCACCGCCTGCGCCATCGCGGTGCTTTACGGGCTGTACCTGATCATCCCGTACTTCCACCAGTAGGCGCTCGCTGCGGCGACGCGGATCAGTCGGTGCCGCGGGCGCGGGAGATCGCGTTCATCACGTGGTAGACGACGATCGCCGCGATGGCGCCCAGCGCGATCCCGTTGAAGGTCAGCTGACCGAGGTTCAGCGTGAAGTCGCCGATGCCGATGATCAGTGCGACCGCGGCCGTGAACTGGTTCTTCGGCTTGGTGAAGTCGACCTTGTTGTCCAGCCAGATCTTCACGCCGATGATCCCGATGAGGCCGTAGAGCGCCGTCGTGACGCCGCCGAGCACGCCGGCCGGGATGGTGTTGATCACCGCACCGACCTTCGGTGACAGGCCCAGCAGAACGGCGACGACGCCCGCCACCCAATAGGCGGCGGTGGAGTATACGCGGGTCGCGGCCATTACGCCGATGTTCTCGCCGTAGGTGGTCGTCCCCGATCCGCCGAAGAAGCCGGCGATGGTGGTCGCGACGCCGTCGGCGAAGAGCGCGCGGCCGGTCAGCCGGTTCACGGACGGGTCGGTGAGCTGGGCAACACCGCGGATGTGCCCGACGTTCTCAGCGATCAGCACGAGCACGACCGGGAGGAACGCGGGCAGGATGCCCCAGGTGGCAGCGGGGGAGGTGAACGGGTTCGCGGGCAGCGTGAACTGGGGGAGCCCGATCCAGGCCGCCTCGCCGACCTTGCTGAAGTCGACCTGGCCGACGATCACGGCGAAGACGTAGCCGACCGCGACCCCCAGGAAGATGGACAGCTGGCCCAGCATCCCGCGGAAGAACACCGTGCACAGGATGACGGCGGCGAGCGTGACGAGAGCTGTGATCGGCGCCTTGGCGAAGTTCGCACCGGCGGCCGGGGCCAGGTTGAACCCGATCAGCGCGACTATCGCACCGGCGACGACGGGGGGCATCAGCGCGTCGATCCATCCCGTGCCCGTGCCGATGACGATGAGGCCGACGACGGCCAGCAGCAGGCCGGTGACGACGATCCCGAACAGTGCCGACGGCATCCCCTCGGCTTTCGTCGCCGCCACGATCGGCACGATGAACGCGAAAGACGAGCCGAGGTAGCTGGGGAGGCGGTTGCGGGTGATGAGGAGGAACAGGATCGTCCCGACACCCGAGAACAGCAGCGTCGTCGCCGGCGGGAAGCCGGTCAGCAGCGGCACCAGGAACGTCGCGCCGAACATGGCGACCACGTGCTGGGCGCCGAGCCCGATCGTGCGCGGCCAGGTGAGCCGTTCGTCGGGCAGCACGATCTCGTGCGCACCCACCTTCTTGCCGTCGCCGTGCAGCGTCCAGGGCAGTGCCATGCGTGTCCTCAACAGGTCTCGAGTCGGAATAGGCTTGGTGCTGCGCATTCGCGCACTCTCCGACGAACCTGAGTATTCGCCGGGCCACCAGCCAACGATCCTACGGGAGTCCACCATTTCCGCTCCGACCAGCGCGCCCACCGCATCCAAAGGGCGCTTCGACCGCTTTTTCGAGATCAGCGCCCGCGGAACGACCTGGGGCACGGAGTGGCGCGGCGGCGTCCTGACCTTCGTCACGATGGCGTACATCGTCATCCTTAACCCGCTCATCCTGGGCGGAACGAAGGATGTGGTCGGCCACACGCTCGGGACCACGCAGGTCGCCGCCGTCACGGCGCTCAGCGCCGGCGTGATGACCGTGCTGTTCGGCCTCGTCGCACGGCTGCCGTTCGCCTTCGCGGCCGGTCTCGGCATCAACTCCTTCCTCGCGGTCAACGTCGTCAAGATCCTGACCTGGCAGGAGGCCATGGGCCTCGTCGTCATCAACGGCATCATCATCGTGCTGCTGTCGGCGACCGGCCTGCGGAAGCTCATCTTCAACGCCGTCCCTGCGCAGCTCAAGACTGCGATCACGGTCGGCATCGGCCTGTTCATCGCGTTCATCGGGTTCGTCGACAGCGGGTTCGTCCGTACGACCAATCTGTCGTCGCCGCCGGTCCAGCTGGGTGAGTCCGGCTCCATCGCGACCCTCCCGACCATCACCTTCCTCATCGCGCTGGTCATCATGGGCGTGCTCATGGCGCGCAAGGTCAAGGGCGCGCTGCTGATCGGCATCGTCGCCGCCACTGTCGTCGCGATCATCGCCGAGGCGATCTGGCACGTCGGGCCGTCGATGGGCAAGAACGCCGCGGGCTGGAACCTCACCGTGCCGCAGCTTCCGACCTCGCTCGTGTCGCTGCCGGACCTCAGCCTGGTCGGCCAGGTCGACCTCTTCGGAGCCTTCGGCCGGATCGGCGCGCTGGCCGCCACCATGCTGGTCTTCACGCTCGTCTTCACGAACTTCTTCGACGCCATGGGGTCGATGACGGGCCTCGCCCGCAGTGCGGGGCTCGCGAACGAGGACGGCACCTTCCCGCGCCTCCAGTCCTCGCTGATCGTCGAAGGTGTCGGCGCGATCGTCGGCGGCGGTGTCTCGGCATCGTCCAACACCGTGTTCGTGGAGTCGGCGTCGGGCATCGGCGAAGGCGCCAAGACGGGCTTCGCCAGCGTTGTCACCGGGGCGCTGTTCCTGCTGTCGATGTTCTTCACGCCGCTCACCCAGGTGGTCCCGCTGGAAGTCGCCGCCGCGGCGCTCGTCGTCGTCGGTGCGCTGATGGTCGTGCAGATCAAGCACATCGACTTCACCGAGTTCTCCGTCGTGCTACCCGTCTTCCTGACGATCATCGTCATGCCGCTGACCTACTCCATCGCCAACGGCATCGGGGTCGGGTTCATCAGCTGGGTGCTGATCCGCTCGCTCGCAGGCAAGGGGCGCGAGATCAGCCCGCTGCTGTGGATCGTCGCCGCCGGCTTCCTGGTCTACTTCGCGCGTGGCCCGATCGAGGGACTGCTCGGGCAGGTCTGAGTCTCGCTCCTGAACCCGGGCGAGGGGCTGACCTCAGGGTCGAATCGGGGGTTATCCGGATACCGGGCGCTGGCCCGCGACGCTTGACTGGATCCATGACCACCACCAGCACTCCCTACTCGTCCGTCACCCCCGTCCGCACCCTCAGCACCACCAGCCTCGCGCTCGGCGTCGCCTCCATCGTGTTCGGGTGGACCCTCGTCGCGCCGATCGCCGGCCTCGTCGTCGGCATCATGGCGCTGAAGCGCGAACCGGAGGGCACGAACCTCGCCGTCTGGGGCATCGTCCTCAACGCCGTGATGCTCGCCGGTGCGGCGTTCTTCGCCATCCTCGCCCTGGTCGGCATCGGGATCGGGTTCGCGGCGCTGCCGTTCGCTTTCCTCTGATCGGGCACTCACCCCGAGGCTGGGACAATGGGGGGATGGAACCATCCCCCCTCGTCCGGCCGCGCAGCTTCGTCGTCCGCGGGCGAAAGACCGAAGCCCAGACCCGGGCGATCGACGAACTGTGGCCGAGGTTCGGACTCGACTTCGACGGCTCCCCGCTCGAGCTCGACGCGGCGTTCGGCCGCACCGCACCGCGCATCGTCGAGATCGGCTTCGGCAACGGCGAGAACCTGCTCACCCTCGCCGAGCGGCATCCTGAGCGCGACTTCCTCGGGATCGAGGTGCACGGCGCCGGGATCGGCCGCGTACTCGGGGCGATGCGGGATCGGGGGTTCACCAACATCCGGATCGTCCGGCACGACGCCGTGGAGGTGTTCGAGCGGGGGCTCGCGCCGCGCTCCGTGGACGAGGTCCTCATCTTCTTCCCCGACCCGTGGCCGAAGGCGCGGCACCACCGGAGGCGTCTCATCCAGCCGTCCGTGGCCCCGCTTCTCGTCGCGGCACTGGCCGACGAGGGCGTGCTCCGGCTGGCGACCGACTGGGAGCCGTATGCCGAGCACATGATCGAGGTGCTCGACGCGGAGCCCGCGCTCGTCAACCTGGCCGGAGACGCCCACTTCGTCCCGCGCCCGGAGGATCGCCCGGTGACCAAGTTCGAGCGCCGGGGCGAGCGCCTCGGGCACGCGATCTTCGACCTCGCGTACCGCCCCGCCCGCTGACGCCCCGCCTCCGCCCCTCCGTAGTGTCGTCGAGTTGACGCAACACGCCGTCGCGCCGCCCCGGCGGACGGCGTGTTGCGTCAACCCGGTGGCTGCGCGGCGGCGGAGGCGCGGCGCGGCGCGACGCCCGCACGGGTTCGTAGGATGAGCGCATGACGCATGCACCCACGGTCGACGCCCTCAGGTCCGCCTTCGACCGCGGCACCACCAAGCCGCTCGCCTGGCGGCTGGCACAGCTGCGGGCGCTGCGGAGGATGCTCACCGAGCGCGCCGCCGAGTTCGAGGACGCCCTTCTCGCCGACCTGGCGAAGAGCCCGACGGAGTCGCAGATCGCCGAGCTCGGCTTCGTGGTGGGCGAGATCGACCACATCCTGAAGCGCCTGCGCCGCTGGCTGCGGCCGAGCCGGGTGGCGGTGCCCGGCGCGCTGATGCCTGCGCGTGCGTCCACCATCCTGGAGCCGGTCGGCGTGGTGCTCGTCATCGCGCCCTGGAACTACCCCGTGCAGCTCCTCCTCGCCCCGCTCGTCGGCGCCCTCGCGGCCGGGAACGCCGTCGTGCTGAAGCCGAGCGAGCTGGCTCCGGCCACCTCCGCCGCGATGGCCCGCCTCATCCCTCAGTACCTGGATGCGCGCGCCGTCGCCGTCGTGGAGGGCGGCGTGGAGGAGACCACCGATCTGCTGGCGCAGCGCTTCGACCACATCTTCTACACCGGCAACGGCCGGGTGGGCCGGATCGTCGCCGCGGCAGCCGTCGAGCGCCTCACTCCTGTCACCCTGGAACTCGGGGGCAAGTCGCCGGTCTACGTCGACGGCACGGTCGACCTCGCCGCCGCCGCGCGCCGCATCGCCTGGGGCAAGTTCATGAACGCGGGGCAGACCTGCGTCGCCCCCGACTACATCCTCGCCGACCGGTCCATCGTGTCGCAGCTGGCGGACGCCCTCGGCGACGCGGTGCGGGAGCTGTACGGCGACGACCCGGCGCAGAGCCCCGACTACGGGCGCATCGTCAACGATCGGCAGTTCACCCGCCTGACCGGGATGCTGACCTCGGGCACCGCGGCGGTCGGCGGTCAGCACGACGCGGCCGGCCGCTATCTCGCTCCGACTGTCCTCACCGACGTCGCCCCCGACGCCCCGGTGATGGCGGAGGAGATCTTCGGGCCGATCCTCCCGATCCTGCCCGTCGACGGGCTCGACGATGCGATCCGGTTCATCCGCGCGGGCGACAAACCGCTCGCTCTCTACGTGTTCACGTCGAATGCGACCGTGCGCCGGCGCATCCTCACCGAGACGAGCTCGGGGGCGGTCGGCTTCGGCGTCCCCGCGGCGCACCTCGCGGTCGCCGGGCTGCCGTTCGGCGGTGTGGGGCAGAGCGGTTCGGGGGCGTATCACGGCGAGCGGTCGGTGCGGACGTTCAGCCATGAGAAGGCTGTGCTCAGCAAGTCGCTCCGCCCGGACACGTTGCAGCTGATCTACCCGCCGTACACGGAGGCGAAGGACCGCTTCGCGCGCGGCCTGCTGCGCAAGCTCGGCTGATCGACACCGTGTCGAAGATGCCGAGAACGCGGGTACAGGCTGTCCACCGGGCCCTCTGGACCCGGGGGTAGGCTCGGCAGTGTGTCGGAGGCCACGAACGTCCGGCGCAGAACACTTGCCAACGCACAACGAGAGGCAACGGAGCCAATTGTGAACCCGACAGCGACCATGGACGATTCGAAGACAGCCCCCATCCCCGTCCTCACCCCGGATGCGACCGAGGTGACGGACGCATCCGAGAACGTCTCCGACGTCCCGACCCCGAGTTCCGACGGGCGCCCCACCCGCACCGAGACCGACTCGCTGGGCAGCCGTGAGATCCCGGCCGACGCATACTGGGGCATCCACACCTCGCGCGCCCTGGAGAACTTCCCGATCGCCAAGCGGCCCATCTCCGTCTACCCGGACCTCATCGTCGCCCTCGCCAGCGTCAAGCAGGCCGCGGCCCGCGCGAACCTCGAGATCGGCGTGCTGGAGCCGCACAAGGCCGAGCTCATCGACCAGGCCTGCCAGCTGATCATCGACGGCCGGTACCACGACCAGTTCGTCGTCGGCGTCATGCAGGGTGGAGCCGGGACCTCGACCAACATGAACGCCAACGAGGTGATCGCGAACATCGCGCTGGAGCTCGACGGTCACGAGAAGGGCGAGTACCGGTTCCTCAGCCCGATCGACGACGTCAACCGGAGCCAGAGCACCAACGACACCTACCCGACGGCCATCAAGATCGGCCTCACCTTCGCCCTCGCGCACCTGCTCGACGAGCTGGCGCTGCTGCGCGACTCGTTCGCGCACAAGGCGGACGAATTCCGCAACATCCTCAAGGTCGGCCGCACGCAGCTTCAGGATGCGGTGCCCATGACCCTGGGCCAGGAGTTCCACGGCTTCGCGACCACCCTCACCGAGGACCACGCGCGGCTCACCGAGACCAAGTGGCTGCTCGCGGAGATCAATCTCGGCGCGACGGCGATCGGCACCGGAATCACCGCCGACCCCGGGTACGCCTCGGCGGCGGTGCGGCAGCTGAACGCCATCACCCACCTGAACCTGGAGACGGCGCCCGACCTGATCGAGTCGACCAGCGACGCCGGCGCCTTCATGTCCTTCTCGGGCGCGCTGAAGCGCAGCGCGATCAAGCTGTCCAAGATCTGCAACGACCTGCGGTTGCTCTCCTCCGGGCCGCAGGCGGGCCTCGGCGAGATCAACCTGCCGCCGCGTCAGGCAGGCTCCAGCATCATGCCCGGCAAGGTCAACCCGGTCATCCCGGAGGTCGTGAACCAGGTCGCATTCTCGGTAGTCGGCGCCGATGTCACGGTCACCATGGCGGCGGAGGGCGGCCAGCTCCAGCTCAACGCCTTCGAACCGGTCATCGCGCACTCGCTGCTGCAGAGCATCACGTGGATGGCGCAGGCCTTCCGCACCCTGCGCATCAACTGCGTCGACGGGATCACGGCCAACGAGGAGCGCCTCGGTGCGATGGTGGGCTCGTCGGTCGGCGTGATCACCGCCCTCACCCCGCACATCGGCTACGCCGCCGCTGCAGCGCTCGCCAAGTCGGCGCTGCTCACCGGACGCAACGTCGCCGACCTCGTCGTCGAGGCGAAACTGATGAGCCGCGAGGAGGTGACCCGGCTGCTGTCGCCCGCGCGACTCAGCGGCCTGGAGGTCATCACGACGGCCATTCCGGTGATCGAGTCGGACGCGATCCTGGAGGCGCGCGCCGAGCGCGAGTAGGTCATCCCGGTGCCGTCATCTCTGGCGGAACCGTTCGTCTACTTTCACAGGACGTACCCGTCAGGGCGCGCTGGCCCAGCGGGCACGATCGTCCGACGGAGGGGCGCATGGCCGAATCTACCGGGGGACTGGTCGATCGTTTCGCGCTGGCGCTGGAGCGGGCACTGGGCATCGACCTGGTCGACAACGCCCTTCTCCTGCGCGTCAGGCCAGCCAAGGACCGCGTCGTGCTGATTCACGTGGATGCAGAGGCGCTGGCCGAGAATGCTCGCCGCGCGATCGACGGGCGGGACGTGGAGGGGCTTTCCGGCGCGGACCCGGTCGATCAGTTCTTCACGCTGTTCTTTCTGGAGATCGAGGCCGCGCTGGCGAGTGCGCCACGGCAGCGGGTGCTGCAGTTCCGGTACACCGCTCGAGGCAAGGCGCGCATCCATGGGCCATAATGCTCGCCAGACCGCGCGCTGCTGTCTGTCGGTCGGCCGAACCTGGCGTGAGAATCGACAAAGGTAGCTAGGCGAATGGCCAACTTCCGTGAAGGCTTGGAAGGAATTTACACAGAGGTCGCCATGCCCGACATGGCGACAAGGGCGCCGGACCGGAGACCTTCGCTGTGCCGAGTGCCGGCGCCCGCCCCTGAGCGCGACGAGCCGGTTCGACAGCGGCGACGGTCTCAGCTGAACGGCGACCATTCATCCAGGTCGTATTCGAGTTCTATTCCGTCGTACAGCCGGACGCGCCAGACGTGGCTGTCACCGCCGACGAACTGGCCGCGAGCGGTCTCCATGAACCATTCCCCGTCGCCGGCGCGTCGCCAGCGGATCATTCCGACATGCTCGCGGAGCCTCGGAGCGTGCGGCGGATGGAGGTAGTCGTCTTCTGACATCGGTGCATCTCGTCCCCCCTCGCTGCGGTCTCATCGTGCATCCGCAAGGACGCGCGTACTACCCCCCCAAAGAGGGGGTGTTATCGGGGACGATACCGAGGTCAGGAACCGCGCGCCTCGGCCTCGCGGAACAGGGCGATCATGTCGCGGCCGAGCTGGTGCGGCGCCGTCTCGCACGGGCTGTGACCCGTCCGGTAGACGGCGAGGTGGGCGTCCAGTGCTCGAGCGTTCTCCGCGTGCAGGTGCGTCGGCCACAGGTCATGGTCGCCGGTCGCCACGAGCACCGGCACGCCGCTCGCCGCGACGGCCGCGCGCACGTCCGGCACCCGCTTCATCAGGCCGACGATGTCATCCACACTGGAGCGACGGGTCAAGGCGAAGCGAGAGCGGACGAAGGCCAGCCGGCTGTCGGACACCCGGTTCTTGTTCGTCGTGATGCCCCAGATCATGAGCCCTGCGCCCGCGCGCCCGTTGAGCAGCCAGCTGAGCCAGCCGATGATGCGCACGCCGCGGAACGCCTGTCCCGGCTCCGGGGGCGCGGTGAGCAGCGTGAGGGAGCGGAACAGCTCGCGGTGCTCCACCAGGGCCAGCTCCGAGAGGATGCCCGCGAACGAGTACCCGAGCACGTGGGCTGGGCCGCCGTCGCGAAGGAACGCGACGACGTCGGCGACCAGCAGACCGTAGGTGTAGCGGCCGCCGGCCACAGGGCCCGCCTCCGCCGACTCGTACTGCCCGGCCAGGTCGAAGCTCTGCACGTAGTACCCCGCGGCGACGAGGATGGGGGCGAGCAGGTAGAAGTCCTCCTTCGACCCCGTCACCCCCGGGATCAGCACGACGCGTGGATCGGCGGGGTCGCCCAGGGATGCGACCGCGAGCTCCCCGCTGGGCGCGCCGAACCGCGAGAACACCGTCCCCACCGGCGCGATGGACCAGTCGATGTCGGGCAGCGCGGCATCGAGGCGCGCGGCCTCGTCATCCCCGCCCGTGATCGGACGTCGTTCCCCGATAGACACGTGGATACGCTAGCCCACACGGGCGACGCCCGCCGCTACGTGACGCGGCAGTAGGTGGTGAGGTAGCCGATCCCGCCGATGGAGACGGTCACCGTGGACCGGTCGCGGAGGAACACCGGGGGAGTGCGGGAGTACCCGGCGCCGCCCGGGCTGCCGGTCGAGATGAGGGTGCCCGGTGGGATCGTCGCCGACCGCGACAGGAACTCGATCAGCTCGGGAACCGAGCGCACCATGTCGGCCGTGGAGGCATCCTGCAGGATCGCGCCGTCCACGTTCGTCGTGAGCCACAGGTCTTGCGGGTCGGGGATCTCGTCGGCCGTGACGACGACCGGGCCGGTGGGCGTGAACCCGTCGAAGGACTTGCAGCGCGACCACTGGGCCTCCGAGAACTGGAGGTCGCGGGCCGTGATGTCGTTGACGACGGTGTACCCCCAGACGTGGTCGAGGGCGTCGCGGACGGAGACGTTACGGGCGGGCTTGCCGATGATCACGCCGAGCTCGGCCTCGTAGTCGACCTGCGTGGATAGGTCGGCCGGCCAGGCCGTGGTGCCGCCGTGCCCGGCGAGGGAGTTGGGCCACAGGTTGAAGACGGTGGCCGCCTTCTCGCTGCGCAGCTTCAGCTCGGACGCGTGCGCGGCGTAGTTCGCGCCGATGGCGATGACGTGCGGGGGCCGCAGCACGGCGGAGGCGTGACGCAGTTCGTGCACGGGTGGGAGTTCGCGACCGGCGGTCTCGGCCTCCGCGACGGCCGCGCGAACCTCATCCAGCCCGTCGTCGCCCCGCTCGATCAGCTCCTGCAGATCGCGCGGCGGGCGGCCCATCACCTGGTCGAGGAAGAGGGCTCCGTCTCCGATGACGGCGGCCAGGCGGGGCCCGGGATCTGCGGCAGTGCTGAGGTGCGAGAATCTCACCCTCCCAGGCTATCGGGGATGCGCATCCTGGCCGAACCAGGGCGACCAGGGCCGGCTCGGCAGCCTCCGCTATCGAAGGAGATTCGGCCGCGACGGCGTCGAATCTCCTTCACTACTGCCTTACGTCGGAGATGGGAGCGGTCTCATCCTTCGATACGCGGCGTGCGGGTGCGCGTGCGGGCGGGCGGCGCCGGTCAGGCGACGGCTTCCGGCGCGTCGCGCTCCTGCTCGTGCGCCTGGCGCCGCCGCGCGACCCGCCGCCGCCACGGCGACTGGTCGGGAAGGTGCATGCTCAGCGTCGTGTACGCCCAGAGCAGGCGCCGGCCGAAGCCCTTCCACGTGGAGAACGGGCGGGCCGAGATCCCGACGGTGAGCCGCTCGTCGTAGCGCACGATCGTCTCGAGTCCGAGGTGGAAGGAGAGGTCGAGGTCGTCGTGGATGTCGCTGCGGTCGCGGTGCACCCGCTCCCGTGCCTGCAGCCAGACGTCGCGGCGCATGGCGAAGTTGGAGCCGAACACGGGCGGGTTGCCGAGCCACAGTCCCATCGACCAGAAGTAGCCGCCGATGTAGAGGACCTGTCCGAGTCCGGCGACGACGGTGCCGCCGTCGTAGAACACGCCGGGGCCGGTCAGCACGCCCACCTCCGGAGCGTCGAGGAGCTCGGCTTCGATGTGCAGCAGCCAGTCGGCGGGCGGGCGGGAGTCCGCGTCGAGGCGGGCGATGATGTCGCCGGTGGCGGCGTCGTAGCCAGTGGATGCGGCCGGCCAGATGCCGCGGTGCGGCTGCTCGACCACCCGCGCGCCGGCAGCACGGGCGACGGCCGCGGTGTCGTCGGTGCTGCCGTTGTCGACCACGACGATCTCGTCCGCCGGCCGCAGCTGCGCGGCGAGGTCGGCGAGGCAGCGCCCCAGCATCTCGGCGTCGTCGAGGGCTGGGATCACGACGGACACGGTTGGCACCTCGCGATCCTACGCGCGGTGGAGCTGAATGGCAGCGCGGAGCGGTGCCGCGCGGTGGAGCTCAGGGCAGCGCGGAGCGATGCTGCGACCCCAGCGCAGCGCGGTGGAGCTCAGGGCAGCGCGGAGCGATGCCGCGACCCAGCGCCGAGGGAGCCTGCGACCGAGGTAACCCCGAGATCGCCCATCCACCGCATCACGCGCGCCACAGATGCAGCCCCGCGTAGCTGCGCCACGGCGCCCACCGCATCCCGTACTCCCCGAGCGCTCGGGCCTCCGACGGCAGCCCCAGTCGCGCTGCACCCTGCCGGAGGGCGAGGTCGCCGGTGAGCAGGATGTCGGGGCTGCCGAGCACGCGGAGCGCGATGTACCCGGCGGTCCACGGTCCGATGCCGGGCAGGGCGAGCAGTCGCTGTTCGAGGTCGTCGCGGGACTCGCCCACGTCGATGACGAGGCGGCCTTCCGCGAGCGCTTCGGCGACGCCGATGATCGCGTCGACGCGGCGGGCGGGTCCGCGGAGCACCTCGCGGCCGCGTTCGGCGATCGCGGCGGAGGTCGGGAACAGCCGGGTGAAGCCGCCGACCGCTCCGGGCCCAGGGTCCCCGCCCGGTCCAGAGTCCCCTCCTGGCACGGGCAGGGCGATCGGCTCGCCGAGTGCGTCGGTGAGCCGGGTGAGGGCGGTGCGCGCTGCTGCGACGGAGATCTGCTGTCCGATCATGGCCCGGTAGACGATCTCCTCCGCGTCGACCGCGCCGGGGACGCGAAGGCCGGGGGAGGCGGCGACGCTCGGCGCCAGTGCCGGGTCGGCCGCGAGGACGGCGTCGATCGCCTCGGCGTCGGCGTCGAGGTCGAGCAGGCGGCGCACGCGCGCGACGAGTGGCGCGAGGTCGGCGATGTCGGCCAGGGCCGCGTCGCATTGGACCGCCGGCGCGTCGGCGGTTCCGGTGAGCGCCAACCGGACGGCCGCCGGTCCGTGCGGCAGCCGTAGCGTCCTGGCGTACGCCGAGCCGCCCGCGCCTGCCGCCTCCATGCCGTCGATCGCGCGGGCCGCCAGGAACCCGAGGACGGAGGTTCCGTCGAACGGCGCGCGGGCGGGCAGCCGCAGGCTGAGGGTCACGGCTCCAGGTGCCCGGTGCGTCGCACTGGGCGACCGCCGCGCGGCGGCCCGGATCGCTCCCGGCGTCAGCCGGTAGACCTCCGCCATCGTCTCGTTGAACTGCCGGACGCTGCTGAATCCGGCCGCGAAGGCGACGTCGGTGATCGGGAGGTCCGTCCCGGTCAGGAGGAGCCGTGCCGTCTGCGCCCGGTGCGCTCGCGCCAGGGCGAGCGGTCCGGCGCCGAGCTCGGCCGTCAGCACGCGGTTGAGATGGCGGGTGGTGTAGCCGAGCCGATGGGCGAGGCCGGGAACGCCCTCCCGCTCCACGGTCCCGTCCGCGATCAGCCGCATGGCGCGGGCGGCGAGGTCGTCGCGGACGTTCCACTGCGGTGAGCCGGGGACGGCATCCGGGAGGCAGCGCTTGCAGGCGCGCAGCCCCGCTTCGTGCGCCGCGGCGGCGGTGAGGTAGAAGCTGACGTTGCCCGGCTTCGGCGTGACGGCCGGGCAGCTGGGGCGGCAGTAGATGCCGGTCGAGTGCACCCCGGTGATGAACTGGCCGTCGAAGCGGGAGTCGCGGGCGCTCATCGCCCGGTACCGTTCGGCGAAGACCGGGTCGGCGAGCGGACCCGGGGGCTGCGCCTGTGTCGGCTCTGCCGTGTCCGGGATGCTGTGCTCGAGGGTGGTCATACCCCCAGCGTGTCACCCGCCGGTGACATCCGATAGCGGAAATCGGACATCACCCGGCGCTCGGGTGTCCGGCCGCTCGCTAGCCTGGAGCCATGGATGTTCTGGACTGGCTCGCCGCCGCGCTCGACGCCGAGGGCGACACGGACGGGGTGCTCACGACCGACCCGGCGCTCCTCGACGCGGCGCGCACCGACCGGTCGGGATGGATCGCAGCGGGCACGCCGCTCGCCATCGTCAACGCGCGCTCCGTCGCCCACGTGCAGGCCACCCTGCGGGCGGCCAGCGAGTTCCGCATCCCCGTCGTCCCCCGCGGTGCCGGCACGGGCCTCGCCGGCGGCGCGAACGGCACGGACGGGTCGATCGTGCTGGACGTGTCGGCGATGAACCGCATCGTCGAGATCTCGGCAGAGGACCAGCTCGCGGTGATCGAGCCGGGCGTCGTCAACAGCGATCTGAACGCCGCGCTTGCGCCATACGGCCTGTTCTTCGCGCCCGACCCGGCGAGCAAGGCGATCTCCACCGTCGGCGGCAACATCGCGACGAACGCAGGCGGCCTGCTGTGCGCGAAGTACGGCGTGACCCGGGAGGCGGTTCTCGGACTCGAGGTCGTGCTCGCCGACGGACGCCTCCTCCGCACCGGCCACCGCACGGTGAAGGGAGTGACCGGGTACGACCTGACGGCGCTCTTCGTCGGGTCGGAGGGCACACTCGGGGTCATCGTCGGCGCCACGGTGCGCGCGCAGCCGATCCCGCCGGGGGAGCCCGTGACCCTCGGCGCGCTGTTCGCCGACGTGCGGGCAGCTGCCGCCGCCTCCGCCCGGATCACCGCCGCGCAGCTGCGCCCCGCGGTGATGGAGTTGCTCGACGCGCCGGCCCTGGAGCGCATCTCGGCCTACCTCGGCGCCGAGCAGATCGAGCAGGCGTTCGGCGCGAGCGCCGGGGCCGCCTTCCTGCTCGTCCAGTTCGACGGTCCCACAGCGGCCGCGGACGCCGCCGCCGCGGGCGAACTGCTGACGGAGGGCGGCGGCACGGTCCGCGTCGCCGCCGACGCGGAGGAGGGCGAGCGGCTCCTCGCGCTGCGGCGCGCCTTCCATCCGGCGCTCGCGTCCTCCGGCGAAGTCCTGATCGAGGATGTGGCGGTGCCGCGATCCCGGATGCCCGAGATGTTCGACGCGATCGAGCGCATCTCGCAGAAGTACGGCATCCCCATTCCGACCGTCGCGCACGCGGGCGACGGCAACCTGCACCCCAACTTCGTCTACACGGGAGACACGGTGCCGGACGCGGTGTGGGATGCGGCGAACGACCTGTTCCGCACCGCGATCGAGCTGGGGGGCACGCTGACGGGCGAGCACGGCGTCGGAGTGCTCAAGCGGCGCTGGCTGGCGGACGAACTCGGACCCGACTCGTACGAGCTCCAGGTGAAGCTGAAGTCGGTGTTCGATCCGCTCGGCATCCTCAACCCCGGCAAGGTCTTCGGGGGCCGTTAACAGACTCGACCCCCGGTGGTGCGGCGTTGCCTGCAGCGCTCCCGGGGGATCGAGTTATGGCTTAAGAATGCTCCTGCCCCGGAGCGAGCGCAACCCCTGAATCGCTCCGGCGCGAATCGCCGCGGGCACGCGGCTGCGCGCTGAGCGAACGCGCTTTGACGCGGCACCGTCGCACCGGTTGGATGGTCCCATGGCAGAGAACACCAACCAGAAGCCCGAAGTCGACGCCCCCGAAGGGCCGGCTCCCGAGACGCTCGAGATCGTGGACATCGTCGAGGGCACGGGCCCCGCGGCCACCGCAGGCTCGAAGGTCGACGTGCACTACCTCGGCGTCGAGTACGAGACCGGCGAAGAGTTCGACTCCTCCTGGAGCCGCGGACAGTCGATTAACTTCCCGCTGAACAACCTCATCAAGGGCTGGCAGGAGGGCATCCCCGGCATGAAGGTCGGCGGACGCCGCAAGCTCACCGTCCCCCCGGCGCTCGCGTACGGCCCGGTCGGCGGCGGTCACCCGCTCTCCGGCAAGACCCTCATCTTCGTGATCGACCTGCTCGGCGTCAGCTGAGCGGTCGTCCCGATTCAGAAGCGCTCCCTCGGCCACAGCCGGGGGAGCGCTTCGTCGTCGAGGCTTTTGGCGCCCGCGTTCAGAGGCTCGGCGGCTGCATCCGGGTCGGGATGGCGATGCGGTTCCACACGTTGATGGTCGCGATCGCGAGCAGCAGGTTGGCGAGCCCCTCGTCGCCGAACTCGGCGAGGGCGCGCGCATAGAGGTCGTCGGAGACGCCGTCCTCGTGGATGAGCGTCACCGCCTCCGTGAGTTCGAGCGCGGTGCGCTCCCGGTCGGTGAACCACGGCGACTCGCGCCAGGCGGAGACGGCGAACACCTTGCGCAGCGGGACTCCGCGACCCTGCAGGTCGACGGAGTGCATGTCGACGCAGTAGGTGCAGCCGTTGACCTGCGACGCGCGCAGCTTGATGAGGTCGCCGAGGGGCTCCTCGAGTTTCGTTCCGACGTAGCCGTCGAGGTTGATCACCTTGCGGTACCCCTCGGGGACGAGGGACGGGACCTGGATTCGTTCTGTCATGTCTTCACGGTACGAAGCGGATTGGCCGAGGATAAGATCCATTTCGAGTGATTCCGATCAGACCATTCGAGAGGCCCATCGTGGATGTGCATGTCGCCATCGAAGGACGCGGTGACCGCGCCGACCGCATCTACCGGCAACTGCGTGACGCGGTGCTCGACGGTCGCCTACGCCGCGGGGAGCGCCTCCCGGCGACCCGCGAGCTCGCCGAGCGGCTGCAGGTGTCACGCTCGACCGTGTCCACCGCCTACGAGCGACTGACCGCAGAGGGTTACCTGGCGGCGCGGGTCGGCGCGGGCACCTTCGTCGCCTACACGGGCGTTCGCAGCCCGATCGCGCGCTCTGCGCGGTCGGCCCGATCGGCCGGCGCCGCGCGACCCGCGGCACCCTGGCGCGACCTGGAAGATCCGCTGTGGACCGAGCCCCGCCCGATCGCCTACGACTTCAGCGTCGGGGCACCGGATCCGGCCCTCTTCCCGCTGGAGACCTGGCGGCACTACGTCACGGCCGAACTGCGGGGCGGCTTCGTCCGGTCGGCCCACTACGCCGACCCGGCGGGCGTCGAACGGCTGCGCGAGGGGATCGTACGGCACCTCGGCCTGGCCCGTTCGGTCGACGCAACCGCCGACGACGTGGTCGTCACGAACGGCGCCCAGCAGGCCTTCGACCTCATCGCGCGCGTGCTGCTCCGGCCGGGGGATGCGGTCGCCGTCGAAGACCCCGGCTACCCGCCGGTGCGGCAGCTGTTCGAGACCACCGGCGCACGCGTCATCCCGGTGCCGGTGGACGAGCACGGCCTCCGCGTCGACCTGCTCCCGCCGGTGCGGCTCGTCTACGTGACGCCGTCGCACCAGTTCCCGCTCGGGGGCGTGCTGCCTTTGGAGCGCAGGGTGGCACTGCTGGAGTGGGCGGCGCGCCACGACGCCGTCGTGATCGAGGACGATTACGACAGCGAGTACCGCTTCGGTTCGCGCGCCCTCGACCCTCTTCAGCGATTGGATGCGGACGGGCGCGTGGTCTACATCGGCACGTTCTCCAAGACCATGGCCCCGGCGCTGCGCCTCGGCTTCGTCGTCGCCCCGCCGGGGCTCGTCCCGGCCCTGCGCCAGGCCAAGCGCCTGACCGACTGGCACAACGACGTCGTCACGCAGCGGGCGATGGCTCGCTTCCTCGACTCGGGCGGGTTCGCCCGCCACGTGCGGGCGGCGACGCGGGTCTATGAGGAGCGGCACGAGGTCCTGTCCCGTACGGTCGGCGAAACGCTCCCGGGGTTCACCCTCGTGCCGTCGGCGGCCGGGCTGCACCTCGCCCTCCTCGCCGATCCGGCCGCGACCGACTTCGACGGCGCGCGGGTCGCCGAACGCGCGGCCGTCGCGGGCGTCTCGGTCCAGCCCGTCTCCCGCTTCCGCGCGGGCTCCGGCGCGGGACCGGACGGCCTCCTGCTCGGGTTCGGCGGCATCCCGGTCGAGCAGCTCCCAGACGGCCTGCGCATCCTCGCCCAGGGGGTCGATCGCGAGCACGCGTCGCACCTCGACGATCCGGTGCCATGATCGGAGGATGACCTCGTCCGCCCCGCCCGTCGACCCTCCACGCCGGGGGCGCCCGGCAGACGTCGATCCGGAGCGGGTCGCGCTGCTCGCCCTGCGGCATTTCGACGAGCACGGGTACGAGCAGACGACGATGGATGACATCGCCAGGCTCGCCGGGATCGGCCGGCGGACGCTGTTCCGCTACTTCCCGAGCAAGCCGGCGCTCGTCTGGGGTGGCCTCGAGCCCGTGGTGGAACGGATGCACGCGGTGCTCGACGCAGTGGCGGAGGACGCGCCGGCACGGGATGTGCTCGCCCACGCCGTCACGGAGTCGTTGACGCTCACGCCGGAAGCCCAGGAGGCCACCCGGCGGCGGCTGGCGCTGATGGGCACGCATCCGGCTCTGATCGGCTTCGGGCTGACCGCGATCTCCGCGAACCGCGACATCCTGGTCGACTTCCTCGCCCTTCGGCTGGGGGAGGACCGGGACGGCCTGCGCGTCCAGGTGCTCGCGGACGCGCTGGGCTCGGCGACGTTCTCGGCACTGCTGTGGTGGGCGCGCAACGACGCCGGGTCGCCGGCCGACGTCGTGATCGCGGCGCTGGACGAGGTGCTGCGCGGGATCTGACCGAACGCATCCCGCTGACCCCATCGCACTAACGCGCATCTAGAGCGGGCAACCCGCGGGCGAGTAGGTTGTGCCCATGCCGATCGAAGACGCATTCCCGCAGGGCACGCCGGTCTGGACCGACCTGCAGAGTGCCGACCCGCCCGCCGCAGCCACTTACTACCGGTCGTTGTTCGACTGGGAGGTGTCGCCGCCGTCCGCGGACTCCGGCGGCTTCTCGCTCGCCAGCGGACGCGGCGTCCCCATCGCCGCGCTCGGCCCGCTGCCGTCGGACGACGTGCCGACGACCTGGACCGTCTACTTCTCGGTCGACGACCTGGAGGCCGCCACCGTCGCCGCCGCGGACGCCGGTGGCTCGGTGCTGCTGGAGCCAGGGGAGCCGGTCCCCGGCATCCGTCTCGCGATCGTCGCCGATCCCGCAGGCGCCGTCTTCGGCCTGTGGCAGCGGAAGGAGCAGGGCGACCCGTGGCTGCGCGACGAGCCGGGCGCCGTGGACTGGCTGGAGCTGGTCGCCTCCGATCCCGCCTCCACGTTCCCGTTCTACGAGTCGGTGCTGGGCGTCGGGATCAGCGAGATGCGCGTCGGTTCGGAGCCCTACGGACTGTTCGACGTGGGCCCGACCAGCGTCGCCGGCGCCTATCGCTCCGACGGCACGGATCCGGCGCACTGGCTGGTGTACTTCAACGTCGCCGACCTGGATGCCGCGATCGTGCGCGCGACCGAGCTCGGCGGCACCCTCCGCACCGAGCCGCTGTCCGCTCCGGGCGTCGGCCGCTGGGCCGAGATCGTCGATCCGCAGGGTGCCGGTTTCGCCCTCTTGGAGCCGGAACCCGAGCCCTCCTGACCGCTCCCCGCGCGGGAGATCCGCCCTCTCGGCTCTGGTAGACTCTTCCAGTTGCCGTCGAACGGCCGCGGATCAAGAGAGCCCAGGCATACGGCCCCGGGCACCGCGCAACGAGCAGAAAGGGGATCCCTCTATGGCGCTGGATGCAGACACCAAGAAGGCGATCATCGATGAATACGCTACCCACCCCGGTGACACCGGATCCCCCGAGGTCCAGGTTGCGATCCTGACCAAGCGGATCAAGGATCTGACCGAGCACCTCAAGGAGCACAAGCACGACCACCACTCGCGTCGTGGCCTGCTGCTGCTCGTGGGTCAGCGTCGTCGTCTGCTGGGCTACCTGGCAGACATCGACATCAGCCGTTACCGCTCGCTCATCGAGCGTCTCGGCCTTCGTCGCTAGTCATCGATCGACTCCGCGAACTTCTTACGAACGGGCCGTCACCTTCGGGTGGCGGCCCGTTTTCGCGCGTTTGAACTCTTTTCTTCGGCTTTACAGCGCTGTAGCGTGTGACGAACATCACCACTCGAAGGGGAGTTGCGGTCATGCGTCATGGGTTCACGGGGATCATCTCAGCCGTTACAGCGCTGGCGCTCGGCGTCGCCATACCGGCGGTCACAGCGCCGGCTTCGACCGCCGCAACGGTGTCGCAGTCCGTCTCCCAGTCCGTGTCACAACCGGCGCGGGCCACGTACACCAACCCGCTGAAGCTGGATCTGGGCAACGGCAAGGCCGCCGAGCAGTGCGCCGACCCCGACGTCATCCGCTCACGCGACGCGTCGGATCGCGCCTGGTACCTGTACTGCACGCGCGACGTCATCGACTCGTCCCTGCGCAACCCCGACGGATCGCTCGTCTTCTCCAGCATCCCGTCGTACCGCTCCACCGACCTGGTGCACTGGACCTTCGTGCGGGAAGCCCTGCCCACGCGGCCGGCGTGGATCGGCAACGGCGACATGTGGGCGCCTGACGTTTCGTACGTGGGCGGCCGCTACCTGCTCTACTACACCGCCACCAACACCATCACGCCGGGCGGCGGTTCGGCGATCGGGGTCGCGACCAGTAACAGCCCAGCGGGGCCGTGGGTCGATTCGGGCGGACCGGTCGTCGAGCCGATGCGGACGCCAGGCAGCACCGACCCGAACGACCGCCGCTGGGTCTATGACCCCGAGCTGCTCACCGTCGGCGGCCAGAACTACCTCTACTTCGGCAGCTACTACGGCGGACTGTCCGTGCGCCGAGTGAGCGCCGATGGCCTGCACTCCGACCCGGCGAGCCAGGCGCAGGTCGCCATCCCGAACCGGTACGAGGGCACGCACATCATCCAGCACGGCCGGTACTTCTACCTGCTCGGCTCGGCGACCAACTGCTGCAACGGGCCGCTGACGGGCTACGGCGTCTTCGCCGGCCGCTCCGCCTCGCCGACAGGGCCGTTCGTCGACCGCACCGGAGCGTCACTGCTCGACTCGCGCGTCGGCGGCACGCCGGTGCTGCACCAGAACGGCAACCGTTGGGTGGGACCGGGCCACGTCACCAGCGCCGTCGATGCGACCGGCCAGGAGTGGATGCTGTACCACGCCGTCGACCGCACCGACCCGTATGTGGCGGGCGCAGGCACGTACACCAAGCGACCCGTGCTGATGGATCCGCTGGACTGGAAGGACGGCTGGCCGGTCGTCCGCGGGGGAGCCGGACCGTCGGACAGCCCGCAGCCCGCGCCGACGGTCGTGGCCGGGCAGCCGCCCGCCTACCGGCCCACCTTCGTGGAGTTGCCTGCCCGCGGACCGAAGCTCCCGGCGTACTCCGACGAGTTCGGCGGACACCGGATGGACGCGGCCTGGACCTGGCTGCGCGACCCGGGAGCATCCACCCGGTCGGTCTCCGGCGGCGCGCTGCACTGGCAGATGCAACAGGCCGACCTCGGACCCGACGCAGGCGCAGCGGGGCTTCCGCTGCGGGCGCTCCCGAGCGGTGACTACACCGTCGAGACACGGGTCTCGACGACGGTGCCGCGCTCCGGATGCTGCCAGAACTACGCTCAGGGCGGCCTGGTGATCTACCAGGACGACGCCAACTTCGTGAAGCTCGCCGTGACCTCCATCTGGGAGACCCGGCAGACGGAGTTCGGCAAGCGCGAGACGCCGGAGGGCCCGGGTTATCCGGCCTACGGCAACTCGGTCGGTGGCCCGGTCGGAGAGTGGACGACTCTGCGGCTGGTCAGAACCCACAGCGCCACCGAGAACCTCTACACCGCGTTCACCAGCTCGGACGACGGCGCGACCTGGGACCAGGCGGGAACCTGGACGACGCCGCTCTCGGCCACACCGCCCCGGCTTGGACTCGTCTCGATGGCGGCCGCCGGGTTCACGGCGACGTTCGACTACGTGCGTGTGTACGGGGCGCCCCGCGGCCACAGCGGCTGAAGGTCAGCGGTGCTCCGGGTCGGTGCCCGGGCGCACCGCTGCGTCGTCGCGCACGTCGATGCGGCGGCGGCCGTCCTCGCCCTCGCTGACGTCGATCCGCGGGTCGGCGTCGCTCTCGTCGGCGGCGGGCGCGGTGGTCAGCTGGTCGGCGCGGTCGTCACGATGGCTCATGGGACGACTCTCCCGCGGACAGGCACATCGGGCAAGGGTGCCGGGAAGGGTGCCTCAGGCCGAGGCGCTTCCCGGCGGTGCGGGCGTCGCCTGACGGCCGGCGACCGCCTGGTCGATCAGAGTGACCGCGACCAGCGCGGCGGCCACCAGCGCGATCCCGATGGTCACCCCGACCAGTCCGATCACCGGCGAGGCGAGGGGCAGCAGCAGCACGAGTGCGACGGCGGCGGCGGTCTTGAGCGGCCGGATCACAACCTCCGTAACGAGCGGGGCGTGGAGCACGTAGAGCATGAAGAAGAAGATCGCCACCGGAACCGCGATCGCATACTCGGCCGCCGTGTTCGAGACCTCTGAGTGCGCGGCGCCCGCCTGCACCGCCACCTCCAGACCGGCCCCCAGGGCGGCGAGGGAGGCGAACACGAAGTAGTGCCCGTAGCCCCAGTAGAACGAGCGGTTGCGTCGTGACCGGAGTCCCTCCGCCGCCGGCTCCAGGAAGTACAGCCACCAGAGCGCGAAGAGCAGGACGAGGCCGGCGACGGCGATCCAGACCAGCGCGGCGGAGAACCCCGACTCCTTCAGAGCGTTCTGCACCCCGATCGCCGAGGCGGAGACGGACTCGCCGAGCACGATGATCGTGAACAGGCCGTACCGCTCGGCGATGTGGTGCGGGTGCCAGCTGGTCATGCCCGGCCGTTCCGCCCAGAGCGGCACGGCGAGCTCGAGGGCGGCGCCCAGCACGAACAGACCGATGGCGACCTGGGCGGGGAGGAACCCCCACGCCACCCAGAGCAGCTGCACGGCGGCGATGCCGACCGCGTACCGGATCGCCGTCTTGCGGCCCTGCGGGTACTCGACGGCCGCGCGGATCCACTGCCCGACGAGTGCCAGCCGCATGATCAGGTAGCCGACGATGATCGCGGCGAAGTTCTCGTGCTCGTAGGCCGCTGGAACGCCCGCCGCGAGGACGAGCACGCCGCCCATCTGCACGAGCGTCATCAGGCGGTAGGGCACGTCGTCGGTGTCGTAGGCGGAGGCGAACCAGGTGAAGTTCATCCACGCCCACCAGATCGCGAAGAACACCATGAGGTAGAGAGGGAGCCGGTCGAGGATGTGTCCCTGCTCGCCGGCGTGCGCGAGCTGCCCGGCCACCTGGGCGATAGCGACGACGAAGGTGAGGTCGAACAGCAGCTCCAGCGGGCTGGAGACCCGGTGGCGCTCGTCGGTCGATCTCCCGGTCATGCGGGTGCGGAACGCACTGGTCATGTGCGCCAGCATAGGAGGATGCGCCGACGTGCCGTGCTTCCCGCCCTCATCACCGTCTACCTGGCGGCGGTCGGCTGGATCACGCTGAACCCGGCGCCTGGCGACCCGTCCGGCAATCCGCTACTGCGCGACTTGCTGCGCATCGTCTCCGGCATCCCCGGATTCGGCTGGGTGGACTACGACGTCGCCGAGTTCAGCGCCAACATCCTGCTGTTCGTCCCACTCGGAGTGCTCTTCACGCTGCTCCTCGGCCGCTGGCGCTGGTGGCTGACGCTCGCGATCGGCGTCGGCACGACCCTCGCCATCGAGTTCGTGCAGCTCTTCCTGCCCGCGCGCTTCACCGATGCGCGCGACCTCCTCGCCAACACGCTCGGAACCCTCCTCGGCATCGCCCTGGTCGCCCTCTTCTCTCGCGGCGGTCGTCCGAGCCGCGCTGGGTAGGGTGGCGGCGTGGAGACGGTGGTGAAGGAGCGGGTGGATGCGCCCGCCCGGTTCTTCGAGGCGGAGGCCGCAGGGCTGGCCTGGCTCGGTGAGGCGGAGGCCGGCGGAGGAGCGCCCGTGGTGCGCGTCGTGGACGTCCGCCCCGGACGCATCGAGCTCGAACGCATCCACGAGACCCGGCCGACTCCGGAGGCGGCGCGCGCGTTCGGCGCGGCGCTCGCCGTGACCCACGCCGCCGGAGCAGCAGCCTTCGGCGCGCCGCCGGACGGCTGGGACGGCCCCCTCTTCATCGGCAAGCGCCCGCTGCCGATCGCCCAGGAGACGAGCTGGGGCCGCTTCTACGCCCGAGACCGCGTCCACCCGTATCTGGAGATCGCGGTGGATGCGGGCAGCGTCACCGCCGCGCAGCTGCCCGTCATCCGGGAAGCGCTCGACCGGGTCGCGGCCGGCGAGTTCGACGACGACGAGCCGCCCGCGCGCATCCACGGCGACCTCTGGACGGGCAATCTGCTGTGGGACGCGCGGGGCGCCGTGCTCATCGACCCGGCCGCGCACGGCGGCCACCGCGAGACCGACCTGGCCATGCTCGCGCTGTTCGGCGCACCGCACCTCGAAGAGATCACTGCGGCCTACGACGCTGCGCGGCCGCTGCGCGCGGGCTGGCGCGACCGCATCCCGCTGCACCAACTGCATCCGCTCGCGGTGCATGCCGCCGGCTACGGTCCGTCGTACGGACGCGCACTGGCCGACGCGGCGCGGGCGACGCTCGCGCTCTGATCGGCCCGTTCATGGCCCTCGCCTGGTAGGATTGTCGGTGGTCGGCCGCGTGCCGTCCATTCCAACTCAATATCGAGAAGGAACCCGGAGCAGGCTGGCAGGAGCTGGTCCTCGGTGGTGGTATCCGGATGCGCGAGGGCGCAACCGTGTATTTCTACTGATGGCCAGACGGGCTTAGCCCACGCACCCGCATGGGATGCCGCGTACACACGAATGTGTCGATCTGCCTGTTCCTGCTCCTTGAATGAGTCGCGTCCACACGGGACAGCGACGTTAAACAAAGGAGAAAGACCTCTTGGAAGGTCCTGAAATCAAGTACGCCGAAGCCGTTCTCGACAACGGCCGCTTCGGCACCCGCACCGTCCGGTTCGAGACCGGACGCCTCGCCCAGCAGGCGCAGGGCGCCGTCGCCGCCTACCTCGACGAGGAGACCATGCTGCTGAGCGCCACCAGCGCCAGCAAGCACCCGAAGGACAACTTCGACTTCTTCCCGCTCACCGTCGACGTCGAGGAGCGCTCGTACGCCGCCGGCAAGATCCCCGGCTCGTTCTTCCGCCGCGAAGGCCGCCCCTCCACCGAGGCGATCCTCGTCTGCCGTCTGATCGACCGGCCGCTGCGCCCGTCGTTCGTCGACGGCCTCCGCAACGAGGTCCAGATCGTCGTCACCGTCCTGAGCATCGCTCCGGACGAGTTCTACGACGCGCTGGCCATCAACGCGGCCAGCGCCTCCACGCAGATCTCCGGTCTGCCGTTCTCCGGCCCGATCGCCGGTGTGCGCCTCGCGCTCATGCCCGGCAACGGTGCACACGAGGACCAGTGGATCGCGTTCCCGAAGGCTTCGCAGCTGCAGGAGGCCGTGTTCGACCTCATCGTCGCGGGCCGCGTCCTCACCAACGAGGACGGCTCCGAGGGCGACGTCGCGATCATGATGGTCGAGGCCGAAGCCACCGAGAACAGCTGGAACCTGATCCAGGGCGGCGCCGTCAAGCCGAACGAGGAGATCGTGGCCCAGGGCCTCGAGGCGGCCAAGCCGTTCATCCGCGAGCTCGTGGGCGCCCAGAACGTGATCGCCCAGCAGTCGGCCAAGGAGATCAAGGACTACCCGGTCTTCCTGCCCTACAGCAAGGAGACCTACGACAACGTCGCCGGTCTCGCCTACGACGACCTGGTGAACGTGTACCAGATCGCCGACAAGCAGGAGCGCCAGAACGCCGACGACGCGCTCAAGGAGCGCGTCAAGACGGCGATCACCGAGAAGGTCGAGGCCGGGGTTCTCCCCGCCGAGACGCTCGAGCAGTTCTCCGCGGCCTACAAGTCGGTCTCGAAGGTGGTCATGCGCGGCCGTGTGCTGCGCGAGGGCATCCGTATCGACGGCCGTGGCCTGACCGACATCCGTCCGCTCGACGCCGAGGTGCAGGTCATCCCGCGCGTCCACGGTTCGGCGATCTTCCAGCGCGGCGAGACCCAGATCCTGGGCGTCACCACGCTGAACATGCTCAAGATGGAGCAGCAGATCGACTCCCTGTCGCCGGTCACCAAGAAGCGCTACCTGCACCACTACAACTTCCCGCCCTACTCGACCGGTGAGACCGGCCGCGTCGGGTCGCCGAAGCGCCGCGAGATCGGGCACGGCTTCCTCGCCGAGCGCGCGCTCGTGCCGGTGCTGCCGAGCCGCGAGGAGTTCCCCTACGCGATCCGTCAGGTGTCCGAGGCGCTCAGCTCCAACGGCTCCACGTCGATGGGCTCCGTCTGCGCCTCCACGCTGTCCCTGCTGAACGCCGGTGTGCCGCTGCGCGCCCCGGTCGCCGGCATCGCCATGGGCCTGATCTCCGACGTCGTCGACGGTGAGACCCGCTACGCGGCGCTCACCGACATCCTGGGCGCGGAGGACGCGCTCGGCGACATGGACTTCAAGGTCGCCGGTACCAGCGAGTTCGTCACCGCGATCCAGCTCGACACGAAGCTCGACGGCATCCCGTCGTCGGTGCTCGCCGGTGCGCTGACGCAGGCGAAGGACGCGCGGACCACCATCCTGAGCGTGCTCAACGCCGCGATCGATCGTCCGGACGAGATGGCCCCGACCGCGCCCCGCGTGATCTCGGTCCAGATCCCGGTCGACAAGATCGGCGAGCTGATCGGCCCGAAGGGCAAGACGATCAACGCGATCCAGGATGAGACCGGCGCCGACATCTCCATCGAGGAGGACGGCACCGTCTACATCGGCGCCGTCGACGGCCCGTCGGCCGAGGCTGCCCGCGCCCAGGTGAACGCGATCGCGAACCCCACCAACCCGGAGGTCGGCGAGCAGTTCCTCGGAACCGTCGTCAAGATCGCCGCATTCGGTGCGTTCGTCTCGCTGCTCCCGGGCAAGGACGGCCTGCTGCACATCTCCGAGGTCCGCAAGCTCGCCGGTGGCAAGCGTGTGGAGAACGTGGAGGACGTGCTCAGCGTCGGCCAGAAGGTCCTGGTCGAGATCACCAAGATCGATGACCGCGGAAAGCTGTCGCTCGCTCCGGTGATCGCTGAGGAGGCTGCTGCCGAGGCTCCGGCCGAGGCTGCTCCCGCCGAGGCTCCTGCCGAGGCGTAAGCTCTCACCCTCGCGAAGGCCGCGTCGACTCTGTCGGCGCGGCCTTCGTGCATCCCGGCGCCGGGTGGCTCGTCAGGCGTCGCGGGTGAGGAGGGGGCGCAGGCGGTAGGGGATGAGCTCGCCCATGTCTAGCGAGGTTTCGGCGCGGTCGACGCCGTCGGTCGACTGGATGATCCCAGTGATCCGGAAGAGGTCCTCCGCGTCCACGCAGACGACGCGCAGCAGCAGGTCCGATTGGCCGGAGAGCCCGTGCGCCTGCACGACCTCGGGGATGGCGGCGAGGCTCTCGACGACTGCGGCCAGCCGCTGCTGCTGCACATGCACGTTGACGAAGGCGGCGAGCGGGTAGCCGGCGACCCGTGCCGAGATGCGCCGTTCGAAAGACAGGAAGGCGCCGCTCCGCTCCAGCTCCGCCACGCGCGCCTGCACGGTGTTGCGGCTGAGCCCGAGCCGGTCGGCGAGCGACACGTTGGTCGATCGCGGGTCGTCGGCGAGGGCCAGCAGGATGCGGCGGTCTGTGTTGTCGAAGCTGCGCATAGTGCGAAATTTAGCAGTCCATGACTCGGCGTGATAGAGCATCCTGCTCGGTCGACACGCCGATGGTTGTGCGCGCTGATCCGGCAGCGTAGCCTTCCCACTAATTCCGGCAAGGAGGCCGGAAGCCGGTCGTGCGCGCCACAAGCAGCGCACACCGGGCGCGAGAGTGAAGGTTGCGTGAACCGTGACGATCGACAATCAGCCCGCCACCCGTCGGGGTGGCTCCCACACCGACCTCGGTTCCCTCGGTGAGCTGGGACTCCACGACACCGGCCTCGGCGACCTCGACGTCGTCCGCCTTCTCGACGCCGACGGCGTCCGTCACGAGGACGACCGCTTCGACGCCTGGGTGTCGGACATCGGCACCGACCAGCTGGTCGCGCTCTACGAGGACATGCGCGTCATCCGCCGCATCGACTCGGAGGCGACCGCGCTGCAGCGCCAGGGCGAGCTGGGGCTGTGGCCGCCGCTGCTCGGCCAGGAGGCGGCGCAGATCGGCTCCGGCCGCGCGCTGCGCTCCGACGACTTCGTCTTCTCCAGCTACCGGGAGCACGGCGTGGCGTACTGCCGCGGCGCCGGCCTCGTCGACCTGCTGCGCGTCTGGCGCGGAACGACGCAGAGTGGCTGGAACCCGTACGACATCAACATGGCGACGCCGCAGGTCATCATCGGCGCGCAGACCCTGCACGCGACCGGATACGCGCTCGGCATCCAGGCCGACGGGACGGATGCCGTTGCGGTCGCGTACTTCGGTGACGGCGCGACCAGCGAGGGGGATGTGAGCGAGGCGCTGATCTTCGCCGCGACCTACGCCGCCCCGGTGATTTTCTTCTGCCAGAACAACCAGTACGCGATCTCCGAGCCGGTCTCGTTGCAGGCGCAGCGTCCCATCGCCGACCGCGCCCCCGGCTTCGGCGTTCCGAGCGTCCGGGTCGACGGCAACGACGTCCTCGCCGTGCTCGCGGTCACCCGCGCCGCCCTCGACCGGGCGCGCAGCGGCGGCGGCCCGACGTTCATCGAGGCCGTCACCTATCGGATGGGTCCGCACACGACCGCCGACGACCCGACGCGCTACCGCGACGCGGCGGAGCTCGAGCAGTGGCGCGGCAAGGACCCGCTCTCGCGGGTGGAGGCGTACCTCGAGGCGCAGGGTGCGCTCACCGAGGAGCGCAGGACGGCGATCGCCGCGAAGGCCGACGCCGTCGCCGCCGAGATGCGCGCGGGGATCACGACGCTCGCCGACCCCGACCTGCTGAGCGTGTTCGACAACGTCTACGCCGAACCGCACACCGGCCTCGCCCGCCAGCGCGACCACTACTCACGCTACCTGCGCACCTTCGTGGGGGGCGACAAGGGATGACGGCACTCACCATGGCCAAGGCCATCAATGCGGGCCTCCGGCGCGCCCTGGGCGGCGACGACCGCGTCGTCCTCATGGGGGAGGACATCGGCACGCTCGGCGGCGTCTTCCGCGTCACGGACGGCCTGCAGACCGAATTCGGCCCGCGCCGGGTGATGGACTCGCCGCTCGCGGAGTCCGGGATCCTCGGCACCGCGGTCGGAATGGCCTACCGCGGGTACCGACCGGTGGTCGAGATCCAGTTCGACGGTTTCATCTATCCGGCTTTCGACCAGATCGTGAACCAGGTGGCGCGGATGCACTACCGCACCCAGGGTGCCGTGCGCATGCCGATCGTCATCCGGGTGCCGTTCGCGGGCGGCATCGGCTCGGCCGAGCACCACTCCGACTCGCCGGAGGCGTACTTCGCCCACACGGCGGGCCTGCGGGTGGTCAGCCCGTCCGATCCTCAGGATGCGTTCACGCTCATCCAGCAGGCCATCGCGTCCGACGACCCTGTGCTGTTCTTCGAGCCGAAGCGCCGCTACCACGCCAAGGGCGAGGTGGATGAGGATGCTCCGCTCGCCGACGCGCGCCCCATGGGCACCGCGCGGGTGCTGACGCAGGGAACGGACGTGACGCTGGTCACGTACGGCGGACTCGTGCAACTGGCCCGGGATGCGGCCGTCGCCGCGTCCGATGAGGGCGTCTCCGTTGAGGTCATCGACCTGCGCTCGCTGTCGCCGCTCGACCTCGACACCGTGGTCGACTCGGTGAAGCGGACCGGCCGCCTGGTCGTCACGCACGAGGCCGCGCTGTCGGGCGGACTCGCAGCCGAGATCTCCGCCTCCATCACCGAGCGCTGCTTCTACCACCTGGAGCACGCGCCGGTGCGGGTGACCGGGCACGACATCCCGTACCCGCCCGCGCGGCTGGAGGCGGCACACCTGCCGGATCTCGACCGCATCCTGGACGGCATCGACCGCGCCATGGACCGCCCGAACTCGCTCAGCGGGGTGGAGGACTGATGGCCGTCCGCGAGTTCGCGCTGCCCGACCTGGGTGAGGGTCTCACTGAGTCGGAGCTGGTCGCGTGGAAGGTGTCGGTCGGCGACACCGTCCAGCTGAACCAGATCATCGCCGAGGTGGAGACCGCGAAGGCGCTCGTGGAGCTTCCGGCGCCCTACGACGGCCGCGTCTCGCGGCTGTTCGTGGAGCCCGGGGTGACCGTGGCGGTCGGCGAGCCGTTGGTCGCGTTCGAGGTGGATGCGGGGGAGAGCGTCGAGGAGGCGCCCGCGGCGCCGGCGGCCACGCCGTCCGCTCCGGCTGCGCCCGCAGCTACCGAGAAGGCCGAGCCGACGCTGGTCGGGTACGGCGCGCGGCCGGATTCGGCCGTGCGTCCGGCACGGAGGGCGCGACCCGGGCTGACGCCTGCGCAGCGCACTGAGGTCGCCGCGAGTGCCGGTCCCGCGCCGGCCGCACGGACGGCCCTCGCCGAGCGGCCGCGTGCGACCCCGCCGGTGCGCAAGTTCGCCCGCGAGCTCGGCGTCGACCTCGCCTCGGTCTCCGGATCGGGCGACCGCGGACTCATCACCCGCAACGACGTGCAGGCGTACGCCGGTCAGCACGATGCGCCCGCGTCCGCCCCCTCTGCGTCTCCGGCCCCCGGACCGCGCGAGAAGCGCATCCCGATCCGCGGCGTCCGCAAGGCGACCGCTGAGGCCATGGTGCGGAGCGCGTTCGGGGCGCCGCAGGCGACGGTGTTCCTGACGGTGGATGTGACTCCGACGATGGAGCTGTCGACGCGGCTGCGCACCCGTCCCGAGTTCGCCGAGGCGCGGCCGGGGCTGCTGGCGATCGTCGCGAAGGCGCTCCTGCTCGCGGTTCGACGCACGCCCGAGGTGAACTCGCGCTGGGATGAGACCGCGAACGAGATCGTGCAGGCCGAGTACGTGCACCTGGGGATCGCGGCGGCTACGCCGCGCGGACTCATGGTCCCCGTCATCCGCGACGCCGACGGACTCTCGCTCGGCGGGATCGCCGGCGCGATCCGTCAGCTCGCCGAGACCGCGCGCGCCGGACGAACGGCACCCGCCGACCTCTCCGGCGGCACGATCACGATCACGAACGTCGGCGTGTTCGGCGTGGATGCGGGGACGCCCATCCTGACGCCGGGGGAGGCGGCCATCCTCGCCGTCGGAGCTGTCCGCCGTCAGCCGTGGGAGTACGAGGGCGGCATCGCGCTGCGCGAGGTGCTCACGCTCGCGCTGACCTTCGACCACCGCATCGTCGACGGCGAGCAGGCGTCGCGCTTCCTTGCCGACATCGGCCGCATCCTCACCGACCCCGCCTCAACCCTCGCGATGATCTGACTCCCGCGTCCCCCCAGCCAACAGCTCCTGAGTTTTTCGCACGAAACCGCACGTGGAGGGCGAAAAACTCAGGAGCTGTTGGCTTGGGGCGGAGACGGGTCAGGCGTGCAGGGCGGCGTTGAGCTCCACGGGGGCGCCGGCCCGGCGGAGCACCTCGACGGCGCCCGTGAGCGAGTTGCGGCGGAAGAGCAGGCCGGGCTGGCCGGACAGTTCGGCCGCCTTCACTGTGCGCGGACGGCCGTCCGCGGTGGGCGCCTCGCCCACGACGACGACCTTGGTCCCCGCGGTCACGTAGAGCCCCGCCTCGACGACCGAGTCGTCGCCGATCGAGATGCCGATCCCGGAGTTGGCGCCCAGCAGCGCCCGCTCGCCGATGGAGATGCGGTGCGTGCCCCCGCCCGACAGCGTCCCCATGATGGATGCGCCCCCGCCGATGTCCGAGCCGTCGCCGACGACGACGCCCTGAGAGATGCGGCCCTCCACCATCGAGGTGCCGAGCGTTCCGGCGTTGAAGTTGACGAAGCCCTCGTGCATGACCGTCGTGCCCGGAGCGAGATGCGCGCCGAGCCGCACACGCGACGCGTCGGCGATGCGCACGCGCTCAGGAGTCACGTAGTCGAGCAGGCGCGGGAACTTGTCGATGCCCGAGACCTGGATGCCGGCCCGCTGCAGTCGCGGACGCAGCCGATCGAGGTCGGCCGGGTTCACCGGGCCGGCGTTCGTCCAGGCCACCGTCGGGAGGTGCGCGAAGATACCGTCCAACTCCAGACCGTTCGGCTGCACCAGCAGGTGCGAGAGGAGGTGCAGGCGCAGGTAGGCGTCGGGTGTGGATGCGGGAGGTGCATCCAGGTCGATCTCCACCGTCACGATGTCGACGCGGACCGCCCGTCGCGGGTCGTCTCCGGCCAGCTCCTCGAGCTCTGCCGGTGCGATCCAGCGGTCACGGCCGGCCGGCAGCGTGCCGAGCCGCGGTTCTGGGAACCACGTGTCGAGCACGGTGCCGTCGGCGGCCACCGTCGCGAGGCCGTAGCCCCACGCGGAGCGCTGCTCGGAGGTGGGCGCGGCGAAGCTGTTACGCACGTCGGAAGGCATGCCCCTAGGTTAGTAGGGTGCAGATCAGCAGCGTTCCCCTCGACCTCACCGCCTCGTCCATCGACCTGACGCGTCAGCTGTGCGACATCGAGTCCGTCTCCGGCAACGAGGGCACCCTGGCCGACGCGATCGTGGCCGCTCTCAGCACACTGCCGCACCTGGAGGTGATCCGGGATGGCGACGCCATCGTCGCCCGCACGAACCTCGGCCGCGAGCGCCGCGCCCTGATCGCCGGGCACATCGACACCGTGCCGCTGAACAACAATCTGCCCACGCGGTTCGAGGAGCACGACGGCATCCGCTACCTCTGGGGGCGCGGCACCGTGGATATGAAGGCCGGCGTCGCCGTGCAGCTGAAGCTCGCCGCCGAGCTCACCGACCCGGCCGTCGACGTGACGTGGATGTGGTACGACCACGAAGAGGTCAACGCCGAGCTGAACGGCCTCGGCCGCCTCGCCCGCAAGCGCCCGGACCTGTTCGTGGGCGACTTCGGCATCCTCGGCGAGCCGAGCAACGGCGTCGTCGAGGGCGGCTGCAACGGCAACCTGCGCGTCGAGGTGCGCACCTACGGCCTGCGCGCGCACTCGGCGCGCGGCTGGGTGGGCGACAACGCCATCCACAAGGCTGCGCCGATCCTCGACATCCTCGCCGCCTACCAGCCTCGCGAGGTGGAGGTCGACGGGCTCGTCTACAAGGAGGGCTTGAACGCGGTCGGCATCTCCGGGGGAGTGGCGGGCAACATCATCCCGGACGAGTGCATGGTGCACATCAACTACCGGTTCGCGCCGTCACGCAGCTCGCAGGAGGCCATCGAGCACATGCACGAGTTGTTCGGCGACTACGAGATCACGGTGGTCGACCGGGCCGACGGAGCACGCCCGGGGCTGGATGCGCCTCTCGCGCAGGAGTTCGTCGCCGCCGTCGGCGGGGTGGCGAAGCCGAAGTACGGGTGGACGGACGTCGCCCGGTTCAGTGCCCTCGGCATCCCGGCGGTCAACTACGGCCCCGGAGACCCGCTGAAGGCGCACGCCGACGACGAGCGCGTCGACGTGGAGCAGATCGTCGCGGTCGAGGAGGGTCTGCGTGCCTGGCTCACGGGTGCCGGCTCCCGCTGACACCGACGCGGGCCTGAGGGCGGACGACACTGCTGCGGGCGGCCGCGGTCCTTGGTGGACGCTGTGGTGGGTGCGCGTGCTCGCGATCTACCTCGCCTCCCGCGTGGTCACGACCGTCATCCTGCTGAGCTTCGCCGCCGGCGAGGGGAAGAACGCCTGGACGAGCGCAGCGCCCGACTACTTCTCGTTCGCGAACCTGTGGGACGGACGCTGGTACGAGATCGTCGCCGGTTACGGCTATCCCGCCTCCCTCCCGGTCGGTACCGACGGCCATGTCGTGGAGAACGCCTGGGCCTTCCTGCCGGGGTACCCGGGCGTGGTGGACGCCGTCATGTTCATCACCCGGCAGCCGTGGCCGGTCGCCGCCGTGCTGGTGTCGGTGCTGGCGGGCGGTGGAGCGGCCCTCGTGTTCCATCAGCTCATGCGCCGGGTCGGGCTGGGCGCCTCCACGAGCCTGTTCGCCGTGGTGCTGTTCTGCGTCTCGCCGGTCTCGCCGCTCTTCCAGGTCGCCTACGCGGAGTCGCTGTACCTGCTGCTCCTGGCCACGGCGCTGCTGCTGCTCGTCGAGCGGCGGTACGGCTGGCTCTTCCCGGTCGTGCTCGCCATGGCGTTCACCCGGCCGTCGGGGCTCGCCTTCGCGCTGGCGCTCGTCCTGCACGTCGGATACCGGTGGCTGCGGCGGCGCGACGACCCGTATCCCGTGCGCGAGCGCGTGCTGAGCGCCTCACTCGCGGTGTTCAGCGGCCTGGCGGGGCTCGCGTGGCCGGCGATCGCCGCCGTCGCGACGGGGTCGTGGAGCGCGTACACGGACACCGAGCTCGCCTGGCGGGCGCCCTACATCGGCTACACGCACCTGCTGCCGTTCGCGCCGTGGTTCCAGGGGGCGGACTGGTGGGCGAGCTCGATGCTCGGCATCCCCGGCTGGGTGGGCGTCGTCGCTCTAGTCGTCATTGTGGCGCTGTTCGGCGTCCTGCTGTTCTCTCCGGCGGTGAAGCGGTTGGGTGTCGACCTGCGGTTCTGGATCGCCGCATACTCGCTGTACCTCTTCGCCGTGTTCTTCCCGCAGTCGAGCACGTTCCGGCTGCTCATGCCCCTGTTCCCGCTGCTGGGAGCCCTCGCACTGCCACGCGGACGCGTCTACCGGGTGGCGATGGTGGTGCTGTTCGTGGCCCTGCAGATCGGCTGGGTGGCGATCTGCTGGACGATCGACGGATACGACTGGTCACCTCCGTGATACCGACGATTTCCGCACGTCGGCAACGATGTCGGATAATAGGAGGACATCCACGAAAGGGGAGCTGCATGGCGGCCATGAAGCCGAGGACCGGGGACGGCCCGATGGAGGCTGTGAAGGAGGGACGGCTCATCATCGTGCGTGTGCCGCTCGAAGGTGGGGGAAGACTTGTGGTCTCCGTCAATGACGCGGAAGCCAAGGAGCTGCACGACGCACTCGCGAGTGTGGTGACGTCCGCCTGATTCGCCTTACGCCTGATTCAGTTGGGCTGAGAAGGGCCCCGATCGAAAGCGATCGGGGCCCTTCTCGCGTATGCGCCGTGCTCGCTGGCCGAGCTCGAGCCGCAGCACGTCACGCGGCTCACCCGGTTCAGCCGCTGACATCCCCGGCTGACGAGAACGCGGACGGCTGACGAAGGAAAGACCCGTCCGGATCTCCTTCGATTGGCAGTAGCGAAGGGGATTCGCGGCCGGAAGGTCAGAATCTCCTTCACAGGCAACCGGCCAACGTCGGTGAAAACCCCTCGAATCTCCGATCCACCGCGGTGCGGATGGAGATCCGCGCCCACGTCGCCCCGATCTCCGACGGTGGCCGGACGTGCGCGGGGTCGTAGTTCGTGGCCGCTCGCGTGTCAGGGCCGTCAGGGCGCGAGCTTGGTGATCTGCAGCAGCCCTTCGCCCGCGGGCGAGAGGGCGCTGATGACCGCTCCCGAGGCCGAGGTTTCGGTGATCAGGGTCCGGAAGCCGGTGGCGAGCTCGTCCCGCGCGGCGGGGTCGGACACGCGACCGCGCCAAAGCGCGCGGGCGACGAGCACCGTGCCGCCGGGGCGCACGAGACGTAGGCCGTGCTCGACGTACTCGATCACCGACTGCGGATCGGCGTCGATGAAGACGATGTCGTAGGAGTTCTCGTTCATCCGGGGGAGCACCTCGAGCGCGCGGCCCGGGATGAGACGCACGCGGTTCGAGGGGACGCCCGCCTCGGTGAAGAACGCCCGTGCGTGCTGCTGGTACTCCACCTCCACGTCGATGGAGGTCAGCTGCGCCTCGGCGACGCCGGTGAGGAGCCACAGCCCCGAGACGCCCACTCCGGTGCCGATCTCGATGATGTTCTCGGCACGCGTGGCCGCGACCACGACAGCCGCCTGAGCGCCGGTCGCCGGTGAGAGCGGTTCGATGCCGAGCTCGAGCGACTGCTGCCTGGCCCGCGCGATGACCTCGGTCTCGACGACGACGTCGTCGGCGAATCTCCAGTTCGAGTCCTTGTCTGACACAGTGCTCCCGTCGATCGACCGCGTTTCGTGGTCAACTCCGAGGATACGGTCGGCTCACGCGGCATCCGTGGAGGCACCGCCGCGATACCCTGGAAAGGTGCTCGGGCTGACCTTCGACAAGCTGCTGATCGTGGCGGTGATCGCTGCGTTCGTCATCGGCCCTGAGCGCCTGCCCGCCTACGCCGCGAAACTCGGTTCGCTGGTCCGTTCGCTCCGCGACTTCGCGAACGGCGCGAAAGACCGCATGCGCGACGAGATGGGCCCCGAATTCGACGACGTCGACTGGAAGAAGCTTGACCCGCGGCAGTACGACCCGCGGCGGATCATCCGGGAAGCGCTGCTGGAGGATGCGCCGGCGCCCGCCGGTGCGATCAAGCCGGTGACGCAGTCGGCGTACGCGCAACGGAAGATGCCGCTGACGGCGGGCGCCGTTCCGCCGTTCGACACCGAATCCACCTGAGGCCGCGCGGCGCGCGGGGGCGCGCATCCACTACGCTGCGGACATGATCGCAACGGAGCAGTCGCTCACTCGGGCGACCGTCGCGCGGTATGCCGTCGGCTCGCTGGGCACCGGCGGGTTCGCCACTCTGCCCGGGCTCGTGCTCGTCTACTACCTGACCGACTCTCTCGGCGTCGCAGCGATCGCCGCCGGTGTCGTGGTGACGGTCGCCAAGGTGTGGGATGTCGTGATCGACCCGGTCATCGGCGCCCGCAGCGACCGGATGCTGGCCGTTCGCGGCTCCCGGCGGCCGATGATGCTCGTCGGTGCGCTGGCTCTGCCGGTCTTCTTCCTGCTGACGTTCGCCGTGCCGCCCGGGACGTCCACAGCCGCCGCCGCCGTCTGGGTGCTGCTGGCGTTCGTGCTGACCGCGACCGCGTTCAGCCTGTTCCAGGTGCCGTACATCGCCCTCCCCGCCGAACTCGCGTCCGGCTACGACCAGCGGACGCGGCTGCTGACCTGGCGCGTCGTTGTGCTGACCTTCGCCATCCTGCTCTTCGGCGCGGGTGGTCCGGCCCTGCGCTCGCTCGGCGGCGGCAACTCGTTCGCCGGCTACCTGCTGATGGCGCTCGTTGCGGGCGTAGTGATCGGCGCCGGGATGACGGTGTCGGCCTTCGTCGCCCCGCGCGGCCTCCCGGAGGGCGTGCAGCCGCCGCGGGAGAGCGTGCTGGCGACCCTCCGCTCGAACTATGCGGCCGGGATGCGCGTGCTGCGCGACAGCCAGCCGTTCCGCGCGCTGCTGCTCACGTTCCTGCTGCAGGGGCTCGCGACCGGCCTGATGCTGGCCGGAGCGAACTACGTGGCCACCTGGGTGCTGCATTCGGAGGATGCGGTCACCTTCCTGTTCATCGCGCTGATCGGGCCGGCGCTGATCGTCACGCCGGTGTGGGGGATCGTCGCGCGGCGGATCGGCAAGGAGCGCGGCTTCCTCGCCGCAAGCATCGTGTTCGGTGTCGCAGCACTCTCGATGGTCGCCCTCGTGTGGGCGCCGGGGGCGTGGGTCTACGCGCCCGTCGCGGTGGCCGGCGCCGCCTACGCGGGCATGCAGTCGCTGCCGATGGCGATGCTGCCGGACGTCATCTCGCACGACGCCCGCCGCAACGGAGAGGGACGCGCGGGGACCTTCGGCGGGATGTGGACGGCGGGCGAGACGACCGGCATGGCCCTCGGCGCGACCGTCCTCAGCATCGTGCTGGCCGCGAGCGGGTACGTGTCGCGGAGTGCCGCGGCAGGCGCCGCGGTGGAGGCCGGGGCGAGCCAGCCGGGGAGCGCGGTCGCGGGCATCGCGCTGAGCTTCAGCGTCATCCCGGCCGCGCTCATCGCGATCAGCCTGGTGCCGCTGATGCGGTACCGGCTGCGGAAGGGAGACATCGATGGTGTCGTTTGACGGGCGCGCGATCCTGAACCGGCTTGCGGCGCTGCGCGAGGCGGATGCCCCCACACACGGCGGCCGGGTCCTCAGCTACGTGTATGACTCAGGGATGCCCGAGCTCGACGAGCTCGCCGCCGAGGCCATGCGCCTGGTGCAGCCGGTGAACGGGCTCGACCCGACGACCTTCACGTCGGTGGCAGTGATGGAGCGCGAGGTGATCGGGTTCGCCCGCGAGCTGCTGCGGGGTGGCGACGAGGTGGCCGGATCGGTCACCTCAGGCGGCACCGAGTCGTGCCTGCTCGCGGTGAAGACCGCCCGCGACGTCTGGCGGGCGCAGGGCGGCACGGGAACGCCGCGGCTCCTCGCGCCGGTCACCGTGCACGCCGCGTTCCAGAAGGCCGCCGCGCTGTTCGATCTGACCCTCGACCTCGTCCCAGTCGACCCTACGACGGGACGGGTGGACGCCTCCCGGCTCGTCTCACGGATCGCACCGGACGTGGCGCTCGTCGTCGTCTCGGCGCCGTCGTACCCCTACGCGACGCTCGACCCGATCGAGGAGGTGGCCGCAGCGTGCGAGGAGGCGGGCGTGGCCTGCCACGTGGATGCGTGCATCGGCGGCTGGATCCTCCCGTTCTGGCGCGCCGCCGACGGCACGGCTCTGCCGCCCTGGGATTTCCGGGTCGCCGGCGTGACCAGCGTGTCGGCGGACCTCCACAAGTACGGCTACGCGCCCAAGGGGGCGAGCGTACTGCTGCAGCGCGACCGCGACCGTCAGCGCCATCAGTACTTCGCCACGACGGGATGGCCGGGCTACCCGGTGGTCAACTCCACGCTGCTCGGGTCGAAGTCCGCGGGGGCGCTCGCGGCCTCCTGGGCGATCATTCAGGCGCTCGGCGCCCGAGGATTCGCGGGCCTCGCCGAGTCGTGCCGCCGCGCCACCCGCGGCCTGCAGGACATCGTCGGCGACATCGACGGCCTGCGAGTGCTCGGCGAGCCGACCGGTCCGTTGCTCGCCGTCACGACGGACGAGACGGTGGAGCCGGCGCGCCGCGTCGACCCGCACCACTGGGCCGACCGGGTGCGCCGTCGCGGCTGGATCCTTCAGCAGCAGCCGGGCCTGACGCAGGCGGACGGCACGCACCTGCCGCACACCACGCACCTGACGGTCACCCCGGTCACCGAGGGCAGGATCGACGAGCTGGAGGCGGCTCTGCGGGGAGCAGCGGACGAGGCGCGCGGCATCCCGCCGGTCGACCAGGAGGCGGTGCTGGCGGCGCTTCCGGGCGACCTGGCTGCGGCGACCGAGCTGGACTCGGCGACGGCGGCGCACATCCTGGCGTCGGTCGGCCTCGGCGGTGGGGGTACGCCGGGGCTGCCGGACGACCAGGCGCCGCTGCTCGCCCTCGTGGAGGCGCTGCCGCGTCCCATCGCCGAGCGGCTCCTCGTGGAGCTCCTCGCCCGAGCGGTCGAACCACCCGACGTCTGACGCGCGCGTGGCGGAGGGTCAGCGCACGGAGAGGCCGAGCTTGCGGCCGGCGAGGCCGCGGCTCCGGGTCGCAAGGCGCTCCGCCACCTCACGGATCGCCGCGGCGGCCGGGTCGGTCGGGTCGGTCACCACGATCGGCGCGCCCGTGTCCCCACCCGCCCGCAACGGGATGCTGAGGGGCACGCTGGCGAGCAGCGGCACCTCCTCCTCTTGGCCGGCGGACAGCCGGCGGGCGACCTCGGCACCTCCACCGGAGCCGAAGAGGTCGAGCACGCTGCCGTCCGGCTGCACGAGACCGGCCATGTTCTCGATGACGCCGATCACGCGCTGACCCGTCTGCCGGGCGACGACGCCACTCCGCTCCGCCACATCGGCTGCGGCGGGCTGCGGGGTCGTCACGACGAGCACCTCGGCGCCGGGCAGCAGCTGACCGACGGAGATCGCCACGTCGCCGGTGCCGGGCGGCAGGTCGAGCAGCAGTACATCCAGGTCGCCGAAGAACACATCCGACAGGAACTGCTGGATGGTGCGGTGCAGCATCGGACCGCGCCACGCCACAGCGGCCGAGGCCGAGTCGACGAACATCCCGATCGACACCACCTTCACGCCGTAGGCGACCGGGGGAAGGATCATGTCATCCACCCGGGTGGGCCGCGGCGCGACACCGTTCTCGTCGGTGAGCCCCAGGATGCCGGGGATCGAGAAGCCGTGGACGTCCGCATCCACGATGCCCACGCGCAGCCCGCGCTCGGCCAGTGCGACGGCCAGGTTCGCCGTGACCGTCGACTTGCCGACGCCGCCCTTGCCGCTCGTCACCGCGTACACGCGGGTCAGCGACTCAGGCCCGAACTGCTGTCCGCGTGCCGGCCTCCCGGCCCGGAGCTTCTCGGTCAGCGCCTTCCGCTCTGCGGGGGTCATGACCGACACGTCGACCGCCACCTGGGCGACGCCGGGGACGGCGGCGACCGCCGTGCGAACATCCCGTTCGATCGCGTCGGCGGCGGGACAGCCCACGATGGTGAGCTTGATGCCGACCTCGGCGCGGCCCTCCGCATCCACCGACACGTCGCCTACCATGTCGAGTTCGGTGATCGGCTTGCGGATCTCGGGGTCCAGTACCGCCGCGAGGGCGCTCCGGACGGCCCCGGCGAGCCCCGACTCAGGCACGGGCCTGTTCGCCGTCGCCCGCGTCGCTCCTCTCGAGATCCTCGAGCAACGACCTCAGCTCGGCACGGATGAAGTCCTTCGTCGCCATGTCCTTCACCGCGAGGCGCAGTGCGACCACCTCACGCGCCAGGTACTCGGTGTCGGCGAGATTGCGCTCCGCCCGCTGCCGGTCCTGCTCGATCTGCACGCGGTCGCGGTCGTCCTGCCGGTTCTGGGCGAGCAGGATGAGCGGCGCAGCATACGACGCCTGCAGCGACAGCACCAACGTCAGGGCGATGAAGCCGATCGCGGCCGAGTCGAAGCGCCACGCTTCGGGGGCGAGCGTGTTCCACGCCATCCACGCGATGACGAAGACGGTCAGCCCGAGAACGAACCACGGCGTGCCCATGGCCCGCGCGATCCACTCGGTGAACCGGCCGAAACGGTCGCTCGACTCCACGCGGTCGCGCCGGAGCACCGGCGTGCGCAGACCTTTCGGCGTGCCCAGCCCGTTCGGGGCGTCGAGCCCTGAGTCCTGCCTACCTCGTGCCACTCCCGCCCCTCCTTCCGTTCACGATGCGGATGCTGCCGGTCTCGTCGGACGCCGCCGTGCGTTTCACGGGGTCGTCCTCGTCTTGACTTCGCCAGTCGTCGGGGAGCAGGTAGTCGAGGATGTCGTCGATGGTCACCACCCCGACGAGCCGGTACTTGTCGTCAACGACCGGGACGGACACCAGGTTGTACGAGGCGAGGATGCGGGAGACCTCCGCCGCCGAGGTGCCGGCGGTCACCGGCTCGAGGCTGGGGTCGAGCAGCGTGCCGAGGCGGACGTGCGGTGGGTAGCGCAGCATCCGCTGGAAGTGCACGATCCCGAGGAAGCGGCCCGTCGGCGGCTCGTACGGTGGCAGCGTGACGCAGACCGCGGCGCCGAGGGCGGGCGCCAACTCGTGCCGGCGGATGAGGGCGAGGCCCTCGGCCACTGTCGCGTCGGCCGACACGATGATCGGCTCGGTGGTCATCAGACCGCCCGCGGTGTCCGGGTTGTAGCTGAGGAGCATGCGGACGTCGTCCGCCTCCTCCGGCTCCATCAGCTCGAGCAGGTGCTCGCCGCGCTCGTCGGAGAGCTGGGCGATGAGGTCGGCCGCGTCATCCGGCTGCATCTGATCGAGCACGTCGGCCGCGCGGTCGTCGTCGAGCTGGGTGAGGATCTGCACCTGCTCGCTCTCGGGCATCTCTTCGAGCACGTCGGCGAGGCGGTCGTCGGGCAGCTCTTCCGCCACCTCCAGCATCCGCTGCTGCGGGAGGTCGAGGAGGGTGTTGGCGAGGTCGGCGGGCTTCAGCTCCGAGTAGGTGGCGATCAGCTGCTCCGCCGACTGCGCCTCGCCGAGCTTCTGCTTCTCGCGCACCTCGTTCCACGACACGAACGTGGTCGGGCCCTTGGCGAACGGGGATGCGCCGGTCTTCGGCTTGCGCACGAACAGTTGGCTGACGGCCCAGTCGCCGGTCTCGGTCTCCTCGATGGCGACGTCTTCGATGGTCGCCTCTCCGCCGCCCTCCGTGAAGACGACCCGACGGCCGAGAAGCTCGGCGATCACGCGGACCTCGCCGCCACGCTGCTCGAAGCGGCGCATGTTGATGATGCCGTTGGTGATGATCTGGCCGCTGCCGATGCTGGTGACGCGCCCGATCGAGAGGAAGACGCGCCGCTTGCCGGGGATCTCGACGATCAGGCCGACGACCCGCGGCGGGTCGTTCTTCCGGTACACCACCAGGACGTCGCGAACCTTGCCGACCCGGTCACCAACGGGGTCGAACACGGTCGTGCCGGCGAGGCGGGCGACGAAGACTCTGGCGGAACTCACCCTATAAACCTAGCGCTCGCAGGTGAATGAGGGCTGTTTTCCACAGGTCTCCCTGCCCTGGAAGGCGGCGGATGGAACAATGGGGGACATGAGCACACAGGGGCCCCTGGGCGGGCGCAACCGTCTCCTCTTTCCGACGCTGCCGCGGGGCGAGGTGGTCGCCACCTTCGAGAGCTACCCGGCCGCGCAGGAAGCGGTCGACGTGCTGGCCCGCGCCGACTTCCCGGTCGACAAGGTCTCGATCGTCGGAAGCGACCTGAAGAGCGTCGAGCGTGTCACCGGCAAGCTCAGCTGGGGCCGGGTCGCCCTGGCGGGTGCGGCCTCCGGCGCCTGGCTCGGAATCTTCTTCGGCCTCCTGCTCATCATCTTCTCGCCGAGCGTCAGCCTCGCGTTCGTGTTCGCCGCCGTGCTGATCGGCGCCGGGTTCGGGATGCTGTGGGGCATCGTCACGTACGCCGTCAACCGCCGGACGCGCGACTTCACCTCCGTCCAGCAGGTGATCGCGACCAGCTACTCGGTGCTCGTCGACTCCGAGCTCGGCAACCGCGCTCGCAACCTGCTGCAGAGCGGGGGAGCGGAGCAGCCCGCGGCGGCCGCACCGGGATGGACGCCGCCTGCGCAGCCGCAGCATCCCTCCGACCCGCCGCCCGCGCCGCCGGCCGCAGCACCTCCCGTCGTGCCGCCTACCGGCGACGAGCGGCCGCCTGCGCCGCAGGCCTGACAGGTCAGCGCTGCGACAGGCGCTGCACCCACGCTTCAACGTCGTCGGCGGTCCGGGGGATGGCCGCGGAGAGGTTTTCCGCGCCGTCCTCCGTGACGAGGATGTTGTCCTCGATCCGGACGCCGATCCCGCGGAAGCTCTCGGGCACCGTCAGGTCGTCCGGCTGGAAGTACAGCCCCGGCTCGATCGTGAACACCATCCCGGGCTGCAGCACGCCGTCGAGGTACAGCTCCCGTCGCGCCTGCGCGCAGTCGTGCACGTCGAGTCCCAGATGGTGGCTCGTCCCGTGCACCATGTAGCGGCGGTGCTGCTGGTTGTCCGCCTCCAGCGCCTCCTCGGCGCTCACCGGCAGCAGCCCCCACTCGGCCGTGCGCCGGGCGATGACCGCCATCGCCGTCGCGTGGATCTCGCGGAACCGGATGCCCGGGCGGACGATCGCGAAGGCAGCGTCGGCGGCCTCCAGCACCGCCTCGTAGATCCGGCGCTGCGTCTCGGTGAACGTTCCGCCGATGGGGAATGTGCGGGTGATGTCGGCCGTGTAGTAGCTGTCCAGTTCGACGCCCGCATCCAGCAGGATGAGGTCTCCGGGCACCACCGGACCGTCGTTGCGCGTCCAGTGCAGGATGCACGCGTGCGGCCCGCTCGCCGCGATCGTGTCGTAGCCGACCGCGTTGCCGTCGGCGCGGGCGCGACCGTAGAACACGCCCTCCACGAGCCGCTCGCCCCTCGGGTGCGCCGTGATGCGCGGCAGGTCGGCGATCACGTCGTCGAAGCCTCGGGCGGTCGCCGCCACCGCGGCGCGCAGTTCGGCTACTTCGAACTCGTCCTTCACCAGGCGGAGCTCGGAGAGGTCGCGGGCGAGCCGGTCGTCCTCGCTGTGGTCCTCGGGGTCGACGTCGACGTCGGTGCCGTCGCTCTCCGATCCGGGGCCGAGCAGCATCCTGGCCGCATCCACCTCGTCGGTGATCGCACGGTCGGCCTCGCGCAGCACGACGGTGTCGCTGTCGACCGCGTCGAGCACGGTGCGCACGTCGGCGATGCCACGCGTGGCGACGGCGAGGTCGCTCGCGACCTGGGCTAGTGACGGCCGCGGGCCGATCCAGAACTCGCCGATCTCGGGGTTCGCGTAGAACTCGTCGGAGTCGCGCCCGGCGCGCTCCCGGAAGTACAGCGTGGCCTCGTGGCCGCTGCCGGACGGCTCCAGCACGAGCACGCTACCGGGCTCGGAGTCTGACCCCCACCCGGTCAGGTGCGTGAAAGCCGAATGCGCCCGGAACGGGAAGTCGGTGTCGTTGGAGCGCTGCGCGAGCCGTCCGGCCGGGATGATGAGCCGCTTACCCGGGAAGAGCTCGGAGATCCGAGCCCGCCGCGCAGCCGCATACTGCGCCTGCCTGCGCGGCTCCGGCAGCACCTCGGGGTGCTCGGCCCAGCCGCTGCCGATGTACCGGCGGAACGCATCCGATCCGGGTGTCGTGGAGCGGTTCTGCGTCGCGCGCGGCGCCTGGTCGGTCTCGGCGGCTTCGCTGGTCTCTGTCGTCGTGGCGACGGCGCTGGTGTCGGAACCGGTGGCGGGGGTGGCTGAGCTGGTCGGCTGGGAGGACATGGCGTCCATTCTTCCACCCGGTGGCCGCCATGCGCCCGGCCGGTCAGCGCCCTCCTAGGATGGTCAGCATGGTTGATGCGCGGCGGTTCCGGGGTCCCGTCGACCTGCACACGCACTCCAGCGTGTCCGACGGCACGCAGACCCCGGCAGAGCTCGTGCGCTCTGCGGCGGAGGCGGGCTTGGGCACGGTCGCGCTCACCGACCATGACTCGACCGCCGGTTGGGCGGACGCGGCCGCGGAGTCCGCCCGCTCGGGTATCACCGTCATCCCCGGGATGGAGCTGTCGACGCGCATCGAGTTCGCCAGCGTCCACATGCTCGGGTATCTCTTCGATCCGGCGAACGCAGCGCTCGTCGCCGAGACCAAGCGGATCAGGGACGGCCGTATGCGGCGCGCCGAGGACATGGTCCGGCGCATCTCCGAGGACTACGACGTCACCTGGGAGGACGTGCTCGCCCAGGCCACGGAAGGCGCGACGGTCGGCCGACCGCACATCGCCGACGCGCTCGTCGCCCGAGGGCTCGCCACCGACCGGAGCGCCGCGTTCGCGGGGATCCTGCACTGGCGAAGTGGATACTTCCAGCCGCACTACGCGCCCGACCCGCTCACCGGCGTGCGGCTCATCCGCGGCGCCGGAGGTCTGCCGGTGCTGGCGCATCCCGCTACGGGTGGTCGCGGGCGCGTCATCCCGGAGGACCGCCTGAAGCGGCTCGTCGACGGCGGCCTGTTCGGGCTGGAGCTCGACCACCGCGAGAACAAGCCGGATGGCGTCGAGCGCCTGCGCGAACTGGCGGCCCGGTACGGCCTGCGGATCACCGGCTCCAGCGACTACCACGGCGCAGGCAAGCCCAACCGGCTGGGGGAGCACACGACCGATCCGGCCGTGCTCGACGCGATGATCGAAGAAGCGACAGGCGCGGCGCCTTTCTACGCTCCCTGACGACCTGCCCCTAGCCTGGAGGGCGGGGTACGAAAAGCAGTCGGGGCGAGAAGGCGAGGTGCGCGGGTGAGACGGTTCTGGCGAGGATCGGCGGTCGCCGCCGCCTTGACGGTGGCTCTGGTGGTCTCGGCGGGAGTGGCACCCGCGAACGCGGACAGCTATCCCTCGTGGGAGGACGTCCAGGCGGCGAAGAACAACGCGACGGCCGCCCAGGCCGAGGTGGACCGCATCAACGCGCTCCTGCAGGGCCTGCAAAGCGCCGCCAACGCGGCCGGCGATCTCGCGGTCAAGCGGCTGGGCGAGTACGGCAAGGCCGAAGCCGACCTGCAGTCCGCGACGGAGAAGGCGCAGAGTCTCGCGCAGAGGGCTCAGGATGCGTCGGCGAAGGCCGAAGCGCTGAAGGCGCAGAGCGGAAAACTGGCCGAACAGCTCACGCGGGCCGGAACCTCGTCCGTCTCCCTCCGGCTCTTCCTCAGTCCGAGTGCGGGCACGTCCGAATCCCTGCTCTACCAGCTCGGGGCGGTGTCCAAGCTGGCCGACCAGTCCAGCACGCTCTTCGCACAGGCCAACGCGCAGAAGAACGTCGCGTCGTCGCTGAGCGCCCAGGCGAGCGACGCGCAGAAGATCCGCGATCAGCTCGCCGCGGCGGCGAAGAAGGCGCTGGAGGTGGCGAACGCGGCGAAGGCTGCGGCCGACGCCCAGCTGGCCGATCAGAAGCAGCACGCGAACACGCTGTACGCGCAGCTGGCGTCGCTGAAGAACACGGAGGCGTCCGTCGAGCAGCAGTACGCCGCGGGAGTCGCCGCTGCGGAAGCGGCAGCATCGGCGGCGAACACTGGCGGAGGGTCGGACGGCTTCGCGCCTCCGCCCGGCATGGTCGTCGACCCCGCGGGGGCGCAGGCGTACGCCGCGAGCCGGCTGCCGGCGTTCGGCTGGGGGAGCGACCAGATGCCGTGCCTCATCAAGCTGTGGAACCACGAATCCGGCTGGCGCGCGAACGCGTACAACTCCGACAGCGGCGCCTACGGCATCCCGCAGTCGCTCCCGGCGAGCAAGATGGCCTCGGCCGGACCCGACTGGATGACGAACCAGAACACGCAGGTCAGCTGGGGGCTGGACTACATCAACCGCGCCTACGGCTCACCGTGCGCGGCATGGAACTTCGAGATGAGCCACGACCCCAACTGGTACTGAGCACGCAGCTCCTGAGTTTTTCGTGCCCCGAGGGGCGAAACGAGCGAAAAACTCAGGAGCTGTTGGTGTGTGGGTCCGGGATGCGTCAGCTGGCGGGCGTCGTGGCGGAGCCGCCACGCGAGCGACGGCGACGGCGGCGCGGTGCGCTGTTGCCGTCGCGGTGCTGCGAGCCGCCGCCATCGTGCGTGCCGGCGGCAGGAGGCTTCGCCTCGCCGCCCTCGGCCGCTGAGGCCTCAGAGCCTGCGCCCTGCGCAGCGCCCTGAGTCGCGCCCTGCGACGCGCCGTGATCGGAGCCGCCGCGCGTGCGGCGACGGCCGCGACCGCTGCGGTCCGAGCCGCCCCGGTCGGAACCATCGGGCCCGGTGGAGTCGGTGCGACCGCCCCGGGGAACGTCCGGCGACTTCACGGCGGGTGTCGGCTTCAGGCGGCCCTTGACGCCCTGCGGGATGTCGAGGTCGGTGTACAGGTGCGGCGACGACGAGTAGGTCTCGGTCGGCTCCGGCTGGCCGAACTCGAGCGCGCGGTTGATGAGCGCCCACTTGTGCAGGTCGTCCCAGTCCACGAACGTGACCGCGATGCCGGTCTTGCCGGCGCGGCCGGTGCGGCCCACGCGGTGCAGGTAGGTCTTCTCGTCCTCGGGGATCGTGTGGTTGATGACGTGGGTGACGTCATCCACGTCGATGCCGCGCGCGGCCACATCGGTCGCGATCAGCACATCCTTCTTGCCCGCCTTGAACGCGGCCATGGCGCGCTCGCGCTGCTCCTGGTTCAGGTCGCCGTGCACGGCGGCGGCGTTGAAGCCACGGTCGTTGAGCTCTTCGACCAGCTTCGCGGCGGCGCGCTTGGTGCGCGTGAAGATGACGGTCTTGCCGCGGCCCTCGGCCTGCAGGATGCGCGAGATGACCTCGTCCTTGTCCAGCGAGTGCGCCCGGTAGATCAGGTGCTTGATGTTCGCCTGGATCTGACCCTCGTCGGGGTCGCTGGCGCGGATGTGCACCGGGCGGGTCATGAACCGGCGCGCGAGGGCGACGATCGGGCCCGGCATGGTCGCCGAGAAGAGCATGGTGTGGCGGGTGGCCGGCGTCTGCGCGAACAGCTTCTCGATGTCGGAGAGGAAGCCGAGGTCGAGCATCTTGTCGGCCTCGTCGAGCACCATCTCCTCCACGTTGCCGAGGTTCAGGAGGCGCTGGCCGGCGAGGTCGAGGAGACGACCGGGGGTGCCGACGACGATCTGGGCGCCGCCCTTGAGCTGCGCGATCTGGCCCTCGTAGGCCTTGCCGCCGTAGATGCTGGCGATGGAGGTGGGACGGCCGGACGCGGCGGTCTCCAGGTCTTCGTAGACCTGGATGGCCAGCTCGCGTGTCGGTACGACCACGAGGGCCTTGACGCCGGGCGCCGGGTCGAGGCCCAGGCGCTGGATGAGCGGGAGTCCGAAGCCGAGGGTCTTGCCCGTTCCGGTCTTCGCCTGGCCGATGATGTCCTGGCCGGTGAGGGCGAGGGGGATGGTCTGTGTCTGGATGGGGAACGGCTCGATGATGCCCTTGGCGGCGAGCGCATCCACCATGTCCTGGTCGATGTTGAGATCGGAGAAAGTCACTGGTGAGTTGCCTGTCGATTCGATTGGAGTGTCCACGCCCTTTTCACTGTCGCAGTTCTCTGTCGCAGGCGTAGGGCCGTCGATCCTGCGCCGACGGCGGTCCAAGCCTACTGGACGGTCCCCGATACACTGCTGAGCGTGTCAACTTGGTTCACCCGGCGACGGCCCTCCGTCGAGCTCTCGCGACTGACCCCGCGTGCGCGCCCGGTCGCCACCGTGCGGATCGACCTGCACGAAGTGATGCCGGACCTGCTGCCGTATCTCGGCCAGGCCGCGTACCTGCAACTGGAGCAGTTCGAGACGCTCTCGCGCGTCGCGGCGGAGACGGACGACCTGCGGGCGAAGGGGCTGGTGTCGGCCGCGGCCGGACACGCCCTGTCGAAGCATCAGGGGATCGTGGCCGAGATCCGCCGACGAGGCGACGACCCGGCGGAGGCGATGAAGCCGTTCGCAGACGAGATCGAGGGCTTCAGCGCGCTCATCGTCGGGGTGGACTGGCGCGAGACACTGCTCTCAGCGCTGGTGACCGGCGGGCTGCTGGACGACTTCTTCATCCGGCTCGCGGCCGGGCTGCCCGGCGATGTGGGACCCCGGCTCGCGCACCTGCTCGGGTCGGAGTCGGGTCAGGAGGGCATCCTCGAGGTGCTGCGGGGACAGATCGCGGCCGACCCGGTGCTCGCGTCCCGGCTCGCGATGTGGGGACGCCGCCTCGTCGGCGACACGCTGCTCGTCGCGCGCTCGGCGCTGCACCTCTCGGGGAACCGGGCGACGGATGAGGAGCGGATCGAGCCCATCTTCACGGAGCTGATCGCCGCGCACACCCGGAGGATGGACGCGCTGGGCCTGACCGCGTAGTGCACGTCGGCTCGGAGTCCTGTTTTCAGGACAATGCCCGCGTCCTCTTTTAAGGACATCCGGCTCGCGACGTCAAACCATGCCCTGTTTTCAGGACATAGCTTCACCGAAGTGGCCGGATCTCCTGAATAGAGGACCGGAAGCACGTCCTGAAAACAGGACTCGCGGCCGCGACGCGTCCTGAATTCAGGACACGCGTCGCGTGCGCGCTTCTGGGAAGCACCGGATGCCGCGCAGCGCCCAGCCATGACTCGTTGCGGGATCGCGCGGCGAATGGAGACGAGATGTCACCACTCGAGCGGCGACGAAGGCCGCGTCAGCGGACGACCGCGCCCTTCGTCAGCGTGTGCAGCATCCGCTCGTCGTTCGCGGCGCGCACGCGCCCGACAACGAGGTCGGTGACGGCAACGATCAATGCGGTGCCCAGAAGGGTGATCCACCAAATCCAGCCGCCGTCCCACTTCAGGCCCGCCCAGGTGAGGGCGACCCAGAGCACGGCGGACGCGATCACGCCGACGGCGGGGATGAGCGCGGAGCCGTGCGTGTGCCGGTTCGGCAGGAGGTAGCGTCCGGCGAGGCCGATGATGGCGCCACCGAGGACGACGAAAAGCAGTTCCACGAGAGGGAGGCTAGCCGACGAACCCGATCCGGCGCGATTCCTCGGTGCCGATCTCGACGTAAGCGATGCCCGCGGTCGGGACCACGTAGAGGCGGCCCTTGTCGTCGTTGAGGCGCAGCACGCCGGTGCCGCTGGTCAGCGCGCTCTGCACCTGCTCCACGAGCTCCTCAGCCGACTGCGAGGTCTCGAAGTTGAGCTCGCGGGGGGCGTTGACGATTCCGATGCGGATCTCCACGTGGGTGCCTTTCGAGTCTGACCGGCGGGTGTGAGTTCAGACTACGGCACACGGCTCGCGGCCCCCGCTCGCGTTCTCTGTCGGCGGACGCCGATAGCGTGAAAGGCATGATCGTTCGAGGCTTCCGGATGCGCCCAGCGGGCACCGCCGAATCCACTGGGATAGCCCTCGACGGCGCCCAGGCGGAGGTGATCGCCCTCCCGGATGGAGCTTCTGCGGCGGTGCTCGGCGCACCGGGAACGGGCAAGACCACCACCCTGATCGAGGCGGTCGCCGACCGTGTCCTCGGGCGCGGCTACGCGACCGGCGAGGTGCTCGCGCTGAGCGCCTCCCGCACGGCCGCGACCGCCTTGCGCGACCGCATCGCGCTCCGGCTGGGCGTGCCGACGAACGGACCACTGGCGCGGACCGCCACGTCCTTGGCGTTCCAGCTGGTGGGCGAGCGTGCCCGCCGCGACGGTCTGGAGCCGCCGCGCCTCCTCACCGGCGGGGAGCAGGACCAGATCATCGCCGAGCTGCTCAGCGGCCACCTGGAGGACGGTTCGGGTCCCGCCTGGCCCGAGCCACTGGTGGATGAGGTGCGCGCGCTGCGCGGTTTCCGCACGGAGTTGCGCGAACTGATGGCACGCTGCGCCGAGCGGGGCGTGACGCCGTCGCGGCTGTCCGAGCTGGGCGCGATCACCGGCCACGACGAGTGGCGGGCCGCTGCCCGATTCATCGCCGAGTACCAACTCGTCGTCGACAGCTACCGCGGAGGATTCGTCGACTCGGCCGAACTGATCGCCTCGGCGGTGGGCGTGGTGCAGGAGGGCAGCTCGCTCGATTCGCTGCGCGCGGTGTTCGTCGACGATCTGCAGGAGGCGACGGTCGCCACCCTCGCGCTGCTGCGCGCCCTCGCCCAGCGCGGCGTCGCTGTGATCGCCTTCGGCGACCCGGATGTCGCCTCGACCACGTTCCGCGGGGCCGAGGCCACCGCGCTCGGGCAGCTGGAGGGGCGGCTCGGCGTTCCCGTCACCCGATTCGTGCTGACGACCGCGCACCGGCAGACGCCCGCGCTGCGGGAGCTGACGGCACGGGCGGCCGAACGGATCGGCGCGGCCGCGGCCGGTGTCCAGCGGATGGCGTCCGCCGGTCGGCCGGCGCCCGAGCCGAACACCGACACCGCCACCGCCGACACCACCGATACCGCCTCCGCCCGCCCGGAGATCGTGCGCCTCGTCGCCGTGTCCGCACCATCCGAAGCGTCCCGGCTCGCCCGGAAACTGCGCGAGGGCCACCTGCTCGACGGGGTTGCGTGGAGCGACATGGCCGTCATCGTCCGCTCCGGCGCGCTCGTTCCCGCCCTCGCCCGCGCCCTCGCGGTGGCGGAGGTGCCGACCACGACGAGCATCGCCGGGAGGCCGCTGCGCGACGATTTCGCCGCCCGCCAGCTGATCACGATCGCGGGCGTCCAGCTCGGCTCGCTCGAACTCACGCCGATCGTCGCGACGGAACTGCTGCTCGGGCCGTTCGGCGGCCTCGACAGCGTGAGCCTCCGCCGGCTGCGGCTGGCGCTCCGTCAGGAGGAGCTCGCGGGCGAAGGCAACCGCCCGGGCGACGAGCTTCTCGTGGAGGCGCTGCAGCATCCCGCGCATCTGGCGACCATCGATGCGTCGCCGGCCCGCCGCGCCGCGCGCCTGGCGGAGACCCTCCGCTCCGGCCGCGAGAAGGTCGCGGCCGGGGCATCCATCGAGGAGCTGCTCTGGCACATCTGGGAGCGGAGCGGCCTGGCCGGCCGCTGGCTGGAGCATTCGGGGCGCAGCGGCATCGTCGCCGACGAGGCCAACCGCCACCTGGACGGCGTGGTCGCGGTCTTCACGGCCGCGCGGCGGTTCGTGGAGCGGTATCCCGAGCGCCCCGCGTCGGATTTCGTCGTGGAGTTGCTGGGCGCCGAGGTGCCGGAGGACACGCTGGCCGCGCGGACGGCGGGGGACGCCGTTCTCGTGTGCACGCCGAGCGCCGCGATCGGCCGGGAGTTCGAGGTGGTCGCTGTCGCCGGGCTCCAGGAGAGCGTCTGGCCGAACCTCCGTCTGCGCGGCTCGCTCCTGCACCCGCAAGAGCTCGCCGACGCTGTGGAGGGCCGCACCACCGAGACCGAGGACGAACGGGCGGAGGTGCTCGGCGACGAGTTGCGGATGTTCGCCCTGGCCGTCTCCCGGGCACGCGGCCAGGTCATCCTGACGGCGACGGCGAACGACGACGAGCAGCCGTCGCCGTTCCTCCGGCTCGCCGGTGAGCTGGCCGTCGACGACACGGACGACGGCGCCCATCCGCTGTCCCTCCGGGGCATGGTCGGCCGCCTACGCCGCCGGCTCGTCACCACCGGCGCTCCGGATACCGCAGAGGCGCTCGCGCGGCTGGCGGACGCCGAGGTCGAGGGTGCGGACCCCACATCCTGGTACGGGCTGCTGGAGCCGTCCACCACCGAGCCGCTCGTCGACCTGGACGATCCGGAGGCGGTCGTCCGCGTGTCGCCCTCACGCCTGGAGACGTTCGAGAAGTCCCCGCTCGCGTGGTTCGTCGACACGATGGCGGCGTCGCCGAGCGGCCTGGCCGCCGGGATCGGCACCGTCGTGCACGCGGTCATGGAGGAGGCGAGCACGAGCGACGATCGCGACCTCAGCGTCGACCGCCTCTGGCAGGGCATCGAACGCCGGTGGAGCGAGTTGGCGTTCGAGTCGCCGTGGCTGGAGGAGAAGGAGCGGCGCCGCACGCGGACCCTGACGGCGGGCGTGTCAGAGTACCTGCGCGACTTCGAGCGCGCCGGCGGCATGCTGCTGGGCTCGGAGGGCGCATTCGAACTCCGCCTCGGTCGTGCGCTGGTGCGCGGCACCATCGACCGCGTCGAGCACACGCCGGACGGCACGGTGGTGATCGTCGACCTCAAGACTGGCAACCGCACGCCGACGGCCGCCGAGGCGGCCGAGCACGCGCAGCTCGGCGCCTACCAGCTGGCGCTGGAGCACGGCGCGATCGAGCAGGCGGCCGAGCTTCCCTCCGGGGGAGCGAAGCTGCTGTTCGTCGCGAAGGGTGTCCGCGGCAAGGGCTACCGCGAGGTGGTGCAGGACCGGGTGGATGAGGACGGCCTCGACCGCCTGCGCGAGCGGGTGGCGCGGGCCGCCGAGGGGATGGCGGCGTCGAGTTTCGCGGGCGTGGTGGACCTCGGCGAACGCGACCCGCACGGACGATACGAGTACCGCATCCATCTGGTCCCTGCGGTCAGCGCGGGAGGAGGAGCATGACGGACGAAGCGACGCACGTCGACGACGAGAGCCTCCTGGAGTGGGCGACGGAGCAGGCGGGCCTCGATCTCGTGGAGCAGGCGTTCTCGCTGGCCGAATCCGAAACCGGAAGCGACGAGCGCCCACGTCCGGCGCGGAACCTGAGTGCCGTGGCCATTGCCGACGCTCTCGGGCTCCCGACACCGACACCGCAGCAGCAGGCAGTCATCGAGGCGCCGCTGCGGCCGGCCATCGTGGTCGCCGGCGCCGGGAGCGGCAAGACGGAGACCATGGCCAACCGAGTCGTCTGGCTGTTGGCCAACGGCCACGTCCGGGTGCCGGAGATCCTCGGGCTGACCTTCACCCGCAAGGCTGCGGGTGAGCTGGCCCTCCGCATCCGGGCGCGGATCGAGCAACTCGTCGCGTCGGGGGTCACTGACGTCGAGTTCGACCCGTTCGAAGCGCCAGAGGTCGCGACCTACAACGCGTTCGCGAACGCGATCTTCCGCGAGAACGCGCTGCTCATCGGCCGCGAACCGGAGTCCGCGGTGCTGAGCGAGGCATCCGCCTGGCAGCTCGCACGCCGGCTGGTCGTGACCAGCACTGACGACCGTCTGGTCGAGCTCGACCGCAGTGTCGAGGCGGTCACGAGCGCCGTGGTCGCCCTCAGCAGAGCCCTCAGCGAGAACGTGGCCGACCCGTCGGAGGTGGAGCGGATGGTCGGCCAGTTCGGCCGCATCGCCGAGCTGCCGACCGGCAACGGGCGCATCAAGGAGCTGTACGCCTCCGTCCGTTCCGCCGTGGATGCGGTCGGTTCCCTCCCGCCGCTGCTCGACCTCGCCCGCGCGTTCGCTGACGAGAAGAGGCGGCGCGGTTTCGTCGAGTACTCCGACCAGGTGGCGCTCGCCCTCTCGGTGTGCGAGCGGCTGCCCGACGTCGTGGCCGACTACCGCCGCCGGTTCCGGGTGGTGCTGCTGGACGAGTACCAGGACACCTCCGTGGTGCAGACGCGCCTGCTGTCGGCGCTGTTCGCCGGTCAGCCGGTGATGGCGGTCGGCGATCCGCACCAGTCGATCTACGGCTGGCGGGGCGCGAGCGCGGCCAACCTCGGCCGGTTCTCGGCCGACTTCTCCGCCGACTTCAGAGGCGAGCGCACTGCCGAGCGCACCGGCAGCGAGGGCGGAGCGGACGAGTACGCGCTCAGCACCAGCTGGCGCAACCCGACCCGTGTGCTGGATGCGGCCAACATACTGGTCGCACCGCTGACGGCCGCGTCCCCGGTCCCCGTCGAGCAACTGCAGCCGCGGCCGGGCGCCGCAGCGGGGGAGCTTTCGGCGGTGTTCGAGCAGACGGTCGCCGACGAGGCGGACACCGTCGCGCGCTGGCTCGGGGAGCGGCTGCGCGAGCGCGACGGCGACGGGGTGCCGCCCAGCGCCGCGATGCTCTGCCGGTCGCTGAAGAAGATCGACGTGTTCACGGCGGCGCTCGGCCGGCACGGCATCCCGTATCACGTGCTCGGCCTCGGCGGGCTGCTCGAGCAGCCGGTGATCGCCGACCTGGTGAGCGCGCTCAGGGTGATGCACGACCCGACGGCCGGCTCGGAGCTCATCCGGCTGCTGACCGGCGCGAAGTGGCGCGTCGGCATCAAGGACATCGCTGCCCTGCGCGGCGTCGCGTCGTGGCTGGCCGAGCGGGACCATCGCTATCAGAAGCTCGATCCCGAGCTGCGCGACCGGCTGCGACGTTCGGTCGCGGGCGAGGAGTCCGCCTCCCTCGTCGACGCGCTCGATTTCGTCGTCGAGGCGCCGGTCGGCCACGGCCGGCTGGAGGGGTTCAGCGTCGCGGGTCTCGAACGGATGCGAGACGCCGGGCGGCGGCTCGACCACCTGCGCTCCCGCGCGGGACTCGACCTGCTCGACCTCGTCACGCTGGTGCAGCAGGAGCTCCTGCTCGACATCGAGGTGGCGGCGAACGAGACGGCGCAACTGGGGCAGGCGAGCCTCGACGCCTTCGCCGAGCAGGTCGCCTCGTATCTCGCGGCCGACGACCAGGCGACCCTCGGTTCCTTCCTCTCCTGGCTCGCTGAGGCCGAGCAGCGCGACAATCTGGCTCCGCGCAGCGAGGAGCCGGAACCGGGTACCGTCCAGATCCTCACCATCCACGGCGCGAAGGGCCTCGAGTGGGATGTGGTGGCCGTGCCGCGACTAGTCGACGGCGAACTGCCGGGACCGCCGCAGAGCCGGAAGGGATGGCTCGCCTTCGGACAGCTGCCGAACGAGTTCCGCGGCGATTCCGCCGAACTGCCCGTCATCGCCTGGCGCACCGCCGAGACGCAGAAGGACGTCAACGAGTCGATCGTCGCGTTCGAGGAAGAGAACCTCGCCCGGCACCTCGACGAGCAGCGCCGGCTGATCTACGTCGCCGTCACCCGCGCGCGGCGCCGCCTTCTGCTGTCCGGTTCGTACTGGTCGACGCAGACCCGCCCTCGCGGCCCCGGGTCGTACCTGCTCGAGCTGCAGCAGGCAGGGCTGCTGCCGGAGGACGCGTTCCCGGACTGCGACGAGCCGGACGAGAACCCCCTCACCCTGACGACCGCGACGCTGACCTGGCCACTCGATCCGCTCGCGACGCGCCGCAGCCGCGTGGAGGCCGCCGCCGAGGCCGTGCGCCGGGCCCGCGAGCGCGGCGCGGGCGACGGCGGCGTCTACGCCCGCGACCTCGACCTGCTGCTCGCCGAACGCGCCCGGCTGAGCGAGGAGGCCGGTCTCGTCGAGCTGCCCGCACGCATCCCCGCATCGCGGTTCAAGGACTACGTCACCGATCCGGGCGCCGTCGCGGCGTCGCTGCGGCGCCCCATGCCCGAGCGCCCGTACCGCCAGACGCGGCTCGGAACTCTGTTCCACCAGTGGGTCGAGGAGCGCTTCGGCACACCGGCCGGTGCCGCCGATGTGCTGGACGCCGACGCGATCGAACGCGACGACCTCGCCGGGGACGTACTGGAGGCCGAGCGTTTCGAAGAACTCAAGGCGACGTTCGACGCCTCCGAGTGGTCCGGACGCCGGCCCGAGCAGGTCGAGCTGGAGATCCACATCACCCTCGCCGGGCAGGTCGTCGTCTGCAAGCTGGATGCGGTGTACCGGGCCGAAGACGGCATCCACGAATACCAGATCGTCGACTGGAAGACCGGTAAGGCACCACGCGACGCCGACGACCTCGAGCGCAAGCAGCTTCAGCTGGCGCTGTACCGGCTGGCGTTCGCCCGGTACGCGGGCATCGACCCGGAGCGCATCGACGCGGTCTTCTACTTCGTGGCCGACGACCGCGTGGTGCGGCCGGAGCGGCTCTACGCGGAGGAGGAGCTGACGTCTCTCTGGTCGTCGGCCACCGGCTTCATCCCGCCCGAGCGGCGGTAGCCGTCCGGCCGGTCGCCGGGGGTGCGGTCGAGCATCGCCTCGACGTCGTCGATGGCCATGATCGGGCCGGTCGCGGTCGACAGGGCGTTCATCGAGTTGCTGTGCACCCGATCCACGAGCCCGTCGAGCATCTCTACCGCGTCATCCACGATGGTCTGGTCGCGCACCTCGCGCCCGTGGAGCAGCCAGCGCGCCACTTCGAGCTCCGCGTACAGCATCGCCCGCTGCGTGAACTGGCGGTCGGTCGCCACCTGACGAGTGGATGCGTACGCGCCGAGAGCCCCGTCGGTCGCCTCCGGGTTCAGGGCGAGCAGCCAGTGCAGGTCGCGGGCCGGGTCGCCGACGCGCAGCGCCGACCAGCCGAGCACCGCGCTGACGACGTCGCGCTCCACGAGGAACGAGTCGGCGGTGAGGGAGCCGTTGATGACGGTCGGCTGGAACTGCCAGATGGAGTGGTCGGCAGCGGCATCGCGCCAGCGGTCGCGCAGCGCGGTAGGCAGGAGCCCGGTGGAGGCGGCGGACTCGATCACCGAGTTGGCGGCGGTGAGGCACTCGGCGGCCGACATGACCGGAAGCCCAGCCTCCCCGACGAATGCTGTGGGAAGGGCGTGGATGGCCGCGATGGCGTGCCCGATCGACCCGGCCAGGCCGTCGCCCGGCGGGACGTCCTCGACGGCGACGTGCTCGCCGGGAAGGAACTCGTACACGACGGCCCGTGTCCCCGCGACGGGTGCCTGACCGAGGTAGCGCGGCACGTCGAACGGCAGCCTGCTGCGGATGCCGGTGGTCAGGGCGCGCAGGGCGACCAGGTCGGCGCTCTGCTCGGTCTCGGCCACCTGGGTGGTGGGAACGCGCACGATCACGGTCGAGCCGTCCCTCGTCGTCAGCAGCGCGGAGTCGAAGTCGCCTGCGCCGCCGTGGCTGAAGCTGCGGGCGCCGGAGACATCGAGGTCGGGAACGGCCGAGGTGGCCAGCGCGGCTAGAGTGAAGTGGGATCTGGCCATGCACCTAGGCTAATTGGACCTCCCTGCGACGGCCGTCCGCCACGCCCCGAAAGGACCTCGATGTCGTCCGCCCCGACTCCCGCGCTGCCCCTCGCCGCTCTGCCGCTGTCGCGCCACGCGACCGACCGCGACCACGCTGCGCGGTCGCGTCCTACCCTGTTCGACGAGTTGTGGCAGGAACCGACCACGCGCGTCCTCGCGCTCTGGAAGGGCCGTGCGCTCGTCACCGCGCAGAGCGTCGGGGCTGCGACGCCCGCGGCGGACGGCTGGTCGTCTCCGGATGCGGGACCGGCCGAGCTCGACCTGCTCCCGGTGGAGCGTGTGACGTCCGCGCTCGTCCGCGTCTACCTCGGCCGGACGACCGTGGCGTCGGAGACCGAGCCCGCAGGGTCCGCGGTCGTCCTCCACGTGCTCACGGACGCAGCGGCGCAGGAGCTGGAACCCGACGAGGCCCGCTGGGCCAACCTCCGCACTGTCGCGACTGCGCTCAGCGACCGCGACGCGGGCCTCTTCACCGAGGCGCTCGCCATGGCGAACTGGCACGCGTCGCACACGCACTGCCCGCGCTGCGGCTCTCCGACGGTGGTGGAACAGGCGGGATGGGTACGCCGCTGCCTCGAGGACGGCTCGGAGATCTTCCCGCGCACCGACCCCGCCGTCATCGTCACAGTGCTGGACGACGACGACCGGCTGCTGCTCGGCTCCAACGCGATGTGGGAGAACTCGCGCTACTCGCTGCTCGCCGGGTTCGTCGAGCCGGGGGAGTCGTTCGAGTCCGCGGTGGAGCGCGAGATGTTCGAGGAGGCGGGCATCCGCGTCGTCGACGCACGCTACAAGGGTTCGCAGCCGTGGCCGTTCCCCGCCTCGGTCATGATCGGGATGACGGCTCGGCTCGCTCACGACCAGGCAGCGAGCGAGCTGGATCCGGACGGCGAGGAGATCCTCGACGTGCGCTGGTTCAGCCGCGACGAGCTGTGGGCGGCGCGCGAGCAGATCATCCTGCCCGGGCGCTCCTCGATCGCGCGCGCCCTCATCGAGGACTGGTACGGCGGCCCGCTCGATGAGCCGCCGGCGCCATGAGCACCGCCCTCTCCGGCCCTGACGCGCTGCTGGCCGGACTGGATGCGCAGCAGCGGGTGGCGGCGGAGGCCCTGTTCGGCCCGGTGTGCATCCTCGCCGGAGCCGGAACCGGCAAGACCCGGGCGATCACGCATCGGATCGCGTACGGTGTCGCCTCCGGCGCCTACGCTCCCAACCGCGTGATGGCCTTGACCTTCACCGCGCGCGCGGCCGCCGAACTCCGCGGCCGGCTACGGCAGCTCGGAGCCGGCGGTGTCTCGGCCCGGACCTTCCACTCGGCGGCGCTCGCCCAGCTCAACTACTTCTGGCCGCAGGTCGTCGGGGGTCAGCTCCCGTCGGTGCTCGACGGCAAGGGGCGTCTGCTCGGGCATGCCGCCGAGCGGCTCCGGGTGAAGGTGGACACCGCCACCCTGCGGGACATCGCGGCGGAGATCGAGTGGCGCAAGGTCTCCGGGCTGAGCATCGAGCAGTACACCGCGGCGGAGCGGCCCCGGCCCGGGTCGCTCAGCACCGATCAGGTGGCCGACCTGCTGCAGACCTACGAGGATCTGAAGGACGAGCGCAAGCAGATCGACTTCGAGGATGTGCTGCTCGCCTGCGCAGGGATGATCGAGTCCGAGCCCTCGGTCGCCTTGCAGGTGCGCGAGCAGTACCGCTTCTTCGTCGTGGACGAGTACCAGGACGTCTCGCCGCTGCAGGACCAGCTTCTCCGCCTGTGGCTCGGCACCCGCACCGACCTGTGCGTGGTGGGCGACGCCAGCCAGACGATCTACTCGTTCGCCGGCGCCCGGAGCGACTACCTGCTCGGTTTCGAGCGGCGGCATCCCGGGGCCACAGTGCTGAGGCTGGAGCAGAACTACCGCTCCACGCCCGCCGTGATCGACACCGCCAACCGCCTGATGCGGGGGCGGTCGGGCGCGTTGACGCTCCGCCCGGCGGAGGTCGCACAGCACGGCGACGGGGTCGAGAAGATGGTGCCGGCACCGGCGGTGTTCGAGGACGACCGGGCCGAGGCGCGTGCGGTCGCTGAGCAGATCTCCGCGGAGCTCGCGGCCGGTGCTCGCCCCGAGCACATCGCGGTGCTGTACCGCGTCAACGTGCAGTCCGCGGCGCTGGAGCAGGCGCTCGGCGACCGGGGGATCAGCTACCAGATCCGTGGTTCCAAGCGGTTCTTCGACCTGCCCGAGGTCCGCCAGGCGGTCATGACTCTGCGCGCCTCCAGCCTGGCTGCTACCGAGGATCCGCTGTTCAAGTCGGTCAGCGACGTGCTGCGGTCGCTGGGCTGGTCCGTCCAGCCGCCCGAGGGCCGCGGTGCGGTACGCGAGCGCTGGGAGTCGCTCAACGCCATCATGGGGCTGGTGGACGAGCAGCCGCCCGGGCAGACGCTGCGCGGGTTCACGGATGAGCTGCTCGCCCGCCAGGCGGGTCAGCACGAGCCGACGATGTCCGCCGTCACGCTGGCGACACTCCACGCGGCGAAGGGTCTGGAGTGGCCGTCGGTGTATGTCGTCGGACTCAGCGAGGGTCTCGTGCCGATCAGCTACGCGACGACGTTCGAGCAGGTGGATGAGGAGCGCCGCCTCCTCTACGTCGGCATCACCCGCGCCCGCAGTCGCCTGCGTCTCAGCTGGGCGGGTCGTGGCAATCAACCGGGGCGTCCGTCCCTGCGGCAGCCGTCGCGGTTCCTCGCCGAGCTGCGACCGGCCCTCACGAGGGAGGCCGCGGACGATGGCTCGCAGCAGGCCCCGCCGGAAAGCCGAGGCACCCGCACTCCGGGTGCGGCTCCCAGACGCGGCTGACCCAGTCCGCCTGCCCGCACTCCAGCCGCCAGCTGACCCCGACCGGTACGGCATCGGTCCCGTCACGCTCTCCGTCCGGAAGCATTGCGTGGACCGCCCAGGCCGCCCGGGCCGCCGCCGGCGCAGCGACGATCGCGGTCTCGCCCGGAGGCGGGAGGACATGCAACTGCGTCGCCATCGCGGGCCACGCGGGGTCCGCGTCCGTGCGGTGGAGGTCGAGGCAGCGCAGGCACGGCCCGGTGCCCGGCCGGACCAGAGGCCCCACCACCACACCATCGTCGTCGAAGACGATCGGGAGATGCGGCACGTCACGCCGCAGCCACCGGGCATGACGCTGCGGCTCGACGGCGTACGAGGCGACGATCACCGCCGCATCGGCTCGCGCGATCGCCGGATCCGACCAGCGCAGCCCGCTGCGAACCACCGCGCCCATCTCGCCGAGCATCCGCTCGACTCCGCTCGCGGTGGGACCCGAGCCGTCGAGCACGACGAGCGAAGACGGCGACGGGCCCCTCCGAGGCGGTGGCGCCAGCACCGTCTCGACCCGCTCGAGCAGCCGCGCCTCCGACGACGGCGGCGCTCCCGCCCGAGCGGCGATCACCCGCAGGCCCTCTCGCGTCACTCCGGCAGCCAGAGCCGCCAGCATCCGCTCGTCCGCCGCGCTGACGTCGTCCAGCACCAGCACGGGCCGTTCGACGCCGAACTGCAGGCTGTCGGGCGAACGCCAGACGCGCTGGATGCGGGGGTCGAGAACGAGGAGCACCCTCGCATCCTGCACGGCCCAGAGGCCCGTTCGGGCGTTGTCCACAGGCCGGCACCGTTGAGCCGGCCTGTGGATCAGGCGGTCACCCCTCGGTGGGCCGGTCGCGATCGTCGCGCAGCAGGTCCTCGATCGCCTGGTCGAGCGCATCCTGCTCGGGCTCCTGCCCGGTCGCCGCGGCGGTGAGCCGCGCGACGAGGGCAGACGGGTCGTCCAGATCCGAGGACTGCGGGAGGAGGTCCGGGTGCGACCACAGGTCGTCGCGCGCATCCATCCCCACGGCTTCCGTGACCGCCTGCCACATGGCGGCGGCGTCGCGCAGGCGCCGCGGACGCAGCTCCAGGCCGACCAGGGTCGAGAAGGCCGACTCGGCCGGACCTCCGGACGCGCGCCGGCGGCGAACCGTCTCGGCGATCGCATCGGCGCGGGGGAGGAGACGGGTGGCGTTCGCCGTCACCACGTCGACCCAGCCCTCGACGAGAGCCAGCACGGTCTCGAGCCGGGCAAGCGCCTCCTGCTGCTCCTCGGTCCGCGGCGGGATCAGCCGGCCGCTGACCATGGCTTCGCGCAGCTCGTCCGGGTTGGAGGGATCGAAGTTCTCGGCCAGCGACTCCAACGCATCCGTGTCGATGGTGATGCCCTTGGCGAAGGCCGTGATCTGCGTGATGAGCTGCAGCCGCAGCCACTTGGCCTGACGGAACAGCCGGGCGTGCGCCAGCTCGCGGACCGCGAGGTACAGCTGGATCTGGTCGGCCGGGATGTCGAGGCCGTCGCCGAACTCCGCGATGTTCTGGGGGATGAGCGCAGCAGCGCCGTCGGGCAGCAGCGGGATGCCGATGTCACCGCCCGAGACGACCTCCTTGGACAGCTGGCCGACCACCTGGCCGAGCTGCATCGCGAACAGCGCGCCGCCGATCGAGCGCATGACCTGCCCCGCGTTCTGGAGCATCGCCTGCATCTCCTCGGGAGCCTGCTCCGCGAGGACGCGCGTGAGCGCGTCGGAGATGCTCAGGGCGACGGGCTCCGCCAGCTGGGTCCAGAGCGGCATCGTCTGGCGAGCCCACTCGGCCCGGCCGATGAGCTCGGGCGAGGCGCTCAGGCCCGCGACACCGGTCGCCTGGTCGAGCCAGAGGGAGGCGACGTGGAACGCCTGGTCGAGCGTTGCGCGCTCCGCGGGCGTGACCGCGTGCGCACCGTCGGAGGCGAGCTGGCGGGCCTGCTGCCCGGCGATGTCCCAGTTGATGCCACCGCCAGGGTTCATCAGGGCGTTCTGCAGCTGACCGAGCAGCGCCTGGATGCTGGCGGGATCGTTCGGCAGTCCTGCCGCGCCTGCGAGGCGGCTCGGGTCGATCGACGCGCCGTTTCCCGACAGGAACTGGTTCAGCATGTCGCGGAACTCGTCGTCGTCCCGCTCCTCGTTCTGGTCGTCGGCCATCGTCGCGTCCCTACTTCTCGAAGTGGGCCGGCCGTCCGGTGAAGCTGCCGTCGGGCTCGGCTCCAGGCTTGTGATCTACGCTAGCCGCTGGCGCCGGGGTGGCGGGTGAGAATTGGCCTATGCTCGCATCCGGGCCGTGCGCCCGTGGCGAACACGACCGGGAGCCATCCGCCGCCGACGGCAGACAGATCGAGAGGACGGCCCTGTGACCCTGTACAGCGACGACGACCCGACGCTGCAGGAGCACGGGCGGGAGAGGATCGCGCCGCCCCGGCGGGTCGTCATCGGCTGGGTGGCCATCGGCGTCGCGATCGTGCTCGCGCTCGTCCTTGCGCTCGTGCCCGCTCCGTTCGTCATCGAGCAGCCGGGGCCGGTGTTCAACACGCTGGGCACCGACGAGCAGGTCGGAGCGAAGCCGAGCGGCGACGCCAAAGAGCTGATCAGCATCTCGGGCAAGAAGACGTATCCGACCTCCGGCTCGCTCGACCTCCTCACCGTCTCCGTGGTCGGCAACCCGGAGCAGCGCCCGTCGTGGCTGGAGATCGCCGGCGCCTGGTTCCAGCCGAGCAAGGCCGTGCTGCCCCTGGAGACCGTCTTCCCGCCCGGCACGACGACCGAGCAGTCGAACGCCGAGAACGCGGCTCTCATGGTGGACAGTCAGCAGGATGCGATCGCCGCGGCGCTCAACCAGCTCGGCTACACCTTCCCCGAGAACGTCGCCGTGAAGCAGTTGATCAAGGACACCCCGGCGTCCTCGGTGCTCAAGGTGGGCGACGAGATCACCACGGTCAACGGCGAGACGATCACCAGCATCGACGCGCTGCGCGAAGCCGTGAAGAAGAACGGGACCGGCAAGCCGGCGGAGCTCGGCATCGTCCGCGACGGCGCTGGCTCGACCGTCTCCATCACGCCGATCGAGTCGCAGGGGCAGGTCGTGCTCGGCATCGGCGCGGGGATGGACTACACCTTCCCGTTCGACGTGAAGATCCAGCTGAACAATGTGGGCGGCCCGAGTGCCGGCCAGATGTTCGCGCTCGGGATCATGGACAAGCTGACCCCGGACACCCTGACCGGCGGGAAGCGCATCGCGGGGACGGGAACGATCGACAACGCGGGCGAGATCGGGCCCATCGGCGGCATCCGGCAGAAGATGTACGCCGCCCGTGACACCGGCGACGCCAGCTACTTCCTCGCTCCGGCGTCGAACTGCGACGAGGTAACTGGCCACATCCCCTCAGGACTCCATGTGTTCGCCGTGAAAACCCTTGCCGACTCTTTGAAAGTCCTGAAGGCGGTCCGCAACGGATCGAGCACTTCCGGGCTCCCCACCTGCCCTGCCCGCTGACCCAGCGGGTAGGGGACTTATCGACGCCGCAGCTTTCTCCAAGCGTCCGCTGCCTAGGATGGTCCTCATCCCCGCCACGCGAGACCAAGAGGGCCATACGTGAGTTCAACAGCAGCAGCTCGACCCGCAGGCCGCCGACGCGCGGCCGTCTGGATCACCCTCGGGGTGATCGTCGCGGTGGTGATCCTGTTCTTCGTCTTCGCCGGACTGTACGCCGACATCCTCTGGTACGACCAGATCGGGTATCTCAACGTGCTGACCACGCAGTGGTTCGCGGGAATCTCCATGTTCTTCATCGGATTCCTCGGGATGGCGCTGCCGCTCTGGCTGTGCATCCAGCTGGCGTACCGCCTGCGTCCCGTCTACGCCAAGCTGAACTCCCAGCTCGACCGGTACCAGCAGGTGATCGAGCCGCTGCGGCGCCTCGCGATGTACGGCATCCCCATCGTCTTCGGCATCTTCGCCGGCGTCTCGACCGCCAGCCGCTGGCAGACCGCGGCCATGTGGCTGAACGGCACCTCCTACGGCAAGACCGATCCGCTCTTCCACCTCGACATCGGCTTCTACCTGTTCGCGCTGCCGTTCTACCGCAGCGCGGTCGGGTACGCGTCCGCCGTCGTGCTGATCTCGCTGCTCGCCACGCTGGCGACCTGCTATCTGTACGGCTCCATCCGGGTGAGCGGCCGCGAGGTGCGCATCTCGCGCGCGGCGCGGGTGCAGATCTCGATCGTCGCCGCGCTCTACCTGCTGCTCCAGGGCATCAGCATCTGGCTCGACCGCTACGCCACCGTCACCGACTCCAACGTCAACGACATGATCAACGGCGCCTCGTATACGGACGTCCATGCGACGATCCCCGGCCGCGCGGTGCTCGCAGGGGCCGCGGTCTTCGTCGCGCTGCTGTTCGTCGCCACGGCGTTCGTCGGTCGCTGGCGTTTCCCGATGGTCGGCACGGCGCTGCTGATCGTCGCCGCGCTCGTCGCAGGCGCCATCGTGCCGTGGATCGTCCAGCGCTTCCAGGTCGACCCCAGCCAGAAGACGCTGGAGGCGCCATATGTGGAGAGGGGCATCGACTACACCCGCGAGGCTTATCAGCTGAGCGACATCGAGACCATCCCATACAACGCCAAGACGACGGCCGAGCAGGGCGCTCTGCGGCAGGATGCGCAGACCACGGCGCAGATCCGCATCCTCGACCCCGCCGTCGTCAGCCCCTCGTTCCGCCAGCTCCAGCAGTTCCGGCAGTACTACGCGTTCCCCGAGAAGCTGAACGTCGACCGCTACGACCTCAACGGCACGCTGCAGGATGCGGTCGTCGCCGTTCGCGAGCTGCAGCAGTCGGGCCTCGGCACCGCCCGCAACTGGTTCAACGACACCATCGTGTACACCCACGGCTACGGCCTCGTGGCGGCGTACGGCAACCAGCGTTCGAGCGACGGCCAGCCGGTGTTCATGGAGTCGGGCATCCCGACCCAGGGCACGCTGGGCACCTACCAACCGCGCATCTACTTCGGTGAGCAGTCGCCGACCTACTCGATCGTCGGCGCGCCCAAGGGCAACAAGGCGGTCGAGCTCGACTACCCGGCCGGAGACGACGGCGCCCAGCAGACGTACACGACGTTCAGCGGCAACGGTGGTCCGAAGCTCGACAACATCTTCAAGCGCCTGGTCTACGCGCTGAAGTTCCAGGACGAGCAGATCGTCCTCTCGGACGCGGTCAACAACAACTCGCAGATCCTGTACGACCGCGACCCGATCAAGCGCGTCCAGAAGGTTGCTCCGTACCTGACGCTCGACTCGCAGGCCTACCCCGCGGTCGTCGACGGCCGGGTCAAGTGGATCATCGACGGCTACACGACGAGCGACCAGTTCCCGTACTCGCACGTCGGCAGCCTCAGCGAGGCGACCGCCGACAAGGACACGCCGAAGCCGGCCTACGCGTTCGACGACATCAACTACATCCGCAACTCGGTCAAGGCGACCGTGGATGCCTACGACGGCTCGGTCACCCTGTACGCGTGGGACACCACGGATCCGGTGCTGAAGACCTGGCAGAAGGTGTTCCCCTCGACCGTGAAGCCGGTCAGCGACATGAGTGCGCAGCTGATGAGCCACGTGCGTTACCCGTCCGACCTGTTCAAGGTGCAGCGGTCGGTGCTCGGCCAGTACCACGTGACCGACCCGGGGTCGTTCTACTCGCGTGAGGACGCGTGGACCACGCCGAACGACCCGACTTCGCCGTCGAGCAATCCGGCTCTGCAGCCGCCGTACTACCTGACGATGAAGGTGCCCGGGCAGAACGCGCCCGCGTTCTCGCTGTACTCGACCTTCATCCCGCAGGGCACGAGCGAGTCCAGCAGATCGGTCCTCAAGGGATACCTGTCGGTGGACGCCGATGCCGGAAACGAGAAGGGCAAGATATCGTCCGGCTACGGCAAGATGCGCCTCCTGCAATTGCCATCGGGGGACAGCATCCCCGGCCCCGGCCAGATGCAGAACCAGTTCGACTCCGACCCGGCGGTTTCGCAGCAGCTGAACCTGCTGCGGCAGGGCAAGTCCGAGGTGATCAACGGCAACCTGCTGACGTTGCCCGTCGGCGGCGGACTGCTGTACGTGCAGCCCGTCTACGTCCGATCCTCCGGTGAGACCAGTTACCCGCTGCTGCAGAAGGTCCTCGTGGCGTTCGGCGACAAGATCGAGTTCGAGGACACCCTCGACCAGGCTCTGGATGCGCTGTTCGGCGGTGACTCCGGCGCCGCCGCGGGCGACAACAACGTTCCCGCTACCGGAACCGGTACGGGAGGCCAGACCGGCGGAGGCACGGGTGGTGGCGAGCAGACCGGGGGAGGGTCGACCGGTGGCGGTTCCTCCGCGGGGAATGCCGCGCTGCAGCAGGCGCTGCAGCGCGCCAACCAGGCGCTCTCGGACAGCCAGGCCGCGTTGAAGTCGGGAGACTGGAACGCCTACGGCGAGGCGCAGCAGCGTCTTCAGCAGGCGATCTCGGACGCTGTCGCTGCCGAGGGGCAGCCGGCCGCGAAGTAGTAGTCGCAGGTCACTTCGAGACAGTGAACGATGGCCCGCCCGGTTCTCCGGGCGGGCCATCGCAATGCTCGGGCGCCGTACGAAGTCGAAGCGCCCAGCACGAGGCGCGACCGTTCGCGGACGCCGATCCACACATCCGCCGAAGAATCTCTGGAAAACCCTTGCTCAGACTTTGATTGTCAGCTTTACTAACAAACATGTCGATAGACGTGGGCAAGCGCATCACCGCCCCTGAGCGTGGCGCATCTGCGGACCATGGGCTGGTCCCTGGACGGGCTCTCCGCCCTCGCACCAAGGTCCTCCCCGAGCATGCGCGCGGGCACAATCGCTCCCTGGTCCTGCAGTCCCTGTACCGCTCGGGTCGCGTCAGCCGCGCCGACCTGGCCCGCACCACCGGTCTCACCCGGGTGACCATCTCGGACCTGGTGGGGGAGCTGATCGCCGAGGGACTGGTCGTGGAGCTCGGTCAGCGCGACGACGCCCGCCCGGGTAAGCCTGCGGTGCTGCTGGACGTCGATCGGTCGGCGACCCAGATCATCGGCGTCGATCTGAGCGAGCACACGGTCTTCCGCGGCGCGGTCCTCGACATGGACGGCCGCATCCTGCAGACCGCCGAAGTCGAGCTGGCCGGGAGCCGCGGTTCCGAAGCGACCGCCAAGGTGCTGGCGCTGGTCGATCGCCTGGTCGAGCTGACGACGGCGCCGGTGCTCGGAATCGGGATCGGCTCACCGGGCATCGTCGAGGCCGAGGGAGTCGTCGCCGCAGCCCCCAACCTCGGCTGGATCGACGAACCGCTGCAACGGCTCATCGCCGAGCGCACCGGCCTCCCTGCGTTCGTTGCCAACGATGCGAACGTGGCCGTCCTCGCCGAGCACGGCTTCGCGGACGCCCAGGGCGACATGATGCTCGTCAAGGTCGGGCACGGCGTCGGCTCGGGCCTGCTGGTGGCCGGCGCGCTGGTCTTCGGCAGCCGCTTCGCCGCCGGCGAGATCGGTCAGGTGATGGTCGGCACCGACGCCGGTCCTGAGGCCCCCTACGACCGAGAGCGTTGCTTGGAGGCCTGGCTGGCAGTGCCGCGGCTGGCAGCCCGCGTGGAGGCTGCCGAGGCGGCCGACGAGCCGGTCGAGCCGGTGCTCCGCGAGGCGGGCCAGCGACTCGGTGTCGCGCTTGCGCCGATCGTCGGCGCGCTCAACCTGTCGGAGGTCGTCCTGGCGGGCCCGGAGGACCTGATCGACGGCGTCCTGCTGGATGCGGTGCGCCAGACGCTGCGGAACCGCACGATGGCGGGGTTCCACTCGGGCGTCACCGTCCGGATGACCAGTCAAGGCCGCGACATCGTACTGCGCGGCTGCGTCGTCATGGTGCTGTCCGCGCAACTGGGGGTGTCCTGATGACGTTGCTGGCTGAGGCGATCCCGCTGCACGACGGTGGGGCGAGCGGGTTCCGGTTCTCTCCCAGCATGCGCGAGGGGCTGGCCCGATTCCGGGGCCGCTGCACCGTCGTACGGCTCGCGAGCCTCGACAACGATGCTCTCGGCGTCCCGCGCTGGTACACACTGCAGGAGGCCTGGGCGGCGCCGGGGAGCGCGATGGCGTCCAGCTGGTCACGCAATCCGGTCGTCGACGTCGGGCCCACGGACGACCCCGAGCTGGTCCTGGCCACCGCGACCCCGGTGGTCGTCGTGGGCGCCGACATCGCCGCCACGCGCTGGGCCCGCCAGGTAGTGGATGCGGTGCGCGCCACCTGCCTGTCGGTCCTCGTCGTCGACATGGGGCTCCGCCCGGAGCCGTCCTATGCCGACATCGCGACGTACGGGTACGACCGCCAGCACGGCGCCGCCCTCCTCGCGTTGCTGACCGGCGGCTGACCTCCTGTATTCAGGACTCGGCAACCTCCTGTATTCAGGGGATCACAGCGTCCACGTCACCCCGAGGGTCGACTTCAGCGCGTGCTGCGCCGCGCCCCGGTAGGGATGCTCCTGTGCGGCGCGCGCGTACCGGAACCCGAGCGGCATCGCAGCCTTCACGGGATGCCGTGCGGCCTCCGCGCGCAGGTGCCCGATGAACTCCGGGCCGAGCCGCGGTGCCGCCCCGCCGAGCACGATGTTGGGCACGTCGAGCGCGGCGCCGACGAGCAGTAGGGCGCGGGCGAGCACCCGGGCACCCTCGGCGATCCGCTGCCGCGACTCCTGCGTCGCCGCGAGGGCGGCGAGGTCGAGCGCCTCCAGATCCGTGCCGTGGGGCAGCCCGAGCAGGCTGGTCACCGACACGATCTCCTCGAGGCAGCCCCGGTTGCCGCACGCGCACAGCGGAGCCTCCGGCCCGAACAGCACGGGCACGTGCCCGATCTCTCCGGCCCGGTGCGCGGCCCCGCCGACGACCGCGCCGTCGATGATGACCGCCGCGCCAACGCCGGTGCTGAGCGAGACGAACAGTTGATTGGCCCCGAAGTCGTCGGTGACCGTGGAGTCGGCGATGGCCTCGGCATCCGCGTCGTTGATCAGGTGGATGGGCGCATCCACGATTCCGCTCAGCTCACGGGCGAGGTCGACGTCCGTCCATCCCAGCTGCACCGACTCGCGGATGAGGTTCCCATCGGCGATCCCGGGCACCTGGACTCCGACGGCGACGATCCGGGCAGAGGTCGCCGCCACCAGCTTGCGCGCGACCGACCGCACATCCTCGATCGAGCCTGGCGTCGCCGGCCGCTGCGTCGCGGTGGCCACCTCGTCCCCGAGGAGATCGACCACGGCGCCGCGCACCAGCCCGGGCTGGACGATCAGGGCCAGCACCACGTGGTTCTCGGCCGCGATGCGCAGCGTGGTCGCGCGTTTGCCGCCGGTGCTCTCGGCGAGCTGCCCTTCGATCACCAGGCCGTCGGCGATGAGCCCCGCGAGCAGGGAGGACACGGTGGCGCTGGTGAGGCCGGTCCGCCGGGCGATCCCCGCGCGGGTCGCCGTGCCGTTGCCGGACAGCACGAGTTGAAGAGCGGTCGTAAGGTTCCGCTCGCGGACGGCGGACTGGGTCGCCTTTCCGTGCTCCTCTGTCACGTTCCCGACCCTACCGTTCACGCGGTCGCGCTACCGTGACCCCTGACGCGTCGTCGTGGGGATGCGGGGGAGCAGGGGAGCGCGATGGAGATTCCGCCGATGAACCGGAGCCGCGTGCCGAGGCCGCAGCCGTCCTGGGGAAAGACCGGCCACTACACGATCGCATCGGTCGCCTGCGAACAGGTGAAGCCTGCGAATCTGAACATCCTGATGACGGCGAACCGCGACCGCGTCAGCGTGGGCCAACAGATCAGCGTCGGCCCGAAGAACGGCACGACCACGAGGGCGAAGGACAAGGGATTCGTCCCGCTCGCCGATGTGCCGGACCTGGTCTGGAAGAACCTTCCGAGTGCGGTGAAGGGCGGCCGCGACACGGCGTTCCGCACCGGCCCCGAGCATCCGAACCACTATGCGGACATCGATCAACCGCTCGACGGCGTCACCCTGCGCCAGCGCTGCGTCGCGGATCCGGCGAACGTCTCTGTGCCGGTCTGGCAGGACTACTACACACGCCTCGGCCACACGGCGCCGGACGACAGGGGGCTTCTGCCGTTCCGCGTCTGGCAGTTCTTCGACGAGCTGGTGGCCGCCATCGCGGCGAAGGACCCGGTCCGCTTCGTCGCTGCGGCGGGCCTCGTCGCGCACTACGTCGGAGACGCGTGCCAGCCGCTGCACGGCTCCTTCATGGCGGACGGTCTGGCGGATGGGACGGGCAAAGGCGTCCATTCGGCGTACGAGTCGACGATGATCGACCGGCACCAGGTCGAGATCGACAGCGGGATCGCCGATGCTCTGATGACCACCTCACCGCCCGCAGCCGTCCAATCCGGAGCAGGCGCGGCGGCGGCCGTCGTGCAGCTCATGGACCGGTCCGCGAAAGCGGTCGACCCGCTGACCCTGGTGACGGCGTACGCGAAGGTGGCGAAGAAACCGGACGACGACTCCGTGGCCGTGACGGATGCGCTCTGGAAGGCGTTCGGCACCCGGACCGTCGGCCTCCTCGCCGACGGCGCCCTCACCCTGGCGATGATCTGGCAGAGCGCCTGGACTGCCGCCGGAGGGGACAGCGCGTTTGCGCCGGCGGACCTCGCCGCCATCGACAGGGCCGCCCTGCAGCACCTCTACGAGGACCCGGGATACGTTCCCTCGCTCATCCTCGACACCATCGGCCCGTCACTGAGCCAGTAGGACCAATAAAGTAAGGCCCCCTGACCGGTTATTCCCCGGTCAGGGGGCCTTTTTTGTTGCGGGGGCAGGATTTGAACCTACGACCTCTGGGTTATGAGCCCAGCGAGCTACCGAGCTGCTCCACCCCGCGGCACAAGATGAAACTCTAGCACGGGATGGGGACGAGGTGAAATCGCGAACACCTGCCCGGGCGCGTCCCGTCGTGTGGACCGGTCGTCCTACTAGAGTCGTTCCGAGATAGGGGATGCGATGGCGAGTGTCGTGACGAAGTACCGGGTCGTGGTGGTCGAAGACGATCCGGATGTGGCCTTCTTCATGAAGACCATTCTGGAGAAGCGAGCGGATGCGGTGGCCCTCGCGGTCACTGATCCGTCGGTTGCTCTGGAGCAGATCGCCGCGTTCGAGCCGGACCTCGTCATCACCGACATCGAGATGCCCGGCATCTCGGGTCTCGACCTCCTCAAGGAGCTGCGCAGCCAGTACCCGGGGATGCCCGTGGTCGTCATGACCGCGCACGTGTCGGTCGACTACGCCGTCTCGGCGCTGCGTGCTCAGGCGGACGAATTCCTCACCAAGCCGGTGGCGTCGGCCGAGCTCGTCGCCATCGTGAACCGGCTCGCCGCGGAGGGCCGCGTCAAGCGGGCGGCCCAGAGGCGGCAGGTGGTGCTCGCCGTGGGCGCGCATCCCGACGACGTGGAGATCGGTGTGGGTGGCATCCTCGCCGCGCACCGTGACGCTGGCAATCAGGTCGTCATCCTGACGATGTCGCGCGGCGCCCGCGGCGGCGACGCCAACGACCGGCAGCACGAGTCGCTCGCGTCGGCGGAGCTGCTCGGCGCCAGGCTGTTCCTCGAAGATCTGGAGGACACCCACATCTCGGCCGCGGACCCGACGGTCGGCATCATCGAGCGCGTCGTCGCGGAAGTGCAGCCGGACATCGTCTACACGCACTCCTCGCATGACCGGCACCAGGATCACCGCGCCGTCCACGCGGCCACGAACGTCGCGACCCGGGCGGTGCGCACTGTCTGCTGCTACCAGAGCCCATCCGCGACCATCGACTTCCGCCCGACTCGTTTCGTCCCCATCGACGGGTTCACCGAGACCAAGCTCCAGCTGATCGACTGCTTCCGGTCCCAGGCCGACGTGCGAGCGTACCTGGAGCCGGACTTCGTGCTCGCGACCGCCCGCTACTGGTCGCGCTTCGGCGGGGGAAAGAATTGCGAGCCGCTGGAGGTGATGCGCGACACCGCGGACATCTCGGTGCCCGCCTCCGCCATCCACACCGAGGCTCGCGCCGCCGGTTATCGACTGAACAGGACCGCTGAATGACCGACACTTCTCCGATCCGCGTCCTGGTCACGGGCGCGGGCGGCCCCGCCGGCGTCGCCGTGATCCGCTCGCTTCTGGCACGGGACGACGTGGAGGTGTTCGCGGCCGACATGGACGGCTGGGCGAGCGGCCTCTACCTCGTCGAGGAGGACCGGCGCCGCATCGTGCCCGCCGGCCGCTCCGACGGGTTCGTGGATGCGCTGATCGCGATGAGCCGCGAGGACGGCATCGACGTCCTCTTCTCCACGGTCGATGTGGAGCTGCCCGGGCTTGCGGCCCGTCGCGACGAGCTGGAGGCCGTCGGCACGAAGCTGGCCGCGCCCTCGCACGACACCCTGGTGACCTGCCTCGACAAGTTCGCACTCGTCCAGCGGGTCGGCGGTCAGGCGCGAGTGCCGGTGACGCGCCTCCTGAACACGGACGGCGTCGCCGCCGACTGGACCTTCCCGGTGATCATCAAGCCGCGGAGCGGCGCCGGCTCGCGCGGTGTCCGGCTGATCCCGGACCGCGCCGCGCTCGAGGCCCTCGGCACCGACGAGAGCATCATCATCCAGGAGAACCTGCCCGGCGAGGAGTTCTCGGTGGATGTGCTCGCCGCTCTCGACGGCTCGGTCATCGCCGCCGTCCCCCGGTCGCGCGAGCGCGTGGACTCGGGTGTCTCGATCGCGGGCCGCACGGTCCGTCGTCCCGAGCTCTCGGAGACCGCCGCCGCTGTCGCGCGGGCGATCGGCCTGGCGGGCGTCGCCAATGTGCAGCTGCGCTACAGCTCCGACGGCGTTCCGGCGCTGCTGGAGGTCAACCCGCGGTTCCCGGGTGCCATGCCGCTGACGATCGCGGCGGGCGTCGACATGCCGTCCCTCCTGCTCGACCTGGTGCTCGGCCGCCCAGTGCCGTCGGCCGTCGATTTCGAGGAGCTCGCGAACGTGCGCTTCCTGGAGGATGTCTTCCTCAGCCCTGCCGACGTGCTGGTCTCCGACAATGCCGCGCACACCGAGGGTCTCGAGGAGTGAAGGAGACGGAGGCCGGTCGGCTGCCCGCCCTCCTGGGCGGTGACTTCCATGTGCACTCCACCTTCTCGGACGACGCCCGCAGCACGCTCGCCGAGAACATCGCGGCGGCGTCGGCGGCAGGGCTCCGCACGCTACGTCTCACCGACCACGTGCGCGCCTCGACGACCTGGGTGCCCGAGTTCCTTGCCGCAGTTGCGGCCGAGCGCATCCCGGACGGACTGACGGTGCTGACCGGGGTGGAGGCGAAACTCCTCGACGCAAGTGGAGCGGTCGACACCCCGAGCGGTCTGGTGGTCGGACCGGGCGGTGTGGATGCGGTCGTCATCGGCGACCACCAGTTCCCCGGGACCGACGGACCGTGGTCGCCGAGCGCGACCCGGGAACGGCTGGATGCGGGGCTCTCGGACGACGACGCGCTCGACCTGCTGATCGACGCGAGCATTCGCGCCATGGAGCGGACGCCGCACGCGCAGCTCGCGCACTGGTTCTCGATCCTTCCCAAGGTCGGGCTCGACGAGTCGCAGCTCGGCGCCGAACGCCTGCTCGCGTGGGCGGAGGCCGCCGCGGCGACCGGCACCATCGTGGAGGTCAACGAGAAGTGGAACTGCCCAGGACCGGACGCGATCGCCGCGCTCCTGGACTCGGGCGCGCGTATCGTTGCCTCGACGGACAGCCACGTCGCCGCCGACGTCGGCCGGTACGAACGCGTGCCCGCCCTGCTGGACGCCGCGGCCGCCCGAGCCGGAACCGAAACGGAGGAAGCACGATGAGCCCCGTCGAACCCCCGGCCGAGCTGCGCGAGCGCATCCATGACGAACTGGAGCGCAACCGGCGATGGGAGTATCGGCTGCCCGTCTACGGCGGTATCGCGCTGCTGATCTGCGCGGCGATCGTCGTCGTGCGCGTGGTGTTCCTGCATGTCTGACACCGGGGCGGCCGAGCGCGTCCGGCGGATCGTGATCGCGGACGATGACGACGACATCCGCGGACTGATGACCATCGCGGCGAAACGCGCAGGTGTGCAGATCGTCGCAGCTGTCGACAACGGTCGCTCCGCCCTCACGGCGGTGCAGTCGGGCGACATCGACCTGGCGGTGCTGGACATCTCGATGCCCGGGCTCAACGGCATCGAAGTGGCCGAGGCGATCCGCTCGGACGCCGCGACCAAGTCGACGCTGATCCTCATGGTCTCGGCGTCAGTGCAGCTGCTCACCGATCACGGCATCGTGGCGGACCGCTCGGACAGCTTCATCGTGAAGCCGTTCAGCCCACGACTGCTCTCGACCCGCATCCGCGAGATGCTGGAGCTGGGGGAGCCCGCATGACCGTCGACCGCTGGCTCAGCCGCATCCCGATCGACTCGCCGTCGGCCTTCATGAAGCAGGTGCCGACCATCATCGGCTTCGCGATCGCCGCGGTCATCGCCGCCGTGCCGAACGGTGTGCCGATCACCAACGGGCCGCAGTTCCTCGCCGGCATCGGACTCGTGACGATCGCGTCGATCCTGTCGTTCGTCGTCCCGTGGCGGCGGCTGCACCCGGAGTGGGCGGTCATCGTGCCGACGTTGTCGCTGCTCGCGGTCGGCCTCCTCCGGCTGGGCACCGGCTCCTCGGCCTCGCCGTTCGTCGTGCTGACGCTGCTGCCGTTCGTGTGGATCGCCTCCGAAGCGGGGCGCATCAACATCCTCATCGCGTCGCTCACCACCTTCGTGGTGCTGCTCGCGCCGCTCGTCTTCGACAGCGGCTCGGGAGGGCCGGGGGATATCGTGCGGGCCTTCTTCTCACCGATCATCTACTTCATCGTCGCGGTCGTCATCAACGAGATCGCGCACAGGATGCGGGTCCAGCTGGCCGCAGCGCACGCGTCGAGTGAGCAGCAGGAGCAGCTCCTCGCGCAGGCCGTCTCCTCGCAGGATGAGCTGGTCCTGAACGAGGCACGCCTCAAGACGGCGAACCGTCTCATCCAGAGCATCTGGAACGCCGTCACCGAGCAGTCCGTGATCGGCACCGACCTCGACGGCCTCATCGACGTGTGGAACCCGGGCGCGGAGAAGATGCTCGGCCTCACCGAGAAGCAGGTCGTCGACGGGAAGCACCACGTCATCGACTTCCACCTGCAGGAGGAGATCGAGCAGCGGCTGCAGGACATGGATGCGCGCTTCACCACCGTGTCGAGCATGGACACGTTCTCGGCTCTCGTCGACACGGTGCGTGCCGGATCGGCGGATGTTCGCGACTGGACGTACCTCCGTCCGGACGGCAAGCGCGTCGCCGTCCAGGTCGCGGCGACCCCGCGCCTGGACGAGAACGGCCACCGCGTCGGTTTCATCTTCGTCGCGACCGACATGACGCAGGCGCGGGAGTTCGCGCGGCTGAAGGACGAGTTCGTCGGCCTGATCTCGCACGAGCTGCGCACGCCGCTCAGCTCCATCCTCGGCTACCTGGAACTCATGCGCGACGACGAGGATGCGCCCCTCTCGGAGGAGCAGTTGCAGTACCTGGCCGTCGCCGAACGCAACGCGCACCGCCTGCTCCGTCTGGTGGGCGACCTGCTCTTCACGGCGCAGGTGGAGTCGGGCCGCTTCCCGCTCGACATCAAGGATGTGGAGCTCGGCGCCGTCGTGTCGGCCTCGGTGGAGTCGGCACGTCCCGTGGCGGCCAACGCCGGGGTCACGCTGGTCCGCGAGGTACCCGACCTGCCGCTCGAGGTGCGCGGGGACACGCTCCGCCTCGGCCAAGCCGTCGACAACCTCGTCTCGAACGCACTCAAGTTCACCTCCTCCGGCGGGACGGTCACGGTGTCGCTGCGCCGTGACGGCGAACAAGCCGTGATCGCCGTGACTGACACGGGCATCGGCATCCCCGCCGTCGAACTGAGCCAGCTGTCGCAGCGGTTCTTCCGTGCCTCCACCGCGACCCGCAATGCGGTGCCGGGCGTCGGACTCGGGCTGACGATCACGAAAGCGATCGTCACCGCACACGGCGGCCGTCTGGACATCGCCAGCGAAGAGGGCGTCGGCACCTCCATCAGCATCGTCCTGCCGGTGGAGACGCCGCGGCCGGTGACCGAGGCCATCCCGCACGCAGAGGTCGCGCCGTGACCGACCGGCCGGCGGAGCTGACGATCGACGACCGCACGGTCGCCGTCGCGGTGGCGCAGTTCGCGCCGGGCGACGACCGCGTCCACAATCGGGATGTGGTGGCCGGGCTGATCGCGGTCGCAGCCTCCAGGGGCGCACGCCTGGTGATCCTCCCGGAGTACGCGTCGTACTTCACCGATCCGCTCGGACCGTCGTTCGCCCGCAATGCGGAGTCCCTGGACGGCGACTTCGTCGGGGCGCTCTCGGCGGCCGCGCGCGAGAACGATCTCTTCATCGTGGCTGGGCTGGTCGAGCGCACCGAGGAGTCGCGCAAGTTCTCCAACACGCTGGTCGCGGTCGCGCCCTCCGGCGACGTCGTCGCGACGTACCGCAAGCAGCACCTGTACGACGCATTCGGCGCCCGCGAATCGGAGTGGGTCGTGCCGGGGGCGCTCGACGACCCCCAGACCTTCGAAGTGGACGGTGTGACCGTCGGGCTGCAGACCTGCTACGACCTGCGCTTCCCGGAGGTGACGCGCCGCCTGGCGGACGCCGGCGCGCAGCTGGTCGCGGTTCCCGCCGAATGGGTGCGCGGTCCGCTCAAGGAGTTCCACTGGTCGACTCTGCTGGCCGCACGTGCGATCGAGAACACGCTGTATCTGGCCGCCGCCGACCATCCACCCGGAATCGGCGTCGGCCTGAGCGCCGTCCTCGACCCGATGGGCGTGACGCTCGCGGCTCTCGCTGAGACGACCGGCGTCGCCGTCGCGGAGGTGTCGACCGCGCGCGTCCGGGAGGTACGCGAGCGCAACCCCGCGCTGCTGCTCCGGCGCTACGGCATCACTCCGCTGCCCTGAGCCGTCGACGGCGTGGGTTCAGTGGGGCAGCGCGGCGAGTCGCGCCGCCGCCTCCTCGAGCACCTCGATGCGTTTGCAGAACGCGAAGCGGACGAGGGATGCGGTGCGCGCTGCATACTCTCCGCGGCTGAAGGCGCCGAGCGGCACGGCGACCACCCCGGCGAGCTCAGGCAGACGGCGGCACAGGTCCGCGGCATCCGCGAACCCGAGCGGTGCGGCGTCGGCGACGACGAAGTACGTGCCGGCCGACGGGTACACGTCGAAGCCGGCAGCGCGGAGGCCCTCGGAGAGCACGTCGCGCTTGTGCGCGAGCGCGCGCCCGATCGCGGCGAAGTAGGTGTTCGGCAGGCGAAGGCCCGCGGCGATGGCCGGCTGGAACGGAGCACCGTTCACATAGGTGAGGTACTGCTTGACCGCGAGAACCGCCGTGACGAGTTCCGGCGGAGCGGTCAGCCAGCCCACCTTCCACCCGGTCGTGTTGAACGTCTTCCCGCCGGAGGAGATCGCGACCGTCCTCTCCCGTGCCCCCGGGAGCATCTCGATCGGGATGTGCTCGGGCCCGAACGTGAGGTGCTCGTACACGGAGTCGGTGACGATGATCGCGTCGTGCCGTTCGGCCAGCTCCACGATGGTGCTCAGGGTCTCGCGGTCGAGCACGGTTCCGGTTGGGTTGTGCGGCGTGTTGACGAGGATGACGCGCGTCCGGTCCGAAACGGTCTCGCGCAGCCGGGCGAGGTCCGGGAGGAACGCCGGCGGGTCCAAGGGAACGGTTCGGTGCACGCCGCCCGCGAGGGCGATGACCGCCCCGTATTCGTCGTAGTACGGCTCGAAGGTGACTACCTCGTCGCCGGGTTCGAGCAGCGCCAGGAGAGTGGCAGCGATCGCCTCGGTCGCGCCCGCGGTGATCAGCACCTCGGTGTCCGGATCGACCTCGAGGCCGTAGAAGCGCCGCTGGTGCTCGGCGACGGCGAGCCTGAGGTCCGGGATGCCGCGCCCGGGAGGGTACTGGTTCTCACCGTCGCGGATGGCGGCGACCGCCGCATTCAGCACCTCGGTCGGCCCGTCCTCGTCCGGGAAGCCCTGGCCGAGGTTGATGGCGCCCGTGCTCACAGCGAGTGCGCTCATCTCGGCGAAGATCGTCGGACGCACGGCGCCGTCGGCGCCCAGGAGGCCCGCGCCGTCAGCGGCTCGTCGCCACGCTCCGGGAATCGTCATGAGTCCACGGTACGGCCTTACTCGCAACCAACCCATCGGATACGTTGGGGAGAGTCATCGACAGGCAGAAGGCCGTCCACAGCATCGGCAAATAAAACGTCCAGGTTCGCATCCCAAGCTGAATGTGCTTGGAAGGAGCAACACCATGACCGACACCCCGAACACCCCGGAGCCCGCGAAGCCCGAGCACGACGCCGACACCGCTGCGGTCGTGGATGCTGCCGGCACCGAGCAGCCGAGCGCCGCCCCGGCCGCGCCCCAGCCGACGGCGGAGCAGCCGACGGCGCAGCAGCCGACCGCACAGCAGCCGACGGCGCAGCAGCCGACCGCACAGCAGCCGACGGCGCAGCAGCCGACCGCGCAGCAGCCCGCTGCCCACCCGACCCAGCCGACCCAGCCCGTCCCGCCGCAGCAGCCCTACGGCCAGCCGTACGGCCAGCAGCCGCAGCAGCCGCAGCAGCCGCACTACGGAAACGGCTCCTTCGGCCAGCCGGCCGGCTACGGCCAGCAGCCGTACGCGCCGAACGGACACCAGCAGGCCTACGCCGCCGCGCCTGGAGCGGCCACGGCGACCGCCCCGAAGCCCGCGAAGCGCGCGGGCACCGGCCTCATCATCGCAACGCTCGCCATCGGCGCCCTGATCGGCGGCGTCGCCGGCGCAGGCGCCGGCGTCGGCATCTACGCGGCGACCGACTCCGGCAACGCGACGATCAAGACCGTCTCCGGCCCGCAGAACATCACCGTCAACGACGCCAACAACGCCAGCATCATCACCGCTGTCGCCGCGAAGGCCTCGCCGAGCGTCGTCACGATCTCGGTGAGCGCGTCCAGCTCTGGCGGGACCGGCTCCGGCATCGTCCTGACCTCCGACGGCTACGTGCTCACGAACACCCACGTCGTCACCCTCGACGGCCAGGCGTCCGACGTGAACGTCACGGTCACCGACAACGACGGCAAGATCTACACCGCCAAGATCGTCGGCACCGACCCGACCACCGACCTCGCCGTGATCAAGCTCGACAAGGCCTCCGGGCTCACCCCGATGACCTGGGGCGACTCGAGCAAGCTCAACGTCGGAAGCACGACCGTCGCCATCGGCGCACCGCTCGGCCTCTCCGGCACCGTCACCGACGGCATCGTGAGCGCACTCAACCGCAGCATCAGCATCGCCTCGTCCGCGGCTCCCAAGGACGACTCCAACAGCGGCGGCGGAAGCCAGAACCCGTTCAACTTCGACTTCCCCGACCAGGGCGGTCAGCAGCAGCAGCAGCAGCAGCAGAGCACCACCGGGACCATCTCGCTGCCGGTCATCCAGACCGACGCCTCCATCAACCCCGGCAACTCGGGCGGCGCCCTCCTGAACTCGAAGGGCGAGCTGATCGGCGTGAACGTCGCCATCGCCAGCGCCGGCGGCTCCAGCACCGACGGTTCGCAGTCCGGGAGCATCGGCGTCGGCTTCGCCATCCCGTCCGACCTCGCCAAGCGCGTCTCCGACGAGATCATCAAGAACGGATCGGCGACGCACGGCCTCCTGGGCGCTTCGGTGTCCGATGCCAGCAGCGACGCGAAGGCCACCACGGTCGGCGCTCTGGTCAAGAGTGTCAGCTCGGGCGGCGCCGCTGCCGGTGCGGGCCTCAAGGCCGGCGACGTCGTGGTGAACTTCGACGACACCCCGATCACCGACGCGACGGACCTCACCGCTCAGGTGCGGGCCCAGGCCGCAGGTTCCAAGGTGGATGTGACCTACATCCGCGACGGTCAGACGAAGACCGCCACGGTGACGCTGGGGACGCTCCCCGCCGAGTGACCGGCCAGCACGTACGAGGGCCGTCCCGCATCGCGGGGCGGCCCTCTGCCGTTGTCCGCCCGCGAGCGTGCGGCCCGCTCCCGGGCTGGTCGCAGGGGCCGGCTGGTAGGCTCGACGCCGACCCGTTAGACCGAAGGATCAGATGCCGGACGACTCCGTGAACACCCTCCCCGGTGTCTCGTACGTGATGCCCGTGCTCAACGAGGTCACCCACGTGCGCGCCGCCGTCGACAGTCTGCTCGCGCAGGATTACGCCGGTCCGTTCGAGGTCGCCATCGCGCTCGGTCCGAGCATCGACGGGACTACGGAGCTCGTCGCGGAGCTCGCAGCGGTCGACCCGCGCATCCGGGTGCTCGACAACGCGGTCGGTTCCACGCCTGCCGGGCTCAACCTGGCCATCCGCGAGTCGCGGTACCCCATCGTGATCCGGGTGGATGCGCACAGCGTCCTGCCTCCGGACTACGCCCGGATCGCCGTCGAGACGATCCTCGAGACCGGCGCCGACAACGTCGGCGGACTGATGGATGCGCAGGGCACGACGGACTTCGAACGCGCCGTCGCGCGCGCCTACGGCAGCCGCGTCGGCCTCGGCGGCACGAAGCTGCACGTCGGAGGAGAAGCGGGGCCGGCCGAGACCGTCTACCTCGGCGTCTTCCGGCGTGACCGCCTGATCGAGGTCGGCCTCTTCGATGAGGAGATCAAGCGGGGGCAGGACTGGGAGCTGAACCGCCGGCTCCGCACCTCCGGCGGAACGGTGTGGTTCACGCCCCGCCTGAAGGTGACCTACCGGCCGCGGCCCAACCTCTACCGGCTCGCCCGGCAGTTCTTCTCCACCGGCATCTGGCGTGGTGAGCTCGCGCGCCGCTTCCCGGCCTCCAACGGGCTGCGGTACTTCGCGCCCCCGGTCATGGTGGTCGGTGTCGCCGTCGGTACTGTGCTCGGCCTCGTCGGGATCGTCCAGGCGGTGCTCGGAGCGGCGCCGTGGCTGCTCTGGGGCTTCGCCGTCCCCGCCGTGTACGCGGCGATCGTCATCGTGTCGGCGCTCCTCTGGGGCCGTCGAGACGGCCTTCGCCCGTTCCTCTGGTTTCTCGTAGTCTTGCCCTGCATCCACTTCAGCTGGGGGATCGGCTTCATCCTCGGATACCTGTCCCTCACCCGCAACATCACCGCCCACACCGGAAGGTAGGCATGACCGCACCCGGAGCAGCGCACGGCGCCCGTCCGTCCTCGATCGCCGAGCTGAGGGCCGTCGCACAGCCCCCAGAAGTGCGGGGCCGCCGCAACGCCGAACACTGGACGGCGTCGCTGTACCTGCGGAACCTGTCGCCGTACCTCACCTGGTTCCTGCTGAAGACCTCGATCTCCGCCAACGGCGTGACCGGTCTGATGATCCTGACCGGATGGGCGACCGCCGCATCCCTGCTGATCCCCGGTATCGCGGGCGCCGCCTTCGCGCTGGTGCTCGGTCAGCTGCAGATGCTGGTCGACTGCTGCGACGGCGAGGTCGCGCGCTGGCGCGGCACGTCATCGCCGGCCGGCATCTTCCTCGACAACGTCGGGCACTACACGACCGAGACGCTGATCGCCATCGTGCTCGGCATCCGCGCGGCGGGGTACCCGTTCGAGGCGCCCCAGGACTTCCTCTGGACGAACCTTGGCACGCTCCTCGCCCTCGTCATCGTGCTCAACAAGGCGCTGAACGACATGGTCCGGGTGGCGCGCGCCAACGCGGGCCTGCCGAAGCTGGCCGATACGCAGTCGGAGTACGCGCCCACCCACGGGCTCGTGGCGACGCTGCGCCGGGCCGCCCGCTTCCTGCCGTTCCACCGGCTCTACCATTCGGTCGAGCTGACCATCCTGATCTTCGTCTTCTCTATCGTCGGGCTCTTCATCGGGGCGACGCTCGCCGACCGCATCCTGCTGGTCGCGCTCGTGCCGCTGTCGATCCTGGCGGCGGTGGGCCACTTCGTGACCATCATGGCGTCGCGGCGGGTCCGTGGCTGAGCAGCCGCGGGTCGCGGTCGTGGTGCTCACGCAGGGCGCGCGGCCGGTCGAACTGCGACGCGGCGTCGAGTCGGTGCTCGCCCAGGAGGGTGTGACCACCGACATCGTCGTGGTCGGCAACGGCTGGGATCCGGCCACGGCCGACCCGGCCCTCCCGGAGGGCGTCCGCACGCTCGCGCTGCCGGAGAACGTGGGCATCCCGGCCGGACGCAACGCCGGCGTTCCGGTGGTCGGCGGCGAGTGGCTGTTCTTCCTCGACGACGACGCCGACATTCCGTCGCGGACGTTCCTCGCTGACGCGGTGGGCAAGCTGCGGGCCGACCCCAGCATCGGGATGCTGCAGCCGCGACTGCGCGTGCCGGACGGCGGGCCGGCTCCCCGCCGCTGGATCCCGCGCATCCGCAAGGGCGACCCGGAGCGCTCCAGCAACGTGTTCGCGGTGCTGGAGGCCGTCATCGTGCTCCCGCGGGACGTGTTCGAGTGCGCGGGAGGCTGGGCCGACCCGTTCTTCTACGCCCACGAAGGCATCGATCTCGCCTGGAAGGTCTGGGATCAGGGCAAGCGCGTCTGGTACGCCGGAGACCTCGTCGCCGAGCACCCGTCGGTGTCGCCGACCCGGCACTCGTACTACTACCGGCTGAACGCCCGCAACAGGGTGTGGCTGGCTCGGCGCAACCTCCCGGCTGTGCTCGTCCCGCTCTACGTCGGGTCGTGGACCGGCATCCAGCTGCTGCGCTGGTTCCGGAAGCCGGCCGTGCTGCGGGCGTGGTTCGCCGGGTGGGGCGAGGGATGGCGTACGGACCCGGGGGAGAGGCGTCCGCTGCGCTGGCGGACCGTCGCGCGCATGACAGCCGCCGGCCGGCCCCCGATCGTCTAGGTCAGCCCACCGCGCTTTCGCGAGGCCTGTCGTCGTCGCCCTCGTCGCCGCCGCCCGCCGAGTCCGGGGCGGGCTGGGGGAGACCCTCCAAAGCGAGCGGCTCCTCCGTATCGCCTGACGTTTTCTTGCGTCGTCGCGGCAGCGCGCCCCGCAGGACCGTGCCGACACGGATCACCCCGGCACCGGTCGCGGAACTCGCCCGCACAACTCCGGCTCCTGTGGCGGTCGACATCCGGACGACGCCCGCTCCCGTCGCCGACCCGAGGCGGCGGACCGCACCAGGGCCTTCGATCGGTGTCAGGACCTCGGGGATCACGAGCGGGGGCGGCCCGAAGGCCAGGCGGGCATTCTGCACTACGCGACGGCCCAGGATGTTGTTGCCGGTGCCGCCGATGACGGCGCCGATCCCGAAGGGGATGGCGCGCGCCAGGATGCTCGCGCCGCCCCGTAGGGCGAACTGCCGGACGAAGGCCTTCTTGAGCCGATCGACGAGCGGCCCGACGACGATGGACGGCAGGCTGGAGGTGACGAGTTCGCCCCAATAGGCGGTGCGCGTGACGCCGCCGCCGGCGAATTGGCCGGCCAGCTGGCGCACGAGGTCGGAGCCCTCCCGTCCGAGCATCATGGTGAGCACGAGCGCCCGCGCCCGCTCGGGGTCATCGATCGCGATGCCGTGCAGCTCGCTCATGGACTGGGCATACAGCGCCGTGGCCTCGAGGAAGCCGGCGGTCTCCAGCCCCGACAGCGCGAGCGTGACACCGGTGCCGATCGCGGGGATCACCGCCGTCGCACCGACCGCGGCGCCGCCGCTCGTCACTGCCGCGAGATACCGCCGTTCGAGGATGCGCGCCAGTTCGTCGGCGGAGGCGTCGGGATGCCGCCGCCGGAGACTGCGGAGATGCGCGACGACCACCGGCCGCTGGATGCCGAGAAAACGGTCCAGGGTCGTGTTCAGCGCTCGGGGCGTGTCGCCACCCCGTGGCGGGCCGCCGGTGACGGAGACGATCGGTTGCTGCTTCTTGGCCATCTCCAGAGAGTGTAGGCCGGATCGCTGTCAGCGCGACCGGCGCAGGCGACGTTCTCGCTCGATGAGGTACTCCCGGGCAGGGAGCACGCGCATCCCGGTCGGCAGGTGCTCCCTCGTGATCTCCTCGGTGAGAGCGGCGACGCTCGTTCCGAGCACTGCCGCGATCCGCACGATGGTGAGCAGGCTCGGGTTGGCGTCGCCGCGCTCGATCTTGCCGTAGTTGGTGACGTGCATCGACGCGAGGCCCGCGATGGCCTCCTGGCTGAGGCCGAGGTGGATGCGCGCCCGGCGGACGCGTTCGCCGAGCATTTGTGCAGCAGGGGCGACTGGGTTCTTCATGCTCTCCAGTGAACGGCCGGAGCACCGACCGACTCCAGAGCACCTGCACCCCGATCGGTGGACCTCACGTCATTCATGCCGAAAATGCTGTTGATGTAGGCATTTGGAAGAGCGCCCTCGGGCCGCACCAGCGGCCCGAGGGCGGCGCTCAGAGGCTTATCTGCCAGAGGTACTCCCGGCCGTCCGGCGGGAACCAGCGGACGACCAGGACGCTGTCGCGGGCCGGGTCGCGGCCGGAGACGCTCGCGCGCACGGCTTCGCCGGGGGCGACCGCGCTCGGCGCGCTCACGCGCAGGTGCGCGCTGCCGGCGATGCTCACGGTGACGCCGCTGAGCGTCTCGCGGCCGGCGTTGACAAGCCGGTAGTGGGGCGCCGTGGTGCGATCGACGTTCCACGGCACGGGGTAGGCGAGGCGACGAGGACGAGGACTCGGCGAGGGACTGCGAAGAAACCGGAGACGATTCATGCGATGACGCTAACCAGCCCCTCCGACGCTCGATGGCCCGTAATCGGGCACGAACACCACTTCCGGGGACAACCCACCGAAATAATTTCTGGGGACGATTTCTTCTCAGGTGCCGTAGTCGGCGTTGTACAGCTCCAGCACGTCCGCGATCGGGCCGTCGAGCACCAGCGCACCCTTGTCCAGATACAGGCCCCGCTCGCAGAAGCGGCGCAGATCCTTCTCATTGTGCGAGACGAAGAAGAGGGTGCGACCGCCCGCCAGAAGCTCCTCGATCCGCCGGTAGCACTTCTCGCGGAAGCCGCGGTCGCCGACGGCGAGCACCTCGTCCACGAGCAGCACCGGCTCCTCCAGCTGCGAGATGACGGAGAACGCGATGCGCACCTTCATGCCGCTGGAGAGGTGCTTGTACGGCGTGTCGACGAAGTCGCCGATCTCGGCGAAATCGATGATCTCGCCGAACCGCTCGTCGATCTGGGCCCGCGACATCCCGTGCAGGCCGGCCGTCAGGTACACGTTGTCGCGTACCGTCAGGTCGTCGACGAACCCGCCGGTGATCTCGATGAGGGGGGCGACACCGTCCGTCACCTTCACCGTGCCTTCATCGGGCAGGAGCACGCCCGCCACGAGCTTCAGGAGGGTCGACTTGCCCTGGCCGTTCCGGCCGACCACACCGATGGCCTCGCCAGGCTGAACCCGGAAGCTGACGTTGCGCAACGCCCAGAAGTCGTCAGGACGGACCCGCCGCTCCCGGTTCGAGAAGAGGTCCTTGAACGAGCGACGGGCGCCCCGGTTGCGGCGGAAACGGACTCCGAGACCGTCGACGGAGATGACGGGGGTCACTTCAGATCTCCTTCAGCACGTCGCGCTCGAAATGCCGGAAAACGGCCCAGCCGATCCCGAGCAGGACAAGCGACATGGCCGCGCTGACGCCCACCAGGAACCAGTCCAGCTCCTCCGGGAAGAAGGCGGAGCGGTAGAGGCTGAAGATTCCGGTCAGAGGATTGAACGCCGACCAGAAGTGCAGCGAGAACAGCACATCGGTCTGCGCTCCGGGATGCGCGGTGAGGTACGCCGCGCAGTGCCGGGCGGCAACGCCCGCGCCGCAGCCGCCGGGCAGGTCGCGGGCGCTGTAGATGATGGGGGAGGCGTAGAACAGGAAGCGCAGAGCCAGCTTCACCGCCCGCTCCAGGTCGCGGAAGAACACGACGAGCGGTGCGACGATGAGGCCGACGCCGACGGTGAGCACGGTCTGGATGAGGATGGCCACCGGGAACAGCAGGACGTCGACGTTGAGCCGTGCCCCGGAGATGATCGCGAAGAACGCCAGCACCGGCAGCGACAGCAGGAACTCGATGCCCTTCGACGCCACGATCCGGTTGACCCAGATGGTCCGCGGGATCTTGGTCGAACGGATCAGCTTCGCCTCGCGGATGTACGCGCGGGTGCTGTCCGAGACGGCACCGTTGAACCACATCCACGGCAGCAGGGCTGCGAGGAGGAACACGATGTACGGGTTCTCGCCGACGTCGCGCTTGAAGATGACCGTGAACACGAACCAGTAGATCGCGCTCATCACCAGCGGATCGAGGATCGACCACAGGTAGCCGAGGACGCTCGTCGAGTAGCGGACCCGGAGGTCGCGCCTGGTCAGCAACCAGAGGGACTGCCGGTAGCGGCTGAAGGGTGAGCGCTGCGCAGGGCGCACCTCAGTCGGGAAGCTGGTCACGAGAACCCATCGTATTCAGAGAAGCTGCGTGAAGGCTCACGCAGCACCTACCGACTATACGAAAAGGTTGGCGCGCTCCAGGTCCTCCTGGAAGTCGACCTCGACCGCGTACAGGTCGGAGATGTCGACCGGCTCGACGAGAATGCGGTCCTGCTCGATGGCGAGCTCGATGCCGCGCTCGAAGTAGTCCTGGTCTCCGACGCGCTGCAGCTGGCGCAGCAGGGTCGCCTTGTCGGCCGAGGAGATGTAGTTGATGCCGACCGCTTCGCCGAGGCCGTTCTTGACGGTCTTGGACAGCTCCTGGATGTAGCCCTCGGAGCCGGTCGTGTACTTGACCTCTTCTTCGGCGACCGACGACGTGTTGACGGTGACGAAGGTCTGGTCGCGGGCGACCGTTGCGGCAGCGCGGACGAGGACGGCCGGGTCGAACACGACGTCGCCGTTCATCCACAGCACACCGCCGGGGCCGGAGGCCTGCAGGGCGCGCATGAGGCTCTTGGAGGTGTTCGTCTGGTCGTACTGCTCGTTGTAGACGAACTGGGCGTCGGGGAACGCCTCGATGATGTGCTCAAGCTTGTAGCCGACGACGATCGTCACCTGGGCGTCCTTGCCGAACGCCGCGTGGATGTTGTCGAACTGCTGCTGCATGATGGTGCGGCCATCGCTCAGCTCGGTGAGCGGCTTGGGAAGGCTCCGTCCGAGCCGGCTGCCCATGCCGGCCGCGAGAATCACTACCTGGGTCGTCACAATCATCTCCTTGGGTTCCACGCGTGGCCCGAGGTTCACCCAGGTTTCATCCGCGCTTATGCGTATCGACACCCCTTCATGCCTCCGCCAGCGTACCGGGGGCCCCCGGTCGGGGGCAGGGGTTGACGCAGGTCGTTGTTGGGTCGTTATGTTCCTCACAGGACTTTCGGAGGCGGCCGGAGCCGCCGCGCAGGGTCATGAGGGGTTCGCATGAACGCTTGTATTGGTACGTTAGCGGGGTGAGTTCCGAGCACGCGCGTCCCCAGAGCACTGAGCCCGAGGAGGACCGGGCCCGGGATGCCGCGGACGGCGCGTCCGGGGTCTCACAGAGGGGGGAGACCATGGCGGAGGCCGCCGAATCGAATGCAGCGCCGAAGCGCGCGCCGAAGACCGCGGCGGCCGCCGCGGGCTCGAGCACGCGCGCTCCGCGGAAGCGCACCGCGACGACAACGGCGAAGCCGCGGCAGACCGCCCGCGCCAAGTCCGAGGCGGTTGCGACCGAGGCCGTTGCCGCCGAGACGATCACCATCGAAGCGCCGGCGCCCGTGGACACGCGCCCGACCGTGCTCGCCGTCAGCGGCCTGAACAAGCGGTACGGCGACACGGTGGCGGTCGACGGCGTGACCCTCGACATCCGCGAGGGCTCGTTCTACGGGATCGTCGGGCCGAACGGCGCAGGCAAGACCACGACCCTCTCGATCGTCACGGGGCTGCTGCGCCCCGACGAGGGCCGCGTGGTGGTCCACGGCGTCGACGTCTGGACCGAGCCGGTGCGCGCGAAGCACATCATCGGTGTCCTCCCCGACAAGCTGCGCCTGTTCGACCGACTGACCGGCGCGCAGTTCCTGCGCTATGCCGGAACCCTGCGCGGGCTGAGCGCGAAGACGGTTCGTGCGCGGACGACCGACCTGGCCGCCGCCTTCGGGATCGAGGATGCGCTCGACCGTCTGGTCGCCGACTACTCGGCCGGCATGACGAAGAAGATCGCCCTCGCGGCGGCGATGATCCACTCGCCCCGCCTGCTCGTCCTCGACGAGCCGTTCGAGTCGGTCGATCCCGTGTCGGCGGCGAACATCATCGACATCCTGCAGCGCTACACCGCGGCGGGCGGAACGGTCGTCGTCTCCAGCCACGGCATGGACATGATCCAGCGCGTCTGCGACAGCGTCGCGATCATCGTCCGCGGGCAGGTGCTCGCCTCCGGCACCATCGACGAGGTGCGCGGCGAGCAGACGCTCGAGGAGCGCTTCGTCGACCTGGCCGGCGGTCGCAAGGCAGCGGAAGGCATGGAGTGGTTGCACAGTTTCTCGGACTGAAGCTGCGGATCATGGGCAACGCCTTCCGGCGGAGCCCGTGGCAGGTCTTCGGCCTGGTGATCGGGCTGCTCTACGGAGGGTTCATCACGGTCGTCGTCGTGGGTTCGCTGGTCGCGGCCCGGGTCGTCTCCGACGTGGCCGCCACCCACAGCGTCATCGTCGTGATCGGCTCGGTGGTGGTCGCCGGCTTCGCGCTGCTGCCGCTCCTGTTCGGTGTCGACGACACGCTCGACCCCAAGGAGTTCTCGCTGTTCGGCATCCCGGATCGCGTGCTCGCGACGGGGCTGCTGCTCGCGGGGCTGATCGGCGTTCCCTCGTTCGTGCTCATCGTGTGCGCCGGCGCGACGGTCGTGACGTGGTCGCAGAACGCCGGCACCGCGCTCGTCGCGCTGATCTCGGCCGCGGTCGTCGTCCTGACCTGCGTGCTCGCCTCGCGCGTGACCACCGCCATCGCGCACTCGATGCTGTCGACCCGGCGCTCGCGTGAGGCGGGCGGCGTCATCGGCATCCTGCTCCTCGTGCTCATCGCCCCGGTCCTGCTGCTCCTCGTCACCGTCGACTGGGGCCGTGACGGGCTCGGGACGCTCGGAAGCTTCGCCGGGTGGCTGTCGTGGACCCCGCTCGGCGCCGCGTGGTCCGCCCCCGGCGCCGCGGCGCAGGGCGATTGGGGGGCCGCGGTCCTGCAACTGCTCATCGCCGTCGCCACCCTGGTGCTCCTCTGGCTGGGATGGATCGGTCTGATCGCGCACGTCGTCGCGGCTCCGGAGCGCGAGGCCCGGTCGAAGGCCTACCACGGCCTCGGCTGGTTCGACCGTCTGCCGGGTGGCCCCACCGCCGCGATCGCGGCGCGCTCCATGACCTACTGGGGTCGGGACGCCCGCTATTGGGTGTCCATCGTGCTCGTGCCCGTGATCCCGGTCTTCGTCGTCGTCGCCCTCGCGCTCGCCGGCCTGCCCTCGCACTTCATCGCGCTGGTGCCCCTGCCGCTCGTCTGCCTCTTCCTCGGCTGGAGCATCCACAACGACCTGGCCTACGACAGCACGGCCATCTGGCTGCACGTCGTCTCGGGGACCCGTGGCCTGGCGGATCGCGCGGGCCGGATGTTCCCGCCGATCGTCGTCGGCATCCCGATCCTGGTGGTCGGCTCGATCGCTACCGCCATCGTGTTCGGCGACTGGGCGGTGCTGCCGTCGGTCGCCGCCCTCAGCGGGGCGATCCTCGTCATCGGCCTCGGGCTCTCCAGCATCTCGTCGGCGCTGTTCCCGTATCCTGCGACGAAGCCCGGCGACAGCGCGTTCACGCAGCCGCAGACCTCGGGCGCATCGGCCGCCCTGGTGCAGTCGCTGAGCTTCTTCGCCATCCTGTTCCTCGCCTCCCCGGTGCTGGTATTCCTGGTGCTCGGGCTGACCGTGAACGCGTTCTGGCTGGGCATCGCCCCGATCGCGGCCGTCTTGATCGGGTTCGCAACGCTGTTCTTCGGTCTCTGGCTGGGCGGCCGCGCGTTCGACAAGCGGGGCCCGGAGCTCATGGCCTTCGCGAACCGCAACGACTGACCGGGGAAGCCCACCGCCCCGAGCGTTTACACTGGAGGGATGAACGAAGCGAGCATCTCGGAGCCCGGCGGAGCGCCGTCCGGCGGCGGTGCGACCACGCTCGACCGCGAACTCGAGGAGCTCCTGCAGAGCCAGGAGCCGGGCGACCACGAGCGCTTCTCGCACTACGTGAAGAAGGAGCAGATCCTCGAGTCGGCCATGACAGGCAAGCCGGTGAAGGCGCTCTGCGGGAAGATGTGGACGCCGAACCGCGACCCCGAGAAGTTCCCGGTGTGCCCGACCTGCCGCGAGATCTACGAGGGTCTGCAGGGGGAGTAGCCCGCAGGGCCAGTTCGTAGGCCTCCCGGCCGGCTCACTCGAAGATCGTCGGCAGCACGGGGTCGCCACGACCGAGGCGGAAGGCCTCGTCGGGCAGTTCGTCCATCGCCATCGCGCGGTGCTCCCGCGCCCGGCGCGTCCCCTCGGCGCCGAGGTGCTCGGTGTGCACCTCGCCATCGGTGATCAGCGGCACGAGGAGGTCGCGGCCGGTGTCGTCCGGGGTGTCGCCCTTCTCGACGATGTGGACGACCTCGGCGACCGCGGTGCCCGACGCATCCAATCGTCGCACCGGATGCTTACGCCCGCCGATGCTGGCCTTGCCGTCCGACTTCTTGGCGACCGAGATCCATTCGCCGTGGCCGCTGTCGCTGCGGTGCGCCACCAGCTTGTAGACCATGCCGGAGGCGGGGTTGCCGGAGCCGGTGACGACCGACGTGCCCACGCCGTACGAGTCGACGGGGGAGGCGGACAGCGCCGCGATGGTGAACTCGTCGAGGTCGTTGGTCACCGTGATCCGGGTCTTCGTCGCGCCCAGCGAGTCGAGCTGCTCGCGCACCTGCCTCACGAGCTTCGGCAGATCGCCCGAGTCGAGCCGCACAGCCCCGAGCCCCGGACCGGCGACCCGTACGGCCGTCTCGATCGCCTTCTCGACGTCGAACGTGTCGACCAGCAGCGTCGTGCCGGGCCCGAGCGCATCCACCTGCGCCCGGAATGCCGCTTCCTCGGAGTCGTGCAGCAGTGTGAAGGCGTGAGCCGCCGTCCCCATCGTCGGCACGCCCCAGGTGCGGCCGGCTTCGAGGTTGGAGGTGGCCGAGAATCCGGCGATGAACGCGGCGCGAGCGGCCGCGACGGCCGAACGCTCGTTCGCGCGGCGCGAGCCCATCTCGGCGAGCGGCCGACCGACGGCCGCGGCGACCATGCGGGCTGCGGCGGACGCGACGGCGGAGTCGTAGTTGAAGACGCTCAGCAGCAGCGTCTCCAGGATGACGCCCTCGGCGAAGGGCGCATCCACGATGAAGAACGGCGACCCAGGAAAGAAGAGCTCGCCCTCCTGGTAGCCGCGGATCGTGCCGGAGAAGCGGTAGTCGGCGAGCCAGTCGATCGTTTCGTCGCGCACGATCCGGTTCTCCGTGAGGAACTGCAGCTCGGCATCCCCGAAACGGAACTGCTCGATCAGCTCCAGCAGCCGGCCCGTCCCGGCGAGCACGCCGTAGCGGCGCCCGGCCGGAAGGCGGCGGGTGAACGCCTCGAAGACGCACTCGCGGTCGTGCGTTCCGGCGAGGAGCGCGGCATCGAGCATCGTCAGCTCGTAGCGGTCGGTCAGGAGCGCGGAGGACGCTGGTCTCTCGGTCACCCCGCCAGCCTACTCACGCGTCCGCGCACGGCGGCTGTGACCGGGCACCCCGCGGCGGCGGACAGGTAGGCTGGAGTGCTGTGACGGATGCGCCGATTGGGATCTTCGACTCGGGAGTGGGCGGGCTCACCGTCGCCCGGGCGATCCGCGACCAGCTGCCGAACGAGTCCCTGCTGTACGTGGGAGACACCGCGCACTCGCCGTACGGGCCGAAGTCGATCGCCGAGGTCCGCCGCTATTCGCTGGAAGTCCTCGACTTCCTGGTCGATCAGGGCGTCAAGCTGCTGGTGATCGCCTGCAACACCGCGTCCTCCGCCATGCTGCGGGATGCGCGCGAGCGCTACGACGTTCCCGTCATCGAGGTCATCCAGCCGGCCGTCCGCCGGGCCGTCGCCGCCACCCGCACCGGTCGCGTCGGCGTGATCGGCACCGTCGGCACCATCGCATCCCGCGCCTACGAGGACGCGTTCGCCGCAGCCCCGACCCTCCAGCTGTTCACGCAGGCCTGCCCGCGCTTCGTCGAGTTCGTCGAGGCCGGGATCACCAGCGGCGAGGAGGTCCTGCGCGTCACCGCCGAGTACCTGCAGCCGCTGCGCGATGCCGACGTCGACACGCTTGTTCTCGGCTGCACGCACTACCCCTTCCTCAAGGGCGCCCTGTCGTACGTCATGGGGGAGGGCGTCTCCCTCGTCTCCAGCGACACCGAGACCGCGAAGGACGTGTACCGCACCCTCGTCGGCCAGGGGCTGGAGCGGCACTCGCCGCTGCCGCCGACCATCCGCTACGAGGCCACCGGCTCCGACGCCGACCAGTTCCTGCGCCTGGCTCACCGGTTCATCGGCCCGGAGGTCTCCCGGGTCGACCTGGTGCAGACCGGCGTGATCGACCTGCCGCTCTGACCATCCCCACCCCACCCCTACCCCGCACCCCACCGAGGAGATCCCTGTGACCGACATCACCCGCGCCGACGGGCGCACACCTGACCAGCTGCGGCCGGTCACGATCGAGCGCGGCTGGAGCCGCCAGGCGGAGGGTTCCGCGCTGATCTCGTTCGGGAACACACGCGTGCTGTGCACCGCATCCTTCACGAACGGCGTGCCGCGGTGGATGTCGGGCAAGGGCCGCGGCTGGGTGACGGCCGAGTACGCCATGCTGCCGCGCTCCACCAACGAGCGGATGGACCGCGAGTCGGTGAAGGGACGCGTCGGCGGCCGCACCCACGAGATCAGCCGTCTCGTCGGCCGGAGCTTGCGGGCCGTCGTCGACATGAAGGCGCTCGGCGAGAACACCATCGTGCTCGACTGTGACGTGCTGCAGGCCGACGGCGGGACGCGCACGGCGGCCATCACCGGCGCCTATGTGGCGCTCGCCGAGGCCCTGGAGTGGGGACGCGAGCACCGTTTCATCGGCCAGAAGGCGACCCCGCTCATCGACTCCGTCTCGGCCGTCTCGGTCGGCATCATCGACGGGACTCCGATGCTCGACCTGGCCTACGTGGAGGATGTGCGGGCCGAGACCGACATGAACGTCGTCGTCACCGGTCGCGGCCTCTTCGTGGAGGTGCAGGGCACGGCCGAGGGCGCGCCGTTCGACCGCCGCGAGCTGAACGAGTTGCTCGACCTGGCGCTCGCCGGAACGACCGAGCTCACGGGCATCCAGTCGGCCGCTCTGGCGCCGGCCGTCGAGTCGGCTTCCGTCGAGACGGGGGCCTGACGGTGGTGCGCGTCGTGCTCGCCACGCACAATGCGCACAAGGCGCGCGAGTTCCAGCAGATCCTCGGGCGCGAGGTGCCGGGCCTCGAGATCGTCGCCTACGACGGCCCGGAACCGGTGGAGGACGGCGTCAGCTTCGAGGAGAACGCGCTCATCAAGGCTCGCGCGGCCGTCGAGCACACCGGGCTCCCTGCGCTCGCCGACGATTCCGGGATCTGCGTGGATGTGATGGGCGGCGCCCCCGGGATCTTCTCGGCCCGGTGGGCGGGGTCTCACGGCGACGCCGCGGCGAACCTGCAGCTGCTGCTGGATCAGTTGGCCGACATCCCGGATGCCGACCGCGCTGCGCACTTCACCGCGACCCTGGCGCTGGTCGTCCCGGGCGGCGAGCCGACGGTCGTGCAGGGTGTGTGGCCCGGCTCCATCGCCCGGGAACCGCGCGGCGAGAACGGCCACGGGTACGACCCGATCTTCGTTCCCGACGGCCATGACGGCACGGCCGCCGAGCTGGAGCCTGCGGCCAAGAACGCGGAGAGTCACCGCGCGCGGGCGCTGTCCGCGATCGTCCCGGCGCTGCGGGAGCTTCGCTGACGGTGCCGGTGACCGGTCGCTGAGAACGGCACTCATTCCCATCTAGGTCCCTACTCTGGCGGTCGGGCGCTCTTCTATCTACCGTAGAACTGACATGACTCACGACCACGGCCACGGCGCCAACCGCAACCGCCTCCTCGCCGCCATCGCCATCGTGGCGACGGTGCTCGTGGTGGAGGTCGTCGGCGCCTGGCTGAGTGGCTCGCTCTCGCTGCTCGCGGACGCCGGCCACATGCTGAGCGACCTCGCCGGGCTCATCATCGCGCTCATGGCGACCATCGTCGCCGCCCGGCCCGCCACCGACCGGCAGACGTTCGGGTTCCAGCGGGCCGAGGTCTTCGGGGCGCTCATCAACGGGCTGATCCTGGTGGTCGTCGCGGTGACCGTCACCATCGGCGCCATCGGGCGCCTCGCCGGCGGCGAGACCGAGGTGCACAGCATCCCGATGCTGATCGTCGCCGTCATCGGGCTGATCGCGAACTTCGGCGCGCTGCTGCTGCTCCGGCCGGCATCCGGTCACTCGATCAACATGCGTGGCGCCTACCTCGAGGTGCTCGGCGACCTCGTCGGATCGGCGACTGTGATCGTGGCGGCCGTCGTCATCCTGACCACCGGATTCATGCCCGCCGACGCGATCGCGTCCCTGCTGATCGCCGTGCTCATCGTTCCGCGGGCATTCTCGCTGCTACGGGATGTGGTGCGCGTTCTGAGCGAGTCGGCGCCCGCGGACACCGACGTCGCCGAGATCCGGGACCACATCCTCGGGACGCCGGGCGTCGTCGCAGTGCACGACGTTCACGTGTGGGCGATCACCTCCGGTGCGCCGGTGTTCAGCGCCCACGTGGTGTGCGAGCCGTCGGTGTTCCGGACGGGACGCACCGGCGCCCTCCTGGACGAACTCTCCGGCTGCCTGACGAAGCACTTCGACGTGGAGCACTCCACCTTCCAGTTGGAGCCGGCGGAGCACGCCGCCCACGAGGACGAGTTCCACCGCTGACGCCGCGCCGCGATGGCAGGGGACCGGAATCGCGATTCGTGCCGAATGTCGCCTTTCGCGGCGCCGGAGTCGACATTCGTGCCGAATGTCGCCCTGCCGCAGAGAAGGTTACGTCGGAGATCGGCGACGCTCTGTCGGAGGTTCCGCCCCGCAGGGCGCGGAAGTCCGACGCGACCGCGGTCGGTCGGCGATTCGGGGCGACTTCTCCGACGTTAGGAGTCGAGCTGACGCTGAACCACGGCGGCGATTCGTGCTGAATGTCGCCTTGCGCAGTGCAGAAGTCGACATTCGTGCCGAATGTCGCAGGGCGGCGGGAGGGTCCCGGCGGAAGGATCCCGGCGGGCGGGATCCCGCGGCTCAGGCCTCGGGGCGAGTGCGCGCCGGCTCGTCGACCGGCGGGACCGACGGCTCCGACGGCGGCCTGACATCCTGCTGGGCCTTGTTGCGCTTGGCCTTGCGGACCGACTGGAAGTAGTGGAACAGCGTCGGCACCAGCGTGATGACGACGGCCCCGATGAGGATGACGTCGATGTAGCTGGAGACGAAGTGCGCCACCGGGGGGATGTAACCGATCAGGAATCCGAAGTACGTCAGGCCGGCGCCCCAGAGGAGCGCGCCCATGGCGTTGTACAGCGAGTACTTCTTGTAGTTCATGTGCCCGACGCCCGCGGCGACCGGCGCGAAGGTGCGGACGATCGGCACGAAGCGCGCGACAATGATGGCGAGCGCGCCGAAGCGCTCGAAGAACGCATTGGTGCGGCGCACATTCTCCATCGAGAACAGCCCGGACTCCTTGCGTTCGAAGATCCGGGGGCCGGCCTTGTGGCCGATCAGATAGCCCACCTCACCGCCGAGGAACGCACCGAACGCGATGGCCAGGGCCACCCACCAGATGTCGACGCCGAAGACGAGCGAGGTGTGGGTCAGCAGCCCGGAGATGATGAGCAGCGTGTCGCCCGGCAGCAGGAACCCGATCAGCAGGCCCGTCTCGGCGAACACGATCCCGCACACCACCAGCAGCGCCCAGGGGCCCGCCGAATGGATGATGGTGTTCGGGTCGAGCCACGGGATCAGGCCGGCGTGATGGATCACAGTTCTCCATGGGGATTCGGTGGGAAAGCTGAGCCCGAGTTTAGCGTCGGCAGGATGTGCGAAGCTGCACGAAGCGTGCGAATTCGCGCCTGCCCGCGAAAGATCATCCTGCGGTCGTAGTCCGGCAGTACGAAAGTGTGTGACAAGTGCGAAGTGCGGGAGAAGGGACTCGAACCCTCACGCTGTGAAGCACAGGAACCTAAATCCTGCGTGTCTGCCAATTTCACCACTCCCGCGGTGCGCGTCGCGCGGCTACGACATTAGCTCATGCACGCGCGGGGCGACCTCCGTGCCGTACAGCTCGATCGAGCGCATGAGGTCCTCGTGCGGAAGCGTCCCGTTGCTCATCTTGATGTCGAACCGGGAGGCGCCGAGCCCCTTCGCCGCGTACGCGATCTTCTGCGCGACGGTCTCCGGCGAGCCCACGACGAGCGCGCCGTCCGGGCCCGCCTCGTGCTCGAAGCGGGCGCGCGACGCCGGCGGCCAGCCGCGTTCGCGGCCGATCCGGTTGGTCATCACCTCGTAGTGCGGCCACAGGGTGTCCTTGGCCTCCTGGTCGGTCTCGGCGATGAATCCGGGGGAGTGCACGCCGATCGGGAGGGTCGTGTCCTGGCCGAACTGCTCGAGCGCCTTGCGGTACAGCTCGGCAAGGGGCTGGAACCGCATCGGACCGCCGCCGATGATGGCGAGCACCAGCGGGAAGCCGTAGTGCGCTGCACGGACCACCGACTCCGGACTGCCGCCGACGCCGATCCACGTCTTCAGCTGCCCGTGCTCGACGTGCGGGTAGACGGACTGCCCGGTGAGGGACGGCCGCAGGTTCCCGGTCCAGGTCACCGGCTCCTGCTTGCGAAGCTCGGCGAACAGGTTCAGTTTCTCTTCGAACAGCTCCTCGTACTTGGTGAGGTCGTAGCCGAACAGCGGGAACGACTCGGTGAACGAACCGCGCCCGAGGATGACCTCCGCCCGCCCGCCCGAGATGCCGTCGAGCGTCGCGAACCGCTGGAAGACCCGGACCGGGTCGTCCGAGCTCAGCACGGTCACCGCGGACCCGAGGTGGATGCGCTCGGTCTGCCCGGCGATCGCCGCCAGCACCACTTCGGGCGCGGAGACGGCGAAGTCCTCGCGGTGGTGCTCGCCGACGCCGAAGAAGTCGAGGCCGACGCGGTCGGCCTGCACCCCTTCCGCGACGACGTTGCGGAGCACCTGCGCCTGCGGAAGCGGCGCACCGTCCGCATCCCGGGTGACGTCCCCGAATGTGTCGATCCCCAGTTGAAGCCTGCCGGTCATCTCATCCTCGATTCATGCGTCTGCATGGATGCAACCGCCGTCGGTCACGAGGGTATTCCGCGTTCAGGCCGGGCGGGGTCTCCGCGGCACGTAGCGCGGGATGTAGCGGGCGAGCATCGCGGCGCCCGCGAGCCCTAGTACGCCCATGACCCCGCTCGCGAACGAGATCGAGACGAGTGCCGTCAGCAGCGACACGAACAGGGGCGCTGCCGCCTGGCCGGCGTCCGCGGAGAACCGCCAGGCCCCCAGGAACGGCGCCGGGCGGTCCTTCGGCGCGAGGTCGGCGCCGAGCGTCATGACGATGCCCGAACCGATGCCGTTGGCGACCGACAGGAACAGCGAGACGCCGATGTACCAGGCGACCCGCGCGGGCAGGTCGTGCGAGAACGACAGGGCTACGAAACCCAGGCCCAGCCCGATCATCGAGGGGATGGCGCTCCACATCCGGCCGAATCGGTCCATGATCTGACCGCTGGCGTAGAACAGGGCGAAGTCGACCGCGCCCGCGATGCCGATGATGAGCGCGGTGTTCGACTCGCTCAACCCGATGGAGATCGCCCACAGCGGCATCAGCACGGTACGGGCGGAGCGGATGGCGGCCACCAGCGAGACCCCGGCGCCCATGCGCACGAGCACCTCGCGGAATGACCAGATCGTACGGAACAGCCCGTGCGTGCGCTCCTCGGCGTCCTCTTCGCCCGTGGTCACCCGCGCCCCCGAGTCGTCGGTGACGCGCTCGGACGGCCCGAACATCTTCTCGGGGTCGGGGAGGGCGAGCAGCACGATCACCGAGCCGAGGCAGCTGATGATGAAGATCCAGAACACCGACTGCGTCGATCCCGTCGCGGCGATCACGGCCGATGCGATCAGCGGCCCGATGAACCAGCCGCCTCGGAAGATCCCTCCGAGGGTGGACAGCGCTCGAGCTCGGTACTTCGCCGGTACGTATGAGGTCATGAAGGCGTGCCGCGCCAGCGCGAAGACGGCGGTCGCGATCCCGACCAGGAAGATGCCGCCCATCAGGACCCAGTAGTTCGGCGCGAGCAGGCAGATCACGACCCCGCCGATGGCGACGACCGCCGCGCCGATCATCGACGTGCGCTCGCCGACGCGGGAGACGACCCATCCGCTCGGGATGTCGCCGGCCAGTTCGCCGAGCATCACCATCGACGCGATGAAGCCGGCCATCGCGAGGCTCGCGCCGAGGTTCCCGGCGGCGACGGGGATGATCGGGATGATCGCGCCTTCGCCGATGGAGAAGAGCAGGGTCGGGAGGAAGGCCGCGAGTGCGACGGAGCGGAAGCTGAAGGGGCGCTCGTCGGAAGTCATATCGTTAACACCGTACAACTTCTCGGAGGACGCACACCGACCGCCGATCGGGCGGGGCCGGTAGGCTGGATGCCGACATGATCGAACTCGACCTCTCCTCCCAGATCGCAGACCTGCGCTCCACCTTCGCCGACATCACGTCGGTCGTCGACGTCGACAAGCTCCGTGCCGACATCGCCGACCTCAGCGAGCAGGCCGGGGTGCCCGACCTCTGGGATGACACGGCCAACGCGCAGAAGGTGACGAGCGCCCTCAGCCACCGGCAGTCCGAGCTGGCCAGGATCGAGGCCATCCAGCGTCGCCTCGACGACCTGGAGGTGCTGGTCGAGCTGGCGAACGAGGCGGAAGACGAGGAGTCGGCCGCCGAGGCACGCACCGAACTGCAGTCGCTGCAGAGCGCCCTCGGCGAACTCGAAGTGCAGACGCTCCTGAGCGGTGAGTATGACGAGCGCGCGGCCATCGTCACCATCCGCTCAGGCGCCGGCGGCGACGACGCCACCGACTTCGCCGAGATGCTCATGCGCATGTACCTGCGCTGGGCCGAGCAGCACAAGTATCCGTTCAAGGTGATGGACACCTCCTACGCCGAGGGCGCGGGCATCAAGTCGGCCACCTTCGAGATCGACACGCCCTACGCGTTCGGAACGCTCTCGGTCGAGGCCGGCACGCACCGGCTCGCGCGGATCAGCCCGTTCGGCTCGGCGGACAAGCGGCAGACCTCGTTCGCCGCCGTCGAGGTCATCCCGCTCATGGAGGAGGCGACCGAGGTCGACATCCCCGAAGGCGACATCCGGGTCGACGTCTTCCGTTCCTCCGGCCCCGGCGGCCAGTCGGTCAACACCACCGACTCCGCCGTCCGCATCACCCACCTCCCGACCGGCATCGTCGTCTCGATGCAGAACGAGAAGTCGCAGATCCAGAACCGCGCCACCGCGATGCGCGTGCTCCAGACCCGACTGCTCCTGCTGCAGAAGGAGGAGGAGGCTGCGAAAAAGAAGGAGCTCGCCGGAAACATCACCGCGAGCTGGGGCGACCAGATGCGCTCCTACTTCCTGTACGGGCAGCAGCTGGTGAAGGACCTCCGCACCGGCTACGAGTCCGGCAACCCGAGCGCGGTCTTCGACGGCGACCTCGACGGCTTCATCGCGGCGGGCATCCGCTGGCGCGCGGGTAACAAGGGCGACGCTTAGCGGGCACAGCGCCCGCGTGGATGCGGCGTCCGGCTCGCTGTCAGGCTTGTCGCCAATAGGCGAGTCGCTACTCCCGGAACCCCCGATGACTGCTTAGTCTCAAGAGGTCATGATCCGGTTCGAACACGTATCCAAGCAGTACCCGGGCACAGCGCGTCCGGCACTGAACGGCATCAACCTCGAAGTGCTGCGCGGAGAGTTCGTCTTCCTCGTCGGCGCCTCGGGGTCGGGCAAGTCCAGCTGCCTGCGCCTCATCCTCAAAGAGGAGAAGCCGAGCAAGGGGAAGATCCACGTGCTGGGTCAGGACCTCGGCACGATCTCCTCGCGGAAGGTGCCCTATTTCCGCCGCAACATCGGCGTGGTCTTCCAGGACTTCCGCCTGCTGCCGAACAAGACGGTCTTCCAGAACGTCGCGTTCACGCTGCAGGTGATCGGGAAGTCGCGCGGCTTCATCCAGGAGGCCGTTCCGGATGTGCTCAAGATGGTGGGCCTCGACGGCAAGGCGCTCCGCCTGCCGCACGAACTCTCCGGTGGTGAGCAGCAGCGCGTCGCGATCGCTCGGGCCGTGGTGAACAAGCCTCAGGTGCTCCTCGCCGACGAGCCCACCGGAAACCTCGACCCCGCGACGAGCGCCGGCATCATGGCCGTGCTCGAGCGGATCAACGCCGGCGGCACGACGGTGCTGATGGCGACCCACGAGGCGGCGATCGTCGACCAGATGAAGCGCCGCGTGATCGAGCTCGTCGGCGGACAGATCGTGCGCGACGAGCGCCACGGCGGCTACGGCGTCACTGCCGCCGTCCCGGTCGTCCGGCCCGCCGAGCGCGACGAGCCGGTGGCCGTCGCAGCCGCTGTTCCGGCTCCCGCCTACGCCGCGACCGCGGCGGAGGCGCCGATGACGCGTCCGCATGCCCCGACCTCGTCGCCGACCGGGCCGGTCTCGGTCCCGACGAACCAGCAGCCGGCGCACCAGCAGCCGGCGCACCAGCAGCCGGCGCACCAGCAGACGACTGCTCCCACGCACGCTACGCATCCCGCGCACGCGCAGTCCACTTCGCAGCAGCAGGAGCCGCAGCAGCCGGCCGCCTACCCGGCGCCCGTGCAGTTCGCCACCGCGCCCGTCTCGCCGCCCCCGGCGTCGGAAGACCTGCCCGACCACCTGAACTTCACCGCGAACCTCGACCTCAGCGGACTCCGCGACGGGTCGGAACGCGACGGCGACCAGAATGTGGGGCCGACGAAATGAGATTCGGACTCATCTGGTCCGAGGTCGGCAACGGCCTGCGGCGCAACCTGTCGATGGTGGTCTCGGTCGTCCTCGTCACCTTCATCTCCCTCACCTTCGTCGGCACGGCCGTGCTCCTGCAGATGCAGATCGGCCAGATGAAGACCTATTGGTACGACCGCGCCCAGGTCGCGGTCTACATGTGCACCACGACGGACAACTGCCCGGCGGGAGCGGCGACCGAGCAGTCCATCGCCGCCGTGAAGAAGCAGCTGCAGTCTCCGGAGCTGTCCCCGTACATCCAGAAGTTCTACTTCCAGGATCAGAAGCAGGGCTACGAGCAGTTCAAGCAGCAGTTCAAGGGCAACCAGATCGCCGACTTCGTCACGCCGGACATGATCCCGCAGACGTTCTGGGTGAACCTGAAGGACCCGAACCAGTCGGCCGTGCTGAGCGAGACGCTCTCCGGGGCGGCGGGTGTGCAGAGCGTCGTGGATCAGCGCAGCTATCTCGATCAGATCTTCAGCATCCTGAACTCCGCCAGTTACACCGCCATCGGTATCGCAGCGCTCATGCTGGTGGCCGCTGTGCTGCTGATAGCCACGACCATCCGGCTCTCGGCCTTCTCCCGAAGACGGGAGATCGGGATCATGCGGCTGGTCGGCGCCTCCAACAGGTTCATCCAGACGCCCTTCATCATCGAGGGCGTGATCGCGGCGCTGATCGGGTCGATCCTCGCGTCGGTGGTGATCGCGCTGGGCGTGCAGTTCTTCGTGCGGGGCTATCTGAGCCAGCGCATCCAGTCGATCAATTTCGTCGGGATGGAGCAGGCGTGGCTGGTGATCCCCATCCTGATCGTGATCGGCATCGTGCTGGCGGCCGCCTCGGCGAACTTCGCGATCAAACGGTACCTGAAGGTCTGACACGCTAGACTGGTCTGCTGCCCGGCACCGTGCCGGGCGGTATCCCATCGTCGACGTCAGGAGCGAGCTGTGCCGAAGGAACGTGGCCAGAAAGTCGTGGCCACCAATCGCCGCGCGCGCCACGACTACACGATCGAGGACACCTTCGAGGCGGGCCTCGTGCTCACCGGAACCGAGGTGAAGTCGCTGCGGCTGGGCCGGGCGTCGCTGGTCGACGGCTACGCGTTCGTCGACGGCGGCGAGGCGTGGCTGGATGCCGTGCACATCCCCGAGTACGCCGACGGCACCTGGAACAACCACGCCCCCCGACGCAAGCGCAAGCTGCTGCTGCACAAGGCGCAGATCCTGAAGATCGAGAACAAGGTCAAGCAGGGCGGTTACACGATCATCCCGCTGTCGATCTACTTCAATGAGGGTCGGGCGAAGGTCGAGATCGCGGTCGCCAAGGGCAAGCGCGAGTACGACAAGCGGCAGGCGCTGCGCGAGCGACAGGACCAGCGCGAGGCGCAGCGGGCCATGTCCAGCCGGAGCCACCTGGGGGAGTGACAGACTAGCTCCATGGACTCGACCGCTCAGCGCATCCCGATCGAAGGCACGTACAACTTCCGGGATGTCGGCGGCTACCGGGTCGATGGCGGAGTAACGCGCTCGGGCAAGCTGTACCGCGCGGACGCCCTCGGTCGCGTCAGTGAGGCAGGCCGTGAGGCGCTGCGTGAGCTGGGCATCCGGATCGTCATCGACCTCCGCGACGACTTCGAGGTCCAGGCGCTCCCCGACGACCTGGAGGGGCTCGACGTCGAGGTGCTGCATCTGCCTGTGTTCGAGGGCTCCGGCGCTTCGGCGTCGACCGTCGGCGCGACCATCGTGCACCTGTACGACAAGATCGTCTTCCAGCACACGGACGTGATCGTGCGGGCGCTTCGCGAGATCGCCGACACCGGTGACGCGCCGGTCGTCGTACACTGCACCGCGGGCAAGGACCGCACCGGCATCGTCGTCGCGCTGGCGCTGCTCGCGGTGGGCGTCGACCGGGAGACCGTCGTCTCCGACTACGCGCTCACCGAAGCCAACCTGCAAGGCCCGTGGCTGGAGGGGATGCTGGAGCTCGTCCGCGGGTACGGCGTGGAGGTGACGCCCGACCTGCGGATCATCCTGGGCGGGAGCCCCCGGGAGGCGCTCGAGACGACCATCGACCGGATCGAGGAGCGCGCCGGCAGCGTCCGGCAATACCTCCTCGATGCGGGCCTCGACGAGCTGGAGCTGGCCAAACTGCGCTCGGTGCTCGTCGCACCTGCGTGATTCCCACCGGAACCATAACCGCCTCCCAGCCCGGATGCGGCCCAAGGCTGCTTTCATGTGAGCATGAGCAACACCCAGCCGACCGAGCCGCTGCCGCCTCACCAGGGTGGGACGCCGCCTGCTGACCGCGCGACGCCGCCTGCGCCGCCCGGCGCGACGCCGCCCGGAGTAGTGGGCGAGCCGTTCTACAAGCGCCACGGTCTGGCATTCGCCATCTCGACCCTGGTGCTGTCGGCGGTCATCCTGCTCGGCCTGTTCACGGCCGGCGCGTTCGCCGTCGCGAATGTGGTCATGCATGTGGGAGAGCGGGCGATCTCGCGGGTGGTTCCCGATCATGGTCAGCCGATGCCCGGCGTTCCGCAGGTCCCTGGCAAGCCAGGAGACGGCGGCAAGGGCGGCGGCGGCCAGCAGGGGAACCAGGACCAGCAGGGACACGTGCTGCTGCGCGGCACCATCGCATCCATGTCCGGAGACACCTGGACCATCGACCGCCAGAGCGGCGCCTCGGTGACGGTGACGATCGACTCCTCGACGGCGTTCGGCGTGCCCGGTCAGTCGGCGTCGAAGAATGATTTCGCGAAGGGCGACGAGGTGATCGTCGTCGGCACGCGGTCCGACGGCTCGCTCACCGCTGCGCGCATCCTGAAGTTGGACGCCTTCCCGACCCGCCCGCCGTCGACGCCCGGTTCGCAGGCACCAGGTTCGCAGACTCCTGGGCCGCAGACGCCGGGCTCCTGACGCCCGGCGCCTGAGGCGCCTCAGCTCGCCGAGAACCGTGCGTGCACCTGCACCGCGATGGTCAGCTCCTCGGGCTTCAACGCGAGCGTCGCCCCGCCGGTGTCGGCCGACACCGCGCGAGCGAACAGTGGCTGCGGAGGCTGGCCGGGCGCGGAGGTGTCGCCGAGCATCCCGGGGTCGCTGAGGGCGAGTGGTTTGACCGTGCTCAGACCCAGGCTCGTCGCGTACACGGTGGCCTTGGCGACCGCGTTCTCGACGGCACGGCGGCGCGCCTCCTGAGTGAGGGTCTGCCGGCGCGCCTCGGTCAGCGACCAGGTGACGCCCTCGATGGTGACCCCGTCGAGCAGTGAGACCACGCCGACCCAGTCCGAGAGTGCGGGGAGGTCGCTGAACAGCGCGTCGATGCCGACCTCGGCGTGGTGCACCACGTCGAGCCGGCGTCCGTCGCCGGTCCACGGCCGGTCGCCCCAGACCCGAAGCTGGTCGGAGGACCATTGCGTCACCGGCCCGCTCAGCGGGTTGTGCAGTTCTCGGAGCTCGCTGCTGAGCGATAGCTGTCGCTGCGTCGTGAGCGCGAGCACCTCATCCCGTGACGGGCCCTCATAGCTGACGCGGAGCCGCACCGCACCGCGCTCGGCGGGATGGCGAAGCTCGTACTCTCCCTGGACGGTGATGATCGTGTCGGCCATCCACCGATCGTGGCATAAACGAGGGGAGAGGGATGTTGTAGAATGAGTAGCTCGCCGCTTGCGGCGGGATCCGTAACTGGACAATTCAACAGCGCGCGACAGCGACCCGGCCTCACGGCCGTTCACGGGGATGATCGGTTTCGACATTGTCTGCGTGACTGTGAGAAGCGGGTCGAGGATGCATGGTTATCTCGTTAACGATCCATGCGAAAAAATAAGTGCCAATAACAAGAGCACTGTCTCGGCCAAGGCCGACTTCGCCCTCGCGGCGTAAGTTAACCTCCGCCATTTGAGAGACCGTCAGTCCGGGAATTGTTCCCTACCCGGATCCTGGCGTCAGCTAGGGGACTTGCTTCTACGTTGAGCATCAGGGCGTAGAGGGACTCCAACTGATACTGGGCCCGTCGGAGTAGGTGCCAGCGATAAACTCCGGGGCCGAGAAAGCGATTTCACTGGCTACGCCCGTAGAAGGCACATGACCACAGCAGTGGACGGGGGTTCGATTCCCCCCATCTCCACCATGGTCGCTGTTGCGCGTTGTTGAGATCCGCGTCATCACGCGGAAGTCGGGGCCTTTTCCGCTTGCGGGAGAGGCCCCGATTTTGTTGCGAATTCTCCGGGCGGGGAATCACCTCAACGCGGAGATGATGTTCAAGACGATGACAACAGCTGCGATCACGCCCACAAGTGCAAACGATCCTCGAGTCGCTCGTCCGAACGCCCGATCTACGGGTTTGCGCCACCACGGTAATTTCCGTGGCTCACCAACCCATGTCTGGCCGTTGTAGTACATCCAGAGGTTTGACGGCGGAGGGAAGGCATAGTAGCCGCGCAGCGCCGCGGGCGGGGTTGGCGGCACGCGAAGGTCGCCAGCGCGCGAAACCTTCTCGCTCAAGTCTTCCGGTTCGGGAACCTGTGGCTTCTCACCGGGCGTATGAGACGCCAACTCCGCATCCTCCTCTCATGCCGATGCCTGCTACAGCCTTTCCATAGAAGTCATCGGCTCCAAAACCATAGCCGCCGCCTGCACCGACCCATCCGCCCACACCCGCCCTGCAGGACGCACTGGCGCTCCAACCGTGGCGCGGGCGTTCTACTCTAGGCCTATGTACAAGCGCCCCGAGCTGCCAGAAGGCGCAGATTCCGGGCGCTACAACGTTTTCGACAACCCGGCCGGCGACGACGCGTACGGACGTGTCACCAATGCGGACCGCTTTATGCCGGTCGTCGCAGTGGGGCGAGCTCTCATCGCGCACTTGGAGGACCAGGGCGCTTCAGTGAGGCACGCCGCTCAAGCGCCCGGCGACCTCGCGCAGTCTCAGCACAACATCGTCGATGTGGTGGGAGTCAGCACGGGTGTCGTACGACTGACCTTCGTCTTCACGGCGTTCCCCGGCGTCATCCTCGACATCGACGGCGCCGTGAGCGGCTTTCCCTTTTGTGGTTGCGACCACTGCGATGAAACGGTGCTCGCTACCGTCGAGGCCTTGGAGCGGGCAGTTCTGCCGCACGCCACGCTCACCGGATCGTCGCCAACCCCGGTGTGAAAACGGTGCTCGCAGGACGATCCCTGCGGGCACCTGCTGCGCCGAGCGGTGGCAGTCCACCTCGGCCGCAGTACCCGGTCCGCTAGGGTCGGCACATGCCGAGTCGCGAGGGGTGGTCGCGCGGGCGGGTCGGGTGGGCCCTGTTCGCAATGGTGGTGCTGGTCACTGGGCTGGCGGGGTGCGCACCGGCATTCGCGACGGCCGGCGGCCGCGCCCACGACGCCGCGAGGAGTGGCGCGGATCGTCTCGCGAAGGCCGTCGACGACTCCCGGCCGAGGAACGTCCTGGCCTCCGACCTGGCGTACGAATACGCGCAGCCCGGCTCAGGCTGGCAGCAGGCGCCGGGCACGGACGCGACGCTATCGGCGGAGGCGATCTCCTGGGAGGGGCGGACCCGCGATCCCGGCGGGGCCCACTTCGTGCTGCGGATCAGCGCCCACGCCGACGGTGGAGGCTGGGGCCGCTCCAGCGGAGACTGGTCGGGCTGCTTCGCCTTCCGCGCGCACGCCTTCTTCGCCTGGCAAGCCACCTCCGTGCGCCAGGTGGTGTGCCCGCCGGGCACCCCGATGGCGCCGCCGTCACCCCTGCCGGCGCCGGCCCTCCCCGCGGACGCGGCGGACCGGCTGTCGGCGGTGCTCGCCTCCGCGACGGCGAACGACCTTGCCGCACAGTTGGCGGCCGCCTTCCCCGACGGATCGGTGCGCTCCGACCCGGTGAGCGGCGCCCACCTCATCCTCAACAGCGGGGCGGAGGGCTCGGTGCTGGCCGCGGCGGTCGGCATCTCGGGCACCACGGACTGCAAAGTCGGGACGCGCTCGGCGGACGGGCGGGTGCAGGTGTGGCACCCACAGAACGTCACGTTGCAGCGCGGCGAGGCGGGATGCACGATCTCGAACGCGCTGCATCCGGTGACGACGCACTGACGCGGGTGGCCGTTGGCTGAGATGAGGACGCTGCTATCCAAGGCCTGTTCCGGCACCGCTCGAAGAGCACTCCAGGGGCAGGCTGCGTGAGAGGATAACGCCCGTGGAGAAACGTGCGCGGTTGCCCGGTATGGGGCGACTCGAGTCTTTCAGTGACGCCGTACTGGCCATTGTGCTGACTCTGCTGGTACTCGAACTGCTACCCGATGGGGCGCAGTCTCCCGAGCAACTCCTTCAGGACTGGCCCACCTATCTCGCGTTTGTGACCGCCTTCCTGACCGTGGGGGTCGTGTGGCTGAACCACAATCAGGCGGTCTCCCGAATCCGCCGGGCAGATCCGACTGTGCAGGTGCTGAACCTTGGAGTGCTGTTGGGTGCTTCGCTCATGCCCTGGCCCACCGCGCTCATCTCCGCGGCGCTTCAAGACGGCGATCGGCCAGCCCAAATTGCGGCCATCTTCGTCTTCGCGATCGTCACCGTCCTGATCAGCGTTCCCTGGCTGGCCTTGGACCTCTACCTCATCCGACACCGGGCTTTGCTCACTTCATCAAGCGACGAATCTTGGATGAGAAAGCACGCCCAGGTCTCGGCAGCGACGATAGTCGCCGCGGGAGTCAGTGTCGCGTTGGCCTTCATATCTCCGCTTGCATCATTGATCCTGTATGCACTTGTGGTCGCCGTCTTTCTCGTGGTCCGGCTTAAGGAATCAGTCACCGATCCCGACGACTAGAGCGGCGTGCTTCTCGTCGTCGTGAGGCGCGAAGGAAGGGGTCATTCCACCCGGGATCGGGTATGTCGGTTTGCCGAACTCTCAGCGATCAACGAGTGCTTGTGGCGAACGCCTCGATGAGTATGTCCGCGAGCGGCTGCGGAGCCTCTTGCGCGACATAGTGGCCGACACCGTCTAGCTGGATCGATGTCACTTCCTGCGTAGTGACGCCGCGGAATGCTGCGTGGGTGAACCCACCGCCACGGGAGCCGACGGTTGTCACGGGCGCACGCAGCGGCATGTCTTGTGCGAGGTTGCGCAACTCCTGACCTTCCGTGAGCATGCCACGGTAAAGCCCTGCGGCGCCCGAGAATCCGCCGGGCCTGCCGTAGGTGCGGGCGAACTCGGTGACGTCCTCGGCGCTGATTGCAGTAGGGGGGACGCCGTAAAGTGGGTACAGGTACTCCCCGACGAAGGCGCGGGCTTCCTTCTCGAACAGCAGGCCGGCGACGCCGGGGGATGCCAGGGCGCCGATGTACCAGACACCGCCGTGAGTGACATCTGCAAGCGCTTCAGCGCCGAAGCCCGCCAAGCCCGACTCGATCGCGGTGAGGCTGATGACGTCCTCAGGATGGGTCGCGGCGAGTCGGTAAACCACACCGCCGCTGACGTCCTGCCCCACCACATGCATCGATCCCACGGACAGGTGATCGATCAGCGCGTGAAGATCCTCGGCGGCGACCGCGCCCGAGTAGTTCTCGTCGGCGACGTCCGAGTCACCGAAACCTCGCAGGTCTACAGCGTGGACGCGATGACGGGCCGCGAGAAGCGGGATGAGCTTGTGGAAGGCCCACCACGTTTCCGGAAATCCGTGAACCAGGAGGACGGGCGTGCCTTGGTTTCCGGCGGTGACGTAATGCAGTCGGGTGCCGTTTACCGCCACGGTTTCGTGCCGGACGTTGCCGATGGTTGCTTGGTCGGGTTTCATGAGCGCCTCCTGGCGAACCTCGAGTACAAAGACAACCAGGTTGTCACAAGTCTCTCAGATAGACAACTCGGTTGTCGAAAGAATCGGTGTCGCTACGATTGACCCATGTCTCGAAGTGGTGCTGATCTGGCGTTGCTGCTTCTCGGCGGGTTCCGGTTCATGGCGGAAGAGGCGACGCTCCGGCTTGCCGCGCGGGGCTACCCTGGGGTCCGTCCCGCTCATGATTTCGCGTTGCGTGCTGTCGCGGCGGGAGCCGGGTCTGTCTCGGAGGTGGGGCGGCGCACGTCGGTCTCGAAGCAAGCGGCAGCGAAGACGGTCGCTTTTCTGGAAGAGAGCGCCTACATTCTTCGCAGCCCTGATCCGGGCGACGGGCGAAGAGCGCGCCTCATAGTGACGGACCGCGGGCACTCGCTCATGCGTGAGGGCGAAGCCGTGTTCGACGAGCTCCGGACTCAGTGGGAGTCCCTCGTGGGCCGTGACCGCATCGCCGACCTGCAGGACGCCCTGCTGCGCCTTCTCGGCACCGACGAGCAGATCGTCGGCGGCTTGCCAAAGGACCTTTCGCCTGAGGAACTCGCTACCGCCGACCGCGAGCGCTCCCATAAGGACCGAAGCTAACGACCCGGGAAACCGACCGGCCGGCCGAATCGATGATCTCGACCGGCGGTACGCTGAAGGATCCCCTCGGACAGGCCCGCTAGAGGATCGTTGAGCGGCTGCGGCGTACGTCGACAGACGCTGATCGGAGGAAGGCTAGAAGTGACTCAGACCGCGCTACGCTTTGCCTGAGCGGTTGTGGCTGTACGTCTCGGCCGCGCCGCCCCGACGAACAAGCTCGACAACCCCACGGCAGCGATGCCGTAGGTAGTAGCCGTGAGCGCATCGTCGCCCGCCTGTGATCTGACCGTCCCGGCGCCGTCGATACGCTCCCACGTACACACAGTGCCGATCGGCCACCAGCTGCGGGCTTCTCGCACAGAACCTCCTGCGTCTGTCGGAATCGCACCAGCCGGCGCGGGACCAAAACGAGCGCACGAGTTCTTCATCGCGTAGCTGAGCTGCGCCACAACCATGATGACCACGAGGACGAGCAAAAAGCCCCCAATCGGCATCAGCGCTGCGCTCGCTCGGCCCCTGCCTAACCACCGGTTCACGTCATTGACGCTAACCACACCTACGCAGTCCAGCATCCATCGCGCGGATGACCACACCCGCTCCCAACACCGCCCTCAAGCGGATCTGTATACGGACGCTTCACCACGGCGTGCCGCGCAGATCGACGTCGCCGCTGGGCCAATCTTCGATGGGTCTTCCGGCTGGGCAGATGAGGAGTGGCGCGTTTTCGGCGACGACGCTGGTTGTTTGATCAAGTCGCGAGACGGAGCGTTCGATTGCTTTGATGCGGTGCCAGCCGACGCTCTCGTAGAAGGGGACGATCTCCTCGCGGCAGCCGAGGTATCCGAAGTGGATGTCGCGGTGCGATCGCATCGCGAGTTGTGCTCCCTCCATCGCTGCGCGACCGTAGCCTGAGCCGCGAGCGCTCTTGTCAGTTAGCACGCCTCCCGTTCCAGCGACGGCGACAGGCGATTTTCCAACCGTGATTGCGCGGATCTGGAAGCCAACGTGTGCAACCATCGCGCTCCCGTCAAAGACGATGGTGTGGAAATCCGCAGGCGAATAGCCGTATGGGGCGTCCGGCGTCCACCGTCCGTACTCTTCGAAGTATTCGGCGTCGAAGAGCTTCCCCAGTTGAGCGATCACGGGCGCCTGGAGTTTCCGATGCGGGACGGTGCGGACGCTGATGCTCACCGTGTCAGCTTAGGAGCGCTCACATCGTGACCCGCGCGCTAAGGGATCCTTCTACGGCTCATGATCGTGTCACTATTTGTCGGTGGTGGTCGTGGCAAATGCATACCCGTTGGCGATACTGGATACTCACGGCGTCAGCAAGCCGCCAATCTTGGGTCGAAGGGGTAGGGCTGCAGAGAGCTGGGCTGGAAGTCGGGGGTGCTCAACAGGCCAAACAGTCTTGAGTGGGGACGGGCAGGAAGTGATGCGGCCCACGGCCTTGGCCTCGGTGTTGACGTGGGGCTGGTCTGTAGCTCGGAGGGAAAGTTGGCTACACATGGGCGTGGTGATGCACTGAAGGTTCTCGCTTGGGCCCCGGTCGGCGTTTATGCGGTCGCGGTGGGTCTGGGTCTGGTCGGACTGTTCACCGGCGTGTTGAGCGTGCGTGCGAATATTGGCGTTCTCATCCTCGCTGCGCTCTGCTTTGCGCTGTCATTGGCGGCTGCATACTTCACAGTGCGAAGGGAAAGTAGACCGACATCTAGCGCCTTCATCGGACAGCTATTCGCCGTGGGGTTCTGGCGCGGGTCCCGTGTGTTTCCCATCAGCTTCCTGCTGCTGGGAACCGTGGCTGTGCTCACGTTTGCCGCTGGAGCAGTCGTCCTTCCCCGCGGAACGACGGTGGAAAAGGTCGGAGAGTCCTACTACAGGGCCAGCTCCGGTCAGCGTGTTGAGTTGACCCCGGCGGAGGCCACCTATCTCCAGGATGCACAGAGCATTTTTGTTCCGATAGGCGGTGCGATGGTGCTCAGCATCTTTTCCGCGGGATTGTTGCGGGGCGTGGCGATTGTTCGCCGCCAGAGCGTGAGCGGTTTGACCCGCGTTCTGTCACAATCAGACGCCTCGTAGACCCTGCCCAAGCGCACGTATCGGCACCCGAAGGCCGCGACATACTGTCCTTGTGGGCGAACGAAGCGAGAAGTTCCTGGACTGGGCGGCGAAGCCGTTCGGCCTGAATGGCGGCGAGGACCTCCGGGTCTTTTGGAACGCCGTCCCTCACCCGGCTGAGGGCGAGAATTCAGACACCAAAGATTGGTCCCAGAGCGAGTCTGATCCGAAGGCCCCGTAGGCCTCTGATTCCGCTCGTGGTACTCGTCTCATAGGTGAGGCGCGTAAGCCGATCCTTCAGCGGTCGGCCCGGCGTCGGGCAATAATCGCAGCCTGAGACCGCTGATCAGCAGTGTTCCTGACGTGTGATTCGATCACGTCGAAACCAGTCGCGGACAGCTCTTCGCTGAGGGCTTCCACGGACCACCGGTATGCCGGCGTCACCGCGTGAGGGAACTGCTCAACCACAGGGCCCTCGAAGAACCCGATCAACAGCGCGCCTCCAGGCTCGAGTACTCGGTTGAACTCCTGAAGCGGAACCCGGATGGTGCCGGGCTCGTGGTGGATCAGGGAATACCAGGAGAGAATCCCGCCGACGGAACCGTCTCTGACGTCGAGGGCGTTGAGGCTGCTGGTTGTGAAAGGTACGTCGGGGTAGGTGCGTCGCGCGCGCTCGATGAACTCGGGCACTAAATCAATGCCCTGGGCAGAAAGGCCTCGTTCGGTGAGGAAGTTCGTCCACTGACCGGGCCCGCAACCTGCATCGATGACGCTGCCCTCGACCTCATTGGCCCAGGTTGATACAAGCTGACGATCTGAAGGATGCACGGCGCTCATGGATCCGAAGAGCTCAATGTATTCAGCTGCACGGCGCGAGTATGCGGCGCTGGCCCCATCGTCGATCACGCGATCGAGTTTACGCACGGCGGATACACGTGCCGTATTGGCGGGGACCCGCGATTCCCGTGCGACCCGCCAACAAATGTGTGCGGTGAGGGTGCCTCAAACGCAACCGCCCGATTCATGCTCATTGATTACTCGCGCCGTGTGTAGTGACATGAGGTCGATCAGTGAACGGAGAAGCCACCGTCCACCGCGATGGACTGTCCCGTCACGTACCCAGCGGAGGGGCTGGCAAGAAAGACGGCCGCACCGGCGAAGTCGGAGACGACACCGTTGCGTCCGACCAGCGTCCGAGCGGCCAGGGCCGCGACTGCCGCACGGTCCGAGCTCAGGCGCTCGTTCAGGGGCGTTTCGACGAATCCGGGTACGAGAACGTTGGCCGTCACCCCATTCTTCGACCATGCCTCTGCTTGTGACCGTGCCAGTCCTTCCAAACCGGCCTTCGACACGCCATAAACCCCGCTCGATGCGAACGCCCGGTGGGCTTGCTGCGAGCTGATGTGGATGATTCGACCGAATCCCTTCGCCGCCATCAGAGGCGCCAGACGTTGACCCAGGATGAACGGGGCGTCCAGGTTGACCGCCATGACGGATCGCCAGGTCCCCTCATCCAGTTGATCCATCGGCGGCCGCAGATTGACCCCCGCAGAGTTGACGAGTACGTCGACGTGCCCTGCCGCGGCGGCCAGGTCCTCCGCGCCCAAGCTGGAAGCGAGGTCCGCTCGGATTCCCTCCGCCGAACCGCCGGCGGAACGAATCTCGTCAACTGTTGCAGAGATACTCGACTGGGTTCTCGCCGCCACCTTGACGTGCGCGCCGGCATCCGCCAACGCCATCGCGATAGCACGGCCGATGCCCGAACTGCCCCCGGTGACCAATGCGACACGGCCCTGGAGCCCGAACATCGAATTCAGCGACACGACGAAAGCCTAGTCACGTCCGGAGCAGGCCGGATCGGCGTGACCTGCGAGCCGAACCACCCCTAGATGAGCAAAGCGACGACGTGCTGGACTGTTCGAAGCCTGTGCTGATGACAAGGAGCGATGCATGACCACTTCGGATGAGACCGCCCGCGACGCGTATCTGTACGGGTATTCGATGGACAAGGCCTACGGGTTTCTCCACGAGACGACGATCGAGCCGGGGGTGCGCCTCAACGAGTTCCAGAAGCTCCGTGATCTCGCCGACGACACCTACACGGCCCATCCGACCATCAACAACGACACCGTCCATCTGCAGGGGTGGTTCGATGTCGCCGCAGAGCCGGTGGTGGTAACCGTTCCGCATGTGGATGGCGATCGCTACTGGATCCTGCACACCATGGACATGGGGCACTACACGACCGCGATGATCGGCTCGCGCACCCGCGGCGCGAAGGGCGGCCGGTTCCTGTTCGCCGCCCGCGGGTGGCAGGGCGAGGTGCCCGAGGGGATCGACGAGGTCGTCCGGTCGGACTCCAACCTCATCAAGGTGATGGGGCGCATCATGACGACTGGTGGCGACGATCTGGAGGTTGCACGCGCGCTTCAGGACCGCTGGCTCCTGCAGACTCTGTCTGAGCACCGCGGCGACCCGGTGCCCGCGCCGCTCGTCAGGGACTTCCCGGACCCGGCGACCACGACCTGGCTCGAGCGGGTGAACTTTCTGCTCGCCGACGGCTCCATGGCGGAGGCCGATGCCGCCTGGCTCGGACCGGTGGCCGAGGTGGGGATTGAGCCGGGCCGCACGCAGTTCACCGACGAGCAGCGAGGGGCTGCCGCCCGCGGCGAAGAGCTGGGGATGCGGCATCTCACCGAACTCGCCTCCACCGTGACCAGCTCCAAGGGCGTCTTGGGCACCCGCGAGGAACTGCAGAATGCGCCCCGCGACCTCTTCGATATCGGGACCCTGGTCGGCCAGTGGGGGCTGCCGCCGGTGGAGTCGGTGTACGTGAAGATCGAGACGGACTCCGAGGGGCGGCCGATCACCGGCGCCGGCGGGCGCGAGTACCGCGCCGTGTTCGCAGCGCCCGATGTGTCGCAGTTCTGGTCGTTCACGGTCTACGGCGATGACGACCGGCTGATGGCGACCAACAGCATCAACCGACACAGCCGCGGCGACCGCACGCTCACCCCGGACGAGGACGGCTCGTACTCGATCCTCCTCAGCGCAGACATCGACGCGCACCGCGACGACCCGCACTTCCTTCCCACCCCCGAGAAGGACTCCTACCTCATCCTGCGCCTCTACGGCCCGAGTGAAGCCATCCAGAACGGCGACTACACCGCACCCGTGTTCACCCCCTGGGAGCACTGGTCGGAGGGCTGGTCGAGGTCGGCGTCTTAAGGTGGAGGCTTCAGGTGAAGATCGCCCACTCGGCGCGGTCGAGAATCATCGGCCGTCCCTGAGCCACGACCTGCCAGGTTTTCTCGTCGCGTCCCGCGTACTCGGCGAGCAGGGTCGTGTATTTCCAATCGCCCGCGACGCGGTCCCATCGGATCAAGGAAATCAACTGGCCGTTCCTGAGGTAGGGGACCGACGCGTTCTCATCAGGGTGCAGTTCGTGCGTGACATTGGCGTGCATGGTCGGCACCATTCCTCCCCGGTCGGCGACAGGCTGACCGGCGCGAATACGCCGACCTGTCGCGTGGGGGAATTGTGATGCGTGCGATGGATGTGTGGATAGTCCTGAAATGTCGACCCCGATCACCCTCTACCCAACCCTCTCCCTGCCGTGTCATCGTTCGGTTCGCGGGCGAACGCTGATACCCGCTGAGACGGGGGCCTGCGATGGCGACGGGAAGAGCCGGGTTTTCGTTGCTCGTGGCAATGCTGGCCATGTGCACTCTGGTCGGATGCTCGCAGAGCGGAAGCGACGTGGAGCGCGCTCAAGCCCAGGTCGCGGCCAAGGAGAAAGCCCTCACCGAGGCTCAGGCGGCTGCGAAGTCGGCGTCGGACGGCTTCTGCCACGCCAGCAAGACCTACATCGAGGCCCTCGATCGCTACGCCGACGTGCTCACTGACACGGCACCGACCGTCGGCGACGTCACCACGGCCGGTGCCGACCTCAGTAAGCCGCGTGACGCTGCCTTCGACGGAGCGGAAGCGGCTGTGGAAGCGCAGCAGAAGGTCGACACTGCCGCGCAGGATCTCGCGGCGGCTCAGACCGCTCTCGCGAAGGCGAGCGCAGGCCCGACCGGTTCGCCCGCCACAACGGTGACGCCCCCGCCGACCTCGGAGCCTCTCGTCCCCGCTGCGACGGTCGACCGGGTCAAGAAGGCCGACGAGGAGTTCACCGCCGCGCAGCAGTCGATCACCGACCAGACCACTCTCGCGGACGCCTCGCAGCGGTTCAACAGTGCCGCGGTGGCTCTGGAGTTCGCCTGGTTGCGGCTGTTCGCCGAAGCCGGATGCGTTCCGGATGCTCAGACCGCCCAGGCTCAAGAAGCGGTCACCGCCTACGTGACCGCGTTGCAGAACGACCTCGCGGCCGCCGGCTACTACGGTGCCGCGGTCGACGGGATCTACGGGCCGCAGACCGTTGCTGCCGTGGAGGAGCTGCAGAAGGCGAGCGGACTGCCGGTGACCGGCGCAGTCGACAAGGCGACCGCCGCAGCATTGCAAGCGAAGCTTGTGGCTCAGGGCGGCGCCACGGCGCAGCAGGAGAGCGCCACCACGGCTGCGATCCAGCAGACGCTGAAGCTCGCCGGCTACTGGGACGGGGCCGTCGACGGCATCTGGACTCCGGCGCTCACCGAGGCGTTGCAGGCTCTGCAGGCCCAGCTCGGGGTACCGCAGTCGGGCGTCGTCGACGCGGCCACCGTCAGCGCCTTCGAGAAAGCGGTCGCGCAGGCGAAACAGCCGAGCCCCGCTCCGACCCCGTCGGCGGCTCCGTCACCCTGACCTGGGCAGCGGTGTCGGCTATACCAATTGCCGCGATTCTGTTTCGATGTCGGCATGAAGCTGCTTCTCACCTCGGGTGGTGTCACCAACTCCAGCATCCGTGACGCGCTCATCCGGTTGCTCGGCAAGCCGATCTCCGAGAGTCGCGCCCTCTTCATCCCGACGGCGCAGTGGGGGCAGCCGGCGTGCACTCCCGAAACCGTATGGGCCTCGACGGCGGACCGCTGGCCCGACCAGCCGGGATTGCCCGGCATGGGCTGGCAATCGGTCGGCGTGCTCGAGCTCACCGCCCTGCCGAGCATTCCCGAGGATCGCTGGGTCCCCTGGGTCCGGGATGCGGACGTCCTGCTCGTCGACGGCGGCGAGGCGGTGTACCTCGCCCACTGGCTTCGGCAGTCCGGGCTGGCCGACCTGCTGCCGTCGCTGCCGGACCTCGTCTGGGTGGGGGTGAGCGCCGGGAGCATGGTGATGACTCCCCGCATCGGCCGGGCGTTCGTCGATTGGCAGCCCGACGGGACCGACGAGACGCTCGGCGTAGTCGACTTCTCGATCTTTCCGCACCTGGACTATCCGGGCTGGACGCAGAACACCCTGGAGGCCGCACACCGCTGGGCGGCGCAGCTCCCGGGGCCGGCGTACGCGATCGATGAACAGACGGCGATCTCTGTCCGAGACGGCGACGTCGAGGTCATCAGCGAAGGGCAGTGGGAGCACTTCCCCCGCTGAACCATGACGGTTCTTGCCACGCGGCCGGTCCACGAGTTGAATGTGCGCGTCACGCCGCGTCCGAGCCCGACCAGTCCTGGTCGTCGGCACGGCACAACCCCGGGGGAGGGTCCATGACGACGACGGAAGAGCCGCAGCGCCAGGCGACGGGGCCCACAGCGAAACTGTCGATGCTGACGATGACCGGCATGGTCGTCGGATCGATGGTCGGCGCCGGCGTGTTCTCGCTGCCCCGACGGTTCGCCCAGGAGACGGGCGTCGCCGGTGCCCTCATCGCCTGGTCGATCGCCGGGTTCGGGATGCTGATGCTCGCGTTCGTGTTCCAGACGCTCGCCAACCGCAAGCCGGAACTCGACGCGGGCGTCTACGCGTACGCGAAAGCGGGCTTCGGTCAGTACCTCGGCTTCTATTCCGCCATCGGCTACTGGGCGAGCGCCGGGATGGGGCTGGTCTTCTACTGGGTCTTCATCATGTCGACCATCGGTGCGGTGGTCCCGGCGCTCGGCGAAGGCGACAGCATCCTCGCGATCGCGCTCTCGTCGCTCGGACTGTGGGGGTTCTTCTTCCTGATCCGGCGCGGCATCAAGGAAGCGGCGGTGATCAACCGGATCGTGACGGTCGCGAAGCTCGTGCCGATCGTCGTGTTCATCCTGCTCTGCGTGTTCGTCCTGAAGCCGCAGGTGTTCGCGGAGAACTGGGGCGGCGCCGACTACGCCGGGTCGCTCTTCGATCAGGTGACCGGCACGATGCTCGTGACGGTGTTCGTCTTCCTCGGTGTGGAGGGCGCCAGCGTGTACTCCCGGCACGCCAAGCGCCGAGCGGATGTGGGCCGCGCGACGATCCTGGGGTTCCTGAGCGTGTTCGCGATCTTCGCGTCGGTGACCATCGTCTCGTACGGGGTGCTGCCGATGGGCGAGATCGCGGAGCTGCGTCAGCCATCGATGGCGGGCGTGCTCGCCGCCGCGGTCGGCCCGTGGGGCGCGTGGTTCGTGAGCATCGGCCTCATCGTCTCGGTGCTCGGTGCGTACCTGGCCTGGTCGCTGATGGCGGCGGAGGTGCTGTTCGTCGCGGCGAAGGACAACGACATGCCGCGATTCCTCGGCCGCTCGAACTCGGCCGATGTTCCGGTCCCCGCCCTGCTGATGACGGCCATCTTCGTCCAGGTCGTGCTGATCATCACCTACTTCTCGCACGACGCGTTCAACCTGGCGCTCGACCTGACCAGTGCACTGACGCTCATCCCGTTCTTCCTCGTGGCCTGTTACGCGCTGAAACTCGTGATCACGAGGGACACCTATCGCGACACTCCGCACGGCTTCGGCCGGGAGGCCACCATCGCCGTCCTGGCGACGCTCTACACGGTGTACCTGATCTTCGCGGCGGGCCTGACGTTCGTGCTGCTCTCCTTCATCATCTACGCGCCGGCGACCGTGCTGTTCGTCATGGCCAGGCGCGAGCAGGGGAAACGCGTCTTCACCGGGCGCGAGCTGGTGATCCTGGCGGTTGCGCTCATCGGAGCCGCCGCAGGGATCGTCGGGCTGGCCGCCGGCTGGATCTCGATCTGAGCACGCACACCATCCATCACTGAGAGGCACCGCGATGACCGACACATCCACCGCATCCCACTACGGCGTCCACTCGGAAGTCGGGCAGCTGCGCAAAGTCCTGGTCTGCTCGCCGGGGCTCGCGCACCACCGGCTCACCCCGACCAACGCGGACGACCTGCTGTTCGACGACGTCATGTGGGTAGACAACGCAGTGAAGGACCACCAAGCGTTCGTCGCCGACCTGCGCTCGCACGACGTCGACGTGGTCGAACTGCACGAGCTCCTCGCCGATACGATGGCGGACACCGCAGCGCGCGACTGGCTGCTCGACCGGAAGATCGTGCCGGGGGAGGTCGGCATCGGCCTCATGGAGGGCACCCGCGCATACCTGGAGTCGCTGACTCCGGCCGAGCTTTCGCGCTACCTGATCGGCGGATTGGCGACCTCCGACCTCCCGGAGGACTACCGCACCGACTATCTCGCCCTCGCCCGCGAATCCAGCGGCGTGCAGGAGTACCTGATGCCCCCGCTGCCGAACACCCTGTACACCCGCGACACGACCTGCTGGATCTACGGCGGGGTCACGCTCAACCCGCTGTACTGGCCGGCCCGGCACGACGAGACCCTGCTCATGAAGGCGATCTACTCGTTCCACCCGGACTTCGTGGGAGCCAACGTCTGGTGGGGCGACCCGGAGACGGACTGGGGGCAGGCGACCCTCGAAGGCGGCGACGTCATGCCCGTCGGCAACGGCGTCGTGCTCATCGGGATGAGCGAGCGCACCTCCCGGCACGCGATCACCCAGCTCGCCGCCGCGCTGTTCGAGCGCGGCGGAGCCGAGAAGGTCATCGTCGCCGGAATGCCGAAGCTCCGCTCGGCGATGCACCTCGACACGGTGTTCACCTTCGCCGACCGCGACATCGTCACGCTGTATCCCGCGATCATGGATGCCGTTCACACGTTCACCCTGGTGCCCGAGGATGCTGCCCCCGGCGTGCGCGTCATCGACCACGGCGGCCGCGGCTTCGTCGAGGTCGTGGCTGAAGCGCTCGGCCTGGCCAGCATCCACGTGGTTGAGACCGCCGGCGACAACTACGAGTCCGAACGCCAGCAGTGGGACAGCGGCAACAACGCCGTAGCCCTCCGGCCGGGCGTGGTCTACACCTACGACCGGAACACCTCGACCAACGCGCTGCTGGAGAAAGCCGGAGTCGAGGTCATCCCGATCGTCGGCGCCGAGCTCGGACGTGGGCGCGGCGGCGGGCACTGCATGACATCCCCGCTGATCCGGGACGCTGTCGAGTTCTGAAGTCCCCGCCCTTCGGGATCCGCGGATGCCGGGTATGGACTTTTGAGGCATCGGAGGCCACTGTGAAATCGATGGCGATCGGCGGGAGGCCACGGCATGGGTTCGTTGCAGTACGACGGTGTCGTGATCGAATTCGATGATCGGCGGCTCGCACATCTTCAGATCGTCATTGCGACGAAGATCCGTCGCAACGAGAGTTTCTTCATGTCGTGGCGGGATGCCATCGAGGTGGGCGACGGGCACAGTTCCATTTGGATCCACCCGGCGCACTACCTGTACTTCAAGTACAGCGGTAGCCGCTCCCCGAAGATCAACCCGGAGTGGGTCGAGGCGATGACGGTTGCTGCGAACAGTTCCCGGGGCCTCGTCATCATGACCGAGGACAGCGTCACCGCTCATTCCGGGGCGAGCTCGAGTCCCGAAGGGGACGAGGTCGCTGTCGGCGCGCCGCGACAGCGGGTGAATGTGCGGGGCCCGGGGTATTAGCCGGAGGGCGGTCATGCAGGGCGAGAACGAGCTGCTGGGGAACTTCCTTCGGGAGTTGCCGGTGAGCAAGACGGCCGTGTCGACGATCGGCGATCTGCTGGGCACCCAGACCATCGCCGCCAGCGACCCGACGGCTGCCCGGCTGGACGAGCTGCAGTTCGACCTGGGCGAGGGACCCTGCTGGGATGCCGTGCGATCGCGTCGGCCGGTCCACCACCCGGACCTGCGGGTGGGCAGCACGGACTGGCCGGTATTCCGGGAGGCGGTGCTCGCCGAGGGGATCAACGCCCTGTTCGCCTTTCCTCTGTTCGTGGGCCCGCTCCAGGTGGGCGCCGTGGACCTGTACTCCGAACGGCCGTTGAGGCTCGACGCCGTGCAGGAGCGCCGCGCGTCGGAGCTGGCCGACATCGCCGCCCCGGCGGTCCTCCAGCGTGCTCTGGAATCGGCGGTCGGCGATGCGGAGGACGATCTCGCCGAAGACGCCAGTCCGTACTCCCGGAAGATCATCCACCAGGCCACCGGGATGGTGCTGGCGCAGCTCGAGATCGGCCCGGACGATGCGCGGATGGTGATTCAGGCGCATGCCTTCTCCAGCAACCGCTCGATGATGTCGGTCGCCCAAGACATCCTGGATCGCCGACTCGATTTCTCGGAGATCGACCTCGGCTCCGGGGGGCAACCATGACCGCGACGCGGGAGCAGGAACTGCTGCGGGCGTTCGCGGTGCTGGCGGACACGCTCGTGGAGGACTACGACGTCGTCGAGTTGCTGCAGACTCTGGTCGAGACGTGCAGCTCGCTGCTGGGAGCGAGCGCTTCGGGCGTCCTGCTGGCGGACGAGAACGGTGACCTGGATGTGGTCGCCTCCACCAGCGAGGCGACCCGGCTGGTCGAGGTGATGCAGTTGGGTGCCTCAGCTGGGCCGTGCATCGAGAGCTTCCGCACGGGGCGCGTCGTCTCCGTCCCGGACATCCGGGATGTGCCGGAGCACTGGTCCGCGTTCCGCGACAAGGCGCTCGAACTCGATTTCCGTGCCGTTCACGCCATCCCGATGCGATTGCGCGACACGACCATCGGCACTCTGAACCTGCTTCGGACGGAGCCGGGCGAACTGCCCGAGGACGACCTGGTGGCGGCCAAAGCGTTCGCGGATGTGGCGACCATCGGGATCCTGCACGAGCGGGCGCTGGCGCACAGCAGCCAGGTGCGCGCGCAGTTGCAGACAGCGCTGGACAGCCGTGTGCTGATCGAGCAGGCCAAGGGCGTCGTCGCCTACCGCCGGCGGATTTCGGTCGAAGAGGCGTTCACGGTCATCCGCCAGTACGCCCGCTCACATCAGGCGCGCCTGTCGGCCGTCGCCCAGGCGATCGTGGAGCGAACGCTGGAGCTGTGAGCGCTAAGGCCGAGCTCGCGTCAGAGGCCTGACCGGTTCGCCGCCCAGCCGAGCGTCACGCCGAGCACGGTGAGCACCGAGACGTGACCTTCGCGCGGGCGGATCCACAGTTCGGCGTCGGGCAGACGCTCCAGGAGCGCTGCCGCGTGCTGTGCAGGGACGACCCGGTCGGCGCCGCCCTGCACCAGCAGGACCGGCGGGCGGACGGCGCGAAGGTCGAAGCCCCACGGCGAGACGTACGCGACGTCATCGTCCGCCTCACCGGCCGGACCTTCGGCGGCGCCGGCGCCGGCGTCGGCGCCGAGCGGACCCCAGGCGCCGTCCAGCGCCTCCCAGTCGCGCGACACGAACGACTCCGGGTCGAACTCGGCCGTCTCCGCGTACGCCAACCGGACCTCGCGGCCCTTGAGTGCGGCGTACACCGCGCCCGGCGAGACCATCCCGGAGAACCAGTCGGGGGAGCCGTCGTAGGGGGCGAGGCCTGCGAGTGTGACGATGGCGGTCGCCCGCTCCGGTGCGAGGGCGCCGAGGGCGAGGGCGTGCGGTCCGCCGCCCGAGGCACCGACGGTCACGAAGTGCTCCACTCCGACGGAGTCGGCCACGGCGAGCACATCGGCGGCCGCGTCCGCGATCGACCGGCCGGGCCGGGCATCCGATCCGGGATAGCCGGGGCGAGCGACCGAGAGCACGCGCATCCCGTGCGCTGCCGCCGCGGCCGCGACCGGCGCGATCACCGCGCCCGTCTGCGGTGTGCCGTGATGCCAGATCAGAACGGGGGCGTCGGCGTCCCCGCCGGTGTCGAAAAAGCAGACGGCGCGGCCGTCCGCGGTGCGGAACTCCCGACCGGTCATGGACGCCATCCTTTCAGCTCTGCGAGCAGTTCGGCCTTGCGGTCGTCGGAGGCGAACGATGCCTCGATCGACGTGCGCGCGAACCGCCGGGCCCGCTCCTCGGTGAGGCCGAGCGCATCCCGCACCGCCGCGAAGTTCTGCCCGACATAGCCGCCGAAGTACGCGGGATCGTCGGAGTTGATCGTGACCGGCACTCCGGCGGCGTCGAGGCGCAGCAGCGGGTGGTCGCGCAGGTCCGGTGTCGCCCGCAGCCGCACGTTCGAGAGCGGGCAGACGGTGAGCGGGATGCGCTCAGCGGCCAGCCGCGCCACCAGCTCCGGGTCCTCGATCGAGCGGATGCCGTGGTCGATCCGCTCGGCGTGGAGCAGGTCGAGCGCCTCCCGCACGTAGGCCGGCGGTCCCTCCTCGCCGGCGTGCGCCACGCCGTGCAGCCCGGCGGCGCGAGCGCGCGCGTAGACGCCCTCGAACAGCGACGGCGGGTAGCCGACCTCGGCGGAGTCGAGGCCGACGCCGATGATGCGGTCGGTGCGGGTGAGCCCGGCGGTCAGCGCCTCCTCGGCGGACTCCACTGGCTGATCGCGCAGGAAGCACAGGATGAGCGCGCCGGATATCCCGAGCTCGCTCTGTGCCTCGTCGAGCGCGTCGCCGATCCCGTCGACGACATCGTCGAAGGCGACGCCGCGCGAGGTGTGCGCCTGCGGGTCGAAGAACAACTCGACGTGACGGACGCCCTGGGTGTGCGCCCGACGCAGGTAGCGGCGGGTCAGATCGGCGAAGTCCTCCCGCGTGCGCAGCACGGCCATGGTCGCGTAGTACAGGTCGAGGAACGACTGCAGGTCGTCGAAGTCGTACTGTGCGGCGAGATCCGCCACGTCGGCGTACGGCAGCTCGATGCCGTTGCGGGCCGCCAGCTCGAAGGCGAGCTCAGGCTCGAGAGTCCCCTCGATGTGGAGGTGGAGTTCGGCCTTGGGCAGGGCGTTCAGGGCGTCGTCGGTGAGGGCGTCGGTCATGCTCACGATCCTCCCACCGACGGAGGCGCCTGCGCCGCGCGAGGGATGCCCGGGTGGTTCGCGGCCCGGTAGCGTCGCAGGATGACCCGCCGCCGCATCCTGCTCGCCGCCGTCGCCGTCGTGCTGATCGCCGGCGGGATCGGCGTGGCCCGCGGCCTCGACGGCGCGGGCGCTGCGTTCGCCGGCGACGCGCTGTACGCGGCCCTGCTCTACGCGGTGGTCGCCTTCGTCGGCCCGCAACTGCGTCCAGTCGTCGTCGCACCGATCGCGTTCGCGGTGTGCGCTGCCGTCGAGGTATTCCAGCTCACGGGCGTCCCTGCCCACCTGGCCGGAACCGTGCCGGGCGCTGCACTCGTGCTCGGCACGACGTTCCAGTGGACGGACCTGGTCGCCTACGCCATCGGCGCTGCGGCGGCCGGAGTCGTGGATGCGCTCAGCCGACGCGCAGCAGGATCTTCCCGCGGTGGGCGGAGGACTCCATCCGCCGATGCGCCGCAGCCGCATCCTCGAGGGGGAACACCGAGTCGATGACCGGGCGAACGCGCCCCTCGGCCAGGAGCGGCCACACGTTCTCACGCACGGCGGCGATGATCGCGACACGCTCGGCGAGAGGGCGCGCACGCAGCGTCGTCGCGTGGATGCTGCCCCGCTTGCGCATGAGCAGCCCCAGATCCAGGGCGGCGGGCTGGCGGTCCCGGACGGCGATGGACACGATCCGGCCACCGGTCGCGAGGGCTTCGAGATCGCGGGCGATGTACGATCCACCGACGATGTCCAGCACCACATCCACCCCGCGGCCGTCGGTGAAGTCGAGGGCCGCCTCGACGAAGTCGTCGGTGCGGTAGTTGACCCCGGCCTGGGCGCCGACCTCGCGGCAGAAGTCCACCTTGTCGTCGCTTCCGGCGGTGGCGATGACGTCCGCTCCGAGGGCGCGGCCCAGCTGGATGGCCATGGTCCCGATCCCGCTTGAGCCACCGTGGACGAGGAGCGCTTCGCCTGCGCCGAGCCGGCCGAGGACGAACACGTTCGACCAGACCGTCGCCGCGACCTCCGGGAGGCCGGCCGCCTCCACCAGGTCGACCCCGTCCGGCACCGGCAGCACGAGTCCGGCATCGACGGTGACGAGCTCCGCGTAGCCGCCGCCCGGCAGGAGCGCGCAGACGCGGTCGCCGACGCGCCACTCCGTGACGTCGTCGCCCACGGCATCCACCGTCCCCGACACCTCGAGCCCCGGCCACTCCGGCGCACCCGGGGGAGAGGGGTAGAAGCCGCGGCGCTGGCTGAGGTCCGCGCCGTTGAGGCCTGCGGCCGCGACGCGGATGCGGACGTCGTGCGGGGCGGGCACCGGGTCGGGCCGCTCGGCCAGCGTGAGCGCATCCGCGTCACCCGGCTCGGGCACGACGACGGCGCGCATCAGGCGCCGCCCACCGGCTGCGACGGCTCGACACGCTCGGGACGGCGACCCAGCACATCCCGGATCTTCACCTTGCTCGAGTACTCGATCGACCCGTAGCGGAACAGTCGCACCGCGATGCGCAGCACGACGAACGACAGCACGAACAGCTCGACGATGATGATGATCGCCTGCCAGAGGGGGAGGGAGCCGAACGCGTTCAGGATGAGCGCCGTGATCGGCGCGGTATACGGGAAGTATGCGAGCAGTTGCACGATCGGCGACTGCGGCGAGCTGATGGCGAAGCCCGAGGCGTAGAGCGGGATGACGACCGCGAAGATGACGACCGAGAACACCGGGGCTGCATCCTTCGCCGTCGGCATGATCGCTCCGACGGCGACCAGCGTCCCGGTGAAGAGGGCGAAACCGCCGATCAGGATGAGGGATCCGACGATCATCTTCTGCGGGTCGAACACGAGACCGCTCAGGTCGAGGCTCGGGATCTGCAGTTTGCCGCGGAAGAAGAGGTACCCGATCAGCATCGGCAGCGCGAACACGGCGAGCTGGATGATCCCGATGGCGAAGAGCGAGATGACCTTGCCGAGGAGCAGGTTGGTCGGGTTGATCGTCGTCAGGATCATCTCCGTGACGCGGTTCTCCTTCTCCTCGAGCGTGGAGTTCAGCATCTGGTTGCCGAGGAAGACGATGACGATGAAGAACGCCGCGAGGAACACCAGCGCGGGCAGGATAGCCTCGAACCCGGGCGCGACCTTGCCGTCCTTGAACGTGGTCGTCGCGGTGTTCACATCCCCGCGCAGCACGGCGACATCGGTCGGGTCGCCCAGCTTCTGCTCGACGCTCGCCGACAGTAGCGACTGCGCGACCGCGGAGTACTTGCTGTTCTGGAAGAGCCCCGCATCCTCGCCGAACACCTTCACGGTCTGCTTGGCCGGGTCGGCCGGGTACGCGAAGTAAGCGGGCGTCCCGCCGATCTGCACCTCTTCGACGCCTTCGGCCTCCGACTGGATCTCGGTGCCGCCGTACTCCTTGGCGATGGCCGGATCGATCAGCCCGGAGGCGTCCGAGTACAGGAACTCGAAGCGCGCGTTCTTCTGCTCGTCGGCCGTGTTCGCGGTGGAGACGTTCGAAGCGATGATCAGGCCGCCCAACCCGAAGACGAGGATCGGGAGGATGAGCGTGATCGCCCAGAAGCGCCGCTTGGTGACGGTGCGGCGGAACTCGAACCCGATGACGGTGCTGAGGTTGTGGCGGGCCATGGCTCAGTCCTCCTGGCGGCTCTCGGCGCCGTAGACCTCGACGAAGATGTCGTCGAGCGATTTCCGGGTGGGGGAGAATCGCGAGACGGCGACCCCCGCATCCACCAGGCCGGCAAGGATCGCGGACGGTTCGGCGCCGTCCGTCGCCTCGAGCTGGGCGCGACCGTTCTCGTCGGCCAGTACCCGGTAGGCGGGGGAGTCGGGGATGGCTCCCGCGTGATCGACCTGGATGATCGTGCCGCCGAACTGGTCCTGCACCTCGGCGACCGTGCCGTAAGCCCGCGCCATGCCGTCCTTGAGCAGGATGACGCGGTCGCAGAGCCGCTCCACCTCCTCCATCTGGTGGGTCACCATCATGACGGTGGCGCCCGCGCGTTTCTGGTCGTCGATGATGTCCATCAGGAGGCGACGGTTGACGGGGTCGAAGCCCTTCGTCGGCTCGTCCAGGATGAGGAGCTCCGGCTCGTTCATGATCGTCACGCCGAGCTGCACCTTCTGCTGCTGACCGCCGGAGAGTTTGTCGAGCCGCACCTTCTCCTTCTCGCCGATGCCGACCCGCTCCAGGTACTCGCGCGACCAACGGCGCGCCTGCTCGGCGCCGAGGCCCTTGAGGCGCCCGAAGTAGACCATCACGTCGATGACGGACTCCTTCTTATACAGCCCGCGCTCCTCCGGCAGGTAGCCGAGCCGCTCGCCCGCCTCCGGGCTGAACACCCGCCCGTCGATGTGGAGGACCCCGGCCGTCGGCTGGTAGATGCCGAGCAGTGCGCGGATGGTGGTCGTCTTGCCCGAGCCATTGCTGCCCAGGAAACCGAAGGTCTCGCCGCGGCGGATGTCGAAGGAGAGGTCGCGGATGACGGTGGTGCGCCCGAAGTCCATGCGGAAGTTCGCGATGTGGACCAGGGGCTCCGTCGTCGTGACCGTCGGTGCGGCTGTCGGTGCGCTCATCGGGGTCAGCCTAGGGGCTCCGGGCGGGTGTGCGAAGGGTCGACGTGCCGCATCCGCTCGGATCCGGGGGTCGAGATCGGGATGTCCGCCGACGTCAGCCCGCGAGGGCCTCCAGCAGTGCGCGGTGGATGAGTCCGTTGGAAGCGAGCGACGAGCCGTTGCCAGGGCCGGGAGTGCCGTCCACCGAGGTGAACGTTCCGCCGGCCTCCTCGACGATGGGGATGAGTGCGGCGAGGTCGTAGGTCTTCACGCCGAACTCGCCCACCGCATCCACCAGTCCCTCGGCCAGCAGCATGTACGACCACATGTCGCCGTACGCGCGGTCGCGCCAGATGCGGCGGGTGAGCGCGATGAGCCGGTCGAGGTAGCCGGCCTCGTCCCACTGGGCGATGCTCTGGAAGCTGAGGGAGGCGTGCTCCAGGTCGTCGACGCCGGAGACGTGGATGCGTCGGGGTGCGGCGCCGGGCGCATCCGTCGTCCAGGCCCCGCCGCCCGCGGCCGCCCACCACCGACGGCCGAGCGCCGGCGAGCTGACGACGCCCACCCGGGGCGTTCCGTCGATCGCCAACGCGATGAGGGTGCCCCAGACCGGCACCCCGCGCAGGTAGTTCGCGGTGCCGTCGATCGGGTCGATGATCCACTGCCGTGCCGTGTCGCCCTCGGTGCCGTACTCCTCACCCAGGATGCCGTCGCCCGGACGCTCGGTGGCGAGCGTCTCGCGGATCGCCCGCTCGACCGCCAGGTCGGCCTCGGTGACGGGGGAGCGGTCTGGCTTCGTCTCCACGTGCAGGTCGAGGTCGCGGAAGTGGTCGAGCGAGATCGCATCCGCCGCATCGGCGAGTTTCAGGGCGAGGTCGAGGTCGGGGGCGAGAGCAGTTGACGCTGCGGTGTCTGTCACGGTCCGAGCCTAGCGTCGCGCACTTGGCAGGCGCCCGGCCTGAGGGTACCTGTGGATACATGCGAAAGATCGCTTATGCGGGGACGACGTTCTACACCGGCGATGATCTGGCCGAGGCCCTCATGGAGTACGCACGGGCGCTCGCGCGCCACGACATCGCCGACACGATCTTCGTGCCGGGGCGCACGGTGAACGGGGAACTGGACCGGATCGAGATGCTGGTCGGCCCCGCCAGCCAGATCGTGAGCGAGCCCATCGAGCTCGTCGGGCCGGAGATCCGCGATGAGGAGCTCGTCGCCAAGCTCGGAGCGCTGACCGCGGAGCTGTCGCCGCGCAAACCGACCGCCGAGCCCGCCGATGGTTCGGCAGATGGAGTGCGCAGCCACGCCGACGACCTCGGCTGACGGTCTGGGCTGACCGCGCGGACTGACGGCCCCGGCGAGGGTCGCCGCCGGTCCTTGTCGGCTGGCGCCCCCTCCAATACGCTCGCGTTAGCCCGTCGGGCGCGATCGGAGGCAGCATGCGGTTCATCCGGCCACCGGTGAGCAGACGCTCGGGCAGCTCCGGCTCCGCCTCGGCTTCCGGCGCCGATGCCGACCGCCGGCCGCTCCTGTCGCGGAGCCCATTGCTGTTCGGCTACCTCATCGCGCTGGGCGCCATCGGCGCCGTCGCCACCGGGCTGATGCTGTACGGCCTCCGGTCGATCATCTTCTCGGTCTTCCTCGCGATGTTCGCCACGGTCGGTCTCGACCCGCTCATCCGCTGGTTCGAGCGGCGCGGGATGCGGCGCGGCTGGGCGATCCTCACCGTCATCCTGATCATCGTCGCGGTGCTCGTCGGGATCATCTGCGTGGTCGTGCCCCTGATCGTGCAACAGATCTCGTTCCTCGCCACCGCCGTCCCCAAGGAGATCGCGGCGCTGCGCGCGGAGGGCTGGTTCGACACCGTCAACGATGCGACGAACGGCGCGCTCGCCGGGCTGGTGAACTGGATCGGCGAGCAGGTCCAGGACCCGAACACCTGGGCGACGATCGGCAACGGCCTCGTCGGTTTCGGGCTCTCGGTGCTGAATGCGTTCACCACCGGGTTCTTCATCGCGATCCTCACCATCTACTTCATCGCGTCGTACGACTCGACGAAGCAGGCCGCGTACCGGCTGGTGCGGCGCTCGCACCGCGCGAGCTTCGAGAGCTACACGGAGCGCATCCTGCAGAACTTCGGCAAGTACCTGAGCGGGATGGTCATCCTCGCCTTCTGCAACGCGGTGTACAGCCTCATCCTGCTGCTCGCCACCGGCGTGCCAGGCGCGTTCCTCATCGCGCTCGCCGCCTTCTTCATCACCCTCATCCCGCTGATCGGAACGGTGCTGACGACCGCGGTCATGTCGGTGCTCGCATTCATCCACTCGCCGGTGAGCGGCGTCGTCGTGCTCGTGCTGATGCTCGTGTACATGCAGCTGGAGGCGTACATCCTCACGCCGCGGGTGATGGGGAAGGCCGTCCAGGTGCCCGGATCGGTCGTCCTGATCTCCGCGCTGGCCGGCTCCACGCTGTTCGGACTGCCTGGAGCGCTGGTCGCGATCCCCATCTCGGCGGGCATCATCCTGATCATCAAGGAGGTCGTCATGCCGCGCAAAGAGCGCACCTGAAGCGAGCGATCCTCGATTGGCGAGAACCGCGGACCGGATGCTAGTGTTGAGCCTCGGTTCGGGAAACTGAACCGGATGCGCCTCTAGCTCAATCGGCAGAGCAATTGACTCTTAATCAATGGGTTCAGGGTTCAAGTCCCTGGGGGCGCACCACACACCGTGAGGTGGCGAGAAGCCCCCGATCCCTTGGAAACACTGGGATCGGGGGCTTTCTCGTTGTCGCGGGTCAGCGCCTGATCCGGTCGTTTGCCCACATTTCGCCAAATCTGATTGAGCCGCTCTTCTGCGCTTCTTGGAGGGTCCTCCCGAAATGCATCTCAAGTAGGACGCGCGTCTCGGCCAGGAGCGGTTGACTAACGTCCTATGCATACAGTGCGCGGATGGATGGAGAACGGTTGATTTCGGCCGACCGTGGAAGTGTCGATAAGTAATCGCAGATATCAATTCGGCTCGAAATGGGACAACTTTCGAACCGTTCTTGTCACCTACTCCGGCGACCCTGATGACCCGAGTAGCGAAAACACTTTCGTCCGCAGAACAGATTGATTTCACCCGCGGACCTCACTACCTCGTGGTGGCTCTTGGATCTTTCAAAGCCGGTCGTCCCTTCAAGGGACGGTGAAGTTGCGGGTATCCGTCAGGGTCGGAGCATCGAAGACGGCCGGCCGCTGCGACCCGCGTTAGAGTGCCTGCATGGGCGAAGGGATCGAGCGCTTCCTCGACTGGGCTGCTGAGCCGAGCGGCCTGAGCGGCGGGAACGATTTGCGGGTTCACGGGCCGGAAGAAGCGCGCAGTGTGTGGCGGATTCCGTTTCCGGATATTCGCGTGTCGGGTTCAGGATTCGTTACTCGTGACGCGCGATGAGAATGCGTTCCGCGGGGTCATCGGTCGAGTTGACGATCGAGGGATATCAGTTTCCCGAGCTGGCGCCGGCTGCGGATCCGTCCGACCATGACGCCACGTGGTTGCGCGTTCGCGGCACCGTTGGCGTAAATGGCGTCGAGTGGTCTTTCGTTGACCCCTGTCTGATGACGGTTGAGGCGCAGGAACTTCTGGATTGGCTTCGTGAAGTCGCGGAAGGCGGCTCACCAGAAGAACTGTGGTTCACGGAACCGAACCTCGCTTTCGCCCTCGACGACTCCAACCCAGAGGGTGCCGTCTTGCGCCTGACGTTCTCGAATGAGTCCGCTCCAGAGGAAACTTCCGAGACTCCTGCACACATCATCATCCTGAATATGGCTCTGCGCGACGTCGAAAGCGCCGCGGATGAGTGGGCGTCAGAACTCAGGCCTTACCCGGTTCCTTGCCGACAGCTTCCGAACGGAACCTGAGTCTCTCGGCCCGGCGCTTACAACCAGCGTTCAGGCCTTGGCCGGGCGAGTGCTCGCGCGACCCGAGCCGCGCTTGCGAACCTCACGGAGGACGATCTGCTCCGGGCAGACCGTGGACAGGAAGTCGCCGACGGAGAGGGCCAGGCGGTCGCTTACCAGGGAGTAGAGGATGCGGTTGGCGTCGCGCCGCTCAGTGACCAGGCCCGCCTGGCGCAGCACGCTCAGATGACGCGAGATGGTGGGCCCGGTTGCGTTGAACCTCGCCGCGATCTCGCCGGCCGCCAGTTCGCCGTCCTTGAGGTCCTGCAGGATCTGCCGCCGGGTGGGGTGGGCCAGCGCGGCGAAGATCTCGGTGGCGGCATCTGTCATGGTTGCAATATAGCACTATTGCTAGATACGGTTTAGCTTCGTTGCTAATAAGCGAAGGAGCGTAATCGTGCGAGTAGCCATCACAGGCGGTACCGGGTTCGTCGGACGTCACCTGGCGGAGCGGTTGGACCCCGACGAGACGGTCCTGATCTCGCGCCGGACCGGTGTCGACATCGACGACGTGGATGCGCTGGCACGGGCGTTCGCCGGCTGCGAGGTCGTCGCCCACTGCGCCGGGATCAACCGGGAGATCGGCGACCAGAGCTTTCAGCGCGTCCACGTCGACGGCACGCGGGCGGTCGTGGAGGCTGCCCGTCGGGCTGGAGTGAGGCGCATCGTCATGGTCAGCTTCCTGAGGGCCAGGCCGGACTGCGGCTCCGCCTACCACGAGACGAAGTGGGCCGCTGAGGAACTCGTCCGTAATTCAGGACTCGACCACACCATCCTGAAATGCGGGATGATCTACGGTCCCGGCGACCACATGGTCAACCACGTCACGCGCGCCGTGCGGACGGTGCCGGTGTTCGCGACCGTCGGCTTCCGGGAGCGCACGGTCAGACCGATCCCGGTCGATGACGCGGTCGACGTCCTGCTGGCAGCGGTCGAGGGACGCATCCCGGAGCCGACGGTCGCCGTGATGGGCGCGGACGAACTGACGCTCGGCGAGGCCGTTCGCCGCATCGCGCGGGTCGCCGGACGTCGTCCGGTCTACGTCCCCGCCCCGGTCTGGACGATTCGCGCACTGGCGCAGCTCACGGAGTGGACGATGGTCGTCCCGCTCGTCGCGAAGGCGCAGGCGCGCATGCTGGACGAGGGCGTCAGCGTGCCGGCGCCGACGGTTCCGGAGCTGCCTGTCGACCTCCGACCGTCGCGGTCGTTCAGCGACGAGCGGATCCGCGCTGCCCTGCCCGTCGGCGGCTTCGGCTGGGAGGACCTGCGGATCGTGGAGTGGTGGTCGCGTAAGCGCGGCGGCTCGGTCAGCGGTCGCGGGCGATGACCGAGAAGTCCTTGTCGCCCTGGCCGGCATCGATGGCGCGCTGCAGCTCGGCGGCGACGAGGGCAGCCGCGGGGAGGGGCGTGTCGGCGGTAGCCAGCATGAGGCGCAGGTCTTTGGCGAGGAGGGCTGCGGAGAACTGAGTGTCGTCGAAGTCGCCGGACGCGACGACCGGCCCCTTCATGCCCGCGATCGGCGCAATCGTCGTAAGGGGGAGCAGGGAGAGCACCTCGTCGGTCGCAAGGCCCCCCGAACGGCCCAGCCGGAGGGATTCGCTCAGCGCCTCCATCGAGATCGCGAGGGCGAGATTCGCGACGAGCTTCCCGGTCGCCGCCTTGGCCGGAGAGTCGAAGGTGCGGATCTTGTCCGGGTCCGCCCACAGGGCGACGATGGTGCGCGCGTCCCGGGCGGCGTCGTGCTCGCCGCCGATGAGCACGGCGAGGCTGCCAGCGCGGGCCGGGGCGAGGGAGCCGACCACCGGAGAGTGCACGTAGCGCACCTCCTTCGATCGGGCCCAGGACGCGAAGTCGTCGGCGTCGGTCGGCGCCACGGTGGTCACGTCGATCCACAGGGCACCCGAGCGGATGGGCAGCGGGGGCTCGATCACCGTCTCCCGTACCGCATCCGGGCCGAACAGCACGGTGATGACGGCCTCGGCGCCCTCGACCGCCTCCGCGGCGGACGCTGCGATGCGGGCTCCGCGACGACCGACCGTCTCGGCGGGGCCGGGGGAACGGTTCCACGCGGTGACCCGGTGCCCCGCGTCGATGAGGTGGGTGACGAGTTCGCGGCCCATGCGTCCGAGGCCGAGGAGGGCGATGTCCATGGGTCCACTGTGCGCCTCCACGCGCGCTCGGGGAAGGGGCGGGGATGGTCCTGTTTTCAGGACGCGGAGCGCGGGCCGGGTCCTGTTTTCAGGACGCTGGCGCTGGGCCTGTATTCAGGAGAGCGGGGACCAGACGTGCAGCTATGTCCTTTATTCAGGACATAGCTGCACCTGCAGCGCCGGATCTCCTGAATACAGGAGCTCAAGACGGGTCCTGAACACAGGGGTCGCCGCAGGCCTGTTTTCAGGAGCCCGCGAGCGCCTCGCGGCGCCGCAGCAGAAACGCACGCTCCGCCTCGCCTCCGCACAGCGATGCGGCCACCCCGTACTCCTCCGCGGCCTCCGCCTCGCGTCCCGCCCGCAGCAGCAGCCCCGCCCGCACCCCGTGCAGCAGGTAGAAGCCGTCGAGCGTCTGCCGCAGCGGCTCGACGGCGGCAAGCCCCGCCTCCGGCCCGTCGACCTCCGCGACGGCGACCGCGCGGTTCACCGCGACGATCGGGGTCGGGGATGCCTGCAGCAGCTGGTCGTACAGCGCCACGATCTGCGGCCACTCCGTCTCAGCTGCCGTGTGCGCGTCGTCGTGCACGGCCTGAATCGCCGCCTGCAGCTGGTACGGACCGGGACGGCCGCGCAGCAGGCAGGCGCGCACGAGCTCGTGGCCCTCGGCGATTCGGGCGGCGTCCCACAGCGAACGGTCCTGCGAAGGGAGCGGCACCAACGTACCGTCGGCATCGACCCGCGCGGCTCGGCGCGCATCCACCAGCAGCAGCAGCGCCAGGAGACCCAGCACCTCTTGCTCGTCGGGGAGCAGGGACCGCACCTCGCGCGCGAGCCGGATCGCCTCGTCGCACAGCTCCTCCCGCACGAGCCGATCGCCGACGCTCGCGGCATAGCCCTCGCTGAAGACGAGGTACAGCACGGCGAGCACCGAACCGAGGCGCGCGGGAAGATCCGCGGCCGAGGGGATGCGGTACGGAATGCGCGCGTCCCGGATCTTCGCCTTCGCCCGGGAGATCCGCTGCGCCATCGTCGCCTCGGGAACGAGGAACGCGCGCGCGATCTCCGCCGTCGTCAGCCCGCCGAGCAGGCGCAGGGTCAGGGCGACGCGCGCCTCCGGCGAGAGGGCGGGATGGCAGCAGGTGAAGATCAGACGGAGGCGGTCGTCCGGGATGTCGTCGGCCTCCGGTGCAGCGTCTGCGGCGGTCAACTCGGCCAGCCTCGTCGCTTCGACTTCTTTGGTCCTTCCCGCAGCATCCCGCCTCAGCCGGTCGATCGCGCGGCGGCGCGCGGTGGTGATGATCCATCCCGGAGGCGACGGTGGGATGCCGTCCCGCGGCCAGCGGACCACCGCGACGGCGAAGGCCTCCTGCACCGCGTCCTCGGCGCGGTCGAGGTCGCCGAGGACGCGATACAGCACCGAGACGGCGCGGCCGAACTGCTCGCGGAACACGCGGGCGATGGCGGCGTCGTCCGGCTCAGCCGCTTCCGTGCCTGCCGCATCCGTGCCGACCGCGTCCATCCCGGTTCCCGATTCCCCGCCCGTCAGCCCGCGAACGGCCGCACTTCGATGGGCAGGGTCGTCGCGAGCGCGAGGCGGCGGCCCCACTCGAGTGCCGCATCCAGGTCGGGCGCTTCGACGATCGTGAAGCCGCCGAGGTGCTCCTTGCCCTCGGCGAACGGGCCGTCGGTGATGAGCACATCGCCATCTTCCGGGCGAAGCACGGTCGCGGCCGACGCCGGGAGGAGGCCGTTGGAGAACACCCAGGCGCCCGCCGCGCGGATGTCCGCGTTGAGGGCGTCGAGGTTCGCTCCGATCTCGGCGAGTGCCTCGGGCTCCGGGATGGGGCCGTCGGGCTGGTAGACGCTGAGCAGGTACTGGGTCATGGTCGTGATCCTCTCCGGCGCCGCCGTTGCAGCGGCGCTCTCACCGTCTACACGAACACCCTCCCGCTATTTCGACACCGCCCGCTAGTTCCCAGATTCGGCTAGCCCTCCACCCGCTCCAGCAGCGCCACCCCGATCTTCGAATCGGCCATGCCGTAGAAGACCCAGTCGCGGCCGTACACGGTCTCGATCGCGGTCGGGAAGACGACGTTCGGCACGATCCCGCTCCGCTCGTCCTCCGTCTCGGCCGAGAGCAGCGGTTCGCTCGTCCGGTCGACGACCTTCCAGGGCTCGTCCGCGTCGAGGATCATGGCGCCGGCCGCGTAGTTGACGTTCTTCTGCTGCGCGACCCCCGTCTCGAGCCTCCCGGTCACGCCGTGATGCAGCAGCAGCCAGCCCTCGGGAACCCGGCGGGGTGCTGGCCCTGCGCCGATCTTGAGCTCCTCGAAGGGGAACGCAGGGCCTGCGACGAACCGGTTCTGCCGCCAGCGGGCCAGCTCTCGCAGGTCGCGCTGCACCGCATCCAGAGGGATGAAGGCGATCCAGAGGCTCGGCCGTTCCTCGCTCCCGGCAGGTGGATGCGCGCCCTCGCCCGCGCGGATGTCACCGAGATCCCACACCGGTCGGTGCAGCACCGCGAGACTCGGGGTGCCGTCCGGGGCGGTGACTGGCTCCGGGAAGAACACGGTGTCTTTGTTGATGAACAGGCTCAGATCGATCCCGAGCGCGTCGTCGTACTCGAACGAGACGGGTCCGAGCCGGCGCCAGGCTCGCAGGTCGTCGGAGACCGCGACCGCGGTGTGCGGCCCGAGCGGGCCGTAGGCGACGTAGGTCATCACGTGGAGGCCGAGGGACGGCACGAAGGTGACGCGCGGGTCCTCGACGCCCGCGTTCGACCGGCCGCGCTCGAAGGGACGGTCGGGCTCCAGCACGACGCCCTGGCGCTCGACGGCGACCGGGACGCCGTCCTCGACGACGACCCGAGCGAGGCCCACGCGCGAGACGTTGCCCTCGGCGACCAGGCGCGGCAGCAGGTACAGCTCGCCGTCGGGGCCGCGTCCCGACGCCGGATTCAGCACCCCCTCCGCCTCCAGGGCGTCGCCTGCGACGGGCGTCATCACGACGCCCGCGCGTGAGAGCCGATACGGAAACACAGTCATGCGTCCACCTCCCGGTAGAAGTACAGTTCACGAATCCCGGCGGGCGCATCCCAGCCCTGGGCGAAGGACCAGCGCCCGTCCAGCTTCTGGAGGCCGCCCCAGGCGAGGGATCCGCCGCGGTTCACCTCCAACTGGGTGAACGGCTCGTCGAGGCGGTACAGCGCCTGCGCGGCGGCGAAGTCGCCGTCGGGGTCGGCATAGAAGAAGTCGAGCACCAGGCGCTCGCCGTCGACGACCGCGCAGGCGACCTCGAACAGCGAGCCGCCGAGCGGGGACAGGTCGAGGTAGGGCTGGACGTCGAAGCTCCAGTCCAGCCCGTCGCGGGAACGCCCGACGGTGGGCCGGCCGCCGGTGCCCTCCGACAGGAACATGAGGTACTCGCCGCCGATCCGCACCGCCCGGCCACGCTCGTCGCGGGGGATGACCGCGCCTTTCGCCCAATACTCCGACACCTCGTAGGGCACGACGAGACCGCGCTTGTCCCACCGCTCCAGGTCGTCGGAGACGGCCGAGAGGATGTCGACGGCGACCGAGCCGTCGTCCCGCCGCCAGATCCCGTTGTAGAACATCACGTAGCCGTCGTCGAGGGCGTAGACCTTGGGGTCCTCGCAGCCGAGCGTCTCGTTCACGAACGTCGGATAGATGACCGGGTTGGCCGTCGAATCCCGCCAGACGCCGTCCCTTCGGACGGCGTGGCCGATCCTGCTCGCCGTCGACTCCTTGCGCGGCGAGGCCCGGTAGAAGAGGTGCACCTCGTCTTCGCGCTCGATGATCGTCGGGTTGAAGATGGAGTCGCTCGTCCATCCCACCCCCGTCGGGTCGTCCCACTGGCCTTCCAGGCGGAAGGTCAGCCGGTCGTCGCGGGCGAACGGCCCGATCGCCCAGTCCGGGCGCACAGGATAGTGCGCCGAGAACTGGTCGGTCGAGATCCGGTCGGTGAGGGCGTTCGTGTGCGCGAGCGCCTCTTGGTAGCTGGCCAGCAGCGCGTCGTGGCCGGCAAGCGCGAGGTGGTCCATGGTCTCCTTTTCGTCGGCTCAGCCCTTGACGGACGAGCCCAGGTCGGTCGAGGTGAAGTAGCGCTGGAACACGATGAACAGGATGACGACCGGCGCCGCCAGCACGACGGCACCCGAGAGGATCGCTCCGTACGGGTTCGCGGTGGAGCCTGCGACGGTCGAGATGTAGTTCGCCAGCGAGACGGCCAGCGGCTGCAGGCTCGCCTCCTTCGTGATCAGGAACGGCCAGAGGAACTCGTTCCACGGGCCGATGAAGGTCAGCAGCAGGACGGTCACGAGCGCCGGGCGCACCAGCGGGAGCGCGATCCGCCAGAGAAGCCGGAACTCGCCCGCGCCATCCACCCGGGCCGCATCGAACAGCTCTTTCGGTAGTTGCAGGAAGTACTGCCGGAAGATGAGCACCGCCGCCGAGTTGATCGCGAACGGGAGGATCATCCCGAGGTAGTTGTCGGCGAGCCCGTAGTTGCGTGCTATCAGCACGTAGAGCGGGATCATCAGCAGCTGGAACGGGATGGTTTGCACCAGCAGCGCCAGCGCGAAGGTGACCCCGCGTCCGCGCCACTGCAGCACCGCGAGCGAGTAGCCCGCCAGCACGCCGAACACGACGGTGCCGAGCAGCACCCCGCCGGTGAAGATCCCGGAGTTCACGAGCCCGGTGAACAGATTGATGCGGGAGTTGATCTCCGCATAGTTCTGCAGCGTCAGGTTGGCGGGGTTCGGGAACGCGCCGGCGATGGTCGTGTCCGGCTCGTTCTGCAGCGAGCCGACCAGCATGTAGTAGAAGGGGAAGAGGAACGCGATCGCGCCAAGGGTCAGCACGATGCCCTGCAGGATGGTCTGCCCGCGGCTCAGGCGGCGGGGCGTACCGAGGTCCTTCCGTCGCCTGGTCCGCTTGCTCGGTTGGGCCGGCTCCGGTGCGATCGGCCGTGGTGTGGTCTCCGTGGTCATGACTCGTTCCTCCCTCCGACGAAGCGGTTCTGCAGCCAGCCGATGATGAGCACGCCGATCACGAGGATGACCCCGATCGCGGACGCGTAGCCGGGATGCCCCTGCTGGATGCCCTGCTGGTAGATCAGCAGCACCGGCGAGGCGGAGCGCCCCTCCGGCCCGCCGCCGCCGGTGAGCAGGTACGGCTCGGTGAACAGGTTCGCTCCGGTGATCGTCGCCAGCAGCAGGACGAGCACGGTAGCGGGACGCACGCCGGGCACGGTGACGGACATGAACTGCCGGATCTTGCCCGCGCCGTCGGTCGCCGCCGACTCGTACAACTCGGTCGGGACGTTCTGCAGCGCTGCCAGGTAGAGCAGGATGTAGAACCCGAGTCCCTTCCAGGTCACGTAGATGGCGATGGAGGGCATGGCGAGCGTCGGGTTGGAGAGCCAGCTGGGGCTCGGCGCCAGCGGGCCGAGGATCTGGTTGACCAGCCCGTTCTGCCCGAACAGGAACAGCCAGACGGCGATCGTCGCCACGCTCGCCGTCACATACGGGACGTAGTAGCTGACCCGCAGGAACGTGCGGAAGCGCACGATGCTGTTGAGCCCCGAGGCGAGCAGGAGCGACAGGATCACCGTGAGCGGCACGTTGATGATGAGGAAGATGCCGACGTTGACGAACGACTGCTGCACCTGGGGGTCGGTGAACGCCTGGATGTAGTTGTCGAAGCCGACGAACGGACGGTCGACGTTCGCCCCCGGCGCCGCGAAGAAGTAGTCGAAGAACGACATGTACACCGCGAAGCACAGCGGGAACGCGAAGATCCCGAGCACGAACACGAGGTACGGGGCGCTGAACAGCCAGCCCAGGGGGTTGGTGCCCAGGATGCGCTGGATGAGCGGCGGCCGGTGGGTGCGCCCCGAGCCGGCGGCGGGCGAGGTGCCCGCCGCCGGGGGTGCCCCAGCGGTACCGCGGAGGGAGGTGCTCATGGCTACTTCTGCGCCTGCAGCTTGTCGATCTTCTGCGCGGCGGTCTTGAAGACATCCTCGACCGATCCGCTGCCGTTCACGACGGCCTTGGTGTAGGCGTCACGTAGTGCCTGCATCTGGGCGATCGTGTTGGTCCCGGTCGGGTCGTCCACGGTCCGCGCGCTCTGCGCCCCGAACTCCTTGTACGCCGGGTGCGACGCGAAGTACGAGGCGTAGGTGGTGGCGAGGTCGGTCCGGATGGGCATCTGGCCGCTGACGTCCAGAAGCTTGCCGTCCTGGTCCTTACTCGTGGCGAACTTCAGCACATCCCACGCCGTGCCCTGGTTCTTGCAGGAGGTGTACATGCCGATGTTCTTCGCGTCCGGGAAGGTGTAGGTCTGATCCGCGGATTTGCCGTCCTTGGTCGGGACGGGCACGGAGCCCCACTGCACCTTGTCCCCGTAGTAGGCGATCGCCCACGGGCCGACGATGGCCATGGCGGACTTGCCGTCCTGGAACGCGTCGCCCTGGTACTGCTCCTTGCCGGCCAGGCCGTCACTGTAGATGGTCTTCCAGAAGTTGGCGACATCTAGCGAGTCCTGGCTGCTGATGGTGGCCTTGCCGTCCTCGATGAACGTCTTGCCGCCGGTCTGCGCTGCGAGCAGCGGCAGGTAGTCGAAGTTCACCTGGAAGAACTCGCTCGTCGGCGCCGGGTAGATGGCGTACGGTGCAGCGCCGGACGACTTGATCTTCTGCGCTGCCGCCAGGAACTTGTCGTACGTGGACAGGTCCGGGTTGTTCGGGTCGAGTCCGGCCTTCTGGAAGATGGCCTTGTTGTAGAAGATCATGACCGGGTTCTGCTTCCACGGCATCTGGTAGTAGTCGCCGTCGGCCGACTTGTACTGGGCCGCAGCGTCGCCGCTGCGCGCCTCGATGTACTTGGCGCCGTCGGAGAACTTGGACAGGTCGACGAGTCCGCCCTGCTTCTGCCACTGACCGGTCGCGGCGGGGAGGTTGTTGAACACCAGGCAGGGCGTGGTGCCGGCGGTGATGGCGGCGCCGATGACCTCCTCGGTGCTCTTGCCGGCAGGCACCTCCTGGGCCTTGATCTTCTCCTTCGGGTGCGCGGAGTTCCAGGCCGAGACCATGGCCTTGCCCCACTGCACCTCCTGCGTGTTGTTCGAGTACCAGATCGTGATCGGGCCGTGGGCTTTCATGGCGTCGCCGCCACTGCCTCCGCTGGAACCGCAGGCGGCCAGGGTGCCGCCGATGAGGCCCGCGGTGAGGAGCGAGACGGCGATCCGGCGCCGTCGTGGGGTGTTCCATCTCATGGTGTGTGCCTTTCGGGGTGTGTGCGGGGTTCGTTCAGCTTCGATGCCGGCGGTGCGGTGGATGCGCGCACCACCAGCCGGGCGGGGGGCAGGGCGACGTCGTCCGCTTCGCCGTGGTCCGCCAGCCGCAGCAGTGCGGTGGCGGCGGCGATGCCCCAACCGGCCGGGTCGTTGTCGAGGGTGGTGAGGGAGGGATAGACGAACGACCCGATCTGAGAGCCGTCCAGTCCGGTGACCGAGAGCTCGCCCGGCAGGTCGAGTCCTCGCTCGTGTGCGACGCCCATTCCCGCGATCGCCATCGGGTCGTTGCCGTAGACGATCGCGGTCGGGCGGTCTTCGGTCTCGAGCAGGGCCTTTGTGGCCTCGGCGCCCTGTTCGGGAGAGAAGTCGGTGGTGACGACGACGGGGGAGAGGCCGACGGCCCGCGCCGCGCTCTCGAACCGCTCGCGCCTGCGGAGTCCGTGCAGCATCCGCTCGTCGCCGGAGACATGGGCGATGCGGCGGTGACCGAGGCCCACGAGGTGCGCGACGAGCTCCTCGATTCCGGAGTCGTAGTCGCGGGTGATGACGGGGAAGGGGCTGCCGCCGGGCGGTTCGCCGAGCGACACCGCGTACGAGCCGAGCCGTGCGATGAGGGGGATGCGCTCGTCTTCGGCCAGCAGGTCGGTGAGCAGGAACCCGTCGACCCGCTTGTCCGCGACCAGGCGCTCGTACGCGCGCTCTTCGGTCTCCCGGTCGGGCACGACGGTGAGCACGAGGACGTGGCCGCGCTCAGAGAGGACGGTCTCGACACCCGCGATGAACGCCGCGAAGAACGGGTCGACCTCGATGGTCCGTGGTTCGCGCCGCAGCACCAGCCCGAGGGCGTACGCCCGTCGGGTGGTCAGGCCGCGCGCGCCCGGGTGCGGGGTCCAGCCGAGGTCGCGGGCGGTCTGCAGGATGCGCTCCCGCGTCCCGCTCGCCACTCCCGGACGCGCGTTGAGGGTGAGCGACACGAGCGACTTGCTGACGCCCGCCGCGCGGGCCACGTCGTTGATCGTGACGTTCTCCGGACTCATCGCGGGCTCACCGTCGTGAACCCTCCCGGCTGCACCCAGACGACCGCGTGGCCGCCGGAGGTCTGCGCGCGGCCGACCTGTCGGCCGGCCGAGTCGTAGCGCGTCACGGTGACGGGTCCGCTCGCGTCGAGCTTCTGCGGCACGGGCAGCTTCGTCGCGTTGACGTAGACATCGAGGGAGGAGGTGCCGGCAAGGCCCAGGTGCGACACGATCGGCTGCACGAGCACCGCGTCCAGTCGCGCAGTTCCGGAGACCCGCGCGGTCACCGAGGTCGCCTGTGCGGGCACTGGCACCGGGAGTGTCTGCGGCAGCAGGAAGATCGGGCTGGGCGCGATGCCCTGCTCGCCGGGCCGCACGTTGTCGGTGCGGCCGAGCGGGAGGGTGAGACGGCCCACAGCGGCGGTCCAGCTGGTGGTCCCCGAGCCGCCGGGGCCGAGATCGGCGATCGGCAGGATGCGCGCCGCCGGGTGGCCCGCCGGCAACGGGATGGTCACGGTCGACCCGTTGCCCGCCTGCAGGTAGGCGCCGCCCGACCAGTTCGCGGAGCCCGTCCAAGCCGATGGCGGAGTCACGACGGTCACGGCGCCCGTGGTGGTGCCGGTCTCGGCCTCCGCCACAGTCAGCCCGACGGTCGCCGTCGTGCGGGTCAAGGAAGTGGCGGCGCGGGCGATGGCGGGATGCGCATCCAGAGCCAGCATGCTCAGCTGGGTGTGGATGACGGACTCTGCCCCGCAGTTGTGGTTGACGGTGCCGTCACCGGCGATCCCGTCGACGCAGACACCGGTAGCCGGGTCGTAGGCCGGGGCGCCGGCGCGGTTCGCGCCGAAGTACCAGGCTCCCTGTGCGCCGGCCAGCGCGGCGAGCCCTGCGGCGCCGGTCGCGTCGGAGGCGGCGATCAGCCCCTCGAGCCGGGAATCGACGCCATAGGCGATCTGGGTGCGGTCGGCGGGTGTCGGCGTCCAGCCGTTGTCCGGGCCGCCGGTCGCGAGCAGCTGGGCGGTGAACTGGGCGAGGTCGGTGGAGGCGGCGCGCTGCAGGGAGGCGTCGCCGAGCACGGTCGCAGCCGAGGTGAGAGCCGCCGGCTGCATCCCGGCCCAGGCGTGCCAGAAGGTGGGGGAATTGGCCTCGGGGAGCAGCGCGCCGAACGGCCACTGCCCGATGCCTCCGCTCTGGAGTTTCGCGATGCCCTCCGCGTAGTGCGCGAGAGCGGTGCGTGCGGTGGTGTCCGCCGGCTGCGCGGCGACGTACGCGCTGAGGCCGAGGACGGCCTCGGCAGTCGCACCGGCGCTGCCGACGATCAGCCAGCCGGGTACCCCGTTCGCGACCTGGGTCTGCGGGTACTGCGCGAGCGACTGGCGGCCGAGGGCGGTGAGCGCGAGGTGCATCCGGTCGGCGAGGAAGGCGGCGAAGGCGGGGTCGGCGGCGCGGAAGCCCGCATATCCTTCCCCGAGCGCCCAGACCGTGCGCGCCAGCCAGAACGACTCGGCGGAGTCGGACGGGTCGGGCAGCTCCTTCGGGATGGCGGAGGGGTTCAGTGTGCCGTCGTGCTGCTGCCAGAGGACGACGTTGCCCGCATTCGGCCCATCGGCGGTCTGCAGGTACGTCAGCGAGCGGAGCAGTTCGTAGGCGCTGGTGCGGCTCGTCGCGGTGCCGTTCTGCTTCCAGTCGCGCAGGTAGACCACCGCAGCGCGGGAGATGTCGTCGGCGTCGTAGGCGCCCTGCGCGTACCAGCCGCGGGCGGCATCCGTGATCGGGCCACCGCCGACGCGGTGGAAGCTGCCGTCGGCCTGCCTGTCCGCGTACACCCACGGGGCGCGGGCGACCGGCTCCTCGGCGGCGCGATACGTGGTGTGCCCGGCGACGCCCGGCAGAAGGGGGACGTCGTCGAGCAGGAAGTCGAGATGGGAGAGGTTGGTCAGCTTCGGCTGAGACGCCTCGGCGGCGGATCTCGCCGGCGCTTCGGCGGTGCCTGCTGCCTGCGCGGGAAGGCTCGTCGTCGTCACGGCGAGCAGAGCGCCCAGGCCGACAGCGAGCACGGCCCGCGGCATCGTCAGTTGTCGGTTGCGCATCGTTGCGACCCCTCATGGATGGGGCGGCCCCGGGCTTCGAGGCCGTCATCTAAACCGGTTTAAAGGACGGTAGGCCCCGAGCACGGGAAAGTCAACGTCGGTCTTGTGGAGCCACCGTCACGCGACCAGACTGGCCGCACCGCGACCGACGACGCCGCACCGATGGGGCAGGGAGGAACTTCCGTGGAGTACAAGGACATACCCACCAAAGCCGACGTCGAACGGATCGCCGCGATGCGGCAGCCCGGGTGCGTGAGCATCTACCTCCCGACCGGGACGACCCCCGCCGAAGCGGACCGGGCGCGGATCGAGCTGAAGAACCATCTCGCCAGTGCTCTGCGGGCGCTCGAGAAGCTCTCGGTGCCGCGGGACCGCATCCAGAGGGTGCAGGCCGAGGGGGAGCTGATCCTGGAGGACCGGGACTTCTGGAGATACCAGTCCCGCTCCCTCGCGGTGTTCCTCGACGGCGAGCTGGCGCAGACGTTCCGGCTGCCGAACCGGCTGACGACCGCGTGCGAGATCGCCGACCGCTTCTACGTCAAGCCTCTGCTGCGCGCGCTGACCTTCCCGCAGTCGGCGCTGATCCTGGCGCTCGCGGGCAACTCGGTGCGTCTCCTGCACGTGACGGCCGACCGTCCGCCGGAGCGGATCGACGTGCCCGGGATGCCGCGGGATGTCGCCGGGGCCGTGGGACTCGCCTCCGTGAGCGGCCGGACGGCGGACGGACGCATCCAGGGATCGGAAGGCCAGAAGGTGCGGATGCTGGAGTACGCGCAGGCCATCGACCGCGCCCTCCGTCCGCTCCTGCCTAACTCGACCGAGCCGCTCATCCTCGCAGCGGCCGAGCCCCTGGCGAGCATCTTCCGGGGCGCGGGCGAGCGTCCACGGCTCGTCGCCGAGACCATCGGCGGCAACCCGGAGGACAAGACGGATGAGGAGCTCGCCACCGCGGCGAGGGGCGTGCTCGACCGGATGTACGCGCACAAGGTCGGGGAGCTGCGGGAGGCGTACGAGGCCCGCATCGCGGCCGGCACCGCCGTCGTCGATCTCAGCGACATCGCCCGCGCGGCGACCTTCGGCGCCGTGGAGTCGCTCGTGATCGATATCGACCGGCGGGTGCCCGGAACCGTCGATGATGAGACCGGCGCTATCGCCTTCGGCGACGACGATGAACCGGGGTCCTACGGCGTGGTGGACGAGATTCTGCGGCGAGCTCTCCTCGCGAAGGCGCGGGTGTATGCGCTGCGGGCGGAGGACGTGCCCGGCGGGGGAGCGGCGGCGGCCGCCGTGCGCTACCCCGTCTGAGCTACCCGGCAAAGTCGCTCCCGACGAAGAGGTCGGGACCGCAGGTCATCCGTCGAGTAGTGAGTTGATGTCGCAACTCGGCACAAGTTGGCGCATCTTCTCACCACTCGACGACCACCCAATCAATCCGCTCGGCTAAAACCCGATGGAGGATGACCGCGCGGTCACCAGGCGAAATCGTCCTCCCCGTGCACCATGCTGCTGCGGGCGTCAGGATGCGTATGCACGTCAGCTGACCGCCCCGGTAAGGGGTACGGGGTGACGGATGGGCTTTTGGTGGGATGGTACGGGTTGGGGTCTTCGTCGTCGAAGGCGCGGTAGCCGGTCGGCCCTGCGAACATGCTCAGGGTGGGGTCGGTGGAGCACTCCGAAAAGGAGTCGAGGGTGAAGACGGTGTCGCTGGCGGCGACGCCGCCATAGAGGCTGCCGTCCTCCCGGTCGACCCGGATATCGATGAGGCCGCCAGCCTGAGCCACCGTGGAGACCGCATAGCCCTGGGTCTTCCAGTAATCCCCCATTTTGTGGGCGAAGGCAACCGGGTCCCCGACCGGGAGATGGGCCTGGTGAAGCTCGAAGCGTTTGCGGTCGCCGGAGCCGACGCTGCAGCTGGCGCCGATGAACTCTCGGGTGTCCGGGTCCCACTGTCTAGCCCCGGGCGTCCAGCTGTTCCCCCACCCGTCGGGGAGGCCGGAGGCGGTGATGGCGGCGTTCATCGCGGTGATGGTTTCGGTGCGGAGTTGTTGCCCGGTCTTCTGCGGGCCGGCCGGTGGTGGGGTGGTCATGGTGCAACCTCCAAGAGTGAGAGCGACAAGTGCGACGAGCAGGATGGTGGGGCGGATGCGGGTCATCATCGACCCAGCCCGGTCTGGCGGGACAACCGGTCGATGTTCTCGGTGACCTGACGGTTGTGCTCTGCGGCCGCCGCACCCGTATCAGTCAAACCCCCGTTCACTTTGTTCGGTTGCCCGGAGGTGGTCGCGGCAATGTTGAAGAGCGCTTGGGTGTTGGGATCGAAGTAGCCGTGGTCTTCGGAGGGTTCCGCGTTGCCGAGCCCGCCGGGTTTGCTGCTGCCCTTGGTGCCGAGCGGGTTGTGCCCGTCGACCGGTTCCAGGTCTTTTCCGTCGCCGTCGGAGGAGAACGATTCCGCTCCGCCGATCGCGGGGTTCAGCGAATCGGCGACTCCCGGGTTGGGTTCAGCCCGCCCGGACACAGCTGAACCCAAGGGTGCCAGGTGGTCCCCGGTCGCGGCGGTGGTGTAGATGTTCCCGGCATGGACGGCTGCGAGGGAGGGGACAAGGGTGATGTCGATTCCGGCGGAGCCGACCATGACGAATGCGTCGACTGGTGTGTGGGTGAGGGTGAGCGCGCATGCGGCCATCGTGGTGCCGTAGGAGTGCGCGGTGACCGTGATCGGCGCAGGGCCGGGACCGAACACGGCCCGGGCGGCGGCGTTCCCGTCGAGCTCGGCCGCGAACCGGGACGCCCCCTTCTTCGCCGCGTCGCGGAAGTTCACCCCGACCACATCCGGGTTGTCATACTCCAGACACGCGATCACCCCCGGGCTGCCCACACCCATACGGTACTTCTGCGTGTTCCAAAGGTTCTTGGCAGCGTCGCTCCACGAGTCGAGCGCGTCTTTCGCCCCGAAACCCATCCCCGACGCGCACCAGGTCGTGTTCTCGCAAGCGTCGAGGTCACCGTAGCCGACGGCCACCATCGGCGGCTTCGCATACAGGTTGAACGCCACAACCTGAACCGGAACATCATCGGCAGGCGGGTTGAGGGCCCGTTTCATCTTGTCCAGCACGGCCCGCTGCTCCGCGGTGAGGTTGGGGTCCTTCATCGCCTCCTTGTAGCTGATCCGGTTCGCCCTGTCCCGGTCCGAGTACGGCAGGCCGGGCAGGTTGCCGAAGATTCCCGGCGCGGCTTGGATCAGCGCGGTGCGGACCTCCGGGGTGAGGCCGTTCCACCAGCCCGCTACCATCTCCGGTGCCGGCGGGTGCTCCCAGAACTGCTGCACCAGCGACGGGTCACCGGCAAGCAGCAGCTTCAGCTCCGCCGGGGTCAACCGGGACAGCACACCCATCAGCGGCGACACTGTGGCGGTGTCCAGCTTCTCGATGCTGGTCAGCTTCCCCACCGCGGACGTGTACTGCTTCAAGTCCGGGGCAGTGGCATGCTCCAGCGCCCCGGACAGGGTGTCGCCCATCGTCCGGACGAAGGTGTCCTCTTCATGCTTGTACTCGGCCTGCGCGGCCTGCGCATCCCTACGCGCCTGGTCCAGCCACTGCTGCGCTTCCTCGACCGAGCGCCCCGCCCGGGAAAGCTCATCCCCGACCGTCTCGGCCTGGCGACGTGCCGCAGCCAACTCCAACCCGGTCGGCGCAGGCGTCCCCGCAGGCGGCGCGGCGTTGGCATACGTGGAGTAGGTCCGCTGCAGCGCCTCTAACGCGTCCAGCAACGCAGTGTGATCCCCGGCCAGCGCCGCCTGCGCCGCCTGCGCCGCCGCAAGATCCGCCTGCGCCTGCACAGCCTCCTCCAGCGCGTTGTCCGCCTTGTGCTGCAGAGTGAACAAAGCCTGCGCCCACCCCTTCGACGCCGCACCCGCCTCCGAATGCCGCGTCGAGGCGACCCGGGCAGCATCCCGCACCACCCGCAACCGCTGCCGGAACGCATCCGCCGCAAGCCCCGACCACGCCGGAGCATCCAGCACCCCCAGCACTTCATCCATCGTGTTACCGCGCTGCCGGTACCACTCCGAACGCTTCTGCAGATCCGCCATCCACGCCGCCACCGCATCCAGATTCCCCGGCGTCGGATCCGCCCCGAACCCCACCGGCGACCAATCCCGAAGACTAGAACGCACGAGAACCCGACCCGAACGCCGCAGCACTCTCCGAATCCCGGCTCACATACGCGTCCGCCGCCGACCGCAGCACCGCGGTCAACGCATCCACACTGTCCACCACGGCCGACCGCCCCGACGACCAATACATCTCGAACTGCGTGTGCACCGCATCCGCCCGCGGCGAACCCGCATCCCCCAGCTGCAACACCGACGCCGCCGGTACCGCACCCGCATCCGCCAACGATGCGGCACCCGTCCGCAACCGGTCGACATCGACCGCAACCTTCTTGCTCATGTGTGATCCTCCTGAGGCAAGGCAACCAGCACACTGCCTAAAGACCCGCATCAGGCGTGACCAGACATGGCCTCAATGCAGCCCTCGAGCGGCTTGAACGAGGGAACTCCCGCGCTACTCGGTGGGAAGGGCCTGGCCTGAATTGTGGGGTGGGGCTGTGACGAAAGGGCGCGTCAGCGGCGCCGCTGCAGCGCCATTACCAGCAGCTCCTGCACGCCGGCGAGCCAGTCGTAGACGGCGCGCTGCATCGCGGACTCCTCGTCGTGGACGTCGCCCTCGTCGCCGTCCTCGCGGATGCCGAGCCGCGCGGCGAGCACGAGGCGCAGGTCCGTGATGGTGCGCAGCCAGGCGCTGGCCTGCGCGTCATCGAGGACCACCTTCACCGTGCCGTCGGCGGGCTGAGCGAGCGACTCCCTCACCACCTCGGCGTTGCGCTCCTTGCGGTCGGCGAGGCCCGCAGCCGTGAATCGGCGGAACTCGGCGGACGCCTCCGGGTCGTCCGGGTACGCATCCGGCAGCAGACGGCCGAGGGCGGGGTCGGCGAGCTGGTTCTCCGGGTGGGCCGCCGCCCGAGCGAGCTCGACGGCCTCCTCGGCGAGCGAGCGGAGCAGCTGCCCCTCCTCGAACGAGAAGGATGCCGTGACCCGACCGTCCCGGCGCCGGCGGAACGGTGTCACGCGTCCGCCTTCGTCAGCGTCGCCCACAGGCCGTACTCGTGCATCGCCTCCACGTGCCGTTCCATCTCCTCGCGGGTTCCCGTGGCGACCACTGCGCGGCCCTCGGTGTGCACCAGCATCATCCGGCGCCTCGCCTCCGCCCTCGGGAAGCCGAAGTAGGTCTGGAACACGTAGGTGACGTAGCTCATCAGGTTGACCGGGTCGTTCCAGACGATCGTGACCCACGGGGAGCCGAGCTCCAACAGCTCGTCGGTGCCCGTCTGCTCCAGAGTTCCTGCGTCGGTCACGACGACGGCCACAGTGGGATGCCCGCGATCGCGTCCGCCGCGCGCACCAGCGTCAGGTGGGTGAGCGCCTGCGGGGTGTTGCCCGCGTGCGACCGGCCGTCGACGTCGTATTCCTCGGAGAGCATACCGACGTCGTTGGCCAGCGAGACCAGGCGGTCCATGAGCCGGACGGCGTCCTCCTTCCGGCCGGAAGTCGCGTACTGCTCCACCAGCCAGAACGAGCAGGCCAGGAAGGGGTGCTCGCCCGGCGGCAGTCCATCCACCCCTGACTCGGTGCGATACCGCAGCAGCAGGCCGTCCTTCAGGAGGTCCTCCTCCAGCGCGCGGACCGTCCCGAGCATCCGCGGGTCGTCGGCGCTGACGTAGCCGACCTGGGCCAGCTGAAGGAGGGACGCATCCACCTCGGTCGTGCCGTAGTGCTGCACGTAGGTGCCGCGGTGCGGGTCCCAGCCGTTCGCCTCGATGTCGGCGCGGATGGCGTCCCGCTCCCGCTTCCAGCGCTCCACCGGACCGTCGAGGCCGTACTGCTCGACGCCCCGGATGGCGCAGTCGAAGGCGGCCCAGACCAGCGCACGGGAGTGCGTGAACTGCTGCGGGTGGTCGCGGATCTCCCAGATGCCGTGGTCGGGCTCGCGCCAGTGCGCCTCCAGGTAACCCATCAGCGCGCGCTGCAGCGCCCACGAGAACCGCGTCTCCGTGTTCCCTGCGCGGCGGCCGTGGTCGAGCCCGAGCATGACCGCGCCGATCACGTCGGCCTGGAATTGGTTGGAGGCGTCGTTGCCCACCCGCACGGGATGCGCGCCCTGGTAGCCGGGGAGGCTGTCGATGGTGCGCTCACCCAGGTACCGCTCGCCGGCGAGCCCGTACATGATCTGCACGTCGCCGGGGTCGCCCGCGATCGCGCGCAGCAGCCAGTCGCGCCAGTGGTCCACGTAGTCGTTGTAGCCGTGCGAGAGGAGCACCCCGATCGTGAGCGACGCATCTCGCAGCCACACATAGCGGTAGTCCCAGTTGCGTTCGCCGCCGAACGCCTCGGGCAGCGAGGTGGTGGCCGCCGCGACGATTCCGCCGGTCTCCAGGTGCGAGAGCGCGCGCAGGATCAGCAGCGAACGGACCACCTCGCTGCGGTACGGCCCTTCGTGCGCGCAGCCCTTCGCCCACCCGGTCCACCACTCGCGGGTGTTCTGCAGGGCGGTGTCGACGTCGAGGGCGACGGGCGCGTCGCGGTGCGACGGGAACCACGTCATCGTGAGGTCGACGATCTCGCCGGCGCGCACCGTGAACTCGCCCTGGTGGGCGTGATTCGCGGGGTGCAGTTGCGAGCCGCGCACCACGATGGCATCGGGGCCGGCGACGGCGATCAACGAATGCGGGCGGTCCGTCTTGTCCTGGCGCACCCACGGCATCGCATCCGCGTAGCCGAACCGGATGCGGAGATCCTGGCGCATGTGCACCCGGCCGCTGACGCCGCGAACGCGCCGGACGATATCGGCGCGGTGGTCGCCCATCGGCATCGCATCCACCACCTCGACCTCGCCCTCGGTGGTGCGCCACCGGGTGACGAGGATCATGGTGTCCTCCTCGTAGTGGCGAGTGCTTGTCGCGGACGCGTCGGTCGGCGCGACCAGCCAGCGCCCGTGGTCCTCCGTGCCGAGCAGCGCGCCGAACATGGACCGCGAGTCGTACCGGGGGAAGCACAGCCAGTCGATGCTGCCGTCTTTGCCGACGAGCGCCCCGGTGAAGCAGTCACTGATCAGGGCGTAATCCTCGATGGGGAGCGACATATTCCCAGTATGGACGTACTGTGATCGGCATGACGCAGTCCGTGGACACTCTTGTGATTCTCGGAGCATCCGGCGACCTCACGTCACGGCTCCTCCTCCCCGCTATCGGACAGTTGCTCACCGGCCAGCCGGACCGGGCGTTCACGCTGATCGGCTCGAGCAGCGACGACCTCGACGACGACGCGTGGCGTTCCCTCGTGAAGAAGTCGTTCGCGACGGTCGATGCGAAGGGGAAGGCGGTCGACCGGCTGCTGAAGGAGACCCGCTACTTCAAGGGGGATGCCACCAGCGCCGACGACCTGAAGAAACTCCTCGGTGAGGCGAAGGGTGTGCCCGCGCTGTACTTCGCCCTCCCGCCCGCGATCACGGCGAAGGCGTGCGATGCGCTCGGCAGCTTCGACCTGCCGAAGGGGCTCACGCTCGCCCTGGAGAAGCCGTTCGGCACCGACCGCGAGAGCGCCATCCGGCTCAACGAGCAGCTCGCCCGGCTGGTGCCGGAAGACCAGATCCACCGGGTGGACCACTTCCTGGGTCGCTCCAGTGTGCTCAACATCCTGGGCGTGCGCTTCGCCAACAGCATCCTGGAGCCGATCTGGGACGGCCTGCACATCGAGCGCGTCGACGTGATCTACGACGAGACTCTGGCCCTGGAGGGGCGTGCCCGGTACTACGACACCGCAGGCGCCCTGATGGACATGATCCAGAGCCACCTGCTGCAGGTGATGGCCGTGCTCGCGATGGAGCCACCCTCGACCCTGGGTGCGCCGGACCTGCGCGACGCCAAGCAGCTCGTGCTGCGCGCCACGCGGGTCTGGAACGACGACCCGGTCACCGCGAGCCGTCGGGCCCGGTACGCGGCAGGCGAGATCGACGGCAAGAAGCTGCCGGCGTACGCGGACGAGTCCGGGGTGGACCGGTCCCGCGAGACCGAGACGCTGACCGAGGTGACCTTCCAGATCGACACGTGGCGCTGGAAGGGCGTGCCGTTCACCCTCCGCTCCGGGAAGGCGCTCGGCGGCAGGCGCCGGGAGATGGTGATCACCTTCGCGCCGGCCCGGCGCATCCCGAGCGGGCTGACGGGAACGATGGAGCCGGCGAAGCTACGACTCATGTTCGCTCCGGACCGGATGTCGTTGGAGGTCAACATCAATGGGTCGGACGACCCGTACGAGCTGGAGCGCGCATCACTTCAGGCCGACTTCGGTCCCGGCGCGCTGCTGGCCTACGGCGAGGTGCTGGAGGGCATCCTCGACGGCGACCCGACGCTCTCCGTCCGCGCGGACACGGCGGTGGAGTGCTGGCGGATCGTCGAGCCCGTGCTGAAGGCATGGCACGACGGACGCGTGCCGCTCGAGGAGTACCCGGCGGGGTCGGAGGGGCCCGAGGGCTGGAAGGAGCTCGGCTGAGGCCGAGGCGCGCTTTTCGGTCGGCGTCTAGGCCGCGGAGCGGACCGAGACGAGCGGGAACTCGCCGGTCACGGGTTTCCGCAGGTCGGTCCACTGGGTGATCGGCGCGGGTTCCCAGCTGAAGGCGGCGGGCTGGGCCTCGGCGACGGGGGCGTCCACCACGGCGGCGGGAGCCTCGACGGCGGCCGCTGCCGGGACAGGGACGACCTCGGCGGCCTCGACCGGCGCGGGCGCATCCGCGACCGAGGGGGCCAGGTGCTGCGGCTCGGAGAGCGCTTCGCCCGCTTCCAGCCGGCGGCGCGCTTCAGCCAGGGCGGCAGCGATGCCCACCGAGACCGACTGGGCGAGGATGGAGTGGAAGATGGTGTCGGTGTCGTCGTGCGCACGGCGGATGACCGTCCACTCGCCGTTCACGCCGATCAACTCGGCAACCTTGGTGTGCACGAGTTCGAGGATCTGAGCGTCCGTCAACTGAGGGACTGGAGCCACCGGAACTACGGCGGCGTGCCGCCTACGACCAAACATCGCGCAACCCCTTCCAGGTTCACCTGAATACAAGTGTCATGGACGGAAGCCGCGCGAACCCGCCGGACACGCCGGGAGTTTTTGCGGAAATCAGCGGGTCAACGGCCCTTTCGTGCACCGAGGGGCTTGGATTCGCGCTCGGACGCCTCCTGCGACTCCTGGATCACCGCTCCGACGGCCAGGGCGAGCGAGATCGCGGCGTTGATCCACATCAGGGGGACGCGCCAGTCGCGGACGCCCTTCTTGGACGACTGGACCGTGGTCCACAGACCGAACGCCGCGCTGATCACCGCGCCGTTGAAGAGGTACTTGCGCATCCTGTTCCTTTCGATGTCGCCCCGTAGCGTACGCTTCCTAGGTCCGGACCGGGAGGAGGAGGATGCGCACCGCGATCGTCGGCGCCGTGCTCCTCGCGCTCGGTGGGGTTGCTGTCGCCACCGGGCTGCTGCCCGTTCCCGAAGCCATCGAGCTGTGGGATCGCGTGTGGCCCATCCTGCTGTTCGTCGTGGCCATCACCGTGGTGACCGAGTTCGCCGCGGAGGCGGGCGTGTTCACCGCGCTGGCCCAGCAGACGGCGCGCTGGGGGCGCGGCCGTGCCTGGGCGCTCTGGCTGCTCGTCGTGGTGGTCGCGGCCCTCAGCACGATCTTCCTGTCGCTCGACACGACCGCGGTGCTGCTCACGCCCGTGGTCATCGTGATGGCGCGTCACGCGGGGCTGAACCCGCTGCCGTTCGCGTTGACGACGGTGTGGATGGCGAACGCCGGCTCCCTGCTGCTGCCGGTCTCCAACCTCACCAACCTGCTGGCCCAGCACGCGATGGGGGATCCGACCCCCGCCGCCTTCGCGTCGCTCATGCTGGCTCCCGCGCTGGTGGCGATGGTGGTCCCGATGGTGGTGGTGTTCCTCATCGCGCGGCGATCGCTGCTGGTCCGGTACGTCACCGGCGACGAAGACGGCATCGAGGACCCGGTGCTGTTCTGGATTTCGGCCGCGGTCGTCGTGGCCCTCATCCCGCTGCTCGTCTCCGGCCTGCCGGTGTGGCTGCCGACCAGCATCGCTGCGGTGCTACTCGCCGTGGTGTTCCTCGTCCGCAAGCGGAGCGTCGTGCGCTTCGGGCTGCTGCCCTGGCAGCTGGTGCTGCTCGCATCCGGCTTGTTCCTGTTCATCGAGGCGCTGCACGCGCAGGATCTCGGGACGCTGGTGGCGACCGTCTCCGGGACGGGGGAGTCGCCGCTCGCCCTCCTGCGGCTGTCACTCACGGGGCTGGTCGGCGCGAATGCGATCGACAACCTCCCGGCGTACCTGGCGCTGGAGCCGGTGGCCGAGAGCCCAGCGCGTCTCGCCGCGCTGCTGATCGGCGTGAATGCGGGCCCGCTGATCACGCCGTGGGCGTCGCTGGCCACCCTGCTCTGGCACCAGCGGCTGACATCGTTCGACGTGGAGATCCGGTGGCGCCGCTACGTCCTGCTCGGCCTGATCGTCGCGCCGGTGACGGTCGTCCTGGCGACGCTGGCCCTGGCTTTCACCGTCTAGGTGACACAACACGCCGTCGCGCGGGTGCGCCGGACGGCGTGTCGCGCCAACTGGATGGGCTATTCAGGGGGGTCTATTCAGCGGGCAGGAGACGCGCGGCGTTGACCACCCGCCGTCGGGCTACGGCGATCAGGGCCAGCGCGAAGCCGAACGCCGCCCAGAGGAGCAGTCCGCCGAGGCCGCGCCACGCGTCCGCTGAGCCGTCGATCGCGCCCTGCATCGCGGTGATGGCCGACGACGTCGGGAGCCAGGGCAGGGCCGCGTCGAAGAAGCTGGGCGCGGTCGACACGATGCCGGAGGCGAGCGTCACGACGACGACGAGCATCGACAGGAACCGCCCGACGCCGCCGAGGAGGGCGACCAGGCCGTGGTTGACGGCGGCGAACGCGATCCCGACCGCAGCGGCCAGTCCGGCGAAGCCGAACCAGTGGCCGACGTCCAGCGAGAGCGCCGGAGCCATGATCCCGGCGACCAGCACGCCCTGCACGACCCCGAGCGCCGCCGCGGGCAGGAACCCGTCGAGGGCGATCCGGCCGGCGGCGCGGGAGGTCAGCAGCGCGCGCCGCGACAGCGCCTGCAGCACGAGGAAGGTCGCCAGCGCCCCGAGCCACAGCGCCACCGCGGCGAACAGCGGGATGCTGGAGGTGCCGAACGGGGTGTCGCCGGAGGTCTTCTGCCCGACCGGCTGTGCAGCCACGTCGGCGAGGCTGGTCCGTTCGCCCTTGTCGTAGCTGGGCAGCTGCTTCACCGCTGTGTGCAGGCCCGAGGCGAGGGATGCCGCCCCGGACGCCGACTGGTCGGCACCGGTGGCCAGGGCCGGGATGCCGGCGCTCAGCTGCTGCACGCCGGTGGCGAACTGCTGGGCGCCGTCCGCCGACTGAGAGGCGCCGGAGGCGAGCTGCGAGGCTCCCGACGCCGACTGGGTGACGCCGCCGGTGTACTGCCCGAGCTGCGAGGCGAAGGTCTGCGTTCCGGGGGCGAGGCCCGCGCCATACGCCTGCGCCGTGTTGAGGTCGGTCAGCTGGGCCGAGAGCTGGGTGCAGAGCGCACCGAGCTTCGGGTCGACGATCGGAGGAGCGCAGTTCTGCGCAACAGCCGTGTTGATCCCCGTCGTCGCCCGGCTGAGGGTCGTGGATGCGGTGGCCGCCGTGTCCGACAGCTGTTGCGCGCCGCTCTGCACCTGCGCTCCGCTCGACGCGAGAGTGTTCAGGCCGTCCGACAGTTGCGACGTGCCGTCGGAGAGCTGCGAGATCCCGCCCGCCAGTGACGACGCCCCGGTCGAGAGCTGCGCGGCGCCGTCGGCCAGCTGATGCGTCCCGCTCGCCAGCTGCGTCAGTCCGCTGGAGAGCTGATCGGCTCCCGTCGCCGCCTTGCCGAGCTGCTCCCCGAGCGTGTTGAACCCGACGTAGACGTTGGCGATGTAGGTCGAGGTGAGCTGCTTGTTCAGGACCGCGGTCGCGGTCGTGGTGACGGCCTGGCTGATCGCCGGGTCGACGAGCTTCGACTGCTGGCTGGTGCGCACGTCGATGGTCGCCCGGGTGGCGTCGGCCGCGGCGCCGGCGGTCGACGTGGCCGCCTTCGAGAAGTTCTCCGGGACAGTGACCACGGCGACGTACTCGCCGCTCGCGATGCCCTTATCCGCATCCTTCTTGTCCGTCAGCACCCAGTCGAAGTTGTCGTTCTTGGTGTCGAGGAGGCCCGCCGCGAGCTGCCGGCCGAGCGGCACCGTCTGGCCGTTGACCTTCACCGGCTGGTCGAGGTTGACCACGGCCGCCTTGACGTCGCCGAGGCGCTCGGTCGGGTTCCAGAGCGCCCACACCAGCAGCCCGCCGATGACGATGGGCACCAGCAGGATGCCGGCGATGGTCAGCCACGTGACGCGCTTGTCCGAGCGCATCCGCTCCAGCGAGAACAGCGAACCCGGGCGGCGCAGGGGAGAGGTGGGGGTGGTCATCGGGCGTCAGCCTTCTCGAGGTGGGCGCCGTGCTCGGCACGGTCGGGGTCGGTGAGGTCGGTGTCCGCGGAGTCCGTCGCGGGTACGTCCGGACGACGCGCCGGTCGGGCTGCGGCATCCAGGTCGACGGCCGTCGGCTCGGCGCTGTCGGGCAGCAGATCGTCGAGTCCGGCCGGGTCGACGCACGAGACCACGAGCGCGAACGGGCGCTCCTCGACCCGGGCGCGGCTCAGCGCCGCGGTGAGCTCGGCGCGGATGCGACGACGCTCGACGGGGTCGGTGACGGAGTCGACGGCGTCGAGCGCCAGCAGCTGCGGACGGCCGGCGAGGGCCAGCCGGATGTCGCCGACGGGCGTCTCGGACGCCTCCATCCGCACGAGGGAGGTGCGCGCACGCACCGCCGAGCCGCGGGTCGGCAATACGAATCCGGCGACCTTGACGGTTCCGGTGTCGACCGGGGTGTGCCCGGTGACCGCCATGAGGAGGGCGAGCGCGGCGGTGCGGTCGTCGCCGTGCACCACGAGCACCTCGCCGTCGGCGAGCCGGAACGACACGTCTCCGACCAGGCGCTTCTTCCGCGTGCTGACTCCGAGCCCGTCCGCCGCGGCCACCAGGCCGGTCGCGCCCTCGGGCCAGTGGGCGAGCTCCAGCTCCTTCTGCAGGCCGTCGCCCTCCACATCGAAGGAGGGCAGGATGCGGTCGAGCCAGCGCGGCATCCACCAGGCCTTGTCTCCGAGCAGCTGCAGCACGGCCGGCACCAGCGTCATGCGCACGATGAACGCGTCGACGAAGACGCCGACGGCGAGCCCCAACGCGATCGGCTTGATCGAGGCGTCGCCCTCCGGCACGAACGCGGCGAACACCGAGATCATGATGATCGCGGCCGCGGTGACGACCTTCGCCGAGCTGACGAACCCGCTCTGGATGGCGCGCCGCGCCTCGCCGCCGTGCACGTAGTCCTCGCGGATGCGGCTGACCAGGAAGACCTCGTAGTCCATCGCCAGGCCGAAGAGCACGCCCATCAGGATGATCGGCATGAACGAGATGATCGGCCCGGTCTTGTCGACGTGGAGGGCGTCGGCGAACCATCCCCACTCGAACACGGCGGTGACCGCCCCGAACGCGACGCCCACCGAGAGCAGGTAGCCCAGCGCCGCCTTGATCGGCACCGCGATGGAGCGGAACACCATCGTCAGCAGGATCAGCGAGAGTCCGACGACGAGCACGCCGAACGGCAGCAGGGCCCCGCCCAGCCGCGAGGACACGTCGATCTGCGCCGCCGTGTTTCCGGTCACCTTGAGGTCGACCCCGTACTCGTCGAGGAAGTGCTGGTGCTTCGACCGGATCTCGGCGACGAGGTCCGCCGTCTTCGCGTCGTCGGGACCGGTGGTCGGCACGACCTGCACGATGCCCGTGTCAGCGGTCGCGTTCGGAGTGGCGAGCGGCACGGAGGCGACGCCGGGGAGGTCGGCGATCTCATCCCCGATCTTCGTCATGAGCCCGACCGGGTCGGTGCTGGAGATGATGGAGCCGGTCACGATCAGCGGGCCGTTGTAGCCGGGGCCGAAGTGCTCGGAGACCAGGTCGTAGGCGACGCGTGCGGATGAGCTTTCCGGCTGCGAGCCGGCGTCGGGGAGCGCCAGCCGCAGCTGCAGCGCGGGGAGGGCGGCGATGCCGAGCGCGACGATCACCGCGACGACGGTCACGATCGGGAAGCGGGTGACCGCGCGGACCCAGCCGCGGAAGAATCCGGGTGGGATGTCGGCCTTGGCCGCGTGCGCGAAGGACGGTGCGGTCGCGTCAGCGTCAGCGGGTGCGGGTGCGGGTGCGGGTGCGGGTGCACGCGTCGGCGTCGGCTCGACGGCCGTTCCCTCCGCCGTCTCCGCCGACTTCCGCTTGGCATCCCGTGCGGCTTTGCGGCGCCCAGGGGTCAGCCGCGCCCCGGCGAACCCGAGCATCGCCGGCGTCAGCGTCAGCGCGACCAGCACCGCGACCGCGACGGCCACGGACGCAGCCAGGCCCATCGTCGTCAGGAACGGGATGTTCGCCACAGCGAGCCCTGCGAGCGCGATGATGACCGTGATCCCGGCGAAGAGCACAGCGGAGCCGGCCGTCGCGACCGAACGGGCGGTCGACTCCTCCGGCGGGACACCCGCCTTCAGCTGCGCCTGATGCCGCGAGATGATGAACAGCGAGTAGTCGATCCCCACCGCGAGCCCGAGCATGAGCGCGAGCATCGGCGTGGTGGAGGAGATCGAGCCGAAGAGCGTCGCGATGAAGATCAGGCACATCGACAGCGCGACGCCGAGGATGGCCGTGAGGAGCGGCATCCCGGCCGCTAGGAACGAGCCGAAGGTCAGGATCAGGACGACCAGCGCGACGCCGACGCCGATCAGTTCGATGACGGAGAGCGTGGGCAGATTCTGCGAGAAGAGCTGGCCGCCGACGGCGGACTTCGATCCGTCGGGCAGCTCTTTCGCGAGGTCCGCCCCGGCCGCCTTGACGGCATCCTTCGTCTCGGCGGTCACCGTGGTCATCTGACCTTTCAGCTGCACGGTGATGATGGCGGCCGAGCGGTCGTCGGAGATCAGGTTCTTCACCTGCGCCGAATAGGGGGAACTGGCGCTGGAGACGCCGTCGATGTCCTTGATGGAGTCGACCGCATCCTCGACCGGCTGCTTGATGTCGGCGTCGTCGACCGTCTGACCCTCCGGAGCGACGACGACGATCTGCGCCGTGGTGCCGCTGACTTGCGGGAATGTGCGGCTCAGCGTGTCGAGAGCCTCTTGCGACTCGGTGCCCGGAATGCTGAAGCTGTTGTCTGTGCCCTGGTTGAACAGGAGCGCGCCGCCGCCGAGGAGGGCGAGAAGGGCGATCCAGATGATGACGACCAGGCGGCGGGCGCGGTAGGCCCACCGGCCGACCGAATACAGAAGCGAGGACACGCGTTCTCCAGTGGGTGAGTACCGAAAGTGATCAAAGGTGTTCGATACACCGTTGTATCCATACATGACCGTATCCGATACACTTCTGTATCGTAAGTTGGATTCAGGAAGGTTTCAGCTTGGACAGCACGACTCTCAGTGACGACGCGGCGGCAGAGGCCCGCGAGGATGCGCCCACCGAGTCGGCGAGGCGGCAACGCACCCGCGCGCGCCTGCTCGACGCGGCCTTCGACGTGTTCGCCGAGCACGGTGTCCGTGCCGCGAGCGTCGAGCTGATCGCGGAGGCCGCCGGGTTCACCCGTGGCGCCTTCTACTCCAACTTCTCCAGCAAAGAGGAGCTGTTCTTCGCGCTCATGGACCGCGAGAAGACCATCCGGCTGGAACAGCTGAACACCGGCGTCACCCAGTTCCTCACCCCGCTCGTGGGCGACGGGAACGCCCGCCTCGGCGACCAGGATGTGCTGCAGACGATCACGCGCATCCTCGAACTGCAGTCCGACGACCGGCGCTGGTGGCTGGTGCAGGCCGAGTTCCAGCTCATGGCGCTCCGCGACCACTCCATCGCGGCCGACTACCTGCGCTACCAGGACGAGTTCTTCGCCGACCTGACCGAGATCGTCGTCGAGGCCCTCGACAGCGCGGGGCGGCGCTTCACCATCGACGCGGAGGAGGCGGTCCGGGTCATCGCCGAGCTGTGCGCGAGCGGGGAGGCCCGGGCGGTGCTCGCGGGAGACGAGCGCACCTTCACCGAGCGGCTCTCCGAGTCCGTGCCCACCATCTTGCTGGCCCTGACCGAGCGGGTCTGACCGAGCGGGTCTGACCGTTTGAGCGTTCACCAAGCGTCGGCCACTACTGTTTGAGGGATGCGACCCGAAGCATCCCGCAACCCACGCGCGCCGCGCGTGCCCCGAGCGTTCCGCGCCGCCGCGCTGCTCGCGTCGGCTGCGGTCCTGGCACTCCTGACGGCGTGTTCTGCGTCGCCCGGAAGCGCGGAGCCTCCACGCGGCGCGGCGACGGCCGCGCCGACGCCGACCGCCGCTCCCGACCCGTTCCCGAAGGAGCCCCTGACCGCATCCACCCGCTATGTCGCCGTCGGCGACTCGTTCGCGGCCGGGATGGGCGGCGGTGACGAGCAGGGGAAGTGCCGGCTGAGTCCCGCCGCGTACCCGCCGGTGTTCGCCCGCAAAGCCGGCATCGACCTGGTCGTCAACGCCGCGTGCGCTGGCGCCACCACGTCCGACCTGCTGAAGCACCAGCTGATCGCGCTCGACGACCGGACCGACCTCGTCACGGTGAGCATCGGCGGCAACGACCTGGGTGTGGCGGCCATCGCCGGCGACTGCGCGGCGGGCAAGGCGGCCGCCTGCCGGAACGAGGTCACCGCTGCGCTGTCCCTCCTGAACGTTCTGCCCGACCGGCTGGACACCGTCTACAGTGCCATCGCACAGGCGGCGCCGAACGCCCGCATCGTCGTCACCGGCTACACGCTGCTCTACGACTCGTCGGATCCCAACGCGCCCGATTTCGGAACCGCCGCCGCGCTCAACGCCGCGACGCTCGGGCTGAACGAGGTGATCCGCCAGGCGGTCGACGAGCAGCGGGCCGACGGCAAGCCGATGGAGTACCTGCCCGTCGACTTCGCCGGGCACGCGATCGGCGACCGCCGGCCCTGGCTGAACACCACCGGTCCGGACGTCTTCCATCCGACGGCTGCGGGCTATGCCGAGTACGCGAGCAGACTCATCCAGCTGCTCGGGAAGGCGCAGTAGCGCGGCCCTCGCCCCGGGCGGGGTTGGAGGACGCTGGTACCCTGGCAGATGTCCACCGCGACCCCCTGAGGGAGTTGACCCACCATCACCGCGAAGCCTGACTCGACGACGACGAACGCGACGAACGCGACCATCACCGACACGGAAGACGACACGTACGACCTGGTCATCGTGTCCAACCGGCTGCCCGTGGACCGGGTGCTCGACGAGGACGGAAACGCCGACTGGCGGCCCTCACCGGGCGGCCTCGTCGCGGCCCTGGAGCCGATGATGCGGTCGCAGGACGGCATCTGGGTCGGCTGGGCGGGCGTCTCGGACGAAGAGGTGGAGCCGTTCGAGGCCGGCGGGATCAACATCCTCCCGGTGCCGCTCTCCGAGCAGGACCTGCAGGAGTACTACGAGGGCTTCTCCAACGACACCCTCTGGCCGCTCTACCACGACGTCATCGCGCAGCCGAGCTACCACCGCGAGTGGTGGGAGACGTACGTGAAGGTCAACCGCAGGTTCGCGCAGGCTGCGGCGTCCGCCTCCGCGCCCGGTGCGGTGGTCTGGGTGCACGACTACCAGCTGCAGCTGGTCCCCGCGATGCTGCGCGAGCTGCGGCCGGACCTCGTGATCGGGTTCTTCAACCACATCCCGTTCCCGCCGTACGGCATCTACTCGCAGCTGCCGTGGCGGCGCCAGATCATCGACGGACTGCTCGGCGCCGACGTCATCGGCTTCCAGCGCGTCGCCGACGCCGGCAACTTCTCCCGCGCCGTCCGCCGCCTGAAGGGCTTCGAGACGCGCGGGCCGATCATCGAGGTGCCGATCGACACCGACGATCCGGAGGCCGGCTCCCACCGCCACGTCACCACGGACCGCCGCGGCGGCCTGGTGCGCACCGTCCTCGCCCGGGCGTTCCCGATCTCGATCGACGCGGAGCAGTACCAGGAGCTCGCCCGCCGTCCCGAGATCCAGGCGCGCGCCCAGGAGATCCGCGAAGAACTCGGCAACCCCGAGAAGATCATGCTCGGCGTCGACCGGCTCGACTATACGAAGGGGATCGGCCACCGCCTCGCCGCGTTCGGCGAACTCCTCGCAGAGGACAGGGTGAAGGCAGAGGACGTCACCCTCGTCCAGGTCGCCAGCCCCAGCCGGGAGCGGGTCGAGACGTACCGGCAGCTCCGGGATGAGATCGAACTGACTGTCGGCCGCATCAACGGCGACTACTCGACGCTCGGCCACACCGCCATCGCGTACCTCCACCACGGCTACCCCCGTGAGGAGATGGTCGCGCTCTACCTCGCGGCCGACGTGATGCTGGTGACAGCGCTGCGCGACGGCATGAACCTGGTCGCGAAGGAGTATGTCGCAACCCGGGTGGATGAGGACGGCGTGCTCGTGCTCAGCGAGTTCGCGGGCGCCTCGGACGAGCTCCGCCAGGCGCTGCTGATCAACCCGCACGACATCGAGGGCCTCAAAGATGCCGTGATGCAGGCGCTCGCGATGCCCAAGCGCGACCGCACCCGCCGGATGCGCGCCCTGCGCAAGAAGGTGCTCACCAACGACGTGGCGCGCTGGTCGGCGTCCTTCCTCGATGCCCTCACCCGCAGCGCCCACGGCGACCACCCGTTGCAGGACCCGCCCGTCAACCGGCGCTGATTTCCTTATTACTGTTCTGAAAGACGTATGACTCACACCGCTTCGCACCTGCCGCCCGCATCCGCCGTCGCTCTCGCCTCCGCCCTGCAGAAGCTGGCGACCGCCGACCGGCTGCTGCTCGCCCTCGACTTCGACGGGACGCTCGCGCCCTTCGTCGACGTCCCGCGGGGCGCCCGGGCGCTGCCCGAGTCGAAGGCGGCGCTCGACCGCCTGGAGCATCTGGCGAACACCTGGGTGGCGTACGTCTCCGGCCGCCCGCTTTCCAGCCTGGAGCTGGTGACCGAGGCCGACGAGGATGCGCTGCTGATCGGCTCGCACGGCGTCGAGATCCGCTTCGGCCGCGATGGCGTCTCGCTCGATCTGACAGACGACGAGCAGGACACCCTGCGCCGGCTGGGCGAGGCGCTGCAGGCGCTGGTGGACAGCATCCCGGAGACCAAGCTCGAGACGAAGCCGGTCGGGTTCGGCGTGCACTACCGGCGCGTGGCGGGGGAGCGCGGTGCGGAGGTCGTCGCCCGTGCGCGTGAGGCGGCTGCAGCGGTGAGCCCCGAGCTGACGATCCGGGACGGCAAGGACATCATCGAGTTCTCGGTGCGCGGCGCGAACAAGGGCGACGGCGTCGAGCGGCTGCGCGAGTACACGAAGGCGACCGCCGTGCTGTTCGCCGGTGACGACGTCACCGACGAGGACGGCTTCACCGTGCTGCGCCCCGCGCAGGGAGACGTCGGCATCAAGGTCGGCGCGGGGGAGACCGCGGCGCAGTACCGCGTCGCGGACGAGCGCGCGATCGCGACGTTGCTGGGGCTGCTCGCGCAGGCGCGCGAGGCGCACCTGAAGTCGTCCACGGCCTGAAGTCGCCCACAGCCTGACGCCGGCGGCCGTTCTCCACGGGTGCGGGACGCATGGTCCGAGTGGCATTCGAGACGTCCTAGAGTTGTTCCATGCCAGAAGTCGATTGGAAGCCGCGTTCGCGCGTCGTCACGGACGGGATCGAAGCCACCACCAGCCGCGGTATGCTCCGCGCCGTCGGAATGGGTGACGAAGACTGGGAGAAGCCGCAGATCGGCATCGCCAGCTCGTGGAACGAGATCACCCCCTGCAACCTCTCGCTCGACCGCCTTGCGCAGGGCGCGAAGGAGGGCGTGCACGCCGGGGGCGGCTATCCGCTCCAGTTCGGCACCATCTCCGTCTCCGACGGCATCTCGATGGGCCACGAGGGGATGCACTTCTCGCTCGTGTCGCGCGAGGTCATCGCCGACTCGGTCGAGACCGTGATGATGGCCGAGCGCCTCGACGGCACCGTGCTCCTCGCGGGCTGCGACAAATCGCTCCCCGGCATGCTGATGGCAGCGGCCCGGCTGGATCTCTCGGCCGTGTTCCTCTACGCCGGGTCCATCGCGCCCGGCTGGGTGAAGCTCTCCGACGGCACCGAGAAGGACGTCACGATCATCGACTCCTTCGAGGCGGTCGGCGCGTGCAAGGCCGGCAAGATGAGCGAGGAAGACCTCAAGCGCATCGAGTGCGCCATCGCTCCGGGTGAGGGCGCCTGCGGCGGCATGTACACGGCGAACACCATGGCTTCCGTCGCCGAGGCGCTCGGGATGAGCCTCCCGGGCTCGGCAGCGCCGCCGTCGGCCGACCGTCGCCGTGACTACTACGCGCATCGCTCCGGCGAGGCCGTCGTGAACCTGCTCCGCAAGGGCATCACCGCTCGCGACATCCTCACCAAGAAGGCGTTCGAGAACGCCATCGCGGTCGCCATGGCATTCGGCGGCTCGACCAACGTCGTCCTGCACCTGCTCGCCATCGCGCACGAGGCCGAGGTCGACCTGACGATCGACGACTTCAACCGGATCGGCGACAAGATCCCGCACATCGGCGACCTGAAGCCGTTCGGCAAGTACGTCATGAACGACGTCGACCGCCACGGCGGCGTCCCGGTCGTCATGAAGGCCCTGCTCGACGCGGGCCTGCTCCACGGCGACTGCCTGACGGTGACCGGCAAGACGGTGGCCGAGAACCTGGCCGAGATCAACCCGCCTGCACCCGACGGCGAGGTGATGCGGACGCTCGACAACCCCATCCACCCCACCGGCGGCATCACCATCCTCAAGGGCTCGCTCGCGCCGGACGGCGCCGTCGTCAAGACGGCCGGCTTCGACGCCGAGGTGTTCGAGGGCCCTGCTCGCGTGTTCGAGCGCGAGCGGGAAGCGATGGACGCGCTGACCGAGGGCCGCATCTACGCGGGCGACGTCGTCATCATCCGGTACGAGGGCCCCAAGGGCGGTCCGGGGATGCGCGAGATGCTCGCCATCACCGCCGCCATCAAGGGCGCAGGCCTCGGCAAGGATGTACTACTATTGACGGACGGACGATTCTCAGGCGGCACAACCGGCCTGTGCATCGGCCACATAGCACCCGAAGCGGTGGACGCAGGTCCCATCGCCTTCGTGCGCGATGGTGATCTGATACGGGTCGATATCGCGGCTCGCTCCCTCGACCTACTTGTCGACGAGTCAGAGCTGACCGCCCGCCGTGAAGGCTGGGCGCCTCTTCCTCCGCGCTATACCCGTGGCGTTCTCGCGAAGTTCTCCAAGCTCGTGCGCTCCGCAGCCGAAGGCGCGGTCACGGGCTGAACGTCGCCGACACCATCCACTCTTCCTATGTAAGGGACTGATCACACGCATGTCCACGGATGCAACCCCCAGCAGTGTGTTGCCGTCCGCGGCGCCCGGTAAGGCGTCGCCCGAGAATCTGACCGGCTCCCAGTCGGTCGTCCGCACCCTCGAGCTCCTCGGCGTCACCGACGTCTTCGGGCTCCCCGGCGGTGCCATCCTCCCCATCTACGACGCGATCATGGACTCCACGCGGATCCGTCACGTCCTCGTCCGCCACGAGCAGGGCGGCGGTCACGCCGCCGAAGGCTACGCGGTCGCGAGCAACAAGGTCGGGGTCGCCATGGCGACCTCCGGTCCCGGCGCGACGAACCTCGTCACTGCCATCATGGACGCGCACATGGACTCCGTCCCCGTCGTGTTCATCACCGGTCAGGTGTTCTCCACGCTCATGGGCACGGACGCGTTCCAGGAGGCCGACATCGTCGGCATCACCATGCCGATCACGAAGCACTCGTTCCTGGTGAAGGACGTCGAGGACATCCCCTCGACGATCGCCGCGGCGTACCACATCGCCGGAACCGGGCGTCCGGGTCCGGTGCTCGTCGACATCACCAAGGACGCGCAGCAGAACTCGGCGCCGTTCATCTGGCCGCCCAAGGTCGATCTGCCCGGCTACCGCCCGATCACCAAGGCGCACGGCAAGCAGGTCCTCGCGGCCGCCCAGCTGCTCGCCGAGGCCAAGAAGCCGGTGCTCTACGTCGGCGGCGGCGTCATCCGCGCCCGCGCTTCGCAGGAGCTCCTGGAACTCGCCGAGGCGACAGGCGCACCCGTGGTGACGACGCTCACCGCCCGCGGCGCGTTCCCCGACACGCACAAGCAGCACCTCGGCATGCCCGGCATGCACGGGACGGTGCCCGCGGTGCTGTCGCTGCAGGAGGCCGACCTGATCATCTCCCTCGGCGCGCGGTTCGATGACCGCGTGACGGGCAACACCTCCCTGTTCGCACCCAACGCGAAGATCGTGCACGTCGACGTCGACCCCGCCGAGATCTCCAAGATCCGAGTCGCCGACGTCCCTATCGTCGGCGATGCCAAGGATGTCATCGTCGATCTGACCGCTGCGTACCAGGAGGCGATCCGGGCGACCACGCCCGACACCGTCGAATGGTGGACGTACCTGAACGGGCTCCGCGAGGAGTTCCCGCTCGGCTACTCGGCCACCACCGACGGGCTGCTCGCCCCGCAGTACGTCATCCAGCGCATCGGCGAGCTGACCGGGCCGGAAGGCGTCTACGCCGCCGGCGTCGGCCAGCACCAGATGTGGGCGGCGCAGTTCATCAAGTACGAGCGCCCCAACTCGTGGCTCAACTCCGGCGGAGCCGGCACGATGGGCTACGCGGTGCCCGCGGCGATGGGTGCGAAGGTCTCGCAGCCGGACCGCACGGTGTGGGCGATCGACGGCGATGGATGCTTCCAGATGACCAATCAGGAGCTCGCCACCTGCACGATCAACAACATCCCGATCAAGGTCGCGATCATCAACAACTCGTCGCTCGGCATGGTGCGGCAGTGGCAGACCCTCTTCTACGACGGCCGCTACTCGAACACCGACCTGAACACCGGTCACGACACCGTGCGCGTCCCCGACTTCGTGAAGCTGGCGGAGGCGTACGGCGCCCTCGGCATCCGCGTCACGAAGGAGGAAGAGGTGGATGCGGCGATCCAGCTGGCGCTGGAGACCAACGACCGTCCGGTCGTCATCGACTTCGTCGTGAGCGCCGACGCGATGGTGTGGCCGATGGTGCCGCAGGGCGTCAGCAACAGCTACGTCCAGTACGCCCGCGACCACAGCCCGTCGTTCGGAGGGGAGTGACCATGAGCACGCACGTTCTGAGCCTCCTCGTGGAGGACAAGCCCGGTCTGCTGACGCGCGTGGCGGGGCTGTTCGCCCGTCGCGGCTTCAATATCCACTCGCTCGCGGTGGGTACCAGTGAGGTCGACGGCCTGTCGCGCATCACCGTCGTCGTCGACGTCGAGGAGCTCCCGCTCGAGCAGGTGACCAAGCAGCTGAACAAGCTGATCAACGTCATCAAGATCGTCGAGCTCGAACCGTCGCAGTCGGTGCAGCGCGAGCACCTGCTGATCAAGGTACGGGTGGACAACTCCACCCGCTCGCAGGTGCTTGAAGCGGTGAACCTCTTCCGCGCCCGCGTCGTCGATGTCGCGACCGACGCGCTCGTGATCGAGGTCACCGGCGACAGCGGCAAGACCCAGGCGCTGCTCAAGGTGCTCGAACCGTACGGCATCAAGGAGATGGCCCAGTCGGGCCTCCTCGCGATCGGCCGCGGCGGCAAGTCCATCACCGAGCGCGTTTTCAAAAACTAGAAGACCCACGAACCAACCAGCAAGGAGAAGCACCAGTGGCTGAGATCTATTACGACAACGACGCGGACCTCTCGATCATCCAGGGCAAGAAGGTCGCCGTCATCGGCTACGGCTCGCAGGGTCACGCGCACGCGCAGAACCTCCGCGACTCGGGCGTCGAGGTCGTCATCGGCCTCAAGGAGGGCTCGAAGTCGAAGCCCAAGGCCGAGGAGGCGGGCTTCCGCGTCCTCAGCGCTGGCGACGCGGCCGCCTGGGCCGACGTCATCGTGATCCTCGCACCGGACCAGGTGCAGCGTCACCTGTACGCCGACGACATCAAGGACAACCTGAAGGACGGCGACGCCCTCGTCTTCGGCCACGGGTTCAACATCCGTTTCGGCTACATCGAGGCGCCCGAGGGCGTCGACGTGATCATGGTCGCGCCGAAGGGCCCTGGGCACACCGTGCGCCGCGAGTACGAGGCCGGCCGCGGCGTCCCCGTGATCGTCGCGGTCGAGAAGGACTCGTCGGGCAACGCCTGGCCGCTCGTCCTCTCGTACGCGAAGGCGATCGGCGGCCTCCGCGCCGGCGGTATCAAGACCACCTTCACCGAGGAGACGGAGACCGACCTGTTCGGCGAGCAGGCCGTGCTCTGCGGCGGTGTCTCGCAGCTCGTCCAGTACGGCTTCGAGACCCTGACCGAGGCCGGCTACCAACCGCAGGTCGCCTACTTCGAGGTGCTGCACGAGCTGAAGCTCATCGTCGACCTGATGTGGGAGGGCGGCATCGCCAAGCAGCGCTGGAGCGTCTCCGACACGGCCGAGTACGGCGACTACGTCTCCGGCCCGCGCGTCATCGACCCGCACGTCAAGGAGAACATGCAGGCTGTGCTCGCCGACATCCAGGACGGCACCTTCGCCAAGCGCTTCATCGCCGACCAGGATGCGGGCGCGCCGGAGTTCCTCGCGCTCCGCAAGAAGGGCGAGGAGCACCCGATCGAGGCGACCGGCCGCGAGCTGCGCAAGCTGTTCGCCTGGAACGCATCCAACGACGACGACTACGTCGACGGCGAGGTCGCGCGCTGATCCCAGCCCGCGCCACGCAGTAGTCTCGGGGTGCCGCMCGCGACGCGTGCGGCACCCTTCTGCGTCAGGAGCCGTATGGGCATCGCCGTCGAGATCGCGGTTCAGGACATCGACGGAGTACGCGTCGCCCTCGCGGAGCGCGTCGACCGGGTGGAGCTGTGCAGCGCCCTCGGCCTGGGTGGCCTGACACCGTCGGCGGGTCTCGTCCGGGCGGCGGTCGCCGAGACGCGGGATGCCGGGCGCGACGGTTTCGTCCAGGTGCTCGTCCGGCCGCGCGGCGGCGGGTTCGTCTACGACGCCGACGAGCTCGACCTGACCCTCGCCGACGTCCGCTTCGCGCAGGAGGCCGGTGCCTCCGGGGTCGTGGTGGGAGCGTTGACCGGCGACGGCGCGATCGATCTGGAGGCTGTCCGGCGGATCGTCGCTGCGGCCGAAGGGCTCGAGGTGACCTTCCACCGGGCGATCGACGTCGTGCGCGATCCGGTCGCTTCCGCCGAAACGCTCGCGGAGCTCGGCGTGACGCGCGTGCTGACCTCCGGCGGGGCCGCGCGCAGCATCGACGGCGCCGACGTGCTGCAGGCTCTGTCGACGGCGGTCTCCGGGCGTCTGCAGGTCATGGCGGGCGGGGGAGTGCGCGTCGACGACATCCCGACGCTTGCTGCCAGAGGGATCAACGCTGTGCACCTGTCGGCGCGGGAGACGGTGCTGGGCGAGCCCAGCGGTCCTGGGGGCGGAGACGCCGCCTACGACATCACCGATCCGGCGACGGTGCGTGCTGCGGTCGCGGCGGCGGCGGCGCAGCGCTGACCGTCTGCGGCTACAGGGCCGTCTGCCGCTACAGGGCGCAGAAGACGCAGAGCGCGATCAGCACGACCTGCAGGATGGCGCGCGGCACGAGCGGCGTGGCGAACACACCGAAGCGGTCCGTCTTCCCTGCGGCGTAGGCGTTCGCCGGGAACACGGCGACCAGGAACACGGCCAGGCAGATCGCCGCGGCGACGCGGGTCGCCGGGATCAGCAGTCCGACTCCGCCCGCCAGTTCGCAGAGGCCGGTCAACGCTACGAGGATGCTCGGCCGGACCACCCGCAGGGCCGGCGGGACCATCGCCGCCATCCCGCGCGACGGCCCCGGCACGAAGTGCAGCGCACCCATCGCCACGAACACCACGGCCAGGGCGATACGGACGATCAGCTGGGCGATCTCGAAAAGCGTCACCAGCCCATCCTCTCGCGCGGTCATCCACAGCCGGGCGTAACGCGGCGAAAAGCGCGCTTGACCGCCCGCTAGAGTTAACCCGTTCCGCGCCCCACCGACCGTGGCGCCCCTCCCAAGCCAGCCTCGCTTTTCGTAAGGATCTGCCACGTGACAAAGCCGGTCGTCCTGATCGCCGAAGAACTCTCGCCCGCCACCGTCGACGCCCTCGGGCCGGACTTCGAGGTCCGATCGGTGGATGGGACCGACCGGCCGGCGCTGCTCTCCGCCGTCGCGGACGCGGACGCCATCCTGGTGCGCTCCGCGACCAAGGTCGACGCCGAGGTCATCGCCGCCGCACCGGTCCTGAAGGTCATCGCCCGCGCCGGTGTGGGGCTCGACAACGTGGACATCAAGTCGGCGACCAACGCGGGCGTCATGGTCGTCAATGCTCCGACCTCCAACATCATCTCGGCCGCCGAGCTCACCGTCGGCCACATCCTGAGCCTCGCCCGTCACATCCCGGCGGCGCACGGCGCACTCGCGCAGGGCCAGTGGAAGCGGTCGAAGTACACGGGCGTCGAGCTGTACGAGAAGACGATCGGCATCATCGGCCTCGGCCGCATCGGGGCCCTGATCACGGCGCGCGTGCAGGCTTTCGGCACGAACGTCATCGCATACGACCCGTACGTGACGAGCGCCCGGGCGCAGCAGCTCGGCGTGCAGCTGGTGACGCTGGATGAGCTTCTCGCGCAGTCCGACTTCGTCACCATCCACATGCCGAAGACGCCCGAGACGACCGGCATGATCTCCGACGACCAGCTGGCGCTGATGAAGCCGACCGCGTTCATCGTCAACGTGGCGCGCGGCGGCCTCATCGATGAGGATGCGCTGTACCGCGCCCTGACCACCGGCACCATCGCCGGCGCCGGCCTCGACGTGTTCGTCTCCGAGCCGCCTCAGGAGTCGCCGCTCCTCGAGCTCCCCAACGTGGTGGTCACGCCGCACTTGGGCGCCTCTACGGATGAGGCGCAGGAGAAGGCGGGTGTCTCCGTCGCACGCTCGGTGCGGCTCGCGCTCTCGGGCGAGCTCGTACCCGACGCGGTGAACGTCGCGGGCGGCGTCATCGACCCGTACGTGCGCCCCGGTATCCCGCTCGTCGAGAAGCTCGGCCAGGTGTTCTCCGGTCTCGCCCACAGCCCGGTCACCAGCGTCGACGTGGAGGTGCGCGGAGAGCTCGCCGACTACGACGTCAGCGTGCTGAAGCTCGCCGCGCTCAAGGGCATCTTCACCAACATCGTCAGCGAGACCGTGTCCTACGTGAACGCGCCGCTGCTCGCGGATCAGCGCGGCATCGAGGTTCGCCTGATCACCGACTCCGTCAGCGAGGAGTACCGCAATCTGATCACGCTACGCGGCGCGCTCAGCGACGGGTCGCAGATCTCGGTGTCCGGCACGCTGACCGGCCCGAAGCAGATCGAGAAGATCGTCGGCATCAACGGCTACGACGTGGAGGTGCCGGTCGCCGAGCACCTCGTCGTCATGGTCTACGACGACCGCCCCGGCATCGTCGCGGTCTACGGCCGTGAGTTCGGCGAGGCCGCGATCAACATCGCGGGCATGCAGATCGCCCGGACCTCTGCCGGAGGCAAGGCGCTCAGCGTCCTCACGGTCGACTCGCGCGTGCCGGACGGCCTGCTCGAGAAGGTGCGGCTCGCGATCGACGCCGACCTCATGCAGGAGATCGACATCACCGAGTCCTGAGACTCGGCGGGGTTCCGCCGGCCCCAGCGGGGTTCGGCGAGGCTCAGCGACCCTCGGCGAACCGCCGGATGAGGGCGACCAGCTCGTCCACGTCGGTCTCGTCGCGGAGCACGTTGTTGGCCGCAGGCAGCAGCGCGGTGTTGTAGTACATCCCATCGCCGATCAACATGATCGTGCGCGCGACGAGCGGGTCGCCCACGGCCTCCTGCAGCACCTCCAGCCACTGACGCTGCGCGCTCGCCAGCGCGTCGCGCGCCCGCGGGTCCGCCGCCTGCGCCAGGCGCGCGATGGCCACGACCGCCCGCTCGAAGCGGGAGTCGGTGGGGATGGACGTGCGCAAGAAGTAGTCGACCGGGCCGTCCTCGGCCGCCCGCATGCGCGCCACATCCTCGTCGATGAGTGCCGCGAACCGGTCGAGCACGCCCGCCACGAGCGCCTCCTTGGAGGCGAAGTGGTAGAGCAGCCCGCCCTTGGAGACCCCGGCGCGCGCGGCGACGGCGTCGAGCGTGGCCGCACGCTCACTCTGCTCCGCGAGCAGTTCTTCGAACGCATCGAGCACGCGGTCGCGGGCAGACGGGGAGTCGGATGCGGAAGCGGGCGGCATGAGAGCCATGCTAGCCGCATCCACTTGCCACTGTACCGTCCGGACGGTACAGTAGATCGCATGTCCGCGACCACGACCCTCTCGACCCCCGCGGCCACCCGCGCCGGAGCGCGCGGCTGGCTCGCGCTCGGCGTCCTCATGCTCCCGACCCTGCTCGTCTCGGTCGACAACACGGTGCTCAGCTTCGCGCTGCCCGCGATCTCCGAAGCCCTGAAACCCTCGGCGACCGGGATGCTGTGGATCGTCGACGTGTACCCGCTCGTGCTCGCGGGCCTGCTCGTCGCGATGGGCAGCCTGGGCGACAGGATCGGCCGCCGCCGCCTGCTCCTCATCGGCGCGACCGGCTTCGCCGCCGTCTCCGCGGTGGCGGCGTTTGCGCCGACGGCCGAACTGCTGATCGCCGCCCGTGCCGCGCTCGGTGTCTTCGGCGCGATGCTCATGCCGTCAACGCTGTCGCTGCTCCGTGGCGTCTTCGCCGACCGCGAGCAGCGCCGGCTCGCAATCGCAATCTGGTCGTCCGGCTTCGCCGCGGGGTCGGCCCTCGGCCCGATCGTCGGCGGCCTGCTGCTGGAGCACTTCTGGTGGGGCTCGGTGTTCCTGCTGGCCGTGCCTGTCCTCATCCCGCTGCTCGTCCTTGCCCCGCTGCTGGTGCGCGAGTCGCGCGACCCGGCGCCCGGTCCGGTGGATGTGCCCGGCATCGTGCTGTCGCTGCTCACCATGGCGCCGGTCGTGTACGGCATCAAGACGCTCGCCGTCGACGGGTTCTCGCCGGTCGCTGTCCTCGCGATCGCCGTGGGCGTGGGATGCGGTGCGCTGTTCGTCCGCAGTCAGCTGCGGCGTCCGATCCCCATGCTCGACATGCGACTGTTCACGCGTCCGGCGTTCAGCGGTGCGGTCGTGGTGAACCTGCTCAGCGTGGTGTCCCTCGTCGGCTTCCTGTTCTTCGTCTCGCAGCACCTCCAGCTGGTGCTCGGCCTGACGCCCATCCAGGCGGGAATGGTGCTCGTGCCGGGCCTCGCGACGATGATCGTCGCGAGCCTCGTGGTGGTGCCGATCGCGCGACGCATCCGCCCGGGCGTCGTCATCGCCGGCGGCCTGACGCTGTCGGCCGGCGGCTACCTGCTGGTCGCCATGACCGGTGGCGGGGCGCCGTGGAGCGTGCTCCTCGCCGCCTTCGTCCTGCTGGGCGCGGGGATCGGCGCCGCCGAAACGGTCTCGAACGAGCTCGCGATCTCGACCGCTCCGGCGGCGAAGGCGGGTGCAGCCTCGGCGGTCTCGGAGACGGCGTACGAGCTGGGGGCGGTGCTCGGCACCGCGACGCTCGGGACGCTGATCACCGCGTCGTACCGAGCAGCCCTCGTCATCCCCGACGGGTTGACCGCCGCGCAGGCCGATGCGGCGGGGGAGACCCTCGGCGGGGCCGTGACGATCGCGCGCGGCCTCCCGGGTCCGCTCGCCGGCGAGCTGCTGGCCTCGGCGCGTGCTGCCTTCGACAGTGGTGTCGGTGTGACGGCCGTCATCGGTGCAGCGCTCGTCGCGTCCGCGGCGGTCGTCGCGCTGGTGACCCTGCGTCGCGTCCGCTCCTGAGCGGCCGCTCCTGACCGCACCGCTCCCGCCCGCCCGCCGGATGTCGCGGGGCGGCGATAGGGTGGCACTACCGATTCCGCCCATCGATCAGCGCAGGAGTGCCATGTCCCGTTCCGTCAAACTCGCCGTCATCCCCGGGGACGGAATCGGTCCGGAGGTCATCGGTGAGGCCGTCAAGGTGCTCGACGCGGTGGTGGATGGCAGCGACCTGTCGTTCGAGAAGACGCACTTCTCCCTGGGCGCCGACCGCTACCTGGCCACCGGTGACGTACTGACGGACGACGACCTGGCCGCCATCGCCGCGCACGACGCGATCCTGCTCGGCGCCGTCGGCGGCACGCCGGGCGACCCGCGACTCGCGGGGGCGAACATCGAGCGTGGTCTGCTGCTGAAGCTGCGCTTCTCGCTCGACCACTACGTCAACCTTCGCCCGACGACGCTGTTTCCGGGCATCGCGAGCCCGCTCGCGAACCCGGGCGAGGTCGACTTCGTCGTGGTCCGCGAGGGCACGGAGGGGCCGTACGTCGGCAACGGCGGCGCGATCCGGCAGGGCACCGAGCACGAGATCGCCAACGAAGTGTCGGTGAACACCGCCTACGGCGTCGAGCGCGTCGTGCGGTTCGCGTTCGAGCAGGCCGAGCAGCGCCGGCGGAAGCTGACGCTCGTGCACAAGACGAACGTCCTCACCTTCTCCGGCGGTCTGTGGAAGCGGATCGTGGATGCGGTGGCCGCCGAGCATCCCGCTGTGACGGTCGACTACCTGCACGTGGATGCGGCGACCATCTTCCTGGTCACGGATCCTGGTAGATTCGACGTGATCGTCACGGACAACCTCTTCGGCGACATCCTCACCGACCTCGCGGCCGCGATCAGCGGCGGCATCGGGCTGGCGGCCTCGGGCAACATCAACCCGGCCGGGGCCTTTCCGAGCATGTTCGAGCCGGTTCACGGATCGGCCCCCGACATCGCCGGCCAGCAGAAGGCCGACCCCACCGCCGCGATCCTCTCCACCGCGCTCCTGCTCCGCCACCTCGGCGAGAAGGAGCTCGCCGAGCGTGTCGAGCAGGCGGTGACCGCCGACCTCGCCGCCCGCACGGGCGCTGCGCGAACGACCGCCGAGATCGGCGACGCGATCGCCGCGCGAGTGGCGCAGAATTGATTCACCGTCGCGTAAAGGACCAGTCATGACCTCGACCAGCATCTCTCTCACCAACGGACCCACCGAGACCTCGGGTCTGCTCTGGAACGTCAGCCGCAACGAAGCCGCCCGCGAGGCGACCGCCCGTGCGGAGATCCTGGCGGATCCGGGGTTCGGCAACTACTTCACCGACCACATGGTCGACATCTGCTGGTCGGCGAAGGGCGGATGGCACCGGCCGCGCGTCTCGCCGTACGGCCCTATCCAGCTGGAGCCCTCGGCCGCGGTGTTCCACTACGCGCAGGAGATCTTCGAGGGGCTGAAGGCCTACCGCCACCAGGACGGCTCGATCTGGGCCTTCCGCCCGGAGGCGAACGCCGCGCGTATGCAGCGCTCGGCCTACCGCCTGGCGCTGCCCGAGCTGCCGGTGGAGCACTTCCTCGACTCGCTCAAGCAGCTGATCGCGGTCGACGCTGACTGGGTTCCGGATGCGGCCGAGACGAGCCTGTACCTGCGGCCGTTCATGTTCGCCAAGGAGGCGTTCCTCGGCGTGCGCCCGGCCAACAAGGTCGCCTACTACCTGATCGCCAGCCCCGCGGGCGCGTACTTCCCGAGCGGTGTCGCTCCGGTGTCCATCTGGCTGTCCGACCGCTGGTCGCGTGCAGGGAAGGGCGGCACGGGTGCGGCGAAGACCGGCGGCAACTACGCCTCCAGCTTGCTGCCTCAGGCGGAGGCGTACGAGCACGGCTGCGCACAGGTGCTCTTCCTCGACTCGGTCGAGGGCAAGTACCTCGAAGAGCTCGGCGGGATGAACGTCGTGCTGGTCCGCAAGGACGGCACCCTCGTCACTCCCGAGTCGGACAGCATCCTCGAGGGCATCACCCTGGACTCCGTGCTGCAGCTCGCGCGCGACCGCGGCCACACAGTGGAGCGCCGCAAGGTGACGTTGGACGAGTGGCGCGACGGCGTGGAGTCCGGCGACATCGTCGAGGTCTTCGCCTGCGGGACGGCCGCGGTCATCACACCGATCGGCGAGCTGAAGTCGGACACGTTCACGGTGGGCGACATCACGGCCCCTCCGGGCGAGCTGACCATGTCACTGCGCCAGGAGCTCACCGACATCCAGTACGGTCGCGAGCGCGACCGCCACAACTGGATGTACCGCCTCGACGCTTAGGTTTCCAGTTCGCGAGGTGCTCGCAGTTGCTCTCGACACGCCGTGCGACCGCGCACCTGCGAGCACCTCGGTGAGGCGGATGAGGGGAGTGTGCGGTGACGGACGGTGACGAGGCCGTGTTCGCGGTCGTCGGACCGGGCGCAGTCGGCGGACTGCTCGCGTGGTTGCTGCAGCGCGCCGGGCACGACGTCGTCGCGGTCGGGCGGCCGGCGACGGTGGATGCGATCAACCGCGACGGCATCGAGGTGCGGAGCGAGCTGTTCGGCGACGGCGTCGAGCGGGTGAGGGCCGCCACCGAGGTGCCGGAGGGTGCGAGCGTCATCCTCGCGACGAAATCCTACGGACTGGAGGACGTGCTCCCAGGGATCATCGCTGCGCACCCCGCGGAGGTGATCTCGTTCCTCAACGGGATCGAGCACATGGGTCCGCTGTGGGACGCGCTGCCCGGGATTCCGGTCGCAGGCGCGTCCGTCGCCGTGTCGGCGCTGCGCGCATCCACCACCGTCATCGACCACCGCAGCCCGTTCGTCCGCATCGAAGTGCCGGAGTCCGCGGCGGACTTCGCGGCCGTGCGGGCGCTGACGGATGCGGGCCCGAGCGTGCGGGTCGGCGGCAGCGAGGCCGAGGTGCTGTGGGCGAAGTTCCGTCTGCTCGCCTCCCTTGCGCTGCTCACGTCGTACTGGCGGCAGCCTGCGGGCGCGGCGCTCAGCGAGGATCCGGAGCTGACAGAGGCCGTCGTCTCGGAGGTCGCCGCCTGCTCGACGGCGGAGGGTGTGCCGGCCTCCGAACTAGACCTCGTGCGCGCTCTCCGCAGCGTCCCGGGCGGGATGCGGACCTCCCTGCAAGAGGACCTCGCGGCCGGTGCGCCGAGCGAACTCGACGCACTCGGCGGGGCGCTGATCCGCGTGGGCGAGCGGCACGGCATCCCGACGCCCGCCCTCGCGCGCATCCTCTCTGCGCTGGACGCGGACTCCTGACGCTCGTCAGCTCGTCGCCTCGTCGCCATGCGGTCAGTGCCAGAAGACTGCGATGCCCGCGTTCAGGAGAGCGAGACCACCGATGCTCCAGAACGCCGCGCCCGTCGGCCTCCCGGCCTTCTCTCGCGTGATGACGACGCCGAACATCCCACCGATGGCGAAGGCGACGACGAGCTTCACGGCCAGCTTCACGTAGTTCAGTTCGACGCCGGCCGGGAACGGGATGGCGAGGAGAAGGCCTGAGCCGATCATCACGCCGAGACCGACCCGGAACAGCAGGGTGGTGGTGTAGGTGCGGCGGACCGCCTGCGACGCCCAGCCGCCGAGCAGCATGGCGAAGCCGATGAGGTGGATGAGCACGAGTGCTTCGCGCAGGAGGAGGAACGGTTCCACGGGGTCTCTTTCGTGTGAGGGGAAGGGAAAGGGTCAGGCGGCCGCGGTCTTCCCACCATCGACGGGAAGTGCGACACCCGTGATGAAGGACGCCGCCGGGGAGGCCAGCCAGGAGACGGCCTGCGCCACCTCGTCGGCGCGGCCCATGCGCCGCATCGGGATGTACGACCCGATGGCCTCACGGACCGCAGCGGGCTGCGCCATGACCGATCCCGATTCGATCGGGCCGGGGCAGACGGCGTTGACGCGGATGCCGCGGGCGGCATAGTCGAGCGCGGCGGTGCGGGTCAGACCGACGACTCCGTGCTTGGCTGCGGCGTATGCGCCCATGCCCGGTGCCCCGCCGATTCCTGCGGTCGACGACACGTTCACGATCGCGCCGCCGTCGCGGATCAGGGACAGCTCCGCCTGCAGACACAGTGCGAGCCCGGTGAGGTCCGTGCGGAGAATCTGGACGACGTCGTCTTCGGGGAGGTCCGCGAAGGGCGTCGGCGGATGCGAGATGCCAGCGTTGTTCACCGCGATGTCGATGCCGTCGGCGGCGTTCGCGGTCAGGAAACCACGCGGTGCGCCGCGCTCGGCGGCGTCGAACGCGCCCGTGGTGACGTCCACCCCGTGTGCTCGCAGCTCGGCTGCCAGAGCGTCCAGTTGAGTGGCGTCGCGGGCGACGAGGAGCATCCGATCGGAGTTCGCGGCCACCCGACGGGCGATCGCCGAACCGATCAGCCCGTTGGCGCCGACGATGAGCGCCGTGCTCACGGCACGTCCTCGCCCTCTGCTCCGATTCCTTCCTCGTCTGCGCCCTGCGGCCGGCGTTTCGCCCGGTTCACCGGCAGCAGGAACGCGATGGCGATCAGCCAGGCACCCCCTCCGAAACGGACGATGGGTAGCAGCGGCTGCAACTGCTCGATGGCGAGCGTGAGGAACGACAGCTCGCCGAGCGCGCCGAGCACGAGCCCGATGCCGGCGACCCAGCGGGGGACCAGGCGGAGGATGTAGGCCGGGACGGCGATACCGGCCATCAGCAGGCCGAGTCCGGTGGCATATCCCACACCGCCGAACCCGAAGGCGAGGCGAGCGAGGGTGGCGGTGACCGCATCCGCACCGGGTCCGCTCGGGAAGCTGAGCGACCAGGTGACGAGGGCGGACGTCAGCAGCGCGAACGACGCGGCGATCCCGCCGTACAGCCCGATGACGGGACCGGGAACGCGCACGCCGAGCCGCAACTGACGTGCGTAGACCGTGGCGGCGAAGATCCCGAGTGGAACGGCCGACCCGAAGGTCAGCAGCGCCCCGATGCGCACCGCCGTCGGGTTCAGCGTGTACCAGGCGGTCACCTCGCGAGGGGTGGCGAACGGGTCGGGTGCGGACCCCGTTCCCACCAGCAACGTCGCGACTCCGGCAAGCGTCAGGACGAAGGCAACGATCGCCAGCGGGCCGAGCGGCGGGCCGCCCGATTGTGAGCGGCGGCTCCGGGAGGGACTGATTTCGGTCATGCCATTAATGATGCATACTATGAATCATTCTGTCAATGGAGCTATGATCGCTGTGTGACCTCAAGTCGGCCCGCTCGCATCGGGTTCCTCGTCTCCCAGCTGGGAGCCTTCGCCTCGGCCCGTTTCGGCGAGCTGATCAAGCCGTCCGGGCTGACGCCGGCGACGGCCGGCGTGTTGCGCATCCTGTCCAGAGAACCCGGGCTGAGCCAGCGAGCGCTGGCGACGCGACTGGGCTCCGCTCCCAGCCGGGTCGTCGTTCTGGTGGATGCGCTCGAGGCTGCGGGCCTGGTGACGCGGAGCCGCGATCCCCTGGATCGCCGCAACCACCGGCTGGAGGTGACAGAAGCGGGGCGCGTCGCTCTCGGCACGCTGCGCGCGGCCGCCGAGACCCAGAGCGCCGATCTCCTCGCGCCCCTCGCGGCGGAGGAGCGGGATGTGTTCACGGCGCTGGTCGCGAAACTGGCCGCTGCCCACCGGCTCGACCCCCAGGTCCACTCGGGCTACGCCGAGGGTGACCCCTCGCGCGCATCCTCTCGGGGCTAGGCTCGAACGCGTGAAGATCGCACGTTTCAGCCATACCCGCGACGGCTCGACCTCGCCGGTGATCGACTACGGCATCGTGGACGAGGACGCCCTGGTGGTGCTCGCCGGCGACCCGATGTTCACCGGGTTCGACACGACGGGGGAGCGCGTCCCGCTCGGCAAGGTCGGCTCGCTGCTCGCGCCGGTCATCCCGCGCTCGAAGGTGGTCGCCGTCGGCAAGAACTACCGTGAGCACGCCGCCGAGATGGGCGGTGAGGCGCCGGGAGAGCCGCTGCTGTTCCTGAAGCCGAACACGGCGGTCATCGGCCTGGGCGATGCGATCGTCGTTCCGCCGCAGTCGGAGCGGGTCGACTACGAGGGCGAGCTGGCCGTCGTGATCGGGAAGATCGCCCGCAACGTCCGCGCCGAGGACGCCGCTGCGCACATCTTCGGCTACACCGTCGCCAACGACGTGACCGCCCGCGACCTGCAGGAGAAGGACGGGCAATGGACGCGCGCGAAAGGCTTCGACACGTTCTGCCCGCTCGGGCCGGTCATCGAGACGGAGCTCGCACCGGACGCGATGCTGCGCACGCGACTGAACGGCGAGCTCAAGCAGGAGGCGCCGATCTCGGACATGGTGCACGACATCCCGTCGATCATCGCCTACGCGTCGAGCGTGTTCACGCTGCTGCCGGGGGATGTCATCCTGACCGGGACGCCGTCGGGTATCGGGCCGATGAAGCCGGGCGACACCGTCGAGGTGGAGGTCGAGGGCGTCGGTTCGCTCGTGAATCCGGTGCGCGCCGCGAAGTAGCGCGTCCCCAACGGAGGCCTCCCCGGTAGGATCGAAGACGTATGTCTGACTCGATCGCTCACCCCTTCTCCACCGCCGAAGGCGCCGATGTGCGCGTGCGGTTCTGCCCGTCGCCCACCGGCACGCCGCACGTCGGCCTCATCCGCACGGCCCTGTTCAACTGGGCGTACGCGCGCCACACCGGCGGCAAGCTGATCTTCCGCATCGAAGACACCGACGCCGCGCGCGACAGCGAGGAGAGCTACCAGCAGATCCTGGATGCGCTCCGCTGGCTCCGCCTCGACTGGGACGAAGGCATCGACGTGGGCGGCCCCGACGGTCCGTACCGCCAGTCGCAGCGCTACGGCATCTACCAGGACCTGATCGAGCGGCTGCGTGCCTCCGGTCACATCTACGAGAGCTTCGCCACCGCCGAAGAGATCGAGGCCCGCAACATCTCGCTCGGCCGCGACCCGAAGCTCGGTTACGACAACTTCGAGCGCGACCTCACCGACGACCAGAAAGCCGCGTACCGCGCAGAGGGCCGTGAGCCAGCGCTGCGGCTGCGCGTGCCGGACGACGACCTCAGCTTCGACGACCTGGTGCGCGGTGAGATCACCTTCAAGGCCGGTTCGTTCAGCGACTTCGTCGTCGTGCGGCCGAACGGGCATCCCCTCTACACGTTCGTGAACCCGGTGGATGACGCCCTCATGGGCATCACGCACGTGCTGCGCGGTGAGGACCTGCTGTCCTCCACCCCGCGGCAGATCGCGCTGTACCACGCGCTGATCGACGCGGGGGTCACGACCTTCGTCCCGCGTTTCGGTCACCTCCCGTACGTCATGGGCGAGGGCAACAAGAAGCTGTCGAAGCGCGACCCCTCCTCCAACCTGTTCCACCACCGCGACCGCGGCTTCATCCCCGAGGGGCTGGTGAACTACCTGGCCCTCCTCGGCTGGTCGCTCACGCACGACCGCGACGTCTTCTCGCTGGAAGAGATGGTGGCGGCGTTCGACGTGCAGGACGTCAATCCGAATCCGGCGCGCTTCGACCTGAAGAAGGCCGAGTCGATCAACGGCGACCACATCCGTCTGCTGGATGTCGCCGACTTCGCCGAGCGCACCATCCCGTACCTGGTCGCGGCCGGTGTGCTCGAGGAGCCGCTGACGCCCGCCCAGCACGAGGTGCTCACGAAGGCAGCGCCGCTCGTCCAGGAGCGCGTCCAACTGCTGGGGGAGACGCCCGGGATGCTGGGCTTCCTGTTCACCGATGCGGCCTCCCTCGTGATCGAGGACGACGCGCGCGCGTCCCTTCCGGACAACGCCGGCGAGGTGCTGGCCGCGTCCCTCGGCGCCCTGGAGCTCGTTCCCGAGTCGGAGTGGACGCACCAGAGCATCGAGTCGGCCCTGCGCGACGCGCTGATCGAAGGACTCGGGCTGAAGCCGCGGGTCGCCTTCGGCCCGCTGCGGGTCGCTCTGTCCGGTCGCCGGGTGTCGCCGCCGCTGTTCGAGTCGATGGAGATCCTCGGCAAGGACGAGACGATCGCGCGGCTGGACCGGCTGTCGGCGGCGCTGGGATAGGCGCGATGGTCGACGATTCGTCGTACGAGGTCGTCGTCATCGGCGGCGGCCCGGCCGGGCTGTCGGCGGCGCTCAACCTGGCGCGCGCCCGGAGGCGCGTGCTGGTGGTGGACGGCAACCGCCCGCGCCACGCAGCGACTCTGCTCGCGCACGGCTTCCTGACCCGCGACGGCATCTCGCCACTCGAGCTGCGACGCATGGGCCGGGAGGAGGTCGACGCGTACGAGAACGCGTCCGTGGTCTTCGCGCAGGTGGGCGCCGTGTCCGTGGAGGGTGACGGCTTCCGGGTCACCGCCCGCGGGGTGCGCGGCGGCGCGGATGTCGACGTGCGCACCGACACCGTGCTCATCGCGACGGGCGTGACCGAGACGATGCCGGCGATCCCGAGCCTGCGCGCCTTCTACGGGACCCAACTGCACAGCTGTATCGAGTGCGACGGGTACGAGTCGGCGGGAAAGCCGCTCGCCCTCATCGGCGAGACGTCCGATCTGGCCGAGCGCGCCCTGCTGCTCACCCAGTGGACGGACGACCTCCTCGTGTTCACGAACGGCGCCGACGTCGTCGAGGCGGCCGAGGAGGGTGCGCTCGCGCGGCTCGGCGCCCGGGTCGAGCGCCGCCGGATCGAGGACGTGGTGGGGGAGAAGGGTGTCATGACCGGCATCCGGATGGACGACGGCACGATCATCGCGCGGGCCGGCGGATTCCTCCGTCCCGTCTGGTCGCCCGCCCTCGCGTTCGCGGAGGATCTCGACCTCGACAGCGACTCGGAGGGCTACCTCCTCACCGACGCCCACGGCCGCACGTCACTGCCCGGCGTCTACGCCGCGGGGGAGACGACGGCCCCCGGTCCGCAGCAGCTGATCGTCGCGGCGGGCTCCGGCGCGGTGGTCGCGGCGGCCGTCAACCGCGACCTCATCGGGCTCGCCCTGGAGGACGCCGCCGTTTTGTAGTCCGGCCTTCGGGTAGGCTAGAGTTGGTTCTCGTGCCCGGGCCGTGGTCCGGAGCAGTGGGGTATGGTGTAATTGGCAACACGGCGGTTTCTGGTACCGTTGTTCTTGGTTCGAGTCCAGGTACCCCAGCAGTAAAATCCAGTCGAAACCCCGGTGATCGCCGGGGTTTTCTGCATGTCGGGCGACTCGAGGAACCCTCGGGCATGCCGTCAGTTGGGCTCTTCGTCCGCTTCCAGTTCTTCATCCGCGTCGACGAAGTCGTCGTCGACTTCGGTGGCTGCTGTAGCGGCCTCCGCCTGAGCCGCGGCCTGCTCCTCGGCTTCCTGCTCGCGTCTGTGTCTGGCCATGTGCATCCCTTCGACACCTGCATCATAGGAGAACGAAGGAGAAGCCCGCCCGAATCTCCTTCGGATGACCGTCTTCCCATGCGACGTCCACAGCGGGAGGATACGGCCCATGACAGACACGGAGGGCGCCGGCATCGTCGGTGTGAGCACGATCGGCATCCCCGTCGCGGACCAGGATCGGGCACTCGCGTTCTATCGGGACGTCCTGGGGCTGGAGGTGCGCGTGGATGCGCCGGTGCCGCAGCTCGGCGGCCGCTGGATCATGCTCGGTGCGTCGGGATCGCCGGTGACCGTCTCGCTGGTCCTGCAGAAGGACGAGGCGCCGGCGGGGGTGGAGACCGGCATCCGTTTCGAGGCGAGGGATGCGGACCGCGCGCACGAGGCGCTGGTCCGGGGCGGCGGCGAGGTCGGCGAGGTGCTGCGGTGGCCGGGCGTCCCCGCGATGTTCGCCGCGCACGATCCCGACGGGAACCGATTCGAGGTCGTGGAACTGACGTAACCGGGCGGACGCCCGGTAGGGTGAGCGAAAGGGGGTCCACCATGACACAGCTGATGAGGGAGTTCGAGCAGGCCGAGCGGCGCAGACGGCGTAGCATCCTGTTCGTCGTGCTCGCCTGCCTGACGGGTCTCGGCGTGTGGCTGACGGCTCCGCTGGGCATCGTGGAACTCACGCGCGGCTCGGCGATCGGCTGGATGCTCGTAGCCTGCGGCGCGGTTCTGCTTGCCGCGACCGTGCTCCTGATCGTCGCGGTCGTTCGCTTGCGTGCGGTCCCGGAGAGCCTGCCGGGAAAGGCGAATGCGCGGTTCGACGAGCCCCAGGCGTCGCAGGATCCGCGGGGCGGCTACTCCATGGTCGGTACGCAGCTCGGCTCGCACTGACGGACTCCGCCGTGGGCGAGGTTCAGGTCCGTCCGGCGGTGCCGGGCGAGTGGGAGGCGGTCGGCGGTCTGCGCTGGGACTCGGTGTACGAGTTCGGCGGACAGGCGCTGGATCCTCGCGAGGTCTTCGCGGCGCAGTTCGCGACCTGGGCAGGACAGCACCGCGGCTCCCACGAGTGCTTCGTCGCCGTGGAGGAGGGCCGGGTCATCGGGATGACGTGGCTCGCGATCGTGCCCCGCGTGCCGAGCGCTCGGGCCTTCGATCGGGCCTCCGGTGACCTGCAGTGCGCCTACGTCGAACCCGGCCGGCGCAACCGCGGGATCGGCGGACGGCTCATCGACGCGATCGTGGACCGCGCGCGCGAGCGGGGGCTGGAGCGGGTGACCGTCCACTCCAGCCCGCGAGCAGTCGCCGTTTACGAGCGCCACGGCTTCGCGGCGGAGGGTCGGCTGCTGCACGCCTACGTCGTCCACCGTGATGCCCCAGCGGCCGGAGCGGCCACGGAGGTCAGCGGCGAGCCGGATCCAGGTTGACGCCGATTCCCTGCTTCAGCATCGGTTCGGACGCACCGATCAGCATCTCCGGGTTCAGCCAGACCAGCTGCACCTCGGTGAGGCCGAACCGGCGGGAGACCATGTAGAGCGTGTCGAGCGGGTTCGGGATGTACGTGGCGGGAGTGTCGCCGTCCATCAGGACGCGGCCGTGGGCGTACAAGACCACGCCGTGGTCCACTGGCTTCAGATGCGGGAAAGGGGAGGGCATCGTCCACGTGATCGACGCGACGGCGATCACCCGGGCGTCGCTGGAGACGGACTCTTCGATGGAGTGCAGGAACGAGGGGTCGTCGAGGACCGGGAAGTCCGGTGCGAGCGGCAGGACGAGCTCGCCGTCCGGGTCGACGCTGTTCAGTCCTGAGTTCAGGCTGAATCTGCTCTGGGCCTGGATGTTCTCCGGCAGGCCGTCGTACCGCTTTCCGGACATCAACAGGTCGAGACCGGAGAGCGCCGCCAGGCCGGCGCCGGAGGAAGCGGTGGGCCGGATGCGCACCTCCACCTGCTTGTCCGAGTTCACGACGATGCGCACATCTCCGGTGAGAGGATGTTGGGCGACGGGATCCGTGATGGGGTCGTGCGCCACGGCCACGAGCCGGGCGGTCCCGATCGTCTGACCGGGAACCCTCGGGTCGGGGAGCTGTTCGGCGATCGGAACGGCCGCCGGGGTCTCGGTGGGAGTAGCGCGGGGCGCCGGCCGTGGCGGAGCGAGCAGTGCGCATCCCGACACGAGCCCGACGACAGCGGTCACGACCAGGGCCGCGGCGACGCGGCCCACCCCCCAACGGATCATGGGTCGACCCTAGCAAGTCGCCCGCTCCGCCGAGGGGTGGATGGGCGCTAGACCTGCGCGCCCAGCTTGAAGCCCCGCGGCTCGTCGTCCTTCCGCGTGTACGAGAAGCCGTCCGCGCCGATGGTGACCTCCATCTCGGAGTCGTCGGTGCGGCTGGTGAGCGGCTGCGGGTTGCCGTCGAGGTCGAGGACGGTCGAGGCCTCCGTGTACCAGGACGGCACGACGGGGTTGCCCCACCAGTCGCGGCGCTGGTTGTCGTGCACATCCCAGGTGACGACGGGGTTGTCGGGGTCGCCGGTGTAGTAGTCCTGCGTGTAGATCTCGACCCGGTGGCCGTCGGGGTCGCGCAGATAGAGGTAGAACGCGTTCGAGACGCCGTGCCGGCCGGGGCCGCGCTCGATGCAGTCGCTGCGGCGCAGGGCGCCCAGCTTGTCGCAGATGGCGATGATGTTGTGCTTCTCGTGTGTGGCGAACGCGACGTGATGCATCCGCGGGCCGTCGCCGCCGGTCATGGCGGTGTCGTGGACGGTCGGCTTCCGGCGCATCCACGCGGCATAGGTGGTGCCCGCTTCGTCCTGGATGTCCTCCGTGACGCGGAACCCGAGGTCCTCCATGTACTTCACTGCCTTGGGGACGTCCGGCGTGACCTGGTTGAAGTGGTCGATGCGGACGAGCGCCCCCGGCGTGTACAGGTCGTAGCGCCAGGCGAGGCGCTCGACGTGCTGTACCTCGTAGAAGAACTCGTAGGGGAAGCCGAGCGGGTCCTCCACGCGCACCGAGTCCCCGACGCCCTTCGTGAAACCGGAGGCGCGACGCTCCACCCGGCAGCCGAGCTCGGTGTAGAACTCGACCGCGCGGTCCAGGTCCTCCGGGGTGCGGACGCGGTACGCGAAGGCGGCGACGGCCGCGACCGGGCCCTTCCTCAGCACGAGGTTGTGGTGGATGAACTCCTCGAACGAGCGGAGGTAGACGGCGTCCTCGTCCTCCTCGGTCACGACGAGGTCGAGCACGTCGACGTAGAACTCGCGGCTGGCGGCGAGGTCGGTGACGACCAGCTCCATGTAGGCGCAGCGCACGACGTCCGGCGGCGTGGCCTTCGGCGTGGGGATGCGGTCGGCCGGCGCCGGGATCGGGTCGCCGGCGGTCACGATGGGCTCCGGGGAGCCGGGGGTGATGGGTGAGGTCATGTCAGAGCTTCCTTGCTGTGATGCTGTCTGCTGCGGTGTGGATCAGGCGTCTCCGGCGTCTTCGGCCGCTTCCACAGCCTCCTCCGGCTGGTGCACGGTGGCGCCGAACCGGGCGGTGTGGACGGGCCCCAGCGTGATGTGGACGGCCTGCTGGTCGGTGTAGAAGTCGATCGAGCGGTAGCCGCCCTCGTGCCCGAGCCCGGACGCCTTCACGCCGCCGAACGGCGTGCGCAGGTCGCGGACGTTGTGCGAGTTGAGCCACACCATCCCGGCCTCGACGTTCTGGGCGAAGGTGTGCGCGCGCTGCAGGTCGCTCGTCCACAGGTAGGCGGCGAGGCCGTAGCGGACGCCGTTGGCGAGCTCCAGCGCCTCCTCGTCGGTGTCGAACGGGGTGATGGCGACGACCGGTCCGAAGATCTCCTCCTGGAAGATGCGCGCGTCCGGGGCGACGTCGGCGAATACCGTCGGGGCGACGTAGTTGCCGGTCTCGAGGCCCTCCGGACGACCGCCGCCGGCGAGCAGCCGGCCCTCCTGCTTGCCGATCTCGACGTAGCTCATCACCTTCGCGTAGTGCTCGGGGTGCACGAGTGCGCCGACCTCGGTCTTGGGGTCGTGCGGGTCTCCCACGACGATGTTCTTGGCGCGCTCGGCGTAGCGAGAAAGGAACTCGTCGTAGACGGGACGCTCGACGAGGATGCGGGAACCGGCGGTGCAGCGTTCGCCGTTCAGCGAGAACACGCCGAACAGGGTCGAGTCGATGGCGGCCTCGAGGTCGGCGTCGGCGAAGACGACCGCGGGCGACTTGCCGCCGAGCTCCATCGAGAGCCCCTTCAGGAACGGCGCGGCGTTCGCGAAGATGATCTGCCCGGTGCGGCTCTCACCGGTGAAGGAGATGAGCGGGACATCGGGATGTTTCACCAGCGCGTCCCCGGCCTCTTCACCCAGGCCGTTGACCAGGTTGAAGACGCCGTCGGGAACCCCAGCCGCGCGGAAGATCTCGGCCCACAGGCTCGCGGACAGCGGGGTGAACTCGGCCGGCTTCAGGACGACCGTGTTGCCGGTCGCGAGCGCCGGTGCGAGCTTCCAGCTCTCCAGCATGAACGGCGTGTTCCAGGGCGTGATGAGACCCGCGACGCCGATCGGCTTGCGGTTGACGTAGTTGAGCTGGCTGCCCGGCACCTTGTAGGCGTCGTCCGCCTGCGCGACGATCAAGTCGGCGAAGAAGCGGAAGTTCTCGGCCGCGCGCTGCGCCTGGCCGAGCGCCTGGGTGATCGGGAGGCCGGTGTCGAAGGTCTCGAGCTCGGCGAGGCGCGCATCCTGTGCCTCGACCGCGTCGGCGATGCGGTTCAGCACGCGGGCGCGCTCGCGGGGCTTCATCCGCGGCCAGGGGCCCTCCTTGAACGCGCGGGTGGCGGCGGCGACGGCGAGGTCGATGTCCTCCTTCTGCCCGGCCGCGGCCTGCACGTAGGTCTCGTTGGACACCGGGTCGAGCACGTCGAACGTCTTCCCCGACACGGAGTCGACGAAGGCTCCGTCGATGAAGTGCTGGATCTTGTCCGGCAGGTTCTCGGGGATGTGGTGGGTGGATGCGGGGTGCTGCGCCATGCGCGGCCTCCTGTCGGTCGGTAACGGTCAGTGCTGCTGCGTGTGCTCGCTCTGGTACGCGTGCAGTGACTGGAGCGTGGCCAGCCGGTGCCGGCGCGCGGCGAGTTCGATCTCCAGCGCCTCCGCGCCGGATTCGATGAGTGTGAGGATCTGCTCGTGCTCGTCGACCGACTCGCGGGCGCGGCCGGGCACGAAGCTGAAGGTGGAGTCACGGAGCACCGTCAGGCGGTTCCAGCCGCGGTGCACGAGGTCGAGGATGTGCGGGTTCGGGCACTCCTCGTAGAGCACCGAGTGGAACTCCTGGTTGAGCTGGGTGAACCGGTGCGGGATGAAGTCGTCGAGGCACGCGATCATCTCGCGGTTCACCGCGCGCGCCCGGGCGATGTGGTCGGCGGTCAGCAGGGGAGCGGACAGCTGGGTCGCGGCGCCTTCGACGAGCGCCAGCGTCTCCATCGTGTAGGTGTACTCGGCCTCCTGCAGCAGGGCGACCTGGGCCCCGACGTTCTTCTCGAACGTGACGAGCCCTTCCGCCTCCAGTCGCCGGATCGCCTCGCGCACGGGGACGACGCTGATGTCGAGCTCGCCGGCGATCTGCCCGAGCACGAGCCGGAAGCCGGAGACGTACCGGCCGTCGTCGATCCGGGCGCGGATGAACTCGTAGGCCAGCTGCGACTTGCTCGGTGCCGCGGTCTTCAGCGCTGCGTCAACCATGCGCGGTACCTCTCTTTCCATTCGGCGTTCATCGGGAAGAGCCCGTCGACCCGGGCGCCCTGGGCGACCTGCTCGGCGACGAACTCCTCTTCGCGCTCCTGCTCGAGGGCATCGGCGACGACCTCTTCGACGAGGCCTGGCGGGATGACGAGGAGACCGTCCGCGTCGCCCACGATCACGTCGCCGGGCTGCACGGCCGCTCCGCCGCACGCGATGGTCACGTCGGTGTCCCAGGGCACGTGCTTGCGGCCGAGCACCGCGGGGTGCGGGCCGTTGTGGTAGGTCGGGATGTCGAGGGCCGCGACCACGGCGAGGTCGCGCACCCCGCCGTCGGTGACGATGCCGGCGGCTCCGTTGACCTGAGCGCGCAGGGCCAGCACGTCGCCGACGGTGCCGCTGCCGCGCTCGCCGCGGGCCTCGATGACGAGCACCTCGCCGGGGCCGACGGCGTCGAACGCACGCTTCTGAGCGTTGTAACCGCCGCCGTGAGTTGCGAAGAGGTCTTCGCGGTTCGGGATGTAGCGCAGGGTCCGCGCAGTGCCGACGACCTTGGTGCCGGGACGCGTGGAGGTGAGGCCGTCGATGGACACGTTGTTCAGGCCGCGCTTGCGCAGTTGCGAACTGAGGGTGGCGGTGGCGACGCTTGCGAGCTTGGAGCGCAGCTCGTCGCTCAGGGTCCAGGCGGGCTCCGGCGGAGTGCCCCAGGCCTCCGCGCGCTGGTGGTCGTCGACGCTGGGCTTCGTCCCGAAGTCGCCGAACGGGACGCTGCTCTCGGTGATGCGGGTGACGAGGCGGCCGGTGCTGGGCGCGCCGGGCGCGGTGGGCGCATCCACTTCGACCTCGATGGTGTCGCCCGGCTGCGTGACAGAGGAGCCGGCGGGGGTCCCTGTGAGGATGATGTCGCCGGGTTCCAGGGTCATCAACTGCGAGAGGTCGGCGATGAGCCGGCCGAACGGGAAGAGCAGGTCGTCGGTCGTCCCCTCCTGCACGAGTTCGCCGTTCAGCCAGGTGCGGACGCGGAGGGCATCGGGGTCGAGGTCCGCGGCGGGCAGGATGCCGGGCCCGAGCGGCGTGAAGCCGTCGCCGCCCTTGGAGCGCACATTCGAGCCCTTGTCCGCCGCACGCAGGTCGTAGAGGCCGAAGTCGTTGGCGGCGGTCACGCCCGAGACGGCGGCCCAGCCGTCCTCCGGCGAGACGCGGCGCATAGGCCGGCCGATGATGAGGGCGATCTCGCCTTCGAAGGCGAGCAGTTCGGTCCCGGCCGGGCGTTCGAGTTCCGAGCCGGTCGTGGCGAGGGAGGAGCTGGGTTTGAAGAAGTAGGACGGCTGGGCCGGGGTGCGGCCCCGCTGCGCGGCGCGGGAACGGTAGTTCAGGTGCACCGCGATGATCTTGCCGGCCTGTTCTCGCAGTCCGGTCGGGCTGGTGGCGCTCACGGGTGGCGGCTCCTCGTCGTCGGGGATGGGTCCGGGTGGACCGTATTCGAGATCATATACGATCTACGCTCGGTGGACAATGCGTTCAATAGCTGGCAGGGGCGGGGGAGCCCGCGTCCGGCTCGGAGGTCCCGATGAAGCGGTCGGCCAGGCCCTCCGACGCCCGGGCGAGCAGGGTCACGTCGGCGCCGACGAGGACGTAGGCAGCGCCCGCAGCCGCGTAGCGATCGGCGGTCGCCGGATCGAAGGCGTTCACGCCGACTGGCGTGCCCGCAGACCGGCCCGCGGCGATCACGCGCTCGACGGCGGCGATGACGTCCGGGTGATTCTGCTGCCCGAGCAGACCCATGGAGGCTGCGAGGTCCGCGGGGCCGACGAGCAGGGCATCCACGCCCTCGACGGCCGCGATGCCGGCTGCGGCCTCGAGTCCCTCCACCGTCTCGATCTGCACCGTCAGCGACACGAGGTCGTTGGCGCGGGCGAGATAGTCGGGGATGCGGCTCCAGCGCGAGGAGCGCGCGAGCGCGCTGCCGACCCCGCGCACCCCGTGCGGCGGGTACCGGACGGCCCGCACCATCGCCTCGGCCTCGGCGACGCTGTCGACCATCGGCACGAGGATGTTCTGCGCGCCCAGGTCGAGCAGCTGCTTCAGCAGGACCGGATCGCCGATCGGCGCGCGCACGAGCGGCACCGCCGGATACGCGGCGACCGCCTGCAACTGGGCGAGGATCGACTCGAGCCCAACGGGGGAGTGCTCGCCGTCGACCAGGACGATGTCCAGCCCGCTGCCCGCGCAGATCTCCGCGACGAGAGGACTCCCGGCGCAGGACCACATCCCGTACAGGGTGCGGTCGGCCGACCGCAGCCGGTCGGCGAAGGTGGGCGTCGGCTCGTACATCGACGGGTTCAGACGAATCGGCATGTGACGGCTCCCAGGGTTCCGTAGTCGGCGTGGACGGTGTCGCCGCGCTCCACCCACATCGGCCGGGTGAACGACCCGGCAAGGACGATGTCCCCGGCCTCGAGGCGCGTGCCGTGCTGGGCCAGCTTGTTCGCCAGCCATGCGACGCCGGTCGCGGGGTGGTCGAGCACCGCGGCGGCGACGCCGGACTCCTCGATGGTCTCGTTGCGGTAGAGCAGGGCGGAGACCCAGCGGAGGTCCACCGCATCCACCGCCACCGGCCTGCCGCCCACGACCATGCCGCCCATCGCGGCGTTGTCGGAGATGGTGTCGACGATCGTGCGGCCCTGCATCTCGATGCGCGAGGACAGGATCTCGAGAGCCGGGACGACGTACCGGCTCGCGCTCAGCACATCGAACAGCGTGACGTCGGGGCCCTCCAACGGCTCCGCGAGCACGAAGGCCAGCTCGACCTCGATACGGACGTTGGAGAACTGGTCGAACGGGATGACCGAGCCGGTCTCGTAGACCATGTCGGCGAAGATGGCGCCGTAGTCGGGCTCGGTGATCCCGGTCGCCTGCTGCATCACCTTGGAGGTCAGCCCGATCTTGCGGCCGACGAGCCGGCGGCCATCGGCGAGACCGCGCTCGACCCAGACCTTCTGAACGGCGTAGGAGTCCTCCACCGTCATCTCGGGGTGGCGGGCGGTGAGCAGCGGGACCGTCGTCCGGTCACGTTCGGCGGTCGCGAGTTCGTCGGCGATGGCCTGGATGGTCGGGCTGTCGAGCACCGGTGGGCTCCCTTCGGCATCGGAGGAGGAACGCATGCGCCCCGAGTGGATCGTATATCTTCCTGTACACCTGGGCCAGGTGCCGTGGGTGTGAATGCCTTCATAGCCCGTGGGAACGAGGCGTACTCTGATACGTTTCTACGTAGCTACATACGAGGGGACGAGATGGCCATCATCACAGCGCGGGCATTCAATCAGGACACGTCGGCGGCGAAGCGGAGCGCGGCTGCAGAGCCGCTCATCATCACCGACCGCGGCGAGCCGTCGTACGTGCTCCTGACGTACGCCGAATACGAGCGCCTCACCGGCGGAACTCGGAGCATCGTCGACCTTCTCCGGCAGGACGAGCGGGGAGATTTCGACATGGAGTTCCCTCGTGCTCAGATCAACGCGAAGCGGATCGAGCTGTGAAGTGGCTTCTCGACACCGACGCTCTCAGCGCGACGCGGCGACCTGAACGCGCCGATCCGGAGGTCATCCGCTGGCTCGAGCTGCAGAATCCCTATTCGCTGTACATCTCCGCGATGACGATGTTCGAGATCGAACTAGGCACGGCGCAGAAGGAGCGCAGCGATCCCTCGCAAGGCGCGGACCTCCGGCGTTGGGTGCATGACGTCCAGCTGCTCTTCGGAGAGCGCATTCTGCCGGTGGATCATGAGGTCGCAAGCGTCGCTGCCTCGTACCACGTGCCCGATCTGCGGCCCGAGAGAGATGCATTGATCGCAGCAACGGCCGAAGTGGGAAGGCTAGTCGTGGTAACGCGCAATACGCGCGACTTCGAGCGCTTCGGCGTCACTCTTTTCGATCCGTGGTCCACGGGGCGGTGAACCGGGCCGAGCCCCTCAGTGCGCGCCGGCGGGTAGCGCCGCCCGGATGAGCACCTGCGCAGCCGCGCGTGCGTCCGCCGCAGCGTCGGGAGTGCCGGCGATCGCCGCCGTCGTCTGCGCGCCCTCGGCGAGGATGGCCAGCTGCGGGGCGAGCGCGGGTGAGGCTCCGGCCGCCGCGGCGATCTCGGCGACGAACGCCTGGAACGACTCCTTGTGGCGCCGAGCGGCCTCGGCGACGCGCGGATCCGCAGCTCCCAGTTCACCGAAGGCGTTGATGAAGCCGCAGCCGCGGAAGGTGTCCTGGACGAACCAGTCCGACAGGTAGTCGTAGATCGCGAGGAGCTTGCCCTCCGGGTCGGCGACCGTCGCGACGCGAGCGGCGACGCCGTCGGTCCACAGATCGTGACGTTTGGCGAGGACGGCGAGCACGAGGTCGTCCTTGGAGGGGAAGAGCGTGTAGAGCCGGCGCAGGGAGACGCCGGCCGCATCCCGCACCTGGTCCATCCCGACCGCGTGGAAACCGCGTGCGTAGTAGAGGGCGTCGGCCGCGTCGACGATCCTGCTGCGCGTTTCTTCATCCACCATTCTCCGATTGTAGCTTGACTGAGAACGATAGTTCTCATAGAGTCGTGATCACCGGTGAGAACGATCGTTCTCACCGCAGTGGATGAACGAAAGGAAGGCGACGATGTCGTACATCACCGTCGGAACCGAGAACAGCACCCCGATCGAGCTCTACTACGAGGACCACGGGAGCGGACAGCCGGTCGTGCTGATCCACGGCTTCCCGCTGGACGGTCACTCGTGGGAGAAGCAGTCGGCTGCGCTGCTCGAGGCCGGCTACCGCGTCATCACGTACGACCGTCGCGGCTTCGGCCAGTCGAGCCAGGCAGCCACCGGCTACGACTACGACACGTTCGCCGCCGACCTCCAGGTCGTGCTCGAGACGCTCGACCTCCGGGATGCCGTGCTCGTCGGGTTCTCCATGGGCACCGGCGAGGTCGGCCGCTACCTCGGCCGCTACGGCTCCGAGCGCATCGCCAAGGTCGCGTTCCTCGCCTCGCTCGAGCCGTACCTCCTGAAGACGGAAGACAACCCGGGCGGCGCCGCGCCGCGCGAGTTCTTCGAGGGCATCGTGGAGGCGGTGAAGGCCGATCGCTACGCCTACTTCACCCAGTTCTACAAGGACTTCTACAACCTCGACGAGAACCTGGGCACCCGCATCAGCGAGGAGGCCGTGCGCAACAGCTGGAACATCGCCGCGGGCAGCGGAGCGGTCGCCTCGGCCGCCGCACCGCTGACGTGGTTCACGGACTTCCGGGCCGACATCGCGAAGATCGACGTTCCGACGCTGATCCTTCACGGCACCGCCGACAACATCCTCCCGATCGACGCCACCGCGCGTCCCTTCCACGCGCTTCTCCCCGAGGCGGACTACGTGGAGGTCGAGGGCGCGCCGCACGGCCTGCTCTGGACTCACGCGGCCGAGGTCACCGAGGCGCTCCTCGCCTTCCTCCGGAAGTAACCCGCCCTCAAGCGCTGAGCCGGCGCGGCGCGGACCTCGACGGTCCGCGCCGCGCCTTTTCACCGTCGGTGTCGTTCGGCCCACACGTACAGCGCGACGTAGGCCACGAACGACGCGCCGAGGCCGCCCACGAACAGTGCGGCCGACGGCCGGGCCCACAGCAGCTCGCCCGATCGGAACGCCAGCGCGATCAGCATCAGCGCGAGCGCGACGAGCTGCGCCTGGAAGATCTGCCGGAACGCGCTCCACCGGGCATCGCCCAGCATCCACACGTTCACCATCCCGGGGAGCGTCAGGATGGCGCCGCACACCCGCGCGGTCAGTGGGGTGAGCGGCCACGCCCACACCGAGATGGCGAGCTGCGGCGCGATGAACAGCACCAGACCGGTCACGAGTGAGCAGAGGCCGATCAGGGCCAGCAGGATGCGCACCCAGCCGGGCAGCACAGCATCCTGCTCGATCAGCCCGCCCGGATCCTCGCCGCGGTTCACGAGCATGGCGGCGAGGACCAGGAACGGCGTCGCGATGTACAGCGTCACCCAGACGATGAACGACAGGTGGCCGAAGTGGAAGCGGTCCCAGTGCAGGAAAGTCGCCACGGCCAGCAGCGTCGCGAACAGCAGGACCGCCGGGAAGCCGTGGCGCACCGAGCGCCACCGGTTGGGCCGCACCACATGCACGAAGAACACGATGCCGCCGGCGTACGCGCTGCCGAGAAGCATGGCAGTGATCGGCGGCTTGATCGTCCACGCGAAGAACAGGTCGGTGGTGTCCGCGAGCGGATAGAGCAGCACGAAGGCTGCGACGAGGAACGGGAGGATGATCGCCCCGACGAGGCGCGTGTACGGGTGGATGCGGTCGCTCATGCGGCCGCCCGTCCTTCCGCCAGCTCCACGACGGCGTCCGCGGAGAGGATGCGTCCCTCGGCGACCGCGGCGTCGAACGCGTCCCGGTCGGCGCCCGCCGCCAGCATCCCGTCGACGAAGAGCTGGTGGAATGTGAACACCGGAGCGTTGTACAGCCCGGTGCGCTCGCGGAGGGAACGGGATGCGCCCAGCAGCCGGCCGGACCTCCCGACGTCGCCGGCGAGGGCGGCGACGGCGACCATCCCTTCCAGCCCGTAGGCGATCCCCTCGACGTGACCGAGCCGTCGGGAGAGGGCGAGGCAGGCCGAGAAGTCGGAGGTCGCACCGGCCGCGTCGCCGAGCAGGAGGCGCGCCCAGCCGCGGTGGTGCTGCGCGATCGTGACTCCCAGGTCGTCGCCGTTGTCGCGGGCGAGCGTCAGGCTCTCCTCGAAACGGGCCAGCGCGTCCCCCACCTGCTGGCGCAGCAGCGCGACCCTGCCGAGCATCACCAGCGCCATCGCCTGGCCCCAGCGGTCCTCGCGGGTGCGGAAGAGGTCGAGGCTGGCGTCCATCGCGTCGTTCGCGGCGCTGTCGTCCGGTGCCGGGGAGGCCAGCACCGCGAGCGCGTAGGAGATCAGGGCGAGCGCCTCGCCGTCGGCGTCCCCGGTGCGGCGGAACAGATCGGCGCTCTCGGTGAGAGCCGTTGCCACCGTGCCCTCCGGGTCCTGCCAGAAGGTGATCGCCTGCGTGAAGTAGAGGGCGATCGCGCGAGTCCGGTCATCCAGCGGGTCGCCGGACGCGAGCAGCTCGTCCATCCAGCCGCGGACCTCGCCAAGGAGCCCCGCGACCCACCAGTAGACGTACAAGGCCCAGGCGAGGTGCGCGGCTCGTTCCCAGTCTCGCGCGTCGAGCAGGTACCGCACCGCCGAGCGCAGGTTGCCGGTGTCCGCGCTCAACCGCACCACCCAGTCGTGCTGGGCGGCGTGCTCCAGCGCGTCATCGGCACGGTCGCCGAGGGTGAGGAAGTAGGAGGCGTGGGCGTCGCGGGCGCGGGCAAGCTCACCCTCCTGCTCCAGGCGCTCCACCGCGTACTCGCGGACGGTGGCCAGCAGCGAGAACCGCGCCTCGTGGGCGTCGTCGTGCTGCCGGACGAGGCTGTTGTCGACCAGGGCGCCGAGTGCCGAGAGCACATCATCCCCAGGAGCCTCGTCGGCCCCCTCCCGGATGGCGGCGTCGACCGCCTCCGCTGCCTCGAGTGTGAAGCCGCCCTGGAACACGCCGAGCCGGGCGAGCAGCACGCGCTCGGGCTCGTCGAGCAGTTGCGCGCTCCACTCGATGGTTGCCCGCAGGGTCCGCTGGCGCTCGGGCAGGTCGCGTGCACCGCCGACGAGCAGCGGAAGCCGTCGGTCCAGGCGCCGCGCAAGCTCGGCGGGGGGAAGCACCCGGATGCGCGCGGCGCCCAGCTCGATCGCGAGCGGGACCCCGTCCAGCGCCGAGCAGATCCGACCGACATCGTCGGCGTTCGACGGGGTGATCTCGAAGTCGGGACGCACAGCGTGCGCCCGCTCGACGAACAGGCGCATGGCATCGTCGGAGGGGAGGGGGTCGAGTTCGTAGCGTCGCTCGCCACCCACCCGCAGCAGCGACCGGCTGGTGACGATCGCGCTGACCCCGGGGGCTGCCGCGAGCAGTTCTGTGACGGCGGGCGCCGCCGCGAGCGCCTGCTCGAAGTTGTCGAGCACCAGCAGCACCCGGCGGTCGCGGAGCGCCGTCGTCACCTTGTCGGCGAGCGGTGCGTCGCCGGTGTCGCGGACCCCGAGCGCCTGGGCGAGAGCCGCCGTGACGGCGTTCCGGTCGTGTGCGGGCGCGAGGTCGACGAACACCGCGCCGTCGGGGAACCTCTCGCCGAGGCCGGCGGCTGCGGCGATCGCGAGCCGGCTCTTCCCGATCCCGCCCGGCCCCGTGATGGTGACGAGCCGGGCGCCGTCGGCGAGCATCGCGCGCACGGCGGCGATGTCGTCGGTCCGGCCGACCAGCCGCGTGAGCGGCGACGGGAGCGACGGAGCGCGTGCCGGCGACGGTTCGTCGGGCGGGCGCGCTCTGCCGCCGTCGACCCGGCTGAGCTCGAACCGCTCGGCGAGCATGGTGGCGAGGTCCGCCTCCAGCAGCACTTCGAGCTCCTGGGCCGACTCGATGTACTTGAACGACGCGCGGTCGTCGGAGCGGATGCGGTTCAGCAGTTCGGTGAGCCGCTCCTCCCGGGCGGGCGCCGGGTCCTTGATGTAGATCAGGCGGGGGAGGTCGGGCGGGCACAGGTTGTACTCGTCCTCCAGCCCCGACACCTGCTCGTCGGGAGCCACCCATCCATAGCGCTCCCAGTACAGCCCGACGAAGACGTCGCTCTGGTCGAGGTACGCGCGGTACAGCTCGCGCGGTGGATGCGGCCGGGCGCCCAGCTCGAACATCACCGGGGCGAGGTGCAGGCGCTCGATGGCGGCCCGCGCCGCCCGGCGTTCGGGGGCGAGCTCCTTGAGGGTCGAGCTGACGAAGACCCGCAGCCTCTGGTCGGGCGTTCGGATCACCCGGGGTGCCGCGTCCATGCACGCATTCTGTTGCACCCGGCGCCCGGCGCAACAGGGGGTCTGGGGATGCGGTCAGACCCCGTTGCGTCGGATCCGAAATCGTATATCATTGGCGGATCGGAGCGCCGCTCCGTGACAACGACGTCGCACCACCCCGGGAGAACACAACGATGAGCGCATCCCCCTTCACACCCACCGGCAGCATCCGATCTCAGAAGGATCGCCGCAGGGTCGTCTTCGCAACAGTGATCGGCACCACCGTCGAGTGGTACGACTTCTTCATCTACGCGTCGGCAGCCGGCCTGGTCTTCGGCCAGCTGTTCTTCGCGCCGGCCGGGCCGCAGTTCGCAACCATGCTGGCGTTTCTCACGGTCGGCGTGAGCTTCCTGTTCCGGCCGCTCGGCGCGTTCCTCGCCGGTCACTTCGGCGACCGGTACGGCCGCAGAGTCGTCCTGGTGGCCACCCTGATCCTGATGGGCCTCTCCACCGCTCTGGTCGGCCTGCTGCCCACGTACGAGGCCATCGGCATCGCCGCGCCGATCCTGCTCGTGCTGCTGCGTGTACTTCAGGGCATCTCGGCGGGCGGCGAGTGGGGCGGCGCGGTCCTGATGGCCGTCGAGCACGCCCCCACCGCCAAGCGCGGCCTGTTCGGAGCGTCACCGCAGATCGGCGTCCCGCTCGGACTGCTCCTCGCCTCCGGCGCCATGGCGATCATGACGCAGCTCGCGCCGGGCGACGCCTTCCTCGCGTGGGGCTGGCGCGTGCCGTTCCTCCTCTCGGTGGTGCTGATCGCCATCGGCTACTGGGTGCGCCGCCGGGTCGAGGAGAGCCCGGTGTTCACCGAGATCGCGGTGCGCCGCGAGCGCACCCGCATGCCGATCGTGCAGGTGTTCCGCAAGCACGCCCTCCTCGTGATCGTGGCGGCGTTCATCTTCGCCGGAAACAACGCGGTCGGCTACATGACCACCGGCGGCTACATCCAGAACTACTCGACCGACCCGGAGGGCCCGCTGAAGCTCGATCGCGGCCCGGTGCTGTGGGCGGTCGCGGGCTCCGCGGTGACCTGGCTGCTGGCGACCGCGTTCGCCGGCTGGGTGAGCGACCGGATCGGCCGCCGCAACACCTACATCGTGGGATGGATCCTGCAGTTGATCGGAGTATTCGCTCTGTTCCCGCTCGTCAACTCGGGCAGCGTCGGGATGCTGTTCCTTGGCCTTGCGATCCTCACGATCGGCCTCGGCTTCACCTACGGCCCGCAGGCGGCGCTGTACTCGGAGCTGTTCCCGGCGTCCATCCGCTTCTCGGGCGTCTCGATCTCATACGCGATCGGCGCGATCCTCGGCGGTGCGTTCGCCCCGACGATCGCGACCGCGCTGGTGCAGGCGACCGGGACCACCCTGTCGGTGACCTGGTACCTCGCGGGCATGACCGTGATCGGGCTCCTCGCCACGCTGGTGCTCCGTGACCGCACGGGCATCCCGCTGGGACCCGACCACGAGGCGGAGCAGGCGGCGAGCCCCATCCGCGGACTCTCCGGCCGGCGGGAGCCGGTCGACGCCGTCCGCAGCTGAGGCGCAGCCGGTCAGCCCACGACGAAGCGGATCAGGTGCGGTGCGACCGCATCGGCCGACACGTCGTGGGTCTGACCGGCCACGACCTCGAACGTCCCGTCCTGGGAGCTTGCGGCGACGCCTTCCGCACCGAACCGCAGGAAGCCGGGGCTCTGCTCCCCGGCCAGCCCGAGCACCGGCACGCTGACCGCTTGCAGGAGCTCGTCCGGGATGCGGCTGTCACCCATCGCGGCGTCGTCGTACGCGAGCGTGGGCGCGAGGGCGAGGGTGGCGTCCCACCCGGGGGAATTCCGCATCCCCTCGATGCCCGCCTCCGGCACACCGACTCGGCGGAGGAACAGCTCGACCGCGCCCGCCCGGTCGCCAGCGGCGAGCGCCGCGAGGAGGTCGCGGGTGTAGGCCTCGGCGGAGGACAGCATCGGGTCGGGAAGGTACGGAGGCTCGTAGACGGCGACGCGAGGCACGCGCGCGGAGCCTAAGGCTGCGGCCGCGGCCAGCGCGAGCGCGCCGCCGGACGACATCCCGAACAGCGTGGCTGAGCCGCCCGCCGCCTCCACCAGTGCGGCGACGTCGTCGATCTCACGTGCGACGGTGTCGGCCCGGGCCGCCGGGTCCGCCAGCCGGTCGCCGCTCGCCCCGCGGCCGCGGCGGTCGTAGAGGACGACCGTCGCGCGCTCCCGCAACGCTTGCGCGATCGGCCGCATGGGTCCGGCGTCGCGGAAGCACATGGCGCCGTCGATCAGCACGATCGCGGGGCCGCTCCCGTCGAGCTCGTAGGCGATGGATGTTCCGTCGGAGGAGGTGACCGTGCTCATGGCGGTCAGCGTAGTCCGTGGCGCCTCCGCCGCGCTCCGACGAGAACGGCCAGCCCCGAGAACACGAGTAGTGCGGCGGCGAGGGCGACGGGAGCGGCGCCGGATGCGTCGGAGCCGGTGTCGGCGATCGTCGCGGTCTCGAGCGTGGCGGTCGGGTCACCGCCCGCGGGCGTCGTGGGAGGCGAAGGAGGCGGCGGAGTCGTAACCGGCGCGGTGAGCGCGAAGTCCTGGTCGTCCACGCTCTCACCGGCCGCAGTGATCGTGAACGTCCGGGTCGCGGCTCCAGCCACCGTGTAACCGGCCGGTGGCGTGACGGTCACGGTGTAGACGCCCGCGGGAAGCCCACCAAGGGCGTACGACCCGTCGGTCCCCGTGGTCAGCGTGGCGGTGGCGGGACCGCTCAGAGTCACGGTGGCACCGGCCACCGGCAGGCCGCCCGCGGTCACGGCGCCCTCGACCGCGCCCGACCGCGCCAGGGCGAAGTCGACACCGGTGACGTCGGAGGCCGCGACCGTCACGGGGAGTGAGGAGGGGCCGGCCGGGGTGTACTCGGGAGGAGCTTCGATCGTGACCGTGTAGCTTCCTGGCACGACCCGGGGGAGTGTGTAGCTGCCGTCGCCCGCCGTCACAGCTGTCACCGTGCCGCCACCCGCGAGTGTCGCGGTGACGACCACTCCGGCGACACCGCCTGCGCCGTCGGTGACGCGGCCGGTGATGTCCGGGTTCTCCTGGAGCACCGCATCCAGGCCGTCGATCGGGGTCTCGCTTCCGGCCGGTACCGTGAACGGTGGAGGCGCCACCGCGACGGTGTACCCGGCGGGCGGCACGACCGTGACGGTGTGGGGGCCGGGCTGCACTTCCTCGAAGCGGTACACGCCGTCCGGGCCGGTGGTCGTCGTCTCACCGGTGCTGAGGGTCACCGTCGCACCGGGGACGGGGTCGCCGCCGGTGTCCCGGACGGTGCCACTCACGCCCACGGGCACGATCACGTGGACGCCGAAGTCGACCACCGCATCCTGGGCAGACAGATCCGCCGGCTGCTGCACTGCCCCGTCGGCGATGGAGCCGGGCGGAGGTGTGATCGAAACGGTGTAGCCGGCGCTCGCCTGCACGCCCGCGAAGGAGTAGCTGCCGTCGGCCAGGGGCGACGTGGTTGCCACCGCGTCCCCGTCGGCGTCGCGCAGGGTGAGCACGGTGCCGGCAATCGAGCCCGTGGATGCCGTGACCGTGCCGGTGATGTCGCGCGCGAGGCCGGCGAACCAGGTCTGGAAGACGGGGAAGCCCGACCGCTGCGTGTACACGAAGGTGAGGGCGGCGATCGGCGCGCTCGGCTCGAACCAGGCGGCCGCACCGTTGGTGTCCGTGGCGCCCGCGTTACCGGTGAGGGTGGTGGTCGCGGGATCCCAGGAGGGCACATCGGCAGCCGATCCGGTGCACGACGGTTTGCCCGCAAGGGCGGGAGCGCAGTAGTTGAACCCGCCGCGGAACCCGAGCTGGGCCGCGGTCAGAGCCGTCCCGTCCGGGCCGATCGCGCGCACCTGCACTTTGTCGGCGTCGATGTCGCCGAGGACGAACGTCCACCCGCTCGTCGGTGTGGGAGCGGCGAACGAATACGTGGTCGTGGATGGCGCGGTCGGGCTGTCCGCCTTCGGGCGAAGGTTCAGGTACGGGCGGTTCTGGCTGGAGCCGTACTTCGCGCCGACCGGTGTGCCGGCGGCCAGCCAGGTGCTCGTCCCCGAGATGACGCCGATCTGGCCGCTGCGAGAATCGGTGGTCACCGTTGCGCTGAGGCGGGGGCTCGTGCCGACCTGCATCGTGTAGCCGCCGCCGGGAGGGGCCGACCACGTCGCCCACTGAGTCGCTGTCACGGCGACAGCGGGCTCTGCGAGCACGAGTGGTGCTGCCAGGACCGTGACGGAGAGGGCACCCGCGAGCGCCGTGCGTACGAGGATCGATGATCGGCGGCTCACGGCCAGCAGGCTAGTGGGTGCCGAAAGGCTGCGTCTAGACCGGCCGAAACGCGTCCGCCCGCCGACGGCGTCAGCGCCCCTGCCGCCTGCGCACCCCGAACCCGATGAGCACCCCTCCGCCGATGGCGACCAGCACGCCGGCGCCGCGGATGAGCCAGTTCACGTCGGAGGTCACCGCATCCACCAGCAGCGGGCCGGCGAGGCCGACGACGACGAGGGCGATCCCGAGGATGAAGAACCAGGGGGAACCGTTCGTCCGCTCGACCATGCCCCGAGCCTACCGGGGCCGGTCGAGCGGACGGGCGGCTACGGCAGGTAGTACGTCGGGTTCGGCAGCTTCACCGTGCGGTCGGCGTGGCCGCCGATGAGGTCGCTGTACTGGTCGCCGAAGTTGGCGACGATGTCGTACCGGCCGCCAGACGGCGACTCGATGTGCGCGCGGGTCTGCGACTTGTACTCGATGGTCGTGCACTTCGCGGTGGCGCAGGCGATGTACGCCGGCTGCTGGGAGGCTCCCACGCCCGTCCACTTGGTGTAGAAGTTCTGCGCGGTGAAGCCGGTGTAGCCGACCTTCGCCAGGTTGCCGAGCGTGGCCGCCTTCTGATCGTCGTTGCGGCCGGTCAGGCCGATCAGCGTGCAGCCGGCCTTCTGCGCGACCGCCGCGAGCGTCGTCATGTGCGGGGTGGCCGGGAACCGCTGCTCCTGCACCCAGACGTTCTGCTCCACCGGGTCGAAGGTGAAGTGCATGTCCGCGACTTCCATGTCGTAGGTCCACAGCGTCGTGTCGTCGGTGTCGAGCACGATCGCCGGGTTCTTGTGCAGCTTCTTCTCGACGAAGCAGGTGGCGGCGAGGACCGGCGCCTGGCGCTGGACGATCGAGCGCAGTTCGCGGATGTACGGCGAGTCCGTCTTGTTCGCGATGCCGGTGCCGGGGTCGCCGTAGTAGGTGGCGATCGTCTTCTTGACGGAGTCGATGTTTGGGATGCCCTCGCCGCCCTGGGTGGCGCCGCTGGACCCGTCCGGCGCCATCGTGAAGTGCGTGCGCGGAGCGAGACGCGGCTCCGAGACGCCGGGGAGGTCGGCCGACGGCAGGTAGTACGTCGGGTTCGGCAGCTTGAGCGCCTCCTGGGCGTACCCACCCTGAAGGTCGGACCACTGGTCGCCGACGTTGAGCGTGACGGTGTAGCCGAGGTCCTGGATGTGCTTGCGCGTCAGCGCCTTGTACTCGACGGTCGTGCAGCTGGCCGCCGCACAGGTCACGTACGAGGGCTGCTGGGAAGTGCCGGTGCCCGTCCACTTCGTGTAGAAGCGGTCGGAGGTGAAGGCCGTGTAGCCGACCTTGGCGAGATTGCCGAGGGTCGCGGCCTTCTGGTTGTCGTTGCGGCCGGTCAGCCCGAAGACCGTGTAGCCCATCGCGGCGGCCTGGTTCACGAAGTCCACCATGCCGGGAGTCGCGGGGAAGCGCTGGCCCTGGACCCACACATCCTGCTCTGCCGGATTGAAGGTGAAGTGCATGTCCGCGACTTCCATGTCGTAGGTCCACAGCGTCGTGTCGTCGGCGTCGAAGACGATCGCGGGCTTCTGGCCGTGCTGCACGGCGCGGTCGTAGTCGGCCTTCAGCTCGGTCTTCTCACGGCCCAGGATGCTGCCGAGCTCACGGATGTACGGCGAGTCGGTCTTGTTCGAGATGCCCGTCCCCGGATCGCCGTAGTAGGTGGCGATCGTCTTCTTGACGGAGTCGATGTTGGGGATGCCCTCGCCGCCCTGGGTGGCGCCGCTGGAACCGTCCGGCGCCATGGTGAAGGTCGTCCGCGGTGCGAGCGAGGTTCCGCCGTGGCCGGGATCCCAGGCGAGGGCCGCGGGTGCGTCGGCCAGGCCGACGCCGAGCGCCAGGGCGAGGACGCCTGCGGCGCCGATCAGCGCTCGGCGGAGGCGGGAGGATGTAAGGGAAGAGTCGGACATGACGCACCTTTGCGGATCAGAGCCAGCGAGTCTGCCCCCGTCCGGGGGCCGGGAGCAGCCTAGCGAAGCGGCTCTCCCAGGGGAAGCGAATCAGCGGCGACACACTCAGCGGGAGTGAAGTGGGGCCCGGTAACGTTGTCACCGGTATGCGCTCCACGACTCTCGACCCGGCCGCCCTCCGTGCGGACTTCCCGATCCTCTCCCGCGAGGTGAACGGTCACCCCTTCGTCTATCTGGACTCCGGGGCCACGTCGCAGAAACCGCGGCAGGTGCTCGACGCCGAACGCGCCTTCGCCGAGCGCTACACCTCGGCCGTGCATCGCGGCGCCCACACCGTCGCAGGCGAGGCCACCGAGCTGTTCGAGGACGCCCGCGCCCGCGTCGCCGCGTTCGTCGGCGCACAGCCGGACGAACTGGTGTGGACCTCCAATGCGACCGAGGGCATCAACCTCCTCGCCTACGGCATGTCGAACGCGTCGCTCGGGCGCGGAGGCGCGGCCGCCGAGCGGTTCCGGCTCGGCCCGGGCGACGAGCTCGTCGTGACCGAGGCGGAGCACCACGCCAACCTCATCCCGTGGCAGGAGCTGGCCGCGCGCACCGGCGCGACCCTCCGCGTCATCGGCCTCACCGACGACGGGATGCTGCGCCTCGACCAGGCCGCCGAACTGATCGGACCGCGCACGCGCGTCGTCGCGTTCGCCCACGTCTCCAACGTGCTCGGCGGCATCAACCCGGTCGCCGAGCTGGTCGCGCTGGCGCACGAGCACGGCGCGCTGGTCGTGCTCGACGCGTGCCAGTCCGTCCCGCATCTCGCGGTCGACTTCCCTGCGCTCGACGTCGACTTCGCCGTGTTCTCGGGCCACAAGATGCTGGGTCCGACCGGAGTCGGCGCCCTGTACGGCCGCAGCGAACTCCTGAACGCCCTGCCGCCCTTCCTCACCGGCGGTTCGATGATCACCCAGGTGACGTTGGAGGGCGCCGAGTACCTCCCGGCGCCGCAGCGCTTCGAGGCGGGAACGCAGCGCGTGTCGCAGGCCGTGGCGCTGGCCGCCGCCGTCGACTACCTCGAGGCGGTCGGGATGCCGGCGATCGAGGCGCACGAGGAGGCGCTCGGCGAGCGGCTGCTCGCGGGCCTCGGGCAGCTCGAGGGTGTCCGCATCCTCGGCCCCGGCCCGGGCGTCCCGCGGGTGGGGCTCGCCAGTGTCGTCGTGGACGGCATCCACGCGCACGATGTCGGGCAGTTCCTCGACGACCGCGGCATCGCCGTCCGCGTCGGCCACCACTGCGCGCAGCCGGTCCACCGGCGCTACGGCGCCACGGCGAGCACGCGCGTCAGCACCTACCTGTACAACACCGCCGACGAGGTGGATGCCGCGATGGAGGCGATCGCCGACGCCCGCGTCTTCTTCGGCGTCGCGGACGGAGCCACCCGATGAGCGACCTGCAGAACCTGTACCAGCAGGTCATTCTCGACCACGCCCGTGAGAAGCACGGCTACGGGATCGCGGGGGACGAGGCCGCCAGCTCGCACCAGTTCAATCCGACCTGCGGCGACGAGGTGACCGTCGGCGTGCGCACGGCGCCGGACGGCCGCATCCTCGCGATCGGCTGGGAGGGCCACGGCTGCTCGATCTCGACCGCCTCGGCCTCGCTGCTGAGCGATCTGGTCGAGGATGTGGACCGCGCACGGTTGGCCGCATCCATCGGCGCCTTCCGCGAGCTGATGCACTCGAAGGGCGCGCTGGAGGGCGACGAGGAGCTGCTGGGCGACGCGGTCGCGCTGGCCGGCGTCTCGAAGTACGTCACGCGGGTCAAGTGCGCGATGCTGCCGTGGGTGGCCCTCGAGGACGCCCTCCTCAAGTCCGCCTGAGCGCCTGCCCATCCGGCGCTCCGGGGTCCCTGGGCCTCTCTCCCTCTGACAATCGAAGGAGATTCGCCCGCCGCGCCGCCGATTCTCCTTCACCACCGCGGTTCGTAGGAGATTCGGGGCCAAGTCTCCTTCGATAGCCGACAGCGTTCCGTCGGTAGCTCGGTGCGAGCCGCGGCTAGGGAACGGGCGCCAGGTCGACCTCGTCCGCGATCGCCTCCAGCGCCGACGGCAGCGACGGGAACGTCGTCCCGTAGACGAGGCCCGACGGTCCAGCCGCGGTCCACGCCTGCGTGCCCTTGCTGACGCGCCCGACGAGGTAGCGCCGGTGCCCGCCGAGCACCTGCCGCTGGGCGATCGGCAGGGTGAGCGGAAACGCGTAGACGTCTCCCTGGGGGGTGACGACCAGCTCCCAGCGGGCTCGGCCCGGGCTGAACTTGCTCGTGAAGATGCGCGACATGATCGACCGTTTCTACCGCGCGGGCGCACGCCGCCGCCATGAAGATGACGACCTGTTGCGAAAGCCTTCGCCGCGTTACGAGCGCCGCTTCGGCGCCCCGCCGGGCATCAGGGCTCCAGCCGTGCGAGCCAAGCGGTGAGGATGCGCTCGAGCTCGGCCGCATCCCGGCTGGTCAGCTGGTCGAGGAGGCGTCGCTCGTTGGCGATGTGGTCGGTGAAGGCGGAGTCGATGGTCTCCCGCCCGCGGGGCGTCAGCGCGACCACGCGGCCGCGCCCGTCGGTCTCCGATGCCCGCCGCGCGACGAGTCCCGCGCGTTCCAGGCGGTCGATGCGCTTCGACATCCCGCCCGTGGTGATCATCGTGTGTTCGGCCAGCTCGCTCGGTGTGCGCTCATACGGCTCTCCGGCGCGGCGGAGGGTCGCGAGGACGTCGAAGTCGCCCTCGGCGAGCCCGTGGGCGTCGTAGACGGCGACCAGCTCGTCGGTGAGCCGCGCGGCGACGCGGTGGAGTCGCCCGATGACGCCCTGCGGCGCGACGTCGAGGTCGGGGCGCTCGCGCCTCCATTCGTCTTGGATGCGGGCGACGGCGTCGGTCGAGGAGTCCATGGGCTTCACAATACCTTCCATGGAAGCTAAAGTAACTTCCATGGAAGCTATCTCGTGGAGCGGCGCCTGGCGCTGGATGCTCCTCACCGCCATCGCACCGATCGCCTGGGGCTCGACCTACGTCGTGACTCGGGCCGTGCTCCCCGCGGAGCCGCTGTGGGGTGCGGTCATCCGGGCGCTGCCGGCCGGGCTGCTGCTGCTCGTCCTGAGCAGGAGACGGCCGCACGGCGCGTGGTGGTGGCGATCGGCGCTCCTCGGGATGCTGAACACCGGCGGCTTCTTCGCCCTCGTCTACGCGGTGGCCCAGCGGCTGCCCTCCGGTGTGGCCGCAACCGTCATGGCGGCGTCGCCACTCGTGATGATGGCGGCGGCGCGGGTCGTGCTCGGGCAGCGGCCGCGCATCCTGGCACTGACCGGGGGAGCGGCCGGCATCGCCGGGGTCGGCCTCATGCTGTTCGGCGGCGCCGACGCCGTCGACCCGATCGGCATCGTGCTCGCGGTGGTCGCCCTCGTGTCCTCCGCGGTGGGCTACGCCCTCGCGACCCGCTGGGGCGCGGTCGACATCGTCGCCTCCACCGCCTGGCAACTGCTCGCCGGCGGCCTCCTCGTGCTGCCACTCGCTGTCGTCGTAGAAGGCGCGCCGCCGCTGCTCGACGGCGCCGCGTTCGCCGGCTTCGCCTACGTCACCGTCGTCGCGACCGCGCTGGCCTTCGTCGTCTGGTTCGCGGGACTACGACACCTTCCGGCGGCGACGGTGGGACTCATCGGGCTGCTCAACCCCGTCACCGGCGTCGTGCTCGGTGCGCTGGTGGCCGGGGAGGTGCTGACCGGTCGCCAGCTGACCGGGCTCGCGATCGTGCTCGCGGGCATCGCCCTCGGCCAGGTGCGGCTGCGGCGGCGCCGTCAGTTGCCGAGCGACTCCAGGAAGCTCCGGGTCGGCGCGAAGAAGGTCGAGCCGGTCGCCGCGGTCGAGAAGTCCAGGATGCGGTCGTAGCTGCCCTCCGGGTCGCCCACGAACATGCGCTCCAGCATCCGCTCGATCACCCACAGCCGCGCGGGAGTACCCGATGAAGTAGGTGCCGTACTCGCCATGGCCCGGCCGCCCAAAGGGCATGTTGTCGCGCAGGATGTCGTGCTCGACCCCCGCCTCGTCGACGACCGTCGCCAGGGTCTTGTGCGACGGGACTATCCGCCCGGGGTGAGAGTCACGTGCCCTGTGCCCGGATCGGAAACAGTGGCGGTAGCGATCCCGATTGCCAGTGCAATGACGATTGACAAACTGAGCACGATGATCGAGGTCGTCAGCAGCGCCACCGAACGAGGCCGTTGACCGGCCAATCGCACGGATACCCAGACCAAGAGACCGACCGCACCGATGAGAGCAAGTTGCGCGAACACGGCCATACCGCTGACGACGACGGAGGCGACCAGTAGCCATCGGTCGGTCGCGCTGGCGCGGGTGCGAGGTTCGGCAGGCGCGGTCATGGCTAGATGTTCTTCAGGGTCGCACTGGTGAGCCTGGTGCCCTTGTATTGGAGCTGCTGCTGCTTGTTGGCCGAGAAGAAACTCCCCTTGAAGGCCAACGACATCCGGTAGTTGATTGTGCAGACACCCGTGCCGCCCGAAATGTAGTTGCTTTGGCTCGTGCCGATGTTCCAGATTCCGGCTGCTCCGGTGAACCAGCCGGTGCACTCCAGGTTGCGGGTGACGGCGATTGAGGTGGCTTCGAAGACGTATCGCATGGTGAAGGTGCCGGTAGCGATCCCGAACAGGCTCGCGTTCACCGGGTAAGTGGCCGTGTACCGAGGGTTGGAGGCGACAGTCCGAATGTGGAGACCGCTGGCAACGTTTCGTACCGTCGGCTCAGCGGCAGCAGTCACAATGCTTCGTGTCGCGCGCTTGGCCGAGGTGGCGTTCTTTGGCGCCAGCGCCGGTTCGGCGGCGGTTGCCGTGACGGAGGTCAGAGTCGGCTCGCCGGCTGTGAAGGTGAGCACGGACAGCGGGTTCTCCTCGATCGCGTCCGCAAGCCGCTCCTGTTCGGCGTCGGGTAGTCGGTCGAACTTCTGCGCGAGCGCAGCGTCCGTGGTTTCGTCGACCTTCAGCGCTTCCACGAACTCGTCGAACACGATCTCGGCCGAGTCCGGCGCTTCATCGGCGTTCGCCGCAGTGACCCCAGCCCCAAGCACCAGTCCCAGCGCGATGCCACCGGCAGCAGTCACTCTTACCACTCGGTTCATTTCATATCTCCATCGATCGCTGCGCCGAATTGGCAACTGGCAGCAACGTATCCGATACGAAAATGCTGGCATTTCAGTGACTTTGCAGATCAGTAGGGTATACAGGCTTGCTTTGCCTATTGCCGGGATCCCCTAGTCTCAGCTGCCGAGCGACTCCAGGAAGCTCCGCGTCGGCGCGAAGAAGGTGCTTCCCGTCGAGGCCGTCGAGAAGTCCAGGATGCGGTCGTAGCTGCCCTCCGGGTCGCCGACGAACATGCGCTCCAGCATCCGCTCGATCACCCACAGCGCGCGGGAGTACCCGATGAAGTAGGTTCCGTACTCGCCGTGACCCGGCCGCCCGAACGGCATGTTGTCGCGCAGGATGTCGTGCTCGACCCCCGCCTCGTCCACGATCGTGGCGAGGGTCTTGTGCGACTTCTGGCCGTGCTCGGCGTCATCCAGCTCGATGTTCTCCACTTTGGTGCGTCCGATGACACCCTCCTGCGAGGGAACGGGCAGTCGGCTCCAGGAGGACAGGTCGTGCAGGTATTTCTGCACGACGACGTAGCTGCCGCCGGCGTGCTCCGGGTCCTCGTCGGCGACCGTGGTGGCGTCGGCCATGTCGCCGCCGGCCGGGTTGGCCGTGCCGTCGACGAACCCGAGCAGGTCGCGGGCGTCGAAGTAGCGGAAGCCGGTCACCTCATCCACCACCTGGACGGCGTCGCCGAGCGAGTCGAGCAGTTGGCGCTCCAGCTCGAAGGTGAAGTCGGAGCGCTCGGCACGGATGTGGAAGAGCAGGTCACCGGGCGTCGACACAGCGGTGTGCACCGGTCCGGCGATCTCGCGGAACGGATGCAGCTCGCGCGGCGGCGGGGTGTCGGTGATGCGCCGCCAGAGGTCGGCGCCGATCCCGACGTTGCAGGAGAGCCGGGCGCCGAGGTCGCGAAAGCCGACGGTCTTCACCTGGTCGGTGATCCCGCCGAGCACATCCTTCACGGAGGTCAGCGCCTCCGGAGTGTCGCCGACGGTCACGACCAGGAAGACGGCCGCGCGCGAGAGCGGAGCGTCGACCCTCTGGGGGTCGATGGGGACGCGCTGCCAGGGCTGGTCGCCGGTGTTCGCCATGCCCTCATGGTGCCGTACGGGGGCGCTGCGCCGCCACCGGCCAGCTCCCGAACGCCGCCGCCTAGGCTGGAGGGATGACGCTCCCCAGCACCGACACCGCCGTCACCTACCCCGACGGCGACCTCACCTCCACCGGCACCGTGCTCCACCTCGAGCCGCTGGCCGACGGGCGCACGGCCGTGGTCCTCGACCGCACGGCCTTCCACCCCGTCGACGCGGTGTGGCCCGACCAGCCCGCCGACGAGGGGACGCTGACGGCCGGCGGCCGCAGCTACGCGGTGGTGGATGCCGTCGTCGGAGCCACCGACGGCACGGTGCTGCACGTCGGCGACGCGCCCGTGCGCACCGGAACGAAGGGCTGGGCGTTCGTCGTCTGCCATCTCGTCGACGACGCCACCGGTCTCGCCGAGGGCGATGCGGTCGCGGTGAGCGTCGACGCGGCCCGTCGCCGCGCGCTGTCGGCCGGCCACACGGCGTGCCACCTCGCGTCCCTCGCGCTCAACGAGGCGCTGTCCGGTCTGTGGACGAAGGACGTGGTGGTGGATGGCCGCGGCCGACCGAACTTCGACCAGCTGGCCATCACGAGCTCGCGCATCCTGGAGGGCGGTTCCGTCGACGAGTACCGCATCGGCAAGAGCCTGCGGAAGAAGGGATTCGCCGCCGCAGAACTCGCGACGGGTCTGGAGGGGATCACCACCGCCGTCGACCGGGTGCTCGCCGACTGGGTGGCCAGGGCAGCCCCGGTGTCGATCGTCCGCGACGGCGGCCGGCTCGGACTCGGCGACCGGCGGTACTGGCGCGCCTCGCTGCCGGAGGGTGCGGTGGAGATCCCGTGCGGCGGCACGCACCTGCGGTCGCTGGCGGAGCTTGCCGGGGTGGAGGTGCGGCTCGAGTCGACGGAAGCCGACGGCGCCGTCGTGCTCACGATGCGCACCACCGCGCGCGTCGCCTGACGGGGCGCCTGACAGCGTCCGTGCGGCTGCCAGATCAGTGCGGCAGGAACGGCAGCGCCACCGCGAGCATCCCCAGCCCGCCGGCGACGCCCCAGCCGGCGCGCACGAGCTGTGCGGTCCGCACCTCGCGCTCGATCGCGCAGAAACGCTCGGCGGTGTCCGCCCACGGCTCCAACGGGCGCCAGCTCGCCGGGTCGTCGAAGAGGCGTGCGACCCGCGTGACCGTCTCCGCATCCAACGAGGCAGGTCGTCTGGTCAGCCAGCGCACCAGGGACTCGGCACGCAGCAGGGTCGCCCGCGCCGGCTGCTGACGGAAGCGGACCTCCTTCGCCCCGACGACGGCGATGACCGGATGCACGGGCGTGTCGATTCCGGCGCGCAACAGCAGGCCGCGGATGCGTGCGACTTCGAGGTCGGAGTTGCGGAGGTACGGCTGCTTGACCCCATTCACCCAGATCGCGCGCTGGTAGACCGTTACCTTTCCCCCGCGGTGGTGCTTGGTGTTCACGACGAAGACCCCGCCCGGTCCGACGACCAGGTGGTCGACATCCGCTTCGCCCGAGCCGACGGGGACCGCGTGGAACGCACTCCATCCGTGCGGCAGGCGCGTCAGCGCGGCACCGACCTCGCGCTCGCCCAGAGCGCCGGAGAACCAGGGATGCGCATCCTGCGGCAACGGGTCGACGCCGAAGGCGCGCGCGAGCGGTGAGCGGCGGGGCGAGGCCTCCTGCAGCCGCACGACCTGCTCCATCACCGCAGCCCCCGGGGCTCGGTCGCGCATCCGCTGTCCACTCACTCCACGAACGTACCGACCGCGGTGGGCCGCACCCAGTCCCCGGCCGGGGCCAGATCGGAGCGGCTACCCCTGACCGGGGGAGCCCTGCGTGCGGGGAAGGTCTTCGGGGCCGGGCAGGCGCTCCTCAAGCGATTCGTTGCGCTGCTGCACCGTTTCGAGGCGGTCGGTGTCGGTGGCGCCGAGCTCGGTGACGGCGTCGGTCAGCTCGTCGGTGTCGCGCGGGGTTGCTGTCTCATCCGGTCGATCGGTCATGCGGGGCACTGTACGCGCGTGGGTCGCGATTGACGGCGGTTGACGGCGGCCGACCCCGACCGGCTAGCATGCGGAGCATGAGCCGCATCGAAACCGGGATCGTCTCCTACACCGTCTCCGGCGACTACTTCGCCCGGGTCGGCGCCGACTTCGACACAGAAGCCGTCGACGACGCCATCCTCGCCGAACTGAACAGGATGCTGCCGCGCGGCGTGGTGGTCGAGCGCAACGGCAAGGTGCTCGCCGAGGAGGAGGTCGCGGACGAGGCGCGAGCGCTCGACTGGGAGTCGCTGCTCCGGCGCATCGACGTGGACCAGATCCTCGCCGAACACGGGCGCTGACACTGTCGTTGACAGCTCAGCGTGAGCGTTTGACGGCGTCGTAAGCCGCAAGGGCCGCTCGCCGGGTCTCCTTGAGGTCGACGATCGCGTCGGGGTACTCAGGCGTGTCCCATTCGGGCACCCAGCGGCGCACGTAATCGCCCTGGCTGTCGAACTTCTCGCGCTGCAACTTCGGGTTGAACACGCGGAAGTAGGGCGCTGCGTCGGCTCCGCTTCCGGCGATCCACTGCCAGTTGAAACCGTTGTTGGCCGGGTCGGCGTCCACCAGCGTGTCCCAGAACCACTGCTCGCCCAGGCGCCAGTCGATGAGCAGGTTCTTGATGAGGAACGACGCGGTCACCATGCGCACACGGTTGTGCATGACGCCGGTTGTCCACAGTTCCCGCATCCCCGCATCCACCAGTGGCACGCCGGTGCGACCCTGATGCCAGGCCCGCAACGCCGACTCATCGAGCGGGGGCCAGGGAAAGGAGTCGTACTCGCGATGGATGTTCACGGTCGCCAGGTCGGGATGCTCGAAAAGCGTGTGGTAGGCGAACTCGCGCCAGCCGAGTTCCGCCAAGAAGGTCGAGCTGCCCTCCGCCGTGGCACGGTCGCGGCGCTTCGTCGTCGCATGCCAGACCTGGTGCGGGCTGAGCTCTCCCCAGCGCAGCCGTGGCGAAAGACGAGAGGTGGCGTCCACGCCCGGCACATCGCGCTCCTCGCGGTAGGAGCGCACATCGTCGGTGAGAAAGCGCTCCAGCTGCTCGTGGGCGGCCTGTTCGCCCGGCGTCCACGCCTCGCGGAGGCCGGCGGCCCAGTCGGGCTGGGTCGGGAGCAGTCCGAGGTCGTCCAGGGCGACGGCTTTCAGGGAGGCGGGAGGAGTCGCGCCGTGGAGCGTGCGCGGGGCCGGCCCAGGCTTGCGCGGTTCGGGCGCCGAGAGGCACGCGCGCCAAAACGGGGTGTAGACGGAGAACGCGGTTCCCTGGCCGGTCTGGATGGTCCACGGCTCGAAGAGGAGGTTCGCACCGAAGCTCGTTGCCTCGAGCCCGGCATCCCGAGCGGCTGTCTTCACGGCCTCGTCGATCTGCCGCTCGACCCCGCCGTAGCGACGGTTCCAGAAGATCGCCTCCGCGTCGGTCTCGGCCAGCAGCTGTGCGATCACGCGCTCGCTCGGGCCTCGCAGAATCGTCAGGCGTGCGCCCAGCCGTTCGAGCGACTCGGCGAGAGACGCCAGGCTATGGTGCAGCCACCATCGACCCGCCCCGCCGGGCGCGCGGAGGTCCGGCGTCTCCTCGTCCCAGACGAAGACGCACAGCACCGGGCGGCCCGATGCGGCCGCTGCCGACAGAGCCGGATTGTCGGCCACGCGCAGGTCGTCGCGAAACCAGACGACCGCCGGTCGCTCCAACGGTCAGACGTCCAGGGAGTCGCCGGGCTCCAGCGGGTAGAAGGTGCCGCCGTTCTGCTCGGTCGCCCAGGTGAGGCGCGCGTTCGACATGTCCTTGCCCGCGCGCGAGAGGACCATCTCGTGGATGGGGAAGCTGCGCTTGGGCTTCACGGCGAGCACGTAGTCCATGGTCTCGGCGACCTTCATCCAGGGGGCGCCGGCGGGCGCGGCGAGCAGGTCGACCTCGACGTCCTCCGGGACGAAGAAGGAATCTCCCGCGTAATAAAGGGAGTCATTGATGAGCACACCGACGTTGTCGACGACCGGGATGCTCTCGTGGATCACCGCATGCGTGCCGCCGAAGAAGCGCAACGTGAACGGCCCCGCCTCGATCGTGTCGCCGGGGTGGACGACCGTGATGTCGAAGTCCGATGCTGCCGCCGCCACGCCCTCCGGGCCGTAGATCGTCACCTCGGGGGAGAGGTCGCGCACGCGGTTCAGCTGCTCCGGCGTCCAGTGGTCCGGGTGCTCGTGCGTGATCACGACGCCGACGGCATTCGCGGTGTCCGTCAGCGGCGAGGTGAAGCTTCCGGGGTCGACGAACAGCTTCTGTCCGTCCTGTTCGAGGAGCAGGCCGGCATGTTCGAACTTGGTGAGTCTCATGGGTCCAGAAAATACCGGATGGGATGCGTCCGCAAGCTGAGCGCGGGTGGGGTGCGGTTCGCGGCTCGGTTGAGGAATATACCCCTAGGGGGTACCGTTGGACGCGATATGGACGAGAAGAACGAGCCCACGACCATCCAGCAGCCGTCACACCATGACGAGCACGCGCATCACGACGAGCACGCGCATCATGACGAGCACGCGCATCATGACGAGCACGCGCATCATGACGAGCACGCGCATCATCACGGCGCGGACGCCGGTCACGACCATTCGGACCATTCCGGCCACGCCGGCCACGACCATTCGGGCCATGCCGGACACGACCCCGCGATCTTCCGGCGGAAGTTCTGGCTGACGCTCGTCCTGACGATCCCGACACTCGTCTTCTCGCAGGGGCTGCAGGAGATCCTGGGCCTCGATGGTCCGCGGTTCCCCGGCAGCCAGTACATCCCCGCACTCTTCGGTGTCGTCATCTTCTTCTACGGCGGGCTGGTCTTCCTCCGGGGAGCCGTCGACGAACTGCGCGCCAAGCAGCCGGGGATGATGACGCTGATCTCCCTGGCGATCGTCGTCGCCTTCGGCTACAGCCTCGCGGTGACGCTGGGCCTGCCGGGCATGGACTTCTGGTGGGAGCTCGCCACCCTCATCCTGATCATGCTGCTCGGGCACTGGATCGAGATGTCGGCGGTGATGGGAGCCCAGGATGCTCTCGGCGAGCTCGCCAAGCTGCTGCCGGATACGGCGGAGCGGGTGAGCGACGTGCATGCCGAGCCGGAGTACGTCGCGGTGAGCAACCTGCGTGTGGGAGACCTCGTCCGCGTGCGTCCCGGGTCCGCTGTGCCCGCCGACGGCGAGATCGTCGACGGCCGGAGCGAACTGGACGAGTCGCTCCTGACCGGCGAATCGAAGCCGGTGACACGCGGCTCGGGGGAGCAGGTGGTCGCCGGAAGCATCTCGGGCAGTGGCTCCCTCGTGGTCCGGGTGACGCGTACCGGCGGCGACACCGCGCTCGCGGGAATCATGAAGCTCGTCTCCGAGGCCCAAGCCAGCAAGTCGGGCACCCAGGTGCTGGCCGACCGCGCCGCGGCCTGGCTGTTCTACGTCGCGCTCGCCGTGGCCACCGTTACTCTGATCGTCTGGACCCTGCTGCGCCCGGGTGACCCGGCGTTCGTGCTCGAGCGCGTCGTCACAGTGCTCATCATCGCCTGCCCGCACGCGCTGGGACTGGCGATCCCGCTGGTCGCGCAGATCTCTACCGCCCTGGGCGCCCGGAACGGCCTTCTGATCCGTGACCGGCACGCCATGGAGGACGCCCGCCGCGTGGATGTCGTGCTCTTCGACAAGACCGGCACCCTCACCGAGGGCCGCCAGGGCGTCGCCGCGGTTGCCGCCGAGGACGGATCTGAGGAGGCGGCCGAGGCCGCCCTGCTGGCGCTCGCCGCCGCTGTGGAGGCTCCGGCCGAGCACCCGATCGGAGCCGCCATCGTCCGGGAGGCGCGACAGCGCGGGCTGACGATCGCGCCGGTCGCCGAGTTCCAGGCGCTCGGCGGTCGGGGCGCATCCGCCTCGGTAGGCGGCGAGACGGTCGTCGTGGGCGCTCCCCGCCTGCTCGCCGAGCGGGGACTGACCACGGGGGAGTCCGTGCGGGCCGCCGCTGACCGAGCCGCCGCCGAGGGCCAGACGGTCGTCTATGTCCTCCGGGACGACCGGGTCGCCGGCATGATCGCGCTGGCGGACGTCATCCGTCCCGAGTCGCGGGAGGCCGTGCGCTCGCTGCGCGATCGTGGCGTCCGTGTCGCCATGCTCACCGGCGACTCCCGCGCGGTCGCCGAGGCCGTCGCCGCGGAGCTCGGCATCGACGAGGTGTTCGCCGAGGTGCTTCCCGGCGACAAGTCCGGAACAGTGGCGCGCCTGCAGTCCGACGGCTCGCGCGTCGCGATGGTCGGCGATGGCGTCAACGATGCCCCTGCGCTCGCGCAAGCGGATGTCGGCATCGCCATCGGTGCCGGAACCGACGTCGCGATCGAGTCGGCTGGGGTCGTGCTGGCCTCCAGCGACCCGCGCGGTGTCGCCAAGGTGATCACGCTCTCCGCCGCCACCTACCGCAAGATGCTGCAGAACCTGGCATGGGCCACCGGGTACAACGTGATCGCGCTCCCGCTCGCGGCGGGCGTGGCCATCGGTCTCGGGGTGGTCGTGTCCCCGGCGTTCGGCGCAGTGCTGATGTCGCTGTCCACGATCGTGGTCGCGATCAACGCCCAGCTCCTGCGCCGGGTGCGCCTGTGACCCAGGTGCGTCTGTGACCCGGGTGCGTCTGTGACCCAGGTGCGTCTCTGACCCGGAGTCCGAAGCCGACAGACACCGCGGCCTGCGGCGTCGACGGCGGCTGCATGTGTCATCATCAGGCACTGTGACCGCAATTCCGCGGGCCGTGGTCGTCGCGGTCAACCCCATGGCCTCCTTCGGCCACCGACGTGAGGTGGGGCCGCGCGTCATCCAGCGCCTCCGCCAGGCCGGGCACCGGGTGACCGCCATGGACGAGGCCAACATCGAGCTCCTCCGGCGCGAGACGGCGCGGGCGCTGCAGGAGCCGACCGACGCGCTGGTCGTCGTCGGAGGCGACGGGATGGCGAACCTCGGCATCGACCTCGTGGCGACCAGCGGCATCCCGCTCGGCATCGTCCCCAGCGGCACCGGCAACGACCTCGCCGACGGCCTCGGCATCCCCGTGAAGGACACGGAGGCGGCGATCGACTTCGTGCTGGACGCGCTCCAGCGCGAACCGCGCACCATCGACGCCGGCACGATCCGTCACGGCGAACTCACCACCTGGTTCGGATGCGTCGTCTCGGCCGGCTTCGACGCGACGGTGAACGAGCGCGCGAATCTGATGACGCGCCCGCGCGGGCGCAGCCGCTACATCGTCGCCCTCCTCCGCGAGCTCGCCACGCTGAAACCGCGCCAGTACCGCATCCACGCCGACGGGCGCCTCATCGAAGTCGAGGCCATGCTGGTGTCGGTGGCCAACAACCGGTCCCTCGGCGGCGGGATGCGTATCGTCCCGGACGCCGACCTGGCCGACGGTCTGCTCGACCTCTTCATCGTCGCGCGGATGTCCCGGGTGCGCTTCCTGCGCATGTTCCCGAAGGTGTTCCGAGGTGAGCACACCGGCCTCCCGGAGGTGACCATCCTGCCGGTGTCGGGCGTGCGTATCGAGGCCGACGACATCGTCGCCTACGCGGACGGTGAGCGCATCGGTCCGCTGCCGATCGAGGTCGCCGTGGCGCCCGGAGCGCTCCGCCTTCTCGCCTGACAGGATGCACCCACCCGACGCGCCCGGGACGCCCGTCCCGTTTTGGCACCCGAACCCCATCTGTGGCATGATCTTCTAGTTGCCAGACGGCCCCATCGTCTAGCGGCCTAGGACGTCGCCCTCTCACGGCGGTAACGCGGGTTCAAATCCCGCTGGGGTCACAACTGCCCGCTTCCCTTATTTCACAAGGGAAGCGGGCTTTTTTCTTACCCGCCGACGGGTGTTGAGAATCCGTAGACATCCAGGGTGATGCACAGACTGTCCCGCCGCTAGGAAGTTTGTCCAGTTCGGCGTTCAGGACCATCTGCACGGCGGGATCCGATGGTGTCCAGTCACTGCGGCGTGTCAGCCCTGGCCCTGATCCCAGAGCCGCCATCCCGCCTTTGTTAGGCGATAACAGAACGACCACGGTTCGGTCCCGCCCTCGTCGGTGCCGTCGAGGCCGGTGTCGGTGGTGACCGTGTACGCCATGCACTCGCCGTCGTCGCCGGTGCGGCCGAGAAATGTGTACGAGAGCAGCCGAGGACGGTCGCACCACGCCGTCGTGTTGGAAGTGGTGAGGGCGCGGGTCATATCGCAGTCGTCCTGCTTTGCGGCCTCCATGTAGGTGTGCGCCGTCGAGGAGAGCGTTGCGTCGGCGCCAGGGACCGGACCGCCTGCGGTCGGACCATCCGATGCGGGGTTCAAGAGCGCGTTTGCCCCGATCAGCGTTCCGCCTAGTCCGACGACGATCGCGAGGCCGACCAGAGGAACCTTCCACGTCGACTTCGCCATAACGCCAACCTAAGGCCCGCTGCCACGACTCGGCAGAGGAACGCGCTACGCGAAGCGCGAGACGATCTTCCTACTCAACGCATGGGAGGTTGCGCGGGCACCAACGCTCCCGGAGGTCGACGTCGAAAATCGCGCCGTCCCGACCAGGAATGAAGTGGACGCGTACCCCGTCGACAGGCCAAACGGCAAACTCTCGCCCTCTGCCAGATCGTGTCTGTTGAGCGGCAGCGGCGAATGGGGTCATCCCCAAAAGGCGTCAGCGAACCGAGCCCAGTCGAAGTCCGACGTCAGGGCACAATGATGGCGCAGGTCGGCCGAAGCCCCGCTACAGCGCGATAACGCTGACCTGGTCTTTGCCGCGATCCTTCGACCGGTACATCGCCCGGTCGGCGACGCGCAGCAGTTCGGGTCCGCTGAGCAGCCGGGACGGGCTCGCGGTGTGGACCGTCACTCCGACGCTGGCGGTGACGGTGCGCTGCCAGCCGTCGTCGTGGAGCGGCTGCTTGATGGCGACACGGATGCGCTCGGCGATCGCCGCCGCGCGCTCATGGTCGGTGTTCTGGCAGACGACGATGAACTCGTCGCCTCCGTAGCGGCAGACCAGGTCGTCCCCGCGCACCGCGGAGACGAGGCGTGAGGCGATCAGCTTCAGCACGGTGTCGCCGGCGGTGTGGTCGAGCTCGTCGTTGACGGATTTGAAGTCGTCGAGGTCGACGAAGATCAGCGCGAGGGGCTCTCGGAGTTCGATCGCCGAGGCGACGCTGGCGGTGATGTGGCTTCGCAGCAGCACCCGGTTGGCGAGTCCGGTGAGCGGATCGTGGAGGGCGATGGCCGCCAGCTGCGTCTGCAGCCGGAGCCGGGCGACCGTTTGAGCCGCCTGACGGCACAGCGACCCGAGCAGTTCGACGGCGTGCTCGTCGAGTTCCGGTGGACGAGAGAAGTAGCAGGCGAGTGTCCCGAGCGACGCGCCGCCGTAGACGAGCGGCGTGGCGAGCATCGAGTCGAGGCGGGCGGCGCGCAGGGCGGTGGCGGCGTCGGGATGCGCCAGCTCGTCGCGCACGGACCAGCTGGAGATGCCGTCGGCCGGGAGGGGATCCGCGGGCAGCCCGCCGGGCAGGAGTGCGGCGTCGAGCGGGACGGTCCCTCCGACCAGGTGCGGCTCGTGGCCGTCGAGGAAGACGGCGGCGGCCGTCGCGCCGAGCGCTTCCCGTGCGCTCTCGGCGAGCGCCTGCGCGAGCAGTTCGACGGTCTCGCTGTCACCGAACGCCGTGGTCGCGTTCTGCAGCACCCGGGTCCGCGCCTCGGACGCCTCCGCTTCGCGGCGGGCGGTCAGCAGCTGGCGCTCGTAGTCCTGCCGGCGGCTCGAGTCGAAGACCGCGACATGCACCACCGGGGCCGCGCCGGTCCGGTCGAGGACGGCGTTGACCAGCACCGGCAGCGCGGCGTCGTGCGCGGTGCGGAGCGACAGAGCGACCTCCCGCACCTCGCCCTGCAGGTGAAGCACGGGGAGGAAGCGCGTCTCGTAGAAGATCCGGGCACCCGGTTCGAGCAGGTCGGTCAGGCGCGTGCCGGCGAGACGATCGAGGGCAAGACCCGTCCATGTGGCGAACGTCGCGTTGGCCCGCACGATCCGGCCGTCCTCGGTCATCGTGGCGAGTCCGCAGGGTGCGTGGTCGTACAGTTCGTCGACCAGCGTCATCCCAGCGAGCTCCGGATGGCGTCAGCCAGCTCGTCCGGATCCGACAGGTTAGGCGTATGCCCGCTCGCCGCCAACTGGATGAAGGTGCTGCCCGGAATCCGCTCGTGAACGTACAGACCGACGGGCACGGGCGCGATGGCGTCCTCCGCGCACTGCAGCACCACCGTCGGCACGGTCACCTCGGGGAGGTCGGCGCGGTTGTCCGAGAGGAAAGTGACCCGCGCGAAGTGGCCGGCGATGGCAGGGTCGGTGCGGCAGAAGCTGGCCGTCAGCTCGGCCCCTACCTCCGGACGGTCAGGATTGCCCGCGATGACGGGTGCCATCGCCTCCGACCAGCCAAGGTAGTTGCCGTCGAGCGTGTCGAGGAGTCCGTCGATGTCCGGCCGGGTGAATCCGCCGATGTAGTCGCCGTCGTCGATGTAGCGGGGGGAGGGGCCGACCAGCACGAGCCGGCCGAATCGCTCGGGTGCGCGGTTCGCGGCCAGCACGCCGATCATGGCGCTGACCGAGTGGCCGACGAAGACCACGTCTTCCAGGGACAGCGCGTCGAGGATCTCGAGGACGTCGTCCGCATACCCGTGCAACGAGTCGTACTTCGCGCGGTCGTACGCCGCGAGATCGGAGTCGCCTGCGCCGACGTGGTCGAAGACGATGACGCGGTAGTCGGACTCGAAGTGGGGGAGGACCCTGCGCCACATCTCCTGACTGCAGCCGAAGCCGTGCGCGAAAACGATCGGGCGACCGGCAGGGTTCCCCGATTCACGAACGCTGTTTCGGCGAAGAACGTCGACAGCTTCTGTCGGTTGCAGCATCCACGGTCCCATCTCAGTGCGAGGAACAGTCCGTCGGGCATTATCGGCCGTTTCCGCTCACTGAGCATAACGGCGACCGGAAGCGCTCACGGCGTTGCGTCCTTCGGCATCCACTCCTCCGGATGGTGGCCCCGGATCGCGGACCCGAAGTAGGCGCCCGCCGACTCGGCGTCGCGCAATTCCCGCCACTTCCGGGCGGGGACGAGGAAGTAGCGGTACACCTCGCCGGACACGAACTCGATCTCGAGCACGCGGGCCGACGGGTCGTAGCCCGCCGACGCGATCACCGAGCTGTCGAATCCCACCCGTTCCACGGCTGCACACTACGCCCGCCCTCGCTCCGGCACTAAGCTGTCGGAAGCGAAGGGGAGTATCCCGGACGGCCTCAGGGCGGGCGCGAGCACGGCCCAGAGAGCCGGCGCTGTGCACGTCATCACGGTCCGCGACGCAGGGGGCCCGGGCACAGCGGCACCGTCAGGTGCGGGAGAGACTTTCGGTCGATGTCCGACGCCCCTCGAAAGGTTCCCCCGTGGAAGTCGCCCTGCCCCTCTGGTTCGAAATCACGTCCTTCGTGGCGCTCGTGCTGATCCTCGCCTTCGACCTGCTGATCGTCTTCAAGCGGCCGCACATCCCGAGCCCGAAGGAGTCGGCGCTCTGGGTGTCGTTCTATGTGGCGCTCGCGCTGATCTTCGCGCTGCTCATGCTGCTGATCGGGGATGCGGAGCACGCCGGGCAGTTCCTTGCCGGGTGGCTGACCGAGTACAGCCTGAGCATCGACAACCTGTTCGTGTTCGTGATCATCATGGGCAGGTTCGCGGTGCCCCGGAAGTATCAGCAGGAAGTGCTGATGGTGGGCATCATCCTGGCGCTGGTGTTCCGCGGTGTGTTCATCCTGCTCGGCGCAGGCCTCATCGCGAGCTTCAGCGCGATCTTCTACCTGTTCGGCGCGTTCCTGCTGTGGACGGCCTTCAACCAGGCGTTCGGCAAGCACGACGACGAGGGCGGCGAGGACACGTGGTTCATCCGGTTCGCGCGGCGCCACCTGAAGGTCTCGACGCAGTACGAGGGCAACAAGCTGCGCACCACGGTCGCAGGCCGGCGCATGTTCACGCCGCTGATCATCGTGTTCCTGGCGCTCGGGACGACGGACTTGCTGTTCGCGCTCGACTCCATCCCGGCGATCTTCGGGATCACCCAGAGCCCGTTCATCGTGTTCACCGCCAACGTCTTCGCGCTGATGGGGTTGCGCCAGCTGTACTTCCTGCTCGGGCACCTGCTCGACAAGCTCGTGTACCTCAAGTACGGGATCGCGTTCATCCTCGCCTTCATCGGCGTGAAGCTCGTCTTCCACGCCATGCACGAGAACGAGCTGCCGTTCATCAACAACGGTGAGCACATCGAGTGGGCGCCGGACATCAGCACCTGGACCTCGCTGATCGTGATCATCGGTTCCATGGCGGTCGCGACCATCGCCAGCCTGATCAAGCTGCGGATGAGCGGCACGAGTATCTCCGAGGCCATCCACGCTGACGACGACGAGGCAGACTCAGAGACCCCCGCCGTGGACGGCGCGCAGGAGGATCCGCGCGCCTGAGGCCTCCGCCCACCATAAGATGGTCCGACCGGCGCGGGATGGCGCCGCGAGATCCGGAGGACCATCACCACATGAGCTCTCTCGTCGGCGTGACCGTCCGCAGTGACACGGGTGCGGTCCGCCACGTCAACGAGGACAGCGCCCTGGCGCAGGATCCGGTGTTCGTCGTCGCCGACGGCATGGGCGGGCACGCCCGCGGCGACCTGGCGAGCCGGACCGCGGTGGAGAGCCTGGCGCGCACGCTTCAGCCGGGCACCCGGCCGACCCCGCTTGAGGTCGTGACGGCCATCGACGAGGCGAACGCAGCCGTGCGGTCCCTGTCGGGTGCGGACGAGTCCGGAGCCGCCGTCGCCGGGACCACGCTGACAGGGATCGTGCGCGTGCGCGTGCCGGAACTGGCGTCCGAGCAGTGGATGGTCGTCAACGTCGGCGACTCGCGCGTCTATTCGTGGGACGGCCGGGAGCTGCGACAGCTGACCGTCGATCACTCCGCGGTGCAGGAGCTGGTGGATGCGGGACTCATCACGGAGGCGCAGGCCGCCGTGCATCCCGAACGCAACGTGATCACGCGTGCCCTGGGCGCCGAGGACTTCGTCGACACGGACACCGAACTGGTCGCGGAGCAGGGCCGCCAGACCTTCCTGATCTGCTCGGACGGACTGACCCGCGAGCTGAGCGATCAGCGGATCGCCGAGATCCTGGCCCAGGGGCATCCGGACCCCGCGTCTGTGCTCGTCGACGCGGCGAACGAGGCGGGCGGCCACGACAACATCACCGTGATCGTGATTGAATCGGTGACCGGGGATGATGCTCCGGCCCCCGTCGACACGCGCGACCGCGCAAACGACGACGACGGCCGGGAGTTCGAAGACACGCAGCCGAGGGAGTAGGTCGTCCGTGTTCGAGGTGCAGCAGGCGACGCCGGGGGAGCGGAGCGAGTGGACGGTCGTCGCGGGCGGTTCGCGCATCCTGCTGGTCGCCGAGACCGACCGGGCGCGTCTGCTCGCCCATTTCGAGGCGGTGCGGGCCGGCTTCGCTGAGACGCTGGATGCGCTCGTCGCCGACGGTCTGAGCCGGACACCGGCGTTCGCGCTGCTCGACACGTCCGCACGACCGGCGCTGCTGGCCGTGCGCGGCATGGCGACGGCGACGGTCGACGAGAGCGGACGCGAGCGCGAGGTGCGGGCGAGCGGGGTGTCGTCGTGGGTCGAGACGCAGCTCGTCGACCCCGCCACCGTGTCCCTCGGTGCCAGCGGTTCCGGCGACGCGCTGCCGCTGGTCGAAGGCGTCGTGCGGGCCGTCGGCGTGGTGTGGTCCACTGCTCAGGACGCGGAGGACGTCGGCGCGACGGTCGCCGCGCCGCCCCGGCGGGAACGCGACACGGGACCTGTGGATGCGGTTCCGGACATCGTCGCCGGCCCCGCGGTGGAGGCGTTCGCGCCGGAGCCGGAGGCCGAGGCCGGGCCGGAGCCGGAAGCCGAGCCGGAAGCCGAGGCCGATCCGCACACGCGCGTCCCCGAGGCCACCTTCACGGACGTGGCCGCCGCATCCCCCGCGGAGCCGGCGAAGCCCGCCGACCAGTCCGGCTACGACCACCTGTTCGGCGCGACGATGATGCGGAGCGTGGAGGATGCGGCCGTGCGTCCCGACGAGGAGGACGAGGCCGCCCCGCCTCGCATCGCCCTTCCGGGGTTCATCACCGACTCGTTCCCGCCCGCCGCCGGCCGGCTGGAGGGCGACCACGACGGGCTGACCGTGATGAGCGGCGACCTCCCGGAGCGGTCGCGGCCGTCAGCCGACGAAGCGGACGCGGCACCGCCCGCGCCTGCGCCTCAAAGGTTCGCCGTGCTCCTCTCCGACGGACGGCGTGAGCCGCTCTCCGCACCCGTCGTCGTCGGGCGCGCGCCGAGCATCTCGGCCGTCCCGTCGCTCCGCGGCGCCCGCCCGGTGACGCTCACCAGTGCCGAGGACGACATCTCCCGCTCCCACGTCGCCGTCGCGGTGGAGGGGGACAGCGTCGTCGTCACGGACCTGCACTCCCGCAACGGCACGATGATCGTCCTTCCCGGCACGTCGCCGCAGAAGCTGCGCAGCGGCGAACCGACCACGGTGGTGCTCGGAACGGTGATCGACCTGGGGAGCGGCGCGACGCTGACCGTCGAGGCCGCCGGATGAGGCGCATGGCCTCGCAGCCGCCCGAGCTCGACGGCTTCCACTTCATCCGTCTCCTCGGTTCCGGCGGGTTCTCCGACGTCTTCCTCTACGAGCAGGAGCTTCCCAAGCGCAGCGTCGCGGTGAAGGTCCTGCTGACCGACGGCGTGGATGAGGCGGCCCGGGCACGGTTCGTCGCCGAGGCGAACGTCATGGCGCGGCTGTCTGCGCATCCCTACATCGTGACGATCTTCCACGCGGGAGTCGCGGGCGACGACCGGCCGTACCTCGTCATGGAGTACTGCTCCGGCCCGTCCCTCGCCGACCGGCTGAAGCGCGAGCGCATCGGCGTCGAGGACGCCCTGCGGACCGGCGTGCGGCTCTCCAGCGCGGTCGCGACCGCGCACGCGGCGGGCATCCTGCACCGTGACATCAAGCCGGCCAACGTGCTCACGAACGCCCTCGGCTGGCCGGCGCTCACCGACTTCGGTATCGCCTCGGCGCTCGAGGAGCTGCCGGTGCACACGACGACGCTGTCCGAGCTGCGGCGCTCCCCGTCGGACACGGCCACCTCGGGCAGCCGCAGTGTCGGCCTCAGCGTGCCGTGGTCGCCGCCGGAGATGTTCTCGGACGACCCGGATCCGGATGTGCGCAGCGACATCTTCTCGCTCTCGGCGACCGTCCACACCCTCCTCGCCGGCCGCACGCCGTTCGAGGTGCCGGGCCGGTCCAACGGCACGCTCGACCTCATGGGCCGCATCGAGCGCGGGGTCATCACCCCGCTCGATCGTGACGACATCCCGGCGTCACTGGAGGCGTCGCTGCGTCGCGGCATGGCGACGCGCCGCGAGGACCGCTACGCGACAGCGGTGGACTTCGCGCGTGCGCTGCAGCGGGTGGAGCTCGAGCTCGGGCTTGCGCCGACGAGCATCGACGTGCCGAACCTCAGTTTCCGGGATGCGCGGCCCGCGCCGACCCCCGGCGACGGCGACCAGGAGACGCGGGCCCGCTCGGTCGCGACCATCCGGGCGCAGTCGCCCAGCCCGGCGCCCGCTCGTGACCGCGTCGCCGCGTCGGAGCCGCCGGCCGCCGTCGAGCCGGAGGCGACCCGAGTGCGCGGCGTGGTCCCGGTGTCGCCCGAAGCGCCGGCGCGCGTCCCCGCCGCGGGTTCGGATGGAGGCGATGCGTCCGCTCCCGAGCACACGGTCTTGCGTTCCCGGCAAGCGCCTGTCGCCGAGGCCGCCGCCGCTGCAGTCGTCCGCGCCGACGACTCCGGCGACGACTCCGCCGACGTCCCCGACCAGGCTGCCCGCGACCCCCGCCGCCGACTCCTCACCTGGATCGGCGCAGGAGCCGCCGCCGTCGTGGTCCTCGTAATCGTCGCCGCCGTGCTCGCCAACGTGCTCACTCCTCCCTCGTCGCCCTCGGGTCCCGATGCCGGCCCCGGTGACGGTGGCAGCATCGCGGTGACGGTCGTCCCGCCGCCGGTGCTGGTGTCGGCCGTCCGCTCGGCGGACGGCGCGAACGCCGACTTCACGTGGAAGACGAAGGACCCGCAGAAGGGCGACCAGTTCACCTGGGTTCAGGAGGGCACGACGAACGGCCCGTCCGTCACGGCCCAGCCGAGGGTCACCGTCACCGGGCTCACCCCGGGCGTTCCGGTCTGCATCGACGTCGCCACGGTCCGCTCCGGGCGCACGTCCGAGCAGCTGAAGGCCTGCGCCCCGTGACCACCGCCGCCGTGAAGCCGCTCACCGTGGAGTTCTGCGGCGAGCTCTACAGCGTCGACGCCGGGACCGAGTTCGGGATCGGCCGCGAGGCCGAGCTGACGATCGACGACAACCCGTACCTGCACCGCCGCTTCCTCACGGTCGGGCACGACTTCGGGATGTGGTGGCTGAGCAACGTCGGCACGCTCCTCACCGCGACGGTGACCGACGCGACCGGGACGATGCAGGCGTGGCTGGCGCCCGGGGCGAAGCTGCCGATCGTCTTCCAGACGATGCACGTCATGTTCAGCGCCGGCGCGACGACCTACGACTTCACGATCTCCAGCGACGAGGACTACTTCAACACCGCGGTGCAGGTGGATGCCTCTGGCGGTTCCACGACGGTGCTTCCGGTGACTCTGACCACCAGCCAGCGGCAGCTGATCGTCGCGCTGGCCGAGGGGGTGCTCACCCAGACCGTTCCCGGCCGGGGCACCATCCCGAGCTCGGCCGAGGCGGCAGAGCGGCTGGGCTGGAGCATGACCACGTTCAACCGCAAGCTCGACAACGTCTGCGACAAGCTCGACAAGCTCGGCGTCGCGGGCTTGCGCGGCGGCCGCGGCAAGCTGGCGACGAACCGGCGCGCACGGCTGGTGGAATACGCGGTGACGACCCGGCTGGTCGGCGTCGAGGACCTGCCGCTGCTCGATCGTGCGGCCGCGCCCGACCCGGATGCGCCTCTTGACCGGGCCGCGAACGCGGAGGATGGTGGTGCGGTCGACTGACGCGCTTCCCGCGTGGCCCGGCGGTATCGGCCGGGGTATGGGGAGTGCTCCCCATAACGGACGCGTCGTGGGGTCGTGTTAGCGTAGACGCGTTTCCGGCCCGGGGGATTGCAGAGTCTTGGTTTCGTTGAGTTCGTGGTTCCGAGAGCGGAAAACGCTCGCAGTAGTCACTGCTCTCGCCGTCGTCGCCGGGGTCCCGCTGACGATCGCCGTCCTGCACAAGGGCTTCCCGGTCAACGCGGTCGAACTCGACACGCGAGACGTCTGGGTCACCAACGGCGAGAAGCTGCTCGGCGGCCGCCTCAACCATCAGATCGACGAGCTGGATGCGGCGGTGACCGGCGCGAGCGCCGACCTCGACGTCCTGCAGGACGGCGCGGCGTATTTCCTCACCGACCTCCCGCACGGAACCGTGGACCGCATCGACCCGGCGTTCGTCTCGCTCGGGGGCCGCATCCAGATCCCGGAGGATTCGCAGGTCGGCTACGGCGGGACCACTCTGTCGGTGCTCTCCCCGGACGGATCGCTCTGGGTGCTCGACGCCGCCGGCCGCCTCGACTTCGACCGCTCGAAGACGAAGCCCGCGGCGAAGGTGGGCCGGGGAGCGAAGCTGACGGTCGCGAAGTCCGGCAAGACGTTCGTCGTCGCGCCGAAGGGGAAGCGGCTGGTGACGGTCGACCGGCCTGGGGCGAAGGCGGACTCCCGCGACTTCCCGGTGCCCGGGGCGTTCCAGGTCAGCGCGGTCGGTGACCAGCCGGTGGTCCTCGACACCCAGCGCAACCGCGTCATCACCGGCGGCGGAACGACGGTCGACCTGCCGGCGAAAGGGCTGCGGCTGCAGCAGCCGGGGCTGGACGACCGCGCGGCGGTCGTCGCGACGGCGAACAGCCTCCTGAGCGTGCCGCTCGGCGGCGGTACGGTCACGGCAAGCGCGGCCGGAGCGACCTCGAAGGGCGGTCCCGACGCCGTGTCCGCCCCGGTGCGGCTCGGAAGCTGCTCGTACGGGGCGTGGTCCGGGTCGGGCCGGTACCTCTACGCCTGCGACGGCAAGAAGCCGGTCGGCATCGACATCGACCAGCCGGTGGCCGGCGACGACCTCGAGTTCCGCGTCAATCACAACGTGATCGCGCTCAACAACCTCCGCGACGGCAATGCCTGGGTGGTCTCCTCGAACATGCGGCTGGTGCAGAACTGGGCGCAGCTGAAGCCGAACGACACCACCGTGCAGGGCGACACCGGCGAGGAGAAGCCGGTCGTGCAGTCCTTCGCCGACACGCTCGCCCAGCGCACGAAGGTCAACCGGCCCCCGATCGCGGTGAACGACGCGTACGGCGTGCGACCGGGGCGCTCGACCGTGCTGCACGTGCTGTCGAACGACACCGATCCGGACGGCGACGTGCTCACCATCTCGGACGTGTCGGCCATCCCCGCCGCGCAGGGGCAGCTGCAGCTGGTGGAGGGCGGCCGCGCCCTCCAGTTCACCCCGAAAGAGGGGCTCAGCGGCACCATCTCGTTCCGCTACTCGATCGACGACGGGCGCGGAGGCACCTCCTCGGCCCAGGTGGATGCGACCCTCAAGCAGCCCGCGGTCAATACGGCCCCGGCGTCCGCGCGGTCGAGCACCGCGCAGACCGAGGTGGGGCAGTCCGTCACCTACAACGTCCTCAACGACTGGGCGGATCCGGACGGCGACGACCTGAGCCTGGTCGCCGCGACGGCGACCACCGAGGACGACGTGCGGTTCAAGCCGAACGGCGACGTCACCTTCACCAGCAAGACCGGCCAGGCGGGGTCGAAGGAGGTCCGCGTCACGATCTCGGACGGCCGCGCCTCCGCCACGGGCAGCCTGATCGTCACGGTGAAGCCGGCGGGCACCCTCGACCCGGTCGCGGTGACCGACTTCGGTGACGGCTTCACCGGCCGGCCAGTGGTGCTGCATCCCCTCGACAACGACCAGTCGCCCTCCGGAGAGCCGCTGACACTGGTCGGCGCGAACCTCGACGGCAGCGGTGCGCAGGTGACGACCGACACGACCCGCGGCACGATCACGCTGCGCAGCAACTCGCCCGGTCAGTACTACCTCGTGTACACCCTCGGTGCCGGCCCCAAGACGACCACCGGGCTCGCGCGGGTGGACATCGCCGCGCAGGGAGCGAGCGAGGCGCCGCCGATCGCGGTGACCGACAAGGCGTACGTCCGCCCCGGCGAGCCGACCTCCGTCGCCGTGCTCGACAACGACGTCTCGCCCTCCGGACGCGTTCTCGCCGTGCGGTCGGTGACCGTCGGCACGGGCGCGGAGGACCTCAATGTGGAGGTTCTGGACAACGCCGTGGTGAAGGTGACGGCCCCGACCGTGCTCACCCAGCAGGTCCAGCTGAGCTACGTCGTCTCCGACGGCATCAACGAGGCGACGGCCGGGATCACGGTGGTCCCTGTCCCGCCGCTCGTGCAGCACCAGCCTCCCGTGGCCGTCGACGACCAGGTGCCCGTGCGCGCCGGCGACGTCGCCACCGTGCCCGTGATGGACAACGACTACTCGCCCGACAACGCTCCCTTCACGCTGGATGCGCAGCTGCGGGATGCGAGCGGCGCCGGGTCCGGAGCCGAAGCCTTCGTGAGCGGCGAGACCGTGCGCTACCAGGCGCCCACCGAGCCCGGTCAGTACAACGTGGTCTACGGGATCACCGACAAGTACGGGCAGAAGGCGCAGGCGACCGTGACCTTCGTGGTCGGCGGACCCGACAAGGGCTCCGACCGCGCTCCGCAGCCGCAGCCGCTGACCGTGCGGGCGTTCGCGGGTTCCTCGGTCCCGGTGGATGTGCCCCTCGACGGCATCGACCCGGACGGCGACTCGGTGTCGCTCTCCGGCCTCGCCACGCAGCCCACGTTGGGCCGGATCTCCGACTCCACCAGCCGGTCCTTCACTTACCAGGCCTACCCCGACTCCGCCGGCACGGATACCTTCACCTATCAGGTGAAGGACACGTACGGGAAGTCGGCCACCGGCACGGTCTCGATCGCGGTCATCCCGCGCCCCGGCCAGGTCCGGCCGCCGATCGCGGTCAACGACCCGGTGCAGGTGAAGCCCGGTCGCACCATCGCCGTCCCGGTGCTCGACAACGACTCCGACCCCAACGGCTACGCGATCGCCCTCCAGAAGAAGTTGCTGCAGGTGGATGACGGCCTCAAGGCGTCCGTGCACGGCAAGATCGTTCTGGTCACCGCGCCGAAGGACGAAGGGTCGTTCGTCGTCCGCTACCAGATCACCAACGGTCAGGGCGGAGTGGCGAGCGCATTCATCCAGGTCACCGTCACGCCGAACGCGAAGGATGTGCCGCCCACCGCGATCGACCACGTGCTCGAACCGGACGAAGTGGCGAATAAGCAGAGCGTGAAGGTGAACGCGCTGCAGGGCGCGACGAACCCGTCCGGCCTGGTCGACGACCTCACGGTCGACGTCACGGGTCCTAACGCCTCGGCGGCGTCCGTCGGCGACGACGGCAGCATCGCGGTGAAGCCGGGGGAGCGGCGGATCGCCATCGCATACACGCTGACGGACACCGTCACCGGCCTGAAGGGCACGGCGTTCATCGTCGTCCCGCCCAAGGGCGACGCGACCGCTCCGCCGCGCATCCGCGACGGCTTGCCGCAGCAGATCGTGCAGGCGGACGGGTCGAAGAGCTGGAAGCTGTCGGACATCCTCACCGTCCCCTCCGGTCGCGGCGTCAAGCTCACCGGCGCGTCGGGCGTGAGCGCGACGAACAGCTCGGGCGGATCGTCGTACGGTGACGAGCAGACGCTCACGTTCACGGCGGCGAAGGGTTACCGCGGACCGGCTGCGATCACCTTCAAGGTGAACGACGGCCGCGAATCGGGTCAGAACACCGACCGCGTCACGACGCTCGTGCTGCCGATCACCGTCGGCGAGCCGGACCAGTCCGACGTCGCGCCGACCTTCACCTCGCCGAGCGAGAAGATCGAGCCGGGTGAGGCGCCGCTGTCGGTCGACCTGCGCGCGTCGAGCTTCCATCCGAACCCGGACATCCTGAGCAAGCTGACCTACTCTGGCGGAACGTCGTCGAACCCGAAGATCCAGTCGTCGCTGAGCGGATCGACGCTGACGCTGTCCGCTCCGCTCGGCGCTCAGGCGGGGGAGACGGCCACCATTCCGGTGACGGTCAGCTCGGGCACCCACACGGTCAACGGGACGGTCAGCGTGCAGGTGGTCAGCTCCAGCCGGCCGGTCGCGACGCAGAAGAACCCGCCGCAGACCGAAGAGGTCAAGCGCGGGCAGACCGCGACCCTGAGCGGCGCGTCGAGCGATGGCCAGTGGGTCAACCCGTTCCCGGGCCAGCCGCTGACGATCACGGACGCGACGGCACAGAGCGCGCCGTCTGGCGTGACAGTGACGCACACCGGGTCGTCGATCAGCGTCAGCGCGGCCTCCGGGGCGGCCATCGGAGCGGTGAACGTGGTTTACCACGTCGAGGACGCCACGAAGGATCCGAAGCGGACCGCCTCGGCCATCGGGCAGCTGAGGGTGACCATCCACGATGTGCCGTCGAAGCCGAGCGCGCCGTCGGATCCGCGCGCAAGCGACGGGAAGGTCACCGTCGCGATCAAGGCGCCGGCCGACAACGGCAAGCCGATCACGCAGTATGAGGTCACCGACGGGACGCACTCGGTGGCGACGACTTCGGTGGGGGATGTGACCATCGGTGGCCTCACGAACGGCAAGTCGTACTCGTTCACTGTGCGGGCGCAGAACGCCGACGGGTGGAGTGAACGGTCGGCCGGAAGCACGCCGGTTACGCCGTACGGGACGCCGGCGAAGGTCAGCGGTCTCTCGATCAAGAGCAGCGGCGATGCCCCAAGCGACCTGACGATGAGCTGGGATGCATTGTCTGACCCGAACGGCACCGGCGGCGGCAAGGCGACCTACCACTACAAGCTCAACAACGGCGGCTGGCAGACGACGAACGGTACGACGGCCCACGCGAACAACCAGGGCAAGGGCACCTACTCGTTCGAGATCTACGCCTCCAACCCGGGCGGTAAGGACGGGCCTCACGCGACGTCCAACTCCGTGCAGGTGCAGGACCCGCCGCCGCCGTCGCCGTCGATCAGCCTGAAGAAGGGCGACCTCGAACCCGGTTACGCGCACAGCTACACGTACGACGTGACGGTCAACGACTTCCCTCCGAACCGTTCGTTCACCATCTACGCCCACTGCAACGGGGGGCTGCTGTCGTCGGCGTATTCGATCTCGACGAACGGCAGCGGAGGCGGTCATTACCGCGGCAGCCCGAACGGTCAGCATCCGTGGTGCGGCTTCCCGGGCGCGTACGTGGTCGTGAACGGGGTGCAGAGCAGTGTTCAGGATTGGTCCAAGTAAGGAGATGCGGCAGTGGCAGTGACACAGGAGCAGGCGGAGTGGTTCGCCGGGGCGTTCTCGCAACTGGTGGCGAACGTCGACAAGGCGATCCTCGGCAAGGAGCACAGCGTCCGGCTGGTGATCACCGCGATGCTCTCCGGGGGCCACGTGCTGCTCGAGGATGTGCCCGGGACGGGTAAGACTGTGCTGGCGAAGGCCCTCGCCAACACGGTCGAAGGCACGCAGTCGCGCATCCAGTTCACGCCTGACCTCCTGCCGTCGGATGTCACCGGCGTCACCATCTACGACCAGTCGACCGGTCGTTTCGAGTTCCACCCCGGGCCGATCTTCGCCTCGGTGGTCCTTGCCGACGAGATCAACCGCGCCAGCCCGAAGACCCAGTCGGCGCTCCTGGAGGTCATGGAGGAGGGCGTCGTGACGGTCGACGGTGTCGGCCACTCCGTCGGCGCGCCGTTCATCGTGATCGCCACGCAGAACCCCGTGGAGCAGGCGGGCACCTACTCGCTGCCCGAGGCGCAGCTCGACCGCTTCCTCATCAAGACCTCGCTCGGCTACCCGGACCACGCGACGACCGTCAACCTCCTGCTCGACTCGTCCAACCGGTCCCGCGCGTCCGCCGTGCGCCCGATCATCGCCTCCGACTCCGTGTCGACCCTCGCGCAGTTGGCGTCCGAGGTCCACACGGACGCCAGCGTCATGGGCTACCTGAGCGAGATCGTCACGGCGACGCGCGACGACAAGGATGCGGCACTCGGTGTCAGCATCCGCGGTGCGCTCGCCCTCGCACGGGCCGCGAAGACCTGGGCGATCGCCTCCGGGCGCACCTTCGTCACGCCGGACGACATCCGCGACCTGGCACAGCCCGTGCTCGCGCACCGCGTGATCGTCGATCCGGAGTCGGAGTTCGCGGGTGTGCGCGCGGCAGACATCGTGGATCGCGCGGTCGCCTCGGCCGAGCCGCCGGCGTACCGAGCGGCGTAGCACCCGGCCAGGACCGACCACTCTCACGACCGGATAGGACTCCGACCCATGACCACCGACAGCCCCGCTCGCGGCCGGCGCCGCCGAGCGTCCGCCGTCGATCAGGCGCGCATCGCGAGGGAACTCGTCGCGGGCGCTGTGTCGCGGGCGTCCGGCGCTGTCTGGGGTCGTGTTGCGCCGCTCGCGCGCTCGGTCGGCAGTCGCGTCCGTCCCGTGGTGGGCGTCGTCAGCACGCTCGGCTGGATCGTCCTCGGCTCCGCCCTGGTGTCCGTGGTACTCGCGGTGTGGCTCGGCTGGGCCGAGTTCGTCTTCATCGCGGCGACCCTGCTGGCCGCGCTCGTCGTCGCGTCGGCCTTCGTCTTCGGCCGGTCGACCTATCGGGTCGACATCGAACTCAATCCCCGACGGGTGGTGGCGGGCGCGCGTGCGCTCGGCCGCCTCACCGTCGCCAACAGCGGAAGCAGAGCGGTGCTGCCGACCCGGATGGAGCTGCCCGTCGGCGAGGGCCAAGCCGACTTCACCATCCCGAGGCTCGCGCCGGGCGCCGAGACGGAGGAGCTGTTCGCGGTCCCGACCGCGCGGCGGGCACTCATCCTCGCAGGCCCCGCCCTTTCCGTGCGCGGCGACCAGCTGGGGCTCCTGCGCCGCACCAATCAATGGACCGACCAGATCGAGCTGTTCGTGCATCCCCGCACCGTGCGTCTCGCGGCGACGGCCCGCGGGCTCGTGCGTGACCTCGAAGGCCAGACGACCAAGGTCATCACCGACAGCGACCTGGCCTTCCACGCACTGCGCACCTACGAGCCCGGCGACGACATCCGTAACGTCCACTGGCGCACGTCCGCCCGCACCGGGCAACTGATGGTGCGCCAGTACCAGGAGACCCGCCGTTCGCAGCTCGTGCTCGCCTTCGACGCCGAGAGGTCGCATTTCGCCTCCGACGACGAGTTCGAGCTCGGTGTGTCGGTGCTGGCGTCGATCGGGTGCCAGGTGATCCGCGAGGAGACGGAGCTCCGGGCGCTGTGGCAGGGCGGCGGGATGCGCGTGGAGACGCCGACGGCGCTGCTCGACGACTCGTGTCGCATCCAGCCCGTGGATGGGGCGCAGGCGACCCTGCGCGAGTTCCTGCGGCAGGCGACGCTGCGCCTTGCGACGCCGAGTCTCGCCGTCACGATCGTCGGATCCCAGCTGGAGGCGGCGGAGCTGCGAGGTGCGGCCGCGCTGTGGGCGGGCGACACCGAGACGATCATCATCCGGGTGGACGAAGCGGCGGAGCCGCGGCTCACCCGGCTCGGGCGTTCCCTGCTTCTCACCGTGTCGACCCTGCCGGAACTGCCGGCCCTCCTGAAACGAGCCGGCCGATGAGCGCGGCCACCGGCGCCACGCGTTCCGCGGCCTCATCCTCCGCCGCGCAGCCGATGTTCGACCGGCTGTCCACCACGACGTGGATCGACGTGGCCGTGCTGACCGTACTGAGTCTGGTGGCAGTGGCGGGGTTCGAGCCCGCCTTCGGCCACTACGCCTTCGCGCAGGCCGCGATCGGCGGCATCGTCGTCGGCGGGGGAGTCGCCGTCCTCGGGCGACTGCTCCGGCTGTCGTGGCCGCTCACCACGGTCCTTGCGCTGGCCGCCTACTTCCTCTTCGGGACACCGCTCGCGCTTCCCGGCCAGGCGCTCTACGGCGTACTGCCGACGCTCGACAGTCTCTCCGGGCTGGTCTTCGGGGCCGTCTTCGGCTGGTCCGACGCGGTGACGCTGCGAGCGCCGCTGGAGGCTCCGCCGTACGTCGCGGTCGTGCCGTACGTGGCCGGCTGGCTCGTCTCGCTGGTCTCGGTGACCCTGGCGGTGCGCTGGCTCCCACGGCTGCGCCGGGCCTCCGCCGGTCGCGCCGCGGTGCTCCTTGCGGGACCGGCGCTGCTGTTGCTCGCATCCATCCTGCTCGGCACCCGCGACCCGTTCTTCGCGGGCGTCCGCGGCGTGCTGTTCGCGGCGGTCGCCCTGGTGTGGCTCTCGTGGCGGCGTGCCCGCTTCGCCCGCGATCGCGTCGAGACCGACTCCACCGTCCGGCGCAGCTGCGTGTTGGGCGGTGCGGCGGTCGTGCTGGGGGCCGTCCTGGTCGGTGCGCTGGCCGGCGCGGTCCTGGCACCACCGCCGTCGTCCCGGTTCGTCGTGCGCGACGAGATCACCCCGCCGTTCGATCCCCTCGACTACCCGAGCCCCCTCGCGGGCTTCCGGAAGTACACGAAAGACCTGCAGAAGACCAAGCTGTTCACGGTCACCGGTTTGAAGCAGGGTCAGGTCGTGCGGCTCGCCACCATGGACAGCTACGACGGCATCGTCTGGTCGGTGGCGTCCCCCGGCAGCGACACCGACGCCTCCGGTGCCTTCGAATTGCTCGGCAGCACCATCCCTCGTCCTCCGCTGTTCACGGCGGGCGCCAGCACGACCGCGTCGATCGATGTGCTCGGCTACTCCGACGTGTGGCTGCCCACCCTCGGCTACACGAACCGGTTGATGTTCGATGCGCACACGGGTCAGGACCCGACGTCCACGGTCCGCGTCAACACCGCGACCGGTACGGCCGCCGTCACCAGCGGAGTCCGGGACGGTCTGAACTACACCGTCGGAGCAACGGCACAGAAGGTGCCCAACGACCGTGCACTCGCCAAGGTAGCGCCCGCGAAACTCACCCTTCCGACGGTCACCAACGTGCCCGACGTGGTCTCCGCGAAGGCGGAGGAGTACGCGGGCTCGGCCGACACCGCCATCCAGAAGCTGCGGAACATCGAGCGTTCGCTGAAGTCGCTCGGGTACCTGAGCCACGGCCGCGCCTCCGACCCCGTCCCGTCCCGTGCAGGCCAGGGCGCCGATCGCATGACCGACCTGCTCTCGAAAGCGCCCATGGTCGGCGACCAGGAGCAGTACGCCAGCGCGTTCGCCCTCATGGCGCGCCGCCTCGGCTACCCGACCCGCGTCGTCATGGGATTCGCTCCGAAGGTGACCGGCAGCACGACCACGGTGACGGGAGACGATGTCACCGCCTGGGACGAGGTCGCCTTCGACGGCGTCGGCTGGGTGCCGTTCTTCCCGACCCCCACCAAGACGGATGCGCCCAAGAACCAGACCACGAAGCCGAAGCTGGAGCCGCAGCCGCAGGTCCGTCAGCCTCCGCCCGCCGACCCGCGGGCGGAAGACCTCCTGACGCCGGTCAAGACCAAGGACAACGACCCGAAGGACAAGGCGAAGGCCTTCCAGCTGCCGGTCTGGGCCTGGGTGTTGCTCGGGGTGATCGGAATCCCGCTGCTGGCCTACTTCATCCCGTTCCTCTTGATCGCGGCCCTGAAACGGCGACGCCGACGTCGTCGCGAGACGACGGGCCCACCCGACCGCCGCGCCGCCGGCGCGTGGGACGAGCTCGCCGACGGCTACGCCGAACTCGGGCTCACCCTGCCCGAGCGCGCCACCCGCCTGCAGGCGGCCGCCGCGCTAGAGGAGCAGTCCGCAGTGCAGGACCTCCCGGTGCCGGACGGCGGACTCCGCGACCTGGCGCGCCACGTCGACGCAGCCGTCTTCGACGGAACCGTCGTCGCCGAGGACCGCGTGCACCACGCCTGGACGGCCACCACCGACGCCCTCGCCCGGGCGACGGCGGCCGCCGGTCCCGTGCGCGCGCGCCTCGCCGCCTTCCGCTACCGCCGCGCGCGCCGCGCCTGACGCCCACGCCGCCCAACCAGCCCACGAAACGTCGCTTCCGCCCGGACCTGTTTTCAGGACTTCCGCGCCTGCGCGCGTTCCGCATCCTGTTTTCAGGACTTCCACGCCTGCGCGCGTCCGCATCCTGTATTCAGGACCCTGCGCTCCTGTTTTCAGGAGGATGCGGCGTTGACGTGCAGCTATGTCCTGTTTTCAGGACGTAGCTGCACGGGGATGCGCTGATCTCCTGAAAACAGGAGAACGGAGTCCTGAATTCAGGAGATCCGTATAGTGGGCGGCATGGACGACAGCGGGTTCATCGTTCCGCCGCCCGGGCTCATTCCGTCGAAGCCGGCCGCCGGCTCGCCGGTCCAGGGGGAAGCCGTCGCTGCCGTGCGCCCGCTCCCGGCGTTCACGCCTCCGACGCCCGCCGCGCCGGCCGCGCCCGTCCGCCCCTTGTGGAGACTCATCCTGCCCGCCGGACGCAGCGTGCCGATCACACGGGACGTCCTGCTCGGCCGCAATCCGTCCCGGGCAGCGCACCCGGAATCCACCACGCACACCTCAGACCCCGAGCTGATCGCCCTCGACGACCCCACCTCCACCGTCTCCAAGACTCACGCGCTGCTCAGCCCGGACGGCGACGCGCTCACCGTCACGGACCTCCATTCGACGAACGGCGTCCTCGTGGGCGGCACTCGAGCGGAGCCCGGCGCGCCCACACCCGTCCCCGACGGCGCCGACCTATTGCTCGGCGACCTGGCCGTCCGCGTGCAGCGCTCCTGACCCGGCCACCGCGCCCCCGGGTGATACCCTTTCTTTCGTGTACGCGGGTCTTTTTCTCCTTAGCCGCCGCGGCGAGTCCTAGCATCAGGCCACCCTCGCCGCGGAGTCCGTCGACGGCTGATCCGTTACACGCTAAGGAGTCCGTAAGAGCATGAGCACCCCCACCGGTCCACTGACTTTGGCCGAGAAGGTCTGGAACGACCATCTGGTCGCCAAGGGCGAGGAGGGTTCGCCCGACCTCATCTACATCGACCTGCACCTGGTGCACGAGGTCACCAGCCCGCAGGCCTTCGACGGCCTCCGGATGGCGGGCCGCCCTGTTCGTCGGCCCGATCTCACGATCGCCACGGAAGACCACAACACGCCGACGATCGGCATCGACAAGCCCATCGCAGACCTCACGAGCCGTACCCAGATCGAGACGCTGCGTCGCAACGCCGAGGAGTTCGGCATCCGCCTGCACTCGCTGGGCGACGTCGAGCAGGGGATCGTGCACGTCGTCGGTCCGCAGCTGGGCCTCACGATGCCCGGCATCACCGTCGTCTGCGGCGACTCGCACACCTCCACGCACGGCGCGTTCGGCGCCATGGCGTTCGGGATCGGCACCAGCGAGGTCGAGCACGTGCTCGCCACGCAGACCCTCCCGCTGAAGCCGTTCAAGACCATGGCGATCACGGTCGAGGGCGAACTGCGCCCCGGCGTGACCGCGAAGGACATCATCCTCGCCGTCATCGCCAAGATCGGCACCGGCGGCGGCCAGGGCTACGTCCTGGAGTACCGCGGCAGCGCCATCCGCTCGCTCTCCATGGAGGGCCGGATGACGATCTGCAACATGTCGATCGAGGCAGGGGCCCGGGCCGGGATGGTCGCGCCCGACGAGACGACGTACGCCTACCTGAAGGGCCGCCCGCACGCGCCGGAGGGCGCCGACTGGGATGAGGCGGTCGCCTACTGGAGCACCCTGCAGACCGACGACGCCGCCGTCTTCGACGCCGAGGTGTACCTCGACGCCGCCGAGATCGAGCCGTTCGTCACCTGGGGCACGAATCCGGGGCAGGGCGTGTCGCTCAGCGAGGCCGTGCCCGACCCGGCGGCGATCGCCGACCCGAACGCCCGCGCCGCCGCCGAGCGCGCGCTGGAGTACATGGACCTCGAGCCCGGCACGCCGATGAAGAGCATCCCGGTGGATGCGGTCTTCATGGGCTCGTGCACCAACAGCCGCATCGAGGACCTCCGCGCGTTCGCCTCCATCATCAAGGGCCACAAGAAGGCCGACGGAGTGCGCGTCATGGTCGTCCCCGGATCCGCGCGCGTGCGCATCGAGGCTGAGGCGGAGGGCATCGACAAGATCGTCGAGGAGTTCGGCGCCGAGTGGCGTTTCGCCGGCTGCTCTATGTGCCTCGGAATGAACCCGGACCAGCTGGCGCCGGGGGAGCGCTGCGCCTCCACGTCGAACCGCAACTTCGAGGGTCGCCAGGGCAAGGGCGGCCGTACTCACCTCGTCTCGCCGCTCGTTGCGGCGGCGACGGCGATCCGCGGCACACTCTCGAGTCCCTGGGACTTGGAGAGCGAAGGCGGCGACACGCCGAACGGTAGCGGCACGGATACCCGCATCGGGGAGAAGGTGGGCGCCTGATGGAGAAGTTCGAGACCGTCACAGGAACGGCCGTCCCCTTCCGACGCTCCGACGTCGACACCGACCAGATCATCCCGGCGGTGTTCCTCAAGCGCGTCACCAAGACCGGCTTCGAGGATGCCCTCTTCCACGCCTGGCGACAGGACCCGGACTTCATCCTCAACCGTCCGGAGTACCAGGGCGCCACGGTGCTCGTCGCCGGCTCCGATTTCGGCACGGGTTCGTCACGCGAACATGCCGTCTGGGCCCTTCGCGACTTCGGCTTCCGCGTCGTTCTGAGCCCCCGGTTCGCGGACATCTTCCGGGGCAACGCGGGCAAGCAGGGCCTGCTCACGGGCATCATCTCCGAGGAGGACGCCGAGCGCCTGTGGAACGCCATCGAGGCGCAGCCGGGAATAGCGGCGACGGTCGATCTGGTTGCCAAGACTGCGACCGTCGGTGAGGTCCAGGTCTCTTTCGAGATCGACGACTACACTCGCTGGCGTTTGCTCGAAGGGCTGGATGACATCGCTCTGACCCTGCGCGACGAGGCGCGAATCTCCGAATACGAATCGGGCCGTGCCAGTTGGCGGCCCACGACCCTCCCGGTGAAACTTTGACATCTCTTCTTCAGGACGCACAGGCAGCAGGAGCACGCGTGGGCCTCAAGGGCGACCGCATCACCATCAACGGTGGCCGTCCCCTCGAGGGGCGCATCGAGGTGCGCGGCGCCAAGAACTTCGTCACGAAGGCCATGGTCGCGGCGATCCTCGGCGAGAGCCCGAGCGTGCTGCGGAACGTGCCCGACATCTCCGACGTCCGCGTAGTGCGCGGGCTGCTGGAGGTGCACGGCGTCAAGGTGACGGACGGCGCCGAGGAGGGCGAGCTCCTGCTCGACCCCAGTGCGGTGGAGTCGGCGCACATGGCCGACATCGACGCGCACGCGGGCTCCAGCCGCATCCCGATCCTGTTCTGCGGCCCGCTGCTGCACCGGCTGGGTGAGGCGTTCATCCCCGACCTCGGCGGCTGCCGCATCGGCGACCGCCCGATCGACTACCACCTGGAGGTGCTGCGCAAGTTCGGCGCCGTGGTGGACAAGCTGCCGAGTGGCATCCGGATGACGGCCCCGAACGGGCTGCACGGAGCGAAGCTCGAGCTGCCGTACCCGAGTGTCGGTGCGACGGAGCAGGTGCTCCTGACCGCGGTGCGCGCCGACGGTATCACCGAGCTCAAGGGCGCGGCGATCGAGCCCGAGATCATGGATCTCATCAACGTCCTGCAGAAGATGGGCGCCATCATTTCGGTCGACACCGACCGCGTGATCCGCATCGAGGGCGTCGACTCGCTCTCCGGCTACAGCCACACCGCCCTGTTCGACCGGAACGAGGCGGCCAGCTGGGCTGCCGCCGCGCTCGCGACCGGTGGCGACATCTTCGTCGGCGGCGCTCGCCAGCCCGAGATGCTGACCTTCCTCAACGTCTTCCGCAAGGTCGGCGGCGCCTTCGAGATCCACGACGACGGCATCCGCTTCTACCACCCGGGCGGCGAGCTCAAGCCGGTGGTCATCGAGACGGATGTCCACCCTGGCTTCATGACCGACTGGCAGCAGCCGCTGGTCGTGGCGCTCACGAAGGCGTCCGGCGTGTCGATCGTGCACGAGACGGTGTACGAGCAGCGCTTCGGCTTCGTGGATGCCCTGGTCGACATGGGCGCGAAGATCCAGGTCCACAAGGAGTGCCTCGGCGGTCACCCGTGCCGCTTCGGTCAGCGCAACTTCAACCACTCGGCCGTCATCATGGGCCCGGTGGAGCTGAAGGGCGCCGACATCGAGGTCCCGGATCTCCGCGGCGGCTTCAGCCACCTCATCGCGGCTCTGACCGCTGAGGGGCGTTCGACCGTCAGCAACGTGGGCATCATCAGCCGCGGCTACGAGAACTTCATCACGAAGCTCCAGCTGCTCGGTGCTGATTTCGTCCTCGAAGGCTGAGCGACCGGATTCATCCACAGGTCCGCGGGGCGCATGCGCCGAGCGCCATGCGTGTCACGGATAATAGGACGGTGCCAGAAACCGCTTCGCCCGTGAAGAGACAACGCTCCGAGAAGGGCCGCCCGTCGGTTTTCTGGGTGCTTGCCGGCCTTGTCGTCCCGATCGGCAGTCTGCTCGCCCGATTCCGGATTGTGGATGGCGACAAGCTTCCGCGCACCGGCGCGTTCGTGCTGACGCCCAACCACTACAGCGAGATCGACCCGGTGATGGTGGGCATGGTCGCGTGGAAGCTGGGACGGCTCCCGCGGTTCCTGGCGAAGGAGAGCCTGTTCAAGGTCCCCGTTGTGGGCTGGTTCCTGCGCCGCTCCGGCCAGGTGCCGGTGTCCCGCGGCGGCAGCGCCCGGGGGTCGGCGCCGCTGGAGGCGGCACGGAGCATCGTCGAAGAGGGCCGGATCGTCGTCATCTACCCGGAGGGTTCCCTCACCCGCGACCCGGACATGTGGCCCATGCGCGGCAAGACCGGGGCTGCGCGGATGGCGCTCGAGAACGACCTCCCCGTCATCCCGATGGCGCACTGGGGAACCCAGCAGGTCATGGCGCGCTACGCGAAGAAGATCAGCTGGTTCCCACGGAAGACCGTCGACGTGAAGATCGGCGATCCGGTCGACCTGTCCGCGTTCCGCGGCCGTCCGCTCGACAATGCGACCCTCACCGAGGCGACCGCGGTGATCATGGATGCGATCAGCGCGCTCCTGGAAGACCTGCGAGGCGAGAAGGCTCCCGCCGAGCGGTGGGATCCGTCGCAGCACAACCAGAAGGACACCGGGCGCTTCGATGGCTAAGGCAGTGAAGGCTCCCGTCGCTCAGCCCCGCCGCATCGCCGTGCTCGGCGCCGGCAGTTGGGGGACGACGTTCGCCAAGATCCTCGCCGACGGCGGCTCGGATGTGGTGCTCTGGGCGCGGCGCCCGGAGCTCGCGCGCGAGATCAACGAGGTGAAGCGCAACAGCGACTACCTGGAGGGCATCAACCTCCCGCGCAACCTTCGGGCGACATCCCGGCTGGGGGAGGCGATGGGCGGCGCCGAGCAGGTGTTCGTGTCGATCCCGAGCCAGATGCTCCGGTCGAACCTGGAGGCGATGATCCCGTTCCTCGGCCCCGAGACCGTCGTGGTCAGCCTGATGAAGGGCGTCGAGAAGGGCACGGGCCTCCGGATGAGCGAGGTGATCGCGCAGGGGCTCCCCGTGGAGCCCGAGCGAATCGCCGTCGCCTCGGGTCCGAACCTGGCGCTGGAGATCGCCCGCGAGCAGCCGACGGCTGCCGTCGTCTCGTCCGAGAGCCTGGAGACGGCGCAGGCCGTCGCTATTTCGGCGACGAACCGGTACTTCCGCAGCTTCGTCAACACCGACGTCATCGGCACCGAGTTCGGCGGCGTTCTCAAGAACCTGATCGCCGTGGCGATCGGCATCGTCGACGGCGTCGGCTACGGCGAGAACACGAAGGCGTCGATCATCACCCGGGGCCTCGTGGAGATGACGGATTTCGCGGTGGCGTACGGCGCGAAGCCCGAGACGCTGTCGGGGCTCGCAGGGCTCGGCGATCTGATCGCCACGTGCGAGTCGTCGTTGAGTCGCAACAACACCGCCGGCCGTCTGCTCGGCCAGGGATACGGGTTCCACGACGTCGTGAAGCAGATGAACCAGACGGCGGAGGGTCTCGCCTCCGTCGCGCCCATCCTGAGCCTCGCCGAGGCGCGCGGGGTGGAGATGCCGATCGTCCGTCAGGTGAGCCAGGTGCTCGCCGGTACGCTCGATCCGAAAGACATCGCACCGCATCTCACGACGGATTCGGACGAGCCGCAAGGCGAAAGGACACTGGATGACGGACAAGGTCGCAGTCGCGCTTCTCTTTGGGGGCCGGTCAAGCGAGCATTCGATCAGCTGCGCGACGGCGGCGGGCGTTCTTGAGGCGATCGACCGTGAGCGCTACGACGTCATCCCGATCGGGATCACCCACGAGGGCGCGTTCACGCTGCAGCCGGATGACGCTGCGCGATTCGCGCTGAACGCGGAGCACCTTCCCGAGGTCGAGGACAACGGGTCGCGCGTCCTGTGGCCGGACAGCGTCGCGACGCGCGAGCTGACCGTTGTCGACCGTGAGGGGGTTCGAACCTCCCTCGGCGAGGTCGACATCGTCTTCCCGATCCTGCACGGCCCGTGGGGCGAGGACGGCACCCTTCAGGGTCTGCTGGAGCTCGTCGGACTGCCATACGTCGGCAGCGGCGTGCTGGCGAGCGCGCTCGGGATGGACAAGCACTTCACGAAGACGGTCCTGGAGCAGGCGGGCATCCCCGTCGCGCCGTGGCGCACTGTGTCGGCGTTCGAGTGGCGCACGCAGCCGGACAAGATCCGTGAGTCGGTTCGAGCGCTCGGGCTGCCGGCCTTCGTGAAGCCGGCCCGGGCAGGATCGAGTGTCGGCGTCACCAAGGTGAAGGACTGGTCCGAGCTCGACGCAGCGATGGAGACGGCCCTGGCCGAGGACGACCGCGTCCTCATCGAGTCGATGGTGACCGGCCGCGAGGTCGAGATCGCCGTTCTCGGCGGTCGCCCGGGGGAGCCCGCGCGGGCGTCGGTCGCCGGCGAGATCGTCATCAGCGGACGCGACTTCTACGACTTCGCGGCGAAGTACCTGGATGCCCCCGGCATCGACTTGGTCTGCCCTGCCGACCTCATGGACGGGCAACTCGCCGACATGCGCGACCTGGCTGTCCGCGGCTTCGACGCCATCGGCGCGGAGGGGCTGGCCCGGGTCGACTTCTTCCTCACCGACGACGGTTTCGTGATCAATGAGATCAACACGATGCCGGGCTTCACGCCCATCTCGATGTTCCCGCGCTGCTGGCAGGAGTCGGGACTCAGCTATCCGGAACTGATCGACGAGCTCATCCAGGTCGCGCTGGCCCGCGCCGCCGCCTGAGCGCGCGCGGGCGCGCTATGCCTAGCGCGACGGCGTCGCCGACGGGGTCGCCGTCGGGTCGGTGTCGAGCGTCGAGAGGCACTTCTGCGTCTGCTTCACGGTCGACACCGCACTCGCGAACTCCGGGAGCACGGACGAGTCGGACACACCCGAGACGTGATCGATGATGACCTCGGTCGCGGGCGTCCGTCCGAACGTCTGGTAGACGATCGTCTTCGCGGCCGGATCGGTCATGAGCACCCAGTCCACGCCGTTCACATTCACGCACGGCTTCGTGGTGGCGCCGATGGGAGGGACGCCGCAGCGCAGGATCACCGCGGCCGGGTCGCCCCAGGCGCCGGTCGCCTGCGCATCCGTCTCACGCTTGGCCTTGTCGGCGACCGCGTCGGGCAGGCGCACGCTGATCTCGGCGCAGCCGGGCGCGTTGCTGTTCGCCGCAGGGTCGAGCGAGACGATCGGCGCGCATCCGGCGAGGAGCAGGGCGGCGCCTGTGAGCAGGACGGCGGGGAGGGCGCGGCGACGGGACTTCATCGGTTTCAGGCTACCGTTTCAGATCATGGGAATCTCTGGGAGCGACGCGGCGGGCATCACGATCGGGGAGGCCTCTGAGCGGGAGGCGCTGCGGCGCATCTTCCCGCGGCTTCCGGAGTCCGCAGCGACGCTCGTCGGCCCGGGCGATGACGCCGCCGTGCTCGCGGCGCCGGACGGCCGCTTCGTGGTGACGACCGACATGATGGTGCACGGCCCCGATTTCCGCCTCGCCTGGTCGAGAGCGGAGGATCTGGGCTGGAAGGCGGCCGCCACGAACCTCTCCGACGTCGCGGCGATGGGCGCTGTGCCGACCGCGCTCGTGGTGGCGATCGCGGCGCCACCCGAGACCCCGGTGGCCTGGCTGGAGGGTGTGGCCGACGGCTTCCGGCTGGCCTGCGAGCACCTGGCCCCCGGGTGCGGCGTGGTGGGCGGTGACCTCTCCGTGTCGGCCACCCTGACCATCGCGGTGACAGCGTTCGGCGACCTCCAGGGTCGCGCGCCGGTGCTGCGGAGCGGCGCCCGACCGGGTGATGTGGTCGCCGTCTCGGGGGCGCTGGGGGAGGCCGCGATTGGGCTCTCCCTCCTGTTCGCCGAGGCCGTGGATGCAGCGGGCGAGCCGGATGCGGAGCGGTTCGCGGCCGTCGCGGCCGCGCATCCAGAAGCCGTCCGGGCACAGCTGAGGCCGCTCCCGCCGATTGCCGACGGACCTCTCGCGGCGGAGGCGGGCGCGACCGCGATGCTCGATCTGAGCGACGGTCTCGCGCTGGATGCGCGGCGGGTCGCCGAGGCCAGCGGCGTCGCGATCGACCTCGACCCGGCGGCCCTGGGCACGGACGTGCGGACGGCCCTGACCGGAGGCGAGGACCACGGACTGCTCGCGGCGTTCCCACCAGGCACGACACTCCCGGGCGGCTTCCGTCCCATCGGCGTCGTGCGCGCCGGCAGCGGCCTGCTGGTCGACGGTCGCCTCTTCGACGAGCGCGGAGGGTGGGATCCGTACCTGGAGTGGGACGGCGGCCGCGGCTAGGGCTGCAGCACGCTAGGGCTGCGGGACATCCGGCGTCAGCCAGTAGATCGCAGTCTCGCCGTAGTCCTTTCGCCGCTCGACGATGAGGGCATCCGGCAGCGTCGGCTCGGGGTCGCGTGCACTGCGTTCGACACAGACCACGGCATCCTCTGAGAGGAGGGGGACGAGCGCCGTCAGCACGCCCACCAGTTCTTCGTCGCCGGTCAGGTAGGGCGGGTCGATGAAGACCACGTCGAACGGCCCGGTCGCACCTGCGAGGTAGCTCTGAACAGAGGACGCGCGCACGTCCAGGTCGGGGACCACCCTGCGCGCAGCCTTCGCCGCCGAAGCGACCGCAGCGGCGTTGCGCCGGCATACCTGCGCCGCGGCCGCGCTCCGCTCCACCAGGACCACGCAGGCTGCGCCGCGGCTGGCCGCTTCGAGCCCCAGCGCACCGGATCCTGAATACAGGTCGAGCACCCGGGCATCGCGGACGGCGTCCCGCGCATCCAGTGCCGAGAAGATCGCCTCGCGCACCCGGTCGCTGGTGGGTCGGGTCCCGCTCTTGGGCACCTGGAGGGTGAGTGAGCCGGCGAAACCGGAGACGATTCGGGTCATGGCCCCACGAGCCTAGCGTCGGCGGGGCCGGTGCCGCCAAGATATGGGGATGGAGGAACGCCTGGAGCAGGCAGAGCTCGACGCCCTGTGGCTCCCCGGTGACCCGATCGCCTCCGCCGACCGGCTGGCTGCTGCCGCCGCGGAACCGGACCGGTCGGAGCTCGTCCGGGCCGAGCTGGAGACTCAGCGCGCCCGCGCGCTGGGATTGCAGGGCCGGTTCGAGGAGGCCGAGGCGCTGCTGGAGTCTTTGGAGCCCGCGTTCGGCGTGCTCGAGGTGCGTGTGCTGCTGGAGCGCGGACGCCTGCGGAACGCGGTCGGACGCTCCTGGGAGGCCGTGCCCATCCTCGAGGCCGCTCTGCGCACCGCGCGACGCGACGACGAGCTGGCCCTGGCGGTGGAGTCGGCGCTCGTTCTGGCGGAGGCCGACCGCACGCGAGCGCAGCAGTGGATCGAGGAGGGCCTGGCGGATCTCGCAGGCTCCGAGGACCCGCGCACGCTGCGCTGGGGCGTGGTGCTGCACGACCTGAAAGGCTGGGCGCTGCTCTCCGACGGGGACGCGGCCGCAGCACTCGTCTCGTTCGAGGACGCGGTGGAGTACGCAGAGGGCTACGGGACCTTGGACCAGCAGTTCGCGGCGAAGTGGGCACTCGGGCGCTGCCTCCGCGAGCTGGGTCGCCTCCCCGAGGCTCTGGAGCTCCAGCGACGGCTTGCGACCGAGCGGCCCGACGAGCCCGCGGTCGCCGAGGAGCTGGCGGCTCTCGCGGCTCTCGGAACGCAGGAGCCCGAGCGCGACAGCACAGCGCCCGACAGCACAGCACAGCACGACACAGCACCGGACGACACAGCGCCGGAGGAGAGACATACCATCGACTCATGACCTCCGCCTCCGCCCCAGCCGGCTCCGGATCCGCCGACGCGGGCGCCGTCGGCCTGGACTCCCGCCTGACGGGTGTGCTCGGCGGGCGCACCGCCTCCGCGTTCGAGAAGGCGTTCGGGATGCGCACCGTCGCCGACCTGCTCAGCCACTATCCCCGCCGTTTCGCGAAGCGCGGGGAGCTGACCGCTCTGGCCAACCTGCCGCTGGATGAGAACGTCACGATCATCGCCGAGGTGCTGCGGGTGCAGGACCGTCCGATGCGTGCCCGGCGGGGCAGCATCCTGGAGGTGAAGATCTCCGACGGCGAGGGCATCCTCACGCTCACGTTCTTCAACCAGGCGTGGCGTTCGCGTGAACTGACGCCGGGGGTCCGCGGAATCTTCGCCGGGAAGGTCTCGGCCTACCGCGGCGCGCTGCAGCTCGCGCATCCCGACTACGAGCTGTTCGAGCCGGACGCGGAAAACGCGGTCGCTCCTGGCAGCGCGGCCGCGAAGGAGTGGGCGCAGACGCCGATCCCGATCTACCCGGCGACGGGGACGGTCGCCAGCTGGCAGGTTCAGAAGGCCGTCGGGCTCGCCCTCGACGCACTGGCGCCGGTTGCCGATCCTGTGCCGGAGAACGTTGCCGCGGAGCGCGGACTCGTGCCGTACAGCGACGCACTGGAGGGCATCCACCGCCCGCAGAAGGATTCGCAGTGGCAGCGCGCCCGCGACTCGCTGCGCTTCCAGGAGGCGTTCGTGCTGCAGGCGGCGCTCCTGCAGCAGCGGGCGGCGAGCCGGGAGGCGGCGGCCACCCCCAGACAAGCCGTGCCGGGCGGCCTGCTGGAGCGGTTCGACGCGTCCCTCCCGTTCGACCTCACCGGAGACCAGGAGGTGGTCGGCCGGGAGATCGCACAGGACCTGGCGGCCACGGCCGCGATGCACCGCCTGGTGCAGGGCGAGGTCGGCTCGGGGAAGACGCTCGTGGCTCTGCGCGCGATGCTCGCCGTCGCCGACTCGGGCGGCCAGTCCGCCCTGCTGGCGCCGACAGAGGTGCTCGCAGCCCAGCACCTGCGCTCGATCGCGGCGATGCTCGGCCCGGACCTGTCTGCTCAGCTGATGCCGACCCTCCTGACTGGGCAGTTGTCCGCCGCCGAACGGAAACGCGCGCTGCTCCGGACCGTCTCCGGGCAGGCCCGCATCGTGGTCGGCACCCACGCGCTCCTCGGCGACGCGGTCACGTTCTACGATCTGGGGCTCGTCGTCGTCGACGAGCAGCATCGCTTCGGCGTCGAGCAGCGCGAGGCGCTCCGGGCGAAGGGCGGGACGCCGCCGCACGTGCTCGTGCTCACCGCCACGCCCATCCCGCGCACGGTGGCGATGACGGTGTTCGGCGACCTGGATGTGTCGACGATCGCGCAGCTTCCCGCCGGTCGGCAGGGCATCGAGAGCTTCGTGGTGCCGCTGGCCGACCGCCCCGGCTGGGAGCGGCGGATCTGGGAGCGCGCCTCCGAGGAGATCGGCAAGGGGCGCCAGGTGTTCGTGGTCTGCCCCGCGATCTCGGGAAAGGACGCGGAGGACGACGGCGAAGAGCCGGAGCCGGTCGAGCCCGGGGCGGAGGGGGTCCCCGCCCGGCCGATCGCCACCGTCGAGGCCGTCGCCGCCCAGGTGCGCGCCGACCCGCTCTTCCGCGAGGCGCGCATTGGAGTGCTGCACGGCCGCCTGTCGTCCGAGGTGAAGGACGAGGTCATGCGCGCGTTCGCCGCCGGTGACATCGACCTCCTGATCGCCACGACCGTGATCGAGGTCGGCGTGAATGTCCCGAACGCCTCGGCCATGGTGGTGCTGGATGCGGACCGCTTCGGCGTCTCGCAGCTCCACCAGCTGCGCGGCCGGGTCGGTCGCGGCGGCATCCCGGGCCTCTGCCTCCTGGTCACGGCGGCCGAGCAGGGGAGCCTCGCGCGGGAGAGGGTGGAGGCTGTGGCCGCGACATTGGACGGCTTCGAACTCGCGAACATCGACCTCGAACTCCGGCGGGAGGGCGATGTGCTCGGCAGCCGCCAGTCGGGTGGGCGCTCGTCGCTCCGGCTGCTGCGGGTCGCCAGCGACGGCGAGCTGATCTCCGAGGCGAGGGTGGCGGCGGAGGAGACTTTGGACGCCGATCCCTCGCTCTCGCAGCATCCCGCGCTGCAGGCCGCGCTGGCCCGCAGGCTGGATGAGAGCGAGCGCGCCTTCCTCGGCAAGTCGTAGCCGAGCGGCCCGGCCGCCGCGACTGCATCCCACGCCACACGGACGAAACCCGTTGGTAACGGATTCACAACGAAATGCCGGGAACCGCGGGATAGTCTGGGGGTCTATGAACAGGATCGCCGTTGTCCCTGGATCGTTCGACCCGGTCACTCTCGGGCACCTCGATGTGATCGAGCGTGCTGCCGGTCTCTGGGACGAGGTCCACGTCGTGGTGGTCCACAACCCGGACAAGACGGCCCTGCTCCCCATCGCCCAGCGGGTCGCCCTGCTGGAGCGGTCGATCGAGGATGCCGGCATCGTCGGCAACATCGTCATCGCCTCCTGGTCGATGGGCCTCCTCGTCGACTACTGCACCGACGTCGGCGCGCACGTGCTGGTGAAGGGCATCCGGTCGTCGGTGGATGTGGCCTACGAGACGCCGATGGCGATCGTCAACCGCCACCTCGCCGACGTCGAGACCGTCTTCCTGCTGCCCAACCCGGCCAACGCGCACGTGTCGAGCTCTCTCGTGCGCCAGGTGTCCGCCCTCGGCGGCGACGTGAGCCCGTACGTGCCGCCGGCCGTCCACGAATACCTCCAAGACGTTTAGCGCGGGGAGCCATGAACAGTTACGCGACGAGACAGCCCACCGAGTCCACCGTCGCGCCAGAAGAGGAGACCGGGGCGGTTCCCCGGATGGGTCTGGATGAGCTGCGGCTCGCCGCCGCTCAGATCACCGAGAACGTCGAGTCCGTCATCGACGGGAAGCACGAAGCGGTGCAGACCGCGCTGGTGGTGCTCCTGGCGGAGGGCCACCTGCTGATCGAGGATGTGCCCGGCGTCGGCAAGACGATGCTCGCGAAGTCGCTGGCGAAGTCGGTGGACTGCACGGTCAGCCGCATCCAGTTCACACCCGACCTGCTGCCCAGCGACGTGACCGGAGTCTCCGTCTACAACCAGGCGGAGCGGCGGTTCGAGTTCAAGCCGGGCGCCATCTTCGCGAACATCGTCATCGGCGACGAGATCAACCGCGCCAGCCCCAAGACGCAGTCCGCCCTGCTGGAGTGCATGGAGGAGCGCCAGGTCACGGTCGACGGCTCGACCTATCCACTGGGCGCGCCGTTCATCGTGGTGGCGACGCAGAACCCCATCGAGATGGAGGGCACCTACGCCCTGCCCGAGGCGCAACGCGACCGCTTCATGGCGCGGATCGCCATGGGGTACCCGGACGAGGGCTCGGAGCTCGCCATGCTCACCACGCGCGACACGTCCAGTCCGCTTTCGCGCATCCGGCCGGTCGTCACCTCCGACGACCTGAGGGCCATGATGGTCACCGCCCGGAGCGTGTTCGCGTCCACCCCGGTGAAGCAGTACGCCGTGGACCTGGTGCGAGCCACACGCGAGGACCGCGACCTCCGCCTCGGCGCCAGCCCCCGCGCGACCCTGCAGCTGATCCGTGCGGCCAAGGCGATGGCCGCGCTGGCCGGCCGTGACTTCGTGCTCCCGGACGACGTGGATGCGCTGGCCGTACCGGTGCTCGGACACCGACTGCTCCCGACGAGCAGGGCCCTCGGGCACCACCACGAGAGTGCGCCCGTGATCGCCGACATCGTGCGCCGGATCGTGGCCGCGACACCGGTCCCGGTCGGCTCCGCAGGCGTCGGCGCCCCCACTCCCGCCGGCTCCGCCGCTCCCGGCCCGGTGCGCGCGACGGGTCGTTAGCATGCCCGCCCGCGGTCGCGTCTCCTCCCCGCTCAAGCGGCCGCGCCCGACCGCGCGCGGGTGGACGCTCGGCGCCATCGGGGCGCTCGCGCTGGTCGGCTCGGCGCTGCTCGGCCGCACCGACGTCCTGTTCGTCGGCGTCTTCCTCACGGTGCTCCCGCTCGCGGCGATGATCTCGGTCACCGTCGACCGGCCGCGCCTCGGCGTCGCCCGCAGCTTCCATCCGGATGTGGTGGCGACGGGGGAGCAGGCCACGATCGTCACGACGGTCCGCAACCAGTCGCCGCGGCCCAGCCCCGCGGCCCGCTGGCGCGAGTCGGCTCCCGACGCCGTCGGTGTGCAGGGCTCAGCGCCGTTCCCTCGCCTGGGAGCTCACCAGGCGGACGGGAGTCTCGGCCGAGACACTGTGGTCTTGCGGCAGGACGTAGTGCCCGAGCGGCGCGGCGCGCATCCCGTCGGCCCTCTGATCGTCAGCCGCACGGACCCGTTCGGCATCGCGTATGCCGAGTACGCCGTGGGCCAGCCGCGTCAGTTGCTGGTGACGCCGCGGGTGGTCACGCTCCCGCGCGGCGAACTGGATGTCGCCCACAGCGAGGGGACCGAGCACGAACTGCTGCGGCACAGCATCCCGAGTGCTGACGAGCTGATCGCCCGCGAGTACCGCCCGGGCGATCCGCTCCGCCGCGTCCACTGGCGGGCCACGGCTCGCCACGACCAGCTGATGGTGCGGCAGGAGGAGCAGCGCAGCAACCCGGAGGCGTGGATGCTGATGGACACGCGCCCGCTTCCCCTCCACACCGACGGTGTCGACGAGGAGTTTGAGACCCTCGTCGACCTGGTCGCCTCGATCGGCGTGCACCTGCTCGACGAGGGATTCTCGGTCAGCGTCGTTGAGACCGGGCACCGGCAGCTCTCGGGCCGCAGCGGCGCCGGGCGCACGGGCACCATGGGCGCCATGACGGCGACCTACGACGTGGGCAGCGCAGACCGGATGCTGCTCGCCGACCTGGCCGCCGTGGAGAGCTCGACCGATGTGCGCGAGGATGCGGTCGCCGAGCTGGGTGCGGGCCTGCGGCGGGCCGGTCGTCCCGTCCCCGTCTTCGCCGTGCTCGCCGGTGCTGCTCCCACGGAGCTCGGCGCCCTGGCCGCCCTGCGCTCGATGGGCGACCCGGCTGTGGCGTTCGTCGCAGCATCCATGCCTGCGGAGGTTGCAGAGCTCCTCGCCGACGCAGGCTGGCTCACCGTGACATTCGCGGCGGGCGAGAACCCGGCCGAGTGCTGGCAGCGCGCCCTGCGCCGGCAGCGGGCGGGGGTGGTGTCCGGTGGCGACTGAGTCGCTCGCCCTCGCGGTTCCCCGCCTCGCCTCGCGGCGACGGGTGGGCTACTGGCGTCTCACCGGGGCGATGCTCCTGCAGGTGCTGGCGGTGAGCTATGCGCTCTCCGGTCTCGTCCAGGGCGTCGGGTGGTGGTTCGCCCTGGTCTCGACGGCCGCGCTGGTGCTCGTCACAGGTGCGGGCCTCCGCAGCCTCGGAGTGCCGCGCGGCGTCGTGCCGGTGCTCCTGCTGGTCGAGTCCGCCGCGATCATGACGGCCGCCTTCGGCAGAGGCAGCGGTCTCCTCGGCCTCATCCCCACCCCGGCCACGGTGTCCGGCTGGGGGCAGTACCTCCAGCAGGCCATGCTGTCGATCTATCAGCAGGGGACGCCGGCAGAGCCGCTGCCCGAGTTTCTCTTCCTGGTGGTCGGCGGCGGCTGCCTGCTTGCTCTGATCCTCGACACGCTGGCCGTCGCCATCCGCACCCCTGCCTTCACCGCGCTCGGCATCGCGGCGGTGCTCATCGTGCCGGCGGCACTGCTCGGCGACGGCCTCGACCCGATCGCCCTGGCGGCGTCGGCCGCCGCGTACCTGTGGTTGCTGCGGAGCGACATCCGCACCCGCCGTCCGGGGACGCCGCGCCCGGCCGCAGCGCTCTCCGTCGGGGCTTCCGCGGTGACGGTCGCCGTCCTGCTCGCGGGCACAGCCCCCGGATTCGACCAGGGCGGTGCCACGTCGTTCACCGCAGGGGGGATCTCGATCGGCGGCACGGTGACCCCGCTCGTCGACCTCGGCAAGGACCTCCGGCGACCAGCCGCTGTGCGCGCCCTGACGTATACGACCACGGCTGCCAACGGTCAGTACCTCAAACTCGCGTCGCTCGACCAGTTCACGGGTTCGGTCTGGAAGCACCGCGAGCGCGACACGAAACGTTTGAGCGACGGCGGGAAGATCGGCCCGGTGGCCGGCCTCTCCGACACCGTCAAGACGACCAAGATCACCACGACGGTGGACATCGACAACATGACGAGTCGTTGGCTGCCGTCGCCGGCACCCGTGCAGTCGGTCAAAGGGCTGAACGGTACCTGGTCGTGGGATCCCGACGACCTCACGATCGGCGGCATCAACGCCACCACGCAGGGGCAGCGATACACCGCCACGAGCCTCCTCCTCCAGCCCACCGCCGATCAGCTGAAGGCGGCGGGCGGGTTCGTCCCCGTAGATGTGCAGCGCGACCTGTTCCTGCCGCCGAACCTGCCCTCGGTCATCGAGGAGACCGCGCTCACGGCCACCAAGGACGCCTTCACCGAGTACGACAAGGCGGTCGCCCTCCAGGACTACTTCCGGGACAACGGCTTCGTGTACTCCACGCAGACGCCGCTCAAGCAGGGCTACGACGGCGACGGCACCCGCGTCATCGCGCGGTTCCTGGAGGTGAAGAGCGGATACTGCGTCCACTACGCCTCCGCCATGGCGCTGATGGCGCGGACGCTCGGCATCCCGTCGCGTGTCGCCGAGGGGTACCTGCCGGGCGCCACCAGCGGCGGGACGGCTACCAACCCCGGCGAGTACACGGTCACGAGCGACGACCTGCATGCCTGGCCGGAGCTGTACTTCGCGGGCGTCGGCTGGGTTCAGTTCGAGCCGACGGTCGGCCGCGGAACGGTTCCGGACTACACCCGCCCGCAGACGGACGCTGCTGCTCCGCCGCCGACCTCGGCCTCCACGTCGGGCGCCGCGCCGCGTGCGTTGGTTCCGACCGATCCGGCGAACCCGGCGGGATCGGCGACTCCGACGCTCACCTCGGCTGCGCAACCGCTCGCGACCGGGATCGGCGTGGCGATCCTCGTGATCGCCGTGCTGCTCGTGCCGGCGGTGTGGCGCCGGATGCGCCGCAGACGGCGGCTGCGCGAGCTGACCGACGAGTGGGGAGGCGCATCCCTGGTCTGGGATGAACTCCGCGACACGGTGCGCGACTTCGGCTGGAGCGCGCCACCGACGGAGACGCCGCGCGTCTTCGCGGGACGCGTGGCGGCGGCCGTCGCCGGAACGCCCGCGGAGGAGGCCGTCATGCGGCTCCTCGGTGAGCTGGAACGTGTGGCGTACGGACCGCCGACACGCCGGTGGGCGGGCAGCCTGGCGGACGATCTGGGCGTCGTCCTCTCGGCTTTGGAGGCGCAGGCCGGGCCCGCGCTGCGCGTCAAGGCGATGCTCATTCCTGTGTCCTTGCTGCCAGCGGGCTGGCCTTCGGCTGTCCGTGCCCGTACGCCCGCGTAAAATGGTCGATCGTGACCACCAAGAACTCCCCGTACGCCGTGAACGTGTACGACCTCATCCGCCACCCCGGCACCATGCGCGAGCAGCGCATCAGCCTGCCCGTGACGGAGAAGCTGGGCGAGGGTCTGATCAGCGTCCCGGAGGGCGAGACCATCGATCTCGACCTCCGTCTGGAGTCGATGCACGAGGGAATCCTCGTCACCGCCGACGCCGAGACCACCGCCTCCGGCGTCTGCGGCCGCTGCCTGATCGACATCGAGCAGCCCCTCCAAGTCGATTTCCAAGAACTTTTCGCGTATCCTTCTGAGGAAGCTTTCGATCATGAGGTTCACGACGACCACGTGGATCTTGAACCTCTGATCAGGGATGCGGTGGTGCTGTCGCTGCCGTTCCAGCCGGTGTGCCGGCCGGACTGCCCAGGTCTCGACCCCGAGACCGGGGAGAGGCTGGCGGATGTACCGGACCGCGAGCCTGCGCAGATCGTTGATCCGCGCTGGTCTGCGCTTGCGGCGTTCCAGGCTTCCGACACCACCGAATCCGAGAACACTTCGACCGAGGCAGGGCCCACCGGCTCCGCAGAGCCTCGACCGAGCAGAGAAGAGAGATAGTCATGGCCGTTCCGAAGCGGAAGCAGTCGCGAGCCAACACCCACGCCCGTCGTTCGCAGTGGAAGGCCGAGGTCCCCACGCTCGTCAAGACGATCGAGAACGGCAAGGTCACCTACAGCCTGCCGCACCGCGCCAAGGTCGTCGAGGACTCTGCGGGCACCGCCCTCTTCCTCGAGTACAAGGGCCGCAAGGTCGCCGACGTCTGATCGTCACCCAGGTGTGAAGACTGTGGTCGGAGAGAATCCTGACCGCAGCGCACTTCTCGAGAAGCTCGGGGTCGTCATCGGCCCCGAGCTTCTCGAGCTTGCGCTGACGCACCGCTCGTACGCGTACGAGCACGGCGGCATCCCCAACAACGAGCGCCTCGAGTTCCTCGGCGACTCCATCCTGGGGCAGGCTGTCACGGTGAAACTGTTCCGGGAGAACCCGGACCTCGACGAGGGTGAGCTCGCCAAGCGGCGTGCCAGCCTGGTCAGTTCTGTCGCGCTTGCCGAGGTCGCCCGCGGCATCGGCCTGGGGGAGTACCTGCGGCTGGGCCGCGGCGAGAACCAGAGCGGCGGACGCGAGAAGGCGTCCATCCTGGCAGACACCGTGGAGGCGCTGATCGGCGCGACCTACCTCGACCAGGGCGGCGATGCGGCGACCGCACTCGTGCTGCGGTTGGTCGAGCCGCTTCTGGACGATCCGGGCCGCTTCGGCGCTGCGATGGACCCGAAGACGAGCCTTCAGGAGGCCGCCGCCCACCGCGGCGCAGGCCTTCCGGTGTACACCGTGACCAACACGGGCCCGGATCACTCCAAGACCTTCCACGCGACCGTCTCCGTGGGCGACCTGGTGACCGCCTCCGGTGAAGGCACGAGCAAGAAGCAGGCCGAGATGGCCGCGGCGCTCAGCGCCTGGACGGAACTGACGAGACGACGTGCCCGAGCTCCCCGAGGTTGAGGTCGTCCGCGCGGGTCTCGCGCCCGCGGTGACCGGTGCGACCATCCTCGGCGTCGAAGTGTTCGAACCGCGGTCGCTCAAACGGCACGACCCGGTCGCCGGCACCTTCGAGGCGCTCCTGACCGGGCGGACCATGCAGGGCCCGGTGCGGCGGGGCAAGTTCTTGTGGATCCCGCTGGAGGGGTCGCCTCGGCGAGCCATCGTCGCGCACCTCGGGATGAGCGGCCAGATCCTGCTGCGCGAGCCCGGCACCGCCGAGGCGGGTCTTCTGCGCATCCGGCTGCACATCGAACATCCTGAGCATGGCGAACTGTGGGTGCACTTCGTCGACCAGCGCATCTTCGGCTCGATGGCGGTAGATGCTCTGGTGCCGACCGCGGACGGCGCCCACGGCGGCTTCGGGACGGACGAGCCGGTCATCCCGACGCAGGTCGGCCACATCGCGCGCGACCCGCTCGATCCGTCCTTCGACGACGCCGCCTTCGCCGCAGCGCTCGCCCGCAAGAACACCGGCATCAAGCGCGCCCTGCTCGACCAGACCCTGATCAGCGGCATCGGCAACATCTACGCCGACGAGGCGCTGTGGGCGGCGCGCATCCACTACGCCCAGCCCGCGAACTCGCTGAGCCGGCCGAAGGTGCGGTTGCTGCTCGCGGAGGTCCGCCACGTACTGGAGAAGGCGCTGGCCGAGGGCGGAACCAGCTTCGACGCGCAGTACGTCAACGTCAACGGAGCATCGGGCTACTTCTCTCACAGCCTCAACGCCTACGGTCGCCAGGGCGAGCCGTGCCCGCGCTGTGGCACGCCGATCGTGCGCGAACAGTTCATGAACCGGGGCTCGCATTTCTGCCCGCACTGCCAAAAGCTGCGCGCCGTTCCTTCTCGCTGAGTCCTGTTCTCAGGACTTTGGCCCGTATCCGCGACCTGTATTCAGGACTCTTGGGCGCGCGGGTCCAGCCATGCCCTGTATTCAGGACATAGCTTCACCCTTGCTGCCCGAAGTCCTGAAAACAGGAGTCCTGAAAACAGGACCCGCAGAGCAGGCGAGCCCTGAAAACAGGGCCCACGCCGCCCCTACTCCAGCGTCTTCTGCCAGTGCCCGGTCAGCGCGTGCGGACGGAACCCGAACGCGCGGTTGATCGCCAGCATCGGGTCGTTCTCGTCGGCGTTCCAGGTGAGGATGCGGCGGATGTGCGGCGCGCGCCGCCCGAGCTCCTGGATGTTCCGCAGCTTTACCGCCGTCCCGAGCCGGTGACCCCGGTGAGCGCGAGCGACCAGCGTGTCGTACTGCTCCGATTTCGTCCCGTCGGCGGGAACCGCGAGCTCCGTGTAGGCCGCGATCTCGCCCGTCGCCTCGTGCACGGCCGCCGTGACCAGCAACGGTTCGCCGCGCGCCACCAGCGTCCTCTCCTGGGAGCGGACGCGTTCGCCGTCCCAGTCCTCCGGGTCGACGGCGATGCCGCTCTGCGGGATGTCGGTCGCCATCCGCGCCTTCATCGCGGCGAACTTCTCCAGTAGCTCGTCCGGGGCGGCCCCCCACCACGACACCAGCCGGAACCCGTTCAGCGTCATCGTCAGACCCGCCTCGACCTGCGGGGGAAGGGGGAGGTGCAGCTCGCTCGACCGTTCGATCTGCCCGAGCGTGTAGCCATGACGGAGCGCGAACCGCACCTCCCGCGAGGTGGCGGGGAGCCCCGCCTTGCCGGCGGAGGCGCGCACCAATCGGTCGGCGCCCTCCAGCGTGCGGATCGGGTGCTCGGTGTAGGTGGAGATCACTCGGCGACCGCCCTCCGCGGCGAGCTCCTCGCCCTTCGACAGGAGTGCGGAACCGATGCCACGACCGCGCAGCCCGGGCACGACATCCACCAGGAGCGACACCGTCTCGGAGTCCTCCTCGAGCGGGAAGATCGCCTCCACCCGGCCGACGATCGCGTCCTCCTCGATGGCGACGAACACGATGCGCTCGGTGTACTCCTGCTCGCGGTACGCGGCGAGCGCCTGCTCGGCCGTCTCGACGAAATCGTCGTCGCCCCACAGGTCGACCACGATGCCGTTCAGCACCCCGATGAGCTCCTCGAAGGCAGCGGACTCTCGGGTACCGAGCGAGTCGGGGATGGGCAGTCGCGTAACACGCATCGGAAGGCACCTCCTCGAGCCGGTCGCGCAGAGGATCAGCCTACCGATGCGCGTGCGACGGTGTGAACCCGAGGGCGCGTTTGGTTTCGATCGTGTAAATCTGCGATCCGATCGTGGTTGCAAAACGTTGCGAGCCATGTATTCTCAGCACACATATTCGTGGCACGAACCGGTGAAAATAGCGAGTTCGTGACGGATTCACGTCGAGAGGCAAAAGATGCTACGGAAGAAAGTCACCATCGGTGCGGCTGTTGCAGCGTCAGTCGCACTGCTCCTGGCTGGATGTGCGAACCAGCCGTCCACGGGAGGATCCACCAACGGGAACTCGTCGAAGGTCGACATCCCGGCGATCACTTCGGTCGATGTACCGAAGAACGCCGTGCTCCCCGCGGGTGACGGGAAGGCCACGTGTCCGGCCGGCCTGACCATCGGTTACGTCGGCGCCGAGACCGGCCCGAACGCACAGCTCGGTATCAACATCTACAACGGCATCCAGCTGGCCATCGACCAGCACAACGAGTCCAACAAGGGCTGCCAGGTCGCGTTCAAGAAGTTCGACACCGAGGGTGACCCGAACAAGGCGACGGGGCCCGTGACGCAGGCCGTCAACGAGGCCGACATCGTCGGCGTCGTCGGCCTCCCGTTCTCGGGTGAGTCGAAGGCCACTGGCAACATCTTCGAGCAGCAGGGCCTCGTCCACATCACGCCGTCGGCCACCAACCCCGGTCTGACGCAGAACGGCTGGAAGACCTTCTTCCGCGGCCTCGGCAACGACGCCGTCCAGGGTCCTGCCGCAGCCAAGTTCCTCACGGACAAGCTGAAGGCCAAGAAGGTCTACCTGGTCCAGGACGACTCCGACTACGGAATCGGCCTCGGCACCCAGACCTCGAAGGCGCTCGGCGACGCACTCGTCGGCACCGACAAGGTGACCACCGGCCAGAAGGACTTCTCCGCTGTGATCTCCAAGATCAACAACGCGAAGCCGGACGCGGTCTACTACGCGGGCTACTACGCCGAGGGCGCTCCGTTCGACCAGCAGCTGGTCAACAAGGGCTACAAGGGCACGTTCGTCGGCCCGGACGGTGTGAAGGACGACCAGTTCATCAAGCTGGCCGGTGACGCGTCCAACAACGCGTACTTCACCTGCCCCTGCATCCCGGGTGAGCTCATCACCGACTTCGAGTCCGCCTACAAGAAGCTCGCAAGCGCCGAGCCGGGCACCTACTCGATCGAGGGATACGACGCCGCTACGGTTCTGCTGGCCGGCATCGACAAGGGCAAGACCAGCCGCGCCGACCTGCTCTCGTGGGTCAAGGACTACGACGCGGACGGCCTGAGCAAGCACTACAAGTGGGACTCCACCGGTGAGCTGCAGGCGCCCGCCGTCTACGGCTACAAGGTCGAGGGCGGCAAGATCGTCCCGATCGGCACCATCGGCTGAGGCGACCCCCTGAGGGGTGCCGCGGGCCCCGGCGGCCCGCGGCACCCTCCTTTTTCGGATACGCTCGCTTTGCCTGTCGGATCGACGGAGATCCGGCACCGAGACCCTGGATGCTCGAATGCTCGAAACCCTCGTCCTCCATCCCGCCCTCGATAGTTCCTGGATCAACTTCGATGTCAACGCGCTGGTCCAGAATTTCTGGAGCGCCACCTTCGACGGCCTCACCTTCGGTGCGGTCTACGGTCTGATCGCCGTCGGTTACACGCTGGTCTACGGCGTGCTGAACCTGATCAACTTCGCCCACTCCGAGGTCTTCATCGTCGGCGCCTACGGCGTCGTGGTGACCCTCACCACGCTGGGCTTCGGCCCGAGCGCGCCGACCCTCGGCCCAGCCGCTTTGATAGGCGACCTCTTATTGGCGCTCATCGTCGGTATGCTCGCCTCGGCCGTCACCGCCTGGATCCTCGAGCGCGTCGCCTACCGCCCCTTGCGGAAACGGAACGCGCCACGGCTCGTGTTCCTCATCACGGCGATCGGCGCCTCGTTCACGATCCAGTACCTGATCTTCCTGATCCCGGGTGTCGGCGCGAACGCGATGCCGGCAGTGACGATGTTCATCCCGCAGCCGATCTTCGACGTCTTCGGAACCATCGTCACGAGCCAGCAGCTGATCATCGTGATCGCGTCGGTCCTGCTGATGGTCGCGACCGACTGGTTCATCCGGCGCACCCGCACCGGCCGCGGAATCCGCGCGGTCGCGCAGGACCCGGACACGGCCACCCTGATGGGCGTGAACAAGGAGAAGATCATCCAGATCACGTTCATCACCGGCGGTATCCTCGCCGGTGCGGCCGCCCTGTTCTACGTGATGCTGGTGCCCTCCGGCGTCATCTACAACGGCGGCTTCATCCTCGGCGTGAAGGCGTTCGCCGCAGCGGTGCTCGGCGGTATCGGCAACGTCCGCGGCGCCCTCCTCGGCGGCCTGCTGCTGGGCGTGATCGGCAACTACGGCCAGATCCTGCTCGGTGACTCGCAGTGGACCGACGTCGTCGCCTTCGTCGTCCTCGTCCTGGTGCTGCTCATCAAGCCGAGCGGCATTCTCGGCACCTCGCTCGGAAGGAGCCGCGCATGAGCATGACAGAAGGCCCCAGGGTCCTCCCCGACGGTCGCGAGGAGCAGGCGGTCGACGCCCTCGAAGCTGCCCGCGGCAAGCGGAGCAACGGTCCCTTCGCCCAGCTCCGCGACCGCTGGAACAACCTCCCGCGCGTCGTGCAGTGGGCGTGGCTGCTCATCGTGGTCGTCATCGCCTACGCGCTGCCGTACCTGAACTTCTTCCCGCTGAGCACGGCCCCCGGCAACGACTGGGCACTCGCCTGCTTCTCGATGGCCGTGTACGCCCTCATCGCGATCGGCCTGAACGTGGTGGTCGGCTACGCCGGCCTCCTCGACCTCGGCTACGTGGCGTTCTTCGCCGTCGGGTCGTACACCGCAGCCATGCTGACGAGCCCCGACTCGCCGTTCCTGAAGATCCCATACCTGTGGACGATCCCGGTCGCCATCGCGGTGACGATGACGTTCGGCATCATCCTGGGTGTGCCGACGCTGCGACTCCGTGGTGACTACCTGGCGATCGTGACGCTCGGCTTCGGTGAGATCGTCCGAATCCTCGCGACGATCATCCCGGCCATGAAGGGACAGGTCGGCTTCCAGAACGTCGGCCACCCGCCGGGGGAGAACGCCGACGGTATCCCGATCTTCTCCAACTCCAACGGTGTGCCCTGGTACTGGCTGACGTTGACCGTGATCATCGTCATCCTGCTGCTGGTCGGAAACCTGGAGCGCAGCCGCGTCGGCCGCGCGTGGGTCGCCATCCGTGAGGATGAGGACGCCGCCGAGATCATGGGCGTCCCCACCTTCAAGTACAAGGTGTGGGCGTTCGCGATCGGCGCCGGCGTCGGCGGCCTCTCCGGTGCGCTGTTCGCCGGTCAGGTCGGGTTCGTCAACAACCAGAAGTTCGACGTGCAGACCTCGATCCTGTTCCTCGCGGCTGTCGTCCTCGGCGGCGCGGGTAACAAGGTCGGCGCGATGCTCGGAGGCGCGATCGTGGCGTACATCCCGCTGCGGTTCACCGTGATCGCGGACTACAAGTACCTGATCTTCGGTATCGCGCTGGTGCTCATCATGATCTTCCGCTCGCAGGGCCTGTTCCCCGCGCGGCAGAAGCTGCTGGCCTACGGCCGGCACGCCTACAACCGCGTGGCGGAGGCGGCGAAGGGACGGCCGAGGACGACCACGGGGGCGACCCCTGTGGTCGACCCGGGTTCACTCGATGGTGACGGCGCGAAGGGAGGCGCACGATGACGGACGCACAGAACACGGCTCCGGAGGAGGAGCTCGCCCTCGGCGCGAACGAGGACGAACTGGAGGCGGCAGGGATCGACCTGAACGTCGCCGAGGCTGCGGCCCCTGACCGCGAGATCGCGGTCGAGGTCGGGGAGAACATCGTGGAGGTGCGCAACCTGACCGTGAAGTTCGGCGGTCTGACGGCGCTCGACAACGTGACCTTCGACATCCGCCGCGGCGAGATCCTCGGGCTCATCGGCCCGAACGGTGCAGGCAAGACGACCTGCTTCAACGCGATGACCGGCGTCTACAAGCCGACCAGCGGCGACGTGCTGCTGGAGGGCCAGACGATCAAGGGGCGCAAGCAGCACCAGATCACCCGCCTCGGGCTGTCCCGGACGTTCCAGAACATCCGGCTGTTCGGCGAGATGACGGCGCTCGAGAACGTGGTGGTCGGGCTGGACGCTCGGCACCGCACCTCTGTGCCCGGCGCGCTGCTGCGGCTGCCGCGGCACATCCGCGAGGAGAAGTCGGCGATCGAGCGCGGCATGGCCCTGCTCGAGTTCGTCGGCATCGCCGACCACGCCGGCTCGCTGTCGCGGTCGCTCCCGTACGGCTACCAGCGGCGCCTGGAGATCGCACGCGCGTTGGCGACGGACCCCAAGGTGCTCTGCCTGGACGAGCCGGCCGCCGGCTTCAACCCGGCGGAGAAAGAGGACCTGATGGACCTCATCCGCACCATCCGGGCCGACGGGTACACCGTGCTGCTGATCGAACACGACATGAAGCTGGTCATGGGTGTGACTGACCGGATCGTCGTGCTGGAGTTCGGGCGCAAACTCGCCGACGACACTCCTGAGGCCATCCGGAACGACCCGCGCGTGATCGCCGCCTACCTCGGGGAGCCCGAAGATGACGTTGCTTGAGCTGAAGAACATCAGCGTTTCGTACGGCCGCATCGAGGCCATCCACGACATGTCCTTCTCTGTGGAGGAGGGCGAGATCGTGAGCCTGATCGGCGCGAACGGCGCAGGCAAGTCCACGACCATGAAGACGATCTCGGGCATCCTGAACCCGTCGAGGGGGTCGATCCTCTTCGACGGCGAGGACATCACCAAGATGAAGGCGCACATCCGCGTCGTCCGGGGTATCTCCCAGGCGCCGGAAGGCCGCGGGATCTTCCCGGGCATGACGGTGATGGAGAACCTCGACATGGGCGCGTTCGGCCGGAAGGACCGTTCGAAGATGGGCGAGGACTTCGACCGCGTCTTCTCGCTGTTCCCGCGGCTCGCCGAGCGCAAGACGCAGGTCGGCGGCACGATGTCCGGCGGCGAGCAGCAGATGCTCGCCATCGGCCGGGCGCTGATGTCGAACCCGCGCCTGCTGCTGCTGGATGAGCCGTCGATGGGTCTCGCGCCGCAGTTCATCCGCCAGATCTTCAGCATCGTGACGGAGATCAACAAGCAGGGCACGACCGTCCTGCTGGTGGAGCAGAACGCCAACCAGGCGCTGGCCCGCGCACATCGCGGCTTCGTGCTGGAGACGGGCAACATCACCCACGCAGGCACCGGTCGCGAACTCCTGGCCGACCCGGCGATCAAAGAGGCGTACCTCGGCGTCGGCTGACGCTTGCAATGCCTTCATCAAGCGCGCCGGTCCATCATGGGCCGGCGCGCTTCGTCGTCTAAAAAGGTATGACGCTCGCATCTTCCTCGGCTACTATTAGCGAATTCACTAATCGCAAGGTGGCCCTCATGACGCTCAACGCTCAACTCAGAAAGGCCCGAGAGCAGGCGGGCTGGACCCAGAAGGAGATCGCGGCGCGCTCCGGGATCGCACACAGCGCCATCTCGCGCTTCGAGAGCGGTAAGGCCTCGGTCACCACATCGACCCTCGAGACGCTGGCCGAGAGCCTCGGGGTGTCGCTGATCGCGGTCCCAGGCCGCATCAACGCGGCGGCGGACGTGGCGCGGTTCGTCGCGTCGCGGCTGGCCGACGGAAACACGGCCTCCGCGTTCCGTGGCCTGATCCAGTTCTCTGACGATCTGCGGGGCGGTAACTCGTTCACGACCGCCCTCAGTCTCGCCGTCGAGCCGGACAGCACGGGCGATCCGCATTTCGACGCGGCCATCGCGGGGCTCGCCGAACTCCGGCTGAAGGACTTGGGGCTCGAGAGCCCGGCTTGGGTGACGGCAGAGAACCGGTACGTGCAGATCGCCGAGGACTCGCTGGGGTATCACTGGTCGGCCGAGGACTTCGACGACACAGATCCGATTCTGCGATCACATGGAGTCGTGCTGCCGCATGAGACTCTGGCGAGTGTCTGATGGCGACTCAGGGTGCTCTCAGCAGGGATGACCTGGTGTGGGCGATCGACCGGATACGCGACGAACTGAAAGCTCGCGGAGTGACCGGCACGATCAAGATCATCGGCGGCACGGCGATGATCCTGAGCGACCTGGCGGATCGCGAGTCGACGGTCGACATCGATGCTGTCGTCATGATTCCGCCGGACGCGATCGCGCGGATCTCCGCAGAGATCGCGCAGGAGCGCGCCTGGCCGGCGGATTGGCTCAATCTGCAGGCACAGGGGTTGTACCCGGCTTACGCCGGCCATCCGCTCTGGGTCGAATCCGTTCCGTTGTCGGACGAAACCTTGTCGATTCAGCTGGCGACGCGAGAAGCCTTGCTCGCGATGAACTGAACGCCTCGCGCAGGGGACGCGACGAAGACGACATCCGAGCACTGATGAGCGCGTGCGAGGTCACCACCGTCGCCGCGGCGGATGGGCACTTCTCCGAATACTTCCGCGGTGAGTCGATGCCTGATAAGGCCGTAGTCCTGTTGCGGAAGCTGGGGTATCCGGACGGCGACAGAGCCATGTACGCCCACATCCCGGCGGCAAGGCCCCTGTCGGCCCGCACCGCGACAGATTGAGGCAGTACCTCGCGGCGCTCCGGCACGGCTACGGCCTGATCGTCGGGTAAATTCGCCTGCGTGTACTTGAAGAGTCTGACGCTCAAGGGCTTCAAGTCGTTCGCGCAGCCGACGACGTTCGCCTTCGAGCCGGGCGTCACCTGCGTCGTCGGTCCCAACGGGTCCGGCAAGTCGAACGTGGTGGACGCGCTCGCCTGGGTGATGGGCGAGCAGGGCGCCAAGACGCTTCGCGGCGGCAAGATGGAGGACGTCATCTTCGCCGGCACTGCGACCCGCGGACCCCTGGGGCGTGCAGAGGTTCAGCTCACCATCGACAACTCGGACGGCGCGCTGCCGATCGAGTACTCGGAGGTGACGATCTCCCGCACGCTGTTCCGCAACGGCGGCAGCGAGTACGCCATCAACGGACAGTCGTGCCGTCTCCTGGATGTGCAGGAGCTCCTGAGCGATTCCGGCCTCGGCCGCGAGATGCACGTCATCGTCGGCCAGGGCCAGCTCGACGCAGTCCTGCACGCGAGCCCGGAGGACCGGCGCGGGTTCATCGAGGAGGCCGCCGGCATCCTGAAGCACCGCCGCCGCAAGGAGAAGACCCTCCGCAAGCTGGAGGCGATGCAGACCAACCTCACCCGCCTGAGCGACCTCGCCGGGGAGGTGCGGCGCCAGCTGAAACCGCTCGGGCACCAGGCGGAGATCGCACGCGAGGCCCAGACGATCGCGGCCGTCGTCCGCGACGCCCGGGCGCGGCTCCTCGCCGACGAGGTCGTCACCCTGCGCCGCACCCTCGACGACCACGGCCGCACGGAGTCGGAGCGGCACAGCGAGCAGATCGTGCTTCAGGAGCAGCTGGAGCAGAAGCAGCTGCGCCGCACGCGGCTGGAGCAGGCGCAGGTCGGGGATGCGGTGGATGCGGCCCGCAGCACCGCCTTCGCCCTCGAGTCGGTGCAGGAGCGGCTGCGAAGCCTGTTCACCCTCGCCAACCAGCGGGTCGCGCTTCTCGGCGGCCAGGCGGACGCGCCGGACACCGGCCCCAGCGTCACGCCGCAGAACGTGCAGGACGCCCGCGACGAGGTGGAGCGCCTGCGGGGCGTCGTGGTCGACGCCGAGGCGGCCTGGACCGCGGCACAGGCCGCGACGCGAAGCGCCCGCGCCCGGCTGGACGCCGTGGACGAGGAGATCGCCGCGCAGAGCGCGCTCGTCTCACGCCACGACCTGGAGATCTCCAAGCTCAACGGCCAGGCGGAGGCGGCGGCGCAGAGGCTGGCCGCTGTCCGCGGCGAGGTGCTGCGCCAGCAGAACGCGCTCGACGCGGCCACCGAGCGTCGTGAGCGCGCACGCGCCGAGTTCGCCGCCCGCGAGGCCGAGGCGGCGACGGCCGATATCGGCGAGGGCGACCTCGACGAGGCCTACGAGCTGGCCCAGGCGACGGTGTTCGAGGCGGAGGGCGAGATCGAGCGGCTCCGCGAGGAGTTGCACACCCTGGAGCGGGAACGGGACGCCCTCGCCGCCCGCACCAGCGCCCTCTCGCGGGCCCTCGACCAGAAGGACGGCTCCGCCGCCCTGGTCGCGGCGCGCCTGGACGGCGTGCGCGGGCTCGTGGCGGAGCACGTCCGCGTCCACCCCGGCTACGAGGCGGCGATCGCCGCAGCGCTCGGGACGCTGGCCGACGCCGTACTCGCCGACGGTCGCCGGTCGGCGGTGGCCGCCGTGACGCATGCCGCAGACGAAGACCTGGGCCGGGTGGAGGTGGTCATCGGCGGCGCACCGGCCGCATCCGTCGACCTCACCGGGGTCGGGGGAGTCGTAGCCGCGACAAGCGTCGTGGATGCGCCCGACGGCGTGCGCGGCATCCTCGCCTTCACCGCCGTCGCCGACGACCTGGAGGCCGCGCAGCGGGCGTTCGACGCCTTCGGCGCCCGCGGCATCGGCGGACCGGTCACGATCATCACCCGCACCGGGGAGGTCCTCACCGAGCACGTGCTCCGCGGCGGGTCGGGCGCGAAGCAGAGCCGTATCGAGCTGATCGCCGACCGGGATGCCGCCCAGGAACGCCTGACCGAGGTCACCTCGCTGATCGACCGGGCGAAGTTCGCCCTCGCCGAGCAGCGCGGCGTGCTCCAGGTCGCGAAGGAGCAGTCGCAGGCAGCCCTCGCCACCCTGCGGGAGTTCGACGCGAAGCTCGCCGCCCAGACCGAGCAGGTCAATCGTCTGAAGGTCCAGCTGGAGGCCTCCCAGGCGGAGTTCGACCGCCTCAGCCGTGCCCTCGAGCTGGCCGCCGAGCGCGTGGCCGAGGCGGAGCAGGCCGCCGATCGGGCGAAGGCGGAGCTCGAGACCGCGCGCTCGCGTCCGCGCCCCATCCTGGATGTGAGCGCCCGTGACGCGCTGTCGCGCGAACTGGACGCCGCACGCGAGGCCGAGGTGGAGGCGCGACTTGCCGTCGAGACGGCCAAGGAGCGCGTGCGGGCCGAGCAGGCTCGCGGCGAGGCGCTCGCCCGCAGGCTGGACGCCGAGCGCGCAGCGGCCGAGGAAGCTGCCCGCCGTGCCGTCATACGCCGCCGGCAGCTGGATGCGGCGCAGAGCGTCATCGACGCCCTCCCCGCCGTGCTCGACTCCGTCGATCGCTCCGTCGCCCAGGCGCGGCTGGAGCTCGCTACCGCCGAAGCTCAGCGCGCCAGCCAGAACGAGGAGCTGGCGACCTTGCGCCGCGATGAGAACGCGGTCCGCGAGCGGCTGCAGGCGATCACCGAGTCCGTGCACGGCCTTGAGCTGCAGATCTACGAGAAGAAGCTGCACCTCTCCAGCCTTCTGGAGCGGGCGGGCAGCGAGCTCGGACTGGTCGAGGACGTGCTGGTCGCCGAGTACGGGCCGGAGGTGCCCGTCCCGGTGGATGTCGCGCGCGACGACCTGCGGGAGCCGGAGGCCGACACGGAGACCGAGGCAGAACCGGAGGTCGAGACCGTCCCGTTCTCGCGGGAGCAGCAGCAGAAGCGCTTGGCCTCCGCCGAGCGGAAGCTGTCGCAGCTCGGCCGCGTGAATCCGCTCGCGTTGGAGGAGTTCGCCGCGCTGGAGCAGCGTCACAAGTTCCTCACCGAGCAGCTGACCGACCTGACGAACACCCGCAAGGACCTCCTGACGATCATCGAGGACATCGACGAGCGGATGCAGACCATCTTCGAGTCCGCGTTCGCGGATACCGAGGCGGCGTTCGCGCGCGTCTTCCCCATCCTGTTCCCGGGCGGCCAGGGGAGTATCAGCCTGACCAATCCCGACGACCTGCTGACCACCGGCATCGAGGTCTCCGTCAAGCCGGCCGGCAAGAAGATCGAGCGCCTGTCGCTGCTCTCCGGCGGCGAGCGGTCGCTGGCCGCCGTCGCCCTGCTGATCGCGATCTTCAAGGCGCGGCCCAGCCCGTTCTACATCATGGATGAGGTGGAGGCGGCGCTCGACGACGCCAACCTGGGGCGCCTGCTCACCATCTTCGAAGACCTCCGCGAGACCAGCCAGCTGATCGTGATCACGCACCAGAAACGCACGATGGAGATCGCGGACGCCCTCTACGGCGTCTCGATGCGCCAGGACGGCGTCTCCGCGGTGGTCGGGCAGCGCGTGGCGCAGGAGCGGGAGCAGGAGCAGGAGCGGGCGAGCTGAGCCCCGCCGAGTGGTGACATCCTGTCGCCACTCACGAGGGATACCCGCATCCACTCACGTTTCGATGGCGGCGAGCTTCTCTTCCAGGCCGGCGAGGAGTTCCTGAGCGCGCGACTCGCACTCCGTGGCGAGGAGCGCGATTCCGGTCGCGGCGGCGGGGGTGAGCGGGCGGCGCGCCGCGTTGTCGCGCAGGTGGCGCGCCAGCAGCACGAGATCGCGGTGGTCGCCGAGCGCATCCTGGACCGCCTCCGCCGCAGCAGCGACGCGCACCGCTTCGCGGCCGAGGTCGTCGACCACGGCCTCTGCCCCATAGCGGAGCCGCCGCGCCGCCTTCCGGGTCTCGTGGCGCTCGGCCAGCGACGAGCCTGCGGCCCGGTGGACGCGCGCGACGGCTTTCGTCAGCGCCTTGCGGGTCACTCGCCGAGGGTGGCCATGGCCGGCCTTCGTGAGCGGCGGGTCAGCCGCGAACCGCTGCAGGTCCGCCATCAGCTGCCGGTGCGCCCGCCCGCCCAGGTGCCGCAGCAGCGCCTCGTGGGCGCGGTCGTACTCGGCGCGAGCGTCGGCCGCCAATGCCTCGACCGCATCCACGACCTCCGGCGGGGAGTCCGCATGGAGCAGTCCTTCGAGGTCCCGCGCCCGCACCTCGGCGTCTCGCGCGGTCCCGAGCCGCGCGCCGAGGCGCTTCAGCCGGTCGCGCATGCCGCGGCGCGCATCCCGTTCGAACGCCTTGCTGTACACGCTCAGGATGCTGCGCAGCCGGCGCACACGCGTCCGCGCCTGATGCACCGCGTCATCCCCGCCCGTCTCGATTGCGACGAGCTGTTCGGCCAGCTCCGCAGAGACCCCCACCAGCGCGTACATGAGCACACCGTACAACCCCGGCTAGTCTGAATGTCATGGCTGACCGCACCCCCTGGTCTCTGTCGGGCGCCCTCCGCGGGCTGTTCGCGAAGAAGACCATCGACGACGACACCTGGGACGACCTCGAGACGGCGCTGATCACCGCCGACTTCGGCCCGGATGTCACCGAGGCGGTGATCGACGACCTCCGCGCGAAGGTCGACCGGTACCACACCACGGACCCCGCCGATCTGCAGCGGATGCTGCGGGAGACGATGGAGGAGCGGCTCTCGAAGCTCGACACGACCCTCAAGCTGAGCGACCGTCCGGCGATCGTGCTCGTGGTCGGCGTGAACGGCGTCGGCAAGACGACCACGATCGGGAAGTTCGCCAAGTTCCTGCGCACCTACGACCGTTCGGTCGTCGTCGGCGCGGCGGACACGTTCCGTGCCGCGGCAGTGGAGCAGCTCGCCACCTGGGCGGAGCGTGCCGGAGCCGAGATCGTGCGGCCGCAGCAGCAGGGCCAGGACCCGGCGTCCGTCGCGTTCCAGACGGTCGAGAAGGCGAAGCGAGACGGCACCGAGATCGTCATCATCGACACCGCGGGGCGCCTGCAGACCAAGGGCGGCCTGATGGACGAGCTGTCCAAGATCAAGCGCGTCGTCGAGAAGCAGGCTCCAATTGCAGAGGTACTGCTAGTGCTCGACGCGACCACCGGTCAGAACGGTCTCGCCCAGGCGGAGGCGTTCCTTGAGCACGCCGGCGTCACCGGACTCGTGCTCACGAAGCTCGACGGTTCCGCGAAGGGCGGATTCGTGCTCGCCGTGCAGGAGCGCACGGGCATCCCGATCAAGCTGGTCGGCCAGGGCGAGGGGATCAACGACCTCACCGGTTTCACCCCGCACGTCTTCGCCCAGCAGCTGGTGGGATAGGGTCACGCCATGGCGATCGAGCACGACTTCTTCGGCGTCGTCGACGAGACGGCGAGCGGCGGCCTGGCGTGGGACGACACGGTGGAGCTGGGCGACCAGGCCATCGACGTCGAGCTGCTGGCCGACGACGAGAGCGCGGTGCCGGAGTTCGCCCTCGACTCCGCAGCTGCGCTCATCCAGGCGCTGGAGGGGTTCGACGCGCGCGCCAGGGACGCGCTGATCGCGGAGCTCAGCTCGCGGCAGTCGGCGACCGTCACCTACATCGACGAGCACGTGGAGAAACTGGGCGATAGCCTCGTCGACCTGCTGGTCTACAACTCGGGTGACATCGCCATCGACGTGCTGCGGTCGCTGCAGCTGCTCAGCGTCGTCATCCAGGCCGATCACTCGGACGAGGACGAGGTCTTCGCGACCTTCGACTATTCGATCGCGCCGGACGAGACGGATGCCCTGCTGACGGTCGCCTTCGATGTCCGCGGCGACGTGGTCTCGGTCGAGACGCAGCCCTAGTGCGAGGCGCTCGCCGCGCACGGCGGGTGGCCAGTGAAGTCCCGATAGAATAAACAGATCATGGCTACTTTCGGCACGCTGTCCGACCGACTTGCGGACACCTTCAAGAACCTGCGCACCAAGGGCAAGCTGTCGCCGGCCGACGTCGACGGCACCGTGCGCGAGATCCGTCGCGCCCTGCTCGACGCCGATGTCGCCCTCGAGGTGGTCAAGGACTTCACCGGCAAGGTGCGCGAGCGCGCGCTGAGCGACGAGGTCAACAAGGCCCTCAACCCGGCACAGCAGGTCGTCCAGATCGTCAACGAGGAGCTCGTGGCGATCCTCGGCGGCCAGCAGCGCCGCCTGCAGTTCGCGAAGAAGCCCCCGACGGTCATCATGCTCGCTGGCCTCCAGGGCGCTGGTAAGACGACGCTGGCGGGCAAGCTCGGCAAGTGGCTCGTGAAGGACGGCCATACGCCGCTCCTCGTGGCCGCCGACCTCCAGCGGCCGAACGCCGTCCAGCAGCTGCAGATCGTCGGCGAGCAGGCCGGCGTCCCTGTGTTCGCCCCGGAGCCCGGCAACGGCGTCGGCAACCCCGTGCGGGTCGCCAAGGACGCGATGAAGTTCGCCGAGACCAAGCAGTACGACACGGTCGTCATCGACACCGCCGGTCGTCTGGGTGTGGATGCCGAGCTGATGAAGCAGGCCGCCGACATCCGCAAGGCCACCGACCCGGACGAGGTGCTGTTCGTCATCGACGCGATGATCGGTCAGGATGCCGTGGCAACAGCCAAGGCGTTCCAGGACGGCGTCGACTTCACCGGCGTGGTGCTCTCCAAGCTCGACGGCGACGCCCGCGGTGGAGCCGCGCTCTCTGTCGCGTCGGTGACCGGCCGCCCGATCATCTTCGCGTCGACGGGTGAGAACCTGGACGACTTCGAGCCGTTCCACCCGGACCGCATGGCGTCGCGCATCCTCGACCTCGGCGACATCCTCACCCTCATCGAGCAGGCCCAGGAGGCCTTCGACGAGGAGGAGGCGCGCCAGGTCGCCGAGAAGTTCGCGACCGACAGCTTCACGCTCGACGACTTCCTGAAGCAGATGCAGCAGCTGCGCAACATGGGCTCCATCAAGAAGATGATGGGGATGCTGCCCGGCGCCGGCCAGATGAAGCAGCAGCTCGACCAGTTCGACGAGCGTGAGATCGTGCGCACGGAGGCCATCATCCAGTCCATGACGAAGGCCGAGCGCACGAACCCGAAGCTGCTGAACGGCTCCCGCCGGCTCCGCATCGCGAAGGGCTCCGGCTCGACGGTCACCGAGGTGAACCAGCTCGTCAACCGGTTCGAGCAGGCCGCCAAGATGATGAAGACCGTCGCGAAGGGCGGCGTGCCGAACGTTCCCGGCATGGGTCCCATCCCGGGTGCGTCCTACGCCGGTCGCGGCAAGCAGCAGAAGAACAAGAAGAAGGGGTCGCGTTCGGGCAACCCGGCACGTCGCGCGGCGGAGAACGCTGCGCTGGCGGCGGGCGTGAGCCCGGCCGGCGCGTCGACGCCGAGCGGCAGTGGTTTCGGCTTGGGCGGCGGCGCCCCTCAGGCAACGCCGGCAGGCGGGCCGTCGGAGGAAGAGCTGAACGCGCTGCAGAAGTTCCTGGGCCGGTAGGCCGGACCGTCCCGGATCGCCCGGCTAGAGCGCCAGGTTCAGCGGACGCAGCTTCGACTCGATGGTCCGGGCGACGACCTTCTGCCCGGCCGCGTTCGGGTGGATGCCGTCCGGCTGCAGCAGGTCGGGGTGCCCCACGAGCGGGAAGCCGATGTCGAGCCAGGTTCCGTCGACGTCGCGGACCGCATCCCCGACGATCTCGTCCACGTGAGTCATCGTTGCGGGCGGCTGGTCGGAGCCCCAGATGCCGGTGATGCCGATGATCGAGGCGTCCGGGAACGCCTCCCGGAGTTCCCGCAGCATGCGGTCGGCGTTCGCGGTGACGGCGGCGGGATCCTGGTCGCGGTCGTTCCTGGTCGCGGCGAGCAGGATGACCTGCGGGTGCAGGTGGAGTGCAGCATCCACCTGCTGACGGTAGGTCGCGCCGTTCCAGCCGGGCTTGACGAAGCCGGAGCCGGAGACGGCCAGGTCGGTGAGCCGCCAGCCGTGGGAGGCGGAGAGGATGGCGGGCCACGCCTCGGCGGCCGTGACGCCCTTGCCGAACGCGATGGAGTCGCCGATCGCGACCGCGTCGACGGGGTCCGCGTTCTGGCGGGCGGTGCCCGCGACCGGGGCGGCGACCGAGGTCGACTGTGCGGCGACCGGGCGGGCACTCGGCGTAGCGGAGCAGCCCGCGAGGGCCAGGAGGGCGACCGTCAGTGCCGCAGGCGCGAGCAGCGGGAGGCGGGTGGCGTGGGCGCGCGGGCGGCGTCGGGTGAGGGTGCGCACGGGAGCGACGTTAGAGCGTCAAACCTGCGAGAAGCCTGTGTGGCGGTTCCGGGCGTGTCGGCCCGGTGGTAATCGAGCGCGTTCGTCGCCTCCGTCGAAGAACGGAGATCCGTACGGAATCGGGTCGGAGCGGGTCCGGTCAGAGCCCCAGCATGGCCTCCACGGCCGCCGCGATCGCCTGCTGGCCTGGCAGAGTGGGATGCTCGCCGTCGTCCTGGACGAGACCCGCACGGTCGCGATAGGGCTGGCCGAGGTCCAGCCAGGTGCCGCCGACGTCGGCCACCGTCCGGCGGAGTGCCGCGTCCGCGGGGGAGAGGTCGTCGTCGGTCGCCGAACCCGTGAGCGCGCTGAAGCCGACGATCCGGGCATCCGGGAGCGCCGTGCGGAGGCGATCGACGGCCTGGCTCATGGCGGAGGCGACCTGGTCCGGATCCGCGTCGAGGTCGTTGTCGGAGGCCCCGATCAGCACCAGCTCGGGCTTTGCGGCGAGGGCCCTATCCACCTGGGCCGAGAAGGTCTTCCCGTCCGGACCCTGGGCGACGAAACCGGCGCCCGGCTCGCTGAGGTTGTCGAGCCGCCACCCGTGTTCCGCCGCGAGGAGTGCGGGCCAGGCCTCCGACGGATCGAGACCCAGACCGGACTCGATCGAGTCGCCGATCACGGCGACCCGCAGGGCACCCGCAGGGAGGGATGCGGCCGACGGCTCAGACGTGCCGGCGTTCGCCGCGGCGCATCCCGAGAGGACGGCGAGCGCCACCAGCGCCACCGTCATCGTGGCTGCCGCGGTGGCAAGGGGCCGTCGTGCCAGCATGCATTCACCGTACGCGCGGACCCTATGGTTCGGCTTGGTGAAGGTCCGCCTCAGCGCCCGAGTCCGCTGCGCAGTTCGTGCGTCAGCGAGCTGACCACCGCCTGCAGGCTGCCGCCGTTCTGCTCCGCGACGGCGAGCTGCCGCTGGTAGCTCCCTCCCGTTTCCAGGATGGTGAGCACCGTCGCGAGCTCGTCCACGCATCCCAGTCGCTCGGCCTCCGGCTGCAGGTCCTCCACGAGCTCCCGCAGCGAGTCCGAGACCAGCAGCTCGCTGCCGTCCGGCGCCGTGATGATCTCCGCGTCCAAGCCGTAGCGCGCAGCGCGCCACTTGTTCTCGCGCACGAACCACGGCTGCAGCGTGACCGGCTCGACGCCCTCATCCAGTCGTGACGACATGCGGTCGGTCAGGCAGTGGATCAGCGCGGAGACGGCGCCCACCTCATCAGCTGTGGACAGCCCGTCGCACGCCCGCATCTCGACCGTGCCCCACTTGGGCGACGGCCGGATGTCCCAGCGGACCTCCGAGTGATCCTCCACGACGCCGGTGGTGACGAGGTCCTCCACGTAGGCCTCGTAGTTGGCCCACGTGCCGAACTGCCAGGGCAGGCCCGCGGTCGGCAGCTGCTGAAACATGAGCGCGCGGTTGGAGGCATAACCGGTGCGCGCGCCCGCCCAGAACGGGCTGGATGCGCTGAGCGCCTGGAGGTGCGGGTAGTACGTCAGGAGGCCGTTGACGATCGGCAGCGCCTTGTCGACCGAGTCGATGCCCACGTGCACGTGGACGCCCCAGATCATCATCTGGCGCCCCCACCACTGCGTCCGGTCGAGCAGGCGGTCGTAGCGCTCGTTGGGCGTCACCTTCTGGTCGAACCACTGGGCGAACGGATGCGTCCCCGCGCACATGAGCTCGACGCCCAGCGGATCGGTGACGCCGCGGACCAGGCCGATCAGCTCCTGCAGATCGGTGATGGCGGCCGGAACCGTCTTGTGCACTCGGCTGACGAGCTCCACGGTGTTCATCAGGAGCTCGTGCGTGATCTGCGGGTGTTCGCGTCCATCCGGCGTGCCCAGTTCGCGGAGCACATCGTCGGCGATCTGCACCAGGTCGCCGGTTGAGCCATCGACGAGCGCGATCTCCCATTCGATGCCCACCGTGGAGCGCTCGGATTCCGAGAATTCGATCTGCATGCGGTCGTCCCGTCCATCCGATTGTTCAAAGCAGGGCAGTATCTGACAGAATAACTAGTTGAGTTCGCTGTACCCGACCCTCTATCCGGTGCGGCGGACGAACATTAGACCTCCTGCCGAGTGTGCCCCCACGCCCACGGCAGTCAGTTCGACACATCTCATCCACTCACACAGGAGAATCGTGGCTGTCAAAATCCGTCTGAAGCGCCTGGGCAAGATCCGCGCTCCGTACTACCGCATCGTCGTCGCCGACTCGCGCACCAAGCGCGACGGTCGCGTCATCGAGGAGATCGGTCTGTACCACCCGACCGAGGAGCCCTCGCGCATCGAGGTCGACTCCGACCGCGCGCAGTACTGGCTGAGCGTCGGCGCCCAGCCGACCGAGCAGGTCACCGCGCTGCTGAAGCTCACGGGCGACTGGGGCCGCTTCAAGGGCGACAAGAACGCCGTCAGCACCGTCAAGGTCGCCGAGGGCAAGTCGGAGTTCGTCGCCGACGAGAAGAAGAAGCCGGTCCTGAAGCCCAAGGCCGACAAGACCGCCGCGGCTGAGGCTGTCGTCGAGGCCGAGGTCGAGCGCGAGGAGGCCGCCGAGGCCAACGTCGTCGCCGAGGCCGAGGCCATCGCGGACGACGCTTCCGACGAGAAGGCCTGACATCTTGCTCGCACCCGCGCTCACGCACCTGGTCAAGGGGATCGTCGATCACCCTGACGACGTCCACGTCGTGGCCAAGAGCTCCCCGCGTGGCGAGGTCCTCGAGATTCGCGTGAATCCCGAGGACCTCGGCCGGGTGATCGGTCGCTCCGGCCGCACGGCCAAGGCGCTCCGCACGCTGGTGGGCGCCCTGGCCGACGGCCGGCGCGTCCGTGTCGACGTCGTCGACGACTGAGGTGGCGGACCACAAACTGCCCCGCAAGGAGGTCGCCCCCCGGCCCGGTCAGACCGAGCTGCGGGTGGGGCGCCTCACGAAGGCGCACGGCCTCAAGGGCGCACTTAAGATCGAGCTGTACACGGACGAGCCGGAGAAGCGGTTCGTCCCGGGCGCCGTCTTCACGCTGCAGGTGCCCACCGCATCCAAGTGGCACGGCAAGACGCTCGAACTGCGCGAGCTGCGCTTCTACAACAGCCAGCCCGTTGGCTTCTTCGCCGGCGTCGACGACCGCACCGAGGCGGAGACGCTGGTGAAGGCCATCCTCTGGGTGAGCCAGGACGTCAAAGAGCTGCCGGACGAGGATGACGCCTGGTACGACCACCAGCTGGTCGGACTGGATGCGATCCGCGACGGCGTCTCGGTCGGCCGCGTCGCGCGCGTCGACCATCTGCCCGCTCAAGACCTGCTGGCCATCGCCACGGGGCATGGCGAGGTGCTCGTGCCGTTCGTGAAGGCGATCGTTCCCGAAGTGGATGTGACCGCCGGCACCGTGACGCTCACGCCGCCCGCCGGGCTGTTCGAGGAACTGCCGGATGACGACGAGGAGCCCGCGGGCGACGCCGAGCCTGCGGGCGATAGCGACGCTGCCGAATCGGACTCCACAGAATCGGACGCTGCCGAGCCGGACGCCGACGACGCTCGCTGAGCCGCGCTCAGACGACGATCGACAGGCCGCGCCCGCGCAGCATCCGCGCGTCCGCACCCAGGGCCGCCACGAGCCGGTCGTGCGTGCCCACGATGTGGTTGTGGATGAGCGCAGCAGCCTCCTCGGGCCGCCGAGCGGCGACCAGAGCGAGGATCTCACGGTGCTCCTCCCACGCCTCCTCGCTGCGGACCACGAGCCAGCGGGCTCGCGCCAGTCGCGTCATGGCGGAGTCGACCGCGTCGGCGAGGAAGTGGTTGCCGGAGAGCGCGGCGAGCCGCACGTGGAATTCCGTCCCCGCGCGGACCGCGTCGTCGTTGGACCGCCCCTCGTCGAAGCCGTCGAGGTGAGCGGTCAGCGCGGCGATCTCCGCGTCGGTGGCACGCGCGCAGCTGATCCGTGCCGCCGCGCTCTCCACCGCATCCCGGAGCTCGCTGAGCTGTGCGATCTCGCCGAGGTCGATGGGGGAGACCCGCCATCCGCGGCCGTCGCGGGAGACGAGCCCCTCCGCCTCGAGCCGCATCAGGGCGGCCCGGAGCGGGGTGCGCGATGCCCCGAGCTCGGTCTCGAGCTTGCGCTCGGTGAGTCCTGATCCCGGGACGCGGTCGAGGTCGAGGATCTGTGCGCGCAGCCGGTCGTAGACCGTCGGGGGACTGGCGGGAGCAGCGAGCTGGGGCATGGTCCTCCTTTGGTATACCGGCTTGGTATACCGCTAGGGTATACCCATGATGAGCGGAAACGGACGCCGACCACGCCCCTGGCTGATGCTCGCTTTCGGGGTGCTGGCGCAGGCCAGCTCCACCGTCTTCGTCTCGACGCCGGCGTTCCTCATCCCGCTGCTGCACACCGAACGCGGTCTGAGTCTGGCCCAGGCCGGGCTCCTCGCCTCAGCGCCGACGCTCGGGCTCGTGCTGACGCTCATCGCGTGGGGCGCCCTCAGCGACCGGATCGGCGAGCGCTGGGTCATCGCCTCGGGCCTCGCCTTGACGGCGGTCGCCGCTTTCGCTGCGATGTTCGTCGACTCCTACGTCGCGCTGGGCGCACTCTTCTTGGTGGGCGGGATGGCCTCGGCAAGTCCCAACGCGGCCAGCGGTCGCGTGGTGATCGGCTGGTTCCCGAAAGAGCGCCGAGGGCTCGCCATGGGCATCCGGCAGATGTGCCAGCCGCTCGGGGTCGCGATCGCGGCGCTCACCGTGCCCGTGCTCGCAGCGACGGGCGGGATCGCCGCCGCCCTCGTCGTCCCGGCTGTGCTGTGTGCCGTGTCGGCCGTGCTCTGCGCGATCGGCATCGTCGATCCGCCCCGGCCGCCCCGCCAAGCCGTGGCAGGCGAGCAGGCGCACCCCCAGGCGGTGTGGCGGCCGTACCGGGAGACCTCGCTGCTCTGGCGCATCCACTCGGTCTCGATGCTGCTCGTGGTCCCGCAGTTCACCATCTCGACCTTCGGGCTGGTCTGGCTCGTGTCCCAACTGCATTTCGCCTCCCTCGCCGCGGGCATCGTCATTGGCGTGAGCCAGTTCGCGGGCGCGATCGGGCGCATCGGCGTCGGCGTGCTCAGCGACCGGGTCGGCAGCCACCTGAGGCCGCTGCGCTGGGTCTCGCTCGGCGCGGTCGCGGTGATGCTGCTGATGGCGGTCGCATCCTCCCTCGGCTCGGTCGCCGCGGCGGTGATCCTCATCGTGGCCGCCATCGTGACGGTCGCGGACAACGGGCTCGCGTACACATCCGTCGCCGAGATCGCCGGCCCGTTCTGGTCCGGACGGGCGCTGGGCGCCCAGAACACCGGTCAGTTCCTGGCGGCGTCCGTCGTGGGCCCTGTCGTCGGGGCGCTGATCGGCTGGGTCGGGTACCCGATCGCCTTCGCACTCGTCGCGGTCTGCCCCGCGGTGGCCGCACCGCTGGTGCCGCGCGACCGGGAGCTCGTGGCTGTGCCCGCCTGACGGCGCTCTTCGCGCTCTTCTAGACGACTCCCTCTTCTAGACTTCTGGGATGCGCATCGACATCGTCACGATCTTCCCGACCTTCTTCGATGTGCTCGACATCTCGCTTCTCGGGAAGGCGCGGCAGTCCGGGCTGATCGAGCTCGGCGTGCACGACCTCCGCGACTTCGCGCACGACCGCCATCGCACGGTCGACGACACCCCGTACGGCGGGGGAGCCGGGATGGTCATGAAGCCGGAACCCTGGGGTGAGGCGCTCGACGGCATCCTCGATTCCGGCTCGGACCCCGTGGTCATCTTCCCGTCACCTGCCGGCGAGGTCTTCACGCAGGCGACGGCCCGCGAACTGGCCCAGGAGCAGCACCTGGTCTTCGGATGCGGGCGGTACGAGGGCATCGACCAGCGCGTCTTCGACGAGACGGCTTCGCGCGCGCGGGTGCGCCTGATGAGCATCGGCGACTATGTGCTCAACGGCGGCGAGGTCGCGACCATGGCGATGATCGAGGCGTTCGGCCGGCTCATCCCGGGCGTCGTCGGCAACCCGGAGAGCCTGGTGGAGGAGTCGCACGAGGACGGCCTGCTCGAATATCCGAGCTACACGAAGCCCGCGCTCTGGCGCGGTCGCGAGGTGCCGCCCGTGCTGCTGTCGGGCAACCACGGGGCCGTCGACGCCTGGCGTCACGAGCAGCAGCTCGCGCGCACGCGCGCCGTGCGCCCCGACCTCCTGCCCTGATCAATCGATCGCTGCCCAACGGGGGCGGGGAGCGTCAGGGGGCCGAGAGGATGAGGGGGCCGTCGTCCGTGATGGCGATGGTGTGCTCGGAATGGGCCCCGCGGGAGCCGTCGGCGCTGCGGAGCGTCCAGCCGTCGCGGTCGGTGTAGATCTCGTCGGTCGTCTCCAGGAACCACGGCTCGATGGCAATGACGAGGCCGGGACGCAGCGGGTACCCCCGGCCCGGCCGGCCGTCGTTCGAGATGTGCGGATCGCCGTGCATCGTCCGTCCGACGCCGTGGCCGCCGAACTGCGTATTGATCGAGTAGCCCTCGGCGTGCGCCACCGCGGCGATCGCGGCGGAGATGTCGCCGATCCTTCCGCCCGGCTGGGCGGCCTGGATGCCGGCCGCCAGAGCACGACGCGTGGTGTCGATGAGGCGCAGATCTTCGTCCCGCGGCGTTCCGACTACCAGGCTGACCGCCGAGTCGGCGACCCAGCCGTCGACGCTTGCCGCGAAGTCGAGGGTGAGCAGGTCGCCATCCTGGAGGCGGTAGTCGTGCGGGAGGCCGTGCAGCACGGCGTCGTTGACGGAGGTGCAGATGACCTTCCCGAAGGGGCTCGCGCCGAAGGAGGGGTGGTAGTCGAGGTAGCACGACGCGGCGCCACGCTGCCGGATCAGGTCATGCGCGAGCGCATCGAGCTCCAGCAGGTTCACACCGACGTGGGCGGCCGCAGCGGTCTGTTTCAGCACATCCGCAACGAAGCGCCCGGCCGGCCGCATCTGCTCGATCTCCGCGGGTGTCCTCAACTCGATCACGCCGGCTCCTTTCGATGTCGTACGGCTCCAGTGTCTCAGGTGCGCATCCGGGAAACCCGCAGCCGCAGCACAGCCGTCCGCCGCTACGCTTTAAGTGTGTTCATTCGCAAGGCGTTCTACTGGTGGCTCTTCCCGTCCGCCGTGGTGCTCCCGGCCTGGCTGCTGGTCGGTTGGGCCGCCTTCAACCAGGGGAGCGGGTGGTCGTTCCTCGGCCTCCTGCTGCTGTGCCCCATCCTCTTCGTCGCCATGCTCGTCGTTGGCGGCATCGTCATGGCCCGGCGGAGCGTGCGTGAGGCGCGTGCCGTCTCCTGGTACGACGTCGCGCTGTTCGCTCCGTGGCATCTCACCATCATCGGTTTCGGCTTCTTCACACCCGGTCTCAGCGGCTGGTTCGCCGTCCTCGGCATCCTGCTCTTCGTAGCGGTCTTCTGGGTCGCTGTCTGGGAGTTGCTCCGCGAGACGCGAGCGCGCGTGCAGCAGACGTTCGACGCCTACCAGCGGGCCGCCCAGCCGCGGCAGGTGCCGCAACCGGAGGGCGACGTCGTCGACGCCGGCGAGTACATCGTCATCGAGGAGCGCCGCGACCGCGACTGAGCGGCGCCGCACATCCCACCGCTTTGGCAAACCGGGGCCGAGCATGGCAGAATTGACCCTTGTGCCGCGGCCAGGCTCTGCCACAGGGGAGCCAGCACTCATCGCGGACACCACATCGAACCCAGACGGCCGTCCCTCCTGAACGGAGCCGGCCCCTAGTCCGTTCCCGACCTGCGGCGGGCACAGAGAGCGAACAGCCATGCACATCCTCGACCAGCTCGACTCGGCGTCCCTGAAGCAGGACATCCCGGACTTCCGCGCCGGCGACACCGTCAAGGTGCACGTGAACATCATCGAGGGCACCCGCTCTCGTGTCCAGGTCTTCCAGGGCGTCGTCATCGGCCGCTCCGGCGAGAGCGTCCGCGAGACCTTCACGGTCCGCAAGATCAGCTTCCAGGTGGGTGTCGAGCGCACCTTCCCGGTCCACTCCCCGGTCATCGACAAGATCGAGGTCGTCACCCGCGGTGACGTCCGTCGCGCGAAGCTGTACTACCTGCGCGAGCTTCGCGGCAAGAAGGCGAAGATCAAGGAGAAGCGCGAGAGCTGAGCTCCGCGCCCACCAGCATCCCGAGCTCCCGGTCCGTTCGTTCGGACCGGGAGTTCGGTCGTTTAACGGCCGTCGTGTCGTTCGCGGCGCCGCCGGGCATGAGTGAGAATGGACGCGCAAGGCTCGCGCACGCGGACGAAAAGGGCGGAGGGACGAGGAACGCATGATGACCCCGATATCGCCGTCGCTCCGGTTCGAGAAGGCGCTCTATCGTCAGGGCGTGACCTCGATCGTCGCTGTGGACGAGGTCGGTCGCGGGGCCCTTGCCGGCCCCGTCGCCGTCGGCATGGTCGTCATCGACACCACCGTGAAGCGCATCCCTCCGGGTCTGCGCGACTCCAAGCTCCTGCCCGAGCCGGTTCGCGAGTCGCTCGATCCGCTGTGCCGCAAGTGGGCCATGCATCATGCGGTCGGGCTCGCGACCGCAGCGGAGGTCGATTCGCTCGGCATCATGCGCTGCCTGGGGCTTGCGGGTGCCCGGGCGCTCGCGCAATTGGAGCTGCAGGGCGCGCTGGTCCACGAGAGCACGCTGATCCTGGACGGCAACTACGACTACCTGAATCCGGCACTCATGCGCCCGGCGAAAGTGGTGACGAGGATCAAAGCCGATCGCGACTGCGCATCCGTGGCCGCCGCATCCGTCATCGCCAAGGTCCACCGCGACCGGATGATGATCGCGCACGACCAGGAGTACCCCGGGTACGGCTGGGCGAGCAACAAGGGGTACTCGACGCCGGAGCATTTCGCTGCCATCTCCGAGCTCGGCCCGAGCGCGCTGCACCGGCTCACGTGGCTCAAGGAGCCGGCTCTCATCGACATCCCGGAGTGATTCCGCGAGGGTCGTCGTCCACAGGTTCGGCGCCGTCGGAGCGGGCGCGCTCCATCCGGCATAGACTTGGCGGACGATGGATGAAGACGAGTTCGATGACTACGACCGCGAGGTCGAGTTGGCACTGTATCGCGAGTACCGGGACGTCGTCTCGCAGTTCAAGTATGTGATCGAGACGGAACGTCGTTTCTATCTGGCGAACGAGGTGGAGTTCGTGCGCCGCGATACCGAGCACGACTTCTACTTCGAGCTGACGATGAACGACGTCTGGGTGTGGGACGTGTACCGCGCCGACCGCTTCGTGAAGTCCGTGCGCGTCCTCACGTTCAAGGACGTCAACATCGAGGAGCTCTCCTCCAAGGAGTTCGAGCTGCCCAAGGAGCTCGCGCTCGACGAGTGAGCGGGTCCGCTAGCGGGCTGAGTTCGAGCGGTTTCGGGATGCTCGCGCGGTAGGCGCCGTCCTCCGGCGGCGTTCTGTCCACAGTTCGCTGCCCTGGCGCCTTCTCCACAGATCCTCCGTCCCGACGTTCTGCCGCCTCCTGCCAGGCGACGCTGGTCGCGGAGGCAAACATGGCTGAGAAAGACGCACTGGGTAGGCGGGGCGAGCACGTCGCCGCCGACTGGTTGCAGGAACGCGGTTACACATTGGTGGATCGCAACTGGCGGTGTCCCGTCGGCGAGCTCGATCTGATACTGCGGCAGGGCACCACGATGGTGTTCGTGGAGGTGAAGACGCGTTCGTCGCTCGCCTTCGGGCATCCGTTCGAGGCGATCACCCCAGAGAAGGCGGCGCGGCTGCGTCGCCTGGCGGCCGCGTGGTGCCGGGAACGCGAACCAGGATCCGTCGGTGTGCGCATCGACGCTGTCGCGGTGACCGACGCCTGGACGCAGCGGCCCGTGGTCGAGCACCTGACCGGGATCGTCTGATGGCGCTCGCTCGTACCTTCGCCATCGCCCTCGACGGCGTGCGCGGGCATGTCGTCGAGGTGGAGGCCGACATCTCGGCAGGGTTGCCGGCGTTCGTCCTGATCGGGCTGCCGGACACCGCCCTCGGCGAGTCGCGCAAGCGCGTCGGCGCGGCCGCCGTGAATGCCGGGTGCCCGCTCACCCAGAAGAAGCTGACCGTCAATCTGTCGCCGGCCGCCCTGCCGAAGCAGGGGTCGGGGTTCGACCTGGCCATCGCGATCGCGGCGCTCTCGGCGGCGGGTGCTGTGCCTGCCGCTTCCGCGGCACGTTCGGTGCATCTGGGTGAACTCGGACTTGACGGCCGTCTGCGCCCGGTGAGGGGTGTCCTCCCAGCCGTGCTCGCCGCGCGTGAGGCGGGGTTCGATCGTGTGCTCGTCCCCTCCGGCAACGCAGACGAAGCCGGGCTCGTCGACGGCATCGAAGTGGTTGGGGTGACCGGACTGCGCGCGGCAGCCATCGTGCATGGCGCAGAGTTCGACCCGCTGGAGCAGGAGCCGGTCGTGGCGAACGCGACGGAGCATCGTCCGGCGGAAGAACCCGACATGGTCGACGTGACCGGCAACGAGGAGGCGGTGGAGGCGCTGGTCGCGGCTGCGGCGGGTGGGCATCACCTGGCCATGATGGGGCCGCCGGGAGCGGGCAAGACGATGCTGGCACGTCGCTTGCCGACTCTCCTCCCTGACCTCGCCGGTGCCGACGCGCTCGAGGCGACGTGCATCCGCTCACTCACCGGCCTCGGCGTCGGTTCGGAGCTGGTCCGCCGGCCGCCCTTCGAGGCGCCGCACCACACAGCATCAGCGGTGTCGCTGGTGGGAGGTGGAAGTGGGCGGATCACACCGGGCGCCATCGTGCGCGCAACTCACGGCGTGCTGTTCCTGGATGAGGCCGCGGAGTTCCCGCCGTCGGTGCTCGACGCTCTGCGTCAGCCGCTGGAGAACGGGAGCATCACCATCCACCGAGCGAGCGGTGCAGCGACCTTCCCTGCACGGTTCCAGCTCGTCCTCGCCTCGAACCCGTGCCCGTGCGGGCACTACGGATCGAGTGATGCGGAGTGCACCTGCTCGCCGATGGCCCGGAGGCGGTATCTCGCCCGCATGTCCGGCCCGCTGCTCGACCGTGTCGATATCCGGCTGACGGTTCGAAGGCTCGGGCTGGCCGCGCTCCGCTCCGCTGCCGAGTCACATCCCTCTAGGCGTACCAGCCGGCACCTCCGTGCTCGGGTGGAGTCGGCGCGCGCGCGAGCCGTCGAACGATTGCAGGGAACCGGGTGGGTCCGCAACGCCGATGTGGCGGGGAGCTGGCTGCGGGCGGGGGAGCGACGGCTGGGCGCTTCCGCGATCGCACCGCTCGATCGCGCTCTGGAACGTGGAGCCATCACCATGCGCGGTTACGACCGCACCCTTCGGCTGTCGTGGACTCTCGCAGACCTCGATGATGCGTCGTCGCCCGACGTCGACCACGTCGGGCGTGCGCTGTTCCTCCGTCGCGGGATCAGCGCATGACGGGCAGATCAGGGGAGGCGGACCGTCGATCGATCGGGCTGGGATCGTCGGCCTTACCGGGTACCGCGAGCGGCGAACTCCAACGGTTGCTGGATCCGGTGACGCTTCACGCGCCGTCGGCCGAACCGGGCGTCGCCGCAGAACGCTTTGCCCGGGCGGCTCTGACCACCGCCGTCGAGCCGGGGGACCTCGATGCAGGTCGCCTGCTGGGCGGTCTGGGGCCGGTCGGACTGTTGCGCGCTCTCACCGACGGCAGCGACGCTCAGCGGGTGCTGCAGCTCGTACGGGTTGCCAGCGAGGAGCGCTCGCAAGCGGACGAAGGCGAGGAGGTCGAAGCGGTCTCGGAGGGGCCGGTGTCATATCGGCCACCAGAAGCGACCGACGGTCGGAGGAGTACCGGGGCCGCGTCGGACGCTGGCGCTGAGCGCCGTATCGCGGAATGCCTGGCGCGCTGGCGTCCCCGACTGTCGCTGCGCGAGTCGGCGCAGGCGTTGGAGCGCGCTGCACGGATCGGGGCCCTGCTCGTCACCCCACGGGACGACTGCTGGCCCGAAGGCCTGTCCTCGCTCCAAGCAGGCGCTCCGATCGCGCTCTGGGTCCGGGGCGACGCGCAACGGCTGCGGCGCCTGGGGCGATCCGTCGCTCTGGTGGGTGCGCGCGCCTCGACCGACTACGGCGAGCACGTCGCAATGGAGAGTGCAGCAGGTCTCTCGGATCGAGGCTTCGCGATCGTCTCGGGTGGCGCCTACGGGATCGACGCGGCGGCGCATCGCGCGACACTCGTGAGCGGAGGACTCACAGTGGCGTTCCTGGCGGGCGGCGTCGATCGTCTCTACCCGGCGGGGAACAGCGACCTGCTGAGGCGCATCGCAGCGGAGGGCGTACTGGCGGCGGAGCTTCCACCCGGCAACGCGCCGACGCGGTGGCGGTTCCTGATGCGGAACCGGCTCATCGCGGCCGCGGCGGCCGCCACGGTCGTCGTCGAAGCGGGTCACCGCTCCGGCTCGCTCAACACGGCGGGGCATGCGGCCCAGCTGGGCCGTCCGCTGGGAGCTGTGCCTGGCAGCGTCCTCTCGCCGGCGTCAGCAGGATGTCATCGGCTCATCCGCGAGTACGACGCGACGTGCGTGACGACCACCGACGAGATGGCAGAGCTGGCGGATCCGTTCGGGATCGAACCGGAACCGGAACCGGGGCCTGCGACGGCGACGGCGTCGGCGCCAGAGTCGGGAGTTCGAGCCGTGTCAGCCACGGGCGGGGGATCTGAGACCGAACGCACCGTGCTCGCGGCGCTGGTTCCGGGAAAGGGAGCAAGCGCCGACGAGATCGCGGCCCGGGCGGCGCTTCCGTTCACGACGGTGGCGGCCGTGCTCGGGCGTCTGGACCTCGCAGGGCGCGCCCGGGAGAGCGGCGGAGGCTGGACGCTCATCGAAGGAAGGCGCGGGTGAAGCGCGTCGCTGCCGCGAGCGGTCGCGGATCGGGGCGAAGCTGGGATGGTGAACCTGACCGCCGCCATCGAGCAGTACGAGCGCCACCTCCGGGTCGAGCGCGGGTACTCGCCGCAGACGGTTCGGGCCTACCGCGCCGACCTCACGGCGCTCGCCGCATTCGCGGGGGAGCGCGGGGTGGCTTCGCCCGCGGGGCTCACGCTCGACCTCTACCGGGACTGGCTCTGGGAGGGGTCGCAGCGCGGGCTCGCCAAGGCGACCCTCGCGCGGCGGTCCGCCTCCGCTCGCGGGTTCAGCTCGTGGCTGGCACGCAGCGGGGAGGCCGTCGGGAAGGAGGAGGCGGCTCCCGAGGGCGAGCCGGTGGATGCGGCCGCGCGGCTCCGCGCTCCGAAAGCCGACAAGACGCTGCCGCGGGTGATCACCCGCGAGCAGATCGATGGCATCCTGGCGGCGCTGGCGAAACGCGCCGAGGAAGGCGATCCGGGGTCATTGCGGGATGTGGCGGTGATCGAACTGCTGTATGCCGCGGGCATCCGGGTGTCCGAGCTCACGGGGCTCGATGTGGACGACGTCGACGTGGAGCGGCTCACGGTTCGGGTGGTCGGCAAGGGGTCCAAGGAACGGGTCGTCCCCTTCGGTGTGCCCGCGCTGCGCGCCCTGAAGGCGTGGCTCGCGTCGGGGCGACCGCGGTTCGCCGTCCCGGGCTCGGGCGCGGCGCTCTTCCTCGGGTCGCGGGGAGCCCGGCTCGGAAGCCGCGCGGTCTACCAACTCGTGGCCGGACTCCTCGCCGACGTGCCGGGTCGCGGCCCCTCCGGTCCGCACGCACTCCGCCACACAGCGGCGACCCACCTGCTGGACGGCGGAGCAGACCTCCGTGCTGTGCAGGAGCTGCTCGGTCACGCCAGCCTCGGTACCACGCAGATATACACGCACGTCTCCACCGAACGGCTCAGAGAGGCGTACCGCATCGCCCACCCCCGAGCCTGAGATCCGAACGCGAGCCTGAGACCCCACCCGATCGCGGTCCGCCCTGCGCTCACCCACCATCGAGCGGCAGCAGCACCGCTGGCGGCACCCGGCCGAAGAACAGCATCGGCGACACGTAGTCACCGTCGACCCGCACGCCGACGTGCAGGCAACCGGTACCGCAATGTCCTCCCGACCCGACAGCACCGAGAACGGCGCCCCGCGCGACGATCGAACCGACGGGCAACTCGGAAACCAGCGGCTCGAAGCTCGACAGCACGCCGTCCCCGTGGTCGAGGGTCAGCAGCGGTCGATCCACCACCACGCCCGAGAAGCGCACCGTGGCGTCGTCCGGCGCGCGCACCACAGCGCCGGCCGCGGCCGGGAAGTCCACGCCGCGGTGGCCGGCCGCGTACCGCGTCGCCGGCGCCGCATACGGCGCCGCCAGCGTGTGCTCCGGCAACGGCCACTCCCACACGCCGGCGCTTCCAGACGCCGGCCGACCCGCCCATCCCGACGACGCCGGCTCGGTCGCACCCTCCACCGCGGCTACCACACCGCCCGCCGGAGCCGGCGCGCCCGCCACTACGAGCCACCCTGCAGCGAACACCGCCCCGATCACCCCACGAAACCGCATCCGAACTCCTCCTTCTCGCTCCATCCCTCAACCCTGCGTGGGCCCGACCAGGTCGGGCGGCCCAGCCGACGGACCCGTGCACAACCAGTCGCTCGCCTGGCCTGTGGACAGGTCAGGCGGTCAGCGGTTCTCCCGACAACGTTCCGGGCGTAGCGTGTGATTCGCCTCGCGACCCTTCCGGGGTCCCCGACGAGCGGGGCGCACAATCGAAAAGGGATGACATGTCTGAAGAGAGCAGGAAAGCAGCCGCCGCGAGCGACGAAAACGTGCCGCAGCCGACGGCGAAGATGCGCCGGAGGGTCACTGGACTCGCGATAGCGGCTGCGGTCGGTGGCTTTCTGTTCGGTTTCGACTCGTCGGTGATCAACGGCGCCGTCGACTCCGTGCAGAAGAACTTCGGCCTGAACGCCTTCATCACGGGCTTCATCGTCGCCATCGCGCTGCTCGGCTGCGCCGTCGGCGCATTCATCGCCGGCCGTCTCGCCGACCGCTGGGGCCGCCTGAAGGTGATGCTGCTGGGCGCCATCCTCTTCCTGGCGAGCTCGATCGGGGCCGGCCTCGCCTTCTCCGCCTGGGACCTCGGCTTCTGGCGCATCATCGGCGGTCTCGGAATCGGCATCGCCTCCGTCGTCGCGCCGGCCTACATCGCGGAGATCTCGCCGCGGCAATCCCGCGGACGGCTGGCGTCGCTGCAGCAGCTCGCGATCACGATCGGTATCTTCGTGGCCCTGCTCTCGGACGCGCTGCTCGCCGGCGTCGCCGGCTCCGCGTCCGACCAGCTGTGGCTGGGCCTGGAGGCCTGGCGGTGGATGTTCCTGGTCGGCGCCATCCCGTCCATCGTCTACGGTGTGCTCGCGCTCACCATGCCGGAGTCCCCGCGCTTCCTGCTCGCGAACGGCCGGCACGACGAGGCCCGCCAGATCTTCCAGACGCTCGTCCCCGAAGGCGACATCGACCGTCAGATCGGCGACATCGAGCGCGCGATCGAGGAGGACAAGGAGGGCGCCAAGGCGACCCTCGCCGGCAACCGGTTCGGCCTGAAACCGATCGTCTGGATCGGCATCATCCTGTCCGTGTTCCAGCAGTTCGTCGGCATCAACGTGATCTTCTACTACTCGACGACGCTCTGGAAGGCGGTCGGGTTCACCGAGAGCAACTCGCTGCTGATCACGGTCATCACCTCCATCACCAACGTCGTCGTCACGATCGTCGCCATCGTGCTGGTCGACCGCGTCGGTCGCCGACCGATCCTGCTCACAGGCTCCGTCGGCATGGCGCTGTCCCTGGGAGTGATGGCTCTGGCGTTCACCTTCGCGGTCAAGGAGGGCGGCGCCGTCTCGCTCCCCAACCCGTGGGGACCGATCGCGCTGATCGCCGCCAACCTGTTCGTCGTGTGCTTCGGCGCCTCGTGGGGCCCGCTGGTATGGGTGCTCCTCGGCGAGATCTTCCCGACCCGCATCCGCGGAAAGGCGCTGGGCGTTGCGGCGGCCGCGCAGTGGATCGCGAACTTCCTCGTGACCGTCTCCTTCCCGCCCATGGCGGACTTCTCCCTCCCGTTCACGTACGGCATGTACGCGGTGTTCGCCGCGCTCTCGTTCTTCTTCGTGTTCTTCAAGATCCCCGAGACGAACGGCATGGCGCTCGAGCACGCGGAGACGCTGTTCCGGGAGGCGGGTGGCCGCCGTCGTGGCGTCCAGGTGCGCTCCAGCGGCGACTCCGCGTAGGCCTGCATCCCTGCTAAGCTGTCTGAAGCACTCCGCTCGTCGGGGTGACTACGCGTGCCCGGACGCCCTCCATTTGGGCGGGGCGCGCATCCACCGGTCTCCTTCCTCCTCTCACGGTCTTCCGTGCGGCTGGAAGGGTGCGGATGCGCGCGGGGCACCAGGAGTGGCGGCCGCCGGCCGCCGCAGACAACCGCAACCAAAAGGAGAACGGCAATGGCCGTCGTCACCATGCGCCAGCTGCTCGACAGCGGCGTCCACTTCGGACACCAGACCCGCCGCTGGAACCCGAAGATGAAGCGCTTCATCCTCACCGAGCGCTCGGGCAGCTACATCATCGACCTTCAGCAGTCGCTCGCGTACATCGACAAGACGTACGACTTCGTCCGCGAGACCGTCGCCCACGGCGGCACCATCCTCTTCGTCGGCACCAAGAAGCAGGCCCAGCAGGCGATCGCCGAGCAGGCGACCCGCGTCGGCCAGCCGTACGTCAACCAGCGCTGGCTGGGTGGTCTGCTGACCAACTTCACGACCGTGTCCAAGCGCCTTGCGCGCATGAAGGAGCTCGAGGAGCTCGACTTCGAGGGCACCACGAGCGGCTTCACCAAGAAGGAGCTGCTCATCAAGAAGCGCGAGCTGGACAAGCTCCACAAGTCGCTCGGCGGCATCCGCAACCTGGGCAAGACGCCGAGCGCCCTCTGGGTGGTCGACACCAAGAAGGAGCACCTCGCGATCGACGAGGCCAAGAAGCTGGGCATCCCGGTCATCGGCATCCTCGACACGAACTGCGACCCCGACGAGGTGCAGTACCCGATCCCGGGCAACGACGACGCGATCCGCTCCGTCACGCTGCTGACCCGCATCGTCGCCGACGCGGCGGCCGAGGGCCTCATCCAGCGTCACCAGAAGCCGGAAGAGGGCGCCGAGCCCACCGAGCCGCTCGCCGAGTGGGAGCAGGAGCTCCTGCAGACCTCCTCCGAGGAGATCCAGTCGGGCGCCGAGAACACCAAGGCTGCTGACGCCGACCTGGCTTCGGCCAAGGCCGACTCCGCCGAGGTCGTCGCCGAGGGCGAGGCCGACGCCGAGGCTGCTGACGTCGTCGCCGAGGTCGAGGCGGACGCCGTGGCTGCAGAGGCCACCGACGCCGAGGCCACCGACGCCACCGACGCGGCCACGGACGCCGAGTCCAAGTAACCCGCGTCCTTTTAGAAGTCTTCGAGTAAAGAAGGTTCCAGTCAGAACATGGCAAACATCAGCATCGCCGACATCAAGGCTCTCCGTGAGCAGCTCGGCACCGGCATGGTCGACACCAAGAAGGCGCTCGAGGAGGCCGATGGAAACATCGAGAAGGCCACCGAGATCCTGCGCCTGAAGGGTGCCAAGGGCAACGCGAAGCGCGCCGACCGCTCCACGAGCGAAGGCCTCGTCGCCGCCAAGGAGAACGGCAACGGCACCGCCACGATGATCGAGCTCGCGTGCGAGACCGACTTCGTGGCCAAGGGCGACAAGTTCGTCGCGCTGGCCGAGAAGGTCCTCGACGCCGCGGCCGCCGCGGGCGCCACTACGGTCGAGGAGGCCCTCGCGGCCCCCGCCGGCAGCCAGACCGTCGCCGAGCTCATCGGTGACGAGGCCGCCATCCTCGGCGAGAAGGTGGAGCTCCGCCGTATCGCCGTCGTGAACGGCGAGCACTTCGCGATCTACCTGCACAAGACCTCCAAGGACCTGCCGCCGCAGGTCGGTGTCGTCCTCGGCTACGCCGGCGACGACGCGGAGACCGCCCGCAGCATCGCGCAGCACATCTCGTTCGCGAACCCGACCTACCTCACCCGTGAGGACGTCCCGGCCGACGAGGTCGAGAACGAGCGCCGCATCGTCGAGGAGATCTCGCGCAACGAGGGCAAGCCGGAGGCCGCGCTCCCGAAGATCATCGAGGGCCGCCTCGGCGCCTACTTCAAGCAGGTCGCCCTGCTCGAGCAGGAGTACGCCCGCGACAACAAGCAGACCATCAGCCAGGTGGTGAAGGAGGCGGGTCTCACCGTCTCCGGTTTCGCCCGGTTCAAGGTCGGCGCGTAACAGTCGATGAAGGAGTCCGGATCGTCACGACGATCCGGACTCCTTTTCTGTGTGCGGGATGCAGTCCCCCACGGAAGCACCCACTAGCTTTAACCAGAACCACGCACGGAAGGACGCTAAACACGCATGTCGGCAGTCACCCAGAGACATCCTGAACAGCGGCGCAGAGTCCTCCTGAAGCTCTCGGGCGAGGCATTCGGCGGCGGCCAGCTGGGCGTCAACCCGGACATCGTCAGCAGCATCGCCCGCGAGATCGCGCAGGCGGCTCAGGATGTGGAGATCGCGATCGTGGTCGGCGGCGGCAACTTCTTCCGCGGCGCGGAGCTGTCTCAGCGCGGCATGGACCGCGGCCGTGCCGACTACATGGGCATGCTCGGGACCGTGATGAACTCGCTGGCCCTCCAGGACTTCCTGGAGCAGGCCGGAGCCGAGACGCGCGTCCAGTCCGCTATCGCGATGACCCAGGTCGCCGAGCCGTACATCCCTCGCCGTGCCGAGCGGCACCTGGAGAAGGGCCGCGTCGTGATCTTCGGCGCCGGCGCAGGACTGCCGTACTTCTCCACCGACACCGTGGCCGCGCAGCGCGCGCTCGAAATCAACGCGGATGTCGTGCTGGTCGCCAAGAACGGCGTGGACGGCATGTACGACGACGACCCCCGCACCAACCCGGACGCGCGCAAGATCGACCAGATCTCGCATCAGGAGGCGCTGCAGCAGAACCTGAAGGCGGTGGACTCGACCGCGCTCAGCCTGTGCATGGACAACGGGATGCCGATGCGCATCTTCGGGATCGAGCCGGCGGGCAACGTCACGGCCGCGCTGCTCGGGGCCGAGATCGGCACGCTGCTCGGCTGAGCCGCCGGGCAATAGACTAGAGCCGACCCACCGATCTGAAGGAGAAACCGTGATCGCGGATGTGATTTCCGACGCCCGCCAGCGTATGAGCAAGACCGTGGACGCGGCGAGGGACGACTTCGGCACCGTGAGCGCGGGCCGGGCGAACCCGGCACTGTTCCAGAAGGTGCTGGTCGACTACTACGGTTCTCCGACGCCGCTCGCGCAGCTCGCCGGCCTCCAGAACCCCGAGGCCCGTGTCCTGATCGTCACGCCGTACGACAAGTCGGCGCTGAAGGACATCGAGCGCGCGCTCGTGAACATGCCCAACATGTCGGCGAACGTCGGCAATGACGGCGAGATCATCCGTGTCACTCTTCCCGAGCTGACCGAGGATCGCCGCAAGGAGTTCGTGAAGATCGTCCGCAGCAAGGGCGAGGACGCCAAGGTCGCGCTCCGCAACATCCGTCGTCGCTCCAAGGACGATCTGGATGCGCTGAAGGGCGAGGTCGGCGACGACGAGGTCTCGCGCGCCGAGAAGGAGCTCGAGGCGATCACGCGCACGCACGTCGACGCGGTGGACGACGCACTCAAGCGCAAGGAAGCCGAACTTCTCGAGGTCTAGTCGATGAGCGAGGACAGCAGTCCCGGGGGGCCGTCGCCAACGACGCGACGCGGCAAGGCGCGCTCGCGCGAGGAGATCCGCGCGCAAGTGCAGTCGACCCGGGCCGATTTCGAGCGCCAGGTGCAGGCCAGGAAGGCCCAGCTCGACGCCACGAACGAGCGGATCGCCGAGCGCACCGGCCGCAACCTGATCCTGGCCATCGTGATCGGCGTCGCCGTCGGCGCGGTGGTGGTGTTCTCGCTCATCTTCATCAAGGAGCTGTTCCTGCTGTTCGGGATGGCGATGGCGGGCTTCGCGAGCTTCGAGCTGGCTCAGGCGTTCCGCGGCACCGGGCGGCGGGTGCCGCGCGTGCCGACGGTCATCGCGGCTGTCGCCATGGTGCCTGCGACGTTCTTCTTCCACGCGGGCGGCCAGCTCGTGTCGCTCTCGGCCGGCATCGTGCTCGTGATCGTGTGGCGACTCATCGCGGAGGGCGCTGTCCCTGCCGCGAACCGCAGTGCCGGAGCGCTCGGCCGAGACCTGTTGTGGTCGGTCTTCGCCCAGCTGTACGTCACCCTGCTGGCGAGCTTCGTGATCCTGCTTCTCGCCGAACAGGGAGGCGAGTGGTGGGTGCTCGCGTTCCTGATCCTGGTGGTCTCCGTCGACACGGGCGCCTACGTGAGCGGCCTCTCCTGGGGCAAGCACCCGATGGCTCCGACGATCAGCCCGAAGAAGACCTGGGAGGGCTTCGCCGGGGCGGCGGCCGCCGCCATCGTCGCGGGCGTCCTGCTGTCCGTCTTCATGATCGGCGAGCCGTGGTGGTTCGGGGTCGTGTTCGGCGTCGTGATCCTGCTGACGGCGACCGCGGGCGACCTCGCCGAGTCCCTGATCAAACGCGATCTCGGCATCAAGGACATGAGTTCGTGGCTGCCCGGGCACGGGGGCTTCCTCGACCGGCTGGACTCGATCCTCCCGTCTGCAGCGGCCACCTACGTCCTGTTCCTCATCTTCCGATGACAGAATGGGGGAGTGAGCACCTTCCCCCGCAGTTCGAAGTCCGCGCCGGGGTACGACGCCGACGAGGTGGATGCGTTCCTCCAGGCCGCGCGTCGTGCGTACGACGGCGACGATAATGGGCCGCAGCTGACGGCCGCCGACATCCGCCATGTGGCCTTCGCGATGACCAAGGGCGGCTATTCCACCACGCATGTCGATGCGGCGCTGGAGCGCCTCGAAGACGCCTTCGCGGCGCGCGAACGCGAAGCGGTTCGCGTGCACAAGGGCGATGCGACGTGGTTCGAGGAGGCGCGCACGACGGCGCAGGTGGTGCTCAACCGCCTCGACCGCCCGATGGGGCACCGATTCGACCGCGTCAGCTTCCTGACGCTCGGGTACAACCGCAACGATGTGGACCGCTTCGCGAACCGCCTGGTGAAGTATTTCCAGGACGGCCGACCGATGAGCGTCGACGAGGTGCGGACCGTGACGTTCCGCGAGCAGCGCGGTGGTTACCGCGAGGTTCAGGTCGATCTGCTGCTGGACAGCGTGACCGATGTCATGCTGGCGGTTCGCTGAGTGCGGGCGCCGATTCTTGGGTTTCCGTCCAAAGTCCGTTATCGTTCTGTGATCGTGGGTAGACGAGAAACAGCAGCAGAGCTTGTGCCGCTGACTCCGGCCAACCCGGTCGGCGTCGCGTTCAAGCGATCCCGGCGACCGCACATCCGGTCGCGAGCAGCCGTCTGGGGCTTCGCGTTCAGCGCGGCGGTCGGTTTCGCCCTGGTCAATGTCGTAGACCCGTTCTCGGGTACGACGACCACGCCGGCGTACGCCGAGGCGTTGCAGCAGATCCCCACCACAGAGCGCTACGAGGGCGCACCGTCGCAGCAGCTCACCGCTCCGGATGCGGCGGCAGTGACGATCACGCGCGACCCGGTCACGGTCAAGGCGAAGCCGAAGCCCACGCCGACTCCCACTCCCACGCCGGTCGCCAAGAAGGCGGCGTCGAGTGGTGGCGGCAGCAGTGCTCCGTCGGCGCCGATCCCCAGCCCCGGCACAGCCAAGGACATCGCCTACCAGATGCTGCAGCAGCGCGGGTGGGGCGACGACCAGTGGGGCTGCCTCGACCAGCTGTGGAGCCGCGAGTCCGGGTGGCGCGTGAACGCGTCCAACCCGAGTGGTGCGTACGGCATCCCGCAGGCGCTTCCGGGCAGCAAGATGGGCCCGGGCTGGGAGACCGACGCGTCGGTCCAGATCAGTTGGGGCCTCGGCTACATCGCCGGCCGCTACAGCACGCCCTGCGGCGCCTGGGCACATTCCGAGTCCGACGGCTGGTACTGACCGGGCGGTCGCTCGCCGGCTCCGTTCTAGACTTGACGCATGCCGCGCAGCAACCGACCCCGGGGCCGCCAGGGTGGCCGGAGGGACGAGGATCCGGACGGCCTGGAGCGCCTGTTGTCAGGCTGGCGGCGCGTCGAAGTGCGCCGGGGCGTCGAATGGAACGTGCAGCCTGTCTCCACCGTTCAGGCGCAGAAGAGCTACGTCTGCCCCGGCTGCGGCCGTGACATCACGCCCGGCGTCGCACACCTGGTCGCGTGGCGCGCCGACGGCGTGCTGGGCGACACGGCCGACCTCGCGGCACGTCGACATTGGCACGAATCCTGCTGGAGGATCGCATGAGCACCGAGGGAATCAGCACCGAGGGCATGAGCACCGGGGGCATGAACACCGAGGGCATGAACACCGAGGGAACGACCGTCGAGATCCGCGGGGGAGTCGAGCTGCCCGCACGCCGGGAGGACATCGAGCTGCAGACGCGGGATGGGCTCACTCTCGTCGGTGAGCTCGCGCTCCCGCTCGACCGCGAACCGGTGGCGACGCTGGTCACCCTGCACCCGCTTCCCACTGCCGGCGGGTTCATGGACTCGCACATCCTGCGCAAGGCCGCGGGACGTCTGCCTGCGCTGGCCGACATCGCCGTGCTGCGGTTCAACACCCGCGGCACGTCGTCGCCGAGAGGGCGCAGCGCTGGCTCCTTCGACGAGGGCGTCCGCGAGCGCTATGACGTCGAAGCCGCGATGGCGTTCGTCGCCGAACGCGGCCTGCCGCATCCCTGGCTGCTGGGCTGGTCGTTCGGCACGGAGCTCGCCCTGATGTACGGGTGTGATCTGCCGGTTGAGGGCGTCATCCTGCTTTCGCCTCCGCTGCACCGGGCGAAACCCGAGCACCTCGCCGCCTGGGCGGGGGACACACGCCCGATCGTGGCCCTCATTCCGGAGCACGACGATTTCCTCCGCCCGGCCGAGGCGGCGCAGCGGTTCGCTCCGCTGCCGCAGATCGAGCTCGTGGACGTCGAGGGCGGGAAGCACCTGTGGGTGGGGGAGAACCAGACCCGTCGTGTGCTCGCCGAGATTGTTCAGCGCGTGAACCCGTCCGCCCTGCCACTCGCCACGGAGTGGCCGGCGGCTCGAACCGCCTAGCCGGCCCGCTGCGGTGCTTTCACCCGGGTCAGAGCTCGTTCTGGCGCGGGATGACGACCTGCTTGACGATGAGCAGGATGGCCGCGGCGAACGGGATGGCGACCAGGGCGCCCAGGATGCCGAGCAGGGTGCCGCCGGCGAGGGCCGCGACCACGACGAGCGCGCCGGGTACGGAGACCGCGCGGTTCATGATGCGCGGGCTCAGGATGTACGCCTCCACCTGCATGTAGGCCAGGTAGTAGATGGCGGCGGTGATCGCGGTCGGGGTCCCGGACAGGAAGCAGACGGCGACGATGATCACGGAGCCGGTGATCGTACCGACGAGCGGAATCAGGGAGAAGAAGAACGCGATCGAGGCGAGCAGGATCGGGAACTTGGCCCCGATGAAGGTCAAGAAGATCGCGCTGAGCACGCCGTTCACGAGAGCCAGCAGCACCTGGCCCATGACGTACTTGCCGACGGAGTCGGTGATCTGGTCGCCCAGGTCGGCGAAGCGTGCCCGCCGGGATGCCGGTACCAGCTGGTAGGCGGAGCGCTTGATGCTCGGCAGCGACGCCGTGAAGTAGATGGTCAGGATGACGACGATGATCACACCGAAGACGCCCTGGACGATGCCGACTCCGGTCTGCAGCACCTTGGAGGTGATGTCGGGGAGGTTCTTCTGCAGCCATTCGGTGACCGCGTCGATGTTCTGCTGGTTGACGATCCCGGGGAACTGATGTTGCAGGCTGAGGAACCACTTCTCGGCGTCGCCGTTGTTCACCCAGTTGACCGTATTCTGCACCAGCTGCGTTGCCTGGCTGATCGCGATGGGGACGATCGCCCAGATCAGGCCGACGAACGCGCCGATGATGACCACGAGCGCGACGACCAGCGCCAGCCAGCGCGGGAACTTCCGGCGCTCCAGGAACGAGATCAGCGGTTCGATGCCGAGGGCGAGGAACAGCGCGGCCCCGATGTACGTGATGATCGTCGCGAGACTGGTGATCGCGCTGAGGATGAGGATCCCGAGCCCGACGCCGAGTGCACCGATGAGGCCAAGGCGGAACGGGTTCTGGATCTTCATTGTTCCCCCTGGGATCAGTCGCGGTCGGCGGTCGCCTTCTCAGCCTGCTGAAGCACTCCGCGGAGGTTCTCGAAGTATCCGGCCACCGCTTCGCGTTCAATCCTAATCTGGGCGAGCCGGTCTTCCGCGTCGGCCACCAGGCGTTGCGTGCGCTCTTCCGTCTCCGACAGCAGGGCCGCGGCGCGCTCTTCGGCGTCTCGGATGACCTTGGCGGCGGTGTCCTCGGCCTTCTTTCGGGCCTCGGTCACCGTTCGGCGCGCCTCCGTCTCGAACGCTTCCGCCTCGGAGCGCGCCTGCGCGGTCCGCTTGACCGCGTCGGCGAGCTGCTGGTTCGCCTCGTCGAGGTACTTCTGCGTCTGCGCGACGGCCTCCTGGTGCCGGGCCAGGTACTCCTTCTCGGCTTCGTCGCGACGCGCGCGGAGTTCGACGTCGAGATCGATGCGTGCCTGCTCGATCTCGCGGGTGCGGGCGTCGACTTCTTCCAGAGTCGTCGTGCGCAGCTGCGTCAGCTCGGTGTCGAGCGCAGCGCGTGCGTTCGCCGCCTCCTGCTCGAAGCCCGCCGCGCGTTCTGCGAGCTCGGCGTCGAGCGCGGTACGTGCCTCCGCGACCTCTCGTGCGAGCTCGGCGCGAGCCTCGGCGCCCTCCTTCTCCAGGGCGACGCGGGTCTGCTGCGCCTCGTCGGCCAGCGCCACCCGTGTCCGCTCGGCGTCGCGCTCGAGTTCGAGGCGCTGCTGCTCCCGCTGATCGGCGAGCTCGTTGGCGGTCGCCTCCCGGCGGTCGGCGAGTTCGACCGTCGTCCGGCGCACATCCTCAGCCAGTCGGCTCCGGGTCTGCTCCGACTCGGCGGCCAGAGCCGACTTCGTCTGCTCGACCTCGGCGGCGAGGGCCTTCTGGGTCTGCTCCACCTCGGCGGCCAGAGCCGACTTCGTCGTGGTCACCTCGGTCTGGAGGGCGGATGTGGTCTGCTCGACCTCGGCCGACAGTCTGTTTTTGGTCTGCTCCACCTGTGCGGCGAGTTCCGTGCGGGTGCGCTCCACCTCGTCGGCGAGAGCGGCCTTGGTCGTTGTGACCTCGGTGTCCAGGGCGGACTTCGTCTGCTCGACCTCGGCGGCGAGAGCAGCCTTTGTCGTCGCTACCTCGGTCTCGAGGGCGGACTTCGTCTGCTCCACCTCCGTGGCCAGGGCGGAGGTGGTGGACTCCACCTCGGCGGCGAGCCGTGCTCGCTCGGAGGCGAGCTCCGCCTCGACGGCGCTCCGCTGACGGCTGATCTCGTCGGTCAGGGCGGAGCGGGCGGTGTCGACTTCCTCCGCGAGCTGTGCACGGAGTTCGGCCGCCTCGGCGTCGAGTTCGCGGCGCTGGCGGTCGGCCTCCGCCGCCAGGCGTGTGCGGCTCTGCTCCACCTCGGTCGCAAGGTCGCTCGCCGTCTGCTCGCGATCGGCTGTGAGTTGCGCGGCGGTCGCGGCTCGGTCTGCCTCCAGACGGGCGCGGGTCTCGGTCGACTCCTTCTCCAGGGTGGTTCGCGTCTGCAGCGTCTCGTCGGCCAGCCGCTTGGTGGTGCGCTCGACCTCGTCGGCGAGGGCGGACTTCGTGGTGGTGACCTCGTTCTCGAGCGCAGCCCGGGTGGAGGTCACCTCGTTCTCGAGCGCGGAGCGGGTGGTGGTGACCTCGGTCTCAAGCTCCGAGCGGGTGCGCGTGACCTCCTCGGCCAGAGCGGAGCGGGTGCGGGTGACCTCGTCGGCGAGTTCGGCGGTCGTGCGCTCCACCTCGTCGGCGAGCGCGCTGCGGGCGGCCGTCACGTCGGCGTCCAGCGCCGAGCGCGTCTGCTCGACCTCGGCGGCGAGAGCGCTCTTGGTCTGTTGCACCTCGGCTACGAGCGCCTTGGTGGTCTGCTCCACCTCGGTGCGGAGCGCCTGCCGCGCGGTGGTGTCGTCGTTGGCGAGGTCCGCCCGGGTCTGGGCGACCTCGGCCGCCAGTGCCGAGCGCTGCTCCTCGACCTCCGCGGCCAGGTCCGCTCGGGCCTGGGCGGCTTCGGCAGCAAGAGTGTTGCGAGACTCCGCCTCGTCGGCGGCGAGCCGGTCGGCGGTCTCGGCCACGCGCCGGTCCAGCTCCAGCCGGATCTGCGCGGACTCACGCTCGAAGGCGGCCCGGTCGTCGGCGAGGGCGTTCTCGAGTTCCGCCCGCCGGGCGGCGATGGTGCGATCGAGTTCTGCGGCCTCGGCGCGCGCTGCCTCCGCCTCACGGGAGGCGACCGCCTTCAGCTCTGCGGCCTCGCGGTCCGCCTCGGCGCGGACCGCCGCGGCCTCCCGCTTGCTCGTCGATCGCAGCTCTGCAGCCTCGGTCGCGACGGCGCCGCGGATCGCTGCGGCTTCGCGCATGGCGTCGTTGAGCAGGGTCTCCTTGTCGGAGCGGGTCTTGGCGAGCAGTTCGCCCGACTCGATCTGCGCATCCTCAAGAAGGGTCGTCGCACGTGCCTGCGCGTCGGCGAGCACACGCTCTGCCTGCGCGGCAGCAGCCTTCTTCACCTTGTCGATCTCGGCGGACACGCCCGCCCGCAGCTTCTCGGCGTCGATGTCGGCCTGAGCGATGAGCCGCGTGGACTGCTCTTCGGCGACGCGGAGGGTGTTCTCGAGCTTCGTGCCGAGTCCGGAGTAGGTGGGGCTGCCGACTTCCTCGATCTCGGCGTTGAGGTCGTCGATGCGCGCCTGCAGCCGCTTCAGCTCCTTCGCGGACTCTGAAGCCTGCGTGTTGGACTTGATCAGTTCGCGACGGAGCTCCTGCAGCGCCTTCTCGACCTCATCCTTGTCGTAACCGCGGAAGACCTGCGTGAAGTTGGATTCGTCGGTGGCCACTGTCATGCTCCTGGGGGATTTTCGGGTCGACTCGCAGCACGCGCGCCGGATCGATCCTACAATTTGCCGCCTGTGCCCGCACTGGGGGGCTGTGCTGGCGTCCAGACAAGGGTTAGCTGCCTCTCAGGCATGTCCGGTATCGTCGTGTGACTGTGCCCGCCCCCGAACTTCGGCACATGAGGAGTCCTGTTTGCGTTTCGTACTCGCTATCGTCGCGTTCGTCGTCGCCGCGGTAATGATCGTGGCCGGAATCGCGCAGCGCACCGTCTTCGCTCCGCCCAGCCACATCGAGGCGGCGACCTCTGTCTCCGGCGACCCCCGTTACCTCGTGATCGACGGGTCTGTGCTCAACGCGCATCCCGGGCAGCAGACACTGAACGTGACGGGTGCGCCCGACCAGGCCAAGCAGGTCGTGGCTTACGGCCGTACAGCGGACATGAAGGCGTGGCTGGAAGATCAGAAGTACGTCGCGGTCGGTTACAAGAAGACCACCGGCGCGCTCACGACGAAGACCGTCACGCCGAAGCCCGCGAAGGGTTCGGACGATAAGGGCGGCGATGCGGGCAGCAGCACCGCGACACCCGCTCCCACGCCGGCTCCGACCGCCACGCCGTCTGCCGGGGCGTCGTCCTCCGGAACCGGTACGGCCGCCCAGGCCGCCGGCCCGAACCCCGCCGGATCCGACCTGTGGCTCGAGGAGTTCGACGGCGAGGCCGCACAGGTCACGCGCATGAACATCCCCGATGACGTCAGCGTGATCGTTGCCTCCGACGGCCAGAAGGCCGCTCCCTCCCAGGTCACCGTCACCTGGCCCGTCGACTCCAGCACGCCCTGGGCCTTCCCGCTGATCATCGGCGGCCTCATCCTGCTCGTCATCGGCATCGCCCTCTACCTGTGGGGCCTCTACACCCACCGCCGGTCGCGCGGACCCCGCCGCAAGAGCGGACCGAAGATGCCCAAGCTGCCCAAGGCCCCCAAGTACAAGCCCACCGCCATGATCGAGACCACCCCTCGCGGCCGCCGCTCCACCCGTGCCCGCGTCATGCTGCCCGCCGCGCTCATCGGCGCTCTCGCGCTCACCGGCTGCACCGCCGGGACGGATGCGGCGACGACGCCCACCAAGACGGCGACGCCCCTGACGACGGAGGCGCCGGACGCGAAGGACCAGCTGCCACCGGCGGTCACCGTGCCCCAGCTGGAGCGCATCGTCAAGCGCATCTCCGAGTCGGCGGCGCAGGCGGACGCCAAGGCGAGCGCCGACCTGGCGAAGGCCCGCTTCACCGGGCCCGCCCTGCAGCTCCGCCAGGCGAACTACGCCATCCGCGCCAAGAAGGCCGACGAGCCGGCGCTCCCGGCCATCCCCGCCAGTCCGATCGTGCTGTCGCTGCCGCAGGCGACCGACGCGTGGCCGCGTACCGTCGCCGCCGTCATCCAGACCCCGAAGGACGCGAAGGGCACCGCTCAGGCGCCGCTCGCCCTCACCCTGGTGCAGGCGACGCCGCGCGATAACTACCAGGTCGAGTACGCCGTGTCGCTCGAGCCGAAGGCCAAGGTGCCCAACCTGGCGCCGGCGAGCATCGGCTCCGCTGTGGTTCCGCCCGACTCCAAGCTGCTCGCGCTGCCGCCGGCGAAGGTCGCGGCCGCGTACGGCGACATCCTCATGAACGGCGACAAGAGCCAGTACGCGAGCCTGTTCAACGCCGAGGGCGACACTCTGCGCACGCAGGTCGGCGCCGAATGGAAGGCGAAGCAGAAGGCAGCGGTGCCGGCGACGGCGTCGCTGACCTTCACCGGTGCGCCCGGCGTCGGGACCGACGTCGCCATGGCGACGAACGACTCCGGTGCCATCGTCTGGACGGACCTGACGGAGACGCAGACGCTCAAGGTCGTCGAGGCGGGCGCGGAAGTGAGCGCCGGTGCGACCGCTGCGGCCCTCACCGGTGTTCCCTCGTCCAAGACCGGCATCGAGTCGACCTTCGGGTACCAGCTCGCCTTCTACGTGCCCCCGGCAGGGTCGGACGCCAAGATCACGCTGCTCGGGTTCGCCCAGGGCATGATCGGCGCCAAGCAGATCCCGTAGCAGGGGGGTCGCCGGAGCGCATCGGTGGCGGCGACCCGAGTATCCTTGTCTCTCGTGCTGGAACGCCCACGAAGCGCGCATCTGGAGGAACAATGAGCAACGTCCCGCCGTCCCCGACGAGCCTGCGCGGAGCCGTCGATCTGAGCTCCCTCGTCAACCGCTCCGCGCCCGCGGAGGGTGCGCCCGGTCAGCCCGCGCCGGCCGCAGGCTCGCTCACGCTGCCGAGCCTGTTCTTCGAGGGCACGGATGCGAACTTCAACGACTTCCTCGACCTGTCGATGCGGGTGCCCGTCGTCGTCGACCTCGGGAGCGAGCGGTCAGAGCAATGGAAGCAGTTCTCGCCGGTGCTCGACCGCGTCGTCGGCGGCTTCGGCGGTCGGCTGGTCCTCGTCAAGGTGGATGTCGACGCCAACCCGCAGCTGGCGCAGGCCTTCCAGGCGCAGTCCGTTCCTGCGGTCGCCGGTCTGCTGGCCGGTCGGCCCGTCCAGCTGTTCGTCGGAGCTCTTCCGGAGCCGCAGATCCAGGACGTGTTCGAGCAGCTGCTGCAGCTCGCGGCGCAGAACGGCGTGACGGATTCGGTGACCGTGGAGGGCGGGGATGCGCCCGAGGGCGCCGACGAGACCGCGGCGGAGCCCGTCCCCGAGCCGCTGCCGCCGCTCCACGCCGAGGCCTACGACGCGATCGAGCGCGGCGACTACGAGGGTGCCATCCGCGCCTACCGCACCGCTATCGCGCAGGACCCGCGCGACGCTATGGCCGCCGCGGGTCTGGCGCAGGTGAGCCTGCTCGCACGCCTCGCCGGCCGCAACGTGGACGAGCTCCGCACCGCCGCGGCCGAGGCCCCGAAGGACCACTCCGCCCAGCTCGCGGTCGCCGACCTCGACCTCTCCGGCGGCCACATCGACGACGCGTTCGACCGTCTCCTCACCCTGTTCCCGACGCTCGACGCGAGCGGCAAGGAGGAGGTCAGGACGCGCATCCTCGAGTATTTCGAGATCGTGGGTGTCGACGACCCGCGTGTGGTCAAGGCCCGGGCTAGGCTGGCGTCGCTGCTGTACTGAGCCCGTCCCCACCGGGCGACGGCATGCGCGGCGCTTCTGCCGCCCGCCTCATCGTCGAGCAGCCTCATGCTGAGGGAGTGATCGCACATGTCCCGTGTGCTCGTCGTCGGAGGCACCGGCCTGGCCGGACGCGCCGTGACAGCGGAGGCGGTCGAGCGCGGGCACGACGTCGTCGTGGCCGCCCGCCGCGTCCCGGATGACGATTCCGACCAGTACGTCACCGGTGCCACGTACGTCACCGCGGACATTGTGACCGGCGACGGTCTGGAGGAGGCCCTCGACGGTGTCGACGTGCTCGTCGACACGAGCAACGGCGTCGGCAAGCAGGCCGCGAACGTCTTCGCCACCGGAGCGCAGAATCTCGTGCACACGGCCGCGCGCTTCGGCGTCCGCCGTGCGGTGCTACTGTCCATCGTCGGCGCCGACCAGTCCGCCTACGCCTACTACCGCGCAAAAGCCGCGCAGGAGCGGGCCTATCTGGAGCCCGCCCTCGACACGCGCATCGTCCGCGCCACGCAGTTCCACGACTTCGTCACCGCCATCTTCGATCGCGGACGGCCGCTCGGCGCGCTGCTGTCGCCCACCGGGACGCGGTTCCAGCCCATCGCGGTGTCCGACGTCGCCCGCGTGCTCGTCGACGTGGTCGAGGACGAATCCGGGGAGCCCGACCGCGTCATCCACGTCGGGGGTCCTCGCGTGGAGTCGGCCCGATCGCTGGCCGAGCAGCACAAGCGGGCCAGCGGGAGCCGCCGGTTCATCCTGCCGATCCGCCTGGGAGGCGCTCTCGGCTCGACGTGGCGCGCCGGACGCAACCTGGTGCCGGAGCACGCCGTGGACGGCGTCGGCTATGGCACCTGGCTGGAGTCCGGCGCGCGCGCCTAGCTCAGCGCGCGGCTCAGCGACCGCGGCTCAGCGCCGCGGCTTGAGCCAGAGCGCACCGAGCGGCGGCAGGGTCAGCACGGCGGAGGCCGGGCGTCCCATCCACGGCTCGTCAACAGCCGTGACAGCGCCCAGGTTGCCGACGCCAGAGCCGCCGTACGCTTCGGCGTCCGTGTTCAGCAGCTCCTCCCACTCGCCGGCGAACGGCAGGCCGACGCGGTAGTCGCTGTGCGGCGTCCCCGAGAAGTTGAGCAGCACCGCGATCGGGTCGCCCTGCCGGTCCTTGCGGAGGAAGGCGAGGACGTTGCCCTGCGCGTCGGACCCGTCGAGCCACTCGAATCCGGCCGGCTCGTTGTCCAGCGCCCACAGCTGCGGGTTGGCGCGGTAGACGGCGTTCAACTGGGCCACCAGGTTCCAGAGGCCCTGATGCGCCGGCTGGTCGAGGATCCACCAGTCGAGCCCGCGCTCCTCGCTCCACTCGGACGGCTGCCCGAACTCCTGCCCCATGAACAGCAGCTGCTTGCCGGGATGCGACCACATGAAGGCGAGGAAGGCGCGGACGTTCGCCAGCTGCTGCCAGTGGTCGCCCGGCATCTTGGTGAGCAGGGAGCCCTTGCCGTGCACGACCTCGTCGTGGCTGATCGGCAGCAGGAAGTTCTCGCTCCAGGCGTACACGAACGAGAACGTGATCTCGCTGTGGTGGTAGCTGCGGTACATCGGGTCCTCGTGGATGTACTGCAGGGCGTCGTGCATCCACCCCATGTTCCACTTCAGGCCGAAGCCGAGACCGCCGGACGACGTGGGCGCGGTGACGCCGGTGTAGCTCGTCGACTCCTCGGCGATCATCACGGTGCCGGGGTTGCGCTTGTACGCGGTCGCGGTGACCTCCTGGAGGAAGCCGATCGCCTCCAGGTTCTCGCGGCCGCCGTGGATGTTGGGCTCCCACTCGCCGTCCTTGCGCGAGTAGTCGAGGTACAGCATGGACGCGACGGCGTCGACGCGGAGACCGTCGATGTGGAACTCCTCCAGCCAGAACAGCGCGTTCGCGACGAGGAAGTTGCGCACCTGCGAATTGCCGTAGTCGAAGATGTAGGTGCCCCAGTCCTTGTGCTCGCCGCGGCGCGGGTCGGCGTGCTCGTAAAGGGGCTGCCCGTCGAACCGGGCGAGGGCCCAGTCGTCCTTCGGGAAGTGTCCGGGCACCCAGTCGAGGATGACGCCGATGCCCGCCTGGTGCAGCCGGTCGATGAGGTACTTGAGGTCGTCGGGGGAGCCGAAGCGGCTGGTCGCGGCGTAGTAGCCGGTCACCTGGTAGCCCCAGGAGCCGCCGAAGGGATGCTCGGCGAGCGGCAGGAACTCGACGTGCGTATAGCCGAGCGCACCGACGTAGTCGATCAGCTCGTCGGCCGCCTCCCGGTAGCCGAGCCCGGGGCGCCAGGAGGCGAAGTGGAGCTCGTAGACGCTCATCGGGCCCGCGTGCGGGTCGTGCTCGGCTCGGCTGCGCATCCATTCGCCGTCGTTCCACTCATGACGGCTCACTGTGACGCGTGAGGCCGTCGCGGGCGGGATCTCGGCCGCCTGGGCGAGCGGGTCGATCTTGCGGACCCAGCGGCCGTCCTGCGCGAGCAGGTCGTACTTGTAGATCTCGCCCTCGGTCAGGCCCGGGACGAACAGCTCCCAGACACCGGATGCGCCCATGTTGCGCATCGAGTGCAAGGTGCCGTCCCACCCGTTGAAGTCGCCGACGACCCGGACGGCGCGCGCGTGCGGCGCCCAGACGGTGAAGGCGGTTCCGACGACGCCGCCGAGGTCGCGGACGTGCGCACCGAGCGCGGTCCACAGCGTCTCGTGGCGGCCTTCCGCGATCAGGTGCAGGTCGAGCTGGCCGATCGTCGGGAGGAAGCGGTACGGGTCGTCGCTGGTCCAGGTGCTGCCGTCCTGGTAGCGCGCCTCGATCAGGTAGGCGCCGGGACCGACGATGTCGACGCCCTGCCAGACGCCGTGCCCGATGTGGCCCAGCTCGATGTGCGCGCCGTTGGAGAGGACCGCGAACACGGCCTCGGCGAGCGGGCGCAGCGCACGGATGACGGTCACCGGGTCGGCGACGCCGGGGGCCGAGATCTGGTGCTGGCCGAGGATGGAGTGGGGGTCGTGGTAGCTACCGGTGGCGATGGTGGCGAGCACCGTGTCATCCACGGCGGGCAGATCGACGGCGGCGGCACCTTCGGGGATGGGGGACATGGTTCTACTCCTCAGGTTTGTCGGTCGGCGGTCAGAGCGGGCGGACGGACAGGATGTGCACGGGCTCCGTGAACGCGTCGAGGCGCACGTAGTCGTCCGAGCCCCACGTCCAGCGCTGCCCGGTCACACGGTCCTTCACCTCGAACTGCGAGCCGTACGGGATGCCGAGCGCGGCCACATCCAGGTGGACGGTGGTCTCACGCACCGAGTGCGGGTCGACGTTCGCCACCACGATGACCGCGTCCGACTTGCCCGTGCGGGTGAAACGCCCGTCGAGGTACTTCGAGTACACGAGGATGCTGTCGTCGTCGCTGCTGTGGAGCGTCAGGTTCCGCAGCTGGCGCAGCGCCGGGTGCTCGCTGCGCGCCCGGTTGAGCATCGTCAGGTAGCCGGCGAGCGAGTGCCCCTGCGACTGCGCTTTGGCGTAGTCCCGCGGCCGGAACTCGTACTTCTCGTTGTCGATGTACTCCTCGGCGCCCGCGCGGGCGACGTTCTCGAACAGCTCGTACCCGGAGTACACGCCCCAGGTCGGAGCCGCCGTCGCTGCGATGGCGGCGCGGATCTTGAACGCCGCCGGCCCGCCGAACTGGAGGTACTCGGTGAGGATGTCGGGCGTGTTCACGAACAGATTGGGCCGCAGGTAGTCGGCGGTCTCGTGCGCGAGGGAGTCGAGGAACTCTTCCAGCTCCTCCTTCGTGTTGCGCCAGGTGAAGTACGTGTACGACTGCTGGAAGCCCGCCTTCGCGAGCGTTCGCAGGAGCGCAGGGCGGGTGAACGCCTCTGCGAGGAACACCACATCCGGGTCGGTCTCGTTGACCGTGTGGATGAGCCACTCCCAGAAGTGCAACGGCTTCGTGTGCGGATTGTCGACGCGGAAGATGCGGACGCCCAGCGACATCCAGTGCCGGACGATCCGCAGCACCTCCTGCCGCAGCCCCTCGTAGTCGTTGTCGAAGTTGATGGGGTAGATGTCCTGGTACTTCTTCGGCGGGTTCTCCGCGTACGCGATGGTGCCGTCGGGAAGGGTCGTGAACCACTCCGGGTGCTCCGTTACCCAGGGGTGATCCGGGGATGCCTGCAGTGCCAGGTCGAGGGCGACCTCGAGGCCCGCCTGCTTGGCCTTGCCGAGGAAGAAGGTGAAGTCCTTCTCGGTGCCGAGGTCCGGGTGGATGGCGTCGTGCCCGCCCTCCGGACCGCCGATCGCCCATGGCGACCCCGGGTCGTTCTCGCCGGCGTCCAGGGTGTTGTTCGGCCCCTTGCGGAAGGTACGGCCGATCGGGTGGATCGGCGGCAGGTAGACGACGTCGAAGCCCATCGCGGCGACCTCCGGCAGCCGCTTGGCGGCCGTGCGGAAGGTGCCGGACTGCCAGGAGCCGTCCGCGAGTTTCTTCGCGCCCTCGGACCGGGGGAAGAACTCGTACCAGCTGCCGACCCCGGCGCGCGTCCGCTCCACCTGGATGGCGCGCGTCGCAGAGAGTGTCGGGAGGCTGACCACGGGCCGCTCGGTGAGGACCTGCTGGATGCGCTCGTCGATCGAGGCGGCGAACCGCTCATCCACTGGCCTCTTGGTGTCCGCCACGACCTTCGCCGCCTCGGAGAGGTGCCGGCGCTCGGCCGTACTGCGACGCTTGTCCTTCGAGGCCCGGAGAAGCAGTTCGCGGCCCATCTCCAGCATCAGGTCGACGTCGATTCCGGCGGGGACCTTCACCTCGGCGTTGTGCCGCCAGGTCGCATACTCGTCGGCGTAGGCCTGGACCCGGTAACGCCAGAGGCCGGTCTGCTCGAGCTGCACCTCCACCTCCCACCGGTCGGTGCCGGGAGTGAGCGGGCGCATGTGGTGCTCGGTCTGCACACCGGCAGGGTCGAGCAGGATGAGGTCGACGCCGATCTTGTCGTGCCCTTCCCGGAACGCCGTCGCGCGGAACGGGATGACCTCGCCGCTGAACGCGGTCGCGGCCCAGAGCCCCTCATCCACTTGGGGGGAGAGCTCGAGAATCGGGATGCGCCCGAGCAGAGGCTCGTACGGTCCCGTCTGTGCTGGTCCCGTCTGGGCAGGCGCCGTTACGGGCGCCGTATTGCTCTTCGTTCCTCCGGCGGAGCCGCTCCGGGCGGGAGGCTTCACCGTGGCCGCCTCTGTCGCGGCGGCTGCTGACCTGGTCGCTGCGTTCTTCACCACGTCCCGACCGTACACTCATTAACCTGCTCGTCACGGGGCTCGTTTAGTGTGGACCGAGTGAAGGCCATCCGTAGATTCACCGTCCGAGCAGTCCTCCCCGACAACCTCGCCGCATTGGAGGAGATCGCCGGCAACCTCCGCTGGTCCTGGCATGAGCCCACCAAGGAGCTCTTCGCCCGTATCTCGCCAGAATTGTGGCAGCAGGTGAAACACGATCCGATCGCCCTGTTGGGCGCCGTCGAGCCCGCGCGGCTGGCGGAACTCGCCGCCGACCAGGGCTACGTCGAGTGGGCGAACCACATCCGCGACGACCTGCGTGCGTACCTCAGCGAGCCCCGCTGGTACCAGTCCCTCGACGGGGAGGCGCCGCGCACGATCGCGTACTTCTCGCCCGAGTTCGGCATCGCGGCGACCCTCCCGCAGTACTCCGGCGGTCTCGGCATCCTCGCCGGGGACCACCTCAAAGCGGCGAGCGACCTGGGCGTCCCGCTCGTCGCCGCCGGCCTCTTCTACCGCTCCGGCTACTTCTCGCAGGCGATCACGCCCGACGGCTGGCAGCTGGAGAGCTACCCCGTCCTCGACCCGGACGGGCTGCCGCTGAGCGTGCTCCGCGATCCCGACGGGTCGCCGCTGCAGATCTCGCTGGCGCTCCCGGACGGCGTACTGCACGCCCGGGTCTGGCAGGCCGCTGTGGGCCGTGTGACGCTGCTCCTGCTCGACACCGACATCCCGAACAACGAGGAGCGCCTGCGCTCCGTCACCGACCGCCTCTACGGCGGCGGCGGCGAGCACCGCCTGCTGCAGGAGCTGCTGCTCGGCATCGGCGGCGTCCGCGCGGTCAAGGCGTGGATCGAGCTGACCGGAGCCCCGGAGGCGGAGGTGTTCCACACCAACGAGGGGCACGCCGGCTTCCTCGGCCTCGAGCGCATCTCCGACCTGATCGGCGAGGGGCTCAGCTTCGACGAGGCGCTGCAGGTGGTGCGTGCAGGAACCGTCTTCACCACGCATACCCCGGTGCCCGCCGGTATCGACCGGTTCGATCGGCCGCTGGTCCAGCGCTACTTCTCCACGTCGCTCCTTCCCGGTGTCACCGCCGACCAGGTGCTGCCGCTCGGCGCAGAGGACTACCCGGGCGGCTCGCCGGACGTCTTCAACATGGCGGTCATGGGCCTCCGGCTCGGGCAGCACGCGAACGGCGTCTCGCAGTTGCACGGCGACGTCTCCCGGCACATGTTCAACGGCCTCTACCCGGGATTCGACCCGCAGGAGGTGCCGATCGACTCCGTCACGAACGGCGTCCACGCGCCGACCTGGACCGATCCCATGCTGCGCGCCCTCGCCCTGGAGCGGTTCGGCACCGACGACACCACGCACGCCGACTGGGGAAACTCCTCAGCGGTCGGCGACGCGGACCTGTGGGACGTCCGCAACCGGATGCGCGAGCAGCTCGTGCACGACGCCCGCCGGCGCCTAGCGGCCGCATGGGAGGAACAGAACCCGGGAGGGATCGCGCCGCCCTGGATGGACGACCTGCTCGACCCGGGCGTCCTCACCATCGGCTTCGCCCGGCGCGTGCCGACCTACAAGCGACTGACGCTGATGCTGCACGACCCCGACCGTCTGCGCCGCATCCTGCTGCACGCGGAGCGCCCGGTGCAGTTCGTCATCGCGGGCAAGTCGCATCCCGCCGACGACGAGGGCAAGCGGCTCATCCAGAAGCTCGTGCAGTTCGCTTCGGAGGCCGACATCCGGCGACGGATGGTGTTCCTGCCCGACTACGACATCGGGATGGCGCAGCTGCTGTACCCGGGCACCGACGTGTGGCTGAACAACCCGCTGCGGCCGCTGGAGGCGTGCGGCACCTCCGGCATGAAGGCGGCCCTGAACGGCGGCCTCAACCTGTCCATCCTCGACGGATGGTGGAACGAGTTCTATGACGGCGAGAACGGCTGGGCGATCCCGTCCGCCGACGCCGCCGGTGACGGCGCCGAACGCGACGCCCTCGAAGCCGAGGCGATGTACGACCTGATCGAGCACCAGATCGCCCCGCGCTTCTACGACCGCGACGGCGACAACGTGCCCGGAGCCTGGGTCGAGCGCATCCGGCACACGCTCGCCACGCTGTCCTCCCCGCTGTCGGCCGAGCGCATGGTCCGGGAGTACGTCGAGCGCCTGTACCTGCCGGCGGCCGCCTCCGAGAACCGGCTGAGCGCGGACGACTACGCCGCCGCTCGTGGCCTCGCCACATGGAAGCAGCGCGTGAAAGCCGCCTGGCCTGGCGTCGCGGTGACGCACGTCGACGCCGGCGGGGTGGACGACGTCCCGCAGGTCGGCGACGAGCTGCACGTGCGGGCACTGGTCCAGCTGAACGGGCTCTCGCCGCAGGATGTGGAGGTGCAGGTCGTGTACGGCCGCAGCCCCGAGGGCGACGAGCTCACCGACGTGCACCGTCAGGCGCTCACCGTCGACTCGGGCGTCCCGGGCGGCCACGACGCGTCGGTCGCGCACGAGTTCGTCGGCACGGTCCGTCTCGCCTGGGCGGGCTCGTTCGGCTACACCGTCCGCGTGGTCCCGATCAACGACCTCCTGCTCACCCCCGCGGAGCTGGGTCTGGTCACCACCGCCTCCTGACCCCGACCCCTTCCGCCCGAAGCCAACAGCTCCTGAGTTTTTCGGCCCGCCACCGGCGTGTCGCCCGGAGAAACTGAGGAACTGTTGGCTGGGCGGGGTGGGTGGGGATGGGGGTTAGCGAATCATGCGGACGGCGAGGATGGTGGCGTCGCCGGCGGGATGCGTCGTGGTCGCGCCGTCGCGGGTGAAGCCGTTGCGACGGTAGAACGCCTCGGCGCGCCCGTTGCCGTCCATGACCCACAGGTACGCGGGAGCCGAGCCGATCGCGCAGTCCAACAGTCGCTGCCCGGCGCCCGAACCGTAGACGCGTGCGAGGACGTAGAGGCCCTCCAGCTCGCGGTCTCGTGGTGCGTCGTCGTCGCGCCCGGAGCCGGCTGTCGCCCAGCCGACGATCTCGCCGCCGCCCTCCGCCACGAACACGTCCGTCTCGCCTTGTTCGACGATGTGCCTCCAGCCGGCGGCGCGCCGCTCCACGTCGAGTGACGCCAGGAAGGCTGCGGGCATCCGCCCGGCGTAGGCCTCGCGCCAAGCTGCGACGTGAACCGCCGCGATGCCGTGCGCGTCAGCGGCTGTCGCGCGCCTCACCGTGATCGGACTCACCTCATCCACGCGTCGCGACACGCCGTCGTCGCGGCCGTGATCCGGTGCGTTCCACCCCCGCGGCACAGTCATTTGGCGATGGGGGCGAAGGTCGCGCCCGTGGCGGTGAGGAGATCGGCGGGGGAGAGTTCGATGTCGAAGCCGCGCTTGCCCCCGGAGACGAAGACGGTGTCGAACAGTTGCGCGGTCTCATCGACCACGGTGACGTGCCGCGTCTTCTGGCCGATCGGGCTGATCCCGCCGACCACGTAACCGGTGCGACGCTCCGCGACGGCGGGGTCGGCCATCGTCGCGCGTTTGGCGCCGACGGCCGCGGCGAGCGCCTTGAGGTCGAGCATCCCCGTCACCGGGACGACACCCACGACCAGCCCGAGGTCGGTGTCGGCGAGCAGCGTCTTGAGGACGCGGTCGGGTTCGACGCCGAGGGCTTCCGCCGCCTCCAGGCCGTACGACGGCGCCGACGGGTCGTGCTCGTAGGGGTGCGTCGTGAACGGGATGCCGGCGGTCGTCAGAGCGACCGTCGCGGGGGTGCCCGCAGCGGCTTTCCTGTTCGCCATCAGCCGTGCGTCTCCTGCCCCGCTTCTGTCGGCGCCGCCTGCTCCACGCGAGGCCCGTTCGCTCGGTACAGCTGCATCGACGTGCCGCCGATGAGCCGCTGGGTGCCCGGGGCGAACTCCGTCGCATCCTCCGGGATGGGCACCTCGGTCGCCGAGTCCCACAGCAGCTGGTACGAGGTGACGCCGGGCGCGACGGGGAGGGACACCTCCACATCGTCCTCGACGCCGTGCACGACCAGCAGGATGCGGTTGAACTCCTCCTTGTCGGGAGTCGAGGCCGCCAGGTACTGCAGCGTCCGGTTCTCGGGCGAGTTCCAGTCCTCGTCGTCCATCCGCTGGCCGGTGGCGTCGTACCAGTCCATGTGGCTGGCGTTCGGCGTGGTCTGGCCGTCGACGGCGTACCTGCTGGGGCGGAGGGCCGGGTTCTCCCGTCGCAGCTGGAGGAGGCGCTTGGTCGTGTCGTAGAGCTCCCGCTGCTCGCGCGAGCGCAGCCAGTTGAGCCAGGTGAGCTCGCTGTCGTGGCAGTAGGCGTTGTTGTTGCCGCGCTGGCTGCGGCCGTACTCGTCACCGGCGGTGATCATCGGGACGCCGGCCGAGAGCAGCAGTGTGCCCATCAGGTTCCGGATGGCCTTGGCGCGCGTCATCAGCACGGCCTCATCCACTGTCGGCCCCTCGACACCGTGGTTGAAGGACCGGTTGTTGTCCGTGCCGTCGCGGTTGTTCTCGCCGTTGCCGAGGTTGTGCTTGACGTCGTAGGCGGTGAGGTCGGCCATGGTGAAGCCGTCGTGGGCGGTGACGAAGTTCACGGAGGCGAGCGGACCGCGCTCGGGGGAGAAGGTGTTGGAGGATCCGGCGAGCCGGGTGGCGAAGCCGCCGATGCCGACCGGTGCTTGCCCGTTGCGGCGGGCGTCGGCGATGTCGGCCAGCCAGAAGTTGCGGACGCGGTCGCGGTAGCGGTCGTTCCACTCCGACCAGCCGCCGTGCCCGTCCACCGGCCCGGGGAAGTTGCCCGTCTGCCAGCCGCCGAGGCCCACATCCCACGGCTCGGCGATCAGCTTGACGCCCTGCAGAGCCGGATCGGCCTGAGCGGCCAGCAGGAGGGGGTGGTCACGGTGGAACGAGGCATCCGCCCCACGGCCCAGGGTCGCGGCCAGGTCGAACCGGAACCCGTCGATCTGCATCTCGTTGGCCCAGTAGCGCAGCGAGTCGAGCACGAGGCGTTGCGGGACGGGGTTGCCGAAGTCGACGGTGTTGCCGCATCCCGTCACGTCGATGTACGCGCCGGTCTCGTCGTGGCGGTAGTAGGTGGCGTTGTCGATCCCGCGGAAGCTGCTGCGCGGGCCACCGATGCCCTCCTCGGCGGTGTGGTTGTAGACCACGTCGAGGATGACCTCGATGCCGGCCAGGTGGAGCAGCTTGACCATGCCCTTGAACTCCGCCAGCACCGCCTGCGGCCCGGCCGCCTGCGCCGCGCGGGAGGCGTACGGCGTGTGCGGGCTGAAGAAGTTGAGGGTGTTGTAGCCCCAGTAGTTGGTGAGCCCCTCCTGCAGCAGACGCTGCTCGGAGACGAATGCCTGCACCGGGAGCAGTTCGACGGCGGTGACGCCCAAGTCTTTCAGGTACCCGATCGTCGACTCGTGGGCGAGCCCGGCATAGCTGCCGCGCAACTCCTCCGGCACAGCGGGATTCTGGTGGCTGATGCCCCGGACGTGCGCCTCGTAGATCACGGTGTGATCGAGCGGGGTGTTCGGCTTGGCCGCCTCGCCCCAGTCGAAGCCGTCGGAGACGACGACCGAGCGCCAGCCGTCGCTGGCCACGCGCACCAGGCCCCGTGCGTATGGGTCGAGCAGCAGCGCCTCCGGGTCGAACATGTTGCCGGGAGCAGTCGGGCCGGAGGCACGCACCGAGTAGCGGGTGCCGACGCTGAGGGACCGCGAGCGGCCCACCCAGACACCGTTCGCATCCCGCGTCATCGGCACGGTCTTCACCAGCCAGTTGGGGTCGTGCTCGTCGAACAGGCACAGCTCCATGGCGTCCGCATTCGCGGAGGAGACCCTCAGCTCGCCCGCCTGCGGCCCGATGCGTACACCCAGGTTGCGCAGGGGATCGGTCGAGGTCATGCGATCTAGAGTAGTGACACACGCCTGGACACAGCTCGGAGGGCACCGTGCCGGTCTACCTCGACCACGCCGCCACCACGCCGATGCGCCCGGAGGCGATCGCCGCCTACACCGAGGCCATGGGCGTCGTCGGCAACCCCTCCAGCATCCACAGCCAGGGGCAGCAGGCCCGGCGGATGCTGGAGGAGGCCCGCGAGACGGTGGCCGCCACGCTGGGCGCCGACCCCATCGAGGTCGTCTTCACGTCGGGCGGGACCGAGGCCATCAATCTGGCCATCAAGGGGATGTTCTGGGCACGGAACGCCGGAGCGCGCCGACCGCGCATCCTGGTCCCGGGCGGAGAGCACCACGCCACGATGGACACGGTCGAGTGGCTGGAGCGGGCGGAAGGGGCCAAGGCGTCGTGGCTGCCGCTCGACGCCGAGGGACGCATCGGCGTGCCGGACGCGCTCGCGGGCGAAGACGTGGCGCTGCTCACCTTCCTCGCGGTGAACAACGAGGTCGGGACCATCCAGCCGGTGCGGGCGCTCGCCGAGGCGGCGCACGCCGTCGGGGTCCCGGTGCATGTGGATGCCGTTGCGGCGTACGGGCATCTGCCGATCGATTTCGCTGGGCTCGGGGTGGATGCGCTCAGCGTCTCCGCGCACAAGATCGGCGGACCGGTCGGCATCGGCGCGCTCGTGCTGAGTCGTGCCTCCACCGTGGTGCCGCTCATCCACGGCGGTGGGCAGCAGCGGCAGGTGCGGAGCGGGACACAGGACGTGGCGGCGGCCGTCTCGTTCGCGACCGCCGCGCGGCTGGCGGAGGCGGAGCGCGAGGCGGAGTCCGCGCGGCTCTCCGCGCTGCGGGACCGGCTGATCCGGGGTGTCCGCGAGGCTGTCCCCGCGGCGGTGCTGAGCGGGCCGGAGCCGGAGTCGGGGGAGCGTGTCGCGTCGAACGCGCACTTCACCTTCCCGGGAGCGCAGGGCGACTCCTTGCTGTTCCTGCTCGACATGGCGGGCGTGTCGGTCTCGACGGGATCGGCCTGCCAGGCCGGCATCCCGGAGCCGTCGCACGTGCTGCTGGCGATGGGACGCGGCGAGCAGGATGCGCGGGGCGCTCTACGGTTCACGCTCGGCCGCACCTCCACCGAGTCCGACGTGGATGCGCTGCTCGCGGCGCTGCCCGCGGCGTACGCGCAGGCGGAGCGGGCGGGCCTCGCGGAGCGGGCGCCCCGGCTCGGCTGAGCGGGATCGGGGCGGCCGCGTGGGCCGGCGCGGGTAGAATCGCCGGGTGAAAGTACTTGCGGCGATGAGTGGCGGTGTCGATTCCGCCGTGGCGGCGGCGCGCGCCGTCGAAGCGGGGCACGACGTGGTGGGTGTGCATCTGGCGCTCTCGCGCATGCCCGGGACGCTCCGGACGGGCAGCCGCGGCTGCTGCACGATCGAGGACTCGATGGATGCGCAGCGCGCGGCGAACATCATCGGCATCCCCTACTACGTGTGGGACTTCTCGGAACGCTTCAAGCTGGATGTGGTGGACGACTTCATCGCCGAGTACAGCGCCGGGCGCACCCCCAACCCGTGCATGCGCTGCAACGAGCGGATCAAGTTCGCCGCCCTGCTGGAGAAGGCGCTCGACCTCGGCTTCGACGCCGTCTGTACGGGTCACTATGCGGCCATCGTCACGGACGCTGAGGGCAACCGTGAGTTGCACCGGGCCAGTGCGTGGGCCAAGGACCAGTCGTACGTCCTCGGCGTACTGACGACCGAACAGCTGGCCCACGCCATGTTCCCGCTCGGCGCGACCCCGTCGAAGGCGGAGGTGCGCGCGGAGGCCGCCGCTCGCGGGCTGAGCGTCGCAAACAAGCCGGACTCTCACGACATCTGCTTCATCCCGGACGGCGACACCCGCGGCTGGCTCGCCGAGCGAGTGGGAACCGCGACGGGCGACATCGTCGACCGTGACGGCAACCGTCTCGGCACGCACGAGGGCGCGCACGCGTACACCGTCGGACAGCGCAAGGGGCTCAACGTCGGCTATCCCTCGCCGGACGGCCGCCCGCGGTTCGTCCTGGAAGTGCGACCGAAGGAGAACACGGTCGTCGTCGGCCCTCGGGAGGCGCTCGACATCGCCGAGATCGCGGGCTCGCGGTTCACCTGGGCGGGCCTGCCGCCGGAGGATCCGGCGACGCCCTTCGCGTGCGAGGTGCAGATCCGCGCCCACGCCGACCCCGTGCCCGCGGTGGCGTCGGTGACCGGCGGTGAGCTGGTCGTGCGTCCCGACGTGCCGCTCAACGGCGTCGCGCCGGGACAGACCGCGGTCGTGTACGTCGGAACCCGCGTGCTCGGGCAGACCACGATCGACCGGACCGTCTCCGCCGTTCCGGCCTGAGTGCTTCCCCGACCTGACATCCCGGCCTGAGTCCGCCGGTGCGGCAAAGCGCCGGAAGCTCTATGCTCCGGGCATGACCGCAGAGCGAGCGATCCGCCTCCGGCGCGAGGCCTGGGGGTTCGCGATCGGCTCGCTGTTCTTCGTCGTGGGTGCTGTGCCCTTCTTCCAGCGTGCGGTCGGGGACGTCATCACGAACCTGACGTTCTTCGTCGGCGCGCTGTTCTTCACGGCTGCCGCCTTCATCCAACTGGCGCTCAGCGGTCGGCACCCGCCTCGTCGCGGCGCGGATCGCGCCGAGCTCTACGACTGGTGGGCGGCCGCCGTGCAGTTCGCCGGAACCCTTCTCTTCAACGTCAGCACCACGGTGGCGTTGATCTCTGCAGCCGATACCGACGCGCCGGTCGGGGACGGCTGGCGCCCGGACGCCCTCGGCTCGGTCTGCTTCCTCGTGGCGAGCGGGCTCGCCGTGCGGGCGACCGTCGACCGGGAGCGGCTCTGGGATCCGCGTGCGCGTACCTGGCACGGCGCGTGGCTGAACCTGGTCGGCTCGGTCCTGTTCGGCGTATCGGCGATCGGCGCGTACACGCTTCCGGCCAGCGGCGACCTGGTCAGCCTGTTCTGGGCCAATCTCGGCACGCTGCTCGGCGCCGCGTGCTTCTTCGTGGCGGCGGTGCTCAGCCGGCGGTCGGTGCCGGTGAGGGTGCGCACCGCGTGAGCGCTGGCGATTCCTCCGTGCGACTGCCAGTATTCGAGTAAGCGCCGTCCGGTTGGTCTCACGGACTCGACGGTCCGCTTTCCGTCGAGTGGTTGAGACGGGAGAGGACGCTCGTCCTCTCCCCGGGGAGGACGAGCGATGCGCTCACGAAGTGTCGGGGCTACCGCTATGCACAGGCGTCTACGCCTCGGGTCGGTGGCTGTGGTGGTGGGCGTGGCTCTGGCGTTCGCCGCGCCGGCGATGGCGACAGCGGACACGGTGGTCGCCACCGTGCCGGTCGGTTCGACAGCTTCAGCCTCATCCGCGACGGTACTTTCGCCGGACGGCAGCCGGCTTTACGTCTCCGACTCTGCTGGGCTGGTCTCGATGGTCGACACGGCAACGAACACCGTCGTCGGCAGCGTGCCGGTAGCGAGTGCTCTCGGGTTGGCTGTCTCTCCCGACGGGTCACGGCTCTACGTGGCATCCTCGAGCACCAACACACTCGCCGTGGTCGATACGGCAACTCTTACTGTTCTGACCTCTGTGCCCGTCGGCTCTGCACCGTTCGGCGTCGCGGTGTCCCCGAACGGGTCGCGGGTATACGTCACGAACGTGAACGGGGCAATCACCTCCACCACCTCTGTGATCGATACGGCGACCAACACGGTGGTGGCGACGATCAGTGCTGCGATCGGCCCCCGGTCGATCATCGCGTCTCCCGACGGCTCGCGGCTCTATCTCGCGCACGTCGCCCCGGCCAGTCATGACATCTCGGTGGTGGACACAGTCACGAACGCCGTGATCGCCACCATCCCGATGGGCGTCTTCGCGAACGCGGTGACCGGATTCGCCATCTCCTCCGATGGTCACACCCTGTACGCCGCCAGCACCAACGCCGACACCGTCCGGGTGATCGACACGGCGACGAACACGATCACGGCGACGCTCGACGCCGGTGCCGGCGACGGCGCCTACGGGTTGGCACTCACGCCGGACGGCACCCGCCTGTACGTGACCAACGCCCTCGCGAACACCGTCTCCGTGTTCGACACGGCCACCAACGCGATCGTCTCCACCCTGGCGGTGGGGAGCACGCCGCGCACCATCCGCATCTCGCCTGACGGTGCGTTCGCTTACGTGGCGAACACGGCTTCGGACACGGTGTCGGTCATCGCCATCGACACCTTCCCGGCCATAACGACCGTGACAGTGCCGGGCGGCACCATCGACGCGGCCTATTCGACCCCCATCGCCGTGACGGGCACTCCCACGCCTACGCTCTCTGTCACCGCCGGGAGCCTCCCGCCCGGCGTGACGCTGAGCGGTACGACACTGACGGGCACCCCCACCGCCACCGGGACGTACACCTTCACGATCACCGCCAGCAGCAGCGTCAGCGGCATCCCTGCAACCGCGGACCAGACCTACACCCTCGTCGTCGCAGCGGTGGCAGCAGACGCACCGATCGGGCTGACCGCGACGTACGCCAGCGCCACGGCCGCGCTGACGTGGGCCGCCCCGGCTTTCGATGGGGGAGAAGCGATCACCGGGTACCGGATCGAGCGCAGTACCGACGGGTCGCCGTTCGCCACGCTGGTCGGCGACACCGCAACCACCGCCGTGACTTACGCCGACGCCACCGTCGCCGCCGGTCACACTTACGCGTACCGCGTGTCCGCCCTCACCGCTGTCGGCGCGAGCGTGCCCTCGAACATCGCGAGCGTCACGGTTCCAGCGGCCAGCACCCCCGCTGGCCCGGCATCGCCGACGCCTGCCGCCACCTCGCCGGTCGCCGCGCGCCGAGGGCTGGCAGACACGGGAAGCGACTCCACGACCCCGCTGCTTGTGGGACTCGGTCTCCTCGTCGCGGGCGCGGCGACGGTTCTCGTACGCAGGCCGGCCCGCCAGTCTTAGCCGTCGCAACTCGGACGTCAGGGGTCGCGAATAAGCTGGGTGCGTGGCGATCGAGACGACGACCGACGACCAGCTCGCTGATGCGCGGAGTGAGGCGCAGCAGCTGACCACGCGCATCCTGGAGCTGCGCGACGCGTACTACGAGCGCGATACCGTGCTCGTCAGCGACGAGGAGTACGACCGCATGATGCGGCGGCTGGAGGAGCTCGAGCGGCTCTACCCGGAACTCCAGTCGCAGGACAGCCCGACGCAGACCGTCGGCGGGCGAGCGCAGACGACCCTTTTCGCGCCGGTGGAGCACGCCGAGCGGATGCTCAGCCTCGACAACGTGTTCTCGATCGAGGAGTTCGAGGCGTGGGCCACCCGTGTCGAGCGCGACGCGGGCCGGCGGGTCGACTACCTGTGCGAGCTCAAGATCGACGGTCTCGCGATCAACCTGCGCTACGAGAAGGGCGTACTGGTCTCCGCTGCGACCCGCGGCGACGGCGTCGTGGGGGAGGACGTGACGGAGAACATCCGCTGGATCCCCGCCATCCCGACCCGGCTCGCCACCGATCAGCCGCCGGCGCTCGTCGAGGTGCGCGGCGAAGTGTTCTTCCCGGTCACCGAGTTCGAGGAGCTCAACGCTCACCAGCAGGATGCGGGCGAGCGCGTCTTCGCCAACGCCCGCAACGCCGCGAGCGGCTCGCTTCGGCAGAAGGCCGAGGGCAAGAACCCGGCGCAGCTGGAGCTGATGCGCAACCGGCTCCGCCGCCTCCACATGCTCGTGCACGGCATCGGCGCCTGGCACAACCCGCCCGTGGATGCGCAGTCGAAGGTCTATGACCTGCTGAAAGAGTGGGGCCTGCCGACCTCCACCCACTACCGCGTCGTCGACGACGTCAAGAAGGTCGACGAGTTCATCGAGTACTACGGCGCCCACCGCGGCGCGGTCGAGCATGAGATCGACGGCATCGTCATCAAGGTGGATGAGCTCGCCCTGCACGACGAACTGGGGGCGACGAGCCGCGCGCCCCGCTGGGCCATCGCCTACAAGTACCCGCCCGAGCAGGTGAACACGAAGCTGCTCGACATCGTCGTCAGCGTCGGCCGCACCGGGCGCGCGACGCCGTTCGCCGTCATGGAGAAGGTGCGCGTCGCCGGTTCCGAGGTGCGCCAGGCGACCCTGCACAACCAGGAGGTCGTGAAGGCGAAGGGCGTGCTCATCGGCGACACCGTGGTCCTGCGGAAAGCCGGGGATGTGATCCCCGAGGTGCTGGGGCCTGTGGTCGAGCTGCGCGACGGCACCGAGCGCGAGTTCGTGATGCCCGAGAACTGCCCCGAGTGCGGCACCCGGCTGGCCCCCGCCAAGGAGGGCGACATCGACCTCCGCTGCCCGAACGCGGAGTTCTGCCCGGCGCAGGTGCGCGGGCGCGTGGAGCACATCGGTTCCCGCGGGGCACTCGACATCGAGGCTCTTGGTGAAGTCGCCGCTGCGGCGCTCACCCAGCCGCGGTTCCCCGAGGCGCCGCCGCTGCCGACCGAGGCCGGACTCTTCGGACTGCAGCTGGCCGACCTGTTCCCGATCGAGGTCGTGGTGCGGGATTCCGAGACCGGACTGCCCAAACTGACCGACGCCGGCGAAGAGAAGGTAGACACTCCGTTCCGCCGTCGGCGCCAGAAGAAGGACGGCCCGTTCGACCCCGCCGCGGACTTCGACGGCGACGAGCTGTACGTCCCATCGAAGAACGCGATCGAGCTGCTCACCAACTTGGGGGTGGCGCGCGAGAAGCCCTTGTGGCGCATCCTCGTCGCCTTGAACATCCGCCACGTCGGCCCGGTTGCTGCACGCGCCCTCGCCAACCACTTCGGTTCGCTGGATGCCATCCGCTCCGCCTCTCGCGACGAGTTGGCCGCGGTGGATGGTGTCGGCGGCATCATCGCAGACGCTGTCCTCGCCTGGTTCGACATCGACTGGCACCGCGAGATCGTTGAGCGGTGGGCGGCGGATGGCGTCCAGTTCGCGACTCCGGGGCACCCTGGTCCCGGCAAAGCGGACGAGGCCGGGGGAGTGCTCGCCGGGCTCACGGTGGTCGCGACGGGATCGCTGGAGGGGTACACGAGGGAAGGCGCACAGGAGGCGATCATCGCCGCGGGCGGTAAGTCGGCGTCCAGCGTCTCCAAGAGGACCGACTTCGTGGCGGCGGGCCCCGGTGCGGGCTCGAAACTCGCGAAGGCGGAAGAGCTGGGCCTCCGCATCCTCGATGCGGCGCAGTTCAAGGTTCTGGTCGAAGAGGGGCCCGCAGCGCTCGATTTGTAACGTTTTGGTCCTCCTTACCGCGGACAGGATGCGAATTCTCCCCCTGAATCGGGGGTAGAACGGCTTGCCGTCGGCCACCCATTCATGGGTAGAGTCGAGGAGTGCGCTCCCCCGGGCGCACTTTTGCAAGGGCTTAGCTCGCTCACTCTCGGAGGGACCCGGACGGAGTGCTGGTCGGCTTTGCAGCTGTTGTCACCGTAACCTCGGTAGTCTCCGGACTCACCGGGGCTTTCGTGCTGCCTGCCGACGTGGCGTCCGCGGCGGCCGAGACGGCATCCGTCACTTCGGTGCAGACGGGGTACACGCACGCCTCCGCCGAGGCGGGGTACACCCTGGCGCCCGCATCGGTCTCGCCGGCATCCATCCCGGCTGCATCCGGCTCACTGTCGGCGGGTCGTGGCGCAGCCGTCTCCGGCCCGGTCTCGGACGTGCCCGCCGGCGCCGCGGGGCGCTCGGCGTCGGCCGCCCTCCTTGGTGCGGTCGCTGCCCTCAACACATCGGCGCTGCCGTCGTTCCTGGATGCCAACCGCGCCAAGCTCGACGCCCTGCTGGTGAACCCGCCGACCGCCCGCGATGTCAGCCGCCTGTGGAACCTGATAGATCCGGACAAGCAGGCGACGCTCATCCGGGCCGCGCCGCACGTCGTCGGCAACCTCGAGGGCGTGCCGTACGACGTGCGCGGCCGCGCCAACTCGCTCGACCTCAAGCGCACGATCGCAACGGTCACGAAGACTCTCAAGTCGCAGCACGGCCGTGCCGAGCGCGTCGCCCTGCAGCGCCAGCTTGTGACGCTCGGCAACGTCCTGAAGGCCCTGTCGAAGCACGACGGGGTGAAGCGCACGCTGGTCGCCCTGGATCCTGCCGCCGACGCGAAAGCCTCGATCGTCGTCGGCGACCTGCGCACCGCGACCTACGTCAGTGTCCTCGTGCCGGGTATGTACATGTCGGTCGGCGAGCAGATCGAGTCGTGGGCGAAGGTCGCGCAGGAACAGTACGACCTGCAGACCGGGTATCTGCGCCGCATCCTCGGCACCCGCGGAGGGACCGGCGCTCCCGGCGTCGCCGTGGTCGCCTGGATCGGCTACCAGACGCCCGTGCTGACCAACATCGGCGGCACGGCGCTGGCGACGCAGGGCGCCGACGGCCTGGAGCGCACCTTGGAGGGTATCCGCAGCCTCCGCACAGCGAACCAGCCCTACCTGAGCGTGTTCGCCCACTCGTACGGCTCCACCGCCGCCCTGATGGCACTTCAACGCCACACGGTGACGGTGGACGCTTTGGCGCTGATGGGCTCGCCGGGAAGCGAAGCGCAGTCGGTCGCCGGGCTGTCGGTCACGGGCGGCAACGTCTTCGTCGGGGAGGCCGCGCTCGACCCGATCGTGAACAGCGCGTTCTTCGGCAGCGACCCCGGCTCGCCCGGGTACGGCGCGAAGCCGATGGGCGTCGGCGGCGCCGTCGACCCGATCACGCACGCCACCCTCACCGGTTCGTCCGGCCACAACGAGTACTTCACGGCGGGAACCGAGTGCATGCGCAACCTCGCGATGATCGGCATCGACCGCGGCGAGCTCGTCATCGGCCACTGAGGGGCAGTTCTCCACAACCAGGGGATCTGGCCGGGCTTCGTCGGGGGTGACGCCCATAATGAGGGGATGCGACCTGCCGACGAGCTTCCTCCCGAGCGACAGGCTGGCGCGAGCCGCCGCGCGTTCCTGAAGGGTGCGGGACTCGTCGCCGCCGGTGCGGTCGCGGGAGGAGCGGCCGGAGGCGCTGCGGGCGCAGCTCTCGGCGCATCCGCCGGGCAGGCCTCGGTGACGGCGGATGAATCAGGCGAGGAGTACCCGCCCCTGCCCCCGAGGAGCGGCGGTCCGGGCTTCGACCACCTGGTCGTGCTGATGTACGAGAACCGCTCCTTCGACAACCTCCTCGGCCATCTGTACGACGAGCAGAACCTCCCGCGGGGCGCGCGATTCGAGGGGCTGGCGTTCGGCGAGTACAGCAACCCGGATCCGGCCGGCGGCCCGGACATCCCGGCACACGTCTATGAGGGAACGACCGACTTCGTCATGCGCCAGCCCTCGCCCGATCCCGGCGAGGTCTACCCGCACGTCAACACACAGTTGTACGAGGTCGTCGATCCACCCGCGAACGCCGACGCCCGGCTCCGCGAGATGCTTCCGCCGTACAACGCGCCCGCGCCGGGCGCCAAGCCGACGATGCGCGGGTTCGTGCGCGACTACATCGGCGTGCTGCGCAAGGACACCGGCCGTGAACCTGTTGTCGACGACTACCGCCGGGTCATGGGCGGCTTCACGCCCGACATGCTCCCGGTGTTCTCCACGCTCGCGCGGCAGTTCGCGGTCTACGACGACTGGCATTCCGCCGTCCCGTCGCAGACCTTCTGTAACCGCTCCTTCTTTCATGCCTCCACCTCGCACGGCTACGTCGACAACGGCGGAGCGGAGGGGCTGCGGAAGTGGTTCGATCCGAAGAACGACGCGCCGACCATCTTCAACCGGCTGGAGGAGGCGGGCCGCAGCTGGCGCGTCTATTTCGACGACCGCCAGCTCATCTCGCTGACCGGCTTCATCCACGCGCCGGCTCTGCAGCCGTTCTGGAAGACGCACTTCCGCACGATGTCGCAGTTCTATGTGGATGTGGCCGAGGGCACCCTGCCCGACTACGCCTTTGTCGAGCCGCGCCTGCTCTACGACCACAACGACATGCACCCGCCGGGCGGTCCAATGACGGAGGAGGATATCGCGGGCGACGTCGTCGTCGGCGGCGCGATCTCCGACGTGCGCGCCGGCGACCTCCTGCTGCACCGGGTCTACTCCGCGATCCGCTCCGCCCGCAGCGCCCGCGGCTCGAACGCGCTCAACACCATGCTGCTCGTGACCTTCGACGAGCACGGCGGGACCTACGACCACGTGCCGCCGGGCCCGGCCACGCCGCCCGACGACAGCGGGCCGGGGGAGAACGGGTTCGGGTTCGACCGCCTCGGCGTCCGCGTGCCCGCCATCGCGATCTCCGCCTACACGGAGCGCAACACGATCATCCATGACGAGATGCACCACGCCGCAGTCATTGCGACGCTGTGCAAGAAGTTCCGGATGAAGCACCTGACCGAGCGCGATCGCGGTGCGCGCACCATCGACAATGCGATCAACCGGACGAGCCCGCGCCAGCCAGGGACGTGGCCGGACACGCACCCGCAGTACCTTCCGGCCAACCCGGAGGCGGACGCGCCCGCCCCCGAGGACGAGGACCGCCCGCTCAGCCCGCCCGGCGTCGGACTCGTCGGACTGCTGATGGCCCGCTACGGCGCTCCGGGCGCGAAGGTTCCGCGCACCTACAAGGAGGCCTATCAAGCGGTCACCGGTCTGGGGCGCGGGCTGTTCGGGTCGCCCTAGAATCGAAGTGGCGCCGCTCGCGTTCCGAGCGCGGCCACCCCACCACCGAATCCCACGGAGACGCACCCTTGTCTGAATCAAGCGCAGGCGACATCAGCGCGGAGCAGGTCGCACACCTGGCGAACCTCGCCCGGATCGACCTCAGCCCGGAAGAACTCGAGAGCCTCACGAAGGAGCTCGGCCAGATCGTCGAGTCCGTCGCGAAGGTGCAGGAGGTCGCGGGGCCCGATGTGCCCGCGACGAGCCACCCGCTGCCGCTCACCAACGTGTTCCGGGCGGACGAGGTCCGTCCGTCGCTGACAGTCGAGCAGGCGCTCTCCGGCGCCCCGGCGCGCGAGGGCGACCGCTTCAAGGTGGCCACCATCCTGGACGAGGAGTAAGCGCATGACCGACCTGACCAGGCTCTCGGCCTCCGACCTCGCCGGGAAGCTCGCGGCGGGCGAGGTCTCCTCCGTCGAGGCCGTCCGCGCCCACCTCGACCGCATCGAGGCCGTCGACGCCGACGTCCACGCGTTCCTCCACGTCGCAAGCGACAACGCGCTTCGCACCGCCGCCGAAATCGACGGCCGGCGTGCCGCGGGTGAGCCGCTCGGCGCCCTCGCGGGCGTCCCGATCGCGATCAAAGACGTGCTCGCCACCCACGACATGCCCTCCACCTCCGGATCGAAGATCCTCGAGGGCTGGATTCCGCCGTACGACGCGACCGTCGTCCGGAAGCTCCGTGAGGCCGACCTCGTGCCGCTCGGCAAGACCAACATGGACGAGTTCGCGATGGGCTCCTCCACCGAGCACTCCGCCTACGGGCCGACACGGAACCCGTGGGATCTGGAGCGCATCCCGGGCGGTTCGGGCGGTGGCTCCGCCGCTGCCGTCTCGGCGTTCGAGGCTCCGCTCGCACTCGGCTCCGACACCGGCGGGTCGATCCGTCAGCCTGCCGCTGTGACCGGATCGGTCGGGGTGAAGCCGACCTACGGCGGCGTCAGCCGGTACGGAGCGATCGCCCTCGCGAGCTCGCTCGATCAGGTAGGCCCGGTGTCGCGTTCGGTCCTGGATGCGGGCCTCCTGCACGACGTCATCGGCGGCCACGACAAGTTCGACTCCACCTCGCTGACCGACACCTGGCCGTCGATGGCGGACGCCGCCCGGGCGGGCCGTCGTGACGGCGCGCTGAAGGGCGTGCGCGTCGGCGTCATCCGCGAGATCGCGGGCGACGGTTTCCAGGCGGGCGTGAAGCAGCGCTTCGACGAGTCGCTGGCCCTGCTGGAGTCCGCGGGCGCCGAGATCGTGGAGGTGAGCGCGCCCAGCTTCGAGTACGCCGTCTCCGCGTACTACCTGATCCTCCCGGCGGAGGCCTCCAGCAACCTGGCGCGCTTCGACTCGGTGCGGTTCGGTCTGCGGGTCGACCCGGCCGACGCTCCGGTCACCGTCGAGCGCGTGATGGCCGCGACTCGTGACGCGGGCTTCGGGCCCGAGGTCAAGCGACGCATCATCCTCGGCACCTACGCCCTGAGCGCGGGCTACTACGACGCCTACTACGGCAGCGCGCAGAAGGTGCGCACGCTCATTCAGCGCGACTTCCAGTCGGCGTTCGAGAAGGTGGATGTGCTGGTCAGCCCGAGCGCGCCGACGACCGCGTTCAAGCTGGGCGAGAAGATCGACGACCCGATGGCGATGTATCTCAACGACATCACCACCATCCCGGCCAATCTCGCCGGTGTGCCGGGCATGGGCCTGCCGATCGGCCTCGCGCCGGAGGACGGCCTCCCCGTCGGGATGCAGCTGATGGCGCCCGCCCGCGCGGACGCCCGCCTCTACACCTACGGCGCGGCGCTCGAGCAGCTGCTCGAGGAGCAGTGGGGGGCGCCGCTGCTCAGCCAGGCGCCCGACCTGAGCGCCACCGAGATGTTCGCGAGCGAAGAGGGAGCCGTCTGATGGCGAACGCCACCGCCCAGAAAGTCCAGCTGATGGACTACGACCGAGCCCTGGAACTGTTCGAGCCGGTGCTCGGGTTCGAGGTGCACGTCGAGCTGAACACCAAGACCAAGATGTTCTGCGGCTGCGCCAACGAGTTCGGCTCCGGCGCCAACACGAACACGTGCCCGACCTGCCTCGGCCTCCCCGGCGGCATGCCGCAGGTCAACGAGAAGGCGATCGAGTCGAGCATCCGGCTGGGCCTCGCCCTCGGCTGCGAGATCGCCGAGTCGAGCCGCTTCGCGCGGAAGAACTACTTCTACCCGGACCTCGCGAAGGACTTCCAGACCTCTCAGTACGACGAGCCGATCGCCCATGACGGGACCATCACGATCGAGTTGGAGAGCGGTCGCGAGATCACCATCGCGATCGAGCGCGCCCACATGGAGGAGGACGCCGGCAAGCTGACGCACGTCGGAGGCGCGACCGGCCGCATCCAGGGCGCCGACTACTCGCTGGTGGACTTCAACCGCGGCGGCGTCCCGCTGGTCGAGATCGTCACGAAGATCATCGAGGGCACCGAGGCGGACGCTCCGGAGGTCGGCCGTGCGTACGTGCGGGCGATCCGCGACATCGTCAAGGGTCTGGGCGTCTCCAACGCCCGGATGGAGGAGGGCAACGTGCGCTGCGACGCCAACATCTCCCTCCGCCGCCGCGGCAGCACCGAGCTCGGCACCCGTACCGAGACCAAGAACGTCAACTCGCTGCGTTCGATCGAGCGCGCGGTGCGCTACGAGATCCAGCGCCAGGCGGCGATCCTCGAGGCCGGCGGCACGATCATCCAGGAGACCCGGCACTGGCACGAGGACTCCGGTACCACCAGTGCCGGGCGCCCGAAGTCGGACGCGGACGACTACCGCTACTTCCCGGAGCCGGACCTCGTGCCGGTCGCGCCGAGCCGCGACTGGGTGGAGGAGCTGCGCGGCACGCTGCCGGAGCAGCCGGCCGCCCGCCGCAAGCGTCTCACCGCCGAGTGGGGCTTCACGCCGCTCGAGTTCCAGGACGTCGCCAACGCCGACCTGCTGGACGAGGTCGAGGCCACGATCGCCGCAGGCGCGAGCCCCGCGGCCGCACGCAAGTGGTGGACGGGCGAGATCGCCCGCCTCGCGAACGCGCAGAACGTGCCGGCCGGCACCCTGGTCAGCCCGCAGAACGTGGCGGAGCTCGCCGGGCTCATCGACGCCGGAACGCTGACCGACCGCCTGGCCCGCCAGGTGCTCGAGGGCGTCATCGCGGGTGAGGGACGTCCGCAGGAGGTCGTCGATGCGCGTGGCCTCGCGGTCGTCTCCGACGACGGCGCGCTGATCGCCGCGATCGACGAGGCCCTTGCGGCCCAGCCGGACGTGCTGGCGAAGATCCGCGACGGCAAGGTGCAGGCCGCCGGTGCGGTCATCGGCGCGGTCATGAAGGCGATGCGCGGCCAGGCGGACGCCGCCCGCGTCCGTGAGCTGGTCCTCGAGCGCGCGAGCGCGACAGCAGCGGAATAGGTCCGACCCGGGGCGGTCACGCGGCCGACGTGACCGCCCTTCTGGCAAAGCTCAGAGCATCCAGCTGGTGCAGTTGCCGTCCTCGTCGTGGCTGGAGCACTGCCACGACGGCTCGCAGCGTAGGAGCCGCCCGGTCTCGTCCCGATACGCAACATCGGGAGCGGGGCAGTCCGACTGGTCGTCGGATCCCGCGTCCTGACCAGGGTCCGGATCGGGCGCTGGGTCATCTACGGTGGGCGACGGGGAACCGTCCGGAGTGGCGGACTGCTGCCCGGTGCCTGCGTCGTTCGCGGAGTCGTCGGCTGCAGCCTGCGCTGCAGCCTGCGCTGCCGCAGCCGCCTGCGCTGCCGCTTCGGCGGCCGCCTGCGCCGCGGCCTGCGCCGCGAGCTCCTGCTGCTCGGCGGTGAAACGAGCGGGAAGCGTGCTGCGGTAGGCGCGCTGGTCCTGACGCAGCGAATCGACGACGGAAGCCTGCGCCGCGGCGATGCGGGACTGGTCCTGGGCCTCCGCGGCTGCTTGGCTGGTGGCGATGAAGAGCGAGGCGGAGACGCTGAGCGCCGTCACGACCACGGCGCCGGTCACTGTCATCACGAGCTTCTTGTGCGCGGCCAGGCTTTTCGCCCAACGGCCCGCGTCGTTCCCCCGAACACGCATGCCGGAAGCATACCGCCCGGTGTGATTGTGGGCCAGAGGTACTTCGTGTGCGGTTTTGCTGACTCCCAGCCGACGCGTGCAGAGTAGGCGTATGGGCGTCTTCACTCTCGGTGGCCTGACCACCGCTCCCGCTTCGTCCCACACCGAGCTGCTCGCGCCGCCCACGCTGGCGGCGCTGGATGCGCTCGGCTGGCTGGACGAGGTCGGCGTGGTGGAGATCGACCCCGACATCTCCGACACTGCCGCCACCCGTGACGAGTTCGGGCTGGATGCGTCGAACCTCGCGAACTGCGTGGTCGTCGCGGGCAAGCGGGAGGGCATCGAGCGGATCGCCGCATGCGTCGTGCTCTCGACGACCCGCGCAGACGTCAACAGCACCGTCAAGCGCCTGCTGGATGTGCGCAAGGCGTCGTTCCTGCCGATGGACCGTGCGGTCGAGCTGACCGGCATGGAGTACGGCGGGATCACCCCGATCGGCCTGCCCGACGGCTGGCCGGTGCTGGTCGACGCGCGGGTGCTGGATGCCGGCGTCGTGATCATCGGCTCTGGGGTGCGTCGCTCCAAGATCCTCCTGCCCGGCCGGCTGCTCGGCGAGCTGCCGAACGCCCAGGTCATCGAGGGCCTGGGGCTGGAGGCACCGGCGTCGTGATCGTGTCGTCATGACCGGAACGGCTGACCGCATCCTCGCCCCGGTCCGAACCCGCCTGATCGAGACCCTCGCGGGCCGATCCGACGAGGTCCCCGCGTGGATCCTGCGCCTCGAATTCGGCGAGGACGAGGGATTCTTCGGGCCGGACAGCGCTGCGTGGGCGGTACACGGCGGCATGCCGACGCTGGTCGCAGGGGTCCGCGCTCTGCTGCTGCAGGCGCTCCACCCGGGCGCACTGGCCGGGGTGCGCGACTTCTCCCGGTACCGTGAGGACCCGCTGGGCCGCCTGGCCGGTACCATCCAGTGGATCCACACCGTCACCTTCGGCAGCCGCGATCAGGCTGTCGCCGGTTCGGAGATGGTGCGCAGCCTCCACCGCCGCGTGCAGGGCACCTTCGTCGATGGCCACGGTGTCGAGCGAACGTACTCCGCCAACGATCCCGAACTGGCGCGCTGGGTGCACCTGGCGTTCACCGATGCCTTCCTGACCGCCCATGAGCACTGGGGCGGCGCCATCCCCGGCGGGTCGGACAGGTACGTAGACGAGTGGGCGATCGCGGCCGAGCTGATGGGTGTCCCGGACCCGCCGCGCACCGCGGCGGCGCTCCGGTCCGAGATCGATGCGGTCACCGATGCGGGGGAGTTGCGCGGAGGGCCGGAGGTGGAGGAGATCGTGCGGTTCATCCGCCGCGCTCCGCTGCGCAGGATGCTGCGGCCGTCGTACCGGATCGTCTTCCGCGCAGCCGTGTCGACGCTGGAACCGCGCCACCGGGCGCTGCTCGGGCTGCCGCCTGGACCGGCGGAACGGATGCTGCCCTTTCACGGCGCCACTTCGGCCGTGCTGAGCGGTGCGCGGACGCTGCTCGGACCGCAGCCCCAGGCGGAGCTCGCCGCCCGACGGCGGCTCGACCGGCTCGCCTCCGCCTGAACCGCGCCGCGTGCGAGGATGACGGCATGGATGACGGCATGGATGAAGCCCGCACGGACCACACCACCGACCGCACCCGGACCGTCACCTGGGAGGACCCGGCCCCGGGCGTCGCACTGATGCCGACGATGACGGGCCTGGAGTACCTCCGCACGATGCTCCGCGGCGAACTCCCGCCGCCTCCGATCACGGCACTGATGCGGATGACGCTCGTCTCTGCGGACCCCGGCACCGCGACCTTCGTCTGCGAGCCCGACGAGTCGCACTACAACCCGATCGGTTCGGTGCACGGCGGCTACCTGTGCACGGCCCTCGACTCGGCGCTGGGCTGCGCCGTGCAGACGACCCTTCCGCAGGGGCAGGGCTACACGTCCATCGAGATCAAGGTGAACTACCTCCGGCCGGTCTTCGCGCACACGGGCGCGCTGACCTGCACCGCGACGGTCACCAAGCCCGGCAACCGGGTCGCCTTCGCCGACGGCGTCATCACCGACGGGTCCGGGAAGACGGTGGCCACCGCGACCGGATCGCTCCTGGTGTTCCCGATCGCCTGAGCGGTTCTGCCGGGCTACTTGCCCAGGTCCGTGAGCAGCTTCTCCCGGACCTTCCGCCGGATGACCTTGCCGACGATCGACCGCGGCAGTTCGTCCAGCTGGTAGACGTGCTTGGGCACCTTGTACGGGGTGAGGCAGTCCCGGCCGAACGCGCGGATCGCCTCCTCGTCGAAGGATGCGCCCGCCTCCATCACGACGGCGGCCACCACATCCTCGCCCCCGCGGCGGTGCGGGAGCCCGACCACCGCGACATCGGCGACGCCCGGGTAGGAGCGGAGCGCGTCCTCGACCTCGCTCGGCGACACGTTGAACCCGCCGGTGACGATGAGCTCCTTGATGCGGTCGACGATGCGGACGAAGCCGTCTTCATCCATCGTCACGATGTCGCCGGTGCGGAACCAGCCGTCGTTCGAGAAGACCTTCGCCGACTCGTCGGGCTTGCGCCAGTATCCCGAGAACACTTGCGGCCCGCGGGCGAGCAGTTCGCCCTCCTCGCCGAAGGGGCGGTCGACCGACGGGTCCTCCGGGTCGGCGACCCGCAACTCGGTGCTCGGCAGGGGGAGGCCGACGGTGCCGGCCCGGCGGGTCGCGCCGACCGGGTTCGCCATGAGCACCGGCGAGCACTCCGACAGGCCGTAGCCTTCGACCAGATATCCGCCGGTCTTGTCCTCCCAGAGGTCGACGATGCCCTGCGGGAGGCTCATCGCGCCGGAGATCGCGATCTGGATCCCGGAAAGCGAGACCTTCCGCTCCTGCGCCGCCTGGACCAGCCGCTCGTAGATCGGCGGGACGGCGGGGAGGAAGGTGGCAGGCCGCTTCTTCATCACGTCGAGCACGAGCTCCGGATCGAATTTGGGGAACAGGACGAGTCGCGCGCCCATGCTCATCGCGAACGTCAGGCACAGGGTGAGCCCGTACGCGTGGAAGAGGGGGAGGACCGCGTAGACGACAGAGCTTCCGCGCTCGATCGTGGGCACCCAGGCCCGCGCCTGGGCGGCGTTGACGGTCAGGTTCCCGTGGCTGAGCATCGCGCCTTTCGGCAGCGCGGTGGTGCCCGAGGTGTACTGGATGAGCGCGAGATCGTCGCGCTCCGGCCGGGGGTATGAGGCCTTCAGCCGGCGGGAGGCGACCAGCGAATCCCAGCCGATCGTGCCGGAGACCTTCGCGGTCAGCTGCTCCCGTGCCGTGCGGGCGGCGCGCACCGGCAGGCGCAGGGCGAAGCGCTTGGACGCGGGCATCGCCCGCGTCAGGTCGACGGAGATGACGGTGGTGACGCCGAGGTCGGCCGGAAGTGCCTGGACCGTGGCCGCGACCTTGTCCCAGACGATCGCCACAGCGGCGCCGTGGTCCTCGAACTGATGGCGGAGTTCGCGCGGCGTGTAGAGCGGGTTGTGCTCGACCACGACGGCGCCGAGACGAAGCACGGCGTAGAAAGCGGCGACGTGCTGCGGGCAGTTCGGCAGCACCAGGGCGACCCGGTCGCCCTTCTTCACGCCCAGCTTGCGCAGCCCCTCGGCCGCGCGGACGATCTGGTCGCCCAGCTCGGCGTAGGTCGTCGTGGCGCCAAAGAACTCCAGTGCGACATGACGGCCGTAGGTCGTCACCGATTCTTCGATCAGGTGGGCGAGGGAGCCGTCGGGCAGCTCCACCTCAGCGGGCACGTCAGGCGCGTAGTGGGCCACCCAGGGCTTCGCGTCGTAGGGAGGGTGCTCGTGGCTGTCGCTCGTCGCGCTGTCCGTTGTCACGGGCGCAAGCCTACGCGGGCGCGGACAGCGCTCGCACGGCCTCCTCGATGCGGGTGTCGCCGCCGATGACCTCCCACTGCTTGCCGATGCTCCCCGCCTCGGCGAGGGCGGCGGCGATCAGGGTCGCGACGTCCTCCCGCGCGATGCTGCCGCGCGGGACGCTCTCGCCGAGAGTCACCCGGCCGGTGCCCTCCTCTGTGGTGAGGCCGCCCGGTCGCAGGATAGTCCAGTCGAGGGTGGATTCGCGCAGCGCCGTGTCGGCGTCCCGCTTGGCCTCGACGTACGCCTTCCACACGGGGTCCGTATCATCGACCGGCGCATCCACGCCCCAGGCGGAGACCTGCACGAAGCGCTGGATGCCGGCCTGCGCGGCCGCCTCCTGCGCCTTCACCGAACCGCCGTAGTCGACCGTCCGCTTGCGCTCAATGCCTGAGCCCGCGCCCGCGCCGGCGGTGAACACCACGGCGTCGCAGCCGGAGATCGCGGCGGCGAGCTCGGAAGCCTCGGCCTTCTCGATGTCGACGAGGGCGCCCTCGCCGCCCAGACGGTAGACGTCGTCGGCGTGCTCCTCGTTGCGGACGACACCCACGAATTCGTCACCGCGGTCGTAGAGCACCCGCATGAGCTGCTGGGCGACTTTTCCGTGGGCACCGATGATCGCGACTCGAGTCATATCCCCATCCTTCCACCGAGGCGCGGGACGTGCGACACGCGTCCGCCTCGCGCGAACGCTCTGGGCTGCCGCGACTCGTTCTGTTACGGTCGTGACCATGACCGCCCTGCTCGAGCTGCTCGGACGCGCCCTCGCGTCGGCGCTCGGCATGCCCGGACTCGGAGCGCACGGCGGTAGCCCCGCCGGCGTCGTCGCCCTCGCCGGTGTGGCCGGTGCGCTGGGCCTCGTCGCCGTGGTCGCGGCGGCTGCGTTGCGGTCGGTGGCGGCGCTCGCGGCATCGCTCCGCCTCCGCTCGGTGTGGTCGCGGCCCATCGAGCCGGTCGCCGGATGGCTGGCGGAGAGCCAGTCCGACCCGGATGCGGACGGTCGTCCGCGCCCCAGGGCGCCCGGCGCCCCCCTGCCGGTCGCGTAGCCGCGCGTCGCATCCCGCCTCGGCGGGCGACGTCCCTCGCGACCAGACGTGTCCTCACTCGTCCTCATCGCAGGGAATCACTCACTCATGGACTTCTTCTCCTGGCCGCCGATCGCGGCCATCCTCGACGGCGCCTACGGCCTCGTCACCGCCCTCTCCACCGCCGTCGAGCCGTTCGCCGGCACTGCGGCCGGTCTCATCGCCGTCGTCGTCCTGACGATGCTCGTCCGCATCCTGCTCATCCCGGTCGGCGTCAGCCAGGTTCGGGCCGAGTTCCACCGTCGTCGCCTCGCGCCGCAGCTCGCCGAGCTGCAGCGCCGTCACGCGGGTGACCGCGAGACGCTCGCCCGCAAGACGATGGAGCTGTACCAGGCGGAGCAGGTCTCGCCCTTCGCCGGGATGCTGCCGCTGCTCGCACAGATTCCCGTCATCACGCTCCTCTACGCGGTGTTCACGCATCCGACCATCGCCGGGCACGCCAACACGCTGCTCACGGAGCGCGCGTTCGGCGCGCCGCTCGGCACCAGCTTCGTCGGCCTGACCGGTGCCGGGGCCGGAGTCTGGCCCGCGATGCTCGTCTACCTGGGCGTGCTCGCGCTGATCGCGGTGGTGACGACCGTGTCCCGGCGCGTCCTGACGCTGCCGCAGCCGGAGGGCGCCTCGACGCCGGCCGGGATGCTGCGGGCGCTGTCGTTCCTGCCGTACGTGACGGTGGTGTTCGCAGCCTTCGTCCCGCTGGCGGCAGCGGTCTACATCCTCACCTCGACCGCGTGGACCGTCGCCGAGCGCTGGACGCTCCGCCGGCTGCTCGATCCGGCCCGCGGGACGGGGGAGAGCGCCCGGCCGACCACGTCGCACTGAGCGCATCCACACGTGGGAATGGCACGATGAGAGGCATGTGGAGACGCACGCAGCATGATCGGCCGGCAGACGACGCGGGCGCGGCCCGGCGCAGCGGGCTCGGGCTGGGCGTCGGCGTGCAGGTGTACGTGCGGGAGCGCATCCCCGTCGGAAGCGACGACTGGGTCGACGAGCCGACGGGCGTGATCATCGCCCCCGGCGACCGCAGCCTGCGGAACGTCTACGGCCCGGCCGACGGACTGACGACGTGGACCGTGGCCTTCTCGGAGCCGCAGTACCGTCGCGACGGTCGCGGGCCGTACGAGACCGCGATCGTGCCGGCGTCGCTGCTGGTCGCCGAGGAGCCGTTCCCCGGCTGACGCCGTGCCGACGAGCGATACCCGACTGAACCGGTTCGGCACCCACTACCTCCGCACGGCGCGCGAACCTACAATGACGGCATGTTCGTCGAGGGCACCCTTCGATGGCAGGTCACGGAAGACTGCCCGTGGGACCTGCTGATGGCGCTCGCCATCCGCGACCTCGCCGGCTTGAGCGGACGGGTGCAGCCGATCCTGCCGCCGCTCGAACCGGCGGTGTCCCCGGCGTTCCAGACGCACCCAGCGGAGCCGTCCGGGGGGCCGATGCGGATGCGCCCGGCCCAACTCGGCGGCTCGCGGCCGGCCCACCACGGTGAGCGCGGCGAGGGCGCGGACGACGGCCGGACGGACGCGCTGGCGCGCCAGTGGCAGGCGTGGTTCGACGTCGCGGCCGATCGTCACAGGAGGCAGAATGCCCCGCTGCTCCGACCGCCGCACTTCGAGGCCTTCGACCGGGCGATCGAACTGCAGGATGCGGTGATCGCGCACTACGACGCGGCCGCCGGCTGGACGGCCGAACGCCACGCTGACTACGTCGCCGCCACGACGGACTCCCACGCCCGCCGGGCCGCCGACATCGTCGACGTGGTGCGCGAGCGCGAGCACGAACTGCGGCGGCAGGCCGGATACTTCCGGCTCGACATCGACGTGCTCCCGCTGGCCGAGAAGGGCGCGTGGATCGTCGGACCGCACACCGTGGCGATCAGCGCGACCCTGCGCGACGACTCCGCCGCGTTCCGCGACTGGCTCCGCCCGCTCGTGGCGGCTCTGGTCTGACGCGCCCGCCGCATCCGCACCCGGAGCCCTCGCCGAGCGGCGACAAGATGTCACCACTCGACGAGGATTCCGACAACGACTCACCACTCACGGGCGCCTCGGCCGCATCCGGCCGCCCAGGGCGCACCTAGCGCGTCACGCGGGGCGCTTGGACGGTGATGCGGTGAGCGCCGGGTCGGTCTGCGCCACATCCCCGACGGCCTCGTCGATGCGCGCCATCACGTCGCCGGTGAGCTTGACGCCCGCCGCCGCGGCGTTCGAGCGCACCTGCTCCGGTCGCGACGCACCCACGATCGCGCCAGACACGTTCTGGTTCTGCAGCACCCACGCCACGGCGAGCTGCGCCATGGTGATGCCGAGCTCGTCCGCGATCGGCTGCAGCCCCTGGACGGCGGTGAGCACGTCCTCCCGCATGAAGCTGCGGATGGCGTCCGCCCCGCCCTTGTCGTCGGCCGCGCGGCTGCCCTCGGGCGCCTGCTGACCCGGCTTGTACTTGCCGGTCAGCACACCCTGCGCCACCGGTGACCAGACGATCTGAGAGATCCCGAGCTCGCCCGAGGTCGGGATGACCTGCTTCTCGATGACCCGCCACAGCATCGAGTACTGCGGCTGGTTCGAGATGAGCTGGATGCCGAGCTCCTTCGCGAGCGCGTGTCCCGCCCGCAGCTGGTCGGCCGTCCACTCGCTGACGCCGATGTAGAGCGCTTTGCCGTGCCGGACCACGTCCGCGAAGGCCTGCATGGTCTCCTCGAGCGGCGTTTCGCTGTCGTAGCGGTGCGCCTGGTAGAGGTCGACGTAGTCGGTGCCGAGACGCTGCAGCGAGCCGTCGATCGACTCGAGGATGTGCTTGCGCGAGAGCCCGGTGTCGTTGTGGCCCTTCGGGCCGGTCGGCCAATACACCTTCGTGAAGACTTCGAGCGACTGGCGGCGCTGACCCTTCAGTGCATCGCCGAGGACCTGCTCCGCTGCCGTGTTGGCGTACGCGTCGGCCGTATCGAAGGTGGTGATGCCCGCGTCGAGGGCGGCATGCACGCTCTGCGTGGCGATGTCGTTCTCGACCTGGGAGCCGTGGGTGAGCCAGTTGCCGTAGATGATCTCGGAGATCTTGAGTCCGCTGTTGCCGAGGTACCTGAATTCCATGGCTCCAACGTATCCCCGTCGGGCCACCCGTTCGCCCGCCATCCGCCGAGGTGCTCGTTGTTGTGCCTACGACCGGCGTGTCGGCAGCATCTACGAGCACCTCACCGCATATCGAGGGGAGGGGTGCGTGAACGGAGACCCCGGTGTCGGCCGCAGGTGAGAAGCTGGAGGGGTGGGACGAGCGGATGGCAGCGAGCGGCAGGTCAGCGCATCCGATGTCGACGACTCGGAGGCGGGCATCCTGCACGTCGACATGGATGCGTTCTTCGCCTCCGTCGAGCTGCTGGAGCGCCCGGATGCGCGCGGCAAGCCCGCCATCGTCGGCCACGCGGGCGGCCGTGGTGTAGTGACGAGCGCCACGTACGAGGCGCGCCGCTACGGCGTCCGGAGTGCGATGCCGATGTCGCAGGCCCTCCGTTTGTGCCCGAACGCGATCATCCTGCCGCCGCACTACGAGCGCTACACCGAGTACTCCGCGAAGGTGATGGACATCTTCCGCGAGGTCACCCCGCTGGTGGAGCCGCTGAGCATCGACGAGGCGTTCCTCGACGTGCGGGGCGCCCGCCGGCTGCTCGGCTCGCCGCGCCGGATCGCCGAGCTGATCCGCTCGCGCGTGCAGGAGGAGACCGGCCTGACCTGCTCGGTGGGGGCGGCGGCGACGAAGTTCATGGCCAAGCTGGCCTCGGGCCGTGCGAAGCCCGACGGTCTGCTGGTGATCCCGCGGTCGGAGACGCTCGCGTTCCTCCGTCCGCTGCCCGTCGGCGCGCTCTGGGGGGTCGGGGCGAGCACGCAGGCGGCGCTCGAGCGGATGGGCCTTCTGACCGTCGCAGACCTGGCCGATGCCCCGCTCCACGTCCTGCAGAAGGCGGTCGGCGACGCGAGCGGTCGCAAGCTGCACGAGCTGGCCAACGGGCGGGATGCGCGCCGCATCGTCACCGAGTCGCGCGAGAAGAGCATCGGGCACGAGAACACCTTCGGCACCGACGTCGACGATCCGGACATGCTCCGCCGCGAGCTCCTCCGGCTCTCCGGCCGTGTCGGGGAGCGGCTCCGGAAGCACGCGATGGTCGCGCGGACGGTGTCGATCAAGGTGCGCTTCTCCGACTTCCGGACCATCACGCGGTCGCGGACGCTGGCCGAGCCGACCAACGTCGGCAGGCGGCTCTTCGAGGAGGCGTGGGATGTGTTCGGCGCGCTGGGCCTCGACGTGCGGCAGACGCCCATCCGGCTCATCGGCGTTCGTGCCGAGCAGCTTCTGGACGCGGGCGGCGACGCCCTCGCGCTGTGGGACCCGGACGAGGAGTGGCGCGAGACTGAGCGCACCCTGGATGCGGTGAGCGCGCGGTTCGGCCGCGGCATGATCGGGCCGGCCTCGCTGGTCCGGCGTTCGCGCGACGCGGACGAGGAAGAGCAGGACGGGCGCAACCCGAAGTACGTGAGCGACTGATCGAGCCTGGTCAGGCCGCGAACCGCGCGCTACGGTGGCTTGCATGACGAACATCTCGCTCAAGCTCGCGGAGACCCTCAGCGGCTCCGGCATCAAGTCGGTCTATGGCGAGCCCGTCGTCGTGGACGGCACCACGGTCGTGCCGGTGGCTGCCGTGCAATTCGGCTTCGGCGCGGGCTCCGTCGGCGAGGGCGGCGAGGACGCGCCCGGTGGCGGTGGTGGCGGTGGCTGGGCTGTCCCGTTCGGCGCCTACATCTCGGACGAGACCGGCGTGCGGTTCCGGCCGAACCTGATCACGCTGCTCGCGGTCGGCATCCCCTTCGTCTGGGTCGCGGGCCACGCCTGGGCTCGCGTGATCCGCGCGCTGAAGAAGTAGCGCCGCCGCCGCTCCGGACTACACTGGAGGCGAACACGGGAGTCCGGTGAGCCGGGCTGAGAGGAGACTTCTCCAAGTCTCGACCGTCGAACCTGATCTGGGTCATGCCAGCGCAGGGAGGCCTTCTCACATCCCGTGCCCTGTTTCGCAGAATGAAAGGGCACGTCCAGTGCATGCAACCATTACGTCCACGGGCGCGCGTACGCGCGTCCTCCGCTGGCGGGTCGTCGACATCGTCGTCGCCAGTGTCGTCGCCGTCGCATCCGGCGTCGTCTTCTGGGTCTGGGGCGTCGTCCAGAACCCGATCTCGGGCCCGGTCGGGGCCCTCCTGCCCGGTTTCCAGGGCATCCTGAACGGTCCGTGGCTGTTCGCCGGAGTGCTCGTCGCGCTCATCGTGCGCAAGCCCGGTGCTGCCCTGTTCGGCGAGCTGGTCGCCGCGATCGTCTCCGCTCTGATCGGGACGCAGTGGGGCTTCGCCACGCTGCTCTCCGGTGTCGTGCAGGGGCTGGGCGCGGAGATCGTCTTCGCGCTGTTCCTGTACGCGAACTGGCGGCTGGTGCCGGCGATCCTCGCTGGTGCGGGCGCCGGGCTGGCGGAGTCCATCCTCGACCTCCTCTACTGGTACCCGGGTTCGAAGCCGGAGTTCGCCATCACGTATGCCGTCACGACGACCGTGTCGGGTGCCGTCGTTGCGGGCCTCGGTTCCTGGCTGCTGGTGCGAGCGCTGGCGCGGACCGGGGCGCTGAGCCGATTCGCAGCGGGTCGCGAGGCGCAGAGGGCCTCGCGGGTGTGACGACCGTGTCGCTCGGGCTTCCGGTCGCTGCCGCCGCCGCCGTTCGCGTGGACGGCTGGGGCTGGCGTTACTCCGGCCGTAGCGCGTGGGCGGCTCGGGGCGTCGACCTGCGCATCGAACCGGGGGAGCGCGTTCTGCTGCTCGGCGCCTCCGGGGCGGGCAAGAGCACGCTGCTGGCCGGGCTGGCCGGTGTGCTCGGCGGGGACGACGACGGCGAGGCGGAGGGGTCGCTCACCGTCGCGGGGCGTTCGCCGGCGGACGCGCGGGGGAGTACGGGGCTGCTGCTGCAGGATCCGGACGCCCAGGTCATCCTGGCCCGCGTCGGCGACGATGTGGCCTTCGGCTGCGAGAACCTCGGCGTGCCGCGGGACGAGATCTGGTACCGGGTGCGGGCGGCGCTGAGGGAGGTGGGGCTCGACGTCCCGCTCGACCGATCGACCGCCCAGCTGTCCGGCGGCCAGAAGCAGCGGCTCGCCCTGGCGGGGATCCTCGCCATGCGGCCCGGCCTGCTGCTGCTCGACGAACCGACGGCGAACCTCGATCCGGAAGGGGTGCTGGAGGTCCGGGATGCGGTGCGCGCGGCGCTCGACGCGTCCGGCGCCACCCTCGTGGTGGTCGAGCACCGCGTCGCGGTCTGGCGTGACCTCGTGAACCGTGTGGTCGTGCTCGGCGCCGACGGCGGCGTGCTGGCCGACGGCGCGCCGGATGCGGTCCTGGCCGACCGCGGCGGCGAGCTTCGGCGCGCCGGCGTGTGGCTGCCGGACACCGCCGTTCCGGAGGCACCCGTCGTGCGTGAGGGCGACCCGCTGCTGACCGGCCGATCGCTCGTGTTCGGACGCGGCCCAGCGGCCACTCGTCGTCGGCGCCGTGACCGGATGGTCACGGGGACGCCTGTCGGCCTGCCCGTCGACGTCGACGTGCGGGAGGGCGCGGCGCTCGCCCTCACAGGCCGGAACGGTGCGGGGAAGTCGACGCTCGCGCTCACGCTCGGCGGCCTCCTTCCCGTGCTCGGCGGCTCGCTGACGGCGGAGCCGATGCTCGCCGACGACGCGTCGCCCGAGCCTGCTGCCTGGCGCTCGCGCGAGCTGCTGACCCGCATCGGCAGCGTCTTCCAGAACCCGGAGCATCAGTTCATCGCCTCCACCGTCCGTGAAGAGCTCGCCGCTGGGCCGCGCGCCCTGCGCCTGCCCGAGGACCAGGTTCAGCAACGGGTGGAGGAGCTGCTCGATCGCCTGACGCTGGCCCGATTCGCCGAGGCGAACCCGTTCACGCTCTCGGGCGGCCAGAAACGACGGCTCTCCGTCGGGACGGCCCTGGCGACCCGGCCGCGCGTGCTGGTGCTGGACGAACCGACATTCGGACAGGACGCCCGCACCTGGGACGGGCTGGTGCGGATGATCTCGTCGCTTCGACAGGAGGGTCACGCGATCGTCGCGGCCACCCACGATGCCGAATTCGTGCAGGCGGTGGGGGCCGCGGCGCTCCGGCTTGATACGGCGGAGGTGGACGCGTGACGCTCCTTGCACCGGTGCGGACCGGTCCGCTCGCCACCCTGAACCCCGTCGCGAAGCTCGGCGCCGCGATGATCGTGACCGTCGCGCTGCTGCTGTCGATCGATCCCGTCTCGGCCAGTGTCGCGCTGGCGCTGGAACTGGTGCTGCTCGCGTTCGCACGCCTGCCGCTGCGTGTCATCCTGGCCCGCACGGCTCCCGTCTGGATCGCCGCTCCGCTCGCCGGGCTCACCACCGTTCTGTACGGCCAGAGCTCCGGCACCGTCTACGTGCAGTGGTGGGCCGTCGAGATCAGCGACGGATCTCTGGCGCTCGGGGTGGCGACGACGCTCCGCGTGCTCGCCATCGGCTTACCCGCGGTGCTCCTGTTCGTGACCATCGACCCGACCGACCTGGCCGATGGGCTGGCGCAGTTGCTCCGCCTCCCTGCCCGGTTCGTCATCGGCGGCCTCGCGGGCCTCCGACTGGTGGGCCTGTTCGCCGAGGATTGGCGCGCGCTCACGCTCGCCCGCCGCGCGCGTGGGGTCGCCGAGTCGGGGGCCGTGCGCCGGTTCCTGGGGCAGTCGTTCGCTCTGTTCGTGCTGTCGCTCCGTCGCGGAACGAAACTGGCGACGGCGATGGAGGCCCGCGGATTCGGCGCCTCCCGCGTCCGTACATGGGCTCGTCCGTCGGTGTTCCGGCCGAGGGACTGGGTGACGCTGGTGGTGGCGGTGCTGGTCGCGGCGACCGCGATCGGGGCGGCCGTGGCGACGGGGAGCTGGAATGCGCCGCTGTCGTGACGTGGATGCGCTGGATGCGCTGGATGCGCTGGATGCTGCCGTGACCGCCGCCGTTGACGCCGCACGCGCGCTCGGTCGCACTCCGGTGATCCTGATCGACGGTCCGAGCGGCGCGGGCAAGAGTTCGCTCGCCGACCGAATGCTCGCCGAGTGGCCTGCCGCGGGCCGGCCGCGGCTGGTCCGGATGGACGACCTCTATCCGGGATGGGACGGCCTGGACGCGGGCAGCGCCGCGCTCGGGCGTGGCCTGCTCGAGCCGCTGCGCACATCCGGAACCGGGAGCTGGGAGCGCTGGGACTGGGCGGCCGAGCGCCCGGCAGGCCGAGTGATGGTCACCGGCCGTGAGCCCCTGGTCGTGGAGGGATGCGGCACGCTGTCCCGCGCGAACGCTGGGAACGCCGACCTGACCGTGTGGCTGGAGGCCGACGACATCCTGCGGAAGGGTCGTGCGCTCGCCCGCGACGGAGAGACGTTCGCGCTCCAGTGGGACCGTTGGCAGGCCGAGTTCGAGCGATTCGTCGCCCGCGAGCGTCCGGTGGAGCGCGCCGGGCTGGTCCTCGACGTGTCCGCCCTGGATCTGACCGGCGGCGCGACCGGCGGCGCGACCGACGCCCCAACGGGGACTACGGTGGAGTCATGACCGAAGCACGACAGGACCCCGAATACATCGTCGAGTACGCCGACGGGCCGCTCGTCGGCCAGACCGACCGCCGTTTCCTGGTGGACGGCAAAGTGGACGAGCGCATCGGCGTCATCGCGGCTGTCGAGGGCCTCGAATCGACGTTCTGGTACGTCCTGAGTGAAGAGCGTGACGTGGAGGGGCAGCGCCTGGCGTCGTACCGCTTCGACGCGCCGGACTCCGACCCGGTGGAAGCCGACAAGGAAGACGAGTCGATCTTCGGCAACGGCGCCTGATCGCGGCCTGAGGAGCGGCGCGGACCTCGGCGGCTACGCCCAGCCCAGGTCGTGCAGTCGCTCGTCGTCGATGCCGTAGTAGTGCGCGATCTCGTGCACGAGAGTGACGTGGATCTCGTCCCGTAACTCGTCCTCGTCCGCGCTGATCGCCAGGAGCGGTTCCCGGTAGAGCACGATGCGGTCCGGCATCTCGCCGAACCCGTACGTGTCGCGTTCGGTGAGGGCCACGCCCTCGTAGAGGCCGAGCAGGTCGAGCGAGCCGTCCTCCGGGCGATCCTCGACCACGAAGACGACATTGTCGAGACCGTCGACCATCTCGTCCGGCAGCAGGTCGAGCTCGTCGGTGACGATCCTCTCGAACGCGTCCACACCGATGTCGAGGGTCACCGGCGGGTCACCAGGCCTCGGCGACCGCGGCGTGCAGGTCGAGCAGGGATGGCGTCCGCTCGCTCGGACCCCGGCCGAACCCGCACTCGCTGCCGACGCCGAAGCGCTGCACCGCCGTCGCTGCCGCCTGGGCCCGGCGCCGGGCGCCGTCGACGCCGTCCTCGTGGTGGATGAGGCCCAGGTACAGCTCCGTCTCCGCCGGGACCTCGACCGCAGCAAGCGGTGCGAAGTACGCGGCGTCGTCGCGCTCGATCGGCACGGGGAGGTGCACCCAGGTGACCGGGCGAGCGGCGCCGGCCAGGATGCCGCTCAGCACCTCGGCGAGGTGCCCCGCGTCGGCCGGCTGCACGAAGTGCTGCTCCTCGACGTCGCCATAGCAGAGGTGGTAGCCCACCTCGACGCTCGCGGGCACGGCCGCTGCCTGGCGGATGGCGCGTTCGAGGACGCCGGCGAGCACGTCGTCGCCGAACCAGGATGGCATCCGTCCTTCCAGCAACGCGAATTCGACCGCGGTATCCCACTGGATCGCGAGGTCCTCGTGCGGGATTCCGTCGAGGATGCGCTGGAGCTCGGCGAACAGGGCCCTCTCGTAGGCGGGCTCGAAGGCGGCGCGGTCCTCCGCCACGATGAACGGGCCGACCACGCCGGCCGGGGTGGGCAGCGACACCTGGAAGCGCGTTCCTGCGGTGATCACGCCCTCGTCGCGAAGGCGGCGGAAGACGTCGTAGGAGTCGAGTGCGGCCTCCGCGTAGCCGAGGTCCGGGAACACCAGTTCGTCGGCGGAGACGCCTTCGTCGAGACGGAACGGCCGGCCGTCGAAGACCTCGCGCAGGTAGAACGGGTCGACGGGGATGCGGGAGATCCCGTCCATCGCATCCAGCCGGTTGGTCTGGAACTGCACCCAGTAGAAGCGTTCGCCCACCTCGCCGTCCGGAATACGAAGCATCCGGTCGCCGAGGTGGGCGCTCACGGTACGGAACACGCTCTCCGAGTCGGGCAGGTTGACGCTGCCGACGAGGTGGGCTCCGCGGATGACGGGGGAGGCCTGGTCGCCGCGGATGACGGGGGAGGCGGGGTCGCTGGGAGTGCTCGTGCTCACTCGCGCGAGTCTACCGGCGCATCCCGCAGCCTCCCCGGCCGCCGATCAATACCAGTTGACGGACTCCGAGTGACCCCACGCACTGCACGGGGTGCCATAGCCGCGGGAGATGTAGTCGAGGCCCCACTTGATCTGGGTGGTGGCGTTGCTGGCCCAGTCGGTGCCGAACGACGCCATCTTGCTGCCGGGCAGCGCCTGCGGGATGCCCGTGGCGCCGCTGCCGGAGTTGGACGCCTGGTAGTTCCAGCCGGACTCGCGCTGCCACAGCTTGTCGAGGCACTGGAACTGGTCGGCGCCCCAGCCGTACTGGCTGGCGGCGAGGCTGGCCGCGAAGCTCTTCGCGCCGGCGGGGGTGTTGGCCGCGGCGAGGGCGGCTGCCGCATCGGCGGCGGCCTTGGCGGCCGCGGCGGCTGCACGGCGGTCGGCCTCGGCGCCGGCGGCGGCCAGGGCGTCGGACGCGCTCTTGGCCGTGTCGATGCTGTTGCGCAGCTTGGTGTCGCCGAGCTTGGTGAAGTCGCTCAGGCCGGCGATCGCGGTCTTGGCGGCGGAGACGTCGGCCTTGGCCTGGTTGGCGGCGACCGTGGCCTGGGCGCCGGTCAGCGTCGCCTTCGCCTCACGCTCGAGGCGATCGCGCACGATCGAGTCGTAGACGGAGAGCTGGTCGTGGTGCATCCCGGTCGCCTGCGAGAGTTCGCGCGTCTGGCGCTCGCTCTCCTGCTGCTGGGCGATCGCCGGGGCGAGCAGGCTCGCGCCCATGATCACGGCGGCGGCACCGGAGACGATGCGTCCGAACGGGACGGGACTGTTCTTGACGGAGGTACGGAGGGACGTGCGAAGGGAGTTCAGCATGCTTTTCCTGGATGGGGCTTCCCCGCCTGACGCGTTTCGGCACCGTGGGAGCGAACGCGCCCGGGCCCCGTTTCGGGAGGGGCTCTGCGGGCTGACAACCGCGCGGCACGTGCGGAAGCGCTCGTGGACCCGGGGTCCGGAAGGCGCGACGCGAAGCGCGGGTGTGCCGGGCGACCATGGCGGACATCCAGGGGTGGGCGTCGGGGGAACGCCTCGGGGGGTTGGGGGGCTGGATGCGCCTGCGCGGCACGGACGGCTGTCGATGCCGTCGGAAATGAACCCTAGGCGCTGTTTCTGGACGGTTCGGGCATAGAGCCTGACAAAGTCGTGTACGCGTCAACGACCGGCGACGGTCTCCTCCACCTCGACGGCGGCCTCCGCTTCGTCCATCCGGCGGTTCGTCACCCACATCATCGGGATGAGCTGGAGCACGACGAGACCGCCCATGATGAGGAACACCCAACGGACGCCGAGGAGCTGCCCGATGATGCCGCCGGCCGCAGCGCCCAGGGGCATCGTGCCCCAGGCGAGCAGCCGGTAGGCACTGTTCAAGCGCCCGAGCAGCCGGGTCGGCGTGATCCGCTGGCGGAGCGACACCGTGATGACGTTCCAGACGGACACGGTCACGCCGCCCAGTAGCAGCCCGGCGCCGATGACGAAGGGATTGTCGGTGAAACCGGGCGTCGCCACGGTGAGCAGCGAGCCGAGAATGGTGATGACGAGCGCACGCGAACGGCCGAGAAACCGCTCCGCCGGTTCGGCGAGGAAGGTGCCGAGTACGCTCCCGATGGCGGATGCGGTCAGCAGCAGGCCGTAAGCCGGGTCGGTCAGCTGCATCGCCGACTGCGGACCGACGGCGTACAGCACGAAGACGGTGAAGACGGCGGAGCTCGCGAAGTTGAAGACGCCGACCATGATCGCGAGCGTCCGCAGCACTGTGCTCCCGCGCAGGAAGCGGAGACCCTCGGCGATGTCCGCGCGGATCGTGGTCGGCTCGCTCCGCTCGGCGCGGAAGCGGCCGCGCAGGAGCAGCAGGACGCCGATCGCCGCGACCCACAGCAGCACGGGTGTGCCGAAGGCGAGCGCGACGCCCGCCGCCACGAGGAACCCGCCCAGCGGCGGCCCGATGAACTGGTTGGCCGTGAGTTCGGCAGCGTACAGGCGGCCGTTGGCTCGGGAGAGACGGTCGCGCGGCACCAACTGCGGAAGGATCGACTGCGCCGACGTGTCGTAGACCGTCTCGGCCACGCCGATGCAGAGGGCCGCTGCGTACAGCAGCCAGATCGAGCCCGCGCCGGTCAGAGAGACGATGGTGAGGCAGGCGAGGAACAGCGCGCGGGCTCCGTTCGCGACCAGCATGAGCCGCCGCCGGTCCAGGCGGTCGGCCAGAGCTCCCGCGGTCAGCGCGAAGAGCAGCCAGGGGAGGGTGAAGGCGAAGGCCAGTCCGGCGATCACGGCGGGGGAGTCGGTGTAGCGCACGGCGACCAGCGGCAGCGCGACCTTCATCACGCCGTCGGCAAGGTTGGAGAGCCCTGCGGACGTCCACAGCTTCGCGTACGGAGCACCGAGTCCTTGTGCGGTCATGGGTCCAGCCTTGCACGCTGATTGAGAAAACTCAATCGATGGGAGGAATCCCAATTGAAGGACTACAGTGGGGCCATGACCGACGATCGCCGCGCTGACCCGGACGCCAAGCGGCGCCCGGCGACGCCGCAGGAGCTGAAAGCGATGTCCCATCCGCTGCGTGTTCGCATCCTGCGCCTCTGTGGCGATAGTGAGCTCACCAACAAGCAGCTCGCCGACCGGCTCGGCGTCGACCCGGGAACCGTTTACTACCACGTGCGCCAACTCGTCGATGCGGGCTTTCTCGAGCCCGCCGAGGTGCGGACGGGCGAGAGCGGCGCGCTCGAGAAGCCCTACCGCTCCACCGGTCGCACCTGGTGGCTGTCCGTGTCCCTCGACGACCTCGACCTCAGCGAGGGCCTCGCCCCGGTGGATGCGTTCCAGCAGGAGCTGGCCGAGGCCGGGCCCGAATCGATCGCCACCTACGCGCGGTTCTCTCTGCACCTGTCACCGGAGGACGTCGCGGAGCTTGATCGCCGCATCGTCGCGGTCATCGACGAGTACGTCGAGAGCGATCGTGAGCGGTCGCACCTGCCGGCGCACGGCGGGATCTTCCTGATGCATCGCGCTGCAAAGGGAAAAGACCCGGGATCGTCCGATCCCGGGTCTTCAGTGGGGTGAGTAACGGGGCTTGAACCCGCGACCTCCTGGACCACAACCAGGCGCTCTACCAACTGAGCTATACCCACCATGGCGCCCCGCGAGCCTGTCGGCCCTCGAAGCAACTCATCGATTCTAGCCCATCAAAGGAGCCCATTTTTCCACCACACCCGCGGCCAGCGCCTGGGTGTCTTCGGTGGTGGGGCCGGGCGGGGCGACGAACGCGGCGGACCGGTAGTAGTCGAGCTCACGGATGGACTCGAGGATGTCGGCGAGCGCGCGGTGGCCGCCGTTCTTCTCCGGCGCGTTGAAGTAGATGCGCGGGAACCAGCGGCGGGCGAGCTCCTTGATCGAGGAGACGTCGACGTTGCGGTAGTGCAGGTGGTTGTCGAGCCGCGGCATGTACTTGGCGATGAACATGCGGTCGGTGCCGATCGTGTTGCCGGCGAGCGGAGCGGTGCGTGCGGTCGGCGCGAACTTCAGCACGTACTCCAGCACCTCGTACTCGGCCTCCGCCAGGCTCTTGCCGTTCGGAATCTCCTCGATGAGGCCCGAGGTGGTGTGCATCTGGCGCACGAACTCACCCATGTTCTCCAGAGCCGATGCATCGGGCTTGATGACGATGCTGAGGCCGGGGTCGAGCACGTTCAGCTCGAAGTCCGTGATCACGACCGCGATCTCGACCAGCTCGTCGACCTCGAGGTCGAGGCCGGTCATCTCGCAGTCGATCCAGACCAGTCGATCCGAGGAATTAGCCATACCAGCGAGTCTAGTAGGGGCCTCCGACAGGGCCGGTCACGCGCTGCGGCACCGGGAGCTTGGGCCCCATCCCGTCGCCGGCGGAGACGTGGCGGAGCCGCCGGCCGATCCACGGGATCGCGTACACGCGCACCCACGTCCGCAGCGGGACGGAGTCCGGAGGCGACGGCGGCTCGTGCGGTGCCGCCGTCTCGGGGCCGCCGATCTCGGCGTACGGCACGCCGAGCGCATGCGCCGCATGCGCCGCGAGCAGCCGGTGCCCGCGCGTGCTGAGGTGCACCCGGTCGGACGCCCACATCGCCGGGTCGCGGAACTCGCGCACGCCCCAGACATCGAGCACCACGGCGCGCTGGTCGCGCGCGATGCTCCAGATGTTCGCGTTGAACACGGCCGCCCGGCCGCGGAACGGCTTCAGGAAGAACGCGAACTGCGGGTCGAAGATGTTCGCGAGCAGCACCGTCGCGCCCGACACCCGCAGAGAACGGATGCCGTCCTCGAGCCGGGCGGCCAGCGCGTCCGGATCGGCGGCCGGGCTCATCAGGTCGTTTCCGCCGATCATCACGGAGACGAGGTCCGGCCGCAGCTCGAGCGCATGCGGGATCTGCGCATCCACGACGTCGGCGATGCGGCGCCCGCGCACGGCGAGGTTCGCGAACTCGACGGTCGCGCCGGCGAGCCGTGCGTCGCCATCGAGGATGCCGGCCAGGCGGTCGGCCCAGCCGAGGAACGCCCCCGGCTGTCCGGGCGCGTGGTCGCACAAGCCCTCGGTGAGCGAGTCTCCGAGGGCGACGTATCGCGTGAAGGTCGTTCGGCTCACGTCTCGATTGTGTGCGCACCGCCGACGAACCGCCGCGCCGCAGGGCCCCCACCGCTCGATGGTCGCCGCGATTTCTTCCGACGTACACTGGCGAGGTGGATTCGACACCGGCCGTTGACCCGGAGGCCACCGGCGACGCGCAACTGACCCTGTACACGTCGGCCTTCTGCGAGCCGTGCATGCAGACGCGCGCAGTGCTCTCCGAGGCCGCGCGGCTCGCCCCGCGGATCGCGGTGACCGAGTTGGATGTGGCACGCAACAGCGAACGCGCCGAGCAGGACCGCATCCGCGTAACGCCGACCGTCATCGTGCACGGAGCGGACGGCAGCGAGGTCTTCCGGGCCGAGGGCGTCCCGACCCTCGCCCAGGTGCTGGCCGCCGCCGCCAAGGCCCTCTGACTCAGTTCGCAAGCCCCAAGCCAACAGCTCCTGAGTTTTTCGGCCCAGTCCGACGTCGCGATGCGAAAAACTCAGGAGCTGTTGGCTTGGGGAGGGGAGGTGCCCCCGGCAGGAATCGAACCTGCGACCAAGAGATTAGAAGGCTCCTGCTCTATCCGCTGAGCTACGGGGGCGGCACTTCCACGATACCGGAGGCGCGCAGGGCGCCCCGTCAGAGCGTTGCGCCGCTTTTGCCTGCGCGGGTGACGATCGCGATGACGGGCCGGCGGCCGCGCAGCCCGAACTGCAGCCGGAGGCTCGCCTGGCGGGCGATCAGCACGGCGACGACCGCGGCCGCCGCGGCGGGCACCAGTCCGGAGATCGCCATCGCGATGTGCGGCCCGACCTGCTCGACGATCCAACCCATGAGCGGCCCGCCGAGCGCCTGCCCGCCGAGCAGCACCAGGATGTAGAGGGAGATGACGCGTCCGCGGATCTGCACGTTCGACGACATCTGCACGAGGGAGTTCGCCGCCGTGATGAACAGCAGGTTGCCGATCCCGACGCACACCAGCAGCAGTCCGAAGGTCAGCTCGCTGGGCGCGAATCCGGCCACGGCCTGCACCACGCCGAGCGCCGCAGCCGTGCCGACCACCATCGAGAGCCGCACGCTGGTCCGGCGGGTCGAGGCGAGCGCTCCGGTGAGCGCACCGGCCGCGACGAGGGCGTTGAACATCCCGTAGCCCTGAGCCCCCACGTGGTAGACGTTGTTCGCGTACGCCGCCAGGAACACGGGCATGTTGAAGGCGAAGACGGCGATCACGGCGACCATCACGACGGTCCAGAAGATCACCGGCTTGCGGCGCACGTAGCGCATCCCCTCCTTCAGCTGGCCTTTGCCGCGCGGGGCCGCCGGGGAGGCGTGCAGCTCCGAGCGCTTCAGCGTGGCGACCGCGAAGACGACGGCGAGACAGGCGACGGCGTTGATCGCGAACGACCAGCCGCCGCCGACCGCGGTGATCAGGATGCCGCCGACGGCGGGCCCGATCAGCCCGCCCAGCTGGAAGATGGAGGAGTTGAGGCTGATCGCGTTGCGCAGGTACTTCGGGCCGACCAGCTCGTTGACGAACACCTGCCGCGCCGGGTTGTCGACGACGGTGACGAGCCCGAGCACGAACGAGATCGCGTAGACGTGCCACACCTCGATCACGCCGGTGAGGGTGAGCACCGCGAGCAGGCCGGCGAGCCCGGCCGCGCACGATTGCGTAATGACGAGCAGGCGCTGCTTGGAGTATCGGTCAGCGATGACCCCACCCCAGAGGCCGAAGAGGAGCATGGGAGTGAACTGCATGAAGACGGTCACGCCGACGGCCGCGACGCTCCCGGAGAGTTGGAGCACCAGCCAGTCCATCGCGATCCGCTGCATCCACACGGCCGTGTTGGCGACCAGGTTGCTGGCGGCGAACCGGCGGTAGTTCGGCACTCGCAAGGAGGCGAAGGTCTCGCGCCACGGCGGTCGGGCGGAGAGGACCGGCATGGGTCCGGTGGGCGGGGCCGCTGCGGGGGAGTGCGCCACGTGCGTGTTACCTCGATGTCGTCGCTGGTTCCGTATGAAGTCTCGTTATCGACCCTACGCAACCGGCGCTATTCTTGGAGCCGATCATGGCTATAAGTCCCATTGGCTTTTCGAATGGATGCGCGAATGTTCGATCCTGTCCTGCTGCAGACCTTCCTCGCGGTCGCCGACACCCGCAGCTTTACCAAAGCGGCCGGCCGGCTCGGCATCAGCCAGCCGACGGTGAGTCAGCACATCCGCAAGTTGGAGCAGGCGGCGAAGCGGCAACTGATCGCGCGCGACACCCGTGAGGTGCGGCTGACCGACAACGGGGATGCGATGGCCGGCTTCGCCCGCACGATCCTGGCGGCCCACGCCGAGGCCGAGAGCTACTTCAGCGGTTCGGCGATGCGCGGGCGGCTGCGGTTCGGCGCGGCGGACGACCTCGCCATCACGACGCTCCCGCGCGTCCTGCGCCACTTCCGTCAACAGAATCCGCAGATCAACCTCGAGCTGACCGTCGATCAGTCCGCTCCACTCCACCGGAAGCTGAAGGCCGGCCAGCTTGACCTGATCTTCATCAAGCAGACGCCAGGCACCACCGAGGGCGCGGTCGTCGCCACCGACGAGCTGGTGTGGATGGGGCAGGAGAAGACCATCCTGGACCCCGATGGGCCGGTGCCGCTCATCTCCTATCAGGGGCCGAGCCTCAGCCGTCAGGTGGCGATCGATGCGCTGGAGGACGCAGGACGCACCTGGCGGATCACCTGCAACACCCGCGAGGTGAACGGCGTGCTGGCAGCAGTGCGGGCGGGTATCGGCGTCGCGGTGTTCCCCCGCTCGCTCATCCCGACGGACCTGATCAAGGTGACGAACCGCTTCGGGCTTCCGGACCTCGGCCACGTCGACTTCACGCTGCTCTCGAACCCGTCGGCGGCGCGGGAGCCGGTGGATGCGCTCACCACGGCGATCCTGGCGCGGGCGGTGAGCCGGGTGGCGTGAGCCGGGCCGGGCCGGGTCATCTGACGCGTTAGCGGCTAGCCCTCGATCGGCACCGCATCCGGATCGGCCGGGCGCACACCGCCGTCGGACGAGCGACGGCGGAGCGTCAGCGCGATCAGCGGGTACAGCAGCACCGACAGCATCCCGGCGCCGACCAGTGCCGTCGCTGTGCCGACAGGGAGGTCGTGCTCCCGCACTCCGATCGCCGTCACCGCGACGATGATGGGCAGACCTGTGGCGCTGAACAGGGTGAACGAGGCGCGGTCGCGGAACGTCGATCCCGGCGGAACGGAGAACGAGGACGCAGGAATGCCTCGGACCAGGATGAGAAGGACCAGGAAGATCGGCAGCAGGATCAGGGCCCGCGGATCGGTGACGAGCGCCTTCAGATCGAACCCGATCCCGGTGTTGATGAAGAAGACCGGCACGAGTACACCGAACGCCACGGCCTCCAGCTTGCTCTCGATGTGATGCGCGTCCGCCGGCTCCGCCCCGGCGAGCAGGATGCGGCTCAGCACGCCCGCCGCGAAGGCGCCGAGCAGCATGTCGAGGCCGACGGCGATGCTCAGGCCCACCAACGCGGCGATGACGAGCACGACGAATCGCACGGCGAACTGCCCGCTGGTGTGCAGGGTTGCCCGCACGAGAGCGTGGAACCGCGGGTGCACGCCGCGAGAGGCGAACCAGATCGCTCCTCCGGCGATGATTGCGAACCCGATCAGCACCAATGCCGCCGCGAGAGGCTTGCGCCCGCTGAGGAACAGCGAGATGGCGAGGAGCGGTCCGAACTCGCCCACCGCGCCGACCGCCGTGAGGGCCCGGCCGAACGGCGTGCGCAATTCGCCGGCGTCGCGTAGCACCGGCATCAGAGTCCCGAGTGCGGTCGAGGTGAGCGCGATACCGATGTAGACACCCCTGATCAACTCGCCGGCGATGAGCGTCGCGAGCACGACGGCGAGAACCAGGGACAGCACCCAGCTGAGGGATGCCCGGCGGAGGTGGCGGGCTCCGATCGCCGCGAAGTCGATCTCGTTGCCGGCCATGAAGAAGAGGAAGGCGAGGCCGAAGTTGGCGATCATATCCAGCGCGTCGGTCTCGGGTATCCAGCCGAGGACGCTCGGACCGACCAGCAGCCCCAGGACGATCTCGAAGACGACCAACGGGATCTTCGCGAAGCGCCCCACCGCCGTCGTGAGCAGCGCAGCGCCCACGGCCAGCAGAGGCACGAGCACGATGGTGGAGACGTGGGCGTCCATGCGCCGCATGCTAGCGACGAGGACCGCACCCGCGGCAGACCCTGTCGCGCGAGGTGCTCGCACGAGGTGTTCACACGTCCGAAATCCGGCGGGGATATGGTGGCGTCATGCGTGAACTGCAGGCACAGATCATCGAAGAGCTGAACGTCCGTCCGGAGGTCGATCCGGCCGCCGAGGTGGAGCGACGGGTCGGGTTCCTCGTCGACTACCTCCGCTCGACCGGGGCCGCCGGGTTCGTCCTCGGCATCAGTGGTGGACAGGACTCCACCCTCGCCGGACGCCTCACCCAGCTGGCGGTAGAGCGGCTCGCCGCCGAGGGCACCGAGGTCGATTTCGTGGCCGTCCGGCTTCCGTACGGGGTGCAGCGGGACGAGGAGGACGCGCAGCTCGCGCTGTCGTTCATCCGGCCGAAGAGTTCGGTCGTGTTCAACATCCAGCGCGGCACCGACGGTGTCGAGGACGAGTACGCGGACGCCGTCGGCGAACCGATGACGGACTTCGTCAAGGGCAATGTCAAGGCGCGCATCCGCATGGTGGCGCAGTACGCGATCGCGGGTCAGCGCGGGCTTCTCGTGATCGGCACGGACCATGCGGCGGAGGCGGTCACCGGGTTCTTCACCAAGTACGGCGACGGCGGGACGGACATCCTCCCGCTGAGCGGTCTCACCAAGCGTCAGGGCAAGCAGCTGCTCCGCTTCCTGGATGCGCCGGCGCGGCTGTACGAGAAGGCGCCGACCGCCGACCTGCTCGACCTGAACCCGGGCCAGACGGACGAGGACAACCTTGGCCTGTCGTACGAGGACATCGACGACTTCCTCGAGGGCAAGGACGTGTCGGACGAGGTGACCGAGGCTCTCGAGGCGCGGTACCGGTCGACCGAGCACAAGCGGCAGCCTCCGGCGAGCATGTTCGACACCTGGTGGGGTGAAGGCTCCTACAGCCGCTGACCCCATCCGCGGAGAAGCACGAAGGGCGCCGGCCTAAGCCGGCGCCCTTCGTTTCGGGTGGAGTGCTGTGCCGCGTGCGCGGTCAGGTCAGACGGGCTGGCCCAGACGTGTCGTGGGGGAGGTGTCCTCGTTCTGGGTGCCGGCCGCCGCGGTCGTGACGAACGGGTTGGGCTCGGCCGGCTGGTCGGGCGCGGGCGTCGCGGCTGCTGCTGCACCGGCGGGTGCCGTGTACTGGTCGTGGTGCTGCTGCGCGACCCAGGCATCCTGCTGGTCGATCAGTCCGCGGTCGGGGTCGTTGCTCTCGAACCGCCACCGCTCCAGGTCGTTCTGGAAGATCTTGCGGGCGCGCCGCGGGTTGTTCTGCCATTCGAGCAGGCGGTCGCGGAACTCGGCGATGGCCGGATCCAGCTGGTAGCCGAAGGTCGCCGAGGCGCGCTTCATCTCGGCGAGCTGGTGGCCCGCCCAGTTGGCGGCGAGCCCGGCGCTCTTGATCGGGAGGAGGCGGACCATGATGTCGGCCTGCCCGACCGCGCGGTCGGAGAGCACCTGCTCGCCCGGCGTGAGCGAGTTCCACACGGAGGCCTCGGTCGCGGCGTCGACGAGCGCGGCGATCGCGGACGCCTTCTGCGCGCGGTCGGTACGGGAGAGGAGGCCCTTCAGGGCGCCCCGGGCGATCCACGCGGCGATCAGGCCGGAGAGGATCACGGCGACCGCGAGGACCGCCGCGTTGAAGAGGGCCGGCCGTGCGGCCGGCGACGTGAGCCAATCGACGAAGTCATTCCACCACTGCATGCCGTGATGGTAACGGCCATCCAGTGGTCGGCCGGGGACCGCGGGCGTCGTGTCGCCAAGCCGGGCATCCGGCGCAGGCCGAAAAGGTTCGCGCAAGAATGGTGACAGCGGATCGAGAGGACGACTCATGCAGACCTTCGTGGTGGCCGGCGGATGCTTCTGGTGCCTGGATGCGGTGTACCGCGTTCTGCGCGGTGTGCAGGATGTGGTGTCCGGCTACACCGGCGGAATCACCGTCGAGCCGAGCTACGAGGACGTGTGCACCGGCCGCACCGGGCACGCGGAGGCGGTCGCGGTGACCTTCGACCCGGAGGTGATCCCGCCCGAGGTGATCCTCGACGTGTTCTTCACCCTGCACGACCCGCGGCAGCTGAACCGGCAGGGCAACGATGTCGGCACCCAGTACCGCTCGGCGATGTTCTACGACAGTGAGCACCAGCGTGAGCTGTTCGAGGCCGCACGCGACCGTGCTTCCGAGTACTGGGATGGCGGGATCGTGACCACGATCGAGCCGCTCGGCCCGTTCTACCGCGCCGAGGAGTACCACCAGGACTTCTTCGCAAAGAACCCTGGGCAGGGCTACTGCCTCGCCGTGGCGCTCCCGAAGGTGAACAAGATCCGCGCGTCGTACGCCGATTACGTCGCGGCGTGATTCCGTCCCCTTTCCTGCTCCGGGGCTGATTCTCCACAGAGTGCGCTTGGTGCTGGGTCCGTTCCTCCGGCGCCCGCGAGAGTGGTTCCGGGCCCACCACAGCGGTGGGTCCGGAAGGGGAGAACAATGTCCGACACCGTCGCCGTTCGCGGCTTCGTCGCCACCGATCCGCGCCACCTCGTGACCGAGGGCGGCCTGCCGATCACGAGCTTCCGGCTCGTGACCACTCATCGTCGCTACAACCGCCAGGCGTCGGCCTGGGAGGACGGCGGCAGCAACTGGTACACCGTGAGCGCCTTCCGCCGGCTGGCGGTGAGCGCCGCGGACTGCATCGCGAAAGGCGACCCCGTCCTCGTCTCCGGCCGGCTCTGCCTGAGGGAATGGACAGGCGACAAGCAGGGCATGACCGTGGAGATCGAGGCCGAGTCGATCGGGCACGACCTGACCTGGGGGCGGTCGGACTTCACCCGGGCGGCGGCCGGAGAGGGGACGGCTGACGGGAGGGCCGACGGGACAACCGTGGCGACCGCCGAAGGGACGGACAATGCGGCCACACCGCCCGAGGGAATCCCAGCGGCCTCCCCGTAAGATTCGGGGCATGTCGTTCTCCGTGGTCCGCCGGGCCAGACCGTTCGCCCTGTCCGCTGCGGCCTCGGTGGCGGGGCTGAGCGTGGCGCTGGCGCTGACGGGATGCACGGGTGGACCGGCCCCGACGGCATCCCACACAGCGGCGCCGACCGTCGCCACGGCGACGCCGACTCCTACAGCACCGACGCCCGCACCCATCGCGCTGGTACCCGGCGGCACCGCCCAGGAAAACCTGCCGTTCTTCGACAAGGTCAATCAGGCGACGTTGGCGGCGAATCCGAACGCGCAGGGCCGCGACTTCATCGACGCGCTGGTGGCGGCCGGTTTCACGAAGGCCGACATGCAGGTGACCGTCGACACGACGACGATCGGGCTGAAGGCGAACTCCATCCAGTTCTCGGTGCGGATGGGTGACACCTGCCTGATCGGCCAGAACGGAGCCGACGCCGGCGGATACTCCAGCCTCGTCGCACCCGTGCTGTCCACCGGGGCGTGCCTTATCGGGGACACCCGCCCGATCGACTGGTAGGTCACGGACCGCTCCCGACGCGATCCCTGAACATTGCGGCCTTTCGGCCCAATTAGAATGGATGTCATGGCCGAATACATTTACTCGATGGTGCGCGCCCGCAAGGCGGTCGGCGACAAGGTGATCCTCGACGACGTCACGATGGCGTTCCTGCCCGGAGCGAAGATCGGTGTCGTGGGACCGAACGGCGCCGGTAAGTCCACCATCCTGAAGATCATGGCCGGTCTGGACACGCCCTCCAACGGCGAGGCCAAGCTGAGCCCCGGCTTCAGCGTCGGCATCCTCATGCAGGAGCCCCAGCTCGACGAGAGCAAGACGGTGCTCGAGAACGTGCAGGAGGGCGTCGGCGAGATCAAGGAGAAGGTCGACCGCTTCAACGAGATCTCCGGGCTCCTCGCAGACCCCGACGCCGACTTCGACACCCTGCTCGCCGAGATGGGCACCCTGCAGGAGCAGATCGACGCCGCCGACGCCTGGGACCTCGACTCCCAGCTCGAGCAGGCGATGGATGCTCTCCGCTGCCCGCCGGCCGACTGGCCGGTCAACACGCTCTCCGGTGGAGAGAAGCGCCGCGTCGCCCTGTGCCGCCTCCTGCTGCAGAAGCCGGACCTCCTGCTCCTCGACGAGCCCACCAACCACCTCGACGCCGAGAGCGTGCTCTGGCTCGAGCAGCACCTGGCCAAGTACCACGGTGCCGTGCTCGCCGTGACCCACGACCGGTACTTCCTCGACCACGTGGCCGAGTGGATCGCCGAGGTCGACCGCGGTCACCTCTACCCGTACGAGGGCAACTACTCGACGTATCTGGAGAAGAAGCGCGAGCGCCTGGAGGTTCAGGGCAAGAAGGACGCCAAGCTCGCCAGGCGCCTCACGGAGGAGCTCGACTGGGTTCGTAGCAACTCCAAGGGACGTCAGGCGAAGTCCAAGGCGCGTCTTGCCCGCTACGAGGAGATGGCGGCCGAGGCGGAGCGCACAAGGAAGCTCGACTTCGAGGAGATCCAGATCCCGCCGGGTCCGCGCCTCGGACAGATCGTCATCGACGCGAAGAACCTCGAGAAGGGCTTCGCGGATCGCAAGCTCATCGACGGCCTCACGTTCACCCTGCCGCGCAACGGCATCGTCGGCGTCATCGGCCCGAACGGCGTCGGCAAGACGACCCTGTTCAAGACGATCGTCGGCCTGGAACCGCTCGACGGCGGAGACCTGAAGGTCGGCGAGACCGTCCAGATCTCGTACGTCGACCAGTCCCGTGGCGGCATCGACCCCAAGAAGAACGTGTGGGAGGTCGTCTCCGACGGGCTCGACTACATCCAGGTCGGTAAGACCGAGGTGCCGTCGCGCGCGTACGTCTCCACCTTCGGGTTCAAAGGACCGGACCAGCAGAAGAGGGCCGGCGTCCTCTCCGGTGGTGAGCGCAACCGCCTCAACCTGGCGCTGACGCTCAAGCAGGGCGGCAACCTGCTGCTCCTCGACGAGCCGACCAACGACCTCGACGTCGAGACGCTCTCGAGCCTCGAGAACGCGCTCCTCGAGTTCCCCGGATGTGCCGTGGTCATTACCCACGACCGGTGGTTCCTTGACCGGATCGCGACGCACATCCTGGCGTACGAAGGCACGGAGGAGAACCCGGCCGACTGGTATTGGTTCGAGGGCAACTTCGAGGCGTACGAGGAGAACAAGGTCGAGCGTCTCGGGCCGGACGCCGCCAAGCCGCACCGCTCGGCGTACCGCAAGCTCACCCGCGACTGAGGCCGCTGCGATGCGACTCCACGTTCCGATCAAGCTCCGCTGGAGCGACCTCGACGCCTACGGACACGTCAACAACGCCGAGATGCTGCGGCTCCTCGAGGAGGCGCGCATCGAGGCGTTCTGGGCCACCGACGACTCCGGCGAAGGCAGCGGGGAGGCCGTCGGCGGCTCCACGGCGGTGCTCGACGGCCGCCCCGGAGCGGACACGCTGACGCTGATCGCGCGGCAGGAGATCGAATACCTCGCGCCCATCCCGTACCTCCGGCAGCCGCTGGACGTCCAACTGTGGCTCGGGCGTCTCGGCGGAGCGAGCCTCGAAGTCTGCTACGAGGTGTGGTCGCCCGACGGCACGGAACCGCGGACGCTGTTCACCCGCGCGGCGACCACGATCGTGCTCGTCGACGCGACCAGCCAGCGGCCCCGCCGCATCAACGAGCGCGAACGGGACGCCTGGACGCCCTACCTCGACGAGCCGGTGCAGTTCACCAAGCGGGCCTGACCGCGCATCAGGGCGTCGGAGCCGGCGCATGGCGAGACCTACTCGGTGACCGTGACGGAGTCGCCGGAGACCTTCGCCGACAGCTTGGGAAGCGGGTCGCGTGCGGGTCCGTTCAGCACGTCGCCCGTCGAGGCGTCGAAGCGCGACCCATGGCACGGGCAGTCGAATTCCTTGCCCTGCGGCGCCACCGTGCATCCCTGGTGCGTGCAGACGGCTCTGAACGCGACCACCTGACCTGCGGAGGGCTGCGAGACGACGATGGGCTTGCCGCCGAGCGTCGCCGACACCGCACCGCCCACCGGGATGGACGCGAGCGACACCTCCGTCGAGCCGCCGCCGCCGCCGGAGGACGAACCGTTCGCGTCGTTCGCCCCGCCCGGCGTACAGGCGGCCAGGAGGAGCGCGCCGGCGGAGGCACCGCCGATCGACATGAGAGTGCGGCGGGTGAGCGGTGCGCGGTCGTTCATTCGGATTCCTCCCGATCGGTGGATGCGTCTTCTACGGTATTCACGAGACAGTACTTCGGTCGGTTCACACGATGGCGTGTGAACCTTTCCGCGGGCTGCATCGTGTACGTGATGGAGGTGAACATGCCGGAGGAGGACGCCCGACTGCTGCGCGAACTGCACGATCAGCACGCGCAGGCCGTCTGGCGATACGTCGTGCACCTCACCGGCGATCGCGCGATGGCCGACGATGTGGTGCAGGAGACGCTCCTGCGCGCCTGGCGCAAGCCCTCCGTGCTTGACCAGTCGCAGCAGTCCGCCCGCACCTGGCTGTTCACCGTCGCGCGGAACCTCGTCATCGACGGACGGCGCAGCGCCCACTACCGCCACGAGTTCGGCACAGACACCCTCCCTGAGCGCCCGTCGCCGGACAGCGAAGCCGACGCGGTCCTCGACTCCTGGCTGGTCTCCGACGCACTGGCGGAACTCAGCGCCGAGCACCGGTCCGTCATCGTCCACGCATACTACGGCGGCCGGTCCGTCGCCGAGATCGCCCGAGAGCTCGACATCCCGGAGGGCACCGTGAAATCCCGCCTCCACTACGGTCTGCGTGCCCTGCGGCTCGCGCTGCAGGAGAGAGGGGTGACCGAACGATGACGAGCCACGACGAATTCGCCACGTGGGATGCGGCCTACATTCTCGGCGCGCTCTCGCCCACCGAGCGCCGCGAGTACGAGGTGCACCTCCGCGAGTGCGAGCGGTGCACCGAGGCGGTCGGCGAGCTCGCCGGCATGCCCGGCATCCTGAGTCGTGTTCCGCACGAGCAGGCCATGGCGTTGCTCGGTGAGGATGCCGTGATGGCGTCGGACGCGGAAGGAGCGGCCGAGCAGGGTCCTGGTCCTGACATGCTGCCGTCCCTGCTGCACCGGGTGCAGCGTCGCCGAGTGCGCTCCCGCTGGCTCGTCGCCGCCCTGTCCGCCGCGGCGGCCGCCGTGGTGGTCGGTATCGGCGCCTTCCTGCTCCCGACGGCACTGCATCCCGACAGCACGCCCGTGGCCAGCGTCGTGATGGACCAGGTCGAGCCGAGCGCTCTCACGGCCGACCTGCGGCTGACGGAGGAGCCGTGGGGCACCCGCATCGACTCGAAGTGCCGCTACGCCCACGTCGGAGCCGCGGACGGCGGCCACTCCTGGACGTATGCGATGGTCATCACCGACCGCGCCGGGAAGCAGCACGAGATCTCGACCTGGACAGCGGACGAGGGCACAACGGCGACACCGGTCGCGACGACGAGCATCCCGCTGTCCGACATCGCCTCAGTGGACATCCGGTCCGCCGGCGACGGCACCGTCCTGCTGCGCAGCACTTTCGGGTAGCGTCGGCCGCGCGGCCGCGCGCCGGCTCAGTCCTCCGGCTGCGGCAGGCGGATGGTCGCCTCCTGCGCGACGCTCGCCACCAAGCGGCCGTCGCGGCTGAAAATGCGACCCTGCGAGAGGCCGCGCCCGCCGCCCGCGGTAGGCGACTCCTGCACATACAGCAGCCATTCGTCCACCCTCGCCGGGCGGTGCCACCACATCGCGTGGTCGAGGCTCGCGGCCTTCAGCCCCGGCGTCGCCCAGGCGATGCCGTGCCGGCGCATCACCGACTCCATGATCGTGTAGTCGCTGGCGTACGCGAGCGCTGCGCGGTGGAGGCCCGGGTCGTCGGGCATGTCGCCGATGGTCCGGAACCACACGGCCTGCTGCGCCACGTGCTCGCCCTCCACCGACACATAGATCGGGGAGGTGACATGGCGCATGTCGAATGGCCGCTGGCTGGCCCAATACTGAGCTACGGGATGCCGCACATCCTCCAGCGAGGACGCGGTCGAGGGCAGGCTCTCGGGGTCCGGAAGCCCCTCCGGCATCGCATCCTGGTGCTCGAATCCCGTGTCCTCCGTCTGGAAGGACGCGATCATCGACAGGATCGGCAGCCCGTTCTGGTACGCCTGCGTGCGCCGCGTGGAGAAGGAACGGCCGTCGTGGATGCGGTCCACCGAGAACGTGATCGGGAAGTTAACGTCGCCCGGGCGCAGGAAATAGCCGTGCATCGAGTGGATGTGGCGGTCGTCCTCCACCGTCCGCGTCGCCGCCACGATGGACTGCGCGAGCACCTGTCCGCCGAAGACGCGGCCCAACGGCATCCACTGGGAAGGACCGGTGAAAATGTCTTCACTGGTGCGGGCGCCGGTGTCGGTCAGATCGAGCGCGGTCAGAAGAGAAGCCAGGGGCTCGGTCACGGTGCCTCCAAGTCGGTGGTCTGTTGGTAGTTTAGACAACCGATGAGCCAGTCGTTTTCTCTAGTGGACGCCCTCGCCGTCGCCGATCTGCAGACCTATCTGTCGAGGGCGGCCCGTGTCGAGGAGGGATCCGTGCGCCTGATCGCCGGTTCCGGGGTCCTGGCCGTGTACACGGCGATCCTGTACCCGCGCGGTCTGCTCGACGAGACGCCGACCGTGCTGGGCCTTCGCACCTTCGCGACCCGCGGCGACGTGGAGTTCGACGCGGTCGTGCCGATCCGCTCGCTGCTCGACCGGGTCGCGCGCGCCCGGGAGGGCGCCGAAGCTGCGGTGGAGGCGGGGGAGGCGGATGCCGGCCCGATCGAGATCCGGTTGCCCCTCGAAGTCTCCACCGTCACCTGGGCGGGCATCTCGCCGCCGCGGGGCGGCTGGCAGAAGGTCGGCGAGACCACGTCTGCGCTGCTGCAGTCGACCGCGCAGGCCGGCGTCGCCGAGGTCGCGGAGGCCGTGCCGACGGGAACGGGCGAACAGCTCGTGCAGCGGGTGCGGGCGGAGGTGTGGGGCCGTCCGATCGACGGACTTGAGTACATCCCGAGCGGCGCCGCCTTCGCCGCGGACAGCCTCGGCTTCGTCGGTGACGACGACCCGGTCACCATCCACGAGACCGGCACCTGGACGCGTCTCACGACCCGCCGCGGCCACACCCTCGTGCGCCGCGTCTCCTGGTCCCTCCGCCGCTAGCCCCCTCCCGCCCCAAGCCAACAGCTCCTGAGTTTTTCGCCTCGAATCGTCGATTTAGTGCGAAAAAGTCAGGAGCTGTTGGATGGAGTCGCTGGGGGAGGGAGGTGACGGGCGCGGAAGACTGGAGCGAGCGCGGGTCAGGCGCGCGCGGCCGCACGGCCGGCCTGGCGTCCTGAGAACAGGCACCCGCCGAGGAACGTCCCTTCGAGCGCACGGTAGCCGTGCATCCCGCCTCCGCCGAATCCGCTCGCCTCTCCCACGGCGTAGAGGCCGGGCACCACCGCGCCGTCCGCACCGAGCACCCGCCCGTCGAGGTCGGTCTCGATCCCGCCGAGACTCTTCCGGGTGAGGATGTGCAGCTTCACCGCGATGAGCGGACCGGCGGACGGGTCCAGGAGCTTGTGCGGCGATGCGACGCGGATGAGCCGGTCGCCGCGGTACTTCCGCGCCGACCGCACCGCGGCGAGCTGAAGGTCCTTGCCGAACTCGTTGTCGAGCTGCCGGTCGCGCTCGTGCACGTGGCGGGCGACGAGCTCGGTGTCGAGCGGGACGTCGGCGATCCGCTGCATCCCGGCGAGGAGCTCGTCGAGCGTGTCGGCCACAACGAAGTCGGCGCCCTTCTCTTTGAACGCCTCGACGGGCCCCGGCGCACCGGGCGCCACGCGCTTCGCGAGAAGGCGCACATCCTTGCCGGTCAGGTCCGGGTTCTGCTCGCTGCCTGAGAGTGCGAACTCCTTCTCGATGATCTTCTGCGTCAGCACGAACCAGCTGTAGTCCGAGCCGGTGCGCCGCAGGTGCTCGAGCGTCCCGAGCGTGTCGAAGCCGGGGAAGAGCGGCGAGGGCAGGCGATCGCCGCGCGCGTCGAGCCACAGCGACGACGGACCGGGCAGGATGCGGATGCCGTGTCGCTCCCACACCGGATCCCAGTTCTGGATGCCCTCGGTGTAGTGCCACATCCGATCGCCGTTGATCAGGTGCGCTCCCGCCGTCTCGGCGATCCCGAGCATCCGGCCGTCGACGTGCGCGGGCACCCCGGAGAGCATCGACGCGGGCGGCGTCCCCAGACGCTGCGGCCAGGCCGCCCGGACGAGGTCGTGGTTGCCGCCGATACCGCCGGACGCGACGATGACGACGGGCGCCCGCAGTTCGAAGTCGCCGACGATGTCGCGGTTGCTGGGCGCACCGCGCTCGGCCGGATCGGGCGCGAGTACGGCACCCCGCACCCCGACCACGCGGCCACCCTCGACGATGAGCTCGTCGACGCGGTGGCGGTTCCGGATGACGGCGCGCCCGGTCGCCGCCGCCGACTGCACCCGGCGCGCGAAAGGCTCGAGCACTGCCGGTCCCGTTCCCCACGTGATGTGGAATCGCGGCACCGAGTTGCCGTGACCGCCGGCCATCCCGCTGCCGCGCTCCGCCCATCCGACGACGGGGAAGAACCGGACGCCCCTCTCGTGCAGCCAGGCGCGCTTCTCGCCTGCCGCGAACTGGAGGTACGCCTCGGCCCACTGCCGCGGCCAATGGTCCTCGTCGCGGTCGAATCCCGCTGTGCCGAACCAGTCGTCGCGCGCGAGGGCGAGGGAGTCGTGCACGCTCATCCGCCGCTGCTCGGGGGAGTCGATGAGGAACAGGCCACCGAAGGACCACCAGGCCTGCCCGCCGAACGACGCGGACGGCTCCTGCTCCACGATCGTCACGCGCCGGCCGGCGTCCAGGAGTTCGGACGCGGCGACGAGGCCCGCAAGCCCCGCGCCGACGACGATCGCGTCGGGTTCGTAGGTCATCCGTGTCTCCTTCGGCACCGGGATGGCGGGAGCGTCACTCCTCGAATGTGTTGACCATAGCGAACGCCGCCCGCTCCAGGTAATTCCAGAGCGTCTCCTCCTGCAGCGGAGGCAGCCCCAGCTCGCCGACGGCCTCACGCATGTGCGCCAGCCAGCGGTCGCGTGCATCCGGGTTGACCTTGAACGGGTTGTGCCGCATCCGGAGCCGGGGGTGGCCGCGCTGCTCGCTGTAGGTGGTCGGGCCGCCCCAGTACTGCTCCAGGAACAGCGTGAGGCGCTCCTTGGCCGGGCCCAGATCCTCCTCCGGGTACATCGGGCGCAGCACCGGGTCGTCGGCGACGCCCCGGTAGAAGGCGTCGACGAGCCGAACGAAGGTCTCGTGGCCGCCGACCTGGTCGAAGAAGGCGGGCTGGGGGCCGACGGGGATGCTCACTTCTGTTCTCCGTCCGGGCGCGGCTTGGGCGCCTTCTCGACCGCAGGGGTGATCCGGATCGCGCCGGGGTCGGCGGCCCGCGGCGCCGGGGCGGCTGCGCCGGACTCCTGGCGCTTGGCCGCCGCACGGGCCTTGCGCCCCTTCAGCGGCGGCTCGGTCGTCACGACCTGGCTCGGCCGGGTGCGCGGCGGCTTCGCGCCCATGACGCTCGCCGCGCTGTCGAACCCGGTGAGCACGACGGCCGAGAGCGACGGGAGCTTGACGCCCATCTCATCCAGAGCCGCCTTCAGCCGGACGCGCAGCTCGCGCGACACGTCGTCCTTGGCGGTGGTGCGCGTCTTCAGCACGATGCGGATGACCAGCGCGTCGGCCGAGATCGACTCCAGCCCCCACAGCTCCGGCTTGTCCAGGATGCGCGAGCGCCACTTGGTGCTCGTCGCGAGTGCGTTCGCGGTCTCGAGCATCTTCGCCTGCACCGCTTCGACATCGGTGTCGTAGGGCACGGCGAGGTCGATGATGACGCGCGCCCAGCCCTGCGACATGTTGCCGACGCGGAGGATCTCGCCGTTGCGCACGAACCACAGGGTCCCATTCACGTCGCGGACCTGGGTGACGCGGATGCCGACCGCCTCCACGACACCGGTCGCCGACCCCAGGTCGACGACGTCGCCCACGCCGAGCTGATCCTCCATCACCATGAACAGCCCGTTCAGCACGTCTTTCACGATGTTCTGGGCGCCGAAACCGAGGCCGGCGCCGATCGCGGCGGTCAGCAGCGCGAACGACCCGAGGACGCTCGCCGCGAAGACGTTCAGGATGAGGATGATTGCGACGATCCCGATCGTCACGTTGACGATGTTCATCAGCACGGAGCCGAGCGTGCGGGTGCGCTGGACGACGCGCACGGCGGCCAGCGGCGAGGCCACCAGCGCCTGCGTGTCGCTGACGTTCTGCCCCTTCTTCACGCCGTTGACGATCCGCGAGACGACCTTGCGGATCACCACGCGGAGGATCCAGCTGAGCAGGAAGGCGCCGCCGATGATGCAGGCCGCGCTGACCAGGTTCCAGCCGGCCTGGACGGCCCACGATCCGATCGCGGCCCAGAAGTCTTGTCTCAGGATTTCCATACCCGGTCGAGCCTAGCGACCCCTCCCTTGGCGGTCGCTGGAATGACGACGCGGGTCATCGCTCCAGCAGCCCGTGCTCGTACGCGAAGATCACCGCGTGCACCCGGTCGCGCAGCTGGAGCTTCGACAGCACCCGGCCCACGTGCGTCTTCACGGTCGACTCCGTCAGATAGAACCGCGCTCCGATCTCGCCGTTGCTCAGGCCTTCGCCCATGGCGAGCAGGATCTCCCGCTCGCGCGGGGTGAGCACCTCCGCGGGGTCCTTCCCGCCGGGGGAGGGCGCGTCCCCCGCCGGGAGGCGGTCTGCGAACATCTCCAGCATCGCCCGGGTCACCCTGCCCGAGACGGCGGCGTCGCCCGCGGCGACGGCGCGTACGGCGCCGGTGAGCTCGTCGGGGCGCGCATCCTTCAAGAGGAATCCGCTCGCTCCGGCGCGCAGTCCGCCGAACGCGTACTCGTCGAGGTCGAAGGTCGTCAGGATGATGATGCGCGCACTCGGGTCCGCCTCCACGATGCGCCGGGTCGCCTCGATGCCGTCGAGTGCCGGCATCCGCACATCCATGAGGACGACATCCGGTCGTAGCTCGGCGCTGAGCCGTACGGCTTCTGCGCCGTCGGCCGCCTCGCCAACGACGACGAGGTCCGGTTCGGCCTCCAGCACCATGCGGAATCCGAGGCGGACGAGCTGCTGATCGTCGACGAGCAGGATGCGGATGGCGGAGTCGGTCACGTCGTCTCCTTCGTCTCGTGGGGGTGGGGTGCTGGCGGGTGCTCTGCGGCGGGGGCAGGCGACACGTCCGGCTCTTCAGGTGACACGTCCGGCGGCGGAGTAGCCCGCACCGCGTCGAACACCGCGCGCACGCGCCACCCGCCGCCCGGCCGGGGCCCGGCCTCCAGCGTCCCGCCGTACAGTCCGACCCGCTCGCGCAGCCCGATCAGGCCGCGTCCCGAGCCCCGATCCGCCGCCGGGTGCAGGGCGGCGTCGTCGTCGATCGTGACGATCACCGTCCCGGGCCGGAAGACGATGACCACCCGGACCGCGGTGGCCGACGCGGCGTAGCGGAGGGCGTTGGTCAGTCCCTCCTGCACCACGCGGAACACGGTCAGCTGCTGGCCCACGTCCTCCGGCGGGACGCCCGTGACCGTGATGCGCACGGGGAGGCCGGCCGCACGGAACGTCTCGATGAGGTCGGCGAGGTCGGTCACGCCCGGCTGCGGTTCGCGCGCGGCCGCTCCGCCCTCGCCGTCGCGGAGCACCCCCAGCAGGCGTCGCATGTCGGCCAGCGCTCCACGCCCGGTCTCGGCGACCAGCCGCATGGCATCCACCGAGCGATCCGGAAGGCTGGGCGACGGCGGCGACGCTTCCGCCGAGCGCACGGACCCGTCGGCCAGCGTGATCATCACCGTGAGGCTGTGTGAGACGATGTCGTGCATCTCGCGAGCGATGCGGCTGCGCTCCGCCGCCGCGGCGATCTCGGCCTGCTGGTCGCGCTCGCGCGCGAGCTGGCGCGCCCGGTCGATCAGCGCATCCAGGTACCGCCGGCGGTTTCCGACGTTGCTGCCGATGAGCACGGCGACGACCGAGAACGACAGGACGAGGATGCCGGAGGGTACCGCGGCGGTCTCCAGCGGTGTGAACACCTTCGCCTGGGTCAGCACGACCTCCACCGTGACCGTCACGACCGTGACCGCGGAGGTCACCGCGAAGGCGATCCAGGCCGACCGGATCGAGCGGTAGACCGCGAGGGCGTAGAGCGCGAAGAGGGTGGGAACCACATCCATGTCGCGGCCGAGGAAGACGCTCGCCCCGAGCAGCACCGTCGCGAAAGCGAAGACGATGGCCGGCCGTTGACGACGTGCGACGAGCGCTGCGCCGGCGACCACGGAAAGCAGGAGGTGCACCGTCTCCTGGACGGTCGGCTCCCTCGCCGACACGATGAGCGCGCCGACCACCGACGGCACCAGATAGAATCCCGCCACGAACAGGTCGACGGCGAGCGGATGCGCCGCCAGATAACGACGGATCACCCCGGGCGGCCTCGGAAGTTCGAGGCCGCCCGGGGTGTCGTTGATCGGGACGGGCGCGGTCACGCGGCCGGTCAGGCGTCCCTGCGCTGCAGCAGCACGGCCCCGACCACGAAGGAGACGACCGTCCAGGCGAGCACCGTGAGGACGTTCACCCAGGGCTCGACTCCGCCGTTGGCGACGCCCGACATCCCCTGTCCGGCGTTGCTCAGCAGGTAGCGTTGCGCGTCGGCGAGCCACTGCGTCTGGGTCAGGCCGCTCACGAGACCGGCGATGATCGGCAGCACGAGCAGCACACCGAGCGCTCCGGCGATCCCGCCGGCGGTGGACTTCAGGATGGCGCCGACGCCGAGGGCGAACACGGCCACCAGCCCCAGGTACACGCCGGCTCCGAGGATCGCCCACAGCGTGTCGGCCGCGAACAGGTCTCCCGTGTACCCCTTGCCGGTCAGGACCGGCACGGCGACCGCCCACGACAGTGCCGAGGAGATCAGGCCGACTACGAACGCGACGACGAACAGCACGAGGGTCTTCGCCGCGAAGACCGGGAACCGGCGGGGGACCGCCGTGAAGGAGGCGCGGATCATCCCGGTGCTGAACTCGCCGGAGATCACCAGAACGCCGAGCACAGCGATGACCAGCGACGCGAAGGTCAGCCCCGCGGTCGCGGCGGTCAAGGTGAACCCGGCCGCCTGTGCCTCCACCGCGGCGTGCTGCGTCGCGGGCACCCGTGCCAGCAGCGTCGTCTTGTCAGGGATGGCGAACGCCACGAGCGCAGCGATGCCGACGACGAGCACGACGGCGCTGATCAGCGTCCAGAAGGTGGAACGCAGCGTGCGCAGCTTGATCCACTCGGAGCGCACGACCCGGAAGAAGTTCAGGTGCCCCAGCGAAGTGTGCGGATGCGTGACTCCGGCGTGAGTGGTGGTTGCGGTGCTCATCGGCTGACCTCCGTGCGGTACTCGACGTCGTCCTGGGTGAGTTCGAGGTAGGCCTCCTCGAGCGAAGCGCTGATCGGCGTCAACTCGTGGAGCACGATGCCGTCGCGCGCGGCCGTCTCGCCGATCTGCGCGGCCGTCAGGCCGGTGATCTCGAGCAGCTGGGCCTCGACACCGGTGACGGCGACAGCCGCACCGGAGACGGCGCGGGCGAGCAGGTCGGGCTGCGGGGTGCGCACGCGCACGGCGTGACGGGTCGCCCCGGCCAGGATGCTGTCGACGGGAGCGTCCGCGAGGACGCGGCCCCGGCCCAGCACGATGATGTGGTCGGCCGTCTGCGCCATCTCGCTCATCAGGTGCGACGAGAGGAAGATGGTGCGGCCCTGGCTGGCGAGGTGCCGGGCGAACTGGCGCACCCAGAGGACGCCCTCCGGGTCCAGACCGTTCACCGGCTCGTCGAGGATGAGCGTCGCCGGGTCGCCGAGCATGGCGGCCGCGATGCCCAGCCGTTGGCCCATCCCGAGGGAGAAGCCGCCGACACGCTTGGAGGCCACCGACTCGAGGCCGGTCATCCCGATGACCTCGTGCACACGGGAGGTGGGGATGCCGTGCGTCGCGGCCAGGGCCAGCAGGTGCCCGTACGCGGTGCGGCCGGTGTGAATGGCCTTGGCGTCGAGCAGGGCGCCGACCTCGGTCAGGGGCGAGCGGAATTCCGCGTAGCGCCTGCCGTTGATCAGTGCGGTGCCCTGGGTCGGCCGGTCGAGTCCCACGATCATGCGCATGGTGGTGGACTTGCCGGCGCCGTTCGGGCCGAGGAAGCCGGTGACCTTGCCCGGCTGGATGGTCACGGAGATGTCGTCGACGGCGGTCTTCGCGCCGAACCGTTTGGTCAGGTGATCGAGTTGGATCATGCCTCCGAGACTAGGGGCCCGCGCTTGTCTGGGGTATCCACCCTCGGTACCACTCATTTCGGCATCCGTACGACTTCCCGTCGATACGACGAAAGGGCCCCGCGACGGCGGGACCCTTTCGTGTCGGGGATGCGGTCAGCCCGGGATGCGTTCAGCCTCAGGCCGACGCGTCGCGCTTCTGCGCGGCGAGCGCCCGCTCCACGCCGGCGAGGTTCTCGACCACCATGCGGCGGAGGGCGGCCGGCTCGGCGTTGGCGTCGAGCCACGCACGCGTCGCGTCGCGCAGCTCTTCGCTCGCGAGCGGCGCCGGGTACATGCCCTCGACGAGGTACTCCGCGATCTTGTAGGAGCGCGAGGTCCAGATCTCCCGCAGGGCGGCGAAGTACGGCTCGATGAAGGAGGCGAGCACGCTCTTGTCCTTCGCCCGCTGGAACCCGATACCGGTGTAGCGGACGATCGTGTTCGGCAGGGAGTCGGAGCCGAACACCGAGTCCCAAGCGGCCTGCTTGCCCTCAGGCGTCGGGATGCTCGCGCGAGCCTGCGCCGCGAACTGGCCGCCGTTGGCGGTGTTGTCCGCCGCAAGGGCCGCGTCGATCTCGGCGGTGCCCGCTGCGCCGCCGGCGACCAGGGCGATGAGGAGTTCCCAGGAGAGGTCGGTGTCGATCGTCAGCCCGTCGAGCTTCACCGAGCCGTCGCGCAGGGCCGCGATCGTGTCCAGCTGCTCGTCGGTGGAGGCGAGGGCCGCGAAGAACTTGACGAACTGGAACTGCGCGTCGCTGCCGGCCTCCGCATTCTTCGCCAGCTCCCACAGCGCCGATGCCGCGCTCTGCGCCGTCTCCTTCTGCCGCTCGGGCGCCACGTATGCGGTCGCCGCCAGCACGAGCTGGTTGAGCGTCGTGCGGATCGTGGTCGACTCCGTCTCGGAGGCGATGTTGCCGAGCACGAGGCGGACATAGTCGCTCGCGCCGGTCTCGGCGTCGCGGGTCGCATCCCACACCGCGCCCCAGACGAGGGACCGGGCGAGCGGGCTCTCGATGTCGGAGAGGTGCTCGATCGCGACCTTCAGCGACTCCTCGTCGAGACGGATCTTCGCGTAGGCGAGGTCGTCGTCGTTGATGAGCACGAGGTCCGGGCGGCGGGTGCCGACCAGCTCCGGGACGTCGGTGCGCTCGCCGTCCACATCCAGTTCGATCCGGTTCTCGCGCACCAACTTGCCTTCGCGCAGGTTGTAGAGGCCGATCGCCAGGCGGTGCGGGCGGATCGTGGCGTAGTCGGCGGGCGTCGTCTGCAGCACGCCGAACGAGGTGATGACGCCGTCCGCATCAACCTCGAGCTCCGGGCGCAGGGTGTTGACGCCCGCGGTCTCCAGCCACTTCTTCGACCAGTCGGTGAGGTCGCGGCCGCTGGTGGCCTCGAGCTCGACCAGCAGGTCTTTCAGCTCGGTGTTGCCGTGCGCGTGCTTCTTGAAGTACTGGGCGACACCGGCGAGGAAGTCGTCCTGACCCACCCACGCGACGAGCTGCTTGAGCACCGAGGCGCCCTTGGCGTAGGTGATGCCGTCGAAGTTGACCTGAACGTCCTCCAGATCGTTGATGGTCGCGACGATGGGATGCGTCGACGGCAGCTGATCCTGCCGGTACGCCCAGCTCTTCTCCATGGCGGCGAAGGTGGTCCACGCCTCGGTCCACTCGGTCGCTTCCGCAGTGGCCAGCGTGGAGGCGTACTCGGCGAACGACTCGTTCAGCCAGAGGTCGTTCCACCACTTCATGGTCACCAGGTCGCCGAACCACATGTGGGCGAGCTCGTGAAGGATGGTGACGACGCGGCGCTCCTTGATCGCGTCGGTGACCTTGGAGCGGAAGACGTAGGTCTCGGTGAACGTGACCGCTCCGGCGTTCTCCATCGCGCCCGCATTGAACTCGGGCACGAACAGCTGGTCGTACTTCTCGAACGGGTACGCGTAGTCGAAGCGCTCCTCGTAGAACGCGAAGCCCTCGCGGGTCTTGTCGAAGATGTAGTCGGCGTCGAGGTACTCGGCCAGGCTCTTGCGGGTGTACACGCCGAGCGGGATGGTGCGGCCGTCGCGGCTGGTGAGCTCGCTGTGGACCGACTCGTACGGGCCGGCCACGAGCGCTGTGATGTACGAGGAGATGACCGGCGTGGGCGGGAACGCCCAGACCTTCTTGCCCTCGCCGGCATCCTGCGGCTCCGGCGTGGGGGAGTTGCTGACCACGGCCCAGTGCGCGGGTGCCGTGACCGTGAAGGTGAACTCGGCCTTGAGGTCGGGCTGCTCGAACACGGCGAACATGCGCCGCGAGTCCGGCACCTCGAACTGGCTGTAGAGGTACACCTCGCCGTCGACCGGGTCGACGAACCGGTGCAGGCCCTCACCGGTGTTGGTGTAGATCGCGTCGGCGACGACCGTCAACTCGTTCTCGTCCTTGAGGCCGTCGAGCTGGATGCGCACGCCGTCGCTCACGGCGGCCGGGTCGAGCTCGGCACCGTTCAGCGTGACAGAGTGCACCGTCCGCGTGATCGCGTCGATGAAGGTCGACGCGCCCGCCTGTGCCTCGAACCGCACGGTCGTCGTGCTGAGGAAGGTCTCGGGCCCGGTCGTCAGATCGAGGGTGACGTCGTAGCTGTGGGTGCGGATGAGCGCGGCGCGCTCCTGTGCTTCGAGGCGGGTGAGGTTTTCTCCGGGCAACGCTTGCTCCTTGGGACTCGGACGGCGTGGATCGTGTCCACCGCCACCACCTTATCCATCGGCGCCGACGCCGTCGGTGGCCTTCCCTAGACTGTGGATATGCGCATCCACATCGCCACCGATCACGCAGGTCTCGACTTCAGCAAGCACTTGCAGGAGCACCTGGGAGCGGCCGGTCACGAGGTGATCGACCACGGACCGGTCGAGTACGACCCCATCGACGACTACCCGGCGTTCTGCATCAATGCGGCCGCGGCGGTCGTGCGCGATCAGCAGGCGGGGGTGGATGCGCTCGGCATCGTCTTCGGCGGTTCGGGCAACGGTGAGCAGATCGCTGCGAACAAGGTGCGCGGCGCGCGTGCGGCGCTGGTCTGGAGTCAGTCCACCGCTCTGCTCGCTCGGCAGCACAATGACGCGAACGTCATCGCGATCGGCGCGCGGCAGCACACGGTGGAGGAGGCCACCTCCTTCATCGACGCCTTCATCGCCGAGCCGTTCTCGTTCGAGGAGCGCCACGTGCGCCGGATCGCCCAGCTGGCGGAGTACGAAGCCACCGGCGACATCGCGGGCAAGCACGTGGACCACTGATGCCCGAGGGTCACTCCGTCCACCGCATCGCGAAGCAGTTCGCGGTCAACTTCGTCGGGCACCGCGTGGCGGTGTCCTCACCTCAGGGCCGGTTCGCCGCCGACGCCACCCGCATCGACGGGCACGTGATGACCGACGCCAAGGCCGTCGGCAAGCAGATGTTCCTGGAGTTCGACAACGACCTCTGGCTGCGGGTCCACCTCGGACTGTACGGGGCGTGGGACTTCGCAGGCGATATCAGCATCGATCCGACCATCGCCAGTGCGAACGGCCGGATGGGACAGACGAACCAGCGGGGCACCGACCTCGACCCGATCCTCGACAGTGCGGGCGAGAACTCCCTCCACTCGATCGGTGCGCCGCGCCGTACGCGGCTGCGCATGGCGGAGTCCGAGAAGGTGGAGCCCGAGATCACGAGCTTCCCGCCGGAGCCCATCGGCCAGGTGCGGGTGCGGCTGCTCACCGACAGCGCGGTCGCCGACCTGCGCGGCCCGACGGCCTGCGAAGTGCTCGACCCGGCACAGGTGGATGCGGTCATCGCCAAGCTCGGGCCCGATCCTCAGGTCGACTCCGGCCAGGAGGCGGAGGACCGCTTCGTCTCGATCGTCCGCCGCAAGCCGACCTCGATCGCGCTGCTGCTCATGGACCAGAGCGTGGTCAGCGGCATCGGCAACGTCTACCGCGCCGAGCTGCTCTTCCGCGCCCGCCAGAACCCGCACACGCCGGGCAAGCAGGTGCGCGAGGAGACGGTGCGGGCGCTGTGGCGAGACTGGGTGCACCTGCTCCGCATCGGCGTCGAGACCGGCCAGATGATGACCATGGACGACCTGGACGACGACTCCTACCGCCGGGCGATGGCGAGCCGCGAAGACCGGCACTGGGTCTACAAGCGCGAGGGACTCCCGTGCCGGGTGTGCGGCACGCACATCGTGATGGAGGAGCTGGGCGGCCGCAAGCTGTACTGGTGCCCGGTGGACCAGGCGTAGGAGGCCTCATGCGACAGAACCCCAGCTTCACCCTGACCGACCCGGTCGAGCTCAAGCGGCTCGTGCGCGAGAACCCGTGGGCGACCTTCGTCAGCAACACCGCGAACGGGCTGGTGGCCTCCCACTACCCGGTCATCATCGACGAGACGCGCGAGGAGCTCAGCCTGCTCTCGCACGTCGGGCGCCCGGACGAGCAGTTGCACGAGTTGGGGCAGCATGAGCTGCTCGTCATCATCCAGGGTCCGCACGGCTACATCTCCTCCAGCTGGTACGACGAGAACCCCGCGGTGCCGACCTGGAACTTCATCGCCGCCCACTTCTCGGGCGTTCCCGAGATCCTCGGTGACGAGGAGAACCTCGATGTGCTGGCCCGTCTGGTCGACCACTTCGAGGACGAGCTCCCGGAGCCCCGCCGCATGCGCGGGACGCTGCAGGACGCCGCCTACGCCGAACGCATCGTCTCGGGGACGGTCGGGCTGCGTCTCACCCCGACCCGCGTGGTGGCGAAGCAGAAGATGAGCCAGAACCGCCCGGACCACATCGTCGACTCGATCATGTCGGAGCTCGGCGGCGATGGGGCCTACGCGAGCGCGGGCCTCCTCCGCGAGATGCAGCTCGTGCACGACCGGAGACGCGCCGCGCGATGAGCCTGGTGCTGGCCGGGGCGCGGCTGCCCGGGCGGCCGGACCCTGTGGATGTCGTGCTCGAGGGCGGGCGGATCGCGGCGATCGGGGCGGCAGGTGCTGCATCCTCGTCTCCCGCCGATTTCGGTGCCTCCAGCGCGACCGCCGTGGAGCGGGTCGCGCTCGATGGCCGCTGGCTGATCCCCGGGCTGTGGGACCAGCACGTGCACTTCACGCAGTGGGCCCAGACCGCGCGTCGCCTCGACGTATCGCGGGCGACCTCGGCCGTCGAGGCCGCCACCCTGGTGCGCGAGCGCGCGGCCGCTGAGCCGGGCGACGACGTGATCGTCGGCTTCGGCTTCCACGACGCGCTCTGGCCCGACCTGCCGACTCGCGAGCTTCTGGATGCGGCCGCGGGCGACCGCCCGGTGGTGTTGATCGCCGGCGACCTGCACTGCTCGTGGCTGAACACGGCCGCCGCCCGACGGTTCGCGCCGGGATCGACCGAGCCGGTGCTGCGGGAGGATGCGAGCTTCGCCGTGACGAGCCTCCTCGCCGCCGCCGACGAGGGGACGCTCGACCGGTGGGCGGCCGACGCCGCTCGGCGCGCATCCACTCGGGGTGTCGTCGGTGTCGTCGACCTCGAGTACGGCTGGAACCTCGACGTATGGCGGCGCCGGATCGCCGCGGGTGCTGACGGCCTACGGGTCGAGTTCGGGACCTACAGCGACGACCTCGAGCGGGCGGTCGGGATGGGCCTGCGCACCGGGGACGTGATCCCCGAAACCGGTGGGCCCGAGACCGGTGGGCCGGAGACCGGGGGACTGCTGTCGGTCGGGCCGTTCAAGGTGATCTCCGACGGCTCCCTCAACACGCGCACCGCCCTGTGCACGCACGCGTACCCGGACGGCGGCCACGGAGTCGCGAACCTGTCTCCGGCTGAACTCGTCGAGCGGATGCGCTTCGCCGTCGAGCACGGGCTGGAGCCTGCCGTCCATGCAATCGGCGACGAGGCCAACCGCCGCGCTCTGGATGCGTTCGAGGCGCTGGGCGCTGGCGGCCGCATCGAGCATGCGCAGCTCATCGACAAAGCCGACATCCCCCGCTTCGCCCGGCTGGGCGTGACGGCCAGCGTGCAGCCCGAGCATGCGATGGACGACCGGGATGTGGCCGAGCACCTGTGGGAAGGGCGCACCGACCGAGCGTTCCCGCTCGCGGAGCTGCACCGCGCCGGGGCACGCCTCGCCTTCGGGTCCGACGCGCCGGTCGCGCCCCTCGATCCGTGGGCGGCGATCGCGTCGGCCGTGGGCCGTGCGCGCGACGGGCGGGAGCCGTGGCATCCCGAGCAGAGCATCCCCGTGGAGGTGGCCCTCGGCGCCTCCGTCCGTTCCGCCGTGGCCGTGGGCGAACCGGCCGACCTCGCGGTGCTCGACCGCGACCCGTTCGCCTCGGAGCCGGACGACCTCCGCGCGATGCCGGTCGCGGCGACCCTCCTCGCGGGCCGCTTCACCCACGACGCCCTCCGCTGACACCCGCCGCCGCCGCGGGGCCCATCAGTGTCCGCGCAACAGCAGCCGATCACGCCCGGGCACCGTCGCGACCGCCGTGTTCCGGAGCGACTCGGTGTACGCATCCAGGTACCCGTAGTGCGCCAGGTGTTCGGCGAACTTCTGCTCGAACAGCGCCGTGTCGGTGATGCCCGACCACGCCGAGGAGAGCGGGTCGTCGTTCCACGCGGAGTGCAGCACCGGCGCGTGGCCGGTGACCGGCAACAGGTCGGCCGCCTCGTCGCCGTCGACGCTGATGACCGTCGCGCCGAAGGCGGGCCCGCGCGGATCGCGACGGGTGAACCGGCCGAACTGGGCCTCGCTGTCCGCTTCCGCCTCGCCGGCGTAGACATGCCGGGCGTTCAGCGACGCAGCGTTCGGGATGCGGTTCTCGATTCCCGCGGAGCCGAGCATGACGAAGGCGTAGATGCCCAGGTCGCGCGCCTCGGCGAGGGAGTTCGCCGCGGTTGTGGTCCCATACGAGTGCGCGACGACGTTCAAGGCGCGCGGTGGGCTTTCGACCCGCACGGCATTCACCCCGCGCAGGTCGGCGGTGAGGAGCGGCGCCCCGCGCTCAGCGAAGTCGCCGAGGGCAGCATCCACGCCCGGCGGCGGAGTGGCGTAGCCGATCCAGGAGACGACCGCGCGACGCGTCGGGGCTCCGACCTCGCCCTGCTCGTCGTACAGGTTCTGAGCGGACTGCGTCCACAGCTGCATGTCGTCGGTGTAGGTGCCCATTCCCGGCACGAGGAACGTGACGTCGGAGGCCTGTCCAGGTCGCCGAGCGCGATGGCGGCGAGCGGAGGCCGGTCTAGGCTCAGCGAGACCAGGTGCCGGGCGGGCGTCCGCTTGCCTTTCAGGGTCTTCTGGATGGCTGTGAGCGAGCCCATCACCCGCTTCGCGAGGGTGTCGTCCGGGTGCTTTTTCAGCTGTTCCGTGCTCGTGGCGAGCGCGCGGGCCAGCGCCTTCCGGTTGGCCACATCCCGATCGTCGTAGTCGATCCCATCGAGGTTGCCGACGATCTCCGGCAGCGTCTCGATCGCATCCTTCTTGGTTGCGGCGTCGAGGTCGTCCCACTGGTCGTGCACCGCATCCGGGTCGGTGTTGGCGAGCCGGATGTTGAGTTCGGGATGCGCCTCCAGGTACGCATCCTGCTGCGCGTCGTTCATGCCCTTCAGGACGTCGAAGGTCGTGATCGGAGCAGCTCCCGCCGCGGGCGCCACCAGCAGCCCGATCGCCGCGACGACGCTCAGCGCGCAGACGGCGATCACCCGGCGGGCCATGGCCGAAGCGTAGTGCCGAGGTCAGCGGCGTGTCCACGAGTCGGCGGAAGGCCACAGCCGAGCGCCAGCCGGCGGTCAACGAGAACGGGCCGCCCGCTTCCGCGGACGGCCCGTGCTGCGTACCTGGTGCTACTCGCTGATGTGGGCGAACAGGAACCAGCGGTCCTTGTCGAGCCCGCGTGCGATCTCGATGGCGACGTCCTGGCTGGTCTGGTCGAGCTCGGCCAGCTCGCGGACCGCGGCGTTCACACCGACGAGGGCCGCATCCAGCTGTGCGATGACCTCGGCGATGGTCTCCCGGGATGGGCGGAAGCCGGCGGTGAGCTCGCCGGTCGTGGTCTTCGCAGCGACCGTGCCGAGGCGCGCGTCGACCGGAAGGCCGAGGGCGACGATGCGCTCTGCGGCAAGGTCCGCCCACTCCTGCGCGTGGTCGACGATCGTGTCGAGCAGCTCGTGGACGCCGATGAAGTTCGCGCCGCGCACATGCCAGTGCGCCTGCTTGCCGTTGACGACGATGGCCGTCAGGTCGATCACCACGGGGGTGAGGAACTGGGCGACCCCGGCGGCGACGTCGGGGTTGGAGACACTCTGGGTTGCAGTGATGTCCGTCATGGATGGCGTCCTTTCTTCTGCCTGCCTCAACGCTACTCAGGCCCCGGAATTCCGCAACGAAGCGAAGGCTGCGCTTAGTTAGGTCGGGTTAACCCCCGCACGGTTCCGGAGGGACGTGGGATGGGGTGTCGGGCCGGCCGCGGCCAGGCTCGAAGCATGACAACAGAACCAGTAGTGAGTTCTCCACAGCCTTCCGATCCGTCGCCGTCCCGCGCTGCTTCTTCTGCCACGCTGGATGCTGTGACCCCTTCCGCACCTCCCGCAGCCCGAGCCGACTACGGCTCGCTGTGGCGCGGCGTGCCCAGGGAGCTCGGCTTCCTGCTCCTCACCATGCCGATCGCCATCATCGGGCTGTCGGTGCTGCTGTCGCTGTTCTGGACGGGCGTCGGCACCATCGTCATCTACGTCGGCGTCTTCGTCCTGGTCGCCACGCTCTATACGGCCCGTGGCTTCGGGATGGTGGAGCTGACACGCCTCGACTGGGCGGGGAGGCCATCCATCCCTCGTCCCGTATGGGAGCGGCCCGGCACGCCGCGCACGTTCTGGCGGTCGGTCTTCGGTCCGTTCGCGAACGGACACTACTGGCTGTACCTGCTGCACGGCGCGATCATCAACCCGATCATCAGCATCGTGTCGTGGACGGTCACCGTCGTCTGGGCCTCTATCGCACTCGGCGGTCTGACCGGCTGGATCTGGGAGCCGTTCATCCCGCAGGGCGATCGCGACTTCTTCCTGTCGCAGACGATCGTGGATGCCGTGTTCCGCACGAACTCGAACTTCGATCCGGCCGTCGGCGACCGCATCCTGTACCTGATCGCGGGCGCACTGTTCGCTGCCACCCTGCCGTTCGTCACCCGCGGGCTGACCTTGCTCCACGAGGCCGTCGCCCGAGGGCTCCTCGGCGGGTGGCCGTCGGAGGCGCTCCAGCGCGAGGTCGCCGACCTGTCGGCCTCGCGTGGCGCGGCCGTCGCAGCCGAGGACCAGGCGCTGCGCCGTTTGGAGCGCGACCTGCACGACGGTCCCCAGCAGCGACTGATTCGTCTGCAGATGGACATCGCCGCGGCCGAACGCAAGCTCGGAGACGACCCGGACGCTGCCGCTGTCCTGCTGGCGGAGGCACGCCAGCAGGCGGGTGACACGCTGGAGGAGCTGCGAGCCCTGTCGCGCGGCTTCGCCCCGCCGATCCTGCAAGACCGGGGGCTCGCCGCCGCCGCCGAGTCGCTCGCCGCGCGCAGCCCGATCCCGATGACGGTGGAGTCGTCGCTGCAGCCGGGGGAGCGGTTCAGTCCCGAGCTCGAACGCAACGCCTACTACGTGCTGGCAGAGCTCGCCGCGAACGTGGCCAAGCATTCCGAGGCGCACGCCGCTCGCTTGTTCCTGGAGCAGGGCGTGGATGCCGCCGGCACCCCGTCGCTGAACGTCTGGCTGACGGACAACGGTCGCGGCGGAGCCTCGCTGGTCGACGGCCACGGGCTGCGGGGGCTGCAGGAGCGGGTGCGCGGTCTGCGCGGCGAACTGGTGGTGGAGAGCCCGGTCGGCGGGCCGACGCGCATCGTGGCGCGCATCCCGCTGGCCTGAATCCGCCCGGCCGAAATCCGCGGGCCGCATTCGCCGGGCTGAATCAGCGCCCGGCGGATGCAGCCCTAGGCTGGGGTCGTGCCGAACGACCCCAGCCCCGCTCCGCTGCGCCTCGTCGTGGCGGACGACTCCGTCCTCCTGCGCGAGGGCCTCATCCGGCTGTTCGATGAGGCAGGCTTCGATACAGTCGGCGCCTTCGGCGACGCGGACACTTTGCTCGAGGCCGTGCCCGATCTCATGCCCGAGGTCGCAGTGCTGGACGTGCGGATGCCGCCGACGTTCCGCGACGAGGGCGTGCGGGCGGCGCTGCGCATCCGCCGCGAATATCCGTCGATCGCGGTGCTGCTCCTGTCGCAGTACGTCGAGGGGACATACGCGCAGGAGCTGCTCGCTGGCGGCGAGGGCGGCACCGGCTACCTGCTCAAGGACCGCATCGCGTCGCTGGACGAGCTGCGCGACGCCGTAACCCGAGTCGCTGCAGGCGGCACCGTGCTCGACCCGCAGGTGGTCCGCGAGCTGCTGATGCGGCGTACCGACCCGCTCGCGACGCTCACGCCGCGGGAGCGGGAAGTGCTGGAGCTGATGGCCGAGGGCCGGACGAACGCCGCCATCGCCGCCCGCATGGTCGTCGGCGTCGGCGCGGTGGAGAAGAACGTGACCTCCATCTTCCAGAAGCTGGGCCTCGAGGACTCCGGCGACGACCACCGTCGCGTGCTCGCGGTACTGGCCTTCCTGCAGCACTGAGGTGTTGGATGGGCCCCATGGCCGGATTCGATGACATCACCAAGAAGGCGCAAGAGTTCCTGAACGACCCGAAGGTCAAGGACGCCCTGAGTTCCGAGCAGGCGGAGGACATCAGCGACAAGCTGCTCGACGGCGTCGCCGGTGCCGCCAAGAAGGTGACAGGCGGCAAGCACGACGACACGATCGAGGGCGCCCGCGACCAGGCCGACAAGCACATCGGCAACGAGTAGGGCTCAGTCGCTCGGCCGGATCGGCTGGTGGAAGCGAAACGTCTTCCGGTACATGCGCATGCCCAAGAACAGGGATACCGCGACGACCACCACCGTGACCACCGCACCGAGCACAGCGGCGACAACAGGATGCGCGCCGAGCGCCCACGACGTCCCTCCGGCCAGCAGCCCGACGACGATCCCCTCCACGATGGTGATGATCATCATGGAACTCCCGAGCACCGGGCTCGTCCCGCGCCGGTAGAAGAAGTGGTACGTGGCCACCGCGCCGGCTTCATCGTCGTGGGCCGACGCCATCAGGTAGCGCTCCAAGCCCGGGTCGAGTTCCACGTAAGCCGCGCGCAGGCGGTTCATCGCGACGACATACATGAGGTCCTCGCTGGCGGTGTTGAACGCCCGGATCTCGGTGACCAGTCCGAGCAGCGCGAGCGCCAGCAGCACCCCGAGCGAGGCCACCCCGAACCAGCCACGGAATCCACTCGCCTGCCCGAGGAACCCCAGCGTCACAAGCCCCGCCGACACCAGCGTGAGGAAGATCGCGATGCGCGTCAGCACCTCACTCTGCGTCGTCGACCGCGATGCGAGCAGGCTCCAGTGCTCGGTCGCGAGCAACTGCGCCCGCAGGCTGCGCTGCGCGTCGCTGAGGTGCTCGCCCGGCGGGGGAGGTGCCGTCATGCGCGCATTCTCCCGCGTCGGGATGCGGTTGGCACCAGCGAGTGCGCCCCCTTTGTCACGACCGCGCCGCGGCGCGCAGGCGCGCACGTTCCGCGGGGCGTCATTCGCCGCGTGGCGGGATGAGACGGAGGGGATGACGGGAATCGAACCCGCGTAATCAGCTTGGAAGACGCTCCAGAGACCTCAACCAGCGTCGACCGAGTCGCACCGTCGCGCACCCTCGCCCAGTGTTTGTATGGTGAGGACGCGGGTTCAAGCCCCGTTACTGAGTGCGCTTCGGCGCACGTCGGTCTGGCGCCGCGGGGCGCGGTGACGGGGTCTTGCGCTTTTTGACGGAGATCGCGCGATCAGTTTCCGACCGGCTTGCCCGGGGTGGACCGTCAAAGCCAAAGGGACCAGACACTTGCCGCGGTCGAAACCAGGAGCCCGATGCCTGCCCATAGGAGGTTGTCGCGGCTAGCGTCCAGGGTCAGCCCAACAATTCGCTGAGCCTCGTACGCGGGCAGATACACCAGGTTGCCGTGGTTGGGACGGATAAGACCTCGCTGTTCGTAGAGGAGTCGATACTTCTCATGTACCGCCGCGCTGCCCTCAGCTGTAATCTCTGCGGGCGTGCGAGCGGCCATCTCCGTGCTTTCTTGCTCGGCAAGAGCCTCGGAGTCACGGATACGCGTTTCCTCGACCGATACCTGCCGACGAACACCGAGGAATGCCGCGACCAAGTTGCCCGCTGTAAGCAGGAACCCTACGACTGTCATCGCTGCAGCAATCCAACGCCAGTCCATGCGCCGACCGTAGCGGACAAGTAGGGGGATTTCCGACGCCGCGCTCAGAAGGATGAGCGCTTGCATGCGAAGCTGCGGGAGTCCTAGGCCGGGACGAGTCCGACGGCGCGCCCGCCCAGTAGTTCTAACGGAGGGGATGACGGGAATCGAACCCGCGTAATCAGTTTGGAAGACTGAGGCTCTACCATTGAGCTACATCCCCGAGCGCCGCGTGCGGCACCGGGCCGCCTCTGTGCGCGGCGGCCGACGACCATCGTAGTACACACGCGCGGGGAGCGGGCGTGCAGTAGACTTGCCCCGGTCTTTCGCACCGCTTGAAGCCGGGGCGTAGCTCAGCTTGGCTAGAGCGCCCGCTTTGGGAGCGGGAGGTCGCAGGTTCGAATCCTGTCGCCCCGACGAGGACCTCGTTCCTTGCGAGAAGACCATCGTTCGATCATTCAGGAGAACCCAGACATCGTGAAGACCACGGTCGAGAAGCTCAGCCCCACCCGCACCAAGCTCACCATCTCGGTGACGCCGGAGGAGCTGAAGCCTTCCATCAACCACGCGTACGAGCACATCGCCGAGCAGGTGACCATCCCCGGTTTCCGCAAGGGCAAGGTGCCGCCGCCCATCATCGACCAGCGGGTCGGCAAGGCCGCCGTCCTGGAGCACGCGGTCAACGAGGGTCTCGACGGCTTCTACCGTCAGGCGATCGAGGACAACGACGTGCGTCCGCTCGGCCGCCCGGAGGCGGACATCACCGAGTGGCCGAACGAGAAGGACTTCTCGGGCGACCTGCTGCTCACCATCGAGGTGGACACGCGCCCCGAGGTGAAGCTGCCCGAGTTCGACGACATCACCATCACGGTGGATGCGGCCGAGGTCGACGTCGACGACGTCGAGGAGGAGCTGGACCGGCTCCGCAGCCGCTTCGGCACGCTCGTGACCGTCGACCGTCCGGCGAAGACCGGCGACTTCGCGCAGATCGACCTGGTCGCCGTCATCGGTGGCGAAGAGGTCGACACGGCGGCCAACATCTCGTACGAGATCGGCTCCGGCGAGCTCATCGAGGGCATCGACGAGGCGCTCGACACCCTCACCGCCGGCGAGACCACCACGTTCGAGGCCCCGCTCATGGGCGGCGACCACGAGGGTGAGAACGCGCAGATCACCGTGACGCTGAACGCCGTGAAGGAGCGCGAGCTCCCCGAGGCCGACGACGACTTCGCGCAGATCGCCAGCGAGTTCGACACCATCGGCGAGCTGCGTCAGAGCCTGCGTTCGCAGGTCGAGCGGGCCAAGGTCTTCGGCCAGGGCACCGCCGCGCGCGACCAGCTCGTCGACAAGCTGCTCGAGCTCGTCGAGATCCCGGTCCCGGAGCAGCTCGTCGAGGACGAGGTCCACCGTCACCTGGAGCAGGAGAACCGGCTCGAGGACGACGTGCACCGCGCCGAGGTCACCGAGTCCAGCGAGAAGACGTTCCGCACGCAGATCCTCCTCGACGAGGTCGCGCAGGAGAACGACGTCAAGGTCAGCCAGGACGAGCTCACCCAGTACCTCATCCAGGGCGCCGGCCAGTACGGCATGGACCCGAACGAGTTCGTCAAGATCCTCAGCGAGAACGGCCAGATCCCGTCGATGGTCGGTGAGGTCGCCCGAAACAAGGCCCTCGCGATCATCCTCGGCAAGGTGAAGGTCGTCGACTCGAACGGCAAGCCCGTCGACCTCGCCGAGTTCACCGCGATCGCCGACGGCGACGAGGCGAGCGAGCCCACCTCCGACGAGGCGACCGATAGCGACGAAGCCGCCGAGGAAGCCCCCGCCGCCGAGGCTAAGCCGAAGAAGCGCTCCACCAAGAAGAAGGCCGACGACAAGTAAGCCTTCCGTCTGGTTGACACGACACGCCGTCTCGTACTGTTGCGAGACGGCGTGTTGTGTCATGTGGACGAAGGAGCGGGGATGGACGACTGGCGGCAGCGAGTGGATGCGGTATGGGCGGCCGCCGACGACGCGGGGGAGGAGGCGACCCTCGCCGCGATCGACGCCCTCGTCGCCGAACGTCCGGCGAACGACGCGGAGGCGCTGTTCGAGGCGGCAGGCGCGCGCGACTTCGCCGGCCGTGAGGCCGACGCCGAGCCGTTCTACCGGGCGGCGCTCGCCCACGGTCTCCCCGAGCCGTATCGCGGCCAGGCGATCGTGCAGCTGGCGAGCACCCTGCGCAACCTCGACCGGCCGGCCGAGTCCTTGAGCCTGCTGCGCGACTTCCTCGGCGCCGAGCCGGAGCATCCCCTCGCCGACGCCGCCCGCGCATTCGCCGCGCTCTCGCTGTTCGACGACGGGATGCGCGCCGACGCCCTCCGCGAGGCCCTCTACGCCCTCGCACCGCACCTGGCGCGTTACGGCCGCGCCGTCACCGCCTACGCTGCCGCCCTCGACGACGACCTCTGACCGGCGCCGCGACCGCCCGCTCTCTGCCCACGGCGAACAGGGCCGCGCGGGGCCCGGGGCTCCGATAGATTCGATGCCAAGCGACAAAGGAAACGGAGCGAACATGGCCGACATGGGTATCCAGCCCAATGTTTTCGACAGACTGCTGAAGGACCGAATCATCTGGCTCGGTTCCGAGGTTCGAGACGAGAACGCGAACGAGATCGCCGCGAAGCTTCTGCTCCTCGCTGCGGAGGACCCCAAGCGGGACATCTACCTCTACATCAACTCCCCGGGCGGTTCCATCACCGCCGGTATGGCCATCTACGACACGATGCAGTTCGTCCCGAACGACATCGTCACGGTCGGCATCGGCATGGCCGCCTCCATGGGGCAGCTGCTGCTGACGGCGGGCACCAAGGGCAAGCGGTACATCACCCCGAACGCCCGGGTGCTGCTGCACCAGCCGCACGGTGGATTCGGTGGCACGTCCAGCGACATCCAGACGCAGGCGCAGCTCATCATCGACATGAAGAACCGCCTGGCCGAGATCACCGCAGCGGCGACCGGCAAGTCGGTCGAGCAGATCAACGCCGACGGTGACCGCGACCGCTGGTTCACCGCGCAGCAGGCGCTCGACTACGGTTTCGTCGACCACATCCGCGAGTCGGCGCTCGATGTCTCCGGCGGCGGCGGCACCGAGCCGGACGCCAAGTAGCCCACCGCCGGAAGGATAAGGACACACTATGAACACCCCCATGCTCGGCGGTCAGGCCTTCGGAGGAATCCAGGCGCCCGGCGCCCGGTACATCCTGCCCAGCTTCGAAGAGCGAACGGCCTACGGCTACAAGCGCCAGGACCCGTACGCGAAGTTGTTCGAGGACCGCATCATCTTCCTCGGCGTGCAGGTGGATGACGCTTCGGCCGATGACATCATGGCCCAGCTCCTCGTGCTCGAGAGCCAGGACCCTGACCGCGACATCGTCATGTACATCAACTCGCCCGGTGGCTCGTTCACTGCGATGACGGCGATCTACGACACGATGCAGTACATCCGTCCGCAGATCCAGACGGTCGTGCTCGGCCAGGCCGCTTCGGCCGCAGCCGTGCTGACCGCCGCGGGCAGCCCCGGAAAGCGCCTGGCGCTGCCGAACGCCCGTATCCTGATCCACCAGCCTGCCGTCGGCGAGGCCGGCCAGGGCCAGGCGTCGGACATCGAGATCCAGGCCGCCGAGATCCTGCGCATGCGCACCTGGCTGGAGGAGACGCTCTCGAAGCACTCCAACCGCTCGGTGCAGCAGGTGAACAAGGACATCGACCGCGACAAGATCCTGTCGGCGGAGGAGGCCCTCGAGTACGGCCTCATCGACCAGGTGCTCACCAGCCGCAAGCAGTTGCCGGCGCTGGTCAAGTAACGTAAAACGCACCCTGACGGGGTGGTCGTCTTCACGGACGGCCACCCCGTTCTGCGTGCCAGGCGCGGCGATCTGCTGTCAGCAGACGCGCCGCATGACGCAAAACGAGGTCAGGTGCGCGTCATTGTCGCCGGCACGGGTTAGGCTCGACGGAAGAGACCGAAGAAGGTGGGGAGAGGGATGGCACGCATCGGGGAAAGCGCCGATCTGCTCAAGTGTTCCTTCTGTGGCAAGAGCCAGAAGCAGGTACAGCAGCTCATCGCCGGTCCCGGCGTGTACATCTGCGACGAGTGCGTCGAGCTCTGCAACGAGATCATCGAGGAGCGGCTCGCCGAGGCGGGCGAGGAGGCGTCGAGCGAATTCGACCTGCCCAAGCCCAAGGAGATCTTCGGATTCCTGGAGGAGTACGTCATCGGCCAGGAGGCGGCGAAGCGCGCGCTGGCAGTGGCGGTGTACAACCACTACAAGCGGGTCCGCGCCAAGCAGACCATCACGGCTGCCGACTCGATGGACGACGTCGAGATCGCCAAGTCGAACATCCTGCTCATCGGCCCGACCGGCTGCGGCAAGACCTACCTCGCGCAGACGCTGGCGCGTCGGCTTAACGTCCCGTTCGCGGTGGCGGACGCCACGGCGCTGACGGAGGCCGGCTACGTCGGTGAAGACGTCGAAAACATCCTGCTGAAGCTCATCCAGGCCGCCGACTACGACGTGAAGCGGGCCGAGACGGGCATCATCTACATCGACGAGGTCGACAAGATCGCCCGCAAGGCCGAGAACCCGTCGATCACGCGTGACGTTTCCGGCGAGGGTGTGCAGCAGGCGCTCCTGAAGATCCTGGAGGGCACGGTCGCCTCCGTCCCGCCGCAGGGCGGACGCAAGCACCCGCACCAGGAGTTCATCCAGATCGACACCACGAACGTGCTCTTCATCGTGGCGGGCGCGTTCGCCGGCCTCGAGGAGATCATCTCCTCGCGTGCAGGCAAGAAGGGCATCGGCTTCGGCGCCCCGCTGCACTCGAAGGGCGACGACATCAACCTCTTCAGCGAGGTGCTGCCGGAGGACCTGCACAAGTTCGGCCTGATCCCCGAGTTCATCGGCCGCCTCCCGGTCGTGACCACGGTGACGCCGCTCGACCAGGATGCGCTGATGCAGATCCTGACCGAGCCGAAGAACGCGCTCGTGCGTCAGTATCAGCGGATGTTCGAGCTCGACGGCGTCCAGCTCGAGTTCGACGCCCCGGCGCTTGAGGCCATCGCCGATCTCGCGGTCCTCCGCAAGACCGGCGCCCGCGGACTCCGCGCCATCATGGAGGAGGTGCTCGGGCCGATCATGTTCGAGGTGCCGTCCAGCTCCGAGGTGGCCCGCGTCGTCGTGACGAAGGAGGCCGTGCTCGAGAACGCCGCGCCGACTATCGTCCCGCACCGTCCGCGGCGCGAGGAGAAGTCGGCGTAAGCGCCGGCGGCTTGATCAGCATCTCGGGTGCCTTGGTCACCATCAGCCAGGTCGGAAGCACGGCCAGGCACAGGATGGGCAGGATCAGCAGGTTGCCGGTGACGGCCACGCCGATGAAGATGGCGATCCAGCCGTCCCGCGCGACCGCCAGGGTGAGCCCCATGACCCCGGACGCGACGGCGACCTGCAGCGGGATGCCCGGCACGAGCGCCCAGGCGAACACTCCTACCGCGGCTCCGATGAACACGGCCGGGAAGATCCGGCCGCCGCGGAACCCGGAACCTGCGGCGACGAGCAGTGCCGCGAGCTTGACCAGCAGGATGATCCCGATCTGCGCGACGGTGTAGTCGTCGCGGTTCTCGATCAGCTGGCCCATCTGGGTGAGTCCCTTGAACAGGGTGATCGGGCCGCCGATCGCGCCCAGGACACCGAGCACGATGCCGCCGGCCAGCGTGAACAGCAGCGGATGACGCAACGCGTGGAACGCCCGGTGGACGAGCGGGAACAGGTACACCCCGACCAGCCCGAACGCCGTGGCGGCCACGGCGATGATGATGGCGGCCAACACGTTCCACCCGGTGATCGTCGTGTACGCGGGCATCGGGATCAGGAACTGCGGATGTGCGAGGAAGGTCATCGTCAACGACCCGGCCGCGGCTGCCACCAGCGGGAGGAACAGCTTGTCCCAGAGCGACCCGCCGCCGCGGATCGCTGCCACGATGCCGGTGAACACCAGCGCAGCGGCCACGGGAGTCCCGAACAGCGCGCCGATGGTGCCGGAGGCGGCCATCAGGACCACGAGCTGCGCGGGCACGGCCTTCCACAGCCTCCCGACGAGGGCGACGAGGATGCTCGCGTTGATCGCGATGATCGGGTTCTCCGGGCCCAGGCTCACCCCGCCCGCCAATCCGAGGATGGCGGCGAGGGCAAGGGAAGGCACGATGGCCGGCCGCATCGGAGTGCTGACGAGCTCCGTCGTCGCAGAGTCCGGCCCGGCGTGCCCCGGGACCAGCCACACCGTCAGCCCGACCGCGATGCCCGTCACCGTCAGGACGGCGAAGATCCACCAGCCGGAGGACGGGTCGATGCCGAGCGCTTTCGGCAGCGCCGTCCACACGCCGTCCTCCACCCAGCCGGCGATCGTCTCGATCAGCCAGAGGGCGAGCCCGCTGACCACACCGATGACGACCGCGGGGATGCTGAGCAGCACCATGGTGCGCACGGTCGGCGCCGGGAGCCCCTGATCGGTCGACGTCATGCTCGGCTCCCTCCGCGTTGCGCCTCAGGCTAGAGGGCGGGCGGCGGTGGCCGCTAGAGCGCGTTCAGCGGTCGAGTCCCCGCCGTTTGAGCAGCGGCTCGATCTCGGCGGCGCGGCCGCGGAAGTCGCGGTAGGCCTCCAGCGGGTCCTTCGACCCGCCGACCCCGAGCAGGCGGGACCGGAACCGGTCGCCGTTGTCACGGGTGAGACCGCCGTTCTCGCGGAACCACTCCACCGTGTCGGCGTCGAGCACCTCGCTCCAGATGTAGGAGTAGTACCCGGCGTCGTAGCCACCCGAGAAGGTGTGGGCGAAGTAGGTGCTGGCGTAGCGCGGCGGAACAGCGGGGTTGTGCAGCCCCACCGCGGTGAGCGCCTGCGCCTCGAACGCCGCGACGTCGGTGACCTCGTCATCGGCGGTGATCCGGTGCCAGGCCTGGTCGAGGAGCGCTGCCGCGAGGTACTCGCTGGTGGCGAAGCCCTCGTTGAACGACTCGGAGGCGTGCAGCCGGTCGACGAGGTCCTGCGGCATCCGCTCGCCGGTGCGGTAGTGCACGGCGTAGTTCTCGAGCACCTCCGGCCACAGCATCCACATCTCGTTGACCTGGCTCGGGAACTCGACGAAGTCACGGAACACGTTGGTGCCGGCGAACCGGGGGTAGGTGACCCGCGCGAACAGGCCGTGCAGCGCGTGGCCGAACTCGTGGAAGAGCGTGTTGGTCTCGTCGTAGGTGAGAAGCGTCGGCTCCCCGGCCGCGGGCTTCGGGACGTTGAGGTTGTTGACGACGACGGTCGGCGTGTCCAGCAGACCGGACTGCGAGACGAGGGGATTCATCCACGCGCCGCCGCGCTTGGAGTCGCGCGTGTAGAGGTCGAGGATGTACAGGCCGAGCTCGGAGCCGTCTTCGTTGCGTGCCTCGAAGACCCGGGCGTCGGGGTGGTAGGCCACCAGGTCCGGGCGCTCGGTGAAACTGATCCCGTACAGCCTGTTGGCGGCGTGGAAGACGCCGTCCTGCAGCACGCGCTCGGCCTCGAAGTAGGGCCGCATGGCGGCGAAGTCGACGTCGAACTTCTCGGCGCGGACGGCACTGGTGAGGTGGGCCCAGTCCCAGGCCTCGACGGTCTCGCCCTCGGCGAGCTGCGCCTGCAGATCAGCCTGTTCTGCGCGGGCGTTGCGTGCGGCGGCAGGCGCGAGTCGTCCCAGCATGTCGGCGACGGCCTCCGGCGTGCGCGCCGTCTGGTCGGCGGTGACGTACGCGGCGTGGGTGTCGAATCCCAGCAGCCGTGCCCGCTCGGCGCGGAGGCGGGTGATCTCGAGCACCAGGTCGCGGTTGTCGTTGTCACCGCCCCGGATGCCGCGGGCGCGGGACGCGGCCATGATGCGCTCTCGGGACTCCCGCCGGGTCAGGTCGGCCAGCCACGGGTGGCCGGTCGGCAGCACGAGGGTGACGACGTACTTACCGTCGAGTCCGCGCTCGGCGGCGGCCTGAGCGGCGGCCGAGAGCTCGCCCTCGCCGAGCCCGTCGAGTTCGTCGGCGCTGTCGAAGACGACGGCGAGCTCGTTCGTGTCGGCGAGGAGGTTCTTCTCGAAGCGCGTCGTCAGGGTGGAGAGGCGCTGGTTGTACTCGCGCAGCTTCTCCTTCTCGGCGTCGCCGAGGCCGGCGCCCGCGAGCGTGAACTCGGCGTAGTACCGCTCGACGAGGTAGCGGGCCTCCGCGTCGAGGCCGAGGTCGTCGAGACGCTCGTGCAGGGACGCGATGCGGGCGTACAGCGCAGGGTTCAGGCGGATCGCGTCCTGATGGGCGGCCAGGCGCGGCGCGATCTCCTCCTCCAGGGCGTTGGTGAAGTCGGTGCTGTCGGACGAGCTCTTGTTGAAGAAGACCTCGGCCACGCGCTGAAGCGTCTGGCCGGACCGCTCCAGCGGAAGCATCGTCTTCTCGAAGTCGGCGGGCGCGTCGGTCGCGACGATGGCGTCGATCTCGGCGAGCTGCTCCTCGAAGCCGTGCTCGAAGGCGGGCAGGTAGTGCTCGTCGCGGATCTCGGTGAACGGCGGGAGCTGGTAGGGGAGCGAGCTGGGCGAGAGGAAGGGGTTCGCGGTGTCGGCCATTGCTCCAGCCTAGACACCGGGTCCATTCGTAACGAACCCGTCGGGCCGTCCGGCTCGTGCGACGATGGTTGCATGGATGTTCACGAACGCTACACACACGGTCATCACGAGAGTGTGCTGCGATCACACGAATGGCGCACACTGGATAATTCAGGAGCGTACTTCACGCATCTGCTCCGCCCGGGTATGAGCGTTCTTGATGTCGGGAGCGGCCCCGGCACGATCTCGTTCGACCTGGCCCAGAGGGTTGCCCCGGCCACTGTCGTCGGCGTCGACGGAAACGCGGCCATTGTGGAGCACGCCGAGCGCTCGGCTCGAGAGCGGGGAGTGTCGAATGTCCGCTTCGAGGTGGGCGACGCGTATCGTCTCGACTTCCCGGACGCGTCTTTCGATCTCGTCCATGCGCACCAGTTGCTGCAACATGTGTCCGATCCGGTCGCGGTGCTGAAGGAGTTCCGGCGTGTCGTGAAGCCGGGTGGCCACGTCGTCGCCCGGGACGTGGACTGGGGTGGAACGATGTGGGCCCCGCTGCTTCCCGGGCTCGCCGAGTGGATGAGGGTCAATCAGGCTGTCCAACGCGCGAACGGTGGTGAACCGTTCGCGGGTCGGTTGCTGCGCGGCTGGGCTCTCGACGCAGGATTCGACGAGGTGCACAGCTCTGCATCGGTCTGGTGTTTCGCGTCGACCGAGGAGCGCCAGTGGTGGGGCGACTCGTGGAGTGTGCGGGTGACGGAGTCGGATTTCGGTCGTCATTCGAAAGACGCCGGGATCGCTTCCGACGTGGATCTCGCATCCATCGCAGAAGCCTGGCGCGAGTGGACTCGGACACCGTCGGGCTGGTACGCAATGCCCCACGGGGAGATCATCGCGCGCCGGTAGGACACCGGGAAGCCGGCGCATCCGGCTGAGTGATTTGCCACGGTGTCGTTGCAAAGATCCTGCTGCAAAGAAGCAGTTGCAAAGAAACACTTGCAAAGAAGTGTTTGCACCCGTACCCTGGCGATATGACGAACGAAGAGCAGGCAGCCGAGCCGACCGCACCGGCCGGGGGAGTCGCCGGAGGGCGCCACCCCTGGGAGGACGCACTCGGGATGGCCGCACTGCGTGCTCTCGCGCATCCCCTCCGGGTCGAGCTCATGAACGAGCTCTCCGACTTCGGCCCGGCGACGGCCAGCATGCTGGCCGAGCGGCTAGGGGAGTCGAGCGGTGCGACCAGCTACCACCTCCGGCAGCTGGCCAAGCACGACATCATCGTCGAGGACACCGAGCGCGGTTCCGGCCGCGAGCGGTGGTGGCGCATGGCGCCCGGCGGCGTGACCATCGGCTCGCCTGAGACGCTCGCCACACCGGCCGGCCGCGAAGCGAGTGAGCTCATCTCGCTCGGCTGGCAGCAGAACAACGAACGCCGGCTCGCCAGCTTCCTCCGCCGTGGCCTCGACACGTTCGGCTTCGAGTGGATGGAGGCGAGCACGCTCTCCACGTCGCACCAGGAGCTGACGATCGAGCAGCTGGCCGAGTTCGGCCGCGAGTACTACGCGCTGCAGGAACGGCTGAAGGAGAAGTGGAAGGCCGAGAACGCCGGCGGTGACGCCGAGAGCAAGCGCGTCCAGGTCCAGTTCAACGCGTTCCCGCTGGTCGAGCAGGAGGACCGCTGATGTCCGCCGTCGCGCGGACTCCGCTCGGCGCGGGCTTCGGCCGGCTGTGGACAGCTGCCATCGCCAGCAACCTCGCCGACGGCCTCGGCCGCACGGCCGTCCCGCTCATCGCTACGACGCTCACCCGCGACCCCGCGCTGATCGCCGGCGTCAGTGCGGTCACCTTCCTGCCCTGGCTGCTGTTCGGCATCCCCGCCGGGATGCTGCTCGACCGCGTCGACCGCCGCATCGCGATGGCCGTCGCCAACTCCCTTCGCTTCGCCGTCGCCGCCGTGCTCGCCATCCTGATCACGACCGATTCCCTGACCATCTGGCTGCTCTACGCCTGCGTGCTCGCCTTCGGGCTGGGGGAGACGGTGTTCGACAACGCGACCAGCACCGTCGTCCCGAGCCTGGTGGCCCGCGACCAGTTGGACCGCGCGGCCGGGCGGATGCAGTCGGCCGAGATCACCATCCAGAACTTCATCGCCACCCCGCTCGCGGGCTTCCTGTTCGCGTTCGCGATCGCGCTGCCCATCTGGCTGACCGGCGCCGGGTTCCTCGTGGCCGGGATGCTGGCACTCACCATCCCGGTGGCCGCCGCTCGCGCGCACCGTGCCGGTGGGCAGGGAGGCGTGGCACCGGAGCTCCCGCCGCTCTCCGGAGTCGTCCGCTTCCTGTGGCAGCACCGGTTCCTGCGCTTGATGATCCTCCTCACGTCCACCACCGCTTCGGCTCTAGCGTTCGCGCAGGGGAGTGTGGTCCTGCTGCTCCTGGAGACGTTCGACGTGCCGGCCGCGCTCATCGGCGTGGTGACCGCTGCCATCGGGGTGGGCGCGCTCGTGGGCGCGCTCGTCTCGAGCCGATTCGTGGTTCGCTTCGGGCGGGGCCGCGTCATGTTCTGGGCGATCCTGGTCAGCGGCGTCGGCATCCTCGGGGTCGGCGTCACCGGGAACGTGGTCGTCGCGATTGGCGCCTACGCCATCGGCGCCTTCGGGGTGGCCGTGTGGAACGTCCCGTGGGGCGCCCTGCGCCAGGCCATCATCCCGAACGCCATGCTGGGCCGTGCGCTCGGCATCGTCCGCACCATCGGGTGGGGGCTCACTCCCATCGCCACCGTCCTGGGCGGCTTCGTCGCCCGCATCGACCTCCGGCTGCCGTTCGTCATCGGCGGCGGCGTGGTGGTCGTCCTGACGCTCATCGCGTCTCGCCTGATTCTGTCGGCATCCGTGCAGGAGCCGGCCGCCGAACCTGTCCCGGAAGGACAACCGTCATGACCGCCGTCGTCGTCTCCGCAATTCTTGACTCAACAGCCCGTCCGCTCCCGCACCGTCTCGCGCTCCGCCTCGGCCGCGCGCTCATCGCCTGGGGCGCACGCCCGCTCGCGCGCGAGCCGCGCCACCTCGACCGGGTGGACCGCATGGAGCGTGCGCGCGACGCCGCCGCGCGCACCCTCCCGCAGCTGCCCCGCTAGCGTCGGGCGCTAGCGGGCCTGTGCCTACGCCTCGTCCTCGTCGTAGTCCGACGTGTCGACCTCGACCGGCTGCGTGATCGTCGCCGAATCCTCGCCCGGGTTGTAGCGGATCTCGGTCCCGTCGTCGAGTGTGACGACCGGCTTCGACTCCAGCCAGGTGAGCGTCCAGTTCCAGCCCGTGGTCTCCACATCGGTGGCGACGAGCTCCTCTTCGACGGTCTTCACGGCGTACGCAACGACCTCGGGCAGGGAGGCCGGAGCCTGCTCGCCGACCGACCAGCGCGTCCCGAGCTGCATCAGGCGTTCCCCGCCTGGACGCGGGCGCCGGCCAGATCGATCTCGTACGTCACCCAGGACGTGCGGTTCGCGACATCGTCGTACAGCTTCTGCGCGGTCGAGTTGTCCTGCGCGGTGATCCACTGCACGACGCCCAGGCCGCGCTCCTCGGCCAGCGAGCGGACCTTCTGGATGAGCGCGGCGCCGACTCCCTTGCCGCGCTCCTCCTCCACGACGAACAGGTCGTCGAGGAACAGCCCGCGGTCGCCTTCGAGCGGCCGGGCGAATTGCCGGAAGTGCGCGAGGCCGACGATGCGGTCGCCGTCGACGGCGACGAGGCCGTCCTCCTCGTGCTCTGGGGCGGTCAGCCACGACCAGAGGACGAGCGCCTTCTGGTCGGTCAGCTGGGTGTCGTAGAACTCGGCGTACTTCGCGTACACATCGAGCCAGGCGAAGAAATCGCCGTCCTTGACCGGTCGAACCTCGATCGACATGGATTCCTCCGTTCGCGTTTCACGCCCGGTTGCGATCCCGGTGCGTGTTCCGACCATATCGCGGTCCCGTTCAGGGGACGAGGTCGTAGGTGACCCACTTGGTCTTCTCAGCGAACCTGTCGTACAGGCGCCGGGCGGTCTCGTTGTCCTTCGCCGTGATCCAGCGCACGACCGACAGGCCGCGCTCCTTCGCACTGTCGCGGAGCGCCTCGAGGAGCGCTGAACCGGCCCCGGCGCCCCGGGAGTCAGGCGAGACGAACAGGTCGTCGAGGTAGAGACCCTTGCTGCCGTCGAGGGGACGGACGAACTCGCGCACGTGCGCCAGCCCGATCGGGGTGCCTTCTTCGTCGACCGCGAAGAACGCCTCCAGCTCGTTGTCGGGGTCGGAGATCCAGCTCCACACCAGCAGCGCTTTCTCATCGGTGACGGGGCGCTCGTAGAACTGCCCGTACCCCGCGTAGAGGTCGAGCCAGGTGAAGAACTCGTTGTCCTGGACTTCTCGCACGCTCGCGCTCATCGTTCCTCCTCTTTCGGGGCCGGGGCGAGCAGGATATCGGTCACCGCCAGCTCGTCGGCGGAGGCGAACCGCAGTTCGGCGATTCTGCCGACCGAGCGGAGGTCTCCTGCTGCCGACTCGACAGCGGCGATCTCGGCCTCGGGACCGGAGATGACGGCCGAGTCGACCGCCGTGCGCTGCGACGCCTTGGCGGCGGTCTTGGCGCCGCGGATGCCGGTCAGCGCGCGGCCGACGATCGCGAGCACGTCGCGGTCGGCACTCCAGTCACCGGCCACCTCGGTGGCCTCAGGCCACGGTGCGACGTGCACCGAACCCTCCTCGGACCAGCTCCAGGCCTCCTCCGCCGCGAACGGCAGCACGGGGGCCAGCAGGCGCAGGAACGCCGAGAGGGCGATCCGCAGCGCGACGACCGCGGACGTCTTCTCCGCGCTGTCCTCGCCGTAGGCGCGCTCCTTCACGAGCTCCAGATAGTCGTCGCAGAACGTCCAGAAGAAGGTCTCGGTGATCTCGAGCGCCCGGGCGTGGTCGTAGTTCTCGAGCGCCGCCGTCGCGTCCGCGACCACGCCCGCCAGCGCGAACAGCATGCTGCGGTCGAGCGGGCTGGTCACCTGGTCGAGGTCGAGCGAGGCCGGAGCGTCGAAGCCGAGGATGAACTTGGCCGCGTTCAGCAGCTTGATCGCGAGCCTTCGGCCGATCTTGATCTGCGTCGGGTTCTGCGGATCGAACGCCGCGTCGGTTCCGAGCCGGCTCGAGGCCGCCCAGTAGCGCACGGCGTCGGAGCCGTGCTTCTCCAGGATGTCGGCGGGCGTCACCACGTTGCCCTTCGACTTCGACATCTTCTTCCGGTCCGGGTCGACGATGAAGCCGGAGAGCGCGGCGTGCCGCCACGGCGCAACGTCCGCCTCCAGCTTCGCGCGCAGCAGCGTCGAGAACAGCCAGGTGCGGATGATGTCCTGCCCCTGCGGGCGGAGGTCGAACGGGAAGACGGCGTCGAAGAGCTCGTCGTCCCGCATCCAGCCGCCCGCGAGCTGCGGGGTCAGGGAGGACGTCATCCACGTGTCCATCACGTCGTGCTCGCCGACGAAGCCGCCGGCCTGGCCACGCTGCGACTCGTCGTAGCCCGGAGCGACGTCCGAGGAGGGGTCGACCGGGAGGAGGTCCTCGGTCGGCAGGATCGGCTGGTCGAAGACGGGGTTGCCGTCGGCGTCGAGCGGGTACCAGATGGGGATGGGGACGCCGAAGAAGCGCTGCCGCGAGATCAGCCAGTCGCCGGTGAGGCCGTTGACCCAGTTCTCGTAGCGCACGCGCATGAAGTCGGGGTGCCAGTCGAGCTCGCGGCCGAGCTCGATGAGCCGCTGACGCAGCTCCTCGTCGCGGGCACCGTTCTTGACGTACCACTGGCGCGTGGAGACGATCTCGAGCGGCTTGTCGCCCTTCTCGAAGAACTTCACCGGGTGCTGGATGGGCTTGGGCTCGCCCTCCAGGTCGCCGGAGGCGCGGAGCAGCTCGACGACGGCCTGCTTCGCCGAGAACACCGTCTTTCCGGCGAGCTCGGCGTACGCCTCGCGGCCGGTGTCCGAGGTGATGACCGCGGGCGGCTCCGGGAGGATGCGGCCGTCGAAGCCGATGATCGCGCGGTTCGGGAGGTCGAGCTCGCGCCACCAGGTGACGTCGGTGATGTCGCCGAAGGTGCAGATCATGGCGATGCCCGATCCCTTGTCCGGCTGTGCCAGGTGGTGTGCCACCACAGGAACCTCGACGTCGAACAGCGGCGTGCGGACCGTCGTGCCGAAGAGCGGCTGGTATCGCTCGTCGTCGGGATGCGCGACCAGCGCCACGCACGCGGGCAGCAGCTCCGGTCGGGTCGTCTCGATCCAGATCGGTCCGTCCGCGCCGTGGAAGGCGACGCGGTGGTAGGCGCTCGGCTGCTCGCGGTCCTCCAGCTCGGCCTGCGCCACGGCGGTGCGGAACGTGATGTCCCAGAGGGTCGGCGCCAGCGCCTGGTAGGCCTCACCGCGCTCGATGTTGCGCAGGAACGCCAGCTGCGAGGTGCGCAGCGACTCGTGCCCGATGGTGCGGTAGGTCTGCGACCAGTCGACCGAGAGGCCGAGCGCCCGCCACAGCGCCTCGAACTGCTTCTCGTCCTCGACCGTCAGCCGCTCGCACAGCTCGATGAAGTTGCGGCGCGAGATCGGCTTCTGGTCGGCGGCCTTGGTGCTCTTGTTGTCGCCGCCCTCGAAGGGAGGGACGAATCCCGCATCGTAGGGGAGCGACGGGTCGCAGCGGACGCCGTAGTAGTTCTGGACGCGGCGCTCGGTCGGCAGGCCGTTGTCGTCCCAGCCCATCGGGTAGAACACCTTCTGGCCGCGCATGCGGTGGAAGCGGGCGATCACATCCGTGTGCGTGTAGCTGAAGACGTGCCCGATGTGCAGCGAACCGGAGGCCGTCGGCGGCGGAGTGTCGATCGAGTAGACCCCGTCGCGGTCGGCCGCGAGCGCGCCCTCCCGATCGAACCGGTAGGTGCCGTCAGCCTGCCAGTGGTCGCCCCACTTGGACTCCAGGCCCTCCAGTGCGGGCTTGTCCGGAACGTTCTGCGCGCCCATGGAGGACCTCCGATTCGATATATGCGGCACCGTGTCGTCGAGGTGCCTGAGTGTGGGATCCCTTCAAGAGTACCGAATCGTGGGGTGTGAACGCGTCGGACCGCCTTCGGCGGCGGGCGCCCGCGTCAGACCTCGTCGATGATTGGCTTGCGGCGGGCGGCGAACAGGGCCGCCACGAGCGTGATCGCCGACATGACGACCAGCACGATGCCCGGGTGCCACCACGCGTTGCCGGTCGCCTGGCCGAAGATCAGCGTGAGCGCCGGCACGAACGAGGTGAGCAGCGCGGCGATGCTGTACGCGACCGAGAGGCCGCTGTAGCGGATCTCGCTCGGGAACAGATCGGACATCAGTCCGCCGAGTCCCGCCCACGACAGGGTGGGCAGGATGCCGCCGATGATCATGCTGCCGACCAGGATCGCGAACGACGCCGACTGCAGCAGGAAGTACATCGGGAAGGCGACCAGCAGCGTCCCGATCGCGCCGATCGCGACGACCTTCGCCGACCCGATCCGCGTCGCCCAGAGCCCGAACAGCGGGATGGTGACCAGCTGCAGCAGGCCGCCGATCGTCGTGGCGACCAACAGATCCTGGTACTTGAAGCCGAGGACGGCGGTGCCGTAGTCGACCATGTACGTGTTCATGAGCGAGTAGGAACCGATGCCGAGGATGGCCGCGCCCACGCCGATGAAGAAGCCGGTCGGCGCCTTGCGGAAGACGTCGAGGACCGGGAAGCGGTCGCGCGTGCCGGTCTCCAGCAGCTTGCGGAACACCGGGGTCTCATCGATCGACCAGCGCAGGTACAGCGACACGAGCAGCAGCGGGAACGCGGTCAGGAACGGGATGCGCCATCCCCAGGCCGCGATGTCCGCGGTCGACATGCTCAGCGTGAGCACGATGAAGACGACGGCGCTCAGGATGGAGCCGACCGGCGAGCCGAGCTGGGGGAGCGCCGCGTAGAACCCGCGCCGCTTCGGGTTGGCGTACTCGGTCGCGAGCAGGATCGAGCCGCCCCACTCGCCGCCGACGGAGAAGCCCTGCACCAGGCGCAGGAGCACGATCGCGATCGCGCCGAACCAGCCGGCCGCGGCGTAGGTAGGAAGCACACCGACGAGTCCGGTGCTGAGGCCCATCAACAGGATCGTGATCAGCAGGGTCGGCCGCCGGCCGATCCGGTCGCCCAGGTTGCCGAAGACGATTGCGCCGATGGGGCGGATGACGAAACCGGCCGCGATGGCGAGGAACCCGGCGAGCGTCCCACCGAAGGCGCCGAGCGGCGCGAAGAAGAGGGGGCCCACGAAGAACGCGGCGAAATACGCATAGAGGTAGAAGTCGTACGACTCGAGCGCCGTGCCGACGAACGACGCGATGGTGACGCGGCGCGCAGTGCCCGGGGTGATGCCCGGGCGGTCGGTCTCGCTGCGGACGGGGCTGATGGTGGTAGTCACGGGTGTCCTTCGAAACGGTTAATATGTGGACCGGGTCCAATAATGGCATGAGGAGGAACGCAGGATGGCTCTCGCGCATTCCGAGCGGCAGTCCGGCTCCGGTCGTCCCCGTTCCTCATCGCGCGGGATGCTGGCCGAGGCGGCCGCCGAACTCTTCCTCGAGCAGACCTATGCGGGCACCACTGTGGACGACATCGCGCGGCGGGCGGGCGTCAGTCGCGCGACGTTCTTCAACTACTTCTCGGCCAAGAGCGACCTGCTGTGGCTGGAGGTCGACGAAGCCCTCGACGCGTTCGACGCGACAGCGGCATCCGTTGCTCCGGACCTCGCCCCGATGGATGCGGTGCTCGCGGCGGTCCTACGCCTCGCCGACGCGTTCGGTCCGGGCAGCCTCCCGCTCGCCGTCACGCAGGTGGAGCTGATGGGCACCGATGCGGAGTTGCAGGCGTCGGCGCTGCCGCGGTTCCTGGCGCTGGTGCGCCGGCTGCAGGCGTTCATCGTGGAGCGGGCGGGCGCGTCGCCGGAGGCGCTGCTCCCGCGTGCGGCGGCGACGGCGGTGGTGGGCGCCGCTGTGTCGGCCGCGACCGCGTGGGCGCGCGCCGGGGTCGGCCGCGGGCCGCTCACCCCGCTCGTCCGCGCGGCGGTGGAGCCCGTCTGCGCGGGCTACGCCGGAGTCCTGTGACGGCACAGCTCCCGAGCGACGCTTCTTGGCTCGAGAACGCATAGAATGGACGCACAGACACTGACCCGGCCATCACCGGCGAGTCTTCGGAAGAAAAGCCCGCGCGAGCGGCGCCCAGTAGAACCGAACGGGACCGGCCCGTCACAGCCGAAGAATGAGAGGCTCCGTCCGGCACCGGCGGCGGGTGGGGCAAGCGGGGTGGTACCGCGGCGGGCGTGCGAGCGTCCGGCGTCCTCGTGCAGAACGAGAACCTGCCAGGAGTGAGATGCCGTACCCCAAGTCCGCGCCGGACTCGAACGAGCCCGAGGCGCAGCCCGCAGCGCGCGCCGACGTGCAGCGCAATGAAATCACGGCGAGCCCCGTCTTCCCGGAGATCGAGACCGAGGTCCTGAAGTTCTGGGACGAGGATGGCACCTTCCGCGCCTCCATCGACAACCGCGCGGGCGCCGAAGAGTGGGTCTTCTACGACGGCCCACCGTTCGCGAACGGGCTCCCGCACTACGGCCACCTCTTGACCGGCTACGCGAAGGATGTGTTCCCGCGTTTCCAGACCATGCGCGGCCGCAAGGTGGAGCGCCGCTTCGGCTGGGACACCCACGGTCTCCCCGCAGAGCTCGAGGCGGAACGGCAGCTCGGCATCACCGATAAGAGCCAGATCGAAGAGATGGGGCTGGCCGCCTTCAACCAGGCGGCCAAGGACTCCGTGCTGCGATACACGCGCGAGTGGCGCGAGTACGTCACCCGTCAGGCGCGCTGGGTCGACTTCGACAACGACTACAAGACGCTCGACACCACCTACATGGAGTCGGTGATCTGGGCGTTCAAGCAGTTGCACGAGAAGGGCCTCGCCTACGAGGGCTACCGCGTGCTCCCGTACTGCTGGCGCGATCAGACCCCGCTGTCGAACCACGAACTGCGGATGGACGACGACGTCTACAAGATGCGTCAGGATCAGACGGTCACCGTCACGTTCCCGCTCGTCGGCGAGAAGGCGGAGGTGCTCGGCCTCACCGGCACCCGTGCCCTGGCCTGGACGACGACGCCGTGGACGCTGCCCACCAACTTCGCGCTGGCGGTCGGCCCCGACATCGAGTACGCCGTGCTCCCGTCCGGGCCGAACGGCGCCGCCGACTCATACGGCGACCCGGACAGCCAGGTGCTGAGCGGGCGCTACCTGCTCGCGAAGGACCTCGTCGGCAACTACTCCAAGGACCTCGGCTACGACTCGCCCGCCGACGCCCTCGCAGCGGTCAGCGGGACGGTCCGCGGCTCCGAGCTCGCGGACGTCGAGTACGACCGGCTGTGGGACTTCTACGCCGACACCGAGAAGTGGGGCACGCAGAACGCGTGGCGCATCCTCGTCGACGACTACGTCACGGTCGAGGACGGCACCGGCATCGTCCACCAGGCTCCCGCCTACGGCGAGGACGACCAGCGCGTCACCGAGAAGGCCGGCATCCCGGTCATCATCTCGGTGGACGACGGCGGCCGTTTCCTTCCGGACGTCGCGGAGGTCGCCGGCCTGCAGGTGTTCGACGCCAACAAGCCGCTCACCCGCATGCTGAAGGAGGAGGGGCGGCTGCTCCGCCAGGCGAGCTACGAGCACTCGTACCCTCACTGCTGGCGCTGCCGCAATCCGCTGATCTACAAGGCGGTGTCGAGCTGGTTCGTGCGCGTCACCGACTTCCGCGACCGGATGGGCGAGCTCAACCAGGAGATCACCTGGGTTCCCGAGAACGTGAAGGACGGCCAGTTCGGCAAGTGGCTGGCCGGCGCCCGCGACTGGTCGGTCTCGCGCAACCGGTACTTCGGCTCGCCCATCCCGGTGTGGAAGAGCGACGACCCGGCGTACCCGAGAGTGGACGTGTACGGCTCGCTCGAAGAGCTGGAGCGCGACTTCGGGCGCCTGCCGCTGAATGCGGCGGGGGAGCCGGACCTGCACCGGCCCTTCATCGACGAGCTGACCCGTCCGAACCCCGACGACCCCACTGGTCGCTCCACGATGCGCCGCATCCCGGACGTCCTCGACGTGTGGTTCGACTCCGGGTCGATGCCGTTCGCGCAGGTGCACTACCCGTTCGAGAACCGCGACTGGTTCGACAGCCACAACCCGGCCGACTTCATCGTCGAGTACATCGGGCAGACGCGCGGTTGGTTCTACCTGCTGCACACGCTGGCGACCGCGCTGTTCGACCGGCCGGCGTTCCGGAACGTGATCAGTCACGGCATCGTGCTGGGCAGCGACGGGCAGAAGATGTCCAAGTCGCTGCGCAACTATCCGGACGTCAACGAGGTCTTCGACCGCGACGGGTCGGATGCGATGCGCTGGTTCCTGATGTCGAGCCCGGTGCTCCGCGGCGGCAACCTGGTCGTCACCGAGGAGGGCATCCGCGAGGGCGTCCGCCAGGTGCTCCTGCCGCTCTGGAACACCTGGTACTTCTTCTCGCTGTACGCGAATGCGACCGGATACGAGGCGAAGCGCTCCACCGCGTCCACCGATGTGCTCGACCGCTACCTGCTCGCCAAGACCCGCGACCTGGTGGAGGCCGTGACCGCCGACCTCGAAGGCCTCGACTCGACGCTCGCCGCCGCGAAGCTGCGCGACTTCGCCGACGTGCTCACCAACTGGTACGTGCGCCGGTCGCGCGACCGGTTCTGGCAGGGAGTGGAGGAGGACGGCTCGGGTGCCGAAGCCTTCGACACCCTCTACACAGTGCTCGAGACGCTCACCCGGGTCGCCGCTCCGCTCCTGCCGCTCGTTACCGAGCGGATCTGGAAGGACCTCACCGGCGGGCGCAGCGTGCACCTGACCGACTGGCCCGAGGCGGCCGAGTTCCCGGCGGACGACGCCCTAGTGGATGCGATGGACCGCATCCGTGCGATCAGCTCGACCGCGCTGTCGCTGCGCAAGCAGGCGGGTCGCCGCGTGCGGCTGCCGCTCGCGTCCCTGACCGTGGTCGGCCACGACGCCGAGGCGCTGCGGCCGTTCGAGGGGATCCTCCGCGACGAGCTGAACGTGAAGGCCGTCGAGCTCGTGGAGCTGCAAGACGACAGCGCATCCAGCTACGGCATCACCAGCAAGCTGACCGTCAACGCCCGCGCCGCGGGCCCGCGTCTCGGCAAGCAGGTGCAGCAGGTCATTCAGGCCGCGCGCGCCGGAGACTGGTCGGAGACGGACGGCCTCGTGACCGTCGGCGGCGTCGAGCTGGCCGAGGGTGAATACGACCTCGTGCTCGAGACCGCGTCCAGCGGCGACGGCTCGTCGGCGCTGGCCCTCCTCGCCGGCGGCGGCTTCGTGCTGCTCGACACGGCCACGACGCCGGAGCTCGAGGCCGAGGGTCTGGCGCGCGACATCATCCGCGCCGTGCAGGACACCCGCAAGGCGGCAGGGCTGGATGTGAGCGACCGCATCCGGCTGGCCCTCTCGTTCGAGCACGAAGACGACGCGCGCGCGATCGGCCTCGCGGCCGACGTCGACATCGCCACCGAAACATTGGCTCTAGCCGTGCGCCTGTCCGCCGCGGGAGCATCGTCGGCGGGGAGCGAGTCCTCCGAGGAGGACTCGGCGTTCGAGCAGGAGTTCGGCGCCGGTCAGTTCGCCAACGCCGGGGCGTTCACCGTCGGCGTGACCAGGGTCGAGGAGGGATCGTGACCGACGACGAGGAGTACCGCGACCGGGCGGAGGGCGTCTACCAGGCGCTGCTTGCACGCGTCGGCGAGGGCGCGCCCGAGCGTCGGCTCGACGCGACCAGGCGTGCCGTGGAGCTGCTGGGCGATCCGCAGCGGGCGTACCCGATCATCCATGTGACCGGCACGAACGGGAAGACGTCCACCAGCCGCATCGCCGAGAGCCTGCTGCGCGCCTACGGGCTGCGCACCGGCCTTCTGACCAGCCCGCACCTGGTGCGGTTCAACGAGCGCATCGTCATCGACGGCCAGCCGATCGACGACGAGTCGCTGGTGCGCAACTGGGAGGACATCAGCCCGTACCTCGAGATCGTGGATGCGGAGCTCGCCGAGTCGGGCAAGGCGCCGCTGACCTTCTTCGAAGCGCTCACCGCTCTCGCGTACGCCTCGTTCGCCGATGCGCCGGTCGATGTCGCCGTGATCGAGGTCGGCATGGGCGGCGAGTGGGATTCGACGAACGTCGGCGACGGTCAGGTCGCCGTCTTCACGCCGATCGCCCTCGACCACACCAAGGCGCTCGGCGACACGGTCGAGGAGATCGCGCGCACCAAGTCCGGCATCGTGAAGCCGTCCGCCGACGTCGTGTCGTCCGCGCAGACTCCGGAGGCCGACCGGGTGCTCCGGGATGCCGCAGTGCTCACCGAGTCGACCTTCGCTGAGCAGCCGCGCGACTTCGATGTGGCGGCCACCCGGGTCGCCGTCGGCGGCCAGCTCGTCACCGTGCGCGGCCGCGCCGCGACCTACGAGGACGTCTTCCTGCCGCTGTACGGCGACCACCAGGCGCAGAACGCCGCCGTCGCGGTGGCTGCGGTCGAGACGTTCCTCGGGCGCGGGACGCAGCCGCTCAAGGCCGACCTGGTCGAGGAGGGGTTCGCCACCGCCACCTCGCCCGGCCGGCTCCAGCTCATCGGGATCGAGCCGAGCATCCTCGTCGACGCCGCGCACAATCCCGCGGGCGCCGAGACGCTCGCCGAGGCCCTCCGCCGGTACTTCGACTTCGACGAGATCACCTTCGTCGTCGGCATCCTGAACGACAAGGACGCGCGCGGCGTCATCCGCGCGCTCGCGCCGGTGGCCACGCAGTTCTTCGTCACGCGCCCCGACTCGGAGCGCGGCCGCGACGCCGAGGACTTCGGCGAGCTGGTGCGCGAGGAGGTCGGCGACGAGGCGACGATCGTCTACTCCGACGCCATCGACGCCTTCGAGTCCGCCCGTGACTGGGCCGGTGAGGAGGCCCGCCGGGCCGTCGTGGTCGCCGGCAGCATCGTCCTCGTCGGTCAGGCGATGGCCTACGCCGAGGAGCAGGAGTGGAAGAAGGCGGTCACGTGACAGACGCTTCGGTTCCGGAGCGCGCCTCCCGGCCGCGCCGGCAGCGGTCGCTGCGCGAACTGCTCGGCTCCATCGTCCTCGGTTTCGAGCTGCTCGTCGTCTTCCTCGGCGCGCTGGTGCTGTTCGGGCTGCACGCCCTGCCCGCCGCCGTGGCACTCGGCGGGGGAGCGGGCCTCATCGTGCTGATGATCCTGGCCATCGCCCTGCTGCGGAACACCGTCGGCGTGGTCCTCGGATGGATCGTGCAGCTCGTGCTCGTCGCCGCCGGACTCCTCGTCCCCGCCTTCTTCATCGTCGGCGCGATCTTCACCGCCATGTGGGCGTACTGCATGATCGCCGCCGCACGCATCGACCGCAACAATCAGGCCGTCGCTCGCGCGGCCGACAACGGAACGGAGAACCCATGACCAGTGCCGTCGAAGAGACCCTCGTACTCATCAAGCCGGACGGGGTCGCCCGCAACCTCACGGGCGAGATCCTGCGACGCATCGAGGCGAAGGGCTACTCGCTCGTCGACCTCCGGATGCTGCAGGCCGACCGCGAGCTGCTCGCCCAGCACTACGCCGAACACGAGGGCAAGCCCTTCTACGAGCCGCTCGTCGAGTTCATGGAATCCGGCCCCATTGTGGCCATCCGCCTGGCGGGCAACCGCGTCATCGAGGGCTTCCGCTCGCTCGCCGGCGCCACCGACCCGACGACTGCGCTGCCGGGGACGATCCGCGGTGACCTCGCCCGCGACTGGGGCCTCAAGGTGCAGCAGAACCTCGTGCACGGCTCCGACTCGCCCGAGTCGGCCGCCCGCGAGCTGGCCCTCTGGTTCGACTGAGTCCTGTTTTCAGGACCGGCCTCACGTGATTCGTGCCGAATGTCGCTTTCAGCGCGCTGAAAGTCGACATTTGGCACGAATCCACGTGCCCCCGGGTCGCGTGGTGAGGCCGCGGGAGTGACGCGCGGGGTCAGACGAAGGCGCGGTGGATCCAGTCCAGCTGGATCTGGGCCAGCACCGCGACGATCGCGTAGCAGACGATGGTGATCAGCGGCACCCAGCCGTACAGGGCGCGGAAGAACGCGCGCGCCCGCTCCGGCAGCGGGATGTTGCCCTCCTTGAGGTTGTAGAGGGTCACCGCCCAGAAGGTCGGGATCGTCACGAGCCAGGTGACCATGCACCACGGGCACAGCACATCCAGCACGGTCAGCGACTGGGTGATCAGGTAGATCACCAGCACCAGGGCGAGCAGGACGCCCACGTTGAACGCGATCCAGTACCAGCGGGCGAAGCGCGCCCGCGTCGCCAGCAGGCCGACGCCGACCGCGATCGCGGCCGTCCACCCGCCGAGCCCGAGCAGCGGGTTCGGGAAACCGAGCACCGCCCCCTGCGGCGAGTTCAGATTCTTGGAGCAGCCCACGAGCACCGAGAAGTTGCAGGAGAGTTGCGCATCCGGGTTCTCCAGCAGGTGGAACTTGTCCACCGTCAGCATGAAGGCGGCCCAGAGGCCGATCAGTCCGGCGATGATGAGGAAGACGGCGAGAGCGGTCGGGCGGCGGTAGGCGGCCTCTGTTGGACTGTCTGACACCCTCGGATTATGGCATGCAGCCTGCGTGTCGTTCTGAGAGAGACCCGCACCGGCCCGCGCCCGTGCGATAATCGTTGCAGCAGTCGTCCCGGCCGAGGCCGGGAGCACCGACAGAAGGCTTGAGGGCGCCCCGAGCGTCCGTGAAAGTGCCGGCCGTGAAGGCCGGCGAATGACATAGCCGGATGCAGGCCGCGCCACGAGCCCGGAGGCATCCGAACAGGATTGAGGGAGGCGCCGCGCGCGCCGCCTCCCGACGGAGAGTACCCGGTGAGCGGGGAACCGCACCGGTCGAGGAGTGCACCAGCGATGGTGGATAACGAGAATATCGACAACACGGACAACAACGACACGGAGACTGGAGGACGGAAGCGCAAGGGGCTCTTCGGCACGCGACGCGTGGTGAGGAAGGCTCCTTTGGCCGGTTACGGCGACGCTTCCGACACCCAGGACCTTCCGGAGCCGCAGGTTTCGCGGGAGCAGCAGCAGGACGCGCAGGGCACGTCCACTGCTGAGGCGACCGCCGATGCCGCCCCTGGGGCACTGCCCGAGGTGGATGCCGCAGCTGCGGCCGCCGCGCACGAGCCTCCGGCTCTGCCCGACCAGCACGGGGAGCCCGAGGCGATCGCGGCAGCAGCCGCGCCCGGTCTCCCGCCGACCACGCTGCTCTTCCAGGCACCCGACCCGCTGCCGCTTCCGCCGCTCCCCGAGAGCGAGGACGAGGAACCCGCAGGCGGTGTCCGCCGTCGCGCCCGCCGCCGTGCGGGCGAGACCGGCCGTGAGGGCACCAACGACCCGGCCAACACGGTCGTCAAGGTACGCACGCCCCGCGAGCCGGAGCTGATCACCGAGCCGCAGAAGGTGAAGGGGTCGACCCGCCTCGAGGCCAAGAAGCAGCGCCGCCGTGACGGCCGCGATGCCGGCCGTCGCCGTCCCGTCATCACCGAGGCCGAGTTCCTCGCCCGCCGCGAGTCCGTCGACCGGCAGATGATCGTCCGCTCGAAGGGCGGTCGCATCCAGATCGGTGTGCTGGAGGACAAGGTCCTCGTCGAGCACTACGTCGCCCGCTCGCAGGAGGCGTCGCTCATCGGCAACGTCTACCTCGGCCGGGTGCAGAACGTGCTCCCGAGCATGGAGGCGGCGTTCGTCGACATCGGCCGTGGCCGCAACGCCGTCCTGTATTCAGGAGAGGTCGACTGGGATGCCGTGGAGACCGGCAACCAGCCCCGCCGCATCGAGCTGGCCCTGAAGGCCGGCGACCGCGTCCTCGTGCAGGTCACCAAGGACCCGGTCGGCCATAAGGGCGCCCGGCTGACCAGCCAGATCTCGCTCCCCGGTCGCTACCTCGTGTACGTGCCGGGCGGGTCGATGAACGGCATCAGCCGCAAGCTGCCCGACACCGAGCGTTCGCGGCTCAAGAAGATCCTCAAGGAGGTGCTGCCCGAGAACGCCGGCGTGATCGTGCGCACCGCCGCCGAGGGCGCCACCGAGGAGCAGCTGACGCTCGACGTCAACCGCCTCACGGCGCAGTGGACCGACATCAGCACCCGGGTCGACACGCAGCAGGCTCCCGCGCTGCTGCACAGCGAGCCGGACCTCCTGATCAAGATCATCCGCGATGTCTTCAACGAGGACTTCCAGAAGCTCGTGATCGCCGGCGACGACGCGCGCCAGACCATCGAGAACTACCTGCGCCAGGTCGCACCGGACCTGCTCGACCGGGTGGAGCCGTACACGGGGGAGCGCGACGCGTTCGACGAGTACCGCATCACGGAGCAGATCGAGAAGGCGCTGGAGCGCAAGGTGTGGCTGCCGTCGGGTGGTTCGCTTGTGATCGACCGCACCGAGGCGATGACCGTCGTGGATGTCAACACGGGCAAGTTCGTCGGCTCCGGCGGCAACCTCGAGGAGACGGTCACCAAGAACAACCTGGAGGCGGCGGAGGAGATCGTCCGTCAGCTCCGGCTGCGCGACATCGGCGGCATCATCGTCGTCGACTTCATCGACATGGTCCTCGAGACCAACCGCGACCTGGTGCTGCGCCGCCTGGTGGAGTGCCTGAGCCGCGACCGGACCAAGCACCAGGTGGCCGAAGTCACCTCGCTCGGCCTCGTCCAGATGACCCGCAAGAAGCTCGGCCTTGGACTCCTCGAGACCTTCAGCGAGGCCTGTGAGGTCTGCGCCGGGCGCGGCGTCGTCGTGCACCACGACCCCGTCGTGAAGCACCGCCAGCCGCAGCAGCAGCAGCCGCAGAGCGACCGCCGCCGGGGCCGTGGCAACGGCGGCTCGAACAGTGGCAACGGCAACTCGAACGGGAACGGCAACGGAAACGGGGCCGGTCATAGCGGCACCCACGCCATCACGGACGACGCGAAGAACGCGCTCGCCAAGATCGCGGCGTCGACCATCCACCATGACGAGGAGTCGAAGGCTGCCGAGGCCGCCCAGGCTGCGGAGTCCGAGGAGATCAGCGTCACCGAGGTGACGCTCACCGAGGTGACCGCCACCAAGAAGCGCCGCCGCAAGGGCAAGGGCGGCGCCGACCGGCAGCAGGCGGAGGCCGCCACGGCGGACGCTGCGCCGGAGGCTGCGGCCACGCCGACGTCGGACGCGTCGCAGCAAGAGACCGCCGCCAGCGCTCCGGCCGAGCCGATCGTCCCGCTGCTCGACCTCCCCGAGCCGGCCGCCGCGCCTGCCCCCTCGCGCACGCTGCCCCACGACGCGGAGCTGCTGCTCGACTCCGTGCTCGACGCCCTCCCGGCGCCGAAGGAGCCGGGTCAGGGCCGCGGCCGCAGCCGGCGCGCCAGCACCACGGTCATCGCCGGCGGCGAGCTGGCCCCGAAGGGCGAGTAAGCATCCACTGGTCCCGACACGCCGTATCCCGCCTCAGCGATACGGCGTGTCGGGACCATTCGTCTGCGGGACGCGACCCTCAGTGGCGGCGAACGCGGTCACGCGCGCGCACGCGCAGGCCGCTGGCGATCAACCGCGAGACGAGCTCCTTGCCGGAGACGGGATGCGCCCCCGCGGCCACGAGTTCGTCGTAGCGACGGTCCGGCACGTCGTAGTGGTCGAGGTCGAACGCACGCCGCTGCACGCCGTTGGCGGCGGCGAACGCATGCAGCTCGTCGAGCGACGCGTCGCTGACCAGATGCGACCACAACATGCCGTGCGCCGGCCATGCCGGGGGATCGATCAGGACCGTCATACAATGATTCTAGGAACCGGTTCCACTGGAGGAGCCGGCTGGCCTGACGCCCCCTTCGACTCGCGCCGAACGGACGTGCGCTGAATTGACGGGATACGGGCTGTCGGGTAAAGTTGACCGTTGGTGTGTGCCGGGCTTGACTCGCGCAGCCATCATGGTTTTCTGAGAGCCGTCGGTCGCAAGCGTTGCCGGCACGGCTCGGCAGTGACAATCAGACCAGTGACATCCAGAAGAGTAGAAGAGCAGGACCAGGTCCGCGGCATCGCCGGGAGCTGTTCCCCGACGAAAAGGTACTGACAAGTGGTTTACGCAGTTGTGCGCGCCGGTGGCCGACAGGAGAAGGTCGAGGTCGGCACCATCGTGACGATGGACCGTATCAAGGCCCGCAAGGACGGCAAGGTCGAGCTCGCGCCGGTGCTGCTGGTCGACGGTGACAAGATCACCTCCGACGCCGACTCCCTGGCCAAGGTCACCGTGACCGCCGAGATCTTGGAGGATCTCCGCGGCCCGAAGATCCACATCCAGAAGTTCAAGAACAAGACCGGCTACAAGAAGCGTCAGGGCCACCGCCAGGAGCTCACGCGCGTCAAGATCACCGGCATCAAGTAGTCGAAGCTCTCGAGGAGAAGACACCATGGCACACAAAAAGGGAGCAAGCTCCACTCGCAACGGCCGCGACTCCAACGCGCAGCGCCTCGGCGTGAAGCGTTTCGGCGGCCAGACCGTCAACGCCGGTGAGATCCTGGTCCGCCAGCGCGGCACCCACTTCCACCCCGGCGTGAACGTCGGCCGTGGCGGCGACGACACCCTCTTCGCCCTCGCCGCCGGTGCGGTCGAGTTCGGCAACAAGGGCGGCCGCAAGGTCGTCAACATCGTGGAAGCCTCGGCCTGAGCCGGGTCCACGAGAACCATTTTCCGGATGGGCGGGCTTCGGCCCGCCCATCCGCCATTTCTGCGGGACAACGCAGGAGCAGTGAAGAAGTAGGAGAGCACCATGGCGACGTTCGTTGATCGCGTGACGTTGCACTTGCGCGCCGGCAACGGCGGCAACGGGTGCGTCTCGGTCCGCCGAGAGAAGTTCAAGCCGCTGGCCGGCCCCGACGGCGGGAACGGCGGCAACGGCGGCGACATCGTGCTCGTCGCCGATTCGCAGGTGACCACCCTGCTCGGCTACCACCGCGCACCGCACCGTTCGAGCGACAACGGCGGCTTCGGGATGGGTGACCACCGCAGCGGCCACACCGGCGAGGTCCTCGAGCTGCCCGTCCCCGTCGGCACCGTCGTGAAGGACGCGGACGGCGTCGAGCTGGCCGACCTCACGGAGCCCGGGATGCGCGTCGTCGTCGCCCCCGGCGGCATCGGCGGTCTCGGCAACGCAGCGCTGGCGAACCCCAAGCGCAAGGCACCCGGCTTCGCGCTGCTCGGTACCCCCGGCTGGGAGGGCGATGTCCTCCTCGAGCTCAAGACCGTTGCCGACATCGCGCTGGTCGGTTTCCCGTCCGCCGGCAAGTCGAGCCTCATCGCCGCGATGTCCGCCGCGAAGCCGAAGATCGCCGACTACCCGTTCACGACCCTCCACCCGAACCTCGGTGTCGTGCAGGCGGGCGAGGTTCGCTACACCATCGCCGACGTCCCTGGCCTCATCGAGGGCGCCAGCGAGGGTCGCGGGCTGGGGCTGGAGTTCCTCCGCCACGTCGAGCGATGCTCCGCCCTGCTGCACGTGCTCGACTGCGCGACGCTGGAGCCCGGCCGCGACCCGCTCAGCGACCTGGATGTTATCCTCGCCGAGCTCGCTGCGTATCCCGTGCCGGAGGGACAGAAACCGCTGCTGGAGCGCCCGCAGCTGATCGCCCTCAACAAGATCGACGTGCCCGACGCCCGTGAGCTGGCCGACTTCGTCCGTCCGGAGCTGGAGCAGCGCGGCTACCGCGTGTTCGAGATCTCGACGGTCAGCCATGAGGGCCTGCGCACGCTGTCGTTCGCCCTGGCCGAGATCGTCGAGCAGGCGCGCGTCGAGCAGGCGGCGCTCGAAGAGTCGCGGCCGCGCATCGTCATGCGTCCGAAGGCCGTCGACGACTCCGGCTTCGTCGTGAAGGTCGAGGGCGGCTCCGATGGGCCGGTCTACCGCATCCTGGGCGCGAAGCCCGAGCGCTGGGTGGCGCAGACCGACTTCGCGAACGATGAGGCCGTCGGCTATCTGGCAGACCGGCTGGCGAAGCTGGGCGTCGAGGACCAGCTGGTCCGCGCGGGCGCCATCGCCGGTTCCACCGTCGTGATCGGCCGTGAGAACGGCGTGGTGTTCGACTGGGAGCCCACGCTGACCTCGACCGCCGAACTGATCACCGCTCCGCGCGGCGCGGACACGCGCCTCGACATGAACGGCCGGCCGACGCGCAACCAGCGCCGCGAGGACTACTTCGAGCGGATGGACGCCAAGGCGGCCGCGCGCGAAGAGTTGCGGCGCGAGCGCGAGGCGGGCCTCTGGCAGGACGACAGCTACGACGACAACGTCGTCGCCGGCACCGACCGGCGCGACGGAGACGAGGAGAGCACCGAGGGATGACCATCGACGACCGCAGTCAGATCCCGTCCGCCCGGCGCATCGTCGTCAAGGTGGGCTCATCGTCCATCAGCGGTGAGAACGCGGGACAGATCGCTCCGCTCGTCGATGCCCTCGCCGAGGCGCATGGCCGGGGCACGCAGGTCATCCTCGTGTCCTCCGGCGCCATCGCCACCGGCATCCCGTACCTGTCGCTGTCCGAGCGTCCGACCGACCTCGCCACCCAGCAGGCGGCCGCCGCGGTCGGGCAGAACGTGCTGATCTACCGCTACCAGGACAGCTTCGACCGGTACGAGATCGTCGCAGCACAGGTGCTCCTGACCGCCGGCGACATGGAGAACCCGACCCACCGCAGCAATGCGAAGCGGGCGATGGAGCGGCTGCTCGACCTGCGCATCCTGCCGATCGTCAACGAGAACGACACGGTCGCGACGCACGAGATCCGCTTCGGCGACAACGACCGCCTGGCTGCACTCGTGGCGCTGCTGGTGCAGGCCGACGTGCTGGTGCTCCTGTCGGACGTGGATGCGCTCTACACCCGGCCGCCGCACGAGCCGGGAGCTGCGCGCATCGAGCACGTCGGCTGGGATGACGAGCTCGAAGGCGTCGAGATCGGCTCGACGGGGCTTTCGGGCGTCGGCAGCGGGGGAGCGGTGACGAAGGTCTCCGCGGCGCGGCAGGCCGCGGAGCGCGGCACGGCCGTGGTCCTCACGGCGACGTCGCTGGTCTCCCAGGCATTGCGGGGCGAGAGGGTCGGCACCTGGTTCGCACCCGCGCCGACTGCTTCCGTCCCCAACGACGCCCGCGGCCAGCTCTCCACAGGTTCCGTCACGACCGTCACTTCGGACTCGGCCGCGTCCTAGAATCGACGCATGTCCCAGATCACCGGTGCGGCGCCCGAAACGGCGCTCTCCCTCTACGAGCGGCTCGCCGCTGCCAAGACGGCCTCGCGGGCTCTCGCGACGGCCAACACGGAGCAGAAGAACCGCGCATTGCGCGCCATCGCCGACGGCGTCCTCACCGCCTCCGGCGACATCCTCGCCGCCAATGAGCTCGACCTCGCCAATGGGCGCGAGAACGGCCTGTCGAAGGGTCTGCTCGACCGGCTCAGCCTGAGCCCGGCGCGGCTGCAGGGCCTCGCCGATGCAGTACTCGAAGTGGTCGGTCTGACCGACCCGGTCGGCCAGGCGGTGCGCGGAAGCGCCCTGCCGAACGGGGTGAAGATCACCGAGGTGCGCGTCCCCTTCGGTGTGGTCGGCGCGATCTATGAGGCGCGCCCGAACGTCACGATCGACATCGCCGCGCTGGCGATCAAGAGCGGCAATGCGGCGGTGCTCCGGGGAGGCAGCGCCGCCATCGAGACCAACCGTGTGCTCGTCCGGGTGCTGCAGGAGGCGCTCGCGAGTGCCGGGCTTCCCGCCGACGCCGTGCAGACGATCGACGACTTCGGTCGCGAGGGCGCTGCCGAGCTGATGACGGCCCGCGGCTACGTGGATGTGCTCATCCCGCGCGGGAGTGCGGAGCTGATCCAGACCGTCGTCACCCAGTCGACCGTCCCGGTGATCGAGACCGGCGCGGGCGTCGTCCACGTCGTGCTCGACGAGTCCGCGAATGAGGAGTGGGCCGTCGACATCGTACGGAACGCCAAGGTCCAGCGGCCGAGCGTCTGCAATGCCGTCGAGACGCTGCTGGTGCACCGCAACGCGGCGGAGCGGCTCCTGCCGCCGGTATTCGCCGCCCTCCGGGCCGAGGGTGTCACCATCCACGCCGACGAGCGTGCGCTGCCGTTCGCGGAGGACGCGGTGCCGGTGACCGACGAAGACTACGCGACCGAGCACATGAGCCTCGACATCTCGGTGAAGGTCGTCGACGACCTCGACGAGGCGATGGAGCACATCCGCCGCTACTCCACTCGGCACACGGAGTCGATCATCACCAACGATGTCGTGAACGCCGATCGCTTCCTCGCAGAGGTCGACTCCGCCGTGGTGATGGTGAACGCCTCCACGCGGTTCACCGATGGTGGCGAGTTCGGGTTCGGCGCCGAGGTGGGCATCTCGACGCAGAAGCTGCACGCTCGCGGCCCGATGGGGCTGCCCGAACTGACCAGCACCAAGTGGATCGTCCGCGGGTCCGGCCAGATCCGCGCATAGCCGACCGCTAGACTTGACGACGGGCCACCCGCCCGGAGAAAGGATTACGCACGATGTCATTTCTGACGACCGTCCTCGCCGAGGCGGAGACCCACGTCGAGCTGCCGATGCCCACGTGGATGTTCGGTGCCATCGCCATCGTGATCTTCATCTCCCTCGCCTTCGTCGCCTGGAGCTTCAAGGACGTCGCCAACCGGCACAGCCACCGCTCCGCACCGGACGCCGCGGCCCACGCCGGCGCGCCGGGAGCCACGCACCACGGCTCCGGACACCCGAACCAGGGGCACTGACCCACCGCGGGCATGGAGCTGACGGAGACGGGCCGGCCGCGGATCGGCGTGATGGGCGGCACTTTCGACCCGATCCATCACGGCCACCTGGTCGCCGCCAGCGAAGTCGCGCAGTCGTTCGACCTGGACGAGGTCATCTTCGTCCCGACCGGTGAGCCCTGGCAGAAGGGCGTGGTCACGTCGGCGGAGCACCGCTACCTCATGACCGTCATCGCGACGGCATCGAATCCTCAGTTCACCGTCAGCCGGGTGGACGTCGACCGCGACGGGCCTACCTACACGATCGACACCCTGCGCGACCTGCACCGCGAGCGGCCGGATGCCGAGCTCTTCTTCATCACGGGCGCCGACGCCATCGCGCAGATCCTGAGCTGGCGCGACGTGGCCGAGCTGTGGGAGCTCGCGCACTTCGTGGCTGTGAGTCGCCCGGGACACGACTTGAGTATTTCTGGATTACCGGAGCAAGACGTAAGCTTGTTGGAAGTTCCGGCCCTGGCGATCTCGTCGACCGATTGCCGGAGCCGGGTGAGCAGGGGATTCCCGGTCTGGTACCTCGTGCCTGATGGGGTCGTTCAATATATCTCCAAACACCATCTGTATCGGAGCGTGGCATGACATCGTGGCCTGAACAGCCGCCGACGGGCCAGCCGCAGACGCGGCGACAGGCGAGGGAGTTCGAGCGCTCCGCTTCCCGACGAGCGGGCACGGCCGAGCCGACCCCTGCCGGGCAGATCCCCGATGTGACCACGAACGTTCCACCGCGCGACCCCGCGGAGGTCGAGCAGGCAGAAGCCCAGGAGGGTGCCGTCGAACCTGCCGTTGTCGAGCCCGAGTCCGCAGCAGCGCAGGAGACCGAGAAGGCTGCCGAGCGCCCCGTCGTGCCCGAGCGTCCCGCCATCCCGGCAAGCGCCTTCGCCGAGCCCGGCGTGACCTCACCGTCGCGCGACTCGTTCGACCTCTTCCGCCAGGCTCCCGACGCCTCCCAGCCGGAGCCGGTGACCCAGCCGATGGCGATCCTTCAGCAGCCGAGCCCCGCGAGCACGTCCAGCGGTGACGACTCGCGCGAGCGCACCCTCACCCGGCGCGAGCTGCGCGCCATGCTGCAGGCTCAGGAGGCCAACGCCCAGGCGAACCATCCGGTCGCCGCAGGCGAGGCCGTCTTCCCTGTGACGTTCACTCCCGACGCGGACGCTGCGGCGAAGACCGACGAGCCGGCTCCTGCACGGGATGGCGGGGGAGCGGCGGCCGCTTCGACTGGAGAACCCCCGGCTGCTGCTGCGGCCGCCGCTCCGGCTAACGAGAAGTCTGCCTGGCCGTTCGCGCCCCTCACGCCGTCGTCGGCCCCCGCTGCGTCACGCACAGCGCAGAGCGACACGACGGTCACCCAGAGCGGCACGTCCCCGTTCGCCGCCTTCGGTGCGTCGGCCGCGGCGAAGGCCGCCGAGCCTGCCGCGCCGTCCGTCGACAACGGTTCGGCAACGCAGGCGCCGGCCGTACGCGCAGAGGACACCGCCGCGCAGGAGCGCCGCCCCTTCACGCCGCCCACCGGGCACTGGTCCACCGCCGCCGAGCTGGACGACCAGAAGGAGCCGATCACCTCACGGAACGTCGGCCAGTCGACGGCCGCGACCACCACCAATGCGCTGATCCTGCCCGTCATCCCGCAGCCGAACAACACGGCTCCGCTGACCAGCACCGGCGAGATCCTGGTGACCGGGTCCATCGACCTGCCGCGCGGCATGGGCGCGACCGGGGCGCACCCCGACCGGATCGACTCGTCCGACCTCGACCGTCTGCTCGACGGCGAGGAGAACGAGTTCAACACCTCCGAGGTGCAGCCGGTTCGCGCGTCGCGCGCCATCAGCACCCACACCTCCACTCGCGGGGTGATCGCGCCGCCGAAGAAGCGTGGCAATCTGCTTCCCGTGGTCCTCATGGTCGCCGCAGGCGTGCTCGCCGTCGGCGTCATCGGCCTTCTGGTGGCCGCTTACGTGCTGAAGGTGTTCTGATCATCCCCTCGTCCTCCTTCACCCCCGCACCACTCTCGTACCGACCGCGACCGGAGGGCCGTCCGTGACCGCATCCCAGCACGCCCGCGACATCCTGCAGGTGGCCGCGGCCGCCGCCGACTCCAAGGGCGGGCAAGACCTCGTCGCCCTGGACGTATCGGGACCGCTCCCACTGACGGATGCGTTCCTGCTGGTGAGCGGTCGGGTCGAGCGCAACGTCATCGCCATCGCCTCCGAGGTGGAGGACCGCCTGAACGACGCCGGCGTGAAGACGCTGCGCCGCGAGGGCAAGGCGGAGGGCCGCTGGATCCTTCTCGACTTCGGCGACCTGGTGGTGCACGTCTTCCACGAGGAGGACCGCATGTACTACGCGCTCGAGCGCCTCTGGAAGGACTGCCCGACGCTCCCGATCGAGTTGCCCGTCCATGAGCGGGCCGAGTAGCGCTACCAGCGTTCTCTCGGGCTCGCCTGAGAACTCTCTCATGGTCGCCCGATTGGATGGGCGCATGAAGTGTCCTACCGACAATGCGACCCTCGTGATGAGCGAGCGGCACGGCATCGAGATCGACTACTGCCCGGAGTGCCGCGGCATCTGGCTCGACCGCGGCGAACTCGACAAGATCATCGACCGCGCGGGGACCACTCCTCTCGCTCCCTCCGCTCCCGTGTCCGCACCGCAGTACGCCGACCAGCCGTACCGCGACCAGCCGTACCGCGACGAGTCGTACCGCGACCAGCGCCGTGAGCCTCACCATGATCAGTACGGCCAGCGCCCCTACAAGAAGAAGCGCGAGAACTGGCTGAGCGAGCTGTTCGACTGACGCGAGCGCCACTCAGTTTTTTCTGGTGCGCGCGATGTAGTAGTCTGAATGAGTTGTTCCGGGAGGTCCGAAAGGGCCGAAACGGATCACACTCTGGGTCTGTGGCGCAGCTGGTAGCGCACCTGCATGGCATGCAGGGGGTCAGGGGTTCGAGTCCCCTCAGATCCACCCATCGCCCCCGGGCGAGCAGCGAGATAGCTGCTCACCGGGGGTTTTTCGCGTCCTTGTCCGTGCCTGGAACTACAGTTTTTCCATGGAGACACGGATCGCCGAAGCCGCCGACGCGGATGCTGTCACGGCGACGATCGCCCTGGCCTTCCGCGACGATCCCGTGTGGGGTCCGGCGCTCAGCGCGCCCGACGGGAGCACGGGTCACTTGGAACGGTTCTGGAGGTACTTTGTCGAGGGCGCCATCGCCCACCGGACGGTGTACGTGCAGGACGGGCCTGCCGGTGAGGCGGCGACCGTCGCCGTGTGGCTCCCGCCCGGAGTGGACGAGCTGACGAGCGCGCAAGAGGCCGAGGTGGATGCGCTGATGGCACGCACTCTGGCGCCCGAACGGTTCGCGGCCTACCAGCTGCTCTGGGAGCGGTTCGACGCGAGCCACCCGCACTCCGAACCGCACATGTACCTGAGTCTGCTGGCGACGCATCCCGATCATCGCGGGCAGGGGATCGGGCAGCGTCTGCTGGCCGAGAATCTGGCGGAGTTCGACGCCGTCGGGCTTCCGGCGTATTTGGAGTCGACGAATCCCGCGAACGACCACCGGTACGAGCGCGCGGGTTTCCGCACTCTCGGCGGCTTCCGCGCGGTACTTGACGACGCGGCCGTCTCGACCATGTGGCGGGACGTGCCACCCACTTGACCGGGTCGCCTCCGTCCTGAGGATCAGTGGTGCACCTGTCCGCCGGGTGCTACCGTGAGCGCGTTCGCGTCACGAGTCATCGGGAGGCATCGTGCGAACCTCGGGCCCTGGGGAGCCGGAGCGTCGAAGGCCACTCGTGCCGACGCTCGCGGCGATGGCCTCCCTCGCGCTCGTCGCCATCTCCCTCTCGGCCACTGCGGTCCCGGCCGAAGCGGCCACGATCCAGGTGACACACGTGTTCGCGCCAGGGGAGGGGTCCTTTCGGATCCCCGAGAACGCCACCAACATCAGTGTGACGTTGTCGGCCGGGGAAGGGTTCGGTTTCCAGGGGGACGGCGGCGGTGGGGGGAGCATGGACTTCACCCTCGGCCGCTCCTTCGCCGGCACCCCGGTGCTGTACACGGTGGGTGCCGCGGGCGACGTGGAGACGGTGAGCGGCACCGGGGATGACGTTATCGGCTACCGCGGTGGCGGTGGCGCATCGGTGTTCGCCGTGCCGGGTATCCTGCTGGTCGTCGTCGGCGGGGGTGGCGGCAGTGGCGGCTCCATTGCGGGCGACCGCTTCGCCGGGGGCGACGGCGGCGTGGTCAGTGGCCGAAGTGACGGCGGCGGCGGTGCCGGCCGGGGCTCGGCAGGAAACGCCGGGCAGGGCGGACAGGCACCGCCCAGCGGCCCGCTGCGCGGTTTCGCAGCCGGTGGCCAGGGCGGAACGGGACGGCCCGGTGGGCAGAGCGGTCAGGACGTACAGCTCCGGGTCCCGCCGGGAACCGACTTTGTGCTCGCCGCGGGCGGCGCTGCAGGCGTTGCGACGCAGTTCAGTGCCTGCGGGGGTGGCGGCTCGGGATATGCGGGCGGCGGCGGAGGCGGAACTCTCGGAGGCGCGGACGGGTGTGGCGCAGGCGGGGGCGGCTCCGGCGCACTGCAGACCACGAACCGCGACTTCTCCGAGACGTCGAGCGGTGTCAACAGCGGAGACGGTTCGCTGACGATCCGCTTCAGCGTGCCCGAGCTGGTCGTGACTCTGCCGACGCTTCCGGTCGCCCAGCAGGGCGTTTCTCTGGTGACCCCGGCGGTGACGGTCACCGGCGGTGCGACGCGCGCGGGACGGACGAGCTACGAGTTCGCGGTCGCAGACGGGGCCCTTCCCGACGGGCTGGACATCGACCCGTTCACCGGCCGCATCGGGGGCGCTCCGACGGTCAACGGAGTCTTCCCGTTCACCCTTGAGGTCACCGACGCAAACTCCCCGGCGCCGCAGACCGTCTCGATTCCGCTGAGTCTGACCGTCCGCCCGGCGCCGGTGGCGCTCGTCCCCGCCGCCGACGCGACGGGCCGGGTGGGGCAACCTCTGACGTGGAGCCCGGCCACGCTGTCGGGAGGCACGGCGCCCTTCTCGTGGTCTGTGGAGTCGGGCAGTATCCCGCCAGGCACCTCGTTCGACAGCGCCACAGGTGTCGTCAGCGGAATCCCGACCACGGCATCCACGTACAGCGTCTCGCTCGGCGTGCAGGATTCGTCGATCCCGCCCGGGACGGCGGTGGCCGGGCCCGCCACGCTCGTCCTCTCGACCACGCCGATCGGCGCGCCGGCGACGGTGCGTCGGGGCGCCTCCGCGGCGGTATCCGCGTCAGGCCTCGTCGTAGGCGACTACGAGATCGACCTCGACGGCACCCAGGTCGCGACGACGACGGTCACGGCGTCGGGCGATCTCGGCTCGACGGTGGCCGTTCCGCTCTCTGAGACGCTCGGATCGCACGTCGTGAGCGTGCTCTACCAGGGCGTCGAGGTCGGACGGACGACCGTGCAGGTGTTCTCGGCCGCGCTGACCGCGACGGCGCTGACGCTGCCTGATGGCGAGGAGGGGGAGCCGTATTCCGCTGAGCCGGTCTCCGTCAGCGGCGGCCTCGCCCCGCTGAGCTACTCCTCACCCGACCTCCCCGCCGGGCTGTCGATCGAGGCGGCGACCGGGCGGATCAGCGGCGTCCCCAGCGCCGCGGGCAGCTTCACGATCCACATCGAGGTGGTGGATGCGGAACTCCCCGCGCAGACCGCCTCCGTGACGACTGCGCTCGAGGTGGCCCTCGCGCCGCCGCCCGCGCTGGAGCTGGCGGCCTCGCCCGTCGAGGCCCACGTCGATGTGCCGTTCGCGGCCATCCCGGTCGCTGTCTCCGGTGGCACCGCACCGTACACGTACGCGCTCGGCGCGGGGGAGACGCTGCCCCCCGGAATGACTCTGGATGCTGCGACCGGCGTGATCTCGGGCACCGCTGGCGCACCGTTCACCGGCACCTTCTCGATCGTCGTGACGGACTCTTCCGCGCAGCCGCAGACCGCCTCCGCGTCGTTCTCCCTCGCCATCTCGCAGCTGACCATCGACGTCACGAGTCCGGTCCCGATCGGCGGCACGCTCACCGTCTCGGGTGAGCACTTCGATCCGGGCGACTACGACGTGGTGCTCCATTCGGATCCCATCGCGCTCGGGTCGGCATCGGTCGGTCCGGACGGGAGCCTGCGGTTCTCGGCGACCGTGCCGTCCTCGGTGACACCCGGCGACCACCAGGTCGAGGTGCTGCGTTCGGGATTGACGGTCGCGACAGCCCCCGTCACGGTGACCGCGGTGGTTGTTCCTCCTCCTACTCCTCCTGCGGGCGGCGCCGGCGCGTCCACTCCGCCGATGACCGAGTCGCTCGCGGCGACCGGCATCGACCAGACGCCGGGCTGGGTGATCGGTTTCGCTCTGCTCCTCGCCGGCGCCTTCGCCGTCCGCCCGTCGAGGCCTCGACCGCCGCGCCGTCCCCACCAGCGCTGAGCTGATTCCGGCTGCGCCTCCTGCGCGACCGGCCGGAGAATTGTTCGGCTCACGGGCATCCGATTACGCTGTCGCGCCGAATGCACTGTGGGAGACGAACGGGTTTCGACATCAAGGGGCTCGTCGGTTCGGGGTCCCGTGGATGCCGCACCGCTGAGTCGAACAGGAGGCAATCGTGCGGGTCGTCGAGGAGCACGTCAGCGCTGCCGTGCACGAATTCTTCGCGCAGCGGTGGGTGCTGCTGCTCGCCGGCCGTGCGACGACCCGTGGCCGACGGGAGTTCCGCAGCCGGCTGACGGGCCGCGTCGCCCTGAAGGACGGCACCGCCCTCGATGTCAGCGCCCTGCCGGAGCGCGACGTGCATGCCCTCCTCGTCACGCGCGGCGCACCGCCCACCTGCGTCCTCGTGAAGGACGGACTCCTGGAGGACGAGGTCACGACCCTCGACTCCGCCCTTCACCGTGTCTATCTATCGCGGGAAGGGGCGCTCGTCTCGTGCATCCCGGGCCGGCTGGGACTTTTGCAGTCCGACGGCGGGAGGACACGGCTCCTCCTGGGCGCGAGCAACCCGCCAGTGACCAACTCGACACCATCGGAAGGAGGTGACCCATGTCCCTGACAGCGGATGACATCACGGCAGTGCTCGGCGAGTTCGCCGGCCGGTTCGAGACGGAACCGACCGTGGAGCAGGTGGCCCCGCTCATCGCCGGGCTCACCAGGCGCGAGCGCGCCGTGCTTGCACTGTTCTTCGAGCGCCTGAGGGAGCAGGCGGACAGCGCCTCCTAGGCGTCGGCGACCGGCGAGGGGCGCCGGACCGGGGAGGTCAGCGCAGGCGCTCCTCCTCCTGCTGCTCCAGACGCTCCTTCTCGGCGTCCTTCGCCTCCTGCTCTTTCTGGATCTCTTCTTCGCGCGGGGTCTTGTTCGTCATGAGGCGAGCGTAGCGGCCCGTGCACGGGCCCGGAACGGTCGGTGTGCATTGTGCGCGGGTTCCCCGACGGGATACTCTCCAAACCTCGAAGCGGGAAGTCGGCAATGGCATCTCAGGTCCCCAGCGCGGAAGACCCCGTCACGTTCGCGGGCGGGGTGCTCGACCGTTATCGGCACGTCTGCGCGTTCGTCAACGGATCGGCGGAGGCGGATGCCGTGCTGGACCCGTTCGTGCGGGACGGCGTGGAGGCGGGCGACCGCCTGGTGCATCTGGTCGACACCGCGGCCCCGGGCGTTCCTCTCCGACGGCTGCGTCGGCTCGGCTATGACACCGGTGAACTGCTGGTGGGCGGCCGCTGCGAGGTGCACACCTGGGCGGAGACGTACTTGCGGACTGGAGCCTTCGATCAGGAGGACATGTTGGAGCAGCTCGACCGCATGCTGGGAGCGTCGGAGGCGCCGCGCATCCGGCTGGTCGCCGACATGGGCTGGGCCGCTCGCGACGACGACGTGGCGGAAGACCTGATCGAGTTCGAGGCGCGTGCCAACTTCCTGCACGCGCGCCACCGGCACGTCGTGATCTGCGCCTATGACACCTCCCGATTCGACGGCGCCTTCGTGATCGACATCCTGCGGACCCATCCCATGGTTCTGATCGGCGGGATCCTGCAGGAGAACCCGTTCTTCGTGCCGCCGGACGAGTTCCTCGCCGAGCGGCCGGTCCGGGCCGGGGTCTGAGGGCGGTCGGGAGCGATGGAGGCGGACGACCGGAGGTGGATGCGCGACCTCGGCGCGCTGCTGGCCCTCCCGTCGCTCTGGGTGGACCACGCGCCGGCCGAGATCGCCGACGGACTGCTCAGCGTGCTCGTGGGGGTGCTGCGGCTGGATGCCGCCTACGCCCGCTTCGAGGTGCCGGGCGGGACGGAGCGCATCGAGGGATGGCGGCCGACCGGGGCCGATGCTCCGGAGGCGTTCGTGGAGGCGTTGCGGGCGGAACCCGCGTCCGGCACGGCTGCCGCGGGCGGCGGCATCGCGTTCCCCGAGGGGGCGTCCGGGTTCGCAACCGCGGCCGTGCGGACCACGGATGTGCGCTCGGCGACGGCGGGGGCGATCACGCGGGTGGCCAGCCTGGCCCTCGCACTGCCGTGGGAGTCCGCGAGCGTGCTGGTGGCCGCATCCCGTCCCGATTTCCCGACCGACCGGGAGACGCATCTCTTGCGAGTGGCGGTCGGGCAGGCGGCGATCGCCCTGCACACGGCCAGGCGCCTCAGTGCGGAGCAGCGGGCGCGACGGGCCGCTGAGGACGCGCTCGAACGGCAGAGTGCGGCGCTTCGCTCGCTGTTGGAGGAGGTCGGTCCCGCTCTCACCGCGGTGTCACGACGGGTACGCCAGGCGTCTCGGGAGGCGGGAGACGGGAGCATCCCCGTGCCGGTCGCGGGGGTTTCGGGTGTCGCCGGCGTCGCCGGTGTCGCCCGGGCGTCCGCCGCGAGCGCACCGACGCCGCTGGTCGCCGACAGCGCCGACCACCTGGTCGCGACGCTGACCCGCCGCGAGCTGGAGGTGCTGGGTCTTTTGGCGCAGGGGCTCAGCAACAAGGAGATCGCGGGGGTGATGTGGCTGAGCGATCGCACGGTCGAGCGGCACATCACGAGCCTCTACCGGAAGATCGGCGTTGCCCGGCGCAGCGAAGCGACCGCCTTCGCCCTGCGGCACGGCGTCGTGTGAACGGAGGATGCCTCACCCGAAGGTGAAGCAGTAGGCCTCCAGTCCTGGGCGGTCGAATTCGAGCTCCACCACGGCGTCCTGTATTCGGGAGCCCTGACGGATCAGCTGGAGGGTGTCCTGCCGGTCGACCACGCCGCGGCCGTCCGCGTCGACATCGGTGCCGTGCGCGTCGCCGGGCGGCCGCCCGTCGAGCAGCACGCGGAACGGGATCGGTTGGCCGTCCGCGCCCGGGCCCATCACCAGGTTCACGTCGCGCGCGTGGAAGGCGAAGGCGATCCGGCCGCCCGCTTCGTCGAGCACTGCCGCGTGCCGCGCCTGCGTCCATCGGCCGGTCAGGTCCCAGCCGTTCAGCGGCAGTGCCCGCCCGCTGTCGTACCGCTCAGAGCGGTCGTAGCGGTCGGCCGCCTCGGAGACGAAGCCGCTGCTCTGGCCGTAGCCGAGGTAGCTCTCGGGTGAGCGGAGGTCGCGCCAGTCGGCCGCCACCTCCAGTCCCTGCGGATCCACCATGACGAGGTTCAGGTCGAGGTCTTGGGCTCCCGCATCCATCAGCAGCCGCTGGATCATCATCTCGGTGCGCTCGTATTCGCCCTCGCCGAAGTGGTGGTACCGCAGCCGCCCGTCGGCGTCGGCGAGGTAGAACGCCGGCCAGTAGTGGTTGGCGAAGTCCTCCCAGACGCCGTAATCGTCGTCCACGGCCACGGGGTATTCGACGTCGAGCGCCCGGGTGCGCGCGGTCACGTTGGCACGGTCGTGCTCGAAGCCGAACTCGGGGGTGTGGACGCCGATCACGGTCAGCCCGGCGTCCGCGTACTTCGCGTGCCACGCGCGCAGGTACGGGGCCGTCCGCAGCCAGTTGACGCAGGTGTACGTCCAGAAGGCGACGAGCACGACCCGGCCGCGGAGCCCCTCGGGAGTCAGCGGCTCGGTGTTCAACCAGCCCGTGGCGCGGGCGAACGAGGGGAGGCGGCCCTCGTCTGGGAGGTCCTCGGCGTCGCCGGCGAGCTTATGCGCGAGGGTGCGGAAGAGTCCGCGGTCGCGGTCATCGGACACGGTCCGCCTCCGATCCGGACGTCGCCGAGGCCGTGTCCGCCAAGCGCGCGACATCGCTAACCGCCTGAGCGAACGCCTCGGGCGCCTCCTGCGCCAGATTGTGGCCGATCCCGCCGGTCAGCAGCCGATGCTCGTACGGCCCCGTGAAGCGGTCGCGATAGGCGGACGGGTCGAGATGGAACGCGCCGTTCGCGTCGCCCTCCAGCGTGATCGCGGGCACCGGGATGACGGGGCGGGCGGCGATCCGCGCCTCCAATTCGTCGAGGGTCGGGTCGCTGGGGGCGAGCCCGAGCCTCCAGCGGTAGTTGTGGATGACGATGTCGACGTGGTCCGGGTTCGCGAACGACGGCCGGGTGCGTTCGAACGTCGCGTCGTCGAAGTCCCAGCGCGGCGAGGCCGTGCGCCAGATGAGCCGCGCGAACTCGTCGCGGTAGCGGTCGTACCCAGCGCGGCCCCGCTCGGTCGCGAAGTAGAACTGGTACCACCAGGCCAGCTCGCCTTCCGGCGGAAGGGGGTTGGCATTCGCTGCCTGGCCGGCGACCAGGTACCCGCTCGCGGTCACCTGACCGCGCACGCGCTCCGGCCACAGGGCGGCGACGATGTTGGTCGTCCGCGCACCCCAGTCCGAGCCGCCGATCACGGCGGAGTCGACGCCGAGCGCATCCAGGAGGGCGACGGCGTCCCGTGCCAGCGCGCCTGGCTGCCCGGTACGCAGCGCGCCGGGATCGAGGAAGGTGGTCGTGCCGTACCCGCGGAGGTACGGCACGACCACGCGGAACCCGGCATCCACGAGCAGCGGGACGACGCCCTCGAAGCTGTGGATGTCGTACGGCCAGCCGTGCAGCAGCAGGGCGACCGGGGCATCCGCCGGTCCGTCGTCGGTGTAGCCGACGTTCAGTTCGCCGGCCTCGAGCTGCAGAACGCGCTCCATCGTCCGCCCCGCTCAGCGCAGCGATCGGAACGTGGCGCGGACTTCTTGCGAGAACAGCTCCGGCTGCTCCCAGGCCGCGAAGTGCCCGCCGCGATCGAGGCGGTTGAAGTGGATGAGGTTCGGGTACGCCTGCGTCGCCCAGCTGCGCGGCGCGGCGTAGATCTCATCCGGGAACACGCTGACACCGGTCGGCAGCGTGACCCCCTTCGGCGCGAAGAAGGGCAGCTTGCTCTCCCAGTACAGCCGCGCGGAGGAGACGGCGGTGTTGGTCAGCCAGTACAGCGTCACGTTGTCGAGCACGTCGTCGCGGGACAGCCCCTCCGAGCCGCCGGCGAACACGCGGGCGATCAGGTCGTAGCTACGGGCGTCGTGGTCGAGCATCCACGCCGCAAGTCCGACGGGGGAGTCGCCGATCCCGTACAGCGTCTGCGGCCGGTTGCCCATCTCCTGCGCATAGGCGAGGCCGTGGGCGTAGAAGAACGCGAGCTGGTCCCACGCGTAGCGCTCCTCCTCGTCGAGGTCCGCCGGCGGCTCCTCGTGGGCGTCGAGAGCCGATTGGATGGCCGGTGGGATGGTCGCGGGCATGTTGGTGTGGATGCCGATGAGCCCCTCGGGGGTCTGCAGCGCCAGCTGCTCGGTCACCGCGTTGCCCCAGTCGCCGCCCTGCGCGACGTAGCGGTCGTAGCCGAGGCGGCGCATCAGCTCCGCCCACGCACGGGCGATGCGGATCGGGTCCCACCCGGTCGTCCGCGGATTGCCGGAGAAGCCGTGGCCGGGCAGCGACGGGATGACCAGGTCGAAGGCGTCGGAGGCATCGGCGCCGTACGCCGTCGGGTCGGTCAGCGGGCCGACGATCTTCAGCTGCTCGATCACGGAGCCGGGCCAGCCGTGCGTCACGATCAGGGGCAGCGCATCCTCATGCTTCGAGCGGACGTGGATGAAGTGGATGTCGACGCCGTCGATCTCGGTGACGAACTGCGGCAGCTCCGCGAGCCGGGCCTCCACCCGGCGCCAGTCGTGCTGGTCGGCCCAGTAGTCGGCGAGCGCCCGCATCGTCTCGAGCCGGACGCCCTGCGAGGTGTCGTCGACGGTTTCGCGGTCAGGCCACCGGGTGGCGCGGATGCGGCGGCGGAGGTCGTCCAGCTCCTCGTCGGTGGCGGTGTAGGAAAACGGGCGGATCTCGGCGTCCGCACCGGATGCGGCCGCGTCGGCGCGCTTCTCGGCGATAGTCATGGTGTGGCCCCCCTCGGGTCGTCGTGGCCGCCGGTCGGCCACGGGTGCGACGATGCTCCGCCCGCGACCGCCGTGGCATCGGGGAGAACCGCCAAGGCCCGCGGCGGGACGACCCCGAATGAGGGGAAACCCTCATCCGCAGGTCGCGTCGGCCCCGTGAGAGCGTCTTCAGTACCGGGTGCGCGCCTCGCAGCAGGAGGAAAGCGAGGATCGGTAGGATTTCGAGCAACGTCCGACGAGCCGAGGGATGCCGATGACCGATCTGCCGCGACGGCACCAGCGCGCTCGAGGACCGGAAGCCGTCCGGCACGGTCGCCTGCCGCGCCGCCGAGGAGCGGTCGCGGCGCTCAAGCTGCTGTCCGCTGTGGTGGTCATCGCCGTCGTGAGCATCGGGTCGGTCGCCGCGTACGCGGTGTGGGATGTGGCGCGGTCGATCAAGACGGGCGTGCACCTGCAGGCCCTCCCCGGCCAGACGCCGATCCCGCAGGACATCCCCAACGTCGCTGCCATTCCTGGCGGCGTGAACCTGCTGATCGCCGGCACCGACAGCCGCAGCGACCTCGGCGGCATCTACAACAGCGCCGACGAGCAGGATGCGAGCAGCGGCGCGGGCAACAACGACGTCACGATGCTGCTGCACATCGCCCAGGACCACAAGAGCATGATGGTCGTCAGCTTCCCGCGAGACCTCATGGTGCCCATCCCGGACTGCCCGTCGCCGGACGGCGGCACCATCGACGGCAGCTCGTACGCCCAGTTCAACACGGCGCTGTCGCGTGGCGGCCTGAACTGCGTGGTGGCGACGGTGTCGAAGATGACGGGGCTGAGTATCCCGTTCGCGGCAGAGATCAACTTCAACGGCGTCAGCGCGATGTCGAACGCGGTCGGGGGAGTCAACGTGTGCCTCGCGTCGCCGGTCGTCGACGACTACACGAACCCGCCGCTCGACCTGCCCGCCGGCGAGCAGACCATCGTCGGGGATGTCGCCCTCTCGTTCCTGCGCAGCAGGCACGGCGTCGGCGACGGCAGCGACCTGGGCCGCATCTCCAACCAGCAGGTGTTCCTGTCGGCCCTGGCGCGCAAGGTCGTGAGCGGCGGCGTGCTGTCGAACCCCGTCCAGCTGTACGGGCTGGCGAAGGCTGCGGTCGACAACATCACCCCGTCGGACACCCTCACCAACCCGACGACGCTGGTGCAGATCGCGCTGGCGTTGAAGGACACCGGCCTCGACAACATGGTCTTCGTGCAGTATCCGGCCGTCACCGACCCGGACAATCCGAACAGGGTCATTCCGCAGGAGTCGGCCGCCGACGCCCTCAACGAAGCGCTGGTGAACGACCAGCCGGTGAAGCTGACCGGGTCGACCGGCCGGGCCGCGGAGGATCCGACCGCGACAGCGTCGCCCGCCCCGGACGCGGGCGCAGGCGGCGAACCGTCGCCCGTGACGCCGACCGCACCCGCGACCCCGGCGACCCCGGCCCCCGGCGCGACGGACACCGCAGGCGGGGCGGTCGAGCTCCCGTCGACGATCACCGGCCAGACGGCGGCGCAGCAGACCTGCACGAAGGGCAACGACTAGCCACGCCGGTCGTTTGTTGCCACGGCCGTCCGCGAGGCCGTTGAATGAGAGCATGACCAACGTACGGATCGAGCGGATGTCGTCGCTGCAGCTCAAGGTGCTCGTCATCGCGATCCTCTCGAGCTTCGTCGCCTTCCTCGACGGCGCCGTGATCAACGTGGCCCTTCCGGCGATCTCGCGCGAGCTCGGCGGCGGGCTGCCCCTGCAACAGTGGGTGGTGGATGCGTACCTCGTCACGCTCGGGTCGCTCATCCTGATCGCCGGCTCGCTGTCGGACGTGTTCGGCCGGAAGCGCGTCCTGTACACAGGACTGATCGGCTTCGGCGTGACCTCCCTGCTCTGCGCGTTCGCGCCTACGGGGATCTTCCTCATCGTCGCCCGGGCCCTCCAGGGCGTCGCGGGTGCGCTGCTCGTGCCCAGCTCGCTGGCGATCATCATCTCCCGCTTCGAGGGCGCCGCGCAGGCGAAGGCGATCGGACGGTGGACGGCGTGGACCGGGGTCGCCATGATCGCGGGGCCGGTGATCGGCGGCATCTTCGTCGACACGCTGTCGTGGCGGTGGGTGTTCGTGATCAACGTCATCCCGATCACGATCACCCTGCTCCTGATGATGACCCTCCATGACCCCGACAAGGGGATGGGCGGCCGCGTCGACTACCTGGGCGCGGTCCTCGGTTCGGTGGGTCTGGCAGGCACGGTCTTCGCCCTCATCGAGCAGGGCACCTACGGCTGGACCAACCCGCGCGTCTGGATCCCGCTCGTCGTCGGCCTCCTTTGTCTCGCGGCCTTCTTCATCGCCGAGACCCGGGTGAAGCAGCCGATGCTGCCGCTCGGACTGTTCCGCGTCCACAACTTCTGGGTCGGCAACATCGCCACCTTCTTCGTGTACGCGGCGCTCTCGTTCGGCCCGCTGATCGTCACCCTCTACCTGCAGCAGGTCGCCGGATTCTCGGCCATCGCCGCCGGCTTCGTGTTCATCCCCTCGACCCTCTGCATGCTTCTGCTCTCGGGACTGTTCGGCGGGCTCGCCGGACGCTTCGGACCTCGGCTCTTCATGGCGGTCGGCCCGATGATCGCGGCCGTCGGCTTCCTCTGGCTGCTGATGATGGGGACGGACGTGAACTACTGGACGACGCTGCTCCCGGCGGTCCTGCTGTTCGGCGTCGGGCTGTCGATCACCGTCGCGCCGCTCACGAGCGCCATCCTCGGGGCGATCCACCCCGAGCAGGCGGGAATCGCCTCCGCCACCAACAACGCGGTCTCGCGGATCGCGGGCCTGCTCGCCGTCGCCGCGGTGGGCATGATCATCGGCGGGACCCTGGATACGGCGGGCCTCCACCGCGCGATGATCGCCGCGGCCGCACTGCTTCTCCTCGGAGGCGTGGTGTCGGCCATCGGCATCGAGAACCACGCGCGTGTCGCGGAGAAGATTCAGACGGTCACGGACTGACCCGCGAGCGCGAGCATCGCCACGTCGACGATCGCGCACGTCATGATGAGCTGCATCAGGAGCCTCGTGGGGCTGCGCCGCAGTAGCAATACGACTCCGGCGACGGCGGCACCCAGCCCAATCACGAGCCCAGCGATGAGCAGCGGGCGGACGGGCAGGCCGGGGCCGAAGGTGATCAGGAGGGTGGCTATCGCGAGAGCCGCGAAGGCCAGCAGGCCGCTGAGCCGGGCGCCCAGCCGGTGCGGCAGGCCGCGGATGCCGGTGCGGGCGTCGTCGTCGAGGTCCGGGAGCACGTTGGTGACGTGCGCAGCGACGCCGAGCAGGGCGCCCGCCGCATATACCCACCACTGCGGCAGGGCCGGCTGCTCCTGACCGAGGGTGGCGATGGCCGGGAGGATGCCGAAGCTGATCGCGAACGGCACGAACGAGTACACGGTCGCCTTCAGTCCCAGGTTGTAGGCCCAGCCGCCCGCGATGAGCACGAGGTGGGCCCCGGCCGCGCCCCAGCCGAGCGGAATGGTCACGAAGATCGCGAGCGCCAGTGCGACGAAGGCGGCGAGCCGGACCACCGAGACCGGCACGTCGCCGCGCGCCGCGGGCTTGTCCGTGCGCTCGACGGCGCGGTCGCGGGCCGCATCCAGCCAGTCGTTGGACCAGCCGATCGACAGCTGACCGAGCAGGATGGCGAGGGCCAGCAGGGCGAGCCGGGCGGGCGGATAGCCGAGGCCGACGCCGAGCAGGGTGGTGATGACCGTGACGACGACGGTGGGCCCGGGGTGACTGGCGAGGAGCAGGGAGATCGCCTTCTTCGCCATGCCGTCATCGTATCCCGAGCGGCGTTGCAAGGAACTTGCGTGAATCCGCAACGACTTGCGTACACTGGCGCCATGTCGAAACGTCTCCTCGAAGTGGCCCGCAAGGTCGGCGTCAGCGAAGCGACCGTCAGCCGCGTGCTCAACGACAAGCCCGGCGTGTCGGATGCCACCCGGCAGGCCGTGCTGACCGCTCTGGATGTGCTCGGCTACGAGCGGCCGACGAAACTCCGAGGCGAGCGTGCCCGGCTCGTCGGGCTCGTGCTCCCTGAGCTGCAGAATCCGATCTTCCCCGCCTTCGCCGAGATCATCGGCGGTGCGCTGGCGCAGAACGGCTACACGCCGGTGCTGTGCACGCAGACGGCGGGCGGGATCTCCGAGTCCGACTACGTCGAACTGCTCCTTCAGCAGCAGGTCTCCGGCGTGGTCTTCGTCGGCGGCGCGTACGCGCAGAAGGATGCGGACCACGCGCACTACGGCCGGCTCACCGACCTGAATCTGCCGACCGTGCTCGTCAACGCTCCGGTCGATTCGCTCCACTTCGCCACGGTGTCGTGCGACGACTCGGTGGCGACGGCCCAGGCGCTGACGCACCTGCGCTCCCTCGGGCACGAGCGGATCGGGCTGCTGCTCGGCCCGCGCGACCACGTCCCGTCGCAGCGGAAGCTCGAGGCTGCGCGGCGCATCGCCGAGGGATGGGGCACCGAACTCGACGAGTCGCTGGTCGTGCACTCGCTGTACTCCCTGGAGGCCGGCCAGGCTGCGGCGACACGGCTGCTCGCGGCCGGTGTCACCGCGATCGTGTGCGCGAGCGACCCCATGGCGCTGGGTGCCATCCGCGCCGTCCGGCGTGCCGGGCTGTCGGTGCCGCGGGATGTGTCGATCGTCGGGTTCGACGACTCGGCCCTGATGAACTGCACCGAGCCCCCGCTCACCACGATCCGGCAGCCCATCGAACCGATGGGTCGCACCGTGATCGAGCTGCTGCTCCGTCAGATCTCGAGCGATTCGGCCATCCGCGACGAGCTCTTCTTCGAGCCGGAGCTGGTCGTCCGCGGCTCCACAGGACCCGTTCCGCACCCCGCCTGACGTGCAAGCGCACGCAAATGTGCGCAAACCAATTACGTATTGTTGAGTTCTTGCGTCATCTTGTCGTCTTAGCTACATTTCGGACAACGACGACGGCGCCGAGCCGGTTCGTCGCGACGACAGACGACCGAAGGGCTCAGCGTGGATCTCACCCTGATGGATGGCGGCACCGCCGCACCCGTCGCCCCGGCGGGCGGCTCAGCGGCAGCCGCGACCGGTGCCGCCGGCCCTACGCCGCCGGCCGACGACCCGCAGTGGTGGCGCAGCGCCGTGATCTACCAGATCTACCCGCGCAGCTTCGCCGACGGGAACGGCGACGGAGTCGGCGACCTCGCCGGGGTCCGTCAGCACCTGCCGTACCTCGCCGACCTCGGCGTCGACGCGATCTGGTTCACGCCCTGGTACGCGTCGCCGCTCGCCGACGGCGGCTACGACGTGGCCGACTACCGAAGCATCCACCCGGCTTTCGGTGACCTGCATGAAGCGGAGGCGCTGATCTCCGAGGCGCTCGCCCTCGGCATCCGCACCATCATCGACATCGTCCCGAACCACGTCTCGGATCGCCACCGCTGGTTCCAGGAGGCGCTGGCGGCTGGTCCCGGATCGCCCGAGCGCGAGCGGTTCTGGTTCCGGCCCGGCCGGGGCGTGCATCGCGATGAGATGCCGACGTCCTGGCCCTCGAACTTCTCCGGCGACACGTGGACGCGCACGACGAACGCCGACGGGACGCCCGGCGAGTGGTACCTCCACCTGTTCAGCCCCCAGCAGCCAGACCTGAACTGGAACCATCCGGACGTCCGGCGGGAGCACGAGGACATCCTGCGCTTCTGGTTCGACCGCGGCGTCGCGGGCGTCCGGATCGACTCCGCCGCGCTTCTCGTGAAGGACCCGGCCCTGCCCGAGATCCCCGAGCATCCCGCGGCCGGTGAGCACCCGAACCAGGACCGCGACGAGCTGCACGAGATCTACCGCAGTTGGCGCACCCTCGCCGACGCCTACCCCGGCACGCGCGTCCTGGTGGGGGAGATCTGGCTGCCCGACATCGAGCGGTTCGCCCTGTACCTGCGGCCCGACGAGCTGCATACCGCCTTCAACTTCGACTTCCTGGCGCGACCGTGGGATGCGGACGCCCTGCGCGCATCCATCGACGAGACCCTCGCCGCGCACGCGCCGGTGCACGCCCCGAGCACCTGGGTGCTGTCGAACCACGATGTCACCCGTGCGGTCACGCGCTACGGCCGGGAGGACTCGTCGTTCGCCTTCGCGAAGAAGCGCAAGGGCACACCGACCGACCTCGCCCTCGGACGTCGACGGGCCCGCGCCGCAGCTCTTCTCACCTCGGCCCTCCCGGGCTCGCTGTACATCTACCAGGGCGACGAGCTCGGCCTCCCGGAGGTCGAGGACCTGCCGGACGAACTGCGCGAGGACCCGATGCACGAGCGCTCGGGCGGTGTCGACCCCGGCCGTGACGGCTGCCGCGTCCCGCTGCCCTGGCGGGGGACCACCCCGCCGTTCGGCTTCAGCCCCGAGGACGCTTCCGCCGCGCCCTGGCTGCCGCAGCCGGCGGACTGGGGTGACCTCAGCGTGCAGGCGCAGCAGAGCGATCCCTCGTCGATGCTCTGGCTGTACCGGCAGGCGTTGCGCATCCGGCGCGCAGAGCCCGCGCTCGGCGACGGTCCGCTCACCTGGCTCGCGTCGCCCGCCGGCGTGCTGGCTTTCGCCCGCGGAGCCGCGTTCGTCAGCGTCACCAACCTGTCCGGCGCCCCGGTCGCTCTGCCCGAGCACCAGGCGATCCTGCTCAGCAGCAGTCCGCTCGTCGGCGGACTCCTGCCACCCGACTCCACGGCGTGGCTGCGCACCCAGCGGCCGACCGCGGGGCACCTCACCACCTGAACGCACCATCCACGCATCACACTCGAAAGGGTCCAGACAATGAAGTCAGTACGCACGATCGCGGCGGTCGCCGCGGTCACCCTCGCCGGAGCCGGGCTCCTCGCCGGATGCTCCTCGTCCGGCGGCGAATCCGACGGCAAGGTCCACATCACCGTCGCCAGCCTCATCCCGGGCAGCGACAAGGCCGCCTTCAAGGCGTTCGACGATCGGGTGAAGGAGTTCGAGAAGGCCAACCCGAACATCGTCATCAAGTCCGAGGAATACCAGTGGACGGGCCCGACGTTTGCGACGCAGCTCGCGGGCGGCACCCTCCCGGACGTCTTCAACGTGCCGTTCACCGACTCCCAGGCGCTGGTCCAGGCCGGGCAGCTGGCCGACATCACAGCAGAGGTCGACAAGCTCCCGTACGCGAAGAAGTTCAACGAGAACGTGCTGGCCGTGGCCAAGTCCGGCGACAAGGTCTACGGCATCCCGTACGGCCCGTACGCGATGGGGCTCTCGTACAACCGCGAGATCTTCCAGAAGGCGGGGCTCGACCCCGACAAGCCACCGACGACCTGGGATGAGGTCCGTCAGGACGCCAAGACGATCTCCGAGAAGGTTCCAGGCGTCGCCGGCTATATGCAGATGACCCAGGGCAACACCGGCGGCTGGGAGCTCACCACAACGGTGTACGCCCGCGGCGGCCGGATGGAGACCACCGACGGCGACACGACGAAGGTCACCACCGACAACCCGGTGACCAAGGAGGCGCTGCAGTGGCTGCACGACCTCCGCTTCGAGGACAACTCGGTCGGCAGCAATTACCTGCTCGACTGGAGCGGCATCAACCAGGCGTTCGGCGCCGGCCAGATCGCCATGTACCCGTCGGGATCCGACGTGCTCACCTCGCTCGTGCAGCAGAACAACGTCGACCCGAAGAACTACGGGCTGACGATGCTGCCCATCGACGCGAGCAACAGCGACGCGGGCGTCCTCGTCGGCGGCAACGTCGCGGCGGTCAGCCCCAAGTCGTCGCAGGCGCAGAAGGAGGCGGCGGTCAAGTGGATCGACTTCTACTACATGCAGAAGCTGCTCAACAAGGAGCAGGCGATCGCCGACGCCACGGTGCTGGTGAAGTCCAACCAGCCGGTGGGCGTCCCGACGCTGCCGGTCTTCGACAAGGCCACCTACGACCAGAACATGGAGTGGATCAAGGATGAGGTGAACGTCCCGCAGGAGAACGTGGCGCCGTTCACGGACAAGATCTTCGACGCCAACCTGGTCCCGGAGCCGAACAAGCACTCGCAGGAGCTCTACGGTGCGCTCGACTCGGTCGTCCAGGCGGTACTGACAGATGAGCACGCCGACATCGACGCGCTGCTGACCAAGGTCGACAGCGACATCCAGAAGCTCGTCGACGCGGACAAGTAACCGCCGAGCAGCAGCCAGTCAGTAAGCCCATCCGGCCGGCGGGATGCCATGCGCATCCCGCCGGCCCTCGGCACCCGGAGAACCACCATGACAGCGATCGATCGCACCCGCGCCCGCCCTCGGCGCACGCCCCTCACCTGGATCCGCGGCGGGGGACTCAGCAGCCTGCTCTTCCTGCTGCCGATGCTCCTGATCTTCGGCATCTTCTCGTGGTGGCCGATCGTGCGAAGCGTGGTGATGAGCTTCCAGCACACCAACCTCGTCTCCGCTCCCACCTGGGTGGGCTGGGACAACTTCGTCCAGGTGGTGAACGATCCGCTGTTCTGGACGGCCGTCGGCAACACGGCGTGGTTCGCCCTCCTCGCGCTGATCCTCGGCTACCCGATCCCGCTGATCGCGGCCGTCCTCATGAGCGAGGTGAAGCGGGCAAAAGGGCTCTACAGCGCGCTCGCGTACCTCCCGGTCGTGGTGCCGCCGGTCGTGGCAGTGCTGCTGTGGAAGTTCTTCTACGACGCCCGGCCTGACGGCGTCTTCAACACGATCCTCGGCTGGGTCGGCATCCCGCCGCAGCCGTGGATCCAGTCGGCCGCTCAGGCGATGCCGTCGCTGGTGGTCGAGGCGACCTGGGCAGCGGCCGGCGCCACGATCATCATCTACCTCGCCGCGATCACGGGGGTGGCGCCCGAGCTGTACGACGCGGCCGAAGTGGATGGTGCGGGCATCTGGCGCAAGATCTGGCACGTCACCCTGCCACAGCTGCGCAGCATCCTGCTCATCACGCTCATCCTGCAGATCATCGGGACGGCGCAGGTCTTCCTCGAGCCGTTCCTCTTCACCGGGGGAGGCCCGGTCGACTCGACGGTCACCGTCCTGCTGCTGATCTACCGCTACGCGTTCCAGAACTCGTTGGGAGGCGACTACGGAGCGGCGACGGCCCTCAGCCTGATGCTCGCCGGGTTCCTCGCCGTGCTGTCTCTGGTCTACTTCCGTCTCACCAAGTCCTGGAGCACCAATTGAGCACCTCGACCCAACTGCCCCCTGAAGTCAGGAACGTCCTCACCGACGTCATCGAGGAGGGCGCAAGCCCCGAGCCGCCGCGTCGGCGCCGTCGCGGCGGGCGGCTCCGGGTCGTCGAGGACTCGGCCGACCGCGGCATCCTCTCGATCTCGGACCGGCGCAAGCCCGGGGTCCGCTGGAGCACGCGCGTGGTGCACGGCGTGCTGCTCGTGGTGCTGATCGTCGTCGGGCTCGGCCCGCTGCTGTGGCTCGCGAAGTCGGCCATCACGCCGACGGTGGACACCCTTCAGACGCCTATGGCCCTGTTCCCGCACGGTGTGGACTGGGCCAACCTCTCGACGGCGTGGTCGACCGTCCACATCGATGTGCAGTTCGTCAACACGATCTGGGTCGCCGCCGGGTCCTGGGCGGCGCAGATCATCGTGGCGACCACCGCCGGGTATGCGCTGAGCGTGCTGCGGCCCGCGTACGGGAAAGTGCTGTACGGCCTCATCCTGACCACCCTGTTCGTGCCGTCAGTGGTGCTGCTCGTGCCGCTGTACCTCACCATCCTGAACCCGCCGCTGCTTGGGACCTCGCTCATCAACACGTTCTGGGCGGTGTGGCTGCCCGCCGGGGCGAGCGCCTTCAATGTGGTGCTCGTGAAGCGGTTCTTCGACAACCTGCCGCGCGAGGTGTTCGAGGCGGCGCGGACCGACGGGGCCGGGCCGTTCCGGCTGTTCTGGTCGATCGTCCTGCCGATGTCGAAGCCGATCCTCGGCGTGGTGTCGGTGTTCGCGATCATCGCGGCCTGGAAGGACTACCTGTGGCCGCTGCTGGTGCTGCGCGACCCGGCGCTGCAGCCGCTGTCGGTGCGGCTGCCGACGCTGCAGGCCGCGATCCAGCTGGATGTGTACTTGGCTGCGCTCGCCATCTCGACGCTCATCCCGATCGTGCTCTTCCTGGTGTTCCAGGGGCTGTTCCTGCGGAGCGCGGGGCTCGGGGGCGCGGTCAAGGGGTGAGTTCGCTGAGCGGACTGCACTGAGCGGAGCCGCAGCCTCGCTGAGTTAACATCGATGGATGCGTGCCGCCCGACGATGGACCGCCGCGGCGGTCGCCGTGGCGCTGTGCGCGACGCTGGCGGGCTGCGTCGGCGCCGCTCCCGCGCATCCACTCGGCGGTTCACCGTCGCAGTCGGCCGCTTCGACCCCGACTCCCACGCCTAAGGTCGATCCCGTCGTCGCCTACGCCAAGCTGCGCCTGGCGAACCAGACCCTGCGGCAGAAGGTCGCGGGCCTCTTCATGCTCCACCTGCCGGGCACCGACCCGGCGGCCCTGCGCGGGTACGTCGACCGGTACGGCCTCGGCGGCATGATCCTGATGGGCGACAACATCCCGGGCAGCCCCGCGGAGCTCGCCGCGCAGACGGGTGCGATGAAGGCGTCCGACCCCGGCCTCCCTCCGCTGATCGCCGTCGACGAGGAGGGCGGGGACGTCACCCGGCTCGCCTGGGATGACCAGCCCGGTGCGGACACCCTGCGATCGCAGGACCCGGCCGCCACCCGCGCCGCGTTCGCGCGGCGCGCGCAGCTGTTGCGTGACTCCGGGATCTCGGTGAACTTCGGGACCGTCGCCGACGTCACGGCCGATCCGCACTCATTCATCGCCGACCGCGTGCTCGGCACGGAGCCGGGCGGCGCGTCCGCTCGGGTCGCCGCGTCGGTGGCCGGCGAGCGGGGGATGGTGCTCAGCACGCTCAAGCACTTTCCCGGGCACGGCGAGACCGAGGCCGACTCGCACCGCGCCGTCCCGGCGACGCCGGTGACGAAAGCGGACTGGGCCGTGCGAGACGCGCCCTCGTTCCGGGCGGGCATCGGCGCAGGGGCGGAGCTGGTGATGTTCGGCCATCTCGCGTATACGCAGGTGGATGCGGCGCCCGCGTCGCTCTCACCCGCCTGGCACCGCATCCTCACCGACGAGCTCGGGTTCCGCGGCGTCAGCATCACCGACGACCTGCGGATGCTGCAGGACACCGGCCTTCCGCAGTATCAGGATCCGGGGGAGAACGCGGTGCAGGCGTTCGCTGCGGGCAACACCATGGTGCTCGACGTGCTGCCCGCGGGCGGGGATCCCGGTGCTCTCATCGACGCGGTGGTGGCGGCGGTGCAGCGGGGGCGCATCCCGGCCGCTCAGATCGATGCGGATGCGCTGAAGGTGCTGGAACTGCGGCGGTCGCTCGCGCCGAAAGGGTGACGCGTCAACTTTTTTTCTCGGATCCGGAATAGACAGCCGATCCATACGCTTGCATGTACTCGAACGCGGGCGGACCGGCTGCCCTGCGCACAGATTCCACGAGGAGACACCGTGACCATCGAGATCCCCGGCTACAAAGCAGGCACCTGGACCATCGACCCCACCCACAGCGAGGTCGGCTTCAGCATCCGCCACCTGATGATCAGCAAGGTCAAGGGCGTGTTCGAGAACTTCGACGCCACCTTCGTCACCGCCGAGAACCCGCTCGAGTCGAAGGTCACCGCGAAGGCCGACGTCGCCTCCATCAACACCAAGGACAAGAACCGCGACGCGCACCTGCGCACCGGTGACTTCTTCCTCGCCGACGAGCACCCGACCATCGAGTTCGTCTCGACCGGCGTGCGCCACGAGGGCGGCGACTTCCTCGTCGACGGCGACCTCACCATCAAGGGCGTCACCAAGCCCGTGACGTTCGAATTCGACTTCGGTGGCTTCGGTCAGGACCCGTACGGCAACTACAAGGCCGGCGCTACCGCCAAGACCAAGATCAACCGCGAGGACTTCGGCCTCACCTACAACGCCGCGCTCGAGACCGGCGGAATGCTCCTCGGCGACGAGGTGACCATCACCCTCGAGCTGCAGGCCGTCCTCGCCGACGCGTAACCCCGCTCGCGCGTCCCACTCCCGCCCCGCCCCCACCGTCGAGTCCGCATCTTTTGCACACGACACGCCCTGCGTGCGTGCAAAGATCGCGGACTCGACGGCGGGAGGCGGGGTTTTTCAGTGGCCGAGGAGCGGGGCGAGAGCTCGGGAGACGACGGAGGGACGGCGCGTCACGCCCTCTTCGAGGTCGGCCGACTCCATCGCGACGAGCCCGGCGTTCGCGCCGGCGAAGCGCAACGGCTCCGGCTCCCAGCGAGGGGAGACGTGGCCGACCCAGGGGAGTGCGGTGAGCTCCGTCCGCGTCTCGGTCAGCAGGTCTGCGAGGGTCCGTCCAGCCAGGTTCGTGGTGCTCAGGCCGTCGCCGACGTAGCCGCCCGCCCACGCCTCGCGCGCATCCTTCTGGTAGCCGACGCTGGCGTGCCAGTCGCGCGGAACGCCGAGCGGACCGCCCCAGTGGTGCGTGATCCGGGCGCCGGCCGCATCCGGGAACAGGTCGAACAGGGTGTGGATGAGGTGCTCGCGCACCCGCGGCGACCGGTCGTACTCGGGGCGGATGGCACTGCCCAGGTGGTACCGAGCACCGCGCCCACCGAAGGCGAAGCGGTTGTCGGCGGTGCGCTGCCCGTAGACGATGAGGTTGCGGAAGTCGGTGAACGTCTGCCCGTGCTCGATGCCGATGCGGTCCCACGTGGCGTCGGGCAGCGGCTCGGTCGCGATCATCAGCGAGTAGAGCGGCAGGATGCGCCGCCCGACCTGCGGCAGCTGCGAACCGTAGCCCTCGGTCGCGTTGACGACGATGCCGGCGCGCACCACCCGGTCGGCGCCGCCCGAGCGGACGCGGACCGTTCCGTCGGACCACGAGAGCGCCACGGTCTGCTCGGCGATGGTCGCACCGCGACGCTCGACCACACGCGCGAGGCCCCGCACGAGCTTGGCCGGGTGGATGCGCGCACACGCGGGCGTGAACGTCGCCGCCACCGCATCCGGAGCACCGAAGCGGTTCCGCACGGTCTCGGTGCCCCACAGGGCGACCCGGTCGACTCCGTAGCGCTGCGACTCCTCGAACTCGGCGCGCGCCGCCGTGAGCTGCGGCGCCGAGCGGGCGAAGGTCACGGTGCCGCCGCGCGCGAAGTCGATGTCGATGCCTTCCGCGTCGGCGACGCGGCCCACCTCATCCACCGTCTCCACCATCGCGCGCCGGGTCGCGACGGCGGCGTCGAAGCCGTAGCGCTTCTCCAGCTTCGACGCCGACCACGGGAACAGGGACGAACACCAGCCGCCGTTGCGTCCGGAGGCGCCGAAGCCTGCGACCTCCTTCTCCAGCAGCACGATGCGCAGGGCGGGGTCGCGCTCCTGCAGGTAGTACGCCGTCCAGAGCCCGGTGAGACCGGCGCCCACGATCGCGACATCCACCTCCAGGTCGCCCGAGAGTCCCGGCCGCGGGCGGAAGCCGTCCTCCTGCGCGGCGATGGAGTCGAACCAGAAGCCGACGTTGCGGTAGTCCATGTGGTGCCTCCTTTAACCCAGTGGTCCCAACACGTCGTTCACGTCACGGACGTGACGGCGTGTTGGGACCACTCGATGCCGAATTACAGGTGGTTGGATGCCTCCGTCAGCACCGACTCCAGGATCTGCCGGATCTCGACGAACTCGTCCGGACCGATGGTGAGCGGCGGCGCGAGCTGGACGACGGGGTCGCCACGGTCGTCGGCGCGGCAGTACAGGCCCGCGTCGAACAGGGCCTTTGAGAGGAATCCGCGGAGCAGGCGCTCCGACTCGTCGTCGTTGAAGGTCTCCTTGGTGTTCTTGTCCTTCACCAGCTCGATGCCGAAGAAGTACCCGGCGCCGCGGACGTCGCCGACGATCGGGAGGTCGAGCAGCTTCTCGAGCTCGGCGCGGAACAGCGGCGAGTTCTCGCGGACGCGCTCGTTGAGACGCTCCTCCTCGAAGATGTCGAGGTTCTCCAGCGCCACCGCGGCCGAGACCGGGTGACCGCCGAACGTGTAGCCGTGGTAGAACGACGTGTCCCCGTGCTTGAAGGGCTCGTAGAGGCGGTCGCTGATGATCGTCGCGCCGATGGGGGAGTAGCCGCTCGTCATGCCCTTCGCGCAGGTGATCATGTCGGGCACGTAGCCGTACTCGTCGCACGCGAACATGTGGCCGATGCGGCCGAAGGCGCAGATGACCTCGTCGCTGACCATGAGCACGTCGTACTTGTCGCAGATCTCACGCACGCGCTGGAAGTATCCGGGGGGCGGCGGGAAGCATCCACCGGAGTTCTGCACCGGCTCGAGGAAGATCGCCGCGACGGTCTCCGGACCCTCGAACTGGATCATCTCCTCGATGCGGTTCGCCGCCCAGACGCCGAAGGCCTCGAGGTCGTCGGATGGGGCGCCCATCTCATCCGCACGGTAGAAGTTCGTGTTCGGGACGCGGAACCCACCGGGGGTGAGCGGCTCGAACATCTCCTTCATGGCCGGGATACCGGTGATCGCCAGCGCGCCCTGCGGGGTGCCATGGTAGGCGACGGCGCGGGACAGCACCTTGTGCTTGGTCGGCCGTCCCTGCAGCTTCCAGTAGTACTTGGCGAGCTTGAAGGCGGTCTCGACCGCCTCGCCGCCGCCGGTGGAGAAGAAGACGCGGTTGAGGTCGCCAGGAGCGTACGAGGCCAGCCGGTCGGCGAGCTCGATCGCGTTCGGGTGGGCGTACGACCAGATAGGGAAGAACGCCAGCTGCTCCGCCTGCTTGGCCGCCGTCTCGGCGAGGCGCTTGCGTCCGTGGCCCGCATTCACGACGAAGAGGCCCGAGAGGCCGTCGATGTACTGCTTGCCGTGCGAGTCGAAGATGTGGTGGCCCTCGCCGCGGGTGATGATCGGGACGCCGTGGCCCTCCTCCATCACCGACTGGCGTGCGAAGTGCATCCAGAGGTGGTCGCGCGCCTTGGCCTGCAGCGCAGCCTCCTCGGCCTCGATCGGCTCGCCGAACGTTTCTACGGTTGTCGTCATGGTTATCGCGTTCCCCAGTTGTAGAACTGTTTGTGGAGTTTCAGATACACGAACGTCTCGGTGGAGAGCACGCCCTCCAGCGTCCGGATCTCGGAGTTGAGCATCGTGATGAGGTCGAGGTCGTTCTCGCACACCACCTCGGCGAGGATGTCGAAGGTGCCGGCTGTCAGCACCACGTAGTCCACGTCCGGCATGGCCGCCAGCTTGTCGGCGACCGCACGCGTGTCGCCCGTGCAGCGCACGCCGATCATCGCCTGCCGGTAGAAGCCGAGCTGCATGGGGTCGGTCACGGCCACGATCTGCATCACGCCCGACTCGGTCAGCTTCTGCACGCGTTGGCGCACCGCCGCCTCACTGAGACCGACGGCTTTGCCGATCTCCGCGTACGACTTGCGACCGTCCACCTGCAGTTGTTCGATGATCGCCTTGGAGACATCGTCGATGACCGCAGCCTTCTGGCCGTTCGCTGCCCGAGGGGTACTCATGGAGCGATTCTGTCAGTGGATCGGGCACCTGGCAAGCGATTCCGCACGAATTCGGGCATTTGGATGACGAAATCAGCAGACCCGCGCCCGAAACGCATGCTTATTCGAACGCGGCCAGCCCGGTCAGCGCCCGGCCGAGGACGAGCGTGTGGATTTCGTCCGTCCCTTCATAGGTACGCACGGACTCCAGGTTCGCGATGTGGCGCATGACCGGGAAGGCGCTGGTGATGCCGTCGCCGCCGAGGATGGTCCGCGCCTCCCGGGCGATCGCCAGCGCCTCCCGCACGCTGTTCAGCTTGCCGACGCTGATCTGGGTCGGCGTGAGGCGCCCGGCCTCCTTGAGCCGTCCCAGGTGCAGCGCCAGCAGCATCCCCTTCTCGTACTCCACGAGCATGTCGGCGAGTTTCTGCTGGATGAGCTGGGTGGCGCCGATCGGTCGCCCGAACACCTCCCGGGTGGTGGCGCGCTCGATCGACACCTCGAGGCAGTCGCGCGCCGCACCCATCGCGCCCCACACGATCCCGTACCGCGCCTCGTTGAGGCAGGAGAACGGCCCGGAGAGCCCGCGCGCGCCGGGAAGCTGCGCCGAGGCGAGGACGCGGACCTCGTCGAGCACGACGTCGCACTGCACGGAGGCGCGCATCGACAGCTTGCCGTCGATGGCGGTCGCGGTGAAGCCCGGCGTCGAGGTCGGGACGAGGAACCCGCGGACACCGTCGTCGGTCTGAGCCCACACGACCGCGACGTCGGCGAGGCTGGCGAGGCCGATCCAGCGCTTGGTGCCGGTGAGGACCCAGTCGTCGCCGTGGCGGCGGGCCCGGGTGCGCATGGCGGCCGGGTCGCTGCCGCCGTCCGGCTCGGTGAGGGCGAAGCAGCCGATCCGCTCGCCGCGTGCCATCGGCGGGAGCCACTCCTTCTTCTGCTCGTCGGAGCCGAACTTCGAGATGGCGCTCATGGCGAGCGAGCCCTGCACGGAGACGAAGGTGCGCCAGCCGCTGTCGGCCGCCTCCAGCTCGTGGCAGACCAGTCCGTAGGCGACCGCTCCCGCGCCGGCGCATCCCTCGTCCTTCAGGTGCATACCGAGGAAGCCGAGGGCGCCGAGCTCAGCGACGAGTTCGCGGCGGAAGTGCTTGTCCTCGAAGTCCTGCTCGATGACCGGCCGGATGCGGTCGGTCGCGAACGTGCGGGCGCGGTCGCGCCAGCCGCGCTCCTCGTCGGTGAGGAGGGGGTCGAGGCTGAAGGCTTCCTCGAGGGTGGTCGTCACGGTCGGGTCCTTTCGGTGTCGGTTGCGTCTCCGGTTGCGTCTCCGCTTGCGGCTCCGGCTTCGACGACTTCGTCGGCCCATCGTGCGCTGTGTGCGCCCAGGAGCGGCGGCGGGGTCCGGTGGATGGCCGGGGCCGCATCCAATCGGATGGGCGTCGCGGGGGTGCGCGAGACGCGGCCGGTGTCCGGATCGGTCGTCGTGACGACGGGGTCGAGGCCCAGGCATTCGGCGAAAGCGAACGCCTCGGCGACGTCGTTGACCAGACCAGCGGGGACTCGCACCGCCGTCAGCTCGTCCACCCAGGCGGCGGCGGGGCGGGCGGCGAGGAGCGGATCCAGCACCTCCCGGAGGGCTGCGCGGTTGCGGACGCGCGCCTCGTTCGTCGCGAAGCGGCCGTCGGCGGCGAGCTCTGGACGACCGATGGCCGCGGCCAGCGCCGCGAACTGCCGGTCGTTGCCCACCGCGACGACGAGCTCGCGGTCGGCCGCTCGGAAGAGCTCGTACGGCGCGATGCTCGGATGCGCGTTGCCGAGCCGGGTAGGGGAGAGGCCGGTCGCCAGCGTCGCGGACGCCTGGTTGGCGAGGGCCGAGAGCAGGCAGCTGAGCAGGTCCACCTCCACCCGGGAGCCGCGGCCGGTCGCATCCCGTTGCCGCAGGGCGAGCAGGATGCCGGAGAACGCGTTCAGGCCGGTGAGCACATCCACCACCGCGACACCCACCTTTGTGGGCTCGCCGTCGGGCGCGCCGGTGATGCTCATGAGCCCACCGACGGCCTGCACGAGCAGGTCGTAGCCGGGCAGCGCAGCACCTTCGCCGCGTCCGAAGCCGGTGATCGAGCAGTAGACGAGGCGCGGGTTGGCCGCTCTGAGGGAGTCCTCGTCGAGGCCGAACCGCTCCATGACGCCCGGACGGAAGTTCTCGACCACGACGTCGGCCGTCTCGGCCAGTCGCCGGGCTTCAGCCAGACCGTCGGGGGTGGTGAGGTCGCAGACCACCGAACGCTTGTTGCGGTTCACCGCACCGAAGTACGTGGACTCGCCGGCGTCGTCCACCGGCGGTCGCCAGGCGCGGGTGTCATCGCCGGACGGGCTCTCGATCTTGACGACATCCGCGCCGAAGTCGGCCAGCATCATGGTGGCGTACGGCCCGGCGAGCACCCGGGAGAAGTCGGCGATGCGCACACCGCTGAGCACGCCGCTGGGCACGACGGTCGTCTGCGGGGGGACGCCCTCGGCCATGCTCGCTCCTTCGCTCGACGCCGCTTCATCCTAGGCGCGCGCTCCGTGTCGGCGTCCACGTCTCTGATGCGCGGGCTACACTCTCATCGACCACAGATCTGCGTCGTCGGAGTCCTCCGGCGCGACCGACCGCGAGGAGCCGACGATGACGGGCGGCTTCATCCGGTACGCGCCAGCTGCAGGCCCGTCGAGGTGGCTGCTCATCGCCGGGCGGCGCTTCGTCGCCGCCGTCGAGAGCACGGTGTCGGACGAGATCGTGGATGCGCTGTTCTGGCTAGCCGACTCCGACCTCGCCACCATCGAGTCGGTCGTCGGCGCGTTTCCGCTGGCGGGTCCGGACAGCGTCCGGTCGTTCGCTGTGGCCGAGCTCGCGGAGCCGAACGCGGCCGGCGAGGTGACGGTGACGGCGGTGGTGCGCGGGTCCGCCGCGATCGACGTGTTCTCGGTCGGCGGGGCCCGGAGGTTCTCGGCCGGCGGCGTGCAGCCGTGGGTGCTGGCCGAGTTCCGGAATGTGACCGGTCTCGTCCTGCAGGGCGACGACGCCGCCACCGGTCCCGTCGCCCGGCTCTCCATCGGATCCCTGCCCCTGCGTGTCGGAGTGACCGACGGCGAACTCCTCACCTGGACCCTCACGCCGATCGAACGCGCGGAGCGCGGCGCGCGGCCGACGGCGGCGACGGACGCCGAACCTGCGGCGACCGGCCCGGCGGCCGAAGAGACCATCATCCGGGACCGCAATCGAAGCTCCAGCCTGTTCGGACATTCGGCGGATGCGGCGGATACGGCAGAGCCGGCAGACGCCTCCGGCGGCACCGAGGACGTGCCCCCTGCGGTGCATCCCGCCCCGCACGAGCTTCTCGGTGCGGTCGACATCGACACGCCGACGTCCCTTCCCGCCATGCCGATCGCGCCCACTCCTTCCGGGCCGGTCGTGCTCGCGCCGCCTCCCGTCCGCTTCGCCGTCCGGCTCCCGTCGGGGGACACGGCGACTCTCGACGCCCCCGTGCTGATCGGCCGCCGGCCCGCCCCCGCGCGGGTCGACACCGGCGCCGAGCCGCGCCTGGTCGCTGTTCCGTCGCCGACGCAAGAGGTGTCATCCACCCACGTCCGCATCGAGCAATCGGGGGACGCGGTCGTCGTCACAGACCTGCGCTCCACCAACGGCACCGTCATCGCAGGGTCGAGCGGCTCGCGGCGGCTGCGACCGGGCGAATCCGCGGTCGTGCTCGCAGGAGCGAGAGTCGAGATCGGCGACGGTAATATCATCGAGATCACCGAAGCCCGAGAAGAAGGACGCGAGTGACCCAGATCGGTCGCAGCAGCAGACGCCACACGGTGGCCGTCCCCGGCGATCCCGACGCACGCATCAGCCTCTCGTGGGCGGCGCTCAGCGATACGGGCTACCGGCGAAGCGTCAACGAGGACAGCCTCCTGGCCCGTTCGCCCATCTTCGCGGTGGCCGACGGGATGGGCGGCCACACCGCAGGCGACTTCGCCAGCACGGCGGTCGTCACCCGCCTGGCCGAGAAGGTGAAAGCCGACTTCGTCGGTGAGGTCGCGCTGACCGAGGCCCTGCGCTCGGCCGTCGACGACATGACCCGCGGCGTCGGGCACACCGATCTCGGGACCGGAACCACCGTGACCGGGATCGCCCTGACCCTGGTCGACGGTGCGCCGTACTGGCTGGTCTTCAACATCGGCGACTCCCGCGTGTACAGCTACCGCGACGGGACGCTGGAGCAGCTGACCCTGGATCACTCGATCGTGCAGGAGCTGCTCGACGCGGGCGCCATTACGCCCGCCGAGGCCGAGGTGCACCCGCACAGCAACGTCATCACGCGTGCCGTCGGGTTCAACGAGGACCCGGTCCCGGACTACTTCCTGCTCCCGATCGTGGCCGGCTCGCGCCTGCTGGTCTGTTCGGACGGCCTGACCAAGGAGCTGACCGAGCACGGCATCCGCTACTTCCTCGCCGAGGGCTCGTCACCGCTCGATGCGGCGCAGCAGCTGATGGATGCGGCGCTCGGTAACGGCGGCCGCGACAACGTGACCGTCGTGGTCGTGGATGTGCTGGCGACGCCGGAGTCGGGTGCGCATCGTGAGGGAGTGTCCCGCCGGGCCGCGCGAAGGCACTGATTCTGCCCCCCGACTTGGGGGTAAGGGACTTGTCCCCAGTGCGGGTCCGGGCCGGCTGGTGGCGGTATACGGCTGCCTACAATTGTCAGACCGCTTTTGCACCCGCGAAACGCGTTTCGTCGACGAACGGGAGGGAGCCGATGGCCCGGCGTTTGCCGTCCCAGCCGCCGAACCTTCCCGGTTTCTCGTACGTCCGGGTTCTGGGTTCCGGCGGCTTCGCCGACGTCTTTTTGTACGAGCAGAACATGCCGCGCAGGCAGGTGGCGGTCAAGGTGATGCTCGCCGAGGTGGTCACCAGCCAGGTCAAGCAGATGTTCCAGGCCGAAGCCAACCTGATGGCGCAGCTGAGCACGCATCCCTCGATCCTGACCGTGTACCAGGCCAGTGTGTCCTCCGACGGCAGGCCCTACCTGGTGATGGAGCTCTGCTCGGCCGCCATCGGTCAGCGCTACCGCAGCGAACCGCTCTCCGTCCCCGAGGTGCTCGCCACCGGTGTGCGGATCGCGAGCGCTGTCGAGACCGCCCACCGTGCCGGGGTGCTCCACCGCGACATCAAGCCGTCGAACATTCTGAGCACCGCCTACGGGCACCCGGTGCTGAGCGACTTCGGCATCGCCGCGACGCTCAGCGAGGCCGACGTGACCGAGGCGATCGGCCTGTCGATCCCGTGGTCGGCTCCGGAGGTGCTGCTGGATGAGACGAGCGGCACGATCGCGAGCGAGGTGTGGTCGCTGGGCGCGACCATGTACTCGCTGCTCGCCGGCCGGTCGCCGTTCGAGGTGCCCGGCAAGGAGAACACGTCCGCCGAGCTGATCCAGCGAATCACGAAGGGTCGCCCGCTGCCGATCGGCCGGGCAGATGTCCCGCCGCGACTGGAGCAGGTGCTGCTGCGCTCGATGTCGCGCCGGCCCTCGCAACGGCAGCGCAGCGCCCTCGAGTTCATCCGCGAATTGCAGGCGGTCGAGACCGAGATGGCGCTTCCGCAGACACCGATCGAGGTGGCGATGGACGACTGGGCCCTGGCGACCGCCGGTGACCCGGAGGATCGCACCCGCGTCAAGGGCGTCGTCGCCGTCGACCCGGGAGCCCGGCGGCGCAGGCGGCGCGCGGCTCCACCCTCCGCGACCGTGATGCGTGCCCCGACGCGCACGGTGGTGCGCGAGAGCGGGAGCGCGCAGACGCCGACCCAAGCGGCGCCGGCGAAGACGTCGCGAGCGCTCGTGATGTCGTTGATCGCCTGCGCGGTGCTGGTGGTCGTGCTGGCGGTGACGGCGTCGTTCGTGCTCGTGCGCGCGTCGGCGGGTAACGACATCCCGACCGTGCGCGACCTGAGCGGGCGCGTCACCGGGAGCACCATCGTGTTCACGTGGAGCGATCCTGGGCTCCAGAGCGGCGACACGTACCAGGTCACCGTGGACGACCAGCCGCCCAGCAGCCAGCACGCGACCGAGTTCCGGGTGGATGCGAAGCCCGGCGATAGTGTCTGCGTGACCGTGACGGTGAACCGCGACGGCAAGACCGGCGCGCCGAGCGGCCAGAAGTGCGTCGAGAGGGCGGACGGCACGTGAGCCGCTTCGGCGCCATCGGGTCCTGGCTCGCCGCACACAAGTCCATCGCGGCCACGGCCGTGAGCGGGACGGCGGTGGCCGCCCTGGTGACGACGCTCGCGGTGGTCTCCGGCGGGTACAGCGCCCAGCACCTGCAGCTGAACGACGCGGCCGTGTGGGTCGCGAGCGACGCCAAGAAGTCGCTGGGCCGCGCGAACACCGAGATCGACAAGCTCAACTCGGTGGTGGCGGGCACCGGCGAATCGCTGGACGTCGTCCAAGACGGCACGGATGTGCTCCTGGTCGACCGCGAGGCCAACACGGTCGCGGTGGTCGACCCGGCGAAGGCTGAGGCAGGCAAGTCGGTCGCGCTGCCGCCGCGGTCGCCGCAGGTGTCGCTCGCCGGCGGCCACGTGGCGCTGCTCTCGCAGACCACCGGCCAGCTGTGGCTGACCAGCGTCGGGCAGCTCGACCAGTTCAACTCGGGTTCGGCCGCGACGGTCGACCTCGGTGGTCGCGCGGTCTCTGCGATGGACCCCTCCGGCGTGCTCTTCGCCTACCAGCCGTCGACGCGTTCGCTGGTCCGTGTCGACCTGGGCGCGGCGGAACCCTCGACCACCACCCGGAGCGTTGCGACCACGGGAGACGGGGCGGATGTCGCCCTCACTACGGTCGGCGGTCACTGGGCGCTCTTCGACCCGGCCGAGCGCACGGTGTGGGTCGATGGCCGTGCCGTCGACCTGCGATCCCTCCTCCCCGAAGGAGCGGACGCGGTGCTTCAGCAGCCTGCAGCGGGCGGCAACGCGGTGTGGATCGCATCCACGACCGGCCTCGTGCGCGTGCCGCTCGACGGCGGAAAGGCGACGCGCCCGTTCTCGCAGGCCGGTGGCGCGCCGGCCGCCCCCGTCACGGTGGCGGGCTGCACGTATGCCGCCTGGAACGACGGGACCGCCTGGCGGACGTGCGCGAGTTCGGGTTCGGCCGGTTCGGCGGAGCGGACCACCCTGAAGGATGTGCCGTCGGCGGCCGACCTGCGATTCCGGGTCAACGGCGACCGCGTCGTTCTGAACGACGGCCGCTCCGGTGTCTCCTGGGCGGTGCAGAGCGGCAACGCCCGGATCGACAACTGGGACGAGCTCGTGTCGAAGAAGACCACGCAGGAGCTGGTCGACCAGACCAAGCAGGACACGGCGCCGCAGTTCGAGAAGCAGGAGCAGCCTCCCGTGGCCGTGGAGGACGCCTTCGGCGCCCGGCCCGGGCGTGTCACCCCGCTGCCTGTGCTGCTGAACGACTACGACCCGAACGGCGACGTGCTGACGATCGACTCGTTCACGGCGGTCCCTGCCACGCAGGGAACGATCGAGCTGACGAATGCCGACCAGCAGCTCCAGATCTCCCTTCCCGAGACGGCCACCGGGTCGATCGCCTTCGACTACACGATCTCCGACGGTCGCGGAGGGACGGCCACGGCGCACGTCGTCGTCACCGTGCGCTCGGCGGTGGAGAACACGCCGCCGGTCTGCGTCCGCAACGCCAAAGCGGTCGTTCAGGTGGGCGGCCGCGTGTCGTCGCCGGTGCTCGGCGACTGCTACGACCCGGACGGCGACTCCTTCTATCTTTCGGGCGCTGCCATCCCTGCCCCGGACACGGTGACGTTCACGCCGCAGGGGCAGGTCGCGTACTCGGACCACGGCGACGGAGCCGGGGTGAAGGATGTCGCGCTGACCCTCTCGGACGGCCGGGCCGAGTCGGCCGGTCTGCTGGCGGTTACCGTGCGTCCACCCGGGCAGGTCCCGATCATCGCCGACCCGTTCGCCGTGCTCGCCTACCAGGGTCAGGAGGTGACCGTCTCGCCGCTCGACCACGTGCGCGGTGGCAACGGCACCGTCCGGCTGAGCACCGTTCCCACCAAGGCGGACGCCACGCTCACCCCGGACTATCAGGGCGGCACGTTCCGCTTCGAGTCCGACCAGGCCGGAACGCACAACATCGAGTACTCGGTCACCGACGGTGTCGTGACCGCCACCGGTGTCGTGCGGGTCGAGGTGAAGGCACCTCCGGGCGCGAAGACCGCGCCGATCGCCGTGCCGCACACCGCGTTCATCCGCGAGCAGTCGACTCAGGATGTGGACGTGCTGTCGACCGACATCGACCCGTCCGGCGGCGTGCTGCTGGTCACCGGAGTGACGGATCCGGACGCGGCGACGGGCGTGCGGGTGCAGGTGCTGCAGCAGCGCACCCTCCGCGTCACGCTCAGCAGGCCGTTGGAGGGTCCGGTCGACTTCCACTACCGCCTGAGCAACGGGCTCTCGGAGACCGTCGGCACGGTCACCGTCGTGCAGCTGCCTCCGCTCACGGTCCACCAGCCGCCGATCGCCGCGCCGGATGCCGTTTCGGTGCGCGTGGACGACGTGGTCGACATCCCCGTGCTCTCCAACGACGTGCAGCCGGATGGCGACAAGCTCACCCTCGACCCGGCGCTCGCGACACCGCTGCCGAGCGGCGCCGGCCTGCTCTTCGCCAGCGGCGACCACCTGCGCTACCTCGCGCCGTCGAAGCCCGGAAACTACACGGCGGCCTACAAGGTGTACGGGGCCGACGGCCAGTGGGCCACCGCCGAGGTGACCATCGCCGTGCGCGAGCGCGACGCTGCCACCAACAACCCGCCGGTGCCGAAGACGGTCACGGCCCGTGTGCTGGCCGGCGACACCGTACGTATCACCGTGCCGCTCTCCGGGATCGACCCGGACGGCGACTCCGTGCAGTTCATCGGCCAGGAGACCAACCCGCAGAAGGGTGCGGTCACAGCATCCGGACCCGACTGGATGGACTTCCAGGCCGGCGACTACGCGGCGGGCACCGACACCTTCACCTACGCCGTGGTCGACGCCCTCGGCGCCCGCGCGACGGGGACGGTCCGCGTCGGCATCGCCGCGCGGGTGGAGGGCGCACGCAACCCGATCGCGGTGGAGGACGATGTCACCGCGCGACCGGGCCGGACCCTGAGCGTGCAGGTACTCGCCAACGACAGCGACCCCGACGGCAGTCCGCTCAGCGTGACGTCGGTCAGCTCGCTCGACGGCAAGGCCAAGGCGAAGGTCAGCAGGGACATCGTCACGGTCACTGCGCCCCAGACGCAGGGGTCCTACGGCTTCCTGTACACGATCCAGAACGAGCGGGGAGGGACCAGCCAGGCGTTCCTGCGGCTCACCGTCGACCAGAAGGCGCCGCCGGCGCGGCCCGTCGTTTCGGACACGACGCTCGGGCTCTCCGACATCCTCGGCAAGCAGCGGGTCGACGTGAACGTCCTCGCGAACGTCTTCTTCGCCGACGGTCCGGTGTCCACCCTCAAACTGTCCCTGGTGCCGGGCTACAGCACGGGCGCCCAGGTCACGGCCTCGAAGCGGCTGCGGGTCACGGTCCAGGCGAAGAGCCAGATCGTGCCGTTCCGCGTGGCGAACCCCGAGGACGAGTCGGTCGTCGCCTACGGCTTCGTGCACGTCCCGGGCTACGACGACGCCCTGCCACAGCTCAAGCGCGGCGCACCCAAGCTGACGGTCGTGAGCGAGAAGACCCTCACCATCCACCTCAACGACTACATCGTCGCCGTCGGTGACCGGAAGGTGCGCCTCACCGACGCCGCGACGGTCCGCGCCACTCACGCGAACGGCGACGACCTGGTCGCGGGGAGCGACACTCTCCAATTCACGTCCTCGCCGCGGTACTTCGGGCCGGCCTCCATCTCGTTCCAGGTCACCGACGGGTCGAGCGCGAGCGATCCCGACGGCAACGTCGCGACGATCGTGCTGCCGATAGACGTGACCCCGCGCGACAACCAGCCGCCCGTGTTCACGGGCGCGCTCATCGACTTCGAGCCGGGACAGACGAAGACGATCGATCTGACCAAGGTGACCAAGTACCCGTACGCCAAAGACCAGGCGGAGCTGGTGTACTCCATCCAGGACCCGCGCCCGGTCGGGGTCAGCGCCTCCCTCGCCGGTCAGAAGCTCACGGTGACCGTGGCGACGAGCACGCCCAAGGGTGCGACCCCTTCCTTGTCGATCGGGGTGAGGGATGCCGTCAACGCAGGCCAGGCCGGGCGGATCGACATCTCCGTCGTTCCGTCGAGCAGGCCGCTCGCGAGCCCCCAGCCCGACCGGGTGATCGCCCCGCGCGGACAGACGTCGAGCGTCGATGTGCTCGCCAATGACGGCGCCACGAACCCCTTCCCGGGCAAGCCGTTGCGTGTCGTCGCCGTCCGGGGCCTCGGAAGCGGGCTCCCGTCAGGCGTGAGCATCACGCCGAGCGCTGACAACTCCGAGCTCCAGATCACCGTGTCGCAGGATGCGGCGCCCGCGGATGCGACGCTGCAGTACGAGGTGGCGGATGCCACCGGCGATCCCGACCGCTACACCTGGGGAACGGTCGTCGTCTCGGTGCAGGACCGGCCGGCGCCGGTGAGCAACGTCCAGGTGAGCGCCATCGCCGATCGCAGCCTGACGCTCAGCTGGATTCCCGGCGCGTTCAACAACTCGCCGATCACGGGCTTCGAGGTCACCATGACCTCCGCGGCCACCGGTCAGGTGCTCTCAACCACGCCGTGCGCCACGACCACGTGCGCGATCACCACACCGGGCAATGGGTCCGCCAACGCCGTGAACCTCAGCGTCAGCGCCCGCAACGCGCTCGGACTCTCGGACCAGACGGCGTACGCCGAGCCCGTGTGGTCGGACGTCGTCCCGAACGCCCCGGCGGGCCTCTCGTCGGCACCCCTCGACCACGGTCTCCGCATCGCCTGGTCGAAGCCGGCCGACGCGCCGAACGCGAGTCCGATCACCTCGTATCTGGTCACGCTCGGCGGGGTGACCAACGCCGTCCAGGTCTCCGGGTCCGATCCCGTCGGCACGTCCTACGCATTGAACGTGACCGACGCGGGGATCGCCAACGGCGCGGCGATCGGCTTCACGGTGGCGTCGCGCAACGACTTCTATCAGGGACGGACGACCTGGAACCAGGCCTCTGGAAGCGGTATCCCCGCCGGCGCACCGACGACCACCGGTGTTGCTCCCGTCGCCACGCCGGACACGCAGGATGGGACGAGCGCCACGCTGAGCTGGTCGAACGTCTTCGGCGACAACGGCAAGGCGATCACCGACTACTACGCGGGCGTCTTCCAGGGCGGAATCGTTCCCGACTGCTCGGTGTCCGGTGTCGAGACCGGACGGCCGACGCTCAGCGTTGACCCGCGTCTCAACGATGTGCGCGGCGGCAGCACCACGTTCACCGGGCTCCGCCCCAACCAGAGCTACAACTTCGTGGTCTACGCCTACAACGGCCAGGGCTGCACGCGTTCGGCCGTCGTGACAGCCACGCCGCGTCAGTCGCCCGGGGACGTGACCGGCATCACCGTCGGGCAGCGGGTTCAGAACGGCAAGACGGTCGACTTCCCCGTCACGATCGACTACCGCGCGGGCGGGGGGTCCAGCCCGGTGTTCGACTACCAGCTGGTGAGCGCCGGGGGAGCCGTGGTCGACTCCGGCAGCCTGGCGGGCACGAGCGGGATCCTGACCGGCACGAACGGCAGCCACTACGGAACGCCGCTCACCGTGCGGATCACCCGGGTGTGCGAGAGCTACCCGGACGGCGCTCCGCTCTGTTCCTCGCAGAACGCGACCCAGCCGCTCGGCGTCGCGGTGAGCCTCGCGATCGATGGCGCACGCTACGACCCGGCGACCCACGTCTTCACCTGGACCAGCTGGCCCACCGGTTCGTACGACGCCGTCACCTACACGTGCGACGGGACGACGCAGCTGCCGATGCCGGCCGCGGGGCAGACCGCATCCTGCACCGCCCCGGCGAACGACCCGTCGCCGACGTTGACCGTCTCGGTGGTCTCCGGAGCCGACACGTTCAGCTGGCGCTACCCCGGATCGAGTCTGCAATGATCCGCGGACGCCATACTGGGGTGTGCCGCATTCCGCTGCACGCATATCCTTCCCTGCGACCCGTCGGGTCGCGCCCCGAACCGAAAGAGGCCGGAGCATGACGATGACCCCCGAGCAGGCCGGCTGGTTCTCCGGAGTGTTCGAGCGCCTCGTCGGGAACATCGACCGGGTGCTCCTCGGCAAGACCCACGTGATCCGGCTGGCGCTCACCGCTCTCTTCAGCGAGGGCCACCTGCTCCTGGAAGACTTTCCGGGAACCGGAAAGACGTCGCTCGCCCGCGCCATCGCGGAGAGCGTCCGGGGGACGACGAACCGCGTCCAGTTCACCCCGGATCTCCTTCCGGGTGACATCACCGGCGTGAACATCTACGACCAGCGCTCGGGCGCCTTCGAGTTCCACCGCGGCCCCGTGTTCGCGAACATCGTGCTCGCCGACGAGATCAACCGCGCGAGCCCGAAGACGCAGTCCGCCCTCCTCGAGGTGATGGAGGAGCAGCAGGTCACGGTCGACGGCGTGCGGCATTCGGTCGGGGCTCCGTTCATGGTGATCGCGACGCAGAACCCGATCGAGCAGGCCGGCACGTATCGGCTTCCGGAGGCTCAGCTGGACCGCTTCCTGATGAAGGCGTCGATCGGCTACCCGGACCACGAGGCGACCCTGCGCATCCTGGAGGGCTCGGAGCGCAAGGCGCACGAGGTCGTCGTTCCGGAGGTCATCTCGGCGTCCACGGTGGTTGAGATGGGCACGATGGCGCGCGGCGTCCACGTCGACCCGACGATCAACGACTACGTGTCGCGGCTGGTCGAGGCGACCCGAACGGCCGACGAGATCCGTCTCGGCGTCAGCGTGCGCGGCGCCCTCGCGCTGCTGCGCGCCTCGAAGACGATGGCCGCCGCCTCCGGCCGCTACTACGTGACGCCCGACGATGTGAAGGCTCTCGCCGAGCCCGTGCTCGCCCACCGCCTGGTGCTCGACCCGGAGGCCGAGTTCGAGGGCGTCAGCGCGTCCAGCGTCATCGGCCAGCTCCTCATCGAGACCCCGCCGCCGAGCGATCGGGCCGCCGTGTGACCACCGTCACCCGTTCGCAGACCGAGCTGACCAACGCGCGAGCCCGGATCGTCGGCGAGCGCGAAGGCTTCCTCGCGGATGCGATCGTCTGGGTGGTCCGCACGTCCGCCACCGCCGGGCGTGCGATCGCCGTGGTCGCTCGGCGCGTCAGTGCGGTCGTCACCGCGCTCGGCTGGTCGATGCTGGTGCTGGCCGCGCTCGCGTTGACCGCGGGCTATGTCTGGAACTGGGTGGAGGCGGTGGTCGCGGGCTGGACGGCGCTCGCCCTCCTCGTCGTGGCGTCCGGCTACCTGATCGGCCGCACCGCCTACGAGGTGGGACTGTCGCTGCCCGCGAACCGCGTGGTGGTCGGCGACCGGGCACCGGGGGAGGTGTCGGTGCGCAATCCGTTGCGGCGGAGACTGCCGGGCGTGCGCGTCGAGGTCCCCGTCGGTCACGGGCTCGCGGAGTTCGCGGCGCCGTCGCTCTCCTCCGGCGAGGAGCATTCCGACGTCTTCGTCGTGCCGACGACCCGTCGGGGGATCGTCCCCATCGGCCCGGTGCGGACCGTCCGCGCCGACCCCATCGGGCTGCTGCGCCGGGAGGTCGTCTGGGCCGAATCGCTCGACCTGTTCGTGCATCCCCGGACCATCGCCATCCCGAGCATGAGCACCGGTTTCGTCCGCGACCTCGAGGGCTCGCCGACCCGTGACCTGACCTCGAGCGACATCGCCTTCCACGCGCTTCGCGAATACGTGCCCGGCGACGAACGGCGCTACATCCACTGGAAGTCGACCGCGAAGACCGGCAGCTACATGGTGCGGCAGTTCGAGGAGACCCGGCGCAGCCACCTGCTCGTCGCGTTGAGCCTCTCGGCGGCCGACTACGCGACGGAGGAGGAGTTCGAGCTGGCCGTCAGCGTAGCCGGTTCCCTCGGGGTGAGGGCGATGCTCGACTCCCGTACCGTTTCGGTCGTCGCCAGCGCCGAGACACCGGAGTTCGCCAAGCGGATGGTGTTCAGCGCCCGCCGCCTCAGCACGGTGAACCGCGGCAGACTCCTGGACGACCTGGCCGGGGTGGAGACGGCGGAGTCGGCCCTGCGCCTCGCCGAGCTGGCGCGTGTGGCGTCGGAGGATTCAGCCGGAATCTCGATCGCCTTCCTGGTCTGCGGATCCACCCCGACGGCAGCTCAGCTCCGTGCAGCGGCCGCGCACTTCCCGCTCGGCGTCGATGTCGTGTCCATCGTCTGCGACGAAGGCGCCGTGCCCTCTCTCCGTCGCGTCTCCGATCTCAGCGTGCTGACCATCGGGTACCTGGAGGACCTGCACCGCAGCCTGGCGAAGCGGATGGCGACCTGATGACCGCCCGTCGCTCCCTCTACGCCCTCATCGACGTCGCCTTCGCCCTGGTCGCGGTCGCACTCGGCGCGTGGGCCTTCTGGCCGGTGTACCAGTCGCCCGAGTTCGTCCTGATGCTGGTTGCGACGCTGGTCGCCGGCACCGCCGTCGCCGTGCTCGGCTGGGCGTTCCGCCTGCCCAGCATCGCGGTCGCCGGGATGATCGTGGCTGTCTACCTGGCGCTGGGCGTGCAACTCGCAGTGCCGTCGGAGGCGGCGGCCGGGGGCCTCCTCCCCAGCGGGCCGGGCTTCGCCGACCTGGTGGAGGGGACCTGGCTGAGCTGGAAGCAGCTGGTCACGATCAGCGTCCCCGTGGGGTCGTACCAGGCGCTCCTGGTTCCCGCGTTCATCCTGACCCTGATCGCCACGGTGCTGACGGTGACGATCGCGCTGCGCTCGTCACGGCCGGAGCTTGCTGCAGTGCCGCCGGTTGTGCTGCTCGTCGCCGGAATCCTGCTCGGATCGTCTGTCGCCTCCGTGCCGCTGGTCCTGCTGTTCGCGCTGTTCGTGGTGCTCCTGGCCTGGCTGATCCGGTTCCGCCTCGTGCGGCGGGCGGCATCCATCCGGTCGCTGCGGGAGCAGAGCGGCCTCCTCATCGAGTCGCGCAGCGAGCGCAGGTCGACCGCGCTGCTGACGACGGCCGGCGCCACGGTGATGCTCGTCGCCGCAGCCGCGGCAGGGATCGCCGCCGCCGCACTCATCCCGCCGCAGGGGGACAGGCAGGTGGTCAGGACGGCGGTGGAGCAGCCGTTCGACCCGCGCGAGTACGCGAGCCCTCTGAGCGGCTTCCGCTCCTACCTGGAGCCCGCCAAGGCGGAGGACGCGATGCTCACCGTCACGGGGCTTCCCGCCGACCGCCGCCTGCGGATCGCGACCCTCGACACCTACGACGGTGTGACCTACGCCGTCGGCAGCGGCGAGGTGACGAGCGCATCCGGCTCCTTCACTCGCGTGCCGTACCGCATCGACCAAAGCCGGACGACTGGGAAACAGGCCACGACCACCGTGGTGGTCCGCGGCTACCGCGGTCCGTGGCTGCCGGGAGCCGGCCAACTGGAGCAGGTCAGCTTCGGCGGGCCGGACGCGGGACGGCTGGCCGGCGCGTTCTTCTACAACGACGTGACGGGGACGGGCGCGGTCACGACCTCGCTGCGCAGCGGCGACACCTACACCCAGGAGACGGTGGTCAAGCCGATGCTGTCGGTGGACCGGCTCGAGAAGGTGCAGCCGGGCACGGACTCGGTCCCGCGTCCGACCGTGATCCCGGATGAGCTCCAGTCGGTGCTGCAGAAGTACACGGCGGGAGTCTCCGGCGCCGGCCCGAAGCTCGCCGCCGCGCTGCGGGGTCTCGCTCAGGACGGCTACATCAGTCACGGAATCGGGCCGAACGAGCCGGCCAGCCGCTCCGGCCACGGAGCCGACCGCATCACCGAGCTGCTCACCGACGTTCCGATGCTGGGCGACCAGGAGCAGTACGCGGTCACCGCAGCCCTGATGGCGCGGCAGCTGGGCTTCCCCGCGCGCGTCGTCGTCGGCTTCGTGGCACCGGAGGACGTCACGGGCTCGGACCTGACCTTCGTCGGCTCGGACATCTCCGCCTGGATCGAAGTGCAGACCACCTCTGGCTGGGTCACCGTCGACCCGACGCCGCCCATCCGCCCCGTACCGCCGAAACAGCCGGAGCAGCCGACCCAGATCTCGCGCCCTCAGACGAATGTGCAACCACCCGTCGACGAGAACCCGCAGCGAAACGACGAACCGCCGCAGGCGCAGGTGGACCCGGCGAACCAGCCGCAGCCGAACCCCGTGCTCGAGACACTGCTCGCCGTGCTCGTGATCGTCGGGTGGACGCTGCTCATCCTGGCGCTGGTCTCCTCTCCGTTCCTCGCGGTGCTGGCGGCGAAATGGCGGCGTCGCGCGCTTCGGCGGTCGGCCTCGACGGCACGGGAGCGGATCGTCGGAGGCTGGCGCGAGTTCGCCGATGCGGCCGTCGACCACGGCTACGATCCGCCGCCCGCCGCCACCCGCGTGGAGTTCGCCGACACCATCGGCGGATCGCGGGCGAACGCCCTGGCGAAGGTCGCCGACCGGGCCACGTTCAGCGGCGTTGCCCCGACGCCGGCCGAGGCGGAATCCGTCTGGCTGGCGGTCGACGCCCTGCGCGCGCAGCTCGCCAAACGCGACACGCGGTGGAAGCGGCTGCTCGCGGCGGTCTCGCTGCGATCGCTCGGCTACCGTGGGAGACGGAACGGAAAGGGAAGGGACCGATGAACTGTCGCGTGTGCGGTGCGGAGCTGGCCGAGGGCACTCTGTTCTGCCCGATGTGCGGCAGCTCGGTCACATCGTCCCGGGTGCGGGAGCCGGAGCTCGCGGATCCCCGCCCGTCCGACACCTCGATCATCTCCGACCGCATCGCCGAGCGGCCCCCGGCTCCCGCCATCGCGGGCCGTTTCCCGGATGCGTTCGAGCTGGATGAGGACGGCCTGCCGCCGACGCAGGCGATGACGATCATCCCCGTCGAGAAGGCACCGCCCGCGCAGAAGGCGCGACGCTCTTACACGCTCAGCTTCTCGACCGGCGACGTCGTCGAGGTCACCGGCTCCGGGCTGGTGGGCCGCCGGCCGATCACGCAGCCGGGGGAGCACGTCGACCAGGTGGTGGTCGTGTCAGACCCGGGTCGGAGCGTGTCGAAGACGCACCTCGAGTTCGGTCTCGAGGGCGACGAGCTGTGGATCTGCGACCGTTACTCCGGAAACGGCACCATCGCGCATCCCCTCGGCGGTGTGGCGCGCCAGTGCGAGGCCGGCCGCCGCTACCGCGTCACGCGAGGCACCCGCGTAGAAATCGGCGACCACTGGTTCGACGTCTCCTAACCTCCCGCCCCCAAGCAAACAGCTCCGGAGTTTTTCGTGCGACACGCGGTGTGTCGGCGGAAAAACTACGGAGCTGTTCGCTTGGGGAGCGCTGGGCGCGGCTAGGCGAGAGCGCTTTCCACCGAGACGGCGTCGATGCCGTGGGCGGCGGCCACTCCAGCGTTCGTCACTCGGCCGTCGAACACGTTGAGTCCGAGGGCGAGGGATGCGTCGGCGCGCAGCGCCTCCTGCCAGCCGCGGTTGGCGATGGCCCGCGCGTACGGGAGCGTGGCGTTCGTCAGCGCGTAGGTGGAGGTGTGCGGCACGGCGCCCGGCATGTTGGCGACGCAGTAGAACACCGACTGGTGCACCGTGAAGGTGGGGTCGGCGTGCGTCGTGGGGTGGGAGTCCTCGAAGCAGCCGCCCTGGTCGACCGCGATGTCGACGAGCACGCTTCCCGCCTTCATGCGCGACACCAGTTCGTTGGTGACGAGCTTCGGCGCCTTCGCACCCGGGACCAGCACCGAGCCGATCACCAGGTCGGAGGCGACGACCGCCTTGTCGATCTCGAAACTGTTCGACGCGATCGTCTTGATCCGTCCCGCGTAGAGGGCGTCGAGCTCCCGGAGGCGCTGGATGTTCGTGTCCAGCACGGTGACCTCCGCGCCGAGTCCGACGGCGACCGAGATCGCGTTGGTGCCCGCGACGCCGCCGCCGAGCACGGTGACGACGGCCGGATGGGTGCCCGGTACACCAGGGACGAGGAGGCCGGGCCCGCCGTTGGGCTTCAGCATCGTGTTGGCTCCGACGATGGGCGCGAGGCGACCGGCGACCTCACTCATGGGAGCGAGGAGGGGGAGCGCCCGGGTCGGCAGCTGCACGGTCTCGTACGCGATGGCGGTGACGCCGCTCTGGATGAGGGCGCGGGTGAGCGCTTCGTCGGCGGCGAGGTGCAGGTAGGTGAACAGCACGAGGCCGCGACGGAAGTAGCCGTACTCGCTCTCGATCGGCTCCTTCACCTTGAGGATGAGCTCCCCGGCCTCCCAGGTGGCGGCCGCATCCGGCAGGATGGTCGCGCCGGCATTCGCGTACAGCTCGTCGGGGATGGAGGAGCCGACTCCGGCGCCGGTCTCGACGAAGACCTCGTGGCCCGCGCCGACCAGGTCGTGCACGCCGGCCGGCGTGATCGCCACCCGGAACTCGTTGTTCTTGATCTCGCGGGGGATCGCGACCTTCATGGGGCTCCTTCGACACTCGACGTGATGGTTCGCTCTCACCATAGCGGGGTTCACGGAGGATTTCGACTGCGTTTCGGGTATTCGAATGCTGATTTCGCGGGTGGATGCGCGCTCCGCAGACGGTTTCCGCAGCGTTCAAGCGCGCGCAGGCACCCGCTCCCGACCGCGCGACGGCAGAACGTCCAGTCTGCGGTTTCCCGGGCGAATCGACCGATCGGGAACGGATTTCGTAAAGATTGTGTTTCCGAATGGACGATCCGGCCCTTTTCTGCTGCGGATCGCAACTCTTCTGTGTCAGGATCGGGTCCACCGCGACGGCACGAGGACGTGCCGCCCGAAGCGCCGTCGCCCGTGGTCCGTGTTCGATCCCCCGAGGAGCACCACTGTGAAACCGAGCAACCTTCCGCAAGACCCGATGATCCGCCAGCTCGTCCAGTCCGCTCGGGCGTCGCAGCTCACCCGACGTGGTCTCCTCGCCGGTGCGACCGCCGGTGCCGCAGCGATGGCCCTGGCCGCGTGTTCGACCGGGGGAGCGTCGAGCAAGCCGACCGCCGCGAAGGACCAGTCCTCCAGCGACAAGACCCTGACCTGGGCCAACTGGCAGGCCTACCTCGACCAGGATGACGCCGGGAAGTATCCGACGCTCGAAGCTTTCGAGAAGCAGAGCGGCATCAAGGTCAAGTACGACGTCGCGGTCGACGACAACAACACCTACTACGCCAAGGTGAAGGACCAGCTCGCCCTCGGCAAGGACATCGGCGCCGACACCGTGTGCCTCACCGACTGGATGATCGCCCGCTGGATCCGCCTGGGCTACGTCCAGTCGTTCGAGGAGTCGGCCATCCCGAACAAGAAGAACCTCGTCGCGAACCTCCAGGACGTCGATTTCGACCCCGGACGCAAGAAGTCGCTCCCGTGGCAGAGCGGTTTCGCCGGCATCTGCTGGAACAAGGAGAAGCTGCCGAAGGGCCTCAAGTCGATCGACGACCTGTGGAAGCCCGAGCTCAAGGGCAAGGTCGGTGTGCTCAGCGAGATGCGCGACACCATGGGGCTGATCATGCTGCAGCAGGGAGTGGACATCTCCAAGAAGTTCAGCGAGGCCGACTTCAACAAGGCCATCGACACCATCACCAAAGAGGTGAATGACGGCCAGATCCGCAACATCAAGGGCAACTCGTACCTGAACGACCTGAAGTCGGGCGACACGCTGGCCGCCATCTGCTGGTCCGGCGACATCACGCAGTTGAACGCCGAGGCCGGCGACAACTGGCAGTTCGCCATCCCGGAGGCGGGAGGCACGCTGTGGAGCGACAACTTCGTCATCCCCATCGGGTCGTCGCGCAAGGCGAACGCCGAGAAGCTGATCGACTACTACTACCAGCCGGAGGTCGCCGCCGAGGTGGCGGCGTGGGTGAACTACATCACCCCGGTCCAGGGCGCCAAGGAGGCGGCCACGAAGATCGACCCGGAGCTCGCCGACAACCAGCTGATCTTCCCGGACGATGAGACCCTGAGCAAGGTCAAGATCTTCGCCTCGCTCACACCCGCCGAGGAACAGAAGTACCAGGCGGCGTTCCAGAAGGTGATCCTGGGGGCCTGATGGCAAAGGGAGTATTCGCCGAGTCCGGCGCAGACCTGCGACTCGACGGCATCAAGAAGAGGTTCCCCGGGTTCACCGCGATCGAACAGCTGGACATCGTCATCCCGGCCGGGTCGTTCTTCGCGCTGCTCGGTCCGAGTGGCTGCGGCAAGACGACCACCCTGCGTCTCGTCGCAGGACTCGAGGAGCCGACCGAGGGTCGCATCCTTATCGGCGGTGAGGATGTCACGCGCACCAAGCCGTTCCAGCGCCCGGTGAACACCGTGTTCCAGAGCTACGCGCTCTTCCCGCACATGACGGTGCTGGAGAACGTCGCGTTCGGCCTGCGCCGGCGCCGCATCGGCGACCCGATCGCGAAGGCGCACGAAGCGCTGCGGCTCGTGGAGCTCGACCACCTGGCCTCCCGTCGGCCCGCCTCGCTGTCCGGCGGCCAGCAGCAGCGCGTCGCGCTCGCCCGGGCGGTCGTCAACCGGCCCGCCCTCCTCCTCCTCGACGAGCCGCTCGGCGCGCTGGACCTCAAGCTCCGCCGGCAGATGCAGCTGGAGCTGAAGTCCATCCAGACCGAGGTCGGGCTGACCTTCGTGCACGTCACCCACGACCAGGAGGAGGCCATGACCATGGCCGACACCGTCGCGGTGATGAACAAGGGCCGGATCGAGCAGATGGGGTCGCCGGAGATCCTGTACGAGCTCCCGTCGACGGTATTCGTGGCGAACTTCCTCGGACAGTCGAACCTCTTCGCCGGCCCGGTTCAGGAGTCGGGGGACGAGACGATCGGCGTGGATGTCGGCGGCTCGCGCATCCAGGTGCCGAGGGCGCGGGCGAAGCGCACCAGCGGCTTCGTCACGGTCGGCGTGCGGCCCGAGAAGCTGACGCTGCACGAGACGCCCGCGACCATCCCGTCCGGTGCCAACCGGCTGGGGCCGGGGCGCGTGACGGATGTGTCGTTCAGCGGCGTGAGCACGCAGTACCTGGTGGATGTGCCGGGGCTCGGGACCGTCGTCGTCTTCGCGCAGAACATGGCCAGCGGCCCGGTCGCCTCGCTCGGCGCCGACGTCTGGGTGTCGTGGGACGCATCCCACACCTTCGTCCTCGCCGACGAGCCGCCCGCCGACGGCCGGTTCTCCGACGACGCCGACACGCAGGCGCTGGCAGCCCAGGCGCGCGAGCGGATGCTGACGGAGCTGGAGGAGGCATAGTGGCCCTCGCCGCGTTCACGGGCGCTCCGCCGACCCAGGATCAGGAGCCCGTCGCCCGCCGAAAGAGCGGCATCGCGCTCGTCCTGCTCCTCCCGGGCGTGCTCTACCTCGTCCTCTTCTTCCTCACGCCGCTGATCTCGCTGATCATCACGTCGTTCCAGGCGCCGGTTGTGGACGGCGACATCGGCCAGTACCAGGCCGCGTTCCAATGGAGCAACTACACCGACTCGCTCGCCGAGTACTGGCCGCAGATCCTCCGCTCCTTCGCCTACGCGCTGATCGCGACGGCCGCGGCGCTGCTGATCAGCTACCCGCTGGCATATTTCATCGGCGTGAAGATGCGCGGACGGCCGCTGGTGCAGAACCTGCTGATGACCCTGGTCATCGCGCCGTTCTTCATCAGCTTCCTGCTGCGGACCCTGGCGTGGAAGGCCATCCTGAGCGACGACGGCTGGATCGCCAGCTCGCTGAAGGCGCTCTCCATCCTCCCGCCGGACGCCCATATCACCGGGACGCCGTTCTCGGTGATCTTCGGACTGACGTACAACTTCATCCCCTTCATGTGCCTGCCGCTGTACTCGACGCTGGAACGGCTCGACACCAGGCTCTTGGAGGCAGGACAGGATCTGTACGCGAGCCCGTGGACCACCTTCCGCAAGGTGACCATCCCGCTCTCCATGCCCGGGATCGTGTCGGGGACGCTGCTGACGTTCATCCCGGCGGCCGGTGACTACATCAACGCCTCGCAGGACTTCCTCGGCGCCGCCGACACCTCGATGATCGGTAACGTCATCGAGAGCAACTTCCTGGTGCTCCAGAACTATCCGACGGCCGCGGCGATGTCCGTCGTGCTGATGGCCGTCATCCTCGTCATCGTCGGCGCGTACGTGCGGCGGAGTGGGACGGAGGAGCTGCTGTGACCACCATGATCACGCCCACCGACACCACCACGCCGCCGTCTGCGGTCAAGGGCAGGCGCCGGTACAAGGGGATCGGACTGGGCGTCTACGCGTTCCTCGCGCTGGCCTTCCTGCTCATCCCCATCGTCTACACCTTCGTCTTCTCGTTCAACGACGCGATCAAGAACAACATCGCCTGGCGTGGGTTCACGCTGCACAACTGGACGAACGTGTGCGATGCCGTGGGCATCTGCGACGCGTTCATGGCGAGCATCATCATCGGCATCATCTCCACGGTGATCGCCACCGTGCTCGGCACGATGATCGCGATCGCGCTGATGCGCTACCGGTTCCGGCTGCGGTCGCAGACCAGCCTGCTGCTGTTCCTGCCGATGGCGAGCCCGGAGGTGGTGCTCGGTGCGGGTCTCGCCGCGCAGTTCCTCAGCCTCGGCGTCAACAAGGGCTTCCTGACGATCATCATCGCGCACGTCATGTTCTGCATCAGCTTCGTGGTCGTGACAGTGAAGGCGCGCGTCGCGTCCCTCGATCCGGCGCTGGAAGAGGCGGGCCGCGACCTGTACGGGTCGCCGAACGCGGTGTTCTGGCGGATCACGTTCCCGCTGCTGCTCCCCGGAATCGCGTCGGCGGCGCTGCTGTCGTTCTCGCTCAGCTTCGACGACTTCATCATCACGAACTTCAACGCCGGAGCCGTCACCACGTTCCCGATGTACATCTACATCGCTGCGTCGCGCGGCATCCCGGCCCAGGCGAACGTGATCGCGTCGGCCGTCTTCATCCTGACGATCCTCGTGGTCCTGGTCTCGCAGATCACCGCCGCAGCCCGCGCGAAACGCCTAGCCCGCCAATAGCCCCGCCCCGACCCGCCCCCAAACCAACAGCTCCTGAGTTTTTCGCCCGAATCGCCGCAATGGCGAGGAGAAACTCAGGAGCTGTTGGCCTGTGCGGTCAGACGTAGGAGGCGCGGATGGCGCCGACGGGAGCACCGCGGCCGAGCACGGCGAGGTCGAGCTTCGGAGCGACCCGGTCGACGTCGTCGTGGCTCAGCGCGCCAGCGTCGGCCAGCAGCCGCAGGGCCACGATCGTGGCGGCGCGGAGGCTCCCGTCGAGCACCTTGAGCGTCACTGTGGTGCCGTCCGGAGCCGCCATCACCATGACGCCCTCGGCGCCGCCCTTCGCGAACACGCCGAGCTCATCGATGACGACAGTGTTGGCGCGCCCCGGTCCGTCGATCGCCCAGCCGTCGGCCAGCACCGCGTTCTTCAGCAGCGCGGCGTTGCGGAACAGCGCGAACGGCGACCCCTCGGACGCCGTCGCGATCCGCTGGATGCCGCGGGCCAGCGCGAGCAGCGACATCGCGTGCACCGGCGCACCGCATCCATCGATCCCCGTCGCCACGACCTTCTCGCCGGTGAGGCGCTCGACGGTGTCGCGGATGTGCTGCTGCACGGGATGCGTCGGGTCGAGGTAGCTCTCGGTCGGCCAGCCGTTCACGCGGCAGGCGAGCAGCATTGCGGCGTGCTTGCCCGAGCAGTTCATGAACACGGGATGCTTGTGCTCGCCCGCGCGGACCAGCTCGTCGCGGGCCGCCGTGTCGAGCGGCCAGTCGGGCGGGCAGCCGAGGGCGTCCTCGGTCAGCTGCGCCTGGGCGAGCAGCTTGCGGACGACCGAGAGGTGCGCCGGGGTGCCGGCGTGGCTGGCGGTCGCGAGCACCGCGCTGGCGCCCTCGAGCGGGACTCCGGCCCCCATGACGGCGACCGCCTGGAACGGCTTCATGCTCGACCGCGGGAACACCGGCTGGTCGGGCGCGCCGATGCTGCGCACGACGATGCCGTCCGGCCCGAGCACCACGGCGGATCCGGCGTGCCGCGACTCGACGAACCCGCTGCGCTCGACGACGGCCAGCTCGACCGAGTCGTCGACCGAGAACGTTTCGGCGGTCATCGCGTTCTGTGCGCTCACAGCGCCGCGATGGCGTCGTCGATCACCGACACGGCGTCGGCGATGAGCTCGTCGGACACGGCGAGGCTCGGGAGGAAGCGGAGCACGTTGCCCCAGGTGCCGGCGTTGAGGAAGAGGATGCCCTGCTGGGCGGCCGCCGCGACGATCGCGTTGACGGCCTCCGGGTTGGGTTCCTTCGTCGTCTGGCCGGTGCCGGGCTTCACGAGCTCGACCGCGATCATGGCACCGATGCCGCGCACGTCGCCGATGATGTCGTACTTCTCCTGCAGCTTCACCAGCGCCGGCTTCAGAGCGTTCTCGATCCGGCGGGCCTGCGCGAGCAGGTCGTTGCGCTCGATGGTCTCGAAGACCGCGATCGCGGCTGCTGCGGCGACCGGATTGCCGCCGAAGGTGCCGCCGAGGCCGCCCGGCTGAGCGGAATCCATGATTTCGGCCCGGCCCGTGACCGCGGCGAGGGGGAGGCCGCCGGCGATGCCCTTGGCGCTGAGCACGAGGTCCGGGACGACGCCGAAGTGCTCGCTCGCGTACAGCGCGCCGGTGCGCGCCATCCCGCTCTGGATCTCATCCGCGATGAAGACGACGCCGTTGGCCGTGCACCACTCCTGCAGTGCGGCGAGGTAGCCCTCGGCGGGAACGATGAAGCCCCCCTCGCCCTGAATCGGCTCGGCGACGAGGCACGCGAGGTCTGTGGCGCCGACGACCTTCTCGAGGTACGCGATGGTGCGGGCGGCCGCCTCTTCGCCGCTGAGGCCGTCGCGGTACGGGTACGAGTTCGGCGCGTGGTAGACGTCGCCCGCGAACGGACCGAACCCGGTCGCGTACGGCATCGCCTTGTAGTTCATGGCCATCGTCAGGTTCGTGCGTCCGTGATAGGCGTGGTCGAGCACGGCGACGGCGCGACGGCCGGTGTACTTGCGCGCGATCTTGACGCCGTTCTCGACGGCCTCGGCGCCCGAGTTCACGAGGACGGTCTTCTTGGCGAAGTCGCCGGGGGTGTGCTGCGCGAGCAACTCGGCGACGCGCACGTACTCCTCGTAGGGCGTGATCGTGAAGAGCGTGTGGATGACGTCCTGCAGCTGACCGGCGGCGGCTTCGACGACCGCGGTCTCCGTGTGGCCGACCGTGGTGACCCCGATTCCTGCGCCGAAGTCGACGAACTGGTTGCCGTCCACATCCACCAGGATCGCGCCGTTCGCGCGGGCGATGTACACCGGCAGTGCGGACGACACGCCGGTCGGCACGACGGCCAGGCGGCGCTGGTGCAGTTCCTGCGATTTCGGGCCGGGGATGGCGGTCACGATGCGGCGTTCTTGTGGAACGGAGAAGACGGGCGCGGGGGTGCTCACGGTGTCAGTCATGGTCATCCGAGTCTAGCGGCGGTGCGAGAATCGAGGCATGAAGCTCGAGCACGCGTACGCGATCGACCTGCAGTGGACCGGCAACCGCGGGACGGGCACCAGCGGCTACAAGGACTACGGCCGCGACATGGTCGTGAGCGCCCCCGACAAGCATCCGATCGAGGGGTCCGCCGACCGGCCCTTCTTCGGCGACCGCGACCGCTGGAACCCGGAGGAGCTGCTGCTCGCGGCCCTCGCGCAGTGCCACATGCTCAGCTACCTGGCGGAGGCGGCGAACGCCGGAGTCGTCGTCGTGGGCTACACGGATGCGGCGACCGGCACGATGGAGCAGACCCGCGACGGCGGCGGTCACTTCACCGAGGTGACGCTGCACCCGCGCGTGACGCTGGCGGACCCGGCTCAGCGTGAGCTGGCCGCATCCCTCCACAAGCCGGCCTCGGAGAAGTGCTTCATCGCCTCGAGCGTGAACTTCCCCGTCCGCCACGCTCCTGAGCTGCTCACCCTCGCCTGACCTTCTGGTCGGGATGGACAGGCGCGGGTCAGGCGCAGCCGAGGCGGGGCGCCGTTGAGGACGCGGGCGCAGCGGTCTGCGGTGGCTCCGCAGCGGCCCAGCGCTGGATCGCGGCACGCCAGCGGTCGTCTCGGCTGAGCGGCGGAGGCTGCTCGACCCCAGAGTCACGCTGCGCTCGGACGAGGGCGGCATCGCGCTCGCGCTCGGCGAGGTCGTTCACGGACATGGACCAGAAGAACAGCGGATGCATGATAACTACCTATCTGCTTTGACTGGTTACAGCCTACCAGTAACCCGCTAATGAGTTACAATGGTTACATGCGTACGAATGGGCCCGAACTCGGGGCCGAGCTGCTGGTGGACTTCCTGAACACCCTCGACGTCGAAGACGACGTCGATCAGCTCGCCGACGACGACGGCCACGCCCGCTGGGCGCACGAGCACAACCTGGAGCCCGGCGACCGGATCGCCGCCGTGCAGGCCCGCGACGCGCTTCGCGAGATCGTCGACGGCATCCCCGCCGAGCTGCCCGAACTGGCGCTGCCGGTGACCGCCGTACCCGGATCCGTCGCACTCGGAGCCCGGACCGCGGCCGACGCCGCGGTCGCCAGCGCCGTGGTGCTCAGCCTCCAGGGCAAGCTCGGCCGTGTGAAGCTGTGCGGGGGAGAGGACTGTCGCTGGGCGTTCTACGACGCCTCGCGCAACGGCTCCCGCCAGTGGTGCAGCATGGAGGTCTGCGGCAACCGGCAGAAGGCCCGCACCTACCGCGCGAAGGAACGCCCCGCCTCCTGAGCCGGGGCTCGGAAGACCGCGTCAGAGGCGCTCGGGGCGGAACGCGCGCTTGACCCGCTCCACCGCGTTCGCGGGCGGCGTCTCGTTGTAGACGCCGGCGAGCTCCTGGCCCGTGAGGTTGTGGATGGCCGCCATGATCGCGTCCGTCGCCTGACGCCGTGCGCGTCCCGACTCGGGCGGCCCGAAGTGGGAGAGGTCGATCGGCTCGCCGAACGTCACTGTGATCCGGTGGGGCTTGGGGAACTTCGCACCGACCGGCTGCATCTGATCCGTGCCGACCAGCCCGACCGGGATGACGACCGCACCGGTGGTCAGGGCGAGCCAGCCGATCCCGGTCCGCCCTCTGTACAGGCGGCCGTCGAGCGACCGGGTCCCCTCGGGGTAGAGCGCGAACGCCGCACCCGTCTCAATGATCTTGCGGGACTGGTCGAGCGCCTCCTGAGCCGCCGCACCTGCGCCACGCTTGACGCCGACAGCTCCGATCGAGGTGAAGAAGGAGCGAGAGACGCGTCCCTTCAGCCCGGTGCCCTCGAAGTAGCTCGACTTCGCGAGGAACTGGACGCGTCGGGGCGCCGTCATCGGAATGACCACTGAGTCGATGAACGACAGGTGATTGCTCGCCAGGATGACCTTGCCGTGCTTCGGGACGTTGCGCTTCCCGATCACGCGCGGGCGGTAGACCAGTTTGAGGACGGGCGCCATGAGCACGCGGCCGAGGTAGTACGGCACGCCGGGTCTCTTCACCGAGGCCGCACCATCGTCGGGGTCGTCGATGCTCACGTTTCGAGGGTAGGCGGGGTCGTATGCCGGTTCCGGCATGGATGCGCGCGAGTCGCGTCCCGACGCAGAGTCACGGCTTGAGCGGCGTCCCCTGCGGGCAGCCGAACCCCGACCGGTACACCATGCAGTCCTCGACGAACCCCGTGTACCGCACGGCCAGTGGCGTCCCGAACCAGGCGGAGTAGAGCCGCGAGAAGTTGAGGTTGCCGTAGGCCGCGCAGTCACCGCCTTCGCCCTTCGGCGCCTTCAGGGTCGCGTCGTTCGGCTGGTAGGGCGTGTAGTTGTACAGGTTCGCGGTCGCCTGGTTGAGGATCGTCACCGTGCTCGCGCCGCAGGTCGCATCCGGGTGGTACTGGATGCTGTTCGCGCCGACCTTGTACCGCCAGTCGCCGGGGTGCACGGTGTACTCGCGGAACTGCCACGCCGCCCGGTAGACCTGGTTGAAGAAGCCGAAGTAGCGGGCGTCGCAGGCGGCGGTGTCGGGGCACGCGTAGCCGGTGGCCTTCTGATAGCCGGATGCGCTCGGCGCGGTCAACAGCGACTGCTCCTTCTGCAGGAGCACGAGCAGCACGCGCGGACTGATCGTGCAGGCTTTCGCCACGCGCGCGATGATGCTGCTGGCCCGCTCGCCCTTCTTCGCGGGCATCGCCGCGCACCGCTCCTTCGACGCCGGCTGGGCGGGCGAGTCCATCCGGAAGTCGGACAGGCAGGGCGAGTCGTCCTTCGGCCGGCAGCTGCGATCGTCCAGGAAGTGCTGGATCTGGCCCGCGGTCATCGCGTCAGGGTTGAAGAAGCTGTCGTCGCTGATGATGTAGCCCGGGTAGAACGGCGTGGGCGACTCGGCGACCGCTGCCGCAGGCACCAGCGCGAGTGCCGCCGCCACGGCGGACGCCGCGGCGAGCAGGCGCAGGCGGGGGAGCCGCATTGCCACCATCCTTCTTTGCTGCTGTCACCGACCGCCCCGAGCGGAGGCCCTGCGACCCTAGCGATCGATTCTGAGCAGAGCGCCGGAAACGGCGGGGAATCAGCCCAGACGGCCGAGGGCCTCTTCGAGCACTGTGGCCGCGTCGTCGATGAGCTCTTCGCTGATGACGACCGACGGCAGCAGGCGCAGCACGCTGTCCCAACTTCCCGCGTCGAGCGGGATGACGCCGTTGCGGGTCGCGTGTTGCAGCACAGCGGTCAGCGCCTCGGGATTGGGCTTCTTCGTGCCGGGGACCACCAGCTCGATGCCGAACATCGCGCCCTTGCCGCGCACCTCGCCGACGACGGGGAAGCGGTCGGCCCAGTCGCCGATCCGCGCCCACAGCGCCTTCTCGACGCGCCGTGCCTCGGCGAGGAGGTCCTCCTGCTCGAACGCCTCGAACACCGCGAGGGCCGCCGCCGTCGAGACGGGGTTGCCACCGAAGGTGCCTCCGATGCCACCGGGCTGGACCGCATCCATGATTTCGGCACGGCCGGTCACCGCCGCGAGCGGGAAGCCGCCGGCGATGCCCTTGGCGCTGGTGACGAGGTCCGGAACGACCCCGTGGTGCTCGATCGAGTACCACGTGCCGGTGCGGCCGATGCCGGCCTGGATCTCGTCGGCGACGAAGACGATGCCGTTCTCGGCGCAGAACTCGGCCAGGCGGGCGAAGTAGCCGGGCGCCGGGATGATGATCCCGCCGTCGCCCTGGATCGGCTCAACGAACAGCGCGGCCAGCTCGGTCGCCCCGATGTGGGTGCGGATGTAGTCGATGGTCCGCTCGGCGGCCTCCTCGCCGGTCATCCCCTCGGGGTCGCGGAACGGGTAGCTGATCGGGAGGCTGTAGATCTCACCGGGGAACGGGCCCATCCCGGCGCGCTCCGGCCAGGGCCGGTACGTCATGGCCATCGTGAGGTTCGTGCGGCCGTGGAAGGCGTGGTCGAGGGTCGCGATGGCGCGGCGTCCGGTGTACTTCCGGGCGATCTTGACGGCGTTCTCGACCGCCTCCGCGCCCGAGTTGACCAGGATGCTGCGCTTCTCGAAGTCGCCGGGCGTGATCTCGGCCAGCTTCTCGGCGACGGCGACGTAGTTCTCGTACGGCGTGACGGTGAACAGGGTGTGGGTGAGCTTCGCGGCCTGCTCCGCGGCGGCCGCTGCGACGCCCGGGTGCGCGTGCCCGATCGTGGTGACGCCGATGCCGCAGCCCAGGTCGATGAGCCGATTGCCGTCGACATCCACCAGGATCGCGCCAGAACCGGACTCCATGTAGATGTTCGCCAGTGTTCCCGCGCCGCGACTCACCGCGGCAACGCGGCGCTGCTGCAGTTCCACCGAGAGGGGGCCGGGCAGCTCGGTGACGAGATGGCGGGACTGGGGCACGGAGAATTCGCGGGTCATGAATCCATCGTATGCGGCGCATCCAGCGTTCCCCTGACCGGCGCTCAGCTTGGGCAGAGGCGGATAGGGCAGGATGGTCGACCGTGCGTACCTCTCTCAAGGCCCTGACCGCAACCGCAGCGGCGGCCCTCCTCGTCTCCGGACTCGCCGCGTGCAGCTCCGCCGCGCCGGCCGCCACGTCGACTCCCGCCGCGAACGCCTGCCAGAACGTGAAGTCGGGCGCCACCTCGAAGGCGGTCACGGTGACCGGCGACTACCGCGCGGCCCCGAAGGTGGCCTTCAAGGCACCGCTGAAGGCGACAGATGTGGAGCGCACCGTCGTCATCAAGGGCGACGGCGCCGAGGCGAAGGGCGGGTCGAGCGTGGACATCGCGCTGGCCGCCTACAACGGCACCACCGGCAAGGAGTTGACCTCCGCGCAGGGCTTCGACGGCTCGGCGCCCGCGACGGTCCAGGTCGACGACAAGGCGTTCGTGCCCGGTCTCGTGCGCGCCGTCGAGTGCCTGTCGGTGGGCTCCCGCGTCGTGCTGACCGCGCCCGCGAAGGACGCTTTCGGCAACCAGGACCTCTCCCAGCTCGGACTCACCACCAAGGACAGCGTCGTGTTGGTCGCGGACGTCGTCGACCTGCCGCCGACCCGCGCAAACGGAAAGGCGGTCACTCCGCCCGCCGGCTTCCCCACGGTGAAGCTCAACGCCAAGACCGGCGAGCCCGCCATCACCATCCCGAAGGCGGACCCGCCGACGGAGACCAAGATCGCCGTGCTCAAGCAGGGCGACGGGGAGACGGTGCAGGCCACGGACACGGTGACGATCCAGTACAAGGGCGTCCTGTGGAGGACCGGCAGCGTCTTCGATGCGACGTGGACTCGCGGTGCGCCCTACACGAACACCGCCTCCGGCTTCGTGCCGGGATTCACCAAGGCGCTGGTCGGCCAGAAGGTCGGCTCCCAGGTGATCGCGGTCATCCCGCCTGCGGACGGCTACGGCAGCGCCGGCAACGGGGACATCAAGGGGACCGACACCATGGTCTTCGTCGTCGACATCCTGAAGGCCACGCACTAACAGCCGTTCTGGCCGCAATTGAATTACTTGTATTTCCGTTATCCATACTGATACTGCGCTCCAGCGAGCGCGGTGGATTAGTGGAGGAAATATGAAGAAGAAGTTCGGTGCGGTACTCGTCCTGGCAGCGGTGCTCACGTTGACGACGCCGCTCACTGCGAACGCCGCGATCGCGTGGACAGCGCCTGGATGCACCTCCACGGGAGTGTGCATGAAGCGCGGTGACGGCACGCCGATCGGCTACGACGGAACGGGGTCGCTCACGATCACCCAGGGGAGTATCCGATCCGTCGCAGCGGGGAACCGATCGACGACAGTGACACTCTCCACGGGAACCAAGTACGTGGTTCAAGCAACGACGATGATCACGTTCCCGAACGGCCTGCAAACAGTCAAATCGATTTCCCGATGACATTCGCCTCAGCGGGTCGCGTGCCGCCCCCCCTGACAAGCGCAGCCGCGGTCGGCACCCCGCTGCGTACGATGGCTTCGTGCGCAGAGTCATCATCCTCGGGTCCACCGGCTCCATCGGTACGCAGGCGCTGGATGTGGTCGCGGCGAATCCGGACCGGTTCCGTGTCGTCGGGCTGAGTGCCGGGCGCAACGCGGACGAGCTCGCCGCGCAGGCGGAACGCTTCGGGGTGGTCGATACTGCGCTCGGCGCCGACGACTCCGAACTGCTGGTGCGGTCGGTCGAAGCGGATGTGGTGCTCAACGGGATCACCGGCTCGGTCGGTCTCGGGCCGACGCTCGCGGCGCTGGAGACCGGCGCCCTGTTGGCACTCGCCAACAAGGAGTCGCTGATCGTCGGTGGTGGCCTCGTCAAGCGTGCGGCCGCGCCTGGGCAGATCGTGCCTGTCGACTCGGAGCATTCCGCCATCGCTCAGGCGCTCCGCTCCGGGGCGCCCTCGGAGGTCCGGCGGCTCGTCCTCACCGCGTCCGGCGGCCCGTTCCGCGGCCGTTCCCGGGAGTCCCTGGGCGAGGTCACCCCGCAGCAGGCGCTCGCGCATCCCACCTGGGACATGGGCCTCGTGGTCACCACCAACTCCTCGACCCTGGTCAACAAGGGCCTGGAGGTGATCGAGGCGCACCTGCTTTTCGACGTGCCCTACGACCGGATCGAGGTGACGGTGCACCCCCAGTCCGTCATCCACTCGATGGTGGAGTTCGTGGACGGCTCGACGATCGCCCAGGCGTCGCCGCCCGATATGCGGCTTCCGATCTCGCTCGGTCTCGGCTGGCCGGACCGCGTGCCCGACGTCGGCACGCCGCTGGACTGGACGACGGCGCACACCTGGACCTTCGAGCCGCTCGACACCGACGCATTCCCGGCGGTCGCGCTCGCAAAGCGCGTTGGACTTGCCGCCGGCACCTACCCGGCCGTGTTCAACGCCGCGAACGAACAGGCGGTCGCCGCGTTCCACGCCGGCGCGATCGGCTACCTCGACATCCTCACGACCGTGGAGCGCGTAGTCGACGCGCACGTGCCGGCAGGCGAACTGACCAGGGAGTCGCTGGCGGAGTCGGAGCGCTGGGCACGCTCTAAGGCCGACGCCCTCATCGCCGGGTAAGACCACGGCTCGCGCATAGCCGCCATAGAGGTCGTTCGCGGCCTCCTCGCAGGCGTCCGCCAGTACTCTGAAGCCGTGGAATCCGTGCTCCTCTTCGTCCTCGGCGTCGTCATCATCCTGATCGGCGTCGCTGTGTCGATCGCGCTGCACGAAGTGGGGCACCTGGTGCCCGCGAAGCTCTTCGGCGTCAAAGTGACGCAGTACATGATCGGGTTCGGCAAGACGCTCTTCTCGTTCCGCCGCGGCGAGACCGAGTACGGCGTGAAGGCGATCCCGCTCGGCGGCTATATCTCCATGATCGGGATGTTCCCCCCGGGCAAGGAGGGCGGACGCGGCCGCAACGCGACCACCGGCTTCATGCAGCAGATGGTCCAGGATGCCCGCACGGCGAGCACGGAGACCGTCGCGGTCGGCGAGGAGGAGCGCACCTTCTACCGGCTCCCCGTATGGAAGCGGATCGTGATCATGTTCGGCGGTCCGTTCATGAACCTGGTGATCGGCGTCGTCCTCTTCGGCGTCCTGCTGATGGGCTTCGGCGCTCCGCAGAGCTCGACGACCGTCGCGACGGTGAGCCAGTGCGTCCTGCCGGCCGGGAGCACCTCCAAGACCTGCCCGGACGACGCTCCGCAGGGTCCGGCCGCCGCGGCGGGCCTCAAGCCCGGCGACACCATCGTCAGCATCGACGGCACCAAAATCAGCAGCTGGGACCAGTCCACCGCCATCATCCGCGAGTCGGCGGGTCGCTCGCTCACTATGGTGATCAGCCGCGGCGACGAGCAGCGCACGGTGCAGCTCACACCGGTCGTCAACAAGGTCGCCAAGACGGACGCCAACGGCGCCGTCGTGAAGAACGCCGACGGCGGCATCGAGACCCTCACGGTCGGCTTCGTCGGCATCGGCCCGGTCGCGAAACTGGTGCCTCAGCCGGCCACCGCCGTACTCCCCGCGGTCGGCGCCCAGACCGGCGCGGTCTTCAACGTGTTCCTGCACCTGCCGCAGCGCATGGTCGACGTCTGGAACGCCGCGTTCGGCTCGGCCGAGCGCGACCCGAACGGACCCATCAGCGTCGTCGGCATCGGCCGGGCGGCGGGGGAGCTGACCGCACTCGACGGCGTCCCCGCGGTCGACAAGGTCTACACGATGATCGGGATGCTGGCCTCGCTCAACATCGCGCTGTTCGTCTTCAACCTCGTGCCGCTGCTGCCTCTCGACGGCGGCCACATCGCCGGCGCCCTCTGGGAGGGGCTGCGCCGCACGTGGGCGAAGATCTTCCGCCGACGCGATCCCGGACCGGTGGACATGGCCAAGCTCATGCCCCTCACCTTCGCCGTCGTGATCGTCCTCGGTGGCATGAGCGTCCTGCTCATGTACGCGGACATCGTGAAGCCGGTCAACCTCTTCGGCTGACCCCTGGCCGGCCTGGGCGATCCGTTGGCGCGCTCACCGGAGGCACCCAGCCGCCTCCCACGGAGCCGCGTAGGATTGAGCCCGTGGCAGCAATCAATCTGGGGATGCCCAAAGTCCCCGAAACCCTCGCACCCCGTCGCAAGTCCCGCCAGATCAAGGTGGGCAAAGTCCTCGTCGGCGGTGACGCTCCTGTCAGCGTCCAGTCGATGACCACGACGCCGACGACCAACATCAACGCCACGCTGCAGCAGATCGCCGAGCTGACCGCATCCGGCTGCGACATCGTCCGCGTCGCCGTGCCCAGCCGTGACGACGCCGAGGCGCTGCCGATCATCGCCAAGAAGAGCCAGATCCCGGTGATCGCCGACATCCACTTCCAGCCGAACTACGTGTACGCCGCGATCGACGCCGGCTGCGCCGCGGTGCGCGTGAACCCGGGCAACATCCGCAAGTTCGACGACCAGGTCGCCGAAATCGCGCGCCGGGCGAAGGCGGCCGACGTCTCCCTCCGCATCGGCGTGAACGCGGGATCGCTCGACCGGCGACTGCTCGAGAAGTACGGCAAGGCCACCCCGGAGGCGCTCGTCGAGTCCGCCGTGTGGGAGGCCAGCCTGTTCGAGGAGCACGACTTCCACGACTTCAAGATCTCGGTCAAGCACAACGACCCCGTCGTCATGGTGAAGGCGTACCGGATGCTCGCTGAGCGCGGCGACTGGCCCCTCCACCTCGGTGTGACCGAGGCCGGCCCGGCGTTCCAGGGCACGATCAAATCGGCGACGGCATTCGGCATCCTTCTCGGCGAAGGCATCGGCGACACCATCCGCGTCTCGCTGTCGGCGCCGCCGGCAGAGGAGGTCAAGGTCGGTCTGCAGATCCTGCAGTCGCTGAACCTGCGCGAGCGCAAGCTCGAGATCGTCTCGTGCCCGAGTTGCGGCCGCGCCCAGGTGGATGTCTACTCGCTGGCGGACAGCGTGACCGAGGGCCTTCAGGGCATGAGCGTGCCGCTCCGTGTCGCCGTCATGGGCTGCGTCGTCAACGGCCCCGGCGAGGCTCGCGAGGCCGACCTCGGCGTCGCGAGCGGAAACGGCAAGGGACAGATCTTCGTCAAGGGCGAGGTCATCAAGACCGTGCCGGAGTCCGAGATCGTCGCGACGCTCATCGCCGAGGCGAACCGTCTCGCCGAGGAGATGGGCGACTCCACCTCCGGCGAGCCGACGGTCAGCGTCGGCGCGCACTGAGATTGGGGCGGCGTGCGCGCTGCCTCGCGTTTTCCGCCCGGTCCTGTTTTCAGGACCGGGCGGTCGCGTTTTCAGGACCGGGCGGTCGCGTTTTCAGGAGTTGGCGGTCCTGTTTTCAGGACTGGGCGTTCCTAGGTACGGGACCGGCACGCTGTCCCGTATTCAGGAGATGTGAGGTCGGTGGGGCTCTGCGGTCCTGAATAGAGGACATGGCTGAACGTGTCCGGCCCCGAGTCCTGAAAACAGGTCCGGGCGCCGGTCCTGAAAACAGGACAAGACGGAGCGCCGCCGAACGGAGGACGCCCAAGCCCTACTGCGCAGGGCAGCTACTCAGGGACGTCCGCGAACGACACGCGTCCCGTCGCGATGTCCGCCGCCGTCAGCCGCAGGCGTACTCGGTCGCCCGGCCCCACGCCGTCCGGGCGGGGCGCCGACGCCGTGACCGCCGGGTCATCGAGTTGGACGAGGATGTTGCCGTTGCGCACGCCGAGCACCGTGGCATCCAGTTCGCTCCCGATCCGGGAGGAGAGGAGGGCCGCCTCCACCCGGTCCACGGCGCCGGCGTCGAGCTGCGCGGCGAGTCGAGAGGAGTTGCCCATGATCGACGGCAGCACGCCGAGCGAGCCGCGCGCCCACTCGGGAACCGGCTCACCGGCGCAGAGAGCCGCGCAGATCACCAGCCCCCAGCGGTCGACTAGTCGGCGGAGCGGCGCCGTGACGTGCGCGTACGGAGCCGCGATGGCGGACTGCTGCGGATCCGTCGGCGCCTCGCCGTCCATCACGACGTAGCCAGCGCCTCGGAAGAGACTGGTTGCGGCCTGCAGCACCGCCGCGGCGCGCGGCTCCGCGTGGTCGAGCAGGCGCAGGTACTCGCCGTACGGCACGCTGTCGGCCCAGGGGAGACCGAGGGCGACGGTCTGCGCGCGAAAGGCGGCGAACGCGTCGGCGCTCGGCGCGGGCATGGTGCGGAGGATGCCGACCCGCGCATCCAGCATCAGCTTGGCGGCCGCCATGCCGGTGAGAAGCGACAGTTGCGCGTTCCACTCCTCGACGGGCAGGGGCGCCCGGCGCTCCAGGGTGTACGCGCCGTCGCGGAAGACCACTTCCTCGTCGGGGGTGTTGAGGCTCGCGCCGCCGCGTTCCCGCTCGCAGGCGATGCGGGCGGTGCCGATCTCGCGCAGCAACGCGAGCTCGGGCGGCGCACTGCCGTCGTCGAGCGCCCGCTGCGCTTCCTCGTAGCTCCATTGGCGGCGGGAGCGGATGCGCGCGCGCGACACGTGGACCGAAGTCTCGTGTCCATCAGCGTCGAGCGCGATGTCCCAGACGAACGCTCCGCGCACCGCGTCGGGCAACAGAGAGCCGGCGTGCTCGCCGATGGCGGAGGGGTGCAGCGGCACCCGCCCGTCGGGGGCGTACAGGGTCTGCCCTCTGCGCCGTGCCTCCGCATCCACCTCGCCGTCGGGCGTCACCAGGGCCGGGACGTCGGCGATGGCGTACCGGACGCGGAAGCCGTCGTCCGTGCGGGACAGATGCAAAGCCTGGTCGAGGTCGGTTGAGCCGGCGGGGTCGATAGTGAGGAACGGAACGTCGGTCAGATCGGCGTCGGGCAGGGGATGCTGCGCGGAGACCGCGTGCGCCTCGGCCTCAACGGGCGCGGGGAAGCCGTCGGGAAGGCCGAGCTCGTGACGCAAGGCCGCCAAGGAGGCGGCGAGCGGGGCCGCCGAGGCGGAGTCGGTGACACGGGTCCGGCGGTCGGGCATGCCGCCACATTAGCCTTCGCGTCCGACGCCCCCGGATCGCGTCCACAGGTTGCCTCTTCCCGTGGTTGTCCACACCGGGCCCGCGCCGAGCATGGAGCCCGGTCGTCGCCCCTTAACATGGAACGGTGCCTACACGCCTCAGCAACTACTTCCTCCGCACCCTCCGTGAAGATCCCTCCGACGCCGAGGTGACCAGCCACCGGCTGCTCGTCCGCGCCGGATACATCCGCCGCCAAGCGCCGGGCATCTTCGCGTGGCTGCCGCTGGGATTGCGGGTGAAGGAGAAGATCGAGCGGATCATCCGCGACGAGATGACGGCGGCGGGCGCGCACGAGGTGCACTTCCCGGCGCTGCTGCCGCGAGAGCCCTACGAGGCGACGGGCCGGTGGGAGGAGTACGGGGACGGCATCTTCCGCCTCCAGGACCGCAAGGGCGCCGACTACCTGCTCGCGCCGACGCATGAGGAGGTGTTCACCCTGCTGGTGAAAGACCTCTATTCGTCTTATAAAGATCTGCCGCTGAGCATCTTCCAGATCCAGGACAAGTACCGCGACGAGGCGCGTCCCCGTGCCGGGCTGCTGCGTGGGCGCGAGTTCACGATGAAGGATGCGTACTCGTTCGACTACACGGACGAGGGGCTCGACGCCAGTTACATGGCGCAGCGCGACGCCTACGAGAGGATCTTCACCCGGCTCGGGCTGTCGTATGTGATCGTCCAGGCCGACGCCGGGGCGATGGGCGGCTCGCGCTCGGAGGAGTTCCTGCACCCGACAGTCGTGGGCGAGGACACGTTCGTCCGTTCGCCCGGCGGCTACGCAGCGAATGTCGAGGCGTTCACGACCGAGGTTCCGCCGACCCGTTCGTACGAGAAGCTGACGCCGCAAGAAGTGCTGGACACGCCGGGCACTCCGACCATCCAGTCGCTCGTCGAACTCGCCAATGAGAAGCACCCGCGGCCGGACGGCCGTGCGTGGGGCGCCGCGGACACGCTCAAGAACGTGGTGCTCGCGCTCACGCACCTCGACGGCACCCGCGAGCTCGTGATCGTCGGTCTGCCCGGCGATCGTGGCGTCGACCTGAAGCGCGCCGAGGTGGCCTTCGCCCCGGCCGAGGTCGAGGCGGCCACGGACGCCGACTTCGCCAAGCACCCCGGGCTTGTGAAGGGCTACATCGGCCCCTGGTCACCGGAGGGTCCCGTGCTGGGCGAAGAGTCGGCGACGGGGATCCGCTACGTCGTCGACCCGCGCGTCGTGGATGGCTCGGGATGGATCACCGGTGCGAACATCGAGGGCAAGCACGTGTTCGGCCTGGTCGCCGGTCGCGACTTCGGCTGGGACGGCGTCGTGGAGGCCGCAGAGGTCAAGGCGGGCGACCCGGCACCGGACGGCTCGGGGCCCGTGGAACTCGCCCGCGGCATGGAGATCGGTCACGTCTTCCAGCTCGGCCGCAAGTACGCGGAAGCGCTCGGACTGAAGGTGCTCGACGAGAACGGCAAGCTCGTCACCGTGACGATGGGATCGTACGGCATCGGCGTCACCCGGATCCTCGCGATCATCGCGGAGGAGAACAACGACGACCGTGGCCTGATCTGGCCCGAATCGGTCTCGCCGTTCGACGTGCACGTGGTCGCGGCGGGTCGGGATGCGGCCGCCTACGAGCTCGCCGAGCAGGTCGTCGCGGAACTGGAGGACGCTCGTCTCGATGTGCTCTACGACGACCGCCCCAAGGTGTCGCCGGGTGTGAAGTTCGGCGACGCCGAGCTGATCGGCGTTCCTCGTGTGCTCGTCATCGGCCGCGGTGCGGCCGAGGGCGAGGTCGAGTTGTGGAACCGTCGCACGGGCGACCGCCGCACCCTTCCGGTCGGCGAGGCGGTAGCAGAGCTCACGGCGTAGTCGGGCCCAGCCCGGGTCAGCCCGGGTCAGCCTGGGTCAGCCTGGGTCAGCCCGGGTCAGCCCGTGGAAGCGTCGTCGCCGGCGATCTCCACATGGATGCGGCGGAGGTCCTCCACGAGCGACCCGATCAGCACCCAGTGGCGCGGGTCCGGGGTGACGACGGTCAGGGGAGCGGTGAGCACCGGAACTCCGGCGGTCTCCGTTCCGGGTACGACCACGGGCTCGTCCGGATCGCGCGTCAGCAGCCGGAGGTCGTGAGCGGCGCGGTCGAGTTCGTCCGCGATGGCCCGGATGGTCGGCTCGGCCGCCAGGCTGTCGTCGTAGTGGTCGTGGAAGGCGCGCGTCATCCCGAGCGTGCGGTTGATCAGCGGACGCAGCCGGTCGAACAGCTGCTGATCGTGGTCCAGGAACGCGCGATGCTTCCGCTGCCGAGGGTTCAGCGAGAGGCTCTCGTCCGCAGCGGTCAACGTCGCCTGCGCCTTGGCCTCCATCGGCCGCAGCAATCGCGCCTCGATCAGCAGCGCATCCAACTCGGGTCGGGTCTGCTCGGTCGTCAAGGCGTCGGCGAGACGATCCAGCGTCGACGCGATCTCGGCCCCCAGCGCGATCACCGCCTGGCGGGCGGGAGCCGTCAGGACGGGAGGGACGATCGCCACGTTGACGACGACACCGATCGCCGCGCCGATCACCGTTTCCACGATCCGGGCGAGCGCGTACTCGGGGTCGGAGGCCCCGATCGCGAGGACGAGCATGGCGGTGATCGGCACCTGGTTGGCCGTACCCGGTGTCAGCCGGAGCGCCCAGGCGAGCAGCACGGAGACGACGACCGCGAGCAGCACGATCCAGCTGTTGGTGCCGAACGCCAGACCGATCAAATACGCGATGACGACGCCCCCGATGACTCCGAGGGAGCGCTCGATGGCCCGGCCGACCGACTGATTCACACTCGGCTGGACCACGAGCAGGGCGGCGATGGTGGCGAAGATCGGCAGCTCGCCGTGGACGAAGAGGCTGGCCGCTCCCCAGGCGAGGATCATGGCAACCGCCGTCTTCACGACCTGCAGGAAGGGCGCGCGGGTCGACGTGCGGATGGTGGTGGGAAGCGCGAGGGCCGCCGGGAGCCGGCGTCCGGACGTCCTGTTGCGAGCCACCCGTCAACGCTACCCGGCCTACGCCGAGTACGTCGCGTATGCGCGCGCCGAGCGCTCCAACCGGGCCGCGCGCGCCTTGGTCAGCGTCGCGAACGGTTGGGGCACCACTCGGCCGCCGTCGCGGCGCCAGGTGCCGACGACGCGACCGCCGGCGACGATGATCGGCTGGAAGATCCCGTTGTTGCCGGGAACGATGAGTTCGGCGTGCTCGTCATCGAGGATCGGCGAGCGGTCCTGGTAGCCGAGCAGGTACTCGTCGAACCCCGGGAGCAGGTGGACCGCCTCCTTCTCGGCGCGCGTCTCCGGCGTGGCCTGCGCGCGGTCGAGGAGTTCCGTCGTCACGAGGTACTCGGTGCCGTCCACCTCGAGCGTCGTGAGCGCATCGCCCAGCACCGCGCGGGCAGTCTTCGCTCCCGCGACCGTGCCCTTCGTCCACCAGACGAAGTCGCGCACCGTCGCGGGCCCGTGTCCCTGCAGATACCGCAGCAGGAAGCGGGCGACCGCCTCGTCCGGAGACAGCTCTGCGGGAGGCGGCGCCCATTCGTCGAGCAGCACGAGTGCCTGGGACGGATTACCGTTGCCGGCACGCACCACCGGACCCCAGCACAGGAGCCCGGTCTGCGCGAGGAAGTAGATGAGGTGGTACCCGCGCTGTCCGGCCGCGGAGATCCCCGCCTCCTCCCACACCGTCATCAGGTCGGCCCGGCTGATGCTGCGGCCGCCCGTGAGTGCGGCGGTCACCACCTCGGCCGCGCGCGCAAAGTCGGCGGCCTCGAGTTCGAGCTGCCTCTGCCGGAGTGCAAGCCCGGCCACCATGCGCTCGGTCGTCACCGACAGCATCCAGCGCAGGTCCTCCGGCGGGACGAAGTGGAGGGTGCCGCGCATGGGCCAGGAGCGGATGATCCTGCCCGCGTCGAGGTCGGCGAGCACGTCGGCCTGCGTCGCGCCGGTCGTCCGCAGAGCGAGAGCCCAGCATCCTGCGGCGAAATCTTGGCCCTGCAGGGCGAGCAGGCGACGCGCGACGGAGGCGGGATCGGGCTCGCGCGGGCCGTCGATCGCTTGGGCGAGTCGACGCAGGCGGAGGAGGTCGGCGCGGCGGACTCGGCTGGCGGGCATGGGTCCAGCCTGCCAGTGACCGCCGACACGGCGCATCCGGCTAGTGGAGCAGGCCGAGCTCTCCGAGCTGTTCGCTCAAGCCGGCCCCGTCGGGGGCGTACACCCACGGCGTGCCGGACAGCTCGCTGTGCTTGTCGGCCTTCGACCGCCCACCGGCGAGGACGGCCTCACCACTGGACAGCTGTCGGATGGCGACTGCCGCGACGTTGTCGGGGTGGGCGACCGTGAACTCGCCGTAGAGGTCTTCGTCGTGCTGACCGTCGTCGCCGATCAGCAGCCACTTGAGCCCGGGGAACTCCTCCGACAGGCGCTCGAGGCTCGTCCGCTTGTGCTCGCGACCGCTGCGGAACCAGCGGTCGTGTGTGGGCCCCCAGTCGGTGAGGAGCAGGGGGCCGGCCGGGAACAGGTTCCGCGAGAGGAAGCGGCTGAGCGTGGGCGCGACGTTCCAGGCCCCGGTCGAGAGATAGACGACGGGTGCTCCGGGATGCGCGGCGGCGAGCCGTTCGAGCAGCACCGCCATGCCCGGCGTCGGGACGCGGGCGTGCTCATCGAGCACGAACGTGTTCCACGCGGCAAGGAAGGGGCGGGGGAGCGCCGTGACCATGACCGTGTCGTCGACGTCGGAGATGATCCCGAAGGTCGCCTTCGGGTCGATGACGAACACGGGTGCTTCGAAGACCCGGGCCGACTCGGCGGTCGAGAGGCGCACGGTGTGCCAGCCGGGGGTCAGCTGCACCGGGACGACGGTGTCGATCACGCCGCCGCGATCGGTGACGACTTCATGGCGCTCGCCCTCGATCTCGACCGTCACGGTGGTCATCGCCAGCGGGACGCTGACGAACGAACGCCAACCACGCACGGACTCCTCCCGCTTCCGGTGCAGGCGCTCGGCACGGCTCCCGGGTCGCGGGTCCTTCGCGAGCACGACGCGGCCGAGGATGCGCACCCAGGTCGGCGAACCGTAGCCGGTGTACGGCACCACGGTCGCCAGGAAACCGCGCTTGCGGGCGCGACGGGCGCGGAACTCGTGGAACGCATCCTCCAGGCGCGCTGCGCGGTGCATGATCGGCTCGACCGCGGCGCCTCGGCGGGCGACGGGGTCGCCGGAGACCTGCTCGGGGCGCGATTCGGGGGAGGGCATCTGAGCTATTTTCTCATGGAGTGAACGTGCGCACGAATGCATCCCCCAGATTTGGGGGACAATTCCGCGGCGCGTCACAGGGTAATCCTCAGCAGAAGTGAGGTTTCCACGAATATGATCGGGTCAGTGCGACGGGTCGCCCCGTCGCCGGGCTGGGGACCCGCAATACCGCCTTATTCGAGAGAAAGAAGGAGTCGCCCTCGTGCCCATCAACGATCTGGTTGCCGGTCAGACCTCTGTCGGAGCGCAACTCGTGCGTACGGAGCCGATTCAGGAGCGCAGTGCTGCGCGGATCGACGCCCTCCTCGATGCCGCCGCCGATGTCGTCGACGAAATCGGCTTCGACCGGCTCACCACCGCCATGGTGGCAGAACGCGCCGGCGCGTCCATCGGGACCGTGTACCGCTACTTCCCTGACCGCATCGTGCTGCTCCAGGCACTGCGCGACCGGGCGCTGCTGCGCTACCGACGCTCGGTGGTCGAGGCCATTGACGCCCAGTCGCCCGCGCACTGGTGGAACGCCGTGGAGTGCGCGATCGACGCTTTCGTCGAGATGTTCCGCACCGAGCGCGGTTTCCGCATCATCCGGTTCACCGACGCAGAGCGCTCCGGTGCCGCAGAGGATGAGACGCTTCCCGACACGGGATTCGCGAACCAATTCGCGCAGATTCTTTCCGACGAGTACGGGCTCCCGGGAGGCGACGACCTCGCTTTCCGGCTCCAGGTGGTCGTGGAGATCATGGATTCCCTGATCAACCGCGCTTTCGTGGAGGACCCGAACGGCGACGAGCGCTACATCTCGGAGGCGCGGGACGTCGCACGCGAGTACCTGGAACGGCGGTTCGGGCCGAACTCCTGAGTTCGGCTGGTCGCATCCCTCGGGAATGTCGGTGGTCGGTGGCAAGTTGCCATCCACAGAGGCGAGCACTCCGAACACAGAGTGCACCACACCGAATCGCCGCTTCACCGAGAGGAAGGGGGCCGGAATGCGACCGACCCTGTCCGCCACAATTCGACGTATTCCGTTGCGCAAACGGCTCGACGCTGTTTGGCTTACGTCGATGGCTGTCACGTCCCCCGCACTCTTCCGCGCCTCGATGAGCGCAGCGTTCCCGACCCAGGGAGCGCTAACGTGATCGAGTTCCGCGATGTGACCAAGCGCTTCCCGGACGGGACGCTCGCCGTCGACGACTTCTCGCTGGTGATCCCGTCCCGCAAGATCACCGTGCTGGTCGGCTCCTCGGGAAGCGGAAAGACGACCATCCTGCGGATGATCAACCGCATGGTCGACCCGACCTCGGGGCAGGTCGAGATCGACGGAGAGGATGTCCTCTCGCTGAAGCCGGTGGCCCTTCGCCGATCGATCGGCTACGTGATGCAGAATTCGGGCCTGCTCCCGCACCGCAAGGTCGTCGACAACATCGCGACCGTTCCGCTCCTGACCGGAGTGAAGAAGAAGGATGCGCGCGAGCGTGCCCTCGAACTGATGGACACGGTCGGACTCGAACGGTCGCTGGCCGACCGGTACCCGAGTCAGCTGTCCGGCGGGCAGCAGCAGCGCGTGGGCGTGGCCCGCGGTCTTGCCGTGGACCCCAACATCCTGCTGATGGACGAGCCCTTCGGAGCGGTGGACCCGATCGTGCGCGACGATCTGCAGAACGAACTCCTCCGGTTGCAGCGCGACCTGGGCAAGACCGTCGTCTTCGTGACGCACGACATCGACGAGGCCTTCAAGCTCGGCGACCAGGTCGTCATCTTCCGCAAGGGCGGGATCGTGGCCCAGAAGGGCACACCCGCCGAGATCCTCGCCGACCCGGCCGACGACTTCGTCGCGTCGTTCGTAGGCGCCGACCGGGGTCGCCGCGCCCTGCACGTGGAAGAGACGCCGACCGGTTCGGTACTCGTCGACAGCGATGGCCGCGCCGCGGGCGTCCTCTCCGGTCCACTGCACGGTGGTTCCGGCTCCTTCGAGGCAAAGGCCGCGACCGTTTCGGGCGCGGGTGCTCCGGCGCAGGGTGAGGACGCGCCGTGAGCTTCTTGTGGTCGAATCTCGGCCAGGTCTGGAATCTCACGGTCTACCACGTGTGGCTGAGCGCACTGCCGATCGTCATCGGCTTCGTGCTCTCGTTGCCCATCGGGTGGGTGGCGAACCGCTACCGGCTCAGCCGGGGCGTCCTGCTGACGGTGGGCGGCATCCTGTACGCCATTCCGTCTCTGCCGCTGTTCTTCGCCATGCCGGCGCTGATCGGCACGCAGATCCTCTCGCCCATCAACGTCGTGGTCGCGCTGAGCATCTACGCGCTGGCGCTGATGGTCCGTACCACGGCTGACGCGCTCGGTTCGGTCCCGGGGGATGTGCTTCAGTCGGCGACCGCGGTCGGCTTCTCCGCCTGGCGTCGGTTCTGGTCGGTCGAGCTGCCGCTCGCAGGTCCGGTCCTCCTCGCCGGCCTCCGGGTCGTTTCGGTCAGCACGGTCAGCCTGGTCAGCGTCGGGGCCCTGCTCGGCGTCCCGAACCTTGGCTACTTGTTCACCGACGGCCTCAACCGCTCGTACACGGAGGAGGTGGCGGTGGGCATCGTGCTCATCATGCTGCTCGCCCTCGTGTTCGATCTGATCCTCGTCGGCATCGGCCGTCTGCTGCTGCCCTGGTCGCGCGCCGACCGGCGCGCGGGGCGGCTCAGCCGTCGCCAGGCCATGAAGACGGTGGTGGGCGCATGACCGACATCGTTGCCGCCTTCGGGTGGATCTTCGACCCGGTCAACTGGTCGGGGCCGAACGGCATCCCGATGCGGTTGGGCGAGCACATCGTGTACTCGCTGCTGACGCTCCTCCTCGCGGCCATCATCGCGCTGCCCATCGGGTTCGCGATCGGTCACAGCGGGCGGTTCCGCGGGCTGGCCGTCGGAGTCTCCGGCGCCCTCCGCGCGCTGCCGACGCTCGGTCTCGTGATCTACCTGGCGCTGATCACGACGAACCTCACGATCGTGCCGCCGCTCATCGCGCTGACCATCCTGGCCATCCCGCCGATCCTCGCCGGCGCGTACTCCGGCCTCGAATCGGTCGACCGGGCGCCCATCGATGCGGCGCGCGCGATCGGGATGACGGGCTGGCAGGTGTTCGCCAAGGTCGAGCTCCCGCTCGCCCTGCCCCTCGTGATCGGCGGCATCCGCTCCGGAGCCCTGCAGGTGATCGCCACCTGGACGGTGGCCGCCATCCTCCCGGTGGGAGGCCTCGGCCGCTTCCTGTTCGACGGGATCGCCGTGCAGAACTACCCCGAGATGCTGGGCGGCTCCATCATCGTCGTCGCGCTAGCACTCGTCTCCGACGGGATCTTCGCGATCGTCCAGCGGCTGGTCGTCCCCCGCGGCGTCGCCGCAGGCCGCGTCCGCGACTCCGCTGAGGGGGAGCCCAGACGGGCCGCCCGCAGCACGGCGCGCGAGAGCGCATCCACCACCTGACCCGAACCCTTACGTCCCACGCACACAGAGAAACACACCAAGAGAAGAGAGATCATGTTCGCATCGAAGAAGAGCCGCATCGCGGCCGGCGTGCTCGCCGCCGGGGCGCTGCTCGCCCTCAGCGCCTGCTCGTCCGGCGGTGGCGCCTTCAGCTCCGACAAGGCATCGTCCTCCGGCGACACCGTCACGATCGGCTCGGCCGCGTTCGGCGAGTCCGAGATCCTCATGCAGATCTACGGCCAGGCGCTCGAGGCCAACGGCGTCAAGGTCGCGTTCAAGCCGAGCATCGGCCAGCGCGACGTCTACCTGAAGGCCCTTCAGGACGGCTCCATCGACCTCATCCCCGAGTACAGCGGCAACCTGCTCCAGTTCTACGACAAGAGCAGCACCGCCACCTCCAGCGACGACGTGATCGCCGCGCTCGGCAAGGCACTGCCGAAGGGCTACGAGGTGCTCGACCAGTCGGAGGCGCAGGACGCCGACTCGTACAACGTCACCAAGGAGTTCTCCGAGAAGTGGAAGGTCACGAGCCTCGATGACCTCAAGAAGGTGACCGACCCGCTGACGGTCGGCGCGAACCCGGAGTTCCAGACGCGGCCCTACGGCATCCCGGGGCTCAAGTCGGCCTATGGCGTCACCGCGACGCTCAAGCCGATCAGCGACTCGGGCGGCCCGCTGACCGTCGCCGCTCTGAAGAACGGCGATGTGCAACTGGCGGACATCTACACGACGACTCCGGCGATCAAGGACAACGGCTTCGTCACGCTGAAGGACCCGAAGAACCTGATCGCCGCGCAGAACATCGTGCCGCTGATCAACAGCGACAAGGCGTCCGACAAGGTCAAGGACGTGTTGAACAAGGTCTCCAAGGAACTCACCACGGAAGACCTGATCGACATGAACGGCGAGAACCAGGGCGACAGCAAGACGCAGCCCGACGCCGTCGCGAAGAAGTGGCTCCAGGACCACCCGATCAAGTAGGCCTATTCGGCATCAGGCAGCGGCGGCTCGGATTCCCGGGCCGCCGCTTCCATGTGCCGGGCCTCTCGCGCACCCAGCACCTTCTTCACCACGAACACGGCCACCAGGAAGACCGCGATGACGGCGACGAAGACATATCCCGCCCAGTGCAGCTCACGCGAGAGCTCGCGGTATCCGCCGGCCGCGGCAGAGCCGACGCTCACGTAGGCGAAGGCCCACAGCACGCACGCCGGCACCGTCCAGGCCATGAAGGTCCGGTAGCGCATCGGGCTCATGCCCACCGTCAGCGGGATGATCGAGTGCAGCACCGGCAGGAACCGCGAGAGGAACACGGCGATTCCGCCGCGGCGCGCCAGGTACGCCTCGGCCCGGTCGAAGTTGCGGATACCGATCCGCCGACCGAGACGGCTGCCCCGGATGCGTGGACCGAACCATCGCCCGAGCGCGAATCCGATCGACTCGCCGCAGAGCGCCCCCACGATCACCGCGAGCACCAGGGCGACGTATTCGACCGGGTTGGCGACTCCAGTGCTGGCGACGAGAACGATCGTGTCGCCGGGCACGATGAGCCCGACGAGGATGGACGTCTCCAGCAGGATGCCGACGCCGGCGAGAAGCGTCCTGAGAACAGGGTCGACGCTCTGGACGAGGTCGAGGATCCAGGTCAGCGCATCGTTCATGTCGTTCCCCGCGGCGGCATACCCGAATGCTAGCGGGGCGGTCTGCCTCTCAGCTGAGGAGGACCACGACGGGCGGAACGACGACCAGCAACACGGTCAGCACCACGACGACGGCCCGCAGCACCGGACCCACCGTGCGCCGGTGCCCCGTCAGGCGCTCCTCCCGGGCGACGAGCGCAGCGCGGCGCTGCTCGGGCGTCCTCCGATCCTTCGGAGCGCCGAGCACGGCGCCGGCCTGCCCCGTCTCGTCGACCAGCCGGATGGCCTCGGCGAGCGCCGCATCCCCGGAGGTGCGCCGGGCGGTGTCGTCGGCCAGCATCTCCAGCAGCAGGGCAACGGCGTCCTGTGCCCGGGTCGCGATGGGGAACCACGGCAGCGCCCGCTTCCACGACCGGAACGCGTCGAGCAGTAGGTGGTGCTTCTGCCGCAGGTGGGCGCGCTCGTGCGCGACCACCGCATCCAACTCGGCGGGGGAGAGGAGCTCGATCATGCCCTCGCTGAGCACGGTGACGCTGCGGGCGCCGGGCAGGCAGTATGCCGCCGGCGCCGGGTGGTCGATGACCCGGGTGCTCGGGGCGTCGGGGAGCGGCGAGGAGAGCAGCCGCAGCAGCTCCATGTGCCGGTGACGCTGGTTGCGGCTCCGTACGGAGGTGAGCGCGAGGTTCAGGAGCAGATGCGCGGTGAGCAGGATGGCGGCGCTGAGCAGGAACGCGTTGAACAGGGTCGCCTCGGGAGGGAGCGGGCCGTGGAAGAGAGACGCCCAGGCGCCTTCGATCCGGCTCCACAGGGTGTCGCCGAACGGCTGCAGCCCGGCGAGCAGCAGCGAGCCGATCATCGAGATACCGCCGGCGAGAGCGATCGACTGCCAGAGGGCGACGGCGAGTACCGGGGCGGCAGAGGGCCATTTCGCGCGGGCGAGCAGCAGCGGCACCGGCCACGCGAGGGCGACCGCGAGGGCGCCGAGGAAGATCGCCCCGGTCAGTCCCGCGGCGGGGTCGGCGCTCACACGCTGCGCGCGTCGAGCAGACGGCGCAGCATCTCCGCCTCGGATTCGTCGACCGAGCCGACGAAGTACGCGAGGGCTTCGCTGCGGTCGGAGGACGACTCCAGTACCTCCCGCATGAGGTCGGCGACGTGTCCGGCCCGTGTGAGGGCGGCGAAGTAGAGGTGGGGGCGGGCATCCCGGTCGCGGCCGACGAAGCCTTTGGCCTCCAGTCGGGAGAGCACGGTGAGGATCGTGGTCAGCGCCGGTGCCTTTCCTGTGTCGCGCGCCGCCGCTAGCTTGTCGCGTAGTTCGCCCGCGGTGATGGGCGCGTCGCCGTCCCACAGGGCGTCCATGACTGCCCGCTCCAGTTCTCCGAGATTGGCCACGGATACAGGGTAGCGCGATCGGGCTGGGAATGTTCTACACTTCGTAGAAGTTCTGTTCTACAGAGCGTAGAAGAACCGTCTACAGAGCGTAGAAGAGGCGAAAGGGATGCACGTGAACGAGCTGCTGGACCCGCTCCTGCTGTCGCGCTGGCAGTTCGGGCTCACCACGATCTACCACTTCCTGTTCGTTCCGTTGACGATCGGTCTGGTCACCTGCACCGCCGTCTTCCAGACGGCCTGGTACCGGACGGGGAAGCCGCACTACCTGCAGCTCACCCACTTCTTCGGCAAGATCTTCCTGATCAACTTCGCGATGGGAGTCGTCACCGGCATCGTGCAGGAGTTCCAGTTCGGCATGAACTGGTCGGACTACTCCCGCTTCGTCGGCGACATCTTCGGGGCCCCCTTGGCGCTGGAGGGTCTCCTGGCGTTCTTCCTGGAGGCGACCTTCATCGGGTTGTGGATCTTCGGTTGGGACCGATTGCCCAGGGGTCTGCACTTGGCGACCATCTGGGTCGTGTCGGTGGGCAGCATCCTCTCGGCGTACTTCATCCTGGCGGCCAACGCCTTCATGCAGAACCCCGTCGGCTACCACCTGAATGCGGCGAAGGGACGGGCCGAGCTCACCGACCTCTGGGCGGTGCTGACGAACAAGGTGGCCCTCGCGGCGTTCCCGCACACGATCTTCGGCTGCTTCATGGTGTCCGCCGGCCTCATCATCGCCGTCGCGGCCTGGCACCTGTCGCGCAACCGGCACCTCGACACCATGCGGCCGGCGCTGAAGTTCGGCCTCTGGCTGATGGTCGGCGCCGCGGTCGGCACGGTGCTCAGCGGCGACCAGCTGGGGCTTGCGATGGTCGAGACGCAGCCGATGAAGATGGCGGCGGCGGAGGCGCTCTACAAGACCTCGACCGGGGCTGACGCGTCCTTCTCGATCTTCACCCTCGGCACCCCCGACGGCGTGCATGAGCTGTTCTCCATTCGCATCCCGTATCTGCTGTCGTTCCTCTCGACGCACAGCCTGAACGGCACCGTGGAGGGGATCAACGACCTTCAGGCGCAGTACACGCAGCTGTACGGGCCGGGCGACTACACGCCGATCATCTGGGTCACGTACTGGGCGTTCCGGTGGATGATCGGGCTCGGCATGCTCCACGTGCTGATCGCCGTCGCCGGACTCTGGTTGACCCGCAAGGGCCGGACGCCGCGGCCGTGGATGTGGCGGATCGCGATCTGGGCGATGCCGCTGTCGCTCCTCGCCATGGTGGTCGGGTGGGTGTTCACCGAGATGGGCCGCCAGCCGTGGATCGTGTTCAGTCTCATGAAGACCGCCGACGGCGTCTCGCCTGGGACGACGGGCCTGGAGGTGCTGATCTCGCTGGTGGCCTTCACCGCCGTGTACGGCACCCTCGCCGTGGTCGAGTTCCTGCTCATCAAGCGCGCGGCGCAGAAGGGCCCGGAGGACGTGTCGAAACACCTCGATGACACCGGCGAGCCCATCCCCGTCGCGACGATCTACTAGGAGGCACCGCTCATGGATCTCGCAGTTCTCTGGTTCGGCTTCGTCGCCTTCTTCTTCGTCGGCTACTTCGTGCTCGACGGGTTCGACTTCGGCGTCGGGATGGCGCTGCCGTTCCTCGGCCGCGACGACGTCGACCGCCGCGTGATGATCAACACCATCGGCCCGGTCTGGGACCTCAACGAGACGTGGGTCATCGTCGGCGGGGCCGCCCTCTTCGCGGCGTTCCCGGAGTGGTACGCCACGCTGTTCAGCGGGTTCTACCTGGCCCTGCTGCTCATCCTTCTCGCTCTGATCGTTCGCGGTGTGTCGTTCGAGTACCGGCACCAGCGCGCCGGCGCCCGCTGGAAGAAGTGGTTCGACGGGATGATCATCACAGGTTCCGCGCTGCCCGCGTTCCTGTGGGGCGTCGCGTTCGCGAACATCGTGCAGGGCGTGGCTCTGGACGCGAACCACGACTACACGGGCACGTTCTTCGACCTGCTGAACGGCTACGCGCTTCTGGGCGGCCTGACGACCCTCCTGCTGTTCTTCACCCACGGCGTCGTGTTCATCTCGCTGAAGACGGATGGCGGCCTGCGGCTGCGGGCGCGGCGGCTGGCAACCAGGTCCGGCCTTGCGGCGATCGTCGTCGCGGTCGTCTTCCTCGGCTGGACGGCGCTGTCGCACTTCTCGCCGGTCTTTCTGGCGCTGGCCATCCTCGCAGCGGTCGCCCTCGTCTCCTCCTGGATCGCCAACCTGCGCGGGGCCGAAGGCTGGTCGTTCGGGTTCATGGCCGCGACGATCGCGCTGGCCGTTGTCTCCCTGTTCGCCGCGCTGTTCCCGGACGTAATGCCTTCCTCGCCGAACCCGGAGAACAGCCTGACGATCGCGAACGCGTCGAGCTCCCAGACGACCCTGACGATCATGACCTGGGTGGCGGCGATCTTCCTGCCGCTGATCCTCGTGTACCAGGGGTTCACGTACTGGATCTTCCGCAAGCGGGTCACGCGTGACCACATCCCGCAGGAGGGGACGCCCGTGGAGCCGACGGCAGACGACGACACCCCGCGGCCGGTGACCGCCTGACATGAAACCGCTCGACCCGCGCCTCCTGCGTTACGCGTCGTCCACCCGCGGCACCCTCGCCGTCGGGGGGATGCTCGCGGTGCTGCAGACCGCATCCATCATCGCGTTCGCGTGGCTCGTCACCGACCTGGTGGTGCACGCGATCGCGGGGGAGTCGCTAACGGACCTCGGCCGCACGCTCGCGCTGCTGGCCCTCGTGGTGCTTGCGCGCGCCGTGCTGCTGTGGGCCGTCGACGCGGTTGCGGCTCGCGGCGGCGCGCGCGCTGTCGGGCAGCTGCGCGAGCGCCTGGTGTCGGCGATCGGGCGCCTGGGTCCGGGATGGGTCTCCCGCCGCAACAGCGGTGAGGTGACGCTGATCGCGGGCCACGGCATGGATGCGCTCGACGGGTACTTCGCCAAGTACGTGCCCCAGCTGATCGCGACGGCGGTGGCGACGCCCTTGCTCGTGCTGACGATCGGATGGCGGGATCTGACCAGCGGGATCATCCTTGTCGTGACGCTCCCGATCATCCCGGTCTTCATGATCCTGGTCGGGTGGGCGACGCAGGCCGCCCAGCGGCGGCAATGGCGGGCGCTCTCGGCGCTGTCCAGCGGTTTCCTGGATGTCGTCGCCGGGCTCGCGACGCTCAAGCTGTTCGGGCGGCAGCACCGCCAGGAGGCCCGCATCCGCCAGGTCAGCGAGCAGTACCGCCTGCACACGATGCGCGTGCTGCGGATGTCGTTTCTGTCGGGCTTCGTGCTGGAACTGGCGGCGAGCCTGTCGGTCGCGGTCATCGCGGTGACGATCGGGCTGCGGCTGCTCGGCGGCTCGCTCGACCTCTCGGCCGGGCTGTTCGTTTTGCTGCTCGCGCCGGAGGCGTTCCTCCCGTTGCGCAATGTCGGCGCGAGCTATCACGCGGCCGCCGAGGGCATCGAGGCGGCTTCGAACGCGTTCGCGGTGATCCAGGCGGCGGAGGATGTGGCGGTTGTTGCTGCGGCGGATGCTGGAGCCGGCAGGGGCGGGCTGGTGTTCGACAACGTCTGCGTCGCGCATGACGGAAGGACCGTGGTGGACGGGTTCAGCGCGGAGGTCCGGCCGGGCGAGTTCGCCGTGCTGCAAGCGCCGAGCGGGGCCGGTAAGTCGAGTCTCATCGCCGCGGTGCTGGGGTTCGTGGCGGCGGAGGGTCGCATCCAGGTGGGCGGTCATACGGACGCCGAAGGTCGACGGGAGGCGGTGTCGTGGTCGGGGCAGCGTCCGGCGCTCGTGGCGGGGAGCATCGCCGAGAACGTCGCGCTGGGGGATGCGGTCGACCCGGTGCAGGTGGCCGAGGCGCTGCGTGACGCGGCTGCCTCGGAGTTGGACCCGAGGCTGGTGCTCGGGCCGGGCGGCGCGGGGCTGTCGGGAGGGCAGGCGCAGCGAGTCGCGGTTGCCCGCGCGCTGTACCGGCTACGGAGCCACGGATGCCGGGTGCTGATCCTCGACGAGCCGACGTCGGCGCTGGACGCCTCGACCGAGCGGCGGTTGTTCGAGTCTCTGCGGAAGGTGGCGGAGGACGGCGTGGCGGTGCTGGTGGTCAGTCACCGGCAGGCGGTCGCGGATGCGGCCGATACGGTGCTCACGATTCCCGAGCTGCGGGTCGCAGTGGGGACGGAGGTGTCCGGTGTCCGATGAGTCCGTGCGATCTGCAGCCGATGCCGCTGCCCAAGCCGCCGTCGATGGCGCTGCCGGTCCGTCGGAGGTGCGCCGCATTCTGCGCCTTGCCGTTCCCGCGGCCGGTCGGCTGTGGACCGCGATCGCCTTCGGCGCGATGAGCGGCGCGAGCGCGGTCGCGCTACTCGGCGTCTCCGCGTGGCTGATCACGCGCGCCTCGGAACAGCCCGCGCTGATGTACCTGTCGATGGCGGTCGTCGGCGTTCGGGCCTTCGCCCTGGGCAGGGCGTTCTTCCGCTACCTGGAACGGCTGGCCGGGCATGACGCGGCCTTTCGGCAGCTGGGCACCATCCGGTCGCGGCTGTTCGCCCGCCTGGTGCCGCTCGCGCCGGACGGGCTTCGCGGGGTGCGGTCCGGCGACCTCCTCGCCCGTATCGCGGATGACGTGGACGAGCTGCAGAACCTGTCCGTGCGCGTGATTCAGCCACTGGTCGCGGCCGGTGTCGTCGCCGTGGGCAGCGTGGTTGTGGCGGCCCTCATCCTTCCGGCGGCGGGCGTCGCGCTGCTGGTGACACTCGTCGCGGCGCTGGTCGCGGGCGCCCTGGTCAACCGCTGGTCCGCCGGGGCGGCCGAGCGCCGCATCGCGCCGCTGCGAGCCGCCGTGAACGATGCGCTGCACGACCTGGTGAGCAACCTCGACGTGCTCACCGCCTACGGCGCCCTCCCCGCAGCGGAAGAGGGGGTGCGTCGTGCGAGCGCGCGGCTCACCGCGGCGGTCCGCGCGCGAGCAGTGGGACTGGGGCTCACCGCCGGTGCGGTGTCGCTGTTCGCCGGCGCCGCCACGGTCGGGGCGCTGGCCGGCGGCATCCCGGCTCTGGGCGGCGGTGCGATCGACGGCCCTGGACTCGCCGTGATCGTGCTGCTGCCGTTGGCGGTGTTCGAAGTGTTCGGGACGGTGCCGCTCGCCTTCGGTGCCTGGCGCCGGGTGCGGGCCAGCGCCGAGCGGATCGCGTCCGTCGCGCCTGTGACCGTGCCCGATGGGATCCCGGTGGATGCGCCGGACGCGCATCCGCTCGAGGTCCGGGCGGTGCCGGAGGTGCGGCTGGATGCCGTGTCGGCCAGTTGGCCCGACACGGCGTCGCCGGTGCTCGATGGCGTCTCGCTGCGGTTGGCACCGGGGGAGCGCGTGCTGCTCACCGGTCCGACCGGCGCCGGGAAGACGGCGCTGGCGCACGTGCTGACGCGCCTGCTCGACCACACCGGCGACTACCGGCTCGACGGCATCCCCGCGCGGGAGCTGCGACAGGATGACGTGCGCCGTGCGGTCGGGCTCGTGGAGCAGCGTCCGTACCTGTTCGACTCCGACCTCCGGCAGAACCTGCTCTTCGCGCGGGACTCCGCGACCGACGACGAGCTGCTCGCGGTTCTCGATCGGGTGGGGCTTCGCGACTGGGCGGTCTCGCGCGGCGGGCTGTCAGCTCGGATGGGGGAGCGTGGGGCCCTGGTATCGGGCGGCCAGGCGCAGCGCATCGCCCTCGCCCGGGCGCTGCTCGCCGACTTCCCGGTGCTGATCGTCGACGAGCCGACCGCGAACGTGGACGCGCCGGTCGCGCACGCGATCGTCCGGGATGTGCTGCAGACGGCGGCGGAGGACGGCCGGACAGTGTTGCTCATCTCACACACGGAGGTGCCGGCCGGGCTGATCGACCGTGAGGTGCGGTTGGAGGGTGGGCGGCTCGTGGGCGCGTGAGCTGCTGTCCGACCCCGGTCCTGTTTTCAGGACGCCCCGCTCCTGTTTTCAGGAGAATCGGGCTCGGCCGTGCAGCCATGCCACGAACTCAGGACATAGCTGCACGCGAGCACCTCGAAGTCCTGAATACAGGATCGACCCAGCGGTCCTGAATACAGGACGATGCTCGTCCTCAAAGCAGGACGGGCAACGGGACGCGACGACATCCGGCCCGGCCGCCGCCGCCTGCGGTCCTGTATTCAGGACCGCGACACCGGGGGCAACGGCCGCGCGAGCATCGCGAACCGCGCCCGCCACGCCTCCGTCCGCGCAGCATCGTGCACCAGCGCCGGCCCGTCGACCCACGCCGTGACCATGCGGATCCCGTGCAGCGCATTCACGGCCCACAGCACGACGCCGTCGAGCTCCGCCGGACGCACCGCCTCCTCGTCGACCGGCACCCCGAGCGCCGCGGCGATCCCGCGTACCGTCCTCGCCGCGACGCTGTCCACCCGCGGAAGGGAGAACGGCGGCGCGAACAGCGCATCCCCGCGCCACCACAGCAGCGCGGTGCTCGTGCCGTCCGACACCTGCCCGCCGTCGAGGAGGATCGCCTCCTGCGCCCCGCGCCGCTGGGCCCGCTGACGTACGGCGCTCAACGCGTCGATGTCCGGCCCCTTGAGTTCGGGGGTGCGCCGCGGGTCCGCCTCCGCCGTCGCCACGACCACCGAGGTCGTCAGCGGCGGCGCGGTGCGCAGGCGGAATCGCAGGCGCAGCGCATCCCGTGCGCGAACCAATTCGAAGCGGGGGAACCACGCGCCGTCGCGCGGCAGAGTGGCGACGCCAGCCTCCCAGAACGCCTCGAGCTCCCCGGCCGAGGCGAACCCTTGCTCGCGCGCGGTCTCGGCGAACCGCGTCCGGTGGAGGCCCAGAGCGAGGGCCTCACCGTGCTGCACCAGGAACGAATCGGCCGCCAACAATTGCGTCTCGACCAGCTCGCAGTCGTCGCGCACCCGCAACGCGCCGTCCGCCCAATCGGCGATCGTGCTGACAGGTCCGGTGCCGTGCGCGTCCACTCGCCTAGGCTAGCCCGGTGGTCCTCCCGCTCCGCACGCAGCCGCTCGACTTCTGGGTCGACCCGGCGGACGCATTCGTTGCCCTTTTCGGCGACGAAGCCGGGGCGGACGCCGCCTGGCTCGACAGCGGGCCGGAGGCGGCCGCCGGACATTCGTTCATCGGCACGGGCCGGCTCACCATGACGTCGTCGGTCGCCGACGGCACCGTCACGGTCGGCGAGGTGCGGAAGCCGGGTGGAATCCTGGATGCGCTACGCACCGACCTCGCGCAGCGCCCGCATTCCGAGCCGTCGCCGTATTCCGTGGGCTGGTGGGGCCGGATCGGGTACGAAGCCGGGGCCGCGGCGGTCGGCGCGCCGGTCGCAGCCGGCGACGCGACGGAGAACGCGCCGGAGAACGCGACGGAGAACGCGCCGGAGAACGCGACGGGCGACGCGACCGCCGACGCCGCCCTGCTCCTCGTCGACCGCCTCGTCGCCTTCGACCACGCGGCGCGGTCCGTAGCGGTCGTCACCGCCGACAATTCCGACGGTCGCGCCTGGGCAGCCGCGACCGCGGCGACGCTGGGCCAGGCCTCCGGCGCCGCGCGTGCCTACGAGACAGCGCATCCCCTCCCGGAAGCCGCAGCGCACTGGCGTCACGACGACCCGGCCTACCTCGCCGCGATCCGCGCGTGCCAGGACGCCATCCACGACGGGGATGCCTACCAGCTCTGCTTGACGAACCGTGCCGTCGCGACGACCACCGCGGATCCGCTGGCCGTCCATCTCCGCCTCCGCCGGGCGAGCCCGGCACCGCACGCCGGTTTCCTCCGGATCGGCGGCGAGACCCTGGTGAGCTCGTCGCCCGAGCAGTTCCTCCGCGTCGAGCCGGACGGTCGCGTGCGCACGCGCCCGATCAAAGGGACGCGGCCGCGAGGAGCGACCCTCGCCGCCGACCTGGAGCTGCGGGCGGAACTCGAGGCGAGCGAGAAGGAACGCGCCGAGAATGTGATGATCGTCGACCTCATGCGCAACGACCTGGGCCGGGTCAGCCGGGTCGGATCGGTCGAAGTCACGCACCTCCTCGCGGTGGAGAGCTACGCGCAGGTGCACCAACTCGTGTCCACCGTCGAGGGGCTCCTGCGGCCGGGTCTCGGCGCCGTGGATGCGGTCGCCGCGTGCTTCCCGGCCGGCTCGATGACGGGCGCGCCGAAGCTCAGCGCGATGCGCATCCTGAATCGTCTGGAGGGCGGTCCGCGTGGGGCGTTCGCGGGATGTTTCGGCTTCTTCGCCTTCGACGGCACGGCGGACCTGGCCATGGTGATCCGCAGCATCCACTTCACCGGGGACACCGCGGTGATCGGTGCGGGAGGCGGGATCACCGCGCTGTCGGTGCCGGAGGAGGAGCTCCAGGAGGTGCGGGTGAAGGCCGCGGCCCTGCTCGCAGCGGCCGGGCTGACGGTGCGCTGACCACACCGCCCGCTCGGGCAATGACGCCTGCCGCGAACTGAACGGTCACTGGGAACGGACTGGGCGTGTCCGAGGTTTAGTACGCTGGAGTCCCGGGCGCACGCCGTCCGGCCTCTTCCGTGCCGTCCGAATCCCGCCGACGGCACGACGGAACCCAGATTGAGAGTCACGTGGCACACGAGCACGACGCAGCCGGCACCACGGCAGCGAGCACCCCGCAGGACACCCGCGCCGAGCGCGCCCAGTACGACTTCGCGGCGATCCAGGACAAGTGGCTCCCGGTGTGGGAGCAGCTCCGGCCCTTCGCGACCGACGACCCCGCCGACACGCGTCCGCGCAAGTACATCCTCGACATGTTCCCGTACCCCTCCGGCGACCTGCACATGGGCCACGCCGAGGCCTACGCGCTGGGTGACGTGGTCGCCCGGTACTGGCGCCAGCAGGGCTTCAACGTACTGCACCCGATCGGCTGGGATGCGTTCGGCCTGCCCGCCGAGAACGCCGCCATCAAGCGCGGGCTCGACCCGCGCGGCTGGACGTACGACAACATCGCGCAGCAGAAGGCCAGCATGCGCCGCTACGCGCCCAGCTTCGACTGGGACCGCGTGCTGCAGACGAGCGACCCCGAGTACTACCGCTGGAACCAGTGGCTGTTTCTGAAGCTGTACGAGAAGGGACTGGCGTACCGCAAGGCGAGCCAGGTCAACTGGTGTCCCTTCGACCAGACGGTGCTGGCGAACGAACAGGTCGTGAACGGACGCTGCGAGCGCTGCGACCACCTGGTCACCAAGAAGAAGCTGACCCAGTGGTACTTCCGGATCACCGACTACGCGGACCGGCTGTTGGACAACCTGAACCAGCTGGAGGGCGCGTGGCCGTCCAAGGTCATCTCCATGCAGCGCAACTGGATCGGACGTTCGACCGGCGCTGACGTCACCTTCCAGATCGAGGGACGCGACGAGCCGGTCACCGTCTACACGACCCGTCCGGACACGCTGTACGGCGTGACGTTCATGGTGGTGGCGCCCGACTCCGACCTGGCCGCCGAGCTGGTCGAGGGTGCGCGTCCCGAGGTCAAGAAGCGCTTCGACGACTACCTGGACGTTGTGCGCGGCACCACCGAGATGGACCGCCTGAGCACCGAGCGCGAGAAGACCGGCGTGTTCCTCGAGCGCCACGCGATCAACCCGCTGACCGGTGAGCGGCTGCCGATCTGGGCCGCCGACTACGTGCTGAGCGACTACGGTCACGGCGCGATCATGGCCGTGCCCGCGCACGACCAGCGCGACCTCGACTTCGCGCGCGCTTTCGACCTGCCGGTGCGCGTGGTCGTCGACACCACGCAGCCGGTGACCGGTGCCATCCCGGTGATCCACACGGACCCTGCGACCGGCGAGCCGATCCTGCCGGACGAGGCGGCGCTCGAGAACCCCTCCGAGACGGGTGTCGCGCTGACCGGCGAGGGCCGGCTGATCAACTCGGGACCGTTCGACGGCCTGAGCAAGTCGAACGCCATCCGCCGGGTCACCGAGGCTCTGCAGAGCTCCAAGCTGGGCGCGCCGGCGAAGAACTTCCGCCTGCGCGACTGGCTGATCTCCCGCCAGCGGTACTGGGGCACGCCCATCCCGATCATCCACTGCGAGCAGTGCGGCGAGGTGCCGGTTCCCGAGTCCGACCTGCCCGTGCTGCTGCCGCCGGCTGAAGGCCTCGACCTGCAGCCGAAGGGCACCAGCCCGCTGGGCGCCGCGAGCGACTGGGTGAACGTCTCCTGCCCGAACTGCGACGGACCGGCGAAGCGCGACACGGACACCATGGACACCTTCGTGGACAGCTCGTGGTACTTCCTGCGCTTCCTGTCGCCGAAGGACGACACGCAGGCGTTCGACCCGCGCGAGGCGGAGAAGTGGGCGCCGGTCGACCAGTACATCGGCGGCGTCTCGCACGCCATCCTGCACCTGCTGTACGCGCGGTTCATCACCAAGGTGCTGTTCGACCTCGGCTACATCAGCTTCACGGAGCCGTTCACGGCCCTGCTGAACCAGGGCCTGGTGCTGATGGACGGCTCAGCCATGTCGAAGTCGCGCGGCAACCTGGTCAAGCTGTCCGAGCAGCTGGACGAGCACGGTGTGGATGCGGTGCGCCTGACGATGGCCTTCGCCGGCCCCCCGGAGGACGACATCGACTGGGCGGACGTGTCGCCGTCGGGTAGTGCCAAGTTCCTGGCGCGCGCCTGGCGTATCGCGGACGACGTGACGAGCGCTCCGGATGTGGTCTGGAAGACCGGCGACCCGGCCCTCCGCCGGGTGACCCACCGCTTCCTGGCGGACGCCCCAGGGCTCATCGAGTCGTTCAAGTTCAACGTGGTCGTCGCTCGCCTGATGGAGCTGGTGAACGCCACCCGCAAGGCGATCGACACGGGAGCAGGCCCGGCGGATGCCGCCGTGCGCGAGGCCGCCGAGGTCACCGCGATGGCGCTCAACCTGTTCTCGCCGTACACCGCCGAGGACATGTGGAGCAAGCTCGGCTACGAGCCGTCGGTGGCGCTGGCGCAGTGGCGCAAGCCCGACCCGACGCTGCTGATCGAGGAGTCCGTGACGGCCGTGGTGCAGGTCGACGGCAAGGTCCGTGACCGGCTGGAGGTGTCGCCCAAGATCGCGTCCGACGAGCTGGAGGCGCTGGCTCGCGGCCTGGAGGCGGTCGTCCGCTCGGTCGGGGACCGAGAGATCGTCAACGTGATCGTGCGCGCGCCGCGGCTGGTGAACATCGCTACCAAGCCGCGCGGCTGAGGTCGGTCGCTCGCGCCCGAGGGCGTCGGATTGTCGTGCACAATCCGGCGCCCTGGGCGTTTGTCCACCTCTTCGCTCTCGGGCGGTTCGGGAGCGGCGGCTCTTCCTAGCGTGAAGGGATGCGACATCGTTCCGATTCCTCCGACCTCGACGGGCCACCGCCCGAGCTGAGCGACGGCTCCGCCGGCCCTGCGCCGGATGTGGAAGTGCCGGGGGATGGCGACGGGAACGACGGGCGACGTCCGCGGCGGGTGCGGGTCGGGGTCGGAGCGGCCGTCGTGCTGCTCATCGTGGCGGCCGTCGTAGCGGTGCTCGTGTCGGCGACCGCGCAGCGGGGGAGTTCGCTTCCGCTGCCGACCGGCACGGGCGCCGTCTCGCGCGCCCCCTCCTCGCCTGGATCCGGGCCGGACACGGCGGGCAGCAGCGCGATCGTGCATGTCACCGGCGCGGTTCGAACACCCGGTCTCGTCGTCCTGCATTCCGGGGCGCGGGTCGTCGACGCGGTCGCTGCAGCGGGAGGGTTCGCCGACGGAGCGGATGCGGCCGCCCTGAATCTCGCCCGGCCGGTGGCCGACGGCGAGCAGCTGGTCGTTCCGCGGGTGGGCGAGCAGCCGCCCTCCGGCGCCGTCGCGAACGTTGGGAGCAGTCCTGGAGGGGCGGCGGCCGTCCCCGGAGCGCCCGTCAATCTGAACACGGCGACTCAGCCCGAGCTCGAGAACCTTCCGCGGATCGGCCCGGCGCTCGCCCAGCGCATCCTGGACTGGCGAGCGGCCAACGGCCGGTTCGTCCAGGCGACGGATCTCCTGAAGGTCTCCGGCATCGGCCAGAAGCTCTTCGACGGCCTGAAGGATCGGGTGACGGTGTGATGCCCGACCTTCGGCTGGCTCTTCCCGCCGTGGCCCTGTGGGTCTGCTGCGCGGTGCTGATCGGGCTTCCCGACGTCGCTTGGATCGTTGCGATCGTTTCGGCGGCTTCGGCCGTTGTCGCTGTCTGCGCCGCGCTGATCGGCCGGCCGGGAGCGGGCCGGGTTGCCCTGACATCGCAGGGGCGGATCACGCGGATAGGTCCGTTGATCGCGACGGTGCTCGCGGCTGCCGGGTTGGCCGCCGCCATCGTCGCCACGCAGGCGCCCGGTCGGTCCTCCCCGGAGCTGGATGCCGCCGCCGACGCCTTCGAGACAGCGGACCTCCGCGTCCGTGTGGAGCGAGCGCCGCAGCGCGTCGCTGCCGGCTTCGACGGGGCCTCGCGGTGGAGCGTTCGGGGCAGGACGGTCGAGCCGCACGCGTCCATCCCGGTCTCGGTGCTGTTCGGGGCCGGCGAGCGGGAGGCGAGAGTCCTCGCGCTGGGCGCGGTGATCGAAGTGGAGGGAACGGTCGTCCTCAACGAGCCGGGGGAGGCGACGACCTATACGATCCGGGTGAGTGGCGACCAGCCTCCTGCCGTCTCGGAGCATCCGCCGTTGTGGGTCGCGTGGACCGCCGTGATCCGCACCGGCTTCGCCGAGGCGGCGAGCGTGACGCCGGGTGACGGGGGAGCGCTGCTTCCGGGCCTCGCGATCGGTGATGAGACGGCCGTCTCGCAACAGCTCGACGAAGCGATGAAGGCGTCGTCGCTGAGTCATCTCACAGCGGTGTCGGGGGCGAACTGCGCGTTGGTGATCGGACTCGTCTTCGGCCTCGCCCGCTTGGCGGGGGCCGGGCGGCGGATGCGCATCCTCGCGGCGTTCACTTCGCTCCTGGCCTTCGTGGCGCTGGTCGGTCCGGGAGCGAGTGTGATCCGCGCCGCAGCGATGGCCGTCGTGCTGCTCATCGGGTTGGCACGCGGTCGGCCGGCTGACGGCGTTCCTGCGCTCGGCCTCGCGGTGATCGCGCTGCTGGTCAACGACCCCTGGCTGGCGCGCGACTACGGTTTCGCCCTCTCGGTGCTGGCGACGGCGGGCCTGTTGGTCCTCGCGGGCCCGCTGAGCCGGGTGCTCTCGCGATGGATGCCGCGCTCACTCGCGATCGCACTGGCCGTCCCGACCGCGGCGCAGCTGGCCTGCCAGCCGGTGCTGGTGCTGCTGACGCCGACGCTGCCGCTGTTCGGCATCCCCGCGAACCTGCTCGCCGAGCCGGCAGCGCCCGTCGCGACCGTGCTCGGGTGCCTCGCCTGCGCACTGCTGCCCTGGGCGCCCGCCGTGGGTCAGTTCGTGGTGTGGCTGGCGTGGGCGCCGTCGGCATGGATCGCGCACGTCGCGACCTTCGCGAGCGGACTACCCGGCGTCGCACTGCCGTGGGCGCCCGGGGCGGTCGGAGTGGTCCTCAGCGGTGTCGTCCTTCTCGCGGTCGGAGTCCTGCTTCTCGCCCGTCGAGCTCCGCGCCTCGTGTCGGCCACGGCCGTGGTCGCGCTCTGTCTCGGCGCTGTCGTGTACACAGGGGCACTGGGTGGCAGCGCGGTGGGCCGTGCGCTGGCCATCCCCGCCGACTGGCAGATCGCCGCGTGCGACGTCGGGCAGGGAGACGGCGTGCTCATCCGCGATGGCGACTCGACGGCCATGATCGATGTGGGACGGAAGCCGGAACCGGCGACAGCGTGCCTCGACCGGCTCGGGATCGACAGACTCGACTTCCTTCTCCTCACTCATTTCGACGCGGACCACGTCGGCGGTGTCGCATCGGTGGCGCAACGGGCTGATCGCGCGATCGTTCAGCGTCCCGTGCGGGACGCCGACGAACGGACGCTGGCCGTGCTGGAGTCCGCCGGGGTACCGCTGGAGCAGGGCCACGCCGGGCTCCAGGGCCGGCTGGGTGCCCTGTCCTGGCGGCTGCTCTGGCCTCTCGGCGGGAAGGGCCGGGAGACCCTCGCCACCTCCGGCGCGGCGGAGGACACCGGTAACGCCGGGAGCTTGACGCTCGAGGCGGAGGGTCGGGGAGTCCGCTCGATCTTCCTCGGCGACCTGGGCGAGCAGGCACAGGATGCCCTTCTCGCCACGCGAGCCATCCGGCCCGTGGATGTGGTGAAGGTCGCCCACCACGGCTCCGCCGACCAAAGCGCCGCGCTCTATCAGGCGCTCGGGGCGAGGGTGGGCCTGGTGTCCGTCGGCGCGCACAACGGCTACGGGCATCCCACCCGACGTGCGCTGGAGCTGCTGGCGGACTCGGGAACGGCGGTCGCACGGACCGACGAGTCCGGCCTGCTGCTCGTATCGCCCGGTCCCTCCGGGGTGCAGCTGTGGAGCGAGCACGCCGCGACGAGCAGTGCCGGTGGTCGCCCGTATCCTGGATACGCAGGGCCGGAACAGGACGGCTCCCGACCCCGACGAGGAGACCCGTGGCGACCCGAGGCAGCAGTAGAGCCGGCGCAAGCAAGCCGCGTGCCGCGAGCGCGATCCCGCAGGTCCCGTGGAATCAGATCCGCGCGGCGCCCGTGGTGCTCGTCACAGGGACCGAGGGATTCCTCGCCGAACGTGCCGTCCGCACCCTTCGCGATGCGCTCAAGGCCGACGACCCCAGCCTCGAGATCAGCGACCTCAATGCCGGTGACTACGCCCCCGGAGAGCTCCTCACCCTCGCGAGCCCCTCCCTGTTCGGTGAGCCGCGGCTGATCCGGGTCGAAGCCGTGGAGAAGTGCAACGACGCGTTCCTCGCCGACATGCTCGACTATCTGAGCTCTCCCGCCGAAGGCACGGTCGTCACGCTGCGGCACGGCGGCGGCGTCCGAGGCAAGAAGCTGCTCGACGCCATCCGCTCCGGCTCCGGTGGAGGCATAGAAGTCGTCTGCGCAGAACTGAAGAAGGACGCCGAGAAGTACGACTTCACCCAGGCCGAGTTCGCGGCGGCGGGACGCAAGGTGACGCCGGGCGCGCTTCGCGCGATCACGTCGGCGTTCTCCGACGACCTCGCCGAGCTCGCGGCGGCGTGCCAGCAGCTCCTGTCCGACTCCTCGGAGCAGATCACCGAGGCCACGGTCGACAAGTACTACGGAGGGCGCGTCGAGACCAACGCCTTCCAGGTCGCGGACGCCGCGATCGCCGGTCGGCACGGCGAAGCGCTGGTGACCATGCGTCACGCCCTTGCGTCCGGCGCCGACCCGGTCCCAATGGTGGCCGCCTTCGCCAGCAAGATCCGCACGATGGCGAAGATCTCGGGGTCGCGAGGCGGCTCCGGGCAGCTCGCCCAGCAGTTCGGCCTCGCTCCGTGGCAGGTCGACCGCGCACGCCGCGACCTCCAGGGCTGGACCGAGGACGGCCTGGGACGCTGCATCGAGCTCCTCGCCGAGACCGATGCCAACGTCAAAGGCGGAGGACGCGACCCGGTGTTCGCGCTCGAGCGGATGATCCGCATCATCAGCGCCCGCGGTCGCGACTGAGCGCACCGCACATGCAGCGAGCCCCCGCCCGGACCGTAGTCCTGACGGGGGCTCGCTAGCGGCGCGGGACAGGTCCCGCGGGCGGTCGTCGCTTAGAGCGCGGCGACCTGCTTGGCGATTGCCGACTTGCGGTTCGCCGCCTGGTTCTTGTGGATTACGCCCTTGCTGGCAGCCTTGTCGATCTTCTTCGCGGCGAGGCGCAGCGCCGCGGTCGCCTTGTCCTTGTCACCGGCGGAGACAGCCTCGCGGGTGGCGCGGATGGCCGTCTTGAGCTGGCTCTTCACGGCCTTGTTGCGCTCCTGCGCCTTCTTGTTGGTGCCGTTGCGCTTGATCTGCGACTTGATGTTTGCCACGAATGGTCACTTTCGTTCTGGAGTGAGTTAGGGATGTGCCGCTCAGCGGAGAGGGCGCCTTGCGGCGTTTCGTGCGGACACATCCACACGCAAGCCAACAAACAACATTACCAGCGATTGCACCCTCCCACCAAAACGGTGTGCGGTCACCGTCCGACGCGTGCGGGCGCGTACGACCCGACGAGCAGCTCCTCCGACAGCGCAGGGCCGTTCGGCTCCCATCCGAGCTCCACCCTCGCGCGGATTCCGCGTGCCTGCTGATCGAGCAGCAGCGCCTCCGCGAGTCCTTCGCCCAGCCGCGAGGTCGTCTCTTCGAGAGACTCGGCAGCGACCCCGCCGGCCACGTCCGCGGCCTGGGCGGCGACTTCGCCGAGTTCGCGGACCGTGGGGTTGTGCCCGCCGGCGCCGATGTAGGTGTGTCCCGCCGTGCCGTTCTCCAGGGCGAGCACGTAGAGCGCCGCCAGATCGTCGACATGCACCGTCGCCCAGTGCTGCGACCCATCGCCGATGAGACGGAGCGTCGGGACGGCGCCTGTGCCGCGGGGCGCGTCCACGATCACGTTCGCGAGGCCCTTGCCGTGCCCGTAGACGATCGAGGGGACGACGAGGGTGCCGCGCACGCCCTCCGCCGCGAGCACCAGACGCTCGCCCGTCGCCCGCCAGGCGGTCAGGACAGGTGGCGCGGCCGGGGACTCCTCGGTGATGTCGTCGCACGAGCCATAGGTCCAGATTCCGCCAGTGTGCACGAACGGCTTTCCCGAGTCGGCGAGTCCGGCAAGGACCGCGGGGACGAGCACGGCATCCACGTCCTTCGAGGAGGCCAGGTGGATGACGCCGTCGCTGGCCCGCGCGGCACGCTCCACGAGAGCGGCGTCACTCGCGTCGCCGATGAGCGCCGTGGCGCCCGCCATCTGGACTGCAGCTGCCTTGGCCTCGTCGCGGACGAGGGCGGTGATGGCGTGGCCCTCGTCGAGAAGACGGGGGAGAACGGCCGATCCGATGAAGCCGGTCGCGCCGGTGAGAAGGATGTTCATATCGTCCACAACATCAGATGCCCGCGAACATTCCCCAGGTTGCCGTCCCCTCGGAGCCCGCCGGGCCACGCGCGTAGGCTCCTTCCATGACTTCCACCAGCATCGCCATCGTCAACGGTTACGTCGTCCCCGTCTCGCAGGAGCCGATCGAGAGCGGCGTCGTCCTCATTCGGGACGGCGTCATCCACGCGGTCGGAGCAGCGGGCGACATCGAGATCCCCGATGACGTGACCGTGGTGGATGCGGCAGGCAAGTGGGTGCTTCCCGGCTTCATCGAATCGCACGGGCACGTCGGCATCCACGAGGAGGCGAACGGCCCGGCCGGCGACGACACCAACGAGATGACGACGCCGAACACTGCGGCGGTCCGCGCGATCGACGCGATCAACATCGACGACGAAGGGTTCCGCGATGCCCTTTCCGGCGGTGTGACCTCGGTCGTGGTGAAGCCCGGATCGGGCAACCCGATCGGCGGCCAGACCGTGGCGATCAAGACCTGGGGCGGACGGATCATCGACGAGCAGGTCATCCGCGAGGCCGTCAGTGTGAAGTCGGCTCTGGGCGAGAACCCCAAGCGTGTCTACGGAGCCAAGAATCAGACCCCGAGCACGCGTCTCGGCGTCGCCATGATCATCCGCGAGGCGTTCGTGGACGCCCAGAACTACCGGACCCGCCGCGACGAGGCGCAGCTGGAGGGCAAGCCCTTCGACCGCGACCTCGCGAAGGAGACCCTGGTCCGCGTGCTCGACGGCGACCTCGCCTGGGATCAGCACACCCACCGTCACGACGACATCGCGACCGCGCTGCGCCTCGCGGACGAGTTCGGCTACCGCCTGGTCATCAACCACGGCACGGAGGCCCACAAGATCGCGGACGTTCTGGCCGAGCGCGACATCCCGGTGATCTTCGGGCCCATGTTCACCTCGCGCTCCAAGGTCGAGCTCCGTGACCGGGCGATCGCCAATCTCGCCACCCTCGCCCAGGCCGGAGTCCGGGTCGCGATCACCACGGACCACCCGGTCGTGCCGATCAACTTCCTCGTGTACCAGGCAGCTCTGGCGGTGAAGGACGGCCTGCCGCGGGAGACCGCGCTCGAAGCCCTGACCATGAACCCTGCGGCATTCCTCCGTCTCGACGACCGCGTCGGCTCGCTGGCCGTGGGGCTCGACGGCGATGTGGTGGTCTGGTCGGGTGACCCGCTCGATGTGAACTCGCGCGCCGAGCGCGTCTACATCGGCGGCGCCGAGGTCTACCGCTTCGAGGACGGGCGCGGCCACGTCGCCGAGCGCGCCGAGCGATTCGCCTGACGACGGCCACCGAGCGTTCATGGGAGAATGGCCGGACGATGTCACCACGAGCTCTTCAGGCCCTCGAGCCCGCCGCGACCGACCCGGCCTCCCTCCGCAACTTCTGCATCATCGCGCACATCGACCATGGCAAGTCGACCCTGGCCGACCGGATGCTGCAGATCACCGGCGTGGTCTCCGACCGGGACATGCGCGCCCAGTACCTCGACCGGATGGACATCGAGCGTGAGCGCGGTATCACGATCAAGAGCCAGGCCGTCCGCATGCCGTGGGAGGTCGACGGGCAGACCTTCGCGCTGAACATGATCGACACCCCCGGGCACGTCGACTTCACCTACGAGGTGTCGCGCTCCCTCGCCGCGTGCGAGGGCGCCATCCTGCTGGTGGATGCGGCCCAGGGCATCGAGGCGCAGACGCTCGCCAACCTGTACCTCGCCCTGGAGAACGACCTCACGATCATCCCGGTGCTGAACAAGATCGACCTGCCGGCGGCCGACCCCGAGAAGTACGCTCAGGAGCTCGCCAGCCTGATCGGTGGCCGCCCGGAGGACGTCCTGCGCGTGTCCGGCAAGACCGGCATGGGTGTCGAGGCGCTCCTCGACCGCGTCGTCGCCGAGATCCCCGCGCCCGTTGGCGCCGCCGACGCCCCGGCCCGCGCGATGATCTTCGACTCCGTCTACGACAGCTACCGCGGCGTCGTCACCTACGTCCGCATGGTCGACGGCACGCTCCACCCGCGCGAGCGCGTGCAGATGATGTCCACGAGGGCCACCCACGAGATCCTCGAGATCGGGGTCTCCTCGCCCGAGCCGACGCCCTCCAAGGGGCTCGGCGTCGGCGAGGTCGGCTACCTCATCACCGGCGTGAAGGACGTCCGCCAGTCGAAGGTCGGCGACACGATCACGACGGCGGCGAAGCCAGCCACTCAGGCCCTGCCCGGCTATACCGAGCCGAAGCCGATGGTCTTCTCCGGCCTGTACCCGCTCGACGGCAGCGACTATCCCGAACTGCGTGAAGCCCTCGACAAGCTGAAGCTGTCGGATGCGGCGCTCGTCTACGAGCCCGAGACCTCCGTCGCCCTGGGCTTCGGCTTCCGCTGCGGCTTCCTCGGCCTGTTGCACCTCGAGATCATCACCGAGCGGCTGTCGCGGGAGTTCGACCTCGACCTCATCACGACCGCCCCGAGCGTGATCTACGAGGTGACGACGGAGGACAAGAAGACCGTCACCGTCACCAACCCGAGCGAGTTCCCCGGTGGCAAGATCGAGAAGGTCGAGGAGCCGGTCGTCAAGGCCGCCATCCTCGCCCCGAAGGACTACGTCGGGGTCATCATGGAGCTGTGCCAGGGTCGCCGCGGGACGCTCCTCGGCATGGAGTACCTCGGCGAGGACCGCGTCGAGATCCGCTACACGATGCCCCTCGGCGAGATCGTGTTCGACTTCTTCGACCAGCTGAAGTCCAAGACCGCCGGTTACGCCTCGCTCGACTACGAGCCGTTCGGAGAGCAGGAGTCGGACCTCGTGAAGGTCGACATCCTGCTGCAGGGTGAGGCGGTGGATGCGTTCAGCGCGATCGTCCACCGCGACAAGGCCTACGCGTACGGCACCATGATGGCGTCCCGTCTGCGCGAGCTCATCCCGCGCCAGCAGTTCGAGGTGCCCATCCAGGCCGCCATCGGCGCCCGCATCATCGCGCGCGAGAACATCCGCGCGATGCGTAAGGATGTCCTCGCCAAGTGCTACGGCGGCGACATTACGCGAAAGCGCAAGCTCCTCGAGAAGCAGAAGGAGGGCAAGAAGCGCATGAAGATGGTCGGCCGCGTCGAGGTCCCCCAGGAGGCCTTCATCGCGGCGCTCTCCGGCGACACGGAGAAGAAGGACAAGAAGTAACGAGTCCCGGCGGTCGCAGCTCGTTTCGCGAACCCCGGGGACATGGCGGAAGATGAATACATGCGCCGCTCCACGTTCACCGATCAACCCGTCACGTACGGGGCGGTCGGCGGCACCCAGGCGGCCGATCTGCTGTACTACCCGCCGAAGGGCTACAAGCCGCTCGAGCGCAGCATCCGGCTGGGCAGCGGCGACGAGCGCTTCGAGACCGCGGCCACCGCGCTGATGGCGTGGGGTGTGCAGAAGGGCAGCGGCATCCAGGTCACGGACGTCCACGAGGGCACCGGCGTGCAATACGAGGGCGTCGAGTTCGGCCCGGACGGCACACCGGTCAGGATGCGCACCAACCGGCCTGAGGAGGACGTCTTCGCCGACGACGGAACGCCCTTCGTCCGCAACGGGATGACCGCGGTCCTGAAGATCCCGTTCGGCCCGTTCCGGGTGTCCGCGCCTATCCGCGTCGTCTACGTCATCGACGAGCCGCACCGGCGCGGTTTCGCCTACGGCACCCTGCACGGCCACCCGGAAAGCGGTGAGGAGCTGTTCCTCGTCGAACAGCGTGAGGACGGGACGGTCTGGTTCCTGCTCCGCGCGCTGTCCCGACCATCCAACGCGTTCTACCGCCTGGTCTCGCCCGTGCTCGGCCTCGTGCAGCGCCGGTTCACCGCGAAGTACCTGCGCGCGCTCCACCCCGTCCGGTCCGCCTGATGCCGAGCGTCCTTCCGCTCGGTGACCCGGCGCCCGCCGACGGTCTGCTCCCCGCGACCGCCGCCGACGGCACCGAGACCCGCGACTTCGGCGTCTACCTGCACGTGCCGTTCTGCCGCGTGCGCTGCGGGTACTGCGACTTCAACACCTACACGGCCACCGAGCTGCGCGGGGTCTCGCAGTCGGACTACGCCGGGCACGCGGTTCGGGAGGTGGAGTTCGCCGCGGGTGCGCTCCGCGCCAGCGGGATCCCCGACCGTCCGGTGTCGACCGTTTTCTTCGGAGGCGGCACCCCCACGCTGCTGCCACCCGGCGACCTCAGCGCCATGCTCGGCGCGGTCAGGGACACCTGGGGTCTCGCCGACGGTGCGGAGGTGACCACCGAGGCGAACCCCGACTCGGTCGATGCCGACGACCTGCGGCGCCTCGCCGACGCCGGGTTCACCCGCGTGTCGTTCGGGATGCAATCCGCCGTCCCGCATGTCCTCGAGACACTGGAGCGCACCCACGACCCGGCGCGAATCCCGATGGTCGTCGGCTGGGCGCGCGAGGCGGGCCTTCAGGTCAGCCTCGACCTCATCTACGGGACGCCGGGGGAGTCGCTCGACGACTGGTCGCAGAGCCTCGACACCGCGCTCGCCTGCCAGCCCGACCATCTGTCGGCGTACGCCCTGATCGTCGAACCGGGAACGAAGCTGGCCCGCCAGATCCGGTCCGGCCAGGTGCCCGAGCCGGATGACGACCTCGAGGCCGACATGTACGAGCTCGCCGACACCCGGCTCGCCGACGCCGGCTACGACTGGTACGAGGTCAGCAACTGGGCGACGGATGCGGCCCACCGCTCGCGGCACAACCTCGCATACTGGCTCGGCCACGACTGGTGGGGCATCGGTCCGGGCGCGCACAGTCACGTCGGAGGCGTCCGCTGGTGGAACGTGAAGCATCCCGCCGCGTACGCGCAGCGCGTCCTCGCCGGCGAGTCTCCGGCAGCCGGGCGCGAGACGCTCGACACGGAGACCCGCCACGTGGAGCGGGTGCTGCTGCTCTCGCGCATCCGCGACGGTCTGCGCACCACTGAACTCGGGGAGGCCGGGCGACACGAGGTTCCCGGGCTGATCGCGGACGGGCTGGTAGACGGAAGAGCCGCCCTTCGCGGGTCGATCGTGCTGACCCTGCGGGGGCGGCTCCTTGCCGACGCGGTCGTGCGCCGGCTGCTGGCGGACGAGGCCGCCTGACGGCTCGCCCAGCGGACGAGGCCGACCGGCCGCTCGCTTAGCTCACGAATCGGATAGCGATCGGGTACGTGTAGTACTCGCCCTGGTTGGCCTTCACGGCGGCGATGATGCTGAACACGATGTTGATCACCCACGCCGCGATGATAATGAAGATGCCGACGACGACGATCGACAGGATGCCGCCGACGATGTACGCGATGAAGATGGTGATCTGGAAGTTGAGCGCCGTCGCGGTGTGTGCGCGCACGAACGGGCCGCGGTCCTTCAGCACGAGGTAGCCGATCAGCGCCGGGATCCAGTTGAACAGGATGCCGCCGACCTGCACGAGGGTGGCCCACAGCTTCTCGTCTGCGGGGCTGAGTTGCTGCGCCCCTCCGTACGGCTGCTGGGGTGGTGGGGGCGGCGGGGGTGTCGCGGACATGGTGCTGTTCTCCTCTGAAGGACCAGGGGTGGACGTGTTCAATCCAGCCTAGGGCGCGGGGCCCCAGGCTGAAAAGAGCCTGAACGCGCTATGGCTACTTGATGAAGCGGAAGTTCACCGGGTAGCGGTACGTGCCTCCACTGTTCACGCGGACGAAACCGAGGATCGAGAACACGAGGTTCACGATGTACAGCGCCCACGGGATGAGCAGCCCGAACAGCAGGTAGCCGATGCCGTAGGTGAAGCTGCCGATGATGATCCCGATGATCTGGGAGGCGACCCAGGCGATGATCCAGGTGATCTGCCAGTTGAGGGCCTCTTTCGCCTCCTGGTCGGTGAGGCGTCCGCGGTCCTTGAAGACGAGCCAGATGATCAGGGAGGGAAGGATCCAGAGGATGCCGCCGAGGTGGGCGAACGACGCCCACTGCTTGTCCTGGGCCGGGTCGAGCGGCGCGGCCTGGGCGGGGTAGGGCTGTTGGGGCGCGCCGGCGGGCTGCGAGTACGGCTGCTGGGGCGGTACGTTCGAGTACGGCTGCTGCGGGGGGACGCCGCCGGGCTGCTGCGGGGGGACACCGTCCGCGGGGTCGGAGGGCTGGTTCGGGTCTGTCATCGGCGGAACCCTTTCATGATCGGTTGCAACGCTGTCGAACCGGTGCCCATACGGTACTGCGGGCGAGTCTCAGGCAGCAATCATCCTCACCGCGTTTCGGCGCGGTAGGATTGGCACTCAGGAACAGCGAGTGCTAATCGGTCGACGGGAGGCGGAGATGGTCTCGGAACGCAGCCTCGAAGTGTTGCGCGTCATCGTCCAGGACTACGTGGCGTCGAGGGAGCCGGTCGGGTCCAAGAGCATCGTGGAGCGGCACTCCTTCGGCGTGTCGGCGGCCACCATCCGGAACGATATGGCGCTGCTGGAGGAAGAGGAGCTGATCGCAGCCCCGCACACCTCCTCGGGCCGCGTGCCGACCGACAAGGGCTACCGGCTGTTCGTCGACCACCTCGCAGAGGTGCGCCCGCTGACACCTGCCCAGCGCACGGCGATCGAGACGTTCCTCGGCGAGTCCCTCGACTTCGACGACGTGCTTTCGCGCACGGTGCGCCTGCTCTCGCAGCTCACGAGCCAGGTCGCCCTGGTGCAGTACCCGTCGGTGGCGCGCTCGCGCATCCGGCACATCGAATTGGTGGCCCTCGCGCCGCGTCGGCTGCTCAGCGTGCTGATCACCGACTCGGGGGCCGTCGAGCAGCGCGTGATCGAGTCGCACGACGAGATCAGCGACGAGGATGTTGCCGAGATCCGCGGCGCGATCAACGGCGCCGCCGCCGGGCTGACCCTGGCAGAGGCGACCGCACGACTGCGCGAACTGCCGGAGGCGCTGACCGAACGCACCCGCCAGTTGGTCGAACCGGTCGTGGGTGCCCTGCTCGACCAGATCGCTGCCAATCGGCAAGAGAAGCTGGTCATGGCCGGCGCCGCGAACCTCGTGCGCACCGAACACGACTTCCCCGGCAGCATCACACCGGTGCTGGAGGCGATCGAAGAGCAGGTCGTCCTGCTCCGGCTGTTCGACGAGATGGCGACCGACCAGCACGGCGTCGCCGTCAGCATCGGGCGCGAGAACGCGGTGTTCGGGCTGACGGAAGCATCCATCCTCTCCAGTGGTTACAGTGCAGCGGGATCGGATGTGGCCCGCGTGGGCCTGCTCGGGCCGCTCCGCATGGACTACTCCGGCAACATGGCGGCCGTCCGCGCGGTCGCCCGCTACCTCTCCCGGCTGCTCGGCGACCAGTAGGCCGCCTGCGACCGAGACCACAACACGCGATCGAGAAGAAGAAGGAACAGCCTACGTGGCCGACCACTACGAAGTCCTCGGCGTCGAGCGCGACGCCAGCCCCGACCAGATCAAGAAGGCGTACCGCCGGCTCGCGCGCGAGTTGCACCCGGATGTCAACCCGAGTTCTGAGGCGCAGGAGCGCTTCAAGCTCGTCACGCACGCGTACGACGTCCTCAGCGATCCGCAGCAGCGCCAGCAGTACGACCTGGGCGGCTCCGGCGGCTTCGGTGGGGGCGCAGGAGCCGGCGACTTCGCCGGGTTCAGCGACATCTTCGAGACGTTCTTCGGCGGCGGTGGAGGGGCGACGCGCGGTCCGCGGTCGCGCCGCGAGCGCGGCCAGGACGCCCTGCTCCGCGTGGAGGTGGACCTGGACGAGGTCATCTTCGGCACGCACCGCGACCTGGAGGTCGATACGGCGGTCGTCTGCGAGACCTGCAACGGCTCGTGCTGCCAGCCGGGCACCCAGCCGGTGACGTGTGACATCTGTCACGGCACCGGCAGCATCCAGCGCTCCGTGCGCTCGCTCCTCGGCAACGTGATGACCTCGAGCCCCTGCGGCACCTGCCGCGGCTACGGCACCGTCATCGCGACGCCGTGCGTGACCTGCCAGGGTCAGGGCCGCGTCCGCGCCCGGCGTTCCGTGCCGGTCGACATCCCCGCGGGTGTCGACACCGGCCTGCGCCTGCAGATGCCGGGCAGCGGCGAGGCCGGCCCCGCCGGTGGCCCGAACGGCGACCTGTACCTTGAGATCAAGGTCAAGCACCACGAGGTGTTCAGCCGCGACGGCGACGACCTGCTCTGCACGCTGGAGCTGTCGATGACGGATGCCATCCTCGGCACCACGGCGACCATGAAGGCGCTCGACGGCGACATCCGGCTCGAACTCAAGCCGGGGACTCAGTCCGCCGACATCATCACGGTGAAGGACCGCGGCATCACGCACCTGCGCGGCGCCGGCCGCGGAGACTTGCGGGTCGGCATCCAGGTGGTCACGCCCACGAAGCTCGACCACAAGGAGAAAGAGCTGATCAAGAAGTTCGCGGCGACCCACGCGGGCCCGGAGCCGTCGCTCGCGCGGTTCCAGCAGGGGCTGTTCGCGAAGCTGCGCGACCGGTTCCTCAACCTCTGAGCCGCTTGTGGCATCCCTCTACCTGCGTGAGGATCTCGACGACGTCGGGGTCGGCGCCCGGCTGTCGCTGACCGGCGCCGAGGCGAAGCACGCGGCGACCGTGAACCGCACGCGTCCGGGCGAGTCGGTGCTGATCGGCAACGGCCGAGGACTGGTCGCCTCGGGCGAGGTTCTCGTCTCCACGAACACCGAGCTCACCATCGACGTGGAGTCCGTCTCGCGCGTGGAGCGCCCGGCTCCGCTCGTCACGCTGGTGCAAGCTCTGGCCAAGGGCGACCGCGATGAACTCGCAGTGCAGGCGGCCACCGAACTGGGCGTGGATGCGGTGGTGCCGTGGGCCGCCTCCCGGTCGGTTTCCCGGTGGGAAGGCGCCAAGGTCGCGAAGGGCCGAGAGCGCTGGGCGGCGATCGTGCGGGAGGCGGCGAAGCAGTCGATCCGCGCGTGGACGCCGGAGGTCGCCGAGCTCGCGACGACGAAGCAGGTCGCCGCACTGGCCGGCGGCAGCCGTGTGCTCGTGCTGGAGCCCGACGCCGACACTCCGCTGACCGCTATCGAGCCGGATGGCCGCGATCTGGTTCTGGTCGTCGGCCCGGAGGGCGGCATCGCTCCGCAGGAGCTCGCCCTGTTCCGTGAGGCAGGTGCCGAGATCGTGCGGCTGGGCAGCACGGTGCTCCGCACGTCCACCGCAGGCCCTGCCGCCCTCGCCGTGCTGAACGCCTCCCTCCACCGCTGGTGACGCCCTGGGCGGACACCCCCGCCGTTGTCGTCCCCCGCGAATAGGATGGAAGCATGGCAGAAACGGAGCGTTCGATCTTCTCCCGCATCATCGCGGGCGAGATCCCAGCCGACGTCGTCTACGACTCGGAGCGGTTGATCGCGTTTCGCGACATCGCCCCGAAGGCGCCGCTGCACCTGCTCGTCGTTCCGAAGACGGAGCAGTACCGCGACGTCGCGGAGCTTGCCGCCGGTGACCCCGAGCTCCTCGCCGAGCTGGTGGCGACCGCCAAACGCCTCGCCGGGGAATACGGCGACGGCGACTACCGCTTGATCTTCAACTCGGGCGAGGGCGCGGGTCAGACCGTGTTCCACGTCCATGCACATGTACTGAGCGCCGCCGGCGAAGGCGGGCTCGAGGAAGGAAGCCTTGCCCTCTAGCGATTCGACCGCGGCCCCTGACGAGGGCGCCGAAGCCCGGCTGAGCGTCGACGGCGTGCAGATGGTCCGCCTGCTCGGCCCGCAGGACCGCCTGCTGACCACGCTCGAGCGCCAGTATCCGCTGGTCAGCGTGCACGTGCGCGGCAACGAGATCACCCTCGCCGGCGACCCGACGCAGGTTGCGGCCGCACAGCGCCTCGTGGAGGAGCTGCTGCAGATGGTGCGCAACGGCCAGGAACTGTCGCCCGCCGAGGTCACGAGCTCGGCCAAGATGCTCGGCACCGACCTCAACCTGAGCCCGGCGGATGTGCTCGGCCAGGCCATCCTGACCGCCCGCGGCAAGAGCATCCGCCCGAAGACGCTCGGGCAGAGCCAGTACGTCGACGCGATCGACCACAGCACGATCGTGTTCGGGATCGGCCCGGCCGGTACCGGCAAGACCTACCTCGCCATGGCGAAGGCCGTGCAGGCGCTCCAGCGCAAAGAGGTGACCCGCATCATCCTGACCCGTCCTGCGGTGGAGGCGGGGGAGCGGCTCGGCTATCTGCCCGGCACGCTGACGGACAAGATCGACCCGTACTTGCGGCCTCTGTACGACGCGCTCAACGAAATGCTGGACCCGGACCTCGTCCCGAAGCTTCTCGCCGCAGGCACCATCGAGGTCGCGCCTCTGGCATACATGCGCGGCCGGACCCTGAACGACTCGTTCATCATCCTCGATGAGGCGCAGAACACGACGCCGGAGCAGATGAAGATGTTCCTCACGCGTCTGGGCTTCAACTCGAAGATGGTCGTCACCGGCGACATCACCCAGGTCGACCTGCCCAACGCGGCGAGCGGCCTGCGCCTGGTGACCCGCGTGCTCAACGACATCGACGACATCCACTTCGCCCGGCTGACGAGCGAAGACGTCGTGCGCCATAGCCTCGTCGGCCGTATCGTCGACGCCTACACCGAGTACGACGCGCGCCAGCAGGCGCGGCACTACGAGCGCGAGCAGGCGGCCGAGTTCGCGAACCGCGCCGAGCGCCGCGGCGGATCGCCGCGCGACCACCTCCCGAAGCGACGATAGGGCCGGAGTGAGCATCGAGATCAACAACGAGTCGACCATCGCGGTGGATGAGGCCGCCCTGCAGCGGCTCGCCACCTACGCGTTCGACATCCTGCACGTGCATCCCGACGCCGAGCTCGCGATCGTGCTCGTCGACGAGGCCGCCATGGAGCAGCTGCACGTTCAGTGGATGGACGAGCCGGGCCCGACCGACGTGCTCAGCTTCCCGATGGACGAACTCCGCCCGGGCACGGAGGAGGAGCCGTCGCCCGCCGGGCTTCTCGGCGACGTCGTGCTCTGCCCGCAGGTCGCCCAGGTGCAGGCGGAGACCGCCGGTCACTCCCTGATGGATGAGCTGCTCCTGCTGACGACGCACGGCATCCTGCACCTGCTGGGCTTCGACCACGCCGAGCCGGCCGAGGAGCGCGAGATGTTCGCCATCCAGCGCGACATCCTCGTCGGGTTCGCGCGCTACGACCGACAGCGGTAGGGGGCGGGATGCTGCAGGCGCTGTTCTTCATCGTCGCGTTCCTGCTGGTGGCTTTCGGCGGTCTGATGGCCGCCGTCGACTCCGCCCTGGCGGTGCAGTCGCGTGGCGACATCGCCGACCTGGCCGAGACGTCCCGTGCGAAGAAGTCCCTCCGTTCGATCGCGGAGGATCCGGGCGCCTACCTCAACGCGATCAGCTTCACCCGTCTCCTCGCCGAGACGACGGCCGCGGTGCTCGTGACGCTCGCCTTCGAGCAGATCTTCGCGGAGTGGTGGGTCTCGCTCATCCTCGCGGCCCTGATCATGACTGCGGTGTCCTTCGTGCTGGTCGGCGTGAGCCCCCGCAGCGTGGGCCGGGCGAACGCGCCCGTGCTGCTGCGGCTGACCGCGCCGATCGTCCGCTTCGTGCGCGTGGTCCTCGGGCCCATCCCGGGCGGGCTGGTCGCGCTCGGCAATCGGGTGACGCCGTCGCGCGCCCGGTCGGCGCCGGTCACCAGCGAGGAGCAGCTCCTCTCGATCGTGGATGAGGCGACCGAGTTCGACGTGCTCGAAGAGGACGACCGCGAGCTCATCCACTCGATCTTCGAGTTCAACGCGACGGTGGTGCGGGAGGTGATGATCCCGCGAACCGACATGGTCACCGTGGATTCGACGGCCGGCCTCGGCACCGCGATGGGACTCTTCTTCAGCACCGGCGTCTCGCGCATGCCCGTCATCGACGGCGGCGACCCCGACGAAGTGGTCGGCATCCTCTACCTGCGGGATGCGGCCAAGCTCAGCTACGAGCGGCCGCTCGGCGCCGACGACATCACCGTGCGCGAACTGGCACGGCCAGCCCTGTTCGTGCCCGAATCGCAGAAGGCCGACGCGTTGCTCGCCCAGATGCAGCGCGAATCGAATCACCTGGCAATGGTGGTGGACGAGTACGGCGGCATCGCGGGCCTGGTCACGCTCGAGGACCTCATCGAGGAACTGGTCGGAGACATCTCGGACGAGTACGACCATGAGCTGGAGCTCATCCAGGTGCTCGGCGAGGGCCGCTACCGGATCGCCACGCGCCTGCCCATCGACGACCTCGGCGAACTGTTCGACATCGAGATCGAGGAGGAGGACGTCGACAGCGTCGGCGGCCTCGTCACCAAGGCGCTCGGGCGCCTGCCGGAGGTCGGTTCCACCGTCACGGTGCACGGGCTGAGGTTCACGGTCGACCGCATCGAGGGTCGGCACAAGCACGTCGCGACGGTGCTGGTGGAGCGGGATGCGGCCCTGCTGCCCGAGCCCACCGAACGCCCGGATCGCACCGAACGGCCGGAACGCCACGAACGCCCGGAGCGTCCCGAACGCCACGAACGCCACGAACGGTCGGACCGCAGCGACCGGCACAGCGAGTCCCGCCACGGCGACTCCCGACACACCGCACAGGAGACCAGATCGTGACCGAGTACCACGCCGGATTCGTTTCGTTCGTAGGCCGCCCCAACGTGGGCAAGTCGACGCTGACCAACGCCCTGGTCGGTGAGAAGGTCGCCATCACGAGTTCCAAGCCGCAGACGACCCGGCGCGCGATCCGCGGGATCGTGCACCAGAAGGACGGCCAGCTCATCCTGGTCGACACCCCGGGCATCCACCGCCCGCGCACCCTGCTCGGCGAGCGTCTGAACACGCTCGTGCAGTCGACCCTCGGCGACGTGGACGTCATCGGGTTCTGCATCCCGGCTGACGAGAAGATCGGCCCGGGCGACCGCTTCATCAACGAGCAGCTCGACGACTACCCGCGCGCCAAGAAGGTGGCCATCGTCACCAAGGTGGATGCGACCGGCAAGGCGCAGGTCGCCGAGCAGCTGCTCGCGGTGTCGGCCCTGCGGGAGTGGGAGGCGATCGTCCCCGTGTCGGCGGTGAGCAACATCCAGTTGGAGACACTGACCTCCGAACTGATGAAGCTGCTGCCCCTTTCGCCGGCGCCGCTCTACCCCAAGGAGGCGATCACCGACGAGGGCCTGGAGGACCGCATCTCCGAGATGATCCGCGAGGCGGTGCTGGAGGGCGTCGAGGACGAACTGCCGCACTCGCTCGCGGTGACCATCGACGACATCGTGGAACGCGACGACAAGGACCTCGTCGAGGTCTACGCGAACCTGTTCGTCGAGCGCGACAGCCAGAAGGCGATCGTGATCGGGAAGGGCGGGAGCCGCATCCGCGATGTGGGTGCGACCGCCCGTGTGCCGATCGAGCAGCTACTCGGCCGTCACGTGTTCCTGTCGATCCGGGTGAAGGTCGCGAAGGACTGGCAGCGCGACCCGAAGCAGCTGGGCCGACTCGGGTTCTGAGCCGGCGTCAGCGGGGCCCCGTACATCCCGAGGATGATTCCGGTGACCGGATGCCCGGCCGCGGTGCGCCGGACCGTACGGTAGAAGCATGCCCGACCGCCGCCGACTCCTGAGCGCCCTGGCGCCGCACCGCTGGGTGCTGGAGCCTGCGCTCGCGCTCGCGCTGTTCGCGGCCTGGTTGGTCACCGGCCTCCCGTTCGATATGGCGGCGGGACTCGCGCTCGTGTTCTACTGCGCCGCGGTGGCGCTGTCGCGCATCCTTCCGGCCGTCGCGCTGGGGCTCGTCTGGATCGCTGTGCTGCTGGAGCTGACCGAGCAGGAGCCGATGGACGGCGCGTTCCGGATCATCGCGGCGATCGCTGTCGTCGCGGCGCTCGTCGGTGTCGCGGCGCACGGCGGTCGGGTGCTGCGCTGGTTCGACTTCGGGTCGGCGATCCTGTTCGCGCCCGCCCTGGCGTACCTGTTCACGGTGCGCGGCGACCTGAAGTTCCCACAGTTCGGCCCGGTGATCGGCGGCTACTACACCAGCCAGGGAGTCGGTTTCCTGCTGATGAGCCTGCTCCTGGCGGTGATCTTCGTCGCCGGATGGCTGCTCGGCTTCCTGGTGGCTCGGCAGCGCGCGGAGACGGCCGGGCGCGGGCCGTCGATGCTCGTCTGGCTGGCCTCGAACGGGGGAGCAGAGGTCACCGAGGACGAGACCGATCGTGCTGTGCTGGTCCGGCGGCTGACGCGGACCCAGCTGACGGCCGACATCCTCGGGGCCGTCCTGTTCGAGGTGTTCTGCCTGGTCGTCGGCGAGCAGGACCGCGCTGCCTTCGTCGTGCTGACCGCCTTCGCGGTGGCCGTCGCCCTGCGCCGGCTGTCGCCGGCGGTCGCCCTGGTGATCGCGTGGCTCGCGGCGGTGCTCCAGATGACGACCGGCCACAGCATCCTGGTCAGCGACCTGGGCGTGCTGATCGTGCTGTACGCCACGGCGAGGTACGGCGACCGAATCGTGCGGGGCGCCGGACTCATCTCGGCGGGCATCGGCGCGTTCGTCGCGGCGCTGTACCTGACGGTGACCTCGGCGGTCGCGCAGAACTACTACGACCTGCTGTCGAGCGCGATCGCCAGCGTCGCGCTGCAGTTCGCGTTCTTGTTCGTTGTCAGCATCACGGTGCTCGGGCTCTCGTGGGTTCTCGGCCTGCTCGCGCGCACCTGGCGGAACGCCCGGGTGGCCCGCCGCGCCCGTGCCGAGGCCGAACTCGACCGCAACCGCGCGGTGGAGGACGTGGTGGTCGAGCAGGAGCGGACGCGCATCGCCCGCGACATGCACGACGTCGTCGCCCACTCGCTCGCCGTTGTCATCGCCCAAGCCGACGGGGCCCGTTACGCCCGCCACTCGGACCCGGACGCGGTGGATGAGGCGCTCGCGACCATCGCATCCACCGCCCGTTCGGCGCTCGGGGACGTGCGCGTGCTGCTGGCGGAACTGCGCCAGTCGCATCCCTCCGACACTCCACGCCAGCCGGGCGAGCACGACGGCCCGCAGCCGTCGCTGGCGGACCTCGACCTGACCGTCGAGCACATCCGCTCGGCCGGGCTCCCCGTCACCCTCGAGCGCCACGGAGAGGTGGCGGGGCTCGGCTCCGCGCAACAGCTCGCTGCCTTCCGCATCGTGCAGGAGGCGCTCACCAACGCGTTGCGGCACGGCGACACCGGCAGCCCCGCGAGCGTCGTGCTCGCGGAGGCGCCCGCCGACCGCGGCCCAGGCCTTGTCATCACCGTGAGGAACAGCATGAGAGACACCACCCTCGAACCGACCACGACCGGGGCGCTGCCGCGCATCGGGCACGGACTCCCGGGGATGCGCGAGCGCGCCTCGCTCGCCGGCGGCTCGCTCACCGCGGGGCCCGTCGACGGCGAGTTCGTCGTCACGGCCTTCCTCCCGGGGGCGGCCGCGTGAGCGGGGTGGAGGCGGCACCGATCCGGGTGCTGCTGGTGGACGACCAGCCGCTGTTCCGAGCCGGCGTCCGGATGCTGCTGAGCTCGCAGGGCGACCTCGAGTTCGCGGGGGAGGCGGGCAACGGCCAGGAGGGCGTCCGGCTGGCGGCGGAGACCCGTCCGGATGTGGTGCTCATGGACATCCGGATGCCCGTGATGGACGGCATCGCTGCGACGAGCACGATGATCGAGGAGGCGGAGAGGGCGGGCCGTACGCCGCCACGCATCGTCGTCCTGACCACATTCGATCTCGACGAGGCGGCCGCCCGGGCGATCCGCGGCGGCGCGAGCGGATTCGTGCTGAAGGACGCCGAGCCGGAGTTCCTGCTCGCCGCGATCCGCACGGTCCACGCCGGGAGCGCCGTGATCGCCGCCGGCGCGACCCGCGAGCTGTTCGAGTACTTCTCCTCCGCACAGCCGAGCCTCCCGGAGCCGCCGGAATTCGCATCCCTCACCTCGCGCGAGCGCGAGATCTTCGTGCTCGCGGCCCGGGGCTTGAGCAACGCCGAGATCGCCGGCTCCGAGTTCCTGAGCGAGGCCACGGTGAAGACGCACATCTCGCGCATCCTCGCCAAGCTCGGCCTGCGTGACCGCGTGCAGATGGTGGTCTACGCGTTCGAGCACGGGCTCACGGCGGTGGAGTAGGCGGGCTGCCGCGCGAGCGGTACCACTCCGCGTCATCCTCAGGGAGGACACAGGATCGCCCCGCCGCCCGATCCGCCGGGGAGGCCGCGTCCCTAGCGTTGAGGTCATGGAGCTGACTCTCACCGATACGGTGGCCCGCGTCGAAGCGGCCACGAAGACCTACGGCACCGGCGCGGGGCGCGTGAACGCGCTCGACGGCGTCACCCTCGGCATCCCGGCAGGCCGGTTCACGGCGATCATGGGTCCGAGCGGGTCCGGCAAGTCGACGCTGATGCATGTCATGGCGGGGCTCGACTCGGTCACCGGAGGTCGCGTTTTCCTCGGCGACACCGAGATCACCCACCTCAAGGATGCGGAGCTGACCCTCCTGCGCCGCCGCCGCATCGGCTTCGTGTTCCAGTCGTTCAACCTGGTGCCGACGCTGGATGTGCGGGGCAACATCCTGCTCCCGTTCGAGCTGGACGGCCGCCGTCCGACCCGGGAGCAGAACGAGTGGATCGACCACCTGATCGACACGCTCGGGTTGCGCGACCGGCTGACCCACCGCCCGCACGAACTGTCGGGCGGTCAGCAGCAGCGTGCCGCCATCGTTCGCGCCCTCGCGACGCGGCCGGACCTCGTGTTCGCCGACGAACCGACCGGCAACCTGGATTCGCGCACCGGGCGCGAGGTCCTCGGGGTGCTGCAGGAGGCATCCCGGACCTTCGGGCAGAGCATCGCCATGGTCACCCACGACCCGGTCGCCGCGAGCTACGCCGACCACATCGTCTTCCTGGCCGACGGCCGGGTGGCCGCCGAGCGCCCTCAGTCGACGCCGGAGGACATCTCGTCGTTCATGCTCGGGATGGAGGCACGCGCGTGAGCCGGCCGTTCTCGGCGTTCCGGGCGAACGCGCGCGACCATCGGGCGGGAATCCTCGTCGCAGCCCTGAGCTCCGCCTTCGGGGTGGCGCTGGTCGGGGGCGTGGACGTGCTCGGCGCCTACATCGGCGGGTCGTCCATGGGGGAGCACGGCAGCGTCCAGATCGCCCTCACCGTGGTCGCCGGAATCTTCTTCGTCGTCGCGGTCTACGTCGGCGCCATCGTCACCACCAACACGTTCGCGACGGTCATCGCGGGTCGCACGCGCACCATCGCGCTGCTGCGGTTGATCGGATCCAGCGCACGCACCCAGCGGCGCTCGGTCGCGGGCGAGGGGCTGGCCGTCGGACTGATCGGGGGAACGGTCGGGGGCGCGGCCGCCGCGGTGCTCGCGCTGGCGGCGGTGCGCGTCCTCGTGGTCACGGGGGCTATCCCGGAGGCGACGTATCCGGTCCTCAGCATCGAGATGGTGCCTCCGGTCGTCGCGGTCGTGCTCACCACGTGGCTCGCGTCGTGGGTCGGCAGCCGCCGCGTGCTCGCCGTCACGCCGATGCAGGCGCTCGGGGCGGCACAGGAGCGCCCGGCCGCGGTGGTGCGCAGCCGCGGCCGGCTGGCGGTGTCGCTGGTGCTGATCGTCGTGGGCGCCGCTCTGCTCGTCTTCGGGCTTCTTCTCGGGCTCGGCACGTTCGTGAAGGTGAGTGCGACGCTCGCGAGCCTGTCATCGTACGGGGTCCTGATCGCCCTGCCCGGCGGCATCCTGTCGTTCACGGGGATCGTGCTCGCGGCGCCGTTCTTCCTGCCCGCCGTTCTGCGGGCCGTCGGCCTCCTGCTCGGCCGGGGAGCAGCGGGCCGTCTCGCTGCCGCGAACGCCGTGCGGAATCCCGAGCGCAGCTCCCGCACCGCGATCGGCCTGGTCATCGGCGTGACGCTGATCACGATGTTCGTGGTCGCCGCATCCACGTGGCAGCAGCTGATCCGGGATGCGTCCGCGCGCGAGCCGGGCATGTACGAGGGAGCCGACCAGGTGATCGGCGGGACGCTGGCCGTGTTCACGGTGCTGGTCGGGTTCTCCGCTGTGATCGCGGCGTGCGGGGTCGTCAACACCCTCTCGCTCAGCGTCCTGCAGCGCGGGCGCGAGCTGGGACTGCTGCGCGCCCTCGGCTTCAGCGCGGGCCAGGTGCGGCGAATGGTGCTCGCCGAGAGCGCTCAGCTGACCGTCGCCTCCGTGGCCACCGGGCTCGTCCTCGGCACGGCGTACGGCTGGATCGGGGCGCAGTCCCTGCTCGGGATGATCCCCGGCGGAGGTCTGCTCGCGCCGGTGTTCCCGTGGCCGTTCCTGGCCGCGATCCTGGTCGGAGCGGCCGCACTCGCGGTCGTCGCCGCCCTCGCGCCGACCCGCCGGGCCACGCGGGTGTCGCCGGTCGCGGCTCTCGCGGTGGAGTGACACGCCCTGGATGGTTGCTGAACTCTCACAGAGCTTCAGCTATCGATGAACTGAGCCCGGGATAATGGGGCGGCCCGCGTGACCACCTGCTGCTCCGCCCGCTCGCGGGCCCCCGCCCGCTCCCGAGAGGATGCCCTCTGAACTGGCTGATGACCCTGAGGATCGACGAGCCGCCGTTCCTCAGCGCGCTGTACGTCGTGGCCGGGGTTCTGGCGCTGTACCTGCTCATCCGTCCGACCTGGCGCCGGACGCTGGCCGGCCTGACGGCTGCAGTGCTGGGCGGACTCGCCGGGTGGTTCCTGGTCTGGCTGGTCACCGACGTGCTGGATGTGTTCGGCGTCGGTCTCACACCGGTGACGACGCTGTGGACGGCCCTGGGCTTCGGCGGAGTGAGCCTCGCGATCGCGAACCTGTTCCGCTCCCGCTGGTGGCGGAAGGTGATCGCCGCGGTCAGCATCCCGGTGTTCGCGGCTACGGCGTTCTGCGGGATCAACGTCGACTTCGGTGCGTACCGCAACCTCAACGACGTGTTCGGCGTCGTCCCGTACGGGGCGCTGCAGCTGCACTCCGAGCACGGCGAGGTGGTCGCCGGGACGGACTGGCTTGCGACGACGACGACCGCCACGACCGCGGACGTGCCCGCGAAGGGCGAGGTCGGCACAGTGCGCATCCCCGCCACCGAGTCCCGGTTCCCCGCGCGCACGGCGGTCGTCTACCTGCCGCCGGTCGCGCTGACCCCGAACCCGCCCGCGCTCCCCGTGCTGTACGCCCTGTCTGGGCAGCCAGGCGCGCCGGCCGACATGTTCACGGCGGGCGGCATGGCGACGGCGATGGATGCGTTCGCGGCCCAGCATGACGGCTACGCGCCGATCGTCGTCGCGGCCGACCAGCTCGGCGGTCCTGGCCGCAATCCGATGTGCGTCGACTCGCGCGACTACGGTGATTCCGCGACCTACCTGCTGACCGATGTCCGCAACTGGGTGCGTTCGAACCTGCGGGTGAGCAGCGACCCGGCAGGATGGAGCGTGTTCGGCTACTCGCAGGGCGCGACCTGCGCCGTGCAGTTCGCGAGCGGGCGACCGGACCTGTTCGGTTCCGCGCTGGCGTCGTCGAGCGAACTGGGGCCGACACTGGGGAATGAGGAGCTGACCATCAGCACGGGGTTCGGGGGATCCAAGAAGGCGTACGAGAAGGCACAGCCGGCTTCTCTGCTCGCCGCGCACGCACCGTACCGGGATTCGGTCATGGTGTTCGGCGCGGGAGCGATGGATGCGAAGTACTCGGGCTTCGCGCGAACCCTGTACGAGGAGGCGAAGGGCGCAGGCGTCCGCGCCGAGCTGCTGAGCTCCCCGGGCACCGCGCACGATTGGAAGACGGTGCGGTATGTGCTCGCGCACGGCTTCCCCGTGATCGCACGACAGCTGGGGCTCGGTTCGTGAAGCCGGCCGCTCTGGCCGCGCGCACCGGACGGCTCATCGCGCAGCATCCGTTCACCACCGCGGTGACCCTGCTCATCCTGGTGCTCGCGCTGGCGACCGGTCCCATCCGCGGTCCGCATCGCCCCCTCCGCGGCTGGCTCGGTGCCGGCGCCGTCCAGCTGCTCGACGGGCACTGGTGGTCGCCGTTCACGGCGGTCCTGTTCACCGACGACCTGCTCGAACTCATCGTCGTCCTTATCCTGACGGTCGCACTCGTCGGCGTGTCCGAACGGCTCATGGGGACGTGGCGGACGGCGCTCGCCTTCTTCGGGACGGCCGTGGTCGGCATTGTCGTCGGGGTCCTGGTGCAGGTGGTCGCGAACGACATCGGCGAGTTGTGGGCGCGGAACGTGCACGGGCTGCTGGTGCTGGATGCGTTCACCGCGATCGGCGGCACGATCATGACGGCGAGTGCGTTCGCCGGAACGCTGTGGCGCCGCCGTATCCGGGTGATCACCCTCCTCGTGGCGATCATGTACCTGCTGTACTCGGGGCTGCCCTCCGACCTGTACCGGCTGCTCGCCGTGCTCACGGGCCTCGCCCTCGGGCCGCTGCTGCGTCAGGCGCACGTCGCCGGGGGCTGGCTGCGCAGCTCGCATCATGAGGTCCGGGTGCTGCTCGCGTCGGCGCTGACGATCACGGCGCTCGGGCCGGTCATCGGCCTGCTCGGGGCGACCCGGTACGGGATGCTGTCGCCGATCGGCCTGCTGTTCAGCAACGAGGCGCCGAGTGCGAGCGCCGTCGTGGAGCGCTGTCAGGCGTTCGCGGTCACGCGGCAGTGCTTCCGCGATCTCACGCTCGAGCGGATCAACGGTCTTGGCCCCGTCCTCCTCTCGGTGCTGCCGCTCCTGCTCCTCCTGGTCGCGGCGTACGGGCTGCTGCGCGGTCGGCGGTTCGCCGTGTGGCTGGCCGTTTCGGTCAACGGCTTGCTGGCGCTGCTCTCTGCGCTCTATTACGGCATCCTCCCGGTCGCCTCCGCCCATTCCGTCGGGTCGCCGCGGTATTGGGAGGTGACGGTCATCCTGGCCCTGTCGACGCTCATCCCTCTGGCCATGGCCGTGCTGCTGATCGTGTACCGGAGGCACTTCACGGTGATGCCGTCGGCGCGCGCGGTGCGGCGATACATCATCCTGGTGCTGGCGACAGGCGTTGGCCTCATCGCCTTCTACGTGCTGGTCGGATGGCTGCAGCGCGACACGGGGTTCACGCGGCCGATCGAGCTCGGCGACCTGTTCGCCGATGTGCTCGAACGCTTCGTGCCGGTGAGCTTCCTGCGGCGCGAACCGGTGGAGTACCTTCCCACCACCCCGTTCGCGACGGTCGTCTACCACAACATCGGAACCGTGTTCTGGCTGGTCGCGATCGTCGGCGCCATCCCGGCGACGCTCGGCCGCGGGCTGCGCAGGCGGGGGACGGGGGAGGCCGCACACGTGCGCGACCTGCTGCATCGCGGCGGGGGCGACGCCATCTCCTTCATGGCGACCTGGCCCGGCAACTCCTACTGGTTCGACCCCATCGGCGGCGGGGCGATCGCCTACCGGGTGGAGGGACGTGTCGCCCTGACCACCGGTGGTCCGTTCGGCAGCCCCGGGCCGCAGGACGGCGCCATTCAGGGATTCGCGCGGTTCTGCGACGACAACGGCTGGATCCCCGTCTTCTACAGCGTGGATGCGCACTACGGGCCGCTGTTCGAGCGCCTCGGCTGGTCGACCATGACCGTCGCCGAGGAGACCGTCATCCGGCCGCAGCTGTGGGCGACGACCGGCAAGAAGTGGCAGGACGTGCGGTCGTCCATCAACCGGGCGCAGCGCGCGGGCATCCGGTCGGAGTGGACGAGCTTCGCGGCCCTCCCGCTGACCGCGTCCGTGCAGCTGTCCGACATCTCGGAGCAGTGGGTCGCCGAGAAAGACCTGCCCGAGATGGGCTTCACCCTCGGCGGTCTGGACGAGTTGCGCGACCCCGAGGTCCGGCTCATGCTCGCGGTGGATGAGGACGGCCGTATCGAGGCCGTCACCAGCTGGCTGCCGACCTACCGCAACGGCATCGTCGTCGGCTGGACCCTCGACTTCATGCGCAGGCGCCCGGACAGCATCAACGGCGTCATGGAGTTCCTCATCGCCGAGACGGCCACGCGGATGAAGGAGGACGGCATCGAGTTCATGTCGCTCTCGGCGGCGCCCCTGGCGCACACGGCCGCGACGGCCGAGGGCGAGAAGGACACGATGGATCGTGTGCTCGGCTATCTGAGTTCGTCGCTCGAGCCGGTCTACGGTTTCCGCTCGCTGCTCAAGTTCAAGCAGAAGTTCCAGCCTGAGCTGCACCCGCTGATCATGGCCTATCCGGACCCGGTCGCCCTGCCCGCGATCGGGATCGCGCTGGTGCGCGCCTACCTCCCGGAGCTGTCCGTGCGGCAGGCCGCCGGCTTCGTTCGGGGTCGGTAGGGGGCATCCTGCCCTACGGAGGTGGTACCCTCGTTGCTGTGTACGGTCTGCTCCTCCTTAGCTGCCGCGACGAGTCCTAGTTCTGGGCCTCACTCGTCGCGGAGTTCGTCGTCGGCTCACCACCCCAGCACACGAACAAGCGCAGCTCGCGAAGAGGAAAACAGACCATGAAGAACCGTCAGGCGCCGAGCGCCATGCCGATCCACAAGTACCGACCGTTCCACGAGCAGATCCGCGTGGACCTGCCCGACCGCACCTGGCCGTCCAACCGCATCACTCAGGCGCCCCGCTGGTGCGCCGTCGACCTGCGTGACGGCAACCAAGCCCTGATCGACCCGATGAGCCCCGAGCGCAAGCGCATCATGTTCGACCTGCTGGTGCGGATGGGCTACAAGGAGATCGAGGTCGGCTTCCCGTCGGCCAGTCAGACCGACTTCGACTTCGTCCGCAGCCTCATCGAAGAGAACGCCATCCCGGAGGACGTCACCATCCAGGTGCTGACGCAGTCGCGAGAGCACCTGATCAAGCGCACGTACGAGTCGCTGGTCGGCGCCAAGCAGGCGATCGTGCACCTGTACAACTCGACGAGCATCCTGCAGCGGGAGGTCGTGTTCCGCACAGACCAGCAGGGCATCATCGACATCGCCCTCAGCGGTGCGCGGCTGTGCCGCCAGTTCGAGTCGCTGGTCCCCGGCACGACGATCTACTACGAGTACTCGCCCGAGAGCTACACCGGCACCGAGCTGGAGTTCGCCGCCGACATCTGCAACCAGGTGCTGGAGGTGTTCGAGCCGACGGCCGAGCGCAAGGTCATCATCAACCTGCCGGCTACGGTCGAGATGGCGACGCCCAACGTCTACGCCGACTCGATCGAGTGGATGTCGCGCCACCTGAACCATCGCGAGAACGTCATCCTGTCGCTGCACCCGCACAACGACCGCGGAACCGCCGTCGCTGCCGCCGAACTGGGCTACATGGCAGGCGCCGACCGCATCGAGGGGTGCCTGTTCGGCAACGGTGAGCGCACGGGCAACGTCGACCTGGTGACCCTCGGCGTCAACCTGTTCACGCAGGGCATCGACCCGCAGATCGACTTCAGCGACATCGACCAGATCAAGCGCACGGTCGAGCACTGCAACCAGCTGCCGGTCGGCGAGCGCAGCCCGTGGGGCGGCGACCTGGTCTTCACCGCGTTCAGCGGATCGCACCAGGACGCCATCAAGAAGGGCTTCGAGGCCATGGAGGCGGAGGCCGTCCGCCAGGGCGTCACGGTCGACGACCTGGTCTGGGGCGTTCCCTACCTGCCGGTCGACCCGAAGGACCTGGGCCGCAGCTACGAGGCGGTCATCCGCGTCAACTCGCAGTCGGGCAAGGGCGGCGTCGCGTACCTGCTGAAGTCGGACCACTCGCTCGACCTGCCGCGCAGGCTGCAGATCGAGTTCTCCGGTGTGGTGCAGGCCAAGACGGATGCCGAGGGCGGCGAGGTCACCAGCGACCAGATCTGGGCCGTGTTCCAGGACGAGTACCTGCCGGCCCCGACGGACGACGCGGACGCCAAGTGGGGACGCTTCGAACTGGGCAGCACGACGACCTCGAACGAGACCGGCGAGCACGTGGTGCTCACCGTGACCCTGCGCGACGGCGACACCGTCTCGAAGGCCACGGGTGAGGGCAACGGTCCGATCGCGGCGTTCTTCGACATCCTGCACCAGCACGGGGTGGACGCCCACCTGTACGACTATTCGCAGCACACGCTGTCGGCCAGCGAGTCCGCTCTGGCGGCAGCCTATGTCGAGGTGGATGTGGACGGCCAGCGCCGCTGGGGCGTCGGCATCGACGCGGACACGACCACGGCATCCTTCAAGGCGGTCGTCTCCGCGGTGAACCGCGCGGTGCGCTCCGGCGCCGGCCGGTCGGCGGAGGAGCTCGTCACCGCCTGACGCCTCCCTCGCCTCCCTTCGCGAAGCCCGACATTCGTGCTGGATGTCGGGCTTCGTGCTGTCCGCCCGGCGAGATTCGTGCCGAATGTCGATTTTCGTCACGCAAGAGTCGACATCCGTGCCGAATCTCGCCGGCAGCTTGGCGCTACTCGGGCTTGTCGATGCGGTAGCGGGGGATGGCACCGGTGTCGGTGCGCTCGGCCGTGCGCTCGGCGCTAGGCGCGCGCGTGAAACGGGGCCAGCGCGGGCGCGGGATGCGGCCGAGCTCCCGCTGCTCCGGAAGGCTCCAGCCGAATCGGACCGCGAGCAGCCGGATGGTGAGCGTCACCACGACGCAGACGATCGCGGCGACCGTCAGCGGCACACCGAGGTCGATCATCACGACGAGCACGATCGTGCCCGCCCCCGCCGCCACCGCGTAGAGCGAGCCGACGTGCATGAGCGCGATCGGCAAGTTCAGCAGCACATCGCGCAGGATGGAACCGCCCACCGCCGCCACCACGCCGACGAACACCGCGGGCACTTCCGGTAGGCCGAGCGCGAGCGCCTTGCTCGCGCCGATCGCGCCGAACAGACCGATCGTCAGCGCGTCGAGGAAGGTGATGACCGGGTCGAGCCGACGGAACAGGCGGATCAGCAGCATCCCGAGCAGTGCGGCGACGACCGTGATCGGCAGGTACCAGTTCGACTGCAGCGCGACCGGCGTAACGTTCAGCAGCAGGTCGCGCAGCAGACCGCCGCCGACGCCCGTCGCCACGCCGATGATGGCGACGCCGAGCAGGTCGAGACGGCGGTCGCGGAAGCCGGAGGCGAACATCGCTCCCTGGAGGCTGCCGACGCCGACGGCGATCAGGTCGCCCCACAACGGGATCGACAGGGCGCCGATAGTCTGGGCGGTCGTGCTCACTTGTCATATGTACCATGCGCGCGCGGTGGAGCTTAGAGGGGCGCGAAGCGGTCCTGCGACCCCAGCGCCGAGGGAGCCTGCGACCGAGGTAACCCCGCACGGCTCTGCATACCCGTTCCTGTCAGCCGTAGGCGCGATACTGGGGTGTGCCTGTCTACCGTGATGAAGCCGTCGTGCTCCGCACCCACAAGCTGGGGGAAGCCGACCGCATCGTCACCATGCTCAGCCGGCAGCACGGCAAGATCCGGGCGGTGGCAAAGGGAGTGCGGCGCACCGCATCCCGGTTCGGGTCGCGTCTCGAGCCGTTCATGGTCGCCGACGTGCAGTTGTACGAAGGCCGGAGCCTCGACATCGTCACGCAAGCCGAGTCGATCGGGGCGTACGGCGCGCTGATCGCCGAGGACTACGCGAGCTACACGGCGGCGAACGCGATGGTGGAGGCGGCGGACCGGCTGACCGACGCCGAGGCGTCCCTCCAGCAGTACCTGCTGCTTGTCGGCGCCCTGCGGTCGCTGTCGCGCCGAGAGCACGGCCCCGGGCTCACCCTCGACTCGTACCTGCTGCGGGCCCTGTCGCTTGCGGGATGGGCGCCGAGCTTCGAGGACTGCTCCCGCTGCGGCGCCCCCGGGCCGCACACCGCGGTCGTCGTCCAGCTCGGTGGAGTGGTCTGCGACAATTGCGCGCCTCAGGGTGCACCCCGGGTCGACGCGGACACGATCGCGCTGCTCGGCGCGCTGCTGACCGGCGACTGGGCGGCGGCGGAGGCGGCTCCCGAACCCACCCGCAGCCGTGCGAACGGCGTCGTCGCGGCGTACACGCAGTGGCACCTGGAGCGCGGCCTGCGCTCACTGCAGCACATCCCGCACGACCAGACGCCGCATAGCCCGGCCCCGCACGACCAGCCCACGCACGACCAGAAGGCGAGTGGATGAGTCCGAAGCCCTACACCCACAAGGATGCGGTCGAGTACCGCCCGCTGGACTGGACCGGGGTGTACCCGCCGGCGTTCCCGGCCGGCGGAGTCCCCTCGCACGTGGCCATCGTCATGGACGGCAACGGCCGCTGGGCGAACCGGCAGGGCCTCACCCGCATCGAGGGTCACCGTGCGGGGGAGGCGGCGCTGCTGGATGTCGTGGCCGGCGCCATCCAGGTCGGCATCAAGCACCTCAGCGTGTACGCGTTCTCGACCGAGAACTGGAAGCGTTCGCCCGAGGAGGTGCGCTTCCTGATGGGCTTCAACCGCGACGTGCTTCACCGCCGCCGCGACCAGCTCAACGAGTGGGGCGTGCGCGTCCGGTGGGCGGGCCGTAAGCCGCGGCTGTGGTCGTCGGTCATCAAGGAGCTGCAGTACGCCGAGCAGCTCACGGCCGGGAACGACGTGCTGACCCTGACGATGTGCGTGAACTACGGCGGACGGACCGAGATCGCCGATGCCGTGCGCTCGATCGCCGACGACGTCGCGGCCGGGCGGTTGCGGCCGTCCGCGGTGAGTGAGAAGACCATCCAGCGTCACCTCTACCTCCCCGACATGCCGGACGTCGACCTCTTCGTACGGAGCTCGGGGGAGCAGCGGACCAGCAACTTCCTGCTGTGGCAGAGCGCCTACGCCGAGATGGTGTTCCTCGACACGCTGTGGCCGGACTTCAGCCGCACCGACCTGTGGGATGCCGTCGACCTCTACCTGCGGCGCAACCGCCGGTTCGGTGGTGCGGTGGATGCGCCGACCGAGGAGACCACGGGCGCCGCGGAATAGTTGCCGTCCCGCACGGTTGTCCTCAGAGTGAGCGAACCCATCAAGGTCGACATCTGGTCCGATATCGCGTGCCCGTGGTGCTACATCGGGAAGCGCAAGTTCGAAGCCGGGAGCGGCCTGTTCTCCGACGCGGGCGATGACCGCGCAGTGGAGGTCGAGTACCACTCGTTCGAACTCTCGCCGGACACCCCCGTCGACTTCGAGGGCAGCGAGATCGACTTCCTCGCCGGGCACAAGGGCATGCGGGCCGCACAGGTCGAGCAGATGCTGGAGCGGGTGACCGGTATCGCCTCCTCCGTCGGGCTCGACTACGACTTCGAGAACCTGAAGCACACGAACACCGTCAAGGCGCACGAACTGCTGCACTTCGCGAAGGCGCATGGCAAGCAGCTGGAACTGGCCGAGCGCCTGTTCCGCGCGTACTTCGTGGAGGGTCGTCACGTCGGCCGCGTCGCAGACCTCGCCGACCTCGCCGCCGAGGTGGGACTCGATCGGGATGCCGCCGTCGCGGCCCTGGAGTCGTCGCAGTACCTCGACGACGTCCGCGCCGACCAGTCCACCGCCGTCGAATACGGCATCAACGGCGTCCCCTTCTTCGTGATCGACGGCAAGTACGGTGTCTCCGGTGCGCAGGATGCGGCGACCTTCGCCCAGGTGCTGGAGCAGGTCTGGTCCGAGCGCGCGGCGGTGACCGCGTGAGCGCGCCCGCCGACGGCGCTGCGGCCCCGCTGCAGCCGACGCCTGCGCCGGCTGCGCCTGCGCCGCGCGTCCCGCTGGTCTCACTCGGCGCCCCCGCCGCCGTCTGCGACGGCGACACCTGCGCCCTCCCGTGATCTACTGGTCCCAAAACGCCGTTACCGACCATGTGATCGCGGCGTGTTGGGACCACCCGTTTTCAGGGCGCCCCGTATCCGCCGCACCGCTTCGCACGCATCGTGGCGCATGTGCTCTTTGCTGATGCGGAGCACCGCCCATCCGAGCGTTTCGATTCGATAGAGCCGGTCGATATCCGCCTGGTACTGCACAGGATTTGACCGATGGTGGTCACCGTCGTACTCGATCACCAGGCGGACAGAAGGGTAGACAAGATCGCCGGATGCGATCGCTCGACCGGTTGCATCGATGATCGTGAAGTTCACCTCGGGTTCGGGCAACCCGGCACGGACGATGGCCAGCCGCAATACCGACTCCATCGGTGAATCGGTCCGCGCCCGCACGAGTTCCGCGGCGGCGCGCAGCTTGCGAACACCGGGACGGGCGGTCGCGGTTCGTGCCGCGTCGGTGAGTTCCTGGTGATCGCAAAGCGGGTGCTTGCGACGGAGGAGGGCGTCGCCGGCGAGGACGAGATCGTCCACGGTGAGTTGTGCGGCGAGCTGACACCACACCTCCACCGGCTCAGGGACGGTGAATCCGGTGATCGCGCGCAACCTCGGAGCCCGTCCGAGGGCGTGGCCGATGACGCCCCGCCCCTTCGGTGCACGAGAAGGAAGCACGGACGACACGTGCAAGGTGTGGTGCAGAACCCAGCGTGGCAACGGCAATCCATAGAGCGCGGCGGCGGTCGAGTGGCTGAAGAATGTGCCTTCGCGCATCACAGTGCGATAGCCGTGCATGCCCGAACGAGATCACCATGGTCCCGGCGGTCTGGCATCCGGACCCCATGGAACGGAGCCGCCAGGTCGGACCGCCGCAACCGTTGCGGTGGAACGCCCGCCGCCCGTGCAGCTGCAACAGAGAAGGCCGAGAGGTGCAGTGATGGAGGCAGGGGCTGTGGAGGTCTCACCCCGTCACCCTGCCGTAACGCGTCCCATCCACTTCCCGTTATCCACAGGCAGCTCAACTACTGGTCCCAACATGCCGTTACGACGCGCGTGTGACGGCGTGTTGGGACCAGCAGATGGCTACTCGGGGTCGGTGATGTCGGCGACGGTGGCGCCGAAGGCGGCGATCAGGGCGTCGGCATCCACGAAGAGGGAGTAGCCGTGCTCGCCGGCGCCCATCGAGACGGTGCGGCCGAGGATGCTCGCGTCGGCGACCACGGGCCAGGCCGTGGTGCTGCCGAAGGGGGTGATGGTCCCGCGCTCGTAGCCGGTCGCCGCGAGGGCGACGGACGCGTCGGGCAGCTGCAGCTTGTTCACCTGCAGCACCGAGCGGAGCTTGGGCCAGGCGATCTTGCGACCGCCGGGCACGAGCGCGAAGACGAACGTGTCGTCGCTGCGCTTGACGACCAGCGTCTTCACGATGTCGGACGGTTGGATGCCGAGCAGCGACGCGGCCTCCTCAAGGCTTCGGGCGGCGGGACGTTCGATGATGCGGATGTCCACACCTCGCGCCTGCGCATCCTCGGCCACTCGCTCGCGACCGGTGCTCACAGCACCGCCAGCGGGGGAGTTGTCCACCTGTTCCGGGCTCTCGGCCATAGTTCAGCGCGCCTTCTGGGAGAATCGAGTGAGATGTCTACCACTGCCACCCTAAGCCACGCGCCCCAGCTGACCATCGGTCCGCTGCAGCTCAACGTGCCCGTGGTCCTCGCGCCCATGGCGGGGATCACCAACACCGCCTTCCGGCGGCTCTGCCGCGAGTTCGGTGCCGGGCTCTACGTCAGCGAGATGATCACGTCGCGCGCCCTCGTCGAACGCACCCCCGAGTCCCTTCGGCTGATCACGCACCACGAGTCGGAGACCCCGCGGTCCATCCAGCTCTACGGCGTCGACCCGAAGACCGTGCGCGAAGCGGTGACCATGCTCGTCGCTGAAGACCGCGCCGATCACATCGACCTCAACTTCGGCTGTCCCGTCCCCAAGGTGACCCGGAAGGGTGGTGGGGCGGCCCTGCCGTGGAAGCTCGGGCTCTTCCGCGAGATCGTCGAGGGAGCGGTCAAGGCCGCAGGCGACATCCCGCTCACGATCAAGATGCGCAAGGGCATCGACGACGACCACCTGACCTACCTCGAGGCCGGGCGCGTCGCCGAGGGAGCAGGCGTCGCATCGATGGCGCTGCACGCGCGCACGGCGGCGGAGTTCTACTCCGGTCACGCCGACTGGTCGGCGATCGCGAAGCTGAAGGAGACGGTCACTTCGACGCCCGTCCTTGGCAACGGCGACATCTGGTCGGCCGCGGACGCGATCCGGATGGTGGAGGAGACCGGCTGCGACGGCGTCGTGGTCGGCCGCGGCTGCCTCGGGCGCCCCTGGCTGTTCGGCGACCTGGCCGCCGCCTTCCGTGCTCGCGCCGGTGAGATCACCGCGGCGGAGGCCGAGGCTGCGCAGGCGCATCCGACGCTCGGACAGGTCGCGCAGGCGTTCCGCAGGCACGCAGAACTGCTCGTCGAGTTCTTCGACAGCGAGGAGCGCGGCTGCCGAGACATCCGGAAGCACGTGGCCTGGTACTTCAAGGGCTATCCGGTCGGCGGCGACCTGCGGGCGAGCCTGGCCACCGTCGACACTCTCGAGCACCTCGACGAGCTGCTCGCGACCCTCGACGCCGACCAGGAGTATCCAGGGGAGGCCGCGGAAGGCCAGCGCGGGCGCGCCGGCTCGCCGAAGCGTCCTGCTCTTCCCGACGGCTGGCTGCAGAGCCGTGAGCTCGACGGCGCACAGCGCGCCGAGGTCGCCGATGCGGAGGTGCATAACAGTGGTGGATGACGTGGCGGCGACCGCACGCCCGACGGCCTCTAGCGGCGAGACGATCGGCGGTGGCTACACCGAGCACGACCAGGAGCGGTGGATGCCTGAGCACCACTCCAACCGCCGGAGCGACTTCGCCCGCGACCGGGCGCGGCTGCTCCACTCGAGCGCGCTGCGACGGCTGGCGGCCAAGACGCAGGTTCTGAGCCCCACCGCCGGGCTCGATTTCGCGCGCAACCGGCTGACGCATTCGCTGGAGGTCGCCCAGGTCGGTCGCGAACTCGCCAACAGCCTGGGGCTCGACCCGGACATCGTCGACACCGCCTGCCTCGCGCACGACATCGGCCATCCACCGTTCGGCCACAACGGCGAACGGGCGCTCAACGCGTGGGCCGACGACATCGGCGGATTCGAGGGCAACGCACAGACCCTCCGGCTGCTGAGCCGGTTGGAGCCCAAGGTCTTCGGCCGTGACGGCCGCCCGTACGGCCTGAACCTGACGCGGGCGAGCCTCGACGCGAGCTGCAAGTATCCCTGGCCGGCTTCCAACTCGGTGGCCGATCCGAGCGGTCGGGCGAAATTCGGGTTCTACGCCGACGACCGGGCGGTGTTCGAGTGGATGCGCACGGGCGCTCCTGAGCGTCAGCGCTGCATCGAGGCGCAGGTCATGGACCTCTCCGACGACATCGCCTACTCGGTGCACGACTTCGAGGACGCCGTGGTCAACGGTTACATCGACGTGGCGGCGCTGGGCAGCCGGGTCGACCACGAGGACCTGGTGGAGTCGATGCACGAGTGGATCGGCGGCGAGATCAGCCACGAGCACCTGATCGAAGCCTTCGACAGGCTCGACAGCATGGATATCTGGCTCGATGGATGGGACGGCTCGCGCCGTTCGCAGGCCCGGCTGAAGAATCTGACCAGTCAGTTGATCGGACGGTTCGCTCACGCCGCCGTGCATGCGACGAAGGAGTCGGCCGGCCGGACGGATCTGATCCGCTTCGGGGCGGACGTCGTGGTTCCGGAGGGCATCCAGGCAGAGATCGCCGTGCTGAAGGGCATCGTGGCGACGTTCGTGATGTCCCGGAACACTCGTCAGCCGATCTACGCGCAGCAGCGGCAGATCCTGACGACCCTGGCCGACCTGCTGTTCCAGCGCGGGCCGGCCGAACTCGACCCCGGATTCGCCGAGGACTGGCGGGCCGCGTCGACCGACGACGAACGCCGCCGCGTGGTGGTGGATCAGGTGGCCAGCCTCACCGACCAGTCGGCGTTGGCCTGGTACGAACGGCTCGTGCAGCACTGAGTCGCAGAGAACTGTGACGCACAGAAGGGACGCTGGGCGCGCAGCCCGGGCTTGAATACCTCGGCCCTGTGCAGAATGCTGGGAGTCGAGCCTCAGGAGGAGACCAATGAGCACCGCAGAACCACCGACGGACGGCGAGCGCCCCACCGAGGGCGGGTCGGCGACGGACGGCTCGGCAGCAGCGGAGGCGGCACAGCCGGCCCCCGTCACGCCGGGAACGCGTCGCCGCACGCCGCGCACGTCCACGGCAAGCGGTGCGACTCGCACGCCTCGCGCGGGAACCACTGCGAAGGCTGCTGAGGCGAAGCCGGCTGCAGCATCCAAGCCCACCGCCGCAGCGAAGCCTGCCGCAGCCAAGAAAGCCGCTACGGAGAAGCCTGCCGCCGCAGCGAAGCCTGCCGCCAAGAAGCCTTCCACGCCGCGCACCCGCCGCACGGCCGCGAAGACGGCGGCGATCGCTCCGGAGGGCGAGGCTCCGGGCATCATGGATGCCACGCTCGGCGCGCGCGAGCCGCTCGCCACCGCCGCTCCGACCACCGCCGCTCCGACCACCGCCGCTCCGACTACCTCAGCCAGCACGGACACCTCCACGTCCCCGGCAGAACCGCTGATCGAGAGCGGCGAAGCAGCCTCGACCGACAACGCCACGACGAAGCGCCTCCCCACTGCGGCGGAACTCTATGCGGGTACCGCGTCGGGCGTGTCGTCCGCGGCCGCGGTTCCGGCCGATACGGTGAGCACGGAGCCGGCTGCCGGCCCCGATGAGGCCACGCAGGAGGCTCCAGTGGATACGACCGAGGCTCGCGAGACGCCCGAGGCCACCGAGGTCGTCGCGACCGAAGTGATCGCGCCCGAAACCGTCGCGCCCGAAACGGCCGCGCCCGAAACCGTCGCGACCGAAGTGATCGCGCCCGAAACCGTCGCGCCCGAAACGGCCGCGCCCGAAACCGTCGCGCCCGAAACGGTCGCGCCCGAGGCCGGCACCCCCGCCGACGCGCAGACCGACCCGAGCCAGCCGGGGCACGGACGCACCGTGACCGACCTCGCCGACCGCCTGGACGACTCGCGCTTCTTCTCCTCGCTGTTCGACTTCACCTTCACGAACTACGTGACGCGCAAGCTCGCGGGTCCGGTGTACGTCGTCGGCCTCGTGCTCATCGGCCTCGGGATCGTGGTCGGCTTCACGAACTCCCTGACGTCCGCCATCGCGACGCACGCGCCGATCGGGGCGTTCGTCTTCCTCTTCGGCGTGCTGATCACGCTGGTCGGGGCCATGCTCAGCGTGCTCCTGCTCCGCGTCGGGATCGAAGTGTTCTGCGCCATCATCGAGATCGCCCAGAACACACGTCGCCGTCGCCCGCCGGGGAAGTAGCAGGACAGTAGCCGGGGCGAGCCCGGGGGAGTACTCCACAGATTCGGCCGAGCCGGACCGAGTGTCTCCGCGGCTCACTAGAATCGAGATATGGCCGGCCGGATTCGACAAAGCGACATCGAAGAGGTCAAGGCCCGCACCAACATCGGCGACATCGTCGGCGACTACGTCAGCCTGAAAACGGGTGGTGTCGGCGCGCTCAAGGGCCTCTGCCCGTTCCACGACGAGAAGAGCCCCAGCTTCTACGTGCGCCCGGGCGTGGGCCGCTACCACTGCTTCGGCTGCGGCGAGGGCGGCGACGTCTACGAGTTCCTCCTCAAGATGGATCACGTGTCGTTCACCGACGCGGTCGAGCGTCTCGCGGCCCGGATCGGGTACCAGCTCCACTACGAAGAGGGTGGCGGCGGCCCATCGGAGGGCTCCGGAAACCGGGCGCGGCTCCTCGCCGCGAACTCCGCGGCGGAGGAGTTCTTCCGCGACCGGCTCTCGGCGCCCGACGCCGACCCCGGCCGCCGGTTCCTCGGTGAGCGCGGTTTCGACTCGGCCGCAGCAGCACACTTCGGCGTCGGCTTCGCCCCGAAGAGCTGGGATGAGCTCACCAAGCACCTGCGCGGCAAGGGATTCACGCAGGAGGAGCTGCTCACCGCCGGGCTCGTCTCCCAGGGCGACCGCGGTGTGTACGACCGGTTCCGCGGTCGGCTGATCTGGCCGATCCGGGATGTCACCGGCCAGACGATCGGCTTCGGCGCCCGCCGGCTGCTGGAGGACGACAAGGGTCCGAAATATCTGAACACCCCCGAGACGCCGGTCTACAAGAAGGCACAGGTGCTCTACGGCCTCGACCTCGCCAAGCGGGACATCTCCCGGCAGGACCAGGTGGTGGTCGTCGAGGGTTACACGGACGTCATGGCGTGCCACCTGGCCGGCATCACCACGGCCGTCGCCACGTGCGGAACGTCGTTCGGCGTCGATCACATCAAGGTGATCCGCCGCGTGATGGGCGACGACAACAGTCAGGGGTCGGTGATCTTCACCTTCGATCCGGATGCCGCAGGCCAGAAGGCGGCAACGCGTGCGTTCGGCGAGGAGCAGCGCTTCTCAGCGCAGACCTATGTCGCTGTGGGTCCGGACGGCCTCGACCCGTGCGACCTGCGGCTCTCCAAGGGCGACGATGCGGTGCGCCGCATGATCGACGCGCGCAAGCCGATGTTCGAGTTCATGATCCGCCAGGTGGTCGAGCGATTCGACCTCGACTCGGTGGAGGGCCGCGCCGCCGCGCTCCGCGCGGGAGCGCCGATCGTCGCCACCATCCGCGACCCCGCCTCGCAGAACGGGTACACGCGCGAACTCGCGCGACTCTCCGGAGGCGACCTTCAGGATGCGGTGCGAGCTGTGCGTGCGGCCCAGCGCGGCGGCTCCCGAGACGGCTCGGGCGGAGACTCCCGCGGCCGTTCCCGCGACGGCCAGGGCGGCACCGCGCAGGGCGGCGCCGACGGCACGTCCGGCCCGGGCGGCGAAGGTCAGGTCCAGCTGTCGCGAGCCGAGCTCTCCGACCCCACACAGCGCACCGAGCGCGAGAGCCTCATGGTCCTGCTGCAGCTGCCCGGCGAGGTGGGCGCCGAGCGGGCCGCCCGCGCCGTCCAGGTGCCCTTCGTGAACCCCACGCACGCCGTCGTGCGGGACGCGATCGCCAGCCAGCTCCCCACGATGACGCAACCGGGGTGGGTCGACCGCGTCCTCGCCGAGGTGCCGCAGGCGTATGCCCCGACGGTGAACGGGCTCGCGGTCGCGGCCCTGCCGCAGGGCGGCGACCCTGGCCGCTACGCCCGGTCGATCGTCGACGGCCTGATCGACCGTGACCTGCTGCGCGAGAAGGCGGAGCTGACATCCCGCCTCGGCCGCACGGAGGAGCCTGAACTGCGCCGCCAGATCGAGCGGGCGATGGTCGCGATCGAGACCGAACGGCGCCGTCTCCGCGGCGAATGACGCTCCTGCGAAATCCGTCGCCGTTCGCCCCGATAGTCGCTCTTTTGTTGCGTCCCTGTAAAGATCGCGCCCGGATCCCTATCCGAATGCATGAATCGTGACCTTTCCGTGCTAGGAAAGTTCTCACGCGATGGGCGACCCGCATGCCTGCGACGACGCCGCCGCGATCCCACACCAGGAAGAGGTAATCGGATATGACATCCGCACACAACGGCGGACGGCGCCTGCTCGCCGTATCCGCCGCGTTCGCAGCAACGGCACTGGTGCTCGCCGGCTGCTCGGGGAGCAACAACGGCTCCGGGGGAGGCGGCGGCGCCCTGACCGTCGGCACGACCGACAAGATCACGTCGATCGACCCGGCCGGCTCGTACGACAACGGCTCCTTCGCCGTGATGAACCAGGTGTACCCGTTCCTTCTGAACACGCCCTACGGCAGCCCGGACGTGAAGCCGGACATCGCCGAGAGCGCCGACTTCACCTCGCCGACCGAGTACACGGTCAAGCTCAAGCCGGGCCTGAAGTTCGCTAACGGTCACGACCTCACCTCGTCGGACGTGAAGTTCACGTTCGATCGTCAGAGCAAGATCAACGACCCGAACGGGCCGGCATCGCTCCTCGCGAACCTCGACAGCGTCTCGACCCCGGACAAGACCACGGTCGTGTTCAAGCTGAAGGTCCCGAACGACCAGACGTTCCCGCAGGTGCTCTCGAGCCCCGCCGGTCCGATCGTCGACGAGCAGGTCTTCTCGGCCGACAAGGTCACGGCTGACAACACCATCGTCAAGGGTCACCCGTTCGCCGGTCAGTACGACATCACGAGCTACGACTTCAACAACCTGATCGCGTACAAGGCGAACCCGGACTACAAGGGCCTCCTCGGAAAGCCGGCGACCGAGAAGGTCAACGTCAAGTACTACGCCGAGTCGTCGAACCTGAAGCTCGACATCCAGAAGAACGCGATCGACGTCGCCTACCGCAGCCTCTCGGCGACCGACGTCTCGAGCCTCCAGGGCAACAACAAGGTCAAGGTCGTGAAGGGCCCGGGTGGCGAGTCCCGCTACATCGTGTTCAACTTCAACACCCAGCCGTACGGCGCCACAACGCCCGAGGCCGACCCGAAGAAGGCACTCGCCGTGCGCCAGGCGGCGGCAGACCTCGTCGACCGCTCGGCGATCGCCGACCAGGTCTACAAGGGCACCTACACCCCGCTGTACTCGTTCGTTCCGGACGGCCTGACCGGCGCCACCACGGTCCTGAAGGACCTGTACGGCGACGGCAACGGCGGCCCGAGCCTCGACAAGGCCAAGCAGGCCCTGCAGTCGGCGGGCGTGACCACCCCGGTCTCCCTGAACCTGCAGTACAACCCGGACCACTACGGCCCGTCCTCGGGTGACGAGTACGCACTGGTCAAGGAGCAGCTGGAGAACGGCGGCCTGTTCAAGGTCAACCTGCAGTCGACCGAGTGGGTGCAGTACTCCAAGGACCGCACGTCCGACGTGTACCCGGCCTACCAGCTGGGCTGGTTCCCGGACTACTCCGACGCCGACAACTACCTGTCGCCGTTCTTCATCAAGAAGAACTTCCTCGCCAACCACTACGACAACGCCGAGGTCCAGGACCTCATCGCCAAGCAGGCGGGCACGACCGACAAGGCCGAGCGCACCAAGCTGATCGAGGAGATCCAGGCCAAGGTCGGAGCCGACCTGAGCACCCTGCCGCTGCTGCAGGGTTCGCAGATCGCCGTCGTGGGCAAGGACGTCTCGGGTGCCGACAAGACGCTCGACGCCTCGTTCAAGTTCCGCTACGCGGCTCTTTCGAAGTAATCCGGCCCTGAGCCACCAGCTCTGAGCCGAACCGGGGGGTGGCTCGCTCACGCAGCGAGCCGCCCCCTTTCCACGAACCACCACGATTGGCTTCCATGACAGCGACTGTCAGTGCTCCGGCGGCGGGACCCGCCCCCGGGCCAGAACGGACGAAGGCGAATCGACGTCCGGGAGGCGGCCTGGGCCGCTACATCCTGGTCCGCGCCCTCCTCATCATCCCCACCATCTTCATCCTGGTCACCGTCGTCTTCTTTCTGATGCGGTCGACCGGTGACCCGATCACCGCCGCGCTCGGCGGCAAGCTGCCCCCCGAGCAGCTCGCCCAGCGCGTGCACGAGGCCGGGTACGACCGCCCGATCTTCGTCCAGTACTTCGAGTACCTGGGCCAGCTCCTGCGCGGCGACTTCGGCACGACGTTCACGGACAACCGGCCGGTCACCGAGGTGCTGCTGACGTACGGCGCCGCCACGCTCGAACTCGCCTTCTACGCACTCATCGTCGCGTTCGTCGTCGGCATTCCGCTGGGCCTCGTGGCCGCGTACTTCCGCGACAAGGCTCAGGATGCGAGCCTGCGCGTCTTCGCGATCCTCTGCTACGCGACGCCCGTCTTCTTCGTGGGCCTCGTCCTGAAGCTCGTGTTCTCGATCTGGCTGGGATGGCTCCCCGTGTCGGGGCGCGCGTCCACCGGCTCCGAACTCGAAATGCAGACGCTCGAGAACAAGACCGGCATCTACCTGATCGACGCGTTCCAGACCGGCGACCCGGCAGTGGTCGGCGACGTGCTGACGCACGCCATCCTGCCCGCCGTCGCGTTGGGCCTGCTGACGGCCGGCATCTTCCTGCGCCTGGTCCGGACCAACGTGATCGGGACACTGTCGACCGATTACGTGGATGCCGCCCGCTCACGTGGCGTAAGCGAATCCCGGCTGCTCCGGAAGCATGCGTACCGGCCGGCGCTCATCCCCATCATCACGGTCATCGGTCTGCAGATCGCCCTGCTGCTCGGCGGCGCGGTGCTGACCGAGTCGACCTTCGAGTGGAAGGGCCTCGGCTTCCAGCTCGTGCACTACCTTCAGGCGCGCGACTTCGTCGCCGTGCAGGGCATGGTGGTGCTGCTCGCGGTGATCGTCACGCTCACCAACTTCGTGGTCGACATCATCGCGGCCCTCCTCGACCCGAGAGTGAGGTATTGAGATGTCCACGGCATCGCTCACCTCCCGCAAGCGCTCCCTCTGGGACCGCCTCCCTGTCGTCCACCAGCTGCGCCAGAGCGTCGGACTGCAGCGCGGGATGCTCGTCGCAGGCCTCGTCATCACGGCCGTCTTCATCCTCCTGTCGATCTTCGCTCCGCTGGTCGCGCCCTACGGCTTCGCGCAGTCGAAGGCCGACGGGGTGTCGTTCGGCGCGCAGCAGCCGCCGAGCGCCGCCCACATCTGGGGCACCACCTCCGGCGGCTACGACGTGTTCTCCCGGGTGATCTGGGGTACCCAGACGGCGATCCTGGTGATGATCGTCGCGGTGATCCTCTCGATCTTCCTCGGAGTGTTCCTCGGCCTGATCTCGGGATACTTCGGCGGCTGGCTCGACCGTGTTCTCGTCGTGCTCTGCGACGCGATCTACGCGTTCCCGTCGCTGCTGCTCGCCATCGTCATGGCCATCGCGATCAGCGGCGGGCAGTCGAGCCTCTGGGGCGGCATCCTGGCGGCGGCGATCTCGATCACCGTCGTGTACATCCCGCAGTACTTCCGGGTCATCCGCTCGGAGGTCGTCCGCATCAAGGCGGAGGCGTACGTCGAGTCGGCGAAGGTCGTCGGGGCGAGCAACAGCCGGATCATGTTCCGTCACGTGCTGCGCAACTCCACCCGCACCCTGCCGCTGATCTTCACGCTGAACTCGTCCGAGGCGCTCCTGACCCTCGCGGGCCTCGGCTTCCTCGGGTTCGGCATCGAGCCGACGGCCGCAGCTGAGTGGGGTTATGACCTCAATAAGGCCGTGGATGACGTGACCAGCGGAATCTGGTGGACCTCGATCTACCCCGGTCTTGCGATCGTGCTCGTGGTGCTCGGCATCACGCTCGTGGGCGAGAGCCTGAACGACCTGGCCGACCCGCGCCTTCGCGGCCGCCGTCGTGCGGCCGCCGCCTCCGGCGAGGTCGCCGAGACCTCGGTGGTGCCGGGCGGCACCCTGACCGCCGGTCCCGGCGGAGTGGACGGCCTCGAGGGCGGCGAGTCCTTCGACGAGCACGGAATCGAGGTACGTCCATGAGCGACGACGTCGTACAGATCAAGGACCTGTCGGTCACGTTCTCCACCGACGCGGGCGCCGTCAAGGCGGTCGATGGCGTGAGCCTCACCGTGGCGCCGGGGGAGGTGCTCGCGATCGTCGGCGAGTCCGGCTCGGGCAAGACCGTGACGGCGAAGACGATCCTCGGGCTGCTCCCGGAGACGGCGACCGCATCCGGCGCGGTCATCCTCCGCAGTCGCGACGGCGGCACCGAGGCGGACATCGTCTCGATCGGTAAGAGCAAGCTGCGCGAGGTGCGCGGCACCGACGTCGCCATGGTGTTCCAGGAGCCCTCGACGGCTCTCAACCCCGTCTATCCGGTCGGCTGGCAGATCGCCGAAGGGCTGCGGGCGCACGGGAAGCTGTCGAAGAAGGAGGCGCAGGCCCGGGCGATCGAGATCCTGCAGCGGGTCGGCATCCCGGAGCCGGAGAAGCGGGTCAAGTACTACCCGCACCAGTTCTCCGGCGGCCAGAAGCAGCGCATCGTCATCGCGATGGCGCTCGTGCTGAACCCCGGGCTCATCGTCGCCGACGAGCCCACCACGGCGCTCGACGTGACGGTGCAGGCCGAGATCCTCGACCTGCTCCGCCGCTGCCGCGACGAATTCGGCGCGGCGATCGTGCTGATCACCCACAACATGGGCGTGGTCGCCGATCTCGCGGATCGGGTCGCGGTCATGTACCAGGGCAAGGTCGTGGAGCAGGCGGAGGTGCGGACGCTGTTCGCCGACCCGCAGGCGGACTACACGAAGAAGCTGCTCGCCGCCGTGCCCAAGATCGGGCAGGGCCTGATGGCCACGCAGGACCGCGCGATAGCGCGAGCCGAGCGTCCGATCGAGGCGCCTGTGGTGCAGGCCCGCGATCTGCGCATCCAGTATCCCGGCCGGCTCGGCCGTCCCGGGTTCGTGGCGGTCGACGGAGTGTCGTTCGACATCCATCCGGGCGAGGTGCTCGGCCTCGTCGGTGAGTCCGGCTCCGGCAAGACCACGATCGGTCGTGCCATCGCGGGGCTCAACCGGGTCACCGGCGGTTCGCTGCAGGTGCTCGGCCAGGAGATGAACGGCGTCCGCGAGCGGCACTTCCGCAAGGTGCGCAGCGACATCGGATTCGTGTTCCAGGACCCGGCATCCAGCTTCAACCCGCTGCTCACCATCGCCGAGTGCGTCGCCGAGCCGCTGGTGGTGCACGGACGCGCGAGTTCGGCCGGCGATGCCCGCAAGCGGGTGGATGAGCTCCTCGAGGCCGTTCAGCTGCCCCGCGCCTACGGCGACCGCTTCCCGCACGAGCTGTCCGGTGGACAGCGGCAGCGTGCGAGCCTTGCGCGTGCGCTGGCCCTCGAACCGTCCCTCCTGATCGCGGATGAGCCCACCTCGGCTCTGGATGTGTCGGTGCAGGCGCGCGTGCTCGAACTGTTCGCCGACCTGCAGCGCGAGTTCGGCTTCGCGTCGCTGTTCATCAGCCACGACCTGGCCGTGGTGGACCTGCTGGCCGACCGCATCGCCGTGCTGCACCGCGGCATCCTGGTCGAGGAGGGGACCGGCGCCGAGGTGCTCGGCAGCCCTCGAGAGGCGTACACGCAGCGGCTGCTGGCCTCGCTGCCCGTCCCCGACCCGATCGAACAGGCCGACCGGCGGGAGGCGCTGCACCAACTGCAGTCGGAGAGCGCTTAGGGTCGAATATGTGAGTTCCGAGCCCGCCATCGTCGTCAGCGACCTGTCCGTCGAATACCCCGCGCGGGGCCCGAGCGCATCGTGCGTGGCCCTGCGCGGGGTGAGCTTCCGCCTCGAGCACGGGCAGGTGCTGGGCGTGCTCGGCGAGACCGGCTCGGGCAAGAGCACGCTCGCGCAGGTACTGGCCGGCCGCGTGCTCCCGGCGCGTGCGTCCGACCCGGGCCCGCGGATCAGCGGAGGCGAGGCGTCCGTGCTCGGGCACCCGCTCCGCAAGGCCCGCAAACGCGACATCGCCGAGGTGACCTTCCACGTCGGATACCTGCCGCAGGAGGCGGCTGCGACTCTGGAGCCGTCGCTCAGCGTGCAGGACAACGTCACGCTGCCGATCTTCGAACGCGACGAGCACTACCCGCGCCGGGCGGCGGGGGAGCGCGCGGCCACGATGCTCGACACGGTCCACCTGCCGTTGAGCGTGCTGAACAAATACCCGTACGAGCTGAGCTCCGGCCAGCGGCAGCGTGTCGCCCTCGCGCGTGCGCTGGTGCTCGGGCCGAGCATCCTGATCGCCGACGAGCCGACGGCGGGCATCGACGCGACGGTCCGGGATGCGGTCATCGACCTGCTCGCACAGCTGCGCGCGCATCCGGACTTCTCCGCGGTCGTCGTCAGCCACGACCTCTCCGTGCTTCGCCGGGCGACCGACACCTCGCTGGTGCTGCAGGGCGGACGGCCGGTCGGCTACGGGCCGATCGAGGACGTGCTCGCCGACCCGACGCATCCCTTCGTCGCCGGACTCGCGCGCGCCCTCAAGCCGCCGGCGCAGCGGACCGAGCGGCGGCCGCAGCGTGCCGCCACGCGGCGGGCCGCGAAGGACCTCTGATGGCAGACGAACGGACGAATGGGGATGCAATGAGCGACGGTTCTGCAGGACCGCGTCACCGGGCGGTGCTCGCCGTCGAGGCGACGCAGTTGTCCGCCGGGGAGCGACCGGAGTCCGGCCCGATCGCGGTGCTGCCCGAGCCGGAGAAGCAGTTCGTGGATGCGGTCGAGGCCGCCGGCGGCACGGTCGAGCCGCTCTCGGAGCGGACCCGTGGCGTCGTCTGGCTGTCGAACAAGGATGCCGCGGCGTTCCCGCCGGTGCTGGAGGCGCATCCCGGCATCGGCTGGGTGCAGCTGCCGTTCGCCGGCGTCGATGCGTTCGCCGACATCCTCTCGGCCGAGGACCGCCCGGGACTCGTGTGGACGAGCGCGAAAGGCGCCTACGCGCAGCCCGTCGCCGAGCACGCCCTGGTGCTGAGCCTCGCGCTCTTGCGGGTGCTGCCCAAGCGCGTGCGCGCGCGATCGTGGGCCACCGAGCCGGAGGGGCGGTCGTTGTACGGGCTCGACGTCGTCATCGTCGGCGCCGGCGGGATCGCCCTGGAGCTGATGCGGCTGCTGGAGCCGTTCGGAGTGCGCGCGACGATCGTGCGACGGTCCTCCGCTCCGGTCGAGGGAGCCGTCCGGACGGTTTCCGCCGACCGGCTTGCCGAAGTGCTGCCCACGGCGGACCTCGTGGTGGTCGCCGCGGCGCTCACTGGTGGCACGCGTCACCTGTTCGGCGCCGACGAGTTCGCCGCCATGAAACCGACCGCGTACCTGGTCAACATCGCGCGCGGCGGCCTGGTCGACACCGATGCCCTGCTCGAGGCCCTGCGTTCCGGCGCGATCGCCGGTGCCGGGCTCGACGTGACCGAGCCGGAGCCGCTGCCCGACGGGCACCCGCTGTGGGACGAGCCGAACGTGATCATCACCCCGCATCAGGCGGACACCCCCGAGATGACGGCGCCGCTGCTCGCCGAGCGCATCCGCCTGAACGTGCGCGCCTTCCTCGACGACGGCCGGTTCGTGGGCGTGGTCGACCCGTCGGCGGGGTACTGAGTGTGGTGCTGAATATGACGCGCGCGGGATGCGGCCCCGATTTCTCGACGGGCCGCGAATATTGCTAGAGTAGCTTCGCTGATCAAGCATTCCTCGATAGCTCAATTGGCAGAGCAGCCGGCTGTTAACCGGCAGGTTCTTGGTTCGAGTCCAAGTCGGGGAGCCAGTGAAACCCCCGGCCTTCTGCGGAAGGCCGGGGGTTTTCGGTGTCTGGCGATCCTGTGATGGAATGGAGCGTGCGGTGACCGGTGACGACGCAGAAGCGCCGATCGCGGCGTCATGGTCGAACAACTCCGCTGTGCTCGCAGCGTTGATCCTGCCCGTCTTGATTGTGGTCGGCGTCTCGATCGCCGTTCGCGTCCATTCGGTCGGAGAGATCGTGTTCCTGGCGTTGTGGTTCGGAATTCTCGGGTGGAACGCGTACTGGTTCCTCTTCCGAGTGGTCCGCCGCCTGGAGCTCCGTGGTGAGACGCTGTACTGGTACGCGATCCTGCGGCGTGGGAGCGTTCGCGTCGAGGACATCGTGGGGCTTTCGCGGATGCGCGGTGCGCCGGGAGTGCTGTTCCTGCGTACGCGCGCCGGCGTTTCGCCCGCGATCCTCGTGCGTGGCGGGTTCGGTACGTTCCTTCGGCACCTGCACCGTATGAACCCTGCTGTGCCGGATCGTCTTCCGTTCGCCGCGCGGCTCATGAGCGGTCCGCCCTGGCGGTGACCTGGCTGCGCGGTCTTTCGCGTGGTCGGGTGTCCTGTTTTCAGGACATGGGAGTTGTCTGGCCCCGATTCCTCCCCCTTTTCAGGACATAGCAGCGCATAGAACGTGCGATCTCCTGAATACAGGACGCCGCCAAAGCATCCCCGCCCGGATCGTGTCGTGCGGGTGGCGCGGCCGACGCCATCCTGTATTCAGGACATCGGCGCTGGGGGAGCGCACTTTCTCCCCCTATTCAGGACGTGGCTGCACGCAAGAGGCGCAAAGTCCTGAATACAGGAGCGCCCCTACTGCCACCCCGGCTGCACGAGCCCGGTCTCGTACGCGAGGACGACGAGGTGGACGCGGTCGCGCGCATCCAGCTTGGTCATGATCCGGGACACGTGCGTCTTGGCGGTCAACGGGCTGAGGTAGAGCCGCTCGCCGATCTCCGTGTTCGTCAGGCCGTGGGCGACCAGCGCGAGCACCTCCCGCTCGCGGTCGGTCAGTTGCTCGAGCCGCGCGGTGTCCGGGGCGGGGCGAAGTCCGCCCGAGACGCGCTCGATCAAACGGCGCGTCACCCCGGGGGAGAGCAGCGCATCCCCGGCGGCGACCACCCGCACCGCACGGATCAGCTCGACCGGTTCCGTATCCTTCACCAGGAATCCGCTCGCGCCGGCCACGATCGCCTGCGCCACGTACTCGTCCAGCTCGAACGTGGTCACGATCACGATGCGCGTACCGGCCAGTGCCGGGTCGGCGACGATCTCGCCGGTCGCCCAGAGCCCGTCGCCGTCGGGCATGCGGATGTCCATGAGCACGACGTCGGGATGCGTCTCCCGCACCACGTCGAGGGCCGCGCGTCCGGTGCCGGCCTCGCCGACGATCTCGACGTCGTCCTCAGACTCGAGCAGGGCGCGGAAACCGGCCCTGACCAGCAGCTGGTCGTCCGCGAGCGCCACCCGGATCACGATGCGCGCCCCGAAGCGGGCGACGAAGACGCCCGGCCGGACGGGATGCGCGCCTCCACGACGAGACCGCCGCCCTCTGCGCCGCGCACCTCGAACCGCCCGCCGAGCAGCTCGGCGCGCTCGCGCATCCCGAGCATCCCTCTGCCCGTCGAACCGCCGTCGGCGAGGTCGCCGGCGACACCGGCCCCCGGGCCACCGGGCTTCTCCTCCGGAAGCCCGCGCCCGTCGTCCTGCACCGTGAGCACGTACCAGCCGCCCTCCTCGACGAGCCGGATGGACACGGCGCGCGCCTGCGCGTGGCGGCCGACGTTCGTGAGCGACTCCTGCACGATCCGGTACAGCGCCAGCTGGGTCGCCGCCGACGGGGTGGAGGTCAGCTCGCGGTCATACGACACGCGGAGCCCCGCCTTGCGATACGTCTCGACCAGCACGGGGATGCGCGCAAGGTCCGGCTCCGGAGACCGCGACGCGTACTGCTCGGTCCCGCGGAGGAAGCCCAGCACACCGCGGACCTCCTCCAATGCCTGTCCGCTGGTGGCCTTGATCGCTTCGAGGCTCTCGCGCGCCTTCTCCGGACGGGAATCGAAGAGGTGCAGGCCCACGCCGGCCTGGACACTGATCTGCGACAGCGAGTGCGCCAGCACGTCGTGCAGCTCCCGGGCGATGCGCAACCGCTCCGCCTCGGCTGCCGACTCGCGCCTGGCCGCGACCGCGCGTGCCACCTCCCGGTAGCGTTCCCGGCGGTTGCGGAGCGCCTCGCCGACCCCCAGGAGCAGCACGAGGATGAGCGCGATGATCAGCGGGCGCAGCATGGCGGCGGGCTGGCCGCGCAACAGGTAGGCGGCCACGGGACCGGCGATCGCGAAGCCGGCGAGCGTCCACCACGCCCAGACCCGGGCGCCGCGCACGACCGCGCTGACGACGGCGAAGGCGAGGGGGACCGCCGAGAAAGGGGGGCCGGTCGTCACCGCGATCGCGGGCCCGCACAGCACCGCGATGGCCACGACCGTCGGTCCGGGATACCGGCGCGCACCGAGCAGCAGGAACGATGCGGCGAAAGCGAGCAGAGCGAATCCCAGCGTGACCGGGTCGTTGGCGGCATCCCGCCCGGCGATGAAGAGCCCGGGGATCTGCACGAGCGCGGCGACGATGGGGGCGAACCAGCGCGTGCCCGGCGGGCGCCCGCGTTCGCCCCATGGCGGACGTGACCACCGCTCGGAGGGGTTGGACCAGCGGTCGGCAGTGTGGGGCCCGGACTCGGGAGGCGCGCTCCAGCCGGGATCGGCGGACGCGTTCGAGGGCATTACCTCATGCTAGCCACGGCGCATCCACTCGACGTCGGCCGCGGGGTGTCTCGCGGCTACTCCCCTGGGAGTACCCGGCGGGCGCCCGGCGGACGCCCGGGCGGCTCACGGGTTGTGCTCGGCGTCGAAGCCGCCGTCGTCCGGCTGCTGGTCGAACAGGTGCCCGAACGTCGGACCTCCGAAGGCGGTCAGGCCTGCCTCGCGCTCGAGCGACTCCCGGTTGGACGCCTGGTCGTTCTCGTACTCGGTGACCGGGTCGTCCGGGTCCTCGTTGCTGCGGTCGTCCGCGTCGTGCCTGCCGTCGTCATGCTCCATGGGCGCATCGTATGTCCAGGGTGGGCCCTGCCGACAGGGACTGGTCGGCAAGTGAAGGAGATCGGGCGTCGAATCTCCTTCGAATGGCAGTACTGAAGGAGATTCGGCCGGAGGGGCGACGAAACTCCGTCGTAAGGGAGGGGAGGCGGGGGGCCTGCTCCCGGGGGAGTAGGCAGGAACGCTCCCGCCGGCCGATTCGCCGACGCCGCCGCCCGGCGAGGCTGTGGGTGACGGTTCGCGGATGGCGCGGGCCGCACACCGATTGGACAGACATCATGCTCAGCTCACTGGCCACCGCCGTCGCCGCCGCGCCGTGCGCCGTCGCGTACGGCCCACACTTCTTCGGCTGGTGGTGGATCTTCATCCCGATCTTCTGGATCCTCGTCTTCGTGCTCATCTTCGGCTTCGCCGGGCGGCGCTGGCGTCGGGCTGCCATCGCACGCGGTGGATACTCCGGCTGGGGCCCGAACGGTGGAACCCGCTCCGCCGAGCAGACGCTCGCACAGCGTTACGCCAACGGCGACATCGACGAGCAGGAGTACCGGGCCCGTCTGGAGGTGCTGCGGGCCAACCGCGACACCGCCTGACCCATCCCGGACGGGCGGCCGCCGAGTTATCCACAGAGCTCGGCGGTCGCCCGTCGCCCCGCCTGCGCGGCCCGGTAGTATCAACCGGGCCGCGCAGCCGCGTGGCCGGATCGGACAGAAGGAACGGAGCGGAGATGGACGTCATGCTGCTCGCAGCCGCAGGGCTCGGGCTCGCCGCGCTCGTCTTCCTCGTGCTCTGGCTGTGGGAGCGGAGCGGCCGCATCCGCCTGCGCGACACCCGGCAGGAGTCGGAGTGGGACCGCATCGACCGCGAGCTCGACCTCGCCGAGCAGGCCGGCCGGTTCCGCATCATCGGCGATCTGGGGGATGTGGCGATCCAGTCGGTCTCGCGTCTGGTGACGCAGGCCGAGGGTGTCCGTTACGCCGCCGACGCGGACCCAGCGACCGCGCTCCGCTCGGTCGCTGCGCTCGAGACCTCAGCCCGTGACGCCCTCGCCGACCTCCGTCGCCTGCAGGCTGTGGCACGGGAAGCGCAGGAGTCCGCGCTGCCGCAACCGAGCCTCCACTCCGCCCGCGACCTGTTCCGGGTGATGCGGGATGCCGGACTCGCCGTCACCTTCACCGAGAGCGGTGAGCGCTTCGAACTGCGGCCGGGCGCCGAACTCGCCGTGTTCCGCATCCTGCAGACGAGCCTCGAGAACGCGCTCAAGCACGGCGGCGCCGGCACGAATGTCGCCGTTGCGTTCGCCTGGACGCCGGACGGACTCCAAGTGAGCGTCGAAGACGACGGGATCCGCGCGGCCGCCCGCAGGCTCGGCCTCGATCGCGACGGGGTCGACCAGGCGACGGCGTACAGCATCGCAGACGACGTCCGCGCCCTCACGGAGCACTACGAAGGCGCAGGGATGATCGAGATGCGGGAGCGCGCTGCCCTCTTCGGCGGGACGCTGAACGCGCAGACCGTGCCTGGGGTCGGCTTCACGCTGTCCGTCGTCTTCCCGGCGCTCCGCCACCACAACGGCGTGCACGGGGTCGATCTGCGGCGCTGACCGCCGGCCCGTCTCCGGGCGCCGACGGCTTTCAGTCCTCCAGGTGGTCGCGGCCCGGCAGCCAGCTCAGCCCGGGCACGCCCCAGCTGTTCTTCCGCTGCGTCTTCAGCGCCGCCTTGCCGAACGGATGCTCCAGACGGTCGACGTAGAGCACGCCGTCGAGGTGGTCGTACTCGTGCTGGAAGATCCGGGCCAGCCAGCCGTCCGCGCGCACCTCGTACTCCGCGCCGTCGAGGTCGGTGGCCTGCAGGATGACACGCTCGGCACGGCGCAGCGGGAAACGTTCGCCCGGGAACGACAGGCACCCCTCCGACTCGCTGTCCTCATCGAGCTCGCCGACGGCGAGCGGACTCTGCCAGAGGGTCGGGTTGATCGCGACCCCGCGGTGCAGCGCGCCGTCGTCGGCGCTCCACCCGTACACGAAGAGCCGCAGCGGCACGCCTACCTGCGGTGCGGCGAGCCCCACTCCGGGCGCTTCATCCATCGTCTCGAACATGTCCGCGACCAGCGCACGCACCTCATCATCGATCTCGGCGACGGGCCTGGCGGGGGAGTGGAGTACAGAGTCACCGGTGATCCGGATCGGGAGGACGGCCATTCAGCAAGACTATCCGGATCATTCCCGGTAGGGTCGTGGGGTGGGTACGGAACTGATGGACGCTTTCGACCTGTCCTATCAGCCCAGCCAGCTCCTGGGCATCCCGGTCGCGCTGGTCGGTGCCTGCTTCCTGTCTGTCGGCGCGCAGTTGCAGCATCACGGCGTCGCCAAGGTCGAGGCGACCGCCGGCCATGCCGAGTCCGGACTGGGTGTCCGCGCGCTCGGACTGCTGCTCGCCCGGCCGTCCTGGGTGATCGGGACGCTGCTGCTGGGTCTCGCGATCGTGTTCCAGCTGGTCAGCCTGAAACTGTCGCCCCTCATCCTCGTCCAGCCGCTCGGTGTCGTCGGTCTCGTGATCACGAGCATCCTGAACGCCCGGGTCAGTGGCGTGAAGCTGAACCATCAATCGGTGGTGGCGGTCACACTCTGCGTGAGCGGCGTCGGTGCGTTCGTCCTGCTCGCCGCGGTCTTCGCCCGCGATCTGCCGGTGACGAGCCGGGCGCTGATCGTCATCCTCATCATCCTCGCCGTCGTGCTCATCGCGTTCGGCGTCCTGTTCTACTTCCTGCGGCACCGGTTCAAGGCGCTGATCTACATCGTGGGCGCGGGCGTCCTCTACGGTTTCGTGGCGACTCTCGCCAAGGTCGCGATCGACCGCATCTCGAACCAGGAATGGGACTGGCTGCTGGTCCTCTGCATCGTCGCGCTGCTGCTGGCCGCCGTCCTCGGCGCCTACTTCGTGCAGAACGCGTACTCCTCGGGGCCGCCCGATCTGGTCATCGCCGGCCTCACGGTCATCGACCCGATGGTCGCCGTCACCATCGGCATCGTCGTGCTCAACGAGGCGGCGGGCGCCCCGTGGTGGGCCATGGTCGGCTTCGCACTGACCGGCGCCGTCGCCGTCTTCGGTGTGGTCCGGCTGGCGAAGTACCACCCGCAGAGCGCGTCGGACGCGCCGGTCGCTGACCGCATTACGGACGTAGCAAGGGAAACCCGCCTAGACTAGGCCGTTGAATCGACCGGGCACACCCACTCGCCCGGACCGCGAACACCGTCGCAGGGTTCGCCTTCCGAAGCACACGACCGTAGGGAACGAACAACGTGCCTGATACGAGCGGACCGCATCCCACACCGCCCGCCCCGGCAGCCCACAAGCCGCTGACCATCGTCATGGGCTGCGACACCTTCGCCCCCGACGTCAACGGGGCCGCCCGCTTCGCCGAGCGCCTCGCCGCCGGCCTCGTCGAGCGCGGCCACGATGTGCATGTCGTCGCCCCCGCCGCGAGCCGTGCGCACGGCACGTGGGTGGAGGAGCACCAGGGCAGCAAGATGACGGTCCACCGGCTCCTCAGCTGGCGCTGGTACCCGCACGACTGGCTGCGGTTCGCGCTCCCGTGGACGAGCAAGGCGAACGCACGCCGGATTCTCGACGAGGTGAAGCCGGATGTCGTGCACATCCAGTCGCACATCGTCGTCGGGCGCGGGCTCGCAGCGGAAGCCGAGAAGCGCGGCATCCGGATCGTCGCGACCAACCACGTGATGGCGGAGAACGTCGTCGAGTTCACCCTCCTGCCGAAGTTCCTGCAGAAGATCTTCGTCAAGCTCTCCTGGGCCGACGCCCGCAAGAGCTTCGACCGCGCGGAGTCCGTTACCACGCCGACACGCAAGGCGGCGGAGTTCCTCGAAGCGTCGACCGGCCTGCGTGGCGTCCACGCCATCTCCTGCGGCATCGACGCCCACAACTACATCCCCGACTTCACCCAGCGGGCGGGCAACCACATCCTGTTCGTCGGCCGGGTGACCGGCGAGAAGCAGATCGACGTGCTGCTCAACGCGATCAAGCTGCTGCCCGCGAGCCTGGATGCGCGCCTTCAGATCGTCGGAGGCGGCGACCAGCTGAGGAACCTGCAGACCATGGCGGAGACCATCGGCATCGCCGACCGGGTCGACTTCCTCGGCTACGTGAGCGACGAGGAGCTGCGCCAGGCGTACACGCACGCGACCGTCTTCGCGATGCCGTCGATCGCCGAGCTGCAGTCGATCGCGACGATGGAGGCCATGGCGTCCGCCTTGCCGGTGGTCGCCGCTGACGCGATGGCGCTGCCGCACCTCGTCCACGACGGTGAGAACGGTTACCTGTTCCGCCCCGGCGACGCGCAGGACCTCGCGGACAAGCTGGAGGGCGTGCTCACGCTGCCCCAGGAAGAGCTGGATGTGCTCAAGCGCGGCTCGCTCCGCATCGTCGCCACGCACGACATCCAGACCACGATCAGCACCTTCGAAAGCCTGTATCGTGGTGAGCCGGTGGCCGACCCGGTGACGGACGCGGCCCCCAGCGTGCCCGCACCGGAGTGACCCGGGCCGGCGCACGATCGGGGCGGTAGCTCAGGACGCCGCCCCCGGCTGCGACGACTATCTCGATATAAAAAGAGTCCTCCGCGTCACGATTCGCCCGTTTCCGCGTCGTCATTGGTGACGGGGTCATTCCCCGTACGGTCGCAAACCGCGCCGCCCCTTCCGGATGCCGGGTGAGGGACACAGGTTCGCGAGTTCGACGGAGAACGAGAGGAGATTTCCATGCGGAAATCTCAGACCGCGAAGCCACTTACCAGAATCCAGCTGAGTTGCGTCGTCGTGGCGTGCTCGACCGTTGTCGCTGCCTGCTGGGGGCAGCGCCGGCGTCAGGGGACACCGCGGCCGACGACCCGCTTGCGGCGGTGCAGCAGGCGACCCCGCAGACGGCCAACAATGCCGCACAGATTGCGACTCGTGCTACCGGCCAAGAGGCCATCGATGTAACGGTGGCGGGTGTTGACGTTGCTCTTCCCGTGCGGGCTGCGGACGGAATCACTCTCGGTGCGGAGTCGGACTCGATTTCGATCAGCCTCCCATTCGCGGTGTCCTCCGACCCCGCAACGGTAGAGAAGAGAGGGATCGTGTCCTACGACAACAACAACGGGTCGACTACTGTCCCGGTGGTCACGAACGATGGCGTAGTGCAGATCAACACCGTCATCACGCAGTCCTCCGGTCCGACTCGCTACGACTACGAGTTGAGCATCCCAGACGGCGGCGAGATCGTTGCGGCGAACTGCGGCTTCGTGGTCGTGGACGCGGACGGCGATCCGCTCGCAAACGTGGCTCCGCCATGGGCCAAGGACGCCGAAGGAAACCCGGTGCCCACGCGCTACGAGCTGAACGGGAACACGTTGACCCAGGTGGTCGACTTCGACGCGCACACGGCCTTCCCGGTAGTGGCGGATCCTGCGGTCACCTGGTTGTGGTGGGGTAGGACGATCAAGTACACCAAGAACGAGACGAAACAGATTGCCAGCTTTGCAAGTGACGGGGCCGCAGTGAGCTTTGCCTGCGCGATCGCCGGGCCGGCCGCGGGTTTGATGTGCGGAGCGGTCATCGCCATTGGACTTCGGATCGTCGCGACGGCCGCCCGCAACGCAAGTAAGGCGGGCCGCTGCATCCAGCTCAACATTCCACACGTGGGACCGGGGCTTATCTATGACGTCAAATGCTGACCGCGATTCGTTTTTCACGAGGGCGGTGCTCGATGTCCTAATCGCCGTGCTGATGGGCTGCGCGTTCGCCGGTGGACTACTCGCGCTCGGCTCGCCCCCACGTGTGGTGATCGCGGTCGGGCTTCTGGTTCCTCCGACGTACTACTTCGGACAATGGCTGCGACGTCGGAATCGTGACCACGGCCGTGGTTAGCGTAGGTCGCAGCGGCGGCATCAGCACCTTCGAAAGCCTGTATCGTGGTGAGCCGGTGGCCGACCCGGTGACGGATGCGGCCCCCAGCGTGCCCGCACCGGAGTGACCCGGGCCGGCGCACGATCGGGGCGGTAGCTCAGCTGGTCAGAGCAGGGAACTCATAATTCCTCGGTCACGGGTTCAAGTCCCGTCCGCCCTACGACTGCGTGATGAGCTGTACCCGTCGACGGTCGCTCACCGCCGTGCGCGGCGTCAGTGTAGATTCTGGCGTGTGAGCGACCCGCACCGGAAGTCACGACCCCGGGGTCGACTCATCGCCCGCGGACGAGCACCGGGACTTGCACGCCCAGGCGCGTGGCTGGCGCGTGTCACCATGCCTGCCCGGCCCCTGAGCACGTGGGAGATGGCCTGGCGGCTGACCGTGCGGTGGACAGCCACCATGGTCATGTCCGGGTTCCTCGGTTTCGCCATCTGGTCCGCCGTGGTGACGCCGTCGTCGAGGGACTGGTCCGCGCTGCTCGAACTCGGTGCCGGGTGGGCAGGCAGCGTCCTGCTGACCGTCGGCGTGACGATCGCCGTGCTGCGTTCGCCGCGCGCGCGGCGGCGCGGCTGAGGAGCACTCCCTCCAAATCCACGGCTTCCTCGACGGCGAATCGGTCAGCGACGGACTCTACTTCCTCCGGCGCATGTGGCGAACCACGGCTGCCGCGACAATGACCCCAGCGAGCATGGTTAGGATCGCCGGTGCGAGAGCCCACCCCGGTCCCTCGAGGGACACGTACATACCCCGCAGACCCGCCACAACCGCTTCAGTCACGGCGCGCCCCGAACTCGCGCTCCCGTCTTCCTCGTCGGTACTGCTGGAAGTAGCCGATGCTCTGTATCGCGAGGAGGAGTGCCAGCCCTATTGCGATCCATCCCGTCCAGGAGCCAAGCACAATCCCGCCGATGCCACCCACAGTGACGATCGTGGCGGATACAGCGCACACCCATCCGAACGCCTGCCAGTACTCGGGGCTGCGAGTCTTCGGGTCGGTCACGGGTCGCACTCTACTCGCGGGCCTCGACTAGACATCCGATAGTCCGACATGCGGAACTGGCGATCGTCGACAGAAACTTCCGTCAGATGAGTTCGGCCAGCCAATGGTAGTGCTCGAGTGCGCGGGCGGTGAGGTCGCCGGTGTCCTTGTAGTCGTCGACGTGGAGGCGGTAGAACTGCTGACGGCCCGGGACCGCTTCAATCTGCATCTCGAAGTTGCATTCGGCCTGGTTGGCGGCCCAGGTCGTTGTTCCCGGTCCGAGCTTCCCGCTGGCTATGACGGCGCCGGACTGATTCAGGACGGTGACACGGCGACCCTGCAAGGGGTTCCGGTCGTCGCAGCGGCTGCCTTCAGGGAACTGCTGCTTCGTTGCGTTGCCCAGTCCGAACGTGAACGTTCCGGCGACACTGAACGGCGTCGATCGGGTCGGCTCCCGAGTGTCAGGAGTGCCGACCGCTGGCAGAGTCGTGCAAGCGGTCAACGCCAACGCCACGCCGATGACAATTAGTGCGGCGAGGCGTCTCATAACTGGATCGTACTTAGGGCTGGCGTCTCTGCGGTGCCACCCGCTCAGTAGTGCTGTTCAGGACGCGTTCTTCACCTCTTCGTCCAGCTTCTCCTCGTCGACCGCGAGCTCGGCTCGGGTGACCCCGGTGGCGTGCGTGAGCTGCTGCTGGACCGTGTCGGCCTGCTCCGGAGACACGACGACGACGATCCCGGCGCTGCCCGCGTGCAGGGTCTCGCTGATCTTCTTCAGTTCCTTCGCCGACGACTTGTTGGAGATGTGACCGGCGAGGGCGCCGATCCCTCCACCCACGCCGGCTCCCGCGAGGAGTGCACCGCCGAGGGCGACCGCGGGGAAGAGTGCGACGACGACGCCGCCGGCGATTCCGACCGCGATGCCTTTGCGCCCGCCGTGGCTCTTCGCCTCGTTGTCGCGTTTCGGGATGGAGACGTTCCCCTCCTTGTCGCGCACGACGACGGCGGCGTCGAACGACTGCTTCCGTCCGTCGTCCTTGTAGTGCTCCTTGAGCGCGTCGAAGTCCGCCACGGCCTCGTCTTCGCTCGCATACTGCGCGGTAATCGCCACATAAGGCTTGTCGGCCATGTCGCCGCTCCAATCGGGTCTGCACGCGCGCGAAGTGCGGCTGCAGGCACACGGTAGGTCTCGATGGGGAGGCGGCGATAGTCAGCGCCCAGCGCGCGCGAAGTATTTCAATCCCCTAGCGATTCCGCTTCTCAGGGGTACCGTGATGCAGCATGAACACAACCGGATGGATCATCCTGATCGTCGTCGTCGTTGTCGTGATCGCAGTGATCGCCATCATCGCGACCGTCGGCCGCAACCGTAAGCGCGAGGCGGACCGCCGCCGCGCCGAAGAGATGCGGCAGTCGGCCGCGCAGACCGAACTGGACGCGCGGGACCGGGAAGCGAAGGCGGCACGCGCCGCGGCGGACGCCAAGCAGGCGGAGGTCGACGCCGAGCGGTTGCGGCGCGAGGCGGAGGAGCGTGAGTCCTCGGCGGCCAGCGCCCGCTCCGAGTCGGAAGAAGCGATGCGTCGGGCGGACCACGTCGACCCCGACGTCCGCACCGACAAGAACGGCAACCGCATCGATGACGGGACGCGCACGGACGCCGCGGCCCCGGCGGGCACGACGCCCGCGGGTACGGCCCGCACCGACGCAACCGCAGGCACCGTCCCCCCTCAGGATGCGACGGTCACCCCGGCGGACGACGACGCGAGCCGCCGCACCGCCCGCCACGAGGCACCTCGTTTCGATGACGGAACCGGCCGCACCACCCCCTGACCCGACCTCCACAGATCGCGTGAATCGCCGGGTCGGGCCCGACCCCGGCCCGGCGGTTCGCGCTTCTGCGCGCTAGCATCGACGCGGATCGGGGTGCACGGACGGAGGTCGGATGCCCGCCTTCGTCGTGATGCCGTACAGCGAGCTGGATGCGGTGACCGCTTCCCGGGTGACAGCCCGGCTGGATGCGGGCGATCGCGCGCGGCTGACGTCGCACGCAGCGAATGACGAGAGCATCCGGCGATTCCTCTCCGGCCGCCGGGCCTTGCTGGCCGCTGCGGAACGCCTGGGCGAGCACAGCGTCCAGATCGCCGCGCCCTGCGCCGACTGCGGCCTGTCCCACGGGCAGCCGACCGCCTCCGGGGCAGGTCGCCCGCTGTACCTCGCACTCGCCCATGCCGACGGGTTCGCGTTCGCGGTGGCCTCTCGCAGCCCCGTCGGCATCGACGCCGAACCGGCCCGCGCAGAGGCGGACCGTACAGAGGCGGACCGCACCGCCGCCATCGACGACCTCGCACCCGGCCATGGGCATCCGCTCCGGAGATGGACCGCGGTGGAGGCCGTGCTGAAGGCCGACGGACGCGGGCTGCGCGTGCCGCCGGACGCCGTCCACCTCGGTCGGTGGACGGCGTCGCTCGACGGCGTCCGCTACCGCCTGCGCACCTCCCGGGTGTCAGGCTGCGTGGTCACTGTCGCGACCGGTCAGCGCGTCAGCGACGGCAGCCGGGGCTGACGCAGCCAGGCGTCGAAGAATCCGCCGAGCGGCTCGGCGGAGAACCGCTGTGCGTGCGCCTCGAAGTCGGCGGAGGTGACGGTCCCGAAGCGGTGGTCCTGCGTCCACCCGCGCAGCAGGTCGAAGAAGGGCCCATCGCCCAGCCGCAGCCTCAACGCGTGGAGCAGGCAGGCGCCCCGCTTGTAGACCCGGTCGTCGAACATCGAGTCCGGGCCGGGGTCGCCGATCAGAAGGTCGGCGGGCGCAAGGCGGAGGCCGGCGTGATGCGCCCGTGCCTGCGCCGAGGCCGACAGTCCGCCCGACGCCTCCGACCATAACCACTCCGCGTAGCAGGCGAAGCCCTCGTTCAGCCAGATGTCCCGCCAAGAGGCGAGGCCAACGCTGTTGCCGAACCACTGGTGGGCCAGTTCGTGCGCGATCAGGCGCTCCGAGCCGCCGTGGCCGTCGGCGTGCGATGAGCCGAACGTCGCCATCGCCTGCGCCTCCAAGGGGATCTCCAGCGGATCCTCCGTCACCACGACCGTGTAGGAGGGGAAGGGATAGGGCCCGAACAGCTCCTGGAAGGTCTCCAGCATCCGCCCGACTGGCTCGAAGTCGTGCAGCACCCGGCGGGCGAGGGCCGGCGGGTACGCCACCACCCACTCCACTCCGGCGGTCCGCCGCGGCTCGAGCGTGTACCGGCCGATCTGCACCGCCGCGAGGTAGCTTGCCGTGGGCTCCGGGCGATCGAACGTCCAGGTGCCGCGTCCGCCGCTCACACTGTGGCCGGTCGGCTCACCGGTCGCCAGTACCGTGTAGGCCTGCTCGGTGGTGACCCGGATGCCGTAGGCGGCGCGGTCGGAAGGCCGGTCGTTGCAGGGGAACCAGGTCGGCGCCCCCGAGGGTTGCGCTGCGACGATCACTCCGTCGGTCAGCTCCTCCCAGCCGAGGGCGCCCCAGCGGGTGCGGCGCGGCACGGGCGACCCGTCGTACGCGACTTCGACGGTGAACTCCATGCCGGCCGGGATGGGCGCAGCGGGCGCGATCCGCAGGTGCGTCGGCGTCTGGCTGAAGCGGACGCGTTTGTTGCCGTCCACTCGGACCCGCTTGGCCTTCAGGTGCACGAGGTCGAGCATGATCGCCGACAGTGCGACGTTCGCGCGCGCACGGATGATCGCCGTCGCATCCAGCCGGTTGGTCGCCACCCGGTAGTTCAGGTCCAGGTCGTACCGGAGGACGGAGTAGTCGGTGGTGCCGGAGCGCGGCAGGTAGGCGTGTGGGGCGTCGCTCATCCGCCGGACCGCGCCCGGTACTCGCGCACCACGACCTCGCGCCACGGCCCGATCGGGTTGCCGCTCCAGCGGCTTCTCGCCGGAACCGTCTCGCCGCGCATCACGAGGGACGCGGGCCCGACGGTCGCGTCGGAGCCGATATCGGCGGCGGGCAGGATGACGCTGTGCGGCCCGAGGGTGCCGCCCCGCTCGATGGTGACCTGGTCCATGCTCATGATTCGATCATGGAACAGGTGCGTCTGCACAACGCAGCCCCGATTGACGGTGGATGCGTCCCCGAGCGTCACGAGGTCGGCCTCGGGCAGCCAGTAGCTGTCGATCCACACCCCGGACCCGATCCGCGCCCCGAGGCTGCGCAGCCACCACACCAGCGCCGGGGTTCCGGTCGCCGCCCAGGCGAACCAGGGCGCGGCGACCATCTCGGTGAAGGTGTCCGACACTTCGCTCCGCCAGATGAAGGACGACCAGAGCGGATGCTCGCCCGGCTTCAGCCTCCCGAGCAGGATCCACTTGGCCGCTGTGCTGATGCCCGCGGCGACCGCCCCGGTCACGATGAGCACCGGTCCGCTGAGCACGACAGCCCAGACCGGACCCCACGCGGTGTCGATCGCGCCGAGCGCGATCACGACGCCGAAGCCGATGCCGCAGGTCACGATGACCGGTACGAACCGCAGCAGCTCCCAGGCGGTGCGGGCCACGCGAAGCGCGGTCGGCGGCTCGAACGTGCGTGTGAGGTCGCCCTCCTGCGCCCGCCGCCGCAGCCGGACCGGAGGGGAACCGAGCCACGAGGAACCCGGTTTGGCCTTCCTCGGCGCGGAGGACAGCACCGCGACGAGCCCGTCCCTGGGCACGCGGTTGCCGCCGAAGGCCATGCCCGAGTTGCCGAGGAAAGCCCGCGCACCGATGTCGACGGCCGCGATGCGCACGTAGCCGCCGCCGAGCTCGTAGGAGGCGACGAGGGTGTCATCGGCGAGGAAGGCGCCATCGCGGATCCGGGTCATGCGGGGGAGGAGCAGCACGGTGGAGGCCTCGACGTCCGTGCCCACCCGCGCGCCGAGCATCCGCAGCCAGACCGGCGTGAACAGGCTGGAGTACAGCGGGAACAGCACCGTGCGGGACAGGTCGAGCAGTCGTTCGGTCGACCAGGCCTGCCAGCCGGCTCGGCTGCGCACCGGGTGGACGCCCTCGCGCATCCCGATGCCGAGCAGGCGTACCAGGCCGACGATCAGTCCGGCGAGCACCAGGCCCGCCGCCAGTGTTCCCGGAACCAGGCCCGCGGCCGCCCGGGCGACGACGTCTCCCCAGGTGGATGCGCCACGCACGAACGCCGCGACGACCGCCGCCGCCGCGGCCAGGGCGATCACCGGAACGAGGGAGACGACGGTCGAGGCCAGCGCGTAGGCGGGGACCCATCGCGTCCGTCGCTCCGGGCGTGCCTCCGGCCACCATTCGCGGGCACGCCCCACGCGGACGGCCGGGGAACCGGACCAGTGCTGGCCGGCCGGAATCCGGCCGAACACCGCAGAACCTGGGGCGACCGTGGCGTTGCGGCCGATCTTCGTGCCCGGCATCAGCGAGCTTCGGGCGCCCACCGCACTGCCGGCGCCGATCCGGATCTCGCCGATCCGCAGCACATCCCCGTCGATCCAGTACCCGGCGAGGTCCACCTCCGGTTCGATGGAGGCGCCGGCGCCGATGCGCAGCATCCCGGTCACCGGCGGGAGGGTGTGCAGGTCGACACCGCGGTCGATGGTCGCGCCTAGCGCACGGGCGTAGTAGAGGATCCAGGGAGCTCCGGCGAGGCTCGCCGCCCCGATCTGGTGCGCGACCTGCTCGGCCAGCCACAGCCGCAGGTGCACGCCTCCACCGCGCGGATGGTCGCCCGCCTTCACACCGGTGAGCAGGAGGCGCGCGGCCACCACCGAGATCGCCATGCGGCCCCAGGGCGTCACGAAGACGAGGAGGCCGACGACCAGCCATACGAGGTCGACGGCGGGAAGCACATCGAAGCCGCCGAACGGACGGAGCAGCGCGGACGCGGTCAGCAGGTAAAGCAGCCAGCGGATCCCGCCCAGGATGAACAGCGGGACGCCGAGCACGGTCTGCAGCGCACGCATTCGCAGCGGTGTCGGCGGCACGACATGCGTGGAGGCGGCGGACGACGACGGAGAGCTCTCGGCGAGCGCCTGCGCCATCGCTCCGAACCGAGGCGTCGCATACACATCGGCGACGGTGACATCGGGATGCCGCCGGCGGATCAGCGACACGAGCTGGGCGGCCGCGAGCGACCCTCCACCCAGGTCGAAGAAGTTGTCGTCGGGGCCGGAGACCCGTAGACCCAGGACGCTGTGCCAGTCGGCAGCGAGCGCTTCGGCAACCGGGTCGTCCCCGCCCGCCGTGTCAGCCCCGGCGTCATCCAGCGGCCAGGGGAGCGCGGCCCTGTCGACCTTGCCGGAGGTGCGCACCGGGAGCTCATCGACGACCGCGAGCAACGGGACCAGCGCTGCGGGCAGCGTCTCGCGCAGGTGCTCGACGGCCGCCCGGCGATCGAACGCAGTGGCGTCCGGGACGGCGAGATAGCCGACCAGAACGTCGTTGCCCGCCGCGGACTTGCGCACCGCGGCCGCTGCGCCCGAGACGCCCGGGACCTGCTGGAGGGCCGCTTCGACCTCGCCCAGCTCGATCCGGCGCCCGCCCAGCTTCACCTGGTCGTCCGCACGGCCCAGATAGAACAGGCCCGCCGGGTCGAACCGCACCAGGTCGCCGCTGCGGTAGGCACGCTCCCAACCCAGGGCCGGCATCGGGGCGTATTTCTCGGCGTCCTTCGCCGGGTCGAGGTACCGCGCCAGCCCGACGCCTCCGATCACCAGCTCGCCGCCCTCGCCGTCGGCGACCGGGTGACCCGCCGCATCCACCACCGCGAGGTCCCAGCCGTCGAGCGGAAGCCCGATCCGCACCGGCTCGCCGGTGATGAGCGGCGCGGCGCAGGCCACGACCGTCGCCTCGGTCGGACCGTACGTGTTCCAGACCTCGCGGCCGGGCACCGCCAGGCGGCTCACGAGTTCCGGCGGGCACGCCTCCCCGCCGAAGATGAGCAGCCGGACGCTGTCCAGCGCATCCACGGGCCAGAGGGCCGCCAGCGTGGGCACAGTCGAGACGACGGTGATGCGGCGCGCGGACAGCCACGGGCCGAGGTCCATGCCCGTGCGGACCAGCGACCGCGGGGCGGGGACCAGGCACGCGCCGTGCGCCCACGCCAGCCACATCTCCTCGCAGGAGGCGTCGAACGCGACCGACAGGCCCGCCAGCACCCGATCCTGCGGCCCGATCGGCTCCTCCTGCAGGAACAGTCGCGACTCGGCGTCCACGAAGGCTGCGGCGGAGCGGTGCCGCACGGCCACGCCCTTTGGCGTCCCGGTCGACCCGGAGGTGAAGATGATCCACGCGTCGTCCTCCGGCGTGGGCGCCGTGCTCACCGGAATGGCGGACGTGCTGGGATGCGGTGCTCCGCCGTCGAAGACCGGGCGGGCGGCATCCTCACCCCGCAGCAGGAGTCCCTCGTCGGTCATCACCGCGCGCACGGCGGCCTCGCCGAAGACCAGCTCGGCTCGCTCCTCCGGATCGTCCGCGTCGACGGGCACGTAGGCGGCGCCGGCGGCGAGCACGCTCAGGATGGCGAGGTACAGGTCGCGCGTGCCGGAGCTCATCCGCACGCCGACCCGGTCGCCACGACGCACGCCGGCGTCGCGTAGCCGCGCGGCCCCGGCGGAGACGCGCGCGAGCAGCTCGCGGTAGCTGAGAGCGCCTGCGGCATCCTCTAGAGCGGAGGCGTCCGGGAAGCGCCGCGCGGTCTCCGTCAGGATGTCGAACAGCGTGCGGGCGGGAGGGGCGCTCTCGGCGCGCAGCAGCACTCCCGGCGCAGGGGTCACGGAAGCATCGGGCACGGCCGCACGCTACGGGTGGCGGGTTAAGCGGGGGTGAACGGCGGGTGCGCCCGCACGCTCATCCCTCGCCGAGGGCGTGCAGCAGTTGCGCCTTGTTCATCCGCGAATAGCCCTGGATTCCGCGCGACTTCGCCCGGTCGCGCAACTCGCGGAACGTCGGGATGCCGGTGCTCGCCGCGGGGGCCGCCACGTGCTCGGCGATCTGCTTCGCCGAGGTGCGGGCCTCAGCGGCGGTCTTCTTCGCCCGCCGGATCGCCTTCTGCGCGTCCTTCGCGGCCACCTGGAGGCGGTCCGCGAGATCCTCGGCCTGCCGTCGGGTCTTCTTGTCGAGCTTCTTCACGGCATGCTCAGCCTCGCCGACCGCGACCCTCGCCGCATCCAGCGCGCTCTCCGCTGCCTTCTCCGCCTTGCTCTTGGCCACAGTGCCTCCTTCGGGTTCGGCCCCCTGGATGGGGCTTACCCTACGGCTCGCAGCGCCTGTGCGCGCTAGTGGATTTCCGCGTCCTGCTCCAGGCGGGCGAGGAGCGCATCCAGAATGGGCCGCTGCGCCTTCGTCAGCTTCACGCGCGCCTCGTCGACGGTGAACCAGCGGGCGTCGTCGATCTCCGGGAACTCCTGCATCCGGCCGGAGCGTGGTGGCCACTCGAGCTCGAAGGTGTTGCTCTCGACGGTGCCGGGATCGAACTCGCTCTCGGCCGCGAAGACGACGATGGTCTTACCCGACCCGCGGAACTCGCCCAGCGGCACGTAGTCGGCATCCGGTGCGGGCGTCCCGATCTCCTCCGCGAACTCCCGACGGGCGGCGGAGAGCTCGTCGCCCAGGTCGTCCGACTCGACGATGCCCTTCGGGAAGGACCAGGCCGCCTCGTCCTTGCGCGCCCAGAACGGGCCGCCCATGTGCCCGATCCACACCTCCACTCCAGCGCGGCGGCGGTACAGGAGGAGGGCGGCGCTGCGGACGGTCATGCCGCCCAGCCTGCCACCTCGCGTCGCCGTGTGACACCGCGTCGCCGTGTGACACCGCGTCTGCTGGGCACGGCGACGGCGACTAACGTGGAGACGTGGATTCGGGAGACGCGTGGGTGGAAGGGCCGGAGGGCCAGCGGTTCTGGGGCCGGTTCGGTGCCGCGGGTCTGCTCGTGCACGACCTCCGGCGCGGCGTGCTGCTGCAGCACCGGGCCGACTGGAGCCACTTCGGCGGCACCTGGGGCCTCCCGGGCGGCGCCCGTCACGCCGACGAGAGCGCCGTGCAGGGAGCGCTGCGTGAGGCTGCGGAGGAGGCGGCCGTGCCTCCCGACGCCGTCCAGGTGCTGTTCGAAAGCGTTCTCGACCTCGGATTCTGGTCGTACACGACCGTCGTCGCGCAGGCGGTCCGGCCGTTCGAGCCGCACATGGCGGACGTCGAGAGCATCGAGCTGCGCTGGGTGCCCATCCACGAGGTCACCGACCTGCCGCTGCACCCCGGCTTCGCGGCCTCCTGGCCGCAGCTCCGCTCCCGCCTCACCGCCCTCTCCGACTGACGCGGCCGCCCCTCCCTCTCCTCCCGTCGGCCTCTGCGCCCGCCCCAAGCCATCCGCTCCTGAGTTTTTCGCCCGACACGCGGTCGCACAGGCGAAAAACTCAGGAGCGGATGGCGTGGATGTGCGGCAGAGAGGTGTCGGGGGTGGGCGCGAGAATGGGAGGGTGCACATCCTCCTCGAGCGCGCCGAGCGCGGCGTCGTCCGCGCCACGCGGCTGGGGGCAGGCGGCGCGGGCGACAGCGAGCGCGCCGAGACCATCGCGGCGGACGACCTCGCTGCGTTCGTCCGCAGCGAAGAAGCGGCGGCCGACCGGCCCCGCTGGGTGTGGGATGACACGCGCGCCTGGTATCCGCCGCTTCTGGCCCAGGGCGTGCGCGTCGAGCGCTGCGTCGACCTCCGGCTCAGCCACGCCATTCTGCGCAACTCCACGCTGACCGCCGCAAGCGCCCTGGCGCGCGCTGAGCCCGGGCCGTGGGATGTCGCCGCCGAGCCGGAGCTGGAGGCTCCGGCCGCCCATACCGCCCACACCGCGCTCTTCGACCTCGACGACGCCGCGCGTACCGCTGCGACCGTTCGACCGTCGTCGCGCGCCGAGTTCGCCGCCCAGGAGGATGCGGTCGCCACCAGCACCGACCCGCGTCGCCTCCGGCTGCTCCTCGCGGCGGAGTCGGCGGGCGCGCTCATCGGCGTGGAGCTGCAGCATGCGGGACTCCCGTACCGCGCCGACCGTCACGACGAACTCCTCACCGACCTTCTCGGCCCCCGACCCTCGTACGGGCGGCCGGCGGTGCTGGATGCGCTGGCGCGCGAGATCCGCGACGAGTTGGATGCTCCCGAGCTGAACCCCGACAGCCCGCCCGATCTGCTCAAGGCGCTGCAGCGCGCGGGCGTCATGGCGACATCCACTCGCTCGTGGGAACTGAAGAAGCTCGAGCATCCCGTCATCGACCCGCTCCTGCGCTACAAGAAGCTCGCCCGGCTGCTGACCGCGAACGGCTGGACCTGGCTCGACACGTGGGTGCACGACGGTCGTTTCCGGCCCGATTACGTGCCCGGCGGCGTCGTGACCGGCCGCTGGGCCACCCGGGGCGGGGGCGCGCTACAGCTGCCAAGGCAGGTGCGCGGTGCGGTCGTCGCCGATCCCGGCTGGAAGCTCGTCGTCGCCGACGCGGCGCAGCTGGAGCCTCGCGTGCTGACCGGGCTCGCCGGCGACCAGGCGATGGCAGCCGCGGGTCGGGGCAAAGACCTGTATGAGGGCATCGTCGCGTCCGGAGCCGTCGAGCAGCGCGCGCAGGCGAAGGTGGCCATGCTGGGCGCCATGTACGGCGCGACGACAGGGGAGAGCGGACGGCTCATGCCCCGGCTGACCCGCGCCTTCCCGCGCGCCGTCCGGCTCGTGGAGGAGGCCGCGCGGGCGGGGGAGCGCGGCGAGAAGGTGACGTCGCGCCTCGGCCGGAGCTCGCCGCTGCCCGGCCGGTCGTGGGCCGTGGCCCAGTCGGCCGCCTCCGCTGCCGATTCGACCGACGCCGACGAGCGCCGCGCGCGCGGCCAGGCACGCGACTGGGGCCGGTTCACCCGCAACTTCGTCGTGCAGGCGAGCGCGGCGGAGTGGGCGCTGTGCTGGATGGCCGAACTGCGCAATCGGCTCACCGCGCTCACGCCCGATGCGCCCCTGACCGCCGCGCCGCACCTGGTGTACTTCCTGCACGACGAGGTGATCGTCCACACGCCCGAGGCTCTGGCCGAGCCGGTCGCCGCGGCTGTCCGCGCCTCGGCGGAACAGGCCGGGAGGCTGCTCTTCGGGGACTTCCCGGTGGAGTTCCCGGTCACCACCGCCATCGTCGACACCTACGCGGAGGCGAAATGACCGCCCGCGCGGAATGCCCGAGTGTCGGAGTTGGTTGTCACCACAGACCTGGCCGAGGATGGAGATCATGACCGACACCGCCACGCAGAGCAACGAAGCCCCCAGAACCGACCCGAATTCGGTTCTCGCACGGTACCGCGCACGCCGCGAACAGGCGGTCACGGCTCCCCAGGGCAACCTGGCCCTCGTGAACACCCAGTGGATCACGGGCGAGCCCGACTCCGAGCAGCCCGTGTGGGGCGTCCCCGGCCTGTGGTCGCCGCTGCCGAAGGGCGAGTCCGGCCTGAAGGTCACCGCGCAGGCGACCGACAATATCTACGTGGATGAGGTCCTCGTCGACGGTTCGGCGATCGTTCGCGGCAAGGACGACCCGAACCCGGGCGCCATCCGCTTCAGCGACACCCAGACCGGTTTCGTCATCGCCAGCGAGGAGGGCGACTACGCCCTGCGGGTGTGGGATGCGCAGTCCGAGGCGATCCAGGAGTTCGGCTCCATCGACGCCTTCCCGTTCAACCCCGAGTGGATCATCACGGCCACCTTCAGCCCGATCGAGGGCGGGAAGACGGTCGGCTTCGAGCACCTGAAGGACGACGGCGCCACTCGCGACATGGTGATCCCGGGCGAGATCACCTTCAACAAAGACGGCGTCGACTACAACCTGGCCGCCTTCAAGGCGGGCCGCGCCCTCCAGCTCGTCTTCTCGGACACCACCAACGGCGACAGCACCTACTCGGTCGGGCGCTTCCTCTTCGTCGTTCCGAACGAGGACGGCACGGTCACCCTCGACTTCAACCTCGCGGTGCTGCCGCCGTGCGCATTCAGCTACAACTTCAACTGCCCGCTCCCGCCGGCGCAGAACCGGTTCGCGGTGCCGATCGAGGCCGGCGAGAAGAACGTCCTGAACAAGCAGGGCGAGCTGCTCCACTAGTCCGTCGCGGACGCTTCCTGACCGACGGGCGGGACGGTTTCGGTCGTCTCCGCTGCCGGCCGACGCCCGCGTCGCGGACGCTCGGGGGAGCGCGGCTGCACCAGTGCGCCGGGATGCGCTCTCAGGGTCGCGGCCACCTCATCCAGCCACTCGATGGCCGCTTTCGCGCCTAATTCCGCCGCTCGGTTTGCCGCGAGGAGCGCCCGCGAGTCGGCCTCATGGCTGAGGTACCGGATCTTCTCGGCGAAGGCGGCGCGGTAGTCGTCGACGATCGCGAGGGCGTCGGCTCCGTCGAGGGAGGCGGCGATCAGTACCTGATCCTGCATCTCGTCCCAGTCGGGCCGCGCGTCCGACGGCCCGCTCCGGAGCCACACCGCCGCGGCTTCGCGGCCGGCTGGCGTCAGTTCGTACAGCGGGAGGCCGTCATCGGTCGCGCCGGCGGAGGCGACGAGTCCCTGGTCGGTCATCCGGTCGAGGGTCGAGTACACCTGCCCAGGGTTCAACTGCCGTCGATGCGCAGCGCGGCACAGGAACTCGCTCTGCAGCTGCGACCCGTACGCCGCTCCCTGCGTCAGCAGGGCCAGGAAACCGTTCTGCACCGACATACTCGGTATGCTATTGCGCCGAACGTTCGCAGGACGAGCGAATCGCCGAATCACAATCTTGTAACTACCCGCGGTTCTCGGGCATAATCGTGGCAACGCGCGCGAGCGCCTGCACAATTGCATACGCCGAACCAATCCATCCGTTCCTGGTCGTAGGGGAAGACGCACCAACGAACGGAGGAGAACCATGTCGGCACAGACAGCTCGAGGGGTGCTCTACGTGCACTCCTCACCTGGCGCGCTCTGCCCTCACATCGAGTGGGCTGCAGGACGCGCGCTCGGTCGCGCCGTCAACTTCACGTGGGAGACCCAGCCCGTGCTCAAGGGCTCGCAGCGCACGGAGTTCTTCTGGGATGGCCCCCAGGGCACCGGCGCGCGCCTCGCCTCCGCCCTGCGCGGCTGGGAGCACCTGCGATACGAGGTCACCGAGGATGCCGGTCACGGCACCGACGGCGGCCGGTGGATGCACACTCCCGACCTCGGCATCTTCTTCGCCCAGGTGGACACGGCCGGCAACATGGTGATCCCGGAGGACCGCATCCGCTACGCCATGGAGATCGCAGGCTCGAACACCCTTGAGCTGCACCGCGAGCTGCGGCTCGCGCTCGGGCAGGCGTGGGACGACGAGCTGGAGCGGCCCCGGTCGATTCGACCGGGGCCTTCTCTACGGGAGCGTTAGTCTCCGTAGCTGCGGAAGGCGGCGACGGCGTTGTGGCCGCCGAAGCCGAACGAGTTGCTGATGACCAGCTGCGAGCCCGCGCCGAGCGGCTGCGGCTCACCGACGACCTTCAGCGGGATGGCCGGGTCCATCTCCGTGATGTTGATTGTCGGCGGCGCCTTGCGGTCGCGGATCGCCAGGATCGAGAACACCGCCTCCAGGGCGCCGGTACCACCGAGAAGGTGGCCGGTCGACGCCTTCGTGGCAGACACGGGGATGTCGTGCACGCGCTCCCCGAACACCTCGCGCAGGGCGACGTACTCGGACGGGTCGCCGACCGGCGTGCTCGTCGCGTGCGCGTTGATGTGGGTGACGTCGTCCGGAACCGCACCGGCGCGCTCCAGCGCGATGTGCACCGCGCGGCTCGCGCCACGGCCTTCGGGGTCGTTGGCGGTGATGTGGTACGAGTCGGCGGTCACTCCGCCGCCGGCGAGCTCGGCGTAGATGCGCGCGCCGCGGGCGAGCGCGTGCTCTTCGGTCTCGAGCACGAGGCTGGCTGCGCCTTCGCCCATGACGAAGCCGTCACGGTCGACGCTGTAGGGCCGCGACGCGGTCTCGGGGGAGTCGTTGCGGCGCGAGAGCGCCTGCATGGAGGAGAACGAGGCCACTGTGATGGGGTGGATGGCCGACTCGGTGCCGCCGGCGATGACCACGTCGGCGAGGCCGGCCTGCAGGTGCTCGTACGCGTTGACGATTGACTCGGTGCTGGAGGCGCACGCGGAGGCGACCGTACGGGCGAAGGCCCGCGCCTCGAAGTGCATCGATACCGCGGCGGAGGCGGCGTTCGGCATCAGCATCGGCACGGTCATGGGAAGCACACGCCGGGGCCCGCGCTCGCGCAGGGTGTCCCAGGCGTCGAGCAGCGTCCACACGCCACCGATGCCGGTCGCGTAGTCGACGCCGAGGCGCTCGGGGGCGACCTCGGGGCGTCCGGCGTCCTCCCATGCCTCCATGGCGGAGATGAGGGCGAACTGGCTGGACGGGTCGAGCCGCTTGGCGACGGGACGCTCCAGCACTTCCTCCGGGCGCACCTTCGCCTCGGCGGCGAACGTGACAGGCAGCTCGTACTTGGCGACCCAGTCGTGCTCGAGGGCGCGGGCGCCGGACGTACCGGCGAGCAGCCCTGCCCAGCTGTCGGGGGCGGTGCCACCGAGGGGCGAGGACGCACCCATACCGGTGACGACGATCTTTTTGGTCATAACGGCAACTCTCCGTGAGAAAGAACAGCGGCGCGCTCAGCTAGAGCGCGTTCGCACGCGCGGGCGGCGACTCGAGGTGGCGCCGCCCGCGCGGAAGTCCTTGGCGGCGCTTAGGCGTCCTGCGCCTTGACGATGAACTCGACCGCGTCTCCGACGGTCTTGAGGTTCTTGACCTCTTCGTCGGGGATCTTGACGTCGAACTTGTCCTCGGCGTTGACCACGATGGTCATCATCGAGATCGAGTCGATGTCGAGATCGTCGGTGAACGACTTGTCCAGCTCAACCGTGTCGGTCGCGATGCCGGTCTCGTCGTTGATGAGCTCGGCCAGGCCGGCAAGAACTTCTTCGGTGGACAATGCCATGGTTTTTCTCTCCTTGGGGGGTGTCGTTTTGACCGTGGAACAGTCTAGGGCAGCACGACGACCTGCGCGCCGAACACCAGACCGGCTCCGAAGCCGATCTGAAGCGCCAGACCGCCGCTCAGCTCCGGGCGTTCCTGGAGCAGTCGGTGGGTCGCGAGGGGGATGGACGCGGCGGACGTGTTGCCCGTCGTCTCGATGTCGCGGGCGATCGCGACGGTCTCCGGCAGCTTCAGCTGCTTGGCGAACTCGTCGACGATGCGCATATTCGCCTGGTGCGGAATGAACGCGGCCAGCTGGTCGGGGCTGACCCCGGCCTCGTCGAGCGCCTGCTTGGCGACCTTGGCCATCTCCCACACGGCCCAGCGGAAGACCGTCTGGCCCTCCTGGCGCAGGGTCGGCCACGGCTTCTCGCCGTCACGGTACTCGAGGAGCGTGTTGCCCATCCCGACCGCGTCGGCTTTTGAGCCGTCGGAGCCCCACACCGTCTTCGCGATGCCGGGGTAGTCGCTCGGCCCGATGACGACGGCACCGGCGCCGTCGCCGAGGAGGAACGAGATGGTGCGGTCGGTCGGGTCGACGACGTCGGACAGCTTCTCGGCGCCGACGACGAGCGCGTAGTGCGCGGCGCCGGTGCGGATGAGCGCGTCGGCCTGCGCGATGCCGTAGGCGTAGCCGGCGCAGGCGGCGTTCATGTCGTATGCCGCTGCGGGATTCGCACCCACACGGTCGGCGAGGACGGCGGCGATGGACGGCGTCTGCTGCACGTTGGACACGGTGGCGACGATGACGGCGTCGATGAGCTTCGGGTCGACGCCCGACTTCTCGATCGCCTCCTTCGAGGCTTCGGTGGCGAGGTCGACGGCGAGGATGTCGGCGCTGGCACGCGTGCGCGTGATGATGCCGGTGCGCTGCCGGATCCACTCGTCGGAGGAGTTGATCGGGCCGACCAGGTCGTCGTTCGGCACGACGAGGTCGCCGCGGGCGGCCCCGATGGAGAGGATGCGGGTGTACTGCGGGCCGTGAGACTGCTGCAGGGTGGGCTGGGTCATCGTGATGCTCCTTGCGGCTCAGGCGGCCTGGTCGATGAGGTCGAAGGCTGCGGCCAGGTCGTCCGGGGTCTTGATCGCGACGGTCGGCACGCCCTTGAGGCCGCGCTTGGCGAGTCCGACGAGGGCACCGGCGGGGGCCACCTCGATCAGCCCGGTCACGCCGGCCTGCTCGAACGCCTTCATGTCGAGGTCCCAGCGCACCGGCGACGACACCTGGCCGACCAGCAGGCGCAGGAACTCGGCGCCGTCGGTGACCTCGGAGCCGTCCTTGTTGGTCCAGAGCCGCAGGCTCGGGTCATTGGTGGTCAGAGTGGAGGCGAACTGCTCCAGCGCGGGCACCGCGGAAGCCATGTAGCGGGTGTGGAAGGCGCCGGCGACCTGCAGCGGGATGACGCGCGCGCGGGCCGGCGGGTTCTCGGCCAGCTGGGCCAGCGCATCCACGGCGCCCGCGACGACGATCTGGCCGCCGCCGTTGTAGTTGGCGGGGGATAGGCCGAGCTCGTCCAGACGGGCGAGCAGTTCCGCCTCGTCCGCGCCGATCACGGCGCTCATGCCGGTCTGCGCCTCGGCCGCGGCCCGGGCCATGGCGGCGCCGCGCTCGCGCACGAAGGCGACGGCGTCCGTCTCGCTCAGTACCCCGGCGCCCGCGGCAGCGGTCAGCTCGCCGACCGAGTGGCCGGCGATGCCGCCGACACGCTCGCGGCGTCCGTCCGCCAGCAGTGCCGACAGGGTCAGCAGGCCCGCCGAGACGATGAGCGGCTGTGCGACCGCGGTGTCGCGGATGGTGTCGGCGTCGCTCACGGTGCCGTGGGCGACCAGGTCCATGCCCACGGTGTCGGAGATGCCGGTGAGCTGATCGCGGAACGAGGACTCGCTGAGCCAGGGGTCCAGGAAGCCCGGGGTCTGGGATCCCTGCCCGGGGCATACGATGACGATCACGGTTTCCAGTCTGCCAATCTTCCGCCGAGCGGATGTGTCGAACGGATACGAAGTATCCGCGGATGCTTTGTGGTTGTCTACAAACTCAGCCGCCGCGACGCGACGAATCCGGCTCGTTGATGGAGCCGACGATCAGCGCCGCCTGCAGGATGAGGGCCTCCCGGGCGCCGGTCGCATCCCACCCGATCACCTCCGAGACCCGCTTGAGGCGGTACCGCACGGTGTTGGGGTGCACGAACAGCTCGCGGGCCGTGGCCTCCAGCGAGCGGCCGTTGTCGAGGTAGCACCAGAGCGTGGTGAGGAGCTCGGTGGAATAGCCCTGCAGCGGACGGTAGATGCGGCTGATCAGGGTGGCGCGCGCCAGGCCGTCGCCCGCGAGCGCCCGCTCGGGGAGCAGGTCGTCGGCGTGCACGGGGCGCGGGCAGTTGCGCCACGCCTTCGCGACCGCGAACCCGGCGAGGGCGGCCTTGGCGCTCTTGGACGCATCCACCAGGCTCGGCACCTCGTGACCGAGCACCAGGTGGCCGGCACCGAATCCTGGCTCCAGCTGCTGCGCGATCTCCAGGAACGGGACGATGGGCGCGGTGCCGATCTGGTCCTCCGGCGTGCTGCTGCTCGGCCAGGCACGGCCGATGACGAGCACCAGCCGGCTGCCCTGCACGCCGATCAGCACGTCGGCCGACATGTGTCGCGCCGTACGGCGCAGCTGGTCGACGTCGAGCATCTTCGGAGCGGTGCCGACCAGCACGCTGACCTCGCCGTGGCCGTGCCAGCCGAGGGCGGCGATCCGGCTGGGCAGTTCATCGTCGTACTCACCGGTGAGGATGCTGTCGACGACGAGCGCCTCCAGCCGGGCGTCCCACAGGCCGCGGGCCTCGGCGGCGCGCGCGTACACATCGGCGGCCGCGAACGCGATCTCGCGGGAGTACAGCAGGATGGACTCCCGAAGGTCCTCCCCGCCGCCGCTCTTCACGCGCTCCTCGACCACCTCGACGGTGATCTTGATGAGCTGGAGGGTCTGCTGCAGGCTGACGCTGCGGAGCAGTTCGCGCGGAGCCGCGCCGAACACGTCGGCAGCGATCCACGGTGTCGACCGCGGGTCGTCGTACCAGGAGATGAACGACGAGATGCCCGCCTGGGCCACCAGGCCGACGGCGCTGCGTCGGCCCGGTGGCATGTCGCGGTACCAGGGGAGGGTGTCCTCGAGGCGCTTGAGCGTGGTCGTCGCCAGCTCACCCGAGATCTTGCGCAGCCACGCGAGTGTCTCGGGCTTCGTCCTCTCCACCGGCTTGCCGGCCACGGGAGGCGTTACGCCTCGCCGCCCGCGGAGCCGGTGGTGCCGGCGTTGACGTCGTGCAGCAGGTACTTCTCGATCGCCCAGGCCGGTGCGTTCGGGTCGACCTTGCCCTGAGCTGCGAGCAGCTCGAGCGTGCGGACCACGAGCGACGGGCCGTCGATCTTGAAGAACCGGCGCGCGGCCGGGCGGGTGTCCGAGAAGCCGAAGCCGTCGGCGCCGAGGGTCGCGTACTCGCCCGGGACGAACTGACGGATCTGGTCGGCGACGGCGTGCTCGTAGTCACTGACGGCGACGAACGGGCCGTCGGCCTCCTGCAGCTTGCGGGTCACGTACGGCACCTGCTTCTCCTGCTGCGGGTAGAGGAAGTTGTGCTCCTCCGCCTTCAGGCCATCGCGACGCAACTCGTTCCACGAGGTGACGCTCCAGACATCCGCCGACACGCCCCAGTCCTGCGCGAGCAGGTGCTGGGCCTCGAGAGCCCACGGCACCGACACGCCCGACGCGAGCAGCTGGGCCTTCGGGCCCGCCACATCGGAGGTGCTGATGCGGTGGATGCCGCGGACGATGCCGTCCACATCCACACCCTCGGGCTCCGCCGGCTGGACGATCGGCTCGTTGTACACCGTGAGGTAGTACATGACGTTCGGGTCCGGGTGATTGCCGCCGTACATCCGCTCGAGGCCCGCGCGCACGATGTGGCCGATCTCGTAGCCGTACGCGGGGTCGTACGAGACGACCGCCGGGTTCGTGGAGGCGAGAAGCGGCGAGTGGCCGTCGGCGTGCTGCAGGCCCTCACCGGTCAGCGTGGTGCGGCCGGCGGTGGCGCCGATGAGGAACCCACGCGCCATCTGGTCGCCTGCCGCCCACATCGCGTCGCCGGTGCGCTGGAAGCCGAACATCGAGTAGAAGACGTAGACCGGGATGAGCGGCTCGCCCTGCGTCGAGTACGACGTGCCGACGTTGGTGAACGCGGCGAGCGCGCCCGCCTCGTTGATGCCGACGTGGATGATCTGGCCCTGCGGGCTCTCCTTGTAGGCCAGGAGCAGCTCGCGGTCGACCGACGTGTAGTGCTGGCCGTTCGGGTTGTAGATCTTCGCGTTCGGGAAGAAGGCGTCCATACCGAAGGTGCGCGCCTCGTCCGGGATGATCGGGACGATGCGGTGCCCGAAGTCCTTCGAACGCAGCAGGTCCTTCAGCAGGCGGACGAACGCCATCGTCGTGGCGATCTCCTGCGTGCCCGAACCCTTCTTCGAGATCGCGTACGCGGAGTCGTCCGGCAGGTTCAGCTGCGTGTACTTCGCGCGGCGCTCCGGGACGTAGCCGCCCAGGTCGCGACGGCGCTCGTGCAGGTAGCGGATCGTCTCGTCCTCGGCGCCCGGGTTGAAGTACGGCGGGAGGTACGGGTTCTCCTCGAGCTGGGCGTCCGACACGGGGATGCGCATGGCATCCCGGAACGCCTTCAGGTTGTCGAGGGTCATCTTCTTCATCTGGTGGGTCGCGTTGCGGCCCTCGAACGACGGACCGAGGCCGTAGCCCTTGATCGTCTTCGCGATGATGACCGTCGGCTGTCCCTTGTGCTCGACCGCCGCCTTGAAGGCCGCGTAGACCTTGCGGTAGTCGTGGCCGCCGCGCTTGAGGCCCCAGACCTGGTCGTCGCTGTAGTCCTTGACGAGCTCGAGGGTCCGCGGGTCGCGGCCGAAGAAGTTCTCGCGGACGTACGCGCCGTTCTCGGTCTTGTACGTCTGGTAGTCGCCGTCCGGCGTCTGGTTCATCAGGTTGACGAGGGCGCCGTCGTCGTCGTGGGCGAGCAGGTCGTCCCACTCGCGGCCCCAGATCACCTTGATGACGTTCCAGCCGGCGCCGCGGAAGTAGCTCTCCAGCTCCTGGATGATCTTGCCGTTGCCGCGGACGGGCCCGTCGAGGCGCTGCAGGTTCGCGTTGATGACGAAGGTGAGGTTGTCGAGCTTCTCGTTCGCCGCCACCTGGAGCTGGCCGCGCGACTCCACCTCGTCCATCTCGCCGTCGCCGAGGAACGCCCAGACGTGCTGGTCGGACGCATCCTTGATGCCGCGATTGGTGAGGTACTTGTTGAGCTGCGCCTGGTAGATCGCGTTGATCGGGCCGAGACCCATCGACACGGTCGGGAACTGCCAGAACTCGGGCATGAGGCGCGGGTGCGGGTAGCTGGAGAGCCCTCCGCCTGCGTGCGACTTCTCCTGGCGGAAGCCGTCGAGCTGGTCGGCGCTCAGGCGGCCCTCGAGGAAGGCGCGGGCGTAGACGCCGGGGGAGGCGTGGCCCTGGAAGAAGATCTGGTCGCCGCCGCCCGGGTGGTCCTGGCCGCGGAAGAAGTGGTTGAAGCCGACCTCGAACAGCGTCGCGCTGGAGGCGTAGCTGGAGAGGTGACCGCCGACGGCGATGCCGGGGCGCTGCGCGCGGTGCACCATCACGGCCGCGTTCCAGCGGATCCACGCCCGGTAGCGGCGCTCGATCTCCTCGTCGCCGGGGAACTCCGCCTCGTTCTCGGGGGAGATGGTGTTGATGTAGTCGGTGGTCGGCACCATCGGGACGCCGACGTGCAGGTCCTTCGAGCGCTTCAGCAGGCTGAGCATGATCTCGCGAGCACGCTCATGGCCCTGGGCCGCAACCAGTTGGTCGAGGGATTCGCGCCACTCGGCGGTCTCCTCCGGGTCCGAATCGATGTTATTCATCGAGTACGGGTCCTGGTCGTTTACAGTCACCCTCGACCTCTTTCTTGTGTCGGATGGATCGTGGACGGGCCTCAACGCTGTCGGGTCTCGACAAGCGTGGGCACCAACATTCAGCCTAGCCTCACTCCGCGGGTACTGATGACCGCCGCTTGGCTCTCCCGGAAGCGAGGTCTAAGCTCTGTTCTCGTGCCTGCGCGCGAGCCACGCCGCGCCGGCGTGAAAGGACTTTCGATGGCACTCGAGAACGACACACTGGCTCCCGACTTCGAGCTTCGCAACCAGTACGGCGAGACCGTGCGGCTGAGCGACTTCCGTGGACGCAAGGCGGTGGCGCTCGTCTTCTTCCCGCTGGCCTTCTCCGGCACCTGCACGGGGGAGCTCTGCGCGCTGCGGGACAACATCGGCCTGTTCGAGGACCACCGCGTCGAGCTGCTGGGCATCTCCGTCGACTCCAAGTTCACGCTGCGCGCCTGGGCCGAGCAGGAGGGCTACGACTTCTCGCTGCTGGCCGATTTCTGGCCACACGGCGAGATCGCGAAGGAGTACGGCGTGTTCCTCCCGGAGAAGGGCTTCGCGAACCGCGCCACGTTCCTGATCGACGAGCGCGGCATCATCCGCGCGTCGTTCATCACGGCTCCGGGCGAGGCCCGTTCGATCGACGCGTACCGCGCCGCCCTCGACCGGCTGCCCGCCCACGTCTGATGCGTCGGCGACTGGCCGCATCCACTAAGCTGGCGATCATCCCGGGCCTTTAGCTCAGCTGGTAGAGCGCCACGTTTACACCGTGGATGTCGTCGGTTCGATCCCGGCAGGGCCCACTCATTAGACGCCGCGGGCGGGGACCTTCGCGTCGAGGAGTTCGAAGAAGGCGTCGACGGTGGCGGACATGTCGACGGCGGGGTCCTGCATCCACTGCAGCTGCATGCCGTCGGAGACCGCCTGAACGAGGCGCGCCAGCGTGTCGGGATCGACCCGGTCGGTGAGGCGGCCGTCGCGCTGGCGGTCGGCGATGGCCTCGCTGAAGGTCTGACGGATCGCGGCGCTCCGCTCGACGAAGTACTCGTGGGCGGGATGCTGCGGATCGCCGGCCTCGACGGCGAGGCGCGAGAACAGCTCCACGAGGCCCGGGACCTCCGCGTTGTGCGCGACGATACCGACGAATCCCTCGCGGATGCGGTCGAGCGACGGATGCTCGTCGATGGCGCCGAAGCGCCGCGAGTCGACCTCGTCGCGCTTGCGGAGGATCGCCGTGAAGAGCTCATCCTTGCTGTCGAAGTAGTGCAGCAGCCCGGCCTGGCTGAGGCCGACCGCCTCCGCAAGCTCCTTCACCGACGCGCCGTGATATCCCTCGCGGGCGATCACCTCCAGCGCGCTCTCCAGGATCTCTTCGCGCTTCGCCACGCCCTTGGCGTAGGCCCCTCGTCGTGCCATGCCTCCACACTAAACCCGAACATCGCTTGCATTTCCAAAACCGAGTGACGTAAGGTTTTGCCACCATCCACGGTGGATGGTGAGAGGACACCTTCGACAATGACGTCAGACACCTCCGTGCCGACCGGCGACCCGGTCGCCGAACCCGTCCGTCCCATCACGACGAACACCTTCGTCGGTACCGCCTCCGGCAGCGACGACCCGCCCACGCCGCTCAACGGCCTCCGGCGCCTGATGGCGTGGATCATCCCGGCCAATATCGGCATCTACCTGATCTGGGGAGCCGTCCCCGGCATCCTGCTCCCGCAGCAGATCACCGTGCTGTTCGGCGAGGAGGACAAGGTCGCCAACCTGGCCATCGTCGCCACCATCGGCGCGTTCGCCGCCATGGTCGCGCAGCCGATCGCCGGGCAGATCTCCGACCGCACGCGTTCGCGCTTCGGCCGGCGGGCCCCGTGGATCATCATCGGAGCACTCGCCGGCGGGCTCTCTCTCGTCGGACTCGCGTTCGCCGGGTCGTTCATCGGCGTGATCATCGCCTGGACCCTCGTGCAGATCTCGTTCAACTTCGCCCAGGGGCCCCTGACGGCGGTGATGCCCGACCGTGTCCCGCTCAAGCGACGAGGCACGTTCGCGGCCCTCATGGGCATCGGACTGATGGTCGGCGCGCTCGGCGGATCGATTGTCGGGTCCCTGTTCTTCAACAGCATCGCCGTCGGCTACATCTTCTTCGCAGTCTTCGCCCTCGTCATGCTCAGCCTCTTCGTGCTCGCGAACCCGGACTACTCCAGCCGTCAGCTGCAGCGGGAGCCATTCACGATGACCGAGTTCCTGAAGACGTTCTGGGTCAACCCGATCGCGCATCCCGACTTCTTCTGGGCGTTCACCGGCCGGCTCCTGCTCTATACCGGCTACTTCGCCGTGACCGGGTACCAGCTGTTCTTCCTCACCGACTACTTCCACATCGCTCATCCGGAGCAGGTCATCCCGCTGCTCGGGCTGCTCAGCCTTGTCGGCATCATCGTGTCGACCCTCGTCGCCGGGCCGCTCTCCGACCGGGTCGGCCGCCGCAAGCCGTTCGTCTTCGCGTCGGCGGCCGTCGTGAGCCTCGCCTTCCTGATCCCCTGGATCTGGCCGGACATCACCGCCTGGTTCGTCATGACGATCATCGCGGGCTTCGGATTCGGGATGTTCCAGGCGGTCGACACGGCGCTCATGAGCGAGGTGCTCCCGTCGGCGAAGTCCTTCGCGAAAGACCTGGGCGTTGTCAACATCGCGGCGACCCTGCCGCAGACGCTCGCGCCGGGCGTCGCCGGAGCTATCGTCCTGGCGTTCGGCTTCGTGGGGCTCTTCCCCGTGGCCATCGTCCTCGGCATCCTGGGTGCACTGGCCGTGTGGCCGATCAAGGCGACCCGCTGACCCGCTCGCGCGCCGGCCGCGACGCATCCATCACCGCACAGTTCCGCACGGAAGGAAACACATGACCGACACGATCACGCACGGCCCGGCCGCCGACGTCACCGGCCTCACCACCGAGGAAAAGGCGTCGCTCACCAGCGGCGCGAGCTTCTGGCGAACCAAGGGAGTGGAGCGCGCGGGCATCCCGTCGGTCATGCTCACCGATGGCCCGCACGGACTCCGCAAGCAGCGGGAGGGAGGCGACCACCTCGGGATCGGCGACAGCGTTCCCGCCACGTGCTTCCCGCCGGCCGTCGCCCTCGGCTCCTCGTGGGACGTCGAGCTGGTCGAGCGCGTCGGTGCTGCCCTCGGCGTCGAGTCGTCGATCGAGGACGTCGCCGTCATCCTGGGCCCCGGCATCAACATCAAGCGTTCGCCGCTGTGCGGCCGTAACTTCGAGTACCTCAGCGAGGACCCGATCGTCTCCGGCGTTCTGGGCGCGGCTCTCGTGCGCGGCATCCAGTCGAAGGGCGTCGGCGCGTCGCTGAAGCACTTCGCGGCGAACAACCAGGAGGACGACCGGATGCGGTCCTCCTCCGACGTCGACCCGCGGCCGCTGCGCGAGATCTACCTGCGCGCCTTCCAGCGGGTGGTCGAGGACGCACAGCCGCACACCGTGATGTGCTCCTACAACCGCATCAACGGCGTCTTCGCCTCGGAGAATCGCTGGCTCCTCACGGACGTACTGCGCGATGAGTGGGGCTTCGAGGGCCTGGTCGTGTCGGACTGGGGCGCGGTCTCCGATCGCGTCGCCGCCCTGCGCGCGGGTCTCGATCTCGAGATGCCAGGGAACGGAGGACAGACGGATGCGAAAGTCGTCGCAGCTGTCTCCGACGGTTCGCTGGACGAGGCGCTTCTGGATGCGTCGGCGCAGCGGGTGGCGTCGCTGGCGACCCGCTGGGCGGCCACTCCGCGGGTGGAGGGACCGCTCGATGTCGAGGCACACCACACCCTCGCCCGCGAGGCCGCCGCGCGGTCGATCGTGCTGCTGAAGAACGAGCCGGTGGACGGCGAGCCGCTCCTTCCGCTGACGACCGGCCGCTCGATCGCGGTGATCGGCGCCTTCGCCGAGAAGCCGCGCTACCAGGGCGCGGGCTCGTCGATGATCAACCCGACGCGGGTGGATGATGCGCTGACGGCGATCCGCGCGGCGGCCGGCGAGGCGGCCTACGCGCCCGGCTTCACGTTGGCTGCCGAGCCGGACCCCGCCGAGACCGCGCGCCTGCGCGACGAGGCCGTGGCTGCCGCATCCGCCGCCGACGTGGCCGTCGTCTTCGCGGGTCTCCCGGCGCGGCTCGAATCGGAAGGCTACGATCGCGACGACATCGACCTGCCGGCCGACCAGCTGGCCGTCATCGACGCCGTCTCCGCGGCCAACCCGCGGACGGTCGTCGTGCTGTCCAACGGCGGCGTGGTCACCGTCCCGTTCACGCGGCGCGTGCCGGCGATCGTGGAGGGATGGCTGCTCGGCCAGGCGGGCGGCTCCGCGACCGCCGACGTGTTGTTTGGGGTGGTGAATCCGTCGGGCAAGCTCACCGAGACCATCCCACTGCGACTGGAGGACACCCCCGCGTTCCTCAACTTCCCCGGGGAGGAGGGGCACGTCCGCTACGGCGAAGGCCTGTTCGTGGGCTACCGCTGGTACGACGCGCGGCGGATGGAGGTCGAGTACCCGTTCGGCCACGGGCTCTCGTACACGACGTTCGGGTACGACGCGGCCCGGGTCTCCGTCACGGACGGCGGCGACCTGGAGGTGCGGGTCACCGTCACCAACACGGGCGACCGCGCCGGGCGTGATGTCGTGCAGGTGTACACGTCGCTGCCGGGATCCCGCGTTCAGCGGGCGCCGCGCGAGCTCAAGGGCTTCGCGTCGGTGGAGCTCGAGCCGGGCGCCTCGCGTGAGGTGGTCGTGGTCGTGCGGCGGAAGGACCTGCAGTACTGGGACCTCCGCGCCGAGCGCTGGCTGGTCGAGGGCGGCGACTACGTGGTCGAGGTGGGGGCGTCGAGCCGTGACCTGCGGTCCTCCGTCACCGTCGCAGTCGAGGGCGACGCGCTGCGGCTGCCGCTGACGCGGGAGTCGTCGCTCGGCGAGGTGCTCGCGCATCCCGTCGCCGGCCCGCTGGTGCAGGGAGCACTGGCCGGCATGTCGCAGATGCTGGAGGGCGCATCCTCGATCATGCCGGAGGGCGTCTCGATGGAACGGATGATGGCGTCGTTCCCGATCGGCCGGATCGGCATGATGGCCGGAGGCCAGGTCACTCCGGAGATGATCGACGGCCTCCTGGCCGCCGCCAACGCCCCGCAGCAGTAGCGCATCGCGCATCGCGCATCCAGTTGACACGACACGCCGTCGGGGCACCCGCTCCGACGGCGTGTCGCGTCAAGTAGGCGATGAAAAAGGGCGGACGTCGCCAGGCATTGCTAGCCTGACCGCATGCCCGAGGGAGCGTACCGCTGGTTCGTCTACGCCGAGTTGGCGCTGGCAGCGGTCACCTACATCGCCCTGCAGTTCGTGGTGGCGCCGTACGGCGGCCGGCACGGTCGCGCGGGATGGGGGCCGACCGTCCCCGCGCGCGTCGGCTGGGTCGTCATGGAGGCGCCCGCGTCCATCCTCTTCGTCGTCTTCTACCTGCTCGGGTCGCACCGGGCGGAGCTGGTGCCGCTGCTGTTCCTCGCGCTCTGGCTCGTCCACTACGTCTACCGCGCGTTCGTCTATCCGTTCCTGACGCGCTCGGGTTCGCGGATGCCGGTGCTCGTGATGCTGCTCGCGATCGGGTTCAACGTGCTGAACGCCTGGGTGAACGCGCGCTGGATCTCGGAGTACGGGACGTACCCCGTCGCCTGGCTCTCCGATCCACGGTTCTGGATCGGCGTGGTGCTGTTCGCGGGAGGACTCGCGCTGAACGCGCGGTCGGACCGGACGCTGCGGCGGCTGCGTCGCGCCGGCGGCGGTTACCGCATCCCGAGCGGCGGAGGCTTCCGGTACGTGTCGAGCCCCAACTACCTCGGCGAAATGGTCGAGTGGACGGGCTGGGCCATCGCTACCTGGTCGCTCGCCGGAACGGCGTTCGCGCTGTACACGATCGCCAACCTGGCTCCGCGCGCGATGGCGAACCACCGGTGGTACCGGGAGACGTTCGACGATTATCCGCCGGAGCGGCGCGCGCTGATCCCGTTCGTACTCTGAACGGATGTGGCGAACGCGGGATGCGGCGCGGGATGCGGTGAGAGCCCGATGACGGTGGTCCCGCTTACGCTGGCTGCGGGAGAAGGGATCGCTGGTGCCGGAGAGCGTCGAACAGTGGTGGGCACGCCGCCAGTGGTCGAAGGGCGTCGCGGTGCCGTACCCGATCGGCAGCTACCGCAGCGACTGGGAGCGGTATCCGGTGCTCATCCGGCAGTACCATCCCGACCTCAATCACGGCATCACCCTGACACAGGTGCCTCCCGCCGCCGACGTCTATCTGGTGTGGGAGTGCGACTCGGGCCACCGGTTCGTGGCGACGCCCGAGGAGCAGCGGTCGCGGCCCGGGGGCACGCGGCGTCGGTCGGTGTGGTGCCCGCAGTGCTTCGAGGCGGCGGCGCCGCGCCCAGTGCGCACCCCGGAACCCGACGCCGGCGTCCACGTCTGCGGCCATGTGCGCGATCTGCGGAGGATCGAGAACGACCCCGCCGATGACCGCTGCTACCTCTGCCGCCGGCTCGACCGCGAATCGATCACCCGGGAGCAGCTGGTGAGCATGGCGGCGCCCGGCTCGCGCGTCGCGGTCTCGGCCGACAACGGGACGGCGACGAAGCACTCCTGGCAGTGCGAGGCCGGACATCCGACCTATCAGGCGAACATCGAGCGGATCCTCGGCGGGCGACGGTGCCCGGTGTGTCGTCACGCGCGGGGCGGGGCGGACTCGGTGGCGGTGGGGGAGGCGTTCGTAAGCCGCTGGGCGCCTGTGCCGGCCTCCGCGGCGGAGCCCGAACTGAAGCGGCGCCTCGCCGCTCGCCTGGAGCTCGACCTGGGGATGAATGCGGTCCGCGTCGCGAAACCGTTCCATTCCCACCTCGAGGTGTGGCCCGACATCCTGCTGCCGGACCTCAAAGTCGCGATCGAGTACGACACCACCGGGCGGCACGGGCTGGAGCACGTCGGGCCGAGGGAGGCCTCGGACCGGCGTAAAGACCGCCTGCTGCGGGCGGCCGGCTGGGAGGTGGTGCGGGTGCGTTGTGGGAAGCTGCAGCCGATCGGACCGTACGACGTGACGGCCGGAGCCGTCAGCGACACGCTGGTCGAGCGCATCCTGGGGCGGCTGGGGGAGATCCGCGGAGACCTGTTCGTGGCGGCCTACCTGCGCTGAGCGGTGTGTGCGCATTTTCGCGCATCCGCACTCTGGTACCCGGCGCGCACCCGTGGCTACGCTGGGCGGCGAACCGGCATCCACACGCTCTCACGAGGAGGACCCACCATGCCGTCGACATTGAACCCGTACCTCAACTTCCGTGCGTCCGCACGCGAGGCGATGGACTTCTACCAGTCCGTCTTCGGCGGGGAGGTGCAGCGCAGCACCTTCGCCGAATACCAGATGGCGCAAGACCCGGCCGACAACGACCTGATCATGCATTCGCAGCTGACCTCTCCAGCCGGCTTCACCCTGATGGCCGCCGACGTGCCCGCCCACATGGACTTCAACGAGGGAACGAACATCAGCATCTCCCTGAGCGGCGACGATGAAGCGGAGCTCACCGGGTACTGGGAGAAGCTCGTCGACGGCGGCACCGTGGTCGAGCAGCTCGCCAAGGCGCCGTGGGGCGACAGTTTCGGCATGGCGGTCGATCGCTTCGGCATCCAGTGGCTGGTGAACATCGCTGGGGCTCCGCAGGCGTCCGCGGGCTAGGCGACTGGCCCGGCGGGGACGTGGACGAGAACGGGTCGGTACCCGCCGCGGATGTGACGGACGCCGACGAAGAGTCGCCGCAGACGGCGGGCGCCGTCGTGGTCGGCGTCCTCCGCGGGCAGGCCCGGACGGTGGTGGAGGAGGCCGCTCGCCTGGCCGCCGAGCTCGGCCGGCCACTGCTGTGCGGGTACGTCAGTGAGGACAGCTACCTGACGGAGTGGGACAAGCCGGACACGGTCGCCGGCGAATCGCTGCACCCCACGGAGGTGGGTGCGGGGGAGGGGCAGGCCGTGCTCGCCCTCACGGCCGCCGTTGCGGAGGTGCTGGACGCATCCGACATCACCGTCTGGTCGCTGCGGCTGCTCGCGGGCGATCCCGCCAAAGCCCTCGCCCGGCTCGCGGCCGAGGTGGAGGCGCGGCTGATCGTCGTCGGCACCCGGCGGCGCGGTTTCGCGAATGCGGTCGAAGACCGGCTCGCCGGATCCGTCGCCGCGCGGCTCGCGCACGACCAGCTCGTACCCGTGGTCGTGGTTCCCGTGCCGACGAAGGAGCGCGGCCGGCCGACCCTCGCTTAGGAGTGGAGCGCGTCGAGCGCAGCGTCGAAGGAGCGGAAGTAGCTGCGCTGGCCGGGACGCCCGATCTGCGTCACCTCGAACATCGCATCCAGCTGCAGGATGAAGCCCACCACGGGAGGCGCGCCGACCGCCGCGACCCGAGTGTCGCTGACCCTCCACTCGTGGTCCGAGATCTCCGACACCTCCAGCCCCTGCCGGAGGAAGCGCGCGTGCGTTTTCATAAGCCCAGCCAAGTAGACCGGTGAGTCCAGGGCCAGCGCTTGACAACGATCCCGAACGGTGGTCGATGCTTCGATTTGCTGTATTCCCGAACGGTCCTCGCGCGGGATATGTTCAGCCCGTCCACCCAGGACGAGGAGGTCATTCATGTGCCGTTGGCTTGCGTATACCGGGGAGCCCCTGAAGCCCTCGGAAATCATCCTCAACAGCCAGCATTCGCTGGTCGCCCAATCTCTCAACTCCGAACTCGGGGTAGAGACCGTGAACGGCGACGGTTTCGGCATCGGGTGGTACCCCGAGGACCCGTCGCACGGCAACATCCCGGCTTTGTACCACAGCATCGAGCCGGCCTGGAACGACGAGAACCTGCGCGAGCTGACCGGTGCGATCGCCAGTCCGCTGTTCTTCGCGCACGTCCGCGCGGCGGCCGGTCCGCCGATCCAGCAGACCAACTGCCATCCCTTCCGGTACGAGAACTGGCTGTTCATGCACAATGGCTTCCTCGACGGGTTCAGCGAGATGAAGCGCGACCTCGCGTTCGCGGTCGACCCGTCGCTGTACCCGCTCATCCATGGGACCACCGACACTGAGGTGCTGTTCTACCTCGCGCTCACCCTGGGCCTGAGGGATGACCCGGTGGCAGGCCTCAGCCGGGCGGTTCAGATGGTGGAGAAGGTGGGCCACGAAAAGGGCATCAGCTTCCCCATGCAGGGCACCGTCGCGGTGAGCGATGGACACACGCTGTGGGCGTTCCGGTACTCCACTTCGCACAACACCAGAAGCCTGTTCCACTCGGTGGCGGTTCCGGAGCTGCGTGAGCTCTACCCGGACGCGGAACGGCTCCAGATCTTCGGAGATAAGGCGAAAGTCGTCGTCTCCGAGCCGTTCAGCGACCTCCCGGGGACTTTCGTCGAAGTGCCTGAGTCGACCGTCGCGATCCTGGACGACTCCGGCTACCACCATGAGCCCTTCATGGAGGCGGTGGCGGTCTGAGCCGCCACCGCCTCCAGGGCCGGGTTCAGTCGTCAGCCTGAACCCGGCGGACGAACGCATCGACGTGCTCGCGCAGGGCGTCGATGCGCCGGAGGCGTGCCGCCTCGACGTCGAAGCCGACGTATGCGGTGGGCGGGCGCTTGCGCACATTCGCGGAGCACTGGAACTCGGCGCAGACCAGGGTGCCGAGGGTGTTGCCGTTCCGTCCGGCTTTTCCGGGGCGCTTGGCGATGAAGAAGACGACGTCGTTCGGCAGGTGGACGTCCTCGCACCAGGAGCACTGCGGCCGGGAGCGGGTCCGTCCTTCGGCCTGTCGCAGGAGGACGCCGACGGGTTCGCCGTCGATCTGCACGACCACGTAGCCCTGGCCGGGCAGCTTGCGGTCGCGCCAGCCGAGGTAGTCGATGTCGTCCCAGCGCACCTGCGCCAGGTCGGGGAGGGTGAGCTCCTTGCGTTCACGCTGGGACGCGTTGACGAAGGAGGAGCGGAGCTGTTGCTCGGTCAGGGGAAGCATGGATGAACGCCTGTCTGTCGTGACGATGGGTCGGCCTGCCGCGGGCAGGCCGATGCCGGAGAGAACCGCCGGCGGGCATGCCGCTGCGGCGGGGTCGCGCCCGAGGGCGCGCGGAATCACCGAGAAGGGGACAGCGCTATCTCGCGCCGGCGCGAGACGCGCCGACGACCTCCAGACGCCCGGCGACCGCAGAGGGCGCACTGGGCTGAGAGACGAGCGGGTTCACCCCACCACTCTACCTGCCGGTCCTGTTCTCAGTACGGCCCGGCGTGGCACGCCCGTACGGATGTCGGTGGTCGGCGGGAGAGTGGATGCGACACCAGGAACACACGCCAGAGAACAAGGGGGCGCCATGTCCGACACTCCGATCGCGGTCGATCCGCCGCAGCTGTACCGAAGCCCGGCCTTCGCGCAGGGGATGATCGTGCCCGCCGGCCCCATCCTCTTCGTCGGGGGTCAGAACGGCGTGGATGCGGAGGGCGCGCTACTCGACGGGTTGCAGGCACAGACCGAGCAGGCGCTGCGCAACCTGCTGCTCGTGCTCGCCGAGGCCGGAAGCGGACCGGAGCACGTCGCCAAGCTGACCATCCACCTGGCGCCCGGGATCGACCCGACCGACGCGTACGGTGCCACGCGGACCGTCTGGGGCGATCACCGGACAGCGGTCACCGTGCTGACGGTCGCTCCGGCCCGGCCGGGCGCGCTGGTCGAGATCGAGGCGGTCGCCGCCGTCCCGAGCTGACGCGGCGCCAGCCCGCCGTTATTCGTCGCGCGCGTCGGGCGCGTCGAACTCCGTCAGCTCCTCGACGATCTCTTCGCCCTCCTGGCCCGTGTCGTCGCGGCCGCCGTCATCGGCCGCCTCGTCGCCCGTCGGTCCCGTGCGGAAGGCACCGGTGCCCTCGTCGAGAGTCCCGGCGCCGTCCGGGTATCCCGCGTCGTCCGGATACTCCGCGCCGTTCGAGGTTCCGTCGCGGTCTGCTGCGTTGTCCATGAGCGTCCTTCCAGGTCGTGAACGCATCATCTACCCGAGCGACGTCCTCGACCAGCCCCGGTCGGACTCACGACCTCACAAGCCTGACGGCTCCGCCGCGGGTACAGTCGCATCCATGCCCGACCCGATGCACTTCGACCGGCATGCCGACCTGTACGACCATGCCAGGCCGCCGTATCCCGACCCGCTCTGGGATCGGCTGACGTCTCTCGGCCTGCTGACCGAGGGGAAGCGCGCGCTCGACGTGGGCGCGGGCACCGGGCAGGCCACCCACGCCTTGGTGAGCGCCGGGATGGACGTCACCGCCATCGAGCCGGGTGCCGCTCTGGCCGCGCGCCTTCGGGAGCGACTCCCGTCCGTCCGGGTCCTCCGGACGTCGGCGGAGGACGCCGACCTCCCGCCGGCAGCGTTCGACCTGGTCACGATCGCGACGGCCGTGCACTGGTTCGACCTGGACGTGGTCTTGCCGAAGCTGCACGCGGCCCTCGCGCCGGGCGGCCGCCTCGCCGTGTGGCGGAACGCCTACGGCGATGACTCGGTGCCGCCCACGCCGTTCCGGCGACGGATGCAGGAAATCGTCGCACGGCGCAACGCCCCACCGCGGCCGGTTCCGGGGGAGTCAGACACGACGCAGTGGGCGCGCCTCCTCGAGGCGGGTGGGCTGTTCGAGGTGGCGAAGATGGACGAGTTCCGCTGGACGATCGACCTCGACGAGGATGCCGTCCGCGCCCTTTTCACGACCTTCAGCGACTGGACGCCCGAGGAGGCTGACGAGGCGGCACACGCGGCGCGCGACCTCGGCGGGACCGTGACCGAGCACTACCTGACGCCGCTCATCGTGCTCGACCGGGTCGCCTGACCGGTGCCCGCTGTCGATTCGCGCTGCTTCCGTTCGACGTCATGTCAGGAGATCATCCACCACGACGAAGGGCTACACCATGAGTGAATTCATCATCCTGATCCAGGGCGACGAGAAGCGCTGGAATGCGATGTCGGCGTCCGAGCGTGCCGAGATCGACACCGCGCACCGCGAGTTCCGGACGAAGGCGGGGGATGCCGTTCTCGCGTCGGGCGAGCTGCAGGGCTCGGCGACGGCCGTCACGGTGCGGCGCGGAGAGGACGGCGAGCCGGTCGCGGTCGATGGGCCGTTCACCGAGGCCAAGGAAGTCGTCGGCGGCTTCTACGTGATCGACGTCCCCGACCAGGCGGCCGCGGTCGCTCTCGCCTCGGGGCTCGCGGAGGCCCGGCACGATCACAGCGGTGTCCAAGTTCAGCCGCTGGTCGATCACAGTGCGGGAGAGACCGGGATGAGCGGGGTCTGAGCACTGAGGGGGTTTCCCGGGATGCCGTTCCGTCCACGTCGGGTTGAGACGTCTTCGTTCACGAATTCGTTTCCGCTTGGGGCGGCATCCCCGGGTACTCACCACGCTATCCGGCGGGTGGGGGTGTCCTCAATTCGGAGGACAGAAACCGTCAAGAGTTGACGGGTGGCCCACTGGCGACTCATTAGGATCGGCCCATGGCGGCGTTCGGCGAGGCAGAACTCGAGGGCGTCCGTCGTGGGCTGCTGGCGTTCTCGTACCAGCTGCTGGGCTCGCCGTTCGAGGCGGAGGACGCGGTTCAGGATGCGATGGAGCGACTCTGGCGCTCCCGCGACTCGTTCGATCCCGCCCGTGCGTCGTTCGCGACCTGGGCGTATCGGGTCGCGCACAACGTGTGCGTGGACCGGTTGCGCGAGACGCCTCGCCGTCCGCTCCCGCGGGACCTGCGGGACCCAGGCCTGGAGGCCGGGGCGCCGCTTGTCCCGGCGTTCGACGTGCCGTGGCTGCTTCCGGCGCCATCCGGGTGGATGGGCGGCTCGGATGCCGAAGCGTCGGCCGAGCGCCGCGAGGAGGTGCGGTTCGCGGTGACCGCCATGCTGCAGGCGCTCTCGCCGACGCAGCGCGGGGCGTTCGTGCTGCGCGACGTGATCGGGCTCTCCGCGGCCGAGACGGCGGACGTCCTCCAGGTTTCGATAGCGTCGGCGAACTCGTCGCTTCAGCGTGCGCGGGCGGCGATCCGGGCGGGCACGCGGCGCGCCCATCCGCTGGCCTCCGACGCCGTCGAACGGTACGCCACCGCCATCGAGCGGGCCGACCTCGCGGCGCTCGCGTCTCTGGTTGCGGACGATGTGGTGTTCGAGATGCCGCCCGTGCCGGACTGGTCGCTCGGCCGCGCACCGTACGCCGCCTTCATGGCGCACCTGTTCGACTGGCGGGGAACCGCGTGGTCGACGACGCCGATCACGGCGAACGGCCAGAGCGGCCTCCTGCTCTACCGCGGCACCGGCGACAACGCCGAGCCGCATACGGTCCAGCTGTTCGACGGCGCCAACAGCCCTGACAGCGAAGGCAGCGACGGTAGCGACGGCGCGATCGGCCACGTCCTCGTCTATCAGGATGCGCGCCTCTTCGCGCTGTTCGAGAGGTCGACGCTGCCGCAGCGATGAGTTTCCGGTCCGCCGACCGTATGTCCTGGTGAAGCATCCATTGACATGAGGGAGACGGACGATGGGACGAGTGATCGTAGTGCAGTTCATCACGCTGGACGGCGTGGTGGAGGATCCGGACGGCAGCGACGGCACGCCGTTCGGAGGCTGGGCGATGCGGTTCGGGCCGCAGAGCGTGGCGGGGGACAAGTTCCGGCTGGGCAGCATCCTGGAGACCGGGGTGCTGCTCTTCGGCCGCCGGACGTGGGAGCACTTCGCCACGCTCTGGCCCACGCGCGACGATGACTTCTCGCAGGCCATGAACCGTGCGCGCAAGGTGGTCGTGACCGGGCGGGCGCTTCCGAAGGACCCGTGGTCGAATTCCGTGGCGATCGGCAGTGATGTCACCCGCTGGCTGGCGGAGACGCTTCCCGAGCGCGATGTGGTGGTGATCGGCAGCGGCTCGGTGGCCACGGAGCTGGCCGAGAAGGACGCGGTCGACGAGTACCGCCTGCTGACCTTCCCGCTCACGGTGGGTGCCGGTCGGCGGCTCTTCGGCGCCGGGACGCAGCTTCGCCTGCTCTCCGCCGAGCAGGTCGGCCCCGTCGCGCTCACGGTGTACGACGCACGCGGATGAGCACAGCAGCAGCCCGCGCTGGATGCGCTAGCTTCGTTCCACGACGAGGGGAGGCCCGAGGTGGGCGTGACGGGAATCGGCGGGGTGTTCCTCCGCAGCCGCGATCCGGAAGCCAGGGCGGCCTGGTACCGGGAGCACCTGGGCATCGACGCCGGGTCAAATGCGGTGTGGCACCAGGAGGCGGGCATGACGGTGTTCGCGCCGTTCCCGGCCGACTCCGACTACTTCGCGGCCGATCAGCCTCTGATGCTGAACCTCCGGGTGACGGAGCTGGATGACCTGGTCGCCTCCCTGGAAGCGGCGGGCATTGCGGTCGAGCGGCGGCCCGAGTGGGATGGCGAGTACGGTCGCTTCGCCCGCATCCACGACCCGGAGGGCCTGCCGCTCGAGTTGTGGGAGTCGGCCGGCTGAGGGAAGCCGTCCCGGCGGCCTCACTCGGCCGGCGCGGTGACGACCTTCTCCAGGGCATCCAGCAGTTGCGTCCAGCCCGGCTCCAGTCCCGCGATCATCGAGGCGGACGCCTCGGTCGGAGCGTCGGCGCGGATGGTCAGCTCGAGCGCGCACGGCTCCTCGCCCGACAGCACGACCTCGTGGACGGCGCCGAACAGCGGTTCGCCATCCGCGCCCACGGGAGCGAGCGTGAAGACGAGCCGCCGACCGGGCTCCACCTCCGTCACCACGCCCGCCGACGCGTAGCGCGCGCCGTCGCCTTCCTGCAGCTGGAGCTCGACCCGACCGCCGGGGACGGCATCCATTCGGCAGTGCACCACCGTGAAGTGCTGAGGGGCCCACCAGCGGGCGAGCACCGACGGGTCGGTCCACGCGGCCCACAGCCGCTGCCGAGATGCGGGCACTGTGCGCGCCAGCCGAATCAGAGTCGGACCGGCGGCGCCGGCGCCCGCCGTCGCTTCGGCGGCCGCGACGGACCGGGCGTACTCGTCCAGGGTCCCGTCGTCCGGCGAGGGGATAGCCACCTGCCCGAGCCAGTGGGCGAGCGCCGCCACCACCTCGCGGTCGACGCTGGCGAGCCGCCGTCGGCCGAGGCGGTGGATCCGGATGACGCCGGCCGCTTCCAACGCCTGAAGGTGCTTCGTCGTCTGCGGCTGCAGTGCGCCGATCGCGGCGGCGACCTCGCCGACGGTGTGCGGCCGCTGCGCGAGGATGCTCAGGATGCGGAAGCGCGTCGGCTCGGAGAGCGTCGCCAGCGCCTGCCGCACAGCGTCGTTCGTCAGCTCCATCCGGTGACCTCGATTCAGTACTTGACACATTCGTCACGACGAATATAACGTTCGATCGAGCGAAGGAGCAAACTCATGGAAACGATCGAGAGAATCATTCCCGCACCGGTCGACACGGTCTGGCGGCTGTGGACGACACCGGAGGGTATCGCGCAGTGGTGGGCGCCGGACGGCTTCCGCACCGACGTGTCGGCGTTGGAGCTCCGACCCGGGGGAGAGCTGGTCTACACCATGACGGCGATCGCACCCGAGATGGTCGCGTTCATGGAACAGAGCGGGATGCCGCTGAGCACCGAATCCCGCAAGGTCTTCACGGAACTGGACGAGCCGACACGCATCGCGTACCGGTCGCTGATCGACTTCGTGCCCGACCACGCCCCGTACGAGCAACTGACTGTCGTCGATCTGGTGCCGACGGAAGAGGGCACCCGTGTCGTCATGCAGGCGGAGCCGCTGCACGACGAGGTGTGGACGGAGCGCCTAGTGGCCGGCCGCGCCAACGAGCTGGAGAACCTGGCGCGCCTCGTCGGCTGAGTGGGCGGGGAGGTGTTGACGCGCGCCTGGTCCGGTCGTACGCTTAGTCAATCAATTAGTTGATTAAGCGAACGGTTGAACACTGTGGACGATGACGAACTCGACAGGGCGTTCTCGGCCCTCGCCGACCCGGTGCGGCGCGCGATGGTCGCGCGCCTGAGCCGCGGGCCTGCGACCGTCGGCGAACTCGCCGAGCCGTTCCGGATCACCCTCCAGGCGGTATCGAAGCACATCAGCGTTCTCGAGGCGGCTGCGCTGGTCTGGCGGACGCGGGAGGCGCAACGCCGCCCCGTCCACCTGGATGCGGCCGCCCTCGAGCAACTCACCGCCTGGATCGACCGCTACCGCCTCGACGCGGAAGCGCGCTACCGGCAGCTCGACGGCATCCTCGCCGCCCGCTCACCGGGTCGCCCCAGCGGCGACGCCACCCCAGCCTCACCCCAGCAGAAGAAGGACGAATCATCATGAGCAATCCCGTCATCATCGATGCGGTCCCCGGCACCTCGTACGCCGATCTCACGCGCGAATTCGACGTGCCGGTGGAGGCGCTGTTCCGCGCCCACACCGACCCGCAGCTGTACGCCGAGTGGATCGGTCCACGACGCCTCGAGACGACCATCACCGAGTGGGACTTCCGCACCGGCGGTGCCTACGGCTTCGAGCAGCGCGACCCGGAAGGCGGTGTCTACGGCTTCCGCGGCGTCATCCACACCGTGCTCGAGAACGAGCTGATCATCCAGACGTTCGAGTTCCTGGGAGCGCCTGGCGAAGTGAGCCTGGAGCGCACCCGCTTCGAGGCGCTCGGCAACGACCGCTCGCGCCTGGTCGGTCGCTCGGTCTTCACCTCCAAGGAAGCCCTGGAGCAGATGATCGCGTCCGGCATGGAGCACGGCGTGGTCGAAGGCTACGAGAAGCTCGACGAGCTGCTGGCCAGGGGGTGAGCGGCATGACCCGCGTAGTGGCCGACATCTCGGTCTCGCTCGACGGCTTCGTCGCCGGTCCGAATGTGGGGCTGCGCAACGGCATGGGCGACGGAGGTATGCAGTTGCACGCCTGGGCGTTCTCCGACGATCCGGACGAACGGAGGCTGCTGCAGCGGGGCACGGACCGTTCCGGCGCCGTCATCATGGGCCGCACCCTGTTCGACGTGGTCGACGGCCCGGAGGGGTGGAGCGACGAGGTCGGTTACGGCGCCGAAGAGGTGGGCCGGCCGCCGTTCTTCGTCGTGACCAGGTCCGCGCCCGCGTCGGTCCGGCTCGCCGAACTCGACTGGACGTTCGTCACGACGGGTCTGGCCGACGCCATCGGCGCCGCCCGGGAGAGCGCGGAGGCCGTGTCCGCGACGCACGGGAAGGACGTCGATGTGGTTCTCATGGGCGGTGGCGAGCTCGTCGGCTCTGCGGTCAACGGGGGCCTTGTGGATGAGCTGGTCCTGCACCTGGCGCCGGTCCTGCTGGGATCGGGGACACCGCTGTTCCGCGACCCGGTCCCGCGAACACTCGTGCAGCGCGATGTGGTCGTGACCAGCAACGCCACGCACCTGACCTACGACGTGCGATGAATCAGGGGCGCTGAGTCAGGGGCGCTGACCCGTCGGCACTTCGATCCGCCCGAGGCGGATGAGGATCTCGAAGCGGTCCGGCACGCCCCAGTGCTCGACGATCCGGCCGTCTTCGATGCGTGCGACATCCATGATGGTGAACTGCACCGGCAGAGCGGTCGGCGGGCCGAAGAACGGGCCGGTGTTGGTGGCCGACCCTTCCGCCCGCACCCAGATGGTGTCGTCGCGCTCGACCCAGTCACCGACCGTCAAGCGGAGGTCGGGGAAAGCCGTGTGCACATCGGTCATGCCCTTCTTGACCTTGGCGATGGCATCGGCACCGGTGCCGGAGAGGCCGAACTGGTGCTCGACCAGATCGGGGGAGCAGAGCTCGTCCACCACCTCGGTTCGGCCGTGCGCGAAGCCCTCGCTCAACATGCGCTCCATGATGTGGAGTGCGGTGGATTCGGTGTGTGTGGTGATCATGAGAACTCCCTTGTCTGCACCTTCACTGCGATGAGTGCAGTATCACTGCACTCAATGCACCACTAGTATCGATCTCGTGAACGCCGACGTCAAGACCGGATCGTCCTATCGCCAGGAGCAGGCGCAGCAGACACGGCAGCGCATCGCCGAAGCCGCGCAGGTGCTGTTTGCACGCGACGGCTACGCGGTCACGAGCATCGAGGCCATCGCGAAGGAGGCGGGAGTCGGAACCCGTACCGTCTACGCGGCGTATGGGGCCAAACGCGAGATCCTCAACGTCATCTGCGAGCGCTGGCTGGAGCGGGCGCGCGCCCGGGAACTCGCCGCCGAGATCCTCGAGGAGCCGGAGGAGCGTGCACGGGTCGCCGGAGCCGCACGCTGGCTCACCGTCCTGTATTCGACCGATTTCGACGTGGTCCGCATCCTCGACGGCGCCATGGACGAGGACGCGGAGACGCAGGCACTGCTGCGGTCGAAGCTCCGCGGCCGGAACCGGGTGATGGACAGTCTGATCGCGTCCGTGGAGCCGGTGCTGGTGGTGTCTCTCGCGGAAGCGCAGGCGGTCTACCGCGCCTTCGCCGCGACGGGCGTGTACCAGGAGCTGGTCGTGAACTCGGGATGGACGCCCGCCCGTTTTCAGGAGTGGCTCAGAGGCACGCTCGTGGCCCAGCTGCTCGGCGGCTAGGTCCGGCCGCCCGGCGGTCGGGCCGCCCGGCTAGCATCGCCTCCATGGACCCGTCACTCGTGCGCCTCGTCGACCAGCTGGCTGCGATCGGGGGAGTCGAAGCGATCAGCCTGGGCGGCTCGCGCGCCACCGGCGAGGCGCGCGACGACTCCGACTGGGATCTCGGCGTCTACTATCGCGGCCGCTTCGACCCGGCCGAGGTGCGCGCACTGGGCTACCCCGGCGAAGTCGCCGAGCTGGGCGCCTGGGGCGGGGGAGTCTTCAACGGCGGCGCCTGGCTGCGGGTGGACGGCGTCCCCGTGGACCTGCACTGGCGCGACCTCGATGTGGTGGATCGTGAGTGGGCGGATGCCGAGGCCGGCCGCATGCACATCGAGCCGCTCGCGTTCCATCTGGCGGGCATCCCCGGATACATACTGCTGGCCGAGCTGGCGATCGCGCGGCCGTTGCACGGCGAGGTCCCGAGGCCGTCCTATCCGCCGGCCCTACGGAGAAACGCGCCGCGGGTGTGGTCGAGCAACGCGCGGATGCACGCGTCCTACGCCCGATCGCACGCCGCCGCGGGCCGGGTCGCGCAGTGCGTGTCCACCCTCACCGTCGCCGCCCTGCAGACCGCGCACGCGCTCCTCGCCGAGCGAGGGGAGTGGGTCACGAACGAGAAGCGGCTGCTCGGCTACGCCGGGATGCGCGAACTCGACGACATGGTCACCGCCGCGACAGCCGATGACCTCCAGCACGTGTGCGACCGCGTGGAGGCCCTCTGCCGCCCAGTGTGGGAGGCGGCGGGCGCGTGACGGAGGTGCCGCCCCACGCAGGCCCCTGTCCTAAGGCTTTGGCCGAGGGCTGGGCTTCGCGCCGGTGCGCTTAGACAGCGCCGAGCGCCGCACGAAGGCGATGACGAGCGTCCCGAGCACCAGGACGATCCCGATGATGCCGAGCCACAGCAGACCCTTGATGGCGAACCCCACGATCGCGAGGATGACCCACAGGACGACGAGGACGATCACCAGTATCAGCATGCTTCGACGCTACGCCGGAGAGCACCCGTGCTCTACCCTGATCGGCATGGCCGTCCGGATCCAGATCACCCCCGCCGTCGACGCCGACGTCCCCGCGGTGGAGGAGCTCGTGCACGAGGCGTACGAGCCGTACGTGGAACGCATCGGAAGGAAGCCCGGACCGCTGCTGGAGGACTACGCCGCCATCGTCGCGGACGGCCGCGCGCTGGTGGCCCGGCGCGACGGCATGGTCGTCGGACTGCTCGTCCTGTCCCAGCATCCCGATCACATCCTGGTCGAGAACGTCGCCGTCTCCGCGAGCGAGCGCGGCACGGGCCTGGGGGCGCGGCTGCTCGCCATCGCGGACGACCGTGCCCGGGAAGCCGGAGTCGACGAGGTCCGGCTGTACACGCACGTGACGATGGTCGAGAACCTGGCGTACTACCCGCGGCGTGGATTCGTCGAGACGGGCCGCCGCGCAGACGACGGTTTCGAGCGCGTCTTCTTCACGCGTCACGTCGAGGCGACAAATATTTCAGAGCGGACTGTTGAATCGGCGCCGCCGCGTTCGTAGCAGGAGTGAAGCCGCCCACGGGAGGTGGCACGAACGAAGGGGAGCACCACCATGAGCACCACCCTGACGGTCGATTTCTTCTGCAGCGTCGACGGCTACGGCTCGGCCGAGGGCTGGCCAGGATACTGGGGCAAGGAAGGTCCGGAGGTGATAGAGGACCGCGTCCGCACCTTCGCCCAGGACCAGGTGCTCGTGTTCGGCGCCACGACGTTCCGCCAGTTCCGGAAGTTCGTCGCCCTGTTCGACGAGCCGTACTACGGCAGCCTCAACGAGCTTCCGAAGATCGTCTTCTCCAGCACCCTCCAGGAGCCGCTGGAGTGGCAGAACTCGACCGTCATCAACGAAGACGCCGTGACGGCGATCGAGCGCCTGAAGCGGACGACGGACGTTCCGATGCGGTCGCACGGCAGCATCTCGTTGAACCGGGCGCTGCTCGCCGCAGGTCTCGTCGACCGGATCGAGATCATGATGTTCCCGGCGATCACCGGTCGTGCGGGATACGCCTCCCTGTTCCAGGGCGGCGCGGAGTTCGACCTGGACCTCCTCGAGTCGACCGTGCTCGATGGGCGGACCCAGAAGCTCGTGTACGCACCGCACGTGCACGGCGAGATCCCCGAGGGCGTCGGTCCGAAGCCCCGGAACGCGGACTGAGAGGGAGAGTGAACATGCAGTATCTGGTGAATGTCATCGACAGCCGCAGCAGCTCGGGCACCGAGGAGGAAGCCGTCGCCATCGACGCGTTCAACGACAAGCTGCGCGCCGGCGGCCACTGGGTGTTCGCCGGGGGGCTCGCCGACCCGACGGTGTCGACCGTGATCGATGGCCGGGGGGATGAGCCCGTCTTCACCGACGGACCCTTCCTCGAATCCAAGGAGTGGGCGGCCGGCTTCTGGATCATCGAGGCACCCGACCTCGACGTGGCGCTGAAGCTGATGGGCGAAGGCTCGAAAGCCTGCAATCGCCGGCTCGAGGTGCGGCCCCTGCTGGAGCCGTGATCGACGCGCACGCAGCCCTCACCCGCGCCCACCGTGACGAGTGGGCGCGGGTGGTGGCAACCCTCGCCAAGCGGTTCGGCAACCTCGACACTGCCGAAGAGGCCGCAGCCGAGGCATTCGCGACGGCGGCTGAGCGCTGGCCGGTGGACGGCATCCCGCCGCAACCGGGCGCCTGGCTCACCACCACCGCGACCCGCAAAGCGATCGACCGCATCCGCCGCGAGAGCACCCGCGATGCACGACACAGGGAGGCGATGCTCGTGTACGAGACGGAGCCCGAGCCACTCGGCGTGATCGACGACGACCGGCTGCGCCTGATCTTCATCTGCTGCCACCCGGCGCTGGCGGCGGAAGCGCGGGTCGCGTTGACCCTGCGGATGGTGGGCGGGCTCAGCGTGCCGGAGATCGCCCGCGCGTTCCGGGTGCAGGAGACCACAATGGGCGCCCGTATCACCCGGGCCAAGGCGAAGATCCAGGCTGCAGGCATCCCGTATCGCGTTCCTGCTGCGGACGACCTGCCCGGCCGGGTGACCGGCGTCCTGGCCGTGCTGTTCCTGATCTTCAACGAGGGCTACCTCGCCACCGGCCCGGACACCGCACCGGTGCGCGAGGACCTCACGACGGAGGCCATCCGGCTGGCCCGCTTGCTGCACAGCCTCCTGCCGGACGACGGCGAGGCGACGGGGATGCTCGCGCTCATGCTGCTCACCGACGCACGCCGTTCCGCGCGAGTGTCGTCTACGGGGGAGCTGGTGCCGCTGGCCCAGCAGGATCGCGGATCATGGGATGCGGCACTCATCGAGGAAGGGCACGCTCTCGTGCGCGAGCGCCTGGCCACCGGAACGGCGCCGGGCCGCTACCAGCTGCTCGCCGCCATCAATGCCGTTCACACCGACGGGGATGCGCCCGACTGGTCTCAGGTGGTCGCCCTGTACGACCAGCTGCTCCGGCTCGACGCGTCGCCGGTGGTGCGCCTGAATCGTGCGATCGCCGTGGGGGAGCGGGACGGGGCGGAGGCCGGACTCGCCCTCATCGACGAGGTCGGCCCTGCGCTGGACGGGTACCACGCGTACCACGCCGCGCGAGCAGGGCTGCTCGCGCGCCTTGGTCGGACCGACGCCTCCCGAGCGGCCTACGACGCCGCCATCGGACTGGCCGGCAACACGGCGGAGGTCGCGTACCTCGCGCGTCGACGTGCCGAGACCTGGGACGTTTGAGTCGCTCCCGTCATGAAATGCACGGAATGGCGTCTTCTTCATCGGGTGGTGGAGACCACAAGTGCTTCACACGAACACACCCTGTGAATGGAGCATCCCATGTCCGCTGCACCCGATACCCAGCTTCCCCCTCACCCGGCGAGCGCCCCCGCTCCCCAGCAGGGGACGAACACGCTGTCGATCATCTCCCTGATCTCGTCGTTCTTCATCGGCCTGGCCGGGGTGATCACCGGACACATCGCCCTCGTGCAGATCCGCAGGAGTGGCCAGAGCGGTCGCGGCATGGCGATCGCGGGCCTGGTCATCGGCTACGCGAACATCCTCGCCGGTTTCATCTCGATCACTGTCTTCGTCGTGCTCGCTGTCACTCAGGTGAACGAGCTCGCCGCGTGCGCAGGCGACGGGGTCGCGGCCGGCATGGTGGACGCCTGCACATACTGACGCAGGCTGCCGGTACCGGTCAGGCCCACTCCTCGAAGACCATCAGCGGCACTCGGGCGCGCCACGTCTGGAACGCCTTGCTCGACCCGATCGTGTCTTTGGTCGAGAAGTCGATTCCGCCGTTCATCCAGAACCACACCAGGTACCAGTCGTTGCTGGTGCCCCAGAAATAGTTCTGGTTGGGCCAGTAGCCGCCCCCGCTGTCGCTGTGGTCCTCGTACCAGGAGGTGCCGTCGGACCACAGCTGATCGCGAGTGTCGAGGATCGTCTCCATGTCACCAGGGCCGCGCCGATGCTGCACCATGACAGCGAGCTGCGCGCGGTTGTGCGCGACCTGCAGGCTGGAGCTGTCCGCCCAATCGTAGGAGTACTCCACTAGTCCCGAAACACGGACGTACGTGGTGGGTGCCTTCGGTTTGAACCACAGCCCGAGCCCGGCGCCGGCGTACATCCAGCCACCTTCGGCGACCGGGCGGTCGACGTAGGTCTCGGTGAGGTCGATGAACATGCTGCCGTGCTGTTTGAGGACGCTCGGGCCGTGCGCCGCAGTGCCGGCGGCGCCGGGCGGCTGGAACGTCGTCCAGGTCTCGTCATACGGGGGAGCGGCGATGAAGAGCCGATCGGTGCTGCCCGCCGTGACCAGGCTGAGCGTGTGCAGTTCGCCCGGCGACGGGTTGGCCTCGCGCGGGATCGCGACGGGCGCCTCCAGGCGGCCGATCGCGGACGTCAGCTTGGCGAACCGGTCGTCGCGGGAGACCACCTCGGCCACCTGCTCCGCCCGCCTCGAGGCACGCAGGTAGGCGTTGCGCGACTTCCGGAGATCGAGGTCGAAGACGCGGTCGAGCGCCTGCGAGGCGTACGGTTCGTCGGGCTTCTCTTCCGCTGCGCGACGGTTTTCGGGTGAAACGGCCACAATGACCTCCAGGAGCGCTGCGTGAGTCGCACGAACAGGCTCGGGATGTGCGAAAAGTAGCGCCGGGGTGCGGTGTGCGGCTAGACAGGACTCATGTCGTTTCAGGCGTACTTGGACACCATCGAGAAGAAGACCGGCCTCACCCCGCGCGAGCTCGTCGACATCGCGCATCAGAAGGGCCTGGACGCGCCCGGCGTGAAGGCTGGCGACATCCTGACCTGGCTGAAGGACGACTACGACCTGGGCCGTGGACATGGGATGGCGCTGGTGCACGTCATCCAGAAGGGCCCGACGATCAGCACCAAGCACGTCGGGACGGACGGCGTCCACCGCGACGAGTCGGAGACCCTGTGGCTCGACGGCATCGCCACCAAGCCCGCCGGCTAGCTCCTTCTCTCAGCGCTCCCGCTCATCGTCGGTGGTGAACCCCTCCCGCGATTCGCGCGTCTCCAGCGGCTCGAGCTCCTGGAAGAACGTGATCTGCCACCCCGCCGGTCCTTGGATGCGGGCGTTCAGGCTGCGGAACGGCGTCTCGATGGGAGGCGCGATCGACGCCAGCCCGGCGGTTTCGGTCGCGGCGACGGCGGCCGGGGTGTCATCCACCTCGAGGGCGATGCGCAGCGAATGCCCGGCCGACTCCGGCACCCCCTCGACCTCGTCGATGTTCGCCGCGTGCGCGGGCGTCGCGAGTTCGATGGTCGCGATGCCGGCATGGAGGATGGCCACCCGGTCATCACCCTCGGTCGCGAACGCCGCCTGTTCCGGCATCCCGAGCACATCCCGGTAGAACCGGAGGGCACCGTCGAAGTCGTCGGTCTCGATGATCAGGCGGAGCTGTTTGGGTCGGTTGGTCGTCATTCGTCCAGTGTTGCGCGGCGGGGGAGCGATGTCAGGATGGCTGGCGCTCCGACCGATTGCTCATAGGCTCAGAAGGTGTCCGAGTTGCTGAGGCTCTTCCCCGACAGCTCTGCTGTGCGCGCCGTGCGATTCCCGACAACCAAACAGGCTCTGAAATCGTTCGGCGTCCGACACCTCCCGATCGCCTATGTGGTGGCGGTCCAAGCAGGCAAGGTGAGATTGATCGGCCAGCGTCGCCAGGACCTCGTCTGGGAAACTCCGGTGTCGAGCGTTGAAGCCATATCCGTTTGTGAAACGCGATCGCATCCGCCGTATCCGCAGGTCGAGCTCGCCATCGTGTTGAGCGTGCGTGGTGGCTACGGCACCACGGATATTCCCATCGTGCCGGTCTCCGACGACGGTAAGAGGTCCTTGACCTGGAAGGACACCGAGGTGCGAGCGCTTGCGCGGCGTCTGTCGGAATCGATTAAGGGTGAACCGGGTGTCTCTCACCCCCAGCGCTTATCGTGACCACGCAACCCTCTAGAGAGATGGAGTCATCGTGAGCGGAGTTCTGGACGGGACCGTCGCACTCGTCACCGGCGCGAGCAGCGGAATCGGCGCGGAGACAGCGCGCCGGCTCGCCCGTGAAGGCGCGGCGGTCGCGCTCGTCGCGCGTCGGCGGGAACGATTGGATGCCGTCGCGGCCGAAATCGTGGAGGCCGGCGGCCGCGCGGTCGTCGTCGAGGGAGACGTCTCCGAGCGCTCGTCCGCCGAGGCCGCAGTGAAGCAGGCCGTCGAATCGCTCGGCCGGCTCGACATCCTCGTCAACAACGCGGGCGTGATGCTGCTCGGTCCCGCGCAGCAGGCGAGCCTGGACGACTGGGAGCGGATGCTCTCCATCAACGTCAACGGCGTGCTCGCCGTCACGCACGCCGCGCTGCCGCACCTGGTGCGGGCGGCGGAGGATTCCGCCAGGGGAGTGGCGGACGTGGTGACGATCAGCTCGACCGCGGGCCGGGTGGCGCGACCGGGGAGCAGCGTCTACAACCTGACGAAGTTCGGGGTCAACGCGTTCTCGGAGGCCCTGCGACAGGAACTCGTGCCGCAACGCGTGCGTGTCGGCGTGATCGAGCCGGGGACGGTGGACACTGAGCTGGTCACCCACAACTCGGCGGCCGTCCGCGAGGCGACGGAGCGTCAGCTCGCGACGATCGAGGCTCTACAGCCGTCGGACATCGCGGATGCCGTTGCCTACATGGTGACCCGGCCGCGCCGGGTGGCCGTGAACGAGCTGCTGGTGCGGGCGGCGGAGCAGACGTGGTAACCGGTCGGTGCGTGACCCTCCACGGGGGAGTAGGCAATCACCATGCCGCTCCGTGATTTTCCGGTGCGAGCCTCCATCGCCGTGTCCGACATCGGAAAGGCCGTCGAGTTCTACGAGGGGAAGCTCGGCTTGCCGTTGGTGCAGTCCGGACCGAGCGCGAAGATCGCCGACGGGAGCCGCGTCTATCGCTCCGGTGGCGAGGTGGCGCTCAACGTGTTCCAGTCGGCCACTGCGGGAAAGTCGGAGGCGACGATGGCGACCTGGTACGTCGACGACCTCGACGCGATCGTCGACGAACTCACCGCGGCCGGCGTGCGATTCGCCCGTTACGACGGGCTCGAGCACGACGCGCGCGGCATCACCGAAAGAGCCGGCGGCGGGCGGATCGCCTGGTTCCAAGACCCGGACGGCAACACCTTCGCAATCGAGTCCGACCGCTGATCCGAAACGTCACGCCCGGAACCGCACGGCGTCGAGACCGCTCACGACCAGCTCCACATAGTCCGCCATCGTGGACAGGTCCGGAGCGTTTCCGGGGTTGACCTCCGTCAGGACGACGCCCGCGAACCGGTCGCTACCCGAGAACACCCTGAGGCTGGTCACGACCTCCTCGATGGTGAGACCCCACGGTTCGGAGTCCGGGTTCGGCATGTTCGCCAGGGGCAGGTGCAGGTGGCCGAGCACATCCACATCGAAGTGCACGACGAAACGCTCGCCGGCGAGTTCCACGGCCCGCAGCGCCGTGCGAGCCGCGTGCTCAGCATCGTCATGGATGCGCGCCGCCGGCACCCGGACGAGCCCCAGCTGCTCGGCGACCGTCCGCTCGAAATCGTCGCCCTTCTCCGGCAGCGCGTCGCCGTACAGCACCACCTCGTCCGGACGGAGGATCGGGGGCGTGCCCTCGAGCGTCGTGAGCAGCGGATCGCTGCCCGGGAGAGCCAGGAGGTGGGCGAGCCCCATGGCGTCGACATTGCCGTACGCGATGGCGCCCGGCGTGTAGAGGTCGGGACCGCCATCCATATAGAGCAGTGCGGTCGGGCGGTCGGCCCTGCGGAAGCCCGCCACCACTCCGAGCGTCACCGTGCAGTCGCCGCCGACCACCAACGGCGTGAGGCCCGCCGTGAGTACTTCGGCCACGGCTGCCGCGGTCTCCGCAGCGACCCGGCGCACCTCGCCGATGTTCTGCCGATCCAGGTTGTCCGGGTCGGGGCGCCGCCGTGACGCGCGAACATCGCCGAAGTCACGGACGGCGTGGCCATGCTCTTCGAGGCGACGTATCAGGCCTGCAGCCCTGATCGCGGCGGGCGCGAGGTCCATTCCGGGCGTGTGACCCCCAGCACTCGATGGCACCCCGACGACGCCCCATCCACGTGCACCACTCGCCCCGCGCGCCCCGCTCACGTCGCCATCGTACGAGCCGCCTACGCCGTAGTCACCCGCCAACAGTTCCTGAGTTTCTCTGCCCGACACGCCGGTGCCCAGCGGAAAAACTCAGGAATCGTTGGCTGTCAGACGGGTTTGTCGAGGATCGCGCGACTGTACAGCAGGTCGAAGCCCATCTTCTGCATCGTGAACTGCGACACCGAACCGGGTTGGGTCGTGACGACCGCCAGGTCGCATCCTTCATTCACCGCGTCGATGAGCCGGGCCTGCACCAACGCCGTCTGCACACTGCGGCGCCGATATTCCGGCAATGTGGCCGCGCCCGTGAGTTGCGCGATCCGGCCGGCGATTCGAAGCCCGCCACCGCCGGCGGGTGTCCCGTCGATCTCCGCGAGGTAAGGACGGCTGCCGGCGCGCCGCATCGCCAGTTCGGACCGCTCCAGCTCTGGCACGCCGAAAGTTTCGTGCTCGTGAACACCCACCGTCTCGGGGGAGAGCGACGCCCGCACAACGACGTCCAACCAGAGTTCGAGTCGTTCGTCAGCCGGTTTCACGACAACGGCCGCCGAGTCGGCCATACCCGCCAGCTCGGTCGGATCGATTGAGCGACCCAAGACGTTCTCGAACCCGACCAATCGGTAGCCTCGGCTGGTCAAGGATTCAACGAGTTGGGGATCGGCCAGAGTTGCCACTTCGAACTGCGGGACGCCGTGGGAGTCCGCGATGCGACGCTCGACGCGTTCGATTTCATCGCGTGACGGCTGGTCGCCGAAGCCGGCGCCTGCGACTTTGGTGAACGGTGAGGAGGTGCCACCGAATGTCGCGATTCCGCTGCCGAGTGTCATCGCGAAATTGCCGTTCGTCGCGGGGTCATCTGGGGACACTGCAACGCATTGCGCCATGAAATCTGCCTCGGCTCGCTCGATTAGAGCTGCCAGTTCGATGCTGGTGAAAATCGATGTGCGGCGCGCGCCCATCCGTGCCTCCAGTCGCTTCGGGTACGGCAGAGAGTCAGAGTGTCCCGCCAATCGTCCATCCGCGGAGGTCACTCGTTACTGATGGCGAGGATACCGCCCGGTCAGGCACGATCTCGCGCAGGTGGCCGCCGCGATCATACGAGCCGCCTACGCTGTAGTCACCCGCCAACAGTTCCTGAGATTCTCTGCCCGACACGCCGGTGTGGACCGGAGAAACGCGAGGAACCGTTGGCTGGTGACGTGGAGTCGAACGCGACCGCGCCCACTTGCCCCAGGAGGATTCGAGCACATGGCCACACTCGGCAATATCGTCTTCTACGCCAACGATCCACAGGCACTGTCCGACTTCTGGGCGGGGGTGTTCCGGTACCCGCCGCAACGGATCGAGGGGGAGTTCCGTGAGTCGCTGCTGGCCACCGGGCTCACCGAGGAGCAACTCGCCAAGCGCGCCCTGGCGGAGAGCGATGACGGGAGCGGCCCGCGGCTGTACTTCCACCACGCCGACCGCCCGAAGGAGGGGCGCAACCGCATCCACCTCGACGTGCAGGCGGTCCAGGGACGCCCACCGACGGATGAGGAGCTGGACGCCGAGAAGGACCGTCTCGTAGCCCTCGGTGCGACGGTCGTGCGCTTGATCCACCAGGAGTGGGGCCCGGTGACGGAGCATTACTACCAGCTGCAGGATCCGGAGGGGAACGAGTTCGACCTCCAGTAGCGCATCTTCAACTGGATACAGTCACGCGTTGGAGAGCTCGGTGGGCTCGACGACAGCGTCGACGAGGGCGCCGTTGCGCCAGACGGTCAGCTCGAGGCGGCGGCCGATCGTGCTGGCGATCATCAAGCGTTGCACGTCTGCCACCGAACGGATCGGGTTCCGGTCGAGCGAGATCAGCACGTCGCCGGGCCGGACACCGGCGAGGTCTGCCGGGCTGCTGGGCACGACCGTCATGACCTGGATCCCGGTACGGGCGCCGGCCTTGCGTGCGACGGCCTCCTGGAGCGCGATCTCTGCGCCCGCGATACCAAGCCAGCCGCGGCGTACGCGACCCTCTCGCATGAGGGTGGTCATGATCTGCCTGCTCGTCGCATTGACGGGTACGGCGAGACCCAGGCCAGTTCCCGCGACGGCGGTGTTCACGCCGATCATGCGCGCCGAACTGTCGGCCAGCGCTCCGCCGCTGTTGCCGGGATTGAGGGCGGCATCGGTTTGGATGACCTCGTCGACCACCCGGCCCGCACGGGTCGGGAGCGAGCGGCCGAGCGCCGACACGATCCCGGCCGTCACACTTCCCGCCAGGCCGAACGGATTGCCGACCGCGACGACGAGCTGGCCGACCTGGAGATCTGCGGCATCACCCAACTCCACCGGAGGCGGTGTGGCTGCGTCGGCCTTCAGGATGGCGAGGTCGGAGAGCGGATCTCTACCTACGACCTGCGCTCGCACCCGTGTTCCGTCCCCGAACGCCAGGTCGACGCTCGTCGCGCCCTCCACGACGTGCGCGCTGGTCAGGAGGTGTCCCTCGGCCGAGACCACCGTCGCACTGCCGAGGCCCACGCCTCGTGCGGTCCGCGCGGTGACGGCGGCGACCGCCGGGCTCACTGCAGCGGCGACGCGCACGACGACAGTCGAGTAAGCGTCCAGGGCATCGGCATTCGACATGACACGAGTGTGCGCGCCCCAAGCCGACGCTGGGGGAGCGTTCGCCAGCGGCTTACCGATCTGCGTGCCTGGGCGAGAGCCCGCGGGGAATCGGGGAAGAGTGGCTAGAGCCCATCGGCGACGGCTGCGGCCGCGTGGAGCCACGCGCGCCGGGTTCGAGGCGCGAGCGACTCGAACGACAGCCGGCCGCCGTGCATCTCGGGGTCGAACGGGATGGTCACCGCGCGCCGAGCGAGCGGCTCGAAGCCCGTTGCGACCCGTCGAACGTCGGCGGCCGGACCGGTGCGCTCCGACTGCGAGACGATCACGACGGCCTCGCGCGCCAGCCGGGCGGAGTGCGAATCGCGCTGCAGAAGAGCCTCCAGGAGCAGCGCCCCCGCCTCGGCGTGTTCGCCGAGCGCAGTGGTCGCGATGACGAGCTGGTCGGTGTGGTCGATCATCCGCAGCCAGCGCTCGGCCGACTCGTCGTTTCCGCTGTCGATGATGACGAGGCGGTAGAACTTGGTGGCGACGGCGTGGAGGCGGTCGAAGTCGGCGCTGGAGATGCGTTGTTCGGTGGCCAGCATCGTGGGGTTGGACCTTAGCACGTCGTACTTGTCGGCGTTCTGGTGGTGCACGAAGTGGCCGATGTCGGCGGTGCGGGCGCCGGCAGACATGAGCATGTCCGTGGCAGGGAGCAGCGATTGCACGGTGGAGTCGTGCTCGTCCTTCTCCGTGCGCCACCCGAGCGTTCCGCGGGTCTCGTTGTTGTCCCAGGCGAGCACGCCCGACCCGCCGTTCCTGGCGAAGACCGCGGACAGGAGGGCGGTGGTCGGCGTCTTGTTGGCGCCGCCCTTCCCGTTGACGATGGCGATGGTGCGCGGGCCGGCCCAGTGGCGGCTGACCGCATCTAGCTCGATCCGCTCCCGCAGTTCGGCCGCCGAGGGGGAGAGCGGCATTCCCGCGCGTGCAAGGGCACCGCGGACTCCCTGCTTCGCACGATCGGGGCGGGGCCGTTCCACGTGGAGGAACGATTCCCGTGTCGGCGCCTCTCGTGCCGCGGTGTCTCTCGCGGGCACCTCCTCCGAGGACGAGCCGCCCGAGAGCGAACCGCGCGAGGAGACGGGCACGTGCTCGCCGCTCTGGGCGGCGGAGAGCGCCGCCTCGTCGCCGATGCTCCCGTCGGGCTGCACGGCAAGCAGCCAGTCGCCCTCATCGTCGGAGACCGTCAGCTGGACCGGTCGTCCCGCCGCGGACGCGAGCTCGCCCACACGGCCGAGCACGGCCTCGCGAAGGCGCTCCGTGCTCTCCTCCGCGAAGGTCTCGCGGACGCCGTCTCCGATGAGTTCGCCGGTCGCGTCCGAGTCGAATCGCGCGGTCAGCTGCGGGGTCGAGGACAGGTCGAGGGTCAAAGTGTTCCTTCCGTGGTCCGTGCGACGAGAGTGCATAGACCGAGATCGCACGGTAGACCTGTTCCGGCGAGCCCTCCAGCTGTGCTCAGGCTCTTGCCAGGCGGGAAGGGCGTTGGAGTGGGAGGGGAGCGTTCACGTGACCTGGGCCCGTTCGGATCCGACGCGAAGATGCCGTCTTCGAATGGTGAGGGTGCGTATTCGCAAGCGGCGTGTTCGTCCTGGAGCAGGTGCTGCATGCGCACGTACAGTGTCGTGCTCGAGCGCCCTCGGGTGAGCATCGAGGTTCGCCGCAACAACTGGTTCCGCAGGATCGTCCCAATGACGATCGGCGTCACTCTCATTGGCGCGGCCGCCAGCCTAGTCGGCGTCTAGGTTGGCGGCCCCCCCGTCGTGCCGGGAGTCGCCAGGTGGGGCTCGGCGCCGGAAGGGCCTGTCTCGTCAGGACTGTGCGCCGCCCTTGACCTCGGTCTCCGACTTCTCGACCGCGCGCTGGAGCTCGTCGTAGTCGCCCGAGTCGATCGCCTTCGAGATCCTCTTGTCCGCCTTGACGAGCGCCGCCTCGACTTTGTCCGCCCACGTGTCGTCGACGATCGCGACGACGGCCGAGGACCCCGGCGGCAGGTACTCATCCACGTCGACCCCCAGCGCCTTCTCGTCGTGCCGTTTGCGGAGAGCGCCGACGACCGCACCAATACCGGCACCGATCGCGGTCGCGGCCAGAAGCGGCGGTGCGAAGAGCCCGACGACGACGCCGGCACCGGCGCCCATGCCGGCTCCTTTAGAGACTTTGCCGGTCTCGTGCTCGGTGACCCGCACCTTGCCGTCCTTGTCTCGGTTCATGACGACGGCTCCGACGATGTCGTAATCGCCGGCGCTCTCGCCTGATTTGAGGGCTTTGTAGTCCTCGTTGGCCGTGTCGGGTTCGCCGTACGCGCCGACCACCAGGAACAGATTCTGCTCAGCCATGTTCTTCCCCTTCGTGTGAACGATGGATTTGCCGGTGAACGGGAGCCACGTCGCCGACGAGGGCATGATGGCAGCGGCACGGTCGGTGCGGCTAGGGACGTTCGACCCTCGCCGGTGAGGACGCAGCAACTCGGCGAGGATGGCGTCGCCATCGACATCGCGATAGGCGGGCGGCACGGTCGGCGCACCATGGATCCGAGCCGCCGATCGCTCGCGTTGATAGTTAGGGCAGTGCCGTGTGATCGGCCGGGCGTGCTTGATGTCCCGGTCGGGCGAGCCCACTTCACAGACTTCGCGGATGCGGGGTCGGTGACCTGATCCAGCCAACGGCACCCCGTTGGAAGATTCGATTTATTCGAGGGCTGGCCTGGGTCTTTAGTCCCTAGTGTCAGCCTCTGTCGGGCGGAATCATGGGTACGACGATCAGGTCATAGACGGCAGATCTAAGGAGATCACCATGGCTGCCACGAATATCGACACGACGCACGGGGCGACCGAGGTCACCCGGTGGACCGGATGGATTGCGTTCGCCGCTTTCATCATGATGCTCAGCGGCGCGCTCAGCCTCATCACGGGCTTTTTCGCCGTGATCAACAACAACTGGACCGTGTGGAACAACAGCGGGGCGCCGTTTGGCACGACCTACTGGTGGGGCTGGTGGACCATGCTCGTCGGCGTGGTCGTGATTGCGATCGGTGGAGCCCTTATGCGCGGGAGCATGTTCGCGCGCACTGTCGCAGTATTCGTCGCGGCCGGCAGCCTGCTGAGTCAGTTCATCTCACTGAATGTTGCTCCATTCTGGTCCCTGACGATCATCGCCATCGACCTCGTCATCATCTGGGCGATCATGATGCACGGCCGAGAGATGCGGGTTCGCTGAACTCGATCTGCGCCCACACGGGGCGGTGTGCAACCACTGATTCCGCTGGCCCAGCGTGTGCACGGAGACAGACCGATGCGGTGGGGCGAAAGCACCTGTATCCGCTGCGTCACCGGCGAGAGGATGTGGGCACACGAATGTAGGCGGGAGATCCGATGACGGATAGGGGAAGTGCGGGAACGATCGTCCGTGACGGGCCGTGGGGGTTCTTCTTCCTATTGGCCTACGTCGGAGCGGCGATCTACTTCATCTCGATTTCGGACGGCTCGTTCTGGGCTGTCGTGCTCGGGCTGCTGCAGGCCATCGTCTGGCCGGTTTACGTTGTGTATCACCTCTTGGTCGTGCTGGGCGCATGACTCAGAGACGTGGAACTAACGACCGCTTCAGGGGTGCCGCTCATGTCTCCTGGCGGTGCCCACCCTGGGCCGGCTCGCCGGTCGCGGCGAGGATCGCCTCCTCCACGACGCTCTGCGAAGACACCCCGAGGTGCGCTTCGAGGTCGACGACGTGGTCAGCGTCGACGAACGGCGGAGCGTGATCGCGTGGGGCACGTTCGAGCAACTGCTGGGCGCCGAGGCCTGGGAGGGACTGGATGTGCTCCTCGACCGGCTGCGACCTGCCCGGGAGTCTGCAGGTACCGCGCACCGGGAGCTGAAGTCGGGTTATGTGGTGCCCGGCACCGACGACACGATCTGAACCGATGCCGGCCGACGGAGGAGCATCATGCAAACAGGGCAGACACTCTCGCCACCCATCGTGTGCGGCGTGGATGGGTCGGAGGGGTCGCGGCGCGCGCTCCATGAGGCGGTGACCCTCGCACGGGCCCTCGATACGCGGCTCGAAGTAGTCATGGCCTGGCAGCATTCGACATCCATGTACGACGCCTACTTCCCCTCACCCGAGCAATCGCCGAAGGTGGTGGCGTATTCGACGTTGCAGGAACTGGTCACGGCGGAGTTCGGGCAGCTTGTGCCGGATTGGGTACGGCTCCGTGCGGAGTCCGGTCACCCAGGCAGTGTGCTCGTCGAGGCGGCCCGGGATGCGGCGATGCTGGTCGTCGGCAGCCGCGGCTTGAGCGGTCTCGCCTCACCGTTTCTCGGCTCGGTGAGCCTGTACTGCGCGACGCAGGCTCCGTGTCCTGTTCTCGTTGTCCGTCCGCCGCGACCGGACGCCGCGGCGAACGTCTGATCGGCGTCGGAGCTCAACGGTCGGACCGGTGGTGCTCCAATTGGGCGACGGCGGCCTGGGTCCGCCGTTCCAGGCCTAGCTTGGCCAGGAGCGAGCTGACGTAATTCTTGACGGTCTTCTCGGCGAGGCCGAGCCGTTCGCCGATCTGCCGGTTGGTGAACCCGTCAGCGATGAGGGTGAGCACCTGACGTTCCCGCAGACCGAGGGAGGCGAAGCGGGGGTCGTCGGCGGGTTCGCGGAGCTGGGCGGCCATGCGGGCGGCGATGCGTGGGTCGATGAGCTTTTTGCCGCGGGCGGCGGCGCGGATGTCGTCGAGCAGGGAGCTGCCGCGGATGTCCTTGATGACGTAACCGTCGGCGCCCGCAATCAGGGCGGCACGCAGGGCGTCCTCGTCGTCGTAGGCGGTGAGCATGAGGCAGCGGATGCCCGGCTCGTCCTGTTTGATCCGTCGACACACGTCGATGCCGCTCCCGTCGGGCAGGCGCACATCGAGCACGGCGACGTCCGGCCGGACAGCAAGGATGCGGGAGCGCGCCTGCGCGGCCGTCGCCGCCTCTCCGACCACCTCCAGGTCATCCTGGGCGTCGATGAGCGCTGCAAGACCACGCCGCACGATCTCATGGTCATCGGCGAGAAACACTCGGATGGCCGGTGCGGTCATCGGGCGACCTCCGAAACTGGGAGCCGGAGGCTGAGCAGCGTCCCTCGTTCGCTCGAGTCCACATCGAACTCGCCGCCGCGCAGGCGCGCCCTCTCAGCAAGGTTGCCGAGACCGCTCCTCCTGGTCGTTTCGCCCAGCCCGGTCCCGTCGTCGACGATGGCGACCGTGATCTCGTCGGCGGACGCTGTCACCGCCACGGACGCGGTCTCCGCGCCCGCGTGACGCACCACGTTCGTCAGACCTTCACGGACGAACGCGACGATGTCGTCGTCGAGCTGGGGATGCGACACCACGTCGACCGGCCCACTGAAAGAGACGGTCGCCGGCACCGGGAGGGATGCGCCCACCTCATGGACGATGTCGAGCAGGCGGTAGCGGAGGCCGGCATGTGAGCCATGACTGTGCGAGAGTGCGAAGATCGCCGTCCGGATCTCGGCGATGGCCTGGTCGATCGAGGACACCGCGCCCTCGATCCGATCGGTGACGGCACTTGGTCCGAGAGCCGACTCGATGCTCTGTAACTCGATACCGGCGCCGAACAGCTGCTGGATGACATGGTCATGAAGATCGCGGGCGATCCGAGCCCGCTCCTCCAGCAACAGGGCCCGCTGCCGGTCGGCGCGCCCAGCAGCCAGTTCAAGGGCCAGTCCACCCTGACGGGCGAACGCCGTGGCACGTTCGAGCTCGAACGAGCTGAAGCCGACGGCTCCGTCTTCGCGAACCGCCACCAGAGCTGCTGTGCGGCCGTCCAGGAGTGCGAAGGGCGCCACCAGGACCGGTCCTGCTTCGGTATGGTCAACGGATTCAGCCGCGGCGAGCCCTGCGAGCCGTGTCGGCTGCATTCCCTCCACAGCACTGCGCACCTGCTCCGCTGCCGCGGCGGCCTCGGCCAGCGGGCGGTCAGCGTCGCCTGCCGCAGAGATCCGGAGGGGAGAGCCGGACTCCGGGTGCACGACGAAGGCCGCGCGTGCGCCCAGCAGACCGCGGGCGCGATCCGCCAGCTCGGTAAAGGCCTCAGCGGACTCACCGCCGAGGATCGACGCGGTCAACTCCGCGGCAGCGGCGCTCCAGGCCTGCCGGGAGCGCGACTCCGCGTAGAGCCGCGCGTTGTCGATGGCGAAGCCAGCGTTTGCCGCCAGCGCTTTGACGAGCTGCTCGTCGTCCTCCGTGAACTCTCCCGATTCCGGCTCGGTGAGGTAGAGGTTGCCGTACACCGTCTCGCGTACGGTGATGGGTACGCCGAGGAACGCCGTCATCGGTGGGTGTCCTTCGGGGAACCCGGCCGAGCGGATGTCGGCAGCGATGGACCTGATCCGGATGGGCCGGGGGTCGTCGATGAGTGCCCCGAGCAGCCCGTGCCCTTCTGGCAGGTGCCCGATGTGGGCGACGTCCTCCGGCAACATCCCGACGTGGATGAACTGTTCGAGACCTCCTCCTTCGGCGATCACGCCGAGGGCGCCATAGCGGGCACCGACGAGGTCGACGGCTGCCTCGGCGATGGTGCGCAGCACGGTCGGGAGCTCGAGGTGAGAGACGACCGCCCGGTTGGCTCGGACCAGCGCGCGGAGGCGTCCCTGCGTTCGCAGCACCTTGCCCGCCTGATCGACAAGGTGCGCCAGCGCATTGTCGAGTTCTGCGCGCGGGGCGTCTGGGAAGGTGATCGGGTCATCGCCTGACATGACGCTCACCCGCTCTCGGACGGATCCCGGAGGGTCCGGTCGGGCCCACCCATCGCGGCGATTCTAGTCAGGAGGCCGGGACCGCACACCCCTCTCGTCCGGCCGGATGCTCCAGCAGACGACGCTGGGCGGCACACCCGGCCGAGCTCCCGCGGGACCAACGACCCGTCGCCGCGGTTCTCGGCGCAGGACAGTGGGAGCGGAGGTACCCGAATGGAGATCCGCAGATATATCGTCGGTGTCGACGGATCGCTGCCATCGCGCGCGGCGATCCGCTGGGCCATCGGCCACGCTCGGCAGCACGATACCGAGGTCGTCCTCGTGCACGTCGCCGACGACGAATGGGGAGCTGCCGGAACAGATCTCATCGACGAAGTCGACTCCGGCGCACGCCGACTGCTCGAGGACGAGGTCGGGTACACACGCTCGTTGCATGGCGCAGCCGGACCGCGGGCGGAGCTGCGCAGCGGAAGCCCGATGACGGTCCTCGCCTCACTCGGCGACACCGAAACGATGCTTGTTGTCGGCACTCACAAGACCGGCTTCCACTACGGTCGTGCGTTCGGCTCCCGCAGCCTGCAGCTCGCCAACCTGGCTGTCGGCCCGGTCGCGATCGTCCCTGATACCGAGTCGCACCTGCGGCGCGGCGTGGTGGTCGGGGTGGATGACAGTCCAGCCGGCAGCGCGGCACTCGATCTAGCGGCCGACCTGGCGTGCGACCATCACTGCGAACTCATCGCGGTGCGGTCCTCGGGGCCATCGCCCAGGGGGGCCGACCGACGGGATGCGGAGCCGGAGCGGTTGTCGCAGTACGACGACGAGGCGCGGGGTCTGCTCACGGCCGCCGTCGAGCGCGTACGTCGCAGCCAGCCCGGGATCACGATCCGCAGCCGCGTGGTGCGACGACCTCCCGGAACAGCGCTCAACGACATCGCCCGCGGCGCCGAAGTGCTCGTCGTCGGTGATTCCCGTCGCGAGGAGGCGCTGCCGGGAGTTTTGGGTTCTGTCGCCTACGACGTCCTGCTCAATGTGACGTCTCCGACCATCGTCGTCCATGCGCCACCGGTGACCTCCGCGGTCGCCCAGCCTGAAGGAGAAGCCCATGTCGTCCGATGATCCCGTCCAGGAACTCGACAGGACGGAATGCCGTGAACTGCTCAAGCAGGGCGTCCTCGGCCGGCTCGCCACCGCGGCCGGGGGAGAGGTGGACATCTTCCCCGTGAACTACTACTCGGACGGGGATAGCATCCTGATCCGGACAGCGCCCGGAACGAAGCTGCTCGAACTCACGGTGCACAGCGCGGTCGCATTCGAGACCGACGGCTATACGGACGACGAGGCTTGGAGCGTCGTCGCACACGGACGCGCCCGTCAACTGGAACAGCAGGCCGAGATCGATGCGGCGGATGGTGCGCCCTTGCAGCCGTGGGTGCCCACGCTCAAGTACCGCTACATCCTCATCGATGTCGACGCGGTGAGCGGTCGACGCTTCCACCGCACGGCGGAGCCGGAACGCTGGTGACCTCCCCGAAGGGCCGCACCGTGGTCGGTGTCGACGGCGCAGTCCTGGCCGGCTATGCGATGGACGGGTGGTCCCCGGAGGCTGAAGCGCGCGCGATCGCCGACCAGGCAGCCAGAGAGGTGTTCACCGGGCTGCTTCTGGGATCGGTCTCGCGGTCCTCCGTCGAGCATGCGGACTGCCCCGTCCTGGTCATCCACGGATCCGAGGGCGCCGGCGCACGCTGAGAACACGGGCAGGCGAGGCCTTGTTCCGTGCCGTCAGCGGAGCGCCGGAGCCTGCAGCTCGGTCGCCAGCGTCCGGCCCCAGTCGCGGGCGAGTTCCAGCTGACCTGGCTCAAGCACACTGTTCTTGTCGACCAGGAAGCTCTTCCGCTCACAGAATTGCTGCGCCCCCAGCTTCTGGAGCCGCTTCTCGATGCTGCGCGCCGCCGAGCCGGAGAAGAGTTCCGTCATGTCGGCGCGGGTGTCGAAGGCGGCATATCTGGCGGGGGCGTCTGCGCAGGCGTCCAGCCACTCGCGCACGCCGATTCCTTCGGCGTCCGGCTCGAGAGTCAGATGACGCTCGGGGTCATCGACCCACGTACCCGCCTCGGTGCGGCTCGCCGGTCTGCTCAGGCCGTGGACATGGGTGGGGGCTCCGACGAGGACCAGGTCGACGTCGGGAAAGGATTCCGGCGCGTCCTTCACCGGAATGACGGTGACCGTCGTCGCGGACCGGAGGCCGTCAGCGATCGCCGCGGCCACTGCCCGAGTGTTGCCGAACATGGACTCGTAGATGATGGTCGCCGTGGCGACACGGGGTGTCTGGTTCATACCGGCAGTGTCGCGCCGGGATGACGAGGTGAGCAGGGTCGAAAGTCACCTGGGTGCGAGGGACTTTCGGCTCTACGGCGTCGGCTGCTGTGGCGGCATCCTCGTAAGTGTTGTCATCGGAAGGAGATGTCGCGATGTCCTACACGATCATGGTCGCTGTCGACGGGGAGCCGGATCACCGGGCCGCCCTCGACTGGGCGGCCGCACGGGCTGCGCGCGACGGCGCCCGTCTCGAACTGGTCCACGTGATCGAGCGGACCTGGGGCGACAACCCGGCGGAGCCGAGCCACCTGCTTGTTCTGGCAGTGAAGTCGCTTCTGGAGGCCGAGAAGCGGATCGCCCTGCACCACGCGCACGAGGTGCTGGAGCGCCAGCCGGTCGCGGCCGGGGCCGCGGCGCCGTCCGGTCAGGCACCCGAGGACATCGAAGTGAGCACACATTTCCGCTACGGCCATATCGGGCCGGAGCTCGCGGCTATCTCCCGCGAGACCGACCTGCTGGTGATCGGGACCCTGGCCGAGGCCGACCGCCAGCGGGCCTTCGCCGGGTCACTCGCAGTGCGCGTGGCGGCCGTCGCGGAATGCCCGGTGGCGGTGATCCCGCACAGCTGGACCGACGTCGGGCGCGGAGTAGTGGTCGGCGTGGATGGCGAACTCCAGACCGAGACGGCTGTGGAGTTCGCGGCGGCTGAGGCCGAGGCGCTCGGCGAGCCGCTGACGGTCGTGTGTGCCGGCTATGTCGCAAACCCGCTGCTCGCCGGACTCGTCCCGGAGATTTCCCTCGGCGACCGCCGTGAGCGGATCGCGGAGGAAGCGGCCGGCCTTGCCCGGGAGCGGCATCCGGGGGTGATCGTCCTCACGGAGGTGCTCGACACAGCGCCCTCGCGAGCGCTTGTTGCCGAGAGCGATGGTGCCAGCATGCTGGTCGTCGGTGTCCATGACCGGCACAATGTGCAACGGCTGATGCTCGGCTCGGTCGCGCACGATGTCCTGCTCGACATGCGAACACCCGTCGTCGTGGCGCGGAACCCGCTCAATCGGGTGGAAGACACTGCACCTCGGTGAGCCGGCGGGCATTGCGGTTCACGGCCCGGTCGCCGCAGTCGCACTGACCCTCTCCCCGAAGTCGGGCACGCGGGCGGTCCAGCCGAGTGAGCGGCGGATCCGCAGCCGCAGCTGATCGGCGGCATCCGGCTCTCCGTGGGTCAGGTACACCGCGTTGGTGCGGTCGGCGCCGTGGCCATCCACTCGATGATCTGCTGTGCGTCCGCGTGCGCGGAGAGCATGTCGAGGGTGTGCACCTGTGCCCGGATCGGGACGTCACGTCCGTGGATGCGCAACATACGTTCCCCGCGTTGCAGCGCCGCCCCGCGGGTTCCGCCGGCCTGGAACCCGGTGAGGACGATGGCGTTCCGCCGGTCCCCGCCGTACGCCTCGAGGTGATGCAGGATCCGGCCGCCTTCGAGCATCCCACTGGCGGAGATGATGATCGCAGGGCCCCCGCGCAGGTTCAGAAGCTTCGACTCATCCGCCGTGCGCACCAGGGTGCCAGACGTTGCGCGCTGAGAGCAGCGGGCCGAGCAGGCCGATCGCGACGATGAGCGCAAATGATGCCGGAGTCATGACGCGAATGTCTCATTCACGTCGGCGGTGGCTGGGGTACCCACTGTCGCACCGTAACGGATGCGCAGCTCAGCCGTGGGGTGCAGTCGAGTGCTGTGTGGCCATGGACGGTTCCATCGTCCTTCTCCATGGCGCTTGTCGATGGAATTCGAGGAGCTGGGCGCCCAGGCCAAAGAAGACCATAGCCAGCCACACCAGGATGTTCAGCCAGGGGATCTGCAGTGCCACGATCAGGATGAGGCCGCCGAGGAATGAGGTGAGCACCGGGGGATGGTTGCCGCGGAGTACAAGCCGTCCGAGGTAGTGGGCGCTGAATAGGAATGTCGCAAGAGTGAGTCCGGCCCACACCAGCATGCCCGCAAGAGCGAGCGGAGCCCCGATGATGGTCACCAGCAGGAAGAGCAGCGCGAAGGGTACGACGATCGCCGCCACGAATCCGACCAGGAGGGCGCGCCAGGGGGAGGGGAGCAACCGGTCGGTGACCCGCTGCAACCAGCGCGGGATGAGCAGGCCGGCCGTGACCGTGAGGATGCTGAGTGCGATCAGTGCGTACAGCACTCCCAGCACCCATCCGAACAGCACGGCCCAGGGGGAGATCTCGACGGCCGGCGACCGCTGAGGTTGTACACGGTGGACGGTGCCACCGACCGCTCCCTGCGCGATGCGTGCGGTGTTCTCACTGGAGTAGGTGACGTCTCCGCCTACCGACCCATCGATCGTGAGGTTCGCTGCGCTGACCTGCAGATCCCTTCCGATGTCACCCGAGATCCTCAGTGAGCTCCCCGCGGCCACGAGGTCGTTGCCGATCGCCCCGCCGTCGGCCAGCACAAGACTGGAGGCGAAAACTGTGCCGCTCCGGGTGACACCACCGGTGATCGTCACATCCTGCGCGGCGAGCCGGACGTTGCCATCGACGGTGCCGGCGATCGTGATCGTCTGCGCGGCCGCGATCACGTCGCCGCGGACGTTGCCGCTGATGGTGACGCTCTGCCCTGCGGCATAGACGTCACCGTCGATAGGCCCGGAAACATCGATGGTAACGCCAGTGTAGAAGTGCGGTCCTTGCGTGCCGTCTGTCGCAGCGGGCCGGGGTGCGGCGGCGGATGCGCCTCCGATTCCCAGGAGCAGGAAGGCGGCCACGGCTGTAAAGGCAGCCCGTCGTCGAGCGGTCATGTCGGAGGTCCCCCGGTCTGCGGCGTACGCACCGCATGCTCACCCTCCCGCCGTCCGGTCTTCGGTCATAGGGTCGGAGGTCCTGCGCGAAGGCGTCAACGGCTGCCGTCGCCGATCAGTCGCAGCGCGGCCAGGGGGCAGAGTGCCGCGCGACCGGGAACCTCCAGTCGTCGCGGCCGAGCGCGTGTTCGAGTATTTCCGCGCAGAGCCCGCGACCGTCGCAGCGGGTCCAGTCGATATGCAGTGCGCGTGGGGAGGGCGCGCTCACCGGGGACTCCTTGGGCAGCGACCGCGGGCATGGGCACCGATATCCGCGCTGAAAAACTTCTAGAGCACTTCTGATCAGGCGGACGGTTCCTTAGGGATGGTGGCGCCGACGCTGCATGGGAGCCAGCTAGGGGAGTGCTACGCATCAGCACCACGAACCGGGCGGGCGGGTTCCAGAATCCTTCCCCAGGATGACGACGCGGTCATCTCTCGGGGCCATGCTCGGCACATGTGGGTCCGCCGAATTCTGATAGCCATCGTCGCGTATGCACTATTCGCCCTCGCTCTGGGCGCGGTCGGCATCGTGGCACAACACGGTGGTCGCAGCGCTGCGGAAGACGCGCCGCGTGCGCTGCTGTCGTCCCAGGATGTCTCCGACCAGCCTGCGCGGCTGGACCTTGCACGCGTCCGGGGGACGTTCTGGCTCCGCTACAACGCGGTGAACGAGCCGACTGCGGGAAACGGCTACCTCGGCAACCGGTTAGCCACGATCCCGGGCGGTGTGCTGGACGCGGCTCGAAGATCCGGTGAGGATGCGGTGACCTGGGCACCGGCGAATGGTCTCCGTTTCGCCATCGTGGCGCAGCGCCTTTCCGGTGGGGACGTGCTTGTTTCCGGGCAATCCCTCGAACGTACTGAGCTACGCGCGTCCCAGATGATCATGTATCTGACGCTGGCTCTCCTGGCTGGGCTGCTCCTCATAGCAACGGCAGTCGTCGTGGACTGGCAGCTATCGCGGCGCAAGACGCTCCCGCAGCCGGGACCGTGATTGCGCTGCAGCCACCACTCCGCGACTTATGAGATCTACTCACATTCATTCCTTGTCCCGGCCACGGACGGGACCTTCGGCCCTGCACGCGGGGGCGCTTGAGCCGCACAGTCGGTGCACGGGCAGTTCCCGGCAACCGGAGGTGATCCAGACTCAACACCTGGTCACGCGGTCGGGGGCCCTCACAAGGTGACCGCAACACACGGTTGCGGGGACCGGGGCGGGCTCTGACGAGCTTCGTCCCGGTCCCTGTGAGAGGAGCTGCAGCGTACGCATCCAATGGGACATGCCAGCTGCATACTGACATAATGTGCATTATCAGCGATGCGCGACAGGCCTGTCACGGCTCCTGACACGCGGCCCGCTGAGCGCTAGTGTCAGCAGCAATCGCCGAGTACCGGCGCACTTGCGAAGGGATGAAGCAATGAGCGCGACCGATCCGATCGTGAACGAACTCTCTCTGAATGCGCGTGACATGACGCGCTCTGCCATCAATGCCGTCCGGACGGCGCTCGGCGTCAGCGGCGGCGTCTCGCTGATCCTCGGCATCGTCCTGTTGTTCTGGCCCGAGAAGACGCTCTCTGTTCTCGCCGTCTTCCTCGGGATCTACTTCCTGATCGCCGGCGTGCTGCGGCTGGCCATCGGAATCTTCGCCCACGGGCTCCGCGGCGGCTCACGAGTGCTCAACATCATTCTCGGAGTTCTGCTCATCTTCGCGGGCATCCTGGCGCTCAAGAACATCTCCGCCGCGGCCGTGACGCTGGTGATCTTTGCGGTCGCCTTCATCGGAGTCGCGTGGATCATCGAAGGCGTCATGGCACTCGCCGAAGCCGGCCGTGCCGCATCGTCGGGCTGGGCCATCGCGTTCGGCATCCTGAGCATCATTGCCGGCATCGTCGTGCTGGTGCTGCCGGCGTCGTCCGCGGTGTTCCTGCTCTGGTTCGCGGCCTTCGCGCTGATCGTGCTGGGCGTGATCGGGATCGTGCGGGCGTTCACGTTCGGGCGCGACGTCCTGAAGGCGACCGACTCCCCTGCCACGGCACCGCGCGTCGCCTGATCGTATACGATCCGCCCGTCATGCCCTGAAGCCGGTCACATCCTGAAAACAGGACTCGTCCAGAGTCCTGTTTTCAGGATGTGCCGCCCCTGTTTTCAGGATGTGCCGCCCCTGTTTTCAGGAGATCGGGCGCGTGAGGGCGCTGAAACTCCCCCTTTTCAGGACATGGCGGAACGAGCGCCCTCGGATCTCCTGAATACAGGAGTCCTGAAAAGAGGACGCGCCGGGTCCTGAAAACAGGGCCGACGGCGGCCACGCTCATCCGCCGAGCGAGGCCGCCCGCGGCTTAGCGGTGGTTGTTGCGGCTGGGCAGGTGACGCGCCCACCAGTCCAGGATGATGTCGAACCTCTGCTGCCGGTGCCGGGGTCGCCCGCCCCGGCTCAACTCGTGGTCCTCACCCGGGAAGATGACGAGCTCGGTCTGCACTCCCCTGCGCTTCAGCGCGGCGTAGTAGCGCTCCGCTTGCCCGAGCGGGCAGCGCAGGTCGTTCGCCGAGTGAAGCACCAGCGTGGGCGTCCGCACCCGGTCGACCACTGCCTGCGGGCTCTGCGACCGCATGAGCTCGGGATCGGTGCCGGTGTACTCGTCGCCGAAGAAGCTGCCGATGTCGCTGGTTCCGACGAACGCCTCGGGATCGAGGAATCCGCGCTCGACGATCGCCGCGGCGAACCGGTGGTCGTGCGCGATCGTCCAGGCCGTCAGGTAGCCGCCGTACGACCCGCCCATGATCCCGACGCGGTCGGCGTCGAGCCCGGGCACCTGCACGATGGCTCCGTCGAGGAAGTCGAGGACGTCGTCCAGGTCCACTGTCCCCATCTTCTGGCGGATGACCCGGCCGTGCTCCTGGCCGTATCCCGCCGCTCCGCGCGGGTTGGACATGACGACCGCGTAGCCGGCCGCCGCGTAGACCTGCGCCTCGTCGAACAGCGCATGCGTGTAGGCGGCGTACGGGCCGCCGTGGATATTGAGGAGGACGGGATGCGGTCCCTCGCCCTCCGGGACCAGCACCCAACCGTGCACCGGGTAGCCGTCGCGACCGGTCACGGTCAGCTCCTGGGCGGCGACGACACCGCGAGCACGCAGCGGGGCGCTCAGGTCGGTCAACCGATTCACGGCTCCGCCGGCGATCAGTCCGACGTCGCCGATCGTCCGCGCATCGGCGTACGAGACGACGATGGTGTCGCCGACCGAGTCCACCCCGTTCACGACGGTGCGGTCGTCGGTGAGGCGGCGGCTCTCCCCCGCCCCATCCACCTCGGTGAGCACCAGCGCGCCGCGGCTGCGGTCGAGGACCAGCACGGAGTCGTCGCGGTGTGGGGCGATGGCGGACTCTGTGAAGTCGACCGTCTCCGGGTCGGTCAGTCGCCTCGGTGCGGCGTCCATCCGGTCCGGCTCGATGACATAGAGCGCCGCGTTGCGTGCGACGAAGTCGCGACCGCTCTCCCCCACATCCTGAGCCGTGAAGAACAGCGCGCCGTTGCCGGTGAAGGAGGCATCCAGGACGCTGTAGGAGCCGTGCCGACCGGTGAGGTCCTTTGCGTCTCCCCCGTCGACGGAGACCAGGAAGACGTTGGAGCGGAGGTCGATGTCGCGGCTGGCGTGGCGTGCCGATACGAAGGCGATGCTCCGGCCGTCCGGTGAGAACGAGATCGCGCCGTCATCCCACGGTCCGTCGGTAAGCTGCCGCGGCTCGGCGACCGTCGGCGCGGCCCCCGTCGAACCGTCCGGCAGCGGCACGGGCGCCGGGATGGGCTCGGCCCAGACGTCGGGCACCGGCACGGTGAACACGTGCGCCTGACGGTCGATCGTGTAGCCGAGCCCGTTCGCCTGATATTTCAGCGTGTCGATGCGACGTGCGGGCTCGCCGGACGGATCGATCCCCTCGACGGTCCCGTAGCGGCCCTGCTCCGGCTCGCGGCTGACGAACGCCAGCGTGCGGCCGTCGGGCGACCAGTCGAACTCGGAGACGCCGAGGGTGCGGTCGGTGACGGCCACGGGTTCCCCTCCGGCGGCGTCGACGACGTACAACTGCGGCGGCCGCTTGGGCTCGGAGCGGAGGAAGGCGAGAAGCCGGCCGTCCGGCGAGAAACGAGGAGCCGTGTCACGGAACCCGCGGGTGACCAGCTTCGGCGCGGCATGACCGGTGAGCGGGATGCTCCACAGCTGGCCGACGGTCGCATCGGCGTCGAGCGAGGGATGCGTCACCGACACGACGGCGCGCCCGCCGCCCGGGTGAACCGTCGGCGTCGAGACGCTGGTCAGCAGCCCGAGATCGGCGGCCTTCACTCGTCCACCGGGGTGAAGCTGGAGACGTCGCCGACCAGGCGGGTGTGATCGGCGGGGATCGGGTCCACGACGGCGGAGGCGACCTCTGCGGCAAACTCGCTGACGTTGTAGAGGCGGCCCGCGGCCTCCTTGCGGGCGTCGATGGCTCCGGGATTCAGACGGTTGAGCAGCGTCGCGGTGATGGTGCCCTCGATCATGTCGCCGGAGACGACGACGAACTCGACGCCCTTGTCTTCGAGCGTCGGCAGCAGCTCGCGCAGCGCATCCTCGCCCGCACGCTTGCTCAGGGCGACGGCCTCGTACTCGGGCATCGTCGGCGTGGTCTTGATGAAGTGCGCCTGGTGGCTGGTCACGAATACGACGCGGGCGCCTTCGCCGAGCAGCGGAAGTGCCGCCGTCAGGGCGTTCACCTGCGCATCCCGGTTCAGCTGCATGGCGTAGTCCTCGGCCATGCCGGACTCCATGCCGCCGGAGGCGTTGAGCACCAGGATGTCGAGGCCGCCCCAGGCGTCCGCGACTGTCCGGAACATGGCCTCTACCGAGCCGGCGTCCGTCAGATCGGCGCCGACCGCGAGGGCCGTTCCACCGCCTGCGACGATGGAGTCGACGAGCTTCTGCGCCCGCGCTTCCTTGTTGCGGTAGTTGATGACGACACTCGCGCCCGCCTCGGCGAGATACTGCGCGGTGTCCGCGCCGATCCCGCGCGACGAGCCGGTGACGAGGGCGCGCTTGCCCGTCAGCGAACCAGGTGAAAGGGGGTTGGCCACGTAAAACTCCTCGGCGTCGATGTACAGCATCCTGAGACTACCAAGAGCGTCCGAAGCGGCGTCGGCCGCACCTGGTACCGTCATATCAAGTGTGAAAGGGGGACGTCATGGACATCACGTCCTTCGCCTGGATTGCCTGGCTTGTCCTCATCCTGATCTTCGTGATCATCGAGATGCTGACGCTCGATCTCGTCTTTCTGATGATGGCCGTCGGCAGCCTCGGCGGCCTGCTTTCCGGCCTGTTCGGAGCCCCGTGGTGGCTCCAACTCATCATCGCCGCCATCCTGTCTGTGGTGCTCCTCTTCGGCATCCGCCCGCCACTCCTCCGCGCGCTGAAGCGCGGCGGTGACCCGGCGAAGAGCAATGTCGACCGGCTGATCGGGATGGGCGGAGTCGTCGTGTCCACGGTCACCCGCTCGACCGGCCTGGTGAAACTGCAGATGGGCGAGACCTGGACCTCGCGCCTCGCAAATCCCGACCTCGTCCCGGGCGAACTCGTACCCGGCGAACATGTCGTCGTCGTCTCGATCGAGGGAGCCACAGCCGTCGTGGCTCCCGCACCGGTCTCCGCAGGAACCGACGGCCTCACCGAGAGGATCGCCCCGTGAACGAAGTCAGCCAGTTGATCGTGACCATCGTGGTCAGCGTCATCATCCTGGTGATCGCGATCTTCGTGCTGGTCACGCTGTTCCGATCGATCAGGATCATCCCGCAGGCGCGCGCCGGGGTCGTGGAGCGGCTGGGCCGGTACCACAAGACCCTCCTGCCGGGCCTGAACGTCGTCGTCCCCTTCGTCGACAAGGTGCGGCCGCTGATCGACATGCGCGAGCAGGTCGTCTCCTTCCCGCCGCAGCCGGTCATCACCGAGGACAATCTGGTCGTCTCGATCGACACGGTCGTCTACTTCCAGGTGACGGATGCGCGGGCCGCGACATACGAGATCGCCAACTATCTCGGCGCGGTCGAGCAGCTGACGACCACCACCCTCCGTAACGTGGTCGGTGGCCTCAACCTCGAAGAGGCGCTGACCAGCCGTGACAACATCAACGGCCAGCTGCGACTCGTCCTGGACGAAGCGACCGGCAAGTGGGGCATCCGCGTCTCCCGGGTGGAGCTGAAGGCGATCGACCCGCCTCACTCCATCCAGGACTCGATGGAGAAGCAGATGCGCGCAGAGCGCGACCGTCGAGCGGTGATCCTCACGGCTGAGGGCACGAAGCAGTCCGAGATCCTCAATGCGGAAGGTCTGCGTCAGGCGGCGATCCTGCGGGCGGAGGGCGAGGCGAAGGCCGCCGTCCTTCGCGCCGACGGTGAAGCGCAGGCCATCACGACGGTGTTCGGCGCGATCCACCGAGGCAATCCGGACAACCTGCTGCTGGCCTACCAGTACCTGCAGACGCTGCCGAAGCTCGCCGAGGGTCAGGCCAACAAGCTCTGGATCATCCCGAGCGAGCTGACCGAGGCGCTCAAGGGCATCGGCACGGCGTTCGGCTCCGGCGGCGCTGCGGCTGCTGCGGCTGCTGCACCGGTCGACGCGACGGCCGCGTTTGCAGCCGCTGCGGATGCCCCTGCAGTTGCGGCGGACTCTGCCGCGAACTCTGCCGCGGACTCCCCCGAGCCGGGAACGCCTCCGACGTCCACGCCGTGACCTTCCTCGACGGGCCGGGGCCGCGGATCATCGCGCACCGCGGTCTGGCGGTCGACGCGCCCGAGAACACCCTGCTGGCGTTCCTGCGCGCCCTCTCCGCCGGGGCGACGCACCTCGAGACCGACATCCACGCGTCGGCAGACGGTGTCGCGGTGATCTCGCACGATTCCGACCTCTCACGTGTCGCCGGACGCCAGGTGGAGGTCGCGCAGCTGACCATGCGGGAGCTCCGCCGCATCGACCTCGGTCACGGGCAGGCGTTCTGCTCGCTGGCCGAGGCACTCGACGCCTTCCCACATGCGCGCTTCAACATCGACGTGAAGGATGCGCGGGCCGCAGCACCCGCCGTGGATGCCATCCGTAACGCCCGTGCCGCCGATCGCGTGCTCATCACGAGCTTCTCGACTGACCGCCGCACGGCCGTCGCCGACCACTTCCCCGGCATCGCCTCCTCCCCCTCTGTCTCCGAGTTCGTTCCGGCCCTGATCGGAGCGAAGCTGGGCATCCGCCCGCTCGTCCGGCGGGCGCTGCAAGGCTTCGTGGCCGTCCAAATACCCGAACGCCGCGGACCGGTGCGCATCGTGACGGAACGGACCGTGGAGCGCATCCACGCCGCCGGCGCGGAGGTGCACGTCTGGACGGTCGATGACCCGTCCGACATGGCGCGCCTGTTGAATCTCGGCGTGGACGGCATCGTGACCGACCGCTGCGATGTGCTCGCCGCGCTGGTGGGCTCGCGCCACTGAATCGCGTCCCCAGAGTGTGCGGACTCTGAGAGGCCCCTGGGAGAAACGCGCCACCGGAAAGAGAATCCCCAGCTTGACGGTTTATAACTGTGAGGATTCGCGCGCACAGAGGAGAACCACACAATGGCAGATCGCAGCTTGCGCGGAATGAGACTCGGCGCTCAAAGCCTACAGAGCGAAGAAGGCGTCGTCTACTCTCCGCGTTCCCGTTACACCTATCTTTGTCCCGCCTGCGGCAAGGAGACCGACGTCGTATTCTCGGCGGAGGCAGATGCTCCCCAGGGTTGGGAGTGCAAGCACTGCGGCCACGAGGCACACCTTCTCGTCGGTGACATCCCGGTCGAGATCGACCACTCCGACGTCAAGACTCCCCGCAGCCACTGGGACATGCTGCTCGAGCGCCGCAGCCGCGCCGAGCTCGAGGAGCTCCTGGAGGAGCGCCTGCAGTACCTGCGCGCCCGTCGCGGCACCAGCGAGCGCCGTCACAGCGCCTGACCCCAGGCAAGACCACCAGCTTCGGCCGTTCTCACCCTCGCGGTGAGAGCGGCCTTTGCATGTTCGGAGCACCGTAGTCGGATCCGCTCCGTCGCCCGACGAACGCGGCCAGGAGCCCGAACAGCCCGAGCCCTGCGACCAGGAACTCGATCCCCCGGCTGAGCAGCGTCGCCGGCGTCGTGGTGGTCCCGAGCGGCACATCCGCCACCATGTGCCCCGGCTTGAACGGAGGGGTGGAGGCGATGGTGCTGCCGTCCGGTCCGATGATCTGGCTGCTGCCGACCGTGGAGATGTTCACCAGCGAACGTCCCGCCTCGATGGCGCGGAGCCGCGCGATGGCGAGCTGCTGCTGGTTCTCGTCCGTCTCGCCGAAGTCGGCGTTGTTGGTCTGCGCGAGGATCACCTGCGCTCCCCCGCGCATCATGTCGGTGAGAAGCTGGTCGTCGACGATGTCGAAGCAGATGGAGATACCGGCCCGCACGCCTCCGACGTCGAACACGTTGTCGCGGGTCCCCGGCGTGTAGTCGCGCCCGATGAGGTCGATCAGAGCGGGGGCGAACGGCCGCCAGAACGCGCGGTCGGGGACGTACTCGCCGAACGGCACGGGATGCTTCTTGTCGTAGTAGTCGACGGCGCCCTTGCCGGCCTCCCACTGCAGCGACGTGTTGTACAGGCGATCATCGCGGGCCGTGATCGTGCCGACCACGAACGGCGCGCCGAACTTGCGGCTCAGCGCATCCAGGATCGCCGCGTTGTCAGGGTCGCGCGTGGGGTCCGGCAGCGCCGATCCCTCCGGCCACACGACCATGTCGACCGCGTTCGACCCTGTGACCTGCGATCGCGGGATGCGGAGCGTCTCGGCCACCTGCGAATCGAACACGGCTCCGGGCGGCGCGTTGTCGAAGTAGCCGGCTGGTCCGTTGCCCTGCACGGCGGCGATGCGCGTCGACCCCTGCGTCGTGGCCGGCCACGCCGGGATGGCGAACACGAGCGCGACCGCCGCGCCGGCGAGCAGCGCGCGCGAGACGGCACGCACATCCACGACCCGGGGCAGCTCGAGAAGGAGTGCGACGAGCCAGACCATCACGAAGCTGAGCCCGGAGATGCCGAGCCACGCGACGAGCGGCGCGAGCGGGCTGGTGGACTGCGACTCGGCGACGCGCCCCCACGAGAAGCCGCCGTACGGCCAGGTGCCGGTGACGAACTCGCGGAGCACCCACAGCCCGCCCACGATGACCGGCAGCAGCCCTACCCGCCCGAGCACCGTCGGGAAGGCCCGGGGCACCCAGCGGTAGGCCAGGGTGATCAGGATGCCGCCAACACCCCAGAACAGCGCCTCCAGCGTCGAGAGGGCCACCCAGGGCACGGGACCGAGGTAGAGCGCCGTCCAGGCGACGTGGACGAGATAGAACGACTCTCCCGCGACCCACCCGACCAGGAAGGCCGAGCCTGCGCGACGTCCGCGCTGCGCGAGCAGCACCATCGCGATCCCGACGAAGGTGAGCGGCCACCAGTCCTTGTCGGGGAAACCGGCGTCGAGCACCGGCCCCGCGCCGGCCGCCACGAGCACCGCGAACCAGAGCGGAAGCGGGGCTCGCGGGACGATGTGCACGAAGGGAGAGCCTAAGGCATCCGCGTGTGATCCCCGCTCAGGATGCGCCGCGCGGCACGCGCGCCCTACGCGACCGACGAGTACGCGACGATCCCCCGGCGGATGGACTCCAGCGCTTGCCGGGCGACCCGCCCGACGTTCCCCTGCGCCACGAGCGACAGCTGGTCGAGCAGATCGATCGTCTGCTTCGTCCAGCGGACGAAGTCCCCGGCCGCCATGTCGGCCTCGGTGAGCACCGCATCCAGCCCCGAACCGCGGGACCACATCCACATGGCCAGCGCGATGGCGGTCGACGGCGGCTCGCTGCCCGGGAGGTGGTGGTCCTGCTCGAGGTCGTCGAGGCGGCTCCACAGTCCGACCGTCTTCTCCAGCGCCGGACGGAACGCACCGCGCGGAAGGTTGCGGTCGCTGGCGAGCCCCTCCTCGCGCCGCGGCTCGAACACCAGGGCGGACGCCATCGCCGCGAGCCCCGCCACGTCGAGGTCCTTCCACGCGTTGCGGCGCAGACATTCGGCGACGAGCAGGTCGCGCTCCCCGTAGATGCGCTTCAGCGTGCGGCCGTGCACCGTCAGGGCGACTTCGCCGTCCTCCTGGGTCAGGTAGCCGAGCTCGAGAAGCACGTCCGACACCCGGTCGAAGACCTTCGCTACCGCTCCGGTCCGCGACTGGATCTGCGACCGCAGCCGATCGGTGTCGCGCTTCAGCTTCCACCAGCGCTCGGCCCACCGCGCATGCGCCTCGCGTTCGGGACAGCGGTGGCAGGGGTGGTCCTTCATCCGCTTGCGCAGGTCGGCGAGCTTCCGCTGCCGCTTCTCGCGGTCGCTGTTGGACGTCGACTCGACGCGCGAGCCGGCGCGCTCCAGGTCGGTGAGTTCGCGCCGGATGGCGAAGTACTCCTTGAAGTCGCCCAGGTGGCAGGTCATCGCCTCCTCGTACCCGGCGAGCGACTGCTCCTGCTGCAGAGCCTTGCGCGCCAGGTCGACCACCGCGCGGTCCGCCTGGAACTGCGCGAACGACGACTCCAGGATCTCGCGGGTGCGTCCCCGGCCGAACTGGTCGATGAGGTTGACGGCCATGTTGTACGTCGGCCGGAAGCTCGAGTTCAGAGGGTAGCTGCGGCGGGAGGCGAGGGACGCGACAGACTGCGGGTCCAGCCCGTCCTCCCACTGGATGACGGAGTGCCCTTCGACGTCGATCCCGCGACGGCCGGCGCGCCCGGTGAGCTGCGTGTACTCCCCCGGCGTGATCGGGACGCGTGCCTCGCCGTTGAACTTCTCCAGCTTCTCCAGCACCACTGTGCGGGCGGGCATATTGATGCCGAGGGCGAGCGTCTCCGTGGCGAAGACGACCTTCACCAGCTTCCGGCGGAACAACTCCTCGACGACCTCCTTGAAGGCAGGGAGCAAGCCCGCGTGATGCGCGGCGACCCCACGTTCCAGCCCCTCCAGCCACTCCCAGTAGCCAAGGACCGCCAGGTCCTCATCGAGCAGGGTCCGGCAGCGGTCCTCCACGATCTCGCGGATCTCGTCGCGCTCGTGCTTCTCGGTCAGCCGGACGCCGGCCCGCAGCACCTGCTTCACCGCGGCGTCGCAGCCGTTGCGGCTGAAGATGAAGAAGATCGCAGGCAGCAGATTGCGCTCGCCCAGCAGCGCCACCAGGTCGGCGCGGTTCATCCGGAACGAGTCGGGGCGACCGCCCTTCGAGTGGTAACGACCCACATCCCGCATCTGCCGGCTGCTGAGCACGCGCCCGCCGTAGCGAGCCATCTGCACCAGCTCCGGGTTGACGCGATTGGTCGCCGCGAGGCCCGACGAGTCGAACAGGTCGATCAGCTTGGAGCGCATCAGGATGTGCTGCTCCAGCGGCACCGGGCGCTCCTCCGACACCACTACATCCGTGTCGCCGCGGACGGCCTGCAGCCAGTCGCCGAACTCCTCCGCGTTCGACACGGTCGCGCTGAGGGACACCATCCGCACCTCCGACGGCAAGTGGATGATCACCTCCTCCCAGACAGCGCCGCGGAACCGGTCGGCCAGGTAGTGCACCTCGTCCATGACGACGTAGGCGAGGTCGTCGAGGAGGTCGGAGTCGGCGTAGAGCATGTTGCGCAGCACCTCGGTCGTCATGACGACGATCCGGGCGTGCGAGTTGATGTTGGTGTCGCCGGTGAGGAGACCGACGGATTCAGCGCCGTACGCCTCCTGGAACTCCTGGAACTTCTGGTTGCTCAACGCCTTCATCGGCGTCGTGTAGAACACCTTCGCGTTGGCTTCGCGCATGGCGAGGAACACGGCGAACTCGGCGACGATGGTCTTGCCCGCACCCGTGGGCGCCGCCACCAGCACGCTGCGGCCGCGCTCGAGCGCCGCGCACGCCTCCCGCTGGAACGGGTCGAGGTCGAAGCGGAGCCCCGTGCGGAAAGTCTCGAGCAGGGGCTGGCGGGCCCGGTCGCGGGAGGCGGCGAACCGCTCCGCCGGCGAGAGCGTCTGGTCGGTCACACGCCCAGCCTATGCCTGCCGCAGAGACAGACCGCGGTGGAGCGGAAAGGTGGCTGCCAGGTCAGGCAGCGAGTTCCGCTTCGATCCGCAGCTGGATCTTGGCCGCACGCCGGTCGTGCAGCCAGGCAACGCCGTACGCCGCGAAGTACAGGGCGACCATCGGGATGGCCAGCAGGAACATCGAGAGCACGTCCGCGGCCGGGGTCGCGATCGCGGTGAACAGCGCGATGAGGATGAGCGCCCAGCGCCAGGAGGCGATGATCGACTTCGCGCTCAGCACGCCGACGAAGTTCAGCAGCACCAGGAAGACCGGCAGCACGAAGGCGATCCCGACCGCGATGACCAGTTTCAGGATGAAGTCGAAGTACGTCTTCGCCCCGATGATCGCCGAGTCCGCCTCCGGAGCGAAGCCGGTCAGCAGGCTCACGATGTGCGGGACGAGCAGCCAGCCGCACACTCCCCCGGCGATGAACAGCGGCACCGCGGTGAAGAAGAACCCGAACCCGTACTTCTTCTCCTTGCGCGTCATCGCCGGAACGAAGAACGCCCAGATCTGGTACAGCCACACCGGGCTCGAGATGATCGCGCCGATGGTGATGGCGACCTGCATCTTCAGGTCGAAGGCTCCGGTGATGCTGTCGTAGTTCAGCATCGCCTCGCGACCCTGATCCTTGGCGATGGCGGTGATCGGGCCGCGCATCGCGTTCATCACGTAGTCGCTGAGGAACCAGCCGATCACGGCGCCGCCGACAAGGGCCAGAGCGGAACGGAAGAGCCGTTTGCGAAGCTCGATGAAATGCTCGGCCAGCGTCATCCGTCCGTCGCGGTCCGTGCCTCGCTTGGTGGAGGCCACCGGACTACGACTTCGGGTTGGATTCGGTCGAGGGGTCGACCGGGGCGACCGGGGTGACCGTCGGAGCAGCGGGGGCCGGAGCCGAAGCAGCGGTGTTCTGGACGGAGCCGTCGGCGGACTTGTCGTCCTTGCCGTCCTTCTTCAGCTCGTCGACCTCGCCCTTGAAGATCCGCATCGACTGACCGATGCTCTTGGCGAGAGCGGGCAGCTTCGGCGCACCGAAGAGCAGCAGGATCACGGCGAGGATGATGAGCAGATGCCATCCGGTCAGTCCTGCGAACATGAGATCAGATCCTTCTCAAAAGGTGGGCGAAGCGATCGGGAACCGTTGCCGGGTCCACATCGACCAGTAGTCTACCGCGCCTGACCCGGGCGTCCCTGCGAGCTTGCCGCGCGAAGACACGCTCCGTAACGCGGTCCTGGCGCTCCGCATACAGCTCGGCGGCGTCGGCCAGCACGGCCGGCTCGAAGGTGTCGTGCAGCTCCTCCGCGCGGTGCGACAGCACCTCCGCCTTCTCCATGAGCGCGGCCGCCTCTCGGCCGGCGGCGACCACCTTGCGGAAGAGCCACCAGGCGAAGAACGCGAGCATGCCGAGCAGACCGAGCACGAGCACGGTCCAGATCACCAGCCACGACCACCAGGGCATGCCCCCAGCCTACCGGTCGCGCTCGGCGCCTAGAGGTAGCGTTCGACGCCGGCGCGAGCCCACCCTGCGACTACTTGGCGAGCCTCGGGAGGGTCGAGCACCGTCAGGACACCGGACAGCCCGGCGACCAGGCGCTTCAGCCCGTGGAAGTGCGCCACCCGGAGGCTCGTGCGGATGACGTCGCCCCGGGCCTCGCGTGCCGCGCCCTCGGGGATGTAGTCCTCGATCAGCGGGATGGCCGAGGCAGAGATCTCCACCGTGACCAGGAGGTCGTCGGGGGTGCCGGTGAACAGCGTCTCCGGCAGCTTCACGTCGCCCGGCCGGTAGGTGATCGCCTCGTCCGTGGCGACCAGGTTGTCGATGCGGTCGAGACGGAAGGTGCGGATCGCCGTGCGCAGATGGTCCCAGCCGCGCAGGTACCAGTCCTGGTCGACCGACTCGATCCGCAGCGGATCGACGCGGCGGCGTTCGCGCTCCCCCCGCGAGCTGAGGTAATCGAACTCCACCTGGACGCCGCCGAGCACGGCGTCCCGGATGATGCCAAGGGCCTCATCGGACTCGGAGCGTGCGACGGCGAGCTGGCTGGGCGCCGCGGAGGCGCCGCGCGCGAGCTTCGCCATCAGCGAGCCGATCGCATCCCGGTCGGCGTTCTCCGGCAGGGCGGTCAGGTACTGCAGCCCGGCGATGAGCGCCGCAGCCTCACGGGCCGAGAACCGGGGCGAGTCGTCGATCGCGACCTGATGCGTGAGGACGATCTGGTCGTTCTCCTCGAAGTCGTCCCACGCGATGTCGAACAGGTCGCCCGGCTGGTACGCGTTCGTCTCCCCCGGGATGCCCGAGACGGCGATCAGGCGCACGGCGTCGCGCAGCTGCTCCTGCTCGACGCCGAAGTGCTCGGCGGCCTCCGCCACGCTCACTCGGTCGCGGTCCATCAGGTACGGCACGAGCGCGAGCAGGAAGGCCAGCTTGTCCTGGGCCTGCATCGGCTTCCGGCGCTCAGCCATCGTGCGCCTCCACCGTCGCCTCGAGGCGGCGGAGGACCTGCTCGCGTAGCTCCGGCGGCGCAAGCACCAGCACCTCCGGCCCGAACGAGGCGAGCTGGTCGGCCAGGATGTTGCTGTCGGAGAAGTTGACGGTGAGCCGCACGGGCTCCCCCTCCGCCCCCACAGGGATCGCGTCTCCGTAACGCTTGCCCAGGCGGGTCGCCGCATCGGTGCCGGCGGTCACCTCGATCTCGGCGAGATTCGACTCCCAGATGCGCTCGAGCTCCAGGAGGGCTCGCTCGGCGAAAGCCTCCCCGTCGACGCGGTACTGCTCCGGATCGAAGACGCGCGACGTCACCTTCACCGCGCCGACGATCCGCGACAACAGGAAGGTACGGGACGCCTTCGCCTCCTGGTCGATGCCTTGGAGATGCCACCGGCCCTGGTGCTGCACGAGGGCGAGCGGCGCGACCGTGCGCGACCGCGACGCGCTCTCGCCCGGCTTGAGGTACGGGAACTGCACCATCACGTGCCGCTCCAGCGCCTGGCTCAACGGTTCGAAGGCGCTCTCGCGTACGCGCAGGCGTGGGGCGTAACCGACCACCGGGTCATCGGCTTCGACGCCGAGCGACCGCAGCTTCATCAGCGCGCGCCGAGACTCCCCCGACAACGACCCCTCACGCCAGACGGCCGCGGCAAGGCCCAGAAGGGCGAGCTCCTCCGGCGAGAAGCTCACATCGGCCGGAAGATCGTATGCCCCTTTGGGAATGCGATAGCGCAGCAGCTGATTGTTGCCCGATGCCTCGGGCGCTTCCACCGTCTCCAGCGGCACGCCCAGCTCGCGGATGTCGTCCTTGTCGCGCTCGAACTGCCGCTCCAGGCTGCTGTTGTCGCCGTGGGATTCGTACCGCTGCCGGTACCCCTGCACGGTCGAGAGGATCTCGCTCTTGGTCAGGCCGTTCTCGGTCGCGAGCAGAGCCAGCACGAGGCTGAACAGACGCTCCTCGACCGGGACGCGCGAGGGCGAGACGGATGAACGGGACACCCGACCATCCTAGTGCGCGCGCTAGCGGATCCCGAGGATGTCCACCACCCACGCCGCGGCCGGAACCTGACCGTCGGTGGGGGCTTCGATGACGACCTGCGAGCCGACCTTCTTGCCGACCAGTTCCTTGAGCACGCTCTGCGGCAGCGCCTGGTTCAGCTGGCTCTGACCGTTCCCGATGGAGACGAGGTCGGGCGAGCCGGACTGCCAGCTGGAGAGGACGACGTTCTTGTTGTCCCAGCCGACGGCGGTGTAATGCAGGATGGCGATCGAGTCCTTCTTGACGGTCGCTCCGTCGCCCGCCTTCAGCTCTTCGGTGCGGATCTTCTTCGGCGCGGAACCCGACGACGGGATGGTGATCCCGGGCTGTCCGGTCGGCGCGAGCACCACGGTCGGGAACCCGGACACCGACGGACGGACGGCGCCGTTCGCACTCGGCAGGTACGCCTTCAGGATGTCGGCGACGAAGATCCCGGACGATGTCGCGCCGCTGCCGCCGGAGTCCTTCGGCGAGATGACCACCGCGACCCGCGAACCGACGGGCGCGCACTGCAGGCCCTTGGTCAGGGCCGCGTTGCCGGAGCCCAGCGCCAGCGGGTAGGTGTCGCCGCTCCCGAAGGAGGTCTGCTGCACCTGACCCGTCTTGCCGTCGAGGATCGTGTACTGGATCTCGACGACCTGGCCCTTGTGCACCTGCTCACCGGTGCCCTCGGTGATGATCGTGCGCTCCGACTTCGTGGTGTCGAGCGGGCTCGGGACCGTGATCTTGGGCTTCGAGCCGATCTTCCCTGTCGCCTCGACCAGCTGCGAGGCCTTTCCCGACGGGAGGGCGGTGCCGCAGTCGGCGTTCGGGTTGCTCGAGCATCCGGTCAGGGCGACGGCCACCAGGCCGACGGCTCCGATGACGGCGGCTGCTCTGCCGAGTGCGGTTGCGCGGCGACCAGTTGCGTTCGGCACGGGTCCTCTTTCGATCCGATCGATGGGGGATGTGGGACGGCCGCAGGCGTGCACGGCATCCCGGTGTCTCATGCTAGCCGACGCCCGGAGCGTCCTCGTCCGTGTCCGCGGAGTCCATAGCCGCCTCCCGGCCCTTCGCCAGATCGGCGGAGGCAGCGGCCTCCCGCATCCTCTTCCGCAAGCTCTTCGGGCTCGACTCCCGCTCGCCGAGGGCGCCAGGGGTCCAGGCTTCGACGTCGGCGTCCGAGTAGTCCGACTTCGACGGACGGCGCTTGAGCTCGGGCAGCACGGTTCCGGGAGCCAGCCGGCGCGCCGTGATGAGGAACCCGGTGTGCGCGATCATGCGGTGGTCCGGGCGGACGGCGAGGCCCTCCACGTGCCAGCCGCGCACCATCGTCTCGTTCGACTGGGGATGCGTGTAGTTGCCGGAGGCGCGGATCGCCTCGGCGACGCGCGACAGCTGGGTCACGGTGGCGACGTAGCAGATGACCACGCCGCCGGGCTTGAGGGCATCGGTGACGACATCCAGCGTCTCCCACGGTGCCAGCATGTCGAGCACGACGCGATCGACGCTGCCCGGCTCGACCGCCGACGGCAGGGCGTCCTGCAGGTCGCCGACGGTCAGCGTCCAGTTCCCGGGCTCGGCGCCGGCGAAGGTCGCCGCGTTGTCGCGCGCGACGTCTGCGAACTCCTCGCGGCGCTCGAACGACAACAGCCGCCCCTCCGGACCGATCGCGCGCAGCAGCCACAGCGACAGCGCGCCGGAGCCGACGCCCGCCTCCACCACCGTCGCGCCCGGGAAGATGTCGGCCAGCGCGAGGATCTGAGCGGCGTCCTTCGGGTACACGATGGCGGCGCCGCGCGGCATCGACATCACGAAGTCGGTGAGCAGCGGACGCAGTGCCAGGTGCTCGACGCCGGCGTTGTTGGTGACGACCGAACCGTCGGGAAGACCGATGATCGCGTCATGCTCGAGCACCCCGCGGTGGCTGTGGAACAGCTTGCCCGGCTCCAGCGTGATCGTGTTCATGCGGCCCTTCGGGCCGGTGAGCTGCACGCGGTCGCCCGCGCGGAACGGACCGGAGCTACGACGCGTCTCGTTCATCGGGTGGCCGCCTCTCGGCGTGCGCGGGCCACAGCGACGACATCGTCCGCGGTGCGGCCGTCCAGGGACTCCCACAGGGTGTGCTCCTCGGACACCGGAAGCGGCACGATGTGCGGGACTCCGATGGTCGCCGCACCGGACGACACGGCGGACGCCAGCCCGACCAGCGAGTCCTCGATCGCGACGGAATCACGCACCTCGACGCCGAGCAGCTCGGCAGCGCGCAGGTACGGCTGAGGGTCGGGCTTGGGCGCATCCACCTCGTCGCCGCTGACGATCACATCGAACGCGTCGAACGGGATGTGCGCGACGATCTGCTCCGCCATCCGTCGCACGGACATGGTCACGAGGGCTGTCCGGATGCCGCGCCGGCGCAGCGATTCGAGGAGCTCGCGCGCGCCGGGGCGCCACGGCACGCCTTCGTCGTCGAGCTTCTGCTGCACCCGGTCGGTCAGCCAGTGCACGATCTCGTCCGCCTCCATCGCGACACCGCGCGAGCGGAGGATCTCGGCCGAGTTCCACAGTCCCAGCCCGACGAGCAGTAGGCCGTCGTCGTGCGTCCAGGTGCCGCCGAACGAACCGACCAGCTCCTGCTCGGACGCCATCCAGTACGGCTCGGTGTCGACGAGCGTGCCATCCATGTCCCAGAGGACGGCCGCGGGGAGCCCGCTGCCGTCTGCACCGCCGCCCTGGGCGGTATCGGCGCTGTCGGCAGGGGGATGTTCGCTGCGGGGAGAAGACGCGGTCACAACGGGCAAGTCTATCGGGAGAGCCGCGGGCCTATCCTGGGATGGGATGGCGTCCCGACCGGGCGCCAGGAAGGGACGAGGGACAGCTTCGTGACTGACGGACACAACATCCTCGGCGGCCGCATCCTCGTGGTGGCTTTCGAGGGCTGGAACGACGCGGGCGAGGCGGCCAGCGGCGCGGTGAAGACGCTCAAGGAGCAGCTCGACGTCGTGCCCCTCGCCGAGGTCGACCCCGAACTCTACTTCGACTTCCAGTTCAACCGGCCGGTGGTGACCGACGACGACGGGCGGCGCCGCCTGATCTGGCCGTCCGCTGTCGTCTACGGGCCGTCGCTCCCCGGGCATGTGGGCGAAGGCCTCGCCGGCGATGCGGAGCTCACCGTCACCGGCGACAACGCCGGCAACATCTTCCTCCTGCTCGGAACGGAGCCCTCGCGCAGCTGGCGCAGCTTCACCGCCGAGATCATGGATGTGGCCCTCGCCGCCGACATCGGAGCCGTCGTCTTCCTCGGCGCGATGCTCGCCGACGTGCCGCACACCCGTCCCATCTCCGTCTTCGCCTCCAGCGACAATGCGGCCGTCAGGGCCGAGCTCGGCGTGGAGCGCTCGAACTACGAGGGGCCGGTCGGCATCCTCAGTGCGCTCGCCGAGGGCGCGGAGGACGTCGGCATCCCGACCATCATGATCTGGGCGTCCGTGCCGCACTACGTGCACAACGCGCCCAGCCCCAAGGCCGTGCTGGCGCTCATCGACAAGCTCGAGGAGCTGGTCGATGTGACCATCCCGCGCGGCATGCTGGTCGACGAGGCGGCAGCCTGGGAGGCGGGCATCGACGCGCTGGCGTCGGACGACGAGGAGATGGCCTCGTACATCCAGCAGCTGGAGCAGGCACGCGACACCGTCGACTCGCCGGAGGCGAGCGGCGAGGCGATCGCGCAGGAGTTCGAGCGCTACCTGCGCCGCCGGGGCGACGGCCGCGACGGCGGAACCGCTGGTCGCGCGCCCGACGACCCTCGCCGCGGCTGACTCGGTCCCCCGGGTCAGAGACGGATGCCGAGGAGCGCGTCGACGGCGCGCGGGACGAGGTCGGTGAGCGCCGGCGGGGACGCCGCCACCCAGTGATCGATCACGCGCAACGCCGAGGGCGTGTCGAGGTCGTCCCGCAATGCCGCACGCAGGCGCGCGACCAGCGCCTGCTCCTCCAACGCAGCCTCCGCCGCCACCTCGGCGACGGGATGCGCCATCGCCGCCTGCCAGGCCCCGAGCCGCACCTGCGCCTCCGTGAGCGCCTCGTCGAACCACTCCCAGTCGCTTCGGTAGTGGTGCGCCAGTAGCGCAAGCCGGATCGCCCGAGCGTCCACACCCTGCTCGCGGAGCCGCGAGACGAGCACCAGGTTGCCGAGCGACTTGCTCATCTTCTCGCCCCGGTACGCCACCATGCCGGCATGGCTGTACACCCGAGCGAGTGGATGCCCGCTCAGCGCCGCCGCGTGCCCGGCGCTCAGCTCGTGGTGCGGGAACACGAGGTCCGACCCTCCGCCCTGCACCGTGAAGTCGCGCCCGAGGTGCATGAGCGCAATGACCGAGCACTCGATGTGCCAGCCGGGGCGTCCCTCCCCCGCGTCCGACGGCCAGCTCGGCTCGCCGGGCCGAACCGCGCGCCACAGCAGCGGGTCGAGAGGGTCGCGCTTGCCCGGGCGATCGGGGTCGCCGCCGCGTTCGGCCGAGAGGGACAGCATCGTGTCCCGACCGAGTCCGCTCTCCTCCCCGAGGATCCACGGTGCGGCATCCTGAGCGGCGGCGATGTCGAAGTAGACGTCGTCCTCCACCCGGTACGCCAGGTCGCGGTCGAGCAGGATGCGCGTCGCGCGGCCGATCTGCTCGATCACCTCGGTGACGGCGACGTAGTCGTCCGGCGGGAGGACGCGGAGCGCCTCCATGTCGCCGCGGAAGAGCTCGACCTGCTCGTCGGCGAGTGTGCGCCAGTCGACGCCCGTCTGCTGGGCGCGCTCGAGCAGCGGGTCGTCCACATCCGTGATGTTCTGGGCGTAGTGGACGCGGTAGCCGGCATCCCGCCACACCCGCTGCAGCGTGTCGAACGCGAGGTAGGTGGACGCGTGACCGAGGTGCGTCGCGTCGTACGGGGTGATGCCGCAGACGTAGAGTCGCGCGATGTCGTCGGGGCGCGCCTCGACGAGCTGTTGCGTGGCGGTGTCGAACAACAGGGGCACGTCCCCCGCCGCACCGGGCACCGGTTCCACCCGCGGGACCTCGGGTGACGTCCAGGCGCGCACGGCGTCAGCCGACCATCCGGGTCACGCCGCCAGCACGCCGGTGCCGAGCAGGATCATGAGCAGCACGCCGAGCGCGATGCGGTAGATCACGAACGGCAGGAAGCTGCGGCGCGAGATGTAGCTCATGAAGAAGGCGATCACGAGCAGACCGACGACGAAAGCGACGACCGTCGCGGCCGCCGTCTCGACCGGGCCGAAGACCTCGGGCGTGCACGTTCCAGCACTCGCGAGAGCCTGGGTGCACGGCTCCTTGACCGCCTTGTACAGCTGGTAGAAGCCGCTGCCGAACACCGCGGGCAGCGCGAGCAGGAACGAGTAGCGGGCGGCCGCGCGACGCTGGTAGCCCATGAAGAGCCCTGCAGTGATCGTGCCGCCGGAGCGGGACACGCCCGGGATGAGCGCCAGCGCCTGGGCGAACCCGTAGATGATGCCGTCGCCCCAGGTGAGGTCACGCAGCCGCTTCCGCTTCGAGCCCACCCAGTCGGCGATCCCGAGCAGGATGCCGAAGACGATCAGCGTCGTCGCGACGATCCAGAGCGAACGGAATGTCGTCTCGATCTGGTTCTGGAACAGGATGCCGAGGACCACGATCGGGATGCTGCCCACGATGACGAGCCACCCCATCCGGGCGTCCGGGTCGTTGCGCGGGATGCGGCCGAACAGCGCACGGAACCACTGCGCGATGATGCGGGTGATGTCGCGCCAGAAGTACAGCAGCACGGCCGCTTCGGTGCCGAGCTGGATGATCGCGGTGAAGCGTGCACCGGGGTCGGCCCCCGTGCCGAGCAGCTCGCCGACGATGCGGATGTGAGCGGACGACGAGATCGGGAGGAACTCGGTGAGCCCCTGAACGAGGCCGAGGATCAGGGCGTTGATGAAGTCCATAAGGGCTGTGGTTCCTGGAGTCGAGAGGAGCGCGCGGTCAGTAGGAGCGCAGCAGGTCGCGGAGCACGGTCCTACCGAACACTAGCGCGTCGAGCGGCACCCGCTCGTCGACCCCGTGGAACATGCCAGGGAAGTCGAGATCGGCGGGCAGCCGGAGGGGTGCGAAGCCGTAGCCGGTGATCCCGAGGAGGCTCAGCGCTTTGTTGTCGGTGCCGCCCGACAGGAGGTACGGGAGCACGGGCGCGCCCGGGTCGTGCTGCTCCAGCGTGCCTGTGATCGCATCCACCAGCCTGCCGCCGAAGTCCGCCTCGAGCCCGATATCGCGATGCATGATCTGGATCTCGACGTCGTCGCCGATCAGTTCGCGTACGCGGTCGAGTACAGCATCCTCGTCGCCGGGAAGCGTGCGGATGTCGATCAGCGCCTCCGCCCTGTCGGGGATGACGTTGTGCTTGTAGCCGGCCTCGAGCAGCGTGGGGTTCGTCGTCGTGCGCAGGGTGGCGAGGATGAAACCGGCCGCCGTCCCGGTGCGGATGACCACCTCATCCGGGCCGATCTGTTGCGGGTCGACCTCGAGCAGGCGCCCGAGCTCACCGATCAGTCGCGTCGTCGTCGCGGTCAGCTGGATGGGCCAGTCCTCGCGTCCGAGCGCCACCACGGCCTCGGCCAGGCGGGTGATCGCGTTCTCGCGGATCAGCCGCGAACCGTGCGCCGCGCGGCCGCGGGCGATGAGCTTGATCCAGACCAGGGACTTCTCCCCCGTCTGCAGCAGGTACGCCCGGCGCCCGGCGAGGTCGATCGAGTAGCCACCGACCTCGCTGATCGCTTCGGTCGCCCCCGCGAAGAGCTCGGGATGCGTGTCGACGAGATGGTGCGAGCCACGACGTCCGCCATCCTCCTCGTCGGCGAAGAAGGCCACCACGAGGTCGCGGGCCGGACGCTCCCCCGCGTTCAGGATGTCGCCGACCGCGGTCAGGATCATCGCATCCATGTTCTTCATGTCGACGGCGCCGCGGCCCCAGAGCAGGCCGTCCTTGATCTCACCGCCGAACGGGTCGACCGACCAGTTGCGCGGGTCGGCGGGCACGACATCCAGGTGCCCGTGCACGACGAGTGCGGGCTTGCCGGGATCGCGTCCCTCAACCCGTGCGACGACGCTCGCGCGGCCGGGATCCGACTCGAACACCTGCGGCCTCAGCCCCAGTTCCGCGAGCTTCGCCTCGACGTACTCCGCGGCATCGGCCTCGCCGTTCGACCGGCCCTCGCCGTAGTTCGTCGTGTCGAACCGGATGAGGTCACGCGCGATGATCGCGGTCTCGTCGAGGTCCTGCTCGGTCGCGCGGAGTTCGTCGGTCATCCCTCCACGCTACCTGCCGCGACCGACGCCCGCTCCGCCACGCCCGGGGTGTGCCTCCGAGTGATCCCGGCCGGTGAATCCGTGCTATCGTCTTTCTTCGGCAGCCGGAGAGATCCGGCCGTCGATCTCACCCGTCCGGGTGGCGGAAATGGCAGACGCGCTAGCTTGAGGTGCTAGTGCCCGTATAGGGCGTGGGGGTTCAAGTCCCCCCTCGGACACAGAAGGTAAGGCCCCGGTCATAGCGACCGGGGCCTTCTGCTTTCCCGGGTGGAATCTAGAGGGCTGCGCTGGGCCTGAGCTACTCCGAACCGATGGGCAGATCGAACCCGCGCGGGCCGATCTCCCGAGTTCTTCCCGGCGCCCCCACCACGCCCATGACACTGTGCGTTTGCGCCACGACGGCCGGTTGGTATAGCCGCGAGGCGCGGATGCCTTTGAAATCGCGGATGTAGTTGATCGCCAGTGGCAACGTGTGGAGCATCTCATCGGTTGCTTCGTTGTCCATCAGAAGATTGACTTCAGTGCTGCCGACGGCCCTGATGGGAAGGATCGATACGAGGCATGACTTTCCTACTTCGCCAGAGCCCAAGTCACTTACCGCATAGACAAGATCCGCCAAGCGATCCATCAGAAGTCGCGGGGACGCGTGCGGCTCTCCATAGATCTGCTGGGCGTCTTCCTCAAACCGGGCAATAGCACTAGCGCGTCGCTCCATCACATTGATGTCCGGGCTCTCGGCGCCGACGGCGAAAATAGCGAGACCGTCGCGATGCGTTGGTAAGACCATCGAACCAAAGCGCATGTCGACGTAGTCGGGCGCGAACCTGCCCTCCTCTATTGCGTTCGAAGTCAGTACGGCATTGGGAATCCACCGACCGCTAACCTTCCGAAAGCCGAGAGAGATGAAGGCGTGCGGAGTAGGCGGTAGGGGAAAGTCTGAATTCGCGGTTGACGCTAGTGATGCTTGGTAGTCCCCGGGTCGGGAACTCGCTAGCGCGTCGACAATCCACTCCTCCATCAGCAGCGTGCGCAATCTCGCATCCTCTGTCCTGCGAATGCTCGCAAGGCCCGCAAAGCCTAGTAGGTACTCACCGTTCAGATTCACGATCTTGGTGTCCCTATCCGCGAACTCCGTCGGTCGGAGGGGATGAATCGTTGTGACGCGCCTATCAGCCGCAAGCATCGCAAACTGAGGAGAGGTCAAACCAACGACAAAGGTCATGTGCGCAGGCTAGGACCGCTAGAAGCCGGTTGTCACGCCGTGGCCGTCGTTCACCCCGTCGCCGGGCGGGGATATGGTGTCGCCATGGCCCGCAGGAAACGCTCGTCCAGCTTCTTCACGGTGCTCTTCGCCTTCGGCGCGAACGTCCTGGTGGCCGTTGCGAAGACCTTCGCCGCGGCGATCACCGGATCCGCATCGCTCGTGGCCGAGGCGGCGCACTCCTGGGCCGACGCGGGCAACGAGATCTTCCTCATCCAAGCCGAGCGTTCGGCGGTGAAGCCGCGAGACGACGCGCATCCCGGAGGCTATGGGCGCGACGCGTACGTGTGGAGCCTGTTCGCCGCTGTCGGGCTGTTCACCGCCGGCGCCGTCGTCTCGATCATGCACGGCGTGTCCGCACTCGGGTCGCGGGAGGAAGACACCGACTACCTCATCGCGTACCTGGTGCTGGCCGCCGCGTTCGTCTTCGAGGGCATTTCGTTCATCCAGTCGTACCGGCAGGCGCACGCGAAGGCCGAGTCGTCCGGCACGGGCACGTTCGAGCACGTGTTCACGACCTCCAACCCGACGTTGCGGGCGGTCTTCGCCGAGGACTCCGCCGCCCTCATCGGGCTGGTGATCGCCTTCTTCGGCGTGCTGCTGCACGAGTTGACCGGCAACCCGTTCTGGGATGCGCTCGGCTCCATCCTGGTCGGGGTGCTTCTCGCGATCGTCGCTGTCGTGCTGATCGAGCGGAACCGGCGCTTCCTGCTCGGGCAGCCGGGCTCCGATCGGGCGTGGCAGGCCGCCCTCACGGCGCTGCTGCAGCATCCCGAGGTCGAGAAGGTCACGTACCTGCACCTGGAGTACGTCGGACCTGAACGCTTCTATCTGGTGGCGGCGGTCGACCTGGTCGGCAATGATCGGGAGGCGGATGTGGCCGCCGATCTGCAGACCGTTGAAGAGGAGTTGGAGCGTTCGGAATGGGTCACCGAGGCTGTGCTCACGCTGTCGCGACCCGGGTCGGAGGCGCTGCATCCCTCCCTCGCCTTGTAAGGCCTCACGATTGCGGCCATAGCGGTCAGGTTCTGTCCACAAGTGTGTGCACACTAGAGACATGGCCAGCACAGGTTCCCGCGCGCTCCAGCTCCTCTCGCTCCTCCAGACCCACCGCTACTGGCCTGGACAGGAGCTCTCCGAGCGCCTCGGCGTCTCCCCCCGCACCCTCCGGCGCGACGTCGAGCGGCTGCGCGACCTCGGCTACCCCGTCGACGCGACGCGTGGAGTCGCGGGCGGGTACCAGCTCGCCGCCGGCGCGTCCCTCCCGCCGCTCGTCGTGGACGACGACGAAGCCGTCGCCCTCGCCGTCGGTCTGAGGACGGCGGCGCAGAGCGGGATCGCAGGAGTGGACGAAGCGTCCGTCCGCGCCCTGGCGAAGATCGTGCAGGTCATGCCGCCCAAGCTGCGCCGCCGGGTGGATGCGCTACGCACCACGACATTGTCGACCACGTTCGGCCCGGGCCCGACCGCCGACGCCGGCATCCTGACCGCCCTCGCACAAGCCTGCCGCGACGAGGAGCGGATCGAGTTCGCCTACGTCGCGCGCGATGGTCAGGCATCCAAGCGCACCGTGGAGCCGCACCGGCTCGTCTCCATCGAACGGCGCTGGTACCTGGTCGCCTACGACCTCACCCGCTTCGATTGGCGGAGCTTCCGGCTCGACCGCGTCGCCGAGCCGCGGCCGACCGGCACCCGCTTCCGTCCGCGCGCGCTTCCGGCGGAGGATGCCGCGGAGTACGTCCGGGAATCCCTGCACACGATCTCCGAATCCGTGGTCGTCGAAGCGGTCATCGAGGCGCCCCACGACCGCGTCCTCGAGCGGCTCGGACGATGGGCGACGGTCGACGACCTGGGCGACGGGACCAGCGCCGTCCACATCACGGCCGACAGCGCCGAATGGGCGCTGTTCGGGCTCGCGGCGGTCGATGCCCCCTTTCGCATCGTCGGGCCGGAGGAGGCCGTCGTCGCCGCGGCCGACTGGGGAGAGCGATTCACCCGGTCGGCGGCGGAATTCGGGATCGAGCGCAGCGAGCCGGTGAGCGGCGGGAACGCACTTTAGACTGGAGGGGATGACGACCGCCGCCCGAACCCCGAGCCCCGCCGACATCCGGCGGTGGCGCCGCTACCTCGCCGACGAACGTGCCGAGGCCTCCGTTTACCGCGACCTCGCCAGCCGACGGCAGGGCGAAGAACGCGAGATTTTGCTCGCCCTGGCCGAGGCCGAACGCCGGCACGAACAGCACTGGGTCGACCTGCTGGGCGACCACGCGGGCAGGCCGCTGCGTGGCGATGTCCGCACCCGGATGCTCGGCTGGCTGGCGCGACGGTTCGGCTCGGTGTTCGTCCTCGCGCTGGCCCAGCGTGCGGAAGCGCGGTCCCCGTACGCGGCCGACGACGACGCGACCCCGCAGATGGCCGCCGACGAGCAGGTGCACGAAGAGGTCGTGCGCGCACTCGCCTCCCGCGGCCGGCAGCGGCTGTCGGGCACGTTTCGTGCCGCCGTGTTCGGCGCGAACGACGGCCTCGTCAGCAACCTGGCCCTGGTCCTCGGCGTCAGCGCCAGCGGCGTCGCGACCCACATCGTCCTCCTCACCGGCATCTCCGGCCTCCTCGCCGGAGCCCTCTCGATGGCCGCGGGAGAGTACGTGTCCGTGCGGTCGCAGCGTGAACTGCTGGAGGCATCCAGCCCCAACCCGGAGACCGGCTCGGCACTTCCCCATCTGGATGTGGACGCGAACGAACTGACGCTGGTCTACCGTGCCCGCGGCATGTCGCCCGACGAAGCCTCCGAGCACGCGCGCGAGGTGCTCACGGGCCTGCAGGCCGTGACCTCGCCCATCCCCGTGGCCCCGGCCGGCCTCGAGGACGAGCACGAGGCGGTCGGAAACGGGTGGAGCGCGGCACTGTCGAGCTTCTGCTTCTTCGCGTCGGGCGCGTTCATCCCGATCATCCCGTTCCTGTTCGGGCTCACCGGCACGACCGCGATCATCGTCTCGGCCATCCTGGTCGGGATCACCCTGCTGGGGACAGGCGCGGTCGTCGGGCTGCTGTCGGGGGCGTCGCCGCTGAAGCGTGCCGTGCGGCAGCTGCTGATCGGCTACGGGGCCGCGGCGGCGACCTACCTCTTGGGGCTGTTGTTCGGCGCCACCGTCGGCTGAGTCGGCTGCGCGGGATGCGGGGGATGCGGGGGCTGCGCGGGATGCGCTGCTAGCGCCGTCGCCCGCCGTCCGTCCCGTATGCGATGGCGCCGACCAGCGGGATGAGCAGGAACCACAGCCACGAGAACTGGTACCCCCACACCGCCCCGGTGATGAAGAAGAGGATCAGTGACACGAACGGGATGATCGAGACGGCGAGCAGGCCCCACCGGCTCGACGGCTCGCGTCCACTCCATCCTGAGCCGCCGCGGCCGTCGTAGGCCTGCTGCGGCGGGTACGGCTGCGCGTACGGCTGCTGGGGTGGGTACGGCTGCTGGGCGTTCTGCGGACCGGGGTAGGCCGCTCCGGATGCAGGCTGGGCGCCCGGCTGCGGACCGTGGGCATCGAGATGCAGCCCGCCCGGCAGGTCGGAGAACAGCGGGGCGAGGTCTCCTCGCGTGACCGCGGCTCTGGCGGCCGTCGAGCGCGTCTGCAGTTCTGCATCGGTGATCCGCCCCTGCGCGGCGTACGTCTGCAGGGCGGCGACGGCACGCTCCCGCTCGTCGTTGCTGAGGCGAAGCGAAGCGCCGGAGGGATCCGTGATGTCGGTCATGGAGGTCAGTATGCCAGCGAGGTCGCGCCGCAGCGAGAGGACGCTCGTGGGCACGCAATATACGCATTAGATCGGTTATCTGTATAGGGTCCCCGGCCCCGTAATAGACGCCTCCCGACCGAGTCCCCATAGGTGGAGGCCACCGGCCTCGCTGCGAGCGGCACCCGGCCGCACAAGGGGAAGGCTTCACGATGGCCCGTTTCGGTTCCCGTCCACACACGGCACGACGCCGGCGTCTGATCGCGTACGTCGTCGCCTGCGCGATGGCCGGTGCGTTGACTGCAGTGCTAATCCTCCCTCAGTACGACTCCAATGCCACCACGAGCACGGCGTCTACGACGTTCAAGAGCGGCGTCAACGAGACCAACGGATCGACGGCGGCTTCATCCGATGCCGCCGGCGGTGCCAAGAGCGGAACGGCCAAACCGGGCGACACGCTGAAGTGGACGGCGAGCTATCAGAACAACACCGCGGCGAGCGCTTCCGTGAATCTGACGGACGTCCTGACCGATGCAGGAACATACGTCCCCGGCTCACTGCAACTGCCTCCGAATCAGAACCCCGTGGGTGCCCTGTCGCCCCAGTACTCGACGGACGGCGGCACCTCTTGGACGGCGGGCGCTCCTCCCGCCGGCGCGTCCGGGGTGGGGTTCACCGGCACCGTTGTGCCGCAGGGCACACAGCAACTCTCACTTCCGTTCGTGACTCCGCCGGCTGCCGCCATCACCATGGCTGGAGGCGATGCCTACAACGCCGTGGTCTACAAGGCCCAGGTCTACGCCCTCAACCACCACCGGTCCGGAAGGGTGGTGTACTGCGCGCGATTGGACGGCACGACATGCGTCGGCTGGCCGACGGACAGCAACCTCCAGTACTGGTCCGCCACGCCCGGCGCTCCGATCGGCACCGGAACGACATTCGCCGGCAGCACCGCCCAGACGAACGGCACCTGGGTCGCGGGCGACAAGCTCTACTGGTATGCGGGGCCGTCCGACTCGTCCAGCGCCGGCCTCGGCTGCCTCGACCTCTCACCGCCGACGCCGATCAGCTGCGGGTACCTTCCCCGCACCGGCAGGGTGGTGAGCAACACGGTCATCTCACCCCAGGTGGGTGGCACCGGCATCCCTTCCTCCGACGGAAACCGGTACAGCGCGACAACCAACAACGGCTCGGCCGCCATCATGTGCGTCACCCCGACGGGCGCAGCGTGCACCGGGGTGCCCAGCCTGATCGCTGGCGTGACCAGTCCGAACCTCTTCACGGCGGCGACGTTCGGAGACTACGTCTTCGCGAGCATCCAGCAGACGGCAACCAGTAACTGGAAGACGTATTGCTACAACGTCAAGACATCCGCTCTGTGCACAGGAGCGACGTTCTGGCCGACGAACGGCTCTCCCAGCACGGCATTGCAGGGCAACAACTTCGCGCCGGTACTTTCGACCGTGGGAGCCCTCATCGGAGTCTGCACCATCACCAACGGGGCTGGAACGTCGTCGGTCTGCTGGAATCTGGCAGGCACGGTCATCACTAACCCCTACGCCGGCACGGGCGCCAACTTCAATGCAGGTGGATGGCCCGCCGGCGACGCCTTCGTGCTTGGGGCGAAGGTCTACCTCTCGAATGGCGACCAGGTGATGTGCCGCGACTTCGGCGCGTACTCGGGAACGGGGACCGTCCCCGCCTGTGCGGGGTTCACCACCGTTCCGAACTCGAAGAACTACACCGTGCGGTCGGCGGAGGGGCTCGATGTCGACTGTCTCGTAGCCTCCGGTGACGTGGGTCAGATCCGGTTCTTCAACGCCCTCAGCGGAGGCAGTTGCACCAACTCCGGCCCACAGGCCGTCGCGGTCGACGCCGGCGCCTACTACTGCGGTACGGGCACCGGATCGTTCCGCGGGTGGAACAAACTCAGCCTCCTCGGCGCCGTCACCACCGCGTACACGAGCGCCCTGGTCACGCTGCGGGATCAGAACGGCGTGGTCATACCGAACTTCGACACCGTGCGGCTGTCCGCCGGAGCGACACTGAGCCTGACGGCCGTCCCTGCCTCGGTGACCTCGCTTTCGGCGACGGTGTCGCTCATCGGCGTGAGGGACCCGGCAGGCGTCAAGACGGCGCAGATCTCGATCAGTTGGCAGGGCGACCCGCCTCAGCTGTGCTTCCGCACGACCGCTCCCCCGGCATCGTGCGACGCATCGTCGACGAGGATGCTGTCGAACACCGCAAAGGCGGTCACGGTCTCCGCCGCCGGGAGCGATGCCCCCGGCGGGAACTCGACCGGTGCGGTGCAGTTCGCCGAGCGCGCCGATCCGTCGCAGTGCTCGCTCGCGATCCAGAAGACATCGCCGGTGCAGACAGCGAGGCCGGGCGACAAGCTCGAATACGCGATCACCGTGCGCAACACCGGAACTCAGGCGTATGACGCCGCCCGGTTCGTGGACGACCTCACCGATGTGCTCACCGAGGCTGTCTTCGTCGGCGACCAGCGCGCCACCACCGGTACGCTGACCTACGCGCAGCCGATCCTCTCGTGGTCCGGTCCACTGCCCGCGGGCGCCTCGGCGACGATCACCTACAGCGTCACCGTGATCAGCCCCGACCCTGGCGATCACCACCTGGTCAACACGGTGGTCTCGACCTCGCCACAGAGCAATTGCGCACAGGGTTCGGTCGACCCGGCCTGCACGACGACGATCACGGTGCAGGTGAGCGACCTTCTGTGGCACAAGGTGGATGCGACGGACGCGAAGAACATCCTGCCGGGTGCCGAGTGGACACTGACACCGGTAGATGCCGCGGGCACGCCCACGGGCCCCGCCATCGTCGTGAGCGACTGCACGGCCGAAGCGGCCTCCGCCTGCACGGGTGCAGATACGGAACCCGTCGGCGGCCTTTTCCGCCTGACGAATCTCGGGCCCGGCAGCTACCGGCTCGTGGAGACGCGCGCCCCGGTGGGGTTCGTGCTGAATCCGACGCCGATCGCGGTGACCATCGGCCCGACAACCGTGACGGTGCCCCTCGCAGACATCGTCAACACGCAGTTGCCGGTTCCGATCATTCCCCTGACGGGCGGTCTGGGTACGGACCTGCTGACACTGTCCGGGAGCGGCCTGATGACCGCAGTGCTCGGACTCGCCGGGTGGCAGCTGCTCCGACGAGTCCGCGCGGCCGGCTGATGATCGGGATGCGATGTCGGAGGCCCGCGGCTACACTCGGATTCGAACATACGTTCGATGAACGAGGTGAGCATCATGACCGATATCGACGAAGCGGTCGCCGTGTGGACGACCGACGACGGGGTCCCCACGCGGCTGGTGTGGAGATCCACTCGCTACCGCGTCTCCGACACTCCGACCGTGTGGGCTGCGGTCTGCGGGTGGTGGCGGCCCTTCGGTGAGCACTGTTACGCCGTCGGGAGCCTGCCTCGCGAGATCGGTGGCTGGCGTTTTCAAGGCACGGACGAGAAGGGCGCCGCGCACGTGTTCGACGTCCGGCACGACGCCGACGATCGGAGTTGGCGGCTGGTGCGGGTGTTCGACTGAGCAGGGAAGCCGCGATCGACGCGGGCGCAGCGTGGCACCCACGGCTGCGGCATCCGGTCGCATAGCCTCCATCGGGTGATGGACGATCGCTACGGACCTGATGTATTGGCCACCGACTGGCGGAAGGCCGGGCGCAAATCGATCCCCACGGTCGAGGCCGTCAGGGATCTGGTCATCGAGGAGACTGCTACGGGCTTCTGCGGCGCGATCACGCGCCTGGAGGCGCAGACCATCGAGCTGGAGGACTACTTCGGTAAGAAGCGCGTGTTCCCGCTCACCGGCTCGTTCCTGATCGACGGCGAACCTGTGCGGCTGGTCGCGCCATCCCGGGCACCCTCCGGGCCGTCGCGGACGGCGTCGGGTTCGTTCGCGGTAGCCGAGCAGAAGGCACGGGTTGCCCGGGCGAGCCGCATCTTCGTCGAAGGCCGACACGACGCCGAGCTCGTCGAACGCGTCTGGGGCGACGATCTGCGCGTCGAAGGGGTCGTCGTCGAGTATCTGGAGGGCGTCGACGATCTGGACGCGATCGTGAAGGAGTTCCGTCCGGACCGCAGGCGGCGCATCGGCGTCCTGGTCGACCATCTCGTCGCAGGTTCGAAGGAGAGCAGGATCGCCGAGCAGGTGGCGCGCGGGCCGTACGGTTCTCATGTGCTCGTGGTCGGGCATCCGTTCGTCGACATCTGGCAAGCGGTGAAGCCGGCCCGGGTGGGGCTTGCGGAGTGGCCGACCATCCCCCGGTCGGTTCCATGGAAGCACGGGATCTGCGCCGCGCTCGGCCTACCGCACGAGACGCAGGCCGACATCGCGCGGGCGTGGAAGCGCATCCTGGGTCAGGTACGGTCGTATTCCGACCTTGAGCCGGAACTGCTCGGCCGGGTCGAGCAGCTGATCGACTTCGTCACGGAGCCGCAGGGGCACTAACCGGGCGGTTGTCCACAGCCTCGAAATTCTATTTGCTTCATTCGAACATGTGTTCGAAAATAGGAGCATGTCCCTCGCAGCTCCCCACCTCGACGCACCGGTCCCCGACCGGGCGCAGGTGCACGAGTTGCAGACCCGCATCCGGCAGATGCAGGCAACCAAGCTCGAGAGCCGCACGCTTCCGACGCATCCCGCGCTCTCCCCGTTGCTGCCCGGCGGTTCGCTGAAGGCCGGCGCCGCCTACTCGGTGCGGGGGTCGACCACACTGCTTATGGCCATGCTGGCCGGTCCGAGCGCGGCCGGAGCCTGGTGCGGCGTGGTCGGTATGCCCGATTTCGGCGCCGAGGCGGCCGGCCGGTTCGGCATCGACCTCGAGCGACTCGTGCTGGTTCCGCATCCCGGCGACGACTGGCTGACCGTGACCGCTGCGGTGGTCGACGTGCTCAGTGTGGTGGTCGTGGCTCCTCCCTCCCGCGCCAGGGATGGCGACATTGCCCGGCTCAGCGCCCGTCTGCGGCAGCGTGAGGCGACCCTCATCGTCGCCGGTGACTGGCCGCAGGTGGAGGCGACCCTCGCGGTCGCACGCAGCGGCTGGGAGGGGCTGGGTACAGGCAACGGCTACCTCTCGTCGCGCCGGGTGACGGTCGAGTCAGCTCCGCGCGGCGGGTCCGGCCCGCGGCGCACCGCCGAGCTGTGGCTGCCAGCCGTCGATGAGAGCTTCCGCGTCTCCGCACCGACCCGGCTCGAAGCGGTGGGCTAGATGGCGCGCGGAGCACACGAGCCGGTCGTCACCCGCGCGATCGTGCTGTGGTGTCCTGACTGGCCGGTCATCGCGGCGCAGCAGGCGCTCGATCTGGCCGCCGACCTCCCGCTGGCACTGGTCGAGAAGGGCCTGGTGTTCGCGTGCTCGCCCACCGCCCGCGCCGACGGCGTGAAGCGCGGGCTGCGGATGCGCGAAGCGCAGGCGCGCTGCCCGCAACTGGAGGTGGTGCCGTACGACCCGCTGCTCGACGCCCGCACGTTCGAGCCGGTGCTCGCCGCGATCGAGGAGATCGCGCCCGGTGTGCAGCCGGTTCGCCCCGGCACCTGCGTGCTGCGGGCGCGCGGGCCGGCACGCTACTACGGCAGCGAGGAGGAGGCGGCCGCCGAGTTGCTGCGCTGTCTGGAGGCGCTGGGGGTCACGGATGCGCGGGTCGGCATCGCCGACGGGCCCTTCGCGGCCGAGCAAGCCGCCCGGTCCACGGGGCGGGCGCGGGTGCGTGTCATCCCGGTCGGCGGCTCCCCCGCCTTCCTAGCGCCATTGCCAGTCAGCCAGCTCGGCCTCCTCAAGCTGACCCCGCTGCTCCGCCGGCTCGGGCTGCACACACTCGGAGACATCGCGGCGCTGTCCCGCACCGACATGCGGGAGCGGTTCGGCGAACGGGGCGAACACGCACACACCCTCGCGAGCGGGCTCGACGGCACCGCGGTGGTGCCGCGCACCCCGCCCAAGCAGCTCGACCGGGCCATCGAGTTCGAGCCTCCGCTCGACCGTGTCGACCAGGTGACCTTCGCGGTCCGCGGCACCGCGGAGCAGTTCGTCGCCGGCCTCACCAAGGCGGGGCTCGTCTGCACCTCGCTGCGGGTGGAGGTGACCGACGAATCCGGCCGGGTCAGCGAGCGCACCTGGCTGCATCCGCGGCTGTTCTCGGCGCCCGACGTGGTCGACCGGGTGCGCTGGCAGCTCCAGGGGGCAGGGGCGATCGACTCCGGGCTGGCCTCGCCGATCGCCCGCGTGGTGCTCGACCCCGAGGCGGTCGACGACATCGGCCATCACGAGGACGGCCTGTGGGGTGGCGGCGCCGACGAGCGCATCCACCACGGCCTCACCCGCGTGCAGAGCATGCTCGGGCATGAGGCGGTGGTCACGGCCACGATCGGCGGCGGCCGGGCGCCCGGTGAGCGGCAGGTGCTGGTGCCCTGGGGTGACCGTCCGGTGGGCGTCGCGCGTGCCGACCGGCCGTGGCCGGGGTCGCTGCCCGCGCCCGCACCGTCGACCGTGTTCGAGGTTCCCCGTCCCGTCGCCGTGCTGACGGAGGACGGCGCCTCCGTCGAGGTGACCGACCGGGGCGATGTGACCGCGCCGATCGCCCGCTTCTCCCCCACCGGTCAGGCGCGCGACGCACGACCGGTCGACTCCTGGGCGGGTCCGTGGCCGGTCCGGGAGCGCTGGTGGGATGCCTCGCTCACCCGGGCGATGCACCGTTTCCAGCTGGTCGACGCCGACGGGACCGCGTGGCTGCTGTCGCTGGCCGGTTCCGGCTGGTTCGCCGAGGCGCGTTATGACTGACCGCAGCGGTTCCCCGACGGCGAGGTGGCGCTGATGGGATGGAACAACCCACCGATCCCGTGGGCCGAGTTCGAGCGCCGGCTCTCCGGGCGGCGCACCGGACAACAGCCGGACGAGCGGCCATCGTCGCGCAAGCGGCAGAAGTACGTGCCGCAGCCCATCCCGGAGATTCCCGAAGGCGAGGCCGTCCCCTACGCCGAGTTGCACGCGCACAGCAACTTCAGCTTCCTCGACGGGTCCTCCTCCCCCGAGGAACTGCTGGAGGAGGCCACCCGGCTGAATCTGCACGCGCTCGCCCTCACCGACCATGACGGCATGTACGGCGTCGTGCACCTGGCGGAGGCGGCCGAGGCGTACGACCGGGTGAAGACCGTGTTCGGCGCCGAGCTGTCCCTCTCGCTCACCAAGCCGCAGAACGGCGAGCCCGACCCGGAAGGCAGCCACCTGGTGGTGCTCGCCCGCCGCCAGGAGGGCTACCACCGGCTCGCCGCCGCGATCACCGCGGGGCAGCTCGCCGGCGAAGAGAAGGGCCGCCCGGTCTACCGCCTCGACGAGCTCGCCGCGCAGGCGGCCGGCGAGTGGATGGTGCTGACCGGCTGCCGCAAAGGCGACGTCCGGCTGGCACTCGCCGAGCGCGGCGAGCGAGCGGCGGAGCACGAGGTCGCCCGGCTCGCCGAGCTGTTCGGCCACGACAACGTCCTCGTGGAGCTGATCGACCAGGGCGGGCCGCGCGACTCGACGGACAACGACATCCTGACCCGTATCGCCGGCCGGCTCGGGCTCCCCACGGTCGCGACCAACAACGTCCACTACGCGAGTCCGGCGCAGTACCCGCTCGCCACCGCCGTCGCCGCCGTCCGCGCCCGGCGCAGCCTCGACGAGCTCGACGGCTGGCTGCCCGCCGCGGGCGCCGCCCACCTGCGCAGCGGCGCAGAGATGAGCAGGCGCTTCTCGCGCTACCCCGGTGCGGTCGAGCGCACGGTCGAGATCGCCGACGACCTGTCGTTCCGCCTCCGCAGCGCGCGTCCACGACTCCCGAAACAGGAGGTGCCGGAAGGCCACACCCCGATGAGCTGGCTCCGCGAGCTCACCTGGCGCGGCGCCGCCGAACGCTACCCCGACCTCGACCGCACCCCCGCCAAGCGGGAGCGCATCGAGCGCGAACTGGATGTGATCGAGGCGAAAGACTTCCCCGGCTACTTCCTCATCGTCCACGACATCGTCCAGTACGCCCGCAGTCAGGGCATCCTCTGCCAGGGCCGCGGATCGGCTGCCAACTCGGCGGTCTGCTACCTGCTCGGCATCACCGCGGTCGACTCCATCAAGTACGGCCTGCCCTTCGAGCGCTTCCTCTCCAGCATGCGCGAAGAGGAACCCGACATCGACGTCGACTTCGACTCCGACCGCCGCGAGGAGGTCATCCAGTACGTCTACCGCAAGTACGGCAGGCACAACGCGGCGCAGGTCGCCAACGTCATCACCTACCGGCCCAAGAACGCGGTGCGCGACATGGCGAAAGCGCTCGGTTATTCGACCGGCCAGCAGGACGCCTGGAGCAAGCAGATCGACTCGTGGGGCAGCGTCCAGACCAGCGACGACCACGACATCCCGGACGACGTGGTCGGGCTGGCGCAGCAGGTGCTGAAGTTCCCCCGGCACCTCGGCATCCACTCGGGCGGCATGGTTCTCACCGACCGGCCTGTCGGCGAGGTGTGCCCGATCGAGCACGCCCGTATGGAGAACCGCACGGTGCTGCAGTGGGACAAAGACGACTGCGCCTGGATGGGCCTGGTGAAGTTCGACCTGCTCGGCCTCGGAATGCTGTCGGCGCTCGACTACTCGATGCGCACCATCGAGGCGTCGCTCGGCGAGCGGTGGACGCTCGACAGCATCCCGAAAGAAGAGCAGGGCGTGTACGACATGCTCTGCCGTGCCGACTCGATCGGTGTGTTTCAGGTGGAGAGCCGGGCACAGATCGGCACACTGCCGCGGCTGCAGCCGCGCAGCTTCTACGACCTCGTGATCGAGATCGCGCTCATCCGGCCCGGCCCCATCCAGGGCGGTGCGGTGCACCCGTACATCCGCCGCAAGACCGGGAAGGAGCCGGTCACCTACCTGCATCCGTCACTCGTTCCGGTGCTGGAGCGGACGATGGGCGTCCCGCTGTTCCAGGAGCAGCTGATGCAGATGGCGGTGGCCGTCGGCGACTGCACCGCGGAGGACGCCGACCTGCTCCGGCGCGCCATGGGCTCCAAGCGCGGGGTGGAGAAGATCGAAGCGCTCAAGGCCAAGCTCTACGACGGGATGGCGCACAACGGCATCACCGGGGACGACGCCGACGCCATCTACGCGAAGATCGAGGCGTTCGCGAACTTCGGCTTCGCCGAAAGCCACGCGATCAGCTTCGCCTTGCTGGTGTACGTCAGCTCGTGGATGAAGCTGCACTACCCCGGCGCGTTCCTCGCCGCCCTGCTGCGCGCACAGCCCATGGGGTTTTACTCACCTCGCACGCTGACCGCCGACGCGAGACGCCACGGCGTGGTGGTGCACCGGCCGGACATCCAACGATCCGGAGTGTTCCCGCTGCTGGAGCCGTTGGATGAGGCCCGGCCCGGCCCCACCGGAACCGACCCGTGCCTGGAGACCGAGCAGCCCGCGATCCCCACGTTCGACCCCGCCGTCCCGCTCGACTTCGCCGCCCACCGCCGCGACGCCGGTCACGCCGTACGGCTGGGGCTCGCGGGCGTCACCTCCATCGGCGAGAAGCTCGCGGAGCGGATCGTCGCCGAGCGGGAGGCGTTCGGGCCCTTCCGCGACCTCGGCGACCTCGCCCGCCGCACCGGCCTCAACACCGGCCAGCTGGAGGCGCTCGCCGCAGCCGGTGCGTTCGAGGGCTTCGACCTGAGCCGCCGTCAGGCCATCTGGGAGGCCGGCAACGCCGCCCAGGAGCGCCCCGAATTCCTCGCGGGAACGGCGATCACCGTGCAGCCGCCCCTGCTGCCGATGCTCTCCCCCGCCGAGCAGCTCGCCAGCGACCTATGGTCGACCGGCATCTCGACCGACGACCACCCGATCCGGTTCCTCCGCCCGGCGCTCGCGGCGCGCGGCGTGCGCCCGGCCGACACGCTGGCCGCCGGCGAGTCCGGACGCCGCATCGAGGTGGGCGGGGTGGTCACGCACCGGCAGCGTCCGGCGACGGCGGCGGGAGTGACGTTCCTCAACATCGAAGACGAGACCGGCATGGTCAACGTGGTGTGTCCAGTCGGAGTCTGGAACCGCTACCGCCGGGTCGCCCGCCAGGCGCCCGCGATGATCGTCCGTGGCATCCTTGAGCGCAGCGAGGAGGGCGTCGTCAACGTGGTGGCCGACCGGCTCGAAGCGCTCGACACCGGCATCCGCACCGTCTCCCGCGACTTCCGATGAGCCGCCGTGCCGGGTCAGTCGTCCTCGAAGCGCAGATGCCGGACACTGCGGCCGTTGCGGCGCACCAGCCGCAACGCCTCCACGCCGATCCGGATGTGCTGCTCCACGAAGTCCCGCGTCACCCCGCGATCGCTCTCGGCCGTCTTCACACCCTCCGGCGTCATCGGCTGATCCGACACGAGAAGCAGCGCGCCGCTCGGGATGCGGTTGGCGAAGCCCGCGGCGAAGACCGTCGCCGTCTCCATATCGACCGCCATGCACCGGGTACGCCGCAGGTACTCCTTGAACGTCTCGTCGTGCTCCCACACCCGGCGGTTGGTCGTGTAGACCGTGCCGGTCCAGTAGTCCTGCTTGACGTCACGGATGGTGGAGGACACGGCCCGCTGCAGTTGGAACGCCGGCAGCGCGGGCACCTCAGGCGGCAGATAGTCGTTCGACGTGCCCTCCCCACGGATCGCCGCGATCGGCAGCACCAGGTCACCGAGCCGGCTCTTGCGCTTGACCCCGCCGCACTTGCCCAGGAACAGCACAGCCTTCGGACACACGGCCGAGAGCAGGTCCATGATCGTCGCGGCGTTCGGACTCCCCATCCCGAAGTCGACCATCGTGATGCCGTCGGCGGTCGCGTTCGGCATCGACCGGTCCCGGCCACGTACCTCTGTGCCGTACCACTCGGCGAACCGCTCGACGTAGTCGCCGAAGTTCGTGAGCAGCACGTACTCGCCGAACTCCTCGAGCGGCGTGCCGGTGTAGCGCGGCAGCCAGTCGTGGACGATCGCCGCCTTGTCCCTCAGCGACGCCTCCGGGGGGACCTCCGGGGCCGTGTCGACCGTGTTCTCCGCATCCACCATGCGTCGTGTCCCTTCGTCGTGCCCGATCCGGCGGCGGCGCGGCCGTCGCTACCCCGCGACGCCCGTGCCGAGCAGCGTGCCCACCAGGAACGTCGCGGCCAGCGCCAGTGCGCCACCCACCACCACTCGTACCATGGCACGTCCGCGAGAGCTGCCCCCGATCCACGCCGCAACGTATCCGGTGATCGCCAACGCGATGAGCACCGCGACGAACGTGACCGGAACTCTCAGCTCCGGCGGCAGCAGGATGGTCAGCATCGGCAGCACCGCACCGCACGTGAACGCCACGGCGGATGCCAGAGCCGCGTGCCAGGGACTGACCACGTCGTCCTGGTCGATGCCGAGCTCCGCCGAAAGGTGCGCCGCGAGCGCGTCGTGCGCCGTCAGCTCAACGGCGACCTGGCGAGCGGTCGCCGGCGAGAGCCCGCGCTGCTCGTACAGGCCGGTCAGCTCCTCCAGCTCCTCCTCCGGCATCTCCGCCAGTTCACGGCGTTCCTTCGCGATCAGCGACCGTTCGCTGTCCCGCTGGCTGCTCACCGACACGTACTCCCCCAGCGCCATGGAGATCGCACCACCCACGAGCGCCGCGAGGCCCGCGGTCACGAGCGCCGGCACAGAGCTGGTCGCCCCTGCAACACCGACCACGACGGCGGCGACCGAGACGATCCCGTCGTTCGCGCCGAGTACGCCCGCGCGCAGCCAGTTCAGTCGCTGCGCGAGCCCGGCGCGGTGGGGTTCGTCCGGATGCGGTTGCGGGTCGGCCCCGCCGATCCCTGTCGTCTCGCTCATGCGCTCAGCCTAGGAAGCATCGCATCCCGGCGCCATGAAGGTTCGGCGAACCTCAACTCTGCCGGGGCCCGGCTAGTGACTCCCGAGCCGCTTCCGCAGGAAGTCGATGCGCGCCTGCAGCTGTGTCACGCTCGCCTGGGCGACGGCCGGACCGCCGCACGCGCGTCGCAACTCGGCGTGCACGAGCCCGTGCGGCTCCCCGGACTTCTTCGCGTACAACCCGACGAGGCTGTTGAGCAGCTGCCGCTGCTCCTTCAGCGTCCGGTGCAGCGGCGCAGGTGCATGGCCTTCGGCTGTTGCGGGCCGCGACGAGTGCCGCCGCGCCTGCCGCTGCTGCCGTTGCTGCAGCAGCTCGTGCACCTGCTCCGGTTCGAGGATGCCGGGAAGGCCGATGAAGTCGAGCTCCTCATCGCTACCGGGCACGGCGAATCCGCCGAACTCCTTGCCGTCGTACAGCACGCGGTCGAAGTTCGCCTCCGACCCGAGTGCCTCGAACGCGAACTCCTCGGTGAGCCCCTCCGACGCCCGCTCCTCGCGGTTCGCCTCGGCGACCATCGCATCTTCGGGGTTCCAGAGGTCGCCCTCGGCATTCTCCTCGACCACCCGATCGAGCGCGTGGTCGCGTTCCAGCTCCAGCGCGTTGGCCAGCGCCATCAGCGTCGGCACGTTCGGCAGGAATACCGACGCCGTCTCTCCGCGCCGGCGCGCGCGCACGAAGCGACCGATCGCCTGCGCGAAGAACAGCGGCGTGGATGCGCTGGTCGCGTACACGCCGACTGCCAGCCGGGGCACGTCCACGCCTTCCGAGACCATCCGCACCGCCACCATCCACCGCGAGTCGCCCTTCGAGAACGCCTCGATGCGGTCGCTGGCCTCCTTCTCGTCTGACAGCACGACGGTTACCGGCTCGCCGCTGATCTGCTGCAGCAGGTCCGCGTAGGCGCGCGCGCCGTAGTGGTCGGTAGCGATGACGAGGCCGCCCGCATCCGGGATGGAGTTGCGCACCTCGGTCAGCCGGCGATCCGCCGCCGCCAGCACGGACGGGATCCACTCGCCGCGCGGATCCAGGGCCGTGCGCCACGCCTGCGCCGTGATGTCCTTCGTGTTGCCCTCGCCGAGGCGCGCCTCCATCTCGTCGCCGGTCTTGGTGCGCCACCGCATGTGGCCGGCGTAGACCATGAAGATCACGGGACGAACGACGCCGTCCTCCAGGGCCCGGCCGTAGCCGTAGTTGTAGTCGGTGAGCGAGGTCCGGATGCCCTGCCGGTCGGGCAGGTAGGTCACGAACGGGATGGGTGCCGTGTCGGAGCGGAACGGCGTCCCGGTGAGCGAGAGTCGGCGGGTCGCCCGCTCGAACGCATCCCGGATGCCGTCACCCCAGCTGAGCGCGTCGCCGCCGTGGTGCACCTCGTCGAGGATCACCAGGGTCTTGTACGACTCGGTGATGTCCTTGTGCAGGCTCGGCCGCATCGCCACCTGCGCGTAGGTCACCGCGACGCCGCGGTAGTGCCGGGCGTAGCGGCCGTCCGAGTTCTTGAAGTCCGGGTCGAGGTGCAGGCCGACACGTGCCGCTGCTTCCGCCCACTGGCGCTTGAGGTGCTCCGTCGGCGCCACGACGGTCACGCGCTCGACGATCCGCCGCGAGAGCAGCTCGGTCGCGAGCCGCAGTGCGAACGTCGTCTTGCCGGCACCCGGGGTCGCCGCGGCCAGGAAGTCGCGCGGTTCATTCACGAAGTACGCGTCGAGGGCCTCGGCCTGCCACGCGCGGAGCTTGCCCGCGGTCCCCCACGCGGCGCGCTCCGGGAAGGAGGGCGAGAGATGCTCGGCAGCAAAACTGCCCGCGTGCACGCCGGGCCGATCGGACTCCTCGAAAGGCTCGTCCGGCTCGGGTAATGCTGAGGTCTCCACTTGGATCAAATCTACCCGAGCCCGCCGACACCGCGGTCCGATGCAGAATGGAGCAATGGCCGAAGCACTGCATCCCTGGTCCCGCTACGTCGCTCTGGGCGACTCGTTCACCGAAGGCATCGGCGATCCGGAGCCCGGCAGCCCGGGCGGGCACCGCGGCTGGGCCGACCGGGTGGCCGAGGTGCTCAGCCGGCAGACGGGCGACTTCGCGTACGCGAACCTGGCCGTCCGCGGCAAGCTCATCAAGCAGATCCTCGACGAGCAAGTGGATGCGGCGGTCGCCCTGCGGCCCGACCTCATCACCCTCTCTGCGGGCGGCAACGACGTGATCCGCCCCGGAACGGACCCGGACCAGATCGCCCTGCTGTTCGACGAGGCGGTCTCACGACTCAGCGTCGACGGCGCCACGATCGTCGTCTTCACGGGCGTCGATGTCGGCTTCTCGCCGGTGTTCCGGGGTATCCGCGGCAAGGTCGCGATCTACAACGAGAACGTCCGCGCCATCGCCGCCCGCTACGACTGCATCGTGGCCGACCAGTGGGCGCTCACCGACATCCAGGATCAGCGGATGTGGGCGCCCGACCGGCTGCACCTCGCGCCGCTCGGACACCACACCGTCGCCCGCATGGTGCTGGCGGCGCTGAACGTCGAGAACGATCTGCAGCCGCTCGAGCCCGAGCCGCTGCCGCTGCGCACGTGGCGGCAGGCCCGCTCGGAGGACCTCTCCTGGGCGCGCGCGTACCTGGTGCCGTGGGTGGTCCGGCGCATCCGGCACCAGTCGTCCGGCGATCACATCTCGGCGAAGCGCCCCGAGGCGGGCCCGTTCCTCATCAGCGGCGACTGACCGCCAGCACAGACCGCCAGCGCGGTCCGCCGCGACAGACCGCCGCGGCACCGCCAGTGCCCGGGCCGTTACGTCCCGAGACCGCCCGGGTGCGCCAACCGCCAGCCGAACCCGGGGTCCGGCACATCGCTCGCCAGCGCGAGCGGAACCGTGGCGGTCTTCCCGTTCAGGGTGAACGTCCCCTGCCCGAGGATGTCGCCCGTGAAGCCGGACGACAGTGGACGCGTCTGCAGGTCCACCGTGATGGGCGTGTCCGACCACACCACGAACGTCTTCGTCTCCGTGGCGATCAGCTTCGACCGCGCGCCCCAGGCCGTGGTGTAGGTCCCGAAGACCTGGCCCTTCTCGACGGCCGTGACGGTGTGGAAGCCCGCTTTCATGCTGGTCAGCAGCGCCTGCACTCCCGCCCAGAGGTCGTCATGGGTGGGCGCGCCCAGCACCGCCCCGATGACCCGGACCTTCGTCGACCCGATCGGAACCTGCGCCGAGAAGAGCAGGCAGTTGCCGGCTTCGTCTGTGTTGCCCGTCTTGATCCCGTCCATGCCCTCGAATCCGAGGAGCGTGTTGGTGTTGTCCTGCGACCCCGCGCCGGGCAGGTTCACGTTCTTCTGGGAGACGATCGAGGTCAGCGCGGGCGACGCGAGCACGAGCTTCCCGATCCCGATCAGATCCTTCGTCGTGCTGACATTGCCGGGATCGAGGCCGTCGGGCGTGACGATCTTGGTGCCGGTGAAACCCTTCTGGGCGAGCCAGTCGTTGGCCGCCTTCACGTAGGCGCTGGTCGAGCCGAACGCCCAGTTCGTGAGCGAGATCGCGTAGTTGTTGGCGGACGGCAGCAGCATCGCCTCGAGCGCCTGCTTCTCCGTCAACGACGTACCGGCGACGACCGGCGCCCAGGAGCCTCCCTCGCCGACGACCTCGTTCCAGATGTCGACATCGCGCTGCGTGAACGCGATGTCGGGGCCCTGCTCGTCACCGTTCAGCGGCTTCTTCTCAAGCACGACGAGGGCGGTGATGGTCTTCGTGACGCTCGCGATCGGCACGCTCGCCTCGGTGCCGTGCGAGGCGGAAGCTCCGGGATAGTCGGGCGCGACGATCGCGGACGACCCGTATCCGGGCCACGCCAGCTGCACGGCGGGCTGCACGAGCGCCTTCTCGTGCGAGACGGCGGCAGCGGTCGCGGGGACGGGCGCCACCAGCGATCCGACGACGTAGACGAACGCCACCAGCACGGCGATCACGAGACCGAAGACGACGATCCGGCGTCGACGGTAGACCTTCCGCGAGAGACGGCGCGGCGGATCGGCGAGGGCTTGCTGGGACATTGGCACGATTTTAGCGGGGGCTAGTCATGCGAGGGCTGAGAACGCGCCCGCAACGCCCACAGTGCGACGGCCGAAGCGGACGCGACGTTGAGCGAGTCCACACCATGCAGCATCGGGATGGTCACCACCGTGTCCGCCGCCGCCAGCGCGCGCCTGCTCAGGCCATCCCCTTCTGCGCCGAACACCAGCGCGACGCGCTCCGGCGGCTCGGCGGCATACGCATCGAGGGTGACCGCGTCTTCCGCGAGGGCGAGCGCCGCGATGTCGAATCCCGCATCGTGCAGCAGCGGCACCGCCGCATCCCACTCGGGCAGGCGCGTCCACGGCACCTGCAGCACTGTGCCCATCGAGACGCGGACGCTGCGACGGTACAGCGGGTCCGCGCAGCGCGGCGTGACGAGCACCGCGTCGGCGCCGAGGCCCGCGACGGCGCGGAAGATCGCGCCGACATTGGTGTGGTCGACGATGTCCTCCAGCACCACCACGCGCCGCGCATCCCGCAGCAGGTCGGCGGGATCGGGTAGCTCGGGTCGGTGCATCGCCGCCAGCGCGCCCCGGTGCAGGTGGTAGCCGGTGAGGCGTTCGAGCACGGCCGGGTCGCCGACGAACACGGGGACGTCGGGGAACGGCTCCAGCAGCGGCTCCACGTCGGGCAGCCACTGCTCCTGCAGCAGCACGGAGCGCGGGATGTGCCCTGCGGCCAGCGCCCGCGTGATCACCTTCGTCGACTCCGCGATGTACAGGCCGCTCGCCGGCTCCGTCACCCGGCGCAGCGCCACGTCGGTGAGGCGGGAGTAGTCGGCGAGGCCGTCGGCCTCCAGATCGTCGATGCGGCGCAGGAGCATGCCTCAACATTGCCAGCCCGACGAAACAAATCGGAAAACTGGGGTGTTTAGACTCACAGAAGGATCGGGAGGTGGATGTGACCACGCTGACGACGACGCTTCCGCCGGAGCTCGCCCGCGGCATCGACCAGACCGTCGAGCTGCTGCAGGGCCGAAGCTTCGCGGTGCTGACCGGCGCGGGCGTGTCCACCGACTCCGGCATCCCGGACTACCGCGGCGAGGGCGCTCCTCAGCGCACGCCGATGACGTTCCAGCAGTTCCTTGCCGACGACCGTTTCCGCAAGCGCTACTGGGCAGGCAGCCACCTGGGCTACCGACGGTTCGCGGCCGCGCATCCCAACGACGGCCACCGCGCTCTCGCTCGCCTCGAAGCCGCGGGCGCGGCCAACGGCGTCATCACCCAGAACGTGGATGGGCTGCACAAGCAGGCGGGATCGCGCAAGGTCGTCGACCTGCACGGCGCGATGGACCGCGTGCTGTGCCTCATCTGCGGCCAGATCTTCGCCCGCGAGGCGATCACCGCCCGCATCGACGCCGCCAACCCGTGGCTCGACACCGAGGGAGCCGTCGAGAGCGCGCCGGACGGCGACGCGATCGTGACCGACATCGACGCTTTCGTCGTTCCCGACTGCACGGTCTGCGGCGGGCACCTGAAGCCCGACGTGGTCTTCTTCGGCGAGTTCGTCCCCGCGGAGAAGTACCGGGAAGCGAGCGCTCTGGTCCGCTCGGCCGACGCGCTCGTCATCGCCGGGTCGTCGCTGGTGGTCAACTCCGGCATCCGCCTCTTGGAGGAAGCGCGGCGCCGCCGCCTGCCGATCGTCATCGTCAACCGCGGCCAGACGAAGGGCGACGGGCGCGCGACCATTAAGCTGGATGGCGGGACGACCGAGACACTGGTCGAGCTCGCCGAGCGGCTGGGCTGACCACCGACCTCCTCACCTGCGTCCCGGCGACGAAAGGACGCGTGTGACCTTCATCTCGCTGGTGCGGCACGGCCAGACCGACTGGAATCTCGCCAAGCGCATCCAGGGATCCAGCGACATCCCGCTGAACGCGACGGGACGCGCGCAGGCCGAGACGACGGGCCGCGCACTCGCCGGCGGACGGTTCGACGCCATCTACGCCAGCCCGCTGTCGCGCGCACTCGATACGGCGCGCATCATCGCCGACCACGTCGGCCTCGGTGAGCCGGGTCGCCTGGCCGCGGTGGCCGAGCGTCAGTACGGCGAGGCGGAGGGCCTCACCGGCGAGCAGATCCTCGCCCGCTGGCCGGATGGAACCCCGGTTCCCGGCCGCGAGACGCGCGACCAGGTGGTCGCCCGGGCGCTGCCCGCGCTGCGGGAGCTCGGCGAACAGCATCCCGGCGAGAACGTGATCGTGGTCAGCCATGGCGGCGTCATCTCGTCGCTCGTACGGCACGTCACCGACCACGCGCTGCCGGGCCCGGGCGAACTCATCCCGAACGGCTCCGTGCACCGCTTCCGGTACCTCGACGGCGACCTCACGCTCGACCGCTTCAACCTCGGCCCGGAGGACCGCGACCTGTTCACCGCCTCCGTCATGTGACGCGCAGGCGCCCAGTTGACGCGACACGCCGTCCAGCGGGTCGGCGCAACGGCGTGTTGCGTCAACTCCGTCGGAGTGCGGCGGACTGCGTCAGCGCTTGCGACGCGACGCCGTCGCGGTGAGCACCGTCAGCAGCCGTTCGGCCGACGCCTCCCACGTGTAGCGCTGCGCCTGGGCGTGACCGGCCGCCGAGCGCGCGGCCCACACGCCGTCCTCCTCCAGGTGGCGCACCCGCGCGGCCACCTGCTCCGGCGAGTCCGCCTCGAAGAACAGCGCGGCCTCCCCACCGATCTCCCGGAAGATCGGGATGTCGCTGACCACGACCGGCGTGCCGACCGTCATCGCCTCCACCAGCGGGATGCCGAACCCTTCGTCGTGCGACGCCGACACCAACGCGGTGGCCGCGGCGAGCGTCTCCGCGTACTCCTCGTCGCTCGCGCCGTCGTGGAAGACGAGCTGCGCGCCCGGTGCGAGCTCGCGCAGCCGCTGCCGCTCAGCCTCCGACACGCGGCTCATCAGGTGGAGGGCGTACTCCGGCAGCAGCGCGACCGCGCGCACCAGCGTGTCCACGTTCTTGTACGGCATGAAGGAGCCCATATAGACCAGGCTCTTCGTCTCGGGCGCCGTGCGCTCGGCGCGGCCCGGAGCGAGCTCCGGCATGTCGGCGGCGTTCGGCACGACGTGCACGGGTCGCTTCGTCAGCCGGTGCTCGGCGATGAGCTCCTTGGTCGTCTCCGAGACCGTTACGACAGTGTCGGAGCGATTCAGCAGCAGCCGCTGCGGCCACCACGCGAGGTGATACAGCCGCCACAGCCCGCGCACGAACGCCGGAAGGTCGCGCGGCGGGGTGGGGTGCCGGTAGTAGATGAGGTCGTGGACGGTCAGCACCAGGCGGTACTTGCGCCCGAAGCCGCCCATCGTCTGCATGGGGGTGAACACGATGTCCGGCTTCAGGCGGTTCACCGTGCGCGCGACCCAGGGCTCCCCCGGCGAGGTCGGCGAGGGGATGAGCTCCCACGGCAACTCGGGAAGCAGCTCCAGCTGGCGGTGGTCGCTGATCAGCATCGTGACCGGGTGACGTTTTGCCAACGCGGTGACGAGCCCGGCGGTGTAGCGGCTGATGCCGTCATGACGCCCGATCCGGGTGTAGCGGCAGTCGAAGAGAATCCTCACGACGGCTCCTCCAGAAACCGCTGGATGGCGCGGGCGGCGGCGACAGGCGTCTCGTAGTGGATGAGGTGGCCGACCTCCGGGATGACCACCAGCTCCGCCTGCGGGAACAGCGTCTGCAGCCGGTACTCGGCGGCGATGGGCGTGATGTCGTCCTTCTCCGCCGCCACCAGCAGCGTCCGCTCCGGGATGCGCTGCGCATACTCACTGACGTCGTGCGACACGGACGCGCGGAACGCATCCAGCACCACCGTCCGGTCGCTGAACGCCGAGAAGTAGCGGTCGTGCTGGTCGTGGATCCAGCGGAGCAGCGCCCGGTTCTTCGTCTTGGCCATGGTCACGCTCATCACTCGCACGATCAGCCGGTTGCGGAGCAGGGCGAAGCCGAGCCGCTCCGGGAGGACCGAGGCGAGCCAGTAATAGAAGATCGCGAGCCGCGTGAAGATCCCGCGCGGCCCCTCGAGCGCGGGCTGGCCGATCGGGTTGACCAGCACGACGGCGTCAGGACGGTCGCTGGAGCCCGACGCGCCCGCCGTCGCCAGCGACGCTGCGACCACGATCGACCCGAAGGAGTGGCCGAGCAGCACCACGCGCCCACTCAACTCGAGCGACGCGACGAACCCCCTCAGCCAGCGGCCGTACCCGTCGATGTCGTGCGCCGCCTCGGTCAGCGGCGTCGACGCGCCGAACCCGGGCAGATCGGGCGAGACCAGCCGGATGCCGTCCAGCTGCGCGACCACCGGCTCGAGCCCGTGGTGGTCGCCGCGGAACCCGTGGACCAGCACCAGAGTGGCGGCCGCATCCGGGTCGCCGTAGTCCCAGAACCGGGTCGTCGAGCCGAGCACGACGGTCGCCCCCTCGCGTATGGGCACCCGCCCGAGAGCGGCGGCGTAGGGTGAGGTCACAGTCATCGTCCTCCAGTCTAGGCAGGGACTGGACAGCGCACCGTCTGCACGTCCTAGACTTCTGTGGTTGCAATCGCTTGCAGCACCTCGCGCTCCCCCGCCACCACCCCGCACGCCCCCGTACTGCCCCCATCTCCCCGCATCCCCCGTCCCGCGGCTTGCCGCGCAGAAGGAGAACCGTGAGCTTCACCGCGCCGATCACGCTGCCCGGCCTGGCCCTCGATCCGCAGTGGTACCGCCGGTCGGTCTTCTACGAGGTCATGGTGCGGTCGTTCGTCGACAGCAACGGCGACGGCTCCGGCGACATCGCCGGCCTCACCTCCAAGCTCGACTACCTGCAGTGGCTGGGCATCGACGCGCTCTGGCTCCCGCCGTTCTTCCAGTCGCCGCTGCGCGACGGCGGTTACGACGTCGCCGACTTCAAGTCGATCCTCCCCGAGTTCGGGACGATCGACGAGTTCCGCGAGCTCGTCACCAAGGCCCACGAGCGCAACATGCGCATCATCATCGACCTGCCGATCAACCACACGTCCGACCAGCACGAGTGGTTCCAGCAGTCGCGTTCCGACCCGGAAGGTCCCTATGGCGACTTCTACGTCTGGAACGACACGGACGACAAGTGGCCGGACATCCGCATCATCTTCGTCGACACCGAGGACTCCAACTGGGCCTTCGACGAGGCGCGGCGCCAGTTCTACTTCCACCGCTTCTTCTCGCACCAGCCCGACCTCAACTTCGAGAACCCGGCCGTCCACGAGGCGATGTACGACATCGTCAAGTTCTGGCTCGACCTCGGCGTCGACGGCTTCCGGCTCGACGCCATCCCCTACCTCTACGAGTCCGACGAGGGCAACGGCGAGGGCGAGCCGAAGACCCACGAGTTCATCATCAAGCTGCGCGAGTGGGTCGACCGCGAGTACCCCGGCCGCATCATGATCGCCGAGGCGAACCAGTGGCCCCGCGAGGTCGCGGCGTTCTTCGGCAGCGAGGAGGAGCCGGAGTGCCACATGGCCTTCGACTTCCCCGTCATGCCACGCATCTTCTACGCGCTGCGCTCCCAGCAGGCCGGCGAACTCGTCCGTGTGCTGTCCGAGACGACCGACGTGCCCGACGGGGCGGCGTGGGGCGTGTTCCTCCGCAACCACGACGAGCTGACGCTCGAGATGGTGAGCGAGGAGTACCGGCAGGCGATGTACGGCTGGTACGCCTACGACCCGAGGATGCGCGCCAATATCGGCATCCGCCGCAGGCTCGCCCCGCTGCTCGACAACTCCCGAGCCGAGCTGGAGCTGGCCCACGCCCTGCTGTTCTCTCTCCCCGGCAGCCCGTTCCTCTACTACGGGGACGAGATCGGGATGGGCGACAACATCTGGCTGCCCGACCGCGACAGCTCCCGCACGCCGATGCAGTGGACGCCGGACCGCAACGCCGGCTTCTCCAGCGCCGACCCCGGCAAGCTGTTCCTGCCGATCGTGCAGTCGCTGGTCTTCCACTACAACCAGGTGAACGTGGAGGCGCAGCTCGCGCAGTCCCGGTCCCTCCTGCACTGGATCCGCAACGTCATCCACGTGCGCAAGGCGCATCCCGTGTTCGGGCTGGGCGACATCCGGGTGCTCCCCACCGACCACGAGTCGGTGCTGGCGTTCGTGCGCTCGTACGCCGGCAGCGGCTCGCACTTCGGCGACCAGCCGGAGGACGTGCTGTGCGTGTTCTCGTTCGCGCACAATCCCGTCTCCGTCTCGCTGGAGGCGACGGAGTTCGCCGGGGCCACGCTGTACGACCTGTTCGGCGGAGCCGAGTTCCCGACGGTCGCCGACGACGGCCGCTTCACACTCACGCTCGGCACGCAGAACTTCTACTGGCTGCACATCGAGCCGCGCCGCGACTGAACTCACCGTTCGGCGTGCCGTTCCGCGGGGATGACGGTGGTCGTGCTTAGCGTTGGGGCATGAGCACGTGGCATCACCGATTGGGCGTCTTCGACCTCGAGACCACCGGCATCGACGTCGAGACGGCCAGGATCGTGACCGCGCACGTCGGGCTGCTCGACGAGACCGGTGAGGTGCTGCACCGCCGCGACTGGCTGGTGGATCCGGGGGTCGAGATCCCGTCGGAGGCGACCGCCGTCCACGGCATCACCACCGAGAGGGCGCGGGCCGACGGGATGGATCCGGCACGCGCCGTCGCCGCGATCGTCGCGCAGCTGCGCAGCCTGTTCGACCGCGGCATCCCCGTGGTCGCCTACAACGCTCCCTACGACTTCACCCTGCTCGACCGGGAGGCCCGCCGCTACGACGTCGCACCGCTCGCCTCCCCCGGCCCCATCGTCGACCCGCTCGTGATCGACAAGGCGGTGGACAAGTTCCGCCGGGGCAAGCGCACCCTGACGATGACAGCGACCCACTACGGCGTCGACCTGATCGCGGCCCACGATGCGGGAGCGGATGCGATCGCCGCCGGGCGCGTTGCGCAGGCGCTCGCGCGCATCCACGCCGAAGCACTGGCGCTGGAGGCCGCGGAGCTGCACCGCCGCCAGGTGGACTGGTGCAAGGAGCAGGCTGCCGATTTCCAGGAGTACATGCGGCGGGAGCGCGACCCGCAGTTCACCACCTCCGGAGCCTGGCCGCTGCGCTGAGCCGCCGAACCGGGCCGGGACGCTCGCCCCTCCACCTGGGGTCTACTCGCGCGTCCGCCACTCCCGCTAGTCTCTGCGCCATGAGCGACTCGAACCTGAACCCGCAGCCCCTCCCGCCACAACAGCAGCCCCAGTACGCGCAGCCCTACGGCTCCGGGCAGCCCGGCTGGAACACCATGTCCATCGTCGCGTTCGTCGCGACGTTCTTCATCAGCATCGTGGGCATCATCCTGGGCTTCATCGCCCTGTCCCAGATCAAGCGCACCGGCGAGCAGGGCCGCGGCCTCGCACTCGCGGCCATCATCATCGGCTTCGTCGCACTCGCGCTCGGCATCATCGTCACGATCATCGTGGTCGTCGCCGCCGCCAACTCCGCCGTCTACTACCAGAGCAACTAGCCCGCTGCTATCGAAGGAGAAAAGCCCCCGAATCTCCTTCACAAGGCAGTGGTGAAGGAGATGCGAGGGCTACAGCGTCGAATCTCCTTCGATAGCCCCCGCACTACCGAGGGGACGCGACCACCGGGAACGACGAAGGCCCCCGTCCAGAGGACGGGGGCCTTCGTACGTGCGGCTTACTTGCCGAAGCTCTTGTAGCGCGAGTTGAACTTCTCGACGCGGCCGGCCGAGTCGAGGATGCGCTGCTTGCCCGTGTAGAACGGGTGCGACTCCGACGAGATTTCGACGTCGATCACCGGGTAGGTGTTGCCGTCCTCCCACTCGATCGTCTTGTCGCTCGAGACGGTGGAACGGGTGAGGAACGTCGCACCCGAGGCCAGGTCGCGGAAAACCACGGGGGCGTAGTCGGGGTGGATGCCAGTCTTCATCAGGACTTCCTTGTTGCAGCTAGTAGTCGGTTCGGTCGTGTCCGCGCAGACCGCGTGGACGGGAAGCTTCAGGCCCTCGGAGAGCGAACGCAGCCAAGACGGTGCGAACGGTTCGGGAGCCAGCTATCGAGTCTAGCAGATCGGGTCGCGGTGCTCAGCCTTCGACGCCCTGGCGCGCCCGGGCCGTGTACCGGCCGTCGGACTCGCTGATCTCGATCTCGATGTCGAAGGTCGCGGTCAGGTTCTCGCTCGTCAGCACCTCGCCGATCGGGCCCTGGGCCATGACCTCGCCGTCCTTCAGCAGCAGCGCGCGGTTGAACGCCTGCGGGATCTCCTCGACGTGGTGGGTGACCATGACGATCGCGGGCGACTTCGGGTCGCTGGCGTAGCCGCCGAGGAGCTGCAGCAGCTCCTCGCGCCCGCCGAGGTCGAGACTCGCGGCCGGCTCGTCGAGCAGCAGGATCTCCGGGTCGGTCATCACCGAGCGGGCGATCTGCACGCGCTTCTGCTCGCCGTCAGACAGGCTCCCGAACGTGCGCTCGGCCAGGTGGTCGAGGTGCCACTCGGAGAGCACGCGGTGGGCGCGGCGCTCGTCGATCTCCTCGTACAGCTCGTTCCAGCGACCGGTGACCGCATATGCGGCCGTCATCACGACATCCAGCACTCGCTCGTTCCGCGGGATGCGCCGGGCCACGGCGCTGGACGCGAAGCCGAGCAGCGGGCGGAGCTCCGCGAGGTCGGTGTGACCGACCGATTCGCCCAGCACAACGGCCTCGCCGGAGCTGGGGTGCATCGCGGCCGCCGCGATCTGCAGGAGCGTCGTCTTACCGGCGCCGTTCCGGCCAAGGATGACCCACCGCTCGTCCGGCTCGACCGCCCAGTCGATTCCCTTCAGGACGGGGTTGCCGTCCCGTACAACGGACACGTCGGAAAGCTGGAGAACGCTGTCGGCCATGCCATCCAGCCTACCGTCGCCCGAAGCGCATCAGTGACGGCCGGAGAGCGATCGGTAGACGTCGCGCGTCTGCTCGGCGATCGCCGTCCAGCTGAACGATGTCTCGGCCCGCTCGCGCCCGACGCGGCCCATTTCCGCGGCCCGCGCGGGGTCGCTCACGACCTCGGTGAGGGCGGCGGCGAGGTCCGCCACGAACGCTTCCGGGTCGGTCGGGGTGCCGGTGCCGTCCTGCAGCTGGTCGATGGGCACGAGGCGTCCGGTCACTCCGTCGACGATCACTTCGGGGATGCCGCCGGTCGCCGTTCCGACCACGGGCAGCCCGCAGGCCATGGCCTCGAGGTTCACGATGCCGAGCGGCTCGTAGATCGACGGGCACACGAAGACCGTGGAGGCGGTGAGGGCGATGCGCAGCTCGTCGTTCGGGAGCAGCCGGTCGATCCAGACCACCCCGTCCCGCTCCTGCTGCAGCTGCTCGACCAGACCGCTCACCTCGGCGAGGATCTCGGGTGTGTCGGGCGCGCCGGCGCAGAGGATGACCTGCACCTCCGGCGGCAGCAGCCGCACCGCCCGCAGCAGGTACGGCAGCCCCTTCTGCCGGGTGATCCGGCCGACGAAGATGACGGCCGGGCGGTCCGGGTCGATGCCCAGCGCCCGTGCTCGCTCGTCGTCGCGCAGCGGCTGCCAGCGCTCCAGGTCGATGCCGTTGTAGATCGTCACGACCTTGGCGGGGTCGAGCTCGGGATACGCGGCCAGGATGTCGCGCCGCATCCCGTCGCTCACCGCGATGACGGTGTCGGCGGACTCGAACGCCGTCTTCTCGATCCAGCTCGAGACGCGGTAGCCGCCGCCGAGCTGCTCGGCCTTCCACGGCCGCAGCGGCTCGAGGCTGTGCGCGGTCACGACGTGCGGCACGCCGTGCAGCAGCTTCGCCAGGTGGCCGGCGCCGTTCGCATACCAGGTGTGCGAATGGACGATGTCCGCTCCCCCGCAGTCCTGCGCCATCTGCAGGTCGACGCCGAGCGTGGCGATGGCGCCATTGGCATCCGCGAGCTCGGCAGGCACGCGGTACGACGCGGTATCCGGCTCTTCCCGCGCCTCCCCGAAGGCGCGCACGATCACCTCGGTGTCCACTCGCAGAGCCCTCACGAGCTCGGTGACGTGCACCCCGGCACCGCCGTAGATGTCCGGCGGGTACTCCCGGGTCAGAAGATCAACGCGCATGACCAAAACGCTAGTACAGCGAACACTTCGCCTCTACTGTTGAGGGCATGGCACCAGGCAAGAAGATTTTCGGCATCGTCCTCGCGGGCGGCGAGGGAAAGCGGCTGATGCCGTTGACGGCGGACCGGGCGAAGCCCGCCGTCCCGTTCGGCGGGCAGTACCGCCTGATCGACTTCGCCCTGTCGAACCTGATCAACTCGCAGCTGCGCCAGATCGTCGTGCTGACCCAGTACAAGTCGCACAGCCTCGACCGCCACGTCTCGCAGACCTGGCGGCTCGATGGCATCACCAGCTCCTACATCGCCTCCGTTCCCGCACAGCAGCGCCTCGGCAAGCGCTGGTTCAGCGGGTCGGCCGACGCCATCCTTCAGAGCCTCAACCTGCTGCGCGACGAAAAGCCGGACATCGTGGTCGTCGTCGGCGCCGACCACGTGTACCGCATGGACTTCGGCCAGATGATCGACGCGCACATCGCGTCCGGGGCGCCGGCGAGTGTTGCCGCCATCCGCCAGCCGATCGGGCTCGCCGACCAGTTCGGCGTCATCGAGGTCGAGCCGGAGCGCCCCGACCGCATCGGCGCCTTCCGCGAGAAGCCGCGCGACCCGATCGGTCTGCCCGACTCCCCGAACGAGGTGCTGGCCTCGATGGGCAACTACGTCTTCGACGCGGATGCGCTGATCGACGCGGTGATTCGCGACGGCGACCGTCCAGACTCGAACCACGACATGGGCGGCGACATCATCCCCGACTTCGTGGCGCGCGGCGAGGCCGCCGTCTACGACTTCAACAACAACGACGTGCCGGGCTCGACCGACCGCGACCGCTACTACTGGCGGGATGTCGGGACGATCGACTCGTTCTTCGAAGCCCACCAGGACCTCATCTCGGCCCTCCCGATCTTCAACCTGTACAACAACCGCTGGCCGATCTTCAGCCAGGTGCTCAACTCCCCGCCGGCGAAGATCGTGCGGGACGGGCGCGGAGCGCTCGGCACGACGATCGACTCGATCGTGTCGCTCGGCTCCGTGATCTCGGGTGCCCACCTGGAGCGCAGTGTGCTGGGCCCCTGGGCGAAGGTCGACTCCGGCGCGAAGGTGATCGACTCGGTCGTCTTCGAGCGCGCGATCATCGAGCCGAATGCGTTCGTCGGCCGTGCCATCCTCGACAAGGATGTGGTGGTCGCCGAGGGCGCGCAGATCGGGGTCGACCCCGACCGCGACCGCGCTCGCGGGTTCACCGTGACCGACTCGGGGATCACCGTGGTCGGCAAGGGCGTCCACGTCGTTCCATGACGCCTGAGCACAGCACAGCGTCCGTCCTGGTCGTCCTCGATGCCGATTCGACCCTCCTGCAGGACGAGGTCATCGAGTTGCTCGCCGAGGAAGCGGGCTCGCGCACCGAGGTCGCTGAGATCACCGAGCGCGCGATGCGCGGCGAACTCGACTTCGAGGCGAGTCTGCGTGAGCGTGTCCGCACGCTCGCCGGTCTCCCCGCAGCCGTCTTCCAGCACGTGGGTGAGCGCATCCGGGTGACGGAGGGCGTTCCGGAACTGGTTGCGGGCGTCCACGAGGCGGGCGGGGTGGTCGGCGTCGTCTCCGGCGGCTTCCACGAGCTCCTCGACCCGATCGGCGAGCGGCTGGGCCTCGATCACTGGCGCGCCAACCGGCTCGTCGTCGAGGACGGCGTGCTCACCGGCGAGGTCGACGGCCCGGTCGTCGACGCGGCCGCCAAAGCGCAGGCCCTGCTGTTCTGGGCCGCAGCCGCGGGCGTGCACCTGTCTCAGACCGTCGCGATCGGCGACGGCGCCAACGACCTCCGGATGATGGCCGAAGCCGGCCTCGCCGTGGCGTTCAACGCCAAGCCGAAGGTACGCGCCGAAGCAGACGTGGTCATCGACCGGCCCGACCTGTCGCAGGTGCTCCCGCTGCTCGGCCTGCGCGGCTGACCTACGACTGAGCTGCCGCTAGTGGCCCATCCCGAGGCCGCCGTCGACCGGGATGACCGCGCCGGAGATGTATCCGGCGTCGTCGCCCGCGATCCAGGTCACGACCTTCGCGACCTCTGTCGGCGAGGCGAAGCGGCCCGCAGGGATGCTCTTCTTGTACTCGGCCTGCTGCGCCTCGGGCAGCTCGGCCGTCATGTCGGTCTCGATGAAGCCGGGCGCCACGACGTTCGCCGTGATGCCGCGGGCGCCCAACTCGCGGGTGATCGAGCGCGCCATGCCGACGAGTCCCGCCTTCGACGAGGCGTAGTTGACCTGGCCGGCGCCACCGAAGAGACCCACCACGCTGGAGATGAGGACGATGCGGCCGAACCGGGCCTTCAGCATCCCCTTGTTGGCTCGTTTGACGACGCGGAACGCGCCACCGAGGTTCGTCTCGATCACCGAGTCGAACTCCTCGTCCGTCATCCGCATCAGGAGGGTGTCCTTGGTGATGCCCGCGTTCGCGACCACGACCTCCACCGGGCCGAGCTTCTGCTCCACCTCGGTGAACGCAGCGTCGACGGAGGCGGCGTCCGTCACATCCGCCCGCACCGTCAGCGCGCCCTCCGGACCCTCGCCCGAACGCGCGGTGACCGCTACCCGGTGGCCCTGGGCGACGAACTCCTCGGCGATGGCGAAGCCGATCCCCCGGTTGCCTCCGGTGATGAGGACGGTGCGTGGCGTGGTCATGCGGTTCCCTTCAAGGAGTACAGCTTTCTGCAAGATGTCCGTGAACGGACCGCCACCTAGTTTATGGACGTACGCTGGACTCAACGCACATGAAGAAGCCCACAGCTCCGTCGATCACGAGCCTGCCCCTCTCCCCCGACGAGGAACGTCGGCACCGGATGATCAAGTATTCGGTCGCCATGGGTATCCGTGTGGTGTGCCTGATCGTCGCCGTGATCGTCCCGGGATGGTGGGCGGCCGTCCCGCTGATCGGTGCGATCTTCCTGCCGTACTTCGCGGTGGTCATCGCGAACGTGTCGGTGGACCCGCGCCGAGAGGAAGTTCAGCGACCAGGCAATATCCTTCCAGTGGCGCCCCCGCCCCCGGGGCCGCGCCAGGACCCTCGGGAGGACCAGTGATCGGGCTCGGATCGGACGCGCCTGCGCCGTTGACGTGCTCCCGCGCCGGCTGCCGCGAGACGGCGTCCTGGCGGATCGAATGGCGCAACCCGCGCATCCACGCCGAGGACCGCGTGAAGGTGTGGCTGGCGTGCGACGAGCACGAGGAGTTCCTGCGGCAGTTCCTCGCCGCCCGCGACTTCCCGCTGCGGGTCGTCTCCGTGGATGAGGCCGAGGTCGCCGGGGCCGAGGTCGAGCCCGAGAGGCCGACGGCGTGAGCGGGCGTCAGCCCGAGGGGTGGCGCTTCGCGATCTCCCGGCGGTGGTTCGGTTACCTGGCATTCGCCATCGTCTTCGCCATCGCGTGCGGGTTCCTCAGCAACTGGCAGCTCGCCCGCAGCAAGGAGGCGGCAGCAGCCAATGCGCTCGTCACCGAGAACTTCGACTCGAAGCCGGTGCCGCTGACCGACGAACTGCCGGGCCTGTCCGCCTACTCCCCGAAGCAGGAGTGGAGGCGCGTCACCGTCACCGGAACGTACGAGCGTGACAAGCAGCTGCTGGTGCGCAACCGGCCCTTCAACGGAAGCCCCGGCTTCGAGGTGCTGACGCCGCTGCGCACGGCCGACGGCTCGCTGTTCATCGTGGACCGGGGATGGGTCCCGACCGGCAACACCACCGACACGCCCGACCACGTACCGGCCGCTCCAGCGGGAACCGTCACCGTGGTGGCACGCCTGAAGGCCAGCGAACCGGCGATCCCCGGGCGCACGGCGACCGGCTCGCAGGTGGGCACCATCCAGCTCTCGGTCGTCCAGCAGAAGCTCGGCGGCGCGGATGTCTACACCGGCGCGTACGGACTGCTCGACAGCGAGGACCCGGCGCCCGCGACCGCTCCGACGCCCACCGTCACCTCTCCCCCGACACAGGATGAGGGACTGCACTGGTCGTACATGATCCAGTGGATCATCTTCGCGCTGATCGGGTTCTTCGGCCTCGGCTACGCGCTGGTCACCGAGTACCGCAAGCGCAACTCCGACGATCCTGCCGAGCGGGTGCGCGCGGCCGAGCGCGAGCGTCGGCGCCGCGCGAAGCGCACCGACGCCGACGTCGAGGACGAACTGCTCGACGCCGCCCGTTAAACGACGGTCCGATTCGTGCCGAATGTCGACTTTCGCGCCGCGAAAGTCGACATTCAGCACGAATGCGCTACGCCAGCGAGATCAGGTCGAGGTAGTCGCGGTTCCAGTGGTCTTCGACGCCGTCGGGGAGGATGAGCACCCGCTCCGGGTTCAGCGCCTCCACCGCGCCCTCGTCGTGGCTGACCAGCACGACCGCGCCCTCGTAGTGCGCGAGCGCATCCAGGATCTCCTCGCGGCTCGCCGGGTCGAGGTTGTTGGTCGGCTCGTCGAGCAGCAGGACGTTGGCGCCCGAGACGACGATCATCGCCAGGGCGAGACGCGTCTTCTCGCCGCCGGAGAGGACGCCCGCGGGCTTGTGCGCGTCATCCCCGGTGAACAGGAAGGAGCCCAGCACCTTGCGGGCCTCGGTCTCGGTGAGCGACGGTGACGACGACACCATGTTCTGCAGCACGCTGCGCTCGACGTCGATCGTCTCGTGCTCCTGCGCGTAGTACCCGACGCGCAGGCCATGGCCGGGTTCGACCTGGCCGGTGTCCGGGCGGTCGACGCCTGCGAGCATCCGCAGCAGCGTGGTCTTGCCTGCGCCGTTGAGCCCGAGCACGACGACCTTCGAGCCGCGGTCGATCGCGAGGTCGACGGCCGTGAAGATCTCGAGCGACCCGTAGCTCTTCGACAGGTCGCTCGCCTGCAACGGAGTCCGGCCGCAGGGAGCGGGCGTCGGGAAGCGCAGCTTCGCCACGCGGTCGGCCTGACGAACGTCCTCCAGCCCCGCGAGCAGCTTCTCGGCGCGCGCGACCATCTGGTGGGCGGCCGCCGCCTTCGTCGCTTTCGCGCCGAACTTGGCCGCCTGCAGCTGCAGGGCGCCGGCCTTCTTCTCGGCGTTGGCGCGCTCCTTCTTCCGGCGCTCCTCGTCGGCGGCGCGCTGGCGCTGGTAGTGCTTCCAGCCCATGTTGTAGATGTCGATGACCTGACGGTTCGCATCCAGGTAGAAGACGCGGTTGACCGTCTCGCCGACCAGCTCCACGTCGTGGGAGATGACGATGAACCCGCCGTTGTAGTTCTTCAGGAACTCACGCAGCCATATCACGGAGTCGGCGTCGAGGTGGTTGGTCGGCTCGTCGAGGATCATCGTGCGCGCATCCGAGAAGAGGATCCGCGCCAGCTCGATGCGACGCCGCTGACCGCCCGAGAGCGTCTTCAGCGGCTGATCCAGGATGCGGTCCGGCAGGTTCAGGTTCGACGCGATGGAGGCGGCCTCCGCCTCGGCCGCGTAACCGCCGTGCAGGTGGAACTGCTCCTCCAGCCGGCCGTACTTCTTCATCGCGGCCGCGGAGACGGTTTCGTCGGTGCTCGCCATGTCGTGCGTCGCCTGCTGCATCTGCAGCACGATCGAGCCGAGGCCTCGTGCGTCGAGGATGCGCGTGCGCGCCAGGTCGTCGAGGTTCCCGGATCGCGGGTCCTGCGGCAGGTAGCCGAGGTCGCCCGAGCGGTCCACCTTGCCGGCGTTCGGCAGCAGGTCGCCGGCGAGCACCCTGGTGAGCGTCGTCTTCCCGGCGCCGTTGCGCCCGACGAGCCCGATCTTGTCGCCGTCGGCGACGCGGAAGCTCACGTCCTCCATCAGGAGGCGTGCGCCTACGCGCAGTTCAAGACCCTGCACGGCAAGCACAGTGATTCCATTTCTCTTGGTTCTCAGCAAACAGTTCCGGACTTTTTCGGCCCGACACACCACGGCGCGGTCGAAAAAGTCCGGAACTGATTTAGAGGGATGTCTTAGATTGCGAAGCCGAGGGCGCGCATCATGTCGCGCCCGTCGTCGGTGATCCGCTCGGGACCCCACGGCGGCATCCACACCCAGTTGATGCGGAAGGCTTCCACGATGCCGTCCAGGCTCTCAGCGGTCTGCTCCTCGAGCACGTCGGTGAGCGGGCAGCCGGCGCTGGTCAGCGTCATCGAGATGATGAGGGCGTTGTTCTCCTCATCGAAGGCGAGGTCGTAGATCAGGCCCAGGTCGACGACGTTGATCCCGAGTTCGGGATCCATGACGTTCTTCAGCGCCTCCTCGACCTGGTCGAAGAGCGCCGGGCTCAGCGTGGCGGGCATGATGCGATTGTACCTCTCGGTTTTCAGGCCTCGGCCAGCTCGGCTGCCGAAGCGGACGCGGGCTCGGGGGCGTCGACGTAACGGTCGTAGCCCTCCTCCTCCAGGCGGTCGGCGAGCTCGGGGCCACCCTGCTCCGCGACCCGGCCGGCGACGAAGACGTGCACGAAGTCCGGCTTGATGTAGCGCAGGATGCGCGTGTAGTGCGTGATGAGCAGGATGCCGAGGCCGGTGTTGGTCTTGGCGCGGTTGACGCCCTCGGACACGACCTTCAGCGCATCCACGTCGAGGCCGGAGTCGGTCTCGTCGAGCACGGCGAACTTCGGCTTCAGCAGTTCGAGCTGGAGGATCTCGTTGCGCTTCTTCTCGCCGCCCGAGAAGCCCTCGTTGACGTTGCGCTCGGCGAAGGAGGAGTCCATGCGCAGCGCGTTCATCGACTCGCGGACATCCTTCACCCAGGTGCGGATGGACGGCGCCTCGCCCTCGATCGCGGTCTTCGCGGTGCGGAGGAAGTTCGTGTTGGTCACGCCCGGGATCTCGACCGGGTACTGCATCGCGAGGAAGAGGCCGGCGCGGGCACGCTGGTCGACCGTCATGGCGAGCACGTCTTCACCGTCGAGCGTGATGGTGCCCTGGGTGACCGTGTACTTCGGGTGACCGGCGATCGTGTACGCCAGGGTCGACTTGCCGGAGCCGTTCGGGCCCATGATCGCGTGGATCTCACCCTCGTTGATGGTGAGGTCGACGCCGTTCAGGATGGGCTTGACGCCCTGGTCCGTCTCGACGGTGACGTGGAGGTCGCGGATCTCGAGGACTGACATGATTACTGGTTCTCTTTCGTAACGCTGGAGTCGATGTAGACGTCTCCGTCGATGATCTCGACGGGAAAGACGGGGACCGGCTCGTAGGCCGGGAGGTTGAGGGGCTTGCCGGTGACCAGCGAGAACTGCGACCCGTGGGCCCAGCACTCGAGCGTCTCGTCCTCGACGAAGCCCTCGGACAGCGAGATCTCGCCGTGGGTGCAGGTGTCGCCGATGGCGTGGATGGTGCCCGCGGAGTCTTTGACGACGGCGATGGGGACACCGTCGACCACGACGCGGGTGGCCTGGTTCTCGACCAGTTCCGTGACCGCGGCGACGCGCTGCCCCGCCATCAGCGCTCGGCCCCGGCGGACGGGGTCGGCGCTGAGGACGGAGCCGACACGGCGGAGGAGGACGCTGTGACCGTCGACGACTGGAGCTCGTCCTCGATCTTCGCCTGCAGGCGCTCCTGGAGCGCCGGCGACCCGATCTGCTGCACGATCTCGGAGAGGAACCCGCGGACGATGAGGCGACGCGCCTCCTCCTCCGGGATGCCGCGCGACTGCAGGTAGAACAGCTGCTCGTCGTCGAACCGGCCGGTGGCGCTGGCGTGGCCGGCGCCGACGATGTCGCCGGTCTCGATCTCGAGGTTCGGCACCGAGTCGGCGCGGGCGCCGTCGGTGAGCACGAGGTTGCGGTTCTGCTCGTAGGTGTCGGTGCCGACGGCCTTCGGGCCGATCAGCACATCCCCGATCCACACCGTGCGGGCGCCCTGGCCCTGCAGCGCGCCCTTGTAGGTCACGCGGCTGCGGGTCTCGGGGCCGTCGTGGTGGACGTAGACCTGCTGCTCGAGGTGCTGCGACGCGTCGGCGAAGTAGGCACCGAGCAGTTCCGCGTCGGCGCGCGCACCGGAGAGGTGGGCGGACGGGTTCAGGCGAACGACGCCGCCGCCGAGGGTGACCGCGACGTGCTTGATGCGCGCGCCCTCGCCGATCTCGGCGAAGTGGGCGGCCACGTGGATGGCGTCGTCGTCCCACTCCTGTAGCGAGACGACCGTGAGGTCGGAGTCTGCACCGAGCAGGAACTCGACGTTCTCGGTGAGGTGCGCGGCTCCGGTGTTCTGCAGGATCAGTGTCGCGACGGCGCCCGCGGCGACCTCCACGACGGTGTGCGCCGCGCGGGCGGCGCCGCCGAGGGCGGAACGCGTGAGCGTCACCTCGCGGTGGTCGCCGCTGAGGTTCTCACCGATGCTGATCAGCAGCGCCTGCTCGAACGCGGTCCACGCGTTCGCGGACGCGCGGTCCTCGGGGATGCCGGCTGAGCCGATGCGGGCGTCGTCGCGACCCAGCCACGCGGTGGTCACACCGGGCGCCGTCGTCACGTCGTACACGTACGGCGAGCCGTCCAGGTCGCCCGAGATGAGCTCCTGGATGCGCGCCACCGGCGTGTACTTCCACATCGGCTCCCGACCGGTCACCGCGGGGAAGTCCGAGACCTCCGTCGAGGTGAACCGCTCGGCGCGGCTCTGTACGGGGACGGGCGCGCGCAGGTGCTTTGGGGCGGGGGCGGCCGGGTCGGTCGTCGTCGTCTCGATCTGCGTCATCCGACAGAGCCTTCCATGCCCATCTCGATGAGCTTGTTGAGTTCGAGTGCGTACTCCATGGGGAGTTCACGGGCGATCGGCTCGATGAAGCCGCGGACGATCATGGCCATGGCCTCGTCCTCCGGGAGTCCGCGGGACATCAGGTAGAACAGCTGCTCCTCGCTCACGCGCGACACGGTCGCCTCGTGGCCGAGCTGCACGTCGTCCACCCGGATGTCGATCGCCGGGTACGTGTCGGAGCGCGAGATCGTGTCGACCAGCAGCGCGTCGCAACGCACGGTGTTCGCGGAGTGGTGCGCTGCCGCGTCCACCCGCACCTCACCGCGGTAGCCGGCTCGCCCTCCGCCGCGGGCGATCGACTTGGAGACGATCGACGACTGCGTGTACGGCGCCATGTGGATCATCTTCGCGCCGGCGTCCTGGTGCTGGCCGGGGCCGGCGAACGCGACGGACAGGGTCTCACCCTTGGCGTGCTCCCCCATCAGGTAGATCGACGGGTACTTCATCGTCACCTTGGAGCCGATGTTGCCGTCGATCCACTCCATGGTGGCGCCCTCGGCCGCGGTCGCCCGCTTGGTCACGAGGTTGTAGACGTTGTTCGACCAGTTCTGGATGGTCGTGTAGCGCACCCGGGCGTTCTTCTTGACGATGATCTCGACGACCGCGGAGTGCAGCGAGTCGGACTTGTAGATCGGCGCCGTGCAACCCTCGATGTAGTGCACGTAGCTGCCCTCGTCGGCGATGATCAGCGTGCGCTCGAACTGGCCCATGTTCTCGGTGTTGATGCGGAAGTAGGCCTGCAGCGGGATCTCGACGTGCACGCCCTTCGGCACGTAGACGAACGAACCGCCCGACCAGACGGCCGTGTTCAGCGCGGCGAACTTGTTGTCACCGGAGGGGATGACGGTGCCGAAGTACTCCTCGAAGATCTCCGGGTGCTCGCGCAGGGCGGTGTCGGTGTCGAGGAAGATGACCCCCTGCTGCTCGAGGTCTTCGCGGATCTGGTGGTAGACGACCTCGGACTCGTACTGCGCCGCGACGCCGGCCACGAGGCGCTGACGCTCCGCCTCCGGGATGCCGAGCTTCTCGTACGTGTTGCGGATGTCCTCCGGGAGGTCTTCCCAGCTCTGCGCCTGCTTCTCGGTGGAGCGGACGAAGTACTTGATGTTGTCGAAGTCGATCTCCGAGAGGTCGGCGCCCCAGGTGGGCATCGGCTTCCGCTCGAAGAGCTGGAGGGCCTTGAGGCGACGCTGCAGCATCCACTCGGGCTCGTTCTTCAGTGCGGAGATGTCTTTCACCACCTGCGGTGAGAGCCCGCGACGCGCGGAAGAGCCCGCCGCGTCGGAATCGGCCCAGCCGAACTCGTACTGCCCCAAAGAGGCGAGCTCTGGCCGATCGATCAGGATGTCTGACATATCTACCTCGTTTCCTTCCACTCGTAACCGGATATCAGTCCGGCTCATTCCCTCTCCAGACGCACGGCTCATGCCGGTCGACTGGAGAGTCCTGATTGCGCGGGTGGCGGTGTGCGTACCAACACGTGCGTACCTAAACTGTCCGTGGAGACGGGCCACGATGCCCCGGCCACGGCCGGAGAATCCGACCGCGCGCACGCGCTGCAAGGCGCGTTCCTCGAACCCACCAATTCTACAGGTGCGGCGCGGTATTAGTAGAGGCGCGCCTGCGCATTGCCCGAGTATCCGCATCCGGAACCGCCGAACAGACCCGAGGAAGCCCCCGAACCATGAAGCGCATCATCGCCTGGCTGCCGGACCGCATCGACAGGCGGACGCGGGTCGTCGCATGGATCTACCTGGCCGCCCAGATCCTGCTCGTCGCGACGGGCGGGGCGGTGCGGCTCACCGGCAGCGGACTCGGATGCCCGACCTGGCCGAAGTGCACGGCCGACTCCCTGGTGAACACGCCCGAGATGGGCATCCACGGCGTGATCGAGTTCGGCAACCGGATGCTGGGCGGCGTGCTCGCGATTCTCGCGATCATCGCCTTCCTGCAGGTCGTGAAGCTCTACCGATCACGCTCCGATCTGTTCTGGCTGACGCTCATCGCCGGGCTCGGTGTCCCCTTCCAGGCGATCCTGGGCGGGATCACGGTGCTCACCGGGCTCACCTGGTGGGTCGTCGGCATCCACTTCGTCACCTCTATCGTGCTCGTCGCCCTCACCACGTCGTACCTCGTCCGGCTCTATGCCGTGCCCGGCGCACGCTATCGGGCGGTTCCCGGCTGGTACGCGGGCGTCGCCTACCTGACGAGCGTCGTCGTCGTGCTGACCATCCTGGTCGGCATCGTCACGACCGGCGCAGGTCCGCACGCGGGCGATCAGAACACCCCCCGCAGTGGCCTGAACCCGGAGATCCTGCAGCACGTTCACGCCATCCCTGCGTACGTCACCTTCGCGCTGACCATCCTGCTCGTCGTCGCCGCATTCCGGGTCGGCGGGCCGGCGCTTCGCCGTTTCACGCAGTACCTGCTCGCCGTCGAGCTGCTGCAGATCGCCGTCGGGCTGATTCAGGCGAACACCGGACTGCCCGGGGTGCTCGTCGGCATCCACATGACGCTGGCCGCGCTGCTGGCGAGCACCATGACCGCGGTCGTGCTCGCGCTGTACGAGCCGGTCGTTGCTGCGGTGGACGCCGACTCAGCCGCCGACGTCGTCGCGGCGTAAGGAGCCGACGCGCGCCTCGAGCGCCTCGCCGTGCAGGCTCACGATCGTCCGTAGGTCATCGCTGAAGTCGAAACCGGCCGACTCGCCGAGCCGCCTGCTCGCCTCGTTGCCGGGCACGTACTCCCAGTTCAGCCGATCGAAGCCGAGCCCGGCAGGGTCGAGCGCGTACCGCGTCACCGCGCCCAGCGCCTCCCGCATGTAGCCACGGCCGCGCGCCCACGGGCCCGACCAGCAGCCGAGGGAGGCGGAACCGGCGCGTTCGTCCTTCCGTACCTCCAGGGCGCCGAGCATCCGGCCGCCGGCGAGCCCAGCATCCGGGGCGCCTTCCCGCCCGTGCAGCGCCCACACGATGTACCGCCTGCTGGCGACGCCGTGCGGGCAGTAGCTGCGGACGAAGAACTCCGCGCTCTCGCGGGTGTACGGCGCAGGAAGCGGCACCCAGCGCTGGGTCTCGGCGTCCTGGCAGGCTTCGATCACGTCCGGGATGTCGTCGTCCGTCGGCGCGTCGAGCACCAGGCGCGGTGTCACCAGCCGCGTCGTCAGCAACTGCGCTGTCATGCGCACATGCTAGGGGCCCCGCGGCCTTTCCGGCACGGCTTTCCTGCGAAGGCCGATCGAGCGGAGCCTAGAACGGCAGCAGCGGGTCGATCGCGACCGCGAGGAAGATCAGCGTCAGGTAGGCGATCGAGCCGTGGAACACGCGCATCGGCGACACCGTCTCGTGGCGGATGGCCAGGTTGTAGAGCCGGTGCGACTCGTAGATGAACCAGCCGCCGGCGACCAGCGAGACCGCGGTGTAGACGAGGCCCATGTGCGCCACCGGGATCAGCAGCAGCGAGCAGGCGACCATCGCCCAGGCGTACAGGATGACCTGCAGGCCGACGACGGCACGGCCCCGCACCACGGCCAGCATCGGCACGCCCGCCTCCTGGTAGTCGGAGCGGTACTTCATCGACAGCGGCCAGTAGTGCGGCGGCGTCCAAAGGAAGATGATCCCGAACAGGATGAACGGCGCCCAGTCGAGCGAGCCGGTCACCGCCGCCCAGCCGATCAGCACGGGCATGCAGCCGGCGACGCCGCCCCAGACGATATTCTGCGGGGTTCGGCGCTTGAGGATCAGCGTGTAGAAGACGACGTAGAGCAGGATGGCCGCGACCGACAGCGCCGCTGCCAGCCAGTTCGTGAAGAAACCGAGCACCAGCACGGACGCGATGCCGAGCGCCCACGCGAACACGAGAGCCTCGCGGTCGGAGAGTTCGCCCGTCACGAGCGGCCGGTTCTTGGTGCGGCGCATCACGCGGTCGATGTCGCGGTCGATGTAGCAGTTGAACGCGCCAGCGGACCCGGCGCTCATGTAGCCGCCGACCACGGTCGCGAGCACCAGCCAGAGGTTGGGGATGCCGTGCGCGGCGAGGATCATCGTCGGGACCGTGGTGACCAGCAGCAGCTCGACGACACGCGGTTTGGTGAGGGAGATGTACGCCTTCACCTTGCGAGCGGCGCCGATGCGGCCCGGTGCGACACGGCTCTCTACAGCGACGTCCATTGCTCCTCGTGTGTGCTCGGCGGATGGGTGCGGGACCCCGGGCAAGTCTACGACACGTAGAGGTGCCGCCGGGCGGATACGCCGTGTACGCCTCTGGCACAACCGTCTGGGGGAACACCCCACGTTTCGTGCGTGTTACCTATACTTGGAGATGCTCGCCAGCCGAGGCCCCGCGGGGCCCGGCGCCGATGACGTCCACGGCGCGCACTACCTCAACCGGTGCGGGTTCCCTACGACGACCCTCACCATTTCTACGAAGGGTCAGTTTTCACGTGGCAGCACTGCAGTGGGATCCCATTGACAACAAGGCAGTAGACACGGCTCGCGTCCTCGCGGCCGACGCGGTGGAGAAGGTGGGCAACGGGCATCCCGGCACCGCCATGAGCCTCGCCCCCGCCGCCTACCTGCTCTTCCAGAAGGTGATGCGCCGCGACCCGCGCGACCAGCACTGGCTGGGGCGCGACCGCTTCATCCTCTCGGCGGGCCACTCCTCGCTGACCCAGTACGTCCAGCTGTATCTGGGCGGCTACGGGCTCGAGCTCGACGACCTCAAGGCGCTCCGCACCTGGGGCTCCCTCACCCCCGGCCACCCCGAGTACGGACACACCGACGGCGTGGAGATCACCACCGGACCACTCGGTCAGGGCATCTCCTCCGCCGTCGGTTTTGCATATGCGCAGCGTTTCGAGCGCGGACTCTTCGACCCGGATGCCGCTCCCGGCACCAGCCCGTTCGACCACCACGTGTACGTGATCGCCTCCGACGGCGACCTCGAGGAGGGCATCAGCTCCGAGGCGTCGTCGCTCGCCGGCCACCAGGAGCTCGGCAACCTGATCGCGATCTACGACAGCAACCAGATCTCCATCGAGGACGACACCGACATCGCCTTCACGGAGGACGTCAAGGCGCGCTACGAGGCGTACCACTGGCACGTCCAGGTCGTCGACTGGAAGAAGACGGGCGTCTACGAGGAGGACGTGCAGGAGCTGCACCAGGCCATCGTCAACGCCCAGGAGGTGACGGACAAGCCGTCGCTCATCATCCTGAAGACGATCATCGGCTGGCCGTCGCCGAAGAAGCAGAACACCGGCAAGATCCATGGATCGGCCCTCGGCGCCGACGAGCTGCGCGCCGTCAAGGAGGTGCTCGGCTTCGACCCCGACCAGACCTTCGAGGTCGCCGAAGAGGTCATCGAGCACACCCGCAAGGCGATCGACCGGGGTGCCGAGGAGCACGCCGAATGGCAGAAGGGCTTCGACGCCTGGGCCGAGGCGAACCCCGAGCGCAAGCAGCTGCTCGACCGTCTGCTCTCGGGCGCGGTCCCGGAGGAGCTCGAGAGCGCCCTCCCGGTGTTCGAGCCCGGCAAGGACGTGTCCACCCGCGCTGCGAGCGGCAAGGTGATCAACGCGATCGCCGGCGTCATGCCCGAGCTGTGGGGTGGCTCCGCCGACCTGGCCGAGTCGAACAACACCACCATCGAGGGCGCCGCATCCTTCGTGCCGGCCGAGCGGTCGACGCACGAGTGGACCGGCAACCCGTACGGCCGGGTGCTGCACTTCGGCATCCGCGAGCACGCGATGGCCGCGATCCTCAACGGGATCGTGCTGCACGGACCGACGCGTCCGTTCGGCGGCACCTTCCTGATCTTCAGCGACTACCAGCGCCCCGCGATCCGTCTGGCCTCTCTCATGCAGGTGCCGTCGATCTTCGTCTGGACGCACGACTCGGTCGCCCTGGGTGAGGACGGCCCGACGCACCAGCCGATCGAGCAGCTCTCGACGCTCCGCGCCATCCCGAACCTCGCGGTCGTCCGCCCGGGCGACGCCAACGAGGTCGCCTACGCGTGGAAGACCATCCTCGAGCGCCGCAACGGCCCGGCCGGCATCGCGCTGACGCGCCAGAACATCCCGGTGTTCGAGCGCGGCGAGGGCGACGCCGAGGGCGACACCCTCGCGTCGGCCAAGAACGTGTCGAAGGGCGCGTACATTCTGGCCGAAGCGCCGGGCGGCACGCCCGACGTGATCTTCATCGCCACCGGCTCCGAGGTGCAGATCGCCCTCGAGGCCCGCGAGGAGCTGCGCGGCGAAGGGATCAACGCCCGCGTCGTCTCCGCTCCGAGCCTCGAATGGTTCGCCGAGCAGCCCGCCGAGTACCGCGAGAAGGTGCTCCCCAGCGACATCAAGGCCCGCGTCTCCATCGAGGCCGGCCTGGCGCTCGCCTGGGACAAGATCGTCGGCGACCACGGCCGCAGCGTGTCGATCGAGCACTTCGGTGCGTCGGCCGACTACAAGACGCTGTTCCGCGAGTTCGGTATGACCACCGAGCACGCCGTGTCCGCCGCCAAGGAATCGCTCGCGTCGCTCTGACCGCTGAGCACAAGAGGAGATAAGAGAAAATGACCGACACCACTTCTACTACCGAAACCCCCACCGCAGCCCTCTCGGCTGCCGGCGTCAGCATCTGGCTGGACGACCTCTCGCGTGAGCGCATCAACTCCGGGAGCCTGGTCGACCTCATCGCCCAGAAGAACGTGGTCGGCGTGACCACCAACCCGACCATCTTCGCGGCCGCCCTCTCCAAGGGCGAGGCGTACGACGAGCAGGTCCGCCAGCTCGCCGCCGCCGGCGTGAGCGTCGACGACGCGATCTTCGAGATCACCACCGACGACGTCGCCAACGCGAGCGACATCTTCCACGAGGTCTTCGAACGCTCGAACGGCGTCGACGGTCGCGTGTCCATCGAGGTCGCCCCGGGTCTCGCCCGCGACACCAAGGCCACCATCGAGGCCGCCAAGAAGCTCTCGGACAAGATCCAGAAGCCCAACGTGATGATCAAGATCCCGGCGACGACCGAGGGCCTCGAGGCCATCACCGAGACGATCGCCGCAGGCATCAGCGTCAACGTGACCCTGATCTTCAGCCTGGAGCGCTACCGCGAGGTCATCAACGCGTACCTCACGGGTCTCGAGAAGGCCAAGGAGGCGGGCATCGACCTGTCCGGCATCCACTCGGTCGCCTCGTTCTTCGTCTCGCGCGTCGACACCGAGGTGGACAAGCGCCTCAGCGCCATCGGCACCGACGAGGCCGAGGGCCTCAAGAGCAAGGCCGGCATCGCCAACGCACGCCTCGCCTACGAGGTGTACGAGCAGCAGTTCGCCACCGAGCGCGCCAAGCTCCTGGTCGAGGCCGGAGCGAACGAGCAGCGCCCGCTGTGGGCCTCCACCGGTGTGAAGGACCCGAGCCTGTCCGACACGCTCTACGTCGAGGCCCTCGTCGCCCCGAACGTGGTCAACACCATGCCCGAGAAGACGCTCGACGCGACCTTCGACCACGGCAACATCACCGGCGACACGGTCACCGGCACCTACGCCGAGTCGAACGACGTGCTCAACAAGCTGGCCGACCTCGGCATCTCCTACGACGATGTCACCGAGACCCTCGAGCGCGAGGGCGTCGACAAGTTCGTCGTGTCGTGGGGCGAGCTCGTCGAGACCGTGAAGAACGCCCTCGAGGGAGCAGCCAAGTGACGTTCCGCATCCACGTCACGGGCCCGGCCGCCGAGGCCGTCCGCACCGTCGTCCCGCAGCTCGTCGCCGACAGGGTGGCGTCCGGTATCGCGGCGCAGGAGCCGGCCCTCTGGGGGCCGGAGGCCGAGCCCGAGGCGAGCAAGCGCCTCGGCTGGACCGAAGCGGTCGCCATCTCACGTCCCCTGGTTCCGGAGATCGTCGCCCTGCGCGACGAGCTCCGCGCCAAGGGCGTGAACCACATCGCCCTGGCCGGCATGGGCGGCTCGTCGCTCGCGCCGGAGGTCATCACCCGGACGGACGAGGCCGAGCTGACCGTGCTCGACTCGACCGACCCGGGCCAGGTGCTCTCGGCGCTCCGCGACCGGCTCCAGGCCACCGCGCTGGTCGTCTCGTCCAAGTCGGGCTCGACGCTCGAGACGGACAGCCAGCGCCGGGTCTACGAGAAGTGGTTCCAGGATGCCGGCATCGACCCGCGCGAGCGCATCGTCGTCGTCACAGACCCGGGCTCGCCGCTCGACCAGTCGGCGCGCGAGGCCGGCTACCGCGTCTTCAACGCCGACCCGAATGTCGGCGGACGCTACTCGGCGCTGACCGCATTCGGTCTGGTCCCGTCGGGCCTCGCCGGAGTCGACCTCGACGCGCTGCTCGACGAGGCGGACGCCACGCAGATCGAGCTCGCGGTCGACAACCAGCAGAACCCGGGCCTCGTGCTCGGCGCCGCCATCGCCGGCACGAGCCCGCTGAAGGACAAGCTGGGCATCGTCGCCGACGGGACGCACATCGTCGGCTTCGCCGACTGGGCCGAGCAGCTGATCGCCGAGTCCACCGGAAAGAACGGCACGGGGCTCCTCCCCGTCGTGCTCGACAAGCTCGCCCCCGAGCTCGAGTCGAAGCCGGCCGACCTGCAGGTCGTGCGTCTCGTCGCCAACGCCGAGGCCCACCACCTGTTCCCGGCGGACCGCCACGAGGGCGAGATCCTCGTCTCGGGAAGCCTCGGCGCCCAGCTCATCGTCTGGGAGTACGCCGTCGCGGTCGCTGGTCGTCTGCTCGGCATCAACCCGTTCGACCAGCCCGACGTGGAGGCCGCCAAGGTCGCCGCCCGCTCGCTGCTGGACAACCGTCCTGAGCCCGTCGCCCCCGCGTTCACCGCGGGCGGCATCGAAGTGCGCACGACAGGTTCGTTCCTCGGCGCTGCGACGACGCTCGACGCGGCAGTGGATGCGCTCCTCGCGCAGCTCGGTCCCGACGGCTACGTCGCGGTGCAGGCCTACGTCGACCGGCTCGCCCTCCCCCAGCTCGCGGGCATCCGCGACCTGCTGGCGGCGAAGGCCGGCCGTCCGGTCACCTTCGGCTGGGGTCCGCGGTTCCTGCACTCCACCGGTCAGTTCCACAAGGGCGGCCCGGCTGTCGGCGTGTTCCTGCAGCTCACCGCGACGCCGTCGGAGGACCTCGAGATCCCCGGCCGTCCCTTCACCTTCGGGCAGCTCATCCAGGCCCAGGCCGCCGGCGACGCAAGCGTCCTCGGCGAGCACGGCCGCCCGGTGCTCACGTTGACCCTCACGAACCCCGAGGCGGATGTCGTCTCGCTGTTCGAGGCCGTCAACTGAAGCCGTCGATAAAGGAGAACAGTCACTTGTCACCGGTGGAGATCACCCCGGAGTTCAACCCGTTGCGGTTGCCCTCCGACCGTCGTCTCAATCGCATCGCGGGGCCCAGCAGCCTCATCATCTTCGGAGTGACAGGCGACCTGTCCCGCAAGAAGCTGATGCCCGCGGTGTACGACCTCGCGAACCGCGGCCTCCTGCCGCCCGGGTTCTCCCTCGTCGGCTTCGCCCGGCGTGACTGGGAGGACCAGGACTTCGAGAAGGTCGTCTACGACGCGGTCAAGCAGTACGCACGCACGCCGTTCGACGATGACGTGTGGCAGCAGCTCGCGCAGGGCATCCGCTTCGTTCCAGGGGAGTTCGACGACGACGACGCGTTCCAGCGCCTGAAGCAGACGGTCGAAGACCTGGATGCCGAACGCGGCACGATGGGGAACCACGCGTTCTACCTGTCGATCCCGCCGAAGGCGTTCCCGATCGTCACCGAGCAGCTCAAGCGGTCCGGTCTCGCCGACCAGTCCGGCGAGGGCTGGCGGCGCGTCGTCATCGAGAAGCCGTTCGGTCACGACCTGCAGTCGGCGCGCGAGCTGAACGCCGTGGTCGAGACGGTCTTCCCGCCGGACTCGGTGTTCCGCATCGACCACTACCTCGGCAAAGAGACGGTTCAGAACATCCTGGCGCTGCGCTTCGCCAATGAGCTGTACGAGCCGATCTGGAACGCCAACTACGTCGACCACGTGCAGATCACCATGGCCGAGGACATCGGAGTGGGCGGCCGTGCCGGCTACTATGACGGCATCGGAGCGGCGCGCGACGTCATCCAGAACCACCTGCTGCAGCTCCTCGCGCTCACCGCGATGGAGGAGCCCATCTCGTTCAACGCCGCAGACCTGCGCGCCGAGAAGGAGAAGGTGCTCGCTGCGGTCCGTCTGCCCAAGGACCTCGCGAAGTCGACCGCCCGCGGGCAGTACGGCAGCGGCTGGCAGGGCGGCGAGAAGGTCGTCGGCTTCCTGGAGGAGGACGGGATGAATCCCCAGTCCACCACCGAGACCTACGCCGCGATCAAGCTGGAGATCGGCACCCGCCGCTGGGCGGGCGTCCCGTTCTACCTCCGCGCGGGCAAGCGCCTCGGCCGCCGCGTCACCGAGATCGCGGTCGTCTTCAAGCGCGCGCCGCAGCAGCTCTTCGCGGAGTCGCAGACCAGCGCGCTCGGCCAGAACGCACTCGTCATCCGGGTGCAGCCCGACGAGGGTGTGACCATCCGCTTCGGCTCGAAGGTCCCGGGCGCCGGCATGCAGGTGCGCGACGTGAGCATGGACTTCGGCTACGGGCACGCCTTCACCGAGGCGAGCCCCGAGGCGTACGAGCGGCTCATCCTGGATGTGCTGCTCGGCGACCCGCCGCTGTTCCCCCGCCACGAGGAGGTCGAGCTCTCCTGGAAGATCCTCGACCCGATCGAGGACTTCTGGGCCACGCAGGGCCAGCCCGAGCAGTACCGCCCCGGAACCTGGGGCCCGAAATCGGCCGACGAGCTCCTCGAGCGCGACGGCCGGGTCTGGAGGCGTCCATGATCGTCGACCTTCCCGCGACGACCGTCAGCAACATCTCGAAGGCGCTGGTCAAGATCCGCGAAGAGGGCGGCGCCGTCGCCCTCGGGCGCGTGCTCACCCTGATCATCGCCACCCACCTCGGGCAGGAGGAGGAGGCCATCGAGGCCGCCAACGACGCCTCCCGCGAGCACCCGATGCGCGTCATCGTGGTGTCCACCGAGGAGGACCGGGAGCACAAGGGCGGCGAAGCCCGCCTCGACGCCCAGATCCGGGTCGGCGGCGACGCCGGCGCGAGCGAGGTCATCGTCCTCCGCGCCTACGGCGAGACGGCGAGCGACGAGGAGGGACTGGTCACCGGCCTGCTCCTTCCCGACGCCCCCGTCGTCGTCTGGTGGCCTGGGATCGCGCCCGAGAAGGCATCCACCTCGCCGCTGGGCCGCATCGCGACCCGTCGGATCACGGATGCCTCGGCTCAGCTGAACCCGCAGGAGTTCCTGTTCCACCTGGGGAAGACGTACGCCCCCGGCGACACGGACTTCGCCTGGACGCGGCTCACCCTGTGGCGGGCGCAGCTCGCCGCGGTGCTCGACCAGCCGCCGTACGAGCCGATTACAGCCGTCGACGTGGCGGGTGCCTCCGACTCCCCCTCGACCCTGCTCCTCGCCGCCTGGCTGCGACTGCAGCTGCAGGTGCCCGTGCAGTACGACCTCGCCTCGCGCGCGATCGGCTCCGGCGGCATCCACGGCGTCAAGATGTCGCGCGCCACCGGCGACATCGAGCTCCAGCGCGAGATCCCTAACGTCGCCCGCCTGTCGCAGCCGGGCCAGCCCACCCACGACCTCTCCCTGCCACGCCGCAACCTGCGGGACTGCCTGGCCGAGGAACTGCGTAGGCTGGACCCGGACGACCTCTACGGTGAGGTGATCACGAAGGGTCTCGCACTACTGGAGACCTCTGACGAAGGAGCAGGCGCCAGGGCATGACGAACGAACGGCGGGTGCTCGTCCACCCGGACAAGGAGGCCCTGACGGCGTCGGTCGCCGCGCGCTTCCTCACCAAGACGATCGACATCCTCGACGATCTCGGCGGCGCCAACATCGCGCTGACCGGAGGCACGATGGGCATCGCAGTGCTGGAGGCGGTCAACTCCTCCCCCGCTCGCGACACCATCGACTGGTCGAGGGTGCACTTCTGGTGGGGCGACGAGCGGTTCGTGCCGCGGGACGACCCGGACCGCAACGAGCGCCAGGCCCGGGAGGCCCTGCTCGACCACATCGCGGTTCCTCCGGAGAACATCCACCCGTTCCCGTCGTCGGACGAGGTATCGGACATCGACGAGGCCGCTCGCCTGTATGCGGCCGAGCTGGAGGCGTTCGGCACGGACGGCGCGCCGTTCCCGAAGTTCGACATCACCTTCCTCGGCGTGGGACCGGACGGGCACATCGCCTCCCTGTTCCCGGACCGCCCCGGCATCCGCGAGACGGAGAAGACGGTGATCGCCGAGCGCGAGTCGCCCAAGCCTCCGCCGGCGCGCCTGAGCCTCACCCGCCCGGTGCTGAACGCATCCGACCGGATCTGGCTGGTGCTTGCCGGCAGCGACAAGGCGAGCGCTCTCGGGCTCGCCCTCGCCGGCGCGAGCTTCACCGAGGTTCCGGTGGCAGGCGCCAAGGGCCGCAAGCGCACCGTGTTCTTCGTGGACAAGGAAGCCTCGGTCGACGTGCCCGAGAACCTCATCGCACCCAGCTACTGACCCGCTCCCGAAGCGTCGTCAGCCGCGCGCAGGGCGCGCCGGTGAGTGGTCCGCGACTGCGGATCGCCAGCCGGTCGCGCCCTGCTTCGGCGATGCGGCGGTCGAACGCATGCGTCAGCAGGTGCAGGTAGAACGCCAGCAACCGCGCCGTCTCGTCCCGGACCTCTGCGTCACGGCCCGAGAGTTCCAGGTCGTCGACCCAGCGCTGCAACTCGGCGAATCGAATGCGCAGGTGCAGGGCGAGGCGTGCGTCTCCGGCCGTGGGCGGCGATCCGTCTTCGGCCCGAGTGAGAACCTGCTCCGCGCGGCCGGCGGCGACCACCGCCTCCTCGAGTAGGGCGAGCAGGCTCACCCGGCCCACCGTCTCTCCGAGCGCTCCCGGAACGCCTGGTGGTTCCTGTGGCGACCCGCGCATCCCTGGCCCCTCTCGTCTGGGACGCAGTGTAGCCCGGCAGCCGCGCGAAAAGGCCGCCCACCCGGAGGTGGACGGCCTGTTCGACGCGACGCGTCAGTTGGTGGTGGGTCGGCCCCGACGGGCGCGCAGCTGGTTGAGGGCGTCGTCGAGCAGCTGCTCCGCCTCTTCCTCGCTGCGGCGCTCCTTCACGTACGCGAGGTGCGTCTTGTAGGGCTCCGTCTTGGCGACCGACGGCGGGTTCTCCTTGTCGCGGCCGGCGGGAAGGCCCGACGACGGCGAGTCGATGATGTCGGGGATCTCTTCCTCAGGAAGATTCGCCGCGAAGTACCGGACGGTCTCGTTGCCGAGAGCGTCCCAGTAGGACACCGCGACGCGGTCCGCGTGGAACCCGCGGTCCTGTTCGCCCATGGGACCCGCGCCGACGCGCGAGCCACGAATTGCACTGCCTCCGGAAGCCATGCAGTCTCTCCTTCTTCAGTGTGCGCTTACGCGCTGAACTTGGTGATCAGACCGAGCACCACGATGCAGGTGATCCAGATCAGCCCGAGGATCACCGTGATGCGGTTGAGGTTGCGCTCGGCCACACCGGACGCACCGAGGTTGGAGGTGACTCCGCCGCCGAACATGTCGGACAGACCACCACCACGGCCCTTGTGCAGCAGGATGAGCAGCGTCAGCAGCAGGCTGGTGATGCCCAGCAGCACCTGCAGGACGACCTGGAGAATCAGCACGGGGTACCTTTCGGGAAGCGTCCGGGCTCCGCCCGGGTAAGACCAACGTCCAGTATAACTTGCGACCCGGTCAGAGACCGACGTGCTTCTGATAGCGGACGATCGCGGCGAACTCGTTCACGTCCAGGCTCGCTCCACCGACGAGGGCGCCGTCCACGTTGGGCTCGCGCATGAAGGCGGCGATGTTGCCCGACTTCACCGATCCGCCGTAGAGGATGCGCGTCTTCGCCGCCACATCCTCGCCGAGCAGCTCCACGATCACCGCGCGTAGCGCAGCAGCGACCTGCCCCGCCTGCTCGGGAGTCGCGGCCTGGCCGGAGCCGATCGCCCAGACCGGCTCGTACGCGACGACGAAGTCGGCCGCGGAGTCGACCTTCGAGAGCGCAGCACGCAGCTGCGCGACCGGAACGGCACTCGCGCCGTGCGTCTCAAGGTCTTCCGCCGTCTCTCCGACGCAGATGATGGGCGCGATGTTGTGCTTCAGAGAAGCGGCCACCTTGCCGGCCACCTGCTCGTCGGTCTCGCCGTGCAGCGTGCGCCGCTCGGAGTGCCCGATGATGACGTAGCGCGACTCCAGCGCCTCCAGGAATGCGGCCGAAATCTCGCCTGTGTAGGCGCCGGACTCGTGCTCCGACACGTCCTGCCCCCCGAAGGCGAGCGGGAGCTTGTCGGCCGAGATCAGCGTCTGAACGCTGCGCAGGTCGGTGAAGGGCGGGAAGACCGCCACCTCGACCGCGGAGTAGTCGTGCCCCGCGTCTTTCAGCGTCCACGCCAGCTTCTGCACGAATGCGATCGCCTGGAGGTGGTCCAGGTTCATCTTCCAGTTGCCGGCGATGAGCGGCACACGCCGCACCGAGGCGCTCACTGCTGCCATCCGAGGACCTCCAGACCGGGGAGACGCTTGCCTTCGAGGAACTCGAGGCTGGCGCCTCCGCCCGTCGAGATGTGACCGAACTGGTCGTCACGGAAACCGAGGGCGCGGACGGCGGCTGCGGAGTCGCCTCCGCCGACGACGCTCAGGCCGTCGACCTCGGTCAGCGCCTGCGCGACGGCCTTCGTGCCGGCGGCGAACGGCGCCAGCTCGAACACGCCCATGGGGCCGTTCCAGAAGACGGTGCGCGCGCCGCGGACGTACTCCGAGAAGAGTTCAGCGGTCTCCGGGCCGATGTCGAGGCCGAGACCCTTGTCGCCCCAGTCGGTGTCCTCGATGGCGTCGATCGGACGCACAGCGTGCTCCGCATCGGCGCCGAACTTCGAGGCCACCACGACATCGCGGGGAAGCACGATCTCGACCCCGAGCTCCTCCGCCGTGGCGAGGTAGCCCTTCACGGTCTCGATCTGGTCGGCTTCGAGCAGACTCGAACCGACCTTCAGGCCCTTCGCCGCGAGGAAGGTGAACAGCATCCCGCCGCCGATGAGCAACGAGTTGACCTTCGGCAGCAGGTGCCCGATGACGCCCAGCTTGTCGGAGACCTTCGAACCGCCGAGGACGACCGCGTACGGCCGCTCCGGGTTCTCGGTCAGCCGGTCGAGCACCTCGAGCTCGGCCTGGATCAGTGTTCCCGCGGCACTCGGCAGCAGCTGCGCGAGCTCGTAGACGCTCGCCTGCTTGCGGTGCACGACACCGAAGCCGTCGGAGACGAACGCGTCGCCGAACGCCGCGAGCTTCTCGGCGAACGCCTTCCGCTCCGCGTCGTCCTTGGAGGTCTCCCCCGGGTTGAACCGGAGGTTCTCCAGGAGCGCCACGTCGCCGTCCTTCAGGCCGTCCACGGCTTCCTTCGCGCCACCGCCGACGGTGTCCTTCGCGAAGGTCACCGGCGCGCCGAGGAGCTCGGAGAGCCGCTGCGCGACCGGCGCCAGGCTGTACTTGGCGTCGGGCGCGCCGTCAGGGCGGCCCAGGTGGGAGACGACGACCACCTTCGCACCCTGATTGATCAGGGCGTTGAGGGTCGGGATCGACGCCCGCACGCGGCCGTCGTCCGTGATCTTCGAGCCCTCCAGGGGCACGTTGAGATCACAGCGGACGACGACACGCTTGCCGGCGAGCGAACCGAGTGAGTCGAGAGTGCGGAGCGTCACGTCGGTTCCCCGGGGTCAGAGACGCTCGGCGACGTACTCGGTCAGGTCGACGAGACGGTTGGAGTAGCCCCACTCGTTGTCGTACCAGCTCGAGAGCTTCACCTGGTCGCCGAGGATGCGCAGCAGACCGGAGTCGAAGATCGAGGAGTGCGGGTCGGAGACGATGTCGCTGGAGACGATCTCGTCCTCGGTGTACTTCAGGATGCCCTTGAGGGGGCCTTCGGCCGCCTTCTTGTAGGCCGCCTTGACCTCGTCGACCGTGACCGGGCGCGACGCGGTGACCGTGAGGTCGGTGATCGAGCCGGTGGGGACCGGGACGCGCAGCGCGAAGCCGTCGAGCTTGCCCTTGAGCTCCGGGAGCACGAGACCGATGGCCTTCGCGGCGCCGGTGGAGGTCGGGACGATGTTGATCGCGGCGGCGCGAGCGCGGCGGAGGTCGGAGTGCGGGCCGTCCTGCAGGTTCTGGTCGGCGGTGTAGGCGTGGACCGTGGTCATCAGACCGCGCTCGATGCCGAACTCGTCGTTGAACACCTTGGCGAGCGGCGCGAGGCAGTTCGTCGTGCAGGAGGCGTTCGAGATGATGTTGTGCGACGCCGCGTCGTACAGGTGCTCGTTCACGCCCATGACGAACGTGGCGTCCTCGCCGGTCGCCGGAGCCGAGATGATGACCTTCTTGGCGCCCGCCTCGATGTGCTTGCGCGCGTCGTCGGCCTTGGTGAAGCGTCCGGTGGACTCGATGACGATGTCGACGCCCAGGTCGCCCCAGCCGAGGTTGGCGGGGTCGCGCTCGGCGAGCACCTTGATGGGCTTGCCGTTGACGACGATGTTGTCGCCATCCAGCTCGACGGTGGCGTCGAGACGGCCCGTGATGGAGTCGTACTTGAGCAGGTGCGCGAGCGTCTTGTTGTCGGTGAGGTCGTTCACCGCGACGATCTCGAGCTCGCTGCCCTTCGCAAGGGCCGCGCGCAGGTAGTTACGACCAATGCGACCGAACCCGTTGATTCCGATCTTTACGGACACAGATGTCTCCAGTTACTCGATGGGCGCCGAAGGGCGCGCTTTGTCAGGTGTTGTGTGCGGACGGCGGCGTCCCGGGAGGCTCCCTCCCGGGACGCCAGCCCGCCTACGACAGTAGCAGCAGACCCGCGGTCTTCTCGCGCGTCCGGATGAAGCGGTCATTGACGTCGGACCAGTTGGTGATGTTCCAGAACGCCTTGACGTAGTCGGCCTTCACGTTGACGTAGTCGAGGTAGAAGGCGTGCTCCCACATGTCGAGCATGAGGAGCGGCACGGTCGCCGCAGCGAGGTTGCCCTGGTGGTCGTAGAGCTGCTCGATGATGAGCTTCTGACCCAGGGAGTCCCACGCGAGGATCGACCAGCCGGAGCCCTGGATGCCGAGAGCCGACGCCGTGAAGTGGGCGCGGAACTTGTCGAACGAGCCGAAGAACTCGTCGATCGCGGCGGCCAGCTCGCCGACCGGCTTGTCGCCGCCGTCCGGGGAGAGGTTGTTCCAGAACACGGTGTGGTTGACGTGACCGGCGAGGTTGAACGCCAGGTCCTTCTCGAGCTTGTTGACGTAGGTCAGGTCGTCGGCGTCGCGGGCCTCGGCCAGCTTCGCGAGAGCGGTGTTGGCCCCGTCCACATACGTCTTGTGGTGCTTGTCGTGGTGCAGTTCCATGATCCGGCCGCTGATGTTCGGCTCCAGGGCCGAGTAGTCGTACGGAAGGTCCGGCAGCGTGTAGTCAGCCATTACTCATCTCCACTGTTGTTGTGATTCGAGCGACTTCTCGAGTCTGCTGAGAGCAACCCGAGCGGCCGTCGGATGCTTCCTGACGGCCACAAGTCCCTTACGAAACGTACACCGCGAAAGCTACACCTCGTCCAGATCCGCGGGGAGGCTCGCCTCGGTGCCGGGGATACCCAGGTCGCTCGCCCGCTTGTCCGCCATGGCGAGGAGCCGGCGGATTCGGCCGGCCACGGCATCCTTCGTCATGGGCGGGTCGGCGTGGTGTCCGAGCTCGTCGAGGCTGGAGTCGCGGTGCGCGAGCCGCAGCTCGCCCGCGTAGCGCAGGTGCTTCGGCACGTCCGGGCCGAGGATCTCGAGGGCGCGCTCGACGCGGGCGCAGGCGGCGACGGCGGCCTGGGCGGAGCGGCGCAGGTTGGCGTCGTCGAAGTTGACCAGGCGGTTGGCGTTGGCGCGGACTTCGCGGCGCTGACGCAGCTCCTCCCAGTTCGTGACGGTCTGGAGGGCGCCCATCGCCACCAGCATCGCGCTGATCGCCTCGCCGTCGCGGATGACGACGCGGTGGACGCCGCGGACCTCGCGGGCCTTCGCGGAGATGCCGATCCGGCCGGCCGCACCGACCAGGGCCATGGCGGCCTCGTTGCCGGGGCAGGTGATCTCGAGCGCCGCGGAACGGCCGGGGTCGGTCAGCGATCCATGCGCCAGGAACGCTCCGCGCCAGACGGCGGCGAGCTCGTCGCGCGAGCCCGTCGTCAGCCGGTTCGGGAGGCCGCGGATCGGCCGGCGGCGCGCATCCAGTAGGCCGGTCTGCCGGGCGAGCGTCTCGCCGCCGTCGAGCACGCGCACCAGGTACTGGCTGCTGCGGCGCAGACCGGATGCCGAGATGACGGACACCTCGCTGCGGACGCCGTAGAGCTCCGCCAGGTCTTTCCGGACGCGCCGTGCGAGCTCCGGGGTGTCGAGCTCGCTCTCCACCGCGATCCGGCCGCCGATGAGGTGCAGGCCGCCCGAGAACCGGAGGATGGTCGCCAGCTCTGCTGCTCGGACCGTGGTCTTGCTGACCTCGACCTTCGTGAGCTCGTCCTTGACGTCGGAGGTGAGAGCCAATCGGATTCCTTACTGTCTCAAGGCGGGGGTGGTGCCGTGGAGGGAAAGGCCGTGATCATTCACGGCCGAGGTCGCGGTGCTTGGTGTTGACCGCAAGACCGGGGAAACTGCGCAACCGCGCCGCGAGCTCTTCCGCAATCGCGACGGACCGGTGTTTTCCGCCAGTGCAGCCTATCGCGATCATCGCGTGTCGTTTGTTCTCGCGCTGGTAGCCGGTCATGATCGGGCGCAGCGCCGCGATGTACCCCTGGATGAACTCGGCAGCGCCGTCCTGCGCCAGCACGTAGTCGCGCACGACCTCTTCGAGGCCCGTGTGGGGCCGCAATTCGGGGTTCCAGAACGGGTTCGGGAGGAACCGCGCGTCGGCCACCAGATCTGCGTCGGCGGGCAGACCGTACTTGAAGCCGAAGCTCATCACCGTGACCTGCACGTCCGCCGCATCCTCCGCCGCGAACGTGTCGGTGATGTTCGTCGCCAGCTGGTGGATGTTGAGGTCGGTCGTGTCGACGATGATGTCGCTCGCCTCGCGGATCTCCCGCAGCCGCGTGCGCTCGGCGGAGATCCCGTCGAGGATCGTCCCGTCGCCCTGCAGCGGGTGCGGCCGGCGCACCTGCTCGAAGCGGCGCACGAGCACCGCATCCGACGCCTCCAGGAAGAGCACCCGCACTTTGGTGCCCTCGCGGAGGCTCTGGATCATGTCGCGCAGGTCGACGAAGAAGTTGCGGCCCCGCACGTCGACCACCGCCGCGATGCGCGGGAGCCCGGACTCCGCCCGGTTGGCGAGTTCGATCAGCGGGCGCAGCATCTGCGGCGGGAGGTTGTCGACCACGTACCAGTCGAGGTCCTCCAGCGCGTTGGCGACCGTCGAACGGCCGGCCCCCGACATCCCGGTGACGATGAGTACTTCCTGTTGCTCCCCGCTTGCGACAGTGTCGTCGTCGGTGGCCATCGTCCGGTCTCCTCCGTGTCGGTGTAGGTCCAGCCTAGCGACTGACCCCGGACGCCTGACCGCTCTGCTCACCTGCGCTGTCGGTTGCAGCGTCGGTCGCGCCGCCCTCCGCCAACCGCTCGAAGATGGCCGTGGCGAGGGTCGGGCCGACCCCGCGCACCTCGGCGATCTCCTCGGGAGTGGCCTTCCTCAGCTGGGCTACCGATCCGAAGTGCTTGAGCAGCACCTTCACGCGCGACGGGCCGAGCCCCGGGATCTCGCCCAGCACCGTGCCGATGTCGCGCTTGCGGCGCGCACGCTGGTACGTGATGGCGAAGCGGTGGGCCTCGTCGCGGAGGCGCTGGATGAGGAAGAGCGCGTCGCTGTTCCGCGGCAGGATCACCGGGAAGTCGGAGTCGGGCAGCCAGATCTCCTCGAGCCGCTTCGCGATGCCGGCGAGCTGGATTCCGGTCACGCCCGACTCGTCGAGCGCCCGTTTGGCGGCGGCCACCTGCGGCTGGCCGCCGTCGACGAGCAGCAGGTTCGGCGGGTACGAGAACTTGCGGCGACGGCGCTCGGCCGCGGCCTCCACCACCTCGTCGGCACCCGCTGCCCCTTCGGCGTCCAGCGCGGTGTCTTCCGCGGTCGCGTCGACTGCGGCGTCCCCGATGGCGTCCGCGGCCGGATCGACGGACGAACCGTCCTTCAGGTAGGCCAGCCGGCGGGTGATGACCTGGTAGATCGACTCGGTGTCGTCCGTGGACTCGGGGATGCTGAAACGGCGGTACTGGTCCTTGCGGGGCAGGCCGTCCTCGAAGACGACCATCGACGCGACGATGTTCGTGCCGCTCAGATGGGAGACGTCGTAGCACTCCATCCTCAGGGGCGCGTCCGGCATGCCGAGGGCGTCCTGGATGTCGTTCAGCGCCTGGGAGCGCGCCACGAAGTCGGAACTGCGGCGGGTCTTGTACAGGATGAGCGCGTTCTTCGCGTTCATCGAGACGGTCTGCGCGAGCGCGGCCTTCTCGCCCCGCTGCGCGGTCCGCAGTTCGACCCGGCCGGTGTGCCGGCCGCGCGGGGCGGACGGATCGGGCGTCTCGCGGCGCCGCTGGGTGAGCCACTGCTCGAGCTCCGCCGTGTCTTCGGGCAGCTCGGGGACGAGGATCTCGCGTGGCGGGGCATCGGGGCCGTCGTAGGCGTTCTGGACGACCGTTTCGACCAGCTCGCCGAGCTCCATGTCGAGCTCCTTGTCGACCACCCAGCTGCGGACACCGCGCACGCGGCCGCCGCGGACGATGAACTGCTGCACGGCCGCAGCGAGCTCGTCGTGGGCGATGCCGAACACATCCGCGTCGATGTTCTCGGTCAGGACGACCGCGCTCTTGCCGAGCGCGCCCTCGAGCGCCTGGATGGCATCCCGGTGCCGCGCTGCGGACTCGTAGTCCATCGTGCTGGCGGCCTGCTTCATCTTCTCGTTCAGGTCGCGGAGGTAGCCGGTGTCGTTGCCGGCCATGAACGACGCGAAGTCGATGGCGAGCGATTTGTGGTCCTCCGGCGAGATGCGACCGACGCACGGCGCCGCGCACTTGCCGATGTCGCCCAGCAGGCACGGACGCCCGGTCTGCTCGGCGCGCTTGTAGACGCCGTCCGAGCAGCTGCGCATCGGGAACGCTTTCAGCATCAGGTCGACCGTCTCGCGGATGGCCCACACCTTCGTGTACGGGCCGAAGTAGCGCGCATCCTTCAGGTTGCGGTTACGCGTGATCATGACCCGCGGGATTCGGTCGCCGAGGGTCACCGCGAGGTACGGGTACGTCTTGTCGTCGCGGAACTTGACGTTGAACGGCGGATTGAACTCCTTGATCCAGGTGTACTCGAGCTGGAGCGCCTCGTACTCGGTGCCGACCACCGTCCATTCGACGCTCGACGCGGTCGTGACCATGCGGCGGGTGCGCTCGTGGAGGCTCCGCAGCGGCTGGAAGTAGTTGCTCAGCCGGGCGCGGAGGTTCTTCGCCTTGCCGACGTAGAGCACGCGCCGGTTCTTGTCGCGGAACCGGTACACGCCCGGCTGCGTCGGGATCTCGCCGGCCTTCGGCCGGTAGCTGACGGTGTCTGCCACGGCGCGCCTTACGCGGCGCCCCGAGCCGACTCGCCCTGGAGCATCTCCTTGAGGAAGAAGCCGGTGTGGCTGCCCGGGGTCTCGGCGACCTTCTCCGGGGTGCCGGTCGCGATGACCTCGCCGCCGCCGGCACCGCCCTCCGGACCCATGTCGATGATCCAGTCTGCGGACTTGATGACGTCGAGGTTGTGCTCGATGACGATCACCGTATTGCCCTTGTCGAGCAGTCCGTTGAGGACCAGCAGGAGCTTGCGGACATCCTCGAAGTGCAGACCGGTGGTCGGCTCGTCGAGCACGTAGACGCTCCGGCCGTTGGACCGGCGCTGCAGCTCGGTCGCGAGCTTCACGCGCTGGGCCTCGCCACCCGACAGGGTCGTCGCGCTCTGGCCGAGCCGGACATAGCCGAGCCCCACATCCACCAGCGTCTGCAGGTAGCGGTGGATGGCCGAGATCGGCCGGAAGAACTCCGCCGCCTCGCTGATCGGCATGTCGAGCACCTCGGCGATGTTCTTGCCCTTGTAGTGCACGGAGAGGGTGTCGCGGTTGTACCGCGCTCCCCCGCACACCTCGCACGCGACGTATACGTCTGGCAGGAAGTTCATCTCGATCTTGATCGTGCCGTCGCCCGAGCACGCCTCGCAGCGGCCGCCCTTGACGTTGAAGCTGAACCGACCGGGAAGGTAGCCCCGGGCCTTCGCCTCGGGCGTCTCCGCGAACAGGTTGCGGATGCGGTCGAACACGCCCGTGTAGGTCGCCGGGTTCGAGCGGGGCGTCCGCCCGATCGGCGCCTGGTCGACGTGCACGACCTTGTCGAGGTTCTCGAGTCCGGTCACCGTGCGGTGCTTGCCCGGCACCTTGCGGGCGCCGTTGAGCTTGTTCGCCATCACCCGGTACAGGATGTCGTTCACGAGCGACGACTTGCCGGAGCCGGAGACGCCGGTGACCGCGACGAACGTGCCGAGCGGGAAGTCGACCGTGACCTTCTTCAGGTTGTTGGCCTCCGCATCCACGACCCGGATCATCCGCTTCTTGTCGACCTTGCGCCGCTTGCTGGGGAGCGCGATCTCGCGACGGCCGGCCAGGTAGTCGCCGGTCAGCGAGTCGGTGTTCGCGAGCAGGTCGTCGTACGAGCCGGAGTGGACGACGTGGCCGCCGTTCACGCCTGCGCCGGGGCCGATGTCGACGATCCAGTCGGCGGTGCGGATGGTGTCCTCGTCGTGCTCGACGACGATCAGCGTGTTGCCGAGATCACGGAGGGCGACGAGCGTGTCGATGAGCCGGCGGTTGTCGCGCTGGTGCAGGCCGATGCTCGGCTCGTCGAGCACGTAGAGCACTCCGGTCAGGCCCGAACCGATCTGCGTCGCCAGGCGGATGCGCTGGGCCTCGCCGCCGGACAGGGTGCCTGCCGCGCGGGCCAGGTCGAGGTAACTGAGGCCCACCTGGATGAGGAAGTCGAGGCGGATCTTGATCTCGCGCAGCACCTGCGCGCCGATCTTCTGCTCCCGCTCGGTCAGGTGCAGCTTCTCCATGAAGGTGCGGGCGTCGCTGAGGCTCAGCTGCGACGCGTCCGCGATGCTCTTGCCGTGCACGAGCACCGCGAGCACCTCGGGCTTGAGTCGCTTGCCACCGCAGACCGGGCACGGCACCTCACGCAGGTACTCGGCCCAGCGGGCGCGCTGCGTGTCGGTCTCGGCCTGGAGGTACTGGCGCTCGATGTACGGCACCACGCCCTCGAAGCCGGAGGTGTACGACATCTCGCGGCCGTAGCGGTTCTTCCACTTCACCTTGACCTCGAAGTTGTCGCCGTGGAGCACCGCGTCCTTGACGTTGTCCGGCAGCTTCTTCCACGGCGTCTTCAGCGAGAACTTCAGGTCGCGTGCGAGGCCGTCGAGCAGCTTCTCGTAGTAGTTGAAGAGTCCCTTGCCCTGGGTGGTCCACGGCACGATGACGCCCTCGGCGATGCTGAGCGTGTCATCGCCGAGCAGGAGCTCGTCATCGACCGACATGCGCGTGCCGAGTCCCGAGCACTCCGGGCAGGCGCCGAACGGCGCGTTGAACGAGAAGGTCCGCGGCTCGATCTCGGTCAGCTGGATCGGGTGGCCGTTCGGGCAGGAGAGCTTCTCGCTGAAGTTCTGCCACGCCGCGGCTCCCTCGCGGTCGACGTAGTTGATCTGGACGAGGCCGTCGGTCAGCCGGAGCGCCGTCTCGAGGGAGTCGGTGAGGCGGCCCAGGATGTCGGGACCGGCGACGAGACGGTCGACCACGACCGAGATGTCGTGCTTGTACTGCTTCTTCAGCGTGGGCGGGTCGGAGAGCTGAATCTGCTCACCGTCGACGAGCGCACGCGAGTAACCGCTCGCGGCCAGCTCCTTGAAGAGGTCGACGAACTCGCCCTTCTTCTGCGAGACCACGGGGCTGACGACCATGTACCGGGTGCCCGGCTCCAGCTCCATGAGCTGGTCGGCGATCTGCTGCACCGTCTGGCGCTGGATGCGCTCACCGCAGATAGGACAGTGCGGAACCCCGATGCGGGCCCACAGCAGTCGCATGTAGTCATAGATCTCGGTGATCGTGCCCACGGTCGACCGCGGGTTGCGGTTGGTGGACTTCTGGTCGATCGAGACCGCGGGGCTCAGGCCCTCGATGAAGTCCACATCCGGCCGGTCGACCTGACCGAGGAACTGGCGCGCATATGCCGACAGGGACTCGACGTAGCGCCGCTGCCCCTCGGCGAAGATCGTGTCGAACGCGAGCGACGACTTGCCCGATCCGGACAGACCTGTGAAGACGACCATCGAATCGCGCGGGATCTCGAGGTCGACGTTGTGGAGGTTGTGCACGCGTGCTCCGCGCACGCTGAGGTGCGACCCCGTCACTCTGCTGATGTTTCCCGTCTCGCTGTTCACTCGCCCGCTGCTCACTCGCTCTATTCTCCGCCATCCGTGCTGGGAAATCGGGGCTGTTCGCCCACCGCGCACCTCGCCCGCCAGGTCGAACGTGTGTTCGATTCTACCGGATGGACGCGGTTCACCCATGCAGCCGCGAGTCTAGGCTCGACCACCGACATTCGAACCCCGTCACCGAGGCGACCGCCGGATCAGCGCGGGGAGGAGCATCCCCACGAGCGCTACCAGCGCAAGTCCCGAGACGACCGCGAGGACCGGCTCGCCCGTTCCTCCGCCGAACACCAGAAGCAGGACGGCGGCCGCCTGGACCGGCACCTGGATGAGCACGAAACGGCGCAGCGACGGCAGGAGCACCGCGGGTTGCAGCCGCGCCGCGGCCGGAACCACGAGCATCCACGCGGCGATGAGATGCAGGGCGTGCGCCCCGGCGATCAGCGCGAGCAGCCGCGGACTCGCCGTGCCCGGTTCGATCAGGGACGACAGCACCAGCACGCCGAGGAGCACCCACGCGGTGAGCCAGCGCGGTCGCCAGACGGCCACGCCGACGAGGAGGGTCGCGATCGCCGACCACGGCCCGCCCGGAACCCCCACCAGGACCAGCGGAAGGGCGATCGCGACGAAGAGAACGCGCAGCGACCAGCCCGGAACGGTGGCGACGTCGAGGACCGGCGGTCCCCCGAACTCCGGACGCGCGCTCATCGCCGCGCCCTCGCCGAGGCCCGTGCCGGCGCCGAGGCCAGCGCGCGTAGGGCGCCCTGCCGAGCAGCCGCATCCTCCCACGCGAGCAGCTCGACGCCCCCGGCCTGCAGCTGGTCGAGCCGGAGGCGCCGCTCCAGTTCGATCGTCCTCAGCGCCAGGAGGTCGCGTGTGGACAGGTCGCGCGCATCCCGAGCAGGGAGGACATCCACGGCGATCACCCGGTGCCCCGCCGCCCGCCAGGTGAGCGCGAGCGTCAGCGCCTGGTCGTCGAGAAAGGTCGAGAGCATCACGGCCAGAGAACCCGGCGAAAGCCGCGGCGCCCGGACGCGATGGTAGGCCCTGTTGTCCGCTGCGGTCAGCTCGATCGCCCGGAGCACGCGCTCCCGATGACGGGCGCCCGCACGCGGAGGGAGGACGCGCCTCGACTGGCCCAGATCGTCGAACCCGACCCGGTCGCCGGCCGCCGCATACGCCACGGCGAGGGAGGACGCCGCCTCGCGCGCCAGATCGAGCGAGGAGACGGCCGGCCGCGGGTAGGCGCGGGACCAGTCGGCCACGACGGCGCTGAGATCGTCGCGGGCGTCGACGACGAGGTGCACGGCGGCGTCCGAAGTCGCGGTGGTGCGGCGCACGTACAGCTCCCCCGCCCGCCCGGCACGCGCGGTGGCCCGCCAGTCGATGCGACGCAGCCGGTCACCCGGATGGAACTCGTCGATGTCGCGGAACTCGCCGCCCTCGCCCGGTCGCGTCGAGATGTGCTGGCCGGTCAGTCCGAGAAGACGGCTCGGGAGGGGGATGCTGCGGATCGGCACGGTACCCGGGCGCACCACGCGCTCCACCGCCGCCTCCTCCCCCGGCTCTCCGGCCCAGACCGCGTCCGCCCCGACCGCTCGCACCTCCACGGAGGCGACCCGCTGCCGTCCGGAGTGCACGACGGGGACCTCGCTGCCGAGTTTCGCCGCCGCACGCGGCGTGAGCACCGCATCCACCGGGGCAGCCGTCCCGAGCGTCAACCGCACCTGCAGGGCGTCGGGATGCTGTGCCGCGGTCGCCCGCACCTCGACCGTCAGCGCGTCGACGCCGCGGTCGCTGTGCACGGCGCCGTCCGCGGCGACCTCGGCGGCCACCGTGACCGCGTCGCCCGCTGCGGGATCCTCACGGACACGGCCGGGGCGGCGATCCCACGCCAAGGCGGCCGCGAGGAGGAGTGGCGCGCCGACCAGGGCCGGCTCCAGCCGCGACATCACGAAACCCGCGACGACCCCGATGGCGCCGACGACGACGGCTGCGGCGAGAGCGGGGCTGAGCATCCACGCGGTCCGTGTCGTCGTGCTCGTGCGGAGTGTCATCGTCGTGCCTGGTGCGCCGGCCGCAGCCTTACCCGTCGTGAGCTCATCGGTCGCCGGCCCACCGGTCGCTGGCTCATCGCGCGGCCGTCTCGCCGCCGGCACGCTGCGTCGCCCCGACGGCGGGCGGCCCGGGCACCGTGTTGACCACCTCGGTCACGATCTCCTCGGCGCGCACCCCGCTGGTCCACGCCTGAACGGTCAGCGTGAGGCGGTGCGCCAGCACCGGGACGGCGACCGCTTTGACGTCGTCGGGGATGACGAAGTCGCGTCCGGCGAGCACGGCCAGCGCCCGCGCGACCAGCAGCAGGCCCTGCGAGCCGCGTGGGGAGGCGCCCACGTCGACCGACTTGTGACGACGGGTCGCCGCGGCCAGCCGGACGCAGTACTCCGCGATGTCGGGATCGACATCCACCGCCTCCACGCCCGCCTGCATCGCGGCGAGCGTCTCCGCGTCGATCACCGGCTCCACCGTCGCCACCTCGTGCCGCCGGGCGACACGCGCCAGCAGCACCCGCGCCTCCCCCGCCTCGTCGGGGTAGCCGACACTGAGCCGCACCATGAACCGGTCGAGCTGAGCCTCCGGCAGCGCGTAGGTGCCCTCGGACTCGATCGGGTTCGCCGTCGCGACGACGTGGAAGGGCGACGGCAGTGGGAAACTGCGGCCCTCGACCGACACCTGCCCCTCCGCCATCGCCTCCAGCAGCGCCGACTGGGTCTTAGGCGAGGTGCGGTTGATCTCGTCCGCCAGGAACAGCCCGGTGAACACCGGCCCCGGCCGGAACTCGAAGTCGGAGGTGCTCGGCACGTACACGAACGAACCCGTGATGTCCGACGGGAGCAGGTCGGGCGTGCACTGCAGGCGGCGGAAGTCGAGACCGACGGCCGCGGCGATGCTGCGCGCTGCGAGCGTCTTGCCGAGACCGGGGACGTCCTCGAACAGCACGTGACCGCCCGCGAGGATGGTCGCGAACGCGATCCGCAGGGGGTCCCGCATCCCCACGACGACGCTCCCCACCCGGTCGAGGACCTCGGCGCCGAGACGCGCCACGTCGGCGAGGGGAAGGGGCGATGCGGATGTGGTGTGGGGGTCAGCGGGCACGGGGCGTCTCCTCAGGGGTCGGGGCGGTGGGACGGGTCGGGGCGGTGTGGCGGGTCGATGCTCGGGGACGGGTCGGGACGGTAGCGCCGGCCGGGGCGTCATCGCGGACGAGCGCCTCCAGGCGGTCGAGGGCAGCGGCTACCTGCGCCGTGCGTGGCGGCTGGACCGCCGACCCTCGCCGCAGCAGCGCGAGCAGGTCGGAGCCCAGGAGCGCCGCCAGGTGCGCGTCGGCGGACCGGTCCTCCAGGTCGAGCCCGCGCAACTGCAGGGCGCGTTCGGCGACCAGGCGAAGGGCGCGGATCCCTTCGGGCGATGCGCGGCCGCCGCGCGAGCTGAGGGACCAGCCCAGCTGGACGACATCCCGTCGGGCACCCGGCCGCGGGGGCGGCGGCGGCATCGGCCAGCTCAGGTCGACCGCCTCCCCGAGCGCGGAGAGGCAGGAGGAGAAGGCGAAGACGACCGCTCCCAGCCCGATCGCGTGCGGGGCGTCCATCCCGAAGTACCAGGCCACAGCGCCGAGTGCGATGCCGAGCACGGCGCTGAGTATGAGGCGGCGCAGCATGCCGGACGGCAGCCGGCGGTGCGGGGTCATCGGCGACCTCCGCGCGGCTCGCTGCCCGCTCGCCGCGCGGAACTCGCACGGCCGCCGCCGTTCCAGGAGGCGCGGAGCGCGTCCACGGCAGCGCGAGCGGACGCGACGTCGTCCGGCGTGACCGGCGCGCTGCTGAAGCGCGCACGCTGGTACAGCGCAAGAAGGCGCCCGGCCGCATCCCGGTCGGCGGCGACGCGGGCGACCACCCTGGCGGCGAACTCGGCCGGAGTCTCGGCCGGGATCCGGCGCACTCCGGAGTCGGCAGCGCCCTCTTCGAGCCCGACCCAGGCGCGCTCGACGGCGTCGCGCGGCTCACGGGGTTCGGCGAGCACCTCCGCCGCGCGGTCGAGTCCGCGACGGACCTGCTCGGGCTCCGGTTCCGGATCCGGGTCGGAAGCCGACGGCGCGCTCGAGGCTTCGGCGCCGGTGACGACCCCCAGCGGCGGAAGCGGGGGCGGCGCATTCCTGCGGCGGCGCAGTCGCCAGATCAGGGCCAACGCGATGATGACGGCCAGAACGATAAGGGCCACGAGGATCCAGGAGAGGTCCAGCCGCACTTCGTGGATGGTCTGCTGCGGTTCCGGTGTGCCGCTCGTCTGCTGCCCCGGCTCGTCGGTGCGGACCGGTCCAGGCGGCAGGAACACGCGGGGGCCGCTGAACTGCGGTGCGCCCTGGAACGCCACCGCGATCAGCGCCACCGCGACCAGTGCGACGCAGACGGCGAGCGTCCACCGCCGCGGTCCCGTCGCCTTCGCTGCCACTCTGCCACCGTAGTCCGACTCGGGCCCGGGTCCGGCACCACGGACCCGGGCGTCTCAGCCCAGGTGCCCGGCCTTCTCCATCTGCCGCAGGTCGCGCTTCAGGTCGGAGAGCTCGTCGCGCAGCCGAGCCGCCAGCTCGAACTTCAGCTCACCGGCCGCGGCCAGCATCTGCTGGTTGAGGTCGGCGATGAGTCCCTCGAGCTCAGCGGCCCCCTGCGCGGCGATGCCGCCATTGCGCAGGTTCGGGGTCGGGCTCTTGCGCCTCTGGTCACGACCGGCCAGGATCCGCGCGGTGTCGGCCTCTTCGCGTGCCAGCACGTCGGTGATGTCGGCGATCCGCTTCCGGAGAGGCTGCGGATCGATGCCGTTCACACGGTTGTACTCGACCTGCTTCTCGCGCCGGCGATCCGTCTCTTCGATCGCGTTCTTCATCGAGTCGGTCAGTACGTCGGCGTACATGTGCACGGCACCCGAGACGTTACGCGCCGCTCGTCCGATGGTCTGGATGAGCGACGTCGACGACCGCAGGAAGCCCTCCTTGTCGGCGTCGAGGATCGCGACCAGCGATACCTCTGGGAGGTCGAGGCCTTCTCGCAGCAGGTTGATGCCGACAAGGACGTCGTAGACGCCCGCGCGCAGTTCGGTGAGGAGTTCGACGCGGCGGAGCGTGTCGACATCCGAGTGCAGGTACCGGACCTTCACCCCCGCCTCCGCGAGGAAGTCGGTGAGCTCCTCAGCCATCTTCTTGGTCAGGGTGGTGACCAGGATGCGCTCGTCGCGCTCGACGCGCACCCGGATCTCTTCGAGCAGGTCGTCGATCTGGCCCTTGGTCGGCTTGACGACGATCTCGGGGTCGATGAGGCCGGTCGGGCGGATGATCTGCTCCACCACGCCGTCCGCGATGCCGAGCTCGTACTTGCCGGGCGTCGCGGACAGGTAGACCGTCTGGCCGACGCGATCCTTGAACTCGTTCCACTTCAGCGGCCGGTTGTCGAGCGCGCTCGGCAGACGGAACCCGTGCTCCACAAGGGTGCGCTTGCGCGACGCGTCGCCCTCGTACATCGCGCCGATCTGCGGCACAGTGACGTGCGACTCGTCGATGACCACGAGGAAGTCGTCCGGGAAGTAGTCGAGCAGGCAGTTCGGCGCCTCGCCCGGCTGGCGACCGTCGATGTGCCGCGAGTAGTTCTCGATCCCGGAGCAGAAGCCGATCTGCTCCATCATCTCCAGGTCGAACTGGGTGCGCATGCGGAGGCGCTGTGCTTCGAGCAGCTTGCCTTCGCGCTCCAGCTCCTGCAGTCGCTCGTGCAGCTCCTCCTGGATGGTGACGATCGCACGCTGCATCGTCGCCGGGCTGGCGGCGTAATGGGTCGCCGGGAACACCGACACCGCATCCATCGTCTGCAGCACGTCGCCCGTCAGCGGGTGCAGCGAGTACAGCGCCTCGATCTCGTCGCCGAAAAGCTCGATCCGGACCGCGTGCTCCTCGTACATCGGGATGATCTCGATCGTGTCGCCCCGCACGCGGAACTTGCCGCGCGAGAAGTCGACGTCGTTGCGCTCGTACTGCATGCCGACGAAACGACGGATGAGCGCATCGCGCCCCACGTTCTGGCCCACCTGCAGCGCGACCATCGCCTCGAGGTACTCCTCCGCCGCACCGAGACCGTAGATGCAGGACACGGTGGACACCACGACGACGTCACGACGGCTCAGCAGGGAGTTCGTGGTCGAGTGGCGCAGCCTCTCCACCTCGGAGTTGATCGAGGAGTCCTTCTCGATGAAGGTGTCGGTCTGCGGGACGTACGCCTCGGGCTGGTAGTAGTCGTAGTACGAGACGAAGTACTCGACCGCGTTGTTGGGCAGCAGCTCGCGGAACTCGTTGGCGAGCTGAGCCGCGAGGGTCTTGTTATGCGCCAGCACCAGCGTGGGCCGCTGCACCTGCTCGATGAGCCACGCCGTGGTCGCCGACTTGCCGGTACCGGTCGCGCCCAGGAGGACCACATCCGTCTCGCCTGCGTTGATGCGGCCCGCGAGCTCTGCGATCGCCTGCGGCTGGTCGCCGCTGGGGCTGTATTCGCTGACGACCTCGAAGGGACGGACGGCGCGCGTGGGAAGCATGCTTCTAGTTTAGGAACGACCACCGACACTCGGTCCGGCTCTCGCTCACAGCGGAACGCGCGGGGTCAGGCCCCGGCGCGCAGTTCGTCCCAGAGGGCGTCGACCTGCGCAACTGTCTGCTCCAGAGTGCCGCCGGTGTCGATCACGACGTCGGCCACCGCGAGCCGCTCCTCGTCGGTCGCCTGCGAGCGGATGCGGCGCTCGGCCTCGGCCGGGTCCATCCCGCGGAGGCGCACCAGCCGATCGATGCGCGTCCGCTCGTCGGCGTGCGCGACGACCACACGGTCGAACGGATACTCGTTGGCCGACTCGACCAGCAGCGGCACGTCGTAGACGACGATCGCCTCAGGGTCGGCCTCGGCGGCGGCGCGGAACCGTGCGGTCGACGCGGCGAGCACAGCCGGATGCGTGATCCCGTTCAGCGCCTTCAGCGCCTCCGCGTCGCCGAAGACGATCGCTCCGAGCGCCGGACGGTTAAGGCTCCCGTCGGCCGCGATCACGCCGTCGCCGAACCGTTCGGCGATCTGCGCGAGCGCCGGCCTGCCGGGCTCCACCACCTCGCGAGCGATGCGGTCGGCATCCACCACGACGGCGCCGTGCGAGGCGAGCCGGGAGGCGATGGTCGATTTGCCGGAGGCGATCCCGCCCGTGAGTCCGATCAGCTGCACCCCACCAGCCTAGCCACGACGCGATTCCGCCCGGAAACGCCGAAACGGCCGGCCCCGAAGGACCGGCCGTCTCAGAGAGAGGATGCTCAGGAGTTGGAGCTGAGCTTCTCGCGCAGAGCCGCGAGCGACTCGTCGTCGGCGAGCGTTCCGCCACCGGCCGAGTCGGAGGTGTAGGTCGAGGTACCGCTGTCGGCAGCAGCCTCCTCGAGCCCCTTCGCGACCTGGCGCTTGTGCGCCTCCCAGCGCGCCTGGGCGGCAGCGTACTGCTGCTCCCACTCGTCGCGCTGCGTCTCGAAGCCTTCCTTCCACTCGTTGGTCTCCGGGTCGAAGCCCTCCGGGTACTTGTAGTTGCCCTGGTCGTCGTACTCGGTGACCATGCCGTAGAGCGCCGGGTCGAACTCGGTGCCCTCGGGGTCGACACCCTCGTTCGCCTGCTTCAGCGAGAGGGAGATGCGGCGACGCTCGAGGTCGATGTCGATGACCTTGACGAACACCTCGTCGCCCACCGAGACGACCTGCTCGGCCAGCTCGACGTGCTTGCCGGACAGCTCGGAGATGTGGACGAGGCCCTCGATGCCGTCCGCGACGCGGACGAACGCACCGAACGGAACCAGCTTCGTGACCTTGCCCGGTGCGACCTGACCGATCGCGTGGGTGCGGGCGAAGACCTGCCACGGGTCCTCCTGCGTCGCCTTGAGCGACAGCGAGACGCGCTCGCGGTCGAGGTCGACCTCGAGGATCTCGACGGTGACCTCCTGGCCCACCTCGACGACCTCGGAGGCGTGCTCGATGTGCTTCCAGGAGAGCTCCGACACGTGGACGAGACCGTCGACGCCGCCGAGGTCGACGAACGCACCGAAGTTGACGATCGACGAGACGACGCCCTTGCGGACCTGGCCCTTGTGCAGGTTGTTGAGGAACGTGGTGCGGGACTCCGACTGGGTCTGCTCCAGCAGCGCGCGGCGCGAGAGCACCACGTTGTTGCGGTTCTTGTCGAGCTCGAGGATCTTGGCCTCGATCTCCTGACCCAGGTACGGGGTGAGATCGCGGACGCGACGCAGCTCGATGAGCGAAGCCGGCAGGAAGCCGCGGAGGCCGATGTCGACGATCAGGCCGCCCTTGACGACCTCGATCACCGTACCGGTGACCACGCCGTCGGCTTCCTTGATCTTCTCCACGTCGCCCCACGCGCGCTCGTACTGCGCACGCTTCTTGGACAGGATGAGGCGGCCTTCCTTGTCCTCCTTCTGGAGAACGAGGGCCTCGACGGTGTCGCCGACCTCGACGACCTCGCTGGGGTCGACGTCGTGCTTGATGGAAAGCTCGCGGGAGGGGATGACGCCCTCCGTCTTGTAACCGACGTCGAGGAGGACCTCGTCGCGGTCGATCTTGACGACGGTGCCTTCGATGAGGTCTCCGTCGTTGAAGAACTTCAGCGTCTTTTCGACCGCGGCAAGAAAGTCCTCAGCAGATCCGATGTCGTTGACGGCGACCTGCTTGGGTGCCTTGTCGGTCGTTGCGGTTGTCATGTAGTGGGTGCTCCGTAATGGACAGGAATCAGGCCGGTCGCGATGATGATCATGTAGTTTTCCGCGAACGGCAGGCGGATAGGGATGTCACACAAGTGACGTTCTAGTCTACCGGGCTGCGGACGCGTCCAGCAAGCCGCGGTCGGTCAGGATGTCGCGGAGCGCCGTCGCGAGCTCCGGGTAGGCGAATTCGTAGCCCGCGTCGAGCAGCCGTTCGGGCGCGACCCAGCGGCTCTTCAGCACCAGCTCGGTCTCAGTGCGGATCGCGATCGAGCCGAGTTCGAGCATCCACCGATACGCCGGAAGTCCGACCGGGCGCCCGAGGAGTCGCCGAAGCTCCGCCATCAGCGTGCGGTTATCTGTGGGATGCGGCGCCGCCACGTTCACCGGACCATCGAGGTCGGGGCGCGCCCGCAGGAACTCGATCGATCCGAGCACGTCGGCGATGTGCACCCAGCTGAACCGCTGGGTGCCGCCGCGCGCGCGGAACTCGTGGAAGGTCCCCGCGTTGCGGCGGCCGGCCGTGGCGAACCAGCGGCCGTCGACCTGGGGTCCGCCGAGCCCGAAGCGCACGAGGTTCACCAGCGGGGTGAGGGCGCTGCCGTCGCCGAGGACGATCGCCATGCGCAGAGCGACGCGCCGAGTGTCCGGCAGGTTGCCCTCGAAGAGCTCGCGCTCCCACGCCTTGGCCACCTCCACCGAGAATCCGGTGCCGAGCTCACCGGTCGACTCGGTCATCGGCCGGTCTTCGGCGTGACGGTAGATCGTCGCGGTGGAGGCGTTGAACCAGACGGGCGGCGGAGCGTCGCTTGAGGCGATCGCTTCGCGCACCGCGCGGGTCGTCATGAGCCGCGATCGGAAGATCTCGGCCCGGTTCGCGTCGCTGTACCGGCAGTTGACGCTCTTGCCGGCCAGATTGATGACGGCATCGGCGCCGGTGACGGCCTCCCGGAGCCCGATTGCGTCGTCCCAGCGCACGCCGGGCCCGTTCCGGCCGACGACGACGACCTCTGCGCCGACGCTGCGGTAATGCTGCTCAAGGTACTGGCCGACGAAACCGGACGCCCCCGCGATGACGATGCGCTCGCTCACTCCGACCACTCCTCCTGTTCGTTGACGATCTCGTAACGGAACCGGCCCGCGTACTGGTAGACCCGGCCGATGACGGGCGCCCTCACCGTGATGGAAACCCGCTGCTGCCCGGACTCCTCGTCCCAGCGCTCCGTCAACACGACGACGGGAGCGAATGGACGCGGGACGCGCACCCGCCTTCCCGCCAGGATCAGCCACACGACGGTGGACCGGAGCCGGAGCCCACCGTCGCTCACGCTCGCGGCGAACCGGGCCTCCGTCCTCACCGGGCCGCCGAGGCGGTCGACCAGGTGAGGACCGTCGATGCGACCTGAGTCCACCCCGATCGCATCCACCATCGTCGCGGTGCGGCTCCGAAGGTCGAACACCCGCGTCGCGAGCACGACCGGCGAACCGTCCGGCCGACGGCCGGGACGGTTCTCGACCGTGAACGGCACCTGCCGCTCCCACACCGGGAACATGACGTGCGAGCGTGCGAACACCGCGAGTACGGGCCACAGCCACCGCCGCGGCGTGCCGACCGTGTCGAACACGCCCGCGCCTCGCCCCACCGCGCCGGCCGGGATGGCGTCGAAGTACGCCCGCAGTCGCGGATGCAGCTCGTCGAACGCCGCGCCCAGCACGGCGCGGTACGGGGAGGTCACCGAGGGGATGTCGTGGCTGCTCAGTCGAGCAGCGCTGCCTTGAGCGTGTCGAGGCCGACACCGCCGATGTCGAGCGCCTTCTTGTGGAACGCCTTGATGTCGAAGGCGGCCCCTTCCCGGCGGGCGTACTCGTCGCGAAGCTGCTCCCAGATGCGCTGGCCGATCTTGTACGACGGCGCCTGGCCCGGCCAGCCGAGATAACGGTTCACCTCGAACCGGACGAAGCTGTCGTTCATGTTGACGTTCTCGCGCAGGAACGGGAAGGCGTCCTCCCCCGTCCACGGCCGCGAGCCGTCCGGGAGCGGCTTCTCCAGGTGCACGCCGATGTCGAGCACCACGCGAGCGGCGCGCATCCGCTGGCCGTCGAGCATCCCGAGCCGGTCGGCCGGGTCGTCGAGGTAACCGAGCTGCTCCATGAGGCGCTCTGCGTACAGGGCCCACCCTTCGGCGTGACCCGAGGTGCCGGCGATCCGGCGCCAGGAGTTGAGCTGCGCCTTGTTGTAGGTGGCCTGCGCGATCTGCAGGTGGTGGCCGGGAACGCCCTCGTGGTAGACGGTGGTCAGCTCGCGCCAGGTGTCGAACTCCGTCACGCCCTCGGGGACGCTCCACCACATGCGGCCTGCGCGCGAGAAGTCGTCGCTCGGACCCGTGTAGTAGATGCCGCCCTCCTGCGTCGGGGCGATCATGCACTCGAGGCGACGGATCTCGGCCGGGATGTCGAAGTGCGACTTACCGAGCTCTTCGATCGCGCGGTCGCTGGTCTCCTGCATCCACCGCTGGAGGGCGTCGGTGCCATGCAGCTTGCGGCTGGGGTCGCCGTCGAGGAACTCGATCGCCTCGAGCACGCTCGCGCCCGGCTTGATCTCGCGCGCGATCGACTCCTGCTCCGCACGCATCCGGGCGAGCTCTTCGATGCCCCACTCGTACGTCTCGTCGAGGTCGACGGTCGCGCCGAGGAAGTCGCGCGACGCCAGCGCGTAGAGCTCCCGGCCGACCGCATCCTTCTCCGGTGCGTGCGGAGCCAGTTCGTTCTCGAAGAACTCGGCCAGCGTGGCGTACGCCTGGGCGGAATCCTGCGCTCCGCTCGCGAGGTCGCTCTTCAGCGACTCGGGAAGCTCGCCGTTCAGCGGCCGCGCCTCCTGCGTGAACTCGAAGAAGAAGCCCGTGTCGGCGACCTGCTTGCGCGCCTGGGCGAGCACCTCCCGCACCTGGCGGATCGCGGGGACGTTGCCGGCCGCGATCCCGCTCCGCAGCGTCTCGATGTAGCCGTTCATCGCGGCGGGAAGGTTGTGAAGGCGCTTGGCGACATTGGCCCAGTCGTCTTCGGTATCCGTCGGCACCAGGTCGAAGATGTCACGCAGCTCCTGCGGGGGCGACGCGATCACGTTGAGGTCGCGCTGTGCAAAGCCGGCGTCGTGCTTTTCGATGTGGAGCTGAAGCTCACGGGCGAGGTCCATCTTGGTGATGCGGTCGATCTCGTCGACCGGCTCGGCCGCTTCGATGCGGCTGAGCGTCTCCTTCACCTTGGCCGTCGCGTTCTCGGCACCGGCCGGCGAGTAGTCGGCGTATTCGCCCTCACGCCCCGGTCGGCCGAGCCACACGTGGTACTCGGGGTACAACTCCAGCTGGGTGTCGACCCACTCGTCGGCGATCGTGTCGACCGGAGTGGGTTCGCGCTTCTGATCGTTGGTCATGCTTCGACCCTATCGACCAACGCCTCGGCGGCACACGATCGAATTGCGACTGTGGACAAGTCGCCACGACGACGCGTTGTGGACAGGCGAACCGCGGCGGCGAATGGTGAGTTGGCGCGGCTGAACGTCAGTGTGCGGCCGCGTCCCAGTTCGAGCCGCGGCCCACCTGCACGTCGAGCGGCACACGGAGGTCGGCAGCGCCCGCCATGCGCGCGCGCACGATCGACTCCAGCGCATCCCACTCGCCGGACGCCACCTCGAAGATGAGCTCGTCGTGTACCTGGAGCAGCATCCGCGACTGAAGCCGCTGATCGATGATGTCGCCGGCGATGCCCAGCATCGCGACCTTCATGATGTCGGCCGCCGAGCCCTGGATGGGCGCGTTGAGCGCCTGGCGCTCCGCGTTCTCGCGCAGGACGCGGTTGGTCGACGTGAGGTCGGCGAACGGACGCCGACGGCCGAAGATGGTCTCCGTGAAGCCGTCCACGCGCGCCTGCTCGACGACGTTCCGCAGGTAGTCGCGCACCGCGCCGAACCGCTCGAAGTAGTCCGTCATCAGCTGCCGCGCCTCCGAGGTCTCGATGCGCAGCTGCTTCGACAGTCCGAACGCACTCAGGCCGTAGGCGAGTCCATACGACATCGCCTTGACCTTCGTGCGCATGGCGGAGGTGACTTCCGCGGGGTCGACGCCGAAGACGCGCGAGCCCACGAACCGGTGGAGGTCCTCCCCCGCGTTGAACGCCTCGATCAGGCCCGGATCCTCGGACAGGTGAGCCATGATCCGCATCTCGATCTGCGAGTAGTCGGCAGTGAGGAGCGTCTCGAATCCCTCGCCGTGCCGGAACGCGGAGCGGATCTCGCGGCCCTCCTCGGTGCGGATCGGGATGTTCTGCAGGTTCGGGTCGTTCGAGGAGATGCGGCCCGTGCTCGTGCCGGTCTGGTCGTAGGTCGTGTGGATGCGCCCATCCGTCTCGACCGAGCGCTCCAGCGTCTCGATGATCTGCTTCAGCTTGGTCGCGTCGCGGTGCTGCAGCAGCAGCCCGAGGAACGGATGCGGATTCTTCTCCTGCAGGTCGGCGAGCGAGCCGGCGTCGGTCGAGTACCCGGTCTTCGTGGCGCGGGTCTTGGGCATCCCCAGCTCTTCGAAGAGTACCTGCTGCAGCTGCTTGGGCGAACCGAGGTTGATCTCGTGGCCGATCTGCGCGTAGGCCTGAGCCGCGTAGTCGTTGGCTTTGTCGGTGAGCTGTCCGCGGAGGCGTGCCAGCACCTCCGCATCCATCGAGACGCCGTTCAGCTCCATCTCGGCGAGCACCGCCACCAGCGGCAGCTCGATGTCGTCGAGCACCGCGCGGGTTCCTTCGTCGAGCGCGATCATCTGGCCCTCGGCGACCCGGCGGATGTACCAGGCCTCGGTCGCGGGACTCACGGCATCGTTGATCGGGACGAGCTGATTCGGGTCGGAGACCGGCAGGGTCTCCCCGAGCACCTCGTACACCTGCTCCGCGAGCGACTGCGGGGCGGCGCCGGGCTTGACGAGCCACGAGGCGATCCGCGTGTCGAAGGCGAGGCCGTCGACCACGAAACCGGCGCGGCTGAGGGATTTGAACTGCGGCTTGGCGTGGAAGAAGTACTTCGGCGCGCTGCTGGCGAGCCATTCCTCCAGGGCCTCGTAGTCTTTGCGACCCGCCACCCAGGGCACGTACACGCTGTCATCGCCCGTGGCGAGGCCGAACCCGGTGATCCCGGCCGGGCCGACCTCCAGCTGGACGGCGACGGCCGCGCCGTCGGCAGACGCTTTCGACAGCCAGTTCGCGAGCTCTTCGTCGACCATCGTGCGCACGGCTGGGGCGCTGACGGCTCCCGCGTCGCCGACCTCGGCGACGCTGAGGACGCCGTCGAGCATCCCCTCTTCTGCCGCCGTCTTCATCAGACGGTCGAGCAGGGTCTTGAACTGCAGCCGCGCGAAGATGTCACGCACCGCGTTCTCGTTGAGCGGCTTGCGCTCGAGGTCGTCGAGGGCGATAGGCAGCTCGACGTCGTCGAGCAACTGATTGAGGCGGCGGTTGCGGAGGGCGTTCTCCTTCTGGTCGCGCAGGTTCTGACCGACGACGCCCTTGATCTCGTCGGCGTGCGCCACGATGTTCTCGACCGTGCCGTACTGCTGCACCCACTTCACGGCGGTCTTCTCGCCGACCTTGTCGATGCCGATCAGGTTGTCGCTGGTCTCACCGACGAGCGCCGCGATCTCCGGGTACTGGTGCGGATCGATCCCGTACTTCTCGCGCACGGCCGCCGGGTCGTACACCTTGAGCTCGGAGACGCCGCGGACGTTCGGGTAGAGCAACGTGACGTCGTCGTTGACGAGCTGGATGGTGTCGCGGTCACCCGACACCAGCAGCACCTTGTAGCCCTCGTCGACACCGCGCTTGGCGAGGGTGGCGAGGATGTCGTCGGCCTCGTAGTCCTCCTTGGCGATGGTGGTGACGTTCATCGCGTGGAGCGCCTCTTCGAGCAGCGGCACCTGGCCGGCGAACTCCGACGGCGTCTCGCCACGGGTGCCCTTGTACTCCGGGTACTCGCGCGTGCGGAACGAGTAGCGGGAGATATCGAACGCGACAGCCAGGTGGGTCGGCTTCTGCTGCTGGAGCAGGTTGATGAACATGGCGATGAAGCCGTGGATCGCATTCGTGTGCTGACCCTCGCGGTTCACGAAACTGTCCACCGGAAGTGCGTAGAAGGCCCGGAAAGCGAGCGAATGGCCGTCGATCACGAGGAGGGTAGGCTTTTCGGAGTCTGACACCAGGCAAGCCTACAAGGGGCCGGTGACACCGCAGACGACGCTCAGAGAGGCCGAGGATGACCGGAGACGCGCTCGCGTTCGTGCAGGAGAGAGGTCTCGGCCGTCTGGCCGAGAAGATGGGCATCGAGATGCTCGAATTCACCGTGGAGCGGGCCGTCGCACGCATGCCGGTGGAGGGGAACACCCAGCCCGCCGACCTGCTGCACGGCGGCGCGTATGTCGTCCTCGGCGAGTCCCTCGGCTCGATGTCGGCGAACCTCTACGCCGGCGAGGGACGCCTGGCTGTCGGGATCGAGATCAACGCCTCGCACACCCGTTCGGCGACGAGCGGCTACGTGACGGGAGTGTGCACGCCCATCCACCTGGGACGGACGCTGACCACGCACGAGATCGCCGTGACCGACGACCAGGGCCGCCGCTGCTCAACGATCCGCATCACGAACCTGATCAAGGACCTCTAACACGCCAACAGCTCCTGACTTTTTCGGCCGAATCGCCGCGGCGAGGTCGAAAAACTCAGGAGCTGTTAGCTGGGGACGCTGGGGACGCGCTACTTCTTCGGCGCGAGCTGGTCGATGATCGCCTGGGCGACGTCGTGCATGGTGAGGCGGCGGTCCATCGACGCCTTCTGGATCCAGCGGAACGCCTCCGGCTCGGACAGGCCCATCTTCTCGTTCAGCAGGCCCTTCGCGCGGTCGACGAGCTTGCGGGTCTCGAAGCGCTGCACCATGTCGGAGACCTCGGCCTCGAGCGCGATGATCTGCTGGTAGCGCGCCAGCGCGATCTCGATCGCGGGCAGCAGGTCGTTGGGCGTGAACGGCTTCACCACGTAGGCGAGGGCGCCGGCCTCGGTCGCACGCTCGACGAGCTCCTTCTGGCTGAAGGCGGTCAGCAGCACGACGGGGGCGATGTGGTCCTTCGAGAGCCGCTCGGCCGCCGAGATGCCGTCGAGCTGGGGCATCTTGACGTCCATGATCACCAGGTCGGGACGCAGCTCGGTCGCCAGGGCGACAGCCGTCTCGCCGTCTCCGGCCTCGCCGACGACCTCGAAACCGTTGTCGCGCAGGATCTCGACGATGTCGAGGCGGATGAGCGATTCGTCCTCCGCCACGACGACGCGGCGGGGTGCGGTGGAAGAGGTCTCCTGGTCAGTCACGGTCAAAAGCCTACGGTATTCTTCAGGGGTTGTTGTGCGCCGCTGTGGCGGAATGGCAGACGCGGAGCACTCAAAATGCTTTGTCCGAAAGGGCGTGTGGGTTCGAATCCCACCAGCGGCACGACCTCAGATCCGGGCACCGACGATCGTCGCGGCGAAGCGCCTGGCGCGCTCGGCGAGACCGGTAATCCGGTCTTCCACGACCTGGTCGACGTCGAATCCGACGTACGACGGCGGGGGCGTGCGCCGCACGTTCGCGCTGCACTCGAAGGCGCCGCAGACCAGTGTTCCGACCGTGTCCCCATTGCGGCCAGCCTGACCCGCCCGCCGGGCCGACCAGAACCAGACGTCGTTGGTGAGGTGCACATCCTGGCACCATCCGCACATCGACGGCACATGCGAGCGCATCGACGCTTCAGACGCGCGCAGCACGATGCCGACGGGGCCATCGGCCGTCGGGATGACGACGTAGCCGCGCTGAGGCAGCTTCGGGTCGCGCCAGCCGAGGTACTCGCGGCGGGCCCAATCCACCTCGTGCAGTCCCGGTGGAAGCGGAAGCTCCTCGGCTTCGCTGCGGGAGCAGTTGACGAACGACTCGCGGATCTGCTGCGGACTCAGGATCTCCATGCGCACCTCCTCCCTCCATGCTCGCACAGGATCGGCGTGTCACCGCTTGACCCTGCCCCTGTGGTCAGGGCTTAGCGTGCTCGCATGACCACGATCGAGAGCGTCACGGACGCCACTTTCCAAGAGGACGTGCTCGCCGCCCCGGGCACCACCGTCGTCGAGTTCTGGGCGGAATGGTGCGGTCCGTGCCGGGCCCTCAGCCCCATCCTGCAGCAGCTGCAGGAGGAGCACGCCGACCGCATCCGCATCGTCAAGATCAACGCCGACGAGAACATGGAGAGCACCGTCGCCTACAAGGCGCTCGCTCTACCGGTGATGAAGGTGTTCCGCGACGGCGAGGTGGTGAAGACGATCATCGGCGCGAAGCCGAAGCCCGCCATGGAGCTGGAGCTGGCGCCGTTCCTGTGAGCGGCTCCTGAATTCAGGGACCTGTATTCAGGGACCTGAATTCAGGGACCCGAATTCAGGTCAGGTGGTCGAATGCCCCGCTGACCCAGCCGATGTAGCGTTCGGCCGAGCGCAGCACCGCCGCGCGCGCATCCTGCGGGATGACGTTGCCGAGGTTGCCGTACATCCGCTCGAAGGGCCGGTCGCACACCGTGTCGGCGACGCGCCGCACCACGGCGGCGGACAGCGGGATGTCGTTCGGGAAGCTGCGCTGGAACGTCACCCACCGCTGCGATGGCCCCGGAAACACGGTGTCGCCGCTGAGCACGACGCCGCGATCCCAGTGGACCACCGCGCTGCCCGGGAAGTGCCCGCCGATCGTCCGCAGGGTCACCCCGGGCAGCACCTCCACCTCCCCGGTCCAGGATTGGATGGCCGGGTCGTCCCGCTGCACCCAGTGGCGGTCGGCGGCGTTGACGAGCACCGGAGGGTCGCCGAGCATGCGCGACCAGGTCACCTGCGCGCCGAACATGTGCGGGTGGCTGGTCGCGATGATCGCGGCGCCGCCGAGGTCCTGCACTGCGGCTGCCGCCGCCTCGTCGACGTACCCGGTCGGATCCCACAGCAGGTTGCCTTCGGGCGTGCGCAGCAGCAGGCTCTGCTGGCCGATGCCGACCCTCGGCTCGCTGCGCAGCCCGTACAGGTCGGGCTCGAGCTCGGTGACGACGACGCGTTCGCCCTCGCGCTGCAAGCGCTGGAGCGTCGTCCACTCCTGGCCGGGCGGCGGCACGTACTGCCGCTCGTCCTCGCAGATCGGGCACGATGCGGGAGGGTGCTCCCCATCCCCGAACTCCACAGCGCACGCCGCGCACAGCCACTCCGCCACATCCCGGACTCTAGCGCGACGGAATAGGCTGCGACGAGGACCGATTGGAGTGGATGTGAAACGCATCGGGTTCCTCAGCTTCGGGCACTACCAGCCCATCCCGGGTTCCGTCTCGCGCACCGCGGCGGACGCCCTCCACCAGGCGATCGACCTTGCCGTGGCTGCGGAGGAGCTGGGCGCCGACGGCGCGTTCTTCCGCGTCCACCACTTCGCGCCGCAGCTCGCCTCGCCGTTCCCGCTGCTCGCGGCCATCGGCGCGCGCACCTCCCGCATCGAGATCGGCACGGCCGTCATCGACATGCGCTACGAGAACCCGCTCTACATGGCCGAGGATGCGGCCGCGGCCGACCTGATCGCCGACGGACGGCTGCAGCTCGGCGTGAGCCGCGGGTCACCCGAGACGGCGCTGCGCGGCTCCGAGTCGTTCGGCTATGTGCCGGCCGAGGGCGAGTCGGATGCGGACATGGCCCGGCGGCACACCGAGCTGTTCCGCGCCGCGATCGCCGGAGCCGGGGTCGCCGAGGCGAACCCGGCCATGACCGGCGGGCAGCGCGGCGGCCTCGCCATCGAACCGCAGTCGCCCGGCCTCCCCGACAGGATCTGGTGGGGCGCCGGCACGCGCGCGACCGCCGTGTGGGCGGCCGAGCAGGGCATGAACCTGATGAGTTCGACCCTCCTCACCGAAGACACCGGCGTGGCGTTCTCCGACCTCCAGGCGGAGCAGCTGCAGCAGTACCGGGACGCGTGGACAGCGGCCGGATGGGAGCGCGAGCCGCGCGTGTCGGTCAGCCGCAGCATCCTGCCGATCACCACCGACCTCGACCGCCGCTACTTCGGCGCGTCCGCCCTCGCCGAGCGGCACGACCAGGTAGGCCACCTCGACGGCGGCCTGGCGCGGTTCGGCAAGAGCTACGTCGGAGAGCCGGAGCAGATCGTCGCGGAGTTGCGCGAGGACGCCGCCGTAGCCGACGCCGACACCCTGCTCGTCACCGTCCCGAACCAGCTCGGCGTCGAGTACAACGCGCACCTGCTGGAGACGATCGTCACGCAGATCGCGCCGGCCCTCGGCTGGCGGGACTGACCCGGGACTGAGCGGGGGGCCGAGCGGGGTACAGCGGAGGCCGGCGCGTGTACCCCGAACGCGGCATAGACGCCAGCGCGGAGACTGACATGATGGACGTACCGCACACCCGAATCTGCGGTGACCGTTCCGTTCCGCGTTCGAAGGGTGTGCCATGCGAGCTCCGCGTCTCCGCTCCGCCGTCACCGCCACGGCCATGGCTGTGGCGATCGGCGGCTCAGCACTCGCGGCGCCCGTGCTCGCCGCTGCACCAGCGGCTGCCGTGACCGCCCGGATCGACAGCGGACCTGCCACATCGGCGATCACTGGGATGTGGGCCTGGGGCAATCCGATCGATCCGGCAGTGGATGCGCGCGGCGAGGGCCTCGCACAGTTCGAACCGCAGGCGCTGGCCGACTTCGCGGCGGCCCACCACCTGCGCACGGTCTTCCTCTCCGTGCCGTGGGCGGCCGACGAGGGTCCCTTCGGCGTGTGGCTGACCGACGCGGTGAACGCACTGCACGCGGCCGGAGTGACGAAGGTCGCGGCCCTCGGCGGCGACCCGGCCTGGGCGGACGACCCGTCGCTCGCGGCGGCGTGGACCACCGCAGCCCTCCGCGCGGCGCCGTTCGACGCGGTGCAGTTCGACGTGGAGCCGTGGGTCGTCTCCTCCGACGCCGAGCTACCCGCAGTGGTCACCAAGCTGCAGACCATGTACGACCGTGCCCGGGTAGCCGCGGGAAGCGTCCCGGTCGGCGCCGACCTGCCGTGGTGGCTGGCCGCCAAGCCGCAGCCGGGCGGCGGCACCGCGTTCGACGCCCTGCTCCCCCACCTGAAGTCGGTGGCGATCGTCGCGTTCAGCGACCACGCGGCCGGGACGGACGGGATCGTCGCGTTCGCAAAGCCTGCGGCGCAGGCGGCGGCCGCCAAGCGCATCCCGTTCACCATCGGGGTGGAGACGGACACGCCGGAGGTCGCCGGCGGACCCGGCGCCACGTTCGGCGACGACAGCGCGTCCTTGCTGGAGTCGGAGACGGCGGCGGTACGCACGCAACTCTCCGGCCTCCGCGGCTACGGCGGGGTCACCGTCGAGCACCTGCTGGCCTGGCAGGACCTCCTCGCCCGCTGAGCTGACGCGGGCGACGCGAGCGACGCGAGCACCTCAGCGACCGTCGGCGGCCGCCTCCAGCGCCGCGATGTCGAGCTTGCGCATCGTCAGCATCGCCTGGTTGGCGCGGCTCGCGCGAACCGGGTCCGGGTCGGCCTGCAGCTCGAGCAACCGGCGCGGCACGATCTGCCAGCTGACGCCCCAGCGGTCCTTCAGCCAGCCGCACTGGCTCTCCTCGCCCCCGTCGGCGGTGAGCGCATCCCACAGCCGATCGACCTCGGCCTGGTCGTCGCAGATCACCGACAGCGAGATCGCCTCGGTGAAGTTGGCGGCCGGCCCGCCGTTCATCGCCTGATACTCGACGCCGCCGAGACTGAACTGTACGACGACGAGGCCGTCCGGCATCCCCTCGCCGAACCGCTGCACATTCAGGATGCGCGAGTCCGGGATGAGCGACGTGTACAGCTCCGCCGCCTCCTCCACCCCCTCGGCGTACCAGAGGAACGTCGTGACCTTCTGCATGGGAGCCCCCTCCCCGCGCCCTCCGTCGGACGCGGTCGATGCCGCCCATGGTAGCCGGGAGCGGTAGCCTTGCACCCGTGTCGAGCACCGCATTCAGCAGCTACATCGCCATCGGGGACAGCTTCACGGAGGGCGTCGGCGACGATCTCCCCGACGGACGCGTCCGCGGCTGGGCCGACTTCGTCGCGCTCGGGATGGCCGCGGCCTCGGATGCCCCGTTCCGCTACGCGAACCTCGCCGTGCGCGGGCGCAAGCTCGGGCCGATCGTGGCCGAGCAGGTGGAGCCGGCGATCGCGCAGCATCCCGACCTCGTCAGCCTGAACGGCGGCGGCAACGACATCATGCGCCCGCGCGTCTCCATCGAGGGCGTCGCCAGGACGCTGATGGATGCGGCCGACCGGGTCGTCGCCTCCGGCAGCCACATGCTGCTCCTGAGCGGAGCGAACCCGAGCGCGCATCTGCCGCTCGGCGCCCTGATCCGCCGGCGCGGCGAGGAGCTCGCGGTGGCCGTGCGCGCGATGCTGCCGCGCGACGGCATCACCTTCGTCGACAACTGGGCCGACGAGGGGCTGGAGGACTTCCGCTACTGGTCGGAGGACCGCCTCCACCTCGGTCCCCTCGGGCACGCGCGCGTCGCGAGCAACGTGCTGACGGCCCTCGGCGTCCCGGTGCCCGAGGAGTGGGGCGTCGCGGAGGTGGCGGCCGCGCCACCCGGCGAACGGAACCGCCGAACCGCCGACTACTACCGTCGCTTCGTGCTCCCGTGGGTCGGACGCCGGCTCACCGGCCGCTCCTCCGGCGACGGTCGCGCCGCGAAGATCGCGGAGCTCACCGTCGTCGACCCCGAGTCCGCGCACCCGCTGTAAGCCCTGCGGCGTCAGTCGTTGTCGCCCCCGGTGGTGTCGAAGCGCGTCGTGTGCTCGCCTCCGCCCCACGTCCACTCGGCGACCTCCGGGATGTCCTCCCCCTGTTCGCGCGTGTACTGGCGTGCGCGCAGGCGCGCATCCTGCATCTCCTGGCGCAGCTCCGCCTGGCGTGAGGCGAGCCCCGGCACCCGGTCGATGACGTCGATCACCAGGCGGTACCGGTCGAGGTCGTTGAGCATCACCATGTCGAAGGGCGTCGTCGTGGTGCCCTCCTCGCGGTAGCCGCGGACGTGCAGGTTGCTGTGGCCGTTGCGGCGGTAGGTGAGCCGGTGGATCAGCCACGGATAGCCGTGGTACGCGAAGATGACCGGCTTGTCGGCGGTGAACAGGGCATCGTACTCGCGATCGTTCAGCCCGTGCGGATGTTCGCCTTCGCTCTGCAGCCGCATCAGGTCGACCACGTTGACCACGCGGACCTTGAGGTCGGGCAACCGGCGGCGCAGGATGTCGGCCGCGGCCAGGATCTCCAGTGTCGGGATGTCGCCCGCGCACCCGAGCACCACATCCGGCTCCTCGCCCTCCTTCTCTGTGCCGGCCCAGGGGAAGATGCCGATGCCGCGCGTGCAGTGGGCGATCGCCTCCTCCATCGTCAGCCAGTTCGGCGCGGGCTGCTTGCCGGCGACGACGACGTTCACGTAGTCGACCGAGCGCAGGCAGTGGTCGTAGGTCGACAGCAGCGTGTTCGCGTCGAACGGCAGGTAGACGCGCACCACGTCGGCCTTCTTGTTGACGACGTGGTCGATGAAGCCGGGGTCCTGGTGCGACGCGCCGTTGTGGTCCTGCCGCCAGACGTGCGAGCTCAGCAGGTAGTTGAGCGAGGCGACGGGCCGCCGCCAGGAGACCTCGCTCGCCGACTTCAACCACTTGGCGTGCTGGTTGAACATGGAGTCGACGATGTGGATGAAGGCCTCGTACGACGTGAAGACGCCATGCCTGCCCGTCAGCAGGTACCCCTCCAGCCAGCCTTGGCACTGGTGCTCGCTGAGCACCTCCATCGCCCGCCCCTTCGGCGCGAGGTGGTTGTCGTCGTCGATGGGCAGGTACTCGGCGTTCCACTGCTTGCTGGTGTCCTCGAACACGGCCTGGAGGCGATTGGAGGCGATCTCGTCCGGGCCGAACAGCCGGAAGTCGTGCGGGTTGGCGATCATCACATCCCGGATCCAGTCGCCGAGCACCCGCGTCGCCTCGGCGACCGTCTCGCCGGGAGCGGGGACATCGACCGCATAGTCGCGGAAGTCGGGCAACCGCAGGTCGCGCCGCAGCAGGCCGCCGTTCGCGACCGGGTTGGCGCTCATGCGGCGCTCGCCCTCCGGCGCCAGGCTCCGGATCAACTCGACCGGTCGTCCCTGCTCGTCGAACAGCTCCTCCGGCCGGTACGAGGCCAGCCAGCTCTCCAGCAGCCGCGTGTGCGCCTCGGTGTCGCGCGCGTTCGCCAGCGGCACCTGGTGCGACCGCCAGTTGTTCTCGGTCGGATGCCCGTCGATCTCGGCCGGGCACGTCCAACCCTTTGGCGTGCGCAGGATGAGCATGGGCCAGGCGGGCCGCCCCTCCAGCTCGCCCGCGTCGGCGCTGCGCTTGATCTCGGCGATGCGGTCGAGGATCTCGTCGAGCGTCGCGGCCATCCGCTTGTGAACCGCGCGCGGGTCCTCGCCGTCGAACCCGCCGGACACGATATACGGCGCGTAGCCGTAGCCGCGCATGAGGTCGAGGAGCTCGGACGCGGGGATGCGCGCGAGCACGGTCGGGTTGGCGATCTTGTAGCCGTTCAGGTGCAGGATCGGCAGGACCACCCCATCCTGTTGCGGGTTCAGGAACTTGTTCGAGTGCCAGGCGGTCGCCAGCGGACCGGTCTCCGCCTCCCCGTCGCCGACCACCGCCGCGACGAGCAGGTCGGGGTTGTCGAAGGCGGCGCCGAAGGCGTGCGAGAGCGCGTAGCCGAGCTCGCCGCCCTCATGGATCGACCCGGGCGTCTGCGGCGCCGCATGGCTCGGGATGCCGCCGGGGAACGAGAACTGGCGGAATAGGCGCCGCAGGCCGTCCTCACTCTGGTCGATCGCGCTGTACAGCTCGCTGTAGGTGCCGTCGAGGTACGCGCTCGCCACCACGCCCGGTCCGCCGTGACCGGGTCCGGCGACGAAGAGCGTGTTCAGGTCGCGCTCGCGGATGGCGCGGTTGAGGTGCGCGTAGATGAAGTTGAGCCCGGGCGTCGTGCCCCAGTGCCCGAGCAGCCGTGGCTTGATGTCGTCGCGCGACAGCGGGCGCCGCAGCAACGGGTTGTCGAGCAGGTAGATCTGCCCGACCGACAGGTAGTTCGCTGCCCGCCACCAGGCGTCGATGCGGTCGAGCATCTCCTCGGTCAGTTCGTGCTGCGCGGACGCCGTGCTGGTCTCGGTCATCGGTGCTCTCTCCTCGCTGACGGGTCCCGTGCGCGGGCGGGCCTGCGCCAGGTGGGTGTGCCGCGCATCCTACGGCGGGTCCGCTCCGAACAACAGGCGTGGAACAGACGATGGTGGACACCGGTGCCGGTCCGATGACCGTGCGGTATACCGCGCGTGAATCAGGCGTGGCGACGATCCTCCTGCACGGCGCGGCGGGCTCCTGGACGACCTGGCAGCCTCTGATGGCGGCGGCCGCGTCGGAGCGCGGCGGCGAGGTGCCGGACCTGATCGTGCCGGACCTCCCGGGCTGGGGCAACTCCCCCGCGTCCCCGCAGCTGTTGGATGTGGATGTGCTCGCTGCAGCCGCCGCGGCGGCCGCCCGCGCACTCGGGTACGAACGGTGGCGCGTCGTCGGACATTCGCTGGGCGGGTTCGTCGGGCTGGAGCTGGCCGTGCAGGAGCCGTCGGCCACCGAGTCGGTCGTCCTCGTGTCGGCGACGACCTTCGGCGGGCAAGCGGACCGGCTCGGCACGGCGGCCCTGTTCCGGGCCTACGCGCCGCTCATGCTGCTGCTGCAGGGGATGCGCGTGCTCGCGGCACTCGGACCCTTCGCCGCTGTGCTCGTGCCCGCTCTTGACCGATCGCGCCTGCTCGACCTCCTGGCCGCCCCGCTGTTCCGCCGGCCGGTCGCCGGGGCGGTGCACGAGCTCGCGCGCGACCTGCGGCCGGCGGCCTTCGTCCGGGCCGTGGCGTGCGCCCGCCGCTACCCGGCGGAGAAGCGCTGGGGCGGCATCTGCTGTCCGGTGCTCGCGCTGCACGGCGACCGCGACGTGTTCGTTCCGCGGGCCGACGACGCACGGCTCACGGCCGTCGTGCCCGGCATCCGCACCGTCGTCGTGCCCGCGACCGGCCATTTCGCGCACGTCGAGCATCCCTCGCTGGTCGCGCAGTTGTGCCTGTCGCCGGATGCCTCTTGGCCGACCCCGGACCGGGACGCTAGCGTCGGAGCATGAGCGACACAGTGGTCCGCCCGGTCGACGATGTGGTCTGGGGCGATCTGGAGACCGTGTTCAGCACGCCAGGAGACCCTTCGGGATGCTGGTGCCAGTGGTTCAAGGTGCCTCGCGCGCAGAACGACCAGCTCTCGAACGTGGAACGCCGCGAGCTGTTCCACGATCAGGTGCGCTCGGGCTCGCCGGGCGTGATCGCCTGGATCGACGGGGAGCCCGCCGGCTGGGCGGCCGTCGAGCCGTACACCGCGTATCCGACCCTGGCCCGCTCCCCCATCACGAAGCGGCTGGCCGACGATCCAGCCGATCCGTGGGCGGTGACGTGCTTCGTCGTGCGTGCCGAGTTCCGGAAGCAGGGCGTCGCGCGGGTGCTGCTGGATGGCGCCGTCGACCACGCCAGGGCTCAGGGCGCGGAGGTCGTCGAGGGGTATCCGGTGGACCCGGAGGTGCGGCCCTCGCTCTCTGCGGCCGAGCGGTACCACGGCACCGTCGCGTTGTTCCGGGACGGTGGCTTCGAGGTGGTGCGGAGGCCGAGCGCCACCCGCGCGATCATGCGCCGGGCCGTGTGACGCAACGCATGATCGGGCGCCGGTAAGCTCGATCGGGTGAGCTCCACCCGTCGCGACCGCCTCGTCGGCGCGAGCACCCAGGTCGCGACGGAGATCAGCATCAACTACGGCTCGGCGCTGGCCGGCCTGCTGATCCCGGTCGTCGGATCGATCGTCGTCGTCGCCGCGAGACAGGTCGTCACCGCGGTCGCGGTGCTGCCGTTCTACCGTCCGCGGCGCTCCGAGCTGACCTGGCGCCGGCTGTGGCCGGCCCTCGCCCTCGGCGTCGTGCTCGCCGTGATGAACCTGAGCTTCTACGCGTCGGTGGGCCGGCTCGGGCTGGGCATGGCGGCCACCATCGAGTTCCTCGGGCCGTTCGCGCTCGCACTCGCCGGCTCCCGGCGACTGCTCGACGCGGGATGCGCGGTCGCCGCCGCCGCGGGCGTCCTGCTCCTGACGGCCACCGAGGGCAGTGTCGATCCGTTCGGCGTGGCACTGGCGCTCACCGCGGCGGCTGCGTGGGCGGCGTACATCCTGCTGACCCGCCAGGTCGCGACCCGGCTGCCGGGCCTCGAGGGACTCAGCGTCGCGAGCATCGTCTCCACCGTCCTGACGGTGCCGCTGGCCCTCATCGTGGTCGACTACAGCCGGATCGACGCGCGCGTGCTGCTCTTGCTGCTGGCCCTGGGCGTGCTGTCGTCCGCCGTCCCGTACAGCCTGGACACGTTCATCCTGCGCCGGATCACGCCGCGCCTCTACGCCGTCATCACGAGCTTCGGGCCGGTCGTCGCGACCGTCTTCGGCGTGCTCGTGCTCGGCGAGCACTTCACCCTCGTGCAGTTGATCGGCATCCTCATCGTGTGCGCGGCCGCGGGAGTCACCATTGCGACGCAGCGCGACCACCCGCGCTCGGAGCTGGAGCAGACGGCCGAATCGGTCCCGTGATCGAGCTGACCGATCAGGACAGGATGTCTTTGGTCGTGAACCGGCCGATCGCCAGCGCGCCGAAGACGGCGATGTAGCCGAGCTGCAGGAGCGCGTTGTCGCCGAACGAGTCCCACGAGATCGGGTCGCGAAGCAAGTCGCCGAACCCGAGCCAGTAGTGGCTGAACAGCCACGGGTGCAGCCCCTCCAACTGCGGCAGCTGGTCGAGCACCTGCGAGACGACGGCCAGCACGGCCGTCGCCGCCATCGCCCCGACCGGGACGTCGGTGAGCGTCGAGAGGAATAGTCCGATCGCGCACAGCCCCAGCAGCGACACCACGATGTACAGGGCGATCAGGAGCAGCCGGACGTACGCCTCCCCCGGGCTGACCTCCACACCCGACAGCAGGGTCACCGGACCGATCGGGAACAGCAGCATCCCGATCAGTGCGCCCGCCACCCCTACCACCAGCGCTGCGGCGATGCAGAACACCGCGCATCCCGCGTACTTCACCGCCAGCAGACGCAACCGGCCGGCCGGGGCGATCACCAGGTAGCGGAGGGTGCCGTGGCTCGCCTCGCCGGCGATCGTGTCGCCCGCGACCACGCCGATCGTCAGCGGGAGGAACAGCGGGACGCAGACGACGAGGGCCGTGAACGCGACGAACAGGCCGTTCGAGGTGATCTCGCTGAGGAATGCCGGTCCACGCGAACTGCCCCCGGTCAGCCGCACGGCCACGGCGATCAGGATGGGGATGGCGGCCAGGGCCTCGAGCATCGCCCAGGTGCGCCAGCGGCGGAACATCACCGAGATCTCCGATCCGAGAAGCGCCCAGCCGCCGGACGGGCGTTCCCGGCGTGCGGCGAGGGAGGTTCTCGGTGGCGCGTCCGCGGGCGTGACCGTCAGCTCACTGCTCGACATCGAAGCCCTCCCCGGTGAGTTCCACGAAGCGCTCCTCGAGGCTGGATGCGCGCACGGCGAAGCCGCGGAGGCGCACGTCGTCGCGCACCAGAGCCGCGGCGAGCTCCTCGGGCGGCGGCGTACTCTCGCCGAGGGCCGCCTCCACACCGGAGCCGGTGGCAACGGCCTGGAGGCCGAAACGGGCGAGCACCGAGACGGCGAGCGACGCATCCGGAGTCTCGACCGCGAGGCGGGGACCGGAGGCCTGGCGGAGCTCGTCGAGCGACCCCTGAGCCACCAGACGGCCCGTGCGCATGATCGCCGCGTGCGTGCAGACCTGCTCGATCTCGGCCAGCAGGTGGCTCGACACGAAGACGGTCGTGCCCTCGTCTGCCAGCGACCGCACGAGCGAGCGCACCTCGCGCGTGCCCTGCGGGTCGAGCCCGTTGGTCGGCTCGTCGAGCACCAGGAGGTCGCGATCGGTGAGCAGCGCGCCGGCGATCCCGAGCCGCTGCTTCATCCCAAGGGAGTACGCGCGCACGTGCTTCCCCGCCGCGTGCGAGAGGCCGACCCGCTCCAGAGCCGCGTCGACGCGCGCCCGCCGGGTCGCGCCCGGCGCGTAACGGTCGGCGGTGTCGCGGCGCAGGAGGTTGGCGGCGCCGGAGAGGTACGGCGCGAACGCCGGTCCTTCGACGAGCGCCCCGACCCTCGGGAGCACGCGGGCGCCCCGATCAGGCATCGTCTCCCCGAGCACCTGAATGGACCCGGCCGACGGGGATACCAGGCCCAGCAGCATCCGGATGGTCGTGGTCTTCCCCGACCCGTTCGGACCGAGGAACCCGAACACCGAGCCGCGCGGCACGTGCAGATCGAGGCCGTCGACGACCGCACGCGACCGGAAGCGCTTGGTGAGGCCGCTGGTCGCGATCGCCGCTTCGCTCACCGGCCGGTCGCTTGCGCCGCCGCCTGCAGGGCCGAGACCGGCACGGAACCCGCGAGTACCCGGCCGTCGGCCGTCACGAGCACCGACACGATCGAGGAGCTGAGCGCACGCCCGCCGTCGACCGGCTGCGTCAGCTGCGCGAACAGCGGATCGTCGGCCACGGCACTCGGAGCAGAGCCCGCAGGCAGTGCGACGATGGTCGCCCAGCCCGTGCCGGACACCGTCGGCTTCGGGTGCGAGCCCGCCGCATCCCGTGGCTGGTCGCCGGTCGGCAGCTTCTGCTCGGTGACGGTCGCGCCCTTCGGCGGGGTGAACGAGAAGACGGAGGCGTCGGGCTTCTGGTCGCTGAAGGCGGTGAAGCCGGCCTCGAACGCCGGGCTGCTCGCGCCGCGCGCGGTCACGGAGACTTTCAGCGGGATGCCTGTCTTGCCGTCCACCGCGATCGACACCGTCCCGATCAGAGTCGTGTCGGCCTTCGGCGTGAGAACGAGGTCGTAGGCGTCACGCCCAGCGACCGACGTGTCGTCGCCGAGCGAGACCTTCGTCGTCGGGTCGACCGCGTCGAGGAACCGCTGCGCCAGCTGGGACGGGGTGAGCGAGGTCGCGTCGGGAGTGGGCGATTCCTTCAAACGAGTCGGGATGGTGGCGTGCGCAACCTTCTTGCCCGAGGACTGGTACAGCCACAGGTCCGAGCCGTCGCGGATCGCGTCTCGCTCGGCCAGGTTGTCGAGCACCTCCACCCGCAGGCGCGACGGGCCGTCGACCCAGACCTTCGCAGTGTGATCGGCGAGGGCCAGCTCCAGCACATCGGCGGCGCTGCCGTCGTCCATGCCCTTCGAGGTGGTCACCGGAAGGCTCGGCAGCCCGAGCTCGGAATTCTGCTCGACGGTGCCCGAGAACGATTCGGTGTGGCTGGCCGCGACCAGCCGGAGCACGTCAGCCGGCGACTTCACCGGCAGGTCGCTCGCGCCGGCGGCCAGTGGCGTGACGATCACAGCGGCCGCGATCGCGACCGGGACGACGACGGCGGGCGCCCAGCGCATCCAACGGTGTTCCATAGCCTGAGGATACGCGCGCGGCACCCCATCCGACCCTCCGGGTTGCATGGGAAAACCCGAGATCATCCGGTGGTCTGACGCGGCGTCATACCCCGGGAGGACGCCAAAAGGGCCCCGCCGGAGCGGGGCCCTTCTCGCCGGTGCTACAGGACGTCGCCGACCCGGTGCACGCGGATGTCGTTGGTGGTTCCGGGGATTCCGGGAGGGGAACCCGAGATGATGATCACCTTGTCGCCGTCGACGGCACGGCCGGTCGACTTGAGGGCCTCATCCACCTGCGCGACCATCTGGTCGGTGTGGGTGACGCGACCGACGACGAACGACTCGACGCCCCAGAACAGCGACATGCGGCGGCGGACCGACTCCTCCGGCGTGAAGGCCAGGATCGGGATGCGGCTGCGCAGACGCGACATGCGGCGGGCGGACTCGCCGGACTCGGTGAACACGCAGAGGAACTTGGCCTCGACGAAGTCGGCGACCTCGACGGCGGCCAGCGTGATCGCACCGGACTGGGTGCGCGGGCGGGTGCCGAGCGGCAGGATGCGCTCCAGGCCGTGCTCCTCGGTGGAGGTCACGATCTTCGCCATGGTCTGCACCGTGACGGTCGGGTACTCGCCGACGCTGGTCTCGCCCGAGAGCATGACCGCGTCCGCACCGTCGAGCACGGCGTTCGCGACGTCGGAGGTCTCGGCGCGGGTCGGGACGGGGCTCGAGATCATCGACTCCAGCATCTGCGTGGCCACGATGACCGGCTTCGCCGCGCGACGGGCCAGCTCGACCGCGCGCTTCTGCACGATCGGGACGGCCTCGAGCGGCAGCTCGACGCCCAGGTCGCCGCGGGCGACCATGATGGCGTCGAACGCCTCGATGATCTCCTCGAGCGCATCGACGGCCTGCGGCTTCTCGATCTTCGCGACGACGGGGACCTTGCGGCCCTCCTCCGCCATGATCTCGTGCACGCGCTCGATGTCCTTGGCGTTGCGGACGAACGACAGTGCGATCAGGTCGGCGCCGAGTTTGAGGCCCCAGCGCAGGTCGGCCTCATCCTTTTCGGACAGGGCCGGCACGTTCACCGCGACACCCGGCAGGTTGATGCCCTTGTTGTTCGAGACGGGACCGGCGACGATCACCTCGGTGGTGACGACGGGGCCTTCCACCTCGATGACCCGGACGCGGACCTTGCCGTCGTCGATCAGCAGGAAGTCGCCCGGCTTCACGTCGTTCGGGAGACCCTTGAACGTCGTTGAGGAGATCTCCTTGGTGCCGATGATGTCCTCGGTGGTGATCTTGAAGATGTCGCCCTCGGCGAGATCGTAGGGACCGGCCTCGAACTTGCCGAGGCGGATCTTCGGGCCCTGGAGGTCGACGAGCACCGCAACCGGCTTGCCGGCGTCGTCGGCGGCCTTGCGCACGTTGGCGTAGACCCCCTCGTGCACCTCGTAGCTGCCGTGGCTCAGGTTCATCCGGGCCACATCCACACCCGCGTCGATGATCGCGCGGATGTTGTCATAGCTTGAGGTCGCGGGCCCGAGGGTCGCGACGATTTTCGCCCTTCTCATGCTTTTCTGTTCGCTCCGTTGTTCTGCGCCGACGGCGCGTGGTTCGGTGGTGGCGCCCGGTCGTGCGGGCATCTCCTCGTTCAGACGAGGATGCCGCGGTCGGTGGGACGGATCGGAGACGGCAACTGCGTCTCCCCTTCAAGATACCGGTCAACGGCGGCGGCCGCTGCCCGGCCCTCTGCGATAGCCCACACGATGAGCGACTGACCGCGGCCGGCGTCGCCGGCGACGAAGACGCCCTCCTGCGAGGTCTGGTACTCGCCGTCGCGCGCGACGTTGCCGCGCTCGTCGAACGGCAGGCCCAGCTGGCCGGAGAGATCCTGCTGCTCGGGGCCGGTGAAACCGAGGGCGAGCAGCACCAGGTCGGCGGGGATTTCGCGCTCGGTTCCCGCCTTCGGCACGCGCCGGCCGTCCAGGAACTCGGTCTCGGCCACGCGCAGCGCGCGGACCTCGCCGAAATCGTTGGAGAGGAACTCGACGGTCGACGCGAGGAACTCGCGCTGGCCGCCCTCCTCGTGCGCCGACGAGACCTCGAACAGCGTCGGGGTGACCGGCCACGGCTGGTGGCCCGGACGCTCCGACGGCGGCTGTTTGCCGATGGCGAGGTTGGTGACGCTGGCGGCGCCCTGGCGGTGGGCGGTGCCGATGCAGTCCGCACCGGTGTCGCCGCCGCCGAGCACGACGACATGCTTGCCGTCCGCGGTGATCTGGTCGGCGATGCCGTCGCCGGCGCCCGCCTTGTTCTGCTGCACCAGGTACTCCATGGCGAAGTGGACGCCGGAGAGCTCGCGGCCCGGGATGGGCAGGTCGCGGGGCACCAGAGCGCCGGTGGCGACCACGACAGCGTCGTAGCGCGCACGCAGGTCGTCCCAGGTGATGTCGACGCCGATGTTGACGCCCGCACGGAAGCGGGTGCCCTCGGCCATCATCTGGTTGAGACGCGCCTCGAGGTGCTTCTTCTCCATCTTGAAGTCGGGGATGCCGTAGCGGAGCAGACCGCCGATGCGGTCGTCCCGCTCGTACACGGCGACGGTGTGACCGGCGCGCGTGAGCTGCTGGGCGGCGGCGAGGCCCGCGGGGCCGGAGCCCACGACGGCGACGGTCTTGCCGGTCAGGCGCTCCGGCGGGTGCGGCTGCACCCAGCCGTTCTGCCAGGCCTGGTCGATGATCGAGACCTCGACCTGCTTGATCGTGACGGCCGGCTGGTTGATGCCGAGCACGCACGACGACTCGCACGGCGCCGGGCAGAGGCGCCCGGTGAACTCAGGGAAGTTGTTGGTCGCGTGCAGGCGGTCGATCGCCTGGCGGCCCTCCCCGCGCCACATCAGGTCGTTCCACTCCGGGATCAGGTTGCCCAGCGGGCAGCCGGAGTGGCAGAACGGGATGCCGCAGTCCATGCAGCGGCCCGCCTGCCGGCGCAGCTGCGCGGCATCCTGGTTCTCATAGACCTCTTTCCAGTCCATGAGCCGGACGGAGACCGGCCGCCGCTTCGGGAGCTCCCGCTCCGTGGTCTTCAAAAAGCCTTTAGGATCAGCCACCAGTCACCTCCAGTTCGACGGAGCCTTTTGGATCAGACAGCATCATCCGCCAGTCACCTCCAAGATTCGGTTCCACACGATGTCGCCGTCGGGGTCGAGCCCTTCGTCGACGGCTTCCTGCCGCATCTGCAGCACCGCGGCGTAGTCGCGGGGAAGCACCTTGACGAACTTCGCGACGGTCGCGTCGAAGTCGTCGAGCAACTGATCGGCGAGCGTCGACCCGGTCTCGGCGACGTGCTGCTCGAGCAGGTCGCGGACGATCTCGATGTCGGCGCTGCCGAGCGGCAGCACCTCCAGCTCGCCGGTCGCGAGCGCATCGCGGTTGACGCGCTCGCGCTTCAGGTCGTACACGTACGCCGTGCCGCCGGACATGCCCGCGCCGAGGTTGCGTCCGGTGCTCCCGAGGATCACCGCGAGGCCACCGGTCATGTACTCGAGCGCGTGGTCGCCAACACCCTCGACGACCGCGGTCGCGCCCGAGTTGCGCACCAGGAACCGCTCACCGACGATTCCGCGGATGAACATGCTGCCCTGCGTCGCGCCGTAGCCGATCACGTTGCCCGCGATCACGTTGCGCTCGGCGGCGAAGACGCTGTCGCGCGGCGGCCGCACGACGATCTGGCCGCCCGACAGCCCCTTGCCGACGTAGTCGTTGGAGTCGCCCTCCAGTCGCAGCGTGATGCCGGACGGGAGGAAAGCGCCGAGCGACTGACCGGCCGAACCGGTCAGCGTGATGTCGATCGAGCCGGCGGGCAGGCCGTTCTCGCCATGGCGGACGGTCACCTCGTGCCCGAGCATCGTGCCGACGGCGCGCTCGGTGTTGCGGATCGGCAGATCGAGCTCGATCCGGCCTCCCCGCTCCAGCACGTCGCGGGCGGCATCGATCAGCTGAACGTCGAAGTGCTTCTCGAGCTCGTGGTCCTGGGCGCGGCCGTTGCGCCGCGGCGCCTCCGGTCCGAAAGCCGGACCGTGCAGGATGGGCGCGAGGTCGAGGCCCGACGCCTTCCAGTGGTCGATCGCGCGGTCCACATCCAGAAGCTCGGCGTGGCCGATGGCCTCCTCGAGCGTCCGGAAACCGAGGGCGGCGAGGTACTCGCGCACCTCTTCCGCGATGAACTCGAAGAAGTTGACGACGAACTCCGGCTTGCCCGAGAACCGCGCGCGAAGCTCCGGGTTCTGCGTGGCGACGCCGACCGGGCAGGTGTCGAGGTGGCAGACGCGCATCATGACGCAGCCCGAGACGACCAGGGGCGCGGTCGCGAAACCGAACTCCTCGGCGCCGAGCAGCGCGCCGACGATGACGTCGCGCCCGGTCTTCAGCTGGCCGTCGACCTGAACGACGACGCGCTCGCGCATCCCGTTCAGCATGAGGGTCTGCTGTGTCTCCGCGAGGCCCAGCTCCCACGGCGTGCCCGCGTGCTTCAGCGAGTTGACCGGGGATGCGCCCGTGCCGCCGTCGTGGCCGGATACCAGGATGACGTCGGCCAGCGCCTTCGCCGTACCCGCAGCCACCGCGCCGATGCCCGACTCGGACACCAGCTTGACGTGGATGCGGGCGCCCGGGTTGGCGCGCTTCAGGTCGAAGATCAGCTGCTTGAGGTCTTCGATCGAGTAGATGTCGTGGTGCGGCGGCGGCGAGATCAGGCCGACTCCGGCGGTCGCGTGCCGGGTGCGAGCGACCCACGGGTACACCTTGGTAGGCGGCAGCTGGCCGCCCTCGCCGGGCTTGGCACCCTGAGCGAGCTTGATCTGGATGTCATCGGCGTGCGTCAGGTACATCGACGTCACCCCGAACCGGCCGGAGGCGACCTGCTTGATCGCGCTGCGGCGCTCCGGGTCGAGCAGACGGTCGAGGTCTTCGCCGCCCTCGCCGGTGTTCGACTTGGCGCCGAGCCGGTTCATGGCGATCGCGAGGGTCTCGTGCGCCTCCTTCGAGATGGAGCCGTAGCTCATCGCGCCGGTGGAGAAGCGCTTGACGATGGAGGCGACGGACTCGACCTCCTCGAGCGGCACGGGCGGCCGCTCCCCCTCCTTCAGCGAGAACATCCCGCGCAGGGTCATCAGCGACTCGGACTGGTCGTCGACGAGCTTCGTGTACTCGCGGAACACGTCGTACCGCCGCGTGCGCGTCGAGTGCTGCAGGCGGAACACCGTCTCCGGGTTGAACAGGTGCGGCGACCCGTCGCGGCGCCACTGGTACTCGCCGCCGGTCGCCAGGCGCTCGTGCGCGAGGGCCGCACCCTCTGCCGGGTAGGCGCTCTCGTGCCTGGCGAGGTTCTCTGCGGCGATGACGTCGATCCCGACGCCGCCCAGCTTGCTGGTCGTGCCGGTGAAGTACTGGTCGACGAACGCCTGGCTGAGGCCGACCGCCTCGAACGCCTGGGCGCCCGCGTAGGAGGAGACCGTCGAGATGCCCATTTTGGACATGATCTTCAGGACGCCCTTGCCGAGCGCCTTGATGACATTCTTGACCGCCTTCTCCGGGGTCACGCCGGTGATCATCCCGCTGCGGACGAGCTCCTCGCAGGTCTCCATCGCCAGGTACGGGTTGATCGCCGAAGCGCCGTAGCCGATGAGCAGCGCGACGTGGTGCACCTCGCGGACGTCGCCCGCCTCCACGATCAGACCCACCTTCATGCGGGTCTCCGAGCGGATGAGGTGGTGGTGTACCGCAGCCAGCATGAGCAGCGACGGGATGGGCGCGAGGTCCTTCGTGGAGTCGCGGTCGCTCAGCACGATGAACTTCGCGCCGGCGGCGATCGCCTCATCCACCTCGTCGCACATCTCGGCGAGGCGGCGCTCCAGAGCATCCGGGCCTGCGTCCGAGCGGTACAGACCGCGGACCGTGGTGGTCAGCGTGCTGCCCGGCCGCGGGTCGATGTGCTGGATCTTCGCCAGCTCGTCGTTGTCGATCACCGGGAAGTCGAGCACGACCTGCTTCGCGTGCTCCGGGCCGGCGTCGAGGAGGTTGCGCTCAGGTCCGAGGCCGAGCTTCAGGGAGGTGACGACCTCCTCGCGGATGGAGTCGAGCGGCGGGTTGGTCACCTGCGCGAACTGCTGCGTGAAGTAGTCGAACAGCAGGCGCGGGCGCTCGGAGAGCACGGCGACCGGCGTGTCCGACCCCATTGCGCCGAGCGGCTCCGCGCCGGTCGTCGCCATCGGCTTCAGGAGGATGCGGACCTCCTCCTCGGTGTAGCCGAACGTGCGCTGGCGGCGCACGATCGAGGCCGGGGTGTGGACGATGTGCTCGCGCTCGGGGAGGTCCTTCAGGTTGATCCGGCCCTCGTCCAGCCACTCGCCGTAGGGCGCGCCGGCGGCGAGTTCCGACTTGATCTCCTCGTCCTCGATGAGACGGCCGGCGACCGTGTCCACGAGGAACATCCGACCCGGCCGCAGCCGGCCCTTCCGCACCACGCGGCTGGGGTCGAAGTCGAGCACGCCGATCTCCGACGCGAGCACCACCAGGCCGTCGTTGGTGACGACGTAGCGACCCGGGCGCAGCCCGTTGCGGTCGAGGGTGGCCCCGACGAGGGAGCCGTCGGTGAAGACGATCGCGGCCGGGCCGTCCCACGGCTCCATGAGCATCGAGTGGTACTCGTAGAACGCGCGACGGACCGGGTCGATCTCCGTCTGGTTCTCCCATGCCTCCGGGACCATCATCATGACGGCGTGCGGGAGCGGGCGGCCGCTCAGCGAGATCAGCTCGACGACCTCGTCGAAGGAGGCCGAGTCGCTCGCGCCCGGCGTGACCACCGGGAAGATGGGACGCAGGTCGCCGAGCAGCTCGCTCTCGAGCTGCGACTGCCGCGCGCGCATCCAGTTGCGGTTGCCCTGCACGGTGTTGATCTCGCCGTTGTGCGCGATCATTCGGAACGGCTGCGCGAGCGGCCACGACGGGAACGTGTTCGTCGAGTAGCGCGAGTGCACGAGCGCGAGCTTGGAGGCGAAGCGCTCGTCCGACAGGTCCGGGTAGAACGGCTCAAGCTGGAGGGTCGTCACCATGCCCTTGTAGACGAGAGTGCGGCTCGACAGCGACGAGAAGTAGAGGTCGAGCTCACGCTCCGCGCGCTTGCGCAGGAAGAAGGTCTGGCGGTCGAGCGCGATGCCCGAGGCCTGCTCGCCATCCTCCCCGGTGCGGGTGGACGCGACGTACAGCTGCTCGATGACCGGCATGGCCTGGCGGGCCAGCGTGCCCAGCTCCTCCGGGCGCACCGGCACCTCGCGCCAGCCGAGGACGGTCAGCTCGTGCTCGGCGGCGATGCCTTCGAGCGCCGTCTTGATCTCGGCGCGCTCCTCGGCGCTGCTCGGTAGGAAGGCGTTGCCGACGGCGTAGCGTCCTGCGGCCGGGAGGTCGAACCCGGCGACGGCGCGGAGGAACGCGTCCGGGACCTGGGTGATGATGCCCGCACCGTCGCCGGTGCCGGCGTCGGAGCCGACCGCGCCGCGGTGCTCCAGGTGGCGCAGCGCCTCGAGTGCCGCATCGATGATGTCGTGCCCGGCCGTGCCACGCAGCGTCGCCACCATGGCGAGGCCACAGGCGTCCTTCTCGTGGGCAGGGTCGTACAGGCCCTGCGGGCCAGGCACGGTCCCGAAGCGGGAATGGGGAGGCTTGAGCGCCATCTGTCGACCGTCCTCACAGTGTCGTGGATGTGGGGATGTTGGGGTGCGGGGACGCCATCGGCCCGATGCTTGGGAAGAGGCCCGCCGCATCCACCAGGCTGTGTGCGGCCCGGTCTCTCGGTGCGGTCAGGGGTGAAGGATGATCGCCTCGGCGGTTTGTCTACCGCCGCTCATGTGGCTTCGGATCGTCCGGAATCATCCGTTCGTGGGGCTTGTGGCCTTGGCCGAAGCGGACCCGGCAGGCACACCGTCGTCGTCGGCGGTGCCCTCGTCGTCCAGGTCCGTGTCGTCAGAGTCTACCTCAGCATCCGGGCGGACCCATTCACGGCCCGGCCGGTACGGGCTCGGCTCGAGACCGGTGTGCCTGCGCGACTGGACGATGAAGATGATGACACCGAGGACCACCGCGACGAAGGCGGCCCAGACGTTGGTCGGGATGCCGAGGAACGAGAACTCGCTCGGGTCGATGCGGATCGACTCCAGGTACGAGCGGCCGAGGCCGTACCAGATCAGGTACAGCGCGAGGACCTTGCCCCACTGCAGGCGGAACTTCCGCTCCAGCAGCACGAGCAGCACGACGCCGATGACGTTCCAGATGATCTCGTACAGGAAGAGCGGCTGGAAGAGCGTGTTGTCGGGTAGCCCGACCGGGATCGCCTTGTTGGTGGAGTCGATCTGCAGTCCCCACGGGAGGTCGGTGGGCAGGCCGAAGAGCTCCTGGTTGAACCAGTTGCCGAGGCGGCCGATCGCCTGCGCCAGCAGCAGGGCGGGGGCGAGGGCGTCGGCGAAGGTCCAGAACCGCAGGCCCGTCCAGCGGCAGCCGATCCAGGCGCCGACGGCACCGCCGATGAGCGAGCCGAAGATGGCGTTGCCGCCCTCCCAGATCGCGAAGACCTTCCACAGCGGGGCGCCGTCGTAGAAGTAGTCGCCCGGGTGGGTCACGACGTGGTAGAGCCGCGCGCCGACGATCCCGAGGACGATCACCGGGATCAGCACGTCGAGCAGCACGCCCGGCTCCGCGCCCCGCTTCGTCAGCCGTCGCGAGGTCCAGAGGGAGGCGACGACGATGCCGATCAGGATCATGATCGCGTACGTCTGGATGCGCCAGTGCAGACCGAAGACGTCGATCGGGATCTGCTGCCACTCGGGCCCGGGGCTCGGGATGCTGGTGAGCCAGCTGCTCATGGTGAGGGCCACCGGATGACTACCTTTCGATCATGGGGAGGCGACGTCGAGTCGCGAACTGCCCTTTAGTTTAGGACGCGGTCAGGAGCGGTTCGTGCCACCGGCGAGGGCGGCCGCCACGCGGCCCGCTTCCGCCACGCCGCCGTCGCCGAGCGCCTTGACGAGCGCGGAGCCGACGATCGCGCCGTCCGCGTACTCCAGCACCTCGGCCACCTGGGCTGCCGAGGAGATGCCGAGGCCGACGCAGGCGCTCGTGGCTCCCGCCTCGCGGAGCCGGGCGACGAGGGTGCGTGCCGCCGCATCCACGTCCGTCCGCGCACCGGTTATGCCCATGGTCGAGACGGCGTAGACGAAGCCGCGGCTCGCCTCGACCGCCTGCCGCAGGCGGGCATCGGTCGAACTGGGAGCGGCGAGGAACACGCGGTCGAGGCCCACACGGTCGGAGGCGGCGAGCCAGTCGGCACCCTCATCCGGGATGAGGTCGGGCGTGATGAGGCCCGCTCCCCCGGCCTCCGCCAGGTCGTCCGCGAAACGCTCGACGCCGTACTGCAGCACCGGGTTCCAATAGGTCATCACGAGGACGGGGATGTCGACCTGAGCGGTGATCTCGCGCACCGCCGTGAAGCCGTCGCGTAGGCGGAAACCCGCGCTCAGAGCCTGCTGCGTGGCGGCCTGAATGACCGTGCCGTCCATCACCGGGTCGGAGTACGGCAGACCCAGCTCGATGACGTCGACGCCGTTCTGGGCGAGCGCGACGGCGGCATCCACACTGGTGACGAGGTCCGGGAAGCCCGCGGGCAGGTAGCCGATGAGGGCTCCTGCGGCGTCCTCGTTCCGCCGGGCGATGGTCTCGGCGACGCGGCTCTTCGTTGCCGCGCTCACGACTGCACCGCGCCAGCGTCGAGGAGGTCGAAGTAGTGGGCGGCGGTCTCCATGTCCTTGTCGCCGCGGCCGCTGAGGTTGACCAGGATGAGACCCTCCGGCCCGAGCTCTTGCCCGAGAGCCAGCGCGCCGGCGAGGGCGTGCGACGACTCGATCGCCGGGATGATGCCCTCGGTCCTGCTGAGCAGCCGCAGCGCAGCCATCGCCTCGGCATCCGACACCGGCAGGTACTCGGCGCGACCGATCTTCGCGAGCCAGGCGTGCTCCGGGCCGACCCCGGGGTAGTCGAGCCCGGCGGAGATCGAGTGCGACTCGATCGTCTGGCCGTCCTCGTCCTGCAGCAGCATCGAGCGGGCGCCGTGCAGAACGCCCGGCCGGCCCTTCGTGATCGTGGCCGCGTGGCGCGGGGTGTCCGCCCCCTCGCCGCCCGCCTCGTAGCCGATCAGGCGCACGTCTTCGTCGTCGAGGAACGCGTGGAAGATGCCCATCGCGTTCGACCCGCCGCCGACGCAGGCGACGACCGCGTCGGGCAGGCGGCCGGTGAGTTCCTGCACCTGCTCGCGCGCCTCTTCGCCGATGATCTTCTGGAGGTCGCGGACCATCGCCGGGAACGGGTGCGGGCCCGCGACGGTGCCGAAGATGTAGTTGGTGTGCTCGACGTTGGTCACCCAGTCGCGCATCGCGTCGTTGATCGCGTCCTTGAGAGTGCGGGAACCGGTCTTGACGGCCACGACCTCGGCGCCGAGCAGGCGCATCCGGGCGACGTTCAGCGCCTGGCGCTCGGTGTCGACCTCGCCCATGTAGATGGTGCACTCCAGGCCGAACAGCGCGGCGGCGGTCGCGGTGGCCACGCCGTGCTGACCGGCGCCGGTCTCGGCGATGACGCGGGTCTTGCCGATGCGCTTGGTGAGGATGGCCTGGCCGAGCACGTTGTTGATCTTGTGCGACCCGGTGTGGTTGAGGTCCTCACGCTTCAGGATGATGCGGGCGCCGCCGGCGTGTTCCGCGAAGCGCGGCACCTCGGTGATGATCGACGGACGGCCGGTGTAGCTGCGGTGCAACTCATCCAGCTCGGCGTGGAACGCGGGATCGGCCTTCGCTTCCTCCCACGCCGCCGACAGCTCGTCGAGCGCTGCGACGAGCGACTCGGGGACGAACCGCCCGCCGAAGTCGCCGAAATACGGACCCTGCTCAGTGCGGAGGGACATCAGACTCCCAAGAACTCTTCGAGCGTGGCGACGGGGTCGCTCGTCACGAGCGCCTCGCCGACGAGCACCACATCGGCGCCCGCCGCTCGGTAGTGCGCGACGTCGTCGGCCGACTTCACGGCCGACTCCGCCACGCGGATCACGCCGGACGGGATGCTTCCGGCCAGACGGCCGAACAGGTCCCGATCCAGCTCGAACGTCGTGAGGTCGCGGGCGTTCACGCCCACGAGCCCTGCGCCGGTGTCGAGCGCCCGGCTCAGCTCGTCGGCCGAGTGCGCCTCCACCAGCGAGGTCATGCCGAGCTGGGTGATCAGCTCGTGCAGCTCGACGAGCCGCTTCTGGTCGAGCGCCGCCACGATCAGGAGCACCAGGTCGGCCCCGGCCGCGCGGGCCTCGAACACCTGGTACGGATCGCTGACGAACTCCTTGCGCAGCACCGGGATGGACACGGCCTCGCGGACCGCCTCCAGGTCGGCCAGCGAACCGCGGAACTTCCGCTCCTCGGTCAGCACGCTGATAGCGCTCGCACCGCCGGTCTCGTACGACACGGCGAGAGCGGCCGGGTCCGGGATGGCCGCGAGCGACCCGCGGGACGGGCTCGCGCGCTTCACCTCGGCGATGATCTTGACGCGCTCCGCCGGAGCGAGCGCCGCGAGGGCGTCCAGCGCCGCCGGACGGGCCAGCGCTGCGGCCTCCACCTGGGCGAGCGGACGCTCGCTGCGCCGCCGGTCAGCGTCCTCGAGCGCGCCGGCGACGAGGTCGGCCAGCACGGATCAGTGACCCTTCGGGGTGTACTTGGAGCCGCCCACTCCGTAGCCCGCGCGCTTCATGACGCCGCCGACGATGAGGCCGATCACCGCGAGTCCCGCGGCGGCCCAGACGATGATGGGAGCGTCGTAGAAGAACGCGATCGCACCGATGGTGAACGCCACCAGCATGATGATCACGGCGGTCCACGCCGCCGGCGAGTGACCGTGACCTGGCTCGACTGACTCGCTGCTCATGGGACTCCTGCACGTCGGGTGCGCGCTCGTTGCCTGCGCGCACGGGAATTGGAACGCATCCAGTCTAGTAGGACGCCGTCTCGTGGCGGCGTCAGCGGGTGGGGTCGTCGCCGCGGGTGAGCTCGTCCCAGCTGTCGATCGCGGTGTCGCGGTCGAGACCGCCCGGGCGGTCGACCTCCGGCGACTCCGCGGCGGCGCGCGCTTCGTCGTCGTCCGTCGCGGGAGCGGCGTCGGGCGTGTCGTCCGCCGCTTCGGCCATGACCTCGTCGGCCGGGCGACCGTCCTCGCCCGCGAAGCGGGTCTGGTACTTGCGCGACGGGCCGGGCCACAGGCGCGAGAACACGACCACGGCGGCGCTGGCGAGGATGATCAGCACCGCACCCACGATCGCCAGCCACGGCCAGAGCTCGGTCTCGACCGACTGCACGAGGCGCCGCACGGACGCCTCACCGGCCACACCCGTCGCGGTGGTGATCGCCGCGGACGAGGCGCCCACAGCATCCGACACCGCGGTGATCGCCGAGATCATCACCGAGACGCCCAGCAGCACGCCGAGCAGGGCCAGCACGATGCGGAATACCGGACCGGCGATCGCCAGCGCCGCCGTCAGGGCGAGACCGGCGAGCGACAGCGCCGTCAGCGCTGGTGCCGCCACGGAGCCGGCGACCGTGATCGTGCTGGCGTGGTTTGCCGTGTCGGTCAGCCGGATGGCGAACCACGGCTGCGTCGCGGCGAGGAGGGCGAGTCCGCTGCCCACGAGGAGCAGCAGCATCGTGGAGTACTTGACCCTGCGGCCGATCCCGCTCTCAGCGGCCACGGGACACCCGCTTCATGGCGTTCGCGACGGCGACCGCCCGCAGCGGCGCCGCCGCCTTGTTCTGCGACTCCTGGAACTCGCTCTCCGGCACCGAGTCGGCGACCAGTCCCCCGCCCGCCTGCACGCGCGCGACGCCGCCCATGATCGTGGCCGTGCGGATGGCGATGGCGAGATCAGCGTCGCCGGCGAAGTCGAAGTACCCGATCACGCCGCCGTAGACCCCGCGCTGCACCGGCTCCAGCTCGTCGATGATCCGCAGCGCCATCGGCTTGGGCGCACCCGAGAGCGTCCCGGCCGGGAACGTCGCCCGGAACACGTCGATCGCCGTCGCGTCCGGGAGCAGGTCGCCCTCGACCGAGGAGACGATGTGCATGATGTGGCTGAAACGCTCGATGCGCATGAACTCCGTCACTTCGACCGTTCCCGCCTCGCACACCTTGAGCAGATCGTTGCGGGCCAGGTCGACGAGCATCAGATGCTCGGCGCGCTCCTTGTCGTCGGCGAGGAGCGACGCCTCCAAATCGAGGTCCTGCTCCGGGTTCGCGCCGCGCGGCCGGGAGCCGGCGATGGGATGCGTGAACGCGCGTCCCTCCTGCACCTTCACCAGCGCCTCCGGCGACGAACCCACGATCTGGTACGCCTCACCGTCCGGCTTCTCCAGCGAAAGCAGGTACATGTAGGGGCTGGGGTTGAGTGCGCGGAGCACCCGGTAGACGTCGAGCGCCGGGGCGGTGCATTCGAGCTCGAACCGCTGCGAGATGACGACCTGGAAGATGTCGCCGTCGACGATGCGCTCCTTCGCCGTGACCACCGCGCCGAGGAAGTCGTCGCGGCGCGTGTGCGAGACGGCCTCCGCCGGGGTGCCGAGGTCGACCTCCTCGAGCCAGGCCTCGGACGGCTGTGCGAGCCGCTCCTGCATGGCATCGAGACGCTGCTGCGCATCCGCCCACAGGGTGTCCGTGTCGTCCGCGCCGTCGGCCAGCGCATTCGCGATCAGCTTGACCGTGCCCGACCGGTGGTCGATGACCACGAGGTCGGCCGCGAAGGCCAGCGCCTGGCCGGGCACATCCACATCGGCCGGAGGCGCGTCGGGCAGCCGCTCGATCTGGCGGATCGCCTCCCACCCGATGAAGCCGACGAGGCCACCGGTCAGCGGCGGGAGGCCCGGGATGCGCGGACTCTGCCAGCGGGCGTGCAGCGCCGCGAGGGCCTGCAACGGGCGGAGGGATGCGGCGGTGCCGAGCGCGCGCTCGGCCGGCAGGCCGTAGTCGAGCCAGCGCACCTCGTCGCCCTGCTGGGTCAGCACGCCGAAGGAGGCCGCGCCGACGAACGAGAAGCGCGACCAGATGCCGCCCTGCTCGGCCGACTCCAAGAGGAAGGTTCCCGGACGCCCCGCGGCCAGCTTCCGGTAGATGCCCACCGGGGTCTCCCCGTCGGCGAACAGCTCCCGGATCACCGGCACGACGCGGTGGTCGACGACCAGCGCGTCGAAATCCGGGCGGGAGGTCGTGCCCGCGGCCGTGTCGATCACAGGTCGCCCGCCTCGATCTCCGGACTCGCCCCGACGGCCGGCTCCAGCACATCCGCGTCGAAGCAGGTGCGCGTGCCGGTGTGGCAGGCCGCGCCGATCTGCTCCACCGTGATCAGCAGGGTGTCGCCGTCGCAGTCGAGCGCGGCGCCCTTCACGTACTGCACGTGACCGGAGGTGTCGCCCTTGCGCCAGTACTCCTTGCGTGAGCGTGACCAGAAGGTAACCCGGCCCTCGCTCATGGTGCGGCGGAACGCCTCCGCGTCCATCCAGCCCATCATCAGCACCTCGAGGGTGTCCCACTGCTGGATGATCGCCGGCACCAGCCCTGCATCGGTGAAGCGGATGCGCTCCAGGACCACGTCGCTCGCTGCCGTGTTCATCGGCGGACCTCCATCCCGGCCGCAGCCAGTTCGTCCTTCACCTGCTCGATCGTCAGCTCACCCTGGTGGAACACGCTCGCCGCGAGCACGGCATCCGCTCCCGCCTGAATGGCCGGGACGAAGTGCTCCAGCGCGCCTGCGCCTCCCGAGGCGATCACCGGGACGCTGCTGAGCGCGCGCATCTCGCGGATGAGCTCCAGGTCGAAGCCCTCCTTGGTGCCGTCGGCGTCGATCGAGTTGACCAGCAGCTCCCCCGCGCCCAGCTCGATCGCGCGGGTCACCCACTCCAGAGCGTCGAGGTCGGTCTCGGTGCGGCCGCCGTGCGTGGTGACCACGAACCCCGACGGGGTCGCAGCCGACCGCTTCACGTCCAGCGACAGCACCAGCACCTGTGCGCCGAAACGCGCGGCGATCTCGGCGATCAGCTCGGGCCTGGCGATCGCGGCGGAGTTGACGCCCACCTTGTCGGCGCCGTGGCCGAGCAGCTTCGCCACATCCTCCGGGCTGCGCACGCCGCCGCCGACCGTCAGCGGGATGAACACCTGCTCGGCGGTCGCCCGCACCACGTCGTAGGTGGTGGCGCGGTCGTCGACCGTGGCCGTCACATCCAGGAACGTCAGCTCGTCTGCGCCCTGCTCGAAGTACCGCCGGGCCAGCTCGACCGGGTCGCCCTGGTCGCGCAGGTTCTGGAAGTTCACGCCCTTCACGACGCGGCCCGCGGCCACGTCGAGACAGGGGATGACCCGGACCGCGACGCCCATCAGATCCGCGCCGCGTGAATGGAGGTGACCAGGATGGCGCGGGCGCCCAGCTCGTACAGGTCGTCCATGATGTGGTTGGTCTGCTCGCGCTTGATCATCACGCGGACGGCCACCCAGTCCGGCTCGCCCAGCGGCGACACCGTCGGCGACTCGACGCCCGGCGTAAGCGCGACAGCCTTCTCCAGCAGCGCGACGGGCAGGTTGTAGTCGATCAGCACGTACTGCCGCGCGACCATGACGCCCTGCAGGCGCCGCACCAGCGTGTCCACCCCGGCGGCGGGCGAGGCGGACGAGATGAGCACGGCCTCCGACTCCAGGATCACCGGGCCGAAGATCTCCAGCCCCTGCTTGCGGAGCGTGGAGCCGGTCTCGACGACGTCGGCGACCGCGTCCGCGACACCGAGCCGGACCGCGGACTCGACCGCGCCATCCAGCTTGATCAGGGAGGTGCTCACACCCTTGTCGGCCAGGAAGGCGCCGACCAGCCCGGGGTAGCTCGTCGCGACGCGCTTCCCTTCGAGCTCTGCGAGGTCGGTGAACAGCCCGGCGGGCCCGGCGAACCGGAACGTCGAGGCGGCGAAGTCGAGCGCCGTGATCTCGGCGGCGGGCGATCCCGAGTCGAGGAGCAGGTCGCGGCCGGTGATGCCGACATCGAGCGCGCCAGAGCCGACGTAGGTGGCGATGTCGCGCGGGCGCAAGTAGAAGAACTCGACCCCGTTGCGCTGATCGGTGACGATCAGCTCCTTGGGGTCGCGGCGGCCGACGTAGCCGGCCTCGTGGAGCATCTGCGCCGCGGTCTCGGACAGGGAGCCCTTATTGGGAACGGCGATCTTCAGCATGGTGGAGTCTTTCGTGACGTGATCGGACAAGTGGATGGGGTCGAGCCATCACAGATGTCGGTACACGTCGGCCAGGGTGAGACCCTTCGCGAGCAGCAGCACCTGGAGGTGGTAGAGCAGCTGCGAGACCTCTTCGGCCATCGCCTCGTCGGACTCGTACTCGGCGGCCATCCACACCTCGGCGGCCTCCTCGACGATCTTCTTGCCGATGGCGTGCACGCCGGCGTCGAGCTCGCGGACGGTGCCCGAGCCCTCCGGACGGGACTCCGCCTTCTGCTGGAGTTCGGCGAAGAGGTCGTCGAAGGTTTTCACCGTTCTAGCGTAGCGGTCCGGGTCAGTGGGCGTGGGCGAGGGCGGCGTCGCGCAGCGCGGCGATGCGCTCGGCGGGTTCGCCCCGGAACACGCTCGACCCGGCGACGAAGGTGTCGGCGCCGGCCGCCGCGGCCGTGACGATCGTCTCTTCGGTGACGCCGCCATCCACCTGCAGCCACACGTCGAGGCCGCGCGCCTGCACCGCCTCGCGGAGCAGCTGCAGCTTCGGCATCATCTCGGGCATGAACGACTGGCCGCCGAAGCCGGGTTCGACGGTCATCACGAGCACCTGGTCGAACTCGTCCAGGAGTTCCAGGTAGCGCTTGACACCGGTTCCGGGCTTCAGCGCGATGCCCGCCCGCGCGCCGATCGCCCGCAGGCGCCGCGCGAGCGAGACCGGGTCGTGCGCCGCCTCGGCGTGGAACGTCACCGAGTACGCGCCCAGCTCGGCGTAGCCCAGAGCCCAGCGGTCCGGGTCGTCGATCATCAGGTGCACATCCAGCGGGATGGGGCTCACATCCTGGATGCGGCCCACCATCTGCGGCCCGAAGGTCAGGTTGGGCACGAAGTGGTTGTCCATCACATCCACATGGACCAGGTCGGCGGTCGCGATGCGCTCCAACTCGCTCTGCATATTGACGAAGTCGGCCGCCAGGATGCTCGGGTTGATGCGGGCGCGCGAGTCGATCCGGTCGGCGGAGGGGGTCGATGCCATGGTTCCAGCCTAGGCGGATCGCTTGCGCAGCAGCGCGATGAACATGGCGTCGGTGAGGTGGCGGTGCGGCCACAGCTGGACCGTGTCCGGGTTGCCGGCCAGATCGAGCCGTTCGGAGGTGAACGCCTGAACCGTCTCGGCCGTGGGCTGCGCCTCCAGCACGTCCCCGTGGCGCTCCAGCGCATCCACGACGATCCCCCGGGTCTCGGCCAGGTGGGGCGAGCAGGTCACGTACGCGAGAACGCCGCCGGGCTTCAGCGCTGCGATGGCCGAGTCGAGCAGGTCGGTCTGCAGGCGGGTGAGCTCGGCGACGTCGCGTGGCGTCTTCCGCCAGCGGGCCTCCGGGCGGCGGCGCAGGGCGCCGAGACCGGTGCACGGGGCGTCCAGCAGGATGCGGTCGAACGCTTCGGGATGTTCCTCGCCGATGACTGTGCCGTCCTGCTCCCAGACCGGCACGTCGAGCGGGACGGGCGCGAGCGCACGGCGCACCAGTTCGGCGCGCGCGGGCACGAGCTCGTTGGCGACCAGTGACGCTCCGCCCGCGAGCGCCTCGGCGGCCAGCAGCGCCGCCTTGCCCCCGGGACCTGCGCAGAGGTCGAGCCAGCGCTCGCCCGGGATCACCGGCTGCGCACGAGTGAGCGCGAGAGCGGCCAGCTGCGATCCCTCGTCCTGCACGCGGATGCGCCCGTCGGCCTCCTCCACCATCGCCTGCGGATCGCCGCCCGCTGCCGTGAACCCGGGCGGCGAGAACCTGTCGGGACGCGCGTCGTCCGGCAGGTCGGCGAGACCCGGGAGCGCGATCAGGTTGACGCGCGGGGCCACGTCGTCGGCCTCCAGCAGCGCCTCGAGTTCGTCGGCGCGGCCCTCGGCATCCAGCGACCGGCGGAACGCGCGGACCACCCAGACCGGATGCGAGTACAGCGCGCCGAGGCGGTCGTCCTCGTTCTTCGCACGGGACGCCACCTCCTCCCGCCACTCGTCGGGAGTGTGCCGGCCGATCTCGCGCAGCACGCCGTTCACGAAGCCCGTGCCCGACCGGCTTCCGACCGTCCGGGCGAGCCCCACCGACTCGTTCACGGCGGCGTGCGGCGCGACCCGGGTGTTCAGGAGCTGATGCGCGCCCAGCCGCAGGACATCGAGCAGCGGGGCGTCGATCTGGTCGACCGGTCGCCCGGCGGCGATTGCGATCACCCGGTCGTAGTAGCCCTGCATGCGCAGGGTGCCGTAGGTGAGTTCGGTCGCGAGCGCCGCATCCGCCGGAGACAGTGCGGCGCGCGAGATGCGGGTCGGGAGGAGGAGGTTGGCGTACGCGTCGGACTCGCGAACCGCGAGGAGCACATCCAGCGCCACCTGGCGAGCCGGCTGCACTGCGGTCTCCGGCGGGCGGTTGGAGCGGCCCGCGGGTCGTCCCTGTGAGCGGCCCTGGGCGCGGTTGGCGCCTCCGCGCCCGCCGTTGCGTGCGCCGCTCACGAGAACACCACCGTGGCGTCGGAGGCCGATCCGGCCGCCACTGCTACGCCGCGCAGCCAGTCGGCCGCTGGCATGGCGCGCTTGCCGGCGGGCTGCACGGTCAGCAGCTCCAGCGGTTCCGACCCCGTGCCGACGAGGATGCGGCGATCCCGCACCTCCACCACGCCCGCCGGAAGCGGCGCCTCGCCGGCTGCCGCGCGAGCTTCGTGGATCTTGAACCGCTCCTCCCCCAGCAGCACGAAGGCGCCGGGCTCGGGGGTGACTCCACGCAGGCGGGCGTAGACCGCCTCGACGGGCTGCGTGAGGTCCAGGCGTGCGTCGTCGAGGCTCAGTTTCGGCGCGAGGACGACCTCGCCGGTCTGCGGTGTGGCGACCGCGGTGCCGGCCGCGAGCGCGTCCGTCGTGTCCGCCAGCAGCGTCGCCCCGTCGGCGGCGAGGGCGGCGAGCACGTCGCCCGCCGTCTCATCCGGCCCGATCGGGCGCCGCAGCTCGGCGTACACGTCGCCCGCATCCAGCTCCGGCACCAGGTGGAACACGGCGGCGCCCGTCTCAGCGTCACCCGCGATCACCGCGCGCTGCACGGGAGCGGCCCCGCGCCAGCGCGGCAGCAGCGAGAAGTGGAGGTTGACCCAGCCGAGCCGGGGCAGCGACAGCAGCGGCTCGCGCACCAGGCCGCCGTAGGCGACGACCACGCCGAGCTCCGGCTGCAGGTCAGCGAGCTGCGCGGTGACGTACTCCCCCAGACGATTCGCCTTGATGACCTGCAGACCGAGGCGGTCGGCCGCCTCGGCGACGGGCGAGGGCGTGAGGATGCGCTTGCGGCCGAGCGGCGCATCCTCACGGGTGACGACGGCGACCACCTCGTGGCGCGCGGCGACCGCCTCGAGGGACGGGATGGCCACAGCGGGGGTGCCTGCGAAGACGATGCGCATGGGTGAAGGTTCTTTCGGTCGGGACGGCCATCCAGGATACTCCGCCCAAGTCTGGCCCGTCGGTCAGAGGATCTCGGGGTCGTCGAAGCGGACGCGGAGCGTCGGCGCCGGGCGGTACCCCGCCTTGCCCGCCGGGGCGCGGCGGCGGCGGGTCGCGTTCTTCACCACCGCGGCTCGGACGGCGGACGCGACCTCGGCACCCTGCGCGTACTCGAACCGGAGCACGGCGCGCACCTGGTCCGGTCGGGACGCTGCACTGCGCGACCCGTTCGCCTCCGGCTCCACCGGCGCAGGACCCAGCACGTCGATCAAGGCTTCGGGATCGACCGCCGCCAGCACTTCGGCGACGGTCGCCTCAGCTCCGGTCACGGAGGCGAGCCGCACGGCCGGCGGAAAACGCAGCTGGCGGCGGTCGGCCAGCTCCTCGTGGGCGAAGTCCACCAGCCGCCCGGTCGCGAAGTCACGCGCGAGCGGTCCCCCGACGCCGACGAGCACCGTCGGAGCGCCCGGCGCGGCGAGCCCCGCTGCGCTCTGCCACCAGCGTAGGCAGTCCTCGGCGACGTGCAGACTCTCGCGCGCCAGCATCCGCTCACCGTCGAGCAGCAGCACCGCCTGGTAGCCGCCCTCGGCGATCGGCTCCGCGCCGCGGGTGGCGACGACCAACGCCGGGGCGGCACCGACCCGCTGGACGGGGTGGTCGCCGTCGGCGAGGATGACGCGCGTGCCCGGGAACGCGCGCCCGAGCTCCTCGGCGGTGCGGCCCGAGCCGACGGTGACCAGCCGGATGCGCCGGTGCTCGCAGTGCTCACACTGCCAGTCCGTCGCGAGGCGGCCGCACACCGTGCAGGACGGCGGAGCGCCGGCCCGTGACTGATGCAGCGGACCCTTGCAGGTCGTGCACCGCGCCGCCTGACCGCACTTGGCGCACGCGATGACGGGTGCGTATCCCGGACGGGCGACCTGCACCAGCACCGGGCCGCGCGGCCGGCCGCTCGTGCCGTCGAGCGCCTCCCTCGCGGTCCGCCACGCCGTCGAGGGGATGCGCGCCGCGCGGGCCATCGGTTCGGGCGCCTGCATGTTGGCGGTGAGCACGACCTTCGGCGTCTGCACGCGCTCCGGGCCGATGTCGCGCAGCCAGCCCAGCTCGACGAGGCGCTGCGCCTCCACACTCCGGATGTTGCCGCTCACGACGAGCGCGCAGCCTTCGAGCTCCTGGCGGACGAGCGCGGCATCCCGCGTGTGCACGTACGGGCTCAGCGGCTCGGCGTGCAGCGGGTCGCTGTCCTCCCACACGACCAGGAGGCCGAGGCGCTCGGCGGGCGCGTAGACCGCGGACCGGTTGCCGATGACGATGCGCGGGCCGGACAACGCCTCAAGGAACCCGCGGTAGCGGTCGGGGTTCGTCTGGCCGGCGTCGGCTCGCACCACGGCTTCGGCGGGCGCCACGGTCGCCAGCGCGGCCGCCAGCTGCTCCAGGTCGCGGTGGTCCGGCACGGCGACGATGGCGGTGCGGCCGCCGCGCCAGCAGTCCGCCGCGAGCGTCGCCAGGGTGACCGCCCACTCCCCGACCCAGGTGCCGTCGGGCAGCGGGACGAGCCTCGGGATGGCGCGCAGTGCGATCCGCTCGTCGCGGGCGACCGCGTCTTCGAGCACCCGGTCGCCGTACCCGCGGACCGCGAACGCGCCCGCCGCGCCCGCCGCGCCCGTCGTGTCCGCACGCGCGTCCGGCGCCCCTCCGAGTTGCGACAGCTCATCACCACTCGCCCCAGATTCCGACGACGACTCACCACTCGGCGCGTGCGGCGCGGCCGCCGCGGCCCGCGCCGCCAGCCACGCCTTCTCCACGCGCACCATCCGCCCCGGCACCGCGAGTCGCAGGATGTCGCTGGCCGTCCCGGCGCTGCGGTCCGCGAGCCGCCGCGCGAGCCGCCACACCCCTGGGGTCAGCACCCGTGCGGGCGAGACGACCGCCTCCAGCGGGCTCAGCGTGCCCTCGTACCCGTCGTCCGGTTCGCCCACCTCGACGAGGTAGCCGTCCGCCACGCGGCCCGCCGACCGGAGCGGCACGCGCACGCGCACGCCCGGCACGGCCTCCGCCGCCAGGTTGTCCGGGATGCTGTAGTCGAAGAGGTGGTCGAGCTGCGGGAGCGGTGAGTCCAGGACCACCCGGGCGACCCGAGCGGCCGCCGCCATCCCTAGATCCCCGCGGCCGAGCGCAGGTCGTCGACGCGGTCGAGCCGCTCCCAGGTGAAGTCCGGGAGCTCGCGGCCGAAGTGACCGTAGGTGGCCGTGCTGGCGTAGATCGGGCGCAGCAGGTCGAGGTCGCGGATGATCGCGGCCGGACGCAGGTCGAAGACGTCACGGATGGCGCCGATGATGCGCTCCTCGGGCACCTTGGCGGTGCCGAACGTCTCCACATACAGTCCGACGGGCGCCGCCTTGCCGATCGCGTACGCGATCTGCACTTCGAGACGGTCGGCGAAGCCCGCCGCGACGGCGTTCTTCGCGACCCAGCGCATGGCGTACGCGGCCGAACGGTCGACCTTCGACGGGTCCTTGCCCGAGAACGCGCCGCCGCCGTGCCGGGATGCCCCGCCGTAGGTGTCGACGATGATCTTCCGGCCGGTCAGCCCCGCGTCGCCCTTCGGCCCGCCGATCTCGAATCGGCCGGTGGGGTTGATGAGCGTGCGGATGTGCGAGGTCTCCAGACCCGCGGTGTGGAGCACCGGGTTGATGACCTCCTCCACGATCTCGGCCTGAAGCTGCTCGTTGCTGACGTGCGGCGCATGCTGCGTCGACAACACCACCGTCTGCACCGACTTCGGCACCGCACCCTCGTACCCGATGGTGACCTGGGTCTTGCCGTCGGGACGGAGGTAGTCGAGCGTGCCGTCCTTGCGAACCTCCGCGAGCCGCTCGGCGAGCCGGTGCGCCAGCCAGATCGGCAGCGGCATGTATTGCGGCGTCTCGGTCGTGGCGTAGCCGAACATGATGCCCTGGTCGCCCGCGCCCTGGCGGTCGAGGTCGTCGTGGCTCTGCTCGGCGCGCGTCTCGAGGGCGTTGTCTACGCCCTGTGCGATGTCAGGCGACTGCGCGCCGATCGACACGGAGACGCCGCACTGGGTGCCGTCGAAGCTGACGTCGGACGAGTCGTACCCGATCTCGACCAGCTTGTTGCGCACCAGGGCCGGGATCTCGACGTACCCGTTCGAGGTCACCTCGCCGGCGACATGCACGAGGCCCGTCGTCACCAGCGTCTCCACCGCGGCCCGGCTGTGCGGGTCGACGGTGAGCAGAGCATCCAGGATGCTGTCGGAGATCTGGTCGCAGATCTTGTCCGGGTGGCCCTCGGTGACGGACTCGGACGTGAAGAGACGCAGATCTGCCATTGTTCTCCCTGGGTGATGGATGTGACCTCGGTCGCAGGCTCCCTCGGCGCTGGGGACGCAGAACCGCTTCGCTTCCCCAAGCGCCACCGCGCTATGCGATGACGTCGAGGATACGGTCGGCCACCGACAGCTTGCTGCCCGAGGCCTCCATCACTATATCGCCGCCCTTCCGCAGGACCACGACCTCATTGCTCTCCGTTGCGAAGCCGTGGGTCCAGCCCACCTGGTTGAGCACCAGGAAGTCGCTGCCCTTGGCCGCGAGCTTCGTGCGGCCGAGCTCGATGAGGGCCTGCGGGTCGGGCTCGGTCTCGGCGGCGAAGCCGACGACCACCTGGTCGTCGCGCTTGTGGGCAGCGAGGCCGGCGAGGATGTCGGGGTTGACGACCAGCTCGAGCGTGAGGGTTTCGCCGTGGTCGGACTTCTTGATCTTCGCGTCGCGGGTCTCCGCGGGCCGGTAGTCCGCCACGGCCGCGGTCATCACCACGATGTCCGCGGCGCGCGCGGCCTCCTGCACGGCCTCCTGCAACTCCAGGGCGGTCTGCACCTCGATCAGCTCGACACCCTCAGGCGGCTCCACTTCGAGGTGCGCGGCGATCAGCACCACGTCGGCGCCGCGCGCCTGTGCGGCGCTCGCGATGGCGACGCCCTGACGACCGCTGGAGCGGTTGCCGAGGTATCGAACGGGGTCGAGCGGCTCACGCGTGCCGCCGGCGGTCACCACGACGCGCTTGCCCGCGAGGTCGACGCCCCCGCGCGGCCTGCGCGCGGCCTCGTTGGCGCGACGGCGCTCGGAGAGCACCACGACGTCGTTGAGGGAGGATGCGCCGGCGGGGAGGGCGGCGGGCGCCGGCGGTTCCACGGCGCGTGGGGTCGCGCCGGCCGCCCGAAGCGCGGAACGGACGATGACCTCCGGCTCCTCCATCCGCCCAGGGCCGGAGTCGGCGCCGGTCAACTGCCCGCTCGCGGGACCGATGACGGTCACCCCGCGGCTGCGGAGCGTCGCGATGTTCGCGACCGTGGCGGGGTTACGCCACATCTCGGTGTGCATCGCGGGTGCGATCACCAGCGGCGCGGTGGACGCGAGGACCGTGTTGCCGAGGAGGTCGTCGGCAAGCCCGGCTGCGAGCTTCGCGATGGTGTTCGCTGTGGCAGGCGCGATGACGATGAGGTCGGCGGACTGCCCGATGGCGACGTGCCGCACTTCGGCCACACCCTCGTACAGGTCGGTCGCGACCGGGTTGCGGCTGATCGCCTCCAGCGTCGGCCGGCCGACGAAGCGCAGGGCGTTCTCGGTGGCGACGACGTGGACCGAATGACCCTCGAGGACCAGGGACCGGATGACACCGACGGCCTTATACGCGGCGATGCCGCCGGTCACTCCGACGACGATGGTCAATCGTGGGCTCAACGGCGGCACCTCTCCTCGGCCGGGCGCTCCCGGCTGCGGTCGTCCTGCGGGTGTCCTGCTATGTACAGGCTGCTGCGGCTGCGCTCCTACTCGGAGGCGGCGATCGGCTTCACGACGAGCTTGTCCTCGTTGATCTCGTGCAGCGCGACGGACAGCGGCTTGTCGTCGACGGAGGAGTCGACCAGCGGGCCGACGTTGTCGAACAGGCTGCCCTCGTGGAGGTCGGCGTAGTAGTCGTTGATCTGGCGCGCGCGCTTCGAGGCGAAGATCACGAGCGCGTACTTGGACTCGACGCGCGACAGCAGCTCGTCGATGGGCGGGTCGATGATGCCGTTGTTGCTGGTAGCCATGCGAGGTGCTCCTTGCTCTGTGCGATCGGGCGCGTGACCCGGATCGGACGGTCGCGTCGCGCGACCGGGGACGGTGGGCGCGCCGGCGAGGGCGCGGAGAGAGGTCTCACGGACGCGTCGGCGCCGCGCGGACCTTCATCAAGTCTACGACCTCGCGAGCCGCCTCGGCGACGTCGTGGTTGACGACCTTGTAGTCGAACTCGTCCTGGGCGGCCAGTTCGACCTTCGCGGTCTCCAACCGGCGCTGCTGTTCAGCCGCATCCTCGGTGCCGCGACCGATCAGGCGGCGCACCAGCTCCTCCCAGGTGGGCGGGAGCAGGAAGATCAGGCGCGCCTCCGGCATCGACTCGCGCACCTGGCGCGCGCCCTGGAGGTCGATCTCGAGAAGGACGCTACGGCCGGCGGCCAGCGCCTGCTCGATCGGCGCGCGCGGCGTGCCGTAGCGGTAGGCGTTGTGCACGGTCGCGTGCTCCAGCAGTTCGCCCGCGGCGATCATCCGGTCGAACTCGGCGTCGTCCACGAAGTAGTAGTTGACGCCGTCGACCTCGCCGGGTCGCGGCGCGCGGGTCGTCGCGGACACGGAGAGCAGAACGTCCGGGTAGTTCTCCCGGATATAGGTCGAGACGGTGCCCTTGCCGACCGCGGTCGGGCCGGCGAGGACGAGCAGACGGTTGCGCTGGCGCTCGCTCCGACTCTCCCGCTCGATGAGGAACTGCCGGAGGCGGAGACGCTGGTGGCGGCCCAGCCCACCGAGGCGCTTGGCCGGCGAGATGGACAGGCGCTCCAGCGCATCCTGCATCTTGGTCGTCCCGATGGCGGGAACGCTGAGCAGGAACTCGGTCACCCGCAGCCGGCCCTCGACCCCGTCCGGGTCGGCGGTGGCGCGGTCGAGCACGGTCAGCGGCGAGACCTCGCGGGCGGCGATCGACGCCTTCACCGCGGCGCGCGCGCGGCGAGCGGCGACGGCGGCCTGCGAGGCGGCCTGGCGGTCGACCTCTGGGGGGCCCGGACGGGTGGATGCGGACCCGGTCGATGCGGACGCAGCGTCAGACATGCGCGGCCCGCACCTCCTCCGCACGGCGCTCGACGCCATCCGCGAGACCGCCCGGGCCTGCGACCAGCAGACCACGGGACTCGCTGACGATCACTCCGGTCGCAAGCGACCCGAACAGCCGCGCGGCGTCCTCCACGCGAGCGCCCTGGTGCCCGAATCCGGGCGCGAGCACCGGGAGGGCGGGAGTCCGCTCCCCCGCCGTCGCGACGTCGATGCCGTAGTCGGCGAGGTCGACGGTCGCGCCGAGCACCAGCCCGACCGACCCGAACGGCGCTCGCCCGGCCTGCTCCTGATTGAATGCATGCACGTCTTCGATGATTGCACGAGCGACGGACCGTCCCGCCCACGGGCCGCTCTGCACGGTCGCCTGCTGCACCACCGCGGCCTCCGGATTGGAGGTGGCGGCCAGCACGAACAGGCCCTTCCCATTCCGCTCGCCGAGCGCCATCGCGTCGCTCAGCGACCCGACGCCCTGGTAGGCCGCGACCGTCATCGCGTCCGCCTCCAGCGGCGAGCCGGGAGTCAGCCACGCCTCCGCGTACGCCGTGACACTCGTCCCGATGTCGCCCCGTTTGACGTCCGCAATGATCAGCAGACCGGCAGCCCGCGCGGCGGCGAGCACGTCCTCCAGTGCCGCATAACCGGCCGCGCCGAAGCGCTCGAAGAAGGCCACCTGCGGCTTGACGATCCCGGCCCGGCCGGATGTCGCCTCCACCACGGCCAGTCCGAAGGCGCGGGCGCCGTCCGCCGAGACCGGCAGCTCCCACGCCTCCAGCAGGTGCGCGTGCGGGTCGATGCCCACGCACAGCCGTCCGCGCTCCGCGAACACCCCCGCAAGCCGCTCGCCGAACGCCGTCGCCGCTCCCCCATCCGACAGCTCCTGAGTTTTTCGCCCCGTCACGGGCGTGTCGCGCGGAAAAACTCCGGAGCTGTCGGCTGCGGGCTCGGTCATGCTCGGGCGGCCCTGTCCAGCGCGTACTCCTGCAGCGACTTCACGTTGAAGCCCTCCCGGATGGCGTCCAGCGACGCCACTGCGGCGCTCAGCTCGGCGATGGTCGTGAACAGCGGCTTGTCCGCTGCGACGGCCGCCGCACGGATCTCGTAGCCGTCCGCGCGGGCCGAACGCCCGCTCGGGGTGTTGATCACCACATCCACGTCGGACCGGGTGATCATGTCGACGATCGAGTCGCCGCCGGTCTCCTGTGCCTCACTGTGCTTGCGGACGATCCGCGCCGCGATGCCGTTGCGGTTGAGCACCTCGGCTGTGCCCTCCGTCGCCACGATCTCGAAGCCCAGCTGGTGCAGCCGGAGCACCGGGAGCACCACCGCGCGCTTGTCGCGGTCCGAGACCGAGACGAACACCGTGCCCGTCAGCGGCATGCCGCCGTACGCGGCCGACTGGCTCTTCGCGAACGCGGTCGGGAAGTCCTTGTCGATCCCCATCACCTCGCCGGTGGAGCGCATCTCCGGGCCGAGCACCGAGTCAACCACGGTGCCTTCGGCGGTGCGGAAGCGCTTGAACGGGAGCACGGCCTCCTTCACGGCGACCGGCGAATCCATCGGGATGCGCGAGCCGTCCTCGTCGGGCAGCAGCCCCTCGGCCACGAGCCCCTCGATGGTCTCACCGACCATGATGCGCGACGCGGCCTTCGCGAGCGGGATGCCGAGCGCCTTCGAGACGAACGGCACAGTCCGCGACGCGCGCGGGTTGGCCTCCAGCACGTAGAGCACTCCGGCGCCGATCGCGAACTGCACGTTCAGGAGGCCGCGGACGCCGATCCCTTCGGCGATCTTCAGCGTCGCCTCGCGCACCCGGTCGATCTCGCGACGCCCGAGGGTGATGGGCGGCAGCGTGCAGGAGGAGTCGCCCGAGTGGACGCCCGCCTCCTCGATGTGCTCCATCACGCCGCCGATGTAGAGCCGCTCGCCGTCGTACAACGCGTCGACGTCGATCTCGATCGCGTCGTCGAGGAAGCGGTCGACGAGCAGTGGATGCGATGGTCCGACGATGCCCTGGCCCGCGACCCGCTCGAAGTAGTCGGCGAGGGAGGCGTTGTCGTACACGATCTCCATGCCGCGGCCGCCGAGCACGAAGCTCGGCCGCACCAGCACGGGGTAACCGATCTGCTCGGCGACGTGAGCTGCGGTCGGGTAGTCCGACGCCGTGCCGTTGCGCGGGGCGACGAGCCCCGCGGCGTCGAGGATGCCCGAGAACAGCCCGCGCTCCTCCGCCAGGTCGATCGCCTCCGGCGTCGTACCCAGGATGGGAACGCCCGCAGCCTCCAGACCCTTCGCAAGCCCGAGGGCGGTCTGGCCACCGAGCTGCACGACCACGCCGACCAGCTCGCCGGACTGCGACTCCGCGTGGATGACCTCCAGCACGTCCTCCAGCGTCAGCGGCTCGAAGTAGAGCCGGTCGCTGGTGTCGTAGTCGGTCGAAACCGTCTCCGGGTTGCAGTTGATCATGATCGTCTCGAACCCGGCGTCGTGCAGCGCGAAGGACGCGTGCACGCACGAGTAGTCGAACTCGACGCCCTGGCCGATGCGGTTCGGGCCCGAGCCCAGGATGACGACCTTGCGCTTGTCGCTCGGCTCGACCTCCGTCTCCAGGTCGTAGCTGGAGTAGTGGTAGGGCGTCAGCGCCGGGAACTCGCCTGCGCAGGTGTCCACCGTCTTGTAGACCGGGCGCACGCCCAGGATGTGGCGCACCTCGCGCACGTCCGCCTCGCCGAAGCCGCGCAGCTCGCCGATCTGGGCGTCGGAGAAGCCGTGGTCCTTGGCGTAGCGGAGGGTGTCGGTGTCGAGCGTCGGCGCATCCCGGAGCTGCTCGGCCACCTCGTTGATGAGGACGATCTGGTCGAGGAACCAGGGATCGATCTTGGTCGCCTCGAAGACCTGCTCGGGCGTCGCTCCCAGCCGGAGCGCCTGCTGCACATCGACGATGCGGCCGTCCGTCGGGGTGGCGATGGAGGCGAGCAGCTCATCCACGCTTCGCGTCTCGGTGCCCCAGTGGAACGACGATCCGCGCTTCTCCAGCGACCGCAGTGCCTTCTGCAGCGCGCTCGTAAAGGACCGGCCGATCGCCATCGCCTCGCCGACCGACTTCATGGTCGTGGTGAGCGTCGGGTCGGCGGCCGGGAACTTCTCGAACGCGAACCGCGGCACCTTCACGACGATGTAGTCGAGGGTCGGCTCGAAGCTCGCCGGGGTCACCTTGGTGATGTCGTTCGGGATCTCGTCGAGCCGGTAGCCGATGGCGAGCTTCGCGGCGATCTTCGCGATCGGGAAGCCGGTCGCCTTCGACGCGAGGGCCGAGGAGCGCGACACACGTGGGTTCATCTCGATGACGATGATCCGGCCGTTCTCCGGGTTCACCGCGAACTGGATGTTGCAACCGCCGGTGTCGACGCCCACCGCGCGGATGATGTCGATGCCGATGTCGCGCATCCGCTGGTACTCGCGGTCGGTCAGGGTCAGCGCAGGAGCGACCGTGATCGAGTCGCCGGTGTGCACGCCGACCGGGTCGACGTTCTCGATGGAGCAGACGACGACCGTGTTGTCGGCGGTGTCGCGCATGAGCTCGAGCTCGTACTCCTTCCAGCCGAGGATGGACTCCTCCAGGAGCACCTCGCTGGTCGGGCTCTGGTGGATGCCGTCGCCGGCGATCCGGCGCAGCTGCTCCGGCGTGTAGGCGAAGCCGGACCCGAGTCCGCCCATCGTGAACGACGGACGCACCACGAGCGGGTAGCCGAGGTCTTCGGCGAACTCGAGGGCCTCCTCCACCGTGTGGGCGATGTGCGACCGGGCGACCTCCGCACCGGCCTCGACCACCAGCTCCTTGAAGATCTGGCGGTCCTCGCCCTTCTGGATAGCCTCGAACTTCGCGCCGATCAGCTCGACGTCGTACTTCTCCAGGATGCCGTGCTCGTGCAGCTGCATGGCCGCGTTGAGCGCGGTCTGTCCGCCCAGGGTCGGCAGGATCGCGTCCGGCCGCTCCTTGGCGATGATCGTCTCGATGACCTGCCACGTGATCGGCTCGACGTAGGTCGCGTCGGCGAAGTCCGGGTCGGTCATGATGGTCGCCGGGTTGGAGTTGACCAGGATGACGCGCACGCCCTCGGCCTTCAGCACGCGGCAGGCCTGGGTGCCCGAGTAGTCGAACTCGACCGCCTGGCCGATGACGATCGGGCCGGAGCCGATGACGAGGACGGAGTCGATGTCGTCGCGTTTGGGCATCAGGCGTTCTCCTGCGTTTCGGTGGATGCGGTGGTCTGCTCGCCGTGCTGGGCCCTGACCATGTCCAGGAACCGGTCGAAAAGGTAGTTGGCGTCGTGCGGGCCGGCGGCGGCCTCCGGGTGGTACTGGACGCTGAAGGCGTTGAGGTCGAGGCAGTTCAGGCCCTCCACGACGTCATCGTTGAGGGAGAAGTGGCTCACCTCGACGCGACCGAAGCCGGCGGGCGAGTCGAAGGTCGCATCGATCGGCGCCTTCACCGCGAAGCCGTGGTTCTGCGCCGTGATCTCGACCCGGCCGGTGCGCTTGTCGAGGACCGGCTGGTTGATCCCGCGGTGACCGAACGGCAGCTTGTAGGTGTCGAGGCCGAGCGCGCGGCCGAGCAGCTGATTGCCGAAGCAGATGCCGAAGTACGGCAGGCCCGCCCGGAGCGTCTCCTGCAGCAGCGCGACGTGCTTGTCGGAGGCCTGCGGGTCGCCCGGGCCGTTCGAGAAGAACAGCGCCGAGACGCCGAGGCTCAGCACATCCTGGGCCGACACCTGCTGCGGGAGCACGTGCACATCCAGGCCACGTCCGGCCAGGTTCTCCAGGGTCGACTTCTTCACGCCCAGGTCGAGGACGGCGACCGAGCCGACCTTCTCGCCGACCGCGGGAACCGTGTACGGCTCGACCGTCGAGACCTCGGCCGACAGGTTGCGGCCCTTCATCTGCGCGCCGGCGAGCACCAGCTCCAGCTGCTCGCTGTCGCTGAGCTCGAAGTCGTCGCCGGAGAAGATCCCGGAGCGCATGGCACCAGCCGAGCGGATGTGACGGGTCACCGCACGGGTGTCGATGCCGCTGATTCCCACGACGCCCTGAGCGACGAGGTCGTCGTCGAGGCTGCGCTGGGCTCGGAAGTTCGAGACGACGCGACTGGGCTCGCGGACGACGTACCCGGCGACCCAGATCTGCCGGGACTCCATGTCCTCGTCGTTGGTGCCGGTGTTGCCGATGTGGGGCGCCGTCATGAGGACGATCTGGCCGGCGTACGACGGGTCGGTCAGCGTCTCCTGGTAGCCGGTCATGCCGGTGGCGAACACGGCCTCGCCGAGCGTGCGCCCGCGGGCACCGTAGGCCCGGCCGACGTAGCGTGTTCCGTCTTCGAGGACGAGCACCGCGGTTTCTGCAGCGAGCACGTCACACCTCCTTGTCGTTCGGGCGCGGACCGCCCTGGTCATCCGGGGCCGAGGCCCGCGGGACGATGTCTTCGATGGCCGCGGCGAGCTGCGCGCGGCCGGCCGGGTCGACGACCCGGAAGTAGCTGTCGGCGGCGGTGCCGCCGCTGGTGGTCCAGCCGAGGCGGAGCAGTCCGTCCCGCTCCACGGCGCGGTCGATCGCGACGCTCGCGAGGCCGACGCCGGAGACGACGGCGGACGGCACGAACACCGGCTGTTCGCCCGTCACGGCGAGCTCCACGCCCTCCGGCCGGACGGTGACGGTCGCCGCGCCGCGGAAGGCGAGTCCGGGAAGCGCGAGCCGCTCCAGGTGCTGGCCGGCCTTCGTCGTGGCGACGTACAGCACGTCCGCCTCCGCGGTCGGCGCGCCCAGCGTGCCCGGCGTCGAGTAGCCGCCACCGGATGCCGCATCGCGCCGCACCCGCCGGCGCCAGCCGAACAGCGCGAGCGCCAGCACGATGACGACGACCGCGACGATCAGGATGGTGAGGAGCGCCCTATCCACGTGCGACCCCTCCCGCGACGAGCTCGGCATCGACGACGGCGCCGTCGAGCACCGTCGGGCGCCCCTGGTGGAAGGTCGCGACGACCCGTCCGGGAAGCGCCAGCCCCAGGTACGGCGAGTTCGAGCCTTTGCCGGCGAGGTCGGACGTCGAGAACGTGCGCGACACCGTCGGGTCGTACAGGAAGAGGTTCGCGGCGGCTCCCGCGGCGAGCGGACCGCCGTGGCCCTCCAGCCGGCCGATGCGGGCGGGGGTGGCAGAGAGGACGCGAGCGATGTCGGCCCAGCCGAGCATCCCGTTGTCGATGACGCTCGCCTGGACCACCGACAGCGCGGACTCGAGGCCCACCATCCCGAAGGCGGCGGCATCCCACTCGCAGTCCTTCGCCTCGACGGGATGCGGTGCATGGTCGGTGGCGACGATGTCGATCGTGCTGTCCGCGAGCCCGGCGCGCAGTGCCTCGACGTCGTCGCGGCTGCGCAGCGGCGGGTTGACCTTGTAACGGGCGTCGTAGCCGGTGACGAGTTCCTCGGTGAGCGCCAGGTGGTGCGGCGTCACCTCGGCCGTCACGTCGATTCCCCGGGCCTTGGCCCAGCGGATGACGTCGACGCTGCCCGCGGTCGACACGTGGCAGACGTGCAAGCGGGAGCCGACATGCTCGGCGAGCAGCACATCCCGGGCGATGATCGACTCCTCGGCGACCGCCGGCCAGCCGGTCAGGCCCAGCTCACCGGAGAGGGCGCCCTCGTTCATCTGCGCGCCCTGCGTCAGCCGGGGCTCCTGCGCGTGCTGCGCGATCACACCGTCGAACGCCTTCACGTACTCGAGCGCCCGCCGCATCAACAGCGGGTCGGAGACGCACTTGCCGTCGTCGGAGAAGACCCGGACGCGAGCCCGCGACTGGGCCATCGCTCCGAGCTCCGCCAGCCGCTCGCCCTCGAGGCCCACCGTCACGGCGCCGATCGGTCGGACCGTCGCATAGCCGGCGGCCTCGCCCAGGCTCAGCACCTGCTCGACGACCCCTGCGGTATCGGCGACCGGCGACGTGTTCGCCATAGCGAACACCGCCGTGAAACCGCCCGCCGCAGCGGCGCGAGTGCCCGTCAGGACGGTCTCGCTCTGCTCGTAGCCGGGCTCACGGAGGTGCGTGTGGAGGTCGACGAGACCGGGCAGCGCGAGCAGCCCATCCGCGTCGATCCTGGTGGCGCCCGCAGCGCTCAGCCCGGACCCGGTCTCGACGATGCGGCCGCCCTCGACCAGCAGGTCGCTCCGGCTGCCGTCGGCGAGCGTCGCGCCGGCGATCAGATACGTCTCGCCCGTGTTCACCTGGTTCACCGCGCTCACCTCACACCGCCTGGCCGTACTATCTGCTCGGGACCGGCACCCGACAGGAGCAGGTACAGCGCCGCCATCCGCACGGAGACGCCGTTCGCGACCTGCTCCCGGACCGTCGAGCGCGGGGAGTCCGCGGCCGCGGCCGAGATCTCCAGCCCGCGGTTCATCGGTCCCGGGTGCATCACAATGCTATCGGGCTTCAGCCGGCCCAGCCGTTCCTCGTCCAGCCCCCAGCGCCGTGCGTATTCGCGCGTGGTCGGGAAGAACGCCGCGTTCATCCGCTCGGCCTGGATGCGCAGCATCATCACGACATCCGGCCCTGCGGCGATCGCGGCGTCGAGGTCGTAGCCGACCGTCGCGGGCCAGCCGGACACATCCACGGGCAGCAGGGTCGGCGGTGCGACCAGCGTCACGCGCGCGCCGAGGGTTTGGAGCAGCCAGACGTTCGAGCGGGCGACGCGCGAATGGAGGATGTCGCCGACGATCGCGACGCTGACGCCGTCGAGGTCCTTGCCTCGCGACGCGGATCCGTGCAACCGGCGGCGCATGGTGAACGCATCCAGCAGCGCCTGCGTCGGGTGCTCGTGCGTGCCGTCTCCGGCGTTCAGGATGCCCGCGTCGATCCATCCGCTCGTGGCGAGGGTCTGCGGCGCGCCCGAGGACCCGTGCCGGATGACGACGGCGTCGGCTCCCATTGCCTGCAGAGTCTGCGCGGTGTCTTTCAGACTCTCGCCTTTGGAGACGCTCGACCCCTTCGCGGAGAAGTTGATCACGTCGGCGGATAGCCGCTTCGCGGCCGCTTCGAACGAGATGCGCGTGCGGGTCGAATCCTCGAAGAACAGGTTGACGACCGTTTTGCCGCGCAGGGTCGGGAGCTTCTTGACCTCGCGCTCCTGCACGTCGGCCATGTCCTCGGCGACATCCAGCAGCTGGATGGCGTCCTCGCGCGGGAGGTCGCGGGTCGAGAGCAGGTGCCTCATGCGTCGGCCCCCGGCTCCTCGATGGTCACCGATTCTTCGCCGTCGACCTCGGTCAGCCGCACGAAGATGCGCTCCGAGGCCGCCGACGGGAGGTTCTTGCCGACGAAGTCCGCCCGGATGGGCAGCTCGCGGTGACCGCGGTCGACCAGCACCGCCAGGCGGACCGCCCGCGGACGGCCCAGATCGCTGACCGCGTCGAGTGCGGCGCGGATCGTGCGTCCTGAAAACAGGACGTCGTCGACCAGCACGACGGTCTTGCCGTCGATTGGGCCGGGCACCGACGTGGGCTGCGGGGTGCGGGTGGGGTGTCGCGACAGGTCGTCGCGGTACATGGTCACATCCAGTGCGCCCACGATGTCGGTCGGGGATGCAACCGCCGCCGGTTCGATGCGCTGGATGTTCTCGGCGATCCTCCTCGCGAGCACGACGCCGCGGGTCGGGATCCCGAGGATCACCAGATCGTCTGTTCCCCGGTTGGACTCCAGGATCTCGTGGGAGATCCGAGTCAACGCCCGGGCTATGTCAGCCTGCTGCAGCACTGTGCGCGCTGTCATGCCGACCTCCTTCCCCGCCTCACAGGACGGCTGTTAAAGGATGTCTACCTGCAGCCAGCCTAGCAGGGCGTGCGGCCGCCTTCCGTCGGCCCCGCGCAACGAAGGAGTCGAGCTACCGTCGGAGATTCGGCCCCTTCGGTCGGAGATCTGAACGCTTCGCGGCGAATCTCCATCCACACCGCTTATCGAAGGAGTTTCGAGCCCCGTTCTCCTACGAAAGCCCTCGTCCTGAAAACAGGAGGCCGGGCTCAATGGTCGGCGAGGAACGCCGTGAACGCCTTCTTGTCGGTGACGCCTCCGGGATACATCTCCCCGTTCACGAGGACGGTCGGCGTGCCCTTGATCGTGTCGAGCACCTTCTTGCCGTCGACCTCGATCGGGCCCTTCTGCGAGTTGGCGGTATTCGCCTGGGCCCACGCCTTGTACGGGCCGCTGTCGGCAAGGCACGAGGAGATGTCGCTCGAACCCGCGTCGCTCGCGCGCTTCGTCAGTTCTTTGTCGGTGAGCCCGTCGGAGTTCTCCTTCGGCTGGTCGGTGTACAGCGCCTGGTAGAAGGGCAGCACGGCGTTCCGGTCGGTCACCGCGACGCAGGTCAGCGCTGCCGCGGCGCGCGTGGAGTACCCCGTGCCGTTCGAGGCGGCGTCGAGGAAGGTCAGCGGATGCAGCCGGAGAGTGATCGAGCCATCCTCGACCGCCGAGTCGAACGTGTCGCCGTTGGTCTGCTCGAACGCGCCGCACACCGGGCACATCGCGTCGAACCAGACGTCGACCTTTTTCGCGCCGTCACCGACCGTGATGAACCCGCCGTCGAAGTCGACAGCGCCGTCGGTCCCGGTGGGCGGCGCGTCCGTCGCGACGGGGACATTGGATGCGCCACCCAACAGCGAGCACCCGGCAACGCTCGCGACGACCGCGACGGCCAGCACGGCGGCCGCTGCCGCCCGGCGCATCCGGCTCTTCACACCGACCTCGTCTGTGCGATCTTGGCCAGCAGCCCGTTCACGAACCCGGCCGAGTCGTCCGTCGAAAGCACGGTCGCAGCCTCCACGGCCTCCGAGATCGCGACGCCGTCCGGCACCTCGTCGTTGTACAGGACTTCCCAGACGCCGATGCGCAGGATGGCGCGGTCGACGGCGGGCATCCGCGCGAGCGTCCAGCCCTGCGCGTACGTCTCGATCTGCTCGTCGATCTCGTCCTGGTGGTCGATCACGCCGTCGAGGATCTCGCGGGCGTACATCCACGACGCCTCGCGCGCCGGCTGAGTGGCCGCACGCTCGGCTTCGGTCGCGAGCGCCTGGCGCAGCGGAATCTGCCGCAGGTCGGCCCCGTACAGTACGTCGAGTGCGCGCTTGCGCGCCTTGGTCCGAGCGCTCATCTAGTTGACGCGGCCGAGGTAGTCGCCCGTGCGGGTGTCGACCTTGACCTTGGTGCCCGTCTCGAGGAACAGCGGGACCTGGATCTGATAGCCGGTCTCGACGGTGGCGGGCTTGGTGCCGCCGGTGGAGCGGTCGCCCTGCAGACCAGGCTCCGTGTAGGTGATCTCGAGCACGACGGAGGCCGGGAGCTCGACGTAGAGGGGCGAGCCCTCGTGCAGCGCCACGGTGACGTTCTGGTTCTCGAGCATGAAGTTGGCGGAGTCGCCGACGACCGGGCCCGGGATGGTGATCTGGTCGTAGTCCGAGGTGTCCATGAACACGAAGTCGGCGCCGTCCTGGTACAGGTACTGGTAGTCGCGGCGGTCGACGTTGGTGATGTCGATCTTGGCGCCGGCGTTGTACGTGCGGTCGACCGTCTTGCCCGTGGTGACGTTCTTCAGCTTGGTGCGGACGAACGCGCCGCCCTTGCCCGGCTTGACGTGCTGGAACTCGATCACGGTCCAGAGCTGCCCGTCGATGCTGAGGACGACGCCGTTCTTGATGTCAGCGGTTGAGGCCAAGGGGATGTTCCGTTCGTTCGGTGTGAAGATTCGGGTGGATGCCGCGCCTCGATGAGGCGGCCCACAGCAGGCCGCGCACGGCGACCCCAGAAGATTCTAGACGTCAGCGGGCATTTCGGCGAATGAACGCCAGCGCCAACCGGTACGACTCGAACCCGAATCCGGCGATCACCCCGGTCGCCACCCCGGTGATGACGCTGGTGTGCCGGAACTCCTCCCGGGCGTGCGGATTCGACAGGTGCACCTCGATCACGGTGCCTCCCGCCTTGGTCACGAGCGACACGGCGTCGCGTAGCGCGAAGGAGTAGTGCGTCCACGCTCCTGCATTCAGGATGACGGGCGCGCCCAAGTCCGCCGCCTCATGCAGCCACCGCAGCAGCTGGCCCTCGTCGTCGGTCTGCCGCAGGTCGATCTCGTCGCCGTCGGCGTCCTCCGCGAGCACCGCCCGCAGGTCGTCGAGCGTCCCCGAGCCGTAGACATCCGGCTCGCGGGTGCCGAGGCGGCCCAGGTTCGGTCCGTTCAGGACGAGGATGCTCGCCACGTCACTCCTCCCCGTCCTTCAGCGGGCGCACGCGCACCGCCGACCAGATGTCGTCCACCGCGATGTTGCTCACCCCGCGCCACCCGTGCGTCCGCGCCTCGCCGGCGACCACATCCCGGTTCACGTCGGCCCGGCCGCCCTTCGGGTAGACCACCCACACGGCCCGGGCTCCGGATGCGACCGGCAGCTGCTCGGCGTAACGCGTCAGGAGCTCGTCACGCGTACGGACGACGGTCGCGACGACGGCCGCCTCAGCGACGTCGCCCTCCGTCGCCCCGTCGGGCAGCGGGCCGAACAGCGCACGGTCGTCGTCGGACGCCGCGACCAGCGCGATCCGGTCGCCCGGCTTCGCCTGGAACCTCTGCAGCACGGTCTTCTCGCTCACGAGCCCACTTCCTGGTATGCGGCGAACAGCAGGCTCTGGTCCGGGCCGGCCAGCACGGTCGGCCGGGCCACGTCGTCGAGCACGATGAACCGCAGCATACTGCCCCGCGCCTTCTTGTCACGCTGCATCGTGGCGAGCAGCGTCTGCCAGCGGCCGAGCGGGTACGAGACCGGCAGCGTGAGCGACTCCAGGATGCGGCGGTGCCGATCCACGACCTCGTCGCTCAGGCGGCCGCTCAAGCGTGCCAGCTCCGCTGCGAACACCATCCCGACCGACACCGCGGCGCCGTGCCGCCACTGGTAGCGCTCCGCGTGCTCGATCGCATGCCCGAGCGTGTGGCCGTAGTTGAGGATCTCGCGGAGCCCCTGCTCGGTGAAGTCCTCCCCCACGACCCGCGCCTTGATGCCGATGGACAGCTCCACCAGCCGGCGGAACTCGGGCGTCTCCGGGTCGGTCGCCCGGTGGACGTCGGTCTCGATGATGTCCAGGATCTCGGGCTCGGCGATGAAGCCGTACTTCACGACCTCCGCAAAACCGGCGAGGATTTCGTTCCGCGGCAGTGAAGTGAGTGTGTCGAGATCGCAGACGACCGCGGCGGGCGCATAGAACGCGCCCACCAGGTTCTTGCCCTCCGCGGTGTTGATGCCGGTCTTGCCGCCGACCGCCGCATCCACCATGCCGAGCACCGTCGTCGGCACCTGGATCAGCTTCACACCGCGCAGCCACGTCGCCGCGACGAAGCCTGCGACGTCGGTGACGGCGCCGCCGCCGAAGCCGATCACGGCGTCGGAGCGGGTGAAGTCGGCCTGCCCCATGATCTGCCACAGGAACGACGCCACCTCGACGCGCTTCGCGGCCTCCGCATCCGGAATCTCCGCCAGGAGCACCTCGTAGCGGCCGAGCAGCGACTCACGCAGCTCGGCGGCAGCAGCGCCCAGGGTCGGCGGATGCACGATCAGCACTTTGTTCACCGCGTTGCCGAAGTGCTCAGCGAGCTGGTACCGGATGCCTCGGCCGACGAGCACCGGGTACGGCTCCGCGCCCGAGACGAGGATCTCGGTGGGTGCGTCGGTCATGCGTGTCCTTCCTTCTGCGCCCACTGCGCGATCTCCGCCACGATGGTGTCGATCTGCCGGGACGAGGTGTCGGCGGTGTAGTCCGCAAGCTTCTGGTACAGGTCGCTTCGGGAGGCGACCAGCCGCTTCCACGACTCGAGGTCGGTGATGAGCGGACGTTTGCCGTTGGTGATGCGCTTGGCGATGGCCTCAGCCTGGACCGTGAGGAGCACGACACGGGCGTCCGCGAGGTCCGCCTGCGTCGCGGGGTCGAGGACGGCTCCTCCGCCCAGTGACACAACGCCCGGCTTCCGCAGCGCCTCTGCGACGGCCGTGCGCTCGAGGGCGCGGAAGTGCGGCTCCCCGTGCGCAGTGAAGATCTCGGCGATCGGGCCGTGCTGCGCCACCACCACGGCGTCGGTGTCGACGAACGGCAGGTCCAGGAGCTTCGCGAGGCGCTTCCCGACCCGCGACTTCCCGGCGGCCGGCGGTCCGATCAGCGCGATGGTCTCCCGTGACACGGCGGTCAGGCGTACGGAGCGCTGATGCGCTCGGTGGTGAGGTTCTGCGGGATGCTGTCCAGGTAGGAGTGCAGGTTGCGCGATGTCTCCGCCACGGAGTCGCCGCCGAACTTCTCCAGCACGGCATTCGCGAGCACCAGGGCCACCATCGCCTCGGCGACCACGCCCGCCGCTGGAACGGCACAGACGTCGGAACGCTGGTGGTGCGCCGGCGCGGCCTCGCTGGTGGACACATCCACGGTCCGCAGCGCGCGCGGGACGGTCGCGATGGGCTTCATGCCCGCGCGGACCCGCAGCACGCCGCCCGTGCTCATGCCGCCTTCGGTTCCGCCCGCCTTGTCGCTGGTGCGGACGATCGTGCCGTCCTCCGCCAGCAGCTCGTCGTGCGCCTCGGACCCGCGACGCGTTGTCGTCAGGAAGCCGTCCCCGATCTCGACGCCCTTGATCGCCTGGATGCCCATGAGCGCGGCCGCGAGCTGGGCATCCAGCTTGCGGTCCCAGTGCACATGCGAGCCGAGCCCCGGCGGGAGGCCGTACGCCAGCACCTCGACGACCCCGCCGAGGGTGTCGCCGTCCTTGTGCGCCGCATCCACCTCGGCGACCATCCGCTCGGAGGTCGCCGGATCGAAGCAGCGCAGCGGGTCGGCGTCGAGCGTGTCGACATCCGACGGGCGCGGGAGCGGGGCGTCCTCAGGGACGCGGACCGGACCGATCGAGAGTGTGTGGCTGACCAGGGTGATGCCGAGCTCGTTCAGGAACGACCGCGCGACGGCACCGAGCGACACGCGCGCGGCGGTCTCGCGGGCGCTCGCACGCTCGAGGATGGGGCGGGCCTCGTCGAAGCCGTACTTCTGCATGCCGACGAGGTCTGCATGGCCGGGGCGCGGACGGGTCAGGGCGGCGCCGCGACCTGAATTCAGGACCTCCGGGTCGACCGGCTCGGGGCTCATCACCTCGACCCACTTGGGCCATTCGGTGTTACCGATGCGGAGGGCGATGGGGCTGCCGAGGCTCAGGCCGTGACGGACGCCGCCCGAGACATCCAGCGCATCCTGCTCGAACTTCATGCGCGCCCCGCGGCCGTAGCCCAGCTTGCGGCGCGCCAGATCGGCACGGATCGCGTCGAGCGACACCGGGACCCCGGCGGGAAGACCCTCCAGGACGGCGATGAGTTCGGGACCGTGGGATTCTCCGGCCGTGAGCCAACGAAGCATTCTTCGATTCTGGCACAGCACGGTGGAGCGCCCGGTCACGAACTACCCAGCGGTCACTCCTCCAGCGAAGCGCCCTGCTCGTCGATCCCGACCGCGTCGAGCATCGCGGCGAGCACATCCTGCTCGTCCTGCAGCGGTTGGAGCGGGTCGCCGGAGACGAACACGCGCACCTGCAGCAGAGCCTGGTGCACCAGCATCGGAAGGCCTGAGACGACTCGGCCGCCGACCGCTTCCCACTGACGGGCGAGCGGCGTCGGCCACGGGTCGTAGGCAACGTCGAACAGCAGGGACCGGCGCCGGGTCGAGTCGGTGTACACGGCCTCGGTCACTGTCCCACCCGGGAGGGTGCTCATCACGAGCTCCGGGACGTCGAGCGACCGGTCGGCCTGCGAGAACGGACGGATGCGTACGCGAAGGCCCAGCTCGTTCGCGAGTGGCTCGATCCACTCGCTGCGGGCCAGGTCGCGCACATGCGCGTCGACCCGCTCGGCGCCGAGTTCGGCCGCCGCGACCAGGGCGGACGCCGCCGTCGCTCCCCCGCCCAGGATGTGGACGTAACGCGCCTCGGTCAGGCCCGCCGCTTGCAGGGCCCGCACGATTCCGGCCACGTCGGTGTTGAACCCGCGGAGGTCCTCTCCGTCGATCAGCACAGTGTTCGCGCCGCCGGTCTGCGCCGCATTGCGGTCGGTCTCCGCGAGCAGCGGCAGCACGGCCTTCTTGAGCGGCATGGTGAGCGAGAGCCCGCGCCACTCCGGCCCGAGGCCCGCGACGAAGTCCGGCAGGGCCTCCTCGGTGACCTCGACAGCGTCGTACGACCAGTTCAGGCTGAGAGCCGCGTAGGCGGCGCGGTGCAGTTCCGGCGACCGGGAGTGCCCGATCGGCGATCCGAGCACGGCCAGGCGGCGGCTGGGGGTCTTGCGCTTGCGCGGCTTGGATGCGGGCGCGGCCGGAGCGGGTTCGGGCTCGGGCTCTGCGTCGTCGTCGTGCGGAGACTCGCGGTCGACCGCGTCCTCCGCCTCCTCGACGGCGGCCTCCTCGGCCTCCCGCTCGCGTTCACGCTCTACCAGCTCCGCGATCGAGGCCTCCGCCGACGCCTCAGAGACGCCGTCCTCGACGGCCGCTTCCTCGTCGGCGCTCTCAGCGTCGCCCTGGTCGCTCAGCGCGACGTCGTCGTCCTCCAAGACGGCCGGCTCCGCCAGGTCCTCGTCGCGTCGTGCCTTGCTGGTGTCATCCATAGCTGGGGTTGTCCCTCATCCACTGCTGCCACTTCTCCACCGCAGCCTCGTGCTCGGCCTGCGTGGTCGAGAAGATGGTCTCTCCGGTCTGCAGGTTCCAGGTCACGAAGTACATCCATGAGCCGTCGGCGGGATGCTGCACCGCGTTGATCGCCAGGTCACCCGGGTTCGAGATCGGGCCGACCGGCAGGCCGGGGTGCACGTACGTGTTGTACGGGTTCGCGGCGTCCGCGCGCTCGGCGTCGGTCGTCTCCACGCGGTCCGTGTGGCCCGTGCCGTACGCGACCGTAGCATCGGACTGCAGGTCCCAGCCCTGCGCCAGCCGGTTGAGGAAGACGCGGGCGACCTTCGGGTAGTCGTCCTTGAGGCCCGCTTCGCGCTGCACGATCGATGCGAGCACCACCTGGTTCCAGCGGTCCGCTGGGGCGACACCGGCTTCGTCGAGCGCCTGGAACATCCGGTCGACCATGGTCTTGATCGCCTGCTGGGCCGTCGTGCCCGGGGCGAACGTGTAGGTGGCCGGGAAGAGGAAGCCTTCTAGCGATTTGGCCTCCGGAGGGAGTCCGTAGGCGGCGGGGTTCGCGGCCGCGGCCTGCAGGTCTGCCAACGGGATCTTCGTGGCGTCGGAGACGGTCTGCAGGATGTCCTTCTCGGCCGTCCCCTCCGGGATGACCGCGGTGTTCTCCACGCGCGAGCCTGGATCCTTGAGGGCCGCGAGGGCCGCTGCCGCGCTCATCCGCTTGGCGACCTTGAAGACACCGGGCTGGAACTCCACCTCGGGCTTCTGGCGGAGCAGCAGAGAGTAGAACGCGTCGGAGGTCTTGACCACTCCGGCCTTCGCCAGCTTGTCGGAGATCGTCGAGCCATCGTCGCCCGACGCGATCGTGAACAGAACCTCGCCCGTGCCGCTGCCCTTGTAGTCGTTCTCCGGCGGGAAGAGGGCGGACTGCAGCTTGACGATCTGCGGCTGGAAGATCGCGTAGGCGCCCCCGGCCATCCCACCGAGGACCGCGAGGATCACGATGGTGACGATGAGCCGCTTCACCCAGCGCCGCTTCTTCGGCGGCTCCTCATGAGACAGATAGTTCTGCTGCCGCCAGACGAGCGGATGGCCGTCCTCGTCGGATTCGGTCTCGGTATCCTCCAACACGCTGAAGACAGTACGCGCAGGATGGTCGGAGTGCGAAGAAACGTGCTCCTCGGCTCCGTGCCGCGCGGCGACGCCGACGGGCTGCGGGTCTTCCACCTGGGCGACGGGGCCTGTGATCACGGCGTCGAAGTCGAGGCCCGCGAGGGCGGCGACGTCGGCCGGGGATTCCTGCGTTGGCGTCGGGGACGAGATGGGGCCCTTGTCCGAGAGCGACCACGGCGCGGCCGACGGGGACTGCGCGGCAGAAACGGGCGGGGCGGGCTGGTCCGCGGCCTGCTGGTCCGGCGTGGCGGGCTGCTCCGGTGCGGACCGCTGTTCGGACGCGGGCTGCTGCTCCGGCGCGGCCTGCTCCGGCGCGGCCTGCTCCTTCGCCGCGTTCTCCTGCGCTTCGCGGGCCGCGCGCGCCTCCCGGCGCGTCAGCGGCGGACGTTCGCCGTCCGGCGTCGACAGTGACGCGGGCGGGTTCTGAGGCGCTGCCGGACGGTTCACGGCCGGGAAAGCGGGCGGCTCGGGCCGCTCTGGAGGGTTCTGAGCCAAGCTAGTGTCCAATGCTCGATTCGACGGGGTCACCCGGCGGAAGGCCTGTGGCCCGTTCCGCATCGAGGGCGTGCTGCAAAATTATCGTGGCCGCGACCTGATCCACCACGGGCCGCGCCTTCTTCGTGTTCCTCCCCGAGGCGCGCAGCGCCTGGGTCGCCGACACGGTCGACAGTCGTTCGTCGACCAGCCGTACCGGAACGCCCACCTCGACGGCCAGCGTTTCGGCGAAGCCGACCGCGTCCGCTGTCGAGGCGGTGCGTGCACCGGAAAGCGCCAATGGTAGCCCGACGATGATCTCGAAGGCTCCGAGTTCACCGACGATCTCGCCGATTCGTCGGCGATCCGCAGCATCCACGGAGCGCGGCACCGTCTCGACGGGCGTGGCCAGCATCCCGTGCATGTCGGAGCGGCTCACACCGATCCGGACTTTGCCGACATCGATGCCGATCCGCACCCCGCTGCGCACGCGGAGTTATCCGATCGCCGAGACGACGGCGCTCAGCGCGGCCGGGATCGCGTCCGCGTCCGTTCCGCCGCCCTGCGCCAGATCGGCCTTGCCGCCTCCGCCGCCGCCGAGCACGCCGGCCGCGGTCTTGGCGAGCGCACCCGCGTTGACGCCGGCGTCGCGCGCCGCCTGATTCGTGGCGACGATCACGACCGGCTTGCCGCCCGCACGAGCAGCCAGCGCGACGGTCGCAGGGTCGGAGCCGAGCCGCTCACGCACCGTGGTCGCGAGCAGGCGCAGGTCGTCGGCCGTGTTCAGCGTGCCTGCGTCCTCGGCCACCACCGCGACACTGCCGCGACGTGTGGCCGACTCCAGCAGGGCCGGAACCTTATCGAGCACCGCACGGGCTTCGAACGCCTGGATGCGCTTCTCCGCCGCCTTGAGGCTCGCCATGAGGTCGGCGATCTTCTCGGGCAGCTGTTCGCGCGGCGTCTTGAGGGTGCCGGAGAGCTGCGACACGATGGTCCGCTCGACCGCGAGGTCCTTGAACGCCTCGAGGCCGACCAGCGACTCGACACGGCGGTTGGTCGAGCCGACCGACGACTCGCTGATCAGGTTGATCATCCCGATCTCGGAGCTCGTGGCGACATGCGTCCCCGCGCAGAGCTCGCGCGACCAGGGTCCGCCGATGTCGACGACGCGCACGGTGTCGCCGTACTTCTCGCCGAACAGCGCCATGGCGCCCAGCGACTTCGCCTCGGCGAGCGGCAGCTCGCGCGTGGTGACCTCGAGGTTCTGCCGGATGGCGTTGTTCGAGATCTCCTCGATCTCGCTCCGCGTCTCGGCCGACAAGGCCTGGTTCCACGAGAAGTCGAGGCGCAGATAGCCGGCCTTGTTGTACGAACCGGACTGGTGCGCGTTCGAGCCGAGCACCTGGCGGAGGGCCGCGTGGATGATGTGGGTACCCGAGTGCGCCTGGCGCGCGCCACGGCGGTAGTCCGCATCCACGATGCTCGTCGCCGGCGCGCCGACGCCGACCTCACCACTGCGGACCAGCACCTTATGGCTGATCAGGCCCTTCACGGGCTTCTGCACGTCGAGCACGTCGAGCTCGTAGCCGGGGCCGACGATCGAGCCGGCGTCCGCATCCTGACCACCGGACTCGGCATAGAGCGCCGTGGCGCCGAGGATGATCTCGGCGACCTGGCCCTCGTGCGCCCGGTCGACGGAGCGGCCGTCGACGATCAGGCCGAGCACGCTCGACTCCGTCTGCAGGTCGGTGTAGCCGGTGAAGACGGTCTCGCCCAGCGAGCGGAACGAGCTGTACACGGACAGGTCGGCAAGCGCGGTCTTCTTCGCCTTCGCATCCGCCTTCGCGCGGGCGCGCTGGTCGGCCATGAGCTTGTCGAAAGCCGTGCGGTCGACGCTGAGGCCCGCCTCGTCCGCCATCTCCAGCGTCAGGTCGATCGGGAAGCCGTACGTGTCGTGCAGGAGGAACGCGGTGTCGCCCGCGAGCTGCTTCCGCCCCTCCTTCTGCGTCGACGCCACCGCGGTGTCCAGGATGCTCGTACCCGCCGTGAGCGTGCGGAGGAAAGTCTCCTCCTCCGCGTAGGCGAGCTGAGAGATCCGGGAGAAGTCGGTGTCGACCTCCGGGTACGCCGCCTTCATCGCGTCGCGCGACGCCGGGAACAGCTCGGGGAACGTCGCGGTCTCGACCCCGAGGAGCCGCATCGAGCGCACGGTGCGGCGGAGGAGACGGCGCAGCACGTAGCCGCGGCCCTCGTTCGACGGCGTCACCCCGTCGGCCATGAGCATCAGCGCGCTGCGGACGTGGTCGGCGACGACACGCAGCCGCACGTCGTCCTCGTGCGCCTCGTTGCCGTAGGGCTTGTTCGCCAGCTGCGCCGCGCGGTCGAGCACCGGGCGCACCTGGTCGATCTCGTACATGTTGTCGACGCCCTGCTTGATGAACGCGACGCGCTCGAGCCCGAGGCCCGTGTCGATGTTCTTCTTGGGCAGGTCGCCGAGGATCTCGAAGTCCTTCTTGCCGTCCCCCTCGCCGCGGAGGTACTGCATGAAGACGAGGTTCCAGATCTCGACGTACCGGTCGTCGTCGGTCGCCGGCCCGCCGTCGGCGCCGTACGCGGGGCCACGGTCGAAGAAGATCTCCGAGCATGGACCTGCGGGCCCGGGCTGGCCGGTCGACCAGTAGTTCGTGTCCTTGCCGAGGTCCTGGATGCGCTCACGCGGCAGAGTGGAGACGCGCTCCCAGATCTCACGCGCCTCGTCGTCCTCCTCGTACACGGTGACCCACAGGTCCTTCGGGTCGAAGCCGAGGCCGCCCTCGTCCTCGGAGGTGGTCAGGAGCTCCCACGCGAACGTGATGGCCTGCTCCTTGAAGTAGTCGCCGAAGGAGAAGTTGCCGGCCATCTGGAAGAACGTGCCGTGCCGCGGCGTCTTGCCGACCTCTTCGATGTCGAGGGTGCGGATGCACTTCTGCACACTCGTCGCGCGCGGGAACGGCGCGGGGACGACGCCCGTCAGATACGGGACGAAGGGCACCATCCCGGCCACCGTGAACAGCAGCGACGGGTCGTCGCTGACCAGGGACGCGGAGGGGACGACGGTGTGGCCGCGCTGGGCGAAGAAGTCGAGCCAGCGGCGGTGGATTTCAGCGGTCTGCATGGGTTCCGGTCGATCGAAGTCTGGCGGGATGAGGGATGTCGGGCGTCAATCGCCCTGGATGGCCGAGCGGATCTCGGCCTCGCGCTGGCGGTAGCCGTCGGTGACGGCCTCCCCGAAGTCGCGCGCCCTCCTGTCGATGTTGCTGAAGAATTCGCGACCCTTGGGGGTCTCGTTGACCTTGTGGGCCACGGCGAAGCCGATGGCGGCACCGATGAGCAGCCACAGGAAACTCTTCATGCTGTTCCTCCCTCTCTGGACGACGCCACGCGTGAGCGCCGGCGCACCCGGACAAGTCTAGTGGGGGCCGCTGGGCCCTTACCGGGATGCGGTCTTCCGGCCCGACGACCCTCGGGAGCCGAAGCCGCCGGCCGCGCGGAATGCCGCACGTGCGGCGGCGCTGAATCCGGCCAGCTTGATCAGCGGACCGCCGACGGTCGCGGCGAACAGCGCGACCAAGGACGACACGTTGCCGGTGACATCCGCCACGTTCTTGGTGATGACGTCGACGCGCGCGAGCTGCTTGTTCGTCTCCTGGAGCGTCGTCGCCGTCTCGTCGAGGATCGGCGTGATGCCGTCGCTCGCCTCCTTGATCGCGGCGCGGGTCTGATCGAGCACCCGCCCCAGCTTGATCAGCGGGATGGCGATGAAGCCCACGAGGACCGCGAACACGACGGCCGCGATCAACCCTGCGATGTCTCCTCCGGACACGTCGGCTCCTTCCATTCCGCCACGGGCATACCGCACCAGCGTAGCCGTATGCGGCGCCGGCGGGAACGCGAAACGGGGCCGCGGCAAGAAGCCGCGACCCCGTTCCGGGTGTTGCTGGGTCTTAGCGAGCCGCGTAGTACTCGACGACCAGCTGGACCTCACAGGTCACGGGGACCTCGGCACGCTTCGGGCGGCGCACGAGGCGGGCCTGCAGCTTGTCGATCTCGACCTCGAGGTAGCCCGGCGTCTTCGGCAGCACATCGAGGTGACCGCCGGCGGCCGCGACCTGGAAGGGCTCGGTGCCCTCGGAGCGGGCCTTGACGTGGATGAGCTGGCCCGGCTTCACGCGGAAGGACGGGCGGTCGACGAGCTGGCCGTCGACGAGGATGTGGCGGTGCACGACGAACTGGCGGGCCTGCGTGATGGTGCGGGCGAAGCCGGCGCGGAGCACGAGCGCGTCCAGACGCATCTCGAGGAGCTCGACCAGGTTCTCACCGGTCAGACCCTGGGTGCGGCGGGCCTCCTCGAAGGCGATGCGGAGCTGCTTCTCGCGGATGCCGTACTGGGCGCGCAGACGCTGCTTCTCGCGCAGACGCACGGCGTAGTCCGAGTCGGCCTTGCGCTTGGTGCGGCCGTGCTCACCCGGAGCGTAGGGGCGCTTCTCCATGTAGCGCGCCGCCTTCGGGGTGAGCGGGATGCCCAGGGCCCGCGACTCGCGGGTCTTGCTGCGGGAACGTGAAGACACGGTTTCCTTTCGAAATTTCTCTCTGACAAATGGGATGCGGGCATACACGCCTGTATTAGGCACTGCCCGCAGAGAGAGGGATTGTCGCCGGGACGCCCGGCTACAGGGCCAGTCCTTTCGAAACGTGGACGCGGCAGCCGCACCCCGAACACGCTTCTAGGCCCAGAAAGTCTAACAGATCGCGGTCAGCGTCCACGCACGATGCGGCGCAGCTTCGCCAGCCGCGCGGACACATCCCGTTCGTTGCCGTGCTCGGTGGGCGTGTAGTACGTCGTCCCGGTCAGTTCGTCGGGCAGATACTGCTGTTCGAGCACCCCGAGGGCGTCGTCGTGCGGGTACTTGTAGCCCTTGCCGTGCCCGAGCCGCTTGGCCCCGGAATAGTGCGCGTCGCGCAGGTGTTTCGGCACGCGCCCGATCTTGCCGGCGCGCACGTCGGCGATGGCCGCATCCAGCGCCATGTAGGACGCGTTCGACTTCGGCGCCGTGGCCAGGTGCACGACGGCCTGGGCGAGTGGGATGCGGCCCTCCGGCATCCCGATGTATTGGACGGCGTCGGCGGCGGCGATCGCGACGCCGAGCGCCTGCGGGTCGGCCATCCCGATATCCTCCGACGCCAGCACGATGATGCGGCGGGCGATGAAGCGCGGGTCCTCCCCCGCTTCGATCATCCGGGCGAGGTAGTGGAGGGACGCGTCGACATCGGAGCCCCTCACCGACTTGATGAACGCGCTGATGACGTCGTAGTGCTCGTCACCATTGCGGTCGTAGCGCAGCAGAGCTCGGTCGACCGCCTGGGCGACGAGCTCAGCCGTGATCACCGGCTTCTTCTTCGAGGTCGCCGGAGTGGCCGAGGCCGCGGTCACGGACGCCGCCTCCAGCGCTGTGAGAGCGCGGCGGGCGTCACCCGAGGCGAGCCGGATGAGGACGGCACGCGCCTCCGGCTCGACCGTGTAGTGCCCGCCGAGTCCGCGGTCGTCCTCGACCGCGCGGTCGATGACCAGGCCGAGGTCGTCGTCGCTCAGCGTCTCGAGCGTGAGGAGCAGGCTGCGCGAGAGCAACGGCGAGATGACCGAGAACGACGGGTTCTCGGTGGTCGCCGCGACGAGGATGACCCAGCCGTTCTCGACGCCCGGAAGCAGCGCATCCTGCTGTGCCTTGGTGAAACGGTGGATCTCGTCCAGGAACAGGACGGTCGAAACGCCGTACAGGTCGCGCGTCGACAGTGCTTCGTCCATCACCAGCCGGACATCCTTCACCCCCGCCGTCACCGCGGAGAGCTCGACGAACCGGCGGCCGGACGAGTGCGCGATGGCCTGCGCGAGCGTGGTCTTGCCCGTGCCGGGCGGGCCCCACAGGATGACGGAGACGGAACCCGTCTGGCCCTCCTTGTCGGAGGCAAGGGCGACCAGCGGGGACCCGGGCTTCAGCAGGTGACGCTGGCCGGCCACCTCGTCGAGCGACTTCGGGCGCATGCGCACCGCGAGAGGAGTCGCTCCGGTGCGGAGCCCAGGTTGCACGTCGACCACCTGACAAGGCTAGTCGTGACCGCTGACACTCCGCCTGGGAACGGCGGGTTTGTCCTCCATAGGGCCGCCGGATAGGGTTCTCCATGATCCAGCGGGCGAGGCCTCGCGGACATCCCCCGTACGGACCGCCGGAGGACACACGTGGCACCGAAGCAGAACGACCGCGAAGCGCGACAGGCGCGGGAGCGCCTGCGCGCCTACCAGGCGCGACAGACCGTCCACGAGCACAAGGTCAAGCGCCGCAAGCGTGACAACTGGGTGGCCGGAATCGCGGCGTTCGTGATCGTCGCGCTGGCGGTCGGCACGCAGCTGCTGTACTTCTCCGCGGGCCCGGGCGTCGCGAAGGCGTCCTCATCGGCATCCCCGTCGCCGTCGGCCGCACCGTCAGCGGGCGCCGTTCCGTCCAAGACTCTGGCGGAGAATCGCACCTGGACCGGCACGATGACGATCAACGGCATCCCACTCGGCGTCTCCCTCGACGGCGCCGCAGCCCCCCAGGCGGTCTCCTCCACCGTCTCCCTGGTGCAGAAGAAGTTCTATGACGGCCTCACCTGCCACCGGCTCACCAACGGCGGCTTCTACGTGCTGCAGTGCGGCGACCCCGAGGGCACCGGCCAGGGCGGACCGGGCTACGAGTACGGGCCCATCGAGAACGCGCCTGCGGACAACGTGTACAAGGCCGGCACCATCGCGATGGCGCGTCAGGGCAACAATGCGGACAGCCAGGGCAGCCAGTTCTTCATCGTCTACGACGACACGAAGATCTCGGCGGATCAGGCCGGCGGCTACACGGTCATCGGCAGCGTGACAAGCGGCCTGGACCAGCTGAAGAGCCAGGTCACCGACAAGGGTGTCGAGGGTGGAAAGACGGATGGCGCACCCGCCGTCAAGACCACCATCGACAGCTTCACCCTGCAGTGACCGCGGCACGTGCAATAGGCTGATTCCCAAACGTGGGGCGGCATCCCGCCCGTATCGCGCAGCAGCAAGGTGAGGCTCTTGGCTACTTCTGAACAGCACCCCTGGGGACGTGTCGACGACACCGGGACCGTGTACGTCCGTGAGGGCGACGGCGAACGCGTCGTCGGCGAATACCCCGACGGTACGGCCGAGGAGGCGATTGCCTACTTCGAGCGCAAGTACACCGATCTCGCGGGCCAGGTCAGCCTGCTGGAGCAGCGCGCGCGCCGCGGAGCCCCCGCCAACGACATCGCCAAGTCGGTGGCGAACCTCCGCTCGTCCGTGGAGGGCGCCAACGCGGTCGGCGACCTCGCGTCGCTGCTGACGCGACTGGATGCGCTGGGCGGCACGGTCGAGGAGCTCACGGAGCAGCAGAGCGCCGAGGCGAAGGCCGCGCTCGAGGCCGCACTCGCCGAGCGCACCTCCATCGTGGAGCAGGCCGAAGCCCTCGCCGCCCAAGATCCCGCGCGGACGCAGTGGAAGACGACGAGCGCCGATCTCGACGCCCTCTTCGCCCGCTGGCAGGCGCACCAGCACGACGGCCCGCGCCTCCCGAAGAACGAGGCCAACGAGCTCTGGAAGCGCTTCCGTGCCGCACGCTCGACCATCGAGCACAACCGCAAGGCGTTCTTCGCCGAGCTCGACACCCAGCACCGCGATGTGCGCAATCGCAAGAACGCTCTCATCGAGGAGGCCGAGCGCCTCATCCCCCAGGGCGCCGACGGTGTTCCCGAGTACCGGCGCCTGCTCGACCAGTGGAAGGCGGCCGGGCGCGCGGGCAAGAAGAACGACGACGCTCTGTGGGCCCGTTTCAAGGCCGCGGGCGACGCGATCTACTCTGCGAAGGCCGAGGTGGATGCGCGCGACAGCGTCGAGTACGAGGGCAACCTCCAGGCGAAGCTCGCCCTCGTCGAGGAGGCTGAGCCGCTGCTGAAGGCGACCGACCGCGAGTCCGCGCGTACCCAGCTGCTGTCGATCCAGGAGCGCTGGGACCAGATCGGCCGCGTGCCGCGCGAGCAGGTGCGCCCCATCGAGGACCGCCTGCGCCGGGTCGAGGCTGCGGTCCGTCGCCTCGACGAGGAGCACTGGGAGAAGAACAACCCCGAGAAGAAAGCCCGCTCCGAGGGGCTTGCGAGCCAGCTCAACGCAGCGATCGCCAAGCTCGAGCAGGAGCTGGCCGACGCTCAGGCCACCGGCGACGCCGGCAAGGTGAAGGCTGCCCAGGAAGCGCTGGACGCGCGCAAGATCTGGCTCGACGCGCTGGGGTGATGCGGGGGCGGTGATCGAGGGGCGCTGTCCACAGCGTCAGTGACCGGCAGGTTCTCCACCGTTCCGTCCTGCACCGCCAGACCGGACAGCCGACCGGCGAGGCTGGGTTCATGACCTCGATCTCGCCCCCTCTACTCGACACCGGCGTGCTGCCGGTCGTCGAATTGCTCGCTCTCTGCCTCGACGGCCACCTCTTTCAGGTCGGTGACGAGTTCGCCCCGGTCGGCACGCCCGACGGTCCGGACCTCCGGGCGCAGGCCTTCGCCCGGTCAGTGCCGCTCTGGGCGGTCGCAGACCGGGGGTCCGCCGCCTGGATCCACGGCACGCGCGCCCTGCCTCCGCCGATCCCGCAGGTGTGCGTTCCATTGCATCGCCGGGGCGGCATGACCGCACCGTCCGTCGACGTGAGCCATCGGGCGCTCGGCACCGACGACACGCAGTCGTTCGCTGCCGTGCGGGTGACGACTCCCCTGCGCACTGCCTGCGACCTGCTCAGCGTGTCAACGACCTTCGGCGATGCAGAGGCTTTGGAGGTGCGCCACCTGCTGGCACTCGCCGCGGTGACCCCCGCCGAACTGGACGAGCTGCTCCGGGCCAGTCGACGCAAGGGAAGCGGCCTCGCACGGAGCCGGATGCCGGCCGTCGCGCGTGCGGTACTTCCGCTCAGCCCGGTCAGCCCGCGCTGACGCGGTACACGTCGTAGACGCCGTCGATGCGCCGCACTGCGTTGAGCACACGGTCGAGGTGGGTGGTGTCACCCATCTCGAAGACGAACCTACTGAGAGCCAGACGATCGCTGGAGGTCGTCACCGTGGCCGAAAGGATGTTCACATGATGCTCGGAGAGCACGCGGGTCACGTCGCTGAGAAGCCCGGAACGGTCGAGCGCCTCCACCTGGATCTGCACCAGGAAGACGCTCTTCGAGCTCGGCGCCCATTCGACGTCGATCATGCGGTCGGGCTCCTGCAGCAGCGACTGCACGTTGTGGCAGCTCGCCTGGTGTACCGAGACGCCCTGGCCGCGCGTGACGAAGCCGACGATCGGGTCGCCGGGAACCGGGGTGCAGCACTTGGCGAGCTTGACCAGGATGTCGGGCGCTCCGCGCACCAGCACGCCCGAGTCGCTGTTGCGCAGCTGGCGGCGCCCCTTGGCGGGGATCTCCAGCTCGCCGTCCGACTCAGCCTCGGTCTGCAGCGACGCGACGATCTTCTCGATCACCGACTGGGTGGAGACGTGTCCCTCACCGACGGCCGCGTACAGCGCCGACACGTCGGGATACTTGAGCGACGAGGCGACCTCGACCAGAGCATCCTGCGTCATCAGCTTCTGCAGCGGCAGGTTCTGCTTACGCATGGCACGCGCGATCGCGTCCTTGCCCTGCTCAATGGCCTCGTCGCGGCGCTCCTTGGTGAACCACTGCCGGATCTTGTTGCGCGCCCGAGGGCTCTGGACGAAATTGAGCCAGTCCTGGCTGGGTCCGGAATCCGGATTCTTAGAGGTGAAGATCTCCACCACGTCGCCGGTGTTCAGGCTGCTCTCCAGGGGCACCAGACGGCCGTTCACCTTCGCACCCATGGTGCGGTGGCCGACCTCGGTGTGCACCGCGTAGGCGAAGTCGACGGGCGTCGCGCCGGCCGGCAAGCCGATCACCCGACCCTTCGGCGTGAAGACGTAGACCTCTTTCGCACCGATCTCGAAACGGAGCGAGTCGAGGAACTCGCTGGGGTCGGCGGTCTCGGCCTGCCAATCGGAGAGGTGGGCGAGCCAGGCCAGGTCGTTGTCGACCTTCGCCGGCCCACCGCTGCTCTTACCGGTGGTCTGCTCCTTGTACTTCCAGTGCGCCGCGACACCGAACTCCGCCCGCTGATGCATCTCCTCGGTGCGGATCTGGATCTCGACCGGGCGCCCCTGCGGGCCGATGACCGTGGTGTGCAGCGACTGGTACAGGTTGAACTTCGGCGTCGCGATGTAGTCCTTGAACCGGCCGGGCATCGGAGTCCAGCGCGCGTGGATCTGCCCGAGCACGGCGTAACAGTCACGGACGGTGTTGACCAGGACGCGAATGCCCACGAGGTCGTAGATGTCGTCGAACTCGCGACCGCGGACCACCATCTTCTGGTAGATCGAGTAGTACTGCTTGGGTCGTCCGACGACCTTGCCGCGGATCTTGGCGGACTTCAGGTCGTCGTTGATCGCATCGATGACCGCCTGAACCAGCCGCTCGCGCTCGGGCGTGCGCTGCTTCACGAGGCTCTCGATCTCGGCGTACAGCTTCGGGTACAGGACCGCGAAAGAAAGGTCTTCGAGCTCCCACTTGATCGCCTGGATGCCGAGGCGGTGCGCCAGCGGGGCATAGATCTCGAGAGTCTCGGTTGCCTTGCGCGTGGCGGAGGCGGCAGGCACGAAGCCCCACGTACGCGCGTTGTGGAGCCGGTCGGCGAGCTTGATGATCAGGACGCGGATGTCCTTCGACATCGCGACGATCATCTTGCGGACGGTCTCGGCCTGCGCGCTGTCGCCGTACTTGACCTTGTCGAGCTTCGTGACGCCATCGACCAGCATCGCGATCTCGTCGCCGAACTGGTCACGCAGCTCATCGAGCGTGTACTCGGTGTCCTCCACCGTGTCATGCAGCAGCGCGGCCGCGATCGTCTTCGCGCCGATGCCCAGGTCGGCGATGATCTGCGCGACGGCCACGGGGTGGGTGATGTACGGCTCGCCGGATCGCCGCTTCTGACCGCGGTGGGCACGCTCGGCGACGGAATACGCGCGCTCGATCAGCGACAGGTCGGCCTTCGGGTGGTGCGTCCGCACCGTGCGGATCAGAGTGTCGACGGCGCCGGAGGGCTGGGCGCGAGAGAAGATGCGCGGCACCAGACGGCGCAGAGAAGCGCTCTGCGATGTCGTCGTGTCAACCATTCGCGCGCCTCCTGTCGTCTATTATGGCCGCTCCCGCTGACCGTTCTGTCATGGTCAACGTCGCGGAACCTAGACGATCGCTCCTGGCGTACCGTCGTCGCGTTGGACGGGGCCGCCGGCCGCCTGCCAGGCGCCCATCCCGCCCACGACGTTCGCTGCCGGGTAGTTCGCCTCGTTGAGCGCGTCGGTCACCATCCGCGATCGCGCCCCGCTCCGGCAGATCACGAGCAGCTGGCGGTCCTCGGGCAGCTCGTGCTGCCGGTCCCCCAGCTCAGCGAGTGGGATGTGGTGGGCGGCTGGGGCGTGACCGGCCTCCCACTCGTATGGCTCGCGCACGTCGAGCAACCACGCCGCTCCCGCCTCCGTCAGCTCCTGCGCACGCGCGGCGGAGACCTCGTCTTCGGGGAGGAAGCCGGACTGCGCGGCGGTGTCGCTCATTCGGTGCGACTACTCCGCGGCCGTCACGACGGCGTCGGCCTTGACCGAGGCCTTGGGCCGGATGGAGAGCACCTTCTGGTCGTGCTTCCTGATCGCCGGCTCCTTCTCGCGGAACTGCGAGTACATCGGCGCCGCCAGGAAGATCGTGGAGTAGGTACCGACGATGATGCCGATGAGCAGTGCGAGCGAGATGTCGCGCAGCGTCGCCGCGCCGAACGCGTAAGCACCGATGAACAGAATCGACGCGACCGGCAGCACGGCCACCACGGCCGTGTTGATGGACCGCACCAGCGTCTGGTTGACCGCCAGGTTGACCGACTCGGCGAAGGTCCGCCGGGTGAGTTCCAGCTCCTCCTTGGTGTTCTCGCGGATCTTGTCGAACACCACGACGGTGTCGTACAGCGAGTAGCCGAGAATGGTGAGGAAGCCGATCATCGTCGCCGGGGAGACCTCGAAGCCGACCAGCGCGTAGACGCCCGCGGTGATGATCAGGTCGTGGAAGAGCGAGATGATGGCGGCCGCCGACATCTTCCAGGTGCGGAAGTACAGCGCCATGGCGATGAACGCCAGCAGGAGGAAGACGACGAGGCCCTGGATCGACTGCTGCGTCACATCCGCGCCCCACGACGGACCGATGAAGGTGGCGGACACCTCTTCGCCGTCGACGTTGTAGGCCTTCGCGAGCGCCTCGGACACGTCGCGCGTCTGCGCTTCGGAGAGCTGGTCGGTCTGCACCCGCACCGCGTTGTCGCCGACGACGCTCACATGCGAGACGGCGTTCGGCACCACGCTGGTAACCGCTGCCTGCGCCTTCGTCGTGTCGGTGCTCGACACATCGCTGATCTGGAACTGCGATCCGCCGCGGAACTCAATGGAGAAGTTGAAGCCGCCCTTGATCACGGGGATCAGGATGGCGACCACGACCATGACGGCGGCGATCGCGTACCAGATCTTCCGTTTGCCGACGAAGTCGATCGAACGCGCCCCGGTGTAGAGGTCGTTACCGAATTTCACAAGACGGCTGGCCATCAGGAGTCCTTCCCTTCGGTCGAACGATCCGAGGACGTCGAGGCGCCGGTGAGCTCTGCTGCTTTGCGCTCGGCGATTGTCTGGCGGCGAGCCGCCTCCTTACCGGCGCGGACGGCGGTGCCGGCTTTGACGGTCGCGGTCGGTGCGCGGAACTGCGCCGCACCCCGGTACACGGCACCCAACGCCTGCGGGTCGAGGCCGGACAGCGGGTGCCCGGAGCTGAAGAACCGCGTGCGCGCCAGCAGCTGGAGAGTCGGATGAGTGAACAGCAGCACCACGATGACGTCGATGATGGTCGTCAATCCCAGCGTGAACGCGAAGCCGCGAACGTTCGCCGCGGCGAGGATGTACAGCACGATCGCGGCGAGGAGGTTGGTCGCCTTCGACGCGTAGATCGTGCGCCGGGCGCGGCCCCACCCCGCCTCGACGGCAGACTCCAACCCTCGGCCGTCACGCAATTCGTCTCGGATGCGTTCGAAGTAGACGATGAACGAGTCGGCCGTGAAGCCGATCGCGACGATCAGACCTGCGACGCCGGCGAGGGACAGGCGGTAGTCGTAGTGCCACGACAGCAGCGAGATCGTCAACCAGGTGAGCACACCCGCGACGACCAGCGAGAAGATCGTGACGAGGCCGAGCAAGCGGTACTGGATGAACGTGTAGATCGCGACCAGGATCAGGCCGATCAGACCGGCGATGAGCCCGCTCAAGAGCTGGGACGTTCCGAGCGTCGCGGAGATCGTGTCCTGGCTCTGCACCTTGAAGCTGAACGGCAGCGCGCCGAACTTCAGCTGGTCCGCCAGGGCCTTCGAGGTGGTCTCGGTGAAGTTACCCGTGATCTGCGGCTTGCCGTCGGTGATCGCCGCCTGTGTGGTGGGGGCCGAGATGACCTTGCCGTCGAGCACGATCGCGAACTGGTTCTGCGAACCCTGCAGCGCGACGAGCCGCGTGGTGACGTCGGAGAAGGCCTTCGTCCCTGCGTCGTTGAAGACGATGTTGACGGCCCACTGGCCCGTCGTCACACCCTGCGAGCTCTGCACGAGGCCGGCGCTGGCGTCCTTGATGTCCTGGCCCTTGACCTCTACGGGACCGAGCAGGTACTTGACCGTGTTCTGGTCGTCGCAAGTGATGAGCGGCTCATCGGTCGGCGCCGAACTCGACGTCTTCTTCGCGTTCGCCTTGCAGTCGTAGGCGTCGAACTCCGCCTGGAGCTTCGGCGTCACCCACGCGAGGTCACTGCCGTTGGTCGGCTTCGTCGACGGGGTGGCCTGGAGGCCGGGCGCGGGAGTCGGGGCCGGCGTCGACTTGCCGTCGGCGCCCACCACCTCGTTCGTCGGTCCGCCGGCGACGAGCACCGGTCGGAAGTCGAGGCGGGCGCTCGACTTGACGCGGTCGAGGGTTGCCTGGTCCGGCTTGCCCGGGAGGGAGACGACGATGTTGCGCGAGCCCTCGGTCGAGATCTGCGCCTCGGAGACACCGGACGCGTCGATGCGCTGGCGGATGATCGAGACCGCCTGGTCCAGCTGCTCCTGCTGCACGGACTGACCGTTCTCGACCTGCGGCGCGAGGATGATCTGCGTGCCGCCCTCAAGGTCGAGGGCGAGCTTCGGCAGCCAGGTTGCGTTGCTGAACAGGACGCCCGCCGTGAGGGTGCCGAGCAGCACCACCACGAGGACGCCGAGCCATGTCAGCGAACGCCAGGCTTTCTTGACCGGGGTCGACTTTGCCACCAGGAACTCAGCTTTCTACGAGCACTCCGACGCCGCTACGGCGCCGGAGCACAGGAAAATGTTTTAGTCGTCGCTCTTCGAGCCGGGCTTCTTGGAGGGCTCGTCCAGACGCTCGCCGTACTCCGGCGCAGCGGTGTCCGCGGTGTCGGCCGTGATGGCGTGGTCTTCGTTGAGCTCGACTCCAGGAGCCTCAGCGTCGTCAGCGACGGGCTCGGGGGTGGTGGGCTCGACGACGCGGGCGAGCACCTGGCGGTGCACCTTCACGACGTGGCCGGGGCTCGTCTCGATGACGGCCGTGTTGTCGCTCTCGTCGACGGAGACCAGCGTGCCGTAGAGGCCGAAGTTGGTCATGACCTCGGCTCCGGGCACCATCTTCGAGCGCGTGTCCTCCTGCTCCTTGCGGCGCTTCCGGCTGTTCCGGAACATGAAGAAGACGAGGGCCGCCAGAATGACGACCATCAGGATGGTCAACGGGTCAAAGACCATGGAGCTGCCGAGCCTTTCAATGGGGGGCAAGGGGGTTGGCCGAACGGCCAGCTTGGATTATATGTCATCGATCAGCGTCGGTGGCTGGGAGGAATCCAGCCGCGGGCTGGGGATCCCGAGATGACGCCATGCCGCGGCGGTCGCCATGCGCCCCCGAGGGGTCCGGGAGAGCAGTCCGATGCGGACGAGGAACGGCTCCACGACGGACTCGATGGTCTCGGCCTCCTCCCCCACCGAGACGGCGAGGGTGTTGAGGCCGACGGGACCGCCGTCGAAGCGCTCGAGAAGGATGTGCAGCACGGCACGGTCGAGCCGGTCGAGCCCGAGCGGGTCGACGTCGTAGAGCTCGAGGGCGGCCCGCACGGCATCCAGGTCGCCGCGTCCGCCGTGCACGAGCGCATAATCGCGCACCCGGCGGAGGAGTCTGTTCGCGATGCGCGGCGTTCCGCGGCAGCGCCCGGCGATCTCGGCGAGGGCCTCACGGTCGATGTCGAACTCCAGCATCGTCGCCGCGCGCGACAGCACCTGCGTCAGCTCCGCGTCGTCGTAGAACTCGAGGTGGGCAGTGAAGCCGAAGCGGTCGCGCAGTGGGTTCGGGAGGAGACCAGAGCGCGTCGTCGCCCCGACGAGGGTGAACGGAGCGAGGTCGAGCGGGATGGAGGTCGCCCCCGCCCCTTTGCCGACCATGATGTCGATGCGGAAGTCCTCCATCGCGAGGTACAGCATCTCTTCGGCGGACCGCGCCATGCGGTGGATCTCGTCGATGAACAGCACCTCGCCGGGCGTGAGAGACGACAGCAGCGCCGCCAGGTCGCCGGCGTGCTGGATGGCCGGGCCGCTCGAGAGCCGGAGCGGACGGCCGCTCTCATGGGCCACGATCATCGCCAGCGTCGTCTTGCCGAGCCCGGGAGGACCGGCGAGCAGGATGTGATCGGCCGTGCGCTCCTGCATCCGGGCCGCCGTCAGGAGGAGCTGCAGCTGACCGCGCACCTTGGCCTGTCCCACGAACTCGGCGAGGCTGCGCGGCCGGAGGGCGCCCTCGAAGGCGAGCTCCGACTCCGACTCGAGTTCGGGCGTGGTCAGATCCTCGTCGCTCATCGGGACGCCTTCGCTGCGCCCGAGGTCTGGCCTGGGCCGAGGCGAGCGAGCGTCAGCCGCAGGAGGGTCTGGACACTGTCGCGCTGCTTCTCGTCGGTGTCCGCGACCACCTCGGCGACCGCCTCGGCGGCCACCTTCTCAGGCCAGCCGAGCCCGACGAGGGCGATCAGCACGCTGTCGGAGACGGACGACGGGGCGCCGCCGCTCGCGGCCGCACGCACCGGGCGGCGCGTGGCCACTAGCTTGCCGGTCAGTGAGACGACGATGAGTTTGGCCGTCTTGGGTCCAATTCCGGACACCTTGCGGAACGGCGCGTCGTCATCGGCGGCTACGGCCGCGGCGATGTCGTCCGGAGTCAGCACCGACAGCACGCCGATTGCGGACTTGGGGCCGACGCCCGAGACGCTCGTCAGCAGCTCGAAGACCTCCAGCTGCTCGCGGTCGGCGAAGCCGAACAGCTGCAGTGCGTCTTCACGCACGATGAGAGAGGTGTGGAGGAACGCCTCCTCGCCAATGCGCAGCGACAGCACGTGGTCGGGCGTGAGCTGCAGCGCGAAGCCGACGCCGCCCACCTCGATGACGGCGGTGCCGCCGCTCGCTGAGAGCACGGTACCGCGGAGGGAGGAGATCACCGTGCAAGCCTACGGGCGGCCGCCGACGTCCGGCCGGAGCGCTCCGCGGCGCGCCACGCCTGCTGAGCGGGAGTCAGGGCGCCCGTCGCTCCCCCGGCGTCCGGAGCCACCGGCCCGCCGCGCCACGCGTGGCAGATGGCGATCGCGAGCGCATCCGCCGCATCCGCCGGCTTCGGGGGTTCGGCGAGGCCCAGGATGCGGGCGACCATCGTCTGCACCTGCTTCTTGTCGGCGGAGCCGTAGCCGGTCACCGCCGCCTTGACCTCGCTCGGCGTGTGCAGGGCGACCGGCAGACCGCGCTTCGCCGCCGAATGGAGTGCGACGCCGCTGACCTGCGCCGTGCCCATGACGGTGCGGAGGTTGTGCTGGGCGAACACGCGCTCGATCGCCACGACGGCGGGGCCGAACTCGTCGAGCAAGCCCTCGATGCCGGTGCCCACGGCGAGGAGCCGCTCCTCCAGCGCCATGGTCGGCGGCGTCCGGATGACGGTCACGTGGACGAGAGTCGCCCGGCGGTCGGGACGCACGTCGACGATCCCGACGCCGCAGCGCGTCAGCCCCGGGTCGATGCCGAGCACCCTGATCGTCATGGTCTCGGCCCGCCCCCGCCCCTACTCGTCGTCTTCGTCGAGCTGGGCCTGCACCTCGGAGCTGATGTCGAGGTTCGTGTACACGTTCTGCACGTCGTCCGAGTCTTCGAGAGCGTCGATCAGGCGGAAGACCTTGCGGGCGACCTCGGCGTCGGCCTCGACGTTGACGGTCGCCACGAACTCCGCGTCAGCGGAGTCGTAGTCGATGCCGGCGTCCTGCAGCGCGGTTCGGGCGGCGACCAGGTCGGACGCCTCCGTCACCACCTCGAAGCTCTCACCGCGGTCGGTGACGTCTTCTGCACCCGCGTCGAGCACTGCGGCGAGGACGGTGTCCTCATCCACACCGTCGGCGTGCGGCACAACGATGACGCCCTTGCGGTGGAAGTTGTAGGCGACGCTGCCCGGGTCGGCCATGGTGCCGCCGTTGCGGGTCATCGCCGTGCGCACCTCAGCGGCTGCGCGGTTCTTGTTCTCGGTAAGGCACTCGATCAGCAGGGCGACGCCGCCCGGACCGTAGCCCTCGTACATGATCGTCGCGTAGTCGATCGACTCGCCGGTCAGGCCGGCGCCGCGCTTGATCGCGCGGTCGATGTTGTCGTTCGGGACGGAGGTCTTCTTGGCCTTCTGCACCGCGTCGACGAGCGTCGGGTTGCCGGACATGTCGGCGCCGCCGGTCTTCGCCGCGACCTCGATGTTCTTGATCAGCTTGGCGAAGGACTTCGCGCGGCGGGCGTCGATCACCGCCTTCTTGTGCTTGGTCGTTGCCCACTTGGAATGCCCGGACACTGGTGCTCCCTCGGATTACGTTCTGAACCCGTCCATAATAGTGCCTCGTCCGTGCCGGCCCCTGGACGACGCGGCGCCAGGAACGATGCCCGAAAGGGATGCGCAAAAGGGTGCCCGGCTCAGCGCACCGCCAGCGCCCGGTGCACCGACGCCACGGCGCTCGCACCCTCGCCCACCGCGGCGGCAATCCGCTTCATCGAGCCGTGCCGCACATCCCCTGCGGCGAAGACCCGCGGCAGGCTCGTCTCGAACGGCAGCGGGCCGCGACTCCCCTCCTCCGGCGCGGGCAGGTCGACGTCGGTGAGGAGGAACCCGCTCCCGTCCACCTCCGCCCCGGATAGCCACGACGCCCCCGGCTCTGCGCCGACGAAGCAGAACAAGGCGGCGGCGGTCACCCGCTCGTCTTCACCAGTCGCGGAGCAGGTGATGGTGACCTCCTCCAACTGCTCCCCGCCGTGCAGCCCGGTGACATCGGAGGAGGCGTGGATGCGGATGCGCTCGTGCGCGACGACCCGGTCGACGAGGTAGGCCGACATCTTCGCCTCGATGGAGGGGCCGCGCACGACCAGCGACACGTCACCGCCGAGTCCGGCGAGGTACAGGGCCGCCTGCCCGGCCGAGTTCGCTCCTCCGACGACGACGGAGGGACGCTGTGCAACCGTCCGCGCCTCCAGCTCCGTCGTGGCGAAGAAGATGCTCCCACCCTCGAACTCCGCCCAGTTCTCCAAGGGCAGCCGGCGGTACCGGGCGCCGGTCGCGACGACGACGGAGCGGGCGGTGAGACGGTCGCCGTCCCCCAGTTCGAGCACGATGCCGTCCCCTTCGTGCTGAAGCCGGACGACGTCGGCCGGTGCAGACAGGCGGACACCGAACTTGAGCGCCTGGACGAGCCCGAGCTCGGTCAGCTCCGCCCCGGAGAGGCCCGACGGGAAGCCCAGGTAGTTCTCGATGCGCGAGCTCGCCGCGGCCTGGCCGCCCGGGGCGAGGGCGTCGAGCACCAGAGTGCTCAGCCCTTCGGACGCGCCGTAGATGCCCGCGGCGAGACCGGCAGGTCCGGCACCGACGACGACCAGATCGAACGAGTCGCCGTCTCGGTAGCGGAAGGCGAGCCCGACGGTTTCGGCGAGCTGACGCGGAGTCGCCTTCGGCAGGGCTGTGCCCCTGGTCAGGACGAGCGGGAGGTCGGCCTCGTTGAGGCCCGTCGCTGCCAGAGCCTTGCGGCCCTCGTCGGTCGCGACGTCGATCCAGCGGTGCGGAAGCTCCATGCGGGCGGCGTAGCGGCGCAGAGCAAGCGCGCCGGCACTGCCCTCGCGACCGAAGAGCTCGACGGTGCGGTCCGCCGCGGCCATGAGCAGCCGCCGGCGGGCCCGGAACGCTTCGAGCAGAGTCTCGGAGAGTCCCGCGTCCGTCGCCATGATCTGCTTGAACACCGCGTTCGGGATGCGCAGCACGCGCCCCGGCTCGATCATGAGCGCGGTGAGGATGGACGCCTGGCCGGTCAGCATGCTCAACTCACCGAGGAACTCTCCGGCCTGCCACAGGGCGACTGTCCGCGCCCGCGACCCGCCCGTCGCCTCCCGGACGATGTTCACCCGCCCGGCCTCCATCACGAAGAAGTCGAGGTTCTCGTCTCCAGCCCTGAAGAGGGTGTCCCCCGCCGAGACGTCCTCCACCGTTCCCAGCGACCTCAGCCGGTCGAGGGATCCGCGGTCGAGCACCGGATTCGCGGCGCTGCCGACGGGGACGCGGAAGGTCGGACGCTGGGTCATGGCGGTCCTCGCAGCTCGGGTGGCAGGGGCGGGAAGGGCTCCGCGGCGATCCTAGAGGCGCCGCGGCCCGCGGTGCCACGCCCCCGAGCTACGCCGCCTGCCGGACCTTCTGCAGGAAGTACTCGTGGAAGCGCGTGTCTCCCGTGATCTCGGGGTGGAACGACGTCCCGAGGAGGCTGCCCTGCTCCACCGCCACCACCCGGCCGTCGCCGACACGGGCGAGCGGCGTCGCCTTCTCTCCGACGCTCTCCACGATCGGCGCGCGGATGAAGACCGCGTGCATCGGCTCCTCGCCGACCGCCGGGATGTCGAGGTCGGTCTCGAACGAGTCCAGCTGCGAGCCGAACGCGTTGCGGCGCACCGCCACATCCAGGCCGCCGAGGCTCTGCTGTCCCGCGATCCCGTCGAGGATGCGGTCGGCCAGCATGATCAAGCCGGCGCACGTGCCGTACACCGGCATCCCGTCGGCGATCGCCTCACGCAGCGGCTCGGCGAGCCCGAAGGCGCGGGACAGCTTGTCCATCACGCTCGACTCGCCGCCCGGGATGACCAGGCCGCCGATCTCCTCCAGCTCGGCCGGGCGCCGCACCGGGACGGCGTCGGCACCCAGGCCCCGCAGGACCGCGATGTGCTCGCGGAAGTCGCCCTGCAGCGCGAGGACGCCGACCTTCGTGCGGACGTTTCCTGTCCGCACGTTCCCGGTCAGCACGTCTTCTGTCAGCACGTTATCCGGCAGCACTTACCAGCCGCGCTCGGCGAGGCGGTGCGGCGCGGCCAGGTCGGACACGTTGATGCCCACCATCGCCTCGCCGAGTCCGCGCGAGACCTCCGCGATGACCTTAGCGTCGTCGTAGAACGTGGTCGCCTTGACGATCGCGGCCGCGCGCTGCTCGGGGTTGCCCGACTTGAAGATGCCCGAGCCGACGAACACGCCGTCGGCGCCCAGCTGCATCATCATCGCGGCGTCCGCGGGGGTCGCCACGCCACCGGCCGTGAACAGCACGACGGGCAGCTTGCCGGTCTCGGCGATCTCGGCGACCAGCTCGTACGGCGCCTGCAGCTCCTTGGCCGCGACGTACAGCTCGTCCTTCGTCATCGACTTCAGGCCGTTGATCTCCGAGGTGATCTTGCGGATGTGCTTGGTCGCCTCCGACACGTCGCCGGTACCGGCCTCGCCCTTGGAGCGGATCATCGCCGCGCCCTCGTTGATGCGCCGCAGCGCCTCGCCGAGGTTGGTGGCGCCGCAGACGAACGGGACGGTGAACCTCCACTTGTCGATGTGGTTCACGTAGTCGGCGGGCGAGAGCACCTCCGACTCGTCGATGTAGTCCACGTCCAGCGCCTGCAGCACCTGCGCCTCGACGAAGTGGCCGATGCGGGCCTTCGCCATGACGGGGATGGACACCTCGCTGATGATCGCCTCGATCAGGTCCGGGTCGCTCATGCGCGCGACGCCGCCCTGGGCACGGATGTCGGCCGGGACGCGCTCCAGCGCCATGACGGCGACGGCTCCCGCGTCCTCGGCGATGCGCGCCTGCTCGGGGGTGACGACGTCCATGATGACGCCGCCCTTCAGCATCTCGGCGAGTCCACGCTTGACGCGGCTCGAGCCGGTTGCGCCCTGGTTGTTGTCTGTCATCATCGCCCTCTCGTGCGGAACAAAGAATCTTTTGGCCTATGCCGAACGATAGCATCCCCGCTGCGGTGGATAGACTCGCTCGCGGGACACTCGTGCGGGGAGCGACATGGACGGAAACATCACGGGCACGACGGCGTCGGAGATCGCCGCAAGCGTGCGCGCGCTGCACGAGCGAGGAGCGCTGCGGCGCGGTGACGCCCTGCCGCCGGTGCGCGAACTCGCGGCGCAGCTGCGCGTCAACCGCAACACCGCCGTCGCCGCGTATCGGCTGCTTGCGCAGGCGGGCCTCGTCACCGCCCGCGGCCGGGCCGGAACGGTGATCGCGGGAATCGAAGCCGTCGCCCAAGAGGGCTACGCGCAGGACAGCATCCTGCGCGATATCGGCCCCGGCAACCCGGACGCCGGGCGCATCCCCGACCTCACCGCCGCTCTCGCCGGTGCGATCGGGCGACCCGTGCTCTACGGCGAGCCGGTCATCGACCCCGCGCTCGAGGAGCGCGCGCTCGCCTGGGTCAGCGGCGACCTCCCCGGCCGGCCGGTGCGCATCACGGTCACGAACGGAGCGGTGGATGCGGTCGAGCGGCTGCTCGCGCAGGCGCTCCTCCGCGACGACGCCGTCGCCCTCGAGGACCCGTGCTTCCTGGCGAGCATCCACACGGTCCGCCATGGCGGCTACCGGGCCGTGCCCGTCCCTGTCGACGCCGAGGGGATGACGGTCGAGGGACTCCGCGCGGCACTCGATGCCGGTGTCCGCGCCATCATCTGCACGCCGCGCGCGCAGAACCCGACCGGAGCGACCCTCTCCCCCGGACGTGCCGCACAACTGCGCGGGCTGCTGGCCGAGCATCCCTACGTGCTCATCATCGAGGACGACCACTTCTCGATGCTCTCCCAGCGCCAGTACGAGTCGCTGATCGGGCCGGAGCACCGGCGGTTCGCGCTGGTGCGGTCCGTGTCCAAGTTCCTCGGGCCGGACATGTGCCTGGCCGTCGCCGCGACCGATCCGGACACGGCCGAACGCCTCGCCTTCCGGCTGAGCCCCGGTACGACCTGGGTGAGCCACATCCTGCAGCGGCTCGTGCTGGCGCAGCTCACCGACGAGGCGGCGCTCGAGGAGATCGCCGCAGCCGGACGCCACTACGCGGAGCGGAACACCGCTTTCGCGGCCGGGCTCACCGAACGGGGACTGCCGACGGAGGCGCTCGACGGGCTCAACCTGTGGGTCGACCTGCCGGTCGAGGCGCGGCTCGTCGCCGAACGACTGATGCGGCGGGGCTGGCTGGCGCGGACCGGCGACGAGTTCCAGCTCGCCGAGCATCCCGCGCCGTCGCACCACCTCCGGCTGACCGTCCACGATCTCACCGACGAGGAGAGCGCACGCCTGCTCGACGATCTGGCGGATGCCGCGAAGTGACGGCCGCGGGAGGTGAGAGGATCGAGGGATGAAGATCCTCTCGATCCAGTCCGCGGTCGCCTACGGTCATGTCGGAAATTCGGCCGCCGTCTTCCCGCTGCAGCGCATCGGCGTCGAGGTCCTGCCCGTCTATACGGTGAACTTCTCCAACCACACCGGCTACGGCGCGTGGCGCGGACCACTGATCTCCCCCGATGACGTCCGTGACGTGATCACCGGCATCGAGGAGCGCGGCGTGCTCGGGCAGATCGACGCGGTGCTCTCCGGGTACCAGGGCAGCGAGGGCATCGGGGATGTCATCATCGATGCCGTCGCCCGGGTCAAGGCTGCGAACCCGAACGCCGTGTACGCATGCGACCCGGTGATGGGCAACGCGAAGTCGGGCTGCTTCGTGGCGCCGGCCATCCCTGTCCTCCTGCGCGAACGCGTCGTTCCGGTCGCCGACATCATCACCCCCAACCAGTTCGAGCTCGGCTTTCTCACCGAGACCTCCCCCGACACGCTCGAGTCGACGCTGGAGTCGGTGGATGCGGCGCGCGCGATGGGCCCGAGCACGGTACTCGTCACGAGCGTCGAGCGACCGGATGCTCCGGCGGACACGATCGAGATGCTGGCCGTGGATGACGCCGGCGCTTGGATCGTGCAGACCCCGCGACTGCCGATGAAGGCGAACGGATCGGGCGACGTGACGGCGGCGCTGTTCACGGCGCACTACGTCCGCACGGGCGATGCCGAACTGGCCCTCCGCAAGACGGTGTCGAGCGTGTTCGACCTGCTCACGCGCACGCTGGAGTCGGGCGACCGCGAATTGCAGCTCGTCGAGTCGCAGGAGTCGTACGCGCACCCGCGCGAGCAGTTCGCGGTCACCCGCGTGCGCTAGCGCGGGGCGCTACGCCGCCGGCCAGGCGCCGGCGATCGCCGCGCGCACCTCGCCGAGCAACTGCGGCAGCGCCTTCGTCTTGGCGATGATGGGCAGGAAGTTCGCATCCTGAGCCCACCGCGGCACGACGTGCTGGTGCAGGTGCGCGGCGATGCCCGCCCCCGCGATGGCGCCCTGGTTCATGCCGATGTTGAAGCCGTCGTTCTTCGACACCTCGCGGATGACACGCATCGCCGTCTGGGTGAGGCTGCCGATCTCGGCGACCTCCTCCGTCGTCGCCTCGTCGTAGGTGGCGATGTGACGGTACGGGCAGACCAGCAGGTGGCCGCTGTTGTACGGGAAGAGGTTGAGCAGGGCGTACGCGTGCGTCCCTCGGGCGACGATGAGCGCATCCTCGTCGCTCAGGGTGGGCGCGACGCAGAACGGGCAGTCGTCTTTGCCCGGCTGGCCCTGCTGGATGTACACCATCCGGTGCGGAGTCCACAGGCGCTGGAACTCGTCGGGCACCCCCACGAGGTACGACGGGTCGTCGACGCGGACGTAGTCCCCGGGAACGGGTGCGGACGAGTCCGCCCCGCCTCCGGGGGCACCGTCGTACGAGCCGAGGTTCAGTCGTGCCATGCCGTGTCGACCAGCTCGTGGCTGCTGATGCTCGCAACGATCCGCTCGATCGCTTCGTCGACCGTCACGCCGTTGCGCTGCGTGCCGTCGCGGAAGCGGAAGCTGACCGTGCCGGCCGACGCGTCCTCCTCGCCCACGATGAGCTGGAACGGGACCTTGGCCTTGGTGTGGGTGCGGATCTTCTTCTGCATGCGGTCGTCCGAGTGGTCGACCTCGGCACGCACGCCGCGAGCGCGGAGCCGCGAGATGACGTCGTCGAGGAAGGGCGCGTACTGGTCCGCGACCGGGATGCCGACCACCTGCACCGGCGACAGCCACACGGGGAACGCGCCCGCGTAGTGCTCCAGCAGAATGGCGAAGAACCGCTCGATGGATCCGAGCAGCGCACGGTGGATCATCGCCGGCTGCTTGCGCGTGCCGTCGGCCGCGTTGTACTCCAGTTCGAACAGCTCCGGCTGGTTGAAGTCGAGCTGGACGGTGGAGAGCTGCCAGGTGCGGCCGATCGCATCCCGTGCCTGGACCGAGATCTTCGGACCGTAGAACGCGGCCCCGCCCGGGTCGTCCACGAGCTCGAGGCCTGACTCGACGGCGACCTGACGGAGGGTCTCGGTCGCGGTCTCCCAGCTCTCGTCGCTTCCGACGTACTTGTCCGGATCCTTTGTGGAGAGCTCCAGGTAGAAGTCGGTGAGGCCGTAGCCGCGCAGGGTCTCCAGCACGAATTCGAGCTGGCGGGCCACCTCGTCCTTGATCTGCTCCTCGGCCACGTAGATGTGAGCGTCGTCCTGAGTCAGGCCGCGCACGCGGGTGAGACCGGCGAGCGTTCCCGACTTCTCGTAGCGGTACACCGTGCCGAACTCGGACAGGCGGAGCGGGAGCTCGCGGTAGCTGCGGCCGCGCGCCCGGAAGATCAGGTTGTGCATCGGGCAGTTCATCGGCTTCAGGTAGTAGTCCTGGCCCTGCCGGGTGATGTTGCCCTCGGCGTCGCGCTCCTCGTCGAGGTGCATGGGCGGGAACATGCCGTCCTTGTACCAGTTGAGATGCTGACTGGTCTCGAACAGGTGCGCCTTGGTGATGTGTGGCGTGTTCACCATCTCGTAGCCGTTCGCGATCAGCCGATCGCGCATGTAGTCCTCGATCTCCTTGCGGATGATGCCACCCTTCGGGTGGAACACCGCGAGGCCCGAGCCGATCTCGTCGGGGAAGCTGAAGAGGTCCATCTCGGCGCCGAGCTTGCGGTGGTCGCGCTTGGCGGCCTCCTCCATGCGCGTCTGGTAGGCGCGCAGCTCCTCCTTGCTCGCCCAGGCGGTGCCGTAGATGCGCTGCAGCTGCTTGTTCTTCTCGTTGCCGCGCCAATAGGCGGCGGCGACGCGGGTCAGCGCCCAGCCGTTGCCGATCATCCGGGTGTTCGGGAGGTGCGGGCCGCGGCAGAGGTCCTTCCAGACCGTCTCGCCCGACCCATCCTGACCGCCACGGGGATCGACGTTGTCGTAGATCGTCAGTTCTCCCGCGCCGACCTCGACGGACTCGCTCTCGTCGAAGGCGGCGGTGTCGCCGTGCTGCACGCCGCCCTTGAGGCCGATCAGCTCCAGCTTGTACGGCTCGTCGGCAAGCTCCGCGCGGGCCTCCTCGTCGGTGACGACGCGGCGGACGAACCGCTGGCCCGCCCGCACGATGCGCGACATCTCCTTCTCGAGCGCCTTCAGATCCTCCGGGGTGAACGCCTCGGCGACATCGAAGTCGTAGTAGAAGCCGTCGGTGATGGGCGGCCCGATCCCGAGCTTCGCCTCCGGGTTCACGGCCTGCACGGCCTGCGCGAGCACGTGCGCGGTGGAGTGTCGCAGGATGCTGAGGCCGTCGGGCGAGTCGATGGTGACCGGCTCGACCTCGTCGGTCGTCGTGACGGTGGTCGCGAGGTCCTTCAGCTCACCGTTGACGCGCATTGCGACAACGGAACGGTCGGTGAAGAGCTCGAAGCCGTCGGCCACCTGTCCACTCCTTAGTCGTGGGTTGAAAGAGAACCCTCCAACTCTAGCCGGACGCCGGTGCCGCCCGGGTTCGGGGCCACCCTGCGGACACCGCGGCTAGACGCGGCGGCCTCCGCTACGCTCACGCCATGGCGCATCTCGACGAAGTGACCTGGCCCCCTGCTCCGATCGCGACGGACCGTCTCATTCTTCGCGCGGCCGAGTCACGCGACCGGGAAGCACTGCTCGACCTGTTCAGCGACCCGCGGGTGAACGAATTCGTGGGCGGCGCGGAACCCCGTGAGCACCTCGACGAGCTGATGCCCGCCATCCCCGGGCAGCGCGTCGGCTTCTTCGCCGTCGAGCTGGACGGCGACACGATCGGCCTGGTGACGTTCGATCCCCGGGACGCCGAGCGGCAGGGCCACGTGCGCAGTAAGGGTGGCGAAGCCGAACTCGGCTACCTGTTTCTGCCGGAGGCGTGGGGCCATGGTTATGCGACGGAAGCCTGCGCGGCGGCGATGGCATGGTTCCGGGCGGCCGCTCCGCAGGAGCCCCTCGTCGTCTCGACGCAGCTCGCCAACGAAGCCTCACTCCGCGTCATCGAGAAACTCGGGTTCGTAGAGCTCGAACGAAACGAGGAATGGGGCGCGGCCCAGTGGTTCGGAGCCTGGCTCCCGCCGGCTGCCGAACAGCGCGCTTCGTAGGCTGCCGTCGTGGCGATGTCCGAGTACGTCCAGTCCATCCGCGATCGGATCGGCAACGACTTCTTGCTCTTGCCGGGCGTCACGGCCGTCGTCCGCGACGGTGAACGGTTCCTGTTGGCGCGGCACGCGCATTCCGGCCTTTGGAGCCTGATCGGTGGCGGCGTTGAGCCCGGTGAGGAGCTGGCTGCCGCCCTCGCCCGCGAGGTGCTCGAGGAGACCGGTGCCGAGGTCCGGGTCGGAGGCATCATCGGCGCTTACGGCGGTGAGCCGATGATGGTCGAATACCCGAACGGCGACCGCGTCGGCTACGTCAGCATCGCGTACGAGTGCGACCTCCTGACTCCGGCCGCACCGGATATGGATGAGCTGCTCGAACTCGGTTGGTTCGAGCGCGACGCCATCGCCGGCCTGCCGAGGCGGCATTGGATCGACCGGGTGATCGGGGACGCGGGATAGGTTGTGCCCATGAACGAGGACACGTCGTCAGCAGAATCGCGATGCGTCTTCTGCGCCATCGCGGCGGGCGACGTCGACGCCAGCGTGGTCTACGAAGACGAGACGGTTGTCGCCTTCATGGACATCAACCCCGTCACCCACGGCCACCTCCTCGTCGTGCCACGCGAGCACGCCGTCGGGTTCGAGGACCTCGATGCCGCAACCGCTGTGCATGTCTGGTCCGTCGGTCACGAAATCGCCCGGGCGCTACGCCGTTCGAGCATCCCGTGCGAGGGCATCAACATGTTCGTCGCCGACGGCGAGGCTGCATTCCAGACCGTCTTCCACTTCCACCTTCACGTCATTCCCCGCTCGCCGGGCGACGGCTGGACCCTCAACGCCGTCTCCCATGAACGTGAGTGGTCACTCCTCGAGAGCGACGCGGAAGCTATCCGAGACGCGATGCCTGCGGTGCGCTGAGGACCGCGTGTCCTCGGGGCCTCCGAGCCGAAGGGTGGAGGAACAAGGCTAGGGTGCCCGTCAGCTCAGTGTTATCTCCACCGGCTCATACGACCACGGCCCCGGCACTGGCTCTGCTCCGGCGTCGCCGCATGCCCGTAGGCTAACGCGCATGCGGGGACGGATGGCGGGGTGGTGACGTTGATGCTGCCCCTGGTGCTCGCGTCCTGCGCGAGTCCGTCGCCGAGCGGTCACACGTGTGTGGACACGGTTGTGCTCTCGTCGCCGATCCCTTCCTGGCTGCCGCTCGCAATCCTCGCGGTCATCATCGTGATTGCCGTCGTCGTCAGCTTGATCATGACGCGCCGGAGGCGGACGTGACCAGTGGTACCGATGTCATCTTCATCGGCGGGCGATCCGGGGTCGGGAAGACGAGCGTCGCGGCCGAGGCTTCTCGGATTCTGGCGCACGTAGGCATCCGCCATGCCGTCATCGAGGGCGACAACCTGGACCAGGCGTATCCCGAGCCCTGGCGCAACGGGATCGACCTGGCGGAGCGCAATCTGGCAGCGATGTGGAGGAACTACCAGGCGGTCGGATACTCGCGCCTCCTCTTCACCAACACGGTCAGCGTGCTGCAGCTGCCGGAGTTGAGCGCAGCGCTCGGTGGAGAAGTGCGCGCGTTCCCTGTGCTGCTGATGGCCACCGACGAAACGGTCGCCGACAGGTTGTCACTCCGTGAAGTAGGGAGCGCCCTTCGGGAGCACATCGACCGCAGCCGAGCGGCGGCGGCACAGCTCGACGCGGCCAGCGATGCGCACCGGATCCGGACCGATGGACGTTCCGTCGCAGAGGTGGCGCAAGACGTGCTGGCAGCCGCCGGGTGGGTCCCGTCCGGCGCACATCGCTAAGCCGGAGACCCACGCCGTGCCGATCCCGGGACGGCGTACCCTTCAGGTGTGAGCGAGCTGGAGCCACGCAAGAGCCGGAGTCTTCGCGGCTTCCGGAAGAAGGCCGTCGTCCCGCGGCGCATCCCGAGCGAGGTCGTCCCGGTGCCCTTCGAGGAAGTGAAGGACTTCGTTCGCGACGCCCTGCGGGGAACCAGCCTGCGGGATCCGTTCGCGCAGATACTCGGTGGCTACGCGCTGTTCGCGCCGCAAGTCCGTTTCGTTCCGGTGGATGAGGGGCACACTCGCGTCGAGTTCGACGCGGTTGGACGGGTCGGCGGTGCCGAGACGCTGCTGTACACGCGTCGACTGGGCGAGATCGACCGCTTCTTCGTCGCGCTCCGGGACGAGCTGGACCGGCGCGAGCAGCGGCACCGCCCGCCGACAGGAGACCGGACCATCGGCGACGGCACCTGAATCAGTCGGAACTCCACACCGGACGGGCCTGAGACGCCAGCTGAAGAAGCGGTGCGCTGTCCAGCACGACGTGCGACTCCGGTATGTCGAAGGCCGGCCACTGGACGACAACCTCGAGCGGACCCTCGGGAGGCAGCGGCCAGAGCCACATGCCGTCATCGAACCGGTAGGTGTCCTCGCCACCGCCGCCTCCTCCGCCAGAGCGGGTGAGGCTGTGCTTCTCGGGGGTGACACCGAACATGCCGGGCCCAATATCGGCGATCAGCTGTTGGCCGTCACCGAGAACGACGCCGTAGCGGAGTCGCTTCGGATCCCAGCCGCCGAAGTGATCGTGCATCCGGAACTGCAATCCTTGCCATTCCTGACGACTCCTGCCTGCACGTCGAATACGGCGGTCGATGAGGAACTCGACGCCGTTGCTGTAGACGCGGGCCATGCTCAGGATGAGGGCGACGGTGTCGTTACTGGCGATCGTCTCACCGATCGGGAAGATGGCGGCGAGCTCGTCGTCGGAAGGCTTCCACCATGGCGCAGCGACATGCTCGCCGCTCTCGGTGTCGTCTTCGGGTGGGTCAGGCGGGAAGAAGCTCACAGCGCCCAGACGACCACACAGCGGCTCTCTCTCGCAAGAGCCGATCGACTCGCGGTCTGTACCCCTCTGGCGTCAGGTGTAGCGTCGCCTCGTGACTCGCCAGAATCCCGAAGTTGTGGATCGTTTTTGTGTCCGACCATGAAGACGGGGTCCCGACACCGGATGTCCCTCATCACTGACCGGCGGTGTCGGGCAGCCCGCGGCCGGCGTGGAGTAGCCGCGTTGGTGTGCATCCTGACTGCAAGTCTTCTCGCTGGTTGCTCCCCCTTCTACCCTGCATGCTCCATGCCCGACATCCGCCCGCCTCACATCGCTGTCGAAGCGTCGATCTGGCTCCGTCTGCATGCCGGCGGGACGGTTCACGCCTGTTTCGCCGGCTCCTGCGACGATGAGGACGGAACCAGGCCGTCGTTCGAGGTGCTGGCCCCGAGAGATGTCGACCTCGAGCAGAAGCACGACCTTGTCGTCACGCTGACCGACGAGACGGGCACGACGACTCGGACCGCACGGATGGCGCTCGAGCTCGTCCCGGGTCAGAAGGGTGCGGCATGTCCGATGCCCGACCAGTGGAGCCGACAAGTACTCATCGGGACGGACGGACAGATCCAGGTGGGCGGTGCCGATGACGGGCGCATCATCGTCCCGACTCCGGCGGGTACGGTCGGTTCGTAGACCGGCACACGAGCCCAGGTCCCGCCGTCTCAGCGTCCCCGGCGGACATTCTTCGCTCAAACGACAAAACCCCCGATTTCTCGGGGGTGTCTTTCTGTGGGCGATACTGGGATCGAACCAGTGACCTCTTCCGTGTCAGGGAAGCGCGCTACCGCTGCGCCAATCGCCCGAGCCTGAACGCGAAGCTCAGGATCGAGGTGGATACGGGATTCGAACCCGTGTATACGGCTTTGCAGGCCGCTGCCTCGCCTCTCGGCCAATCCACCGAACGCCACAACACGGAAAAAACCGTACCGTACTTGAGAGAACCCGATCCGAAGATCGGGCCGACTCGAGCGGATGACGAGACTCGAACTCGCGACCCTCACCTTGGCAAGGTGATGCGCTACCAACTGCGCTACATCCGCATTTCGCGCCCCAGTTCCCTGCGGCACTTGAAAGACTCTATCCGATTCGCAGCGGCAAAACAAAACCGGTTACGCCCGCCGGGTGTGTCGTTTGGAGGGGTCGTGTCGATGTGCATCGGGCCCCCTGAGTCGGCTAGTATCGAATCTCGCAGCCGCTCGGCGGTTGCTCTGGGCGATTGGCGCAGTTGGTAGCGCGCTTCCTTCACACGGAAGAGGTCATCAGTTCGAGTCTGGTATCGCCCACCATACGAAACCCCCGGTCACGCCGGGGGTTTTCGTGCGTTCGGGCCCCCGGCTATCGAAGGAGATCGGGTGCCGGATCTCCTTCGATAGGCAGTGGTGAAGGAGATTCGGCCGGGATTCGTTCGACTCTCCTACGGAAACAGACGGGCAGCAGGACCGGCCGCTACCGCCAGCCGTAGCGGGCCGACAGCGCGGCCCGCACCGTGTCGAAGCGGCGCGCGTCGAGAGCGGCGCCCTCTCGGCGCATCCCCGACTGCTGCACCCGGAACACCCGATCGAGCCGCGCGAAGCTGGGCCGGTGCCGGCCATCCCACTCCCCCGAGCCGATCGCCAGATACTCAGGCCGGCCCGGGTGCTCCTGACTCGTCAGCGCCACCGCCAGCACCGCGCCGGACGGCTCGGTGGCGACCACCAGCACCGGGCGGTCCTTGCCGCGGCCGTCGGCCTCCTCGTACGGCACCCACGTCCAGACGATTTCGCCCGGGTCGGCGTCGCCGTCGAGCCGGGGCTCGTACGAGGTGCGGATACGGCCGAGACCCCGCGGGTCGACCTGCACCGTCGCACCCGCACCCGCGGACCCCGGCTCAGCGCGCGGACCCGGGGCCCGGTTCTCCCCCGACGGGCGGAACAGCCCGCTCAGGGCGGACAGGATGCGTCTCATGGATGCCACGAGCGGCACCATAGCGGACCCGCGTGAGCCCGACCGTGAAGCGCAGCGCCAGTGCGAGCAGGAGCGACACGGTCGTCGCGTACAGCAGCACCGACATCCCCGCGATCCCCTGGGCGATGAACAGGTCGAAGTTGCCGCTGTCGACCATCCCACTACCGGTCGCGAAGAGCCCGGGGAACAGGAGACCGACGAGCCCGCCGACGATGGTGATGACGCACAGTGTCAGGGCCGGTCCGAAGCGGGCCCGGGAGGCGAGGTCGACCATGGTCGCGCACGCCAGCGCCGACAGGGCGCCGACGAGCATCGACCAGCCGAGGGTCAGGGCCCCGGAGGCGGCGGTCGCGCCGACCAGCCCCGCGAAGGCTCCGCAGAGGGCACTCGTGAGGGTCGGGTGCCGCAGCAGGACCGCATCCACCAGCATCCACATCAGGACGCCGGTCGCGGAGGCGATGAACGCGCTCATCGCCATCAGCGGCGCGTACTCGTCGAGCGCGCCCTCGGAGCCGACCACCAGTCCGAGCCAGCCGACCCACACCATGGCGCCACCGATCGAAACGAGCGTGGGGCGGCTCGGGTGCGCGGGGAGATGTTCCAGCCGCCCACACGCCAGCAGGATGCCGACTGCACTCCCGCCCGCGGCCACGACGACGAGGGCGCCGCCGAAGTCCACCACCTTCAGGCCCGCGATGGCCCAGCCGTCCTCCAGCGAGAACACTCCGTAAGCGACGGGGACGACGACCAGCGGCAGCCAGAGGATCGAGAACAGGATCCATGCGCGCAGGGTCAGCCGCGAGGCGACGGCGACTCCGACGATCGCGGCGCAGAGCACGACCACGGCGATCAGGTACCCGGCGTGGGCGGCCGGGTACGGGGATGACGCCGCCGGGTGGACGCCCGCGACCGACGCGAGTCCTGGATCCGGCCTGCCGGCCAGGTGCGGCAACAGCGGCGGCCCGGTGATCAGCCCGTACCCGCCCAGCACGGCCAGCGGGATGACGACCGCGGCACCGACCAGGACGAACCGGAGTGCGCGCGCGGCCCTGGCCCGGCCTGCCATGCCGCCGGCGAAGAAGGCCAGCCCGAAGGCGGCCAGCAGAACGAGCGCGCCACAGAAGAACAGGAGCAGCGCATCCACCTGGTCGGGTGTCGCGTGTGCCATGTGCTCCCTCGCCTCGAGAATCCCCACCTCACCCTAGCGACGCTTCGGATGCGCTCACCGCACGACGAAACGGGGCGCCGCCTCCCGGCGACACCCCGTTCCGCTTTCGCGTCCGATGGTCGGATCAGACCGTCTCGAGCGAGTAGCCCTCTTCGCCGTGCACCACGGTGTCGACGCCGGCCAGCTCGTCCTCGTTCTTGATGCGGAACCCAATCGTCTTCTGGATGATCCAGCCGATGGCGTACGCCAGGACGAAGGAGTAGATCAGCACCGAGAAGGCACCGAGCGCCTGCACACCGAGCTGCTGGAAGCTGCCGCCGTACAGCAGGCTCGAGAACGGCTTGGAGGCGTCGCCGTCCACGTGGGTGAAGCCGAAGAAGCCGATCCACAGCGTTCCGATGATGCCGCCGACGAGGTGGATGCCGACCACGTCGAGCGAGTCGTCGAAGCCGAGGCGGAACTTCAGGTCGATAGCGAGGGCGCAGACCGCACCGGCGACGAGGCCGAGGACGATCGCCCAGCCCGGCGTCAGGATGTTACAGGCCGGGGTGATCGCAACCAGACCCGCTACGGCGCCGGAAGCGGCACCGATGGAGGTGGGCTTGCCGTCCTTGAACTTCTCGACGATCAGCCAGCCGATGGTGGCGGCCGCGGGCGCTGCCAGCGTGTTCACCCAAGCCAGAGCGGCGACCCCGTCCACTGCGGCCTCCGATCCGGCGTTGAAGCCGAACCAGCCGAACCACAGCAGGGCAGCGCCGAGGAGGGTCAGCGGCACGTTGTGCGGCTTGTTCATGCCCTTCTGGAAGCCGACGCGCTTGCCGAGCACCAGGGCGAGGGCGAGTCCCGCTGCACCGGCGTTGATGTGCACCGCCGTGCCACCGGCGAAGTCGTTCACGTGGAGGCCCGCGACGATCCAGCCCTGGGAGAGGTTGAAGACCCAGAAGGCGACCGGGAAGTAGACGAGCGTGACCCAGACGCCGGCGAAGACCATCCAGGAGCCGAACTTGGCGCGGTCGGCGATCGCGCCGGAGATCAGGGCGACGGTGATGATGGCGAAGGTGGCCTGGAAGCCCGCAAACGCGAGGCCGCCGAGGTCGGGAGTGATGCCGTCCTTACCCATCAGGCTCGAGAGGAACCAGTCGGGGGTTCCGAGGAGGCCGGGGATGCTGGGCGTGCCGAAAGCGAGTCCGTAGCCGTAGAGCACCCAGAGGACGCCCACCAGGGCCATCGCTCCGAAGCTCATCATCATCATGCTGATGACGCTCTTGGCGCGGACCATGCCGCCGTAGAAGAAGGCGACGCCGGGGGTCATCAGCAGGACAAGGGCTGCGGCGACAAGGAGCCAGAGGGCGTTGACCGTCCCTGCCTCCGCGTAGTCCGCTGCTGTGTGGAGCACCATGCGAATTGTCTACCTCTCTGTGCTTCTGCCCCGCGGGGTGACGCGATCCCGATCCGGGTGGGGGGCGCTTTCGGGGTGGGCCCAGTCTTGACGCGAGAGGTTTCGTCAGAGGGATGCTCGTGTTTCGCGAGTGTTACGCATCCTCACGGTGTGTAAACACTGTGTTTCGGGACCCTGCCGATCCGCTCAGCGGTCCGTCACGAAATGCCGGGAGGCCGTCGTCGAGTGACTCAGGCGGCCAGCTTCTCCCGCACCTGGCGCTTGGCGCGACCGAGCAGGGCGGACATGCCGCGGAGGCGCAGCGGCGACACGGCCTGCGTCAGCCCGAGGCTCTGCGGGTACTCGTCGGGCACGGCGAGGACCTCGTCGGCGGTGAGGCCGGCGAGGCCCTGCACGAGAATGGATGCGAAGCCGCGCGTCGTCGGCGCCTCGCGCGGCGCCGTGGCGAACAGATGCACGATCTGTTCGCCGTCAACCTCCACGAAGATGTAGACCGGCGCCTGGCACTCCTCCACCCGCTCGAGCAGGTCCGGGTGGTCGCGGTAGCGCTCCGGCAGCTCCGGGAGTTCGTCCGAGAACTCCAGCAGCAGCTGCAGGCGGTCGTTCTGCTCCAGTGCCTGGAAGTCGTCGCGGATCTCGGCGAGCGCGCGCGTCAGTTCGGTCATCCCTTAAGGCTACGTCCGTTTTGGAGACGCAGGAGCAGCGTGCAGGATCAGCGCGCGGGAACCTCGCCCGGCTCGGCCCCGGTCGCGATGGGGACGCGCACGGCGGAACCCCACTCCGTCCACGAGCCGTCGTAGTTCTTGACGTTCTCGAAGCCGAGGAGGTGCGTGAGCACGAACCAGGTGTGGCTCGACCGCTCCCCGATGCGGCAGTAGGCGATCACGTCGTCGCCGGGAACGAGCCCCGCGCCGTCGAGGTACACCTCCTCCAGTTCCGCGCGGCGCTTGAACGTCGCATCCGGAGCCGCGGCGCGGGCCCACGGAACCGACTTCGCCGAGGGGATGTGACCGGCGCGCAGGGCGCCCTCGGTCGGGTAGCCGGGGATCTCCGTCCGCTCGCCGCTGTACTCCTCAGGCGAGCGCACGTCGATCAAGGCCGCTCCCCCCGAAGGAACGAGTCCGAGGTGAGTTAGCACGTCCTCCTTGAACGCGCGGATGACGGAGTCGTCGCGCTCCACCACCGGGTACTCGACGGGCGCCGGCTTCGGGACCTCGCGGGTGACCTCCCGGCCCTCGGCGATCCACTTGTCGCGACCCCCGTCGAGCAGGCGGACGTCTTCGTGGCCGAACAGGGTGAACACCCAGAGCGCGTACGCGGCCCACCAGTTGTTCTTGTCGCCGTAGATGACGACCGTGGTGTCGCGCGCGATGCCCTTGGACCCGAGCAATTCGGCGAAGCGCTCGGCGCTCACATAGTCGCGGATCACGGGGTCGTTGAGGTCGGTGTGCCAGTCGATCTTCACCGAGCCCGGGATGTGACCGGTGTCGTACAGCAGCACATCCTCGTCGGACTCCACCACCGCGAGCCCCGGTTCACCCAGGTGCTCTGCCAGCCATTCGGTGGTCACGAGACGCTCCGGGTGGGCGTAGCCGGCGAACTCGGGCGACGGGTCGGTTGCGATGGTCATGCTTCGGTGTCCTCCAGGGATCGGTCGAGATCGCGGGGCTAGGCTGGGAGGCCTGCGACAGCTGCGAATCTATGTCCAGCGTAGGCGGCCCGGAACGGCCGCGGTAAGACTTCGACACAAAGGTGCACAACCCGTCATGACCCTCGAACAGACCGGCGCCCTCCCCCGTCTCTCCGACCGCTCGCCGGCCATCACCGGCGCGGAGATCGCGGAGAGTCTGGTCCCGCCGTCGCAGTTCGAGCACGCCACCTTCGAGTCCTACCGTCCTGATCACGACTACCCCTCGCAGGCGGAGGCGGTGTCCCTGCTGAAGCTGTTCGCGAAGACGTGGGAGCCGCAGCGCCCCGCCGGGCTGTTCAGCCGCAGCCGCAAGAAGGTCGAGGCGATGAAGCCGGGTGTGTACCTGGACGGCGGCTTCGGCGTGGGTAAGACGCACCTGCTCGCGGCGCTCTGGCATGAGGCCCCCGGCCCCAAGTACTTCGGCACCTTCATCGAGTACACCGCCCTCGTCGGCGCGCTGGGATACGCGGGCGCGGTCGACCTGCTCCGCGGATCCACCCTGATCTGCATCGACGAGTTCGAGCTCGACGACCCGGGCGACACGATGATGATGACCCGGATGCTGGGAGAGCTGGTCGCGTCCGGAACCCGCATCGCCGCCACCAGCAACACGCCTCCGAACGCCCTGGGCGAGGGCCGCTTCGCCGCCAGCGACTTCCTGCGCGAGATCCAGTCGCTGTCTGCGAACTTCCAGACGATCCGGATCGACGGACTGGACTACCGCCGCCGCGACACCACGGGCGCCGCGATCACCGTTGAGCAGCCGGAGTACGAGCGCGCCCTTGCGGCGATGGCCGCCCGCGGCGAGACGGTGACGAGCGATGGCTTCCAGGACCTCATCGCGCACCTGGCGACGGTCCATCCGTCCCGATACATCAAGATGATCGGCGGCGTGGATGTGATCGGCCTGCGGGATGTGGAGGTCCTGCACGACCAGATGGCGGCCCTGCGCCTCGTGGCCTTCATCGACCGCGTCTACGACGCCGAGATTCCGATCGTGCAGACCGGCGTGCCGCTCAGCGAGGTGTTCGACGACGAGATGCTCGGCGGCGGCTACCGCAAGAAGTACCTGCGCTCGACGTCGCGCATGATCGCGCTCACCGCGGGTGAGCTTCCGCCGCACGACGAGTAGGCACGTTCTCGGCGAGCCAGCCGGCGATCGCAGCCGTCCACTTGGCCTCGTCGTAGTTCCAGAGCTTCGTGTGGAGGGCCGTGTCGAACGGCACCAGCGTGACGATGTCGCTGCGCGCCTCGGCGAGCGCGCGGGAGCCGGTGGACGGCACGAAGCCATCGTCGTCGCTGTGCAGGATGAGCATCGGCAGGCTGAGCTCGGAGGCGCGAGCGACGAAGTCCATGCTGCGCAGGTCGATCGGCGCGCCCTGGCCCGTGATCGGCCCGCTCCACTCCGCCTCGATGAGGCGCAGGGCCGCGCGGGTCATCACATCCGGCAGTCGTAGGAGGTTGCCCTGGTACTCGAGCGTGTCGATCCAGTCGATCACCGGCGACTCGAGCACGATGCCGGTCACGTGCTCCAGCGACCGGGAGCGCGTGATCGTCTGCAGCACGACCGCTCCGCCCATCGACCAGCCCATCAGCACGATCGACCGGGCGCCGTGCTCCACGGCGTAGTCGATGGCCGCCTCGATGTCGCGCCACTCGGTCCCGCCGAGCCCGTAGCGCCGGTCGGCGCTCTCCGGCGCGTCCCCGTCGTTGCGGTAGGAGGCGAGCAGGCAGCTGAAGCCGGCGTCGTGGTACACCCGCACGGCACGCAGCCCCTCCTGTCGGGACGCGCCCCAGCCGTGCACCTGGATGACCCAGCGGCCCGGGTCGGCATCCTCCGGCGCGGGGAACACCCACGCGGGCGCCTGACCGAGGTCTGTCGGGATCTCGACGCTCGTGACCGGGAGACCGAGCTCCTCCGGCTCCAGGTAGTAGTAGCCGCTGATCCGCGCGCGGCCGGCCCGCAACTGCCCGAACTGGATGCGCTCGAGCTCGCGCGTGACGCTGCCGTCCCCGCGCTCGATGAGTCCCCCGACCTTGGCGAAGCAGGTGTCGCCTCCCCACCACATCCCGAAACGGCCGGGCATGGCTGCGTCCGGCGTCTCCCGCAGGGTCACCGTGCCGAGGGTCTCGTCGAACGAGCGGATGGTCTGGTTCTGCGGGCGCCGGCGCACCGGCGTGATCACGGTGCGGGCGACCCGGGTGGTGGCCCAGGCGGCGAGTCCTGCGGTCGCCAGGACGAGCCCTCCTGCGACGAACGCCGCCGTGCCGACGGTCTTCCCGATCGCTGATCCCGTACCCGTGCCCGCCATAGTGAGCAGCGTACCGGCGGGCCTCCGCACACGCCCTCAGGAGTTCCCCAGGCGGCGTGCCTTACTGCCGCGACACCCGAAAGGCTTCTAGTGTTCGAAGCGTGCCGACACCGACATCCCCACCGCAGCATCCGGCGGAGTTCGCCACGGCGCTGCAGTCCATTCGCGCCGCAGTGTCGCGTCCGGAGCTCGTGATCGAAGAGATCCCCGCTCCCGCGCAGCTCGCGCCGTTCTCCGTCGCGCTCGCCGCGGACGTGCGACCGGCCCGGCACGGCAGCGACTCCGACCTCGGCACCGGACGCTTCATCCTGCTGTACGACCCGGACGAGCCGGAGGCGTGGGGCGGCCCGTTCCGCATCGTGTGCTTCGCCCAGGCGCCGCTGGAGACCGACATCGGGCTGGATCCGTTCCTGGCCGACGTCGCCTGGTCCTGGCTGGTGGATGCGCTGGACGCCCGGCACGCCCGCTACACCGCGGCGAGCGGGACGGCCACCAAGGTCATCTCCACCGGGTTCGGCGAACTCGCTGCCCAGGGTGACGGCGCCCAGATCGAGCTGCGCGCCTCCTGGAGCCCGCTCGAGTCGGACGTCTCCGCCCACGTCGAGGGATGGGGCGAGCTGCTGTGCATGCTCGCCGGCCTGCCCCCGACCGGCGAGGGGGTGAGCCTGCTCAGTTCCCGGGCGGCGACGCCCAGAAAGGCGCCGCGTGGCTGAATACACGGTCATCGATTCGCGCACCGCCTATCTGGCTGCCGTCGACCGCATCGTCGAAGGGACCGGCCCCGTCGCCGTCGACGCCGAGCGCGCGAGCGGTTTCCGCTACTCCCAGCGGGCGTACCTCATCCAGGTGTTCCGTCGCGGCTCCGGCACGTTCCTGTTCGACCCGCCCGCGGTCGGCCGTTTCGACGAGCTGAACGAGGCCATCCACGATGACGAGTGGGTGCTGCACGCGGCCACCCAGGATCTGACCTGCCTGCGCGAAGTCGGCCTGGACCCGTCGATCGTCTTCGACACCGAGCTCGCCGCCCGCCTGCTCGGGATGCCGCGTGTCGGGCTCGGGACGGTCGTGGAGGAGCTCCTCGGCATCCACCTGGCGAAGGAGCACAGCGCCGCCGACTGGTCGACGCGTCCCCTGCCGCAGCCGTGGCTCGACTACGCAGCCCTCGATGTGGAACTGCTGCCGGACCTGCGCGATTCGATCGCCGCACTCCTCGACGAGGCCGGGAAGACCGACATCGCCCGGCAGGAGTTCGCCGACGAGCTGGTTCGCGAGCTGGTCCCCGTGCGCAGCGAGCCCTGGCGGCGGCTGTCGGGCATCCACTCGATCCGGGGTATCCGCAACCTGGCCGTCGCACGCGAACTGTGGCTGGCGCGGGATTCGCTGGCCCGCGACACGGACACCGCCCCCGGCCGCCTGGTGCCGGATGCGTCGCTCACCGCTGCCGCGAAGGCGATGCCGGATAGCAAGCGCGCCCTCGCCGCGATGCGGGAGTTCACCGGTCGCGCCAGCCGCACGGAGCTCGACCGCTGGTGGGCGGCGATCGAGGCCGGCCGCACCACTGACGACCTCCCCGTGCTGCGCGGCAACGGCGACACCCTCCCTCCACCGCGCGCCTGGTCGGACCGGAACCCGGAGGCGGATGCCCGCCTCAAGGCCGCCCGCACGGCGCTCGGCACCGTGTCGGAGGAGCGCGCCATCCCCCTGGAGAACCTGCTGACGCCGGACACCCTGCGCCGTGTCGCGTGGACTCCCCCGGCCGAGATCACGCCGGAGAGCGTCGGGGAAGCGCTCGCGGCGCACGGCGCCCGCCCCTGGCAGGTTGCCGCAACCTCACAGGTGATCGCCCAGGCTTTTGTGGAAAGCACCCAAACGGCCGACGAGGGTCCCGAACCGATTTCGTAGGAAGGATCAAACGATTCTTTTCGTGCACAGCGGTGTACCTAGGATCGTTTCCGACCTTGAAATGGGAGGCACTGTGGCCGAGAAGAACGATGTCGTGTTCGTCGACGGAGTCCGCACTCCGTTCGGACGGGCCGGCGAAAAAGGGCAGTACTGGAACACCCGCGCGGACGACCTCGTCGTGAAGGCGATGATCGGTCTGCTGGAGCGCAACCCCCAGGTGCCCAAGGACCGGATCGACGACGTGGCCATCGCCGCCACCACCCAGCAGGGCGACCAGGGCCTGACCCTCGGCCGCACCGCCGCGCTCCTCGCGGGCCTGCCCAAGTCGGTCCCGGGATTCGCGATCGACCGGATGTGCGCGGGCGCCATGACCAGCGTCACCACCCTCGGCTCCGGCGTCGCGTTCGGCGCCTACGACCTGGTGATCGCGGGCGGCGTCGAGCACATGGGCCGGCACCCGATGGGCTTCGGCGCCGACCCCAACCCCCGCTTCCTCTCCGAGAAGATGGTCGCCGAGGATGCGCTGAACATGGGCATGACCGCCGAGCGCATCCACGACCGGTTCCCGGCCCTCACCAAGGAGCGCTCCGACCGCTTCGCCATGCGCAGCCAGCACAAGCTGGCGGCCGCCTACGAGGCCGGCAAGATCCAGCCGGACCTGGTGTCCGTCGCCATCCGCTCGGAGTCCGGCTGGGGCCTGGCCACCGAAGATGAGGGGATGCGCCCGCAGACCACCATGGAGGGCCTCGCCACCCTGAAGACCCCGTTCCGCCCGCACGGCCGCGTGACGGCCGGCAACTCCTCGCCGCTGACCGACGGCGCGACGGCCAGCCTGCTCGCGTCCTCCGACGCCGTGAAGGAGCTGGGTCTCGCCCCGAAGATGCGCATGGTGAGCTTCGCGTTCGCCGGCGTCGAGCCGGAGATCATGGGGCTGGGTCCCGTCCCGTCCACCGAGAAGGCGCTCCGCAAGGCAGGCCTCACCATCGACGACATCGGCCTGTTCGAGCTGAACGAGGCGTTCGCCATCCAGGTGCTCTCCTTCCTCGACCATTTCGGGATCGACGACGAGGACCCGCGGGTCAACCAGTGGGGCGGAGCGATCGCGATCGGCCACCCGCTCGCAGCGAGCGGCGTGCGCCTGATGATCCAGCTGGCGGCCCAGTTCGCCGAGCACCCGGAGGTGCGGTATGGCATCACGGCGATGTGCGTGGGCCTTGGCCAGGGCGGCACCGTCATCTGGGAGAACCCGAACTACGACAAGCGCGCCGCGCGGAAGGGCTGAGCCACAGTGACCGACTACAGCACGATCGATTTCGGCCCGCTCGCGGCGCTCACCGACGACGAGGTCGTCACCCACTCCCCGGTGAAGGATGTGCGGCTCCCGAGCGGCAAGACCCTCGCCCTGGTCACCCTCGACAACGGCCGCGACCACACGCGTCCGAACACGATGGGTCCGGCCACCCTGCTGGAGCTGGGGAAGACCTTCGACCAGCTGGCCGAGCGCGCGAAGAAGGGTGAGATCGACGCGGTCGCCGTCACGGGCAAGCCGTTCATCCTCGCCGCCGGTGCCGACCTCAGCCGCGTGAACGAGATCCCGAGCGTGGAGGTCGCGAAACTGCTCCCCCAGCTGGGCCACTACGTTCTCGGCAAGCAGGCGACCCTGGGCGTTCCGTCGTTCGTGTTCACGAACGGCCTGGCACTCGGCGGCGGCGTGGAGATCGGCCTCAACGCCGACTACCGCACCATCGACCGCAATGCGGCCGCTTTCGCCCTGCCCGAGGTCTTCCTGGGCCTCATCCCGGGCTGGGGCGGCGCGACCATCCTCCCGAACCTGATCGGCATCGAGAACGCCCTCAAGGTGGTCATCGAGAACCCGCTGAAGCAGAATCGGATGCTGAAGCCGCAGGAAGTCTTCGACCTCGGCATCGCCGACGCGATCTTCGACTCCGCCAACTTCCTCGAGGACTCGCTGAAGTGGGCCGACAAGGTCCTCACCGGCGAGGTCGTCGTCAAGCGACCGAACGAGCCCGGCAAGATCGAGCGCATGGTCAAGTGGGATGCCGCCATCGGCATCGCCCGCAAGATGCTGGAGTCGCGCATCGGCACCATTCCGAAGTCGCCGTACAAGGCGCTCGACCTGCTGAAGGCCGCCAAGTCGAACGACCGCGAGGCCGGCTTCGCCCTCGAGGATGACGCGCTCGCGGAGCTCATCGCGGGCGACCAGTTCCAGGCGAGCATCTATGCCTTCAATCTCGTGCAGAAGCGCGCCAAGCGCCCAGCCGGCGCGCCCGATAAGAAGGTCGCGAAGAAGGTCACCAAGATCGGCGTCATCGGCGCCGGCTACATGGCCAGCCAGTTCGCGCTCCTGTTCGTGCGCCGGCTGCGCGTGCCCGTGGTCATCACGGACCTCGACCAGGCGCACGTCGACAAGGGCGTCGCGTACATCCACGAGGAGATCGGCAAGCTGCAGGAGAAGGGCCGCATCTCCCCCGATGAGTCCAACCGCCTGCGTGCGCTGGTGACGGGCACGACGGACAAGGCCGACTTCGCCGACTGCGACTGGGTCATCGAGGCCGTGTTCGAGGAGCTCGGAGTCAAGCAGGACGTCTTCGAGCAGGTGGAGCAGTTCATCTCCGACGAGGCGGTGCTGGCGACCAACACGTCCTCCCTCTCGGTCGAGCAGATCGGCGCGAAGCTGAAGCACCCGGAGCGCCTGGTCGGCTTCCACTTCTTCACCCCGGTCGCGGTTATGCCGTTGATCGAGGTCGTCAAGACGCCGCTCACGGACGAGGCCACCCTGTCCACCGCGATGGTCACAGCCGCTGCTCTGAAGAAGAACGCCGTCATCACCGCCGACACCCCCGGCTTCGTCGTCAACCGCGTGCTGGCGAAGATCCTCGGGGATGCGATGCACGCCGTCGACGACGGCACGCCGTTCGAGGTCGTGGACGAGGCCATCGCGCCGCTCGGCCTCCCGATGCCCCCGTCCGTCCTGCTCGACCTCGTCGGGCTGAAGGTCGGTGCGCACGTGCTCGACACCCACCACGCGGCGTTCCCCGACCGGTTCTACCGGTCGGAGAACCTCCACAAGCTGGCCGAGTACGGCACGCTGCTGGAGAAGGACGCCAAGGGCAAGGTGAAGGGCCTCGACAAGGGTGCGGCGAAGATCGTCTCGGGCGGCAAGAACCCGTGGACGAAGGAGCAGATCCTCCGCACCCTCGAAGACGGCCTGGCCGACGAGATCCACCGGATGCTGGTCGACGACCACGTCGTCGAGGCGCCGGAGGACATCGACCTCTGCATGATCCTCGGGGCGGGCTTCCCCTTCCAGATGGGCGGGATCACGCCGTACCTGGATCGCGTGGGTGCGTCCGAGCGCGTGTTCGGTGACACCTTCCACCACCCGCCGGTCAAGGGCGTCGCGTAGCCCCGCGGCTTCATTCAGCGAAGGCCCGTCCCGGAGATCCGGGGCGGGCCTTCGTCATGAATTCCCGAACCGTGAGTCCGAATAGGTGAGGGCGTGCCCTCCGGATCGATGACACGACCTCTCCGGCTCACCGGGTGGAGGACACAGCCACCGACGTTCGATGACGAACGAAAGCGGGACTCATGAACAGGACGCGGTTCACGGAGACAACGTCACATCCTGACGTTCACAAGGGCGCGATCTACGACCTCGTCGAGGACTTCGTCGTCTCACTGCTCATCGGTGGTGCCATGGCGGCCGTCTTGGTAATGGTCGACGCGCCGTCCCGAACCGTTCTTGCGACGGTGCTCGGCGCACCGGCGGTGTACTTCATCGGGCAGCGGTTCCGCCGATACCGCTCGCGGAAGCAGTCCGTACGGAGTTGACGCGACACGCCGTCCGGCCGAGCGGCCGGACGGCGTGTCGCGTCAAGACGGCGGTCAACGCACGGCGTGTCGCGTCAAGCGGGAGGTCAGCGGTTGAGCGGGGACATGTCCGGGTAGCGGTCGCCGACGGGCGCCGCGACCTCGTCCAGCCGGGCCAGCTGCTCGGGGCTGAGCTGCAGGTCGGCAGCCGCGACGTTCTGCTCCAGGTTCGCGACCTTCGTGGTGCCCGGGATCGGGGCGATGTCGTCGCCCTTCGACAGCAGCCACGCGAGGGCCACCTGGCCGGGCTTCGCGCCCACCTCGCGCGCGACCTCATCCACCTGCTCCACGATGCGGATGTTCGCCTCCAGGTTGTCGCCCTCGAAGCGCGGGTTGAACCGGCGGAAGTCATCCTCGGAGAGCTCGTCGAGCGAACGGATGGTCCCGGTCAGGAACCCGCGGCCCAGCGGCGAGTAGGGCACGAAGCCGATGCCGAGCTCGCGGACGGTCGGCAGCACCTCCGCCTCGGGGTCGCGTGTCCACAGGGAGTACTCGGTCTGGATGGCCGTGACCGGGTGCACCGCATTCGCGCGGCGGATCGTCGCCGGCGCCGCCTCGGACAGGCCGTAGTGCCGGATCTTGCCCTCCTCGATCAGCTCCTTCAGGGCGCCGACCGTCTCCTCGATGGGCGTGTCCGGGTCCATCCGGTGCTGGTAGTAGAGGTCGATGTGGTCACTCTGCAGCCGCTTCAGCGAGCCCTCGACGGAGAGTCGGATATTCGCCGGCGACCCGTCCATCCCGCGCTCGTCGTTCTCGCGGTGCTTGATCGTGCCGAACTTCGTGGCGATGACGACGCGGTCGCGACGTCCGTCGGCGAACGCCTTCGCCAGCAATTCCTCATTGGTGTACGGGCCGTAGATCTCGGCGGTGTCGAAGAAGGTCACCCCGAGATCCATCGCGCGGTGGATGGTGGCGATCGATCCGGCCTCGTCGGTGCCCGCACCCGTGTAGAAGGCGGACATGCCCATGCAGCCGAGGCCGAGCTGCGAGACCTCCAGCTTTTCCGTTCCCAGTGCGATCTTCTTCATGCGTGATTCCCTTTCGTGACCTTGCCGACCTGCTGCCGGTAGAGGTCGATCTTGTAGTCGATGGCCGCCAAACTCGCCGTCATCTCCTCCAGTTGCCGCATGACCGCCATGCGGTGCAACAGGAGCAGCTCGAGTCGCTCGACTTCCGTCCCCTCGCCCTCCCGCGCGAGCACGACGTACTCGCGCATGGTGGCGATCGGCATCGCGGTCGACCGCAGCCGGGTGAGGAACGTCACCCACGCGACGTCGGCCTCGGTGTAACGGCGGTGGGTCGAGGATGCGCGCTCGACCGGCGAGAGCATCAGGCCTTCGCGCTCGTAGTAGCGCAGCGTGTGGGTGGTGAGTCCGGTCCGCTCGGCGACGTCGGAGATCGACATCGCCGTCCGTGTGTCGGTCATACCGCCACGATAGGACTTAGAGTGCACTCGAAGTCAAGGCGACGGCGTCGCGGCTTCCTCAGGGTCAGCTGCGGCGCTTCTTCGCGGGGACGTCGGCGTCGGCGGAGGCTTCCTCGTCGGGCAGCGGGCGCGCGATCGGCACCCGGCTGCCGAGCACCTGCGCGACGAGGTCGCGGGCGATCTTCTGCGGCGTGAGCCCGGCATCCTCGAGGATCTGGTCGCGCGTGGCATGGTCGATGAACGCGTCGGGCAGGCCGAGCTCGTCGACCGCCGTGTCGATGCCGGCCTCCCGGAGATCCTGGCGGACCCGCGTGCCGATGCCGCCGACACGGATGCCGTCCTCGATCGTCACGACGATGCGGTGCTCGGCGGCCAGCGACAGGATGCTCTTCGGCACGGGCACCACCCAGCGCGGGTCGACGACCGTCGCGCCGATCCCTTGGGCGGCCAAGCGGTCGGCGACCTTCAGGCCGAGGTCGGCCATCGGGCCAACGGTGACCAGCAGGACGTCCTTCCGCTCGCCCTCGCGCAGCACGTCCACGCCGTCGTCGAGCCGGCGCAGCGCCTCCAGGTCGGGCTGCACGGAGCCCTTCGGGAAGCGCAGGACGGTCGGGGCGTCATCCACCGCGACAGCCTCCGCCAGCTCCTCCCGGAACCGGGTGCCGTCGCGCGGAGCAGCAAGCCGGATGTTCGGCACGACCTGGAGGATGGCGAGGTCCCAGATGCCGTGGTGACTCGGGCCGTCGGGGCCGGTGACCCCGGCACGGTCGAGTACGAAGGTGACGCCCGCCTTGTGGAGCCCCACATCCATGAGCACCTGGTCGAACGCGCGGTTCATGAAGGTGGCGTAGATCGCGACGACGGGATGCAGCCCACCGAAGGCGAGGCCGGCGGCGCTGGCCACGGCGTGCTGCTCGGCGATGCCGACGTCGTGGACGCGGTCGGGGAAGCGCTCCGCGAACCGGTGCAGGCCGGTCGGGCGCAGCATCGCCGCAGTGATGCCGACGATCTTCGGGTTCTTCTCGGCGAGCCGGACGATCTCGTCGGCGAAGACGCCGGTCCACGACGGCTTGCTCGATCCCTCCATCGGCTCACCGGTCTCCGGGTCGATCTGCCCGACCGAGTGGAACTGGTCGGCGGCGTCGCGCAGGGCCGGCTCGTAGCCGCGGCCCTTCTGCGTGATCGCGTGCACGATGACCGGGGCGCCGTAGTTCTTCGCCTGACGCAGCGCCTCTTCCATCGCCTCCAGGTCGTGACCGTGCACCGGCCCGATGTACTTGATGTCGAGGTTCGAGTAGAGGGCTTCGTTGTTGACGAAGCGGCTGAGGAAGCCGTGCAGGCCGCCCCGCACACCGCGGTAGAACGACCGGCCCGGCGTGCCCAGCTTGTCGAAGGCGCGCTGGGAGGTCAGGTAGAGGTTGCGGTAGCTCCTCCGGGTGCGGACCGTGTTCAGGAAGCGCGCCATCCCGCCGATCGTCGGGGCGTAGGAGCGGCCGTTGTCGTTGACGACGATGATCAGCCGTCGGTTGTTGTCGTCGGAGATGTTGTTCAGCGCCTCCCACGTCATCCCGCCGGTGAGGGCGCCGTCGCCGACCACGGCGACGACATGGCGGTCCCCCTGGCCGGTGAGCTCGAACGCGCGCGAGATGCCATCCGCCCAGGACAGCGACGAGGAGGCGTGGGAGCTCTCCACGATGTCGTGCTCCGACTCGGACCGCTGCGGGTACCCGGCCATCCCGCCGCGCTGACGCAGCTGCGAGAAGTCCTGCCGACCGGTGAGGAGCTTGTGCACGTACGACTGGTGCCCGGTGTCGAACACGACGGCGTCATGCGGGGAGTCGAAGACGCGGTGGATGGCGATGGTCGTCTCCACGACGCCGAGGTTGGGGCCGAGGTGCCCGCCGGTCTTCGCCACATTCGCGACGAGGAACGCCCGCACCTCGGCGGCGAGCTGGACGAGCTCGCGATCCGTCAGGCGGTCGAGGTCGCGCGGACCGTGGATGGTCTCGAGAATGCCCATGAAATCGAGTCTAGGCTCCGATCCCGGTCCCGTCCTGATCGTCGTGTTCGCCAGGGAGCCCATCCAGGGCTTCCACGGGCGCATGCGCCGTCTGGTGCGCGCAAGAGCGCGCTCGCTACGATCACGGCAACGGCCGGGAGGAGCACGACATGGCTGGTCGATGGGGCGCGGTCACGGCTCTCGGTGCGGCGCAGTTCGTGATGGTGCTCGACAGCACCGTGATGAACGTCTCGATCTCGCAGGTGGTGTCGGACCTCGACACCACGATCGCCGTGATGCAGTCCGCGATCACCTTCTACACACTGACGATGGCGGCCTTCATGCTGCTGGGCGCCAAGCTCGGCGAGCGCTGGGGACGGCGGCGCGCGCTCGTCATCGGCTCCATCATCTACTCGATCGGGTCCGCGACGACGGCGCTCAGCGTGAACGCGGCGATGCTCGTCATCGGGTGGTCGGTCGTCGAGGGTCTCGGCGCGGTGCTGGTGATCCCCGCCATCGCCGGGCTGATCGCCGACAACTACTCCGGGCACGCCCGCGTCACCGCCTTCTCGATCATCGGCGCCGCCTCCGGGGTCGCCGTCGCCGTCGGGCCGCTGGTCGGTGGATTCGTGACAACCTACGCGAGCTGGCGCTACGTCTTCGCCGCCGAGGTGGTCGTCATGGCCGTGGTGCTCATCTTCAACCGGGTGATCCGGCATTCCGGCGAGCCGCTCCCGACGCGCATCGATGTGCTGTCGGTGATCCTGTCCGCCCTGGCACTCTTCCTCATCGTCTACGGTCTGCTGCAGACCAAGACCTGGGGATGGATCCTGCCCACCACGGACACCCAGTTGTTGGGCCTTTCGCCCGTCCCCTTCATCGTCGCTGCCGGCGCTGTGCTGCTCTGGGTGTTCCTGCGCCGCCAGGGTATTCTGCGGCGCAGCGGGAGGACGCCCTTCCTCAACACCGACATGCTGACCATTCGGCACCTGCGCGCTGGGGTGGGCAGCATCGGCCTCCAATACACGGTCACCGCCGGCCTGTTCTTCATCGTCCCGGTCTATCTGCAGTTCACCCTCGGCCTGAACGCCGTGAATACCGGGATCCGCCTGTTCCCGCTCTCGGTCGCACTCGTGCTGTTCTCCATCATCGGCACGGCGCTGGCTCGCCGCCTCTCCCCCAAGCGCATCGCCAGGATCGGACAACTGCTCCTGGTGCTGGCGTCCCTGGTCCTGCTGTTCTCCATCGACCCGGAGCTGCAGAATGGTGTCTTCGCGACGGGCATGTTCCTCGCCGGGGCGGCGCTCGGCCTCCTGGCCTCGCAACTCGGGAACGTCACCATGTCCGCCGTCGACCGCAGCGAGCTCAGCGAGGCCGGTGGAGTCCAGGGTGTGTTCCAGAATCTGGGCTCCTCGCTCGGTACGGCGATCCTGGGCTCCATCATGATCGCCGCTCTAGGGTCGCTGTTCCTCGGCGGCGTCGCAGCGAGCGCGTTGCCGCACGACGTGCAGACCGAGGTCACCCAGCGCACCGAGAGCGGCGTGCCGATCGTCGCGGTGTCCGAGGTCCCCCGGATCGCGAAAGCCGCCGGGCTGAGCGACGAGCAGGGTCGGCAATTGACCGACCTCTACCAGGACGCGCAACTGCAGGCGCTGCGTCTCTCCTTCGCCGTACTGACCCTGATCTCGATCTCCGCGCTCGCGTTCTCCCGCAACCTGCCCTCGACCGTCGCGGCCCAGGAGGACGCGCCTGCCGGGCGGACGGGCCCGAGCCGCGACAGCGCTCCCGCCGCCTGACAGAAATGCCCGGGACCAGCGGCCCCGGGCATTCCGTTGATGCGCGTCCTTAGACGAGGCTCCGCAGCACGTACTGCAGGATGCCGCCGTTGCGGTAGTAGTCCGCCTCACCGGGGGTGTCGATGCGGACGACCGCGTCGAACTCGACCGGCTGCCTGCCTGCCGGCGAGTGCTCGCTCGGCTCGGCCACCACGTGGACCGTCTTCGGTGTGGTGCCCTCGTTCAGCGCTTCCAGCCCCGTGATCGTGAAGACCTCAGTGCCGTCGAGACCGAGCGAGTCGGCGGTCTCACCGGCCGGGAACTGCAGCGGGACGACGCCCATGCCGATGAGGTTGGAGCGGTGGATGCGCTCGAAGCTCTCGGTGATGACCGCGCGGACACCGAGGAGGCTGGTGCCCTTCGCCGCCCAGTCGCGGGAGGAGCCGGAGCCGTACTCCTTGCCGCCCAGGATCACGAGCGGGGTGCCCTGCGCCTGGTAGTTCTGCGACGCGTCGTAGATGAACGACTGGGGCGCGCCCTCCTGGGTGAAGTCGCGGGTGTAGCCACCCTCGACCCCGTCCAGCAGCCGGTTGCGGAGACGGATGTTCGCGAACGTGCCGCGGATCATCACCTCGTGGTTTCCACGGCGCGAGCCGTAGGAGTTGAAGTCCTTGCGTTCGATGCCGTGCTCGGTCAGGTACTGACCGGCCGGGCTGTCGCCCTTGATGGAGCCTGCGGGCGAGATGTGGTCGGTGGTGACGGAGTCGCCGAGCTTGGCAAGCACCCGGGCGCCGACGATGTCGCTGACCGGGGTGGTCTCGAGCGTCATGCCGTCGAAGTACGGGGGCTTCCGCACGTAGGTGGACTTCTCATCCCACTCGAAGATCGAGCCGGTCGGGGTGGGCAGCGACTTCCAGCGCTCGTCGCCTTCGAAGACGGACGCGTACTGGTGGACGAACATCCCCTCGTTGATGGACGAGTCGATGGTCTGCTGGACCTCGGCCGCGTCGGGCCAGATGTCCTTGAGGAAGACGTCGTTGCCCTCGGTGTCGGTCCCCAGCGGGTCGACCTCGAAGTCGAAGTTCATCGAACCGGCGAGAGCGTACGCGATGACGAGCGGCGGGCTCGCCAGGTAGTTCATCTTGACGTCCGGGTTGATCCGGCCCTCGAAGTTGCGGTTGCCCGAGAGCACCGCGGTGACGGCGAGGTCGTTGTCGTTGACCGCCTGCGAGATCTCCTCGGGCAGCGGGCCCGAGTTGCCGATGCAGGTCGTGCAGCCGTAGCCGACCGTGTAGAAGCCGAGCGCCTCCAGGTCTTGCGTCAGGCCGGCCTTCTCGTAGTAGTCGGTGACGACCTTCGATCCAGGCGCCAGGGTGGTCTTGACCCACGGCTTCGCCTTGAGGCCCTTCCGCGCCGCGTTGCGGGCGAGGAGGCCGGCGGCGAGCATGACCGACGGGTTGGAGGTGTTGGTGCAGGACGTGATCGCCGCGATGGCGACGGCACCGTGGTCAAGGACGAAGTCCGCGCCATTCTCGGACAGGGTGACCGGGGTCGGGTTGGAGACGATCTTCGGCGCGTGGCTGTGGTGCGTGTGCTGGTGGGTGCTGCGCGCATCCTCCGGCTGCAGCTCGCCCGGGTCGGAGGCCGGGAACGACTCCGAGATGGTGAGGTCGACCAGGTCGTGGGAGACGTCGGCGTAGTCGACGAGGTCCTTCTCGAACTGGTCCTTGGCGTGGCTCAGCTCGATGCGGTCCTGCGGGCGCTTCGGGCCGGCGATGGACGGGACGACCGTGGAGAGGTCGAGCTCGAGGTACTCGCTGAAGACCGGCTCGACCGAGGGGTCGTGCCAGAGCGTCTGCGCCTTGGAGTACTCCTCGACCAGCTGGACCTGCTCCTCACTACGGCCGGTGAGGCGCAGGTAGTCGAGGGTGACCTCGTCGATCGGGAACATCGCGGCGGTCGAGCCGAACTCGGGGCTCATGTTGCCGATGGTCGCGCGGTTCGCGAGCGGGACCTCGGCGACGCCGGCTCCGTAGAACTCGACGAACTTGCCGACGACACCGTGCTTGCGGAGGATCTGCGTAATGGTGAGCACGACATCCGTCGCGGTCACACCGGTCGGGATGGCACCGGTCAGCTTGAAGCCGACGACCTTGGGGATGAGCATGGAGACCGGCTGGCCGAGCATGGCCGCCTCGGCCTCGATGCCGCCCACGCCCCAGCCGAGGACGCCCAAGCCGTTGACCATCGTGGTGTGCGAGTCGGTGCCGACACAGGTGTCCGGGTAGGCGAGGAGTTCGCCGTCGATCTCGCGGGTCATGGTGACGCGGGCCAGGTACTCGATGTTGACCTGGTGCACGATGCCGGTGCCCGGCGGGACGACCTTGAAGTCGTCGAACGCGGTCTGGCCCCAGCGGAGGAACTGGTAGCGCTCGCCATTGCGCTCGTACTCGAGGTCGGTGTTGCGCTCCAGCGCGTCCGCCTGGCCGAACAGGTCGGCGATGACGGAGTGGTCGATGACCATCTCGGCCGGGGCGAGCGGGTTGATCTTCTTGGGGTCGCCGCCGAGAGCGGAGACCGCCTCGCGCATGGTGGCGAGGTCGACGATGCAGGGGACGCCGGTGAAGTCCTGCATGATCACGCGGGCCGGCGTGTACTGGATCTCGGTGTCGGGCTCGGCGGCCGGGTCCCACCCGCCCAGGGCGCGGATGTGGTCGGCGGTGATGTTCGCGCCGTCCTCGGTGCGGAGCAGGTTCTCGAGCAGGATCTTGAGGCTGAAGGGCAGCCGCTCGTACCCGTCCACCTGGTCGATCGAGTAGATCGTGTAGTCCCTCGACCCGACGGTCAGCGTCTTCTTCGCGCCGAAACTGTTCGTAGCAGCCACAATGCCCTCTCCTTCATCGGCAGGCGATGTTCACGCACGCCTCGTCCATCTTCCTCGTCCGTCGAAGCGCCTTTCCAGCAAGGTAAGCCTAAATCCTGATGCTGCAAAAGTATCTTGACGTCGAGATAAAACTACCACGTTCAGATGCGGTCGAAGACCAGCCCGCGCCGCTTCGCGAACCGGTAGAAGAGCTCGACGCCCGCCGCGCCTACCGCGCCTACCGCGATGCCCCAGGCCAGTGCCCCATCGGCCTTCAGATGCATCTCGAAGAAGGTCGAGGTGAACGGGATGATGCACACCAGCGCGAACGCGACGGCGACCGCCGCGAGCAGCAGCCAGCGGATCCCGGTCAGCGGGCGAGTCAGCACGCACAGGATCCACAGCGACACGCAGAACAGCGCGACGGTCGTCACGCTCCGCGCCTCATGCAGCGGGATACTGCGGTAGAGCGGCGCGTACGCGACGATCGCGGTCATCCCGGCGATCAGTCCGGTCGGGACGGAGTACCTCAGCACCCGGCCGAGCACCCCCGGCGTGTAGATGCGCCGGTTGGGCGCCAGCGCGAGGAAGAACGAGGGGATGCCGATCGCGAGCGTCGACACCAGGGTCAGCTGCCGTGGGAGGAACGGGAACGGCCACAGCACCACCGCGCTGACGAGGGCCAGCAGGATGCCGTAGGTGGTCTTCGCCAGGAAGATGTTGGAGACGCGCTCCACGTTGGCGATCACCCGACGGCCGAAGGCCAGCACGTCCGGCAGCCGGTCGAACCGGTCGTCCAGCAACACGACGCGCGACACCGCCTTGGTCGCGGCCGTACCGGTGCCCATGGCGATGCCGAGGTCCGCATCCTTCACCGCCATGGCGTCGTTGACGCCGTCGCCGGTCATCGCGACCGTTCGTCCGCGCTCCTGCAGCAGACGGACGGCCGTGCGCTTCTGATCCGGACTCACCCGTCCGAGCACGCTCGCGGTCTCGAGCGCCTGGGCGAGCGCTTCGTCGGTCGTGAGGGTGGTGGCGTCGACCGTCTCGCCCTCCAGCTGCAGTTCCCGCGCGATCGCGGCAACGGTGACGGGGTTGTCGCCCGACATGACCACCACCCGCACGGACTGCTCGCGGAAGTACGCGAGCGTGTCGCGCGCCTCGGGCCGCACCGTCTCGGCCAGCAGGACGAGCAGGGCGGGCTGCACCCGCATCCCCGTCAGAGGGGTGTGGACGTCTGCCGGCAACGGGTCGAGCGCCCGCGCGAGCGCCAGCGTGCGCAAACCGGTCGCGGCCAGCGCGGTCGCCCGCTTGAGCACGTCGGGATGCCCCTCCAGCACCCGCTCGGGTGCGCCCAGGACCCAGCCGGTCTCGTCCCCGTCCACCGTCATCGCAAGGGCGCTGTACTTGGTGGCGGAGCTGAAGGGGATGCGTCGCGACACCCGGAACCGGTCGCTGCGGAAGTGCGAGCCCAGGATCCCCGAGGTCGCGTTGCCCGCTTCGTCCGACCCGAACGCCGCCAGCGCCGTCTCCGCCAGTTCGGTGTCAGCTGCACCGGCGCAGACCTCGGTGCCGTGCAGCGCCAGCTCGCCCGTCGTCAGGGTGCCCGTCTTGTCCAGGCACAGCACATCCACCCGGGCGAGGACTTCGACGGCGGCGAGCTCCTGCACGAGCACCTTGCGGGCGGCCAGCTGGATGGCGGCGACACCGAAGGCGAGGCTGGTCAGCAGCACCAGGCCCTCGGGGATCATCCCGACCACTGCGGCCACGGCGTCCAGCAGTGCCCGGCGCCAGCGGTCGTCGGCGAACACCTCCGAGAACCCGCCGTACGCGAATACCCGCCCGAGCAGCGTGATCAGGATGAGCGGGCCGAGGATCCACGAGAGGTAGACGAGGATGCGGTTGGTCGCCTCCCGCAGCTCGGAGCGCACCAGCGAGTGCTTTCGGATCTCACTGGTCAGCTTGCTCGCGTACGAGTCGGCGCCGACCGCGGTGACGACGGCGAGGCCGGTGCCGGTGACGACGTGCGAGCCGGAGAGCAGGGGCGCGTCGGCGTCTTTGAACGTCGGATCGGATTCGCCCGTCAGCATGGACTCATCGAGTGACAGACCGGTGCTCTCGACCACGACCGCATCGGCCGGCACTTGGTCACCAGGCCGGAGGACCAGAAGGTCGTCGAGGACGACGTCCTCCAGCGCGACGGTCACGACCTCGCCGCCGCGGCGCACGCGGCTGTGCGGGGCCGCCAGGAGGGCCGCGCGGTCGAGCACGCGCTTCGCCCGGTACTCCTGCACGATGCCGATCAGCGCGTTGGCGACGACGATGCCGAAGAAGAAGCCGTCACGCAGGTCGCCGAGAAGCAGCACGGCGACGAAGCAGGCGGTGAGGATGCCATTGAACAGCGTGAAGATGTTCTCGCGCAGGATGTCGCCCACCGACCGCGAGCTCGGCTGCGTCTGGGTGTTGACTCGGCCGTCGGCGACCCGTTCGGCCACCTGCGACGCGGTCAGGCCCTGCTGCGTCCCCGCCTCGAGCATCGGTCCCCCTCCGTCGCGCCGCGAGCTGTGTCTACTTGTTCGGACGTGCTTCGGCGCTGGTTCGTGACGGTTTCTGGGGGAACTGACCCTTCACGACGAACCAGGTGACGAGCAGGAGCGGAGCGTAGAGCGGCACGCCCATCAGGAGCTTGGTGAGCGCGAGCGCGCTCGTCGCCGCATCCGTGTGCGCCAGGTACAGCGGGACCTGCACCACCAGCCGCGCGACGAACAACAGCAGCCACAGCAGAGTCAGCGCCTGCATGACGCGGTACTTGCGCTTGTCGCTGCGCCACGCGACGCCGTCGCCCATCAGGTAGCCGGCGGCCAGGCCGATGATCGGCCAGCGCACCAGCATCGAGATCAGGATGCCGGCAGCGTAGGCGGCGTTCGTCCAGATCCCGAGCAGGAAGTTGTCTTCGCCGCGACCGGTGATGAGCGCGAGGATGGCAGAGACGCCGACGCCGATGAGCCCGGCCATGGCCTGGGTGACCGGCGTCTTCCCGATGATGCGCACCGCGGTGAACACGACGGCGACCGCCACCGAGCAGCCGATCGAGAGCGGCACGTTCTGCGTGAAGGTGAACAGGATGAGGAACACCAGCCCGGGCAGGATGGTCTCGCACAGTCCGCGGATGCCGCCGAGGGCGCCCATGAGGGCGGCACCGGTCGAGGCGTCCGTCTCGGCGAGCTGGCCGAGTCCCGAGCGTCGGGCAGCCGCGGCGATGCTGTCGCCGAGCGCCGGCGCCGGGGCGCCGTCCGCGCCTGCCCCATCCGTCTCGCGTTCGGGTCGGTCGTGATCGGTCATTGCGCGCCTACAGAGAGGAGTAGTCGTTCTCGGTGCCCGCAGTGGGTGCGGCGGGCATCCGGAGCGGGATGAGGTCGCGCGGGGGCATCGGGACGGACCCGCGCACCACCACGATGCTGCGGAAGAGGTCTTCGACGAGCGCCGCCGCCTCCGGCTGCACCGCCGCGTCGCCCGCGATCACGCCACGCAGGAACCAGCGCGGGCCGTCGACGCCCACGAAGCGCGCGACACGCGTCTCGACCGGGCCGCCCTGCGGCGCCGCCACGGGGATCTCGGCCACGAGCTCGGGCCCGAAGGCGCCGTCGCGCTCGGTGACGCGCCCGCCCTGGCGCTGCACCTGGTCGGTGATCTGGTCGCGGATCTCGTGCCACAGCCCGGAGGAGCGGGGTGCGGCGAACGGCTGCACCTGCAGCGTCGAATTCGCGTAGTCGAGGCCGACGGCGACGACGCGCTGCGTCTCCTCCTCGACCTCCAACCGCAGGTGCAGGCCTTCGCGCGGCAGGATCTTCACGCCGCCGAGGTCCACGTACGGCCGGACCGGGTTGGCCTCGCTCTCGTCGAGCGGCCCCTCGGTCGCGCGGTCCTCCGGCGCCGACTTCTCGAACTCGACGGCGTCGCCATCCTGCTGTTCGAGCTCTGCGGCCTCCTCGGACCCGCGAGGGGTGTCGCTGATGTCGCTCACGCGTGTTCTCCTGCCTCGGTCACGGTGTACCCGGACGAGCCGAAGCCCGCGGTGCCGCGGTGGCTGTCCGGGAGGGAGTCGACGGGGATGAACCGGGCTCGCGTGATCGGCATGACGATCAGCTGGGCGATCCGGTCGCCGACGGCGATATCGTACGGCATCGACCTGTCCGTGTTGAGGAGGGTGACCCGGATCTCGCCGCGGTATCCCGCATCCACCGTTCCCGGCGCGTTGACGATCGTGAGGCCGTGCCGCATGGCCAGGCCGCTCCGGGGGACGACGAACCCGGCGTAGCCCTCCGGAAGCGCGATGGAGACGCCGGTCGGCATGGTGAAGCGCTCCCCCGGGCCCAGCGTCACGGCCTCCGCGGCGCAGAGATCGGCGCCGGCGTCTCCCGGGTGCGCGTACGCGGGTGAGACAGAGGCGATGATCGGGACGTCGACGGATTCGGTCACGTGTCAGAGGCTAGTGCAGAAGTCTGATCGAATAGAGGTCATGGACCTGTACCGAGAACGGCTGTGGGCGACCCCCTGGCTCTTCATCTCGACCCTGCTCGTCATCCCGGCCGTCATGCTGGTGTTCGCGCCGATCAACTTCACCGTGGGCGTCGTCCTGGCGGTCCTGATCTACGTCGCGTTCGCCATCTTCCTGATCGCGACGGCGCCGGTCATCCGGGTGACGAAGGAGGAGCTGGTCGCCGGCCACGCGCGCATCCCGCTCGCCCTCACCGGCGAGCCGACGGCGTACAGGGGCGAGGAGGCGACGCAGCAGCGCGGACGCCTGCTCGACGCCCGGGCCTGGCTGCTCATCCGCGGCTGGATCAAGCCGGTCGTCAAGGTGCCGCTGGTCGACCAGGACGACCCGGCGCCCTACTGGCTCCTCTCAACAAGAAACCCGGACCAGCTGGTCCGGGTTCTCGATGAGGCTCGCCTCAGTTCTTAGTGTCGACCGACGTCAGGCGGCGCACTCCACGCAGATCGGACCAAGCTTGGTGTCGTGGTCGATCTGGGAGCGGTGCTTCACCAGGAAGCAGTTCACACAGGTGAACTCGTCGGCCTGGGGAGGCAGCACGACGACGTCGAGGTCGAGGTCAGAGAGGTCGGCACCGGGGAGCTCATATCCGCCGGGGTTGTCGGCGTCTTCGACGTCCACGACACCCGACATCTTGTCCGGGACACGCTCCTTGAGGGCCTCGATCGACTCGGAGTCGTCCTCGGTCTTCCGCGGTGCGTCGTAATCCGTTGCCATGCCCATCCACTTCTCGTCGTAACGGCCGATTCTCGCAATCGGCGGCCATAGTTTGCATCAATCGCACCCGAATAGCAAAACTACGCAGGAGCCTTTCAGCGATTGCTCGGTGTGCAACTTCCGGCACGCCCGCTGTATTCCCCGAAATGCCTTCCGTGCCGTGGCATCCTGAGGCCGTACGTACGAGCTCGGAAGGCAATCCACATGCAGGATTTGAAGGTCATCGGGGTCGAGAACGGTGCACTCGTCGCCGTCGGCGACGACGGTGAGCGGTTCCGCATCGCCGTCGACGAGGCGTTGCAGTCGAAAGTGCGCCAGGTGCGTCAGGAGACGCCCGCCGACGCCCCCAAGCTCTCACCGCGCGAGGTCCAGGCGCACATCCGCTCAGGGATGTCCGCAGAGGACGTCGCAGCGGTCACGGGAGCGCCCCTCGAGTACGTGCAGCGGTTCGAGGGACCCATCATCGCCGAGCGCGAGCACATCGTTGCCAGCGCCCTCAGCGTCCCGGTGCACACCTCCGATGCGGTCGATCCGCTGGGCGACCCGGAGACCTTCGGCACCGTCATCCGCGAACGCCTCGCCTCGCTCGGCGTCGCGGGCGAGCGCTGGGCGAGCTGGAAGGACAGCGAGACCGGCTGGATCGTGAAGCTCGAGTTCACGGCCGACACGATCGACCACGACGCCCGCTGGACGTACGACGCGCGCAAGCACGCCCTGGCCCCGATCAACTCGGAGGCGACCACGCTCTCCCAGGCAGGCGAGCTGCGCGGCGGGGCGCTCATCCCCCGGCTGCGCGCCGTGCTGCCCAACGAGGGCGAGCCGGACAACTCCCGCTTCGACAGCGGAGCTTTCACCTTCCCCGCGCCCGCCGCCGACCTCCTCGGCCCGGAGATCACCGCACCGATCGAGCCGCTCCCGCAGGGCCGCACGCCCGGCGCGAACAACTCCATCACGGTGTCGGCGATCAAGCGTGCCGACGACGGTGCCCCGCGCGACCTGCACCAGACCGCCGACCTGCTGGAGGCACTGCGCCGCCGTCGAGGCGAGCGCGAAGCGGCCACCTATGAGGAGCGGCCGACGCTCTCCGAGCCGCAGCAGTCGGCACCGGCGGCTCCAACTGCTCCGCAGGCTCCGCAGGAGACCGCTCCGCTCGACCTGTCGCCGTTCCGCGTCATCGACGAGCGGCCGCCGGCGGCTCAGCCGCCGGTCTCCCAGCCGCCGCTCTCCCAGCAGCCGCCGCTCCCCCTCGACGTGCCGCCCGCGTCGAGCCCACGCTCGAACGACTCCGGCCCGCAGCCGTCCTCCCGTAGGAAGGGACGCGCTTCGATGCCGAGCTGGGATGAGATCGTCTTCGGCGCCCGCACGGACGACGACCTGGCGTAGTCGCTCGCGCATCCGGTAGCGACTGAACTCAGCCTGCCGCTCCGAACCGCAGCAGCGGAACCCGCGTCTCCTCCGGCGTGAGCGAACCGTGCTGGCCGACCATGTTGCGGCCGGTGCGCTGCGGGTCGCGGCCGTCGTAGTAGGCGATCCGTTTGCGGGGGGCGACCAGCACATCCCCGATCCGCGGAGCCACCTCCGGGTGCACCACCGGGCCGAACCACCCTGCGTCGATCGCCTCCGACCGGGTGGCGACCCAGGAGCGGTCGCCCTCCGCGTCGCGCCAGCGCTCAGCGACGGCGGTCGCCGACGCTCCCTCGTCGAGGTACACGTGAAGCAGCCGCGGCTCTCCGGCGATCTCGGCGACCTCGGTCAGAAGCTCGGGCGCGGTGTCGTAGAGGATGTGGCCGCTCTCGGGCACATCCACCACTCCGTGGTCGGCGGTCAGCAGAGCCCCGCGACCCGGCCCGAGCCTGCGAGCGAAGTCGGCGACCAGCGCATCGAGGGTCTCCAGGGCGGCCGTCCAGTCCGACGACTCCCAGCCGCGCGCATGCGCAAGCTGGTCGAGCTCCGCGACGTACAGGTAGGTCAGGCCGGGGCCGGACGCCGCAAGGGCCTCCGCGGCGGCGTCGAAGCGGCCTGCGAGTGACTGCACACCGACGAATTCCGCCCCGCGCAGCACCGCGGCCGTGAATCCCGAGCCGGTGAACTTCGGCAGTCCGATCGCGCGCGTCTTCACGCCCTGCTCGGCCGCGTGCTCGAACACGGTGCGCGACCGCTGCCAGACGGCAGGATCCATCCGCTCGTCCCAGCCGTTCAGCTGGTTGGTCAGGCGGCCGGCGGCGTCGCGCACCCGATAGCCGACCAGGCCGTGCTCGCCGGGCGTCGTGCCGGTCGTCAGGGTGGCGAGCGCCGCGGCCGTCGTCGTCGGAAAGCCGGCGTCGATCGTCGTGGCCTTCCCGAGCATGGGCGCCAGGGTGCGGGCGTGACCGGCACGGGCACGGAGTGCCGCGGCTCCCAGGCCGTCGACGACGATGACGACGACATGCTCCAGACGGGGCAGCCCCAGGTCGTTCTGTGCACCGGAGAGCGCGGCCAGCGAACTCGGCAGAACCGTGGCGAGGCTCGCTCTCGTCGTGAAGGCGGCCGGTAGCATGGGTGGCATCCGGCCCAGTCTGGCACAGCCATCGCGCCGCCGGCCGAGCCGCCCCACCGCGACTCCCCGCCCCTCCCGAGATTGCACGAATGACACCAGCAGACGACCAGCCCGCCGCCGGAACGACGGAACGCATCGAAGACGTCGACGTCACGACAGAGATGCAGGGCTCGTTCCTCGAGTACGCCTACTCGGTGATCTACTCGCGCGCGCTGCCGGACGCCCGCGACGGCCTGAAGCCCGTGCAGCGCCGCATCCTGTACATGATGACCGAGATGGGCCTGCGTCCCGACCGCGGCCACGTGAAGTCGGCACGTGTCACCGGCGAGGTGATGGGAAAGCTCCACCCGCACGGCGACAGCGCGATCTACGACGCACTGGTCCGGATGGCGCAGGACTTCACCCTGCGAGTCCCGCTCGTCGACGGCCACGGCAACTTCGGTTCGCTCGACGACGGCCCGGCCGCCGCCCGTTACACCGAAGCGCGGCTCGCCGCCGCTGCACTGGCGATGACAGAGGACCTCGACGAGGACGTCGTCGACTTCGTCCCCAACTACGACAACCAGCTGATGCAGCCGGACGTGCTTCCCGCCGCCTTCCCGAACCTGCTCGTCAACGGCGCCAGCGGCATCGCGGTCGGCATGGCCACCAACATGGCGCCGCACAACCTGATCGAGGTCGTGGGCGCTGCCCGTCACCTGCTGGAGAACCCGGACGCGACCCTCGACGACCTGATGGCGTACGTCCCGGGTCCCGACCTTCCCGGCGGCGGAACCATCGCCGGGCTCGCCGGCGTGCGCGACGCCTATGCGACGGGCCGCGGCAGCTTCCGGATGCGCGCCAAGGTCACCGTCGAGTCGATCACCGCGCGCAAGAGCGGTCTGGTCGTTACCGAGCTCCCGTACGGCGTCGGTCCCGAGAAGGTCATCGAGAAGATCAAGGACGGCGTCAACGGCAAGAAGCTGAACGGCATCTCCGACGTCACCGACCTCTCCGACCGCCAGCACGGCCTCCGGCTGGTCATCGGCATCAAGACCGGGTTCAGTGCGGATGCGGTGCTCGAGCAGCTCTACCGGCACACGCCGCTGGAGGAGGGCTTCGCGATCAACAACGTCGCGCTCGTCGCCGGCGGCCCGCAGACCCTCGGGCTGCGCGAGCTGCTGCGGGTCTACCTCGACCACCGCATCAGCGTGGTCACGCGTCGCTCCCGGTTCCGCCTGGCCCGGCGCCAGGAGCGCCTGCACCTCGTCGAAGGCCTCCTCGTGGCGATCCTCGACATCGACGAGGTCATCCAGGTCATCCGCAGCTCCGACGACACCGAGCAGGCGCGCGGCCGACTGATGCAGGTCTTCGACCTGAGCACGCTGCAGGCGGACTACATCCTGGAGCTCCGCCTCCGCCGCCTCACCAAGTTCAGCCGCATCGAGCTCGAGACCGAGCGCGACCAGTTGCGCGCCGAGATCGCGGAGCTCGAGGCCCTCCTCTCGTCGCAGCAGCGCATCCACGAGCTGGTGTCGGACGAGCTGGAGCGGGTCGCCGCGACGTTCGGCACCCCGCGGCGCACGCTCCTCACCGAGGCGAAGCCGTCGATCGCCGGCGCTTCACGCAGCAAGGCGGCGACCGTGCAGCTGGAGGTTGCCGACGTCCCGACGCGGGTGTACCTGTCGACGACGGGGCGGATCCTGCGCGTGGATGCCGTGGCCGCCGCGGACGGCGCAGACGGGGGCGAGGGCGGCGGGCTCGACCGCATCCAGCCGCCCGCGCGGCGCAGCAAGCACGACGCGATCCTGTCGCAGCTCGACACCACCAGCCGTAGCGAGATCGGTGCGGTGACCAACAGGGGCAGGCTCATCCGCTTCTCCCCCGTCGACCTGCCCGGGGTGCCCGCCAACTCCATCCAGCTCGGAGCCGGGGTCAAGATCGGCGATTACTTGGCGCTGGCGGACAAGAAGGAGCGCATCCTCGCGCTCGTCTCGCTGGACTCGGAGCAGACCATCGCGCTCGGCACCAAGCAGGGCGTCGTGAAGCGCGTGACCGCCGGCGACTGGGCCAACAAGCCCGACTTCGAGGTCATCGCGCTGAAGCCGGGCGATGAGGTCGTCGGGGCCACCACGGTGACGGATGCGGACGAGCTGGTGTTCGTCTCCAGCGACGCGCAGTTGCTGCGGTTCGCCGCATCCAGCGTGCGTCCGCAGGGTCGGGCGGCCGGCGGCATGGCCGGGATCAACCTCGGCGCGGGTGCGCACGTCATCTTCTTCGGCGCCGTCGCGTCGGGCGAAGCCGAGGAGGCGGTCGTGGCGACCATCGCGGCCAGCGATGCCACCCTCCCCGGGGCCGACCCCGGCACGGCGAAGGTCAGCGACCTGTCCGAGTTCCCGGCCAAGGGACGCGCCACCGGCGGCGTCCGTGCGCAGCGGTTCCTGAAGGGCGAGAGCGAGCTCGTCCTCGCCTGGGCCGGACGCGGACCGGCCCTCGCGGTCGCGCCGGACGGCGTGGCACGCACGCTCCCCGAGGGCGGCGCGCGTCGCGACGGCTCCGGCACCCCCCTAGACACCGTCATCGGCTCCATCGGCCGCCGCATCGCCTGACCGCGGACCCACGCTCCAAGCCAACAGCTCCTGACTTTTTCGGCCTCCAGCGGTATTTGGAGGCGAAAAACTCAGGAGCTGTTGGCTTGGGAGGTGGGGACGCCGGGGTTACGCGTCGATGCGGGCGCGGCTGAGGTCGTCGGCGCCGGCGATGATGAACTCCTTGCGCGGGGCCACGTCGTTGCCCATCAGCAGCTCGAAGACGCGGTTGGCCGACTCGGCGTCGGGGACGCGCACCCGGCGGAGCGTCCGGTGGGCGCGGTCCATCGTCGTGGTCGCCAGCTGGTCCGCATCCATCTCGCCGAGTCCCTTGTAGCGCTGGATCGGCTCCTGGTACTTCTTGCCGCGCTTCTTCAGGTCGGCGAGCACGGCCTGCAATTCGGCCTCGGAGTACGTGTAAATCGTCTCGTTCGGCTTCGACCCCGGGTTCACGACCACCACGCGGTGCAGCGGGGGCACCGCGGCGAAGACGCGGCCCTCCTCGATCATCGGCCGCATGTAGCGGAAGAACAGCGTGAGCAGCAGCGTCCGGATGTGCGCGCCATCCACGTCGGCGTCCGACATGATGATGACCTTGCCGTAGCGGGCGACCGACAGGTCGAAGCTGCGGCCAGAGCCGGCGCCGATGACCTGGATGATCGCGGCGCACTCGGCGTTCGACAGCATGTCCGAGATGGATGCCTTCTGCACGTTGAGGATCTTGCCGCGGATGGGCAGCAGAGCCTGGTATTCGCTGTCACGCGCACGCCGGGCCGTGCCGAGCGCGGAGTCGCCCTCGACGATGAACAGCTCGCTGTTGGCGACATCGTTGGAGCGGCAGTCGACGAGCTTCGCCGGGAGGGATGAGGTCTCCAGCGCGTTCTTGCGGCGCTGGGTCTCCTTGTGCGCCCGGGCGGAGATGCGCGACTTCATCTCGGCGACGACCTTGTCGAGCACGAGGGCCGACTGCGCCTTGTCGTCGCGCTTGGAGGAGCCGAACCGCTCGGCCATGGCCTTCTGCACGACGTTGGCGACGATCGCGCGCACGGCCGGCGTGCCGAGGATCTCCTTCGTCTGGCCCTCGAACTGCGGCTCGGGGAGGCGCACGGTGAGCACGGCTGTGAGGCCGGCCATCACGTCGTCCTTCTCGAGCTTGTCCGTGCCGGCCTTCAGGCGGCGTGCGTTCTGCTCCACCTGCTGGCGGAGGAACTTCAGCATCCCCTGGTCGAAGCCGGCCTGGTGGCTGCCGCCCTTCGGCGTCGCGATGATGTTCACGAAGCTGCGCATGACGGTGTCGTAGCCGGTGCCCCAGCGCAGAGCGATATCGACCTGACAGTCGCGCGTGAGCTCGGTGGGCATCATCGCGCCCGTCTCGGAGAGCACCGGGACGGTCTCGGTGAAGTGTCCCTCGCCCGTCAGGCGCCACGTCTCGGTGATCGGGCTGTCCGGCGCGAGGAAGTCGACGAACTCCGAGATGCCGCCCTCGTAGCGGAAGGTCGTGCGACCCGGAGCCGCCCCGTCGGCGGCCGGGCGCTTGTCGTCGATGGAGATGGAGAGGCCGGGCACCAGGAACGCCGTCTGGCGGGCGCGGCCGACCAGGTCGTCGGTAGAGAACTCGGCGCCCTTGGTGAAGATCTGACGGTCGGCCCAGTAGCGGATGCGCGTGCCTGTTCTCCCCTTGGCGACCTTGCCGACGACACGCAGCTCACTGCCGCTGACGAACGGGGTGAACGGGCTGTCGGGACCGGGCTCGCCCTTCTTGTCGTCGAAGATGCCGGGCTCGCCGCGGTGGAACGACATCGCCCACGTCTTCCCGTCGCGGTCGACCTCCACGTCGAGACGCTCGGACAACGCGTTCACGACCGAGGCGCCGACGCCGTGCAGGCCGCCGGAGGCCGCATAGGAACCGCTGCCGAACTTGCCGCCGGCGTGGAGCTTGGTGAACACCACCTCCACACCGGAGAGCCCGGTCTTTGGCTCGATGTCGACGGGGATGCCGCGAGCGGTGTCGCGCACCTCCACGCTGTCGTCCGAGTGGAGGATGACCTCGATGTCGGTACCGTGGCCGGCGAGGGCCTCGTCGACCGAGTTGTCGATGATCTCCCAGAGGCAGTGCATGAGACCGCGGGAGTCGGTGGAGCCGATGTACATACCCGGGCGCTTGCGGACGGCCTCCAGCCCCTCGAGCACCGACAGGTGCCTGGCCGAATAGTCCGAACTCGCCACGGGCGCTCCTTCTTAGGGATCGTGGGCGCCCATCCGGGTGCGGGCGCACGTGCTCTTCCAGAGTAAGCGCCGGGCGGCCGGAGCCTACGCCACGACACCCTTTCCGGCCGCTTGGCTACGCGTTGAGCGAAATAGCAGGCGATACGCGCCTGGTTACCGAACATCCGTGGTTCTATAGACGTACCGAGTTCAAGCGGTTGCGACGGAAAGGAGCATCACATGTCGACACTCACCTCGGAGAACGGGGCGGTTGACGAGCTCGCATCGGGGCCGCAGTTGACGGCTGCCGACCGTTGCGATAGCTGCGGCGCGCAGGCTTACATTCGCGTCGTCGTCAACAACGGAGAACTCCTCTTCTGCGCCCACCACGGCAAGAAGCACCAGGAGAAGCTCTCGCAGATCGCCCACAGCTGGCACGACGAGACCGCTCGCCTGTTCGAAGAGCAGCGCGCGTAACGCGGCCGCGTCGCGAAACGCGAGGCTGACCGGAGGATGGCGACAGGTACAGGCGTGCGCAGGCGCGCCCACATCGACCTCTCCGTCATCCGTTCGGCCGTAGCGTCTTCGCTCCCCGACTGCACCGCCGATCTCCGCGCCGACGCGTACGGACACGGGCTCATCCCCGTGGCTCGTACGCTGACGGACGCGGGGGTCGGCGGTTTTCTCGTCTCACGGGTCGAGGATGCTGCGGCTCTCGCCGACGAAGGACTGCCCGCACGGGTGGCCGTCGCTCGGACGCCCGCCGACATCCCGTCCGGCACCCTGGTCGGCCCTGAACTCTTCGGGCTCGACCCCGCGCAGCGGTCGGCTCCGGCCATGCGGCTGGAGGCCGAGGTCATCGCGGTCAAACGCGTACCCGCCGACCGCGGCGTCTCCTACGGCTACACCTACCGCACCGCGCGGCCCACCACGCTGGCGTTGGTGGCCCTCGGCTACGCCGACGGCATCCTGCGCGTGGCGTCCAATAAGGCTCCTGTGAAGGTCGGCGACACGGTCGGGCGAATCACCGGACGGATCGCCATGGACCAGTTCGTGGTCGACATCGGCGACGACGCGGCTGCACCCGGCGATCCGGTCATCCTCTTCGGTGACGCCCGGAACGGCGAACCGACCGTGCTCGACTGGGCGGATGCGCTCGGCGTCGCCGCCCCCGTGATCACCAGCCGCCTGGGCCGGCGCATCGAGAGGACGTACAGCGAGTGACCATCGTGGACGCCGTCGCCGAACCGCTCCCTGCCGCCGTCATCGATCTGGCGGCGCTGCGGCACAACGTCGCCCACCTGACGCGGCTGATCGCCCCCGCAGAGACCATGCTCGCGGTGAAGGCGGACGCGTACGGGCACGGCCTGCTCCCGATCGCAGAGGCCGGGCTTGAGGCCGGAGCGACCTCCCTCGCCGTCCTCGAGATCTCTGCGGGGCTGGTGCTTCGCCGCGCCGGGATCGGCGTCCCCCTCCTCGCCTGGCTGCACGGCCGCGACACCGACTGGCGCGCCGGAATCGAGGCCGACATCGAGCTGGGCGTGTCCGCGCTCTGGCAACTGGAGGCGATCGCCGGGGCAGGCGCCGACCGCCCGGCGGTCGTGCACCTCAAGGTCGATACCGGACTCAGCCGCAACGGCGCCACGCGCGAGGAGTGGCCGGGCCTCATCGGTGCCGCGCTCGAGTTCCAGGACGCGGGGGCACTGCGCATCCGCGGCGCTTGGTCGCATCTCGCCGACGCCTCGATCGCCGACGACGAGGCCGCGCTGGCCGAGTTCCGGGATGCTGTGGCCGAGGCCGAACAGCTCGGCGCACGCTTCGAGGTGCTGCACCTCGCCGCCAGCTCCGCGGGGATCCGGATGCCGGAGGCCCGCTTCGACTTCGTGCGCTTCGGGATCGCCGCGTACGGCTTCTCGCCCTTCGACGACTCCACGGGTGCCGAGCTCGGCCTCATCCCTGTCATGCGTCTGGAGGCGCCCGTCACCGAGGTCCATGTGGGCGGCACCACGCTCGCCCGGCTGGGCATCGGTTACGCGGACGGCGTCCCGACCCTCGGCATCGCGAAGACGTCGGTGCAGCTCGGCGGCCGTCGCTGCCAGGTCGTGGAGGTCGAGGCCGACAGCATGCTGGTGGAGGCAGGACCGCACCGCGTCGAGGTGGGCGACACCGCCATCCTCTTCGGTCAGGGAACCGACGGCGAGCCGACCGCCGAGAAGTACGCCGATTGGGCCGAGACCATCGCCGACGAGATGGTCACGGGCGTCGCCGCGCGGGTCCCCCGCGTCTACGTGAACTGACGCTAGAGCGAGACGCCGAGGCGGTCCGCGATCGCGCGGCGCGCGTTGGTCGCGTAGCGGTCGACCCGCTCGGTCTGCGCGACCGGCGGCAGCTCCGCGCGCAGCGCCGTCGCCAGCAAGCGGTCGGCGAGCACCGGGTTCATCGGGAGCACCGGGCCGTGCAGGTGCGTGCCGATCGACTGCGCGACGACAACGCCCTCCAGGCTTCCGTCGTTTCCCATCCCTCTGACGACCCGGCCGAGAGGCTCAGCGCCGTCGAGGATCGTCCGGGCCGAGTGGTTCTCGAATCCCGCGACGGCGGTGCCGTCGGCCAGGCGCACGACGATCTCACCGACGTGACGCGTGACGCCGAGCACGGTGCGCGTCGGGAACACGGCGGCTCCCGCGAGCACCTCGCCCTCGCCGGTCTCCAGCTCCGTGCCGAGCAGCTGCCAGCCGCCGGCGATCGCCAGGATCGGGATGCCCGCGTCGCGCCACTCACGCAGGCGGGGCGCGATGCGCAGCACGTCGTCGTGAACGGCACGCTGACCGGACAACGGCCCTGACCCGATGTGGACGAGGTCCACGGTCTGCGGCAAGTCGTCGCCGATACCGTGGGTCACCACATCCACGTCGACCCCGCGCCAGCGGGCGCGCTCGCTCAGCGCCAGCACGTTGCCCGCGTCGCCGTTGATGCCGAGTTCGGCCGGGTACAGGTGCAGGATGCGCAGCACGCTCATCGGTCCCCGCCCTCCAGGTCGAGGAACCCGAGCTGCTTGCGGATCAGCATCATCTGCTCGTAGTTCACGATCATCGTCTTGGTTCCGCGCGACGGCTTCGGGAGGGCCAGGAACGCCTGCAGTGCGGGCTTCAGCTCCGGCACCACCTGGTCGACCTCGATGCCGGCATACGCGAAGCGGGTCGCGAACTGCCACGCCTTCGTGCCGGACGCCACATCCACATGGGTCAGCTTCGACAGGTCGATGTCGTATACCCACGACGGGTCGGGCGTTCCTTCGTCGACCGAGACGAAGACCTGCTCCGGCGACTCGCTCAGGTAGTCGAGGTTCAGCTGGAGACTCGGCGGGTTCTTCATCATGATGATCTCGATGTCCTCGTCGCCGACGCGCAGCGTCTCGCCGCGGCCGTAGACCGTGCGAAGCGCCCCCATCGCGGCGACGACACCCGTGGGCTGGAAGCGGGCGCCCAGCAGCCGCTGGGCCATCGCGGTCGCGCCCGCCGCATCCACCGCGTAGTGCAGCCCGCGCGCGGGGAGCCCGATCCGGACGCTCTCGCCGCCGATGGTCAGCTGCGCGCTCTGCCCTTCGAGCTTGCTGACGAACACCGACGGGATGGGAAGGGTGCCGGCGACAGCGCCGGAGAGGTCCTTGACGTTAGCCAGCCCGTTCGGAGAGGACTCGATGATGGACGGGGCGACGGCGAAGGTCGTGACGTCGCGTCCCTGAGCGGCAAGGTCCGCACCCACGCGGGCCAGACTGTCGTCGTCGGCGTTGACCACGACGAAGTCGGCGGACGCGTCGGCGATGGAGCGCAGCATCCCGATGACGCGGGTCGGCTCGAAGAAGCGGTTCAGCTGGTCGATCTGCACGTTGAGCAGCAGAGAGCCGCGCGGCTTCAGCACGCGCGCCAGATCGACGCCGTAGGCCTCGTCCACCTCGATGACCCCGACATCTCCACCAACGTAGCCGTCGAGAGGGACGTCGGCGAGCAGCGCCGAGGCGATGCCCTGCGGGAGGTTGCCTCCCGACGGGTTGGTGAAAACGTCCAAGCCGTGCTCGCGCAGGATCGCCGTGAGCATGTTCGTGGTCGTCGACTTGCCGTTCGAACCCGAGACGAAGACCACACCGAGGGGAAGCCGGCTGACCGCGCGCTCCAGGAACTTCGGCGCGATCGCGAGCGCGACCCGGCCCGGCACCGCGGAGCCGCCTCCCCGCAGGCGCAGAAGCCAGCGGGCGAGGCGGCCGGCGATGACCGCCAGTCGGTACCGCAACGGTTTACTCGAGGTAGTCGCGCAGCGACTGCGAGCGCGACGGGTGGCGCAGCTTCGCCATGGTCTTGGACTCGATCTGACGGATGCGCTCACGCGTCACACCGAAGGTGTCGCCGATCTGGTCCAGCGTCTTCGGCATGCCGTCGCCGAGCCCGAAACGCATGCGGATCACGCCCGCCTCACGCTCGGACAGCGAGTCGAGGAGGCTCTCCAGCTGCTTCTGCAGCATGGTGAAGCCGACCGCGTCGGCCGGGACGACCGCCTCGGTGTCCTCGATCAGGTCGCCGAACTCACTGTCGCCGTCCTCACCCAGAGGGGTGTGGAGCGAGATGGGCTCGCGACCGTACTTCTGCACCTCGACGACCTTCTCCGGCGTCATGTCGAGTTCCTTCGACAGCTCTTCCGGGGTGGGCTCGCGACCGAGGTCCTGCAGCATCTGGCGCTGCACGCGCGCCAGCTTGTTGATGACCTCCACCATGTGGACCGGGATGCGGATGGTGCGCGCCTGGTCGGCCATCGCACGCGTGATCGCCTGACGGATCCACCAGGTGGCGTAGGTGGAGAACTTGAAGCCCTTCGTGTAGTCGAACTTCTCGACGGCACGGATGAGGCCCAGGTTGCCCTCCTGGATGAGGTCGAGGAACTGCATCCCACGGCCGGTGTAGCGCTTCGCAAGGCTGACCACCAGACGCAGGTTCGCGCCCAGCAGGTGGCTCTTGGCACGCTGGCCGTCGCGGGCGACCCACTTCAGCTCGCGCTCCAGCTCCTTGGTGAGGTTGGGCGTGTTGGCCAGCTTGTCCTCGGCGAACAGACCCGCCTCGATCCGCATGGCGAGCTCGACCTCTTCGGCCGCGTTCAGCAGGGGGACCTTACCGATCTGCTTCAGGTAGTCCTTGACCGGGTCGGCGGTGGCGCCGGTGATCGTCGTCGAGTAGACGGGGATGTCATCCTCTTCGTCGACCGCACGCAGCACCAGGGCGTCGCTCGGCAGCGGCTCGTCGACCGGCGCAGCCGCAGCGGGCTTCTTGGTCTCGGAGTCGTCGGAGTCGGAGTCCTCCGCGTCGGCGTCGTCGGCCGTCTCGGTCTCGTCCGCCGTCTCGGTCTCGTCCGTCGCCTCGGTGTCGTCCGCGACCGCGACGACCTCTTCATCGTCGATCTCGACTTCGGCGTCGTCGTCGAGGTCGTCGTCGGTCGCCTTGCCCTTGGTCGCGGTCTGCTTCTTCGCAGCCGTCTTCGCGGTACCGGCCTTCGCCGTCGCCTTCTTGGGCGCTGCCTTCGCGCCCGCCTTCTTCGCTGCGGGCTTCGTCGTCTCGTCCGCGGCGACGGTCACGGTCTCTTCGACCTCGACCTCCGCATCGCGGGTCTTCGTTGCTGCACGGGTTGCCATGTGAACACCTTTCATACCAAGCAGAGGGGCCGGGATCCTGACGGCCGAGCCTGGCTCAGGGTTTGCGTGCGGACACTACTAAGACCCATGTCAAGTCCTGGGTGGTTGCGCCGGGCATCGTCGAATGCTCCGGCCCAGGGACATGAACGGGTCCAGACGTTAATTATTGCACGTTCCACGTGAGCCCCCGACCACGATTGGCCATCTCGGATCGAATCGGGACGCTGTTCTCGCGCCCTACAGCGCTTCGCGCCCCCCGCGCCTCCTCCACGCTCCGACGAGTGCAACCCACAGAGGGGCCACTTCTATTCCCTCTTCGTCCTTCAGAACGCGCCGGGTGCGCCGCCGCGCGCGCACCAGGAAGCCCACGCCGATCCCGACGATGACGTACTGGATGGCGAACGCCCAGCGGAAGTGGTCGAGCTGGTACAGCTGCGCGTCGCCCTCGGCGCCGTGCGCCTGGACGTCGAGCGAGACCCCGATCAGGAACATCATCACGAAGCTCGCGAGGAAGCCGCCGACGTTGACGATCCCATTCGCCGATCCGAGGCTGTGCAGCGGATTGAAGGTGCGCGCGAAGTCGAACCCGATCAGCGAACCGGGGCCGCCGATCCCGATGGCCGCGATCAGGACGATCACCGTCCACAGCGGTGGTTCGCCCGGCCAGAGCAACACCAGCGTCCATGCCGCCGCCATCAGGGCGACGATCCCGAGCACCAGATTGCTGCGCCGCAGCGGGAACCGCGCGGTGAGGATGCCGAGGATCGGTCCTGAGATCAGGCCGGCGCCCACCAACACGGTGAGCAGCGCTGAGGCCTCCGCCGGCTCGATGCCGATCGCGAACACCAGGAACGGGATGCCCCACATCAGGCTGAACACGGTCCCGGACGACTGGGTCACGAAGTGCGACCAGAAGCCCAGCTGGGTGCCGGGCCGGGAAAGGCTGATGCGCAGCTGCCGCAACGAATCCGACCAGGTCGCCGGCCGCGGCCCCTCGCTCGCGCCCACCGGACGGTCGGAGACACCGATCAGGATGCCCACGAGCGCGACGAGCGAGAGCGACGCGGCGGACAGGAACGCGACCGTCCACCCCGAGAGGTGCAGCAGCAGGGCGAACGGGACGGCCGACAGCACCTGGCCGAGCTGACCGACGTTGCCGATCCACTGCGACAGCTGCGGCACGATCCGCCCGCGGAACCACGAGTTCGTCAGCCGCATCAGCGACGTGAAGACGGTGGCATCCCCCGCCCCGACCAGGATGCGTCCGACGATCGCGATGGCGATGGTCGGTGCGAGCGCTACAGCGACCTGCCCGATCACCATGAGCGCGGTGCCGACGAGCATCAGGACGCGCGAACCGATCCGGTCGATCAGCACGCCGACCGGCACCTGCATGCCCGCGTACACGATGAGCTGGACGACCGCCAACGTCGACAGAACAGACGCCGAGACGTGGAACCGGTCGGTCGCAGCGACGCCCGCGACACCGATCGTGGTGCGCTGCATGACCGCGATGAGGTAGGCGAAGACGCCGATCCCGTAGACGACCCAGGAGCGACGCGAATTCACCGAACGATCCTACGCCCGCCTGCGGATCGGGTCGGCCCGGATCGATGCCCCGACGACCGCGGGGTGTGCGCTCAGCGCTCCCCGCGCGGGTTCTCCTCGTCGCCGTGACGGCGGAAGGCGAGGAAGTTCTCCAGCTCCGCCGCGATCTCGTCGGCGCTCGGCAGCTCGCCGTCGCTGTCGGTCAGCGGCGAACGCAGCTGCGTGTCCTCCATATAGGAGTCGTGACGCTCCTCCAGCGTTCCCACCAGACGGCCGAGCTCGGCGTTGCCGGCTACCTGCTCGTCGATGTTCGCGATGAAGTCGCGGTCCTCCTGGCGCAGCCGGTCGGTCGGGAAGATGAGGGCCGTCGCGGCGCTGATCGAGTCGAGCGCCGCTACCGCGGCTGCCGGGTACTCGGTGTCCGCGAGGTAGTGCGGGATGAGCAGGATGAACCCGGCGATGGGATAGGACAGCTTCTGCAGCCGGTACTCGAGCAGGTGCAGCGCATTGGCGGGGACCTGCGTGTGCGGCTTCCAGATGGACATCGACTCGATGAGCTCGGTGCGGTTGCCGCTGACCGTTACGCCGATCGGACGGGTGTGCGGCACGGGCATCGGGATGGCGTGCACCCAGGTGATGCTCTTCACCTTGAAGCGCTCGATCAGTCCGAGAACGGCGTCGGTGAACGCCTCCCACCGGAAGTCGGGCTCGAAGCCGGACAGCAGCAGGAACGGCTGGCGGAGCTCGTCGTAGGCGAGGTACAGCTTGAGCGTCGCGGGCTGGTAGTCGGTCAGGTGGTCCTGGTCGAAGTAGATGATCGGACGGCGCGCGCGGTAGTCGAGCAGGATGTCGGCATCGAAGGTGGCGACCACTTCGCTGTCCAGCGTTCCGAGCAGATAGGTGCCCAGTTGGCTCACGCCGGAGCCCGCATCCGCGAAGCCGGTCAGGCCGGCCACGAGCGGCAACCCTTCCGGCACCTGGAGGGCCGGATTGAGCTCGAACAGTTCGCCGGGGTCACGCATACGTCAACTCTAGAGCGGACCCCGGTGGCGGATGCCGGCTCCGGGCCGCGTGCGGGCACGCCCACAGCGAACACGCGCGCGAGCCGTCCGCCCGCCGGCTGCGGGTTAGGGTCGAGGCATGACCGCTCCTGCACTGAACGTGACCGACGCATCCACCCCCACCACCTCGGCCGACGTGCTCGTGGTCGCCGCCCGGGCCGGGCGCGACGGCGTGACCGTGCTCTCCGGGTCACGACAGGAGGAGCTCGCGCAGCAGCTGCGCGAGGTCGGCTTCGCGGGCGGCAAGGACGAGCTGGTGCGGCTGCCCGGGGACGGGTCCGGCCCGTCGCTCGCCGTGATCGGCCTCCCCGACGGCGGCGAGGACGGCCTGCGGTACGCCGCGGGCAGCGCCGTGCGGCAGCTGGCCGGCACCGCGGCCGTCGCGATCGACTTCCCCGCCGAGGACGACGCCCAGCTCGGGGCGATCGTCGAGGGCGCGGCCCTGGGCGCCTACGCCTTCACGGAGTATCGGGAGAAGAGCCGGGCCGCCGCGAAGGATCCGGTGGCCTCCATCGAGGTGCTGGGTGCGACCGCGGGAGCCGACACGGATGCGCTGGTCGCGCGCGCCGGCGCGGTGGCCGAGGCGGCGGCGCTGGTCAAGGACCTGGTGAACACTCCCCCGCTGGACCTCTACCCCGAGACCTTCGCGGACCGCGCCGAGCGGGCCGCATCCGACCTTCCCGTGACGGTGACCGTCTGGGATGAGGAGCAGCTGGCCGCCGACGGGTTCGGCGGCATCCTGGGCGTCGGCCAGGGCTCGACGCGTCCGCCCCGCCTGGTGAAGGTGTCGTACGCCCCCGAAGGCGGGGCGCGCCAGCTCGCGCTCGTGGGCAAGGGCATCACCTTCGACTCGGGCGGGCTCTCGCTGAAGCCTGCCACCGGGATGGTCGGCATGAAGTACGACATGACGGGAGCCGCGACGGTGCTCGCCGTCGCCCTGGCGGCCGCGCGGCTCGCGCTGCCGGTGCGGGTGACGGCCTGGCTGTGCCTCGCCGAGAACATGCCGTCCGGCTCGGCGATCCGGCCCAACGACGTGCTCCGCATCCGCGGCGGACGCACCGTCGAGGTGCTCAACACCGACGCCGAGGGCCGCCTGGTGCTCGCCGACGGCCTCGTCGCCGCCAGCGAGGAGCACCCGGATGCGATCGTCGACGTGGCGACCCTGACCGGGGCGGCCATGGTCGCGCTCGGCACGCGGTACGCCGCCGTGATGGGCTCCGACGACCTCGTCGACGACGTGCTCACCGCTGCGAAGGAGACCGGCGAACTGCTCTGGCCGATGCCGCTCCCGGGCGAGCTGCGCGCCACGATCAACTCGGATGTCGCCGACATCGCGAACGCAAATCCGGGCAACACCGCCGGCGGAGCCCTGCTCGCCGGAGTGTTCCTGCAGGAGTTCGTCGGGCGCACCGGCGAGGAGGACGACGCGCCGCGCATCCCTTGGGCGCACCTCGACATCGCAGGTCCCGCGAAGAGCCCCGCCGCGCCTTACGGCTTCACCGGCAAGGGCCCGTCCGCCGTCAGCGTACGGGCGCTCATCCGTCTGGCCGAGAGCTTTTCCGGGAAGTAGTAGGGTCGTATGGGCGGGAAATCCCGCCCATCAACACGCCTCCCGGAGCCACCCCTCCTGGGCGGCACATCGTGTCACATGATCCTGATGCGCGAGGGAGTAGCTGGGTGTCTGAGCAGAACTTTGACATTGTGGTGCTCGGCGGTGGGAGTGGAGGCTACGCAGCAGCGCTGCGTGCGGCCGAGCTCGGATTCACCGTCGGCATGATCGAGAAGGACAAGGTCGGCGGCACCTGCCTGCACCGCGGCTGTGTCCCGACCAAGGCGCTGCTCCACGCGGCCGAGGTCGCGGACTATTCGCGGGAGTCGTCCAAGTACGGCATCGTCACGCAGCTGCAGGGCGTCGACATCAACGGCGTGACCCAGTACCGCCAGGGCATCGTCGCGAAGAAGTACAAGGGCCTCCAGGGCCTGGTGAAGGCCCGTGGCATCACCGTCATCGAGGGCGAAGGCCGTCTCGTCTCCCCCACCACCGTTCAGGTCGGCGACGACAAGATCGTCGGCAAGAACGTCATCCTGGCCACCGGCTCCTACTCGCGCTCGCTTCCGGGCCTCGAGATCGGCGGCCGCGTGATCACCAGCGAGCAGGCGCTCGAGCTCGACTTCGTCCCGAAGAAGGTCGCCGTGCTCGGCGGCGGTGTCATCGGCGTCGAGTTCGCGAGCGTCTGGAAGTCGTTCGGCGCCGAGGTCACGATCATCGAGGCGCTGCCGCACCTCGTCCCGAACGAGGACGAGTCGATCAGCAAGTCGCTCGAGCGTGCGTTCCGCCGCCGCGGTATCGACTACCGTCTCGGCATCCGCTTCCAGGGCGTCACTCAGAACGAGGAGGGCGTCGTCGTCACCCTCGAGAACGGCGACACCGTCGAGGCCGACCTGCTGCTCGTGGCCGTCGGCCGCGGCCCGCTGACCCAGGGTCTGGGCTTCGAGGAGGTCGGGGTCACCATGGACCGCGGCTTCGTCATCACCGATGAGCGCCTCGCGACCAACATCCCCGGCGTCTACGCCGTGGGCGACATCGTTCCCGGCCTGCAGCTCGCCCACCGCGGCTTCCAGCAGGGCATCTTCGTCGCTGAGGAGATCGCCGGGCTCAACCCGATCGTCATCCCCGACGTCAACATCCCCAAGGTCACGTACTGCGACCCGGAGGTCGCGTCCATCGGCCTGACCGAGGCGAAGGCCGTCGAGAAGTACGGCGCCGAGGGCGTCACCAGCTACGACTACAGCCTCGCCGGCAACGCCCGCAGCGAGATCATCGGCACCAACGGCAGCGTCAAGGTCGTGCGCGTGAACGACGGCCCCGTGGTCGGCGTGCACATGATCGGCGCCCGCGTCGGCGAGCTCATCGGAGAAGCGCAGCTCGCCGTGAACTGGGAGGCCTACCCCGAGGACATCGCTCCGCTGGTGCACGCGCACCCGACGCAGAACGAGTCGCTCGGCGAGGCGTTCCTGTACCTCTCCGGCAAGCCGCTGCACACCCTCTAGGACGACCAGGCGGGTCCGTCTCGCGCGGACCCGCCTGCAATAAGCTACTGAACGATCAGGTTTTGAAGGAGAGAAGCTCATGAGCGAATCCGTCAGCCTCCCGGCGCTCGGCGAGAGCGTCACGGAAGGCACGGTCACACGCTGGCTGAAGAATGTTGGCGACCGTGTCGAGGTGGACGAGCCCCTGCTCGAAGTCTCGACCGACAAGGTCGACACCGAGATCCCGTCGCCGGTCGCCGGCGTCATCGAGGCGATCCTGGTGCAGGAGGACGAGACCGTCGAGGTGGGTACAGCGCTCGTGACGATCGGTGACGGCTCCGGCGCGGGCGCTGAGGCGCCTGCTGCTCCGGCCGCCGAGGCCGCTCCGGCGGAGGCTGCGCCCGCCCAGGAGGCCGCGCCGGCTGAGCAGCCCGCGCCGGCCGAGCAGGCGGCGCCGGCTGAGCAGCCCGCCCCGGCCCAGGAGGCCGCGCCGGCCCAGGCCGAGCCCGCCCAGGAAGCAGCTCCCGCTGAGGCAGCGCCCGCAGAGCAGGCCGCTCCCGCACAGGAGGCAGCTCCCGCACAGGAGGCGACTCCCGCTGAGGCTGCCCCCGCTCAGCAGGCTGCGCCCGTGGCGCAGGCCGCGCCCGCGCCGGAGGCGCCTGCGCAGCAGGCTCCCGCCCAGGCCGCTCCCGCCCCTCAGGCGCCGGCTCCGGCGGCTCCGGCCCAGCCCGCCGCCGCCCCCGCATCATCGGGCGGCGCCCACGCCGGCAACGCCGGCTACGTGACCCCGATCGTCCGCAAGCTCGCGAACGAGCAGGGCGTCGACCTCTCCACCGTCACCGGAACCGGTGTCGGCGGGCGCATCCGCAAGGAGGACATCCTCTCGGCTGCCGCTCCCGCCGCGTCCGAGTCGGCGGCTCCGGCGGCCGCGGCCGCTCCGACTCCGGAGGTGTCGCCGTTGCGTGGCACCACGCAGCCGATGTCGCGCCTGCGCAAGGTCGTCGCCGAGCGCGCCGTCGTCTCCATGCAGTCGACCGCACAGCTCACCAGCGTGGTCGAGGTCGACGTCACGAAGGTCGCCGCTCTCCGCGACCGCGTGAAGGGCGACTTCCTGGCCAAGACCGGCGTGAAGCTCTCTTTCCTCCCGTTCTTTGCTCTGGCCGCCGCCGAGGCGCTGAAGACGTACCCCGTCATCAACGCGACGGTCGACGGCGACAGCATCGTCTACCCGGATCACGAGAACCTCTCGATCGCGGTCGACACCGAGCGTGGCCTCCTCACCCCGGTGGTGCGGAACGCCTCGGAGCTGGACATCGCGAGCCTCGCCGCGGAGATCGCTGACCTGGCCGAGCGGACCCGGAACAACCGGCTGAAGCCCGACGAGCTCGCCGGCGGGACGTTCACGCTGACCAACACCGGTTCGCGTGGCGCCTTGTTCGACACCCCGCTCGTGTTCCTCCCGCAGGTCGCGATCCTGGGTACCGGCATCGTTGCCAAGAAGCCGGTCGTCGTCTCGGCCGACGGCAGCGACTCGATCGCCATCCGGTCGACGGTCTACCTCGCCCTGTCCTACGACCACCGCATCGTGGACGGCGCCGACGCGGCCCGCTTCCTCGTCGCGGTGAAGAACCGCCTCGAAGGCGGCAACTTCGAGGCCAACCTGGGTATCTGACCCGCTCACGGGAACACCGCCCGCAAGCGCCAACCGGCTTCGCTCCTCACCAGCAGGAGCGAAGCCGGTTTGCTTTTCGGCGTCCGCGCTGCGTCGGGCACGACACTCACCAGAGCAGCGCCGCCCCAGCTCTCCACCAGACTCAACCGGGCACCCGAGTAGTCCCGCGATGCTCCGGCGCCGGTGGCACCGAGCGCCGCGCTCTCTTCTCCCATCAGGGCCGAGGTGCCGTCAAGCACGTCCTCCAGGCATGCCGCTGCGGGCGGTCGGGCCCGAAAGCAGGCCAGCCGCGCGCCCAGCAAGGCGCGTGCCGCATCCACCGGATCGTCCGCCGCGGCCGTTGCTCCGGCCGCTGTCTTCGCGGGTGGCGCCTCCGTCGTGGCGGGGGCTGACGCCACAGGCACGTCCGTCGACGCGGGAGTCGGTGACGCCGTCGCTCGGTGCGCGTCCTCGACCGACGAAGCTCGAGTTGGAGGCGGACTCCCCACGGCAGACGCACTTTCCGCGGGAGAGGCGGGCAGCAGCACGATCAGCGCCAGCGCCGCCGCGACGGGCACGAGTCCGATCACGACGAGCGCGGGCTGGCGCCGCACCCGTCCGCGCAGCCAGTTGACCAGGACCCGACCAGGGCTGTCGTCCAGAGCATCCATCGCCGAGCCGAGCAGCGAGCCGAGCCTTCCGCCAACGCCCACTTCCCTTCCTCTGCTCCGAGGCGCACCGGCTTCGGGGGAACGTGCCGACGCGATGCCCGCGGCCGGCACCGCGTCCACCGAATCGCCGGGCAGTGACTCGCCCGTCAGGCGCACCGCCTCCGGGGCGACCGTCCTCAGGATCGATTCCTCAACCGCGCTCCAACTCCCCTCACGCAGCCCCGTCTCGACGGAGGACAGCAGCATCATCCCCGTCCCATCGGCGACCTGCAGACAGAGGCCACGGGCGAGCCCGTAGAACGCTTCGGCATCGGCGACGGCGCTCGACGGCGTCCACTCGACGGCCTGGTCCAGAGCGTCCAGAGCCGGACAGCCGTCGCCCACGAACACGACGCTCGCCGGCGTCAGTTCTGGTGCGCTCCATCCGCCCTCGTGCAACGAACGGATACCCGCGGCCACGCCGAGCAGGATCGTCGCCGCCTCCCCTCCCCGCACTCCGCGGCGCACGGCGAGCAGCGTCTCGAGAGTGCCACCCTGGGCGTGCCCGAGCAGCACGGCATCGAACTCGGCGCCCCGCAGCCGTGGCACCGGCGGCTCGTCCACCACACCCACCACGTGCTCGCTCGCACCTGCCCGGCGCGCGAGCACATCCACGGCCGGACCGAAGGCGACCCGACGCGGGCGCACACGGAGGAGACAGCGCCCGGGCAGCCCGCTGCCCGAAACGACGAGGCGCGTCTCGCCGGGAGGATCGTCGGGAGTTCCGCCGGGACTCCCGTGCACCTCCCACCCCCGGCGGGAGGCGATAGCCCTCCCCGCGCGCAGGAGTTCAGCGGGGCCCACGGGCCGGGAACGCGATGACAAGCGAAGGGGAATCACCTGTTCATTCCAGCCCGAATCGCCCGTCGCAGGCCTTCCGCCGAATTATCTGTGGAGAGTTCCCCTCGCCATCCTGCTGTGAGCACATCGGCACATCCCGCACCTACATCTCTCGACACGTCGGCGATCGGCGGGACGCCCGCATAGACTGACCGGGTGACCACGTATGACGTCACGGGGCTAAGCGCCAACTCCGTGCCGTATCTCGAGGCCCTTCAGCAGCAGCGTGCCCTGCACGCCGCTGTCGTCGCAGGCCGGGCGCCCGATACCGTCATCCTCCTCGAGCACTCGCCCGTGTACACCGCGGGCAAGCGCACCGACCCGAGCGAACGTCCGACCGACGGAACCCCCGTCGTCGACGTCGATCGCGGCGGAAAGATCACCTGGCACGGGCCAGGGCAGCTCGTGGGGTACCCGATCCTCCGCCTCCACGATCCCATCGACGTCGTCGGCTACGTCCGCGCGCTCGAACGGGTCCTCATCGACGTCCTCGCACGTCTCGGGGTCACCGGCGAGCAGATCGAAGGCCGATCCGGCGTCTGGATGCGACCCGCGCACAGCCCCGGAGCCGACCGCGACGAGAAGATCGCCGCCATCGGCATCCGTGTCGCTGAAGGCGTCACGATGCACGGCTTCGCGCTCAACTGCTCCAACAGCCTCGACGCGTACGACCGCATCGTCGCGTGCGGCATCCGAGACGCCGGGGTGACCACGATCTCGCGCGTGCTGGGCCGCACCGTCACCCCGCAGGAGGTCGCGCCACTGGTTCAGGATGCGTTCGACCTGGAGTTCACCTCAGCGGAGGCCGTCGCGTGAGCGCCGTTCCCGAGGGGCGCCGGATGCTGCGCCTCGAGGTCCGCAACGCCCAGACCCCGATCGAGCGCAAGCCCGAGTGGATCAAGACGAAGGCCAAGATGGGGCCCGAGTACCGCCAGCTGCAGAGCCTGGTGAAGTCGGAGGACCTGCACACCGTGTGCCAGGAGGCGGGCTGCCCGAACATCTACGAGTGCTGGGAGGACCGCGAGGCCACCTTCCTCATCGGCGGCTCGCAGTGCACGCGCCGCTGCGACTTCTGCCAGATCGACACCGGGAAACCGGCCGATTTCGACCGGGACGAGCCCCGGCGTGTCGGTGAGTCCGTCCAGCGGATGGGGCTGCGCTACGCGACCGTCACCGGGGTCGCCCGCGACGACCTGGAGGACGAGGGATCGTGGCTGTACGCCGAGACGATCCGTGAGATCCACCGGCAGTCGCCGGGAACCGGCGTGGAGATCCTGGTGCCGGACTTCTCCGGCAACCCCCAGCACCTAGCCGAGGTGTTCTCCGCGCGGCCGGAGGTCTTCGCGCACAACGTCGAAACCGTCCCGCGCATCTTCAAGCGCATCCGCCCGGCGTTCCGCTACGAGCGGTCGCTGGATGTGCTCACCCAGGGACGCGCCGCCGGACTGATCACCAAATCCAACCTCATCCTCGGGATGGGCGAGGAGCGTCATGAGATCAGTACCGCCCTGCGCGACCTGAACGACGCAGGAACCGACATCATCACCATCACGCAGTACCTGCGGCCGAGTCCGCGCCACCTGCCGGTCGCCCGCTGGGTCCATCCGGACGAGTTCGTCGAGCTGAAGGAGGAGGCGGAGGAGATCGGGTTCCTCGGCGTTCTGGCGGGCCCGCTGGTGCGGTCGTCGTACCGCGCCGGGCGGCTGTGGGCGCAGTCGATGGCGGCGAAGGGACGACCGGTGCCGGCCGAGTTGCAGCACCTGGCCGACGCATCCCTCGGCTTCGCGCAAGCGGTCTCCTGAGACCGCTCTCCCCGTAGCGAACGGGTCATCTGAAACCTCGCCGAGCCGGTATCCTTGGAGCTATGGCAAAGGACAAGTCCACCAAGGAGCCCGGCCGTCTGAAGCAGATGTGGCAGGTCTTCCAGATGACCCGTCGCTACGACGACCGTGCGGTGCTGTACATCGCGCTCGGGGCTGTCCTCCCGATCCTTCTCGGCGTCCTGCTCGCCGTGTTCCTCTCCGGCGGCAACATCTTCACGATGGTGCTGTGGATCGTCGCGGGCGTGCTCGCCGGCGTCCTGCTCGCGCTCATCATCCTGGGCCGCCGTGCCGAGCGGGCCGCCTACTCGCAGATCGAGGGTCAGCCCGGCGCCGTGGGCGCTGTGCTGCGCTCGTCGCTGAAGCGTAGCTGGCGCGGTTCCGAGATGCCGGTCGCGGTCAACGGCAAGACGCAGGATGCGGTGTACCGGGCGACCGGCCGCGGCGGCGTCGTCCTCATCAGCGAGGGCCCCGCGACCCGGACCAAGCGCATGGTCGACGAGGAGCGCCGCAAGGTCAACCGCGTGCTGCCGAATGTGCCCGTCACGATCATCAGCGTGGGCCCGGATGCGGACTCGGTTCCGCTCCACAAGGTCCCGCGCAGGCTGGCCAAGATCAAGCCGACCCTCACCAAGGCCGAGGTGCTCGCGATCAGCAACCGCCTCCAGTCGATGGAGAACCAGATGCCCATCCCGAAGGGCATCGACCCCATGAAGGTGCGCGCGCAGCGCGCACGCTGACCTAGCCCTTCGCGCGTCGTCCCGCGGACGTCAGGCGCGGATGAGGACGGTTCCCGCGATCTTGTCGTGAAACCCGCGCTGGTCCGAATCCCAGACCAGGGCCGGGATGACGATGCACAGCAGCAGCGTGCGGACGACCGGCCGCCAGACGCCGACCCAGCCCCCGCGCACCGCGACCACGCGCATCCCGAGCACCCGATGCCCGATGCTGCCGCCGATGGTCGGGATGAAGACGACCTGGAGAGCGGCGAAGATGAGGATCGTCGCCCACGAGTCGTAGCGGAAGAACGCGAACGACAGCAGGGACCCGATCGCCCAGTCGATCGCGATGGCCCCGATTCGACGGCCGACCCGCCCGACCGAGCGTGGACCGGCCTCGGGAAGGCCGAGTCGCTCGCCCGGATAGCGGCTGGGGGCGATGTTGCCCGGACGGTTCGTGGGGTTCTGCGGCACGTGCCCGATTGTAGCGAGCGCGACAGGGCCGATCCTGAACTCAGGAAATCAGCGCCGCCCATCCCCGGCCCGGGTACCCGTAACATGCCGGAAACATTCGCGTGACCCCCGGGAAACCCCCTCCCTCTAGCTTTGACGTGGGCTGCACGCGCAGTCCGGTCACCCGCAAAGCCATTGGGAGTCGTCCGCATGTTCCGTGATTCGTCTGAGGTGCTCAAGTTCATCAAGGACACCGACGTCAAGTTCCTTGATATCCGCTTCACCGACCTTCCTGGCGTGCAGCAGCACTTCAACATCCCCGCCTCGACCGTCGACGAGGAGTTCTTCTCCGTCGGACAGCTGTTCGACGGCTCCTCGATCCGCGGCTTCGCGTCGATCCACGAGTCCGACATGCAGCTGATCCCGGACGTGTCGACCGCCTACGTCGACCCGTTCCGCGCCGAGCGCACGCTGATCATGGTGTTCGACATCTACAACCCGCGCAACGGCGAGATCTACTCGAAGGACCCGCGCCAGGTCGCCAAGAAGGCCGAGAAGTACCTCGCCTCCACCGGCATCGCCGACACCGCGTTCTTCGCCCCGGAGGCGGAGTTCTACATCTTCGACGACGTGCGCTACGAGGTGAAGCAGAACTCCAGCTTCTACTCCGTGGACTCGGAGGAGGGCGCCTGGAACTCGGGCCGCGTCGAAGAGGGCGGCAACCTGGCCAACAAGACCCCCTACAAGGGCGGCTACTTCCCGGTCAGCCCGGTGGACAAGCAGGCCGACCTGCGCGACGACATCTCGCTCAAGCTGATCGACGCGGGCCTCATCCTGGAGCGCGCACACCACGAGGTGGGCACCGGCGGCCAGGCCGAGATCAACTACCGCTTCGACACGATGGTCCACGCGGCGGACGACATCCTCAAGTTCAAGTACATCGTCAAGAACACGGCTAACGAGTGGGGCAAGACGGCCACCTTCATGCCGAAGCCCCTGTTCGGCGACAACGGCTCCGGGATGCACACGCACCAGTCGCTGTGGAACGACGGCAAGCCGCTGTTCTACGACGAGGCGGGCTACGGCGGGCTCTCGGACATCGCGCGCTGGTACATCGGCGGTCTGCTGAAGCACGCCCCCGCGGTTCTCGCCTTCACGAACCCGACGGTGAACTCGTTCCACCGCCTGGTCCCCGGCTTCGAGGCCCCGGTCAACCTGGTCTACTCGGCCGGCAACCGCTCGGCGTCGATCCGCATCCCGATCACGGGCAGCAACCCGAAGGCGAAGCGCATCGAGTTCCGTGCGCCCGACGCCTCCGGCAACCCGTACCTCGCGTTCGCCGCCCAGCTCATGGCCGGCCTCGACGGCATCAAGAACCGCATCGAGCCGCACGAGCCGGTCGACAAGGACCTCTACGAGCTCCCGCCGGAGGAGGCACGCAACATCCCGCAGGTGCCGGCGACGCTCGGCGAGGCGCTCGACGCGCTCGAGGCCGACCACGACTTCCTCACGGCGGGCGGCGTGTTCACCCCGGAGCTCATCGAGACCTGGATCGAGTACAAGCGCGAGAAGGAGATCAAGCCCCTCGCGCAGCGTCCGCACCCGTTCGAGTACGAGCTGTACTACGGGGTCTGATCCGCGAATCGTTCACCGGAAGGGCCGCATCCACTACGGATGCGGCCCTTTCTGCGTATCCGGCCCTCCCGCGGATGACAGCAGAAGCGTCAGACGTTCTCCTGCGCCACCGGCACGACCGGCGCGGGCCGCCGGGCCTCGATCGCCCGCCCGACCTTGCGCGAGAGGGTGATCGAGGGACGTTCGACGAAGCGGTGGAACACCTCGGCCGTCAGCAGGATGACCGGGATGAGCGCCGCCGCGATGAGCAGCCACCACCAGCCGTTCGCACCGACGAGCAGCGCGGCCGCGACCAGGATCGGCTCGTGGACGAGGTAGATGCTGAAGGAGCGCGTTCCCGCCCACTGCACCGGTCGCGCCTCCAGCGGTCGCTGCACAGGGGAAGCGAAGGCGAGCACCACGATGGCGGCGACACCGGTGAGACTGAGTAGGTAGGCGAACGCCTGGAGCGGTCCATAGCCGTTCGGGGCGATGACCGTCGGGCTGACCGTGAGCAGCAAGGCTCCGGCGACGATCGGCCACCAGGTGCGGATGCGGGACGCCGTCGCGGTGAGCCGGTCGCGGTTGAAGGCCAGCAGCATCCCGATCGCGAAGACGGGCAGGTACTGCAACAGGTCCGCGGTGATCCACGCGGCAGGCAGCGCGTGGCGGAAGGCATCGAACCGCGCCACCGCCGAGATGACCATCAGCAGCGGGATGGCCGCCCACCACCAGCGCGCAGCACGGGTCGCCCGGATGAGCAGGAACATCACCGGCATGAGCAGGGAGAACCAGACCTCCCAGGTGAGCGACCAGAGCGGGCTGTTCAGATTGGAGGTTCCGAACAGCAGGGTCAGGTCATGCCACGTGCTGCTCAGCGTCGGGGCGTGGTGAGTACCCATCCAGCCGCCCATCGACGGGTCGCGGGGCACGGCCACGGCCAGACCGAACGCCAGCGCGACCGAGGCCCAGACCGGCACATACAGGCGCACGATGCGGCGTCCGTAGTACGCGAGGGTGCTGCGCCCGGTCGGTGGCCTCTTGAGGAAAGGCAGCGTGAGCACGAATCCAGAGAGCACGAAGAACACCAGCACCGCCTCGTGCCCGGCGAACAGCAGGCGGAGCGGCGTGTGGAACAGCCACCATTCGAGGCTGAACGCCGCCGGGTTCACCTTGTCGACATACAGGGCCGAGATCGCGGGCACCACGAGGAGTGCGTGGTAGCCGATGACTACGAGGGATGCGACCCCTCTGAGTCCATCCAGCGACGCATATCGCTGTCCCTGAGTATTACTCACTTTGTCAGGATATCCCGCGCGCGGCCGAAACGCGCACCCCGAATCGGAGCCCGCGAATGTATTTTCTTGGAGCGTGTCGACCTTTTCGTCCACCGTTCGACACGATGGTAGGAGGGTGCGAGAGAAGCACCCCGGGACTGAGGGAGACACCCGTGAAGTACATGCTGATCATGCGCTCGAACGACGCCGCCAAGGAGGCCTACGAGGAGATGGACTTCAACGAGGTCATCGCCCGCATGGGCCAGTACAACGAGCAGCTCATCTCGGCGGGCGTCCTGCTCGCAGGTGATGGTCTCGCGGACGACGTGGCCACCACCGGTTTCGTCGTGGACTTCTCGACAACGCCGCCCGCGATCACCGACGGCCCCTACGGGGAGACGCACGAGCTGTTCAACGGCTTCTGGATTATCGAGGTCAGCTCGAAGGAGGAAGCGGCGGAGTGGGCCAGTCGCTGCCCGCTCGGGCCCGGATCCAAGCTCGAGGTGCGGCGCGTGACCGACGAGAGCGACTTCGCGGCCTACGCCGACAACGAGTGGATTCAGAAGGAGAACGAGTGGCGAGCCGCCGCAGACAAGGCGTGAGCGCGGCCAGGCTCGAGGCCAGAACACCGTGAACGGGATCCCGGCGCGGGTCGACGCCGTCTGGCGCATCGACGGGGCGCGCGTTATCGCGACCCTGGCGAAGGTGACGGGCGACGTCGTCCTGGCCGAGGATCTCGCTCAGGAGGCGCTGGTCGAAGCGTTGAGGCAGTGGCCGAGGGATGGGGTGCCCGACAATCCGGGCGGCTGGCTGACCGCCGTCGCCAAGCGCCGCGCGATCGACCACTGGCGCCGGCGGGAAGGCCTCGACGACCGCTACCGCGCGATCGCGGCGACGCTGGAGGAAGCGGCCGATGACCGGTGGGAGCCGATCGACGACGACGTGCTTCGCCTCGTCTTCACCGCGTGCCATCCGGCCCTCTCCCGGGAGGGGCAGGTGGCCCTGACGCTGCGCATCGTCGCGGGGCTGAGCACAGCAGAGATCGCGCGGATGTACTTCGTCCCGGTCGCAACGATCCAGCAGAGGATCGTGCGGGCCAAGAAGACCATCGCGGCGGCGCGCATCCCGTTCGCCTCCCCCGAGCCGTCCGAGTGGAAGGCGCGGCTCGCGGGTGCGCTCAGCGTCGTCTATCTGGTGTTCACGGAAGGCTACGCGGCGACCACCGGACGGGAGTGGATGCGGAGCGAGCTGGCGAACGAAGCCCTCCGCCTCGGCCGCACAGTGACGGCCCTGCTCCCCCGCGAGCCGGAGGCGCACGCCTTGGTGGCCCTGATGGAATTGCAGGCCGCGCGCTTTCCCGCACGTACCCGTGCCGACGGGACGCCTGTCCTCCTGACCGAGCAGGACAGGACGCGCTGGGATCGGGCGCAGATCGTCCGCGGTCGTGCCGCACTGGCCCGCGCCGACAGTCTCGGTCGCGGGCGTGGCCCGTACGCTCTGCAGGCGGCCATCGCGGAATGCCACGCGGTGGCCACGACGGCGGAGGACACCGACTGGGACCGGATCGTGGTGCTCTACGAGGCGCTCGGCCGGATCGCGCCGAGCGCGGTGGTCGAGCTCAACCGGGCGGCGGCCGTCTCGATGGCGACCGGGCCTGCGAGCGCGTTACGGATCGTGGATGCGCTGGTCGCGCAGGACGCGCTGCGCGGCTCGCACCTTCTCCCGAGCGTGCGGGGAGAGCTGCTGGCGCAGTTGGGACGAACCGACGAGGCGGTGTCGGAGCTGACCACGGCCGCCGGGCTCACCGCGAACGAGCGCGAGCGCGACGTCCTGCTCGCCAAGGCCGCCCACCTGCGCGACGCCTGACTCCGCGCGCCACGAACTCAGCCGGTGGGTGCGGGGCGTGGCTGGATGCCGTAGAAGGAGCGCTCGAAGACCTGGCGGGCGCGGCGCGTCACCGCGAGGTAGTCCTCCTCGAGGCGGCTCGCCGACCCGGGCGGGTACTCCATGAGCCGGGCGACCCCGTCGAGGGCGACACGGTCGGAGGGCAGCACGTCGGCCGTCTTGTCCGCCCACAGGGTCATGGCCGAGCGCGTCCGGGAGGCGAACAGCCAGGCATCGCGGAGGCGCGCCGCATCCTCCTCCGACACGAAGCCGTGCTCGGCGGCCGCAGCCAGCGCATCCAGAGTCGAGGTGGTGCGCAGCCCCGGGATGCCGGCGGCGTGCTCCAACTGGATGAGCTGGACGAACCACTCCACATCGCTCAGGGAACCGCGACCGAGCTTCAGGTGGCGGGACGGGTCGGCGCCCTGGGGCAGGCGCTCGTTCTCGACGCGAGCCTTGATGCGCTTGACCTCGCGCACCGCCTGCTCGCCGATGCTCTCCGGGTAGCGGACCTCGTCGGCGAGCTGCTCGAAGTCGGCGAGCAGCCCCGCATCGCCGGCCACACCGCGGGCGCGCAGCAGCGCCTGCGCCTCCCAGGTGAGCGACCAGCGGCGGTAGTAAGCGCGGTAGGAGTCGAGGGAGCGGACCGGCGGACCGTTCTTCCCCTCCGGGCGCAGCCCGATGTCGAGGTCGAGCGGGAGGCGATTGTCTTCGGTGAGGCGGTTCAGCTCCGACACGATCGCGAGCGCGGCACGGTTGGCCGCCTCCTGCTCAGCTGCGAGCGGTCGGAACACGTACATCACGTCCGCGTCGGAACCGAAGCCGAGCTCCCTGCCGCCGAACCGGCCCATCCCGATGACCGCGAACTCCAGCTCGTCGCCGTCGCCGCGGGCCAAGCGGATCGCCTGCAGCACGCCGGCGATGATGTTCTCGGTCACGTCGGTCAGACCGTGCGCCAGTTCCGTGATGGTGGCGAAGCCCAGGATGCCCGACAGCGCCAGCCGCAGCACCTCACGCCGGCGCATGGCCCGCAGCGCAGCGGCAGCCGTGTCGACCGACTCGTGCCGGCCGAGGATCGCCGCGGTCTCCTCCCGCAGCAGCGCCGCGGGGCGCGGGCGCAGGTCGTCCTCCGACTCGAGCCACGCGGCGGACTCGGGGATGCGACCCAAGAGCTCGCCCGCGAACCGGGAGCCCGACAGCACACGCGTCAGCCGCTCGGCAGCTCCGGTCGAGTCCCGCAGCATCCGCAGATACCAGTGCGTGCCGCCGAGCTCCTCGCTCAGCCGCCGGAAGGTCAGGAGGCCGTAGTCCGGGTCGGGACCGGCTGCGAACCACTGCAGCATCACCGGAAGCAGGTGCCGCTGGATGGTGGCGCGCCGGGACACACCGGAGGTGAGCGCCGCGATGTGGGCGAGCGCGCCGCGCGGATCGCGGAACCCGATCGCCGCGAGCCGCGCCTCCGCCTGCTCGCTGGTGAGGCCCGCTCCCCCGGCCAGCCGGGCGTCGTCCGCGGGCGCCGCGGCGACGGCGCTCAGGAGCGGACGGTAGAACAGCCGCTCGTGCAGGCCGCGGACGCGGTGCTTGATCGCGTTCCACTGGACCAGGAGCTGGTCGGCGTTCGCTGCAAGACCGGTCGACCGGGCGAGGATGCGCACGTCCGCCTCGTCGCGCGGCATCAGGTGCGTGCGGGTCAGCCGCCGCAGCTGGAGGCGGTGCTCCATCAGCCGCAGCGAACGGTAGTCGCGCGAGAAGGTGGCCGACTCCTCGCGGCCGATGTAGCCCTGGGCGGCCAGTGCCGCCAGCGCCGACAGGGTGTCGCGCTGACGGACCTGTTCGTCGGTCTGCCCGTGGACGAGCTGCAGCAGCTGCACGGTGAACTCGACATCGCGCAGGCCGCCCGGGCCGAGTTTCACCTGGTAGTGCACTTCGTCGTCAGGGATGTTGTCGGTGACGCGCTCGCGCATCCGCTGCACCGACTCGACGAAGTTCTCTCGGGAGGCGCTGCTCCAGACCTTGGGCGCGAGGGCGGCGACGTAACGCTCACCGAGGTCGAGGTCGCCCGCGAGGGGCCGCGCCTTGAGGAGCGCCTGGAACTCCCACCCCTTCGCCCAGCGGTCGTAGTAGGCGACGTGCGACTCAAGTGTGCGAACCAGCGCCCCGGCCTTGCCCTCCGGCCGCAGATTCGGATCGACCTCCCAGAGGCCCGGCTCGATCGCCGGCTCGTGGATGCCGCGCATCGTCAGCATCGCCAGTCGCGTCGCGATGTCGACCGCACGGCCCGGCTCGACGCCGGCCTCGGCGTCCCCCTCGGTGACGAAGATGACGTCGACATCGCTGAGGTAGTTGAGTTCGCGGGCGCCGGCCTTGCCCATCCCGATCACGGCGAATCGGGTCGCCCGCACCTGCTCCTCGGGGAAACGGCCGGGGCCGGTGCCGATAGTCATTCGCCGGGCGACGGCGAGTGAGGCTTCCAGGGCCGCGGCGGCGAGATCGGAGAGAGCGGCGGCGACCGCGTCGAAGCCCTCGACCGGATCCGGCTGCTCGAGGTCGAAGCTCGCCAGCTGCACGAGACGGCGCCGGTAGTGGATGCGCAGAGCGGCCCAGGCGGACTCCTCGCCGTTCACCGCGACGCCGTCCACCGCCCCGACCGCATCGAGGAGGTCTGCGCGAAACTCGTCGGCGGTGGGGAGGCCCTCGATCGGCGCCGCGAGCGCGTCCAGCTGCGCCGGCTGGCGGAGGAAGAACTCCCCCACACCCTCCGACGCGCCGATGACGCGGAACAGGCGCCGGGCCTCCTCCTCAGAGCCGAGCGCGGCCCGGGCATGCTCGGGCGCCTGGCGCAGTAGACGGAGGGAGAGCGCGAGCGCGGTGTCCGGGTCGGCCGCCGCCGACAGCGCTCCGATGAGCGCATCGGTCGATAGGCCGCTGAGCTCGGCCAGCTCATCCAGCTCGTCACGGACAGAGCTCAACCCCACGAACCCGGCACGCGCCAGGGCGGTGAGGGAGAGCTGCTGTCGGGTCACGACGAACGGGTCAGAGGATCTCGAGGTTGGTCCGCAGCTCGTACGGGGTGACCTGCGCGCGGTACTCGGCCCACTCCTTGCGCTTATTGAGCAGGACGTAGTTGAAGACCTGCTCACCCAGCGTTTCGGCGACGAGCTCGGAGTCCTCCATCAGCGAGATGGCGTGATCGAGGCTCGCCGGCAGCTGGTTGTAGCCGAGCGCGCGACGCTCGGCGTCGGAGAGCGCCCACACGTTGTCCTCCGCCTCCGGCGGCAGGTCGTACTGGCCTTCGATGCCCTTCAGACCCGCGGCGAGCAGCAGCGAGAAAGCGAGGTACGGGTTCGCCGCCGAGTCGATCGCACGGTACTCGACGCGCGAACTCTGGCCCTTGCTGGGCTTGTACAGCGGGACGCGGACCAGGGCCGAGCGGTTGTTGTGGCCCCAGCTCACGAAGCTGGGCGCCTCGTCGCCGCCCCACAGGCGCTTGTAGGAGTTGACGAACTGGTTCGTCACCGCGGTGATCTCGGGCGCGTGGCGCAGCAGACCGGCGATGAAGTGACGGCCGATCTTGGAGAGCTGGTACTGGGCTCCCGGCTCGAAGAAGGCATTGGTGTCGCCCTCGAACAGCGACATGTGGGTGTGCATCCCCGAACCCGGGTGGTCCGAGAGGGGCTTCGGCATGAAGGTCGCGTACACGCCCTGCTCGATCGCCACCTCCTTGATCACCGTGCGGAACGTCATGATGTTGTCGGCGGTGGTGAGCGCGTCGGCGTAGCGGAGGTCGATCTCGTTCTGGCCGGGGCCCGCCTCATGGTGGCTGAACTCCACCGAGATGCCGAGGTCCTCGAGCATCCGCACCGAGCGGCGGCGGAAGTCGTGGGCGGTGCCGCCGGGGACGTTGTCGAAGTAGCCGGCCGAGTCCACGGGCTCCGGGCCCTCTGCGCCGAACTGCGACGACTTGAGCAGGTAGAACTCGATCTCGGGGTGCGTGTAGAAGGTGAAGCCGCGGTCGGCCGCCTTCTCCAGCGTCCGTTTGAGCACGTTGCGCGGGTCGGAGACCGACGGCTGGCCGTCGGGCGTGGTGATGTCGCAGAACATGCGTGCGGTCGGGTCGATCTCGCCGCGCCACGGCAGGATCTGGAACGTCGTCGCGTCCGGCAGGGCCAGCAGGTCGGACTCGTAGGCCCGGGTGAGGCCCTCGATGGCGGAGCCGTCGAAGCCGAGGCCCTCGGAGAAGGCCCCCTCGACCTCGGCCGGGGCGATCGCGACGGACTTCAGGGTGCCGACGACATCGGTGAACCACAGCCTCACGAACTTGACGCCACGCTCCTCGATCGTACGAAGAACGAAGTCGCGCTGCTTGTCCATCCTGCCCCTTTCCTCGGCCGTTCCCAGACTAGTGGTTCACTAGACTGAGCCGCATGAGCGACCAGTCACCGGTGCCCTCCGTCCACCCCACGACCTCGTCGATGCAGGGGCTGAAGCGCGTGCGCACCCGCCACTTCCAGGCGGCGAAGGAGGAGGGGGCTCCGTTCACGGGCCTCACCAGCTACGACATGCTCACCGCGCAAATCTTCGACGAGGCGGGCATCGACTTCCTGCTCGTCGGCGATTCGGCCGGCAACAACGTTCTCGGCTACGACACCACGCTGCCCGTCACGGTTGACGATCTCATCCCGCTGACGCGCGCCGTCGCGAAGGCCGTCAAGCGCGCGTTCGTCGTCGCGGACATGCCGTTCGGCTCATACGAGACCGGTCCACTGGAGGCGCTGCACACCGCCGTGCGCTTCATGAAGGAGACCGGCGCCCACGCGGTGAAGCTCGAGGGCGGCCGGCGGAGCGCCGAGCAGATCCGGCGGATCGTCGATGCGGGCATCCCCGTCATGGCGCACATCGGCTTCACCCCGCAGAGCGAGCACGGCCTCGGCGGCCACCTCGTGCAGGGCCGGGGAGACTCGGCCGACGAACTCCTCGCCGACGCGCACGCGGTAGAGGAGGCCGGAGCCTTCGCGGTGGTGCTGGAGATGGTGCCGGCCGAGGTCGCCAAGCGCGTCACAGCCGAACTGCGCATCCCGACCGTCGGTGTCGGCGCGGGTCCGCACGTCGACGGCCAGCTGCTGGTGTGGACGGACTGGGCCGGCTTCACCACCGGCCGCGTGCCGCGATTCGTGAAGCAGTATGCCGACCTCAAGACCGTGCTGTCGGATGCGGCCCGCGCCTACAAGGCGGACGTGCAGGGCGGTTCGTTCCCGACCGACGAGCACAGCTTCTAGCGGTTGTCGGCGGCGTCCTCTTCGGCCCACTTGGCGGAGTTCGCGCGCAGCTTCTCGAGCGCGTGCTCGGCCTCGGCGCGGGTGTCGAATGGTCCGACGCGGTTCGGCGCCGGTGACAGGAAGCCCTGCTCGACCTCGCCGGTCTTCATGTTGTACCAGTACTTGTGCTCGGCGTCCTGCGTGATGCCGTGGTCATCGGTCGTCATAAGGTTGATGGTATGCCCAAGGATTCCGCCGGTCACCTGATCCCGGGCCGTGTCAGCCCCATGCGCACCGTGCCGAGCCGCATCGCCCGGCCCGAGTACGTTGGACGTCCGGGCCCGGCTCCCTATACCCGCGGCGACGTGTACACGCCCGACGAGGTGCAGCGCATCCGGGAGGCGGGGCGCATCGCCGCCCAGGCCATAGAGCGTGTCGGCCAGGCGGTCCGCCCGGGCATAACGACGGAAGAGCTGGATGCGATCGGCCACGAGTTCCTGCTCGCCAACGACGCCTACCCGTCCACCCTCGGCTACCGCGGCTATCCGAAGTCCATCTGCAGCTCGGTCAACGAGGTGATCTGCCACGGCATCCCGGACGACACGGTGCTGCAGGACGGCGACATCGTCAACATCGACATCACCGCCTACAAGGACGGCTTCCACGGCGACAGCAACCAGACCTTCATCGCGGGCACGGCGTCCGACGAGGTCACGCAGCTGGTCGACCGCACGCGCGAGGCGCTGAACCGCGGGATCAAGGCGGTCGCGCCGGGGCGCCAGGTCAACGTGATCGGCCGCGCGATCGAGTCGTACGCGAAGCGCTTCGGCTACGGCGTCGTGCGCGACTTCACCGGGCACGGCGTCGGCGCCGCCTTCCACTCGGGCCTCATCATCCCGCACTACGACGCCGCGCCCGCCTACGACGACGTGATGGAGCCCGGGATGGTGTTCACGATCGAGCCGATGCTCACCCTCGGCACGCACGAGTGGGAGATGTGGGCCGACGACTGGACGGTCGTCACCCGCGACCGCAGCATCACCGCCCAGTTCGAGCACACCCTGGTGGTCACCGAGCGCGGCGCCGAGGTGCTCACGCTCCCCTGACCCTTTCCGGTTGCGCGGCCGGGACGACCGGCGCAGGCGCGGCCTCCGCCGCCTTCGACCGGCCGGACGGGAGCACGAACGAGATCCCGACTCCCAGCACGGTCGCGCCGACCGCCACCCAGAAGGCGGTGTCGAAGGCGCTCGACAGGCTTGAGCCGCCCTGCACCGCGGCCTGCAGGAGCACGGCGAACAGCGCCGTGCCGAACGATCCGCCCAGTTGCTGCGCCGTCCTCGTCAGGATGCTGGAGTGGGCGATCTGTTCGCGCTCGAGCCCCTGGTACGAGGCGACCATCAGCGGCATGGTGATCGCGCCGAGGCCGAAGCCGCGCACGAACAGGGCGACCAGCAGGAGCGGGTCTGCGGCCGCCGTGGGGCCGAGCGCGAAGGGAATCGTGGAGACGGCGACGATCGCGAAACCGACGACCGTGATCCAGCGCGCACCGATGCGGTCGATCAGCCGCCCGGCGAGGGGACGACAGGCGAGCGTGCCGAGCCCCTGCGGGACCAGCAGGAGGCCTGCGCCGAGCGCATCCGTACCGCGCTGCTCTTGCCAGAAGAGCGGAAGCAGCAGCATCGCCCCGTAGAGCGCGACACCGGAGAGGAACAGCAGGATCGAGGCCGACCAGACGGTCCTGACCTTCAGGAGCCGGACATCCACCAGCGCGTCGCCGCGCTTCCGGAGCGCCCACAGCACGAACGCGGCGACGAGGACGGCGCCGACGACGAGCGGCAGCCACGCGTCGAGGCGGGCGAAGCCGCCGTTCAGCACGGAGTCGGACAGACCGAGCAGGAGGCCGGCGAGACCGGGAACGAGCAGCAGCACCCCGACGACGTCGAGGCGGCGGCGCGGGTCACGTCCGCGGTCGGAGGGCAGCATCCGCCACGCCAGGATCAGCCCCAGCACCGAGAAGGGGATGTTGACCCAGAACACCCAGCGCCAGTCGCCGAGGGCGAGGATGAGTCCCCCGACCACCGGTCCGAGAATGGGGCCCGCCATCGCAGGCAGTCCGACGACCGCTGAGACGCGGCCGAGCTGCCTCCCGCCGGCGACCTCCATCATCATCGTCATCATCACGGGCAGCATGAGGCCGCCCCCGACGCCCTGAATCACCCGGAACGCGATCAGCGACTCCGCGTTCCAGGCCAGCCCGGAGAGGATCGAGCCGGCGAGGAAGATCGCGAGGGCGACCATCCACACGCGTTTCCCGCCCCAGCGGGCCAGGCACCAGGCCGAGAGCGGGACGGTGGCGGCCAGCGCCAGCAGGTACCCGGTGGTCACCCACTGGATCTGCGCGACGCTCGTGTGCAGATCGGTCGCGAGCGTATGCAACGCGACGCTGAGGATGGTCGTGTCGAACACGACCGCCAGCGCTCCGATGACCAGCGCGGTCGCGGTGCGCACCACGGTCCGGTCGAGCTTCTCCGCCATGTCGACTCCTTAAGATGCGGGGATGTATCTAACAGGACGATACGCCGACCCGATAAGATGCGCAAATGGACTCTAATGAGACTCCAGCCCGCCGCCGACGAGGCGCCGAGCTCGAGAGCGCGCTGCTCGATGCGGCATGGGAAGAGCTCGACACCAACGGCTACGCGGCCCTGACGATGGAGGCGGTCGCCGCCCGCGCCGGCACCAGCCGGCCAGTGCTCGCCCGGCGCTGGGCCAGCCGCAGCGACCTCGCCCTTGCCGCCATCCGTCACCACTTCGCCGCCGACCCGCTACAGGTCCCCGACCACGGAAGCCTCCGCGAGGACACCCTCGACCTGCTCCGGCAGATGAGCACTCGGCGGCGCATCCTTGTCACCGAGGTGCTCATGCGCTTCTCGGGGATCATGACGGAGGCGGAGGGCGGTATCGCCGGCCTCCGCGACCGCATCATCGGACGGCAGCCCTCGCAGCTGCGCACCATCCTGGAACGCGCCGACCGCCGCGGGGAGATCGACCTCGAGCGGCTGCCCCCGGTCGTCGCCGAACTGCCCCTCACCCTGGTACGGCACGACATGCTGATGCGGCTGGTCCCCGCCGACGAGGAGACGCTGGTCTCGTTCGTCGACGACGTCTTCCTGCCGCTCGCTCTGGCGACCGCGAGGTGGACCGACGCCGATGCGCGGTAGATTCGTGGCATGACTTCGCAGAACCACGCGATCGGGATCGACATCGGCGGCACGGGCATCAAGGGAGGGCTGGTCGACCTGTCGACCGGCGAACTCATCAGTGACCGGGTGAAGCTGCCCACACCGGACGGCGGAAAGCCCGACGACATCGTCGAGACGACGAAGGAGATCGTCGACCGGCTGGCCACAGAAGAGCCGGATGCGCCGGTGGGCGTCTGCTTCCCCGCCATCGTCAGCCACGGAGTCACTCTGTCCGCCGCCAACGTCGCGAAGGACTGGATCGGGCTGCACGCCGAGGACCTGTTCGAAGCGGCACTCGGCCGCGACATCCACTTCGTCAACGACGCGGACGCAGCCGGCTACGCCGAGACGCGCTTCGGGGCCGCGGCGGGCAAGGACGGGCTGGTCATCATGACCACCCTCGGTACGGGGATCGGCTCCGCACTCATCTACGACGGCGTCCTCATCCCGAACGCCGAGCTCGGCCACCTGGAGGTCGACGGGCACGACGCCGAGTCCCGGGCCGCGTACTCGGCGAAGGAGCGCGAAGACCTCAGCTGGGAGAAGTGGGCGAAGCGCCTGCAGAAGTACTACTCGACGGTCGAGTTCCTCTTCACTCCCGACCTCTTCATCGTCGGCGGCGGCGTCTCCAAGCACTACGAGGAGTTCCTCCCGCTGCTGAAGCTGAAGACCCCGATCGTGCCGGCCGTGCACCGCAACAACGCGGGCATCCTGGGCGCGGCCGCCCTCGCGGTCCGCGGCGAGCGCCGCGACGCCGGCGAGCGTGGGCGCACCGCCGAGGTGCGCACGCCCGACGAAGCGCCGGCCACGACTGCCGGGTAGCGCCGCCTCCGGCGTCAGCGTCCCGCAAGGATTTCGCGGGCGCGCGTTAGGGACCCGTTAGGACGCGTCTCCCGCGCCTTCCACGGGTGTGGACTCTCTCCTGCCGTGACCGATCGGTCGCGGCGTCCTGAAGGATGGAGAGAGTCGTGCTCGACGTCGTCTACCTTCTCGTCGTGGCCGTGCTCGCGCTCTGCGTGGGTCTGGTCGCGCGGGGGGTCGAGAAGCTGTGATCGTGCTGACCGTGATCGCCGCGGTGCTGGCCATCGCCGCGATCGGCTACCTGCTGGTCGCCCTCGTGAAGCCGGAGCGGTTCTAGATGGCCGGCTGGGGTGACGGCGCCTGGTTCGCCGTCGCGCAGGTCGCCACGCTCGTCCTCCTCCTCGGGGTCGCGTACCGTCCGCTGGGCGACTACATGGCCCGCGTTTTCACCTCCGACCGCGACCTCGGGGTCGAGCGCGGCGTCTACCGCCTGATCGGTGTGGACCCGCGTTCCGGGCAGTCCTGGCCGGCATACCTCCGGGGCGTACTCGCCTTCTCGGTGGTCGGCATCGTGATCGTCTACGGTCTGCAGCGGCTGCAGCAGTTCCTCCCCTATGCGCTCGGACTGCCCGCAGTGCCCGAGGGGACCGCGTTCAACACCGCCGTCTCGTTCGTCACCAACACGAACTGGCAGTCGTACTCGCCGGAGGTGACCCTCGGCTACAGCGTCCAGGCGCTGGGACTCGTCGTGCAGAACTTCGTGTCGGCCGCGGTCGGCATCGCCGTCGCGATCGCCCTGGTTCGCGGCTTCGCGTCACGTTCCACCGGGACGATCGGCAACTTCTGGGTGGACCTGCTGCGCGCGACCGTGCGCATCCTGCTCCCCCTCTCCCTGATCGCTGCGGTCGTGCTGATCGCGGGCGGCGTCATCCAGAACCTCAACGGGTTTCAGGATGTGCACACCCTCGCCGGTGCCACGCAGAGCCTTCCGGGCGGTCCGGTCGCGTCGCAGGAGGCGATCAAGCTGCTCGGGACGAACGGCGGCGGCTTCTTCAACGTCAACTCGGCGCATCCGTTCGAGAACCCGACCGCGTGGACGAACCTGGTCGAGGTGCTGCTCATGCTCCTCATCCCGTTCTCGCTTCCGCGCACGTTCGGAACGATGGTCGGCGACCGGAGGCAGGGCTACGCGATCCTCGGGACGATGGCGCTGCTGTTCACCGTGTCGCTGGTCGCCATGACGCTGTTGGAGGCGTCGGCCGGGACGATGGAGGGCAAGGAGACGGTGTTCGGCCTCTTCGGCTCGACGCTGTTCGACACGACCAGCACCACCACCTCGACCGGTGCGGTCAACTCGATGCTCGACAGCTACAGTCCGCTCGGCGGGATGATGGCGCTGATCAACATGATGCTGGGCGAGCTCGTCCCCGGCGGTGTCGGGTCGGGGCTCTACGGCATCCTCGTCATCGCGGTCATCGCGGTGTTCATCGCCGGGCTGATGGTCGGACGGACACCGGAGTACCTGGGCAAGAAGCTCGGGACGCGGGAGATCAAGCTCGCGAGCCTCTACATCCTCACCACGCCCGCCATCGTGCTGCTCGGCACCGGGCTGACCTTCGCCATCCCGGCGATTCGGGCGGACGTCGAGAAGACCTCGATCCTGAACCCAGGGCTGCACGGCTTCACCGAGGTGCTCTACGCCTTCACCTCGGCGGGCAACAACAACGGCTCGGCCTTCGCGGGGCTCACCGCGGCAACGCCCTGGCTGAACACGGCGCTCGGTGCGGCGATGTTCCTCGGGCGGTTCGTGCCGATCGTGTTCGTACTGGCACTGGCGGGCTCGCTGGCGGCACAGGGCCACGTACCGGCCACCGCAGGAACGTTGCCCACCCATCGCCCGCAGTTCGTCGGGCTCCTCGCCGGCACGATCATCCTCGTCTCGGCTCTCACCTACTTCCCCGTTCTCGCGCTGGGTCCCCTCGCAGAAGGACTGAACTGACATGACCACCACCACTCTCCCGTCCACTCACCGGCCCTCGTCCGCGCCGAAGAGCGCTTTCTCGCCGGCGCAGCTGGGCGCCGCCCTCCCGGGCGCGCTCCGTAAGCTCGACCCCCGCTCGATGTGGCGGAACCCGGTCATGTTCATCGTGGAGGTCGGCGCGGCACTGACCACGGTGATCGCGATCGTGCAGCCGTTCGTCGGCGCGGGCAGCGCCGGCGGCGGTGCAGGCACCGCGACCCTCGCGTTCACCTGGAGCATCGCCGTCTGGCTCTGGCTGACCGTCGTCTTCGCCAACCTCGCCGAGTCCGTCGCCGAGGGGCGCGGGAAGGCACAGGCGGCGAGCCTTCGGCAGACCCGGTCCACCACTCTGGCGAACCGCGTCACCGGGTACGACGAGGGCGACCCGGATGCGCTTCACAGCACGATCGCCCCGGTCGCCTCGAGCGACCTCCGGCTGGGCGACGTGGTCGTGGTGACCGCGGGCGAGCTGATCCCCGGAGACGGGGATGTCATCCACGGCATCGCGACCGTGGACGAGTCGGCGATCACCGGAGAGTCGGCACCCGTGGTCCGCGAATCCGGTGGCGACCGCAGCGCCGTCACCGGGGGCACCCGCGTGCTCTCCGACCGCATCGTGGTGCGCATCACCAGCAAGCCGGGCGAGACGTTCGTCGACCGGATGATCGCCCTGGTCGAAGGAGCATCCCGCCAGAAGACGCCCAACGAGATCGCGCTGAACATCCTGCTCGCGAGCCTCTCCATCGTGTTCGTGATCGTCGTGCTGGTGCTGCCCCCGGTCGCCGGATACTCGAATGCCTCCCCCGCCGTCCCGGTGCTGGTCGCCCTGCTGGTGTGCCTCATCCCGACGACCATCGGCGCGCTCATCTCGGCCATCGGCATCGCCGGGATGGACCGGCTCGTGCAGTACAACGTGCTCGCGATGTCGGGCCGGGCCGTGGAAGCTGCGGGCGACGTCACCACGCTGCTGCTGGATAAGACGGGCACCATCACCTACGGCAACCGCCGGGCGACGGAGTTCACGGCGGTCGGCGCGACCACCGACGAGGCGCTGGTGAGGGCGGCCGCACTCTCGTCGCTCAGCGACCCGACTCCCGAGGGCGTCTCGGTGGTCGACCTGGCCTCGACCCTCGGCTACGACAGGCCGGAAGAAACCGAGGGCGTCATCGTGCCGTTCACCGCCCAGACGCGGATGAGCGGCCTCGACCTCCCCGACGGCTCGCAGCTGCGCAAGGGTGCGGCGAGCGCCGTCGTCGCCTGGGTGCGCGAGTCCACAGCGCCGTCCCCCACCGACCTCGAACAGCTGGATGCGGAGGTCGAGCGCATCTCGCGCTCCGGCGGCACCCCGCTCGCCGTGGCGCAGCGGTCGCCGGAGGGCGTCGCTTCGCTGCTGGGCGTCATCCACCTGCGGGATGTGGTCAAGACCGGGCTGGCGGACCGCTTCGCCGACCTCCGCCGGATGGGTATCCGGACCGTCATGGTCACCGGCGACAACCCGCTCACCGCGCAGGCCATCGCCACAGAGGCCGGCGTAGACGACTTCCTCGCCGAGGCGCGGCCCGAGGACAAGCTGGCCCTGATCCGGCGGGAGCAGGAGGGCGGCCGGCTGGTCGCCATGACCGGGGACGGGACGAATGACGCTCCCGCCCTCGCCCAGGCCGACGTCGGCGTGGCCATGAACACCGGCACCTCGGCTGCCAAGGAGGCCGGAAACATGGTCGACCTCGACTCCGACCCGACGAAGCTCATCGACATCGTCCGGATCGGCAAGCAGCTGCTGATCACTCGCGGCGCACTGACCACGTTCTCCATCGCGAACGATGTGGCCAAGTATTTCGCGATCATCCCGGCGATGTTCGTGGCGTCCTTTCCCGGCCTCGCCGCGCTCAACGTGATGGGGCTTCACTCTCCGGCCTCGGCCATCCTCTCGGCGGTGATCTTCAACGCCCTGGTGATCGTGCTCCTTATCCCGCTGGCGCTGCGCGGGGTGCGCTACCGACCGGTGTCGGCGTCGTCGTTGCTCAGCCGCAACCTCCTCATCTACGGGCTCGGCGGGATCATCGCCCCCTTCATCGGCATCAAGCTGATCGACCTCGTCGTGTCGCTGATCCCGGGCTTCTGAAGCCCGGCCCCGATTCTCTCCGACCCCTGAAAGGCACATCATGAACCCCCTCCGCGGCGCTTGGCGCCAGTACTGGGTGGCCCTCCGCGCGATGATCGTCCTCACCGTCGCGCTCGGCGCCGGCTACACCCTCGTCGTCACCGGAATCGGGCAGCTCGCGCTGAACGCGCCCGCCAACGGATCGACCCTCTCGCAGAACGGGCGGACGGTCGGGTCCTCCCTCATCGGACAGTCGTTCACCGACGCGAAAGGCGTGCCGCTCCCCCAGTGGTTCCAGTCGCGCCCGTCGGCTGCGACGGCGAACGCGCCGGCCGGCTACGACGCAGGCGCCTCGTCCGGCAGCAATCTCGCCGCGTCCAACCCGGAGCAGCAGAAGGCGATCGAGGAGCGGACGAAGACCATCGAGAAGACCGACGGCGTCACGGCCTCGCAGATCCCCGGGGATGCCCTCACGGCCTCCGGCTCAGGGCTCGACCCGCACATCTCCCCCGCCTACGCCCTGCTGCAGGTGAAGCGCGTCGCCGACGCGCGGGGCCTGCCGGAGGACGCCGTCCGATCGCTCGTCACGTCTAGGATTCAGGGACGGGACCTCGGCTACCTCGGGGAACCGACCGTGAACGTGCTCGAGCTGAACCTCGCCCTGGCGAAGCTCCAGCACTGACAGCAGATGGGCCGATAGATGCCTCGTGGTCACCTGCGTGTGATGCTCGGTGCCGCTCCGGGCGTCGGGAAGACCTACGCGATGCTCGAAGAGGGCAAGCGTCTGCAGTCGCTCGGCACCGATGTGGTGGTCGCGGTCGCGGAGACCCACGGCCGCGCCGCCACCGCGGCGATGCTGGACGGCCTCGAGGTCGTCCCGCGTCGTGAGGTCGAGCACCGCGGGGTCACGCTGACGGAGCTCGACCTGGATGCGGTCCTCCGCCGGGCGCCGCAGGTCGCCCTCGTCGACGAGCTGGCCCACACCAACGCCCCCGGCACCGAGCACGCGAAGCGGTGGGAGGACGTCGAGGCGATGCTGGAGGCCGGCATCGACGTGATGTCGACGGTCAACATCCAGCACATCCAGTCGCTGAACGATGTCGTGGAGCAGATCACCGGCGTGCATCAGCGGGAGACCATCCCGGATGCGGTGCTTCGGCGGGCGGACCAGATCGAGGTAGTCGACCTGGCACCGCAGGCGCTGCGCGACCGCCTCGCGGAGGGCGTCGTCTATCCCGAGGCCCGGATCGACGCGGCGCTCTCGAACTACTTCCGGCTCGGCAACCTCACCGCGCTGCGGGAGCTCGCGCTGCTGTGGCTCGCCGACGAGGTCGACAGCGCGCTGCAGCGGTACCGCGCCGAGCACGGGATCGCCGGATCCTGGGAGGCGCGCGAGCGCGTCGTCGTCGCGCTCACCGGCGGCCCCGAGGGCGATACGCTCCTGCGCCGCGGCGCGCGGATCGCGGCGCGCAGTTCGGGCGGAGAGCTGCTGGCGGTCCACGTCACCAGCGAGGACGGCCTGCGCGAGGCCGCGCCCGGCGCGCTGGCAGCCCAGCGCTCGCTCGTGGAGCAGCTGGGCGGGAGCTACCACCAGGTCGTGGGCAGTGACATCCCGAAGGCCCTCGTCGACTTCGCCCGCGGTGCCAACGCGACGCAACTGGTCATCGGCGTCTCACGGAGGAGCCGACTGGCCGCGCTGCTGACCGGGCCAGGGATCGGCGCGACCGTCATCCGCGAGTCCGGCGCCATCGATGTCCACATCGTGTCCCATGCCCGCGCCGGCGGCCGGTTCGCGCTTCCCCGGCCGACCGGCGGCCTCACCGTGCGCCGGCGCGTCTACGGGTTCGTCCTCGCGCTCATCGGCGGTCCCCTCCTGACGCTGCTCCTGACCAGCTTCCGCTCGCACGAGTCGATGACGGCGGATGTGCTCAGCTACCAGCTGCTCGTCGTCGTCGTGGCGCTGGTCGGCGGCATCTGGCCGGCATTATTCGCGGCGCTCCTGTCAGGTCTCACCCTCGACTACTTCTTCGTCGAGCCGCTGTACACGATCACGGTCGGCGAACCCCTGCACCTCCTCGCGCTCGTGCTCTACGTCGTCATCGCCGTGCTCGTCAGTCTCGTCGTCGACCAGGCGGCGCGCCGATCGCGCGCTGCGCAGCGGGCGGGTGCGGAGGCCGAGCTGCTAGCGACCGTCGCCGGCGGGGTGATCCGCGGCGAGGATGCGCTGCACGAGCTGGTCTCGCGGACCCGTGAGGCGTTCGGGCTCAGCGGCGTCCGGCTTCTGGTGCCCGTGCCCGGATCCCCCGAGCCCGAGGTGGTCGCGTCCTCCGGTGAGGCGGCGGACCCGCCGCGCATCCAGAACCTCCCGGTCGGGACGCGCGGCACGCTGGAGCTGTCCGGCCGCGACCTCGCCGCGGGCGACCGCCGGCTGCTCGCCGCGATCGTGGCCCAGCTGGATGCGGCGCTCGAGCACCGCGACCTGGCCGCCACGGCCTCCGAACTCGGTCCCCTCGCCGAGGCAGATCGTGTACGCAGCGCGCTGCTCGCCGCCGTCGGCCACGACCTGCGACGGCCGCTCGCGGCAGCGACCGCAGCGGTCACGACGCTGCGGCAGACCGACCTGCGCCTCAGCGACGACGACAGCGAGGCGCTGCTGGAGACCGCCGAGGAGAGCCTCGGCACCCTCGCCACGTTGGTCACCAACCTGCTCGACGTCAGCCGTGTACAGGCGGGTGTCCTCGGCGTCTCGCTCGCCCCGACCGGGGTCGACGACGTAGTGCTGCCGGCGCTCGACGAGCTGGGACTGGGACCGGCCGAGATCGAACTCGACCTGCCGCCGGACGTCCCTTCCCTGCTCGCCGATGGCGTCCTCCTCCAGCGGGTGCTGGTCAACCTGCTCGGAAACGCCCTCCGCTACAGTCCGCCGGGCGCTCGGCCGGTCGTCGCCGCCAGCACCTTCGCGGGCATGGTGCAGCTGCGCGTGATCGACCACGGCCCCGGCATCCCGAACGAGCGCCGCGAAGCCGTCTTCGTGCCGTTCCAGCGCCTCGGCGACACGGACAACGACACAGGGATCGGTCTCGGCCTCGCGCTCTCGAAGGGCTTCGTCGAGGGCATGGGCGGCACGCTCGACGCCGAGGACACTCCCGGCGGCGGCCTGACGATGGTGGTCTCCCTTCCGGCCGCCGGGGAGGAGAGGGCGTGAGGGTGCTCATTGCGGACGACGACCAGCAGATCCTGCGCGCGCTGCGCATCCTGCTGACCGCCCGGGGCTACGACGTGCTCACCGCGCGCACCGGCGCCGAAGCCGTGTCGCAGGCGGTGGAGCACCACCCGGACCTCGTCATGCTCGACCTGGGGATGCCGGAGCTGAACGGCATCGAGGTGATCGAGGGGCTGCGCGGCTGGTCGAGCGTCCCCATCCTCGTCGTCTCCGGTCGCACGGGCTCCGCCGACAAGGTGGATGCGCTCGACGCGGGCGCCGACGACTACGTCACCAAGCCGTTCGCCGCCGACGAGTTGCTCGCGCGCATTCGCGCCCTCACCCGCCGCCAGGCGCCGGTCACGGACGAGCCGGTCGTCACCTTCGGCGACGTCTCAGTCGACCTCGCCGCGCGTCAGGTCACCCGGCGCACCGGCGACACCACGGAGACCGTGCGCCTGACGCCGACCGAATGGGCCATCGTCGAGGTGCTGCTGCGCAACCCCCGCCGGCTCGTCACCCGCCAGGCCCTCCTGACGCAGGTGTGGGGCCCGCAATACACGAGCGACACCGGCTACCTGCGCCTCTACCTGGCGCAGCTGCGGAAGAAGCTGGAGCCGGTGCCCTCGCACCCGCGCTACCTGCTGACCGAGCCGGGGATGGGATACCGCTTCGTGCCCGACGGCGACAGCGCCGGCGAAGAAAGGGAATGGGCCGGCTGATACGCCGGGTTCTGTCGCGGTGCGTGCACCGCGGACGGCCATCTATCTCGGGACGACGTTGCCGCCGCCCTCCAGCGGTCTACCCGGGGACGAGACGAGCAGCCTCATGGTCCCCTGTGCGACCTTGCTCCGGGCGAGGTTTACCCAGCCGGCCGGGTCACCCCGGCCGCTGGTGGTCTCTTACACCACCGTTTCACCCTTACCGGCGGCCTTGCGGCCGCAGGCGGTCTGCTTTCTGTTGCACTTTCTCGCGGGTTGCCCCGGGTGGGTGTTACCCACCGCCTTGCTCTGCGGAGCCCGGACGTTCCTCGGCGGCCCGCTCTCGCGGACCGACGCGACCGTCTTGCCGACCCATTCCGGGCTCCACGATAGCGCAGCGGGAGGTGACGACAGGATGCCGGACGGGATGTGCGGCAGGCGTCAGAGCCCGGAGTCCTCGCCGCGCACCAGGATGGCGCCGCTGTCCGGGCACATCACGACATCGTCCAGCGCGGCGCGCCGGATGTCGGACAGGTCCGACTCGGTCAGCTTCACGTTGGAGCCCATCGACACACCACGGATGAGGGCGGCCGCTCCGATGCCGTAGCGGGCCCGCTGGCGCTCGTACAGGTCGACGAGATCCGCAGGGAGGGCCTCCGCGATGGTGGCGCGGTCGGTGGCGAGAGCCTTCCGCTGCGCCTCCAGCTTGCCCGCCTCCTCGTCGCGCTGCGCTTCGAGCACCTGGACGCGGTCATTCAGCTCGCCGCGCTCCGCCTCGACGGCGGCGAGCGCCTGCTCCAGACCCTCGACGCGCTCCATGACGGTCAGCTCGATCTCTTCGAGGTCGTCCTTGCGCTTCTTGAGGGAGGCGAGTTCCGCCTCCAGCGCCTGCACGTCCTTGACGGAGGCCGAGTGCTGCACGCGCTCGTTGTCACGTTTCGCGCGCGCATCCACGATCGCGACGTCCGACTCGACGCGCTTCAGCTCGGTGCGGGCGTCCTCCAGCTCACCGGTGGCGGCGATCCAGCGGGCGCGCAGCGCATCCACCTCCGGCTGGAGTTTCGTGAGTTCGACCGACTGCGGCAGGTTCTTCGCGGCATGACCGAGCTGGGCGATTCGGTTGTCGGCGGCCTGCAGGCGCAGGAGCTCGTTCTGGTCGGCGGGGCTGGCTTTCACGATGCGGTGCTTCCTTACGTACAGGGTCGGGTCATTGGAGGATGGCGAAATCCCAGGGGTCCGTGCGCAGCTCGCTCACCCGCACGTCCACCCCGGGAAGGGCCGCGCGTAGCTGCTCGGCCGCGGTGTCGAGCCACAGCCACTCGCTGGCCCAGTGGGAGACGTCGAGCAGCGCCGGGCCGCCGCCGAGCGTCGCCTGTTCGCGGGCTTCGGAGGCGGGATGGTGGCGCAGGTCGGCGGTGATGTAGACGTCGGCGCCGCGGACGGCGTCACTTCCGAGCAGCGAATCGCCGGCGCCGCCGCAGACCGCGACGCGGGTGACCGGCTGGTGGTACTCGCCCGCCGCCCGGACACCACCGGCCGTCGGAGGCAGGAGGTCGGCGAGCGCACGCGCGAGCTGGCCGAGCGTCGTGGGCTGCGGAAGGTCGCCCACCCGGCCGATGCCCGTCACGCCGTCCGGCGCCGGAGCGATCGGTGTGGTTTCGCGAAGTCCCAGTCGGGCGGCGAGCACGGCGCTGGTGCCGTCTTCGACCACGTCCGCGGTGGTGTGCGCGGCGTACAGCGCCACGCCGCCGCGGATGAGGCGTGCCAGCAGCGCGCCCTTGTAGCGGTCCTCCGCGACGCTCGTCACGCCGCGCAGCAGCAGTGGGTGGTGAGCGATCAGCAGGTCGGCGCGCTGCTCGACGGCCTCGTCGACGGTGGCGGCGACCGCATCCACGGAGAGCAGGATGCGCTCCACGTTCGCGGCGGGATCGCCGGTGACGAGACCCGGGGCATCCCAGCTCTCCGCGCCCGCGAGCGGCCAGAGGCGCTCGATGGTGTCACGGACGGAAGCGAGGGTGTGCGGCACGTCATTCAGCCTACGGGATGGGCCTCGACGCTCACCCGCTCGGCCGTCGCCACTTCCTGCCGGCGGACGGCGGGCACGCCGCTGACGAGCACGCCGACCAACCCGATGGCGAGCGCGACCAGCACTCCGATGTTGCTCGCCCCGATGCCGGCGTGCGGATCGATCCCGACAAGGCGGAAGAGGTACCCCTCCCAGGCCAGCCAAGGCAGCGGCGAGCTGACCGTCCCGAGCCCCACGATCGTCCCCGCCAGCAGCAGCCCGACATTCGTCCACCGCCAGTCCGGGTATACGCCGCCGCGAGCGACGAGCGACGGCTGGTGGAACCGCCGGGTGCGCAGCATCATCTCGCCCGAGAAGACGCCTACCCACGCGGCAACGGGCACGGACAGGGCGGTGGGGACACCGCGGATCACCGTGGAGAGGTCGGTCACGGTCGCCGCGAGCACTGCGCCGACGACGGCGATGGCCGCGCCCGCCACGAGCGTGCTCCACCGACGGCCGAGCCGCACGCCCGCCGCATCCAGCGTGAACCCGGCCGAGTACACCGTCAGCACAAGGGCGGAGATGAGGGACAGGCCGACGGCCAGCAGCAGCGGCACGGGATACCAGGCCGGCAGCCCGAGGCGCACGAGCCCTGCGACCGGGTCCCGGGCCAACTCGGCGGCGACGCCCGGGTCGGATGCGGCCAGCAGTCCCCCGTACGAGACCAGCACGAACGGTGGCACGCCTGCCCCGAAGGTCGCCCACAGCATCGCCGCCCCGCCGGAGGAAAGCGGCTGTTGGTACCGCGCGACCTCTGCGCTGCTCATTGCCCAGGCGAGGCCCACGTAGCTGAACACCAGCACGGCGCCCGTGACGACGTGCGTCCACAGCGCGTCAGGCACGGCGAGCGCCCGCGCCATGTCCACATGCCTCCAGGTCGCTGCGATCATCAGCCCGATCAGCACGGCGGAGGCGATGGTCAGCACGAGCTGGACGCGCGTCACCAGCGCGTACCCGAAGTACGCCACCGCGACAGCGACCAGCACCGTCACGCCGAGAGCCGCCGAGGTCGCGGCGGCGGCGCTGCCCGGCCAGTGCTCCGCAGTCGTCAGCGAGCCCGCCGCGGAGCCTGCCAGCCAGAGCAGCACCGCACCCCAGAACAGCTTGACGATCAGGGCGATCGCCGTCGGGAGGAGGTTGCCGAGCATCCCGAACGACGCCCGGGACACCACCAGGGTCGGCTGTCCGCTCCACTTGCCGGCGAGCGTGCCCAGCCCGAGCGGAAGGAAGGACAGGGCCACACCCACCAGCGTCGCCACGAGCAGCTGGCGGAGGCTCAGGCCCAGCACGAACAGGGTCGCGCCGACGCCGACGCTGATCAGGGACGAGGTTCCCGCGAACCAGAGCCAGAACATCCGGGAGGCACGCCCGACGCGAAGGTCGACCCGGGTCGGCTCGAGATCGGCGGCCTCCGGGACGAACAGGGGCTGCGCCCCGGGCCGGGAGCCGAGGAGGCCGGACACCACGCCGGTGCGCGGGGTGGCCAGGGGCGCCATCCCGGCGGCAGGGTCGTCGGACTCCTGAGTGTCGTCTGCATCGTCGGGCACGTCACGATCGATGGACGAGGGCGTCGAGGGTTCAGCACCGGCGCCGGTGATCGGCGCCGCTGTGCTCGGAACCGGCTCGACGGCCGCGGCCGCGAGGATCGGCACCGGCTCGGAGTCACGGGGCGCCAACTCCGCCGGCACGAGCCCGAGCGGTTCGGCGCGCGCGACCGGCCGGAACGCCGGCGGCGCGACGGGCTGCTCGGGTGCTTCCGGCTCATCGACGACCGGATCGCGGAGTGATTCGGGGGCGAGCGCGTGCCGAGGCCCGCGGCCGCGCCCCGGCTCGGGCTCCGGCTCTCGGCTCTCCTCCGGCTCCGCCCGCTGGATGGGGATCGCCGACGTCGCCACCCACGGGCTGAAGGTCGGCTCCAGCCCGGTCGGCTCGCGCCTCACCGGCAGGTCATCGAAGCTGATGACCTGCGTCGGAGGGCCGACCCAGTCGTCGTCCTCGTCCTGCTCCGGTTCCCCTTCGTGCACCTCTGCCACAGCATCCGGCTGCACCGCGTCCCGCTTCGGTTCGTCTTCGTGCACCTCTGCGACAGCGGCCGGGCGCACCGCATCCTGCACGGCGACCTGCCGGGGGGCGACGATCGGGATGGCGGAGGTGATGCGCGCGACCTCCTCCTCGAGAGCAGTCGCGAGCTCGTCGTCGCTGTGCCTCTCGGCGTCCGCTCCCCGCTCCATGACGCCAGACTACGACGCGCCGGTCCCCCACAGCAGAGGCTTCCGGACATGTGCGCCCGCGGGCAAGTAGCATCGAGGGTGTGAGCGAGATTGCGACCCCGTACGAGGACCTCCTGCGCGACGTCTTGGCGAACGGCGCCCACAAATCTGACCGCACCGGCACGGGGACGCGCAGCGTCTTCGGCCGTCAGCTGCGGTTCGATCTGGCCGACGGCTTCCCGCTCATCACGACCAAGCGCGTCCACTTCAAGTCGATCGCGTACGAGCTGCTGTGGTTCCTCCGCGGCGAGAGCAACGTGGGCTGGTTGCGCGAGAACGGCGTCACCATCTGGGACGAATGGGCCGACCAGGATGGCGAGCTCGGCCCGGTCTACGGGGTGCAGTGGCGGTCGTGGCCGACGCCCGACGGGCAGCACATCGATCAGATCCAGCAGGTCATCGACACGCTCCGGTCCGACCCGGACTCCCGCCGCATCATCGTCTCCGCATGGAACGTGGCCGACATCCCGAACATGGCGCTCGCCCCCTGTCACGCCTTCTTCCAGTTCTACGTCGCCGACGGCAAGCTGTCCTGCCAGCTGTACCAGCGGAGTGCCGACATGTTCCTCGGCGTCCCGTTCAACATCGCCAGCTACGCGCTGCTCACCCTCATGGTGGCTCAGCAGGTGGGCCTGGAGCCCGGCGAGTTCGTCTGGACGGGCGGCGACGTGCACATCTACGACAACCACGTGGAGCAGGTGACCGAGCAGCTGACGCGCGACCCGTACCCGGCGCCGCAGCTGCGCTTCGCCCGGAAGCCCGACAGCATCTTCGACTACCGCTTCGAGGACTTCGTGGTGGAGGACTACCAGCACCATCCCGCGATCCGCGCCGCGGTCGCCGTATGACCGTCGCACTGATCTGGGCCCAGGCCCACGACCGGGTGATCGGCGCCGGCGGGGTCATGCCCTGGCATCTGACGGAAGACCTACGTCACTTCCGCGCCCTCACCGGTACCGACCCGGTGATCATGGGACGACGCACCTGGGAGTCCCTACCCGAGCGGTACCGGCCGCTGCCGGGCCGCGACAACATCGTCGTCACCCGCCAGGCCGACTGGAGTTCGCCCGGCGCGCTCGTCGTGCACTCGGTCGACGAGGCGCTGGCGGCGGTGGCCGACGCATCCACGGCCTGGGTGATCGGCGGCGCCGAACTCTACCGGCAGACGCTCGCGGTGGCCGACCGGCTCGAGATCACCGAGATCGACCTGGAGGTCGACGGCGACACGCAGGCACCGGATCCCGGCACGGGATGGTCGGTCGAGGCCGGCGAGTGGCTCACGGGCGGCAACGGGATGCGCTACCGCTTCGTGACATACACCCGCTGACCTGGACTGGTGAGGGCCGCGTTCAGGTGAGCCCGGCCACCAGGTTCACCGTCGCCGCCACGATCACCGTGCCGAACAGGTACGACAGCAGCGTGTGCCGCAGCACTGTCGCACGGATGTACGCGTTCTGGATGTTCGTGTCCGACACCTGGAACGTCATCCCGAGCGTGAAGGCCAGGTAGGCGAAGTCGCTGTACTGCGGCTTCTCCTCCTGGTTGAAGTCGATGCCGCCGCCGGTGCGGTAGTAGATGCGCGCGTACCGGAGTGTGTAGACGGTGTGCACCAGCGTCCAGGAGAGGGCGACGCTCACGATGGCGAGCAGGGCGACGCTGAGCTGCGCTCCGCCCTTGAGAGATTTCGCATCCACCAGGATGAACACGACCGCGACGACGCTCGCCACGGACGCCAGGATGAGCACCAGATCGGTCGTGCGCCGTCCCGGATCCTCCAGCGTCGCATGACTCTTCGTGGCCGCGCCGTCGAGGCGCCAGACCGACGCCCACACCCACACGATGTACACGATGCAGGCAGCCGCCCATCCTGCGATGAGCGCGTAGTGCCAGGCGTTCAGGAGGCCGACGCCCACCGAGACGATCACCCCGGCTCCGATCGCGGTCGCCATCTTCGCGCGGGTCCGGCCGCGGCCGTGCTCCAGTTCGTCGGTCACACTCCGGATGTTCGCACACGACGCCTGAGCACGCCGTCCAGCACGCCGCTACGATCGATGACGTGACCCCCGCACCGATCTCGCCCTCCCCCCTGGCCGACTTCGACACCGCCTCCCTACGGGAGGCCCACGCGTCGTTCGCGCGCGCGTACGACGAGCTGAAGGCCGCGGGCCTGAAGCTCGACCTGACCCGCGGAAAGCCGTCGGCCGAGCAGCTGGACCTCTCCAACGACCTGCTCCACCTGCCCGACGGCCGCTACCGCGACGCCGCGGGCACCGACCTCCGCAACTACGGCGGAGCGACGGGCCTGCCCGAGCTGCGCGCGATCTTCTCCGACGCCCTGCGCGTCCCGGTGGAGCAGCTCCTCGCCCTGGGCAACTCGAGCCTGACGCTCATGCACGACACGATCGTGTTCGCGCTGCTGCACGGCGTGCCCGGCGGCGAGCTGCCGTGGAGCAGCCGGCCGATCAGCTTCCTTGCGCCCGTGCCCGGCTACGACCGGCACTTCACCATCGCCGAGCGGCTCGGCATCCGCCTCATCCCAGTCCCCTCCGACGAGAACGGGCCGGACATCGAGGCGGTGAAGACGCTCCTCGAGACGGACGACAGCATCCGCGGGATGTTCTGCGTGCCGGTGTACTCCAACCCGACCGGGGCGGTCTACACCGAGGAGGTCGTGCGCGCCCTGGTGTCGCTTCCCGCGGCGGACGACTTCCGCCTCATCTGGGACAACGCGTACGCGGTCCATCACCTCACCGACGAGCACCCCGAGCCGATCGACGTGCTCGCCCTCGCGGCCGAGGCCGGCAACCCGGACCGCCCGCTGGTGTTCGCCTCCACCTCCAAGGTCACCTACCCCGGGTCGGGCGTCTCGTTCTTCGGCGGCTCCCCCGCGAACATCGAGTGGATGCTGCACAACCTCTCCGCGCAGAGCATCGGCCCCGACAAGCTCAACCAGCTGCGTCACGTCGAGCTGCTGAAGGACCCCGACGGGCTCGCGGCGCACATGGAGAAGCACCGCGCCATCCTGGAGCCGAAGTTCGCCGCCGTCGACGCGGCATTCCGCGAGCGCCTGGTGCCGTGGGGCGGCGGGTCGTGGACGGCACCGGCAGGCGGCTACTTCGTCAGCCTCGACATCGCCGACGGCGCGGCCAAGCGCGCCGTCCAGCTCGCGAAGGAGGCCGGCATCGCGGTCACGCCGGCCGGCGCCACCTTCCCGTACGGCGACGACCCGCGCGACGCGAACATCCGGATCGCCCCGACCTTCCCGCCGCTCGACGAGCTGACGACGGCGCTCGACGGCCTCTGCACGGCGATCCTGCTCGCCTCGGCGGAGACCCTGCTGTCCGCGCGGGACTGACCGGATGACCGGCTGGGTCGTCCGCGCCAGCACCGAGGACGACTGGCAGGAGTACCGCGCGCTGCGGTTCGAGATGCTCCAGGATGCGCCGATCGCGTTCCTGGAGACGCTCGAGCAGGCGCGCGCGCATCCCGACGAGCACTGGCGGCGGCGCGCATCCAACATCGTGCCGACGAGCCGCCTCTTCGCCGCGGTGGCGGAGGACGGGCGCTGGCTCGGCAGCATGGGCGGGTACCAGTCCGCGGCCTCCCACGACCCGTTCCTCGTCGGCGTGTACGTCTCGCCACCGTGGCGCGGGCGGGAGCACGGGATGACGGACGCCCTCCTCGACGCGGTCATCGACTGGGCGCGCGGGCGCGGCGAGCGGCTGATGCTGGACGTCCACGAGGACAACGACCCCGCCATCCGCACATACCTGCGGCGAGGCTTCACGTTCACTGGCCGCACGCAGCCGTATCCGCTCGACCGGACCGCCGAGGAGCGCGAAATGTCGCTCCCGCTCCTCCCGCCCCTCCCGCCCCTCCCCTGATGCCCCAAGCCGACAGCTCCTGAGTTTTTCGCCTCGACGACGGCGTGTCGCGCGAAAAAGTCAGGAGCTGTCGGACGGGGTACGTGACCTCAGATCTCGTTGAAGCCGGAGTCGACGAGGGCGGCGAGCGCGTCGACGGCGGCGCGGCCGTCCGGGTCGTCGGAGACGATTCGTGCGGTCGAGCCGGCGGTGAGCCCGAGGGACATGATGCCCAGGAGGCTCTTCGCGTCCTTGCCGTTGACGGTCACCTTCACGGGGAACGTGTTCGCCAGCTTGACGAACTCGGCGGCGGGACGCGCGTGCAGCCCCTCCGGGTTGCGGACGAGCACCTCGCGTTCGTAAGGGCCGCCTGCGTCGGCGGCCTCCGCGGGCGCAGGCCCGGCGTCCGCTGCCGGAGCACCACCGCCTCCCGCACTCGACCCGGCCCAGGCGTCGACGGCGCCTTCGGCCGCGGCCACGACCGCGTCGAGGTCGCCGCCCGACTCCGCCGCCACCGCAGCCGCGACGCCGCCCTCCACGAACGGGACATCCACGACCCGGACCCGGGAGCGCTGATCCTCGTCGAGCATGTCGAGCACCGTCTCCGCGGTCAGCAGCGCAGAGCCGAGGTCGCTGACGACCACGACTCCGTCGCCGCTGTCCGCCTCCGACACACCCGACATGACCTTGGTGAAGCTGGTGCCGATCCCATCGTCGTCCGTGCCGCCGGCGGCGACGAGCCGCACGGAGCCCGCCATCTGACCGGCGAGCTGCACCATCCCCGCGGCGATCTGCGAGCTGTGCGAGACGAAGACGATGCCGATCTTCCCGGTCATCCCGCCGCCTCTGCCGTGCTTGCCGCTGCACGCAGCAGCAGCGCCGTCGACTGCGCCCCCGGATCGCGGTGCCCGGCCGAACGCTCGCCGAGGTAGCTCGCGCGTCCCTTCCGGGCGACGAGCGGCTCTGTGGCCTCCGCCCCCTTCTCCGCGGCGTCCGCCGCAGCGTCCAGGATGCCCGAGACCGAGGCCCCGGACTCCTGGGCCGCAGCGGCGGCATCCACGGCCGGCGTCCACGCGTCGATCATCGTCTTATCGCCCGGCGCCGCCTTCCCGCGGGACACGATCCCGTCGCGCGCAGCGCCAAGCGCCGCCACGACCGCCTTCTCGTCGATCGCGTCCCCGTCGCCGACGGGGTCCGCCATCTTGAGGAAGGCGGTCCCGTACAGCGGACCGGAGGCGCCGCCGACCGTCGAGATCAGGGTCATGGCGACGGACCGCAGGGCGGCGTTCGGCGTCGTCTCGCCGGGGAGCTTCCCCAGCGCTTCGACGGAGGCACGCAGGCCGCGGTCCATATTCTCGCCGTGGTCGCCGTCGCCGATCTCGCGGTCGAGCGTGTTGAGCTCGTGCTTGTGCTCGGCGATGGATGCGGCGGCCGCGGTGATCCACGACGTCACCCAGTTCGTGTCCAGCGTCATCGACGCCTCCTTCCTAGTCGTTCCGGTGTTCTACAGGCCCCAGCGGAGCGCAGCGGTGTGGACGGGTGCATCCCAGAGCTGGGTGAACTCGTCGTCGAGCTTCAGGACCGTGATGGAGGCGCCCTGCATCTCCAGCGAGGTCACGAAGTTGCCGACCAGCGACCGGCTCAGCGTGATGCCCCGCTCGTCGAGGATCTCGGCGGCGCGCCGGAACAGGATGTAGAGCTCCGACAGCGGTGTGCCGCCCATCCCGTTCACGAACAGCAGCACCGGCGAGCCGTCGAACGACAGGTCGCTGAGGATGGCGTCCATCATCCGGTCGACCAGGCGGTCGGCGGGCTCGAGCTTGATGCGCTCGCGTCCGGGCTCGCCGTGGATGCCCACGCCGAACTCGATCTCGTCCTCCGGCAGCACGAACCCGGGCTCCCCGGCGTGCGGGACGGTGCCGTCGGTCAGCGCGAGGCCGATCGAGCGGACGTTCGCGTTGACGCGCTCCGCCACGGCGGTGACCGCATCGAGGTCGTCGCCTCGGTCGGCCGCAGCACCCGCGATCTTCTCGACCAGGACGGTTCCGGCGACGCCGCGGCGACCCGCGGTGTAGAGGGAGTCCTGCACCGCCACGTCGTCGTTGATGACGACGGAGCGGACACTGATGCCCTCGGCGCCGACCAGGTCGGCCGCCGTCTCGAAGTTGAGCACGTCGCCCGTGTAGTTCTTGACGATGTGGAGCACGCCGGCGCCGCCGTCCGCGGCCTTGGTGGCCTCGACGATCGGCATGGGCGTCGGAGAGGTGAAGACTTCGCCCGGCACCGCGGCGTCGAGCATCCCCTTTCCGACGAAGCCGGCGTGGAGGGGCTCATGGCCACTACCACCGCCGCTGACGAGCCCGACCTTGCCCTGAACCGGACCATCGGCCCGGGAGACGAACTTCGGATCCTGCGACACCCGCACGATGTCGGCGTGAGCCCGGCCGAAGCCCGCGAGGGACTCGGTCACGACGTCGGGTACGTCGTTGATGAGCTTCTTCATCGAAACCCTTCCTTCCACTGCTGTCAGTGCGTCGCCGCCACCCACTGGTCGAGCTTCGTGGCCGCAGCCCCGGAGTCGATCGCGGCGGCAGCGACCGCCATTTGCGAACGGAACCGATCCAGGATGGATTCCTGGACCCTCGACGGGTCGGACGCGAGCTCGTAGGAAACGAGCCCGGCCGCCGCGTTGAGCAGGACGATGTCGCGCACGGGGCCTTCTTCGCCCGCGAGCACGGCACGCACGACAGCCGCGTTGTACGCGGCGTCCTTTCCGAGCAGATCATCGATCCGTGCGCGTGGGATGCCCAGATCGCGCGGATCGATGTCGTGCTCGGTGACGAGGCCTCGGGAGACCTCCCAGACGTGACTGTGACCGGTGGTCGACAGCTCGTCGAGCCCGTCGTCGCCGCGGAAGACCAGCGCGGTGGCGCCGCGGGTCTGGAACACGCCGACGATGAGCGGGATGCGGTCGAGCGTCGCGACGCCGACCGCCGATGCCTCGGGCCGCGCCGGGTTGCACAGGGGGCCGAGGTAGTTGAAGACGGTGGGGACGCCGAGCTGGGCCCGCACAGGACCGGCGTGGGCGAACCCGGGGTGGAAGGCGCTGGCGAAGGCGAACGTGATGCCGACCTGGTCGAGCACCTCGGCGACGCGCTCGGCCGAGAGGGTGAGGTCGATGCCCAGCGCCGCCAGAACGTCGGATGATCCGGAGGAGGAGCTCGCCGCGCGATTGCCGTGCTTGATGACCGGGACGCCGGCGGCCGCGGCCACGATCGAGGCGGTCGTCGACACGTTCACCGTGCCGAAGCGGTCGCCGCCCGTCCCCACGATGTCGAGCGCCATCGGGTCGACCGGCAGCGGGACGGCGTGGTCGAGGATGGCGTCGCGGAACCCGACGATCTCATCGACCGTCTCGCCCTTGGCACGCAGCGCGATGAGGAAAGCGGCCAGCTGCGCGTCCGTCGCCTCGCCCGTCATCACCTGATCCATGGCCCACGCCGCGTCCGCCACGCTCAGGTGCTCCCCGGCCAGGAGCGACGTCAGCACGGACGACCAGGACTGCGTGGAACTCATGTTGTGATCCTATCGGCGGGCGACACGCCACGGCGATACCGGCCCGACGGCCGCTTATAAGGCTGCCCTAACCGGAAATCCGGTCGATTCAAGCCCCTCAGGTGGGAAAACCACGGGTCCTTTTCAGCCATAATGGGTTACGTGACGAGCACCTCCATTTCTCCTGCAACGAGTGCGCCGGCGATCAACCGGCCCAACGTCGTGGCCGTCGGCACCATCGTCTGGCTCGGCTCCGAGGTGATGTTCTTCGCGGGTCTCTTCGCGATCTACTTCACTCTCAAGTCGACGTCTCCGGACCTCTGGGCAGCCGAGACGCAGCACCTGAACGTCCCGTACGCGCTGACGAACACGATCATCCTGGTCGCGAGCTCGTTCACGTGCCAGTTCGGCGTCTTCGCCGCGGAGCGCCTGCAGCCCCGCCGGACCGGCTGGAGCCCGGCCAAGTGGGGCATGGTCGAGTGGTTCACGCTCTCCTACCTGCTGGGCGCGATCTTCGTCTCCGGCCAGGTGCTCGAGTACGCCACGCTCGTCTCCGAGGGCATCTCGCTGAGCGCCAACGCCTACGGCTCGGCCTTCTACCTCACCACCGGCTTCCACGCCCTGCACGTGACGGGCGGGCTGATCGCCTTCCTGCTCGTCATCGGCCGCGCCTTCGCGGTCAAGACCTTCGGCCACAAGGAGGCGACCAGTGCCATCGTCGTCTCGTACTACTGGCACTTCGTCGACGTCGTGTGGATCGGCCTGTTCGCGGTCATCTACATCATCCGATAAGGAAACAGGAGCGTTCTTCACCCCATGCGTCCGAAAAACACCGGCACCGGCAAGCAGGCGACCAAGGCCAAGCCTGCCCGCAAGGGCGGCCGCCGTCACCCGCTGGCCACTGTCGCGCTTCTCGCGATCGGGCTGGGACTGACCGGCGGCGCCTACGCCGCGTTCACGACCACCACCGCTTCCGCCGACGAGCCGCAGGTCGCCGCCGCGAGCCAGAACTCGGTCGACGAGGGCAAGAAGCTCTTCCAGGCCAACTGCGCCACCTGCCACGGGCTCAACGCCCAGGGCAGCTCGGTCGCCCCGAGCCTGATCGGTGTCGGCGCCGCCGCCGTCGACTTCCAGGTCGGCACCGGCCGCATGCCCATGCAGATGCAGGGCCCGCAGGCGCAGGAGAAGCCGGTCCAGTTCACCGACGACCAGGTCAAGGCACTCGCCGACTACGTCGCCTCCCTCGCACCCGGCCCGTCCATCCCCGAGCAGAAGTACCTCGCCGGGAAGGGCGACGCCGCACACGGCGCCGAGCTGTTCCGCATCAACTGCGCGATGTGCCACAACGTCGCCGGTGCCGGTGGCGCGCTCACCGAGGGCAAGTACGCTCCGCCGCTGACCGGCGTCAGCGCCCAGCACATCTACGAGGCCATGGTCACCGGCCCGCAGAACATGCCGGTGTTCAACGACCTGAACATCACGCCGCAGGGCAAGGCCGACATCATCACGTACCTGAAGTACATCCAGAACAACCCGTCCCCGGGCGGCTTCGAGCTCGGCAACCTGGGCCCGGTGGCCGAGGGCCTCTTCCTCTGGATCTTCGGTCTGGGCGCCATCGTCGCCCTCACCGTGTGGATCACGGCGAAGTCCAACTAGGCCACCGCCGCACACGGTCACACAGAGTTAGTCGTAAGAAGGAGAGCAATGGCACAGGACGAGAACGGCGGTCGCGAGCTGACGCCCGCCAGTTCGTCTGAGGAGCACCGGACCGGCGACCCCGGAACGGCGCTGATCATCCGCGACGCCGTCGAGAACCCCGGCTTCCCGCCGCACCGCCCTCGCGTCACGGACCTCGACCCGCGCAAGGAGCGGCGCGCCGAGCGCGTCGTCTACACACTGTTCTACCTGTCGATCGCCGGCTCGGTATGGGCGGTCGCGGCCTACCTCGCCTTCCCGATCGTCGCCAGCGACCCGGGCTCTGTCCGCCTGAACAACCTGTTCATCGGCATCGGCGGCGCGCTCGCGCTCCTCGCCATCGGCATCGGCGCTGTCCACTGGGGCAAGGCGCTCATGCACGAGAAGGAGGGCGTCGACCTCCGCCACCCCGTCCGCGGGAGCGAGCCGACGACCGAACGCGCAGCGGAGATCTTCCGTCAGGCCGACGAGGAGTCGGGCTTCAGCCGTCGCACCCTCGTCCGCAACAGCCTCATCGGCGCGCTGATCGCCTTCCCCCTTCCCGCCGTCGTCCTGTTCCGCGGTCTCGCACCGGCGAACGAAGACCCGGTGGAGCTGCTCTCCAACACGATGTGGGCCAAGGGCGTGCGCCTCACCCGCGACCCGTCGGGAACCCCCATCAAGGCGTCGGATGTGACGCTCGGAAGCGCGTTCCACGTCATCCCCGAGGGCCTCAACGAGGCTCCCGATCTGCTGGAGCAGAAGGCCAAGGCGGCCGTGCTGCTCATGCGCCTCAAGCCCGAAGACCTGCACGTGTCCAAGGGCCGCGAGAACTGGAACTACGACGGCATCGTCGCCTACTCCAAGATCTGCACGCACGTCGGGTGCCCGGTGGCGCTCTACGAGCAGCAGACGCACCACCTGCTCTGCCCGTGCCACCAGTCGCAGTTCGACATCACGCACGAAGCGCAGGTCATCTTCGGACCGGCGAAGCGGCCACTGCCGCAGCTGCCGATCACCGTCGACGCCGATGGCTACCTGGTCGCCCGTAGCGACTTCCACGAGCCCGTCGGCCCAAGCTTCTGGGAGCGCCATTGAGCACCACGACCGCCGCACCCGCGGCAACGACGACGGCCTCGAAGGGCGGATTCACGGCGGCAGCCGCGAACTACCTCGAGGACCGCACCAGCATCTCAGGCGCCGTCAAGGAGTTCGGCCGGAAGATCTTCCCCGACCACTGGTCCTTCCTCCTCGGCGAGGTCGCGCTCTACAGCTTCATCGTGATCCTGCTGTCGGGCACCTTCCTCACGTTCTTCTTCCAGGCCTCCATGGCGGAGGTCGTCTACAACGGCTCGTACGTGCCGCTGAAGGGCATCGAGATGTCCTCGGCGATGCAGAGCACGCTGAACATCTCGTTCGAGGTGCGCGGCGGTCTGCTGGTCCGTCAGATCCACCACTGGGCGGCGCTGCTGTTCGTGGCCTCCATCGGCCTGCACATGCTCCGCATCTTCTTCACGGGTGCGTTCCGCAAGCCGCGTGAACTGAACTGGGTGATCGGCTTCGTGCTCTTCATCCTGGCGCTCGGTGAGGGCTTCACCGGCTACTCGCTGCCGGACGACCTGCTCTCGGGCAATGGCCTCCGCATCATCGACGGCATCCTCAAGGCGATTCCGGTCGTCGGCACCTGGATCTCGTTCCTGCTCTTCGGCGGTGAGTTCCCCGGTACAGCGATCGTCGGACGTCTGTACACCCTGCACATCCTGCTGCTGCCCGCGTTCGTCGTGGCGTTCATCGCGCTGCATCTGATGTTCGTCGTCATCCACAAGCACACCCAGTACGCGGCCCCCGGCCGCACGCAGGGCAACGTGGTCGGCTACCCGGTCCTCCCGGTGTACGCCGCCAAGGCCGGCGGCTTCTTCTTCATCGTCTTCGGCGTACTCGTGCTGATCGCCTCGTTCTTCACGATCAACCCGATCTGGACCTACGGCCCCTACGACCCGTCACCGGTGTCGGCGGGTACGCAGCCGGACTGGTACATCGGCTTCGCAGACGGCGCCCTGCGTCTGGTGCCGCCGGGCTGGGAGTTCGTGTGGCTCGACCGCACCTGGTCGTTCAACATCCTCATCCCGGTCGCGATCCTCGGCCTGTTCATCGTGACGGTCATGATCTACCCGTTCCTCGAGGCGTGGGTCACGGGTGACAAGCGTGAGCACCACATCCTGGACCGTCCGCGCAACGCGGCCAGCCGTACCGCCATCGGTGCAGCCGGTGTCACGTTCTATGCGGTCTTCTGGGCGGCGGCGAGCTCGGACCTCATCGCGACGCACTTCAAGCTGACGATGGAGGGTGTCATCCACGCTCTCCAGGCCCTGCTGTTCATCGGGCCGCTGATCGCCTACGTCGTTACGAAGCGCGTGTGTCTCGCACTCCAGAAGAAGGACCGCTCGATCGCCCTCCACGGCTACGAGTCGGGCCGCATCGTGAAGCTGCCCGGTGGCGAGTTCATCGAGGTGCACGAGCAGCTGAGCGACTACGAGCGCTGGCGTCTGGTCTCGTTCGAGTCGTACGAGCCGCTGATGCTACGTCCAAACCGTCGCGGCAAGATCACGGCGGCCAACCGGATGCGTGCTGGGCTGTCCCGCTGGTTCTTCGAGGACCGCATCCTGCCGCCCACACGAGGCGAGCTCGAGTCGGGCCACGACCACCACTGACGGTCATCCGTCTCCGTCGGAAGCGCCGGCGCGTTCATTCGCGTCGGCGCTTCCGCGTTTCCGCCGTCCGTCCGTCACTCTGCGAGGTGCCCACCGATGCCCGCTGACCTGAGCCGTCTGGCCTCCTGGTTGCGCTGCCCCGTGTGCTCCGCCGACCTGGAGCCGGTCGACGCCCTGACGCTCGGATGCGTGAACGGGCACCGTCATGACGTCAACAAGCGCGGGTACGTGTCGCTGCTCGGCGGTGGAAGCAAGCACCTGGGCGACACCACCGAGATGCTGGATGCACGCGACCGCGTGCTCGAGGGCGGTGCCTACTCCCCCATCGCCGACGCCGTCGCCGGTGCGGCCGGTGGTGGCCGGGTGCTGGATGCGGGCGCCGGCACGGGCCACTACCTCCGCGCGGCGCTGGCGGCCCTTCCGGCCGCGCTAGGGCTTGCGATGGACCTGTCGCCGCAGGGCGTGTCCCGGGCTGTGCGCGCATCCGACCGGGTGGATGGTCTGGTCGCGGACACGTGGCGGCCTCTGCCCGTCCGCACGGGAGCCGCCGACACCGTGCTGGACGTCTTCGCCCCCCGCAATCTCCCCGAGTTCCATCGTGTGCTGCGTCCGGGCGGCGCGCTGGTCGTCGTGGTTCCCCGCGCCGACCACCTCGGTTCGTTGCGGGCGGCCGGTTCGATGCTCGACATCCCGTCGGACAAAGCGGACGACGTCATTGCCGCCTCAGAGCCCCTGTACGCCCTGCAGGCGCGCGAATCCGTCGCGTACGACCTGGCGCTCACCGCCGAACTCGCCGCCGCTCTGACGGGCATGGGACCGTCGGCCCGCCACGCCGCCGCCGCCGGGGTGGGGACGCCCGCCGCCAACCCTTCCGCCACGCGCGTCTCCGTCGACGTCCTGCGCTTCGCCGCCCGCTGACCCGCACTCTTCATCGCCGCGACGGCCACCTTCCGCGCTCGAGTTGACGCAACACGCCGTCGGCGCAGCCGCCGCGACGGCGTGTCCCGTCAACTGGATCGGAGAGCGGGAGGGCCGCGCACGCCCGAGACGACCACCTCACGCCAGCTGGTGGTCCCGACACGCCGTGTCGCGAGGTGGCCACGCGGCGTGTTGCCTCCACTTGATCCATGACATGCAAAAGGGCCGCCTCCCGGAAGGAGACGGCCCTTTTCGCGTGCGGGTCAGCGGGCGAAGTAGCCGCGGTAGTACTCGTAGACCCAGCCGACGATGCAGATGAGGCTGAAGGCCACACCGATGTAGCAGATCCAGAAACCAACGGCGAGGCCGAGGATGACCAGACCCGCGCCGAAGGCGAGGGCGACCGGCCACCAGCTCCACGGGCTGAAGTGCCCGAGCTCCGGGTCGCCGTCATCGATGTTCGCGTCGAGGCGGTCCTCCGGCAGCTCCCCGCCCTGAGCGGCGTGGGAGCGGCCGACGTAGAACGCGATGAATGCGGCCAGGATCGCAGCGAGCAGCATGCCGACGGTGCCGACCCACTCCACGTTGCGGTGTGCCTGATCGAGCAGGTTCCACAGGGTGTAGACGATCGCCGACAGCAGGAAGAACGCGGACAGGATCCAGAACAGCAGGGCGTTAGCGCGCATGGGTTACTTCACCTCGTCCTTCGCGGTGTCGTGGACGGGAGCGTCCGGGGCGTCCTTCGCCGGGCCGATGCCGATCGGGATGCCGGCCTCGGGGTGGTTCAGGTCGAACGCCGGCGACTCCGAACGGATCCGCGGGATCGACGTGAAGTTGTGCCGCGGCGGCGGGCAACTGGTCGCCCACTCGAGCGAGCGTCCGTAGCCCCACGGGTCGTTGACGGTGACCTTCGGCGCGTTCCGCGCGGTCAGATACACGTTGACGAAGAACGGGATCATCGAGATCGCGAGGATACCGGCACCGATCGACGACACCTGGTTCATCCAGGTGAAGCCGTCCGACGGCAGGTAGGTCGCGTACCGGCGAGGCATGCCCACGACACCCAGCCAGTGCTGGATGAGGAAGGTCGTGTGGAACCCGATGAACAGCAGCCAGAAGTGCCACTTGCCCAGACGGTCGTTGAGCATCTTGCCCGTCCACTTCGGCCACCAGAAGTAGAACCCGGCGAACATGGCGAACACGACCGTGCCGAACACCACGTAGTGGAAGTGCGCGACCACGAAGTACGTGTCCGACACGTGGAAGTCGAGCGGCGGCGACGCGAGGATGACGCCGGTGAGACCACCGAACGTGAACGTGATCAGGAAGCCGATCGACCACAGCATCGGCGACTCGAACGTCAGCGAGCCGCGCCACATCGTGCCGATCCAGTTGAAGATCTTCACGCCGGTCGGGACCGCGATGAGCATCGTCATCAGCGAGAACCACGGCAGCAGCACCGAGCCGGTGACGTACATGTGGTGCGCCCAGACGGTGACCGACAGGGCCGCGATGGCAATCGTCGCGTACACCAGGGTCTTGTACCCGAAGATCGGCTTGCGGCTGAACACCGGGAAGATCTCGGACACGATGCCGAAGAACGGCAGCGCGATGATGTACACCTCGGGATGCCCGAAGAACCAGAACAGGTGCTGCCAGAGCAGAGCTCCGCCGTTGGCCGCATCGTAGATGTGCGCATCGAAGACGCGATCCGCCGCCAGGGCGAACAGCGCGGCCGCGAGGACCGGGAAGGCCATCAGCACGAGGATCGAGGTCACCAGCGTGTTCCAGGTGAAGATCGGCATCCGGAACATGGTCATGCCCGGTGCACGCATCGTGATGATCGTGGTGATGAAGTTCACCGCACCGAGGATGGTGCCGAAGCCCGAGAGGCCGAGGCCCAGTACCCAGAGGTTTCCGCCGATTCCTGGCGAGAACGTCGTACTCGACAGTGGCGCATAGGCGAACCAGCCGAACGACGCCGCCCCCTGCGGGGTGAGGAAGCCGGCCACGGCGATGAGCGAGCCGAACGAGTAGAACCAGTAGGCCAGCGCGTTCAGTCGCGGGAACGCCACGTCGGGCGCGCCGATTTGCAGCGGCATGAGCACGTTGGCGAATCCGGCGAACAGCGGCGTCGCGAACATGAGCAGCATGATCGTGCCGTGCATCGTGAACAGCTGGTTGTACTGCTCTTTGGTGGCCACGACGTTCAGACCCGGCTCGAACAGCTGGGCGCGGATGATCAGAGCCATCACGCCGCCGACGAGGAAGTAGATGAACGACGAGATCAGGTACATGTACCCGATCGTCTTGTGGTCCGTCGACGTGATGTAGTTCACCAGGATGTTGCCCTTACGAGCCGCACCGTTCGCGGTGAGGATCGTGGGCGCTGGCTTCGGAGCGGCGGTGGCTCCAGGAGCCGGTGCAGTCGTCGTCATCTTGCGTCCTACTCGTTGCCGCCCTGGGGGCCCGAAGGAGCTCCCCGTCCTGGCAGGTTCTGGTTGCGGTCGTACTCGGAGCCCAGCTGGCCTTCGTAGCCCTGGTCGCGGAGCTTCTGGATGTGGGCGTCGTACTCGGACTGCGACACGATCTTCACGTTGAAGAGCATCGCCGAGTGGTACTCGCCGCACAGCTCGGCGCACTTGCCGACGAAGGTGCCGGTGCGGTCGGTGGTCTCGAAGTACATGTAGTTGGTCTTGCCCGGGATGACGTCTTTCTTGTAGAGCATCGCCGGAACCCAGAACGAGTGGATCACGTCGCGCGAGTCGAGCTGGATCGTGATCTTCTTGTTCTCGGGGAGGTACAGGGTCGGGACCTCGCCCTCCTGGACCGAGCCGGGGGTGGCGCTGTTGTCATCCGGCTGGACCTGGATTCCCGGGTCGTAGACGTTGTCGGTGACGTAGTTGAAGTCCCAGGCCCACTGCTTCGCGTAGACCTGGATCTTGACGTCCGGATCGGCGTACGGCTTCTCGATGGCGTTCTGGTCGCGGGCGGTGAAGGCGAAGAAGCCGAGCACCAGGATGAGCGGAACGATCGTGTAGAAGATCTCGATCGGCATGTTGTACCGCAGCTGCACGGGGAGGCCGGTCTGGCCCTTCCGGCGGCGGTAGACGATGACCGCCCACAGTGTCAGACCCCAGACGACGATGCCGACGATGAGGAGCACGATCCAGCTGGTCACCCAGAGGCCGCTGATGCGGTCGGTGTGGTTCGTGACGGGCGGCTCGCCCTCCGCGAAGCCCGGGAGGAATCCGTGCAGCTGAGCCTGCGTGCAGCCCGCGAGAGCCACGACGAGCGTCGCAGCGATCGGGATGGCAGCCCATCGGAGACGGCGATTGTGACGCACCGGTGACCTTTCGAGTGACTACTGGGACAGTTCACATGTAACTGTATGTGGCTGTTTCTACCCTACTCCGACTGACACCCTGATCCGAACAAAAGGGCCGCCCTGTGGAGGGCGGCCCTGTGTGTTCTGGTGTGCTATACGACTCAGTGGAACGAGTCTCCGCACGCGCAGGAACCGGTCGCGTTGGGGTTGTCGATCGTGAAGCCCTGCTTCTGGATCGTGTCCTCGAAATCGATGGTCGCGCCGTCGAGGTACGGCACGCTCATCTTGTCGACGATGACCTCCACCCCGTCGAAGTCGACGGTCGCGTCTCCGTCGAGCATCCGCTCGTCGAAGTACAGCTGGTAGATCAGACCCGAGCAGCCACCGGGCTGGACGGCCACGCGCAGACGCAGGTCGTCGCGGCCTTCCTGCTCGAGCAGGCTCCTGACCTTGGACGCCGCGGTGTCGGTGAGGCCGACTCCGTGGGCCTTGGTCGCGGTCAGCGTTGTGTCGGTCATGGGGCTCCTCTTCAGGATGGTTCAGGCTTCGGAACGAAATCTGCGTCGATTGTACGTCGCTCTCCTGCGAATTCGGGAGAGCACGTCATCGACTCAGGACGCGGTGCGCGCGTTGAGGCGCGCGAGCAGCAGCGCTTCGGTGAGGATCGCCCGCTTGAACACCCCGAGGTGGAGCGACTCGTTGGGGCTGTGTGCGCGGGTGTCCGGGTCCTCTACGCCGGTGACGAGGATCTGTGCCGAGGGGAACTCGCGCACCAGGTCGGCGATGAACGGGATGGACCCGCCGATCCCCGTCTCCACTGCTTCCTTTCCCCACGCGTCGGTCATCGCGCGCTTCGCCTCGGTGGCCGCCCAGCCTGCCGTGTCGACCAGGAACGGGTCGCCGAGGTCCACGTCGTCGATGGCGATGTGCGCTCCGAACGGCGCGTACGCGCGCAGGTGGCGCTCGAGCGCCTCGTACGCCTCGCGCGCCGGCTGTCCGGGCGCGACGCGGGAGCTGATGCGCACGGCCACACTCGGAAGGAGCGTGTTGGAGGCATTGGCGACGCTGGGCGCGTCGATGCCGGTGACGGTGATGGTCGGCTGCGACCACATCCGCGACAGGATGGGGCCTCTCCCGATACTCGTGACTCCGGAGAGGAATGCGGCGTCCTCGGCGAGCTGCTCCTCGCTGAACGCGGGCGGCTCATCGGCGTCGGTGTACGAGGTCAGGCCGTCGACGGCGACCGCGCCGTCCTCGTCGTGCAGGGTGGCGAGCAGCTTCACCAGTGCGAGCATCGCATCCGGAGCGGCGCCGCCGTACATCCCGGAGTGCGAGGCGTGCTCGAGCGTCGAGACCGTGAGGCGGAAGGTCACGTTGCCGCGGAGCGAGACGGTGAGCGCCGGCGTGTTCACGTCGACGTTGTCGGAGTCGGCGACCACGATCACGTCGGCCGCCAGGGCGTCCTTGTTGTCCTCCAGGAAGTTGGCGAACGAACGCGAGCCGAACTCCTCCTCGCCCTCGATGAAGACGGCGAGGCCGACCTCCAGGTCATCCCCCAGCACCTGGGTGAGGGCGCGGACGGTGGCGACGTGGGTCATGACGCCCGCCTTGTCGTCGGCCGCGCCCCGCCCGTACAGGCGGTCGCCACGGACGGTCGGCTCGAAGGGCGAGGTCTCCCAGTTCGCCGCGTCGCCTTCCGGCTGCACGTCATGGTGCGCGTAAAGGAGGACGGTGGGCCGGCCGTTCTTCGCGGCCCGCGTGGCCAGCACCGCAGGCTGCCCGAGGGTTTCACCGTCGCCGATAGCCGCCAGCTTCACCTCGACGCGGTCGAAAGCGCCGGTCTCCGTCAGCAGCGCCGCGACCGCGTCAGCGCTCTTCCGGACGTTCTCCGGGTCGAACGCCGACCACGACACCGAGGGGATGCGGACCAGCTGCGAGAGGTCGGCGATCGCCGACGGCAGCCCGGCGTCGACCGCGGAACGCACCCGCGTCTCGACGGCGTCCGGCGTGTTCGGGTCGGCGGTGTCGCTGACGGGCGGAACGGGGGTCTCCTGGCTGTCTGTCATGCGGGTAATCTTAAGTCCACCCCACAAACGAAGGCTCGAAGTTGGCGAAACGACAGAACGCGGCGAGCGAGGCGGAGACGCCCGCACCGGAGACCCCCGAAGAGACCGCTGAACGTATTCGGCAGGGCAAGGGTGCTCCCACGCCCACCCGCCGCCAGCAGGAGGCCGCCCGCAAGCGTCCACTGGTCCCGACCGACCGCAAGGAGGCGGCCCGCGTCGCCCGGCAGAAGCAGGCGGAGGCCCGCGAGAAGGCGCGCCTCGGCATGGCAGCCGGCGACGACCGCTATCTGACCGCTCGCGACCGCGGCCCTCAGCGTCGCTATGTGCGCGACTACGTCGACGCCCGCTTCTCGATCGGCGAGTTCCTCATCCCGGTGATGCTGATCGTCATCATCCTGACCTTCCTCCCCGTGGCGGCCCTGCAGGTGTACGGCCTGTTCGCGCTGTGGGGCTTCTTCCTTATCGCCGTCATCGACTGCTTCGTGCTCGGATTCCTCGTCCGGAAGCGCCTCGCGGCGAAGTTCGGCGCGTCGAAGGTCGAGCGCGGCGTGCGCTGGTACGGCGCCATGCGTGCGCTCCAGCTGCGCGTGATGCGCCTGCCGAAGCCGCAGGTCAAGCGCGGCCAGTTCCCGAGCTGACGTGGCGATCGTCGCAGCGGCCGATGGCTCTGCCCTCGGCAACCCCGGCCCCGCCGGGTGGGCTTGGTATGTGGATGACGCGCACTGGTCCGCGGGTGGCTGGCCCCACGGCACCAACAACCAGGGCGAGCTGATGGCCGTCATCGACCTCCTCGAGGCGACGGCCCACCTCGGCGAAGACCTGCACATCTTCTGCGATAGCCAGTACGTCATCAATGCGGTGACGAAGTGGATGCCGGGTTGGAAGCGCAAGGGCTGGCGGAAGGCCGACGGCGCCCCGGTGATGAACCGGGAGCTGCTCGAACGGCTCGATCGTGCCCTGCAGGGCCGCCGCTACGAGTTCGAGTGGGTGAAGGGGCACGCCGGTCACGACCTGAATGAGGCGGCCGACGTACGCGCCCGCGCCGTCGCATCCGCGTACCAGAACGGCGAGCCGATCCCGATTGGCCCCGGATGGGGTGGTCATGCACCCAGCCTCACGGCCGCTCCCGAGGCTGCTGCGACTCCTGCTGCCGAGCCCATTTCAGCGCCGACTGCCGAGCCGAGCACCGACGCGCCGCTCGAGTTCGACCTGTTCGACAACCTGCCGCATGAGGAGTCGGACGAAGAGGTCGTCGCACGCCTGGAGCGCGAGCTGCTCGAGCCGGCCGTGCGTTCCGACGCTTCACGCCTGGCCGAACTGCTGCATCCGTCTTTCGAGGAGATCGGCCGGTCCGGCCGCCTCTGGGGCCGCGACGCGCTCGTCTCCGAGCTCGCCGACGAGGACGCTCCCGCTGCGGGCATCGAGGTGCTCGGAGTGGACCGCGTCTCCCCCGAGACGCTGCTCCTCACCGCCCGGACGATGGATGCGCGGGGCGCGACCCTGCGCAGCTCCCTCTGGGTGCGCAGCTCCGGCCGCTGGCGCCTACGCTTCCACCAGGGAACGCCGGAGGCGTAGCAGCCCGCGGTTGATCTGCCGCGCCCACAGCGGGCCGCGGTAGAGGAACGTCGTGTAGCCCTGCACGAGGGTGGCCCCGGCATCCAGGCGCTCCTGCACGTCCTCGGCCCTCTCGACACCGCCGACGGAGATGACGCAGAGCTCGGCCGGGACGACCGCGCGGATGAGACGCAGGACGGCGAGCGAGCGGGCCGCCAGCGGAGCACCGCTCAGTCCTCCGGCGCCCGCCGCCTCCACGACAGTGTGATCGGTGCGCAGTCCGTCTCGCGAGATCGTCGTGTTCGTCGCGATGATGCCCGCGAGCCCCAGTTCGACGGTGAGGCGTGCGATCCGCTCGACCTGCTCGTCGGTGAGGTCGGGTGCGATCTTCACCAGCAGCGGGGTCTCCCCCGCGACCTCCTTCACGGCGGAGAGCAGGGGGCTCAGGAGTTCGAGCTCCTGCAGGCCGCGCAGCCCGGGCGTGTTCGGCGAGCTGACGTTGACGACGAGATAGTCAGCGACGGGGGCGAGCGCCCGGGCGCTGGTGAGGTAGTCGGCCGTGGCGTCCTCGACCGCGACGACGCGCGACTTGCCGATGTTGACGCCGAGGACGGGGCGACGGTGGGAGCGACGGACGCGCAGCAGCCGGTCGGCGGCCCTCCCTGCTCCGTGATTGTTGAAGCCCATCCGATTGATCACGGCGCGGTCCGGGATCAGGCGGAACAGCCGCGGCTTGTCGTTGCCGGGCTGCGGGCGTGCCGTGATCGTGCCGACCTCGACGTGGCCGAACCCGAGCGCGCCGAGGCCCAGCACCGCCTCGCCATCCTTGTCGAAGCCCGCCGCGACGCCGAACGGCGAGTCGAAGCGCAGCCCGAGTGCCTCCACCGCAAGGGACGGGTCTGGCGCGGTGAACCGGCGCACGATCCTGCCGAGCCCCAGGGTCGAGAGGAGGCGGATCACCACGAAGGCGAGGTGATGGGCCCGCTCAGGATCGAGTCGGGAGAGGACGAGGGTGAAGAGTGCGCGATACATGCCGGTTAGAGAATACCCGCTGCATCCGCTGCCGGGCTCGCCTCCCGTTTACTTCGCCTCCGCCGGCTCCGGCTGGTGTGCCAGACGCAGCGAGCTGATGGCCGCCTCGAAGTCGTCGAGCGAGTCGAATGCCTGGTAGACGCTCGCGAAGCGCAGGTACGCGACCTCGTCGAGTTCGCGAAGTTCCGGGAGGATGGCCAGGCCGATGTCGTTCGCCTCGATCTGCGACGCTCCCGTCGAGCGGATCGTCTCCTCCACCTTTCCTGCCAGTACTGCAAGGTCGGAGTCCGTGACCGGACGGCCCTGGCAGGCCTTGCGAACGCCCAGCACGATCTTCTCGCGGCTGAACGGCTCCGCCACGCCGCTGCGCTTGATCACGCTCAGGCTCGCGGTCTCGGTGGTCGAGAAGCGGCGGCCGCACTCGGGGCACTGCCGGCGTCGGCGGATGGAGAGTCCGTCGTCGCTCGTCCGCGAGTCGATGACGCGGGAGTCGGGGTGACGGCAGAAGGGGCAGAACATGGTGGGATTCTATCGCTCAGCGGGTGCGGAACCGCTGGGTGACCGCTTCTCCGTGCGCCGGCAGGTCTTCCGCCGTCGACAGCGCCACGATCCGATCGGCCACGTCGCGCAGGGCGTCGCGGTCGTAGGCGACGACCTGCTGCGGCCGGAGGAAGGAGTAGGCGCCGAGGCCGGGCGAGAACCGCGCCTGGCCGCCCGTCGGCAGCACGTGGTTCGAACCGGCGAGGTAGTCGCCCAAGCTGACCGGCGACGTCGGCCCGAGGAAGATGGCGCCGGCGTTGTGGATGGACGCGAGCAGCCCCTCCGGATCGGCGGTCTGCAGCTCGAGGTGCTCCGGCCCGTAGGCGTTGCTGAACGCGGCCGCCGCCTGCAGGTCGTCGACGAGCACGATGGCCGACTGCGGTCCGCCGAGGGCCGTCTGCACCCGCTCGGCGTGCTTCGTCGCGGCGGCCAGCCGGTCGAGTTCGGCGACGACGCGCTCGGCGAACTGCGGGCTGTCGGTGACCAGCAGGGATGCGGCCGCCTCGTCGTGCTCCGCCTGGCTGACCAGGTCGGCGGCGACATACCCGGCATCGGCCGTGTCGTCGGCGATCACGAGAATCTCGGTGGTCCCCGCCTCCGAATCGATCCCGGCCTGGCCGCGGACGACGCGCTTTGCCGCCGCCACATAGATGTTGCCGGGCCCGGTGATGACCTGGACCGGCTCCAGCCCGATTTCCTCGACACCGAAGGCAAGGGCCCCGATCGCGCCGGCGCCACCCATCGCGTAGACCTCATCGATGCCGAGCAGCCCCGCTGCTCCGAGGATGACCGGGTGGACCGCTCCCCCGAACTCGCGCTGCGGCGGGCTGGCGAGCGCGACGGACGCCACGCCGGCGACCTGCGCCGGGACCGCGTTCATGACCACGCTCGACGGGTACACCGCCTTGCCGCCCGGAACGTACAGCCCCGCGCGCTCGACCGGCTGCCAGCGCTGCACGATCGTCGCGCCCGGACGGATCACGGTCTCGGCGGCCGGCGGAACCTGGGCGGCGGTCGCCTCGCGGACGCGTGCGATGGCCTCCTCAAGCGCTTCCCGCACGTCGGCTGGGAGCGCCGCGACGGCCGCGTCGATCTCGGACTGAGGGACGCGGACCGAAGCGGGCGCCGCACCGTCGAAGCGCTCGGCCTGCTCGACCAGCGCAGCAAGCCCCCGATGACGCACGTCTTCTATGAGCTCGGACGCCACGGACATCGCCACCTGCACATCCACGACGGGACGGGGCACGAGGCGCTGAAAAGCGGCGCGGGTAGGCTGGACACCGCGGAGATCGATGGTCTGGATCATGGCCAGACCAGCCTATCCCGCCCCGAATCCCCAGCCGCGCGACCCCTTCTCCGCTGTGGAGAAGGCGCGGCCTGTGGAATGTCCGCCGTCGATCGGAGCTTGTACAGGACGTATGAACAGCGCATCCCCCGACCCCACAGACGGCGCGCTCACCGACGCGACTCCCGACCTGGCGGCGTTCCGCCAGACGTTCCGTCGCCACGCCGCCGGTGTCGCCATCGTCACGGCGCAGCGCGACGACGGCACCCCTGTCGGGTTCACCGCGACCTCGCTGGCCTCACTCGCCGCGGTGCCGCCGCTCGCGACGTTCAACATGGCGCTGTCCGCCTCCAGCTGGCCGGCCATCGCGGAAACCGACCGCGTCGTCATCCACACGCTCGGGGTGCGCAACCGCGAGGTGGCGCAGACGCTCTCGGGCGACAACCAGCAGCGATTCATCGGCGACCACTGGTATCGCGGACCTCATGGACTCCCCGTCATCAGGGACACCACCGCATGGATGGTCGGGCGCATCATCGAGCGCGTGCAAGTGCACAACAGCGCCGTGGTGATCGTGCAGATCGAGGAGGGCGGCCTCGGCGAGGACGACGCGCCCCTGGTCTACCACGAGCGCACCTACTGGCGCCCCGGCACCCCCGTCTGACCGCGCGAGGTGCTCGTCGTTGCGGCCCGGCACGGCGTGTCGGCCGCAACAACGAGCACCTCGCGGTCAGACCAGGCAGTTCGGGCCGAGCAGGCCCTTCAGCTCGCCGTACAGGTCGGCGCTCACCTTCACGGGCTTCGGTACCTCGAAGACGCGCGCGACCTGGCCTTTCACCAGCCGCAGGCGCACCTCGCTCTCGCCGGGATGCCGGGCGAGCACCTCGCTCAGCGACAGCACCGTGTCGGTCGTCGCGCGCTGGTCCGGCATCGTGATCATCAGCATCCCGCCGGCGTCGTCGGCCTGCCCGAGGTCCGGAGTCATCAGCGAGAACGCGTGCAGGTTCATCCCGTCATCGCGGAGGCTCACCCGCCCGCGCACCACCACGATCGCGTCGCCCAGCAGCTGCGACGAGTACTCTTGGTAGGCCTTGCCCATGAACATGACGGTGAGTTCGCCGCCGAAGTCCTCGACCTGGATCATCCCGTACTGGTTGCCTGAGGCCTTCGCCACGCGGTGCTGAACGCTCGTCACGAGCCCCGCGATGGTCACGGTCTCGCCGTCCTGGATGTTGTCGGAGCTGACCAGCTCGGCGATCCCGGTGCTGGCGAGCTTCGCCAGCTGAAGCTCCAGCCCCGCGAGCGGATGGTCGGACACGTACAGACCGAGCATCTCGCGCTCGAACGCGAGCTTGTCGCGCTTGGCCCACTCCGGCCGCTGCGGGATGTGATGCTGCGTCTGCGCCGCCTCGTCCTCGCCCCACAGGCTGTCGAAGTCGAACCCGACGTCGCCGTTGGCCTCGTTGCGCTTGATCTTGACGGCCGACTCGACCGCATCCTCGTGCACCTCGACGAGCGCACGGCGCGTGTGGCCGAGCGAGTCGAAGGCTCCGGCCTTGATCAGCGACTCGACCGTCCGCTTGTTGGCGGCGTGGATGGGCACCTTGTTCAGGAAATCGTGGAACGACTCGAACCGGCCCTTGCTCTCGCGAGCGTCCCGGACGCCCTCCACCACGTTCGCGCCGACGTTGCGCACCGCGCCCATCCCGAAGCGGATGTCCTCGCCGACGGCGGCGAAGTACAGGTTCGACTCGTTGACATCCGGCGGCAGCACCTTGATGCCCATCCGGCGGCACTCGTTGAGGTACAGCGCCATCTTGTCCTTGGAATCACCGACGCTGGTCAGCAGCGCCGCCATGTACTCGGCCGGATAGTGCGCCTTCAGGTATGCGGTCCAGTACGAAATCACGCCGTACGCGGCCGAGTGGGCTTTGTTGAACGCGTAGTCCGAGAACGGGAGCAGGATCTCCCAGAGCTTGTTGACCGCGTCCATCGAGTAGCCGTTGTCCTGCATGCCCTGCGCGAAGCCCGCGAACTGCTTGTCCAGCTCGGACTTCTTCTTCTTGCCCATCGCGCGGCGCAAAATGTCTGCTTGACCGAGCGAGAAGCCGGCGACCTTCTGTGCGATCGCCATCACCTGCTCCTGGTAGATGATGAGGCCGTAGCTGGTGGAGAGGATCTCGGCGAGCGGCTCGGCCAGTTCCGGGTGGATAGGCGTGATCGCCTGCTGACCGTTCTTGCGCAGCGCGTAGTTGGTGTGCGAGTTCGCACCCATGGGGCCGGGCCGGTACAGCGCGATGAGCGCCGAGATGTCCTCGAAGTTGTCCGGCTTCATCAGCCGAAGCAGCGACCGCATCGGGCCGCCGTCGAGCTGGAACACGCCGAGGGTGTCGCCGCGCGACAGCAGTTCGTACGCCGGGCGGTCGTCGAGCTCCAGCTCCTCCAGCACCAGCTCCTCGCCGCGGTTGTCGCGGATGTTGTCGAGGGCGTCGTTGATGATGGTGAGGTTGCGCAGCCCCAGGAAGTCCATCTTGATCAGCCCGAGCGACTCGCAGGCCGGATAGTCGAACTGGGTGACGATCTGGCCGTCCTGCTCCCGCTTCATGATCGGGATGATGTCGATCAGCGGGTCGGAGGACATGATCACGCCCGCCGCGTGGACGCCCCACTGGCGCTTCAGGTTCTCGAGCCCCAGGGCCGTGTCGAAGACCGTCTTGGCTTCGGGGTCCGTCTCCACGACCGCGCGGATGTCGACGGCCTCTTTGTAACGCGGGTGGTCCTTGTCGAAGATCCCGGTGAGCGGGATGTCCTTGCCCATGACGGGAGGCGGCATCGCCTTGGTGAGCCGCTCACCCATCGAGAAGGGGAAGCCGAGCACGCGCCCGGAGTCCTTCAGCGCCTGCTTGGCCTTGATGGTGCCGTACGTGACGATCTGCGCGACGCGCTCCGAGCCATACTTCTCGGTCACGTACTTGATGACCTCGCCACGGCGACGGTCGTCGAAGTCGACGTCGAAGTCGGGCATGGAGACGCGATCGGGGTTGAGGAAGCGCTCGAAGATCAGGCCGTGCCGCAGCGGGTCGAGGTCGGTGATCCGCATCGCGTAGGCGGCCATCGAGCCGGCGCCGGAGCCACGCCCCGGCCCGACGCGGATGCCGTTGCGCTTCGACCAGTTGATGAAGTCGGCGACGACGAGGAAGTAGCCGGGGAAGCCCATCTGCGAGATCACGCCGATCTCGTAGTCCGCCTGCGCGCGCACCTCGGGCGTGATTCCGCCCGGGTAGCGCTGCTCGAGGCCCCGTTCGACCTCCTTCACGAACCAGGTCTGCTCCGTCTCGCCCTCGGGGACGGGGAAGCGCGGCATGTAGTTCGCGGCCGTGTCGAACTGCACGTCGCAACGCTCGGCGATCGCGAGCGTGTTATCGCACGCATCCGGGTAGTCGCGGAACAGCTGCCGCATCTGCTCCGGAGTCTTCAGGTAGAACTCGTCGGCGTCGAACTTGAAGCGGTTCGGGTCGTCGAGGGTGGAGCCGGACTGCACGCAGAGCAGCGCCGCATGGCTCTTCGCGTCCTCGGCGTGCGTGTAGTGGAGGTCGTTTGTCGCGACGAGCGGCAGCCCCAGGTCTTTGGCCAGCCGGATGAGGTCGGACATGATCCGGCGCTCGATGCCGAGCCCGTGGTCCATGATCTCCGCGAAGAAATTCTCCTTGCCGAAGATGTCCCGGTAGTCGGCGGCCGCGGCCCGTGCCGCCTCGTACTGGCCGAGCCGCAGACGCGTCTGCACCTCTCCGGACGGGCAGCCGGTCGTCGCGATGATCCCCTTCGAGTATGTGCTCAGGATCTCGCGGTCCATGCGGGGCTTGAAGTAGTAGCCCTCACGCGACGCGATCGAGGACAACCGGAAGAGGTTGTGCATCCCCTCGGTCGTCGCCGCCAGGAGCGTCATGTGCGTGTATGCGCCCGAGCCCGAGACGTCGTCTCCGCCGCCGTCGCCCCAGCGAATGCGGGTCTTATCGCTCCGGTGCGTGCCCGGCGTCAGGTAGGCCTCGGTGCCGATGATCGGCTTGATCCCGGCGTCGGTCGCCGAGCGCCAGAAGTCGAACGCGCCAAACATGTTGCCGTGGTCGGTGATGGCGACGCCGGGCATCCCCTGCGCCGCGGCGGCCTCGACCAGAGGTTTGACACGTGCGGCCCCGTCGAGCATCGAGTACTCGCTGTGGACGTGGAGGTGGACGAAGGAGTCGGACATCGATCTAAGCCTAAGGCCGTCCGCCGACGTTGCTTCTACGACTCTCGGAGCACATCCAGGGCGTGCTGCAGGTCGGCCGGATATGTCGTCGTGAAGGTGACCCACTCCCCCGTCCCCGGGTGGTCGAAGGCGAGCTGTACCGCGTGCAGCCACTGCCGAGTGAGGCCGAGCTTCGCGCTCAGGACGGGGTCGGCCCCGTACATCGCATCCCCGGCGCAGGGATGCCGCTGGGCGGCCATGTGGACGCGGATCTGGTGCGTGCGGCCGGTCTCCAGGTGGATCTCGAGGAGGCTGGCCGAGGGGAACGCCTCGATCGTCTCGTAGTGGGTGACCGACGGCTTGCCGCCAGCAACGACGGCGAACTTCCAGTCCGACCGGGGGTGACGGCCGATGGGCGCGTCGATCGTGCCGGTCAGCGGGTCCGGGTGGCCCTGGACGACCGCGTGGTAGATCTTCTCGACCGTGCGGTCGTGGAAGGCGCGTTTCAGCGCCGTGTAGGCGCGCTCCGACTTGGCGACCACCATCAGACCGCTGGTTCCGGCGTCGAGCCGGTGCACGATGCCCGCGCGCTCGGCGGCGCCGGAGGTCGAGATCCGGAAGCCCGCCGCGGCCAGGGCGCCGAGGACCGTCGGGCCCTCCCAGCCGACCGAGGGATGCGCGGCTACGCCGACCGGTTTGTCGATCACCACGATGTCGTCGTCGTCGTGCACGATCGTGAGCTCCGGGACGGGGATCGGGACGATCTCGACGTCGGACTTCGGCTGCCACGACACCTCGAGCCAGGAGCCGGCCGTGAGTCGGTCGGACTTGCCCGCCTCGCGGCCGTCCAGCGTCACCCCGCCGCTCTCCGCGATCTCGGCCGCGAAGCTGCGCGAGAAGCCGAGGAGCTTGGCGAGTCCCGCGTCCACGCGTGACCCGTCGAGCCCGTCCGGGATCGGGAAGCTGCGCGACTCCATCTAGCTCTGCGGCTTGTCGCGCGGATCCGTGGTGGTCTCCGCCTCGATCGGGTCGGCGGCAGCCTCGTCCGGCTCGACATCGTCATCGCCATCGTCGTCATCGTTCGTTCGCCGCCCGTCCAGCCCGACACCGCGCAGGGTCAGGATGAGGAACAGCACCATGCTCGACACGATCGCGACGTCGGCGAGGTTGAAGATCGCCGGCAGCAGCGGGATCTGTAGGAAGTCGACAACGTGGCCGACTCCGAAGCCTGGTGCGCGGAACAGGCGGTCGGTCAGGTTGCCCAGCAGGCCGCCCAGCAGGAGGCCGAACAGCACCGCCCAGGCCGTCGAGCGGATGCGCGGTGCGTACCAGATCACAAAGCCGAGGACGCCGATCCCGACGATGGAGAAGATCCACGTCGAGCCGCTGCCGATGGAGAAGGCCGCGCCCGCGTTCTTGACGAAGTGGAACTGGAGCAGCTGCCCCAGGACCTCGACCTGCTGGCCCTCGTACAGGTTCGAGACGACCAGGACCTTGGCGATCTGGTCGACGAGGTACACGCATAGCGCGACCACCGCCAGGACCGCCAAGGCCCTGATGCTGACCTTGGACCGGGAGGGACTAGCCTCCAAAACCGGGGAAGCCCGGGGCCTGGCCCTGGTTGCTCGAGTCGTCCGAGCCGCCCGCGGGGACCGGCGTCGGGACGGCGTTGCTGCCCGCGCTCACCGGCGCGGCCGAGCGGGAGCCGCCCTGACCGGACGCGCCACCGCCCTGGACGGGCGCGTCGAGGTCGTGGAGCTGGCTCTCGATGTAGTTCTTGAGGCCCTTGCGGTAGTCGCGCTCGAACGTGCGGAGCTCGTCGATGCGACGCTCGAGACCCGAGCGCTCCTGGTCGAGGGCGCTGATCTGCGCGCGCTGCTTCGACTCCGCCTCGGCGACGATGCGCGCGGCGGTGGCGTGGCCCTCGGCGATGAGCTGGTCGCGCTTCTCGACACCCTCACGAACGTGCTCCTCGTGCAGCCGGCGTGCGAGCTGGAGGAGGTTGTTGGTGGCGTTGGGGTCGTTCGCGTCGTCGGCGGGCGCCTGGTAGCCGGCGGCGGGAGCCGCAGCCTGCGACTGCTGGGCCTGCTCGGCCTGCTGCTTGGCCTGTGCGGCCTCCTGCTGCGCCTGGGCGAGGCGCTGCTTGAGCTCCTCGTTCTCGCGCTGCAGACGCTCGGCCTCGCCGTTGTCGGCGGCCGCAACCGCCGCTGCGGGAGCGGCTGCTGCTGCACCCTGCCCGCCGCTGCGCTGCAGTTCGGCGATCCGCGAGTCGGCGGCCACGAGGCGCTGCTTGAGCTCCTCGTTCTCCTGGTTCAGACGACGCAGCTCGACGACGACCTCATCGAGGAAGTCGTCGACCTCGTCCTGGTCGTAGCCCTCGCGGAACTTCGTCGGCTGGAACCGCTTGTTGACTACATCTTCCGGAGTCAGCGCCATGGTGAGCCACCTTCGTGAAATTGGAACAGAAACGCGTTCAGCCAACGCTAGCAAAGCGGGCGGGACTCGCGCACTCCGCCGTACGGTCGGCGCGTCGGCTCGTCAACGATACAACGGGCGGACCGCTGCGGCCGGGAGCAACGCTCAGCGGAATCCCAGCGTGACGTACAAGCCGATGATCACGACGAGCATGGTCAGGCTCCAGCCGAAGTCGATCGCGACCGGCCCCATCGACACCCGCGGGATGATCCGGCGGAAGAAGCGGATGGGCGGATCGGTCACCACGTAGGTGGACTCGGCGAGGAACAGGCCGACGCCGCGAGGGCGCCACTGCCGCGCGAAGACGCGTACCAGGTCCAGCACGAACCGCGCCCACAGCACGAAGAAATAGATCAGCAGCGCGTAATAGAGCACGGTCGCAAGGATCGAGACGACAAACACCCTCTCAGTATGTACGAAAGCGCACCGGCTCCCCTGGGAGACGGTGCGCTTCGTGCGTCGACGGGCCGCGGCCCGCTGAATCAGGCCTGGGCGAAGAAGGAGGCGTCGACCTCGGCGTCCTGGCCGCCGTGCTCGCCGGAGACCACGACGTGGCTGGGCGAGAGGAGGAACACCTTGGGAGTGACCCGCTCGATCTTGCCGTACAGACCCTGCGAGAGGCCGCTGGCGAAGTCGATGAGACGGCGGGCATCGCCCTCGCTCATCTGCGAGAGGTTGATGATGACCGGGATGCCTTCCCGGAACGACTCGGCGATCGCCTGAGCGTCGCGGTACTGGCGGGGGTGGACCGTGAGGATCTCGTTCATTTCCTGTACCGATGCATTCCGTGCGGTGGACGACTTGCGCAGCGGCGTGACCGGAGCGCGGCCGGCCGCGGGTGCGACCGGTGCGGGATGGGGGACGGCCTGCACCGGCGATGCCGCCGGCGTGTGGACCGGAGTCTCGCGGCGCGGCTGGTGGGCAGCCTGCTCTTGCGGCTGCTCCTCGAATTCCAGTTCCTCGTCGGCGAGGCCCAGGTAGACCATCGTCTTCTTCAGCGGGTTGCCCATGGCTTCCTCCGTACAGACCTGCGCGTCGACGCCTCGCCACGCACTCGAACTCTTCTTTTCGAGATTAACGAAGCTCTGGCCGATTCCCGGTAATGGCGGTCCCGATCCGAAGGTGTGTCGCGCCTGCCGCGATCGCTTCGCGGTAGTCCTGCGACATCCCTGCCGAGATCCTGGTGGCCTCGGGCGCGAGCGCCTGGACGCGCTCCGAGGCGGCCCGGACGCGCTCGAACGCGCGCGCGGGCTCCTCGTCCAAGGGTGCGACCGCCATCACGCCGAGGAGGCGAAGCCCGGGCGCGGCGAGGACGTGCTCGACGAGCGGCTCGAGGTCGCGATCGGCCACGCCGCCGCGTCCCGGGTCGTCGGTGAGGTTGAGCTGGACGAACGCGTCGAGCTCGCCGGACAGGTCACCCTCGCGGGTGGCCAGCGCATCCACCAGCGAGAAGCGGTCGATCGAGTGGATGACGGACGCATACCGCCGGGCCTGACGCGCCTTCTTGCTCTGCAGCTGTCCGACGAAGTGCCAGCGGAGGTCGAGGTCGGCGAGCTCCGCCGCCTTCTCCTGCGCCTCCTGGTGGCGGTTCTCCCCCACGTCGCGCACGCCCAGCCCGGCGAGCTCGCGCACGAGCGACGCCGGGTGGAACTTCGTCACGACGATCGTCGTCACCTCGTCCGGCGAACGGCCGGCGGCCCGGGCGGCGTCCGAGACGCCCTCCCGGACCGCGGCGAGCCGTTCGGCCAGACCGTTACTTGAGGAAGTCGGGGATGTCGAGGTCGTCATTCTCGTCGTCGAACGCCGGGTCCTTCAGGGGTGCGGCCTCGGTGACCGGGCTCTCGCCGGTCTGCCAGGCGTCGGTTGTGACCGGGGCGGGGATCTCGCCCGCCTCGACCTCGGCGGAGGAGGCGATCTGCGACTGCTCCGAGCCTGCCTCGACGTAGCTCGCGCGACGCGAGTCCGCCGTGACGGGACGCGAGTTCGGCTCGCCGCCGTCGAATCCTGCCGCGATGACGGTCACGCGCACCTCGTCGCCGAGGGTGTCGTCGATGACCGCACCGAAGATGATGTTCGCCTCCGGGTGCACCGCCTCCTGCACCAGGCGGGCGGCGTCGTTGATCTCGAAGATGCCGAGGTTGGAGCCACCCTGGATGGACAGCAGGACGCCGTGGGCGCCGTCGATGGATGCTTCCAGCAACGGCGACGCAACGGCCAGCTCCGCGGCCTTGATGGCCCGGTCGGCGCCCCGCGAGGAGCCGATGCCCATCAGGGCGGAGCCTGCACCCTGCATGACCGACTTGACGTCGGCGAAGTCGAGGTTGATGAGGCCCGGCGTGGTGATCAGGTCGGTGATGCCCTGGACACCGGCGAGGAGCACCTGGTCGGCGGTGGAGAACGCCTCCAGCATGCTGATGCCGCGGTCGCTGATCTCGAGCAGCCGGTCGTTCGGCACCACGATGAGGGTGTCGACCTCTTCCTTCAGGCGCTGGACGCCCGCCTCGGCCTGCTGTTGACGGCGCTTGCCCTCGAAGGAGAACGGCTTGGTCACGACACCGATGGTGAGAGCGCCGATGGACTTGGCGATGCGTGCGACGACCGGCGCGCCGCCCGTGCCCGTTCCGCCGCCCTCGCCCGCGGTGACGAAGACCATGTCGGCGCCGGCGAGCGCCTCCTCGATCTCCTCCGCGTGGTCTTCCGCCGCACGGCGACCGACCTCCGGGTCAGCCCCGGCGCCGAGGCCGCGGGTGATCTCACGGCCGACGTCGAGCTTGACGTCGGCGTCGCTCATCAGGAGCGCCTGCGCGTCCGTGTTGATGGCGATGAACTCGACGCCGCGGAGGCCGAGTTCGATCATGCGGTTGACGGCATTGACGCCGCCTCCGCCGATGCCGACGACCTTGATCACGGCGAGGTAGTTCTGTTGTGCTGTCACGTCCGGCCTCCACGGGAACCTTCAACCTCTAGCTGAGGCTTAAAGTCTTGCTGAGTATGCAATTCTCGATCCGACGTTAGGTGCGCCGTCGCCGCGCCTCGGTAACGCGGCAGGCGTGTCGGAAAAGTCGGGGTCACGACACGCCTAACCCGTCGTCACACTGTGCGGCGACGACACGTCGTAGCGCGATGATCCGGCCGCGCTCTTCAGGAGCGCCGCCAGATCTGCGGCCTTCAGCGACGAGTCCTCCGCGCTCCCCCAGACGACCGTCGCGTGGCTCTCGCGCAGGGTGAAACTCACGTCGTCCTTCGTCTTCGCTGCGATGGTGTCGACCTGGGCGAGGACGTCGGGCGGCAGAGCGCTCAGCACGCTCGCCGCCGCCGCGAACCCCGAGTCGGCGTCCACGTCGGCCGCCCCGCCGCTCGCGGCGATCATCGGATAGCCGTCCGGCCGCTTCTCGCTGCTCGAGATCGGCACCTTGGCCGCATCCACCAGCGTGTACACATTGCCCTGCTGGATGACGCCGACCGGCGCACGCTCCACCACGCGCACGATGATGGAGTCGGGCGGGTGACTCTCCACCGTGTAGCTGCGGATCAGCGGGAAGGCGGCCAGATCGCTGGAGATCCCCGCCTGGTCGAGCAGCGGCAGGGGGGTGCCGAGCTGGTCGGAGAGTTTCTTCTCGACCGTCGCCGCATCCAGCCGCGAGGTGCCCGTGACCTGGATGTGTTTCAGCGCCAGCAGCGGAGAGTACGCGACGAGCGCCACGGCGAGCACCAGCAGCGCGACGACGCCGGCCGCGGCGAGCCAGGCGAGCCGACGGCGCCGGGAGCGCTTGGTGAAGCGACGCACCTCGCCACGCTCCACTCGCTTCCGCTCGCGGCGGGCAGCTCGGAGGGCCTTGTCGATCTCTCGGTTGCTCGGGATGCGCGAGTACGGCGGAGCGTCGGCGTCGCGCTCGCGCGCAGGCGCGTCGAGGAGGGATGCAGGAGCACCATCCCCTGGCCGCACCACCGGGATGGGCTCGGTGACCGTCCCGACGGAACGCGAGCCTGCGGCCTGGCGCCGGTCCCCGCTCCGATCGCGCGCCTCCAGCTCGCGCGGCGCGGGGGCAGGCGCGTTCGCCGGCACCTCCTGCCGTTCGAAACCCTGGGGACGCTTCACCGACCGGCCCTGTTACTCCGCGGCGGCGTCCGGGTGCTCCCGGCGCAGTGAGTCGAGCAGCTGAGGGACGATGCGGTAGACGTCGCCGCAGCCGAGCGTGATCACGAAGTCGCCCTCACGCGCGATCTGCGCGGTGTGGTCGGCGGCCCGCTGCCAGTCGGCGATGAACGCCACCCGGTCGGGATGCTCGAAGCGGTCGGCGACGAGCGCTCCGGTGACGCCCGGCTCCGGGTCCTCGCGGGCTCCGTACACGTCGAGCACCACGGTCTCGTCGGCGTAGCGCTCGAGGGTCTCGGCGAACTCCTTCGCGAACAGGCGCGTCCGGCTGTACAGGTGCGGCTGGTGCACGGCGATGATCCGGCCGTCGCCGACGACGGTGCGCGCAGCCGACAGGGCGGCCGCGACCTCGGTCGGGTGGTGGGCGTAGTCGTCGTACACGCTGACGCCCGCGACCGTACCGTGCAGCTCGAAACGGCGTTCGGTGCCTCCGAACTCCGCGATAGCGGACAGCGAAGCGGCCGGATCGAAGCCGAGACCGGTCAGCACCGCGAAGGCGCCGCCGGCGTTGATCGCGTTGTGGCGACCGGGAACCCGCAGCTGCGCGGAGTACTCCTCGCCGCCGTAGCTGATCGAGAACGACACCGGACCGTCGGTGACGATCGAGTGGATGCGCACCTCCGCATCCTCTGCCTCGCCGAAGGTGACAATGCGCTTGTCGGGCGCCTGCTCTCGGAGCCGGTTGGTGACGTGGACCGCGCCGGCGTCGTCGGAGGACACGACGACGAACTCGTCCGCCTCGCGGGCGAAGGTCACGAAGGCGTCCTCGAAGGCCTCGAGGGAGCCGTAGTGGTCGAGGTGGTCGGGGTCGACGTTGGTGATCAGGGCGACCGCCGTGTCGTAGAGCAGGAACGAGCCGTCCGACTCGTCCGCCTCCACCACGAACAGCTCGCCGGTGCCGGTCTGCGAGCTCTTGCCGAGGGACGCGATCACGCCGCCGTTGACGAAGCTCGGGTCCTCACCGAGGCCCAGCAGGCCGGTGATGATCATGCCGGTCGAGGTCGTCTTACCGTGGGCGCCGGCGACGGCGACCAGACGGGAGCGGTTGATCAGCCAGGCGAGGGCCTGCGACCGGTGCAGCACCGGCAGACCCTTCGACAGCGCCAACTGGTACTCGGGGTTGTCCTGCCAGAGCGCGCCGGTCACGACGAGCGTGTCGGCGTCGCCCACGTTGGCCGCATCGTGGCCGATCGCGACGGTGGCGCCGAGCGCACGGAGGCTGTCGATATTGGCGGAGTGCCGCACATCCGAGCCGGTCACCGTGTAGCCGGCCTCCAGGAACAGCCGGGCGATGCCGCTCATCCCGGAACCGCCGATGCCGACGAAGTGCAGCTTCCCGAGGTCGTCGGGCAGGGTGAGGGTCGGGTCGGGCTTGATCGTCACAGGTACAGCTTTCGGTTACGCGAGAAGGACTCCATCAAGTATGAGGCTACGCGGCGATGGTGCGGATCGGCCCCAGGCTCACCGTTCGCTCTCAGCCGACCGGACGGGCACCGCGGATGAGCGCGACCATCCGGTCGGAGCCGTCGCGCACCCCCACGGAGGCGGCGCGCCGGCCCATCTCGGCGACGCGGTCGCGGTCGGCGAGCAGCGGCAGGAGCTGCGCATCCACCCACGTCGGCTGGAATTCGGCGTCGTCGACCAGGAGACCTCCGTCCGCCCGGAGGACGCCTGCTGCGTTATAACGCTGCTCGCCGTTCCCGATCGGGAAGGGCACGTAGACGGCCGGGATGCCCAGCGCGGCGAACTCGCACACGGTGGCGGCGCCCGCGCGGGCGACCGCGAGGTCCGCGATGGCGAGAGCCAGATCCATCCGGTCGCAGTAGTCGAGCAGGCGGTAGTGCTCGATGCCCGGATCGGTCAGCTCGCCGCGGCCGCCCTGGATGTGCAGCACCTGCCAGCCGGCCGCGGTCAGCTCCTGAGCACGGGCGGCGATGGTCTGGTTGATGCGGCGCGCCCCCAAAGACCCGCCGGTCACCAGCAATGTGGGCCGATCGGTCTCAAACCCGAACTCCGCAGCCGCCTGCGGTCGCGCGGCCGCGCGGTCGAGCTGCTCGATCTCCACCCGGAGCGGCATGCCGACAAAGGTGGGATGCGGCAGCGGCGTCCCCTCGAACGCCACGCCGACCCACGGGGTGTAGCGGGCGCCGAGGCGGTTCGCGAGCCCTGGGCGGGCGTTCGCCTCGTGGAGGATCAGGGGCACCCGCTCCGAGCGGGCCGCCGAGTACGCGGGAGCAGCGGCGTAGCCGCCGAAGCCGACCACCGCGTCGATGCCGCGCGAGCGGATGAGCTCACGGACACTGCGGATGGAGCGGCGGTACTCCCCCGGGAAGCGCAGGGCCGCGCCGTTCGGCCGCCGCGGGAACGGCAGCTTCGGGATGGTCGCCAGCTCGTACCCGCGCTGCGGGACCAGCCGCGCCTCCAGCCCCTCCTTCGTGCCCAGCACCAGCACCTCGGCTTCCGGGTCGTCACGGCGCAGCCGGTCGGCGACGGCGAGCAGGGGGTTCACGTGGCCGGCGGTGCCCCCGCCGGCGAGAAGGTAGCGCGTCATGCCCGGGGCCCCGCCGACCCGGTGTCGTGGGCGGCCAGGGAGTCACGATGCGACTGCCGCGCGAACGACAGCACGATTCCGATGGCGATCATGGAACTGATCATCGCAGTGCCACCCGCAGAGATCAGTGGGAGTGGCACGCCGAGCACCGGGATGACGCCGAGCACCACCGCGATGTTGACGAACGCCTGGCCGATCAGCCACACCATGATCGCGGCGGTCGTCACACGCGCGAACGGGTCGTCCGACGCGTGGATGATGCGGAGGAACACGATCGCAAGCATCACGAACAGCAGCAGGACGACGACCGCGCCGATGAGCCCGAGCTCCTCACCGATGATCGCGAAGATGAAGTCGGTGTCGGCGGCAGGCAGCCACGACCACTTGGAATGGGAGTTGCCGAGGCCCACCCCGAACACGCCCCCCGAGGCGAGCGCGTAGAAGCCGTTGTCGATCTGCCAGTTGACGTCCGGATTGGCCGCACTCGCACCGCCGAAGAGCGCGGCGATGCGCCCCAGACGGCTGGCGCTCGAAATCGCGACGAAGAAGGACATGATTCCGACGGCCACGACCCCGGTGAAGAGGAACCGCATCCGCACGCCGGCGAAGAACAGCGCGCCGAGGATCAGCGCCGCCATGATCATCGTGGTGCCGAGGTCGCCGCCGAGCAGCACCAGCGCGACCGCACCGCCCGCGATCGGGACCACCGGGATCGCGACGTGCTTCCACTGGTCCAGCACGTCCCGCTTGCGGGCCAGCACCACGCCGAGCCAGACGACGAGCGCGAGCTTGATCGCCTCGGACGGCTGCACGGTCAGCGAACCGATCTTGAGCCAGTTGCGGTTGCCGCCGATCTCCATGCCGAGCGGCGTCAGCAGCACGAGCACCTGGAGGAAGCACGCGGCGGCGAGGAAGAACCAGATCGTCTTCCGCCAGAACGCCCGCGGGATGCGCGACACCACGAACATCAGCGGCAACCCAACCAGCGTGTACGCGCCCTGCGACCAGAACCGCGAGAAGAAGTTGTCGCTGTCGTTGTGCGACTCGACTGCAGACGACGAGAGCACCATCACCAGGCCGAAGACCACCATGAACAGCGTGATCCCGAGCAGCAGGAAGTAGTTGGCCGACTCCGAGGTCATCGACCGGCCCAGCTGGATGCGTGTGGTCAGCGCGCCCAGGCGCGTCGAGGCCTGCGCGGCCTGCTGGTCAGCCCTGCTGCGGGTCGGGATGCGGGGCGGGCTCGTCATCCGCCTCACCTCCCAAGTACTCGTTCACCGCCGCCTGGAAACGGCGACCGCGCTCTGCGTAGTCGGCGAACTGGTCCATCGACGCCGCCGCCGGAGCCAGCAGCACGGTGTCGCCCTCGCGGGCGAGACCGCCGGCCAGCCGCACCGCCGTCGGCATGACCTGTTCAGTCTCGTCGGCGTCGACCTCCAGAACGGGAAGGTCGGGCGCGTGTCGCCGGAATGCCGCCAGGAGCGCCTCGCGGTCGACCCCGATCAGTACCGCACCGCGCAGGCGGCCGATGTGGCGGCCGACCAGCGCATCCACATCCACACCCTTCAAGAGGCCGCCGACGAGCCAGACCACCGAGGGGTACGCGCGCAGCGACGCGTCGGCCGCGTGCGGGTTCGTGGCCTTGGAGTCGTCCACCCAGTTCACGCCCGCGGCGACCCGCACCAGCTCGATGCGATGCGCATCCAGCCGGAACGCGGTGAGGACGTCACGGATGACCTGCGGCTCGACGCCCCACGAGCGCGCCAGGGCGCTGGCCGCGAGGATGTTCGCCACGACGTGCGGCGCTGCGAGGCCGGCCTCGAGCAGCTCATCGAGCGTGGTCAGCTCGATGGCCGAGTGCGCGCGATCCTCGAGGAACGCGCGATCGCAGAGGATGCCGTCCACGATGCCGAAGTCGCTCGGCCCCGGGACGCCGAGGCCGAAGCCGATGGCGCGGGCGCCCTCGACGACCTCCGCCTCCTCCACCATGTGCAGGGTGTTCTCGTCCGCCTTGTTGTAGACGCACGCCACCCGGGTGTTCTGGTACACCTTCGCCTTGGCGGCGATGTACGCCTCGAGCGAGCCGTGCCAATCGAGGTGGTCGTCGGCGATGTTGAGGCAGGCTGCCGAGAACGGAGAGAGCTCGCCGCTCGCGTTGCGATTCACCCAGTGCAGCTGGTAGCTGGAGAGCTCCACCACGAGCACGTCGAAGCCCTGCGGGTCGCGGATGGCGTCGAGCACCGGCACGCCGATGTTGCCGCAGGGGGCGACGCGGCTGCCTCCCGCTAGGATCATCGTCGCCGTGAGCTGCACGGTGGTGGTCTTGCCGTTCGTGCCGGTCACGCAGATCCACTCCGCGGGGCCGGCGACGCCGTCGGGCCGGGCGACCTTGTCGCGCAGCCGCCACGCCAGCTCGATGTCGCCCCACACTGCGGTGCCGCGCTCCTCGGCCCACAGCAGCAGCGGGTGGTCCCAGTGGAAACCCGGCGAGGCGATGACGAGTTCAGGATCGAACTCGCTGAGCCGCTCGGGCGGGGAGCTCAGGTCGGACTGCTCCAGCAGGTCGGCACCGATGACCTCCAGCAGCATCCGCCGCTCGTCGTCGGCCTTCGACGCGACCACGAGCACCTGCGCGCCGAGCTCTGCCAGCGTGTCCGCCACCGAGAAGCCGGTCACGCCGAGGCCGTACACGGCGACGCGCAGCCCGCTCCAGTCGGCGTGCCAGCTGCTGAGGGAGGCGAGTCTGTCCTCGAGCGCGGTCACGTTGCGAGCCACTCCAGGTAGAAGGAGCCGACGCCGGCGGCGACCAGCAGGCCCCCGATGATCCAGAACCGGACGACGACCGTCACCTCCGCCCATCCCTTCAACTCGAAGTGATGGTGGATGGGACTCATCAGGAAGATGCGTTTGCCGTGGGTGAGTTTGAAGTAGGCCCGCTGCAGGATCACCGACCCGGCCTCGATGACGAAGATGCCGCCGATCAGGACCAGCAGCAGCTCGGTGCGGCTCAGGATGGCGAGCGCAGCGACGGCGCCGCCGAGCGCGAGCGAGCCGGTGTCGCCGAGGAAGATCTGCGCGGGCGAGGTGTTCCACCACAGGAACCCGACGACGGCGCCGACGATCGCCGTCGCCACGATGGCGAGGTCGAACGGGTCGCGCACGTCGTAGCACTTCGCGACGTTCTCGGGGTTCAGGTTGATGCTCGCGCACGACTGGATCGACTGCCAGAAGCCGATGATGATGTAGGCGCCGATCGCCAGGATCGAGGCGCCCGAGGCGAGACCGTCCAGGCCGTCCGTGACGTTGACGCCGTTGGACGCGGCGGCGACCAGGAAGTTGATCCAGATCAGATACAGGCCGTAGCCGACCAGCACGCCGATCACGCCGAACTTCGTGATCGAGCCGAAGTCGATCGCCGGAAGGTCGCGGATGAACGAGACGCTCATCGATGCCGGCGTGGCGTCGTTGCCGTTCGGGAAGCGGATCGCCAGGAACGCCCAGACGGTCGCCACGACCACCTGGCCTGCGACCTTCGCCCAGCCCGTCAGGCCGAGGCTGCGTTCGCGGCGGGTCTTGAGAAAGTCGTCGATGAAGCCGACCACGCCGAGCCCGACCATCAGGAACAGGACGAGCAGGGCCGAGACGCTCGTCTCATCCCCGGTCAGCAGCAGCGCCGTGAAGTAGCCGAAGAGCGTGCCCAGGATGACGACGATCCCGCCCATGGTGGCGGTGCCGCGCTTCGCGTGATGGCTCTGCGGACCATCGTCGCGGATGAACTGCCCCCACTGGAGGCGGCGGAAGAGCCGGATGAACAGCGGCGTCAGGAACAGCGTGAACGCCATCGACAGCGCACCGGAGGTCAGCAGGGCTCTCACGAGAAGGATTCTCCCAGTCGGTCGCCGAGGAAGCGCAGCCCAGCCGAGTTGGAGGACTTCACGAGCACCGTGTCGCCCGGGCGCAGGGCGCCCTTCAGGTGGTCGAAGGCCGCATCCTGCGTGTCGAAGTAGAGGGACTCGCCATCCCACGAGCCTTCGTTGATCGCCGAGATGTGCATGCGGCGCGCGGCCGGGCCGACGATCACGAGCTGGTCTATGCCGAGGCGCACCGCGAGCAGGCCGATGCGGTCGTGCTCCTCGCCGGAGAACTCGCCCAGTTCGCTCATCTCGCCGAGGACGGCGATCGTGCGGGCGCCGGGCTCCGCGATCTGCGCCAGGGTCTTCAGTGCTGCGGACATGGAGTCGGGGCTCGCGTTGTACGCGTCGTTGATGACGGTGACCTCACTGCCGCCCATGACCTCCATCCGCCAGCGCTCGGCGGTCTTCACCGTCTGCAGCGACGCGACGATCGTGTCGATGTCCACATCGAGCGTGTACGCCGAGGCCGCGGCGGCCAGGGCGTTCATCACGTGGTGCTCACCGAGCACCTGGAAGCGAACGGGACGCGACGGGCCCTCGCCGCCGTCGCGCGACGGCAGGTGCAGCGTGAAGGACGTGCCACGACGATCGGAGACGATGTCGCTCGCGCGCACGTCGGCGCGGTCGTCGAGGCCGAACCAGAGCACGCGAGCCACGGTCTTGTCGGCCATGGAGGCGACGCGCGGGTCGTCCTGGTTGAGCACCGCGACGTCCGACTCCAGCAGGTCGGTGACCATCTCCGTCTTCGCCTGGAGGGTCTTCTCGATCCCGCCGAACTCGCCCGCGTGAGCGAGCCCGACCTTCAGCACGACGCCGACATCGGGTCGCGCCATGCGTACCAGCCGAGCGATCTCGCCGATGCCGCTCGCGCCCATCTCGGCGACGAGGAACTGCGTCTCCTCCGTCACCTGGAGCATCGTCACCGGAGCGCCGACCTCGTTGTTGAACGAGGCGCGCGGGGCGATGGTCGGGCCGACCTGTTCGAGCACGGCGCGGAGCAGGTTCTTCGTCGTGGTCTTGCCGTTGGAACCGGTGATCCCGACGATCTTCAGGAGCCCCAGGGCGCGCACCCGCGCGATGACCTCGGTCGCCAGGTCGCCGAGGGCGACAACGGTGTCCTCCACGAGAAGCTGCGGCACGGGAAGCTCGAGGGGATGGTCGACCACGACGAGCGCCGCGCCCGCCTCGACGGCCTGCGGTGCGAACAGGTGACCGTCGGTCACCTCGCCGGGCTTCGCGAAGAAGATGGTGCCGGGCACGACCTCGCGCGAATCCGTCGTGGAGAGCCCGGTGATCTCGGTCTCCGGTGAGACGTGGGTGCCGTCGAGCAGCAGCGTGCCACGGGTGGCCGCGGCGATCTCGGCCAGGGTCATCGCGATCATCAGAGCCACCCGGCCTCTCGCAGGGCGAGGCGCACGTCATCTCGGGCGGAGTACGGCAGCCGCTGGCCGGCGACCTCCTGGTAGTCCTCGTGGCCGGGCCCGGCGTAGAGCACGACGTCTCCGTCGCCCGCCAGCGACAGCGCGGTGCGGAAGGCGGCACGCGGATCGGGGACCTCGTACAGCTCCAGCTCCGGAACCGCGTTGCGCGCGCCCTCGAGCAGGGCGGCACGGATGCTCGCCGGGTCCTCCCAGCGCGGGTGGAAGTCGGTGATCACCACGGCGTCGGAGCCACGGGCGGCGATGGCGCCCATGTCGGTCCGCTTGGTGGTGTCGCGGTCGCCGTCGGCGCCGAACACCATGACGATGCGGCCGTCGGTGACCTTGCGCAGGGCGTTCAGGGTCGAGAGGAAGGCATCCGGGCTGTGCCCGTAGTCGATGAACACGACCGGGCCGCGGTCCCCGGAGAGCCGTTCGGCACGTCCCGGGATGTACGCGTCGATCCCGCCGTCGCGCTCCAGCGCCGCACCGATCGCATCGAGGTCGTACCCCGACTCGACGAGCATGACGATCGCGAGCGCCGCGTTTCCGGCGTTGTACGCACCCAGCAATGGGATGCGCGTCTCGAGCCGGCGGCCGTCGGGCCCCTCGAGCGCGAAGGAGGTGTGCGTCAGCGACTCCTCCAGCACGGTCAGCATCCACTCGGCATCCGTGCCCGGCGAACTGGTCAGGGTGGCGACCGGGATGCGCGACTGCTCGACCAGGGCGCGGCCCCACTCCGAGTCGACGGTGACGACGCCGCGGCGCGCGCGGTCGGGCTGGAACAGTTCCAGCTTCGCCGCGAAGTAGTCGTCCATCGCCGCGTAGTCGTCGAGGTGGTCGTGGCTGAGGTTCGTGAACCCGACGATGTCGAACACGATCCCGTCGACGCGACGGCGCGTGAGCGCCTGGGCCGAGACCTCGATCGCGACGGCGCGGACACCCTCCTCGCGCATGCGCGCCAGCAGGGCATGGAGCTCACTGGCCTCGGGCGTGGTGAGCTTGCTCGTGATCGCGGTGTCGCCGATGCGGCGCTCCGCGGTCGAGCTGAGGCCCGAGACGACGCCGAGCTGGCCGAGGATGGCGTTCAGCAGGTACACCACGCTCGTCTTGCCGTTCGTCCCGGTCACGCCGAAGAGCGTCGCCGAATTCTCGTCGGTGCGGTAGATCCAGGCGGAGACGGCGCCGAGCGCCGAGCGCGGGTCGGGCGTGACGATGACCGGCAGGCCGGACTCCGCGGCCAGCTCCGCGCCCTCCTCGTCGGTGAGCACGGCGACCGCTCCCGCTTCCGCCGCAGCGGTCGCGTAGCTCGCCCCGTGGGCGTTGCGGCCGGGCACGCCGACGTAGAGGTCTCCCGGCTCCACGGCCGAGCTCGCCAGCGCAGCGCCGGTGACCTCGACGCCGTCGAGATCGCCCCGGCTGTCCAGCCCGAACTCCGCTACCAGCTGGGCGAGCGGGCGGGCGACGGGATGCTCGGGGCGCAGAGAAGAAGGCGCCGGTCCTGTCACGGGGCTCACTTTCAGTAGTAGGGCGGATAGTCCGCCGGGCTGGACGTCGAAGGCTTCACCCGGTAGGTCTTCAGCACCTGACTCATGATCGTGTGGAACAGCGGAGCGGCGGCTGCCGACGAAGTAATGGTAGTCGGGAACCCGAGGTTGACCGAAACGACGTACTGCGGATCGTCGACCGGGGCGACGCCCATCACCGAGACGTAGTAGGAGGGCAGGTAGCCGCCTTTGCCGTCCGGCTGCTGGGCGGTTCCGGTCTTCGCGGCGATGCGGTAGCCGGGGATCTGCAGCTGCTTCTTCAGGTCGCCGGAGGTGACGACCGACTCCATCATGCCGAGCGTCGTGGCGGCCGCCTGGGGCGAGACGACCGCGGTCGGTTTGCCGCTCGGGACGTCGGTGAGCGAGCCGTCCGGGTGCTCGCATCCCTCCACCATCGACAGCGGGATGCGGGTGCCGCCGTTGGCGAGCGCCTGGTACGCGCCGACCATCTGCAGCTGGGTCGCCGAGACGCCCTGGCCGAACATGGTCGCGTACTTGGTCTGGTCGTCCCAGTCCTTCACCGGGTTCAGCTGCCCGGAGGACTGATCGGGATAGGGCAGCCCGGTGTCGCTGCCGATCCCGAACTTCTTGAGGTAGTCGTAGCGGGTCTGATCCGACAGCGCGCGACCGAGCTGCGACATCCCCGTGTTGGACGACATCATTAGCACGCCCGTGAGGGTGAGCCGCAGCGGATCGTGGTAGCCGGAGTCGTGCAGATCCGCACCGTTGCCCGATTTCCAGGAGTACGGCGCAAGCACCTGCGTGGTGGGTGACGCCTTGCCCTGGTCGATCAGCATCGCCGCTGTGAGCGCCTTGAATGTGGAGCCCGGTTCTCGCGGGTCGGTGAATGGCTGAAGGCGCCAGAAGGAGGGATCCGTCGCCTCGATGTTGTTCGGGTCGAGCGCCGGCCATTGCGCGACGGCCTTGATCTTGCCCGTCTTCGCCTCGGCGACGGTGACGTAGCCGAACTTGGAGCCGGTGGCGGCCACTTGCTGGGCCAGCGTCTGCTCCGCGAACCACTGGAGGTCGCCGTCGATGGTGAGCTTGAGCGTCCCGCCGTCCTTGGCCTGCTTCTGCACGACCGTGCTGCCGGGGATCGCGACACCATCGGCGCCGCGCTGATAGGTCTCTTCACCGTCGACGCCCGCGAGGCAGCCGTTCTCGCTCTCCTCCAGGCCCGCACTGCCGCCCTCGGAGAGGAAGCCGAGCAGGTTGCCGGCGACGGCGCCGTTCGGGTAGCTGCGCGCCTGCTTCTTGCTGAAAGTCAGCCAGGGATACGGCAGCTTGTCGAGCTTGTCGAACGTGCCGACATCCATCCCGGACTTGATAAGCACGTATTTGGACTTCGCGTCCTTCTTCAACGAGGCGTCCATGAGCGCGACGATCGCATCGCCGCCCTGGCCGGTGATCGCGCCGATCTTCGCGGCCGCTTCGATCATCTTGCTGCGACCACCTGCGATGGCGTCGGACGGGGAAGCGGCCGCCGTGTACGTGTAGATCGTCGTGGCCATGACGGTGCCGTCGGCGTCGACGATGTCACCGCGGTCGCCCAGTAGCGGCGTCGAGACCTCCTTGGCGGTCACCGACTTCTTCTGCAGGGCATCCGCCTGCACCACCTGGATGTCGACCAGCTTGGCCCCTAGGATGCCGACGGTCGCAGCGACGGCGAGGACCGTCACGGCAGTCCTCCGCCTCAGCATCTTCCTGCCGACCATGCCGCATCCGTCCCGTCGTCAGTGCGTCACCGGGGTCGGCAACGCTCCCTGCAACGGTACGGTCGGGGTGGTCCCGGATGCGGTAGCCGCACCCGAGGTTGTGGAATTCACAGCCGGAGGGGCAGAAGTCTTCGAGGTCGTCGGCGCCTGCGGCTGGGTGACCAGCGGGACGCCCGCGAGCAGCGAGTTCGGGACCAGGTTACCCTGGCTGCCCGTAACCGTCCCCGCGGCTCCGTTCGCCGCCAGCGGCGCACCGAGCACCGCGCCGTCGGACAGCCGGAGGTACGCCGGGCTACTGTTGCTCACCATCCCGAGCGCGTTGGCGTTCGCCGCGAGGTTCTGCGGCGACGAGACACGGTTGAGGTCTTCGGACACGGACTGGTACGACCGCTGCAGCCGGGTCTGCTGCGACTCTAGGGTCTGCAGCTGGTAGGCGCCCTGCGAGATCCCGATGCTCAGGAGCAACTGGGCCACGACGACGACCAGCAGCGTGGCGACGGCCACCCCTGCGTACAGGGCACGGGGACGGGCACGCCGCTGCGAACGGGTGGAGACGACCTCGAGGTGGGTGCGCTTCGGCGACTCCGCCGGCACTGCCGGCGCCGCCTCCGCCGGAAGCGCGCCGCCGTGCCACAGCGCCGCAGGACGCCGCCGCGGCGTCACCGGGATCGCTTCTGCCAAGTTGCTGGTCACGAACGCCTCCTCGTGTCGTCTTTCGTCGTCGCGGGGCGGATCCGCTCCGCAGCGCGCAGGCGCACCGGGGTCGCCCTCGGGTTCGCGGCCTTCTCGTCGTCGTCGGCCAGCTCGGCACCCCGGATCAGGAGCTTGAGCTCCGGGCGGTGCTCGGGCAGTTCGACCGGCAGCCCGGCCGGCGCACTCGATACGGACCGCGCCTGCAGCTCGCGCTTCACGATGCGGTCCTCGAGCGACTGGTACGCCTCCACGACGATGCGGCCACCGAGGGCGAGCGCATCCACCGCCGCGGGGATGGCGCGCTGCAGCACTGCGAGCTCCTGGTTGACCTCGATCCGGAGCGCCTGGAACACCCGCTTCGCCGGGTGGCCCTGCCGCTGCACCGCAACGGGGGTCACCTTGGTGATCAGGTCGACGAGCTGGCCGGAGCGCACCAGCGGCTCCTGCTCGCGCGCCTCGACGATCCGGGCGGCGTACCGGCGCGCCAGTTTCTCTTCGCCGTAGTCGCGGAAGATGCGGCGCAGGTCGGCCTCGGAGTACTCCGCGAGCACTGTCTCCGCCGTCAGCTCGCTGGTCGAGTCCATCCGCATGTCGAGCGGCGCATCCTTCGAGTACGAGAAACCGCGCTCGACACGGTCGAGTTGCAGCGAGGACACGCCGAGGTCGAAGAGCACGCCGTCGATCTCCGAATACCCGACGCTCTCGATCGCTTCCTGGATGCCGTCGTAGACGGTGTGGACGAGGTGGACCCGGTTGCCGAAGCGTTCGAGCCGCTCCCCCGCGATCGCCAGCGCCTCGGGGTCGCGGTCGAGCCCGATCAGCGTGACGTCCGGGAAACGTTCCAGGACGCCGGCGGAGTGGCCGCCCATCCCGAGCGTCGCGTCGACGAACACCGCGCCCGGCTTCGCCAGGGCGGGGCCGAGCAATTCGATGCAGCGCTCGAGGAGGACCGGGGTGTGGATGCGGGAGGAGTCGGAATCGGTCATGGTCGTTCGGGACGATCCGCCGGCCCTGATCCCGGATCCCCATCCATCCCGACCTGACACCGGGGAAGTGGTGTCAGGGCGTATGGCTGGGAGTCCGGCGTCAGGGACGCGCGGTCAGAAGAGTCCCGGGATCACCTCCTCCTCCGTGTTCGCGAATGCTGCTTCCTGTTCGGCCAGGTAGGTCTCCCAGGCCTGGGCGTCCCAGATCTCTGCGCGGCTGCCCGCGCCGATCACGACCAGGTCGCGATCGAGCCCCGCGTACGACCGGAGCGAGGCCGGGATGGTGACCCGGTTCTGCTTGTCCGGCAGCTCTGCGCTCGCCCCCGAGAGGAAGACGCGCAGGTAGTCGCGGGCCTGCTTGCTGGTCACCGGCGCCTGCCGGATCTTCTCGTGGAGCGACTCGAACTCGGCCTTCGAGAAGACGTAGACGCAGTGCTCCTGCCCGCGAGTCAGCACGAGCCCGGATTCGAGTTCGTCCCGGAACTTCGCCGGAAGGATGATGCGCCCCTTCTCGTCGAGCTTGGGGGCATGCGTACCGAGGAACATCGGCTGCCACCCCCACTCTCCTGGCCCAGGTTGCGGTGTAGCTCCACTTTACTCCACTTCCATCCACAGCGCAGCGCTTTGCAGCGAAATTGCCCCGAAATGGGTACGTCGCGCCGCGAAATCACGCGGGATTTGCGGGTGGAGGAAAGTGGAGTGATGGGGCACGCCCGCAGACACGAAAAAGGGCCGATCCGTGAGGATCGACCCTGAGTCGGTCAGATGGTGGAGCGGAGTGGAGCCTCTAGCTCTCGATGAGTACTAGCTCTCGCCGCCGTCGTTGCGCTTGTCCCAGCGATCGTTCATGCGATCCATGAAGCCGGCCTGCCCGCCGCGGGCCTTCGCCCGCTTCTGCTCCGGCGCACCCGGCTCGACGGCGACCCGCTTACCCGGGGCTATGGCCACCAGCACACCGGCGAACATGACGATGAAGCCGAGGATGCCGATGAGTGGCTGCTGATAGTAGACGCCGGCGATCAGTACGCCGACTCCCACCACCGCCAGGAGGATGCCGAGAACGATCGAGCGGTAGGCGGGTCTCTCCCGCTTGCCTCCGACCTTCGCGACGAAGTCTGCATCGTTTTGATACAGACTGCGTTCCATCTCTTCGAGGAGGCGCTGCTCGTGTTCCGAAAGCGGCATCTCAATCCCCCTCTTTCTCGCGGGTCGAGGCTTCAGTGAGGCTGATTCTAGACCTCACGTGTCTGGCTAGGCTAGGCGTGTGTCTGAAAGCATCCGATTCGTCGACCTCATCCAGTCAAGAATCGATGGATTCTTCGATGCGCGTGCCTCCATTCTCGTCTCCATCGCCGATGAGCTCTCTCCTGTGGCGGCGTTCTCAAGGGAATTTCTCAGCGGCGGCAAGCGCTTCCGGGCGCTGTTCTGCTTCTGGGGCTGGCAGGCGGTCCGAACGGCGGGCGAGGAGAGCGGCGACGACGACCTCGGTGCGATCGCGGCCGGCGGGGCACTCGACGCCGTCGTCTCGGTCTCGAGCGCTCTGGAGCTCTTCCACGCCGCTGCGCTCGTCCACGACGACCTGATCGACAACTCCGACACCCGTCGCGGAGCGCCTGCCGCGCACAAGCGGTTCGAGCGCCTGCACGACCAGGAGGGCTGGGGCGGATCGGGCGCCGCCTTCGGGACGGGCGCCGCCACCCTGCTCGGCGATCTGCTCCTCATCCTCAGCGACGAGCTCTTCGACGAGGGCCTGACGCAGGTGGTCAGCGCCGCGGCGCGCCGGGCCGCGCGGGCCGAGTTCAACAGGATGCGGATCGACGTCACGGCCGGCCAGTACCTCGACATCTTCGAGGAGATCGGCTGGGCCGGCCGGCCCGACGCCGACCAGCTCGCCCGCGCCGAGCGCGTGATCGTCTACAAGTCGGCCAAGTACTCCATCGAGTCGCCCCTGCTGATCGGTGCGAGCCTGGCCGGAGCCACCGTCGGACAGCTGGATGCGCTCCGCTCGTTCGGACTGCCGCTCGGCATCGCCTACCAGCTGCGCGACGACCTACTCGGCGTCTTCGGGGACGCCGAGGTCACCGGCAAGCCGAGCGGCGACGACCTGCGGGAGGGCAAGCGGACGGTGCTCATCGCGCTGACGCGCCAGGCCATCCCGTCGGGCGCTCGTGCGACCCTCGACGAACTTCTCGGCGACCCCGACCTGACCGCGGAGCAGGTGCGCACACTACAGCTGACCATCCGCGAATCGGGAGCGGTGGATGTGGTGGAGCGCATGATCGCGGAGAACGTCGGCCGGGCGATCGCGGCGCTCGACGCGGCGCCGCTGGGCGCCGCCGCCAAGGCGCAGCTGCGCGACCTGGCGATCACGGTGACGCGGCGGAGCGCGTAAGCCGCCGTCGGCAGTAAGGGCGTCCGACGCTCGTTGTAACGTTCGCTCGGGCGCGCGCAGCAGCGCAGGTGACAAACAGGGCAGGTGACAATCTGAGCACCGCGAGTCCTGAATACAGGACGCGCGGCGGTCAGGCCAGGGCTTGCGCCACCCGGCGGACCTCCGCCTTGCGGCCGGCGCGCAGCGCCACGATGGGCGACGTGCCGAGGCTCTCCTCCTCGGTCAGCATCCAGTCCACCGCCTCCTCGTCGCCGAACCCGTCGTCCGCGAGGACCATCAGGGTGCCACGGAGTTCGCTCAGCGGCTCACCGTCCTTCAGGAACAGCGCGGGGACCTTGAGGACGCCGTCGATGCGTTTCGCCCCCAGGTGGCGGTCCTCGATCAGTCGACGGACCCGGCTCACGCTCAGGCCCAACGTCTCGACGAGGTCGGGTACGGTCAACCACTCGGTGGTCTGCACGTGCTCGGTCACCCCTCCAGCGTGCCATGGAATGCGGGGATCCGAGAGCCGGTCCAATTGTTACGATCAGGTAAACTGCTTTCACATCCGTCACTCCTGTTGACTCCTCTATTACTGTGTGTCAGCGTGGGCGGGGATGTGTCACTCAAAGAGGGGGGTCTCATGGCTCTGGCAGACACCGGCAGGACGCGCGGCATTCTGGGAACGGTCCCGATAGCGGTCGCGAGTTCGCTCGCCGTGACCTTGAACCTCGTCACTCCCGCCCAAGCGGCGCCGCGCGAAGACCATGCCACCGACCACGCCGGCGACACCGGCGAAGTCACTCCGCTGGAGCGCGCCACCCTCGTCAGCACCATCGGCGCCGGGCGCGCCGCCAGCGAGACCTCCGCTGCGCAGACCACCGTGGCAGCTGCGCCCGCCTCGTACCGCGTGCAGTCGGGCGACACTGTGTCGGGCATCGCCGCCCGTTTCGGGCTGTCCACCGCGGCCGTCCTCGCCATGAACGGCCTGAGCTGGAAGAGCCTCATCTTCCCCGGCCAGGTGCTCGCCCTCGCCGGTCCGGCGGCTGCAGCCCCGGCACCAGCAGCCCCGGCACCAGCGCCGGCAGCACCCGCACCCGCTCCGGCACCCGCCGGCACGACGTACACCGTCGCCCGCGGCGACACCATCAGCGGGATCGCAGGCCGTTTCGGCGTCACCACCCGCGCCGTGCTCGCCGCGAACGGCCTGAGCACCTCCAGCCTGATCTTCCCCGGCCAGAAGGTGCGCATCCCGGGCATGACCACGGCGTCGCTGAACACGCCGATCGCCCCGGCCCCCGCACCGGCTCCCGCCCCTGTCGCCGCCCCCGCGCCCTTGCCGAAAGCCTCCGCCGGCCAGGTCGTGGCGCTCACCGACGAGATGCGGGGCAACGCCCAGCTCATCATCCGCATCGGCCGCCAGCAGGGCGTCCCCGACTACGGCATCGTGGTGGCGCTGGCTGCGGCGGCTCAAGAATCCGGGCTCCGCAATGTCCGCTATGGTGACCGCGACTCCCTGGGCCTCTTCCAGCAGCGTCCGAGCACCGGATGGGGAACCGTGGAGCAGGTGCTCGACCCGACGCGTGCCACCCTCGCGTTCTACGGCGGCGCCGCCAACCCCAACAAGGGCCGCACCCGTGGCCTGCTGGACATCCCCGGGTGGACGGCGATGAGCGTCACGCAGGCCGCCCAGTCCGTGCAGATCTCCGCCTACCCCGACGCCTACGGCAAGTGGGAGACGTCGGCGCGCACGTGGCTCGCCCAGCTCGGCTGAGCCCGAATGTCACAGCCCGATCACAGCCACCGCGTCCACCGGTGTTTTGCAGGGTTCTCGGCTGGGTCGTTCCCTAGACTCGATTCGTGACCACGAGCCAGACCGACCCGATGATCGGCCGTCTCATCGACGGCCGGTATCAGGTGCGCTCGCGGATCGCCCGTGGCGGCATGGCCACCGTCTACCTGGCCACCGACCTGCGCCTGGAGCGCCGCGTCGCCATCAAGATCATGCACGGCCACCTGGCCGACGACTCCACCTTCAAGAGCCGCTTCGTGCAGGAGGCGCGCTCGGCAGCGCGCCTGGCGCATCCCAATGTCGTCAACGTCTTCGACCAGGGCCAGGACTCCGACATGGCGTACCTGGTGATGGAGTACCTCCCCGGGATCACGCTGCGCGACCTGCTGAAGGACTACGGCAAGCTCACGCCCGAGCAGACCATCGACATCATGGAGGCGGTGCTCTCGGGCCTCGCCGCCGCGCACAAGGCGGGCATCGTCCACCGCGACCTGAAACCCGAGAACGTGCTGCTCGCCGATGACGGGCGCATCAAGATCGGCGACTTCGGACTCGCCCGCGCAGCCAGCGCGAACACCGCGACCGGCCAGGCACTGCTCGGGACGATCGCCTATCTCTCCCCCGAGCTCGTGACCCGCGGCGTCGCCGACGCCCGCAGCGACATCTACGCGCTCGGCATCATGATGTACGAGATGCTGACCGGCCAGCAGCCGTTCCAGGGCGAGCAGCCAATGCAGATCGCCTACCAGCACGCCAACGATTCGGTGCCCGCCCCGAGCGGCAAGAACCCGGCGGTCCCCGCGGAACTCGACGAGCTCGTGCTCTGGGCGACCGAGAAGGACCCGGATCGACGTCCGCGTGACGCACGGGAGATGCTCGACCGGCTCCTCGAGGCCGAGAAGGTGCTGCGCGGCGAGGCCGTGCTGCAGCCCACCATGGTCCTCCCGCCGGCGCTCGACCTCGACGCCGGCGACACCCAGATCATCAATCCGGCCATCCGGCAGCAGGTCGCGTCTGCGACGCCTGCCGCCACCGCGACGCTGACGAAGGCTGCCGCGAAGCGGCGGACGAAAGGATGGTGGCTGCTCGCGCTCGTCCTCGTGCTCGCAGGCGTCGCCGGGGGCACCGGCTGGTACTTCGGGGCCGGTCCCGGCTCGCTCGTGGCCGTCCCGAACGTGGTGAACACGGCGCCGGATGCGGCGGCCGTGAAGCTGCACAAGCTGGGCTTCACGACGAAGCAGGCACCGGAGTACAGCACGACCGTGGCGAAGGGGATGGTGTCGAGCACCGACCCTGCGGCCGGAGTCCCCGCCGGGCGCGGAAGTGCCGTGACGCTCCGAGTGTCGCAGGGGCCGAAACCGGTCACCATCCCGGCTCTCGCCGGCCAGACCGTCGATGCTGCGAAAGCGTCGATCACGGGCGTCGGCGCCAAGGTCGGCGACGTCGCACAGCAGTTCGACGCCAAGGTGCCGGCGAACACGGTGATCTCGGCGACCCGTGCCGACAACGGCGCGGACATCTCCGGGGGCGGCGACTACTTCGAGGCGGCGGCGGTCAACCTCGTCGTGTCGGCCGGCGCCATCCCGGATGTGGCAGGCAAGTCGGTTGCCGACGCCTCCGCCATCCTCACCAAGGTGGGGCTGCTGACCTCGGCCGGTCCGGAGAGCTACAGCGACACCGTGGCCGACGGGGACGTGATCTCGGCCCAGCCGCAGCACGATCCGGTGCGCCCGGGCGACACCCTGCTTCTCGAGACCTCGAAGGGCCCGGAGCCGGTCACGGTGCCGGAGGTGGTCGGCAAGAACTGGACCGACGCGAAGAAGGCGCTCACCGACGCCGGTTTCAAGCTGAAGTACAGCGCCATCGCCGACGTCGCGCCGTCCGCCTTCGTCGTCTCGAAGATCTCCCCCGGTTCCGGGACGCAGCAGCCCAAGGGCTCGACGATCACGATCAACTTCGCCGGGTTCTAAGCGGCGAAACGAAGAAGTCCGGCGACCCCGTGGGGCGCCGGACTCCTCCGTTAGTGTGAACGCGCGTCAGGCGTGGGACAGCTCCTCAGCCACCAGGAACGCCAGCTCGAGCGACTGCATGTGGTTCAGCCGCGGGTCGCACAGCGACTCGTACCGCGTCGCCAGGGTCTCCTCATCGATGTGCTCGGAACCGCCCAGGCACTCGGTGACGTCGTCGCCCGTCAGCTCGACGTGGATGCCGCCCGGGTTGGTCCCCGCGGCGCGGTGCGCCTCGAAGAAGCCCTTGACCTCATCCACGACGTCGTCGAAGCGGCGCGTCTTGTAGCCGTTCGGCGTGGTCAGTCCGTTGCCGTGCATCGGGTCGGTGACCCAGAGCGGCTTCGCGTCGGTCCGCTTGATCGCCTCGAGGAGGGGCGGAAGCGCATCCCGCACCGTGCCGGCGCCCATACGCGTGATGAAGGTCAGACGGCCGGGCTCGCGCTCCGGGTCCAGCTTGTCGATCAGGCGCAGCATGTCGTCGCGGGAGGTCGTCGGGCCGAGCTTGACGCCGATGGGGTTGCGCACGCGCGACAGGAAGTCGACGTGCGCGCCATCGATGTCGCGGGTCCGCTCGCCGATCCAGACGAAGTGCGCCGACGTGTTGTACGGCGTGCCCGTGCGGGAGTCGATGCGGGTCATCGGCCGCTCGTAGTCCATGAGCAGCGCCTCGTGGCTGGAGTAGAACTCCACCCGGGTCAGCTCGTCGAAGTCGGCACCCGCCGCCTCCATGAACTTGATGGCGCGGTCGATCTCCTTCGCCAAGCCCTCGTAGCGCTGGTTGGCCGGGTTCGCGGCGAAACCACGGTTCCAGCTGTGCACCTGGCGCAGGTCGGCGAAGCCACCCTGGGTGAACGCGCGGATCAAGTTCAAGGTGGATGCGGCGGTGTGGTACCCCTGCACCAGCCGTCGCGGATCCGCCTGACGGGATTCGGGCGTGAAGTCGTAGCCGTTGACGATGTCGCCGCGGTACGCGGGTAACGTGACGCCGTTGCGGGTCTCGCTGTCGCTGGAGCGCGGCTTGGCGAACTGCCCCGCCATGCGGCCCATCTTAATCACCGGGACGGAGGCGCCGTACGTCAGCACGACCGCCATCTGCAGTACCGTCTTGACGCGGTTGCGGATGGCGTCGGCGGTGGCGCCGGCGAACGTCTCGGCGCAGTCGCCGCCCTGCAGCAGGAACGCCTTGCCCTCGGCAGCCCGCGCCAGGCGCGTGCGCAGCTGGTCCACCTCACCGGCGAAGACGAGCGGCGGCAGCGTGGCGATCTCCGCGGACGCGGCAGCCGCGGCCTCGGGATCCGGCCAGGCCGGCTGCTGCTTAATCGGCAGCGTGCGCCAATACTCCAGGCCCTCGATCACGGACTCGTCAGGTCGCACGACGGGCTCTGTGGTCTGTAGCACTGGTCTTCCGCTCACTCAGATAGATCGGTGGATAGGTGGATAACCGAGCCTATCGCGCCGGGCGGCACGTTGGTCGCCGCGGGTCCTACCGTGACAGCGTCGCCCGCTTCTCCTTGACCGTGGTCGCGTAGACATCCATGTACTCCTGCGCACCGAGGCGCTGCAGCTCGTACATGATCTCGTCGGTGACCGAGCGCAGGATGAAGCGGTCACCCTCCATGCCGTCGAACCGGGAGAAGTCGAGCGGCTCGCCGACGATGATCCCGATGCGCCCGACTTTCGGAAGGCGCCTGCCGATCGGCATGATCTTCGCGGTGTCGACCATGGCGACCGGGACGACGGGCACGCCCGCCTCCAGGATCATGCGGGCGACGCCGGTGCGGCCGCGGTACAGCTTGCCGTCGGGGCTGCGCGTGCCCTCCGGGTAGATGCCGAGGATCTCGCCGCGCGCGAGGACGGCGAGCCCGGTGTTGAGCGACGCCTCCGACGCTTTGCCGCCCGAGCGGTCGATCGGCAGCTGGCCGGTCGCGTTCATGAAGGCCTTGGTCGCCCATCCCTTCAGTCCCCTGCGGGTGAAGTAGTCGCTCTTGGCGAGGAAGGAGACGTGCCGGTCGACCTCCAGCGGGAGGAAGACGGAGTCGATGAACGACAGGTGGTTGCTCGCCAGGATGACGGCGCCGTCGGACGGGATGTTCTCGAGGCCCACGACCCACGGCCGGAAGATCCCGCGCAGGATCGGCCCCACCACCACGTACTTCATCAGCCAGTAGAACATCGAACCGAAGCCTAACCCCGCAGGCCGCCTAGAGCGAGGATGCGTGCAGGCGCGCCAGGTCGGCGGCACCCACCACGCCGGCGTCGTTCACCAGCTCGGCGATCGTGAACTCGGGCTCCGGGTGGAAGCCGCGTGCCGGCAGGTTCTCGACGTAGGCGAGGCGGATCGGCTCCAGCAGCAGTTCGCCGGCCTGGGCGACGCCGCCGCCGAAGACGAAGAGCTGCGGGTCGAGGATGGCGCCCAGGCTCGCGCAGGCCTGGCCGAGCCAGTCGCCCAGCTGCCGCAGGGCCGCGAGCGCACCCGGGTCCCCCGCGGTGATCAGCGCGCTGATGTCGGTGCCCGTGAGCGTGCCGGTGCGGGAGCGGACATCCGCAAGACCCTGCCCGATACCTCCCGCATCCGCGAACTCGTTCGCCATGCGCTGCAGAGCGCGTCCCGATCCGTACTGCTCGATGCAGCCGTGAGCGCCGCAGCCGCAGGGCAGACCGCCGGGGACGACGCGCATGTGGCCGATCTCGGCGCCCGCACCGAAGCCGCCGCGGAACAGCCGGTCGTTGCTGACGATGGCCCCGCCGACACCGGTCCCGATGGTGAGGATCACCATGTCCGAGACCAGGCGACCTGCCCCGTACCGGAACTCCGCCCAGCCGGCGGCGTTCGCGTCGTTCTCGATGATCACCGGGATGTCGAGGCGCGCCTCGAGCTTCTCCCGGAAGGGCTCGTGGCGCCAGTTGATGTTCGGCGCGTAGTAGACGGTGGACTGAGCCGCGTCGATGAAGCCGGCGGCGGCGACGCCGGCGCCCGCGATCTCCTCCGGGCCGTCCGACAGCCGCTCGACCATCGCGACGACGGCGTTCTCGATCTCCGCCGGCCGGGTCGCGTCGGTCGGCACCCTGTCCTCGCGGACGATCGTGCCGAGCTCGTCGACGACGGCTCCGGCGATCTTCGTCCCTCCGATGTCGATGCCGATGGCGTGCACGTGTGGCCTTTCGGAGAGAGGACGTGAGGGAGCGGCCGCCAGAGCCGGTCAGGAGACCCGCGGGAGGACCATCTAGAGTGTAATCAACCGAATCGGCCGAGGCCATTCGGCAGTACGCCCGCCCGCCGGTATCGAGGGAGCTACCGTGAAACAGATCGAAACACCCGTGATCGTCCCGCTCGACCCGGAGGCGAACGCCACCGACCTGCTGGTGCAGCGCGTGGCCCTGACGCCCGATCAGCCGCTGTTCAGTCTGCCCGACGGCGCCGGCTGGAAGGACGTCACCGCAGCCGAGTTCCACCGCCAGGTGATCGCGCTGGCGAAGGGCCTCGTGGCCGCGGGGATCGAGCCGGGCGACAAGATCGGCCTCATGTCGAAGACCCGCTACGAGTGGACGCTGATCGACTTCGCCGTCTGGTTCGCCGGTGCCGTCCTCGTGCCGGTCTACGAGACCTCCTCCCCCACGCAGATCCAGTGGAACATGTCCGACTCCGGCGCCATGTCGGTGATCCTGGAGACGGCGGAGATGCATGCGCGCTTCGACGAGGTGCACCCGGAGCTTCCGCTCGTCCGCAACGTGTGGCAGCTGCACCTGGGCGACCTCGACAAGCTGGTGGCCGGCGGTGTGGATGTGCCCGACGGCGAGATCGAGCGCCGGCGCAACCTCGCCCGCGGCGAAGACATCGGCACCCTCATCTACACCTCCGGCTCGACCGGGCGGCCGAAGGGATGCGTGCTCACCCACTCCAACTTCGTCGAGCTGTCTCGCCAGTCGGCCGAGGCGCTGAAGGAGGTCGTGCAGCAGCCGGGGGGCGCATCCACTCTGCTGTTCATCACCACCGCGCACATCTTCGCGCGCTTCATCGCCGTGCTCTGCATCACCGGCGGCGTGCGGGTAGGTCACCAGGCCGACACCAAGCAGTTGCTTCCGGCGCTGGCGAGCTTCAAGCCGACGTTCCTCCTCGCCGTGCCGCGCGTGTTCGAGAAGGTCTACAACTCGGCTGAGCAGAAGGCGGAGGCCGGCGGCCGGGGCAAGATCTTCCGCGCCGCAGCCGAGGTCGCCGTCGAGCATTCCAAAGCGGTCGAAGCGGGCTCCGTTCCGTTCGGCCTGAAGCTGAAGTTCGCGCTCTACGACCGGCTGGTGTACTCGAAGCTGCGCGCCGCCATGGGCGGCCGCGTGAAGTTCGCCGTCTCGGGCTCCGCCCCACTCGGGTCGCACCTGGGCCACTTCTACCACAGCCTCGGCATCAAGATCCTCGAGGGCTACGGCCTCACCGAGACCACGGCTCCCGCGACGGTGAACCGCGCGGACAAGTTCAAGATCGGCACCGTGGGGCCGGCACTGCCCGGCGTCGACCTGCGTCTCGCGGACGACGGCGAGATCCAGGTGCGCGGCATCAACGTCTTCAAGGAGTACTGGAAGAACCCGGAGGCCACGGCCGCCGCGTTCGAGGATGGCTGGTTCCGCACCGGCGACCTCGGATCGTTCGATGCGGACGGGTTCCTCACCATCACCGGCCGCAAGAAGGAGATCATCGTCACGGCCGGCGGCAAGAACGTCTCCCCCGCGGCCCTCGAGGACCCCATCCGCGCGAACCCGCTGGTCAGCCAGGTGATCGTCGTCGGCGACCAGAAGCCGTTCATCTCCGCCCTCGTGACGCTCGACACCGAGATGCTGCCCACCTGGCTCGCGAACAACGGCGAGGACAAGGACATGACGCTCGCCGAGGCGTCCGTGAACCCGGCCGTCCACGCCGAGATCCAGCGCGCGATCGACCACGCGAACGCCGGTGTGTCCCGGGCCGAGAGCGTGCGGAAGTTCGTCGTGCTCGCGACGGAGCTGAGTGAGGCGAGCGGCCACCTGACGCCGAAGCTGAGCATCAAGCGGAACGTCATCCTCGAGGACTTCGCCGACGTGATCGACGGCATCTACAGCGACAACCCGCGCACCGAGGGTTTCTCGCTGGCCCACTGACGGAGATTGCCCTCATGTACATTTGCATTGTTCCGATGTACAATTGGTCTCATGGACATCGTCAGTGCCGCTGAAGCGCGCAACCACCTCGCCGAAGTGATCGAGCGTGCGTCGCACGCACCCGTGGCCATCGAACGTCGAGGCGAGCGCGCGGCCGTCATCGTCAGCCCGCAGGAGTATGACCGGCTCATGGAGGCGCTCGAGGAGATCGAGGACGCCGCCGCCTATGACACAGCCATGGCCGAAGAAGGGCAGAACATCCCCTGGGATCAGGTGAAAGCCGACCTCGGTCTCGCATGAGCTACCGGATCGAGCTGCGGCCGGCCGCTGTTCGCGCGCTCCGGAAAGTGGATCGGCAACAGCTCCCTCGGCTGCAGGGTGCGATCGCACTGCTGGCGCAGGACCCGAGGCCACCGGGGGCGACGGCGATGCGCGGGCGGCCTGGCTTCCGGGTGCGCGTCGGCGACTACCGCATCCTGTACACCGTCGAGGACGACGTCCTGCTGGTGGTCGTCGTCGACCTCGGGCATCGCCGCGAGGTCTATCGGTGAGCTACACCTCGTCGCGCCAGGAGTGCTCTGGGGCGTAGCCGAGGATGCGGCGGGCCTTGTCGATCGAGAGGAGGGTGTCGTTGACGCCCAGCTCCCGCTTCAGCGGCACGCCCGGGAACACCTCTGCGACCAGTTGGTCGTTCGGCCGGCTCATCACGGTGTCGGCTGCGGCGATGATGAACCGGTCGAAACCGGTGGTGTCCCACTCCAGCGCCCGGCGGATGGCCTGCGCGCCGTCGCGCGCGTCGATGTAGCCCCACAGGTTCCACTTGCGCGCGAACGGGTCGTCGTCGAAGGCGGGGAACGCGGCGTAATCCTCCGGGTCCATCACGTTGGAGAAGCGCAGCGCCACGATCTTCAGAGCCGGATCCCAGCGCACCAGCTCGATGGCCATCTGCTCCTCGAGGTGCTTCACCAGCGAGTAGGTGCTCTCCGGACGCGCCGGGTAGTCCTCGTCGACCGGGATGTACGGCGGCGGCACATCGAACGGCAACCCCAGCACGGTCTCGCTCGACGCGTAGACGACGTTGCGAATCCCCGCGCGGCGGGCCGCCTGGAACACGTTGTACGTCACGCGGATGTTGTTGTGGAACGTCGCCACATCGCTCGCCATGCCCGGGGCGGGAATCGCCGCCAGGTGCACGATCGCGTCGAGGCCGTCGTGCTTGTCGTTGACGCCGAAGATCGCATCCACCGTCTGGCCGTAGTCGGTCAGGTCGACGCGGACGAAACCGGAACCGCGCTCCCCCGCCGCATCCAGGACGACGACGTCGTCCCCCGACTTCCGCAGCTCGCGCACGACCGTGCGTCCGAGCTTGCCTGATCCTCCGGTGACCGCAATACGCATGCGGTCAGTCTACGAGGTGGCCGGGAGGCCGGGCGTCAGAACCAGTCGGACTCGCGGACCTGCTTCATCGCCTCGCGGCGCGACTCCTTGTCGAGGCGGTCCAGGTACAGCTTTCCGTCGAGGTGGTCCGTCTCGTGCTGAAGCGCCTGGGCCAGGACACCGGTCCCGGACACCTCGATCTCGTTGCCCTCGAGGTCGGTGCCCGTGACACGCGCGAAGGGATACCGCAGCGTCTTGAACCAGAGGCCCGGGACGGACAGGCAGCCCTCGTCCATGAGTTCCGGCTCGCCGGACACCTCCACGAGCACCGGGTTGATGACGTATCCGACCTGTCCGTCGACGTTGTAGCTGAACGCCCGCTCGTTGACGCCGATCTGCGGGGCGGCAACGCCCGCGCGGCCGGGCGGCAGGACGCTGTCCACCAGGTCTTCGACGAGGCCCCGCACACCGTCGTCGATCGTGCCGATCGGATCGGACGGGGTCTTCAGCACGGGGTCGCCGAACAGGCGGATCTGACGTTCGGTCACGGGTACTCCTCGAGAGAACAGACGGGCGGTCGGGCGGGCTCAGTCGCGCTCGGCCGGAAGGCCCTCGACCACGAGGGCGGCCAGCGTGCGCGCCGAGAGGCGGGTGAGCGGCTTGAGGTCCTTCCACGACACGACCGAACCGGCGGCGAGCTGCGGGTCGTACGGCACCCGGACGATCTCACGCACCCGCGACCGGAAGTGCGCCTCGATCTCGTCCAGCTTCACCAGATTGGTGGCGTGCGTCGCCGTGTTGAGGGCGACGACGGCGTTGCGGACGAGTTCGCCGTAGCCGTTGGCCTCCAGCCAGGTCAGGGTCTCGGAGGCGAGGCGCGCTTCATCCACGCTGCCGCCGGAGACGATCACCAGCGAGTCGGCCCGCTGGAGCGTCGCACGCATCACCGAGTGCACGATGCCGGTGCCGCAGTCGGTCAGCACAATTGAGTAGTACCGGGCCGACAGGTCGGCGACGACGTTGTAATCGTTCTCATCGAACGCCTCGGACAACATGGGATCGGTGTCCGACGCGAGGATGTCGAGGCGCGTCTCATCGCGTGACACCAACGTCGAGAAGTCGGTGAAGCCGCCGATGCTCGCGGCCTTGTGCACCACATCCCGAACCGTCGACCGGGTCTGCCGTGGCACCCGCTCGGACAGCGTGCCGCGGTCGGGGTTCGCGTCGATCGCGATGATGCGGTCCTCTCGGGCCGACGCCAGCGCCATCCCGAGCAGCGTGGTGACCGTGGTCTTGCCGACGCCTCCCTTGCGGGTCAGCACGGGCACGAACCGCGCACCGCCCTCCAGATGCTTCTGGATGCGGTGATCGAGCTCCTTGCGCGCCCGTACCTTGGCGGAGTCGCCCAGGTTCACGGTGCGGAAGGTCACGTTGTAGACGAAGCGCTGCCACGGACCCTCCGGGCCCGGACGCGTCTTGCGGTTGACCTCGAGCAGACGGTCCGCTGTCAGCATCGCGGCGGGTTCCGGCTGCGCGGACTGCTCACCGCGCAGGCGGTCGCGACGCGAGCCGGCGAACGCCTCGGCGGCCGGGAGCGGCGGCACGTCGTCTGTGGGCGTCTCGGCCGCGGCATCCGGCTTCTGGGCAAGGCGGGAGGCGACGATCGCGACCGACATGGTGGTCGGCTCGGCGGGTGACGCGACGAAACCGGGGTCGACCGGCACGTCGTCGATGGCCACAGCCGCCTCGTCCTCCGGGATCTCGGGCGGAGGTGCGGGCGGCAGGTCGACGGCGATGCTCAGCGTGGACTGCACATCCAGCGTGGACTGCACATCCAGCGCGGATTCGACATCCAGCGTCGACGCCTCATCCAACGACGGTGTCGTCTCGAACGAGCGCGCGGGCGTCAGCTCGTCGTCGGCCGGCACGAGGTCGCGCGGTTCGCGCGCCTCCGGCGTGTCGGCGTCGGGCCTGTCTGCCACGTGTACTCGTTCTCCTTCGTCCGCGGGAGGGTCCCGCGACTCGTCATTGTAGGCCGCCCCGTCACCGGGGCGCCCGTTCTCCACAGGTCAGGAGGGCTGGATGACCACGAGCAGGTCGCCCGCGTCGACCTGCTGGGTCTTCGGGATGGCGAGCCGCTCGATGGTTCCGGCGACCGGAGCCGTGATCGCGGCCTCCATCTTCATCGCCTCGATGGAGGCGACGGCCTGGCCCGCGGCGACCGAGTCGCCGACGCTCACCTGCAGGGTCACGACGCCGGAGAACGGCGCGGCCACCTGCCCCGGCTTGGCGGTGTCGGCCTTCTCGGCGGCCTTCGCCTCGACGACGATGCTGCGGTCGCGCACGAACACCGGCCGCAACTGGCCGTTGAGCGTGGTCATGACGGTGCGCATGCCCTTCTCGTCGGCCTCGCCGATCGCCTCCAGCCCGACGTACAGGCGGACTCCACGGCTGAACTCCACGACGTGCTCCGAGCCCTGCTTGAGGCCGTAGAGGTAGTCGAGGGAGTCGACGACCGAGAGGTCGCCGAACAGCTCGCGCATCTGCTCCTGGATGCGGGTGGGCGCAGGGAAGAGCAGGCGGTTGAGCGTCGAGCGGCGCTCCTCGCTGGAGCCCTCCAGCGCGCTGGCGTCGTCGGCGCTGAGGTCCTCGACACCGATCTTGACGGTCTTGCCAGCGAGGACCTTGGTGCGGAACGGCTCCGGCCATCCACCGGGCAGCTCGCCCAATTCGCCGGCCATGAACCCGACCACCGAGTCGGGGATGTCGTAGTTCTGCGGGTTCTCGGCGAAGTCGTCCGGGTCGGCCTTGACCGCCGCGAGGTGCAGCGCGAGGTCGCCGACCACCTTCGACGAGGGAGTCACCTTGGGGATGCGGCCGAGGATGCGGTTGGCCGCGGCGTACATGTCCTCGACGAGCTCGAAGTCCTCGGCAAGGCCCAGTGCCTTCGCCTGCTGGCGCAGGTTGGAGAGCTGGCCGCCCGGGATCTCGTGCTTGTAGACACGGCCCGTGGGGCCGGGCAGGCCCGACTCGAACGGGCGGTACACCTGACGCACGGCCTCCCAGTACGGCTCGAGGTCCTCGACCGCGCTCAGGGAGATGCCGGTGTCGCGCTCGGTGTGGGCGAGGGCTGCGACGAGGGCGGAGGCGCTCGGCTGGCTGGTGGTGCCGGCCATGGGCGCGCTCGCCACATCCACCGCATCCGCACCGGCACGGGATGCCGCGAGCAGCGTGGCGAGCTGGCCACCAGGGGTGTCGTGGGTGTGGACGTGGACCGGCAGGTCGAACCGCTCACGGAACGCGGCCACGAGCTTCTCCGCGGCCGACGGGCGCAGCAGGCCCGCCATGTCCTTCACCGCGAGGATGTGCGCTCCCGACTCGACGATCTGCTCGGCAAGACGAAGGTAGTAGTCGAGCGTGTAGAGGTCCTCAGCCGGGTCGAGCAGGTCCCCGGTGTAGCAGACGGCGACCTCGGCGATGGCGGAACCGGTCGCGAGGACCGACTCGATCGCCGGACGCATCTGCGAGACGTCGTTGAGGGCGTCGAAGATGCGGAAGATGTCGACGCCCGTGGAGGCGGCCTCACGAACGAAGGCATCCGTCACCTGGGTCGGGTACGGCGTGTAGCCGACGGTGTTGCGGCCGCGCAGCAGCATCTGGATGTTGATGTTCGGCAGCGCCTCGCGCAGCGTGGCCAGGCGCTCCCACGGGTCCTCGCCGAGGAACCGGAGCGCCACGTCGTACGTCGCGCCGCCCCAGGCCTCGACCGAGAGCAGTTCTGGCGTCATCCGGGCGACATAGGGTGCCACCGCGACCAGGTCGCGGGTGCGGACGCGGGTCGCCAGCAGCGACTGGTGCGCGTCGCGGAACGTCGTCTCGGTGACCGCGAGCGCCTTCTGCGCCCGCAGTGCCTCCGCGAAGCCCTTCGGTCCGAGCTCCAGCAGGCGCTGACGCGAGCCGGCCGGGGCCGGCGCGGTGAGGTCGATCTTGGGCAGCTTCTCGGAGGGGTCGGCGCTCAGCGGTCGGGGACCGTTCGGCTGGTTGACCGTGACGTCGGCGAGCCAGTTGAGCACCTTGGTGCCGCGGTCCTTCGACTCGCGGCCCTTGAACAGTTCGGGCCGCTCCTCGATGAAGGAAGTCGAGACGTTACCGGCGATGAAGTCGGGGTCTTCGAGCACCGCCTGCAGGAACGGGATGTTCGTGGAGACGCCGCGGACGCGGAACTCGGCCAGTGCACGACGGGCACGCAGCACGGCGGCCGGGAAGTCACGGCCGCGGGTGATGAGCTTCGCCAGCATGGAGTCGAAGTGCGGGCTGATCTGGGCGCCCGGGTTGATCGTGCCGCCGTCGAGGCGGATGCCCGCGCCGCCCGGCGAGCGGTACGTGGTGATCTTGCCGGTGTCGGGACGGAAGCCGGCCGTCGGGTCCTCCGTCGTGATACGGCACTGCAGCGCCGCGCCGCGGACGTGGACCGTCTCCTGGCTGAGGCCCAGGTCGGCCAGGGTCTCCCCCGCCGCGATGCGCATCTGCGACTGGACGAGGTCGACGTCGGTGATCTCCTCCGTGACGGTGTGCTCGACCTGGATGCGCGGGTTCATCTCGATGAAGACGTGCTGGCCGGCGCGCTCCCCGGCGGTGTCGAGCAGGAACTCGACGGTTCCGGCGTTCTCGTAGCCGATCGAGCGCGCGAAGGCGACGGCGTCGCGGTAGAGCGCCTGACGGATGTCGTCGGAGAGGTTGGGGGCCGGAGCGATCTCGACCACCTTCTGGTGGCGGCGCTGCACCGAGCAGTCGCGCTCGAACAGGTGCATGGTGTCGCCGGTCGAGTCAGCGAGGATCTGCACCTCGATGTGACGCGGACGCAGCACAGCCTGCTCGAGGAACATGGTCGGGTCGCCGAAGGCGCTGTCCGCCTCCCGCATGGCCTCCTCGAGGGCGGGACGCAGCTCGGCCTTCGTGTTCACCCGGCGCATGCCGCGTCCGCCGCCGCCGGCGACAGCCTTCGCGAAGATCGGGAAGCCGATCTCATCCGCCTCGCTCAGCAGCTGCTCGATGTCACGCGAGGGCTGCGATGACTTCAGCACCGGGACGCCCGCGGCGATCGCGTGCTCCTTCGCGGTGACCTTGTTGCCGGCCATCTCCAGCACCTCGGCGCGCGGGCCGATGAAGGTGATGCCGGCAGCGCGGGCCGCCTCGGCCAGCTCCGGGTTCTCGGACAGGAAGCCGTAGCCCGGGTAGATCGCGTCGGCGCCGGACTCCTGAGCGACGCGGATGATCTCCTGCACATCCAGGTAGGCGCGGACCGGGTGGCCGGGCTCGCCGATCTGGTACGCCTCGTCGGCCTTCAGGCGGTGCATCGAGTTGCGATCCTCGTACGGGAACACGGCGACGGTCTCGGCGCCGAGCTCGTATGCGGCCCTGAAGGCCCGGATGGCGATTTCACCGCGGTTGGCAACGAGGATCTTTCGGAACATGGGGACCTTTCGAGCAGGGGTCGACACCACACAGCAAACGGTTAGGTTCTCTAAGACTAGTAAAGGTAACGTGGCTCTCGTGCACGTACTCAGCGTTAGCTCCCTCAAGGGCGGTGTCGGAAAGACGACGGTGACGCTCGGACTTGCCTCGGCGGCGTTCGCGAAAGGCCTTCGCACGCTGATCGTGGATCTCGACCCCCAGTCGGATGTGTCCACCGGCATGGACATCCAGGTCGCCGGCCACCTCAACGTGGCCGATGTGCTCGCCTCCCCCAAGGAGAAGATCGTGCGCGCGGCCATCGCCCCCTCGGGCTGGACGAAGGGCCGCTCCGGCACGATCGACGTCATGATCGGCAGCCCGTCCGCCATCAACTTCGACGGCCCGCACCCCAGCATCCGCGACATCTGGAAGCTCGAGGAGGCCCTGGCGAACGTCGAGCACGACTACGAGCTCGTGCTGATCGACTGCGCCCCCTCGCTCAACGCGCTCACCCGCACCGCGTGGGCCGCGAGCGACCGCGTCGCCGTGGTGACCGAGCCCGGCCTGTTCTCGGTGGCGGCCGCCGACCGTGCGCTGCGCGCGATCGAGGAGATCCGCCGGGGACTGTCGCCTCGCCTCCAGCCGCTCGGGATCATCGTGAACCGGGCGCGCGTGCAGTCGCTGGAGCACCAGTTCCGGATCAAGGAGCTGCGCGACATGTTCGGGCCGCTCGTGCTGTCGCCGCAGCTGCCGGAGCGCACGTCGCTGCAGCAGGCGCAGGGCGCGGCGAAGCCGCTTCACGTGTGGCCGGGCGAGAGCGCGCAGGAGATGGCGCACAACTTCGACCTGCTGCTGGAGCGGGTTCTGCGCACCGCCCGCATCGGGGAATACGCGGACGCTTCGTCCTGACGCTCGGGTCGAGGATCCCGTCTCGGGTTCCGGCTGCTCACCCCGTCCTGTATTCAGGACGGCGTTTTCAGGACCTGTATTCAGGAGATCGAGGCTTCCTGGTGCAGCCATGTCCTGAATAGGAGGAGATTCGGCGGCCCCGCATCCCGAATCTCCTGAGAACAGGAAGGCGGCAGCCTCCTGAAAACAGGGCGCGCGGGCGTCCTGAAAACAGGGCGGGACGTCCTGAATTCAGGACGGAGGCACAACGAAAACGCCCGACGTGCGGGCGTTTTGTGCGGAGGGCGGCGGGCGCGCGGCCTTACGACGCGCGGGTCCGCGCCGCGCGACGGGCGGCGAGCTCGTCCATGGCCTCGGCCTGCGTGTCCAGTTCGACGAGGCTCGACTCGACCTCGCGGAGGACCTTGCCGACGGCGATGCCGAAGACGCCCTGGCCGCGGCTGACGAGGTCGATGACCTCGTCGTTGGAGGTGCACAGGTAGACGCTCGCGCCGTCGCTCATCAGCGTGGTCTGGGCGAGGTCGCTGACGCCCGACTCGCGGAGCTGGTTGACCGCGGTGCGGATCTGCTGCAGCGAGATTCCGGTGTCGAGGAGTCGCTTCACGAGCTTCAGGACGAGGATGTCGCGGAAGCCGTACAGGCGCTGCGAACCGGACCCGGCGGCGCCGCGGACGGTCGGCTCGACGAGGCCCGTGCGGGCCCAGTAGTCGAGCTGGCGGTACGAGATACCCGCAGCGCGGGCGGCGACGGCACCGCGGTAGCCGTTCACGTCGTCCATCTCAGGGAGGCCGTCGGTGAACAGAAGCCCGAGGTCGTACCGGGCGGCGCCGTCTTCACGACTCAGTTCGCTCATGTTCGTCGCCTCTCACCCCGGGTTGCGGATCGCGCGTCGCATCCGCGTCGCTTCATCAACGGTACCCATGCGGACCTCGCCGGGCAACGACATCCGCTGTTTCGGTTCCGGCGTGTCGAGCCTCGGGCCCCGGTTCACGGACGAAGCCGCGCGATGGATGAGCGGATGATGCTGCCGCGCACCACGTCCAGCTGTGCCGCGATCTCCCGCGCGAGCTCGGCCGTGCGCGCTTTGCTGCTGACGTCGTTGCGCCGCGCGATCGGCACCAGGGCGGTCTCGATGAGGCCGATCTCGCGCTCCGCCGCCGCTCGGAAACCGCGCAGGTGCCGCGGCTCGATGCCGCTGCGTCGCAGCTCCGCGAGGGCGCGGAGCACCGTCAGGGCTTCCTCGCCGTACACGTCCGACGCGGCGATGAGGGAGGTGCTGATCGCCTCCTGCAGGAGCTCGGCGTCGGCGCTGGCCTCACGCAGCAGCTCGTCGCGTCGGTACCGCCGCGACCCCGACAGGATGGACCCGGCGGGCGCCGTTCCCGGGAATGCCGGCTCGAGCCCCGCATCCACGTCGGCGAAGTACTTCTTGATGACCTTGAGCGGGAGGTAGTGGTCGCGCTGCATGGCGAGCACCGCGCGCAAGCGCTCCACGTCGGTCGACGAGAACTTGCGGTACCCGGAGGCGGTGCGCGACGGTGACACGAGCCCGCGCTCCTCCAGGAAACGCAGCTTCGACGACGACAGGTCGGGGAACTCGGGGGTGAGCCGAGCGAGGACCTGACCGATGCTGAGCAGGGCCGGAGCGCCCCCCGCGGCCCTGGTGGCCGGCCGGGCCACTAGCCGTTCGCCGCTGCGGCGAGGTCGTGACGCGAAGCGTAGAACGTGAGCCGGAATTTGCCGATCTGCACCTCGGCGGAATCGGAGAGCAGCGCGCTCTCGATCCGCACGCCGTCGTAGTACGTGCCGTTCAGCGAGCCCAGGTCGCGGACCTCGAAGGAGATGCCGCGGCGCGTGAACTCCGCGTGGCGGCGCGACACGGTCACGTCGTCGAGGAAGATGTCGGCGTTGGGATGGCGACCAGCGGTCGTCACGTCGGCGTCGAGGAGGAAGCGGGCACCGGAGTTCGGGCCGCGTCGCACGATCAGCAGGGCGGAGCCGGAGGGCAGAGCCGCGATGGCCTCCTGCTCTTCCGGCGAAACTTCGCCCGAGGGGTACATCTTCGAGATGAACTCCTCGCCGAAACGCGCGGTCGTGTCCTCATTGCCGGCCGCATCCCGCAGGGGGCCCCGGGCGGCGTCGTCGGCTCCGCCGGCTGGACCGTTCGGGTTAATGTCTTCAGGCACCGTCAACCTCCTTGCCGTCCAGCGTATCGGATCGGACGCCGGTGTCATCGGCCGGAAGGCGGATTACCCGCGACGTCTCCCGGATGTACACGATCCCGGCCCACCAATAGAGGAACGCGCCCCAGAGCGCGAAGGCCCAGCCGAGCGGCAGCGAGAAGGGTGCGAGGGGCGCGAACGCCTCGCCCAGCATGAGCAGCGGAAGGGCCACGAACAGGCAGAAGGTGGCGACTTTCCCCAGGTGGTGCACCGGAAGCGGGCCGAAGCCGTGGTTCGCGAGGATGACGCCGAGGACGGCGAGCATCACATCCCGCGCCACGATCACGATGAACAGCCACCAGGGGATCACCTCGCGCCAGCAGAGCCCGATGAGGGCGGCGAAGATGTACAGGCGGTCGGCGGCCGGGTCGAGCAGCTGCCCCAGACGCGAGATCTGATTCAGGCGGCGGGCGAGGTAGCCGTCGAGGAAGTCGGTGACGCTGGAGAAGACGAGGACGAGCAGCGCCAGTCCGTCCTGGCCCGTGACCACGAGCCAGAGGAAGACAGGCACGAGCGCGAGCCGGAAGAAGCTCAGCACGTTCGGGATCGTCCAGACCCGCGCGCTCACGGCAGCGCTCTCACCCTCCACGCCTTCGAGTCTAGTGAGCGTCCTCAGTGCACACGGGGCGTCCACTCCGCGAGCCGGTCGCGCAGCCCCATGGCGTCGTACGGGGCGCGGACCTTCACATCGTTGTCGAAGTAGGCGTACACATCCCGGCCCGCCGCCAGCCACCCGCCGAATTCCGCGGCCCACCGGTCGAGCGACTCGTCGGTGTACCCGCTGGTGTAGAGCTCCTCGTCGCCGTGCAGGCGCACATACGCGAAGTCGGCGGTGAGCTCCCGGATGACCGGATAGCGGCCAGCAGTGTCCGCCAGCACGATCGCGATACTGTGCGCCCGAGCCAGCGCCGCGAATTCGGGCACGTCGAAGGAGGCGTGCCGCACCTCGACGGCGTGCCGCAGCGGCCGGTCCTCGGTCACGGCGGTGTGGGTGCGGTCCTCGTCGAGGGTCGCCTCCCCCGCCAATGCCGCCGCCTCGGTCGTGGTGCGCGGCAGCATCCCGAGGAACGCATCCACCGCCTCCGGCTCGAACTGCAGGGTGGGCGGCAGCTGCCAGAGCAGCGGACCGAGCTTCGGGCCGAGCGCCAGCACGCCGGAGGCGAAGAAGTTGGCGACGGCGGTGCGGGCGTTCTTCAGTCGCAGGATGTGCGTGATGTACCGGCCGCCCTTCACGGCGAACACGAACTCGTCCGGCGTGTGCTCCGCCCACGTGCGGTAGCTCGTCGGCCGCTGCAGGGAGTAGAAGCTGCCATTGATCTCGATGGAGTCGAGCCGCTCGGAGGCGTACTCGAGCTCCAGGCGATGGGGCAGCTTGGGCGGATAGAAGACGCCTCGCCAGGGTGCATACGTCCAGCCCGAGATGCCGACGCGAGCCAGCGCCATCAACGTCCCCGGAGCTGTTCGAGCAGGCGGCGCTCCCGCTTCGTCGGCCTGCCGGCACCACGCTCGCGCAGCACGGCCGCGGGCGTCTCGGTGCGCGGCGGGGGCGGCGGAGTGCGGTCCTCGAAGCAGTCGGCGGCCATCGCCGCGCTCACCCGCTTGGTGATCAGCCGCCGGGCGATATAGATGCGTTCGACGTCTCCGACGAACGCGCGCACCTCATCCCCCACTTTCACCGGCTGCGCGGGCTTCGCGCGATCACCGTTCACCTTCAGGTGCCCGGCCTTGCAGGCGTCCGACGCGGCCGACCGGGTCTTGAAGAGCCGCACCGCCCAGGCCCAGGAGTCGACGCGGACGCTGCCCGGACCGGATGCGCCGGATGAGCCGGATGAGCCGGATGCGCCGGGCTTCGCAGGGGTTCCGGGCATCTCACACCGCCTCTTCGGCCAGCGACGCCTTCCACTTCACCAGGCTGCGCACGGTTCGGCTGCGGTCGGACGCGAGCTTCTCCATCACGTCGGACGGCACGAAGTAGTTCACGGCCACCCAGCCGCGGACGGTCTCCGAGCGGTCCTCGGCGAGCTCGCGGAGGAGGTCGCAGGGGGTCGCCTCGTTCTTCGCCACGCAGCCGCGCACGCCCTCGTCCGGATCCTTCGCGAGCGTCGCGATGACGTCCTCCGGGGTGTTGTAGCTGCTGGCGACCGCCTCCCGGATCTTCGGGTTCGGGTCGGTCGCGAGGAGCCGCAGCCGGCGGATCTTGCTCTCGGTCACCTCGGGCGCGGGATGCAGCGCGGCGGCCTGCTCAGCGGTGAGCATCGCAGGCCGGTGGTCCCGCATGGCCTGGCGCTGGGCAGGAGTGTTGAACCGGATGCACGACATGCTTCTACGGTAGCCCCGGAGGGCTGTCAGCTCGACTGCGACCGCACGCGTGCCGCATCCCCGCGTCCCGGGAACCACGGCACGACCGGCGAGGTGCGCGCCTGGTACTCCGCGTACTCCGGGTAGCGGCCGCGCGTGATGCTCTCCGTGAACACGGTGGAACCGACGAAGAGGCCGGTCAGCAGCAGCGGGCCGATGACGGTCCACTGCAGGATCGATCCAGCGGCGACGCAGCCGAAGAGGAACACCACCCACCACTGCGCCTGCTCGAAGAAGAAGTTGGGGTGGCGGGAGAACCGGAAGAGCCCCGACTGCAGGAAGCGCGGCGAGGGCTCGCGGCCGGCCGCCGCCTCGGCGTGCTTCCACTGGTGGAACCGCCACTGCTGCTGATCGGCGATCGTCTCGCCTGTGAGGAACGCGACGAAGATCGCGGCCAGGATGATGTCGAGCGGGTTGAGCGGCGTCCGGTGCTGGTACGCGGTCCACGCCGGCAGCGTGATCAGAAGGAGCAGCACGTTCTGGTAGATGACGATGAAGAACAGGTTGAACAGCTGGAATCCCGCCGGGCGCATCCGCCCGCGCAGCACCACCCAACGGTAGTCCTCGCCGCCAGGCCGGTAGCCGCCCTTGCGCGCGAAGTTGAACGTGAGGCGGGCGCCCCACAGGGTCACGAGCACGGCGATCAGGTCGAGGCGGGCATCGGCGAGTCCGGCGGCACCCGCGAAAACCCAGACGTACACCACCGGCACGATCGACCAGATGCGGTCCACCCAGGAGTGCTCGTTCGTGATGAGCGAGAGCACCCAGGTGGCGGCACAGGCGACGCCCAGTACCCAGAGACAGACGATGAAGGGCTCCACGTGCACATCCTAGGGCCCCGCACGCTCGCTGCCAGGGAGACGTAAGGCACCTGGGAAGACGCCAATGGGGGGTCGCAGTCTGTCACGTGCGCGCTTAACGTATTGAGGTGCCGTATTCAGAGTCTCGGACGTTCCGGGCTGTCCTCCTCCGCGATGACGAGGAAACCCCGCGGGTCCTGACGCTGCCACGGGACGTCGACGTGCCGCCCAGCCGCATCCGGGTGCCGTCCGAGTTCGCTGGCGCGTCAGCCTTCGACGTCTATGAACTGGCCGATGACCGAGGCTGGCCGGAGGAGGCGACGTTCCAGCTCCAGTCGACGGTCCCCCGTTCCACAGACGACCTGCCGGCGCGGAGTCGCGACGACGCACGCGATTTCGACAGCGACGACGAACGGGCCTGACGACGAACTCGTCCGGCGCGACCACCCGCGCTCAGTTCTGGAGCACCGAGAGCACGTTCCCGGCCGGGTCGCGGAACCAGGCGATGTCGGGCCCGCGGTCGGCCGACCGGCCGCGCAGCACGCCCTTGGCGTCGGTCGGCAGTTGCGGGTCGTCGTAGATGGCCGTGGTCACACCTCGGGCGTTGAGGTCGTCGACGGCCGCGTCGATGTCCTCCACCACGAGGTTCAGGATGGTGAACGACGCGGGCGTGTGATCCGGCTTCGGGTAGATGAAGACGTGACCGCCGGCCGGGAGCTCGAGGTCGAGGTTGCCCATGGGGCCGTCGGAGACGCGCAGACCGAGCGTCTCGCCGTAGAAAGCCTTCGCCGCGGGGATGTCGTCCACGCTGAAGCCGCTGAAGATGTCGAGTGGGGTGACCATGGCCTCCACTCTGCTCGCCCGGGAGCCGCGGTGTCTAGAGCGCGCCGCCAGTCAGCTCGCCTGCGCTCCGGCTAGACGAAGCGCACGGCCTCCTGCAGGCGCGTCCGCAATTCGAAGGCGCGGTCGACGCTCTCGCGGCCGGCGGCGTTCGCGCCGTCGCGCAGCACGCGGGGCAGCAGGGAGCGGCGCACCAGGAGGGAGCCGGTCAGCCGGCCGCGCCGGACGACGTCGAACGGGACCTCGAGGTCGTCGTCGGGGACGACCACGATGTAGCCGGTGAACCGCACCCCCGCCTGCCTGCCGAAGCTCTTGGCGGCGCGGTAGAGGTCGTGGAACGGCTCCTCGTCCGGCCCGATGCCGTCGCCGACGATCTCGCCCTTGGCGAGCTTCACCGGGGCGCCCCAGTCGGCCGAGCGGATCGCGAAAAGGCCGGCCGGCCCCAGCACGATGTGGTCGATCTTCGCGTCGGTCGAGGGATGCACGGCCACGTCGTTCCAGATCGTGAAGCCGATGCCGAGCCCGGCGACCGCGCGCGCGGTCGCCTCCTCGGCGAGCGCCACGGCGAGCAGCTGGCGGATCTCGCGCGGGGCCGAGCGCACGAGGCCGGGATCGTACGGATCGCGGTCGTCGGTGCCCCGGCCCATCCACTCGCGCATGAGTGACAGGAAGCGCTCGCGCGACCGGCCGCCGGGGTGTCCGTAGCTGCGGGCGCGGACGGTGGCGCCGCCGGAGGAACCGCCGGAGGACGAGCGAGCGGAGTGGAAGGTCGCGCTGAAGCCGCCGGCCGCCGAGTCGCCCGAGATGTCGGCGACGCCGACGCTCTCGCCGCGGTCGTAGCGGGCGCGGTCCTCCGGGTCGCCGATGAGCTCCCACGCCTGCTGGACCGCCTGGAACGCAGCGGCCGTGCCGCCGGTGTCCGGGTGCGTCTCGCGCAGCAGCCGGCGGTAGGCCCGGCGGAGCTCGTCGTGGCCCACGTCCGGACGGACGCCGAGCACCTCGTAGGGACTCGGGGCGGCCGGGGAGTCGCTCATCGCTGGGGAATCGCTTTCGGTACGGGCGGGGTCAGGAATATGACGATATCGCGCGCATCCGCGAAATCGCCGAATTCTCATTGCGGCCGGAAAGTGACCGGATTCGCTTCTACGCTGGAGACAACCGAACACGAAAGGCGGTCACCATGACCATCAGCGACTGGCGCATCGAGCTCATCATCGTCCCCGTCACCGACGTCGACCGTGCGAAGGCGTTCTACGTCGACGCCCTCGGCTGGAACGCCGACCACGACCAGCGCGTCTCGCCCGAGCTGCGCTTCGTGCAGGTCACTCCTCCCGGATCCGCCTGCTCGATCGCCTTCGGCGAGGGCCTGACGGACATGGCGCCCGGCACCATGAAGGGCCTGCAGATCGTGGTGCCGGATGCGGACGCCGCCCTGGCGCACCTCACCGAGCACGGCGTCGATGCCCGGGGTGTCTCGGACCTCGCTTGGGGCCGCTTCGTCGACTTCACCGACCCGGACGGCAACGCCTGGACATTGCAGGAGCTGCCCGCACGTCCCTGACGCTCGCCGCCGGCGACCGGCGGTGCTACTGACCCGCCACCGCGCTGCCGGTGAGTTCGTGGCGCGAGAACGTGTAGACGATGCAGTAATACGAGCGGTCGCCGGTCGCCCACTTCTCGCTGGTGTCCGGGTAGCGGAGGTCCAGCTGGACATCCTCGCCCCAGATCGCGACCCAGTGCCAGTTCAGGAAGGGTTCGCAGAGGTCGCTGACCTGGCTGTCCAGCGCGGCCGTGCCGGGGAAGCTCGCTCCTGCGGCCTGGGCGAGCGTCCCCGACGCCAGCAGCTGCGCGATGTGCGGCGCAGAGCAGTCGACCACCGGGTAACCGTCCGCCCACTTCGAGTCGTAGGTCTGCAGGCAGTCACCGTCCGTGAGCGACCCGATGGGCTGCGAGGGGACGGTGGCGACAGGGGTCTTGGTCGGTCGCGGAGGGAGTCCCAGCCGTCTCGGCGCCGTCTCCATGTCCGGAGTGTGGCGCGGGGCGGCCGGAGATGCTGACGGCGCGGCCGCTCGGGCCCCGGTGATAACACCCGTCGCCATGACCGCGACGACCAGGAGGACGACGCCCACCACGGCGGTGGCCGCGACGAGCAGGAGCCAGCCGCGGCGTGACAGGCCCACTAGCGAACCACCGCCCAGAGGATGAGGAGCATCGTCACGGCGAAGCCGCAGGCGTAGTTGATCCACAGGAAGCGGCGCCAGCCCCGGTTGGCGCCGCTTGCCCGCTCATCCGGCACTGACCAGAACGGCGCCGCCGTGGCGATGTACGGAAGAGCGAGCAGCGCGGCGAGCGGTCCTGGCCACGGGGTGAACAGCATTGCGACGCCGGCGAGCGCCCACGCGCCGATGGCCAGACGTACGGTCGCTGCGGCGCCGATCGCCGTGGCGACGGAGGAAATCCCGCCCTCGCGGTCGGGCACCACATCCTGAACTGCCCCGAACGCGTGGCTGCCGACTCCCCACAGGAAGAAGGCGAGGAGCACGAGCCAGAGCGCTGGCGTGAAGGTCGCCCCCGCGAGGACCAGCCCGTAAAGGGCCGGGCTCACGAAGTGGACGCTGGAGGTCGCCGAGTCGAGGAACGGCACCTCTTTGAAACGCAGACCCTTGACCGAGTACGCGACGACAGCGAAGAGGGAGCCGGCCAGCACCAGCCACGACAGCGGGGACCCGACGATCACCAGATAGACCACGAACGGGATGGTCGTCACCGCGGCCGCGATCAGCGTACGGCGGTGCGCCGACCGGTCGAGCAGCGCGCCCTCGGCGCCGCCCTTCCGCGGATTGCGGAGGTCCGACTCGTAGTCGAAGACGTCGTTGATGCCGTACATCGCCAGGTTGTAGGGGATCAGGAAGAAGATCGTCCCGATCACGAAGGTCGCATCGACCCGCCCGGCGGTCAGCAGGTAGGCAGCTGCGAAGGGGAACGCCGTGTTGATCCAGCTGAGCGGCCGGGATACGAGGACGAGCTGGCGGAAGGGCGCAGGCGCCACGGTGGTCACGACCTGCTCCCCCGGCGGGTCAGCAGCCACAGCGCGGGCAGGAGCAGGAGCCCGGCCAGCGGGTAGGCGAAGTCCTCCACCGGGACGAGGCCCAGCCGGGCGCCGCTGATCCGCACCTCGTCGTAGGTCATGAAGCCCACGCCGATCATCAGGTTGTCGAACACGGCGGTCAGTACGAGCACGACGACCGCGGCGATCAGGACCGGCGCCCACCAGCGACGGATCAGCGACGCGCGGTCGCGCGCGGTCGCCAGCGCGACGACGAGCACCAGCGCGGCCACGCCGAGGAAGACCGCGCTCAACAGGGCGTAGGTCATCGGTCGGCCTCCCGCTCGGCCGCGGGCACCCGGTCGGGCATCCGGCCAGGCATCCGGTCGAGCACCCGGCGCGCGCCGAAGACGAGCACGAGGATGAGATAGCAGAGGAAGGCGAGGAAGAAGACCTCCTCCAGGGGCAGTTCGGGCGCCAACTCGACACCGGTCATGAGCGGCGACTCCCCCCGTGCGAACACGTGGAGCAGGATACCGGCCGCATCCCACGCGAGAAAGAACACGAGGCCCCCGGCCAACACGATCGTCGCGCGCCGCGCATCCCGCCAGAACACCAGCCGGAACCGCGCATCCAGCGCCACCATCGCCGCGAGCGACACCAGCAGGCAGCCGAGGTACAGGAACGTCACGTCACCCGCTCCGCCTGCGGGGCGGGCAGCGGTTCGGGGAGAGGACCGGAGCTGCCGTCGCCGCGCAGCCGCTTCAAGACGAGTTCCGCGCTGATCAGGCACATCGGGAGGCCGATGCCGGGGATCGTGGAGCAGCCCGTGTAGAGGAGCCCGTCCACCTTCTTGGACGCATTGCCCGGGCGGAAGAAGGCGCTCTGCCGCAGCGTGTGGGCCGGGCCGAGCGCCCCTCCGCTCCACGCGTTCAGGTCGGTCGCGAAGTCCTCGGGGCCGACGGTCCGGCGCACGACGATCCGGTCGGCGAGGTCCGGGATGCCCGCCCACGCCGAGATCTGCGCGATCGCCGCGTCGGCGGCACGCTCGATCGCCCGGTCGCCCGCGCCGTTCATCCCGCCGGAGCCGAGGGACACATCGGCGGGCACGGGGATGAGCACGAACAGGTTCTCGTAGCCCTCCGGCGCGACCGTCGGGTCGGTCTCGCTGGGCTTGCAGACGTACAGCGACGCGGGGTCCGGGATGCCGGGATCCGGCCCGTAGATCGTCTGGAAGTTCGCCTCCCAGTCGGTGGTGAAGAACAGGTTGTGGTGGGTCAGCTGCGGCAGCGGGCCCCGGATTCCGAGCATCGCCAGGACGACCCCCGGGCCGGGATCGCGTTTGTCCCACTTCTTCTCGGGATGCGTGCGGAGCTTCTCCGGCAGGAGCGCGGTCTCGGTGTGGTGCAGGTCCGCCCCGGACACCACGACATCGGCGTCGACCGTGTGGATGCGGCCGGCCGCATCCACGTACTCCACACCGGTGGTGCGGGCACGCGGTGAGGCGTCGACCGTTCGGATGGCGGTGACCCGGGCACCGAGGACGAGCCGGGCGCCCGCATCCTCGGCGAGTGCGACCACCCGGTCGATGAGGGCGGCGAACCCGCCCAGGGGGTAGCGCACGCCGTCGTCGAGGTCGAGGTGGCTCATCAGGCTGTACATGCTGGGTGCGCGATCGGGCGACGTCCCCAGGAAGACGGCGGGATAGCCCAGCACCTGCCGGAGGCGCACATCCCGAACGAAACCCGCCGTATAGCGGTCGAGCGGTTCCAGCAGCAGGCGCGCCAGCCGCGGGAGGCGTCGCAGCAACTCCGGGGCGATCATCGGCCGGAGGTCGGCGAAGGTGCTGTAGAGGAAGCGGTCGACCGCCATCCGGTAGGTCTCGGCGGAGCCGTCGAGATACCGGTCGAGGGCCGCGCCCGCACCAGGCTCCTCCCGCTCGAACGCGTCGCGGTTCAAGGCCCCGTCGGCACGGATGTCGAGCGGCGCACGGCCGTCCTCCGAGAAGACGCGGTAGCCGGGGTCGAGTGTGACCAGGTCCAGCTGCTCCGCGGTGGAGGTACCCATCAGCTTGAAGAAGTGGTCGAACACCTCGGGCATGAGGTACCAGGACGGGCCGGTGTCGAAGCGGAAGCCGTCGTGCTCCCACGACCCGGCGCGGCCTCCCAGCATCGTCCGCTGCTCCAGCAGCGTCACCGCGTAGCCCTCGCGGGCGAGCAGCGCCGCGGAGGCGAGCCCGGCGATCCCGCCCCCGATGACGACGACCCGCCGCCCGGTCATCAGGGCGCTCCGGTGCGCGCGACCGCCCCTGTGGGCCGGGGCAGAGCCGCCGTTACGGTGGCCCGGGCCAGGATGGCGAGCTTCACCCGCGTCGGCACGCTGATGCGACGGTTCAGCAGTTCGGTGGCCGGCGTCGCGCGGATGCGGTCGCTCAGCTCCCCGAACAGACCATGAGCCGCGATGATGGCCCGGCGGCAGTTGTCGGGCAGTTCGGGGATGACATCCGCCGCGGCCCCCAGGTCGCAGTCGATGTCGACGACCAGGGCCAGCTTCTGCCGGTCGGTCAGCCGGGCCGGGTCGATGCCCGGGAAGTAGCTGCGGCCGAGCTCCGTCCAGTCGACGGCCAGGTCGCGCAGGAAGTTGATCTTCTGGAAGGCCGCCCCGAGCCTCCGGGCGCCGGCCTCGAGACGCAGTCGCACGTCCTCGGGAACTGGGCGATCCGCCAGGAACACCTTCAGGCACATCAGCCCGATGACCTCGGCCGAGCCGTAGATGTAGGCGCGGAGTTCGTCGCCGCGGAAGTCCACCGGGCTGAGGTCGCGGCGCATCGAGGCGAAGAACGGCCGGGTCAGTTCCGGCCCGATCCCGGTCGTGCGAGCGGTCACCGCGAACGCGTGCACGACCACGTTGGCGCTGTAGCCGGTGCGCATGGCGCGCTCGGTGTCCGCCTCCAGCGCGTCGAGCAGCTCGCGCTGATCGTCGAGGCTCAGGCCTGCCTCGGTCGCCGCGCCGTCGACGATCTCGTCGGCGACGCGCACGAGCGCGTACACGTCTTCGACCTGCGGCCGGATCTGCGGCGCCAGCAGTCGCGTGGCCATACCGAACGAGGTGGAGTACGCGTGGATGATGGTGGCGGCGCCGGCGTGGGCGGCATCGGAGTAGGTGGTGAGGTCGGTCGGCGCGGTGCCCGTCGGCGCCTCGGGTGCACGGGTCATGCGATCCTCCCAATGCACGAGCGTGCCACGTCCCCCAGCGGTACGGCTAGAGAGCGTGGGATGGACGGGGTGTCGAGCACCGCGACGGCCGCGTCGACATGCTGCGCGAGCAGGTCCTCGACGAAGCGACGTGCGCCGCACTCCTGGAGCACGGTGGCAAGGCGGTTGGCCTCGTGCGGGTCGAGATCCGTACGGCCGAGCGAGAGGGCGACCTCCCGCCAGCGGGCGGTGCCGCGCGCGTAGGCGATCAGCGAGGTCTCCTTGCCCTGCCGGAGGTCGCTGACGATGCTCTTGCCGGTCACATCCTCGGACCCGAAAACGCCGAGGAGGTCGTCGCCCAGCTGGAACGCGATGCCCACGAGCCGACCGTACTCGGCGAGCGGGGTCAGCACATCCTCACTGCCGCCGGCGAGCAGGGCGCCGGTCATCAGCGGGCCTGCCACCGAGTACTCGGCGGTCTTGTGCTCCGTCATGGCCAACACGTCCTCGAGTGCGGGGTCCTCGGCGCCCAGCCGCTCGGCGAGGGCGACGTCGGCCAGTTCGCCGGCCGCGGTGACGAAGACGCCGTGGTCGAGGATGTCGAGCAGCCGCTCCCGCGTCCACTCGTCGGTGTCGATGCGGGCGAGCACCGTGGAGGCGGCGTGCAGCAGCAGATCGCCGGCCAGGATGGCCCCGGCCTCGCCCCAGCGGCGAGCGCGGTCAGCACTCGTCCCCCGGGCTTCGGCGGCGGCGGCGAACCCGCCCGCCACGTTCGGCCGGCCGCGACGGACGGTGTCTCCGTCGATGACGTCGTCGTGGAGGAGGAAGGCGGTGTGCAGCAGCTCGTACGCGACCGCGGCCGTGCAGGCGACGTCGGGCTCCGTGCCGCCGAGTCCGCGGTAGGCGGTCAGGACGAATCGCGGGCGGATGCGCTTCCCGCCATTCGCGGCGTCGCGGGCGCTCTCCCACAGTCGCCGGTAGGAGGCGTCGTAGGCGGCGGCCGCGGTGATCCGCGCGGAGAAGAAGCGGTGGAGGCGCTCCTCGACGGAGGCGAGGTCGCTGGTCAGGTCGCCGGCGAGGTCGTCGCTCGACTCGTTGGTGACATCCCGCTCGACAGGACTCCGTGTCTCAGGGTGCAGCTGTGTCATGCGCGAAGCTCCCTTGTCTAGCTTGGATAGCAAATAACTTAGCACGATTCTTACAGATAGGAATAGGATGTGCTCATGACACCGGCCGGAGATGCGCGCGGCGACGCGCGACGTGACGCACGGCGCATTTCGGAATCCCTCACCGACCCACGCGTCATCGATCCGCGGCAGGAACTCGTCCGCCACGACGACCTCAGCGAAGAAGAGCTGGAGCAGATCGTGCGACTGTTGGCCGCCATGCGCGAATGGCGCGACGCCGACCAGCGGCTCAGCTTCGAATCCCGCACGCACATGAAGCTCAACGAGACCGACATGCGTGCGCTGCGCTACATCATCGCGTCGATGAACTCCGACGTGCCGGTCACGGCCGGAGCCCTCTCCGACCACCTGCACATCTCCACCGCATCCACCACCAAGCTCCTCGACCGCCTGGAGCGGGCCGGACACGTCGTGCGCCGCCCGCACCCCACCGACCGCCGGGCCGTCACGGTCGAGATCACCCCCGAGACGCACCGCGAGGTGCGCCGGACGATGGGACTCCAGCACGCGCGCCGGTTCGAGGTGGTCCGGGCGCTCAGCCCGCAAGACCGCGACACCGTGACGCGGTTCCTGCACGCGCTCAGCGAGACGACGCTGACGACGGTTGGTGCTCCCGCGACGGAGTCGGATTCGGCTCCGTCGGCGGCCGCGCCACTCGGCTAGCCGCCTTCGGGTGCTCCGCCTCGTAGACGATGCGGTTCGCCATCCCGTTGAAGATCACGCCGTGGAACGGCAGGATCGCGAACCAGTACAGCCGGCCGCTCAGTCCGCGCGGGAAGAACACCGCGCGCTGGCGGTACTCCGAGCCGCCACCCTCCCGCGGGCGGACCGACAGCTCCAGCCACGCGCGGCCAGGGACGACCATCTCGGCGCGCAGCCGCAGGCTCCTCCCCCGTTCGATCCGCTCCACCCGCCACCAGTCGAGCGCGTCGCCCGTGTTCAGGTGGTCCGCATCCCGGCGGCCCCGGCGAAGCCCTACACCGCCGACGAGCTTGTCGGCCCAGCCCCGCAACGCCCAGGCCAGCGGGAACGAGTACCACCCGCGTTCCCCGCCGATCCCCTCGACGACGCGCCAGAGCAGCTCCGGATCGGCCGACGACGCCCGCTCGCGCAGGTCCGTGTAGACGGTGTGCCCCGACCACTCGGGGTCGCTCGGCAGCGGATCGCTCGGGGCTCCGGCAACGGAGGCGTCCTGCCAGCTGGTCTCCACCTGACCGGAGCGCTCCCGCGCCAGGGCCAGCCGCACGGAGCGGCGGTAGCCGGTCAGGCCGTCGGGCGGCGGCGGGATCACCCCGTCGATGTCGTGCTCGCGCGCCACGCAGTCGTACTGCAGCGACTCGATGATCGGCACGGCGAGGCTCCGCGGGATGGGCGTGACCAGATTCACCCACTGCGACGCGAGCCACGGGGTGAACACCGGGAGGCTGGCGATGGGACGCTGCGGCAGCCCCGCCTCCAGTGCGTACGCGTTCATCATCTGGCCGTAGCGCAGGATGTCGGGCCCGCCCAGATCGAAGGCACGGGACACCTCCGGCGGCAGCTCGGCCGCCTCGAGAAGGTAGTGCAGCACATCCCGGATCGCGATCGGCTGGATGCGGTTGCGCACCCAGCGCGGCGCGGGCATGTACGGCAGCACCTCTGTGAGGTGCCGGATCATCTCGAACGACGCGGACCCGGACCCGATCACGACGCCGGCCTGGAACACCACCGTCGGCACCCCGGAATCCAGCAGGATGCGGCCGACAGCCACCCGCGAACGGAGATGGCGCGAGAGTTCCCCCTCTGGATGCAGGGCGCCGAGGTACACGATGCGGCCGACGCCGGCCGTGCGCGCGGCATCCGCGACAGTCCGGGCCGCCGCCGACTCCTCCTCGTCGAAGTCGCCGCGGGCGCGCATCGAGTGCACCAGGTAGTAGACGACATCCACGTCCGCCACGGCCCGGGCGACCGCCTCGGGGTCGTGCAGATCGCCCTCGACGACCTCCACGTCGCCTGCCCACGGCACATCCGTCAGCTTCTGCGGCGATCGCGCCAGCACCCGGACGGTGTAGCCGCGGGCCAGCAGCCGCGGCACCAGCCGGCCGCCGATGTAGCCGGTCGCGCCGGTGACGAGGACTCGGGAGGGGCTCATGGGCCGAACACTACGCTCGCCTGCGAACAGTGGGGTGCGACGCGAACGAACGCTGGTGCGGGGGACGACCGAACGTCCTGTACGTTTTTTGTATGGGCAAGCTCATTTACGGCGGGACCACCGAGATCGGTTTCGAGGACCGGGTCCTGGCGCATCTGCAGATCGTGATCGGGCTCAAGCTGCGCCGGAAGGAAGGGTTCTTCTTCTCCTGGCGCGATGAGCAGAGCGTCGGGGACGGTCGCAGCGCGATCTGGGTCGACCCGGCCATCCCGCTGCTGTTCCGCTACAGCGGAGGACGCAGCCCGCGGATCAACAAGGCCTGGCTCGAGCAGCTCACCCTGTCCTCCAACAGCGCCCAGGGCCTGCAGCTCACCGAGGAGATCGGCGCGCTCGGCGCGGATGAGGTCGACGCGGACTCGCCCCCCGGGCGCTGAACGCAGCCACGCGAAAAGGACCCCGCACCTTTATCGGTGCGGGGTCCTTCGCTCGTTGCCGAGCCCTTAGCGGAGGTACTCGAGAAGCTCCGGGCAGCGGAGGCGCTTCAGGCTGCGGGTCTCCAGCTGACGGACCCGCTCGCGGGTGATGCCGTAGACCTCGCCGACCTCGTCGAGCGTCATCGGCTTCTGGCCGTCGAGGCCGAAGCGCATGCGCACGACCTTCGCGTCGCGCGGCGGCAGCTCGCGGAGGCGCTCCTCGAGGTCGCGGTGACGGAACTCCACCTCGACGGCCTCGGGCGGGCCGGCGAAGTCGCCGTCCTCGATCAGGTCGCCGAGCTCGGCGCCCTCGTTCTCGCCGACCGGTACGGCCAGCGACACGGTCTCCGAGTCGCTCATCTGCAGCTTGTGGACTTCGGCGGGGTCGAGGTTCGACGCCTCGGCCATCTCCTCTAGCGTGGGCGTGCGGCCGAGCTCGCCACCGAGGTCGCGGCGGATGCGGTCGAGCTTGTCGATCTTCTCCACGGTATGCACCGGGATGCGGATCAGGCGTGCGGTGTCGGCGATGCCGCGCAGGATCGACTGGCGGATCCACCACGTGGCATAGGTGGAGAACTTGTTGCCGGTGCGGTAGTCGAACTTCTCCACCGCGCGGACGAGGCCCAGGTTGCCCTCCTGGATCAGGTCCATGACGGGGAGGCCGCGGCCCGCGTAGCGCTTGGCGATGCTCACCACCAGTCGGAGGTTCGCTTCGATGAAGCGCTCGAACGCACGCTTGCCGTCATCGGCGAGGTACTGCAGTTCGCGCTTCTCGCGGGGGGTCAGGTTGGGCCGGATCGCCAGCCGCTCGCCGGCGAGCACTCCCACCTCGATCCGCTTGGCGAGGGCCACTTCTTCGTCGGCGGTGAGGAGCCGGGTGCGGCCGATCGAGTTGAGGTAATCCCGTACCGGGTCGCTGGTCACTTCGAGCGTCGTCATCGTTTCATCCCATTCAGCCCGTGTACTCACGGGCACTGCCGTTGGTGCTCTCAGTTCGGGTGTTCCACTGTCTTGTGGACGAGTAGTTCGTTAGCCACGATAAGCAATGGCCCCTACTCCCCAACAAGGGGTTGACAGTTGCGCTCCGCGTACGCTACCGGCGCTGCAAGCGTGTTTGGCACGATTTGTCAAGGCTCTGCCGGGAGACTTACAGCCCTCCTACAGTCACACGAGTGACTGCGCACACTTCAGATAAAGCGGCGTCGCTGAAGACGATCCGCACGACAATCCCTGCCCGCATGGACCGGCTCCCCTGGTCCCGCTTCCACTGGCTCGTCGTCATCGGGCTCGGGACGGTGTGGATCCTCGACGGGCTCGAGGTCACCATCGTCGGCGCGATCGGCAGCCGGCTCACCGAGCCGGACAGCGGCCTCGGACTGACCACCGCCCAGGTCGGCCAGGCCGCGGCCGTCTACGTCGCCGGCGCCTGTGTCGGCTCGTTGGTGTTCGGCTACCTCACCGACCGGTTCGGCCGGAAGAAGCTGTTCATCATCACCCTGGGCCTCTACCTGGTGGCGACGGTGCTGACCGCTTTCTCATTCACTCCGTGGATGTTCTTCCTGTTCCGGTTCTTCACCGGCGCGGGCATCGGAGGCGAGTACGCGGCCATCAACTCCGCCATCGACGAGCTGATCCCGGCCCGCCGCCGGGGGCTCGTCGACCTCGCCATCAACGGGTCGTACTGGCTCGGTACGGCCTTCGGAGCCGTCCTCACCGTCTTCCTCCTCAACACGGACAACTTCCCGGCCGACATCGGCTGGCGCATCGCCTTCGGCCTCGGAGCGGTGCTCGGCCTCGTCATCCTGCTGGTCCGCCGCAACGTACCCGAATCGCCCAGGTGGATGTTCATCCACGGCCGCGACGAAGAGGCCGAGAAGCTGGTCGGCGAGATCGAGGAGGGCGTCGAGGAGAACACTCACCAGCACCTCGAGAAGGTGCCGGACGACCGCGGGATCGAGATCCACCAGCGCCGCTCCACCGGTTTCGGTGAGATCGTCCGCGTGGCGCTCGGGCAGTATCCCAAGCGCTTCGTTCTCGGACTCTCGCTGTTCATCGGCCAGGCGTTCCTCTACAACGCCGTGTTCTTCACGTACTCGCTGGTGCTGACGAAGCTCCTCGGCGTGCCCGACGACGTGGCGCCGTGGGCGCTCGTCCCCATCGCGATCGGCAACTTCCTGGGGCCGTTCCTGCTGGGGCACCTGTTCGACACGGTCGGTCGCCGCTTCATGATCACGCTGTCCTACGTCGGCAGCGGCATCCTGCTGGTGGGCACGGCCCTCCTATTCGGCTCCGGAGCGCTCGACGCGTTCTGGCTGACGGCGTGCTGGATGGTCGTGTTCTTCTTCGCGTCGGCGGGTGCGTCGGCCGCCTACCTGACCGTGAGCGAGATCTTCCCGATGGAGACGCGAGCCATGGCGATCGCGTTCTTCTACGCGGTCGGCACCGGCATCGGTGGCATCATCGGCCCGATCCTGTTCGGAAACCTGATCGAGGGCGGCATCCCCGCCGTCACGATCGGGTACTTCATCGGGGCGGGCCTGATGATCGCGGCCGGTCTCGTGGAGCTGTTCCTGGGCGTGGATGCCGAAGGCAAGTCCCTGGAGGACATCGCCGCCCCGCTCTCCGCGAGCACCCCGTCCCAGTCCCCCACCCGCTCCCGCTGACCACCTCTCGCTCCCTCCCTCCTCACAAGCCAACAGCTCCTGAGTTTTTCGCCTCCGCCACGGCGTGTCGGCGGAAAAACTCAGGAGCTGTTGGCGTGGGTCTGGTGGGAGTGGGTTAGCTGGTCGAGAGGAGTTCGAGGAGGGCGGGCTCGGGGGCGCGTCCACCGGACGTGTCGATGACCTCACCGCTGCGGTAGCGGTCGAAGATGCGCGGGTCGATGTAGCTGTTGCGCGCGATCGCGGGCGTGTTGCCGAGAGCTGCAGCCGCCTCGTTGACGGCGGCGCTGATCCGCTTCTTCCTCTGGGAATCGGTCCCCGCGATACCGAGGTCGGCGAGCGCTTCGGCCGCGACGATCGTGCCGTGCAGAGTCCGGAAGTCCTTCGCCGTGAACTCGCCGCGCGTCTGCCGGCGGATGTACTCGTTCAAGGAGGCTGGGCGGATCGTGTGCCAAGTGCGGTCCTTCCACGACAGCAGCCGCGACCGCTGGCCCCGCAGCGCCTGGATCTGCCGGAGCAGCTCCGCGAGGTCCGGGTCGGTGATCGTGCTCGTCCATTTCTGAGCGGACTTCGCCGGGAAGGTCAGCGTGATGTCGTCGTCCTCGATCCGGGCGTGACGGCACAGCAGCGTCGTCAGGCCCCGGCTGCCGTTCGCGTGGAGGTACTCCTCGCTCCCGATCCGGACGCTGCCGAGGTCGATGATGCGGAACGCCGCGGCCAGGATCCGGTCGCGACCGAACCCCTCCTGCCGCAGGTCCATCGTCACCTTGCGCCGCGCCGACGGCAGGGTCTCGGCGAGGAGCGACGCCCGCTCGAACTTCACGCGGTCCTGGTGCAGCCTCCACGAGTCGTGATACCGGTACTGGCGGCGTCCTGCCTGGTCGGTGCCGACCGCCTGGATGTGACCTCGGGCGTCGGGAGAGATCCACACGTCCTGCCACGCGGGAGGGATGACGAGCGAGCGGATGCGCTCCAGCTCCCGCTCGTCGACGATTGTGTTGCCCGCTTCATCCTCGTAGGTCGGTCCCGAGTCGGTCATGGTGCGGTGGTACCCCGGGCCGGACGGGTTGCTGCGCTTGAGCCGCGTCACGCAGGCTTCTTCGCGGACTTCTTCGCCGGAGCCTTACGGGTCGTCTTCGAGGAGGTGGACTTCGCGGCCGGTTTCTTCTCAGACGACGACGTCGAGCCGGACTTCGAGGACCGGCTGCGCTCCACGCTCCGCTGCAGCGCCTCCATCAGGTCGATGACCTCGCCGCCGCCCTTGGCCGCTTCCTCCTCCTCGCCGAAGGTGGCCGCGGTGTCGACGCTCTCGCCCTGTTCGAGCTTCGCGTCGATCAGCTTGCGCAGCTCCTCCTGGTAGTCGTCGCTGAATTTCTCCGGCTCGAAGTCGCCGGCGAAGCTCTCCATCAGCGCGCTCGAGAGTTGGAGTTCGCGGTCGGTGATCCGCGGCGTCTGGTCGAGCGACGGGAAGTCCGCCTCCCGGATTTCGTCGTGCCAGAGCAGCGTCTGCAGCACCAGGAGATTGCCGCGCACGCGCAGGGCACCGAGCCGGGTCTTCTGGCGCAGCGCGAACTCCACGATCGCCGTGCGCTCCTCGTCCTCCAGCGTCTTGCGCAGCAGCGCGTAGGCCTTGAGCGACTTGGAGTCCGGCTCCAGGTAGTAGCTGCGGTCGAACATCAGCGGGTCCAGCTGGTCGTTGGGCACGAACTCCACCACGTCGATCTCGCGGCTGCGCTCGGCGGGCAGCGACGCGAGGTCCTCCGCGGTCAGGATCACCGTGCGCTCACCGTCGTCGTACGCCTTCACGATGTGCTCGTACGGGATCACCTTGCCGTCGATCTCGCAGCGGCGCTGATAGCGGATGCGGCCGCCGTCCGCGTCGTGCACCTGGTGCAGCGGGACGTCGTGATCCTCGGTTGCGCTGTAGACCTTCACCGGCACATTGACCAGTCCGAAGGTGATGGCGCCCGTCCAAATGGCCCTCATGTGCCCATCGTGTCCGGAGATCAGCGCCTTTTCAAGCAGTGATCAGGGAATGCGCGGCTTGCGGGCACCTCCGGGCGTACGGTGTGGCTATGGCCGCCCAGGACACCGAGGTCGTCGAGATCGACGGTCACCGCCTCAAGCTGACCAATCTCGACAAGGTGATGTACCCCGAGACCGGGACCACCAAGGCCGACATCTTCGGCTATTACAACGCCGTCGCCGAGGCGATAATCCCGCACGTGCGCGACCGGATCGCCACCCGTAAACGCTGGGTGCACGGGGTCGGAACCCCCGACGACCCGGCCGAGGTGTTCTTCCAGAAGAACCTGGATCCCGCATCCACGCCGGACTGGGTGCGCACGGCCTCGATCACCCACAAGACGAGCAGGAACAGCTACCCCCTGGTGAACGACCGGGCGACGCTGATCTGGCTGGCGCAGATCGCCTCCCTGGAGATCCACGTGCCGCAGTGGCGGGTGAACCCGGGAGGCGAGCGGCAGAACCCCGACCGGCTGGTGCTCGATCTGGACCCAGGCGAGGGCGTGACCCTGACGGACTGCGCGGAGGTCGCGCGGCTCGCCCGCGCCATCCTGAGCGACATGGGTCTCGATCCGATGCCAGTCACCTCCGGGTCCAAAGGCATCCACCTCTATGCGGCGCTCGACGGCTCGCAGACCAGCGATCAGATCTCGGCGGTCGCCCACGAGCTCGCCCGGGCGCTTGAGGCGGACCATCCGGACCTCGTCGTCAGCGACATGAAGAAGTCGCTGCGGGCGGGGAAGGTGCTCGTCGACTGGAGCCAGAACAACGGCAACAAGACCACCATCGCGCCGTACTCGCTGCGCGGGCGGTTCCAGCCGACCGTGGCAGCGCCGCGCACCTGGCGGGAACTCGCGTCGAAGGACCTGCAGCATCTCGACTACCGGGAGGTGATGCAGCGGCTGAAGCGGCGCGGCGACCCGCTGGCGGAGCTGTCCGCGGGACACGGCGGGCATGCGTCCGCCGGCCACGCCTCCGAACCGGACCGCCTCTCCACCTACCGCTCGATGCGCGACGCCAAGAAGACTCCGGAGCCCGTACCGGAGGACCGGCCGGCGGCGCGGGAGGGACGCTCGTTCGTCATCCAGGAGCACCACGCCCGGCGCCTGCACTGGGACTTCCGGCTGGAGAACGACGGCGTCCTGGTCAGCTGGGCGCTGCCCAAGGGCCCGCCGACCGACACCAAACAGAACCACCTCGCCGTGCACACAGAGGACCACCCGCTGGAGTACGGGACCTTCGCCGGCGACATCCCGCACGGCGAGTACGGCGCGGGCCACGTCGACATCTGGGACCACGGGGACTACGAACTCGAGAAGTGGCGCGACGACGAAGTGATCGCCACGCTCCACGGCCAGGCCGACGGCGGGCTCGGCGGGGAGCCGCGGAAGTTCGCGCTGATCCGCACCGCGCAGGGCGGGGACGAGAAGAACTGGCTGATCCACCTGATGAAGGCGGAAGGGGCGCACGACGGGAACGCGGAAGCGTCGGCGGGTGCCGCGCCACGGGCCTCCGCATCCCGGAGCACCGCATCCCGCAGCTCCGCATCCCCCGGCACCGGCGCTCCGATCACGGGCGACCCGGTCTCCCCCATGCTCGCCACGCTCGGCTCGCAGGCGGAGATCACGGACGAGGACGAGTGGGCGTTCGAGATGAAGTGGGACGGCATCCGTGCCGTCGCCGAGATCCGCGGCGGGCGGCTGCGCCTCACCACGCGCAACGGGAACGACGTGACGGTCACCTATCCCGACCTCGCCGGCCTCACGGGCCTCGCCGGCGACCACGACCTCGTCCTCGACGGCGAGATCGTCACCCTCAACACGCAGGGCCGCCCCGACTTCGGCCTGCTGCAGACACGGATGGGGCTGACCCGTCCGGGCGATGTGCAGTCGGCGCTCAAGCGGGCGCCCGCGCACTACATGGTGTTCGATGTGCTCGAAGTCGACGGTGCGAAACACACCCGCGACACCTACGACGAGCGGCGGGAACTGCTCCTCGAGGTTGTGCGGCCGGGGCGCAACGACCCCGTGCAGGTGCCGCCGGCGTTCGACGGCGACCTCGAGCACGCCATCGCCTCCAGCAAGCAGCTGGGCCTCGAGGGCGTCATGGCAAAGCGGCGCGACAGCACCTACTCCATCGGGCGGCGCTCCCGCTCGTGGATCAAGATCAAGCACCACCAGACCCAGGAGGTGGTCATCGGCGGGTGGACGCCCGGCAACGGCCGCCGCGCGAACACGATCGGCGCACTGCTGCTCGGCATCCCCGACGGCGACACGCTCCGCTACGTGGGCAAGGTGGGCACCGGCTTCACCGACCGCGTGCTGGACGACCTCGCGGCCAAGCTGGGCGCGCACGAGCGGAAGACGAGCCCCTTGGAGGGCGTGCCGTCGGCGGACGCCCGCGGCGCCCACTGGGTGCGGCCGGAGCTCGTCGGCGAGGTCGAGTTCGCCGAATGGACCGGCCCCGGCCGGCTACGCCAGCCGTCCTGGCGAGGGCTGCGGCCGGACAAGCGACCCGATCAGGTGGTGCGGGAGGGCTGACCGCCTCCCGCGTGGCTTCCTGTCAGGGGGTCGGCGCGAGCGCGTCGTAGCGGAGGAAGGACCGCTGGATGCGGACCACGACGGCGACCAGGACCACGATCACGAGACCCCCGAGCAGCGGTGGGAACCACAGTGCACCGGTGAGCGCCAGCACGCCGATGTAGAGGTCGCCGAGGCGCGGCCCACCCGTCACGACGACCGTGAACACGCCCTGCAGCCGGCCGCGCATCACGTCCGGTGCCGACGCCTGCAGGATCGTCATGCGGAAGATCGAGCTGACGTTGTCCGCCGCTCCGGACCCGGCGAGCAGGACGGTCGCGATCAGCAGTGCAGGCAGGTTGGCCTGCGCGAGGGATGCGCCACCACCGGCCGTTCCGGTGAAGGCGACCACCGCGAGCACGATGCCGAAGCCCAGGATGCAGGCGCCGTAGACGACGATCGCGCGCTCGACGGCACGGCCCTGCCACCGGACGCTGCCCAGGCGGCCCGAGAAGACGCTGGAGACGAGCGTGCCGACCGCACCCGCCGCCGTGAGGATGCCGACGGTGAGAGGGCCGCCGCCGATCAGCAAGGCACCGACGGCGGGGAAGAGCGCTCGCGGCTGCCCGAATGTCATCGCGATCACATCCAGGATGAAGGTCATGCTGAGGTTCGGGGCGGAACGCAGGAACCGCAGCCCTTCCAGCACGGACGACAGCCCCGCGCCCTGCCGCACGCCCTCCGGCACGATCGAGGGCAGGGTGAAGATACCGAGGAACGCGGCAGTGAAGAGCACCACATCCACCGTGTAGGTCCACGCCACACCCACGGTCGCGACCAGGAGGCCCGCGAGGGCCGGTCCGACGGTGACCATGATGCCCATGCTGATGCCGCCCAGAGCGCTGGCGGCGGGCAGGAGGCTCACCGGCAGCAGCCGCGGAGTGATCGCCTGCCGGGTCGCGCCGATCATGACGCCCGCGACCGCGTTGATGGTCGTGATCACGTACAACGGCCAGACGACCGGGATGTGCATCCACGCCAGCAGTGCGAGCGCGGCCGTCGACATCCACGCGACGATCGCCGTCACGAGGGCCACACGGCGCCGGTCGAAGGCGTCGGCCAGCACGCCCCCGTAGAGGCCAAAGACGATCATCGGCACCAGGGCGAACAGCGCGACGAGTGACACCGCGAGGGTCGAATGCGTCAGGTCGAAGATGTGCAGGCCCACCGCGACGATGGTCATCTGTGAGCCGATGCCCGAGATCGCACCGCCCAGCCATAGACGGGCGAAAGCGGGCGACTCGCGCAGCGGCGACAGGTCGACGAAGTGTCGGCGGCGCGACGGCAGCTGTCCCGGTGGCAGCTCACCGGGCGGGATGGACGGATCCGACGGCGCGCTGAACTCGCCCGACGCGCTCGTGCGGGGTCGGGGCGTCGGCTCCCCGCTCAGAAGCGGGGCTGCTTGCTGAGGCGCACCGCCGCCGTCGAGAACACGACGCCGGCGAGCATGATCGTCACGGTGACCGCCTGGAGGACCACCTGGACGAACGGGGTGAACGGTGTCACCGAGACCCAGAGCCAGAGGATGGCGCCGATGAGCGTGATCACGTAGCTGAAGGTGCGACGGGCGTAGAGGGCGTTGAGCGACACGACGGTCGCCGCGACGGTCACCTGGAAGAACGGGAGGAAGGACTCGGCGTTGCCGGTCCAGGTCGCGACGAGGCTCCAGATGCCGATGACCAGCGAGACCAGCACCACAAGGGTGGCGAGGAGGTTGCCGAGGGCACTGGGCACAGTCGTGCTCAGGCTGCGGACGAGCGTGCCGTGCTCGTCGCTACCGACGACCTCGCGCTGGTGTTCGTTGGGCTGGGAGATGACGTGCGTGCTCACGAGGACGATCCTACCGCCCGGCGGTAGCGGCTGCGGAGCGTTGTCCACAGGTGGATTTCTCCACAACGGGGGTTATCCACAACTCCGTGGCATCCGGTGGCCCGGCGGCGGCTCCGGCGTACATTGACGGCATGGCAGCATCCCGTCGTCGCAGGCACTCGCGCATCCCCCTCCCCGCCCGGATCAAGCGGGCGGACGCCCGGGTGGCGGAGCGCATCAACGCCCGCACGACCGGCGCGGCGTCGGACGGCTTCTGGCGCGGCCTGACCCGCGCGGCGAACCACGGCAAGCTCTGGTTCGCGGCGGCCGCCGTGCTGCTGGCGCTCGGCCGGCCGCGTGCGGCGGCCCGAGGGCTCGCGTCGCTCGGCATCGCCAGCCTCGTCGCGAACCTCGTGGGCAAGCGCCTGGTCGGTGGAGACCGCCCGGCGCTGACCTCCATCCCGATCGCGCGACGATTGGAGCGCTCCCCCACGTCGCCGTCCTTCCCCTCCGGGCACACGGCGAGCGCCGCCGCATTCGCCACCGGGGTGGCCCTGGAATGGCCTGTCGCCGGGGCCGCGCTCGCCCCGCTCGCCGCCGGGGTCGGCTACTCCCGGCTGCACACGGGCGCGCACTGGCTGTCGGATGTCGCTGGCGGCGCTGCGATCGGAGCCGGCGCAGCGCTCGCACTGAAGGCGATCGTGCCGAAGATCACACAGTCCGTGCGACGGGATCCGCCCACCGCGCGAGTGATCGACCTGCCCGCCACAGACACCGGCGACGGCGTGTTCATCGTCGTCAATCCCGGGTCCGGCCAGGGCCTCGGCCGCCAGGAGCCCGGTCCACTGCTTCGTGAACGGCTCCCTCGGGCACGGGTTCACGAACTGGCGGAAGGGGACGATGTCGGCGACGTGATCGAGGAGGCGCTGCGGTCGGATGACCCTCCGGCTGTGCTCGGCGTCTGGGGAGGCGACGGCACGGTGGCGGCCGTCGCGGCGCGCGCACGAGAAGCCGATGTGCCGTTGCTGGTCTTCCCGGGTGGCACGTTCAACCACTTCGCCAAGGCCGCCCTGCTCGACACCGTCGAGGCGACGCTCGACGCCCTCGCCCAGGGGTCCGGACGCGAGGTCGACGTCGCAGACCTTTCTTTCGCGGGCGACGAGACCATCACCGTGCTCAACACCGCTTCGGTCGGCATCTACCCTTCGTTCGTCGAGGAGCGGGAGAAGCACGAGAAACGTCTCGGCAAGCCGATCGCCGCCCTAATCGCGGCGATCCGCGTCGTCCGCCGCGGCACCCCGCTGGAGGTCGAGATCGACGGACGACGACGGGAGGTGTGGTCGGTGTTCGTCGGCGTCGACCGCTACTATCCGGTCGCCGTCGCCCCGATCGAACGGCGACGGCTCGACGACCACCTACTGGACGTGCGGATCCTCTTCGCCGACGGGAAGCCGCGGACTCGCGGCGCGGTCGCCCTCGCCTTCGGTGGGCGGACGGATGCGCTCGCGGCGCGGATGCCGTTCCTCCAGGGTCCGCCCGCGCTGGATGCCCGCACGGTCGAGGCCATCACGATCGCCGCCGCCGGCAGCGACGACCCCGGCTACGCGCATGACGGCGAAGCGTCGACCGAGACGCCGGGTGAACCCAAGCGGCTCACGATCACGGTGCGTCCGGGAGCCTTGCGCGTGTACTCGCCCCGAGCGTGAGTCGCCGGGAGGGCGCTGGCGGCCGCGACGTTTCCTCGGCGCGTCAGCGACGCTCGAGCACGCCCTTCACGTACGCCGCCTGCCCGGCGTGCTGCAGGTCGTCCGAGATCACGCTGACCAGCCGGACGGCGAGAGTGACCGGCGGGTCCCAGTTGCGGTCCACCACCCGATCCAGGTCATCGTCGGTCAGGGTGCGCAAAAACTCAGTGGTGCGGGCGCGCACCGCCTCGTGGTAGCCGACGAGGTCGGACGCGCTCACGTCCGCCAGCTGAGCGACGTCTTCCGAACTGTGGCCGTATCCCGTGTCGGAGACGTCGAACGGCAGGCCGAAGCGCTCCGCCCATCCCTCCTCGGTCCACGCCTGGGCGCGATCGGCGACCTCCGAGACGTGGTCGTCCTGAATTCGGGTCAGGTGCCACACCAGCCAGGCGATGGAGTTCGCGTCGGGGTCGACCCGCCCGCCCAGGATGTCGGCGTCCGCACCGCGGACTGTGCTGCGCACCACCCCGGCGATCCGGTCGAACGCGTCCATCAGCAGCTGGGTGCTCGCGGTCACCTGTCCTCCTCACGTCGGTCTGCCCCGCACCCTACGCCCGCGAACCTGTATTCAGGACGCGGCAAGCGGCACCGCACCTGTATTCAGGACGCGGCGCGCACCCGCGCGGGCAGAGGTTGCGGTGCGGAGGGACCGACGTACCGCGACGACGGCCGCAGGATCTTGGCATCCGCCGCCTGCTCGAGGATGTGTGCCGTCCATCCCACGACCCGTGCCGCCGCGAAGGTCGGCGTGAACATCGAGCGCGGGATGCCGCACGCCTCCATCACGACCCCGGCGTAGAACTCGACGTTGGTGTGCAGTTCCCGACCAGGCTTCAACTCGGCCAGCAGCTCCTGCACCCGACGCTCCACCTGCACCGCGAAGTCGACCCGCGGTCCGCCGAAGCCCTCGGCGAATCCGCGCAGCATGCGCGAGCGCGGATCCTCTGTCCGATAGACGGCATGCCCGAACCCCATCACGCGGCCACCCCCGGCGAGCGTGCGACGCACCCATTCGTCTGTCCGGTCAGGCGTCCCGATCTCGTCGAGCGTGTCGAGCGCACGACTGGGCGCGCCGCCGTGCAGCGGTCCGGACAGCGCGCCGAGCGCGCCTCCGACCGCCGACGCGAGGTCCGCTCCCGTCGAGGCGATCACCCGCGCGGTGAAGGTGGATGCGTTGAAGCCGTGATCGATGGCTGCCGTCATGTAGGCGCTCAGCGCCGCCTCCTGCTGGGCCGTCGGCACCCGCCCCGTCACGAGATACAGGTAGCCGGCGACCTGCCCGAGCTCCTCCCGCGGGTCCAGCGGCTCGCGCCCCTCGGCGAGCGCATGCAGGGCGGCGAGGAGCACCGGCGCGATGGCGGCCGCGCGGATGGCGTCGGCCACGCGTTCGTCCGCCGACTCGTCGTACAACGGTCGCGCGCGATCGGCCGCGGCGACCGCGGCCAGCGCCATCCGGAGGCCGGCCAGCACATCCCCGTCGGCCGTGAGCCCCGCAATCGCCGGAAGGAGCGCCCGCACAGGCTCCGGCACCACCCGGGCGGCCGCGATCCGGGCGCGGAACGCGTCCAGCTCGACCGCGGTCGGCAGCGACCCGAACAGGAGCAGGTGCCACGCCTCCTCGAAGGTGCGCTCGCGCGCCAGGTCGACGGCCGAGTACTGGCGGTAGTGGTAGAAGCCTTCGAGTCCGCGCACATCTCCCAGCTCGGTGCGCGCCGCGACGACGTTGGTGAGCCCGCGCGGAACGTCGATGAGGGTGTCGTTCATCCTGTCCATACCGGTAGTGTGAACTGGATGTAATTGCTCGTCAACGTTGATCGGATCAATATGGATGCGCTTCCCCGGCTTACCGCGGAGCAGACGGCCGAACGCCTCGGTGTCAAGGTCGAGACCCTCTATGCCTACGTCGCGCGCGGGCGGTTGACACGGGTGCGGACCGCGGACGGATCGAGCTTCGACCCGCTCGAGGTCGAACGTTTCGCGGCGACGCGGCGGCGGCGCGCGGCATCCCCGCCCGGCCATTCGGAGGGCCGACCGCTCATGGTGATCGAGACGACCTTCGCACTCATCGACGACGGCGAGCTGACCTACCGGGGGCGCCCGGTCGGCGAGCTCGCTGGCGAGCGGTTCGAGACCGTCGCCCGATGGGCCCTCACCGGCGAATGGGACCCGGCAGCGCGCTTCGTCCCGGGCGCTGGGCTCGAGGCCGCGCGCGCCGTTGCCGCCTGCTTGCCCGCCTCAGCGGGCGACCGCGACCGGCAACTGGTCGCCGTGAGCGCGCTGGCCGCCGCGGACCCGTTGCGCGCGTCGCTGGACCCCGCCGTGATCGCATCCGCCACCGAGCGGTTGGTGGCCGGGATGGTCGAGGTCGTGCCGGAGCGCGGCACCGACCCAACATCCCGCGCCACGGCTGCACACGACGAACACATGGGCCACGGCGAGCGGATCGGCCTCGCCGAACGCCTCTTCGGCCGACTCTCGCCGACCGCACCCACGGGCGCGGACCTCGCGCTCCTCAACGCCGCGCTCGTGCTGCTGCTCGATCACGACATCCCCATCTCGACCCTCGCCGCCCGCGCGGCCGCGTCCGCGAGGGCCACCCCGTACGGCGTGGTCGTCGCCGGCCTCGGTGCGCTCGACTCACCGCTGCACGGCAACGCGAGCCGCGCCGCGTACCGCCTGCTCGAACGGGTGATCGCGGGCGACGACCCGGCACGGGCGGTCGCGGATGCCGTCGTCGCCACGCACGGGCCGGTGCCCGGCTTCGGCCAGCCGCTCTACCCCGACGGCGATCCGCGGGCGCGCATCCTGCTCGGGATGCTCGCCGCCGACGACCGGCACGCTGTCGTGACGGCGGCGGTGGATGCCGCCTCCCGCGTGATCGCGGATCGCACCGGGGCGCATCCCAACGTCGACCTTGCGCTCGGCGCGGTGGCCCTGGCGACCGGGATGGGCGACGACGCCGGCGAGGTCGTCTTCGCCACGGCGCGAACTGTCGGCTGGATGGTGCACGCGCTGGACGAGTACGCGCAGCCGCCGCTGCGGCTGCGTCCCGTCGGCCGCTACATCGGCCCCTGACCGCCACCCGGCCGCCCCGCCGCCGGGCCGCGCCACAGCATCCACTTGCCGCAACACGCCGTCGGCGGCAGCCCCGCGACGGCGTGTTGCGTCAACTGGACGGCGAACGCACGCTCAGCGGCGCAGCGCCTTCCGCGCCAGCCAGTTGCCGAGGAACTGCGCCGCCTGCACCAGCACGACGATCGTGATGACCGCGATCCACGTGACGGCCCAGTTGTAGCGCTGATAGCCGTACGAGATCGCGAAGTCGCCGAGGCCGCCGCCGCCGATGCTGCCGGCGATGGCCGACAGGTCCACGATCGCGACGAAGATGAACGTGTAGCCGAGGATGAGCGGGCCGAGCGCCTCCGGGATGAGCAGGGTCGTGATGATCCGCCACGGGCTCGACCCCATCGCGCGCGCCGCCTCGATGACGCCGGGCTCGATGGTGACGAGGTTCTGCTCGACGATGCGCGAGATGCCGAAGGTCGCTGCGATGGTCATCGGGAAGATGGCCGCGGGCGTGCCCAGGAAGGTGCCGAGCACCAGCTGCGTGAGTGGCGCGATCGCCGTCATGAAGATGATGAACGGGATCGGCCGGATGAAGTTCACGACGACGTTCAGGACGGTGAACAGGCCCCGGTTCTCCAGCAGCCCGCCGCGACGCGTCGTGTAGAGCAGCACGCCGAGCGCGAGGCCCAGGATGCCGCCGAGGACGAGAGTCGCGACGACCATCCACAGGGTCTGCCCGATTGACTCCAGGTACACCGGCCACAGGGTCGACCAGTCGGTCATGCGGCCACCTCCTCGACCTCGGTGACGGTCCGGAGGTCGGCGATGAGCGCATCCACGTCGGCCGGCTCGCCGAGCAGTTCGAGAGTGAGGCTGCCGAACGAGCGGCCCTGCAGCGCCGAGATGCCGCCGTAGACGATCTCGAAGCGGACGTTGTGCCGGCCGACCGCATCCGACAGCACCGAGCCGAGCCGGCCGTCGTCGTGGATGCGCGCCGACACGATCCGCCCGGAGTGCTTGCCGCGCAGGCGTTCGATGTCGGCCTCCCCCGGCTGGTTGCGCAGCACTGTGCCGACGAACCGCTGCGAGGTAGTGGTCTTGGGATCGGAGAAGATCTCGAAGACGCTGCCCGACTCGATGACGCGTCCGGCGTCGAGCACCGCGACGCGGTCGGCGATCGAGCGCACCACCTCCATCTCGTGCGTGATGACGACGATGGTGACGCCGAGCTCACGGTTGACGCGCTTCAGGAGCGCGAGCACGTCGGACGTCGTCTCCGGGTCGAGCGCACTGGTCGCCTCGTCGGCGAGCAGGATGTCCGGGTTGGTGGCGAGAGCCCGGGCGATGCCGACCCGCTGCTTCTGGCCGCCGGAGAGCTGGTCGGGGTAGCTCCACGCCTTGTCGGTGAGCCCGACGAACGCGAGGAGCTCGGCGACCCGCTGCTTCCGCTTGTCCGCGGGCCAGCCGGCCACCTTGAGCGGGTAGGCGACGTTGCCGAAGACCGTCCGCGACCGGAACAGGTTGAACTGCTGGAAGATCATGCCGATCCCCGCGCGGACGCGGCGCAGCTCGCGCTCCTTCATCGTCGTGAGGTCTCGGCCGTCGACGATCACGGCGCCGGCGGAGGGATGCTCGAGCGCGTTGATGAGCCGGACCAGCGTGCTCTTGCCTGCACCGGAATACCCGATGATCCCGAAGATCTCGCCCCGGGCGATCGTCAGGTCTAGCCGGTCGACGGCCGGAACCGCGGCGTCACCCGAGCCGAAGCTCTTGGTGACGCCGCGGAACTCGATGATGGCGCCCGCGGTGTCGCGTTCGGGCACTACTGCGCCGCCTTGATGGTCTTCTTCAGGTCGTCGAGGATGCCGCGGAGCTCTGATCCGTCGCGCTTGACGATCACGGCGGTGTTCTTCGACTCCGCGAGCACCGCGTCCGTCACGGCCTTGGTGTGGTACAGCTCGGCGATCTTCAGGTAGGTCTTGTTGTCCTTGTCCTTGTCACGGGCGACGAAGGCGTTGATGTACGGCTCGGCGGTCGACGACTTCGGGTCGTCCTGGAACAGGGCGGACTTCGGGTCGATGCCGGCGGTCAGCGCGTAGTTATTGTTGATGATGGCGGCGTCGGCCGAGCTGAGGGCCGGGGCGGTCTGGGCCGCATCCACCGGGATGACGGTGACCTTGGACGCGGACGCGTCGATGTCCGCCGGGGTGGCAAGGGTGCTGCCGCCGTTCTTCAGCTTCAGAAGGCCGGCCTTCTGAAGCACGAGCAGCGCTCGCGCCTGGTTGGTCGGGTCGTTCGGAATGGCGATCTTCCCACCCTGGGGGATGTCGTCGATGTTCTTGTACTTGGTCGAGTACAGCGGGAGCGGGACGACGAGGGTGGCGCCGATCGGTACGAGGTTCTGCTTCGCCTGCACGTCGTAGTTGGCGAGGAACTGCAGGTGCTGGAACAGGTTCAGGTCGAGCTGACCGTCGGCGAGCGCCGGGTTCGCCTGCGTGTAGTCGCGGAAGTTGACGGTCTGGATGGTGATCCCTTCCTTCGCCGCCTCCTTCTTCAGCACGGCCCAGTACGGGGAGGACGCCTCGGTCGTGCCGATCTTCACGGTGACCGACTTCGCCGTGGCGGAGCCCGATCCCGCCACGTTCACGACGACGAGCACGACCGCGACGATGACAGCGACGACGGCGATGCCGATTCCGACGAACAGGCCGGTGCGGGAGCGCTTGGGCTTCTCCGGCAGGGCGGGGGTGGGCGGGGTGGCGTCGGACATGGCTGTGCCTCTCTCGTGAAGGGGGATGTGCCGGCGGACGGGTGGCGGCTCACGAAGAGCCTCCCCTGAGCCTCCGACACGGGTCAAAACGTCTTGCGAAATGTGACGTGCGGCGGCCTTCGCGCGCTCTTACGGTCGTCACCGGCCACGCGTAATGTGAGGGGCGTCGGCCGCCAGGCGGACGCCAGTGGAGCGAGACGGAGACGGAATGAGCGACATCAACGACGACGACATCAGCACCGACGCGGTCGGAGGCGGCGAAGGCCCCGCGGACGGCGGAGCGAACGCCGGCGGCCACGACGGCGGAGCGGACGGCTCGGCGGGCGAAGGCACCGCAGACGGCGGCGCGAACCCCGGCGGCCACGACGGCGGAGCGGACGGCTCGGCGGGCGAAGGCACCGCAGACGGCGGCGCGAACGCGGGCGGCCACGACGGCGGAGCCGACGGGTCCGCTTGATGGCGACGGACGGGCGCGGGCCGGGGAACCGGCCCGCGCTTTCACGCTGCCTGCCCATCGGTCGCGACGAGTTCGCGGCGGACTACTGGGGCCGGCGGCCGCTGTTCACGCGGGCGGCCGACCTGCAGCAGGACTTCTCGGACCTGTTCAGCATCGACGCGGTGGATGAGCTGGTCTCCTCGCGCGCGCTTCGCACGCCGTTCGTGCGGATGGCCAAGGAGGGCGATGTCCTCCCGCCCGCGCGCTTCACCGGCCCGGGCGGTTTCGGCGCAGAGGTGGGAGACCAGCTGGATTCGGCCAAGGTGCTGTCCGAATTCGCCAACGGTGCGACGCTCGTCCTACAGGGCCTGCACCGCACCTGGCCGGCGATCGCCGAGTTCACGCGCCTGCTGTCTGCCGAGCTCGGGCATCCCGCGCAGGTGAACGCGTACGTCACCCCCGCCTCCTCTCGGGGCTTCGACCCGCACTACGACGTGCATGACGTCTTCGTGCTGCAGATCGCGGGCGAGAAGCACTGGCGCATCCACGAGCCGGTGCACGTCGACCCGCTGCGGGATCAGCCGTGGAGCGACCACCGCGAGGCGGTCGCCGCGCGCGCCTCGGAGACGCCGGCGATCGATGAGACCTTCCGCCCTGGGGACGCGCTGTACCTGCCGCGCGGGTGGATCCACTCCGCGGAGGCGCTGGGAGGCGTCTCGGTGCACCTGACCATCGGGGTGGCCGCGTACACGCGCCACGATGTGGTGCGGGAGGCGATCGGCCGCGCGGCGGACACCGCGGAGCTGCGGTCCTCCCTTCCGCTCGGTTTCGACCCCGGTGACCCGTCGGCTGTAGCGCCGGTGGTCGCGGACACGGTGGAGGCGCTGATCGCGGCGCTCAGCGACCCGTCGGCTCGGTCGGAGGTCGCAGCAGCAGTCGCGCAGAGTCTGCGTCGGCGGCAGCGGTCGGACTCCCCGCCGGCGCCGGTGCGGCCGCTTGCCACGATCGCTGCGGCGGACGAGTTGTCGGCCACGACGACGGTCGTGGCACGGTCAGGGCTCCGCCCGGACGTCACGGTAGAGGTGGAGACCGTGACCGTGCGGCTTCCCACCAAGAAGGTGAGCCTGCCGATCGCCGCTAGGGATGCGGTCGAGCGTCTGCTCGACGGGCTGCCGGTCGTGATCGGCGAACTGCCCCTCGACGAGTCATCGGCAGTCGTTGTCGCGCGGCGACTGCTGCGCGAAGGCGTGGTCGTGGTCGTCGGTGCTCGCGGCGTGGACGTAGACATAGCGGACGGCACCGGGCAGGCCGACAGCTTCGCGGACGTGGACCCGGACGACGAGGCCGGCGTCTCCTCCGACGGCGAGCGCAGCGCCACCGCCGACTTCGGTACCGCGACGGCGACGTGACCGACGCGGGTGGAGCCGTCGCGGGCGTAGCGGCCGACTGGCTGCCGTGTAGCGACCGGGCGCTGGATCGCGGCGACCCGCTTCCCGGGACCGCCGGCCTCGGCGAGCGCTGGTTGCTGGTGGAGCTGGAGAGCGGATGGGGACGCCACGCGTTCTTCGACTCGGCGCTCGATCCGGCGCTCGGCGCCCGCATCGTCGCGCGGGCGGAGGAGGCGGGGATCCGGCCGCTGGCCATCCGTCGCACCCGTCTGCGCGCACCGCTTCGACGCGACCAGTCGTCGTGGCGGTGGGCACTGGTGGATGCGCGCCCCGGTACCGAGAGCATCCGCTGGGGCCGGGTCGACGATCCCGCGGAGCTTCTGACGCTGCCGCTCAACGGGACCGCCGGCGAACCCAGCGACGCCCCGATCTACGCCGTCTGCACGCACGCCCGGCACGACCAGTGCTGCGCGGTCCGCGGGCGGCCGGTCGTGGAGGCGCTGGCCGCCGTGCATCCCGAACTCACCTGGGAGTGCTCGCACCTCGGCGGCGACCGCTTCGCGGCCACCATGGTGGTGTTCCCCGAGGGCTTGCTCTACGGCCGGGTGGGCGCGGACGACGCGGCGACGGTCGTGGAGCAGCATGCGGCCGGCCGGGTCGTGCCCGGACTGCTGCGCGGTCGCACGTCGCTGTCGACCGTCGCCCAGGCGGCGGAGGCGTTCGCCCGCGCCGAGACCGGAGACGACCGGATCCGTGCATTCCGCGTGCTGGGTGAGCAACCCCATCCCCACGGCTGGACGGTCGCCCTGGCGCACGGTGACGATCGCCTCACGGTCGAGGTCGGCGAGCGGCTGTCGGAGCCGATGCTGAGCACCTGCGCCGCCACGATCGCGCACCCGGTGCGCGAGTTCGTCCCGGTGTCCGTCGCGCGCTCCTGAGCCGCCTCCTGACCGCGTCCTGTTTTCAGGACGCCACCCTCCGCATTCGTGCCGAATCTCGGGTCAGGCGTTCTGCTTCGCCGGAGCGGACTGGAGGATGCGGACCATGTTGCCGGACGGGTCGCGGAACGCACAGTCCCGCGGGCCCCACGGCTGGTCGATCGGCTCCTGGAGCACCTCGGCGCCGGCGGCGCGGACGCGCTCGAACGCCGAGTCGAGGTCGTCGGTGCGGAACACGATCGGGCCCATGGAGCCTTTGACGACGAGCTCCTGGAGGGCATCGCCGTCGGCCCGGGAACGGCCGGCGTGCGGGTCGCTGAGGACGACGGCGGCGTTCTCGTCGCCGGCCACCCCCAGGGTGATCCAGCGGTGGTCGCCGGAGGCGACATCCTGGATGACGTCGAGGCCGAGGGCGTCGCGGTAGAACGCGAGCGACTCTTCGGGGTCGAGGACGGTGATCTGTGAGTACTGGAGTGAAACGGTCATGAGTCGACTCTAGGAACACCGGAACGTCGTCGCTTCTCCAAAACTGCTCAGGTCAGACGGCGCGCGATCGGACCGGCCTCGTCCGCTGCCGGGCGATGCAGTCGGGCATCGCGCGCACCGCCGCGTGCTCGCGGGAACGGTACTCGCTGGGGGTCAGCCCGACGATCTCGCTGAACTTCGCGCTGAACGATCCGAGCGACGTACAGCCGACCGCCATGCAGGCGTCCGTGACGCTCATTCCGCCGCGCAGCAGTGCCATCGCCCGCTCGATACGGCGCGTCATGAGGTAGCTGTAGGGCGTCTCGCCGTAGGCCGCGCGGAACTGGCGCGAGAAGTGCGCGGGCGACATGAAGGCGCGCGCGGCCATCGTCGGGACGTCGAGCGGCTTCGCGTAGTCGCGGTCGATGAGGTCCCGGGCACGGCGCAGGTGCGCCAGCGTCTGAAGCTCTTCCGGTGACACGCGTCGAGCGTAACATCGTGGGCCGCGCCGGCGGCAGGCCAGTTCGCCTAGCCCACCACGACCGGTGCCGGCTGTGCTGCGCCCTCCACGAGACGGATGAAGGCGCTCAGTTCGGTCACCCCGGCGGGCGTCGTCGGCAGGAACTCCGTGAGCTCTGGCGAGTGGACCAGGTACGCGGCCCATTTGGCCCGCGAGATCGCGACGTTCAGCCGGTTCTTCATCAGCAGGAACGACATCCCGCGCGGAACATCCACCGCGGACGATGCCGCAAGACTCACGATGGCGACCGCCGCTTCCTGCCCTTGGAACTTGTCCACCGTCCCGACGCGCACTCCGCGATAGCCTGCCGCGTCGAGGAGCGCCCGCACTTCTGCAAGCTGCGCGTTGTAGGGGGTCACCACGATGATGTCGTCCTCACCGAGCGGCTGATCGTCGCGTCCGGTCGCTTCGTCGCTCCAGGAGCGCCCGACCAGGTCGCGGACCAGCTCGACGACCGCTTCCGCCTCTTCCGGGGACGCGGTGGAGTTGCCGACGTGGAGGACCGGTACGGGATGCACGCCCGGCACCACCCCGCGCAGCTCCCGTTCGGACGCACACGCGTGTGCCCGTAGCTTGCCCTCGTACGACAGCCTCGACACCGCGGCGGCCAGCGCCGGATGCATGCGCCGCGTCTCGGCGAGAAAGTAGCCGTACTCCGGCGGGAGCACATCGTGCCCGTCGCTGACCCAGCCGAGCGCCGACCCGTCCACCGGTTCGGGATGCCGCCCCTGACTCACCTGCGGAAGCTGTTGGGGGTCGCCGAGCAGCAGGAGGTTCTTGGATGCGACGCCGACCGCGATCGTCGACGCCAGCGAGAACTGCCCCGCCTCGTCGACGACGAGCAGGTCGAGGCTGTCGCGCGGCACCCGCCCAGGATTCGCGAAGTCCCAGGCCGTGCCGCCGAGCACGAACCCGTGGCTTTCGTTGACGCCGGCGAACTCGAGGTGCCCGTTCGCCGCAAGGGGTGTGAACCGGTGCGAGGCCGCTTCCTCCGGCTCTGCGGCCGCATCCTCTGGCTTGCCCATCCCGCTCGCGGCGCCACCCGCTCCCCCGCTCGGCACCTTCCCGACGATCGCCGGGTCGAGCCCGGCGGCGATCACGCGGTCGAGGAGGTTCTCGACCACGGCGTGCGACTGCGCGACCACGCCGACCTTCCAGCCGTGGTCGCTGACGAGCCGCGCGATGACGTGGGCGCCGAGGTACGACTTGCCCGTTCCGGGAGGGCCCTGGACGGCGAGGTAGGACCGGTCGAGGTCAAGCAAGCTCGCGACGACTGCGTCGATGGGGCCGTCGCCGTCGCTCGCGACACGATCCGACAGCGCGCCGGACCGGGTCCGCGGCGGTGTCCGTCGCAAGAGGTCGATCGTCGCGTCGACCGGCCAGGTCTCGTGATGCCGGGCGATCAGTAGCGCGGTGCCCCACTCGCGGATCGCCTCCCCGAGACGACGCGAGTCGGGTGGCGCCGCCGGAGTGAGCGCGCTCGGAAGATCGCGGTAGGGCGGGACGTCTGCGGGAAGCGTCTCGCGCACGACGATCGACCCGTCCGGTAACGCCTCGATGACGGCCACGGTGCGTGCGGCCCGCGCCCCGGGCTGCGCCCGCGGTTGCCGGAACGGCCCGGGGTATTCGTACAGCAGATACGGCCCGCTTCGTTCGCTGACGCGCACGGCGCTTCCGGCGCCCCACGCGCCCGACAGCAGGAGCTCGCGCCGCTCCACACGCTGCCCCTCGTCGAGGTACCAGTCGCGCAACACGACGGCCTTCTCCACCACCAGGACGTCGCGCGTCTCGCCCCACTCCTCGATCGGCTGGATCAGCCGGGCGAAGTGCGACTGCCAGAAGCTCTTCTGCTCACGCCGATGGAAGTCGATGGCTGCAGCCGCCAGAGCCATGGCCCGCCGGTCGCCGCTGCGGTGCGGATCGAGAGGATCGCCCGCGAAGGCGAGGAGACCGGCCCGCAAGGGCGACTCCTCGGTCGCCGCCTCGAGCTCCTCCATCGGCGCCGATCCGATCGGGATGCCGTTCTCGGCCGCCCGGGCCAGCAGCCAGTCGCGCAGGCGGAGAGTCGAGACGCAGTCGTACCGGTTGTACTCTCCGATGTCGTCGAGCAGGGGCTGCGCTTCATCCAGCCGGCCGAGCGCGATGAGATCGCGCGCGTTCGCATACTCGGTGATCGAGTCGGCACCGTTGGTGACATCGCTTTCGCGCAGTTCGTCGCCCATGTACAGCGGCTCGAGTTTCTTGATCGAATACGATCGCGAGCCCACACGGACGGCCTTCCGCACCAGCGGGTACAGGTCGACCATCACGTTCTCGCGCAGCAGCGCGTCGACCTCCTCCTCGCCGACCCCGTGCCGGGCGGCCAGCGCGAGCAGGTGCGTCTGCTCGTAGGCGGCGTAGTGGTAGATGTGCATGCCCGGGTACTGGGCCCGCCGCTCGCGAACGTAGGCCAGGAACGCCTCCAGCGCGACGCGCTCGGCGGCGAAGTCGTGCGCCCAGAACGCGGTGAACTGCTCCGCGTCGTCCACTAATCCGAACAGGTAGTCCAGGTTCCAGCGCTCGCCGGCGCCCTCGGTGTAGAGCGGGTCGCCTTCGAAGTCGAAGAAGATGTCCCCCGGGTTCGGATGCGGCAGCACCGCGAGAACCGGTGCGTTGAACACGCGGACAGGCGGCGGGGTGCCCGGCTCGGCCTGCAACTGCAGCCGCGCCTGCTCGCGCAGCCCGTCGAGGGTCCCGTCCGGGATGCCGTCGATCGGCTCTGTGGATGCGGCGAGCGCGTCGATGGTGCCGATGCCCGCGGCCAAGAGATGCTCGCGCTGGGTGACCCGCATCCCCGCCACCAGGAGGACGTCGTGTGCCGCCTGCACCTCCGCATCGCACGTGTCGCACCGGCCGTCGACCGTGAAGCGTGGGTCTCCCCACGCCACCGGCCCGTCGTCTTTGACGTGCTCGGCGATGATCGTCAGCAGCCGCGCGCGCCGCTTGCGGTACACCGGTTCGATGTCGCTCAAGGAGTGCTCACTGACCGAGCCGTCGCCCAGCAGCAGCTCGACCGTGTCGTCGACGTCGACACCCATCGCCCGCAGCTGCTCGGCGTACGCCGCCAGCTGGAGCAGCGCCGTCACCCGGGCGCTGCGGGCGAGCTTGGAATCCTGCACCCGGTACCGCCCGTCGGGCAGCCGGACCACGAAGTCGGCGAAGCCCACGAACGATCCGTCGAAGAAGGTCGCCTGGAACACCACCTCAGCACCGCGCGCGAAGGCGTCGGCCGTCTGTCGCACCGCCTCCGCGAGGGACTCCGCCGTGAGCGGCGTCGGGCGCTCGATCTCCGCGACGCCCGCACCGAACCGCTCGCGATAGCGCTCCAGGATGCGGTGCTCGTGCTCGTCGCCCATCCGCGACGACCGCACGTACATCGGATCTTGGACCTCTTCGGTCTTCTCGAGGCGACCGAGCTTCACATCCACCGTGCGGAGGAAGGCGAACTCGCACTTCGACGCCTCGGTGAGGTCGCTCGCACTCGTGACGATGATCCCGTCGAGCAGGAACACGGCGACCTCCCTTCGTACGGACGATCGGCCATCCGCTCTGCGAGACTATCGGCGACCACCGACAGCGGGCCGTTGTCCACAGGCCGGACCGGAAACGGCGGACCGGCGTCCGCCTGTGATCACTTTTCCTTCGCAGCCGCCTTCACCGCACGCTTGTGCTCCCGGACCCGCGTGAGCGAATCCGCGTCGACGATATCGGCCACCGAACGATAGCCGTCCAGCCCGTAGTCGCCGGCCGCGTCCTGCCATCCCGCCGCCTGGAGGCCCTTCCGCTTGCCCAGCAGCGCCAGGAAGATCTTGGCCTTCTGCTCGCCGAATCCCGGCAGAGCCTTCAGCCGGCGCAGCACCTCGGCCCCATTCGGGTCGCCCTGCGTCCAGATCGCGGCGGTGTCTCCACCCCACTCCGAGACGATCGCGGCGGCGAGCGCCTGCACCCGGCCCGCCATCGAGCCGGGGAACCGGTGGACCGCCGGCGTCTGCTTCATGACCTCGGCGAGCTTCTCCGGATCGATCGCCGCCAGGGTCGCCGGGTCCAGCGATCCGAGCCGGTCGCGCAGCTTGGCCGGGCCCGCGAAGGCTGTCTCCATCGGCACCTGCTGGTCGAGCAGCATCCCGGTCAGGAGGGCGAACGGGGACTGGTCGAGGAGGGCGTCGGCTTCCGCGTCGCCGGTGATGTTGAGGGCCATGCCCTCAGCCTGCCACCAGCAGCAGGATGCCCGCCACAGCGGACAGCACCGCCAGCAGCAGCGCGACCGCGAGGAGCACGGCGTGCACGACGAGGAACGGGGTCGCGCGACCGGCGGCATCCCGCGCCCGCGCATCCTTCCGGACACGGGTGAAGAACCGCGGCCAGGCGAAGACGTTGAAGACGGCGTTCAGGAACAGCACGATGGCGGCGAAGACGGTCATGGTCCCTCCAGCCTATGCGGCGGCGCGAGCCGTCGCCGTCCGCCGCATCAGTCGGCGGAGGCGACCAGTTGCACGCGGAGGGAGTCGACGCGTGTGGCGATCACGTCGTCGTTCGCCCAGCGCTGGGCGAGTCGGGCGAGGATCGCATCCAGCTCTTCGCGGGTGAGCCCGGCGGCGAGGGACAGCCGCACCACCAGCTCCTCACCGGCCAGACGGCTCGCCGGGTCGCCCGCGACCAGGTGGACGTCGTGCACGCCAAGCTCCGGGGCGATGGATGCGCGGAACGCTTCGCCGACCTGAGGATCCCGGTCGCTCGGCAGCCACGGCGTCCCCTGCGCGACCGCCCAGACCGCCGGCCGACGGAGCACGAACTCCGTCTCGGAGGTCGGGTCGAGCACGATGAGCTCGGTGCCTTCCGCTGCAGCCGCGAGCGCGGCACGGCGACCCTGCGCCGGCACCGGCCGGGCGGCCGGGTTCCACGCCTGCATGGCGGTCACCGACGAGAACACCGGCTGCACCGTGCGGCCGTCCGGGCCGGCCACCCGCACGATCGACAGCTCCTGGGTCTTATCGACGAGCATCCCGGCGTCGTTCTCACCCTCCTCACCGAGCTCGGCGATCAGCGGGATGAGCAGCCGGGACTCGCGCAGAGCATCCACGACCCGCTCGGGGCCGGCCTCGCCTGCGCGGAACGCCGCCAGCGCGCCGAGCAGGGCGGGAGGCGCCGACCCGTCGTCGTCACCGAACGGGTTGTCGTCGAACGCGCGCCCCTCCCACGGCTGGCCGGCGGAGTCGGCGAGGGAGGCGGCGAAGCCCGCGAGCCGGGCCGCGCCCTCGTCACTGGGTCCGTGCGCGGCAGGACCCGACCGCGACGGGCCGGATGCCGGATCCACGTCGTCAGCGCCCGGCGACATCCAGCGCCTCGGGAAGGGTGAATGCGCCGGCGTAGAGCGCCTTGCCGACGATGGCGCCTTCCAGTCCCAGCGGCACCAGTTCGCGCAGAGCGGCGATGTCGTCGAGGTTGGAGATGCCGCCGGAGGCGACGACCGGACGCTCGGTGCGGTCGAGCACCTGATGCAGCAGGTCGAGGTTCGGGCCGCGCAGGGTGCCGTCCTTGGTGACGTCGGTGACGACGTAGCGCGCACAGCCGGCGTCCTCGAGCCGGTCGAGGACCTCCCACAGGTCGCCGCCCTCGCGCGTCCAGCCGCGGGCTGCGAGGGTCGTGCCGCGCACATCCAGGCCCACGGCCACCGCCTCGCCGAACTGGCTGATCGCGCTGGCCGCCCACTCGGGGTTCTCCAGCGCCGCCGTGCCCAGGTTGACCCGGGTGGCGCCGGCGTCGAGCGCCTGCTTCAGCGAGTCGTCGTCGCGGATGCCGCCGGAGAGCTCGATGCTCACGCCGTGCACCTCGCGGATGACCTTGCGCAGCAGGGAGCGGTTCTCGCCGCGACCGAAGGCGGCATCCAGGTCGACCAGGTGGATCCACTCGGCGCCCGCCTCGGCCCACTCGGCCGCCGCATCCACCGGGTCGCCATAGCTGGTCTCGCTGCCGGCCTCGCCCTGCGTGAGGCGCACGGCCTTGCCGTCGGCGACATCCACCGCGGGGAGGAGGACGAGTCGGGGCGTGGAGATGAAATCGGTCATGGTGTTCCTTGGATGTCGGTGCGCGGGCGGACGAAAGTGGCGAGCGCCGGGCTGGAGCGAGCGGACGGCTAGAGCGAGCGGACCCAGTTGCGGAGCAGCTGGATGCCCGCCTGCCCCGACTTCTCGGGGTGGAACTGCGTCGCGCTCAGCGGGCCGTTCTCGACCGCGGCGACGAACGGCGCTCCGTGATCGGCCCAGGTCACCTTCGGCTTCGGGAAGGGCCCCGACGGCTCCAGGGTCCAGTCCTGGGCCGCGTACGAGTGGACGAAGTAGAAGCGCTCGTCCGCCAGCCCGGCGAACAGTGTGGAGTCCTCCGGCGCTCGGACCGTGTTCCAGCCCATGTGCGGCACGACGTCGGCGCGGATGAGGTCGACCGTCCCCGGCCACTCCCCCAGCCCCTCGGTCTCGAGGCCGTTCTCGACGCCGCGCTCGAACATGACCTGCATGCCGACGCAGATGCCGAGCACGGGGCGACCTCCGGCGAGCCGCCGGTCGATGACCTCGTCGCCGTGGGATGCGCGCAGCGCCTCAGCGACCGCGGTGAAGGCTCCGACACCCGGTACGAGGAGGCCGTCGGCCTCCTGCGCACGTCGCCGGTTGCCCGTCAGCTCGACGTTCGCTCCGGCGGCTTCGAGCGCCTTGACAGCCGAGTGGACGTTGCCCGTCCCGTAGTCGAAGACGACGACATCCGGCTTGTCCCCCTCGGTCACAGCGCCCCCTTGGTGGAGGGGATGCCGCTCACCAGCGGATCGAACGCCTTCGCCTGGCGGAACGCGCGCGCGAACGCCTTGAACTCCGCCTCGGCGATGTGGTGCGGGTCGCGGCCGCCGATGACGGTGATGTGCGTCGTGATGCGCGCGTTGAACGAGATGGCCTCGAAGACGTGGCGCACCATCGATCCCGTGAAGTGCCCGCCGATCAGGTGCAGCTCGAAGCCGGCAGGCTCGCCGGTGTGCACGAGGTAAGGCCGCCCGGAGATGTCGACGACCGCCTGGACCAGGGCCTCGTCGAGCGGCACGAGGGCATCGCCATAGCGCGAGATGCCGGCCTTGTCGCCCAGCGCCTCCCGGATCGCCTGCCCGAGCACGATACCGATGTCTTCGACCGTGTGGTGCACATCGATGTCGGTGTCCCCGGTGGCGCGGATGCGCAGATCGGTGAGCGAGTGCTTGGCGAATGCGGTCAGCAGGTGATCGTAGAACGGGACGCTCGTCTGGATGTCGGAGGTGCCCGTACCGTCGAGGTCGAGACTCAGCTCGATACTCGACTCGCTGGTCTCCCGCGTGACCGTGGCGGCGCGATTCGTCATGCGTCCGAGTCTACCGGGGCGTCTTGCACCCGCTCCGGGGCCGGGTCGGCGGCGGTGTCGGCCGCCGCGTCCGCGCCCGGACGGCCGAGCGCCGCCAGCGCCTCGAGGAACGCGGTGGTCTCAGCCTCGGTGCCGGCGGTGACCCGCAGGTGGTGCGGGATGCCGACGTCGCGGATGAGGATGCCGCGCTCGGCGAGGGCCTCGAAGGTCGCGTGCGGGTCGGCCACGCCGCCGAACAGGACGAAGTTGCTGCCGCTTCGGTGCGGTGTGTATCCCAGGCGTGCCAGTTCGGACACCAGCCGGTCGCGCTGCCCGCGGATCTCTCCGACGGTCGCCAGCATCTCGTCGGAGTGCGCGAGAGCGCCCAGGGCCGCCGCCTGCGTGAGCGCGGACAGGTGGTACGGCAGGCGGACGAGGCGCAGGGCGTCGTTCACGGCCGGGTCCGCGGCAAGGTAGCCGACGCGGGCGCCGGCGAACGCGAATGCCTTGCTCATGGTCCGCGACACGAGCAGTCGCGGGCGGCCGGGGAGGAGGGTCAGAGCGGACGGCTCGCCCTCGGGCATGAACTCGGCGTACGCCTCGTCCACCACGACGATCCCCCGGGCGGCGTCGTACACCGCTTCGATGGTGTCGAGGCCGAGCGGCGTTCCCGTGGGGTTGTTCGGGGAGCAGAGGATGACGATGTCCGGGTCGGTGCGACGGATCTCGGCGACCGCCGTCTCGGGAGAGAGCTCATAGTCGGCGTCGCGGGCGCCGGCGAGGTAGCCGGTGCCCGTGCCCGAGGCGAGCAGCGGGTACATCGAGTAGGTGGGCGCGAAGCCGAGCAGGGTGCGCCCGGGTCCGCCGAAGGCCTGGAGGATGTGCTGCAGCACCTCGTTGGAGCCGTTGGCCGCCCAGATGTTATCCGGCGTCAGCCCGTGACCCAGGTAACGGGCGAACGCGGCGCGCAGCTCGGTGAATTCCCGATCCGGGTAGCGGTTCACCCCGCCCACCGCCGCTGCGACGCGAGCAACGATGTCGGCGGCGACATCCTCCGGAACCGGATGCGTGTTCTCGTTCACGTTGAGCGCGACGGGCACCGGACGCTGCGGAGCGCCGTACGGGGAGCGACCGCGGAGGTCCTCCCGGATCGGCAGCTCGGAGAGAGAAGTCACCGTTCAATCGTAGTCAGCGCGCCGGCGCGGGTTTCTCCGCGTGACGAGCCGAGGGCGATTCGTGGAAGGACTCGTCAGTGCGCGTACTTCGTGGGGACGGCGAGCTGCTGCCCGGGCGACACCACCGCGGAGTCGAGACCATTGAGCGACACGATGTCGGCGATCACGTCACGCGGGTCGGCGTTCGGCGCGATGCGCTCGGCCACCGACCAGAGTGAGTCACCCGACTGCACCGAGACGTACTGGAAGGCGACGTGCGTCTGGTCGCCGGTCGCGACTGCGCCGCCGCCGTTGAGGGCGAACACCATCGCGCCGATGACGAGTGGGAGCGCGACCAGGGCCGACAGCACCGCGCGACCGCGCCGCGTGAGGCGCAGGCGGACACGCGCTCCCTCCGGCAGGCGCGGGACCGCACGAAGCGTGGGAACCGACTCGCTCATCAGTACTGCACTCATGGCCGTGACCTCCTCAGACTCGCGGGTGCGAAGCTGTGTTCCGAATGTATCTTCGAATGTCTGAATCCGCAAGCGGCCCTCTTCCAAGGAATTACGCGGGAAAGTTCGCGACACGCTCGAACACATGTTTGTCTTCCCTTCCCGACGCGGATACAGTTTCGACTGTCTGAGAACATCAGATCAGGTACCACCGACATTCCTGCCGGGGAGCATCCCGGAGGTCGCCGAGGTCACGAGAGGACTCCCGTGTCGAACGAGAACCAGGCCCGCGGAGGCACCCGCCGCCGCAAGAATCTGAGTGACAAGCAACTGGCGATCCTCGACTTCATCCAGCGGTCGGTCGGCCAGCGCGGCTATCCGCCGAGCATGCGCGAGATCGGAGACGCCGTCGGGCTCTCCTCGCTCTCCTCCGTGACGCACCAGCTGAACCAGCTGGAGCTGAGCGGCTACCTGCGCCGCGACCCCAACCGTCCGCGTGCGCTCGAGATCCTCATCGACCTGCCGTCGTCCTCGTCGGCGGCGCCGGACTACGAGAACCAGACCCCCGTCGGCGACGCCGCGATGGTCCCCCTCGTCGGGCGGATCGCCGCCGGCATCCCGATCACCGCCGAGCAGCAGGTGGACGAGGTGTTCCCGCTCCCCCGTCAGCTCGTCGGCAACGGCGAGCTCTTCATGCTGAAGGTCATCGGCGAGTCCATGATCGACGCGGCGATCTGCGACGGCGACTGGGTCGTCATCCGCCAGCAGAACACCGCGGAGAACGGCGACATCGTCGCGGCGATGCTCGACGAGGAGGCGACGGTCAAGGTCTTCCGGCAGCGAGACGGCCACACCTGGCTGCTGCCGCGGAACTCCAACTTCGAGCCGATCCTGGGCGACTTCGCGCAGGTGCTGGGCAAGGTCGTCGCGGTCCTCCGCGCCGTCTGAGCCGATCCCCCGCCGAGTGGTGACCAGATGTCACCATCCGGCCGGAGTAGCAGCAACGACTCACGACTCGGGCGCGGTCACGCCCAGCCGAGCTCCTGCAGCCGCTCGTCGGAGAGGCCGAAGTAGTGGCCGATCTCATGCACGAGGGTGATCCGCACCCGCGCACGCAGCTCCTCCACCGTCGACGCCGACGCCTCGAGGTTGTTGCGGAACAGCGTGATCCGGTCCGGTAGCTCGCCGAAGCCGTACACTGATCGGCGCGTCAGCGGTCGCCCGCTGTACAGCCCGAACAGCCGCGGCCGGGCACCCGCGGGCTGATCCTCGATGAGGATCGCAACATTCTCCACCGGCCCGACCATGTCGTCCGGGAGTGCATCGAAGACGTCGCCGACCATCCGCTCGAATTCGTCGTCCGAGATGTACACCATGTGGTCATCCTCACACGGCGCCGGCCCCGGTTCGCTGTCCGCGTACCGGGGCCGGCATCCTGAATCCGTCGGGCGAATCGACCCTCAGGCGCTGACCGACGCCCGCTCGCGCACGCCGCGCGTCGCCTCGATGATGTTCCGGAGCGACGCGACCGTCTCGTCGTAGCCGCGCGTCTTCAGACCGCAGTCCGGGTTCACCCAGAGCTGCCGCCCGGGGATGGCGCTGAGCGCCGTCTCCAGCAGCTCGGTGACCTCCTCGACCGACGGCACGCGCGGCGAGTGGATGTCGTAGACGCCCGGCCCGATGCCGTGCTCGAATCCCGAGCGCTGGATGTCGTGCACGACCTCCATGCGACTGCGGGCGGCCTCGATGCTGGTCACGTCGGCGTCGAGGTTGCAGATCGCGTCGATGACCACGCCGAACTCCGAGTAGCAGAGGTGCGTGTGGATCTGCGTGCGGTCGGCGACCCCCGACGTAGCGAGCCGGAACGAGCCCACCGACCATTCGAGGTAGTCGTCCTGGTCGGCCTTCTTGAGCGGCAGCAGCTCGCGCAGCGCCGGCTCGTCGACCTGGACGACCCGGATGCCGGCCTCTTCCAGGTCGGCGATCTCGTCCCGCAGAGCCAGGGCGACCTGCCGTGCGGTCTCGCCCAGCGGCTGGTCGTCGCGCACGAACGACCAGGCGAGGATCGTGACCGGGCCCGTCAGCATCCCCTTCACCGGCTTCTCTGTGAGGCTCTGGGTGTACGCCGACCAGTCGACCGTGATGGGCGCCGTACGAGAGACATCGCCCCACAGGATGGACGGGCGCGTACAGCGGGAACCGTAGGACTGCACCCAGCCGTTGCGGGTGACGGCGAAGCCTTCGAGGTTCTCGGCGAAGTACTGCACCATGTCGTTGCGCTCGGGCTCGCCGTGCACGATGACATCGATCCCGATCTCCTCCTGAAGGTCGACGACGCGCTTGATCTCGTCGCGCATCCGCCCCAGGTACTCCGCCTCACTGATGAGGCCTGCCGCGAGCTGCGCCCGCGAGCGGCGGATGTCGGCCGTCTGCGGGAACGAGCCGATGGTGGTCGTCGGCAGGAACGGCAGGCCGAGCGCCTCCTCCTGCGCGGCTAGCCGGTCGTCGTACTCGCCGCGACGGAAGTCCGCCTCGGTCAGGGCGGCCTCGCGCTCGCGCACCGCGGGCACGCGCACACCCGGCGCCGACGCCCGATCGGCGAGGGAGGCCGTCGCGGCCGTGAGCTCCTCCTGGATCGCTTCGTGCCCGTCCACGATCCCGCGGGCGAGCACCGCGACCTGGGTCACCTTTTGGTCGGCGAAGGCCAGCCACGACGTCAGCCGCGCATCCAGGTCCGGCTCGTCGTCGACGTCGTGCGGCACGTGCAACAGCGAGGTGGAGGTGGACACCGTGACCTCTGGGCTCAGCGACAGCAGCTCGGTGAGCGTGCCGAACGCCGCCTCCAGATCGCCGCGCCAGATGTTGTGGCCGTCGATCACACCGCCGACGACGGTCTTCTGCGACAAGCCGGATGCGGTGGTCGCATCGAGGCCCGACGGGATGCTCCCGCGCACCAGGTCGAGGTGGATCGCCTCCACCGGGCTCGCGGCGAGCGCGGGCAGGGCGTCGTCGAGACTGCCGTACGGCGCGGCGACGAAGATCGCCGGGCGGTCGGTCGCCGAGCCGAGCAGGTCGTACGTCTGCCGCACGGCGGCGAGGACCGCATCCCGCGGCTCGTCGATGCTCTCGCTGACCAGGGCCGGCTCGTCGAGCTGCACCCACGGAGCGCCCGCCGCCGCCAGGCGCGCGAGGAGCTCGCGGTACACCGGAAGCAGGTCGGCGAGACGGGAGAGCGGACGGAAGCCCTCCGGCGCGTCGTCCGCCGGCTTGCTCAGGAGCAGGAACGTCACAGGCCCGACGATCACCGGGCGCGTGACGAAGCCTGCCTCGCGGGCCTCCTCGAACTCGCGCACGATGCGGTCGGAGGCCAGCCGGAACTCCGTGGTCGGGCCGATCTCGGGCACCAGGTAGTGGTAGTTGGAGTCGAACCACTTGGTCATCTCCAGCGGCGGGTTCTCCCCCTCGCCGCGGGCGATAGTGAAGTAGCCGGCCAGGTCCACGGACCCGTCCGCGCCGGCGAGGCCGGCAAAGCGGGTGGGCACCGCGCCGACCGTGACGGCCGCATCCAGCACCTGGTCGTAGAAGCTGAAGCTCTCCGGGATGGACGCATCCGTGCGTCCGAGACCGAGCGCCGCCAGCCGCTCGCGGGTCGCTGCCCGCAACCCGGCGGCCGTCGCCTCCAGCTCGTCCGCGTCGATGCTGCCCGCCCAGAAAGCCTCGACGGCTTTCTTGAGCTCGCGGCGGCGCCCGATGCGCGGGTAGCCGATGATGGTGCCCACCGGGAACGCGGGGCGGGCCGAGGCGGGGGTCGTGTTGCTCATGCTGGTTCCTTTGCAGTGGCCGGTTTCGGCGGGGTGGTTGATGAAGCACGGGTGGATGCGGCGGGCGTGGCGGCCGGGAGGGCGCCGATGCGGTCAAGCACGGACAGCACTGCCTCGTGCTGGTTGAACGTGTACAGGTGGAGACCAGGGGCGCCGCCCTCCAGCAACCGCTGGCCGAGCCGCGCCGCCCACGCGATGCCGATCTCCCGCCGGCCCTCGTCGGTGGGCTCGACCTCCAGCTCGATGGCGAGGTCGCTGGGGAGGTCCTCCCCGCTCAGCTCCAGCATCCGCTTCAGTCGGGCAGGGCTCGTGACCGGCATGATGCCCGGGAGGATGGGGAAGGTCACGCCGGCCTCTGCGGCCCGCTGCGCGAAGTGGAGATAGTCCTCCGCGTGGAAGAACAGCTGGGTGATCCCGAGGTTGGCGCCGGCGGCCTGCTTGGCGAGCAGGGCGTCGATGTCCTGCGAGACCGAGTGGGACGACGGGTGGCCGTTCGGAAAGGCAGCGACGGCGATCTGTACGTGCTCGCGGTGCTCGAGAACGGCTTGCGCCTGCAGCTCCGGCACGAGCAGCTCGCCGTACGGGACGCGCTCGGCCTGCACCCGGTGGATGAGTTGCACCAGCTCCGCGGTCGTGCGGATGTCGCCGATGCCGTCGTCCCCCTCCGGGAGGTCCGCCGGCGGGTCGCCGCGCACGGCGAGGAAGCGCCGCACGCCCGCATCCAGGAAGTCTCGGATCAGGCGGTGCGCCTCCTGGTGCGAAGACCCGACGCACGTGAGGTGGGCCATTGCGCTGACGTCGGTGTGCTCCAGGATGTACCGGAGGACGTCGAGGGATGCCGTCCGGGAGGAGCCGCCGGCGCCGTAGGTCACCGAGATGAAGTCGGGCCGTGCCGCGGCCAGTCGGTCGATCGTGCCCGGGAGCGCCGCCGCGGCGCGCTCGGTGCGCGGCGGGTACAGCTCAAAGGAGAACCGGGCCTCGGTACAGCTCATGGGTTCCTCGGATGGTGGTCGGACAGCGGCACGGGGACACTCCGCTCCTGTTGTGGCAGGGCGGAGTTCACACGGGCGGGTGCCGGGCTCGGCTGTCGCACCAACGTCGGCGGTCGCCCGCGTGACGTTGTCAGGCAATCTAGCAACGCGAAAGGCCGGACGGAATCGCCCGCGTCATCCAGTGACACAGACGGCCGTCCGGCCTTCCTCGTAGTGCGTCGCGCTTACTTCGCCGGCGTGACCTCGAACGGCTCGAACGCCGCGTGGTACTCGGGCATGATGCGTGCGGTGACGCGGGTGCCCTCCTCCACGTACTCGGTCGAGATGACCCGGCCGCGCTCGTGGAGAGCGGAGATCAGGTCGCCGCGGTCGTACGGAACAACCAGTTCCACCTCGAGGGACGGATCCGGCAGCAGCCGCGCGATGGCGGCGAGTACCTCGTCGATCCCCTCGCCGGTCCTGGCGGACGCGAAGATCGCGCCGGGCTCCAGGCCCCGGAGCACCAGCCGCTCGTCCGCGGGGATCAGATCGGCCTTGTTGAAGACCACGATCTCCGGGATGTCGCGGGCGCCCACCTCGCCGATCACGTCGCGCACGGTCGCCAGCTGCGAAGCCGGATCCGGGTGCGACCCGTCGACGACGTGCAGGATGACGTCGGAATCGGCGACCTCCTCCAGTGTCGAACGGAACGCCTCCACCAGCTGGTGCGGCAGGTTGCGCACGAAACCGACGGTGTCGGCGAGCGTGTACAGGCGGCCGTCGGCGGTGACACTGCGGCGGACCGTCGCATCCAGCGTCGCGAACAGCGCGTTCTCGACCAGCACGCCGGCCTTGGTCACGCGGTTCAGCAGGCTCGACTTGCCGGCGTTGGTGTAGCCGGCGATCGCCACAGACGGCACCGAGTTGCGGTTGCGGTTGGCCCGCTTCGCCTCGCGGGCCGGCTTGAAGCCCGCGATCTGCTTGCGCAGCCGTGCCATACGGGTGTGGATGCGGCGACGATCCAGCTCGATCTTCGTCTCACCGGGACCACGCGAGCCCATACCTGCGCCCGCGCCGCCCACCTGGCCACCGGCCTGGCGGGACATCGACTCGCCCCAGCCGCGCAGACGCGGCAGCAGGTACTCGAGCTGCGCGAGCTCGACCTGCGCCTTGCCCTCGCGGCTCTTGGCGTGCTGGCTGAAGATGTCGAGGATCACGGCCGTGCGGTCGATCACCTTCACCTTCACCACGTCCTCCAGCGCACGGCGCTGGCTCGGGGCCAGCTCCGTGTCGGCGATCACGGTGTCCGCGCCGAGCGCGGCGACGACGCCCGCCAGCTCTTCGGCCTTGCCGCGACCGAGGTAGGTGCTGGGGTCGGGATGCGGACGGCGCTGCAGCAGCCCATCCAGCACCGCGGCTCCGGCCGTCTCGGCCAGTGCAGCCAGTTCGCGCATCGAGTTCTCGGCGTCCTGCAGGGAGCCCTGCGAGTACACGCCGATGAGCACCACGTTCTCCAGCCGCAGCTGTCGGTACTCCACCTCGGTAACGTCCTGCAGTTCGGTCGACAGCCCGGAGACGCGGCGCAACGCCGCGCGCTCCTCGCGGTCGAGCTGCTCACCGTCATGGTGGCCGCCGTCGACAGAATCGCTCTGCAGCGCCTGCGCCCGTGAGGACCCGGCGGCGCCGAACAGCGTCACGCTCGCGCGGTTCCCCTCGGTCGCGAGCACGCGCGCGACAACGTCGTCTGCGTCGTGTTCGCGGATGTCGGTCTTATCAGTCATTCAGTTCCCCGATCCGGGTTAACCCTAGTTTGTTCGTGTCCTGTACGGTCTGCTTATGGCCAGCGGAGATCACTACTTTTCCTCGGCGCCCGAGAGCGAGATGAACCTGCGGCCGTTCACCGCGCACCTCGCCGGTCGGACCTACGAGCTGGTGACAGCCAATGGGATCTTCAGCCCCGAGCGCGTCGACATGGGTACGCGAGTGCTGCTGGACCATGTCCCCTCACCACCGCCCGGAGGTCAGTTCCTCGACCTCGGCTGCGGCTGGGGGCCGCTGGCTCTCACACTTGCTCTCGAATCCCCTCATGCGACGGTCTGGGCCGTCGACGTCAACACCCGAGCTCTGGATCTGGTCCGCAGGAATGCGGAGAAGCTCGGCCTCACCAATGTAAACCCGGTGACGCCCGATAATGTTCCCGATGACGTGCGGTTTACGACGATCTGGTCGAATCCGCCGATCCGCGTCGGCAAGAACGAGCTGCACAACATCCTCGAGCGCTGGCTGCCCCGGCTGGAGCCGGGATCGGACGCCTGGCTCGTCGTGCAGCGCAACCTGGGCAGCGACTCGCTGCACCGGTGGATGCAGACCACCTTCCCCGAGTTGACGACAACACGCGTCGGCACCTCGAAGGGCTACCGCGTGCTCCGCTCGCGCTCCCACGCCGAAGCCTGACCGGCTCGCCCGCAGGATAGCGGGGTCAGGCGAGGTCGAGGGTGCCGGTGAAGACGAGCTCGGCGGGGCCGGAGAGACCGACGTGCTCGCCGTCCTCCGTCGGGAACATCCGGACGCCCACGGTGCCGCCCGGCACATCCACGCGCCACTGGTTCGGGGCGCCTTCACCGGCCCAATAGCGGACAGCAAGGGCCGCGGCCGCCGCGCCCGTGCCGCAGGACAGGGTCTCGCCGCTGCCGCGCTCGTGCACGCGCATGCGGATGCGGCCGACGCCGTCCTTCACGAGCGGCTCGCGCGGGACCACGAACTCGACGTTCGCCCCATGCTCGGGAACCGGCTCCAGGTGCGGGATGTACGAGAGGTCTGCGGCATCCAGCTCGTCGTCATCCGCGACGGCGACGACCACGTGCGGGTTGCCCATGTCGATGCCGAGCCCCGGGCGGGCGACGGGGAGCTCCTTCGCGCGGACGAGCGGCTCGCCGCCGGCGAGGTCCCAGCGGCCCAGGTCGACCTGGAAACCGGTCGTGCTCCGCTGCACGTCGCGCACGCCCGAGCGGGTGCCGATCGCCAGGGTCCCGCCGTCCGGGAGTTCGGCCAGGCCGCTCTCCAGCAGGTAGCGCACGTACACGCGGATGCCGTTTCCGCACATCTCGGCGGGCGAGCCGTCGGCGTTGTAGTAGTCCATGAACCAGGTCGCGGCGTCGTCCTCCGCCAGCGCGGCCTCACCCTCCGGGACATGTTCGGACCGGACGGCACGGATCACGCCGTCGGCACCCACGCCGAAGTGACGGTCGCAGATCTCGGCGATCTGGGTGGCCTTGAGCGGCAGGCGTCCCTCCGGGTCGGAGTACAGCACGAAGTCGTTGCCGGTGCCCTGACCCTTGGTGAAGTGGATGGTCGCCATGGTCTCCAGCCTAGCGACCGGTGGGAAGGGTGCCGGCCGCGTCTCTTCAGGCAGTGTCGGCTCCGGCAGTGTCGATGATCGCCAGCGCCGCATCCACCAGGTCCGGGGCGTCGTAGTCGAGCCAGTGGATGCTCGGGTAGCGCTTGAACCAGCTGACCTGGCGACGAGCGTAACGACGGGTCAGCTGCTGCGTCTGCGCGATCGCCTCCTTGCGGGACAGTTCGCCACGCTGCTCGGCGAGGGCCTGCGCGTAGCCGATGGCGCGACGAGCGGTGACGCCGTCGTCGATGCCCCGCGGGATGAGCGCGGCAGCTTCTGCGGGGAGGCCGTCCGCCCACATCCGCTCCACGCGGGCATCGAGCCGCTCGACGAGCTGCTCCCGCGGCGCTGCGAGGCCGATGACCGCTGACGGCTCGTGCCAGAGCCGGGGTTCGTCGGGGAGCTCTCCGCTGACGGACGTTCCGGTCAGCTCGGCGACTTCGAGGGCACGGACGATGCGCCGACCGTTGCGCGATCCGATCCGGCGGGCCGCGTCGGGGTCGCGCTCGGCCAGTCGCTGGAAGAGCATCCCCGGTCCGTGCTCGGTGAGCTCCGCTTCGAGCCTCGCGCGGAGCTCCGGATCGGTGCCGGGGAACTGGAGGTCGAAGAGGACGCTGGAGACGTAGAGACCCGAGCCGCCGACCAGGATGGGAACCGCACCGCGATCAAGTACCGCTTCGATCGTCCCGCGGGCCTCTGGCTGATAGCGGGCAACCGTCGCCTCGTCGGTCACGTCGAGCACATCGAAAAGGTGGTGCGGGGTCCCGCGCCACTCATCGGACGGCAGCTTGGCCGTGCCGATGTCCATGCCGCGATACAGCTGCATCGCGTCGGCGTTGACGACCTCGGCCGATTGACCCCGTGTGCGGAGGGCGTCGGCGAGAGCGAGCGAGAGGTCGGTCTTGCCGGTTCCCGTCGACCCGACGATGGCGACGAGCGGCAGGGCGGGCACCGTGCTCAGCGCTGCCCGTCCGTCGGGTCGTAGATGGGCATCGTGCCGACGCCGGGCGACGTCAGCGGCTCGCGGCTCTGGAGGGCCGGCACACCGACGCGCAGTGTCGGGAGCCCGAGGGAGACACGGCCCGCCTCTGCGGTCGAGGCGCCACCGTGTGCGGGGACGGCGCAGGATTCGGCTTCGGCCCGATCCCAGGCGTCGCCTGCGCGGGTGCGCCGGATCCGCAGCGGCTGCCCGTCGGCGGAGTCGGCGATGAGGTGGTGCGGGGCCGCCTGCGTCACCCGCACGGTGACGACGTCGCCTGGGCGCGGGATCTCGGACCCTGCGGGGACCTCGAAGTGGACGAGCCGGCTGTCACGGGCGCGGCCGCTGAGGCGATGGGTGTCGGCATCCTTGCGTCCTTCGCCGTTGGCGACGAGGAGCTCGACCTCCCGGCCGATGAGTGCGCGGTTCTCCTCGTCGGAGATGCGCTCCTGAAGGGCGATGAGCCGGTCGTACCGCTCCTGCACGACCTCCTTCGGCACCTGCTCCTCCATGGTCGCCGCCGGGGTTCCCGGACGGATGGAGTACTGGAAGGTGAAGGCGGAGGCGAAGCGCGCGGCTTCGACGACGCGGAGGGTCTCCTGGAAGTCTTCTTCCGTCTCGCCCGGGAAGCCGACGATGATGTCGGTGCTGATGGCCGCGTCCGGCAGCTTCGCCCGGACCCGGTCGAGGATGCCGAGGAATTTTTCCGACCGGTACGAGCGCCGCATGGAGCGGAGGATGCGATCGGAGCCGGACTGCAGCGGCATGTGCAGCTGCGGCATGACGTTCGGGGTCTCGGCCATCGCGTCGATCACGTCGTCGGTGAAGGCAGCGGGATGCGGGCTCGTGAAGCGGATGCGCTCGAGCCCGTCGATCGTGCCGGCCGCGCGGAGCAGCTTGCTGAAGGCCTGCCGGTCGCCGAACTCGACGCCGTAGGAGTTGACGTTCTGTCCGAGCAGCGTGACCTCGATGGCGCCGTCGTCGACGAGCGCCTGGATCTCGGCCAGGATGTCGCCCGGGCGGCGGTCCTTCTCCTTTCCGCGCAGCGATGGGACGATGCAGAAGGTGCACGTGTTGTTGCAGCCGACCGAGATGGACACCCATCCCGAGTACGACGAGTCGCGTTTCGTCGGGAGCGTCGACGGGAAGGTTTCGAGGGACTCGAGGATCTCGATCTCGGCCGCGTCGTTGTGGCGGGCGCGCTCCAGGAGGCTGGGGAGGGCGCCCATGTTGTGCGTGCCGAACACGACGTCCACCCAGGGGGCCTTCTCGAGGATGACGTTCTTGTCCTTCTGGGCGAGGCAGCCGCCGACCGCGATCTGCATGCCCTCGTGGCGCCGCTTGACGCCTGCCAGGTGACCCAGATTGCCGTACAGCTTGTTGTCGGCGTTCTCGCGCACGGCGCACGTGTTGATGACGACGATGTCCGCCTCTTCGCCGTTCGCCGGAACGTAGCCGGCCGCTTCGAGCGACCCGCTGAGTCGCTCGGAGTCGTGCACGTTCATCTGGCAGCCGAAGGTGCGTACCTCGTACGTGCGCGCCCGGCCATCTGCACGGACCGCGGCCTCGGAGGGCTCGATGACGCTGCGCTGTTCCAGGATGCTCATGATGGCGACAAGTCTACGTTTTCCGTGGGCTGACCGACGACCCGCGGGCCGCCGTGCCGCTTACTGGAATCGGACGCCCGAGCCGCCGCGCGATCGCCGTCCGGCGAAGGCGGCATCCATCGCCTGACGGATCACGCTGGAGGAGTACCCCTTCCGCGCGAGGAATCCGTGCAGCCGGCGTCGCGCGGTCTCGTCGTCGTACGTCGACAGCTGGCCGATGCGCTTCACGGCGAGCTCGGTGGCGCGATCGAGCTCATCGTCCTCACCGATGTCGGCGAGGGCCGCCTCGATGAGTTCCGGATCGATGTGCCTGCGTGCGAGGTCCTGCTGGATCGCCGTGCGGCCGAGCCCTTTGCGGCTGTGCTGCGTGAAGGCGAGCGTCGTGGCGAGAGACGCATCGTCGATCACGCCGAGCGTCTCGAGCCGATCGAGTTCGGGGCCGTAGACCTCCGGATCGATCTCGCGCTTGTTCAAGACCTGCTCGAGCTCCCAGCGCGACATGCCCCGACGGGCCAGCTGCCGGATCGCGAGCCCGTTGGTCTTGCGCGCCTGCCGGATGGCCTCGTCATCCTGCTCGTCGTCCTCCGCCGCGACGGGTGGCGCCACTGGCGCACGGGACTCCGTGCCCCAGGTGTTGTTCCACCCCGCACCGCCGGGCAACTCGGCCACCGGCCGGGCGCCACCGCCGCGTGACGGGTGATCGTCACCATCACGACGCCGCGCCGGCGCCGCGCGGCGAAGCGGAGTAACGGGAGCGAGCCGCTCCTGCTCCTCTGCTCCGTCGCGCGACGATCCGTCGCCCGCGTTGTCCTCAGACGAGGACGGGAACTTCACCACCACGAGGATTCCCTTCGGGAGGCGGAGGGCACGATCACGCGCCCTTGCGAGCCTTCAGCTTGTCTTCGATGGATCCGACGTTCGACGGCTCTTCCGCCACCGCGTTCGGGTCGGCCATGATTCCGAGCTTGATCTTGATCTTCTGCTCGATCTCTGCGGCGATGTCGGGGTTCGCGATCAGGAAGTTACGCGAGTTCTCCTTGCCCTGACCGAGCTGGTCGCCCTCGTAGGTGTACCAGGCACCCGATTTCTTGACGATCGCGTGCTCCACACCGAAGTCGATCAGGCTGCCCTCGCGAGAGATGCCGACGCCGTAGAGGATGTCGAACTCGGCCTGCTTGAAAGGCGGCGCCATCTTGTTCTTGACGACCTTGACGCGGGTGCGGTTACCTACCGCGTCGGTGCCGTCCTTCAGGGTCTCGATGCGACGGATGTCGAGTCGCACGGACGCATAGAACTTGAGCGCCTTGCCACCGGCGGTCGTCTCGGGGCTGCCGAAGAACACGCCGATCTTCTCGCGCAGCTGGTTGATGAAGATCATCGTGGTGTTCGTCTGGCTGAGGCCACCGGTCAGCTTGCGGAGCGCCTGCGACATGAGGCGCGCCTGGAGGCCGACGTGGGAGTCACCCATTTCGCCCTCGATCTCAGCACGGGGCACGAGTGCCGCGACGGAGTCGATGACGATGAGGTCGATCGAGCCGCTTCGGACGAGCATGTCGGCGATCTCGAGCGCCTGCTCACCGGTGTCGGGCTGCGAGACCAGGAGGGCGTCGATGTCGACGCCGAGCTTGCGGGCGTACTCGGGGTCGAGCGCGTGCTCGGCGTCGATGAAGGCCGCGATGCCACCGGCGCGCTGCGCGTTGGCGATCGCGTGCAGCGTCAGAGTGGTCTTACCCGACGACTCCGGGCCGTAGATCTCGATGATGCGGCCGCGCGGCAGTCCACCGATGCCGAGCGCGACATCCAACGCGATCGATCCGGTCGGCACGACCTCGACAGGGGCGCGTTCGTCGCTGCCCAGCCGCATGACGGAGCCCTTGCCGAACTGGCGGTCGATCTGCGCGAGGGCTGTTTCCAGGGCCTTCTCGCGGTCTGCAGGTGATGGCATTACGGTTCTCCTTCGTGGGCTTCGCTTCGGTTCGACTCTAGGAGGGACGTCCGACACTCGAAGCGAAGGACGCGCATCTGTGGACAACCGGTTTTCGACTGCCGTTGTGAAGAAGTTTAGCCAGATCCGAACATACCTTCGAGGGGTTCGAACCGGCGTGTCGCAGTGCGATCAGCGTTTGGGGGCAGGTTTGCCGGCGCCGTACCAGTGCGAGGAGGGCACGCCCGTCTCCCTACACAGGGCGAGCCACACCTCGCGGGGCGGGAGGCCGGCGGAGAGTGCCTCTGTTGCCGTGCGTCCGCCCAGTTCGCCGATGACGAGGTCGGTCAGCAGCGCCTGACCGTAGGTGCTGCCGAACTCGTCCGAGACGGCTCGCTGGAACTCGCTGAGCTTCATGGGTCCTTACTTCAGGAGAACGGATGGATGAGAAAACGAAGGACGCCCCGCATCAGCGGGGCGTCCTCGTGAGCGTTGGGGATCAGCGGGCGACCAGGTCGGAATCCATGGCCGTGACGAACTCGTCCGGGACAGTGTCCGGAATCACCGGCTCAAGACCCTCGAGCACCGCGATCCGATCGCCGACCTCGCGCATGATCACCGACACCGGCGTCTCGAGCGCGTCGGCCACCGAGGCGAGGATCTCACTCGACGCCTCCTTCTGACCGCGCTCGACCTCACTGAGGTACCCGAGCGCGACGCTGGCCTTGCTGGCGACCTGTCGGAGCGTACGACCCTTTTGCAGGCGGAAGTCCCTGAGCACGTCGCCTATTTCCTGACGTACAAGAATCATTCGGAGCCTCCCTCTCTTACCCTGCCGACGTATCGATGGGATACGAATGTACCGCATCCCTGCGCTCCACGATATCGAGGGCTACTGGGCTTTTCTTGTGAATGCAGCAGGTGTAACGAGACCGAAACACCGCGTATTCCCGCGGTAATCCGGGAGACTCAAACGACCGTTATGCCGAGCTCCGACGCGAGCGCCCGCACGGCCTCCGCGACGGTCTCGCGCCGGATCGCATCACGGTCACCGGACAGCTCGAGAGCGATGGCCCGCGCGCCCTCGGACGACGCGATTCCGACGTACACCGTGCCCACCGGCCGCCCTCCCTGCGGGTCCGGACCCGCGACACCGGTGGTGGCGACGCCGAGATCGGCCGGCCGCCCTCCCACCGCGAGGCGCTCGCGTACGCCCGAGGCGAGCTGGCATGCCACCTCCGGGTGCACCGGCCCTTCGGCCGCCAGCAGGTCGGCGTCCACTCCGAGCAGCGTGTGCTTCAGCTCCGTGGCGTAGACCACCGCTGCCCCGAGCACCACGGCCGACGCGCCCGGGACGCTGGTCAGCTCGGCCGTCACCAGCCCGCCGGTCAGCGACTCCGCCACGGCGACCGTCAGCCCCCGATCGATCAGAGTCCGGACGACCGCGAAGGTGGCCGAGGACTCAGGCGAGGGCACGCTTCGCCCTTCGTCCTTTCCAGGCCTGCCAGAGGTAGTCGAGCCCCGTCCAGACGGTGAGGATGACCGCGGCGGTCATGAGGATGCCGTTCACCCAGAAGATCCAGTCGCCGAAGATCGTCCAGAGCGGTACGAGCGCGAAGGAGATGGCAACGGATTGCACGATCGTCTTGATCTTGCCGCCGCGCGACGCCGCGATGACGCCCTGGCGAATGACGACGAAGCGGTAGATGGTGATGCCTACCTCGCGGACCAGGATGACGATGGTCACCCACCAGGGAAGCTCCTGGAGGATCGACAGGGCGATCAGCGCTCCCCCGGTGAGCACCTTGTCGGCGATCGGGTCGAGCAGCTTTCCGAGATCGGTGACCAGACCCTTACGCCGGGCCAGGGCGCCGTCCACGCCGTCGGTCGCGATCGCGAGGATGAAGAGTAGAGCGGCCGCCCAGCGCAGCCAGCCGTCGTCGCCGCCATCGGCGAGCAGCATCCAGACGAACAGCGGGGCGAGCAGGATGCGCACCACCGTGATCGCGTTGGGCAGGTTCCAGTTGCTCACACGGTCTGCTCCGCCGTCCGCCGCGGCGGGCGGAGGCGTGTCGGGCACCGACATCGCGGTCTTCTACTCTCTGCCGGTCAGCTGCCAGGCGTCCTCGTCCGGATCGCCCTCGACCTCAGGATAGCCCGCGGTCATCTCAGCGACCGGATCGGCACCGTAGCGGTCCTCGTCGTCGGTCATCGCGGGGGCCGGCACCGAGGCGGCTGCTGCCGCCGCTGCCGCTGGGGGCGCCGCCGCTGCCGGGGAACCTGCCGGCGGCTCCTCACCGCGCAGGCGCGCGAGCACCTGCGGCAGCTGCTCCGCCGTCACCAGCACATCCCTCGCCTTAGACCCTTCGGACGGGCCGACGATCTCGCGCGACTCGAGCAGATCCATCAGGCGACCGGCCTTGGCGAAGCCCACCCTGAGCTTCCGCTGCAGCATCGACGTCGACCCGAACTGCGACGACACCACGAGCTCCGCGGCGGCCAGCAGGAGGTCGAGGTCGTCGCCGATGTCGGAGTCGATCTGCTTCTTCTCGGCACTGACCGTGACGTCCTGCCGGTACTCCGGCCGCGCCTGGCGCGTGACGTGCTGGACGACCTTCTGGATCTCGTCCTCATTGACCCAGGCGCCCTGCACGCGGATCGCCTTGGACGCACCCATCGGCAAGAAGAGCCCGTCGCCCTGCCCGATGAGCTTGTCGGCACCGGGCTGGTCGAGGATGACGCGGGAGTCGGTGACGCTGGTGACTGCGAACGCCAGCCGCGAGGGGACGTTGGCCTTGATGAGGCCGGTGACGACGTCCACCGACGGCCGCTGCGTCGCGAGCACCAGGTGGATGCCGGACGCGCGCGCCAACTGCGTGATACGGACGATAGAGTCCTCCACGTCTCGCGGAGCGACCATCATGAGGTCGGCGAGCTCGTCGACCACGACCAGGAGGTACGGGTAGGGCTTGAGCTTGCGCTCGCTCCCGGCGGGCAGCACGATCTCGTCGTTGATGACGGCCTTGTTGAAGTCGTCGATGTGGCGGAAGCCGAAGCTGGCGAGGTCGTCGTACCTCATGTCCATCTCCTTCACGACCCACTGCAGCGCCTCGGCCGCCTTCTTGGGGTTCGTGATGATGGGGGTGATCAGGTGCGGGACGCCGCCGTAGATCGTCAGCTCCACCCGCTTCGGGTCGATGAGCACCATCCGCACCTCAGAGGGCTTGGCTCGCATCAGCAGGCTCGTGATCATCGAGTTCACGAAGCTCGACTTGCCGGAGCCGGTGGAGCCCGCCACGAGGAGGTGGGGCATCTTCGCCAGGTTGGCGACGACGAAGCCGCCGCCGACGTCCTTGCCGACGCCGATGGTCATCGGGTGGGTGCTCTTGGCGGCCGCGGGCGAGCGGAGGATGTCGCCGAGCGAGACGATCTCGCGGTCGCTGTTCGGGATCTCGACGCCGATCGCGCTCTTGCCCGGAATGGGCGAGAGGATGCGGACCTCATTGCTGGCGACCGCGTACGACAGGTTCTTGCTCAGCGCGGTCACGCGCTCCACCTTGACGCCCGGGCCGAGCTCGATCTCGTACTGGGTGACCGTCGGCCCGCGCGAGTAGCCGGTGACCTTCGCATCCACCCCGAACTGCGTGAGGACGGAGGTGATCGCCGCGACGATCTCATCGTTCGCACCCGAGCGCGTCTTCGCCGGCGTTCCCGCGGAGAGCATCGAGGCGGACGGGAGGTTGTAGGGGGCAGTCGGCTGCGGGAGGACGGGAGCCGCCGCCTCCTCGTCGAATTCATCGACGACCGCCGAGCCGGCAGGGAAGCCGGGCAGCACAGCCGGCGCGCCCGGCGTGCCGGTCATGGGCGGGAGGGGTGCCACCGCGGTGGGCGGCTGATCGCCCGTGAATCGCTGCAGCGCGTCCTCCGCGTGAGCGAGCTCGCTCAGCACCTCGGTGTTGTAGTGGTCGCTGGCCGGGTCCGGCTCGAGCGCGGTCGCGAATTCGCCCTTGCCGCGCCCGCCCGCACCGAACACATCGGTCAGGCCGTCCGCTGGCGCGTCACCGTAGTCCGGGTCTTCTTCGCGCTGCGACTTGTTGCGCCGCCACCAGGGAAGGTTCGCCTCGGGCTCCGCCTCGTCGTCGATGCCGTCGAGTTCGACCTGCTTCGACTTGGCGCCCTTCGCGGACTCCTTCGCCTCCAGACGCTCGTCCTCGGTCGGCAGCTGCGCCCCGAACAGGTAGGCGTAGAGCTCCCGGATGCGCGCGGGCAGCTTGTTGGGCGGCGTCTTCGTGATGATGAAGAGGCTGAGGATCAGTAGGAGGATCACGACAGCGCCCGCGCCGTACGGCGTGATGACCAGGGACAGCGGCGCGGCGATGAGCCAGCCGAGCACGCCGCCGGCCTGAGCGAGGGCGGCCATGCCGTCGCTCGGCGAAGGATGCGGGCTGAACAGGTGGCACAGGCCCGAGACCATGAGAAGCAGGATGCTCAGGCCGATGCCGATGCGCGTGTTGTCGTGCACCGAACTCGGATGGCGGAACAGCCACGCGGCGAACAGCACCATGACGACCGGGAGCGCGAACGCGACCCGGCCGAACAGCCCGCCGAAGGTCCAGGCGTCGAGCGTCCGGGCCACCTGGTCGTTGATCAGGAACCACTCCACGACCGCGCCCGCGATCGCCAGGAGCACCAGGAAGAAGGGGAAGCCGTCGCGGCGCTCCTCTTTGCTGAGCTTCTCCGGACCGAGCGCACGGAAGGCAGCGCCCGTGAGGTGCGCCAGCCCCATCCAACCCCGGATGAGCGGACTGGGACCCGCGTCGGCTGCCGGGTAGGCGACCGTCTTCTGCGGAGCGGTCTTCGACGCCGGTTTGCGCGCGGTCGACCCGCCGCGACCGGAGCCCCGGGCGCGGGAATTCGACTTGGTGCTCGTGGCCATGGGGTCAACGGTACGTCGTACCCCCGTCATCACGCGGTTCCCGCGCCTGCTTTGTGGAAAATCGGCCGCGTCAGCGGACCGTGCGCACCATCGTGTCTGAACCGTCCCGGGAGGCGACGATCACGTACCCCTCGCTCAGGTAGAGACGTTGGGCGAAGTTCGTCCGCTCCACGCTCAGGCTGAGCCGCGCATGCCCGCGCGCGGCGGCCGTGCGCCCGAGTTCCCGTAGGAGTGCTCGACCCGCACCCTGGGCGCGCCACTGCGGATACACGCCGAGGGTGAGTTCGGGCACCCCGGCAGCGACGAATCCGTACCCCGGATGATCCGCCGGAAAGAGCCGCGCCCAGCACGCGCCGACGGCGACGCCCTGCGCGTCCTCGGCCACGCAGCCGAAGTCGCCGGGGCGCTGCCAGCCGACAACATAGTGCCGGACCGCGGGGTCGTCGAGCACCGTCAGCCGGGAGCGCGCACGTACCGGATTCCAGTTGGCGGCCTCCACCAACATGTCAGCGAGCACGCGCGCATCGTGCCCGGTGGCCGGACGGATGCGGAACACGTTCATGCACGAACGTTACCCGCGGTCGTGTTTCCCGCGGGTAACGTTCCGTGCCGGATGCGCCGGAAGCACCGGCTCAGGCCTAGGCCCAGGCCAGGCCCAGGCTCAGGCTTCGATGACGAGCGGAACGATCATCGGACGGCGCCGGTAGCTCGTGTTGACCCAACGGCCGACGGTGCGGCGCACGACCTGCGAGAGCGCGTGGGAATCGCGGACACCGTTCTGGGCGGCCTCCGCGAGAGCAGCGGCGATCTTCGGCTTCACGGTGTCGAACACGGCGTCGTCCTCCGCGAATCCGCGGGCGTGCACCTCGGGCCCGGTGACGATGCGTCCTGTCGCGGCCTCCACGACGACGATGATCGAGATGAAGCCCTCCTCGCCGAGGATGCGGCGGTCCTTCAGATCGGCGTCCGTGATCTCACCGACGCTGGAACCGTCGACGTAGACGAAGCCGAGGTCGAGCTGCCCGACGACCCGGGCGAGACCGTCGCGCAGGTCGATGACGGAGCCGTCCTCCGCGAGGATCGTGTTCTCCTCCGGCACTCCGGTGTCCATCGCGAGCCGTGCGTTGGCAACCAGGTGGCGGTACTCGCCGTGCACCGGCATCACGTTCTTCGGCTTCAGGATGTTGTAGCAGTAGAGCAGCTCGCCCGCGGCAGCGTGACCGGAGACGTGCACCTTGGCGTTGCCCTTGTGGACGACGTTGGCGCCGAGCTTGGTGAGCCCGTCGATGACGCGGTACACCGCGTTCTCGTTGCCCGGGATGAGGCTGGAGGCAAGGATGACCGTGTCGCCGTGGCCGACCTCGATCTGGTGATCGAGGTTCGCCATCCGCGCGAGCACCGCCATCGGCTCGCCCTGCGAGCCGGTCGACATGTAGACGATCTGGTCGTCGGGAAGGTCGGCGGCCTTCTTGTAGTCGATGAGCACGCCCTCGGGCACCTTGAGGTAGCCGAGGTCGGCAGCGATGGTCATGTTGCGGACCATCGAGCGGCCGAGCAGCGCCACGCGCCGGCCGTTGGCCGCCGCCGCGTCGAGCACCTGCTGCACACGGTGCACGTGGCTGGAGAAGCTCGCGACGATCACCCGGCGGGGAGCCCGGGCGATGACGGTGTCGAGCACCGGGCCGATCGAACGCTCCAGCGGGGTGAATCCGGGCACGTCGGCGTTGGTCGAGTCGGCGAGGAAGAGGTCCACGCCCTTCTCCCCCAGCCGCGCGAATGCACGCAGGTCGGTGATCCGGTCGTCCAGCGGCAGCTGGTCCATCTTGAAGTCGCCGGTGTGGAGGACGACGCCCGCCGGCGTCGTGATGGCGACGGCGAGCGCATCCGGGATGGAGTGGTTGACGGCGACGAACTCGAGCGAGAACGGGCCGAGCTGCTCGACCTGCCCCTCCTTCACCGTCAGCGTGTACGGCTGGATGCGGTGCTCCTTGAGCTTCGCCTCCACGAGGGCCAGAGTCAGGCCCGATCCGATGAGCGGGATGTCGCGGCGCAGCCGAAGCAGGTAGGGGACGGCGCCGATGTGGTCCTCGTGGCCGTGCGTCAGCACGACGCCGACCACGTCGTCGAGCCGGTCGCGGACCGGCGAGAAGTCGGGAAGGATCAGGTCGACTCCCGGCTGGTCCTGCTCCGGGAAGAGGACTCCGCAGTCGACGATGAGGAGCTTGCCCTCGTACTCGAAGACGGTCATGTTGCGGCCGATCTCCCCCAGGCCGCCGGTGGGGATGATACGGAGTGTTCCAGGTTCGAGCGCAGGAGGCTCGGCGACGGAGATGGGCATGTGCCCTCCTATTTCTGTGTTCTGGCAGCGGGGCTTCGCGCACCCGCCCTATTTCTCGGCCGCTCGTGCGGCCGTCAGCGTGTGGTCCCGGCGATCTTCGGGAGCGCTCCGCCCGCGGCCGCGTTGCGGTCCGGACGGAAGTTGGAGAAGTCGACGCCGGGGATGTCTTTGACGAGGTCGAGCTCGTCCTCGATCTGGGCGGCCTCCCACTCCTCGGGCCCGACGAGCGGCAGTCGCACGCGGGGGCTCGAGATGCGGCCGAGGCCGTGGAGGATGTACTTCGCGGCCACTGTACCGGGCACGTGCGTCATCACCGCACGAACCAGCGGCTCGAGCTTCATGTGGGCCGCCGTGGCGGTGGCCAGGTCGCCCGCGTTCACCGCGTCGACGATCTGCCGGTACGGCGTCGGGGCGATGTTCGCCGTCACGCCGATGAGCCCGCTCGCCCCGATGGCGAGGTGCGGGAGCACGTTGGCGTCGTCGCCCGAGAAGTACATCAGGTCGGTCTGGTTGAGCACGCGGCTCACCTCGCTGAAGTCGCCCTTCGCATCCTTGATCGCCAGGACGTTGGGGTGCTTGGCGATCCGGAGGATCGTCTCGTACTTGATCGGGACCCCGGTGCGGCCCGGGATGTCGTAGAGGATGACCGGCAGGTCGGTGGAGTCGGCGATCATCCGGAAATGCGTCAGGATGCCCGCCTGCGTCGGCTTGTTGTAGTACGGCGTGACGACCATGACGCCGTCGGCGCCGGCCTTCTCACTGTGCTGGTACAGCTGGATGGCATGGGCCGTTTCGTTCGAGCCGCCGCCGGTGATGATCTTGGCGCGGCCGTCGGCCACCGACTTGCCGACCTCGACGAGGCGTAGCTTCTCCGGGTCGGTCAGCGTCGAGGTCTCGCCGGTGGTCCCGGTGACGACGATGCCGTCGGCGCCCGCCTGGATCACGTCGTCGATGTGCTTCTCGACCGCCGCCCAGTCCACTTCGCCGTCGGCGGTGAACGGGGTGACCAGGGCGACGAGCACCTGGCCGAACGGGTTCTGGTGAGCAGCCATGGTTCCAGGCTATCGGGTCGCCGTCACGCAGAGACACATTCGCTGCGCTGGGGAGAACTGCGGCGTAGCGTCCCGCCTGTGAACGGATTCGCGGCGCTCGGCATCCTGCTCGGGCTCGTCGCCGTCGTGACGGCGGCAGGCGTCGCCTGGCGCGCGACCACCGGCCGCGCGCGTGCGGCCCGTCCGGGCGAGACGGTCACCCCGGCCGATGTCTCCGCCGAAGCCTTCGGCCCACGTGCGACGCTCCTCCAGTTCTCGACCGACTTCTGTGCACCGTGCCGTTCCACTGCCCGGGTGCTGGGGGCCGCCGCCGACGACCTCGACGGCGTGCGCCATGTGGAGGTGGACCTCACGAGCCGGCCAGACCTCGCAGGCCGCTTCGGCATCCTCCAGACCCCCACCACTCTCGTGCTCGACGCGTCCGGCGCGGTTCGCGCCCGGATCGGCGGCGCCGCACGCCCGGACGCCGTCCGTGACACCCTCCACACCATCCTCGGGAGCGACCATGCCTCAGCCTGACCCCACCGTGAGCGCCCGGACCGCCGGGAACGCCGCCGGAACCTCCGCCGGCACCGCCGCCGGAATCGACCCCCGATCGCCACGATTCGGCGCCGGGATCACCGCAGTGCTCCTCCTCGTCGACCTGTTCCTCTCCCTCGTCGGAGCGACCGTCGCCGCCTTCGTGCTGCTGCTCGCCATTGCCTTGCTCTTCGCCTGGGGCGCTTTCGCCGGGGTGCGACGGCATCCCTACGGCGTGCTCTTCCGCCGCTTCGTCCGCCCGCGTCTCGCCGCGCCGTCCGAGCTGGAGGACCCGGCTCCTCCGACGTTCGCCCAGGCGGTCGGACTCCTCGTGACCGGGCTCGGGCTGGTGCTCCACCTCGCCGGCGTGCCACTGGCGCTCCCCATCGCCGCGGCGCTCGCCTTCGCCGCAGCGTTCCTCAACGCGGTCTTCGCCTACTGCTTGGGCTGCCAGCTGTACCTCCTCCTTGTGCGGGCGCGCCTCATCCCCCGCCGCGCGGACGCCTGAACACGCCCCAGCCGGGAATCCGCCGAACGCCCCGTGACGGTGTCGGACCCCGTCAGTAGTGTGGGTCGGGCCCGGCCGCGCTCGGCGGCCACGGCATCCCTAGGAGGTCTCCATGGCAGTCACCAGCGAATCCACCACCGTCTGGAACGGCGATCTCACGAGCGGCTCGGGCACCGTCACGCTCGACTCGTCGCACGCCGCGGAACTCGACGTGAACTGGAAGGCCCGGTCGCAGGGCGGCGCCGAGGTCACCACACCCGAGGAGCTGCTGGGGGCAGCGCACGCCGCCTGCTTCTCGATGGCGTTCTCGAACATCCTGGCGCAGTTCGGCAACGCTCCGGAGAGCATCCGCACCACCGCCGCCGTCACGTTCGACCCGGCGCAGGGCATCACCGGCAGCCACCTCCAGGTCGTGGCCACCGTGCCCGGGCTGTCGGAGGAGGACTTCGAGCGGCTCGCCGATGAGGCGAAGCGCACCTGCCCCGTCTCGCGCGCGCTGGTCGGCATCCCGATCACTCTCGACGCGTCCCTCTCCTGAGTTTGGGACGATAGCGACATGCGGGTGCTCCTCGCCGGATCCTCCGGCATGATCGGCAGCGAACTCCGCGCCCAGCTCGCGGCCGCGGGCCACGAGACCAGGCGACTGGTGCGGCACGACCCCGGCTCACCGGACGAATCCCGCTGGTCGCCCGAGGAACGACAGGTCAACGTCGATCTGTTCGAGTGGGCGGATGCAGTGATCGGCCTGTCGGGCAGCTCGCTGCAGCACCTCCCCTGGACACGAGCGACCAAGCGGCGCATCCTCTCCTCCCGGCTGCAGGCGACCGGCACCCTGGCCGAGGGGATGCGGCGGGCCGACGATCCGCCCCGCGTCTTCGTCAGCGGGTCGGCGGTCGGTTACTACGGCGATCGGCCCGGCCAGCAGCTGACCGAGTCAGCGAGCAAGGGCCGCGGCTTCCTCACCGACGTCGTGGACGCCTGGGAAGCGGCCGCGCGTCTGGCTCCCGAGACCACGCGGGTCGCCTTCGCCCGCACCGGCGTCGTGATCGGCCGGGGCGGTGCCCTCACGCCGCTTCTCCCTATCGCGAAGGCCGGCCTGGCCGGCCCGCTCGGAAGCGGACGCCAGCACTGGCCGTGGGTCAGCCTGCACGACGAAGCGGCTGCGCTCATCCATCTGCTCACGTCGACCCTCGAGGGCCCCGTGAACATCGCCGGACCGACCCCGGCGACCGCGGGCGAGGTGGTGCGAGCGCTCGCCCAGGCGGTGAGACGCCCCTACTTCGTGCCCGTCCCGAAGTTCGCCATCGAATTGGCACTGCAGGATGCGGGGCGGGAGCTGCTGCTCGCCGATCAACTGGTCGTCCCGAAGAAGCTGCTCGCCGACGGCTTCGTCTTCCGCGATCCGACGGTCGAAGACGCGATGGACCGCCTCGTGGAGGTGCGCGCCGCCTAGCTGCAGCGTGCCAAGCGGCAGTTCGCCTAGTGGGCCGGGGTGTCGCCCGAGGCGACTCTGGTGCGCTCCAGGCGGATCGCTTGACGAAGCGCTGCCCTCGCGCGTCGGCGATCTCCGGACGCGTCGTACGCGAGCCCGAGCCGGAACCACGCCCGCCAGCTCTCCGGAGCCGCCTCCACCTCGGCGCGGTACTGCGGGAACTGCTCATCCGCCGCATCGCGTAGCGGACGGCCGCTGACCCGGGTCGGGAGGTCCTCCACAGGGAGGCCGCCCTCCGCATCCAGCTGTCGCACGAGCCGCTCGGTGCGCGCGCCGAACAGCAGCTCACGCCCGATCGCCCACGCGGCGATGATCGGCAGTACCAGGAGCGCGACGCCCATGGCGATCGCGATGCCCTCGCCGGTCGCGATCAGCATCACCGCCCGCTGCCCCGCCAGCACCAGGTAGACCAGCAGGATGATCGCCATGACGATGGCGGCCAGTCGGTTCCTCATGCGCGCTGCCGCCTTCTCATCGGGCCGGGTCCGTGCCGTCGTCCCCGGCATCGCGCACGGTGCGACGGGGCGGTTCGCCGTTCGGCTCCGCGATCCCGAGGTCGATGAGCTTGTCGAGGCCGACGGTGACGCCGGTCGCGCTGGCGGCGGCACGGAGCGCCAGCAGGATGCCGGTCTCGTACGCCTCCGAGCCGACCGTGTCGTGCCGGATCGTCAGCTGCTCCCCCACGCCGCCGAAGATGACCTGCTGCTGGGCGACGACGCCGCGCATGCGGAGGCTGTGGATGGGGACGCTCGCCACTTGCTGCCCGCGGGCGCGCTGGTCGGAGTGCGGGGCCTCCACGGGCCCCTTCGCCGCCCGGGCGGCGCCGATCAGCTCGGCGGTGCGTACCGCGGTGCCGGAGGGGGAATCCGTCTTGCCCGCGCCGTGCGCCTCCACGATCTCGATCGAGTCGAAGAACCGTGCTGCGACCGTGGCGAAGGCGGTGCCGAGGGCGGAACCGAGAGAGAAGTTCGGGATGACGACGGCTCCGGTGCCCTCGTTCTTCGCGACCCGTCGCTCCAGGTCGAGGATGCGGTCCGCCGACCAGCCGGAGGTCCCGACCAGCACGCGGAGGCCGTGGTCGACCGCGAAGGCGACGATGCCCGGGCTCACCTGCGGCAGCGTCATGTCGACGAGCACGTCGGCACCGAGCATGTCCTCCAGCGGCGAGCGCGAGCCGAGCTGCGCCACGAGTTCGAGGTCGTCCGCCTGCTCGATGAGGCGCACCGCCACGCTTCCCAGTTTTCCGGTCGCTCCGGCGACGGCCACGCGAATGCTCACGTCACCAGCCTACCTGCGGGGCCTGGGCACCCGTCGGGGATACGCTGGGCCGATGGTGTCTTTCGCAGACGTCGCCGTCACCGACGCGACCGCCCATCGCATGCTCTCCGACTACTTCGCCGAGCGCGCCGAGACCTTCCCGACCGTGCAGGGCGCGTACCGGACGTCCTTCCCGGACCCTGGACAGTTCGTCGCGCCGAACGGCGTGTTCCTGCTGGCCTACGACGACGGCGCCGAGGTGGGCTGCGGTGGCATCCGCGAGCTGCCCATCCCGCTTGCGGAGCGCGAGGAGGGTGCACCGGTGGTGCGCTACGAGATCAAGCACCTGTGGGTGCCGCCGTCGCGTCGCGGGAACGGCTTCGGCCGCGCGATCCTCGCCGAGCTGGAACATCGCGCCCGCGGGTTCGGCGCCACGGAGATCGTGCTCGACACCAACGCGAGTCTGGAGGCCGCCGGCGGCCTCTACCGCGCGCACGGCTACGAGCCCATCCAGCCGTACAACGACAACCCCAACGCGACGGACTGGTTCCGCAAGCAGCTCACCTGAGCCGCGCGCTCCTCCCCCACGCGCCGACGCGCGTCAGACCGGCTGCAGTTCGGGGAGGCCCGTGCGCAGCTCGACCGGCAGGTGGCCGAGGTCGTTGTGCACCACCAGCACCGGCGGCTTCGCCGATCGCACCCGGATGATCGTGAGCCCGCAGTTCGCCTGGTTCAGCCCCAGCCAGCGCCAGGCCGGAGCGTCGAACACGTGACGCACGAACCAGCCGATCACGAAATTGTGCGTCACCAGCAGGTCGTGCCGGTCGCCGATCGCGGGCGTGAGGAATTCGTGGACCGCGTCCTCCATCTGTGCGCGCCCCGCCTCGATCTCGGCCTCGGTGACCGGGCCGAAGAACGACTCGAACGCCTTCGGCATGTCCGGCGTCGGACCCGAGGGGATGCAGTCGAACAGCAGGCTCGACGGCTGCGGCACCAGCGCCGGCATCCGCTCGGCCATGATCGCCGCGGTCTCGGTCGCCCGGTTGAGCGGCGAGTGGTACATCGCCGTGAACGGGATGCCGCTCAACCGCTCGGCGATGAGCTGCGCCTGCCGCTTGCCCCGCGGGGAGAGCGGGCCGTCCGGGAGACCGTGCTCGGCATCCTGCTGCTCGCCGTGGCGCACGAGGTAGAGGTAATGGGGCACGTTGGACCTTTCAGGGTGGAACGGATGGAAGGCGGGTCAGGGGACGAGACCGGCGAATACGTCGTCGGTCAGCGTCCCCACCGCGGCGATGGAGACCGGCCGTGCCGCCAGGTCGGCGGCGAGGGCCTGCACGTCGTCGGCGGTGACGAGGTGCAGTCGGCGGAGGCTCTCATCGAGATCGGCGAACTCGCCGAGGGTGATCTCGGCCCGGCCGAGCCGGGACATGCGGGTGTCGGAGTCCTCGAGGGCGAGCGCGGCGCCGCCGGAGAGCTGGCCGACGGCGCGGCGCAGCTCGTCCGCGGTGACGCCGCCGGAGGCGAGTCGCTTCAGCTCGTCGAGCATCAGCTCAGCGACCTGGCGGGCCTTCGCGGGCGCGCATCCTGCATACAGGCCGAAGACGCCGGCGTCGGAGTAGGAGCCGGAGAAGGAGTAGACCGCGTACGCGAGGCCCCGCCGCTCGCGGACCTCCTGGAACAGCCGGCTCGACATCCCGCCACCGAGGACGGAGTTGAGGACGCTCATCGTGGTGCGGCGCTCGTCCGTGGCGAGGAGGCCCGGCATCCCGATCAGGAGGTTCGCCTGCTCGGTGGGGCGCTCCACGGTGACGATGGCGCTGCCGCGCTCGATCGGCGCTGGGGTGGAACCGCGGCGCGCCACCGGGGCGGCGGCGAGCTCGAGGTCCCAACCGGCCGACGTCAGGGCGCTCTCGACGCCGGCGACCAGGAGGTCGTGGTCGACGGCGCCCGCTGCCGTCACGACGAGATCCTGCGGGCGGTAGTTGGCGCGGTAGTGCTCCCAGACCCCGTCGCGGGTGGCGGCGCGGATGGTGTCCGGGCGGCCGCCGATCGGGCGGCCGAGTGGATGCTCCCCGAGGACCGCACGGAACATCCGCTCGTTGGCGACGTCACCCGGGTCGTCTTCGGCCATCGACAGCTCTTCGAGGATGACACCGCGCTCGTTCTCGAACTCGGCGGGATCGAGCACCGACGAGGTGAGCATGTCGCCGATGACTTCGACGGCCATCGCGAGGTCGCGGTCCTGCACCTTCGCGTAGTAGCAGGTGTACTCCTTGGCCGTCATGGCGTTGTGCTCGCCGCCGACCGAGTCGAAGCTCACGGCGATATCGAGCGCGGTGCGCGTCTTCGTGCCTTTGAAGAGGAGATGCTCGAGGAAGTGGGTCGAGCCGAGCGTTCCGGGATGTCCGGCGTGCCCCTCGCTCTCGTCTCTCGAGCCGACGGCCACCCAGTAGCCGAGCGTGGCGCTGCGGGCGCCAGGGACCTGTTCGCTGAGGATGCGGACGCCGCTCGGGAGTACGGTTCGACGGACCAGCGCTTCGCCGGACGCGGCGAAGGTGAGGTCGGCCATACCGAGCGGAAGGTCGACTGCGCTGTTCATCCCTTCCACCCTACGCCAGACCGACTCCGGCCCCGGTCTGGGAAATTGCGGACAAACAGACTGGTCTGTCTACGGGTATACTAATGGGAGCCACCGGGGTCGGCACCCCCTGCGCCGGAGCCCGGTGGCCCCAGAACACACGCAGGAGGCCCTGAGGTCTCCCCAGCAGAAGGAGTCGTCCGGATGGTCGTAAGTGCCCGAGCGACCATCCGGCCGCCCGCGCCGTCGAAGGTCAAGATCCTCGCCACGGCGGACCAACTCTTCTATCAAGAGGGTATCCACACCGTCGGCGTCGACCGGATCATCGCCGGCGCGCGCGTCACCAAGGCGACGTTCTACAAGCACTACCGGTCGAAGGACCTCCTGATCATCGCCTACGTCGAGGGCCGCGACCGCCAGGTTCGGGAGTGGTTCGCCGAGCAGGAGGCCAAGCACGACGACCCGCGCGATATCGCTCGGGCACTCGTCGACGCGATCAACCAGGATGCGGTCGACCCGGGCTTCCACGGCGACCCGTTCATCAACGCAGCCGCCCAGTTCGCCGACGAGACGGACCCCGTCCGGGTCGCCGTCACGGCGCACCGCGACTGGTACGCCGGGCGCATCGAAGAGCTGTTCCGCCAGATCGGGCACCCGCGCCCCGGGGATGCGGCCGACGACCTCATCCTCGCCCGCGACGGCGCGCTCGCGGGCGGCTACGTGGGCGACCCGGTCGCCGCCGGCGCCGCGCTGCACCGCGCGCTGGACCGCATCCTCGCCGAGGCGTAGCCCCGCTCCCGCCGGCGCATGCGCTAGCGCCGGCGCTCCAGTTGACACGACACGCCGTCGCGCGAAGGCTCGCGACGGCGTGTTGCGTCAACCCGGGGGCGGGATGCGGCGTGTTGCGTCAACGAGATGCAGCAGCGCCGCGAAGCGGTTCGCCGCACGCTACTCGGAGACGCGGTCGAGGTCGAGCATCTGCGAGCGCGTGAGGCGGATGCCCGCGGCAGCCATGAGGGCGTCCACCTGCTCCGGCCGGCTCGCACTCGCGACGGGCGCCGCGATCGTGCGCTTGGCGAGCAGCCACGCGAGCGCAATGCTCGCCGGTGCCACCGAGTGCTCCGCGGCGATCCGGTCGAGCACCGCGAGCACGCGCTGCCCACGCCGGTTCACGTAGGCCGACGCCCGCACGCTGCGCGCACCCGCCGTCAGGTCACCCTTGGTGCGGTACTTGCCGGTCAGGAACCCGTTCGCCAGCGCGTAGTACGGCATGACGGCGAGACCCTGCGCCGCGGCGACGATGCGTAGCGCGCTCTCGAACTCGGTGCGGTGCATCAGGTTGTACTGGGTCTGGATGGCGACGAACTTCGGCAGCCCCGACGACGCGAGGATGCGCGCCTCGATCAGGCGGTCGGCGGTGAAGTTGGATGCGGCGAGGTAGCGCACCTTGCCGCTCTCGATCAGCCACTCGGCTGTCGCGAGGCTGTCCTCCAGGGGCGTCTCCGGGTCGTCTTCATGGAAGTACAGCAGGTCGATGCGGTCGGTCTGCAGCCGCTCCAGCGACGCCTCCACCGCGCGTACGACGCTGACGGAGCCGAGGCCCGGGTTCTCCTGGTGCCGGCCGACCTTGGTCGCGACGACCATGCGGTCGCGGATGCCGCGCTCGCGCATCCACTTGCCGATGAGCACCTCGCTCCGGCCGCCGACGTAGCTGTCGGCCGTGTCGATGAAGTTGCCGCCGAGGTCGGCGAAGCGATCGAGGATGGCAAGGGAGGTATCGCCGTCGGCCGTCCAGCCGAAGACGCTGGCACCGAGCGACAGCGGGTACACCGCGAGGTCGCTCTCGCCGATGCGACGGGGCGCGATGATCGACAGCGGTCCGGTGGTGGCGATCGCCGGGTCCATGTCGATCACGCCCGTGGGAGGATCGGCCGTCCCGGCACGCGCGAGGTCGCGATCCGCGACGTCGGCATTCGCGGGCGGGGCATCAGTGCCCAAGGCACCGGCACCAGCACCAGGCGCATTCGGCCGTTCCGCGGCCCGCGCGGCACGCGTCTCGGCGCTCGCGCGGAGACCGACCGTCTCCAGGAGACGCAGGGGAAGCAGCTGTGGCATGTCTTCCCCCTTCCCCTGAGTTCCCCGGCCCTCGAATCGATTCGACAACCCTGAACTTCTGATTGAACACTTGCAGCGTACGACACGCCTCCGACAGGCGAATGACGAAACGGGTGAACCTCGGAGGAAAGCTAGGTCACAGTTTCATCACGAACGGCGGAGCACCGCTCGGGCGTGCGCGAGCACCGGTCCATCGACCATCCGGCCGTCGTGGCGGAACACTCCCCCGCCCGCCGATTCGGCGGCCGCCAGCAGCGTCCGCGCGGCTTCCACCTCGGCAGGATCCGGCCGGTACGCGGCGCGGATCGTCTCCACCTGACCGGGATGGATGCACGCGGTCGCGGCGAACCCGACGGCCACCGCATCCTCCGCCTCGGCCGCGAGCCCGTCGAGGTCCGCGATGTCCAGGTGGACCGTGTCGACGGCGTGCACACCGGCCGCACCGGCCGCCAGGAGCACCGCCGAGCGCGCATACCGGGCGACGTCCCGGTAGCGGCCGGACGCATCCCGGCTCGAGGTTCCCCCGAGCGACGCGACCAGATCCTCCGCACCCCACATCAGGGCGAGGACGCCCGGCGCCTGCGCGAGCGCGGGCGCCGCCACGACCCCCGCGGCCGTTTCGCAAAGGGGGATCACGTCGTACTCGGCGAGCGCCGCGAGGTCCGAGACCCGTTCCGCCTTCGGGAGCATGACCGCGCGGTACGGCGTCGCGGCCAGCGCCGATACGTCGGCGTCGTGGTCGTCGCTTCCCGCGGGGTTCACGCGTACGATCACGCGCGACGGGTCGAGGTCGGAGGCGACGAGCGCCTCCCGCGCCCCGGAGCGGCGTGCCGGGTCGACCGCATCCTCCAGGTCGATGATCACTGCATCCGCCCGCTCCAGCGCCTTCGCATAGCGCTCGGGCCGGTCGGCCGGGCAGAACAGCAGGGCCGAACCCCACGGGAAGACCGGAGCGACGGTTCCGGTCACAGGATGCCGTCCGGCGCCGACGCCCCCGGGTCGAGGGCGTCCGCATCCGCTGCGGGGTCGTCGACCGCGCCGGCGGGCGACGCATCCCGGCACCACACCATGACCTGGCGCGTGGCGGTCGCGACCACCACGCCGTCCTGGTTGCGACCTGCGTGCTCGAGCGTCACGATGCCCTGGCCGGGTCGGGAGGCGGACAGCCGCTTCGCGAGCACCACCGTCTCCGAGTACAGCGTGTCGCCGTGGTGCAGCGGATGCGGAAAGGCGACCTCGCTGAAGCCCAGGTTCGCCACGATGGTGCCCTGCGTGAGCTGCGTCACCGAGGCGCCGACGATCGTCGCGAGCGTGAACATCGAGTTCACCAGGCGCTCCCCGAACGGCTGCCGCGCCGACCACGCGGCGTCGAGGTGCAGCGCCTGCGTGTTCATGGTCAGCGTCGTGAAGAAGACGTTGTCGGCCTCGGTCACGGTGCGTCCGGGCCGGTGCAGGTAGCGGGTGTCCGGCTCGAACTCCTCGTAGTAGAGCCCGCGCTGCTCGATCTCCCTCATGCCGCCTCCTCCAACTCCACCCGCAGCGGCGCGCCGGTCGCGGCGACCACCTCGTCCACGGTCACGCCCGGCGCGACCTCGCGCAGCACCAGGCCGTCGCCCGTGACGTCGATGACGGCGAGGTCGGTGATGATGCGGTCGACGCATCCCGTGCCGGTCAGCGGAAGGGTGCACTCGCGGAGGATCTTCGGACGGCCCCCCTTGTCCACGTGCTCCATCATCACGATGAGGCGTTTGGCGCCGAACACCAGGTCCATCGCTCCGCCCATCCCCTTCACCATCTTGCCGGGGATCATCCAGTTGGCGAGGTCGCCGGTCTCCGAGACCTCCATGGCGCCGAGGACGGCCAGGTCGACGTGGCCGCCGCGCACCATCCCGAACGACAGCGACGAGTCGAAGAAGGCGGCGCCGCGGTTGACCGTCACGGTCTCTTTGCCCGCGTTGATGAGGTCGGGATCGACCGCATCCTCGGCCGGGTACGGACCGACGCCGAGCACACCGTTCTCCGAGTGCAGGATGACCTCGACGCCCTCCGGGATGTAGTTCGGGATGAGCGTGGGCATCCCGATCCCGAGGTTGACGTACTGGCCGTTCTCGAGCTCGCGGGCCACCCGGGCCGCGAGCTCGGTGCGTGACAGGCTCATCGGGCGCTCCCCTCGGTTGCGGGCGCGACCGTGCGCCGCTCGATCCGCTTCTCGACCGCTGGCACGTGCACGACGCGCTGGACGAAGATGCCAGGACAGTGCACGGCGCCGGCGTCGAGCTCGCCCGGCTCGACCAGCTCCTCCACCTCGGCGATCGTGATGCGGCCGGCCATCGCGGCGAGCGGGTTGAAGTTCATCGCCGCCGCGTGGAAGACGAGGTTGCCGTGCCGGTCGCCTTTCGCGGCGTGCACCAGTGCGAAGTCGGGACGCAGGGACCGCTCCAGCACGTACTCGGCGTCATCGAATCTGCGCACCTCCTTCGGCTCGCTGGCGACCGCGACCGAGCCGTCGGCCGCGTAGCGCCGGGGTAGGCCGCCTGCTGCGATCTGGGTGCCGACGCCCGCGGGCGTGTAAAAGGCGGGGATGCCGGCGCCGCCCGCGCGCAGCTTCTCGGCGAGCGTACCCTGCGGCGTGAGTTCGACCTCGAGCTCGCCGGAGAGGAACTGGCGCGCGAACTCCTTGTTCTCGCCGACGTACGAGCTGACCATCTTGCGGATGCGCCGCTGGGCGAGCAGCAGCCCCAGCCCCCAGTCGTCGACGCCGCAGTTGTTGCTGACCACCTCGAGGTCGGTGACGCCCGCGTCGAGCAGCGCCTGGATGAGCCCGCTCGGGATGCCGCACAGCCCGAAACCCCCGACGGCGAGCGTGCTCCCGTCCGGGATGTCCGCGACCGCCTCCGCCGCGCTAGCGACCGTCTTGTCGATCATCCGTCCTCCTCCTCGTCGAGGTCTCAGCCAACAGTTCCTGAGTTTTTCGCTCGACACGCCGCCTGGCGGCCGAAAAACTCAGGAGCTGTCGGCGTGTGCGTTCAGGTTAGGCGGTGAAGCCCAGGGCGCGGGAGATCACCATGAGCTGCACCTCGGTGGTGCCCTCGCCGATCTCCAGGATCTTCGAGTCGCGGTAGTGCCGGGCGACGGGATTCTCGTTGAGGAAGCCGTAGCCGCCGAAGATCTGCGTCGCATCCCGAGCGTTGTCCATGGCGGCCTCGCTCGCAGTGAGCTTTGCGATCGAGGCCTCCAGCTTGAACGGCTTGCCCGCCATCAGCTTGAAGCAGGCGTCGTAGTACGCGAGCCGTGCCGTGTGCACCCGGGCCTGCATCCGCGCGATCTTGAAGGCGATGTACTGGTTGGAGCCGATCGGCCGCCCGAACACGTTTCGGCTCTGCGAATAGCGGATGGCCTCCTCAAGGCATCCCTGGGCGGCGCCGGTGCACAGCGCAGCGAACGCGACGCGGCCTTCGTCGAGCGTCTCGACGAAGTTGGCGTAGCCGCGGCCGCGCTCCCCCAGCAGGTTGGCTTCGGGGACGTGGACGTCGGTAAGCGTCAGCGGGTGCGTGTCGGAGGTGTGCCATCCGACCTTGTCGTACACCGGTTCGGCGACGAAGCCGGGGGTTCCGGTCGGCACGATGATGGCCGAGAGCTCCTTCTTCACCGAGCCGTCGGCGCGCGTCGACTCGCCTGTCACGGCGGTGATGGTGACCAACCGCGTGATGTCGGAGCCGGAGTTGGTGATGAACTGCTTCGTGCCATTGATCACCCACTCGCCGCCGACGAGCTCCGCCGTGGTCTTGGTGCCGGACGCGTCGGACCCTGCCTCCGCCTCGGTCAGCCCGAACCCGGCGAGCGCCTCGCCACGCGCGAGCATCGGCATCCACTCCTGCTTCTGCTCCTCGGTGCCGCTGCGGTAGATCGGCATGACGCCGAGACCGACGCCGGCCTCCAGGGTGACGCCGATGGACTGGTCCACCCGGCCGAGCTGCTCGACGGCGAGGCAGAGCGAGAGGTAATCCTTGCCCTGTCCGCCGTACTCGACCGGGAAGGGCAGGCCGAACAGGCCCATCCGGCCCATCTCGGCGATGATGTCGTACGGGAGGCTGCGCTTGGTGTCGTACTCGTAGGCGGCGGGCGCGACGACGGTGTCGGCGAAGTCGCGCACCTCGTCGCGCAGGCGGCGCTGCTCGTCGGTGAGCTGGAAGCCAGCGATGTCGGTGTCGGCGGCGGCAGCGCGTCCGCCGGTCGTGCCGGGTCGGGTCATCTGCATGGTCATGCGGGTCCTGTCTCTTGTGGTGACTTTTCTCTTGCGGCGGCCGGTTGTGCCGGCGTCGCGTCCGCCTGCAGGGGCGGCACTTCGGTGGTGGAGGGGATAGATGCGTCCTCGTCCGCGTCGACACGGGCGACGAGCTGGTCGAGCCGGACGAGGTCGCCCGGTGCGACGTGCACGGACACCGTTCCGGCGACGGGCGCCACGAGCCGGTGCTCCATCTTCATCGCCTCGACGACGACGACGGTGTCGCCCGCCTCGACGCGGGCTCCTGCCTCGACGGGCACGGCGACGACGGTCCCCGGCATGGGCGAGCGGAGCTCGGGATGGGCGGCGAGTGTCCCGCGGTCGACGGCCGCGAGCCGTTCGGCGAGCCGGGTGGCGCGGTCGCGCAGGCGGAGCGGTCGCGACCGGCCGTTGCGGGCGAGCCAGACGGTCGAGCCCTCACGGGCGACGTCGTAGCGGATCGTCTCGCCGTCGAGGTCGAGCAGGGCGACCGCGGGCTCGCCGGCGGCGTCCGGCTCGCGCAGACTAAGGGAAGCGTGACGCGCCTCGGCGCCCTCAATTGCGGGCTCCCGAACGACGCGGACGACCGCATCCTCAGTACTCCCGTCGACCGTTACGGTCACACCGTCGACGTCGTAGCGCACCGGACGCGCCCGGTCGAGCCGCCATCCCGTCGGCGCCGCCCACAGCGCACCGACGGCGGGCGTCTCGGCCCACCGGTCGTGGTGCGCCAGCAGCGCCGCCGCGACCAGCTCCTGCTCCGTGACGGGCACGGGCTCGAGGTCCGAGAAGCGCCGGTCGATGAGGGTCGTGTCCATTCGCCCGGCGATCACGTCGTCGTCGGAGACGAGGCCCACGAGCCAGGCGATGTTGGAGACGGCACCGAGGATGCTCGTGCCGCTGAGGGCGCCGCGCAGACGTGCGAGCGCCTCCTGCCGGTCCTCGCCCCAGGCGATCACTTTCGCGAGCATCGGGTCGTAGTCGGTGACGATCGGGATGCCCGCCGCGATGCCGTTGTCGACCCGTACGCCCTCGCCGCGCGGCTCTCGCAGCGCGAGGACGTGCCCAGCGGCCGGAAGGAACCCGCGCTCCGGGTCCTCGGCGTAGACGCGCGCTTCGACGGCGTGGCCTTGCAACGTCAGGTCGGTCTGCGCGAAGGGGAGCCGCTCCCCCGCGGCGATGCGCAGCTGCTGCTCGACGAGGTCGACGCCGCGCACGCCACGCACCGCGGTGACCAGCTCCGTGACAGGATGCTCCACCTGCAGCCGCGTGTTCATCTCCATGAAGAAGAACTCGTCCGGCGCGTCCGCCGACACCAGGAACTCCACTGTCCCGGCCCCGACGTAGCCCACGCTGGCAGCGACGCGGCAGGCCGCTTCGCCGATGCGCTCGCGCGTCACGGCATCCAGCAGCGGCGACGGCGCCTCCTCGACCACCTTCTGGTGGCGGCGCTGCAGCGAGCACTCCCGCTCCCCCAGGTGGACGATGCCGCCGTGGCGGTCGGCCAGCACCTGCACTTCGATGTGGCGAGGGGATGTGACCAGGCGCTCCAGGAACAGCGTGTCGTCTCCGAAGGCCGCGGCGGCCACGCGCCGGGCGGCGCGCAGCGCCTCCGGCAGGTCCGCGGCCACGTGCACCGACTGCATCCCCTTGCCGCCGCCGCCCGCCGAGGGCTTCACCAGCACCGGGAAGCCGATGCGCTCGGCGGCCGCGACGAGGTCGTCGTCGCTCAGCCCCGGCTCGGCGATGCCCGGGATGGTGGGGACGTCGTGCTCGGCGACCGCGTGCTTCGCGGTGATCTTGTCGCCCATCACCTCGAGCGCGTGCACGCCCGGGCCGACGAAGACGATGCCGGCCCGTTCGCACGCCTCGGCGAGCGCCGGATTCTCGGACAGGAACCCGTAGCCCGGGTGCACGGCCTCCGCGCCGGTGCGGCGGGCCACATCCAGAATCGCGTCGACGTTCAGATAGCTCTCGCGCGCGGAGGCGGGGCCGAGCCGGACCGCGACGTCGGCGAGCGCGACGTGCGGCGCGTCCCGGTCGGCGTCACTGTAGACGGCCACCGAGCGGATGCCGAGGCGCTGCAGCGTGCGGATGACGCGGCAGGCGATCTCGCCGCGGTTGGCGACGAGCACGGTGCGGAAGGGGGCTGGGGTAACGGGGGCCGAGGTCACGGCGATCACATCCGGAAGAGGCCGAAGGCCGTGTCGGGGAGCGGAGAACGGGAGACGACGTCGAGCGCGAGCCCGAGCACCGTGCGGGTGTCCGCGGGGTCGATCACGCCGTCGTCCCACAGCCGCGCTGTGGAGTAGTACGGGTTGCCCTGTTCTTCGTACTGCGCCGTGATCGGCGCCCGGAACGCGTCCTCGTCGGAGGCGGACCACTCCTCGCCGCGCGCCTCCAGCTGGTCACGCTTGACGGTCGCGAGCACACTGGATGCCTGCTGGCCGCCCATCACCGAGATGCGGGCGGCGGGCCACATCCACAGGAACCGCGGTGAGTACGCACGGCCGCACATCGAGTAATTGCCCGCGCCGAACGAGCCGCCGATCACGACCGTGAGCTTGGGCACCCGGGTCGTCGCGACGGCGGTGACCATCTTGGCGCCGTTCTTGGCGATACCGCCCGCTTCGTAGTCGCGCCCGACCATGAAGCCGGAGATGTTCTGCAGGAAGAGCAGCGGGATGCCGCGCTGGTCGCACAGCTCGATGAAGTGCGCGCCCTTCAGCGCCGACTCGCTGAACAGCACGCCGTTGTTGGCGACGATGCCGACGGGGTGCCCGTGGATGTGGGCGAAACCGGTCACCAGCGTCGTCCCGTACTCGGGCTTGAACTCGTGGAAACCGCTGCCGTCGACGATCCGAGCGATGACCTCGTGCACGTCGTACGGCGCCTGCACGTCCACGGGGACGACCCCGTACAGCTCTTCAGGGTCGGCTACCGGTGCCACCGTCTCGGCGACGGTCCAGGCGGGCTCGGCGGGCGCAGGGAGCGTCGCGACGATGTCGCGGACGATGGCGAGCGCGTGCTCGTCGTCCTCCGCCAAGTGGTCGACGACGCCGGAGGTGCGGGCGTGGAGGTCGCCGCCTCCGAGCTCCTCCGCGGTGACGATCTCGCCGATCGCGGCCTTCACGAGAGGCGGTCCGCCGAGGAAGATCGTGCCCTGGTTGCGCACGATCACGGTCTCGTCGCTCATCGCGGGCACGTACGCGCCGCCCGCGGTGCACGAGCCGAGCACGGCGGCGATCTGCGGAATCTTCGCGGCCGACAGCCGGGCCTGGTTGTAGAAGATGCGGCCGAAGTGGTCGCGATCCGGGAACACCTCGTCCTGCATCGGCAGGAAGGCGCCGCCCGAGTCGACCAGGTAGATGCACGGGAGGCGGTTCTCGAGCGCCACCTCCTGCGCGCGGAGGTGCTTCTTCACCGTCATCGGGTAGTACGTGCCGCCTTTGACGGTCGCGTCGTTGCAGACCACCATGACGTGGCGCCCCGCGACCATCCCGATGCCGGCGATGACCCCGGCGGCCGGGCTCTCGTCGTCGTACATCCCGGTCGCTGCCAGCGGGGCGAGTTCGAGGAACGGGCTGCCCTCGTCGAGCAGCGCGTCGATGCGGTCGCGCGGGAGGAGCTTGCCGCGCGCGACATGCCGCTCGCGAGCACGCTCCGGACCGCCCGCGGCCGCCACGGCGAGCCGTCGCCGCAGGTCGGCGACGAGCTCGCGCTGGGCGGCGTCGTTCTGCTCGAACCGGGCGTCCGTGGCGGACGCCTCGCTGGTCAGGGTCGGCATGCTGCTCCGTGTGTCGTCGTCGACATTCGGTTAGTGGTCACTAACTCGATTTTTAGGTTAGTGTTCACTAACCGAAAAGTCCAGCACCGCCGGAAACCGGCCGACACCCCATCGAGGACGATGACTCAGCTCGACCCAGCCGCTCCGCTCGAGCGCCCGACGCAGCGCAGTCAGGCGAAAGCCGACCGTCGCGCCGCCCTGCTCGAAGCGGCCGCCGGGCTGTTCGCCGAGCGCGGCTTCAACGGTGTCTCGATCGAAGACCTGGGAGCTGCGGTCGGCGTCAGCGGGCCGGCGGTCTACCGGCACTTCGCCTCCAAGCAGGCCGTGCTCGAAGCGCTCCTCGTCGGGGTCAGCGAGCGCCTCCTCGCCGGCGGCGAGTCCGTGGAGCGGACGGCGGTTGACGCCGACGCGGCCCTGCAGTCCCTGATCGGCTTCCACATCGACTTCGCACTCGGCGAGCCGGATACCATCCGCGTCCAGGACCGCGACCTCGACTCCCTCACCGACAGCGCCCGCCGCCAGGTGCGCCGGCTGCAGCGGCGCTACGTGGAGGTGTGGATGCGCGAGCTCGGAGCACTGCATCCCCGGCTCGCCGACGACGAACTCCGCGTGCGGGTGCAGGGAACGTTCGGCCTCCTGAACTCCACGCCGTACACCGCCCGCGTCGGCACGCACCAGGTCGCGTCCGACGCGGTGCGTCCGGTGCTCGAGCGGATGGCCTGGGCCGCGCTCACCGCGCCCTGAACAGCACCCGCACCGTCGTCGGGCCCATGGGATAGTGTCCAGAAGACGGCGTACCCCGACCCGGCGAAGGAGTGACGTGGGCGACGACACCCCCCGACTCAGACGGCACCATCGGGTCCTGCGGGTGATCGGCGGAGTGGTCGCCGTTCTTCTCGTGCTCGTCGTCGTCGCGGGCGGCATCGGCGTCTGGACCGTCACGCGCTCCTTTCCGCAGACCTCCGGCTCGGTCGACGTCCCCGGCCTCACGCAGCCGGTCACGGTGTACCGCGACGACGCGGGCGTCCCCCAGCTGTACGCCTCCACCGCCGACGACCTGTTCCGGGCGCAGGGATACGTGCACGCGCAGGACCGCTTCTGGGAGATGGACTTCCGCCGTCATGTCACGTCCGGCCGGCTCTCCGAAATGTTCGGCGCGAGCCAGGTTCCGACGGACACCTTCATCCGCACCCTCGGCTGGCGCCGCGTCGCCGAGCAGGAGGTGAAGCTGCTCGATCCGACGTCCCTGCGGTACTACCAGGACTACGCCGACGGCGTGAACGCGTACCTGAAACAGCACTCCGGCGCCGAGCTGTCGCTCGAATATGCGGTGCTCGGGCTGCAGAATCCGTCGTACAAGCCGCAGCCGTGGACCCCCGCCGACTCGGTCGCCTGGCTGAAGGCGATGGCGTGGGACCTCCGGTCCAACCTCGAAGAGGAGGTCGATCGCGCGCTGCTGGCCACCAAGCTGAAGCCGGAGCAGGTGGCCGAGCTGCACCCCGGCTACTCGTACACGACCCACCCGACGATCACCGACCTCGGTGGTGGGAGCCCGCGGACGGTGACGCCGGATGCGCAGCCGGGCGCGGTCGCGTCCTCGGGCAGCGGGGAGGACAGCGCCTCGGCCGCCGTCGACCCCGCGCAGTATGCCTCCGGGCTCGAGCAACTCGCCGCCAGCGTCGAAGCACTCCCCCAGCTGATGGGGCCCGCGGGCGACGGCATCGGCTCCAACTCGTGGGTCGTCGGCGGAGCGCACACCGCGAGCGGCAAACCGTTGCTGGCGAACGACCCGCACCTCGGCGCCGCCCTGCCCTCTGTCTGGTACCAAATGGGACTGCACTGCACGACCGTCGGCCCGAAGTGTCCGTTCGACGTCGCCGGGTTCAGCTTCTCCGGCTTCCCGGGCATCGTCATCGGGCACAACGACCGCATCTCCTGGGGTTTCACCAACCTCGGGCCCGACGTCGCCGACCTGTTCGTCGAGAAGGTCACCGGCAACACCTACGAGTACGACGGCAAGCAGGTGCCGCTTCAGAAGCGCACCGAGCGTATCCACGTCGCCGGCGGTGCGGATGTGACCATCACCGTCCGCTCGACGCTGCACGGCCCCATCGTGACGGACATCGGCGACGCCTACGCGAGGATCGCGAAAGACCAGGCCGGGAAGCTCGGCATCCCCGCGCAGAAGTTCCAGATCTCGCTCGCGTGGACGGCCCTGACACCGGGCACGACCGCGAACGCCATCTTCGCCTTCGACGCCGCACGCGACTGGACCGCCTTCCGCGCGGCCGCCCAGCAGTTCCAGGTGCCGTCGCAGAACCTCGTCTACGCCGACGTGGATGGGCACATCGGCTATCAGGCGCCCGGCCTCATCCCGACGCGGACCGGAGGCGACGGCACGATCCCGATGCCCGGCTGGAGCAGTCAGTACGCCTGGACCGGGACCATCCCCTTCGACCAGCTTCCGTCGGTGTTCGACCCGCCCGCCGGCTATATCGTCACGGCCAACAATGCGGCGGTCGGGCCCGGGTTCCCGCAGCTCATCACCGCGGACTGGGACCTCGGCTACCGCGCGAACCAGATCGAGGCGCGGCTCAGCGGTCTGTTCGGCGCCGGGAAGAAGGTGACCGCGAAGGACATGTCGGCCATCCAATCGGACACCTACGACGCCAACGCCGCCGCCCTCGTCCCGGTGCTGCAGGCGGTGGCCGACAAGCCGGACGCGTCCGCCGACCTGCAGCGGGCCGCTCGGCTCCTCGAGAACTGGGACTACCGCGACGACGCCGACAGCGCCGCCGCTGCGTACTTCGCCGTGTTCTGGAAGGAGCTCCTGCACGACATGTTCGGCCGCAAGCTCCCCGTCGCGACGGCGCCGACGGGCGGCGACCGCTGGTTCTCCGTCGTGGGCTCACTGCTCTCGCAGCCCGACTCCTCGTGGTGGGCGGACTCGGACCTGGGCACCTCGGACCGCGACTCGATGCTCGCCTACGCGGCCGACCGGGCCTGGGGTAGCGCGCGGAAACTGCTCGGCGACGATACCTCGTCGTGGCGCTGGGACCGCATCCACACGCTGACGCTGAAGAACGCCAGCCTCGGGGAGTCGGGTGTCGCGCCGATCGAGTGGCTGTTCAACCGGGGACCCTGGCACGTCGGCGGGGGCTCCGCCGTCGTAGATGCCACCGGATGGGACGCCTCGGTCGGCTACGCGGTCTCGCGCCTGCCGTCGATGCGGATGGTCGTCGACCTCAGCCGCTTCGATGCGAGCACCTGGGTGAACCTCACCGGCGCGTCCGGCCACGCGTTCGACGCTCACTACACCGACCAGACGGACCTCTGGGCCACCGGGAAGACCCGCCCGTGGCCCTTCACCGCCGCGGCCGTGCGCCACGCCGCGATCCAGACGCTCACCCTGCGCCCGCCCCGCTGACGTCGTCAGCGACGCGGGTCAGCGACCGAGGTCGCGCTCCGGCGAGCCCACATACAGCTGCTGCGGGCGCCCGATCTTGGTCTGCGGGTCGAGGTTCATCTCGCGCCAGTGGGCGATCCATCCCGGGAGCCGGCCGATCGCGAAGAGCACCGTGAACATCCGCGTCGGGAAGCCCATGGCCTTGTAGATCACGCCCGTGTAGAAGTCGACGTTCGGGTAGAGCTTGCGGTCGACGAAGTACTGGTCCGCGAGCGCGACCTCCTCCAGCTCCTTGGCGATGTCGAGCAGCGGATCGTGAACGCCGAGTGCCTCGAGCACCTCGTCGGCCGACTGCTTCACGAGCTTGGCGCGCGGGTCGAAGTTCTTGTAGACCCGGTGGCCGAAGCCCATGAGCTTGACGCCCGACTCCTTGTTCTTCACCCGCTCCACGAACTTCTGGACGCTCTCGCCCGAGTCGCGGATGCCGGCGAGCATCTGGAGCACCGCTTCGTTCGCGCCGCCGTGCAGCGGGCCGTAGAGCGCGTTGATGCCGGCCGAGACGGAGGCGAACAGGTTCGCCTGGGTCGAACCGACGAGGCGAACCGTGGAGGTGGAGGCGTTCTGCTCGTGGTCCTCGTGGAGGATCAGCAGACGCTCCAGCGCCCGCGAGAGCACCGGATTCACCTCGTACGGCTCGGCGAGCGTGCCGAAGTTGAGGCGCAGGAAGTTGTCCACGAAGCTCAGCGAGTTGTCCGGGTAGAGGAACGCCTGGCCGAGGCTCTTCTTGTGCGCGTAGGCCGCGATGACGGGGAGCTTGGCGAGCAGCCGGATGGTGGAGAGCTCCACCTGCTCCGGGTCGCTGACGCTGAGCGAGTCCTGGTAGAACGTCGACAGCGCGGAGACGGCGCTCGACAGCACCGACATCGGGTGCGCGTCGTGCGGGAGCGCGTCGAAGAAGCGTCGCAGATCCTCGTGGAGGAGCGTGTGACGGCGGATGCGCTCGTCGAACTCCGAGAGTTCGGACGGAGACGGCAGCTCGCCGTGGATCAGCAGCCAGGCGACCTCGAGGAAGGTGGAGTTCTCGGCCAGCTGCTCGATCGGGTACCCGCGGTAGCGCAGGATGCCCTGCTCGCCGTCGATGTAGGTGATCGACGAGCGCGTGGCCGCGGTGTTGACGAAGCCGTAGTCGAGGCTGGTGAGCCCGGTCTGCTTGGTCAGCGAGGAGAAGTCGATGCTCGACGCGCCGTCGACGCTCGGGCGGATCGGGAACTCGGCGACGCCGCCCGGGTAGCTCAGCGAGGCCGTCGCGAGCTCGGCCTCCGCCGATCCCGCCTCGGCAGAACCGTCCGCCTCGTTCGGGGCCTTCTCGGTGCCAGTGCTTTCGGTGCCGAGTCCGCTCACAACGCCTCCTGGTGGGGATAGTCGGGGTCTTGCGCGCCGGTTGTGGCAGCGCTGCACAGTGCCGTGCGCTCACGGGCCTGCCGATACAGCCTAACGAACGTCGGCGACAACTGTGGCATCGGTCAAAGCGAGCGCGATGACGTTAGAGGGACTCTCCAAAGGCGCGCAGCCGCTCGGCCGCAGCGGCGACCCGCTCGTCGGTCGCCGTGAGCGAAAGCCGGACGTGCTGCGGGAAGAACTCCCCGTAGAAGTGGCCGGGACCGGCCAGGATCCCGAGATCGGCGAGGCGTCCGATGCTCTCCCAGGCGTCGCGTCCCTCCGTCGCCCACAGGTACAGCCCGCCCTCGCTCCGGTCGATCCGGAACCCGGCTGCCTCAAGCGCCGGCTTCAGCAGCTCGCGCCGGGCGCGGTACCGCGCCTTCTGCGCCTCCACGTGCTCCTCGTCGCCCAGCGCGGCCACCATCGCCGCCTGCAGCGGCGCCGGGAGCATGAGGCCCGCGTGCTTGCGGACGTTCACCAGCCGGTCGATGATCGACCGGCACCCGGCGACGAACGCCGCACGGTAGCCGGCAAGGTTCGACTGCTTGCTGAGCGAGTACACGGCGAGGACATTCTCGCGGTTCTGCCCGATCACCCGGGGGTCGAGGATGCTCGGGACGCGGTGGGCATCCCAGGGCGCCTCCCAGCCGAGTTCGGCGTAGCACTCGTCGCTCGCGATGTACGCGCCGAGCTCCCTGGCCCGCGCGACGGCGGCCCGCAGTTCGGCGACCGAGAGGATGCGGCCATCCGGATTTCCTGGAGAGTTCAGCCAGACCAGGCGCGTGCCCTCGGGCCACTCGGCCGGGTCGTCGCTCGCTAGAGCGGTCGCGCCTGCGATCGAGGCGCCGATGGCGTAGGTCGGGTATGCCGCGCGCGGGTGGACGACGATGTCGCCCTCCCCGAGGCCCAGCATGAAGGGAAGCAGCGCCACCAGCTCCTTCGAGCCGATGGTCGGCAGCACGTTGTCGACGGTCAGCCCGCGCACGCCGCGACGACGCTCGAACCAATCGACGATCGCCTCGCGAAGGGCGGGCGTCCCGACGGTCTGCGGGTAGGCGTGCGCATCCGTCGCCTCGGCGAGCGCCTCACGGATGAGGTCCGGCGTCGGGTCGACCGGCGATCCGATCGACAGGTCCACCAGGCCGCCAGGGTGAGACCGCGCGCGCTCGGCGTACGGCACCATCTGGTCCCAGGGGTAGTCCGGGAGCTGCTGCAGCGCCACCTCAGTGGGCCGTCACGCTCAGTGGGCCTGCGGGGGCAGGGCGGCGATCAGCGGGTGATCCTTCTGGATCACACCGACCTTCGCGGCACCGCCCGGCGATCCGATGTCGTCGAAGAACTCCACATTGGCGCGGTAGTAGTCCTTCCACTCCTCGGGCAGGTCGTCCTCGTAGTAGATCGCCTCGACCGGGCAGACCGGCTCGCAGGCGCCGCAGTCGACGCACTCGTCGGGGTGGATGTACAGCGACCGTTCGCCCTCGTAGATGCAGTCGACGGGGCACTCGTCGATACAGGCCCTGTCCTTCACATCGACGCACGGGAGAGCGATGACATAGGTCACAGTGGTTCGGATCCCTTCACGAGGAGCTGTGCTTCTAGCTTAGGCCGTTCGCTGCGGGACGGCGGACGCGGACGTCCGGCCACGCGACGACGACAGCGGCGATCAGGATCGGCCCGATCAGCCACACCTGCCCCGCAAGATTGTTCGGGATGAGCACAGAGCCTCCCCCGCTCTCCTGCGTGAACAGCAGGATGACGACGATCGCGCCGAGCGCAGCGAGGAGGGCCGGCAAGCGGCTGTGGCCGAGGAGCCGGAGCCCGACCAGCAGGGACGTGAACGCCAGCAGCGACCCGATGAGCCCGAGCGGGATGGGGATGCCCCAGGTCACCGAGATCTGGTGGGCGATCGTTCCGATCGCTCCGAACACCGCTCCGGCCAGCACGAGGAGGATGGCGCTGACGATCCGGCTGAACATCCTCGCATCCTAGCTGGACACTCTCAGAAGGGTGATCTACAGTCGAGTGGGTAAGGTTAGCCTTACCAACCACATCCCTCGATCGACGACAAGGTCCCCCGTGCTCGCGAACTACCTGATCGGCCTCCGCGAAGGCCTCGAGATGGCGCTCATCGTCACCATCCTGGTCGCCTACGTCGTGAAGCTCGGCCGGACCGAAGTGCTCTCGAAGCTGTGGATCGGCGTCGGGATCGCCCTCATCGTCCCGCTCGCCATCGGCGCGGTCCTCACCTGGGGACCGATGGGGATGAGCTTCCAGGCGCAAGAGATCCTCGGTGGTTCGCTGTCCATCGTCGCCGTCGGTTTCGTCACGTGGATGGTGTTCTGGATGGGCAAGACCGCCCGGTCCATGAAGTCCACCCTGCACGGCCGGCTCGACTCGGCGCTCGTCGGCGCCGGCTGGGGCGTGGTGCTCCTCGCCATGCTGAGCGTCGGCCGCGAAGGCATCGAGACCTCCCTCTTCGTCTGGGCGACCGTCGCGAGCACCGGAGACAGCTGGGAGCCCGCCGTAGGTGCGCTCCTCGGGCTCGCCACCGCCGCAGTGCTCGGGTTCCTGCTCTACCGCGGCATGGTGAAGATCAACCTCGGCGCGTTCTTCACCTGGACCGGCGCGTTCCTCATCCTCGTCGCCGCCGGTGTCCTCGCGTACGGAATCGGCGACCTGCAGGAGGCCGGGCTGATCCCCGGCGGCGGCGTCCACGCCTACGACATCAGCGGCGCCATCCCCTCCTCCAGCTGGTACGGCACCCTGGCGGCCGGCATCGTCAACTTCAACCCGTCGCCGACCTGGCTCCAGGTCGGGGCGTGGGTCGCCTACCTCGCCGTCGTCGGCTACTTCTACGTGCGCCAGCACCGGGCGTCCGCCCGGCCGGCCCCGAGTGCGCCAGCACCCACGTCCGCGCCGGCGTCGCAGCACGCGCCCATCGCCTCCTGAACCTCACGCAGCACCCGAACAGAAAGCGCAGTACACCCATGCCTCGACTCCGCCCGGTGGCCGCCCGCGCCGCACGCCCGGTCCGCCGCCGCCTGGTCGCCGTGGCCGGTTCCCTTGCCGGGACCGCTGCCCTCGCTGCCGCTCTGACCGGCTGCGTGCCGAACCAGGCCACGGCCTCCGACGAGGCGATCGCGGTCACGCTGACCGACAGCAAGTGCACAGTCGCGACCAGCACGGCGAAGGCCGGCCCGATCACCTTCCAGGTGACGAACAGCGGGACCGACGTCAACGAGTTCGAGCTCCTCGCGACCGACAAGCTGCGCATCGTCGGTGAGAAGGAGAACATCGGCCCCGGCACCACGGTCAACTACGTGGTGCAGCTCGCCGAGGGCGACTACTTCTCGGCGTGCCGGAAGGGGATGGTCGGCCAGCCCACCCACGTCGCCGCCTTCACGGTGACCCCCGGGTCGGGCAAGACGGTCACGCAGAGCGAGAGCAAGCAGGTCGCGCAGGCCGTCAGCAACTACGTCGGGTACGTGAAGGACCAGTCGGGTGCGCTCCTGACCGCCACCAAGACGTTCGCGGCCGCCTACGCCGGAGGTGACGACGCCGCGGCTCGCGCGCAGTACGCCTCCGCCCGATCCTTCTACGAGCGGATCGAACCGACGGCCGAGCAGTTCGGCGACCTTGACCCGGCCCTCGACCTCCGCGAGGCCGACCTGGCGGAAGGCCAGGAGTGGACCGGCTGGCACCGCATCGAGAAGGACCTCTGGGCGCCCGCCGGCTACACCCCCGCCGACGCGGCCACCCGCACGCAGCTCGCCGACAAGCTCGTCGCCGACACCCAGCGCCTGTACGACCTCGTGCACGCCAAGGACTTCACCCTCACCATCGACCAGATCTCCAACGGCGCCATCGGCCTGATGGAGGAGGTGGCTGGTTCCAAGATCACGGGTGAGGAGGAGGCCTTCTCGCACACGGACCTGCAGGACTTCCAGGCGAACCTTGAGGGCGCCAAGGTCGCGTACGGCGTCGTCCGCGACACCGCCTCGCAGAAGGGCAGCAGCGGCAAGGATGTCGTCGCCAAGCTCGATGCCGAATTCAAGACGGTCGCCACCACGCTGGCTCACTACAAGTCCGGCGACGGCTTCGTCAGCTACACCGAGCTCACCACCGACCAGGTCAAGCAGCTGTCCGATCAGGTGAACGCGCTCAGTGAGCCGCTCAGCCGGCTGACCTCGATCATCGTCAAGTAAGGGCGAACCCGAGAGTGAGCCGCAGGCAGCGTCCCGACGCCGAACGCCCGGAGAACGAGGAGGTCGCCGGGCGCTCCGGCGTCTCTGAGGGTTCTGAGGGCTCTAGGGTCTCTGGCGGCTCTGGGAGCACCGAGCGCCCCGGGCTATCGCGGCGCGGGATGCTCGGCCTTGCCGGAGCGACCGTCGGAGCCGGTCTGGTCGGGGCCGCTGCGGGCGTCGGTGTCGACCGTGCCGTGCTCGGTGCGACCGCTTCGACCGCATCCACCTACCCGTTCTACGGCGCGCACCAGGCCGGCATCACGACGCCGGCCCAGGACCGCCTCCACTTCGCCACGTTCGACACGTCCCCGGGCCTCGACCGGGACGGCCTCATCGAGTTGCTGCAGGACTGGACGAAGGCCGCGGCCCGGATGACGCAGGGGCGTCCGGCGGGCAAGTACGGCCCTGCCTCCGGCCCGACCGACGCTCCCCCGGACGACACCGGCGAGGCCCTCGACCTCCCGCCCGGCGGGCTGACGCTCACCTTCGGCTTCGGCGCCACGCTGTTCCGGTCGGCGACGGGCGAGGACCGGTTCGGGATCGCGTCCCACCGCCCGGCCGCGCTGGTCGACCTCCCGCGGTTCCCCGGCGACGCGCTGCTTGCGCCCATCACCGGCGGCGACCTGTGCGTGCAGGCGTGCAGCGACGACCCCCAGGTGGCCGTGCATGCCATCCGGAACCTGTCGCGCATCGCCTTCGGCCGCGCCGCCATCCGCTGGTCGCAGCTCGGCTTCGGCCGAACCTCCTCCACCTCGCGCGCGCAGGTCACCCCGCGCAACCTTTTCGGCTTCAAGGACGGCACGGCCAATATCAAGTCGGAGGACCAGTCGGTCGTCGACGATTACGTGTGGGCGGCACACGGAGACGGCGCCGCGTGGATGGACGGCGGCTCATACCTGGTCGCCCGCAAGATCCGCATGGTGATCGAGACGTGGGACCGGCAGCAGCTCGGCGAGCAGGAGCGCATCATCGGTCGGGACAAGGGCGAAGGGGCGCCACTGTCCGGCGGCACCGAGTTCACCGAGCCCAACTTCCTCGCACTGGCAAAAGACGGCGGCACCAAGATCGACCCGGACTCGCACGTCCGGCTCGCGCATCCCACCGCCAACGCCGGAGCGCAGCTGCTGCGCCGCGGCTACAACTTCGTGGACGGCAACGACGAGCTGGGGCGACTCAACGCCGGGCTGTTCTTCATCGCTTTCCAGCGCGACCCGCGGAAGCAGTTCATCCCGATCCAGCAGCGGCTGGCGGCGAACGATCTGATGAACGAGTACGTCCGCCACGTCGGCTCGGGCGTGTTCGCGGTGCCGCCCGGGGCGAGGGAAGGCTCGTACGTGGGGGCGGGACTGTTCGCGTAGGGTCCTGTACTCAGGAGCCTGTATTCAGGAGCCTGTTTTCAGGAGCCTGTATTCAGGAGCTTGGCGTCGGCGTCGCGCTGGGGGCCATCCCCTTCGATACCGAGTAGTTGGCGACCCAGCCGTTGCTGCCCGCGTCGGTGACGACCACGAGCACTCCGTACGTGCCGTTGGTGAACGTGCCCGTGCCACCGCCCTTCGGGCCTTGGGCACCGAACTCGCCGCTGAAGCCCGCGTCGGTCAACTGCTTCTCGATCGCGGTGTACGCGTCAGCGCCATCGACCTTGACCGTGACGTTCCACACCTTGTCGTCCCCTGAGCCGAGGCCCGCGCCGAGCACGACGTCGCCGCTCGCGAGAGGGACCTCTTTGGGGAAGTCCGACGGCACCGAGGTGCCGCCGATGTCGACGTTGCCGCCGGACACGTCCTTCACGACGCCCTGGAAGCTGCAAGCGGTCAGCGCGGGTGCCGCGCCGAGCAGCAACACGGCGACGAGCGGGACGGCGAGGATGCGGCGGTTCATGTCCCCATTCTCGTGGACCGACCCGAGCGGGAGGGTGCACGATGTCGTGCGCATCGAAGGAGAATCGGGCCGAAATCTCCTACACATGGCAGTACGGAAGGAGATTCGGACGGGAAACGTCCGAATCTCCTTCCGTACGAGGGAAGCAGCCCCGCGGGTCAGACCGCCGCGGCGTCCTGACGCTTCAGGCGGGCGGCGGCACGACCGCGCGCGGTCGCATCCAGCTCGACCTTGCGGATGCGCACGGCCTCAGGCGTGACCTCGACGCATTCGTCGTCGCGCGCGAACTCCAGCGACTCCTCGAGAGTGAGCTGACGCGACGGCGTCATCGACTCGAAGTTGTCGGCGGTCGACTGACGCATATTGGTCAGCTTCTTCTCCTTGGTGATGTTCACGTCCATGTCGTCGGCGCGCGAGTTCTCGCCGATGACCATGCCCTCGTACACCTCCTCGGTGGGGTTCACGAAGAACGTCATGCGCTCCTGCAGGGCGATGATGGCGAACGGGGTGACGACGCCGGCGCGGTCGGCGACGATCGAGCCGTTGCTGCGGGTCACGATGTGGCCGGCCCACTCGTCGTAGCCGTGCGAGATCGCGTTCGCGATGCCGGTACCGCGCGTGGTGGTGAGGAACTCGGTGCGGAAGCCGATCAGGCCGCGCGACGGGACGATGAACTCCATGCGGACCCAGCCGGTGCCGTGGTTCGCCATGTTCTCCATGCGGCCCTTGCGGGCGGCGAGCAGCTGGGTGATCGCGCCGAGGTACTCCTCGGGGGCGTCGATCGTCAGGTGCTCGTACGGCTCGTGGGTCTTGCCGTCGATCTTCTTGGTGACCACCTGAGGCTTGCCGACGGTGAGCTCGTAGCCCTCGCGGCGCATCTGCTCGACGAGGATGGCCAGCGCCAGCTCGCCGCGGCCCTGCACCTCCCACGCGTCCGGGCGGCCGATGTCGAGCACGCGCAGCGACACGTTACCGACCAGCTCGCGGTCGAGGCGGTCCTTGACCATGCGCGCGGTGAGCTTGTGGCCCTTCACCTTGCCGACGAGCGGCGACGTGTTGGTACCGATCGTCATGGAGATGGCGGGCTCGTCGACGTGGATCGCGGGCAGCGGACGCACGTCCTCCGGGTCGGCGAGGGTGTCGCCGATCATGATGTCGGCGAAGCCGGCGACGGCGACGATGTCACCGGGACCACCGGACTCGGCCGGGTAACGGTCGAGCGCCTTCGTCATCAGCAGTTCGGTGACGCGCACGTTGTGCACGTCGCCGTCGTGACGCACCCAGGCGACCGTCTGGCCCTTGCGGAGGGTGCCGTTGAAGATGCGGAGGAGCGCCAGACGCCCGAGGAAGGGCGAGGCGTCGAGGTTGGTGACGTGCGCCTGCAGGGGCGCCTCCGGGTCGTAGCTCGGCGCCGGGATGTGCTCGAGGATGGCCTCGAACAGCGGCTCGAGGTCGTCGTTGTCGGGCAGCTCGCCGTTGGCCGGCTTGTTGCGGCTCGCAGCTCCGGCGCGACCCGAGGCGTAGACCACGGGCACGTCGAGGATGGCGTCGAGGTCGAGATCCGGAACGTCGTCGGAGAGGTCGCTCGCGAGACCGAGCAGGAGGTCCTGGCTCTCGCCGACGACCTCGTCGATGCGCGCGTCGCCACGGTCGGTCTTGTTGACCGCGAGGATCACGGGGAGCTTCGCCTCGAGCGCCTTGCGCAGCACGAAGCGGGTCTGCGGCAGGGGGCCCTCGGACGCATCCACCAGCAGGACGACGCCGTCGACCATCGAGAGGCCGCGCTCGACCTCGCCGCCGAAGTCGGCGTGGCCCGGGGTGTCGATCACGTTGATCGTGATCGGACCGTTCGGGGCATGCTTGCCCTTGTACGAGATCGCCGTGTTCTTGGCGAGGATCGTGATGCCCTTCTCACGCTCCAGCTCGTTGGAGTCCATGGCGCGGTCTTCGACGTGGGCGTGGGCATCGAACGAGTTCGTCTGCTTCAGCATGGCATCGACCAGCGTGGTCTTGCCGTGGTCGACGTGGGCGACGATCGCGACATTGCGCAGATCGTCGCGGCGGGCGACGGCGTTCTCGGACATGCGTGAAGACTCGACTCTCGTCAGAAGGAAGAAGGGGAACGGTCCATTCTATCCTGGATCCGCTCCCCTTCTCCTGTGTCCGCTGTCAGCGAGCGCTACAGCCCCTGTGCGACAGGCGGCTCGGGGGTCTGCGGCTCAGGGACGACGGTCGGCGGCGCGGACTCGTCCGAGCCCGCCGCGAGCAGCTCCAGGCGCAGTGCGCGACGCGCGCGCTGCTGCTCCGGATCAGGGAGCGGCACCGCGGCGAGGAGGCGCTGGGTGTAGGCCTCCTTCGGGTAGCGGAGGATCTCGTCGCGGGTTCCCACCTCGACCAGCCGGCCGTGGTGCATCACCGCGATGCGGTCGGCGAGCACGTCGATGACGGCGAGGTCGTGGGTGATGAACAGGCAGGCGAAGTTCATCTCCTTCTGCAGCGTCTGCATCAGCTGCAGCACGCGGGCCTGGACCGACACATCCAGTGCGCTCGTCGGCTCGTCGGCGATGAGCACCTGCGGCTTCAGCGACAGCGCACGGGCGATTCCGACGCGCTGCTTCTGACCGCCCGAGAGCTCGTGCGGGAACCGGCTGCGGTAGGCGCGCGGCAGCTCGACGCTGTCGAGCAGGCGGTCGACCTCCTTCGACAACTCCGCACCCTTGAGGTTCTTCGCGAGGCGAAGCGGCTCGGCGATGGAGTCGGAGATCTGGAGGCGCGGGTTCAGCGACGACGACGGGTCCTGGAAGACGATGCCGACGTTGCGGTGCAGCTGGCGGATCTCGTCCCGGCTCGGCTTGCTGATGTCCTGACCGGCGACGACCAGCTTGCCCGAGTGGATGGGCAGCAGCGCGATGGCGGCGCGGCCGAGCGTGGTCTTGCCGGAGCCCGACTCGCCCACGAGTCCGACGACCTCGCCCTCGTGGATCTTCAGGTCGATGTCGCTGGCGGCGCGGAAGGCGGGCACGCGGCCGTGCTTCGGGTACTCGATGGCGACGTTCTGGAAGTCGACGACCACCTGCCGCTTGTCCATCTCGGATCTCTCGTGCTCGGCCTGGGCCGCGCGCTCGTTGGCGCGGATGCGCTCGGTGAAGGACTCATCCGGGTGCTCGGTGCCCGCGGCGAGGGCGGCCGTGGTGTCGATCTCCTCGTCCTCGCGCTGGCCGAGGTGCGGCACGGCGTCGAGCAGGGCGATCGTGTACGGGTGCTGCGGGTTGGCGAACACGTCCGCCACCGTGCCCGCCTCGACGATGTCGCCCTTACGCATGACGACGATGTTGTCGGCGAGGTCCGCGACGACACCCATGTCGTGCGTGATCAGCAGGATGGCGCTGTCCAGCCGGTCGCGGAGGCTGCGCAGCAGCTCCAGGATCTCGGCCTGCACGGTCACGTCGAGCGCCGTGGTCGGCTCGTCGGCGATCAGGAGCTTCGGGTCGCACGAGATGGACTGCGCGATCATGGCGCGCTGCCGCTGGCCACCGGAGAGCTGGTGCGGGTAGGAGTTGAACGCCTTCTTCGGGTCCGGCAGCTCCACCATGGCGAGCAGCTCGAGCGCGCGCTCCTTGGCCTCGTGGGGCGACATCCCGAAGTGGATGCGCAGGGTCTCCACGATCTGGAAGCCCACCGTGTACACCGGGTTCAGAGCCGTCATCGGCTCCTGGAAGATCACGGCGACCTGGCGGCCCCGCACCCGGCGCATCTGCGGCTGGCTGAGGCCGGTCAGCTCGCGGCCGTCCAGCTTGATCGAGCCGCGCACGCGGGAGTTCTGCGGCAGGAGGTCGAGGATCGCCATCGAGCTCGCACTCTTGCCGGAGCCGGATTCGCCGACGATGGCGAGGACCTCGCCCGCCTTGATCTGGTAGTCGAGCTTCTTGGCGGCCGGCACCCACTCGCCGTCCACACCGAAGTCGACGGAGAGGCCGTTCACCTCGAGGACGGGGCCGCCGGTCGCAGGCGTCGTCCGAGCCGGGTTGGTCTCGGTCATGATTCGTGGTTCCTTTCGGGGGCGCGCTCTGCGTCGGAGGAGAACGAGCGGAATGAGAGCATGGACCCATGCCCTACGTCTCCCCCGCCGAGCGCGAGGTTTTCGTGTCCCGGTTCAACCGGGTCCTTGCCGTGCTGATCTGGGCGGCTGCTGTCGCCCTGACCGTCGGCCTGCTGGTGAGCGTCCACGACGCCCGACTGCTGTACATCGTGCCGGGCGCGCTGTTCGCCTTCGTCGCCTGGGCGATGCTGTGGCGACCGCAGCTGACGGTCGCCGACGACGGCATCACCGTCGTCAACGTGACCCGCACCATCCACATCCCGTGGGAGGCGCTGATCGCCGTCGACACCAAGTTCGCGCTGACGCTGTACACGCCCGGCCACCGTTTCCCGGTGTGGGCTGCGCCCGCCCCGGGCACCGGCAGCACGCTCCGCGCCACTCGCAATGAGACGCGGGGACGCCTCGGCCGGCCGCGCGTCGAGGACAGCGTGCGCCGCCCCGGCGACCTGCTCGGCACCGAGTCCGGTGCGGCGGCCGAGGTGGTCCGCCGCCGCTGGACGATGCTGCAGGACTCGGGCGCGATCGACGCCGGCCGAGCCGACGAGACGCCGGTCGCCGTGCGCTGGCACATCGCGGCGCTGGTGGCGCTGGTGGTGCTGCTCGCGGCCACCGTCGCCGCGCTGCTCCTGGCCTGACAGGCCCGGGAGCAGCGCGGCGGAGGCGGTCATCACAGCACGTCCTCCGCGAGGGCCGCTCCGGTCCGCGGGCTGCGGTCGTCGCCTTCGCCGTCCTCCGGCTCCTGCTCGCGCATCTTGCGCAGGTTGAACCGGCGGTGGCGCGGGTCGAACGCGTCACGCAGGCCGTCACCGACGAAGTTGACGAGCAGCGCCAGGGTGACGATGAACGCGCCGGGCCACCAGAACAGCCATGGCCGGGTCTGGAACGCCGACTGGTTGGAGCTGATCAGGAGGCCGAGCGAGACGTCCGGCGGCCGGATGCCGTAGCCGAGGTACGACAACGCCGTCTCGAGCAGGATGGCGGAGGCCATGATCAGGGTCGAGGCCACGATCACGACGCCGATCGCGTTCGGCAGGATGTGCTTGAAGATGATTCGGCTGTCCGAGGCGCCGGCGACCCGCGCCGCCTCCACGAACTCCCGCTCGCGCAGCGACAGGAACTCGCCGCGGACCAGTCGGGCGATGCCCATCCACGAGAAGAACCCGAGCATCAGGGCCAGGAAGAAGGCGCCGAGCCCGCCGAACGCGTGCCCGACGACCGAGCCGATCACCAGCGCCGGGATGACGATGAACACGTCGGTGATGCGCATCAGGATGGCGTCGACGACACCGCGGAAGTATCCCGCCACCGCCCCGACGACGACACCCACGACGCTCGCGATCAGGCCGAGGACGACCATGACGAGGATCGAGTTCTGGATGCCGCGCATGGTCAGCGCGAAGTAGTCCTTACCGATGCGGTCCTGACCGAACGGGTGCTCCCAGCTCGGCGAGCCCTGCTGCACCTGCGGGTTCAGCTCGGTGTAGTTGTACTTCCACCATCCGGGGATGGGCCCGAGGCCGATGGCCGAGATCGAGAAGATCAGGATGAAGATGAACAGGATGGCGCTGGCGACAGCGACCTTGTTCGACCGGAACCGCTTCCAGACCAGCTTGCCCTGACTGACCGGAGGCGCACTCGGCGCCTGCAGCTCGTCGGCGATAGGTGTGTTGTCGGACATTATCGGACCCTCACTCTCGGGTCGAGTGCGGCGTACGCGAGGTCTGCCAGGAAGTTGAACAGGATCGCCATGGCCGCGATCACCAGGAAGTAGGCCATGACCGGGTTGAGGTCACCACGGCTGAGACCCAGGTTGAACAGCGAGCCCATACCGGGGATCGCGAACACCCTTTCCGTGATGACCGCACCACCCAGCAGCGCGCCGACGTCGAAGGCGACGAGGGTCGTGATCGGGATCAGCATGTTGCGGAAGGCGTGGCGCACCACGACCGTCCGCTCCGGCAGGCCCTTGGCGCGCGCGGTACGGATGAAGTCCTGGTTCAGCACCTCCAGCATCCCGGCCCGCGAGTAGCGGGTGTACGACGCGAAGGAGATCAGGAGCAGCGCGATCGTCGGCAGCACCAGGTGCGTGAACGTGTCGAGCCCGGTGACCCACATGTCGCCCTCGAGCCCAGGGGTCGAGGAGCCGACGGTCGCGATCGGGCGGCCGTTGGTGTCCTGGAAGTACTGCGGCCAGGCCTGCATGAAGCGGTCGACGATGATCAGGAAGCCGGAGACGACCGTGACGATCACGGCGACGCGCATGTTCTGGCCGCGGTCGTAGCCGCCCACGAACCAGCCGATCGCCAGCGTCACGACGATGGCGACGATCGCCAGGATGACGATGGTCGCGACCGTGGAGACGTCGAACAGCGGCTGCAGGGCGAAGTAGCAGACGAGGCTGACCGCTCCGGCGATGGCCGCCGAGATGAGCGCACGCCGGTTCTGCAGCCCCGAGATGAGCGCGGTCGCGCCGATCACGGTGGCGGCGATGAGGAGGATCATCACGATCGGGCCGAGGCCCGGCACGAGGAACCAGTTCGTCGCCGACATCAGCAGCAGCACACCGGCGGTCGCCACGGTGGAGACCACGAAGGTGATCAGACGCCGCCGTCGGTCACCGCCGATCAGCGACTGCCAGATGAGGCCGGCGACCACGCCGATGATGATGGCGACCCACCACGGAATCGTCGGATGCGCGAGGAAATTGTTGAACCCGATGGCGACGAACTCCTTCAGGAGCACGGCCACGAGGAACGCCGGAAGCGAGTACAGGAAGAAGCTGAAGAACGTGACGACGTTGTCGAGTCCGCTGTACTGGCGAAGGGCGGTGACGATACCGATGGTCACACCGAGGAGGATCGCGAGGATCAGGGCGAAGGTGACCAGCTGGACCGTCGACCCGAGGGCCTGCGGCAGGATGTCGGTCACCTGCGCGTTGGACGCCGTGGCGCCGAGGTTGCACGCGTTGGCGAACGGGATGAGGCACTTGGCCGCACCGCCCAGCCACAGCAGCCAGCGCAGCGGCGGCGGCACGTCGAGCTGGAGCAGCTGGATGCGCGCGTTGATGAGCTGCGTCTTATTCGGGGAGTTGTTGCTTCGCAGATCCTGGAGCGGGTCGACACTGTAGGCCACCAGCATGTACATCAGGAACGAAGCGGCGATGATGATGAGCACTGAGACCAGGAGGCGCCTCAGGATGAAACTCGCCATAGGTTCAAAACCTTCACTGACTGGACGCGCCGAACGGGGGTGCGGCGGGAGGGGGTTCGCCGCCAGGCGCGTATCTCACGGGGTGGACGGATCGCATCCACCGACTACATGATACGGGGCGTCGGTCAAGAAACCGACGCCCCCGCCGCAGGGAGAGTGCCCGGGGTTCACCCGGGCACTCTCACTTGCGGAGTTGTTACTTCGAAGAGGAGGACTTGACGTTCCACTCCCAGAAGTTCCAGAACGGGCCGGACTGCCCGCCGTTGTACTTGATGCCGTCAACCCGCGAGGTGGTCGCGAAGACACCCGGGAGCTGGAACAGCGGGAGACCGTAAGCGTCGCTGAAGGTCTTCTTGTCGATCTGGTACTCGATCTTCGTCAGCTCATCCTTGTCCAGGGTGGTCTGCGACTTGAGGGCCAGGTCGTTGGTGCCCGTGTAGCGGTTGTAGTTACCGCCACCCTGCGAGGCGAACACCTGCGGCAGCTGCGTGGTGCCTGCACCAGGGCTGATCCAGCCGAAGAGCGAGGCGTCGTAGTCGCCACCCGGGAGCAGCTTGCTCCAGTCGGGCGAGCCGGCGTCGACGACCTTGATGCCGGCCTTGGCGGCCGAGGTCGCGATCGACTGGAACTCGTCGACACGGTTCGGGTTGTTCGTGTTGTACAGGATGCGGACGGTCGGCGTGGCACCGGCGAGCAGCGCCTTGGCGCCGTCGATGTCGACCTTGCTGTACTTGTCAGAGCCGTTCTGCTTGACGCTGCCGTCGTACTGCTCCTGGTTCGGCAGGAAGATCTGCGAGTCCAGGACCTTGGCCTTCGAGTCGACCGGGGTGACGATCGAGTCGAGGATCTGCTGACGCGGGATCGTCTTCAGGAACGCCTCGCGAACCTTGGCGTCGGCGAAGACCGGCGATCCGAAGTTCAGGTCGAGGTGGTCGTACGACGCCTGCGCACCCGTCAGGATCTTCGCGCTGGTCTGCTTGAGCGCGGTGATCGTGTCGGCGGACGCCTGCGGGTTGATGATGTCGACCTCACCGTTCTGGAGAGCGGTGACCTGGGCGTTCGCGTCCGGGATGATGCGGAAGACGATCTTGTCCACGTTCGGCTTGAGGCCGCCGGCGTAGTACTTGTTCTTCGTCATCGTCAGCGACTGGCCCGGGGTCCACGAGGAGACGACGAATGGACCGGAGGAGACCAGCAGGTCCTTGTCGGTCGGGAACGCGGTCACGTCGTAGCCGGTGTTGACGAAGTCCGCCGCCTTCTTCAGGGTCGGGTCGACAGGAGCCGGGTTCGCCGGGTCGCCCTTCGGCAGGCCCTTCAGCAGCTTGGTCAGGTCGGCGGCCGAAGAGAGGCCCGCCTTCTTGGCCACGATGTGCGCGGGCTGCGCGATCGGGTTGACGAGCTCCCAGTCCACGTACGGGGTGGCGTACTTGAGGGTGATCGTGCGGTTGTCGTTGCTGACCGTCGGGAAGTCGGTCGCATCCACACCGGCGGTCGAGCCCGCGATCGTGAAGTACTGGGTGCCGCTGGAGACGTTGCCCTCGGCGTCGAACTTCGCGGAGTCGTAGTGGCCGGAGGCGATGGCCCACGCGAGGATCATGTCGTCAGCGGTGACGGGCTGGCCGTCGCTCCACTTGTCGTCCTTGTTCAGCGTGTACTTGACCGTCAGCGGGTCGTCCGAGGTCTTCTCGAACGTGCCGAACTTGTCGTCGTGGACGATCTTGTAGTTGTTGTCGATGTACTGGAACCCGGTTCCGTACGATCCGTTCAGGTACCCGACCTGGCCGTTGGTGTCCAGGTTGCCCTGCGGCGTCTGCGAGTTGAACGAGGTGAAGTCGTTGACGACCGCCACCGTCACGGTGCCGCCCTTGGCAGCGGACGAGGTGTTGGTGCTGCCGGACGTGGTGCAGGCTGACAGGGCGAGTGCGGCGACGCCTGCGACGGCGACAGCACTGAGCCCGTACCTGACCTTTCTTCCGTTGATGTGCAATGTTCCTCCTGTGCGAAGTGTGCGACGGTGCAAGCGTGCGAGAGCGCCTGTCCCGCGCGGGATAAGAATGACCCTAGGTATCGCCGCCAGTGATTGCAAAACAGGGGCGCAAAACGTTACAGAGTGGTAACTCAGTCGGTGGATTCGTGCACGAAGCGCACAAAAACGATGGAATTGTTCGCGCAATGCAACGTTTCCGTGGTTTCCCGCGAGGGCTGGCAGGATGCCCCTATGAGCAACGCGCTGACCTGGGCCGCCGAGTCTCCCGTCGACCGCGGATCACGTCCGAGGCTGTGGTGGGAGATCGCCATCGTGCTCGGGCTGTCGCTCGGGCAATCGGCCGTCTACTCCATCGTCAGCATCGTCGACCGGGCCACCCAGAGCACGCCGCTCGCCGATCAGAAGACGGAGGTGAATCCCGCCCAGTCGAGCCGGGAGGTCTTCGACTTCCTCTATCAGGTGCTGGGGAATCTGTTCCCACTGTTCGCGGTCGCGCTGGTCGTCTATCTGCTGTGGCAGCCGCAGCGGAGCGGCTTCCGCCGCATCGGCCTCGACCTGACCCGGCCGGGGCGCGACCTCGCCGGCGGCGGGCTGCTGTTCCTCGTCATCGGGGTGCCCGGCATCCTCTTCTATGCGGTGACGCGGCTGCTGGGCATCACCGTGACGGTCGAGGCATCGACCCTCGACGCGCACTGGTGGACGGTGCCGGTGCTCATCCTCGCGGCGCTGCGTGCGGCGCTGCAGGAGGAAGTAATCGTCGTCGGTTACCTGTTCACCCGCCTGCGGCAGCTGGGCTGGGGGAAGTGGACGATCATCCTGGCGGCGGCGGTGCTGCGCGGCAGCTACCACCTCTACCAGGGCTTCGGACCGTTCGTCGGCAACGCCGTGATGGGCGTCGTCTTCGGCTGGTGCTACACGCGCTGGGGCCGGGTGATGCCGCTCGTGATCGCGCACACGATCATCGACATCGTCTCGTTCGTCGGCTATCCCCTCGCCGTCGCGTGGTGGCCGTCCGTCTTCGCCTAGCCCCCTCTATTCCACTCCCCCAACCGCCGCCAACAGCTCCTGAGTTTTTCGATCGACACGCCGTCGATCGTGCGAAAAACTCAGGAGCTGTTGGATTGGGGTGGCGGGAATCGGGTCAGGCGAACGCCTCGGGGGGCGGGCAGGCGCAGAAGAGGTTGCGGTCGCCGTAGGCCTGGTCGATGCGGCGGACCGGCGGCCAGTACTTGGTGCGGACGAGGGCCGGCACCGGGTAGACGGCCTGCTCACGGGAGTACGGGTGGCTCCAGTCGGAGGAGACCACCGACTCGGCGGTGTGCGGGGCGTTGCGCAGCGGGTTGTCGTCCGAGGGCCAGTCCCCCGCCGCCACGGCGTCCGCCTCGGCGCGGATCGCGACCATCGCGGCCACGAAACGGTCGAGTTCGGCGAGGTCTTCGCTCTCGGTCGGCTCCACCATGAGGGTTCCGGCGACCGGGAACGACATGGTCGGCGCGTGGAAGCCGTAGTCGATGAGCCGCTTGGCGACGTCGTCGACGGTCACCCCGGTGCGCTCGGTGAGCGGGCGGACGTCGAGGATGCACTCGTGCGCCACCAGGCCGTCCTCGCCCGCGTAGAGCACCGGGAAGTGCTCGCGGAGCCGGGCTGCGACGTAGTTGGCCGCGAGTACGGCGGCTCCGGTCGCATCCTTGAGCCCCTCCGCGCCCATCATCCGGACGTACGCCCAGCTGATCGGGAGGATGCTCGGGCTGCCGTAGGGCGCAGCGGAGACCGGGGCGCCGCCGTGCTCGATGCGACCGCCGCCCGCGAGCGGGTGGGTCGCATCCTGAGCCAGCGGATGCCCGGGAAGGAAGGGCGCGAGGTGCGCCTTGGCTGCGACCGGGCCGACACCCGGGCCGCCTCCGCCGTGCGGGATGCAGAACGTCTTGTGCAGGTTGAGGTGGCTGACGTCGCCGCCGAAGTCGCCGAACCGTGCGTAGCCCAGCAGGGCGTTGAGGTTGGCGCCGTCGACGTAGACCTGTCCGCCCGCGTCGTGCACGGCCTGGGTGATCTCGACGACGTCGTGCTCGTAGACGCCGTGCGTCGACGGGTACGTGATCATGAGGGCGGCGAGGCTGTCGGCGTGCTCGGCGATCTTGGCGCGCAGGTCGTCGAGGTCGACGTTGCCCAGTTCGTCGGTCGCGACGACGACGACGCTCATGCCGGCGAGCACCGCCGAGGCGGCGTTCGTGCCGTGAGCGGACTGCGGGATGAGGCACACCGTGCGCTGCAGGTCGCCGCGCGAGCGGTGGTAGCCGCGGATCGCGAGGAGGCCGGCGAGCTCGCCCTGGCTGCCCGCGTTGGGCTGCAGGGAGACGGTGTCGTAGCCGGTGACGTCCGCCAGCCAGCTCTCCAGCTGGTCGATCAGCTCGAGCGATCCGGCCACATCGGCGGCCGGGGCGAAGGGATGCAGTGCCGCGAACTCGGGCCAGGTCACGGCCTCCATCTCGGTCGCCGCGTTCAGCTTCATGGTGCACGAGCCGAGCGGGATCATGCCGCGATCGAGCGCGTAGTCGCGGTCCTGCAGCAGGCGCAGGTAGCGCATCATCGCGGTCTCGGAGTGGTGGGTGTTGAACACGGGATGCGTGAGGTATCCCGACTCCCGGGCGAGCGCGGAGTCGAAGGACGACTCCCCCGCCAGGTCGACGGCGAGCTCGGCATCGACCGTGCCGCCGAGCACCTCGATGAGATCCGTGAGCGGGAACGTGCGGTCGCGGAGGTCGGCCGCCGACTCCTCGTCGAGGCTCAGCGAGACGAGTCCCGCATCCGTCGCGTGGAGCAGCAGACCGCGGTCGTGCGCCCGGGCGACGACGGTCGAGGCGTCATCCACCTCGACCTGGAGGGTGTCGAAGTACGACCGTGAGACGACCTCGACACCGGATGCGCGCAGCGCCTCGGCGACCCCCGCGGTCGACAGGTGCACCTGGCGCCCGATCGCCCGCAGGCCTGCGGGCCCGTGGTAGACCGCGTACATCGCGGCCATCACGGCGAGGAGCACCTGGGCGGTGCAGATGTTCGAGGTCGCCTTCTCGCGGCGGATGTGCTGCTCGCGCGTCTGCAGGGTCAGGCGGTAGGCGGGCTTGCCGACCGCATCCTGCGACACACCGACCAGGCGGCCGGGGAGCTGTCGTTCGAGTCCCTTGCGGACCGCCATGTAGCCGGCGTGCGGGCCGCCGAAGCCCATCGGAACGCCGAAGCGCTGGGTGGTGCCGACGGCGACATCCGCTCCGAGCTCCCCGGGGGCGCGGAGCTGCGTCAGGGCGAGGAGGTCAGCGGCGGCGACGATGACCGCGCCGGCGTCCTTGGCGGTGCGGATGACGGCACTCGGGTCCCACACCCGGCCGGAGGCGCCGGGGTACTGGACGAAGAGGCCGAACGCGTCGCTGAGCTCGGGCGCGTCGGCGGGCAGGCTCGCCAGATCGAGCACGGCGAGCTGGATGCCGACCGCTTCTGCCCGGTTGCGCAGCAGGGCGAGCGTCTGCGGGAACGTGTCGGCGTCGACCACGAACGTGGACGACTTCGCCTTGGATGCGCGACGCGCCAGCAGCATCCCCTCGACCACCGCGGTGCCCTCGTCGAGCATCGACGCGTTCGCCGTGTCGAGCCCGGTCAGGTCGGACACCATGGTCTGGAAGTTGATCAACGCCTCCAGCCGGCCCTGCGAGATCTCCGGCTGGTACGGCGTGTATGCGGTGTACCAGCCCGGGTTCTCGAGCACGTTCCGCTTGATGACGGCGGGCGTGATGGTGCCGTAATAGCCGAGGCCGATGAGGCTGCGGTTCACGGTGTTGCGGGCGGCGATCGCGCGCAGTTCGCGGATCGCGGCGCGCTCGCCGATCGGCTCGGGAAGGGCAGGCGTGCGGTTACCATCCACGCGGATGGAGTCCGGGACGGCGGCGGCCACGAGCTCCTCGACGGAGGTCCACTCGCGGGAGGATGCTGCGCCGATCGCGGACAGCATGGTGCTCTGCGCGTCAGTATCGGTGCCGATGTGACGCGTAGGGAAGAGGTCGGTCATGGGAGGTGTCGGAACCTTACTCGCCGGTCAGCGCGGCGTACTCGTCGTAGCTCAGCAGGTCGTCGGGGAGCTGGGTGAACTTCACCTTCACCAGCCAGCCCTCGCCGAAGGGGTCGGAGTTCACGAGCTCCGGCGCATCCACCACCGCAGCGTTCGCCTCGGCGACCGTGCCGTCGACCGGAGCGAACAGCTCGCCGACCGACTTGGTCGACTCGATCTCGCCCACGACCCGGCCGGCGGTGACATCGCTGCCCTCCTCCGGCAGCTCGACGAAGACGACATCGCCCAGCTTCTCGGCCGCGTAGGACGTGATGCCGACGGTCGCGACATCGCCCTCGACCAGGAGCCACTCGTGCTCTGCGGTGTACTTCAGGTCTCGTTCTGCGGCCATGGCTAGCGCTTCTTTCTGCTGTAGAAGGGGAGGGCGGTGACGGTGAAGGGGAGGCGCGTGCCGCGCACATCCACCTGGAGCGAGGTGTTCTCCCGAGCGAAGCGGGGGGCGACGTACGCCATGGCGATGGGCATCCCGAGGGTCGGCGACAGCGCCCCGGAGGTGACGACGCCGACCTCGGCGTCCTCCCCCGTCGCGTCGTCGTGGGCGAACACGGGATAGCCGGCGCGGGCGGCGCGCTTGCCCTCGCCGGTGAGTCCGACGAGCACGCGGGCGTCCGGGTGCGGCCCTTCCTCGCTGGCGAAGCGGCCGACGAAGTCGGTGTCCTTAGCGAGGTTGACGACGCGACCGAGACCCGCCTGCGCCGGCATCGTGTCCGGGCCGAGCTCGTGGCCGTAGAGCGGCATCCCCGCCTCAAGGCGCAGGGTGTCGCGGCTGGCGAGGCCTGCCGGGACGAGGCCCTGCTCGGTGCCGGCCTCGGTCAGCGCATCCCACAGGGCACGGGCGTTGTCGGGCGCCACGTACAGCTCGAAGCCGTCCTCGCCCGTGTAGCCGGTACGGGCGATGAGCACGGGATGCGTCTCGAACTCGGCCGGGAGCGACCAGTAGTACTTGAGGGCGGAGAGGCGCTCGCCGAAGTCTGCGCCGCCGAGGGCGCCGTCGTCGGCTGAGAGCCCGGGGGTGGCGAGGAGGATGGACAGCGCGGCCGGGCCCTGCACCGCGATCAGGGCGATGTCGTCGGACTCGTCGAACACCTCGACGTCGAACGGCGCCGTGCGGTCGCGCAGCTCTTCGGCGACGGCGTCGCGGTTGGACGCGTTGGCGACCACCATGTAGCGGTCGTCGCCCGTGCGGTAGACGACGAGGTCGTCCACGATGCCGCCGGAGCGGGAGAGCAGGAGGCTGTACTTCGCCTGATCGGTGGCGAGCGCCGAGAGCTTGCCCGCGAGGGCGTAGTCGAGCGCCTGCCCGGCCTCCGGGCCGATGAGGACGATCTCGCCCATGTGCGACAGGTCGAACAACCCAGCGGCGGTGCGGACGGCGTGGTGCTCGGCCAGGTCGGAGGAGTAGCGGACGGGCATCTGCCAGCCGGCGAAGTCCGTGAACGATGCGCCCGCGGCGGTGTGGACGTCGTGGAGCGGGGAGAGACGTTCGCCGGGCGTCGATCCGTCCGGCGGGGTCTGTTCTGAACTGCTCTGTTCTGAACTGCTCTGTTGCGAGGTCATGAGTTCTCCGATTCGCCGGCCATCCGGCCGGGGGCTGCGGGGGCGTCGCCGCTCCCGGGAAGAACTCCCCCTCTGTCATCCGGCCTGAGAGTTTCACCGCATCCCGTGGGATGGCGGCTTTCACCGTGGGCGAGAACGGCGGGCGCCGTCCTGCTTTTCAGAGTGGCCAGTCCGATGCGGTACGCGTACCTGAGAGATTGTCGGGGAGGATTGCTCCTTCGGTGCCGGCCCGCTCACGCGTGCACGGCTCTCCCGCATCGACCTCGTTGGCCCAGTATTCAGTTGGATGTCCGGCCAGCATATCCGGTTCGGTCGCGCGGCGCTCCCTCCCGCGGCGATCGCGCGCCGACGCTCCATCGAGTGGTCGCAACACGCCGTGTCGACGGCCTGCGAGACGGCGTGTTGCGACCACTGGATGCTCCGCTTGGCGTTCTGGTCGATGTGACACTAAGATGGGTGACAGTTAGAGTCAGATTGACTATTAGGCGAGGAGCGGGCCATGACCGCACGACACGAACGCGCGAGCGCGATCCTCGCCGTGTCGACGGTCATCTTCGCCCTCCGCAACGATGACGAGGCCACGGGCGTGCCGCAGGTCTGGCTGCCGCTGGTCCGCCGCATCCGGGAGCCGTTCGAGGGCCGGTGGGCGCTTCCCGGCGGGCCGCTCCGGGTCGGCGAGGACCTCGCCTACGCCGCCGCCCGCAGCCTCAACGACACCACGGGGCTGACCCCCAGCTACCTGGAGCAGCTCTACGCCTTCGGCGACGCCGACCGCTCCCCCGGCGCCGACCGCGTCGTCTCCGTCGTGTACTGGGCCCTGGTCCGCAGCGAGGAGGCCGAGCGCGCCAGCGTCGGAGAGAACGTCCGCTGGTTCCCGGCCGACGACCTCCCCGAGCTCGCCTTCGACCACACGGTCATCGTGCAGTACGCCCTGTGGAGGCTGCGCACGAAGATGGAGTACTCGCGCATCGCCCACGCCTTCCTCGGCGAGCGCTTCACGCTGGCCCAGCTGCGCGCGGTGCACGAGGCCGTGCTCGGCAAGGCCCTCGATCCGGCCAACTTCCGCCGCACGATCGAAGGCTCCGGCGCCGTCGTCGCGACCGACGAGTACCTCACCGGCACACCCCACCGGCCGCCGCGGCTATACCGCTACAACGACCAGATCGACCTCGCCGACGCGGGGCCGCTCCCCCGCCAGCAGCATCCGTTCGAAGGAAAAGAAGGAAGCGAATCATGACCATCGCCGACGTGCCCATCGCCTCGGTCGACACCACCATCGGGCTCATCGCCGCAGGGACGCTCGACGGCGAGACCTGCACGCCCGACCTGGTGCAGGCGCCCTGGGAGTTCGACAGCCTGCTCCCCTCCTACGGGCCGGGCGCATCCATGGCCGACCCCATCCCGGCTGACGCGCCCCGCCAGGGCGAGCTGCCGGAGGAGTACCGCACCGCATCCGCCGTCGAACTCGGCGACCGCATCCGCGCCGCCAAGGCGACCCTGGGCGACCGCGTCGCCGTCATGGGCCACTTCTACCAGCGCGACGAGGTCGTGCAGTACGCCGACTTCATCGGCGACTCGTTCCAGCTCGCGAACGCGGCGAAGGCCCGGCCCGAGGCGGAGGCGATCGTCTTCTGCGGCGTGCACTTCATGGCCGAGACGGCCGACATCGTCTCCCGCCCCGACCAGCGCGTCATCCTGCCGAACCTCGCGGCCGGCTGCTCGATGGCCGACATGGCCGACCTCGACTCGGTGCAGGAGTGCTGGGAACAGCTGGAGGAGCTGTACGGCACCGAGCCCGACGCGGACGGCCGCGTGCCCGTCATCCCCGTCACCTACATGAACTCGTCGGCGGCGCTGAAGGCGTTCTGCGGCGAGCACGGCGGCATCGTGTGCACGTCCTCGAACGCCGCCACCGTGCTGCAGTGGGCGTTCGAGCGGGGACAGCGCGTCCTCTTCTTCCCCGACCAGCACCTCGGCCGCAACACCGCGAAGGCGATGGGCGTGCCGATCGAGCGGATGCCGCTCTGGAACCCGCGCAAGGCGTGGGGAGGGACCGACGCATCCACTCTGCAGGACGCCCAGGTGATCCTCTGGCACGGCTTCTGCTCGGTGCACAAGCGCTTCACCGTCGGCCAGATCGAGCACGCCCGCGCCGAGTTCCCGGGCGTGCGCGTGATCGTGCACCCCGAGTGCCCGATGGATGTGGTGGATGCGGCCGACGAGTACGGCTCGACCGACTACATCGTGAAGGCGATCGAGGCGGCGCCCGCCGGCTCCACCTTCGCGATCGGCACCGAGATCAACCTGGTGCAGCGGCTGGCGGCGCAGTATGCGCAGCACACGATCTTCTGCCTCGACTCGGTGGTGTGCCCCTGCTCGACCATGTACCGCATCCACCCCGGCTATCTCGCCTGGGTGCTGGAGGGGCTGGTCCGCGGCGAGGTCGTCAACCAGGTAACGGTGCCCGCGTCGGTCGCAGTGCCGGCCCGGGTAGCGCTCGAGCGGATGCTCGCCGCGCGTCCCGACACGACGATGGCGGCGTGACATGAGCCGCGTCGTCGTCGTCGGAAGCGGGATCGCGGGGCTCACCGCGGCGCTTCGCGCGCGGGCGGTCGGGCACGACGTCACGGTCGTGACCAAGGCGGCGCTTACCACCGGGAGCACCCGGTACGCGCAGGGCGGGATCGCCGCCGCGCTGTTCCCGGACGACAGCGTCGACGCGCACATCGCCGACACGCTGCGTGCAGGGGCAGGGCTGAACGTGCGGGAGGCGGTGGAGGCGCTCTGCGCCGACGGCCCGGACCGGGTGCGCGAGCTGATCGCGCGCGGCGCTGCCTTCGACCGCGACGGCGACACACTCGCCCGAGGGCTCGAGGCAGCACATTCGTCCGCCCGGGTGCTGCATGCCGGAGGGGATGCGACGGGCGCCGAGCTGGAGCGTGCGCTGGCTGAGGCGCTGGCGGCTGCGCGCATCCCGGTCATCGAGGACGCGTTCCTCAGCGATGTGGTGGTCCGCGACGGGCGTGCCGCCGGAGTGCGCCTGCTGGTCGACGGCTCGCCGCTGACCGTGGACGCGGACGCGGTGGTGCTCGCGACCGGCGGCTGGGGCCAGCTGTACGCGCACACGACCAACCCGGAGGTCGCGACCGGCGACGGGGTGGCCGCCGCGTGGCGCGCCGGGGCCGCCCTCGCCGACCTCGAGTTCACGCAATTCCATCCGACCGCGCTGCACGCCGGCGACGGCGGGTCCTTCCTGATCTCGGAGGCGGTCCGCGGCGAAGGCGCGGTCCTGCGCAACGCGGCGGGCGAGCGCTTCATGCTCGACGTGCATCCGGATGCCGAGCTCGCACCCCGCGATGTGGTCGCCCGCGGCATCGCGGTCGAGATGGCGGCGCAGGGCGGTCGTCCGGTGCTGCTGGATGCCACGGCGCTCGGCGCGGCGTTCCTCGCGCGACGGTTCCCCACGATCGACGCAGCCTCGCGCGCCGCCGGCTACGACTGGGGGCGGGAGCCCATACCCGTGACACCCGCCGCCCACTACGCGATGGGCGGGGTCGTCACCGACACCGCTGGCCGGACCACCGTGCCTGGACTCTTCGCCGTCGGCGAGGTCGCCTGCACGGGCGCGCACGGCGGCAACCGGCTGGCCTCCAATTCGCTCCTGGAGGGCCTGGTCTTCGCTCACAGGGCAGCCGAGGCGATCGACGAGCCGTGGGTGGATGCGCCCGCCTGGGTTCGGGAGGGTGCGGCTGTCGACGACGCGCGTCTCGCGGCCGCACATCCCGCGACCCTCGCCTTCGACCGCGTCCGCCTGCGCAGCCTGCTGTGGGAGGCCGCCGGCGTACACCGCGACGGCGCCCGCCTCGCCCAGGCCGCGGCCGAACTCGCGGCGACCGCCGAGCCGGAAGCCGGTGAGGACGCCAACCTTCTCACTCTCGGCCGGCTCGTCGTCGCCGCAGCACTCACCCGCAAGGAGTCGCGCGGGGCGCATTTCCGGTCCGACTTCCCGCTGACCGGCACGGGGGCGCCGGTCCACACCGTCCTCCTCCCCCACGCCGTTCTCTCGGCTGATCCCACTCAGCCGGCCCGTACAGAGGTGCCCGCCACATGTTGACCCGCCAGCTCATCCACACCGCCGTCCAGGCCGCCCTCGTCGAGGACGCGCCCTGGGGCGATGTGACCAGCCAACTGCTCATCCCCGAGGAGGCGAGAGCGACCGCGCGGTTGGTCGCGCGCGAGCCCGGCACGTTCGCGGGCGGCGAGGTGTTCGCCGCGGCGATGACCCTCACCGACCCGGCGATCGACGTGACACTGCACCTCCCCGACGGCGGCCGGTTCGAGGCCGGCGACGCGCTCGCCACGGTCGAGGGACCGGCGCGGTCGGTGCTCCAGGCGGAGCGGGTCGCCCTCAACTTCACGCAGCGGATGAGCGGCATCGCCACCCTCACGTCGGCCTTCGTCGCGGAGGTCGCCCACACCTCCGCCCGCATCGTGGACACGCGCAAGACCACGCCCGGGCTGCGCGCGTTCGAGCGGCACGCCGTCCGCGCGGGCGGCGGCCACAACCACCGCTACTCCCTCTCGGACGCGGTCATGGCGAAGGACAACCACCTGGCGGTCCTCACCGCGCAAACCGGCCTCTCGGTGACGGATGCGCTGCTGCAGGTGCGCGAGCAGCTGTCGCACACCACCCACCTGGAGGTCGAGGTGGACCGGATGGACCAGATCGAGCCGGTCCTCGCCGCCGGGGTGGACACCATCATGCTCGACAACTTCACGCTCGAACAGCTGCGTGAGGGCGTCGCGCTGGTCGCGGGCCGGGCGATCGTGGAGGCGAGCGGCAACGTCAGCCTCGGGACCGTGCGCGACATCGCCGAGACCGGGGTGGATGTCATCTCCTCCGGAGCGCTCACCCACAGCGTCCGCTCGCTCGACCTGGGACTGGACGTGGTGGTCGAGTGATCTACCTGGACGCCGCCGCCACCTCCCCGGTCCGCCGGGAGGTGCTGGAGGCGATGTGGCCGTACCTGACGGGCGACTTCGGCAACCCGTCCAGTCACCACGCCGTCGGCGAGTCGGCCGCGCGCGGTCTGGCCGACGCGCGTGCGGCGGTCGCCGCCTGGCTCGGCTGCCGGGCGTCAGAGGTCACGTTCACCTCCGGCGGCACGGAGGCGGACAACCTGGCCGTCAAAGGGATCGCGCTGGCGAATCCCCGCGACCGGCACATCGTGACGACCCGCATCGAGCACGAAGCCGTGCTGGAGTCGGTCGACTATCTGGTGCGCGTGCACGGGTTCTCGGTGACGTACGTGCCTGTGGGCCGTGACGGGCTGGTGTCGCCCGACGACTTCGCCGCGTCCCTGCGGCCAGACACCACGCTCGCAAGCGTGATGCTGGCCAACAACGAGGTCGGCACGGTGCAGCCGATCGCGACCCTCGCCGCGCTCGCGCACGAGCACGGCATCCCCTTTCATACGGATGCGGTGCAGGCGGCCGGCTGGCTGCCGCTCGACGTCGGAGCCCTCGGAGTGGATGCGCTGAGCATCTCGGGCCACAAGCTCGGAGCCCCGAAGGGCGTCGGCGCGCTGTTCGTGCGCGGGCGCATCCCGCTGGAGCCGGTCATCCACGGCGGGGGTCAGGAGCGGGGGCGGCGCTCCGGAACGGAGAACGTGGCCGGAGCAGTCGCGCTGGCGACGGCTGTGCGACTGACGGCCGAAGGGCTGGATGCGCGCGCGGCGGCAGCGGCGGAGGCTCGGGACGCGTTCATCGCGGCGGTGCTGGAGGAGGCGCCCGGCGCATCCCTCACCGGGCACCCGACCTCACGGCTCCCCGGGTCGGCCTCGTTCGTGTTCGCTGGAACGAACGGCGAGGCGGTGCTCCTCGAACTCGAGCGGCGCGGGGTCGTGTCCTCCAGCGGCTCCGCCTGTGCTGCCGGAAGTGAGGACGCATCGCACGTGCTGCTCGCACTCGGGTACCCGGAGGACGTCGCGCGCACCGCGGTTCGGTTCTCCTGGGGGCCGGAAATGCCCGCTGATCAGCTGGCGAGAGTCGCCCCGGCGGTCGGCGATGCGGTGCGGACGGTGGCGCAACTCGGGCGGTGAGGGAGAGTCCTGTTTTCAGGACCGCTCACGACGCAGCGGCGCCGAGTGCGGCAAGCATCCTCTCGCCCGTCTAGGAAATCAACCGCCTGTGCCCGCCTCTCGGCGCCGCATAGCGTCCCTCTCAACTGACCGCACCCCGCTGCACGCGGGACACAGGGAAGAGGACGCCATGACCGACCCGACACCAGCGCCGGAGCGACGCCAGCCCGGCGAAGCCGTCTACGACCACGACGCCAACGGAGCCGCCGTTCCCGTCGACCACACCCACACCCTCCGCAACGACGTGATCGAGCGCGAGAAGAGCGAGTTCGGCGGCATGAAGTTCGGCTCCGCCTTCTTCGGCTGGTTGACCGCCACCGGCACCGCGGTCCTGCTGACTGCGGTCGTCGCGGCGGCCGGCGCCGCTGTTGGGCTCGGCGCAGCGGGCGGCAGTGCCGACAACGCCGTCGACCAGGCCAACGCCAACGCCTCCACCGTCGGGATCGTCGGCGCCATCGCGCTCGCCGTCATCCTGTTCGTCGCGTACTACTGCGGCGGTTACGTCGCCGGCCGCATGGCGCGGTTCGACGGAGCCAAGCAGGGCATCGCCGTCTGGCTGTGGGCCGTGATCATCGCGGTGGTGGTGGCGGTGCTGAGCCTCGTCCTCGGCAGCCAGTACAACATCCTGGGCAACCTGAACAGCTTCCCGCGCATCCCTCTCAATGAAGGGACGGTGACCGTCACCGGCATCATCACGGCGATCATCGTCGCGATCGTCAGCCTCGGCGGCGCCATCCTGGGCGGGATCGCGGGGATGCGCTACCACCGTCGTGTCGACCGGGTGGGGCTCGGTCGCTGAGACACGGCGAGTCCCGTGACGGGGCCGCACGAGCGGGGCACCTGCTCGCCACGGCGAGCGCAACCACACGAGGAGAACATGATGATCAGCGAGAACAACATCGCAGGACTGGTCGGAGCGAAAGTCATCGATCGCGACGGCGACAAGATCGGGAGCGTCGGCCAGATCTACGTGGATCCGTCCACGGGCCGCCCGAACTGGGCGTCGGTGAAGACCGGACTGTTCGGCACGTCGGAGAGCTTCGTGCCGCTCGACGACGCCGTCGAGGACGGGGACGGCCTGCGGGTGCCGTTCGAGAAGTCGGTGGTGAAGGATGCGCCGCGCATCGAAGACGACGCCGAGCTGAGCCCGCAGGAGGAGGACCAGCTGTACTCGTACTACCGCGGGGGCGGGACGAGCGCGGGGACGGGTGCGGGGACGGGCACGGGCGCCGGAACAGCGCAGACAGCGGACACGTCCGGCGCGGGATACGACACGTCCGGCCCGACGACGGACGACGCGATGACCCGGTCGGAGGAGCGACTGGACGTCGGCACCGAACGCGTCGAGACGGGACGCGCACGGCTGCGCAAGTACGTCGTCACCGAGAACCAGCAGGTGGAAGTGCCGGTCACCCGCGAGGAGGTGCGGGTGGAGCGCGAGCCGATCACCGACGGCAACGTCGGCCAGGCGATGGACGGCCCAGAGCTCAGCGAGGAGGAGCACGAGGTGGTCCTGCACGAGGAGCGCCCCGTGGTCGACAAGGAGACGGTGCCCGTCGAGCGGGTGCGTCTCGACTCCGAGACGGTGACCGGCACCGAGACGGTGAACGAGGATGTGCGCAAGGAGCGCATCGACGTCGAGGGCGATGGGCGCGGGTCCGCGGTGTGACCTGTGCACCAGCGAATCGGGGGGCGCTCGTGACGGGTGCCCCCCGATTCGGCCCCCGACGTCGGCCTGTTTTCAGGACGCGTCCCGCGGGTCCTGTTTTCAGGACCCGTCCCGCGGTCCTGTTTTCAGGACGCGTCCCGCGGTCCTGTTTTCAGGAGGATGGGCTCCGCAGGTACACCCATGCCCTGAAAAGAGGACATGGGTGCAGGGCAGAGCACGAATCTCCTGAGAACAGGACTCCTTCGAGCGACGCCTGAACCCGCGTTTTATTCCCCACTTCTGCGGAGAGCGAACTTCTCCACAGTTCACACGGACGACACCCACGATGTCGGTGCCTCTCGATAGGTTGGACCGGTGACTGAGAAGACCTCACCTGTGCCGTCGATCGACGCCGGAGAAGCCCTGCGGCAATCCGCCGCTGAGCAGCGCATCGCGCCGCGCAACCAGCGTGTGATCTGGCTGCTCCTGGCCGCAACGTTCGTCGTGATCCTCAACGAGACGATCATGGCCGTCGCCATCCCGAAGCTGATGGACGACCTCCACATCGACGCCCTCGCGGCGCAGTGGCTGTCGACGGCCTTCATGCTGACCATGGCCGTCGTCATCCCGATCACCGGCATCCTGCTGCAGCGGTTCACCACGCGGCAGATGTTCATCGCCGCAATGTCGCTCTTCTCGCTCGGCACGCTGTCCGCGGCCCTCGCACCCGGGTTCCTCGTGCTCGTCGGGGCGCGCGTGATCCAGGCGTCGGGCACGGCCATCATGATCCCGCTGCTGATGACCACCCTCATGACGCTCGTGCCACCGGCGATGCGCGGGCGCACCATGGGCAACGTCTCGATCGTCATCTCGGTCGCGCCAGCCGTCGGTCCGGCGATCGGCGGGCTCATCCTCAACTTCCTGGACTGGCGCTGGATCTTCCTGATCGTCCTGCCCATCGCGCTCGCGATGCTGCTGATCGGGATGCGCTTCGTCGAGAACGTCACCGAGACCCAGAAGGTGAAGATCGACACGCTCTCCGTGATCCTGTCGGCGTTCGGATTCGGCGGGCTGGTCTACGGACTGACCCTCTCGGGTGAATCCGGCGGGGCGTCCGCGAGCCCGCTGATGCTGTGGGGCTCCCTTACGGTCGGCGTCATCGGCCTCGCCGCCTTCATCGTGCGCCAGCTGCTCCTGCAGCGGAAGGATCGGGCCCTGCTCGACCTGCGGACCTTCACATTCCCGATCTTCACGATCTCGATCGTGCTGATGGCGATCACGACCGCCTCGATGTTCGGCGTGATCATCGTGCTCCCGCTCTACCTCCAGCACGTGCTGCACCTCGACACGCTGGCGACCGGCCTCATCCTGCTGCCCGGCGGACTCATCATGGGGCTCGCTGCGCCGTTCGTGGGGCGGCTCTACGACCGGTACGGTCCGCGCGTGCTCGTCGTGCCCGGGTCCATCCTGGTCAGCCTCGTGCTGTGGTCGCTGAGCATGGTCACCGAGCACACCCCGGTCGGTCTCATCATCGCCGCGCACGTCGTGATGAGCCTCGGACTCGCGATGATGTTCACGCCGCTGTTCACCGCGGGCCTCGGGGCGGTGCCTCCGCACCTGTACTCGCACGGCAGCGCCATCCTGGGCACGATCCAGCAGGTCGGCGGCGCGGCGGGCACGGCGCTCCTCATCGCTGTGCTCACACTGCAGTCGACCGCGCTCGCGGCGGGTGGAGCCGGGATCGACGCCGCCCAGGCGGGAGGCATCCGCGCCGCGTTCGTCGCCGGGGCGATCATCTCCCTGTTCGCCGTGGTCGGGTCGTTCTTCATGCGCAAGCCCGCCGACTCCCCCGCCGAAGAGCCTGCCTTCGCGCACTAGGGCTTCGGCAGGAGGGAGTTCCACGGCCCGCTCCGTCACGGCAGACTGGTCAGCGACGGAAGGAGTCGCGATGGCGCGCGGAGTCGAGGCGGACACGGTCGAGGAGTACCTGGACCGGATCGGCGAACCGTTCGGGGCAGCCCTCCGGACCGTTCGCGACCGGATCGCCGCGATCGTTCCCGAATCCGAGCAGGTGATCAGCTACCGCGTCCCCACCTTTCGGGTGAACGGGAAGGCGCTCGTCGGCCTCTCGGTGACGTCACGCGAATGCAGCCTCCTGCTCATGAGCCCGCCCGCCGCCTCCGAGCTCGCCGGAACACTCCCGGAAGGGAGCATCACCGGCGCGACGATCCACTTCCCGCCGGAACAGCCGTTGAGCGAAGCGACCCTGCGCCTGATCCTCGACGTCCGCCTGCGAGAACTCGGTCTGCCGCTGACTCCTCAGACACCCCAGACACCGCAGACCCCTCACACACCGCCGATACCTCAGGCGCCGCTGTGAGGGACACCGCACGCACCCGGGCCCTCGCCGCTTTTCAGGGCCTGGCGCTGGGCGACGCCCTCGGGATGCCGACCCAGTCGATGTCGCGCCGGCTGATCGAGGCCGACCACGGGCGCATCCGGGGGCTGGTCGCAGCCGGCCCGCACCAGCAGATCGCCGCGGGGATGCCGGCCGGTTCCATCACGGACGACACCGAGCAGGCGGTGCTGGTCGCGCGACTTCTCATCGACGGCGGCGGAACCGTGCGGCCGGCCGTCCTCGCGTCCGAGCTGCTGACCTGGGAGCGAGCGATGGAGGCACGCGGCTCGCTCGACCTGCTCGGCCCGAGCACCCGCGCCGCCCTCCAACGGCTGCAGGACGGCATGCCGCCCGAGGAGGCCGGACGGTTCGGCGCGACGAACGGCGCGGCCATGCGCATCACGCCGGTCGGCATCGCGGTGCCCGTCGAACCACTCACCGGATTCGTCGACGCGGTCGTTGCGGTGAGCGCCCTGACCCACAACACCGGGATCGGCATCGCCGGCGCGGCCGCCGTGGGCGCGGCCGTCAGCGCCGGGATCGACGGCGCCGACGCGCCGGAGGCTCTGGACGTCGCCGTCGCAGCAGCCCGCGAGGGCGCCCTACGTGGACACTGGGTCGCCGGCGGCGACATCGCGGCGCGGCTGGAGTGGTCCATCCCGTTCCTCCTGGACCGCGCCCCCCGCGAACAGGACGACGCCCTCGCCGAAGTCATCGGCACCTCCGTCGCCGCGCAGGAGTCGGTGATCGCGGCCCTGGCACTGGTTGCGGTGACGGTCGCCGGGAGCGAGCCCGCTCATCCCGACCCGGACTCGGCCTGGGACACCCTGTGCCGCGCCGCCTCCCTCGGCGGCGACACCGACACGATCGCGGCAATGGCCGGCGCCGTGCTCGGCGCGACCGGAGCGGCCGCCTGGCCGCGCACGGCGCTCGACACCATCCGACGGGTCAACGCCCTGGACCTCGAACCCTTGGTCGACGGGCTGCTCGAACTGAGGAGACGACATGGCTGACGGACGCCTCATCTTCACCGGGACGGTCGTCGTCGACCTCCTCCTGACCGTGGATGCGCTGCCCGAGCACGGCGGCGACGTCCTGGCGTCGTCGGCGGGGATGGCGGCCGGCGGTGGCTTCAACGTGATGGCTGCGGCCGCCCGCGACGGCGCCGAGGTCGTCTTCGCCGGGCGCTCGGGCACCGGCCCGTTCGGGGAGGTCGTCGCCGAAGCGCTGTGGCGCGAAGGCATCTCGGTGGCGAACCCGCCGCTGGAGACCGTCGACAACGGGTACTGCGTGGTGCTGGTCGACGCCGGAGCCGAACGCACCTTCGTCACCGCGCCCGGCGCCGAGGGGATGCTGAGCCGCGCCGACCTGGACGCGGTCCAGCCGCATCCCGGTGACGTCGTCTACGCCTCCGGGTACAGCCTCGCGCACCCCGGCTCGGGCCCGGCTGTCACGGGGTGGCTGGCCGACCTGGCGCCGGAGACCCGGGTCGTGTTCGACCCGTCTCCCCTGGTCGGCTCGCTCGACCCGGAGCTGCTCGAGACCGTGCTGCGGCGGACCGACGTGCTCACGGCCAACGAGCGAGAGGCGCGGATCCTGCGCGCCCACGCGCATCCCGCCCCTGCCGCGGGCGCACTGCGCGGGATGCTGCGGGACGGCGGGGTCGCCGTGGTCAGGGACGGGGCCTCGGGGTGCTGGGTCGCGACCGGCGATCCCGCTCCGGCGCACATCCCCGCTTTTCCGGTCAAGGCCGTCGACACCACCGGCGCGGGCGACGCGTTCGGCGGCGTCCTTGCCGCGGCCCTCACACGTGGCGTCGTGCCGATGGATGCCGCCCGCCGGGCCGCTGCCGCCGCGGCCATCACCGTCACCCGGCCGGGACCGGCGACCGCACCGACGGCCGCCGAGACCGACGCACTGCTGGCCGCCGGCTGACCCGGGGTTCACACTGGTCCCAGGCCGCCCGCGACGGCGCGAACGAGCCGAGGAGGCATCCCGTGTTCATTGTGAAGCGCATCTACGACCCGGCCGCACCCGAGGACGGCTACCGCGTGCTCGTCGACCGGCTCTGGCCGCGCGGCATCAGCAAGGAACGCGCCGCCCTCGACCTGTGGCTCAAGGAAGTCGCGCCCTCGACCGAGCTCCGTCGCTGGTTCCACAACGACCCGGCAGTGGAGGGCGAGGTATTCGATGAATTCCGCATCCGCTACGACAAGGAGCTCGATGGCAACCCCGCCGTGGCGCAACTGCGAGCCATCGGCCACGAGCATCCCACCGTCACCCTCCTGGTCGGCGCACGCGACCCCGAACTCGACCACGGCACCGTCCTGAAGCAGTACCTCGCCACCCACCCCTGACCGGCCCCCACCGTCGGGTCCGCGATGAGTGCACGCGACACGCCGCCGCGGTGTGCAATCATCGCGGACTCGATGGCTGGACGGGCGGCGGTCAGTCCTGGGCGAGGAGGCGGACGGCCACGCCATAGGGGTTCAGCGCGACAGTGGGCGCCGGCTCGCCGTCGAGCGTGCGGAGCTCGCCCGCGACCGACGGCGTCACGGTCACCGACGTCTCGTGCTGCGAGACGAAGAAGACGAAGCGGCGGCCGTCCTCATGCACCAGCTCGTCGGTGAACACCCGCGGGTCGTCGAGGCGCACGTCGCGCTCGACGTCCGCCACCCCGGCCAGCGCGTCGTACAGCCGCCAGGTCTGCTCGGGGTTCACCCGCGCCTGTGCGGAGGCGAAGAACTCGAGCGGATACGTGCACAGCACCGCGCGCCCCGCGCCGTGATCGTTGACGACGAGGGCGGGTCGCCCGTGCGCATCCACCGCGACGACACGTCCCGAGGTCGGCCGCACCGGCAGATAGGTGCGCCCGTTCTCGTTGCCCGCGGCCGCGAAGGTCAGCTCGGTCCCGGCTTCGAGCGGCCCGAACGACTCCGTGAACCGCAAGACCACGGTGTCGTCGGTGACCGGCTCGGCCAGCCCGTACGCGCTGTCCATCCGAACCCCGAACAGCTCTTCGGTGTGCGCCCACCAGGGCCCGCGCTGTACGCCGCTCGTCCCGTGCGAGTACGACGCGTACACGGTCGCCCCGCCGCGAGCGAGCGAGACCAGCTGCTCCCACGAGGTCGCGCACAGCTGCTTGACCGACGGCAGCAGGTACAGGCCGTACCCGGTCGGCAGGCCGCCGTCCCGCTTCTCCCGCACGACGGCTACGGGGATGTGCGCCTCATGAGCCGCGACGTACGCCTGCTCACCGGTGACGACGATGTGGGCGCGCTCCTCCTCCTGAGTGAAGGGGTAGTCCTCGGCGAGGTGCGACGGCACGACGAGCGCCGCATCCACCGACGCCCGCCGCGCGGACGGCAGATCGATCGCCGCGAGATCGGCGGCGAATCGCGCCAGCTCGCGCAGCGGAGGCTTAGGCGCGCCATTCCGGTCGGTGATGCCGAAGTGCATCTCGAAGGGATGGTGCGAGTACGGCCGCTGATCGGCGAGGTCGTCGTAGTCGGTGTTGTTCCACGCGATCCACCCGGTCGCGCCGGCCAGCAGCGTCGAGTACAGCAGTTGCCGGTAGTAGGTGGCGGCGCCCGCATCCGACACGAAGTCGCTGGTGAGCCCGAACTCCTCCATGATCACCGGGAGGCCGTGCGTCGCCGACAGCTCGGCGATGAACGCGGCCTTCAGGTGCTGCCGGATCTGGTCGGTCTCCATCCGGTACACGTGCGGGCCGATGAAGTCGGTGAACTCCGCGATGTCGCGCACCGAGAAGCCGTTGTCGTGCCCGGTCGTCTCGATGCCCCACGCGCCGTCGCCCACGGCGACCGGCTGGGTTCCGCCGCCCGCACGCACCGCGTTCACGAGCAGCGACGCCCAGGCATCCACGATGGGACGCGGCGCCTCCCCGCCGTAGATCGGAACCTCGTTGGTGAGCAGCCAGCCGGCGACCGCGGGATGCGCGGCGAACCGCGCCGTCAGCTCCCGCACGTACCAGGCCTGCCGTCCAACGAACCAGACGTCGCGGTACAGGTCGCGGCCGTTGCGCCACGCCGGGTCCCAGTTCTCCCCCGACATGTGTCCGACCAGGAACGTCGGGACCGTCGTCATCCCGATCTCCTCGTGCGCGTCGAGGAAGTCGGCGAAGTTGGCCACGCACTGCTCGTCGAGCGAGTCCGGCGTCGGATGGAAGTCCGGCCAGTAGAAGAAGGAGCGCGTCATGTTCAGGCCGTGCTCGGCGAGCACGCGCAGCTCCTGGCGCACGATGGCGGCGTCGTAGCGGGTCCACATCAGCGGGCCGCCGGTGCGCGACCAGAAGTTGGCGCCGAGCCACACCACCGGGGCGTCGTCGACCTGCAAGACCGGGGAGGGGCGATCCATGATGCCTTTCACACGAGGGAACGAGAAGCGTTAAGAGGAGGCGAAGCGGACGCGGCAGGCGTCACTTCACGGCGCCGGCAGTGAGACCGGCGACGAAGTTGCGCTGCAGCAACAGGAACGCCACGACGATCGGGATCGACACCACCAGCGACGCCGCCATGATCTGGTTCCAGTAAACGTTCGTCTGCGTCGAGTACAGCTGCAACCCGACCGCGAGCGTCCGGTTCTCATCCGTCGTCATCACGGACGCGAACAGCACTTCTCCCCAACTGGTCATGAACGAATAGATCGCGACGGCGATCAGGCCCGGGCGAGCCGCCGGGAGCACGACGTGCCAGAGCGCGCCCATCGGGCCGGACCCATCCACCTTCGCCGCCTCGTCGAGGTCACGCGGGATGCCGTCGAAGTAGCCGGCGAGCATCCAGATCGAGAAGGGCAGCACGAACGTGAAGTACGTGATGATGAGCCCCCAGCGGGTGCCCACCAGCTGGATACCGGTGGCCTGGTTGATGTTGACGAAGATGAGGAACAGCGGGAGCAGGAACAGCACGCCCGGGAACATCTGCGTCGAGAGCACGGTCGTGGTGAACACGTTCCGGCCCTTGAACCGATAGCGCGACACCGCGTACGCGGCGAACACCGCGATGACCAGCGATATCAGCGTGGCGGCGCTCGACACGATGAGGCTGTTCACGAAGTACGAGGCCAACGGCACGGTCGACCACATGTCGATGAACGGCTGGAAGGTGATGTTCTGCGGCCACCAGGTGAAGGAGGCCTGCACTTCGGACAACGGCTTCATGGATGACGTGACCATGACCCACAGCGGGACGACGGTGAAGATGGTCAGCACCGCGATGACGACCCACCGGAAGACGTGGGAAGAGGTGGTCTCACGCATTGCGGTTCCTCCGGTTGACGGCGAGCAGATAGATTCCGGTGACGATCAGCAGGAAGATCAGCAGCAGCACGCTCATCGCGGCGCCGGAGCCGAAGTTCCAGGTCAGGAACGAGGCGTTGTAGATGTGGAACGAGATCAGATCTCCGGAGGCCGGCTGCGCGGTGCTGCCGAACAGCACATACGGCGTGTTGAAGTCGTTGAAGGTCCACAGGAACATCACCAGCAGCAGCACGGAGTTGACCGGCCGCAGCATCGGAAGGGTGATCGCGTGCCACTGGCGGAAGGGCTTGGCGCCGTCGACCGCTGAAGCCTCGTAGACCTCGGCCGGGATCGACTGGAGGCCGGCCATCAGCATCAGGAACGCGAACGGCCACAACCGCCAGATCGCGACGATGACGATCGCCCAGAAGGCGTTGTTGCCGATCAGCCAGAACGGCTTGTCCCCCGAGAACCCGAGGGTGTCGAAGAAGAAGTTGTTGATGGCGCCGGTGTCCTTCTGGAACATGAACTTCCAGGTGATGATGCCGGCGTAGAGCGGCAGCGCGTACGGCACGAGGAAGAGGGTGCGGAAGAACGCGCGGCCCCGGAACCGCCCCTGCAGCGCGACGGCCGCGGCCATCCCGAACACCCAGGACAGGCCCACCACCAGGATGGTGAAGGCTACGGTCACGAAGAACGAACTCAACAGAGCGGCACCGGTCGAGCCGCTGAAGTCGAGCGCCACCGCGTAGTTCTTGAGACCGACGAACGGGGCCTCGCCCCAGTTCGCGATGTAGAACTTGGTGAGCTGGAGGAAGCTGATCCAGATGCCGGTGAGCATCGGGACGACATGGATGAGCAGCTCGAAGACGATGGCCGGTGCCAGCAGGACGAACGGCAGCCACCATCCCTTCGGGCGGCGGCGCTTCGGCGCCGGAGGGGCTGCGGGGACCGGCACGGTCTGTGCGGGGCCGCGGACGTCTGTCGTCGTCGACATGAGTCTCCTTACAGGTGTGGCTGGTCACCGGGCGGGACGGGAAGGCCGATCAAGGTCTCCACGTCCCGCCCGGCGAGCGGGGCATCAGCGGATCAGCCGCCGAGCGACTGCTTGACCTGGTCCTGCGCGTTCTTCAGTGCCGTCTTGATGTCGGCGTCGGAGACGGTGTTGCCGGTGGCGATCTTGGCGAACATGTCGTTCATCGCCTTGCCGACCGTGTTCTCGAACTGGTCCTCGGCCGGCACCAGCGGCAGCGGCTTGGACATGTCGTTGTAGATCTTCTGGAACGTCGCGGCTTCTTCGGCGTTGTCCGTGAAGTTGGGCTTCGCGTCGTTCAGCACCGGGAGGGTCGAGTACGGCTTACCGAGCGTGGTCTGGGTGTCTTCGCTCGTCATGTACTTGACGAACTTGAGCGCCGCATCCTTCTGCTTGGTGTTCTTGAAGACCGAGAGGTTGATGCCGGCGACGTGGCTGGCCACCTTCTCACCGCCGTCCGGAGCCGGGAACGGCACGACACCGTACTGGTCGTTCTTCATGCCGTTGGCGACGATCGACGAGTCCGCGTTGTTCTGGCTGAGGATCATCGCGACCTTGCCGGTGGCGAAGTCGTTGACCGCCTGGACGCCGTTGTCGTACTGCGCGTTGGAGGTGTTGACGACCTTGTCGGTCTGCATCAGGTCGAGGTAGCGCTTGATGCCGTCGATGTTCGGCTGGGTGTCGAACGTCGGGTTGCCCTTGCTGTCGAACCACTCGCCGCCGTTCTGGGCCGAGTTGATGAACGCGAAGTGCACGTTCTCGGTGTAGCTGCCCGCTGCGAGCGAGAAGCCGTACTGGCTGCCGGTGGTGAGCTTCTTCGCTGCAGCGACCAGCTCCTCCCACGTCGTCGGGGGCTGCACGCCGGCGTCCGCGTACATCTTCTTGTTGTAGTACAGGCCGTACGCGAGGCCGTAGAGCGGGACGCTCGTGACGGGCTTGCCCTTCACGCCACCGGTCTCGAGGGCGGTCTTCACGAACTTGTCGCTGCCGCCGATCGCCTTCATGTTGGCGTCGTCGAACGGCAGGAATGCGCCGGTCGCCTGCAGGGAGGCGGCCCAGGTGTTGCCGATGTTGAGCACGTCGGGGCCCTGGCCGGAGGTGACGGCGGTCTGGATGCGCGTCTGCAGATCGTTCCAGCCGATGACCTCGAGCTTGACCTTGATACCGGTCTGCTTCGTGAAGTCGTTCAGGACCGGAGTGAGCACCTCTTTGTCGTTGGCGAGGCTCGTCCCCTGGTTGCTGGCCCAGTAGGTGATGGTCGCCCCGCTGGACGACCCTCCGGATCCCGAGCTGCTGCAGCCCGCGACCACGAGCGAGACCGCAGCGGCTATTGCCGCGACGGCGATGGCGCGTTTCCTCATTGTGACTCCTTCGTCTCTTGATGGGGGCGATCCCGGCTCTGGTGCGAGAGCCGAGCGCGGGAGCGCCACGCTGAGCCTAACTTAACCGGTTCAGGTGTCAATCCTTGACTTCGCCTCGTCCGAGGGTATACCGGCGGGTCTTGCTCCCCTCCCGCGCTGGGGCCCCTGGGGGCGTCGAGCCGTGAGTCGTTGCGCAAATGTGACGCGAGTGGTGACCAGATGTCACCGTTCGGCGGGGGCGCGAGGCGCGAGCGGCGAGGCGTGGGGCGCGGCCGCGCGTCAGCGCGACGCGTGCTGGGGCGCGGGGAGGCTCGTCCCACGCGGGACCAGGCGGCTCGGCCGCGCGCGGCGGTCGAACGCGGGCGTGCCCGCGAGCTGGTCGAGCAGCAGCCGGGTGGAGCGCCGCCCCTGCTCCTCCGGGTAGCGGTCGAGGGCCGTGATGGGCCGCGTCCCGAGCCGGCAGAGCAGGGAGTCGTCCCAGCTGACGATGGCCACATTCTCGCGCCCGGCGTGGTTCAGCGCCGTCTGTGCGCCCAGGGCGAGCAGGTCGTTGGAGGTGAGCACCGCCGTGATTCCCGGATCGTCGCGCACCAGTTCCGTCGCCACCCGCTCCCCCGCCTCCATCGAGTAGTCGGAGGTGGCGAACACGAACTCGAGGCCGAGCTCGCGCCCGGCGGCCGCGACCGAGTCGCGGCGGTCCTGCTCGTGCTCGAACTCGGCGGGACCCGCGATGTGGAGTGCGCGCCGGTGGCCGAGGGAGGCGAGGTGCCCGACCAGCATCCGCGCGTCGGCGGCGGCGTTGTAGAGCAGCACCTTCCCCGGTGCGACCGCCTCGCGGTTGCCGTGCAGCACGAAGGCGAGGCCGAGGTCCTCGAGCAGCTTGGGGCGCGGGTCGTCGAAGGTGATGTCGAACAGCATCACGCCGTCCACGCGGGCCTCCGCGCTCCAGCGGCGGTATGCGGCGACCTCCTGGCCGGCATCACCGCCGACCATCCGGAGCAGCAGCGACTGCCCGGTCTCGGACAGTTCGCTCTCCACGCCGGCGAGCAGGCTCATGTAGTACGGCTCGGCCCCGAGGAGACCCGGGTCGCGCCGCAGCACGATGCCGATCGTGTCCGAGCGTGCCCGGGAGAGCGCCCGCGCGGACGAGCTGGGATGCCATCCCAGCTCTTCGGCGAGCGCCAGCACGCGCAAGCGCGTCTCGTCACTCACGCCGGGCAGGCCGTTGAGCGCGTACGACACCGACGCCTTCGACAGTCCCAGCTGGTCGGCCAGGCCCGCGATGGTGACGCGTCCCGCTCCGTGGTTCACGGCCGCCTCCCTTTCCTGCTGCGCGGCCAACATTACTTGTTCGGCCGTTCGGCGCACCCTCGGACCCTCTCAGGGTGTTCGGGCCCGGACGGAATGGCCGGACCCCGGCGCCTTTCGCGACGAACGGCCGCGCAGCCTTCCGGCAGAATGTGGGCGTGAGCCCCTCCCGGACCAGCACGGTGTTCGAACGGCACCGCCCCGACCACGCGATCGTACGGCACGCGCTCGCGCCGAGCCGTCAGGCGGTGTTCTGGACGGAGGATGCCCCCGGCGACCACTACCCGCGCCTCCGTGGCGACGTCGGCTGCGACCTGGCGGTGGTCGGCGGCGGCTACACCGGCCTGTGGACGGCGCTGCTCGCGAAACGCGAGGACCCGTCCGCCCGCGTCGTCCTGCTGGAGGGCAAGCGGATCGGCTGGGCGGCATCGGGACGCAACGGCGGCTTCTGCGAGGCCAGCCTCACCCACGGCGAGGAGAACGGCCGCACCCGCTGGCCCGGCGAGTTCGACGAGCTCCAACGGCTCGGGATGGTCAATCTGGACGAGATCGAGTCCACCATCACGGAACTGGGTCTCGACGCCGGCTTCGAGCGCAACGGCGCCTTCGACGTCGCGACCGAACCGCACCAGGTCGAGTGGCTGTGGGAGGCCGCTGGCCCCGACGCGGAATTCCTTGACGGCGACGCGATGCGCGCCCTCGTCCACTCCCCCACCTACGAGGCCGGACTCCTGCGGCGGCGGGATTCGGCGCTCGTCCACCCGGCGAAGCTCGCCCGCTCCCTGGCCCGGGCGTGCGCGGACGCGGGGGTCGAGATCTTCGAGCACAGCCCGGTGGAGTCCATCGGCGACGGAACCGTGCTGGAGACGCCGACCGGAACCCTTCGCTCGAAGCGCACCGCGCTCGCCACGAACGTGTTCCCCAGCCTGCTGCGCCGCAACCGTCTGGCCACCGTGCCCGTCTACGACTACGTGCTGATGTCGGAGCCGCTCAGCGCATCCCAGCGGGCATCCCTCGGCTGGGAGGGGCGGCAGGGCATCGGCGACTCGGCCAATCAGTTCCACTACTACCGGCTCACCGCCGACGACCGCATCCTCTTCGGCGGCTACGACGCGGTGTACCACTACGGCGGTCGCGTCCGCGCCTCCTACGAGGACCGCCCGGAGACCTTCCAGAGGCTCGCCGCGCACTTCTTCACGACCTTCCCGCAACTGGAGGGTCTGACCTTCACGCACCGCTGGGCCGGCGCGATCGACACCTGCAGCCGGTTCTGCGCCTTCTTCGGTTCGGCGCGGGAGGGACGCGTCGCCTACGCCGCCGGCTACACCGGGCTTGGGGTGGCGGCCACCCACTTCGGCGCGAAGGTGATGCTGGACCTCCTGGCCGGGCGGACCACCGAGCGCACCGAGCTGGAGATGGTGCGGACGCGGCCGATCCCGTTCCCGCCGGAGCCGGCAGCATCCCTCGGCATCAATCTGACCCGCTGGTCGCTCGACGCGGCGGACCACAGCGCGGGCCACCGCAACGCCTTCCTCCGCACGCTGGATGCCGTCGGCCTCGGCTTCGACTCCTGACCCGGCCCGCCGAGTTGACGCAACACGCCGTCACGGCAGTGAGCGCGACGGCGTGTCGTGACAACTGGATGCACGCGGCGAGGGGCGCCGGGGTCAGCCGGACGTGCGGCCGCGCGCCAAGACGGCGGCATGGAGCGCCGCGACGGTCTCGCCGTCGTCCAGGTCCATCCCGAGCAGCTCCTCGATGAGGGCGATGCGCTGGTAGAACACCGACCGGGACAGGTGGCTCGCGGCCGCCGCGCGCGTCCGGTTGCCGGGGTGGGTGAGGTAGGCGCGCAGCACCTCGATCAGGTCGCCGTCGGTGGCGAGGTCGTGCTCGATGAGCGGACGCAGCATCTGCTCGGTGTGCTCCAGCATCCGCGGGTCGCTTCCGAGGGCGTTGACCAGCCGCAGCAGCGGACGATGCTGCACCCGCTGCACCACAGGCCGGCGGCCCAGGCGGGCGTCGGCGGGGGCCGCGGCTCCGGCCGCCAGCTCGACCGCCTCCTCCAGCGACGACAGCAGCCCGGTGATGCCGCGCGCGTCCGACCCGATCGCGACGACCGCCGCGGGGTCGTCGAGCCGGGCGGACGAGGCCGCCTCCGCGATCGCCTCGAACGCGGCGTCGCCCAGCCGTCGGCCCGGGCGAACGGAGGCCGCGACGACCAGCGTCCCCGCCTGTTCGGGATGCCGCCCGGCGACCGCGTCCGCACCTCCCGCGTGCGCCGCCTCCACGGCACGCGCGCCGGCCGACACCGGCAGGGTGCCCGATCGCAGCCGGATGGCGACCCCGACCAGGGGCCGACCGGCGATCGGGAAGCCCGCCGCCTCGAAGCGCGCGGTCACGCCGCCCTCCGCGGCGAACCGCCGGCCGAGCAGGGCCGCGAGCAGCGCATCGTGGCTTCGCCGCGTCCACTCGTCCTCGTCGCGGTCCGACAGCCGGCTGAGCGCGAGCGCGACTGCCGCCTGCTCGAGCACGTTCGACCGTCCGGCGGGATGCGGTTCTCCGGCAAGTCCGACGAGGTGCCCCCAGCGCATCCCGCGCGCCTCGACCGGCACGATCGTCCAGCCGTCGCCGCCCGCACGATGGGCCGCGCGCGAGCGCTGCTCCCAGTCCGCGAGCTCCGCTTCGCCGCCCGCCGCGAGCCCGCCGGCCGCGATCACCCGGTGGCTCGTGTCCTCCAGCACCACGGGCGATCCGAGCACCCGCGCCGCCTGCTCCACGATGAAGTCGGCAGGGCTCCCGCGCAGGCTCAGATCGGTGAATAGCGCGTGGATGTCGTCCCGAGCCCGAAGCGCAGCCATCTGCTCGGCGATGATCCGGGAGTGCACCGCCTCCGTGATCGCGACGAACCGCGCCTCCCGATGCAGCACAGCGAAGGGCAACCCTGCCGCTGCGAACTCCTCGACCAGCGCGGCCGGCGCCACCGGCATCGGCGGCCCGAGCTCCAGCACGAGCCCGGCGACGTCCGCCTCGATCAGCACGCGTCCGAGCCTCCGGAGGGCCGCCTCGTCGGCGGGCCAGCCGACTCCCGTCGCGAGCAGCAGTTCGCCGCCGGAGCCCAGCCGCGCCGCCTCCGCGGTCTCGGCGACGTGCACCCAGCGCACGGGCGCATCCAATCGCTCGCGGCCGGTCAGCACCTCGGGGAGTGCCACAGCCACCGGCTCCATCCGCAGCACTTCGCGCACGGATGGAAGCACCGACGGGAGCACCGTCGTCACCGTGACAGACGCCTCCGGACGAACTGTTCGACCCGCTGCCGGGTCCCGACGATCTGGCATCGCTGTTCCCGCCTCCGCTCTGTGATCATGGGGAGGCAAGCCTACTGACTTTGCCGGGCAATCCGTCCGGCGCACCTCGAGGAGGATCCCCGTGGCCCTGATCCGTCACTTCATCGCCGGCGTGGAGACCCCTGCCGAGCACACCGCCGAACTCCGCACGGGGCCGGTGTTCGACCCGGCCACCGGCGAGCGCCAGCACGAGGTCGCCCTCGCCGATGCGGCCGAGACCCAGCGCGCCATCGCCGCCGCACGGGCCGCCTTCCCGGCCTGGCGGGCGACCAGCCTCACCAAGCGCGCCGACGTCTTCTTCCGGCTCCGCCACTTGCTGACCGAGCGCACGGACGAGCTGGCCGCCATCGTCACCAGCCAGCACGGGAAGGTGCTGTCCGACGCCGCCGGCGAGATCGGCCGTGGCCTCGAGAACGTCGAGTTCGCCAGCGGACTGATCGACAAGCTGAAGGGCGAGTACAGCGAGCAGGTCTCGACCGGCGTCGACGTGCACAGCGTCAAGCAGCCGGTCGGCGTGGTCGGCTGCATCACGCCGTTCAACTTCCCCGTCATGGTGCCGCTGTGGATGGTCGCGAGCGCGATCGCTTGCGGCAACACGGTCGTGCTGAAGCCGAGCGAGAAGGATCCGGGCGCCTCCGTCTTCCTGGCGAAGCTGTTCCGCGAGGCCGGTCTCCCCGACGGCGTGCTGAATGTGGTGCACGGCGACAAGGAGGCGGTGGACACCATCCTGGATTCGCCCGACGTCGCGGCGGTCAGCTTCGTCGGCTCCACCCCGATCGCCCGCTCGATCTACCAGCGCGCCTCGGCCAACGGCAAGCGCGTCCAGGCGCTCGGCGGCGCGAAGAACCACATGGTGGTGCTGGCGGACGCCGACATCGACGCCGCCGCGGATGCGGCCGTGTCTGCCGCGTACGGGTCCGCCGGGGAGCGCTGTATGGCGGTCAGCGTGCTCGTCGCAGTCGGGGACGTGGGCGACCGGCTGGTGCCGGCCATCCAGTCCCGCCTCGCCGCGCTCCGTATCGGACCGGGGACCGACCCGCAGAGTGAGATGGGCCCGCTGATCACCAGCGAGCACCGCGACAAGGTCGCCTCCTACGTCACCGGTGCGGCGGCCGAGGGCGCGACGGTGGTCGAGGACGGCACGCAGCGACCGTTCGACGGCGACGGCTTCTTCGTCGGCGTCAGCCTGCTCGACCACGTGAAGCCGGGCATGAAGGCGTACGACGACGAGATCTTCGGGCCCGTGCTGTCGGTCGTCCGCGTCGATACGTTCGAGGAAGCGATCGAGCTGATCAACGCCAACCCGTACGGCAACGGCGTCGCCCTGTTCACCCGCGACGGCGGCGCCGCCCGCCGGTTCGAGTTCGAGGTCGAGGTCGGGATGGTCGGCATCAACGTGCCCATCCCCGTCCCCGTCGGTGCCTTCTCGTTCGGCGGCTGGAAGAACTCGCTGTTCGGCGACTCGCACATCTACGGACCCGAGTCGTTCCACTTCTACACGCGGAGCAAGGTCGTGACCACGCGCTGGCCCGACCCGGAGCACTCGCGCATCGAGCTCGCGTTCCCCGGCAACTCCTGACTCCGGCAACTCCTGACTCCGGCAACTCCTGAATAAAGGGCAGACATGACCGACACCATCCACACCTCTACGCGCACCGGGTACACCGACCGGCACGGCATCGAGCATCCGTTCGGGGATACCGCGGCCGAGGCCCAGGTGCGCCGGGACGACCGCGGCCACGTCTTCCACTCCTGGAGCGCCCAGGCGAAGATCGACCCGCTGCCCATCGCCGCGGGCGAAGGCTCGACGTTCTGGGACTACGACGGCAACGCGTACCTCGACTTCAGCTCGCAGCTGGTCAACCTGAACCTCGGCCACCAGCATCCCGACCTCGTCGCGGCCATCCAGCAGCAGGCCGGACGGCTCGCCACCGTGCAGCCGTCGATGGCGAACGACGTGCGCGGGGAGCTCGCCCGGCGCATCGCGGAGGTGGCTCCGGGCACGCTGAACCGGGTCTTCTTCACGAATGGAGGCGCGGACGCGAATGAGTACGCCGTCAGGCTCGCCCGCCTGGTCACCGGCCGGCGCAAGGTGCTGTCGATGTACCGCTCGTACCACGGCGGCACCGCGACCGCGATCGCGCTGACCGGCGACCCGCGCCGCTGGCCGAACGAGCCGAGCGACCCCTCCGTCGCGCACTTCTTCGGCCCGTACCCGTACCGCAGCGCCTTCCACTCGGCAACGCCGGAGGAGGAGACGCAGCGCGCGCTCGAGCACCTCGAGAACGTGATCGTGCTGGAGGGAGCCGGCACCATCGCCGCGATCATCGCCGAGACGGTGGTCGGCACCAACGGCGTGCTCGTCCCTCCACCGGGCTACCTCGCGGGCGTCCGCGAGCTCTGCGACCGGTACGGCATCGTGTACATCGCCGACGAGGTCATGGTCGGGTTCGGGCGCATCGGCGAGTGGTTCGCCGTGGATGCGTTCAGCGTGGTCCCCGACCTGATCACCTTCGCCAAGGGCGTCAACTCGGGCTACGTGCCGCTCGGCGGTGTGGTCATCTCCGACGCGATCGCCGACCACTTCGACGACGTCGCGTTCCCGGGCGGGCTCACCTACTCCGGGCATCCCCTGGCTTGCGCCGCCGGCGTCGCCACCTTCGACGTGTTCGAGCGGGATGGAATCCTGGAGCGGGTGCGCGACCTCGGCTCGCGCGTCGTCGAGCCGGAGCTGCGATCCTGGCTGTCGCGGCACCCGTCGCTCGGCGAGGTCCGCGGACGCGGGCTGTTCTGGGCGCTGGAGCTGGTCCGCGATCCGTCCACGCGTGAGCCGCTGGTGCCGTTCAACGCGGCAGGTGCCGACGCCGCACCGATGGCCGAAGTGGCCGCGGCCTGCAAAGCGGCCGGAGTGTGGCCGTTCACCCACTTCAACCGCATCCACGTGGCGCCGCCGCTGGTGATCACCGAGGACGAGCTGCGGCGGGGCCTCGCCGCGATCGACGCGGCACTGGAGGTGGCCGACCGCTACGTCCGCGCCTGACAGGGCAGCGGGATATCGTGGCACCATGAGTGAACCTGGAGACGGCCGCGTCGCGGTCTACATAGACTTCGACAACATCATCATCTCGCGGTACGACCAGGTGCATGGCCGCGGCACGTACATGCGCGACCGGCCCAAGTCGAGTTCCAGCGCCCCGAAGGCCGGTTTCGCCGAGAAGCTGGCGGACGCGCGCGTCGACCTCGGCGCTGTGATCGATTTCGCCTCGTCGTTCGGCACCCTGGTGCTCACTCGGGCCTACGCCGACTGGTCGTCGGCAGTGAACGCCGAGTACCGCGGCCAGCTGGTCGGCCGGGCCGTCGACCTGGTCCAGCTCTTCCCGGCCGCCGCCTACGCGAAGAACGGCGCCGACATCCGGCTCGCCGTCGACGCGGTCGAAGACCTGTTCCGCCTGCCCGAGCTGACCCACGTCGTCATCGTCGCGGGCGACTCGGACTACGTGCCGCTGGCCCAGCGGGTGAAGCGGCTCGGCCGCTACGTGATCGGCATCGGCGTGGCCGGCTCCACCGCGAAGTCGCTCGCCGCAGCGTGCGACGAGTTCGTCAGCTACGACGACCTGCCCGGGATCGCCCGCGACGAGGCCGCCGACGCCGACGAGCTGCAGATCGGCGAGGTCGAAGGCAGCGAGGCGGCGGCGAGCACGGCCGGCGCGGGTGCGGCCGAGTCCACGCCGCCGGTCGCGGCCCCGACCCGCAGCCGCAGCCGGAAGGCCGCGAAGGAGCCGGCCGAGAGTGCCGCCGGAGCCGACACCGCAGCTGCCGCGACCACGGAGCAGGATTCCGCGTCGACGGAGACCACGCCCGCCGAGGAGACCGCCGAACCGGCCACACGCGCCAAGCGCGGCAGTCGCCGGCGATCGGCCCCCGTCGAGACCGACGAGGAGGGCAGCGAGGAGCAGGTCGAGGACCCGCAGCACGTCGCCACACGCCTCCTCGCCCGTGCGATGCAGCTCGGCCACGAGAAGGACGACTCGCCGTGGCTGCACAGCTCAACGGTGAAGGGCCAGATGAAGCGGATGGACCCCTCCTTCAGCGAGAAGGCCCTCGGCTACCGATCCTTCAGCGACTTCATCAAGTCGCGCAGCGACCTCGTCGAGCTCGACGACAGTTCGACGGCGCAGATGCTGCGCCTCGCGCCGACCCGTACGCGCCGCGCCCGGCACAGCGGCCGGGCCGCCGACCCGGTCTCCGCATCCTGAGCTGCGTCCTGAGCCGGAATTCAGACAGCGGGAGTTGACTGCGGATATGGCACGACAGTGGAGAGCAACTGAGTGGGGCGGACCGGAGACGTGGGAGTTCGCCGAGGTCGACGTCCCTCAACCCGGGACGGGCGAGGTGACCATCGCGGTCCGGGCTGCGGGAGTGAACCCCGCCGACTACAAGCACGTCTCGGCGCCGCGTGAGGGTCTGGAGCTTCCTGTTCCGATCGGGTACGAGGTGGCCGGGGTGATCTCGGCCCTGGGGCCGGACACCGAGATCGCCTCGGGTGGCGGAGCCGTCGGCGACGAGGTCGTGGCGTTCCGCATCCAGGGCGGGTATGCGACCGAGGTCACCGTCCCCGCGAAGGACGTCTTCGCCAAGCCCGCCCGCCTGGCCGACGAGGAGGCGGCGAACCTGCTGCTCGCCGGGAGCACGGCCGCGCAGATGCTGGAGGTGACCGACGTCCACGCGGGTGACACCATTCTCGTGCACGGTGCTTCCGGCGCGGTCGGTGTCAGCATCCTGCAACAGGCGGCCGAACTCGGCGTCCGGGTGGTCGGCACCGCCAGCGAGGCGAGCTTCGCGCGCGTGCGCCGCTTCGGCGGACTGCCGATCGCGTACGGTCCGGGCCTCGCCGAGCGGGCGACCGAGGCGGCCCAAGGACCGATCGCGGCGGCGCTCGACACTGTGGGCACCGAGGAGGCGATCGACGTCTCGCTGGAGCTCGTCCCCGACCGGCTGCGGATCGTCACGATCGTCGACGCGAAGCGGGCCGAGCAGGACGGATTTCTCGCCGTCTTCGGAGCGCAGCCAGAGAGCCAGGCGTATCGCGACTCCGTCCGCGGGCGCCTACTCGAACTCGCGGGCAGCGGTCGGCTGCAGGTGCCCATCGCGCGCACGTATCCGCTCGCCGATGCGCCGGAGGCGCTCGCCTACCTCAAGGAGGGACACCCCGGCGGCAAGATCGCGCTCCTCGCCTGAACCGGGCGGAGGCGCAGTTCGGCCGGGATCAGTGCTCCCGTGCGCCCTGTTCCGCCTCCGCCTCGGAGACGACGACCATGCCTCCCGTGCGCTGACTCGAGCGGAGCAGCGCCTCCATCCACCGCTCGTTGAGCTTCGGCGGCCTGTTGCTGTTGAAGACGAACGCCATGGGGACTTCGCGGCTGATCCATAGGCTGATCCGGCCCCCGCCGCGGTCGGCAGGAACCTGCCAGTTCAGGAGGAAGCTCTCGTGCCTCCGGAGCTTCGTGACGATCGCCATCTTGACGTGCGACAACGTTCGGTCGTCGAACTCGTACTCCCGGTTGAGGTACCCGTAGATCAGGGTCGCCACGTCACGCCCCGTCCGGCCGCTTCCCGTTCCTGGATTTGCTCGCGCGGTAGCTGCCCTGCGGTACCTCTTCGCGGATCTCGGCCCGCAGGTCGTCTTCAAGCATCAGCCCGGAGTTGCTGTTGGCGCGCTCACTCAGCAGGGTGAGCCAGTCGCGGTTCAGCTCCGGAAGCGTCGGCCCGGCGAACACGAACTGCACCGAGATGGACGGGTCGAGCCAGATCGAGCGCAGGATGCCGTCCGCCCCCGCCGTGCGGTCCGTCCAGATGAGGAGGAACCCCTCCCGGCGCCTCAGTTTCGTCTGGATGACCGCCTGCAGGTGCGCCAGCACCCGGTCATCGAACGTGAAGCCGTCGGCACCGTCGTAGATCAGCGTTCCCACGCGTCTCCCTCCTCGTGTGATCACTTTCTCCAAACGACCGCGCGCCGTCAAGTCCGGCCCCCGCGCGCCGAAGTAAAGTCCGGTCATGGACGCTCTTACGCGAACCATCAAAGCGGCCCTCCTCTACGAGGACGGCCGGACCCTCGACAGCGTCGTGGTCGTGCCGCTGATCGGCGGCTGCCCGCCGGGCGAGATCCGCGTCGCCACCACGTTCGCAGGCGCACTCGCCTACGACGTCTACGAGCTGGCCGACGAGGAGGAGTACTCCTCGATGCCGGCCTACCCGTACCGTTCCACCGTCCCCGTGACCACCGACGACCTGGCCGACTGATCACCCGCGGCGCCCGTCGGCCCAGTGCGCCCGTTCCGCGCGGGTAGCCTTGCCGGAGTGACTCCCTCCGACGAATCGCCGCGCCCGCGCACCGGTGCAGCGGTCGCCGCGCTCAGCCTCGGCACGCTCCTCAACCCGCTCAATTCGTCGATGATCGCCGTGGCCCTGGTGCCGCTCCAGCACGACTTCCGGGTGGATGTGACCGCCGTCACCTGGGTCATCACCTCCTTCTACCTGGCCTCGGCGGCCGGGCAGCCGCTGATGGGCCGGCTGGCGGACCGCTTCGGCCCGCGCAGACTCTTCCTGTTCGGGATGCTCGTCGTCGCGCTCGCGTGCGCGCTCACCCCGTTCGCCGGGTCGTTCGCCGCGGTGTGCGCCGGCCGCGTGGCGCTTGCCATCGGGACGGCGACGGCGTTCCCGTCTGCGATCGCCATGCTCCGCCCGCTGTCGAAGGGGTCGGGCGTCGGAACGCCTCGGCTGCTCGGCCGCATCCAGATCGCCAACACCTCCGGCGCCGCGATCGGACCGGTCCTCGGCGGCGCGCTGATCACATTCCTCGGCTGGCAGTCGATCTTCTGGGTGAACGTGCCGCTCGCGCTGGTCGCGTTCGTGGGCGCCTGGCTGTTCGCGCCTCATGACGCGGTGCGAGCGCGCACCTCCCTGGGGCGCACCCTGATCGAGTCGGACATCCCCGGCATCCTGCTCTTCATCGCCACCCTCACCTCGCTCCTGGTGTTCCTCCTCGATCTCCGGCCGCAGCCGCTGTGGTGGCTGCTGCCGGTCAGCGTGGTCGCCGCGGCGCTCTTCGTCTGGCGGGAACTGCGCTCGTCCCACCCGTTCCTCGACCTGCGGCTCCTGGCTAAGAACCGCCGGCTGCTGATGGTGTACCTGTCGTTCGCCATCTTCAACGTGGTCTACTACTCGGCGTTCTTCGGCCTGCCGCAGTACCTGCAGACCCACGGCGGCTACTCTGCGGGCGTCGCAGGTCTCTTGATGTTCCCCCTCGCGGCCGTCACGATCGTCGTGACGCCCGTCGCCGCGCGGGCGATCGAGTCGATCGGGCTGCGTCCGACGCTCATCGCGGGCGCCATCGCGCTGGTGGCCGGAGCCGCCCTGCTGGCGGTTGCCGCGGCCACGACCGCGCCGTGGGTCGTGCTGCTCCTCACGGCCGCCCTCGGTATCCCCTACTGCGTGGTCAGCATCGGGATGAATCAGGCGCTGTACGCGTCGGCGCGCCCGGAGGACAGCGGCGTCGCCGCGGGAATCTTCCAGACCTCCCGCTACATCGGCGCGATCGTCGCGACGACCGTGCTGGGTCTGCTGTTCAGCGGCGGGACCACCGCCGCGAGCTGGCTCACCGCGGTCGCTGTCGCGACGACGCTTTCCGTCGTGCACCTGGCGCTGCTCGTGCTCGTGCGCCCACGGGGGCCTCGCGCGGCGGGGCCGAGCGCGCAGCCGGCGGCGGGCTGACGCAGATCACCGGTGCGCGGTTGGAGTCGCCGCACCTACAATCCCCCCATGGCGCTCTGGCTGGGCGGGACCGAACTGGTGACAGAACTGCTGCTGCTCCTGTTCGCGTTCGTGCTGTCTGCCGTGATCGGGATCGAGCGGGAGCGGCGGCTGAAGAGCGCGGGGCTGCGCACGCACATCCTGGTCGGCCTGGGATCCGCCCTCTTCACGCTGGTCTCGGCCTACGGATTCGCGCCGCTCGGGCTCGAGACGACCGATCCGTCCCGGATCGCCGCGCAGGTCGTGACCGGGATCGGCTTCGTCGGCGCCGGAGTGATCTTCGTCAACCGCGGCAACGTGGTGGGACTGACGACGGCAGCATCCATCTGGGTGACGGCTGCCGTCGGGATGGCGTGCGGCGCCGGGCTGCCGCTGATCGCCCTGGCCGGGACGGCGCTTCACCTCGTCGCGGTGGGAACGCTCCCGACCGCCGAACGGCTGCTGCGCCGCACCTCCGGGACGCTGGTCACGATCCAGGCGGAACGGGCGGGCGATGCTCTCGCCCGTGCGCTCGAGGCGTGCGCGACGTCCGGAATCCGAACCCACGTCGGCGACCTGCGGAGCATCGCCGGCACCGATCGGGTGGAAGTCGGCGTACGTGTGCGCGGGAACGCGTCCGACACCCAGCGGTTGGTCACCGAGCTAGCTGCCCTCGACGGCGTGACGAGCGTGCACACGGGTCCGCTCGTGCAGTGAGGCTGATGCTCGGTGCCGGCGGCTCAGGCCACCAGCGTGGCGCTGCCGGGTGGGGCGGTGCGCTGTTCGGTCGTCGACAACGGGCACAGCGGATTCCGGCAGCCCACCGGCACCGTCACCACCGCCCAGCTCCCCCGGGACGTCGGCATCAGCCGCCGCTCCGCAGAGATCGGCCCTCCGCACACTCTGCACACTTGTGAGTCCGCGACCATCGTGATCATCCCCATCCGACCCGTGGCGCCCGCTTCGCCACTTCCATGGTCCGCCCGCGGAGCGCCGGAATCAAGAGCCCGCGGAGCGCCGGAATCAAGAGTCAGAGGGCCGAGTCGAGTAGCGTCGGGACCATGCAGCTCGACATCCCCACCTCCGTCGGTCCCGGGCGGCTGACGGTCGCCGCCGCCGAGGACGCCCGTGCCGTGCTGTGGCTCGGGCACGGCGCGGGCGGCGGCATCGACGCTGTGGACCTGTCCGTCCTCGCGTCCCGCCTGCCCGCTAGGGGCATCACTGTCGTGCGCTACGAGCAGCCGTGGCGGGTGGCCGGGAAACGGGTCGCGGCGAGGCCTGCGACCCTCGACATCGCGTGGCGGGAGACCGCACCGGCGGTGCGCGACCTCGCGGACGGCCTGCCGCTGGTGACAGGCGGTCGCAGCGCGGGCGCCCGCGTCGCCTGCCGCACCGCGGACGAGATCGGGGTGGCGGGAGTGGTGTGTCTCGCGTTCCCGCTGCACCCGCCGGGAAGTCCCGACAAGTCGCGGTTGGAGGAGCTGCTGGCGCCGGTCGCGCCTACGCTGGTGGTGCAGGGCGGAGGCGACACGTTCGGGAGCGCGGAGGACGTCAGAGCGGCGGTCGGGCCGTCGGACCGCATCCGGATCGTGGAGGTTCCCGGTGCCGATCACGGCATGAAGGTGCCCAAGGCGTCGCCACTCGGCGCGGCCGGCGTCCGCGACCTCGTCACGGCAACGGTCGCCGAGTTCGTCCTCGCTCTGGTCTGAGATCGCCAGTCGCCGTCAGTACTCGCCCTTGATGACGAAGTACGAACCGCGGATGGTTCCGGCGAGCTTCGACTTCTGGCGGGCGAATTTGAAGGTCGACAGCTCGTCGGGCACATCCATCCCGTCGGAGAGTTTGAAACCGACCGCGCGCTTCCCGCCCTCGGCCAACGTGTACATCACGTTGATGGACAGGCCGGACTCGTAGAAGACGTAGGTCATGTGGATGCCGTCGACCTCGAAGTCCGTCGCCTCGAGCGGCCGGGACGCGATGACGATGCCGCGCTCCTCTTTGAGGATGTGCGCCACGCGCTCGACCGCATCCGCCTCCTCCGCTGCCGTCCCGACCGTGAACGTGTGGTCGTACTTGTTGCGGTGGTAGCGCGCCTCGTTCGCGCGCAGGCCGGCAAGGGCGTCCGGGACCGGAGACGACTCCAGCCCGGTGGTGGAGACGTTCTCGAAGTCGACGACGTACGGCATGGGACCTCCCGGGGTGCGGTGTTCCGACCAACCGTAGCGCGCGGGCGCCGATCGGGGTCGCGCGGGCGTGTCCGCTATCCGCCGCGCCGGCGGCGGTCCAGGATCGGTGAGGTGTCCGAGTTGCTCATGCGCATCCACAGTCCCGAGTTCCAGGCAATGTCCGAGCGGGTGCTGGAGGTGACCGCGCTGACGTCGCGACTCAACGTGCTGCCGTTCGACGACGAAGCGGGAAAGGCAGCCCTGTTCGAGCAGATCCTGGGCGCTCCCCTGCCGCAGCGGACGACCATCTACCCGCCGTTCTTCACCGACAACGGCCGCAACCTGCACCTCGCCGAGCGGGTGTTCATCAACCAGAACTGCACGTTCCTCGACTACGCGGGGATCCGGCTGGCCGAGCGGGTGATGGTCGCGCCGAAGGTGACCTTCATCACCGTCGGCCACCCGGTCGACACCGACGACCGGCGCGTGTGGCTGACCGGCGGTCCCATCCACGTCGAAGAGAACGTGTGGATCGGCGCGGGCGCGACCATCCTGCCCGGGGTGACGATCGGCCGCGACTCGGTCATCGCCGCCGGCGCCGTCGTGGCCGACGACGTCCCCCCGCGGAGCCTGGTCGCCGGGACGAAGGCAGCCGTCCGCCGCACCTGGGCCACCGCTGACTAGGATCGCGTCATGAGCAGCGCGGCCGTCTACACCTCCACCTTCATCTTCGAGACGAAGCCGTACGACGACGACTTCCACCGCCTCAACGACGAGATCGCCGAGCGGGCCCGCGCCATCCCCGGCTTCCTCGGCGAAGAGTCGTGGCACAACCCGGAGACCGGCCTGCACTCGGAGGTCTACTACTGGAGCAGCCTGGACGCCCTGCACCAGCTCATCGGAATGGACACCCACCGCGAGGCGAAGCGCCTCCACGAGCGGTGGATCGGCCCCTACCGCGTCGTCATCGGCCAGGTGCTCAGCACGTACGGCCAGCCCGGGCTCGGCCTGGAGCACGTGCCGGAGTCGGCGCGGCTGCCGGGCTGACGTGCGCATCCCGCCGCGCCTCCTGTTTTCAGGATGCGGATTCGGCACGAATGTCGATAATCACCCCCCGAAAGTCGACATTCGTGCCGAATCTCGCCAGGGTTTCCGAGCGGCGGCCGAGAAGGACGCCGGCAGTGTTCTCCAAACGCGTCGGAAGTGCTTGGATGAGCGGGTCAGGCATGGAGCACAAGTATGGAGCTGGACAGGCTGAGCAGAGCGGGAACGGACTCCGACGCGGAGTCGCTCCTGCGTGAACTCATCGACAGCGTGACGCGTTCGCTCCCGGCCGACGTCGCCTCGAGTGCGCTCTCCGTCGAACGCACTCGCTCCCTGTCCGATCGGATCGCCCACCGCCCCGGCGCCATCACCCGAGTCCGGCTGTCCGGCCAGACCGAGGCCCTGTCCCTACGGTGGGAGCCGGGACCTCGCTGGACTGCGGAGGTCGAGCAGCATTACGGAGCCGTCTCGCTCTCGACCCGCACCATCCCTCTCGGTCAATGGTTGACGGCGTTCGCCCAGCTCGTCGCCCGCCTGGCCGTTCATGCCGCCGAAGATTCGGCGGATTCGGCGCGCGCCCTGCAGACGCTGGGCATTCTGCCGCCCGGCTCGGAGATCCACGTCGACGATGCGAACCTCGCACGCGACCTGCTGACCCTTGCCGCGCGCGTCGGGCGCCGTATCCCGGACGAGGCCGTGGCGGCCGTCGGCCGGATCGGTGAGCTGCTCGCCGACACCCTTCCGCGCGTGGCCGGGTCGGGCGAGCCGGAGGTGATCGTGCGGGTGGCGGCGACCGTCTACCTTCCCGACACGTTGCGGGCCTACCTCGCTCTGCCCGCCGAATGGGCTGCCGAGCACGTGCTGGCCGGCGGACTCACACCGGCCCAGGCGCTGATCGCTCAGCTCGACGCGCTCGAATCCGCGGCGCGGACGATGAGGGATGCGGCGGTCGAGCAGGATGCGTCCGCCCTGCTGATCAACGGCCGCTTCCTGGCCGACCGGTTCGCCGGGTCGAGGCTGAAGCTCGACCTGCCGTGACGTGCCACGGCGCTCAGCTCGTGCTGGAGCGCGACCGGTCCAGGTAGCTCCGCGACCGCGCCACCTGCTGTTCGAGCGCATCGACGGTGACGGCCATCGACTCCACCGCTTTCGCGCGGTACCCGTCGACGGCGTCGATCGTCGCGAAGACGTTGTCGAAGGCGCGCTGCAGCGTCTCCACGCTCACCCCCGACGACGACGCCTGATCGTGGACCATCCCGGTCTGCTGCTTCAAAAGCTCGCTCGTGCGGTCGATCATCGAATTGGTGGTTTCGTTGAGGGCGCCGATCTGGTCGAGCACCAACCGCTGGTTCTCGAGCCCGTCGGCCACGACCACGGCGGTGCGGAGCGCTGAGATGGTCGTCGTGCGTGCGCGCTCGACAGCTTTGATGAGCTCCGCGTTGTTCTTCCGGAGCACATCCAGCGCCAGATAGCCCTGCACCGACACGGCGATCTGCGTGGTCAGATCCTGCCGGCGCTGACGGATGGGGAACAGGGCGTCCGCAGTCATCGTGTCGGCCCGCGCAGGGTCGGACGCCCGAAGCTCCGCGATCCGGGCAGCAGTGGCGCCGTCGAGCGCGGAGGCGAGGGCGTTGTACTCAGCGAGCGTGCCCATCGTCGTCCAGAGTCTCTCCCGTTCAAGCTCGATCGCGGCGTTGTCTTTCAGGAGCTCATCCTGACCCGAGATCAGCGCTCTGAGGATCGCGTCGAGCTGCTTCTGCGCCGACTGGTACCGCTCGAAGTAGCGCGTCAGCTTGCGGCCGCCCGGGATACGGATCAGCGCACGCTTGGGCGCGGTCAGGTCCGCGCGGCCCGGGTCGAGGTCGGTGATGGTCGTTCGCAGGTCCTGCAGCGCACGCGCCACCTGCGCCTGCGGTTCCGACGCCGCGCCGCGTCCCCGCGCGGCCGCGAGCGAGGTCGACGGCCGCTCGAGCATCCGGTTCGCCATATCCGCGGACGAGCGGATCTCCTTCTCGCCCAGGCGTGTGACGTCGACGATCTTGCGGGTGAACTCCGGGCTGCCAGGCTCAAGAGCAGCCAGCTCGTCCACAAAGGTCTGCGCCTTATCCTGCAGCTCGGCGCGTTTCCCCGGCGGGACCGCGACCATGCCGATCGCCTGCTCCTCCCGAATCTCCGGGACGGCAGCGGGCGGCGTGAGGACGACTCCAGCGTTCTCGGGGCCTTCGGGCAGGGTGGACGGCTGGTCCCCCTCGAGTTCGGACATGCGCGTCTCCTCTCAGGAGCGGCAGTGCCCCCGAGGTCAAGAGTAGAACGACTGGCCTTCCGCGCCGTGGCAGAATTGCTCGCCCCGCGACGTCACCTCTTCAGTCGGCCACTTCTCGCAGCACCCGACTGACCGCATCCCAGAATTGCACCCTCGCCTTCTCCGTGGCTTGGGCGGTCTCGCCCTCCGGCAGCGCGATCGGCAGGCCCGGGGGCGCTGTCATCTCATGCACCGCGTCGGGGGCGCGAATGATCACATCCCCGACCCGTGGACCCCGAATCCGCACGGCCGCGTCGAGCCAGGGGCAGGCGTTCGGTAACACGTCGTCGCGACCCGCGCAGCCGAGCACGACGGGGGCCGTGACCGATCCGAGCGGGAGGAGGGCGCCGTCGTCGATCACGTCGGCTCGCTGGTGGCACGGGACAGGTACGCCGTTCTCCGACACGGGCGAAGCGCCGGCTCCGCGCAGGCAGAGCAAAGCAGTGGCTCCGCCGGCGGCGAAAACGCCTGCTACGCGATCATTGAAACGGGCAGCCGCCCACAGCGCGAACTGAGCCGACTGAGAAGTGCCATAGGTGAACACTTTGCGCTTGTCCACGTCGGGACGCTGGTCGAGCCAGTCGAGCAACGCTGCAAAAGCCGTCGTGTCGAACACGCTCGCAGCATAGACTCCGGAATCGCTGACCGTCACCGGCAGCACGAAGACGGCCGCACCGAACCGCCTCAGCAAGGGTCCGATGTAATCGGACGACTCCCCCACGGCTTGGTCATCGAAGACGATCACCGTGGGCGCCCGTGATCCCGGCGCGGATCGTGCGGCGAAATAGGACCCGATCGCGGTGTCTTCCCGGGAGCTCTGAGGCAGGAACCTCTCGCCCGCTGCGACGGCTGACTGGGCGAGATCGAAGGTGCTGACCGTGATGGGCGCTGCCGCTGCCCCGTACCCGCCGAGGGGGAACTTGCGGCTTGCGATGATCCGGCCCCTTTCGCTGGCCTCCACCGTCACCGCCACAGTGGACCGGGTCCAGAGTTGCACCAGTTCAGATGACGCGACGTCAGGCCCCCGCAACGACCAGAACAGCCCGCTCGAATCGGGCTCCGTGAATGCGGCAAGTTGTGGCCTGGCAGTGCCTAGATCGAGAATCCCCGATCCCGGCACGGAGTAGCTCGCTGATGACGCCCACTTGCCAAGCTCCGTGTCGAGCCACGCTCTGAGGTGGATCCGGCTGCCTGGTGCGACATCCACAAGACGCAGGTCCCGGGCCCACATCATTGCCGTTTGGCTGACAGGCGGCGATGTCACAAAACGCGGTCCCTGGCGGCTGTTCAGCGCGACGGTGCACCCGGCGAGAACAACAGCCGCAGTCAGCGCCAGAGCGACGGAAGTCGCCGCTCTGCTTTTACGCCCCCGGCGTCGCATACCGTCACCGTCATCCTCGCCAACCGAACGGTTCGCAGAGCGCGCATACCGCCAGTGCTCTCGCCGACGGATCGGCCGTGGAGATGACCATCGGTCCACTCCTCATCAGGTGTTCCGCTGAGAAGGGAAGCCCGATCGGTCTGCGGGTCGACAGTCAGCGGATCGCCCCAGTATGAACCCCGACCCCTCGGCCGGGAAGGGTCTGAGGCGAGCTGAGGGGAGCGATCAGCCAAGAAGTCAGACGGTGAAGCGGCGGGGGCGCCACCGTGCCGGTCAGTCGCAGACGTCGATGACGTTGTTCCTGCTCGTCGAGAGCATGCTGATGACGGTTCGCGCGCCAGACGGTGCCGCGGCGACCTGGAACACGAGGTAGCGCCCACCGGACGGGCCGTCCGCGTACGTGGTGTACCCCATCGAGTCGTCATACTTGGAGTGCGTCTTCTGAATGTTCGGGTACGCAGCCAGGAGATCGGACTCCGTCGATCCGATCCGGATCCCCGCGTCGGTGGAGGGTGAAGACGAGACAACCGCCTCCGACGGTTCACGCACCGCGAACCGCGCGTACGAGAAGGTCGGGTCCGGCACCGCAGTCCCCCGCGAACCCTCTTGCATCACCGAGATGTTGATCGCAGCGGGCGGCGCCTCCGGGTCAGTCCAATACCCGGGCGGGCAGTCGACCGTGTCTTCCACAGGCACCAGCTCGGCTGCGGACGCGAGGGCGGTCAGCGACTGACCGACACGGACGTCGGCAACCCGGTCGAACCCCAGAATCCAGGTGCTCGGGTCGGCAGGATTCTGAGTCGGTTCCGGAGTCGCGGACTCGATCGCAGTGGGGTTCGGAACCTGTGTCACCGTCGTGCTGGGGCTCACTGGCACGGCCGGGACCGCTGACGCGCATCCGCCGAGAAGCAGGACCACGGCGATCCATACTGCTCCAGCAACCGTTCGTGACTTCATGTTTCCTCCGATAGGCGTTTACCTACCAATGTCCGGTCGGGTCGATATGGTTCCCTTTCAGGTTCGCCGCAGAACTGCCCCGGCGTCCTGTGTTCGGGAGTTTGATCAAACGGATGCGACCACGATGGAAAGCGCCCTTGCCTTCATCGAGCGACCGTCTCGGGTCCGGCTACCCGATCAGAGGCCCTTCAATCAGGCACGAACGTAGCAGGAAACCCCAGATCAGCTAGACGTTGAACCGGAACTCGACCACGTCGCCGTCCTGCATGACGTAGTCCTTGCCCTCCATGCGTGCCTTGCCGCGGGAGCGGGCCTCGGCGATGCTTCCGGCATCCATCAGGTCGTCGAAGGAGATGACCTCGGCCTTGATGAAGCCCTTCTCGAAGTCGGTGTGGATGACGCCGGCCGCCTGCGGGGCCTTCGAGCCCTTCCGGATGGTCCAGGCGCGCGACTCCTTCGGGCCCGCCGTCAGGTAGGTCTGGAGGCCGAGGGTGTCGAAGCCGATGCGGGCGAGCTGGTCGAGGCCGGACTCCTCCTGGCCGGTCGACGCGAGCAGTTCGGCGGCGTCGGCGGCGTCGAGGTCGATGAGCTCCGACTCCAGCTTGGCGTCGAGGAAGACGGCCTGGGCCGGCGCAACCAGGGCAGCCAGCTCGGCGCGACGGGACTCGTCGGTCAGGACGTCCTCATCCACGTTGAACACGTAGATGAACGGCTTAGCGGTGAGGAGGCCCAGCTCGCGGACGGGCTCCAGGTCGATGGACGAGGTGGAGAGCGGCTTGCCCGAGTTCAGGTACTCGATCGCGGCGCGCGCGGTCTCGAGGACGATCGGCTCGAGCTTGCGGCCCTTGACTTCCTTCTCGTACCGCTGCTCCGCCTTCTCGAGGGTCTGCAGGTCGGCGAGGATGAGCTCGGTGTTGATGGTCTCCATGTCACCGGCGGGGTCGGTCTTGCCGGCGACGTGCACGACATCCTCGTCGCTGAAGCCGCGCACGACCTGCGCGATGGCGTCCGCCTCGCGGATGTTCGCCAGGAACTTGTTGCCCAGGCCTTCGCCCTCGCTCGCGCCCTTCACGATTCCGGCGATGTCGACGAACGAGACGGGTGCGGGCACGATGCGCTCGCTGTGGAAGAGCTCGGCCAGCTTGTCGAGCCGCGAGTCGGGCAGGTTCACCACGCCGACGTTCGGCTCGATGGTCGCGAACGGGTAGTTCGCGGCGAGCGCGTCGTTCTTGGTCAGCGCGTTGAACAGGGTGGACTTGCCCACATTGGGCAGCCCGACGATTCCGATAGTGAGAGCCACGGTCGTCCATTCTACGGGCCGGGGTGGATGCGACCGGTCGGTCCTCCTGTATTCAGGACTCGCGGGCGGCCCGATAGCTGCGCGTCACGTACGGCAGCTCGAAAGTGTCGCGGCCGGCGAGGTCGGGATGCTCGCGCGCGAGCCGGCGGAGCGACTGGATCACCGCGGCCTGGGCGTCCGGATCCTTCGTGATGAAGTAGCTGCGCGAGCGGGCGAGGTCGAGCAGCCCGTCCAGGTCGAGCGGCTGCACCCATCGCGTCTCGTGCTTCTCGATCGGACCGAACGGAGACGCCAGAACCGGGTCGGCCTCGTCGTCGAAGGAGGCCGAGCCCGCATCCATCAGCTCGCCGAGCTCCTCGACCCAGGCGACGCTCTCGTCGCGTTCGTTCCAGATCAGCCCGAGGCGGCCGCCCGGGCGGAGCACGCGCGCGACCTCGGGGATGGCGCGGTCCGCATCCACCCAGTGCCACGCCTGTGCGACGACGACCAGTGCGAAGGAGGAGTCGGGCGAGGGGATGCGCTCGGCGGCTCCCTCGCGCACCTCGGCTTCCGGGATGCGGTCGCCCAGCACGCGCAGCATCTCCGGCGACGGGTCCACCGCCGTGACGTCGAACCCGCGCTCGACGAGGGCGGCGGTCAGCTTGCCGGTGCCTGCCCCCAGGTCGAGGACCGGGCCGTCGATCCCCTCGGTGAGCCAGCTCACTGCGTCGGCGGGATACGAGGGACGCGCGGCGTCGTAGACGTCCGCCGCCTGCTCGAAAGACGCCGCGTGGAGGTCGCGCTGGTGACGGGATCGCATGCCGCCGATCGTACGCGCGGGCGGGCCTCCGTGACCCCGGCTGGTCGCCGAGGTGCTCGTAGTTGCGCTCACGTGCGGCGTGTCGGGCGCAACAACGAGCACCTCGGCAAAGCGTCGCGGTGCGAAGGCGAGCAGCGGATGCGGCGGCGCGCGGTTCGGGATGCGAGGCGGCGTCGGTGGGCCGTGTCAGCATGACGACGTGACCCTGGATTTCACCGCCATCGACTTCGAGACCGCCAACTCCTCCGCCGCGTCGGCCTGCTCGGTCGGGCTCGTGAAGGTCAGGGATGGGAAGGTCGTCGATCGGGCGGGATGGTTCATCCGGCCGCCGCTGGGGCACGACCACTTCCAGGAGTGGAACGTCCGCATCCACGGCATCCAGCCGGAGCAGGTGGCCGACGCGGCCGGCTGGGTCGACCAGCTCGCCGACCTCGTCGAGTTCGCGGAGGACGACCACCTGGTGGCCCACAACGCGGGATTCGACATGGGCGTGATCCGCGCGGCGTGCGCCGCCACCCTGGTCGCCTGCCCCGAGTACAGCTATCTCTGCAGCCTCCAGGTCGCCCGGCGCACGTACCACCTGGCGTCGTACCGTCTGCCCGTCGCGGCGATGGCGGCAGGATTCGAGGACTTCGCGCACCACGATGCGCTGGCGGACGCCGAGGCGTGCGCTGCGATCGTGATCCACGCGGCTCGGCGGCATGAGGCTGCCACGATCGCGGACCTCGCGGCCCTGACCGGCGCGCGCCTCGGCCGCATCGGGGTGCCGGTCGCGGCCTGAGCCGCGCTAGCGCCGCCTTCTCGCTCGCTGAGTGGTGACATCTCGTCGCAACTCGCGCCCGATTCCCGCGATTACTCACGTCTCGGCGGGACTCGCGGGGCGCGGAACCTCCAGTGTCGGCGGCCGCTGACACACTGAGGACATGGACATCCTCGCCCTGCTCCTCGGCCTCCTGATCGGGCTCCTGGCCGGCGCCATGGGCGCGGGCTTCGCCGTCGCGAAGCTCATGCGCTCGCGCGCCTCCGCCGAGCCGGCGGTCCCGGTGGTCGACCCCGCTCTGCTCGCCGCGCAGCATCAGGCGGAGGTCGCAGAGGTGCGCGCCGCAGAGGCGGCGGTGCAGGCCGAGATCCGGGCCGACCTCGCGGCCGCGCACGGACGAGTGGATGCACTTCAGGAGCAGGTGCGCGCCGCCCAGGAGCAGTACCGCGAGACGGTCGAACGGCACCGCGCCGAAATCGCGGCGCGGGAGGAGCGGGAGCGCGCCGAGAGCAAGGTGCTGCAGGCGCTGGCCCCTGTGCGCGAGAGCCTGAGCGACATGCAGCGCAAGGTGATCGAACTCGAGACGCAGCGCAGCCAGCAGCACGGTCAGCTCACTCAGCAGCTGCGTTCCGCCGCAGAATCCGAGGAGCGGCTGCGCAGCACCGCCGAAGCGCTCGCCTCCGCGCTGCGCTCGAACAGCACCCGAGGCGTCTGGGGCGAGACGCAGCTCCGGAGTGTGGTCGAGGCGGCCGGGCTGCTGGAGCGGGTGGACTTCGATGTGCAGTCCAGCATCCACTCGGAGTCGGGCGCCGGCCGGCCGGACATGATCGTGCGGCTGCCCGGAGGCAAGAACATCGCGCTCGACGCCAAGGTGCCGTTCAACGCGTACCTGGAAGCCAGTCAGATCCCGGCGACCGCGACCGGCGCGGAAGGCGCGCAACGGCAGGCGCTGCTCAAGCAGCACGTGAAGGCCGTCCGCGACCACATCACGGCCCTCGGCAGCAAGGCGTACTGGACCGGCCTGGAGTCCTCGCCGGAGCTGGTGATCGCGTTCATCCCGAGCGAGTCGCTGGTGTCGTCCGCGCTCGAGGCCGACCCGTCCATCATGGAGTTCGCCTTCGGCAAGCGGGTGGCGCTCGCGTCGCCGGTGACGCTCTGGTCGGTGCTGAAGACCGTGGCGTTCAGCTGGCAGCAGGACGTCCTGACGCAGGAGGCCAAGCAGCTCTTCGACCTCAGCCGGACGCTGTACAGCCGGCTCTCCACGACCGCCACCCACATCGAGAAGCTGGGCCGCTCGCTGGAGCGCACGGTCAAGGACTACAACGGATTCGTCGGATCCTTCGAGCGTCAGGTGTTCCCCGCCGCCCGGAAGCTCAACGCCCTCGACGAGTCGAAGGTCATCGGGGCGATGGCGGGCATCGAAGAGGCACCGCGCGAGCTGACCGCGTTCGAACTGGTCAGCGAGCTGGAGCCGCGCGACATGCACGGCATCGACAAGCTCGCCATCGAAGAGAAGGAGCGCGCCCACGCCCTCGACGCCGAGAACGAGTCCGGCGTGGCGTAGTCGCAGGTCAGAGCTGGTCGCGCTCCAGCCACTTCTCCGCGAGGTGGTCGGCGATCACGCGGCGGGCCGTGCCCGACTTCGAGCGCAGCACGATCGACTCGGTCCGGATGATCGGACCCTTGCGACGCACGCCCGCCACCAGCTGACCGTCGGTGACGCCGGTCGCCACGAAGAAGGTGTTGTCGCCCTTCACCAGGTCGTCCGCGTCGTGCACCTTGTCCATGTCGAGACCGGCGGCAATACCCCGCGCGCGCTCGGCGTCATCCTTCGGGGCCAGCCGGGCCTGCATGAACCCACCCAACGCCTTGATCGCGCAGGCTGTCGTGACACCCTCCGGGCTGCCGCCCACCCCGACACACATGTCGATGCTCGACTCATACCGGGCCGCATTGATCCCACCGGCGACGTCCCCATCCAACATCAACCGCGTGCCGGCGCCGGCGGCACGGATCTCCTCGATCAAACCCTCATGCCGCGGACGATCCAGCACCGCCACCCGGATCTCCCCTACGGGCTTGCCCTTCGCCTTCGCCAGCTCCCGGATATTGTCGCCGATCGACTGCGAGAGGTCCACCACGCCGTGGCCCACGGCGCCGGTCACGATCTTCGACATGTAGAACACGCTCGACGCATCCAGCATCGTCCCGCGATCCGACACCGCAATCAGCGACACCGCGTTCTGACGGCCGGCTGCCGTGAGCGAGGTCCCGTCGATCGGGTCGACGGCGATGTCGACCGCCGGTCCCCGCCCGTTGCCGACGTGCTCCCCGTTGAAGAGCATGGGCGCGTTGTCCTTCTCGCCCTCGCCGATCACGATCACGCCGTCGAAGTTGACCGTCCCGAGGAACTTGCGCATCGCATCCACCGCCGCGCCGTCGGCCGCGTTCTTGTCGCCGCGCCCGATCCATGGCGTGGCCCGGATGGCCGCCGCCTCCGTCGCCCGCACCAGCTCCATCGCGAGGTTCCGGTCCGGGTGCTGATAGTTGGTGGCGGTGTCGGTCATGCTCATGATGGGTCCTCCCGGACGGATTCGGAACGTCGTCGTCGATGCCGCCGCGGGACGGGACCCGTGCGGTCGCTGCCAGTGTATCGAGCGGCCTGCACGGCGTCAGGGGGTGTGCACGAACGTCCAAGCGCAGTTCCCCGCGAGAGGCCCGGCCGCCGAGCGGCACACACCGCGCCGGTATGATGAGGGCGTTCGACATCCCCATCCCAAGGAGCCGCAATGCCCATCGCCACGCCGGACCAGTACGCAGAGATGCTCGACAAAGCGAAGGCCGGCGGGTTCGCCTACCCCGCTTTCAACGTGTCGTCGTCGCAGACGATCAACGCGGTGCTGCAGGGTCTGACCGAGGCGGGCAGCGACGGTATCATCCAGGTCACCACAGGCGGCGCCGACTACTTCGCGGGCCAGACCGTGAAGGCCCGCGCCACCGGCGCGCTCGCCTTCGCGAAGTTCGCGACCGAGGTGGCCAAGAACTACCCCATCACGGTCGCTCTGCACACCGACCACTGCCCGAAGGATGCGCTCGACGGCTTCGTCCTGCCGCTCATTGCCGCCTCCGAGGAGGAGGTGAAGGCGGGCCGCAACCCGATCTTCCAGTCGCACATGTGGGACGGCTCGGCCGTGCCGCTCGACGAGAACCTGCGGATTGCCGAGGACATGCTGAAGCGCACCAAGGCCATCAACGCCATCCTCGAGGTCGAGATCGGCGTCGTCGGCGGCGAGGAGGACGGCGTCAGCCACGAGATCAACGAGCACCTGTACACGACGCTCGACGACGCCATCAAGACTGTCGAGGCTCTGGGCCTCGGCGAGCAGGGCCGCTACATGGCGGCTCTCACCTTTGGCAACGTCCACGGCGTGTACAAGCCGGGCAACGTCAAGCTCCGCCCGGAGCTCCTGAAGGACATCCAGGACGGCCTGGCCGCGAAGTACGGCCACGGACCGAAGCCGCTCGACCTGGTCTTCCACGGCGGCTCCGGCTCGACCGACGAGGAGATCGCGGAGGCCGTGCGCAACGGCGTCGTGAAGATGAACATCGACACGGACACGCAGTACGCCTTCACCCGCACCATCGCCGGGTACATGTTCGACAACTACGACGGCGTCCTCAAGATCGACGGCGAGGTCGGCAACAAGAAGGTCTACGACCCGCGCGCCTGGGGCAAGGTCGCCGAGTCCGGCATGGCCGCGCGCGTCGTCGAGGCGACCCAGCAGCTCGGCTCGGCCGGTCACTCGGGCAAGTAGCAGTACCGGGCGGCGGCTGCGCGCGACGCACCGCCGCCCGTCTCAGTCAGCCACACGCAACAGGAGGGAGGGCGTAGCGATGGCAGATCAGGAACAGCCGGATGAGCGGCCGCGGCCGCAGTACGGCGAGCTCGCCCCTCCCGGCTGGGTGTGGCATCCGCCCGCGGACGCCGACCGCCTCGACACGTCCCGGCCGCTCGAGCGGGAGGATGCGGGACCGCCGGCCTACGGCGTGGCGACGCCCGGGGCGACGGCACCCCGTTCTGGCGACCCAGCCGCACCGGCCGCCGCCCCGAGCCACACCGTGCACGGCCAGACCGCCCCGGGCGCCGACCCGCAGTCTCGGCAGGCGCCGACCTGGAACCTGACGCTCACCGTCCTGCTCGGCGTCTTCGGCTTCTTCGGGATGTCGTACTCGATCGCGACCCTGCAGGCCATCCCTGCCTCCATGCAACTGCTGCACAGCACCAACGGGCTGGGCGACTACACCCCGGTGCCACTGGTCGGCACGCTGGTGACCATCGGGTCCATCGTCATGGCTCTGGTCTGGGTCGTCTCCGCCGTGATCGCAACCCTGCTGCTGGTGAAGCGCCGGCTGGCCTTCTGGGTACCGCTCGTCGCCGGGATCGTCGCGATGGTCGCGCTGCTGATCTTCGCCGGCGCCGTGCTCACCACGGACCCCGTGCTCCTCGGCTTCTACAGCGGGATGACGCCGTCCAGCCCGCTACCCACGCCGTAGCGCGGCAGCCGAGCAGCGCGAACGCTAGCGGGCGTGGCCTCCGAGGGCCCGCGCGTCCTGCTTGCCGCTGACGTCCTTGCGGAGCTCCTTCGGCAGGGAGAACATGAGGTCCTCCTCCGCCGTCTTGACCTCCTGAACGTCCCGGTAGCCGGCGCCCGAGAGGTCGTCGAGGACCTCCTGCACGAGCACCTCGGGCACGGAGGCGCCGCTGGTAACGCCGACGGAGGCGACGCCGTCCAGCCACTCCTGCTTGATCTCGGTCGCGTAGTCGACGCGGTACGCGGCCTTCGCGCCGTACTCGAGCGCGACCTCGACGAGGCGCACCGAGTTGGACGAGTTGGCGGAGCCGACGACGATGACGAGGTCGGCCTGCTCGGCGACCTTCTTGATCGCGACCTGGCGGTTCTGGGTGGCGTAGCAGATGTCGTCGCTGGGGGGATCCTGCAAGTTCGGGAAGCGCTCGCGCAGGCGCCGAACCGTCTCCATGGTCTCGTCCACCGAGAGGGTGGTCTGCGTGAGCCAGACGACCTTGTCCGGGTCATCGACTACCACGGAGTCGACATCGTCCGGGCCGTTCACGAGGGTCACATGGTCGGGCGCCTCGCCCGCGGTCCCTTCGACCTCTTCGTGGCCGGCGTGGCCGATGAGCAGGATCTGGAAGTCGTCGCGTGCGAACCGCACCGCCTCGCGGTGCACCTTGGTCACCAGCGGGCAGGTCGCGTCGATCGCGCGCAAGCCGCGATCCGCGGCCGCGTTCACGACCGCCGGCGAGACGCCGTGCGCCGAGAACACGACGTGGGAGCCCTGCGGCACCTCATCCACTTCATCGACGAAGATCGCGCCCTGCTGCTCCAGCTCGGACACGACGTGGACGTTGTGGACGATCTGCTTCCGCACGTAGACGGGCGCGCCGTACAGGTCGAGGGCCTTCTCGACGGCCACGACGGCCCGGTCGACACCCGCGCAGTACCCGCGCGGAGCGGCGAGCAGGACCCGCTTATGTCCGACGACCGGGTTATCCTGAAGCCGTCGCCTCGCGCCGGGAATCCGCGGCATCGGGAGGCTGATGGTTGCGTCGCTCACCCTTCAATCCTAGGTGAGCACGCTGAACACGAAATGGGAGGCACGGCCTGTGAGCCAGACGGGTACCGCCCGGCCCTCGACGGGCACCGCCTCGCCCGTCACCATGCAGCCCGCTCCCCCGACCGTGGACGCGCCGTGGCCGGTCGCGCTCCTCAACAACAAGATCAAGGGATGGATCGATCGGCTCGGCACCGCGTGGGTGGAGGGCGAGATCACGCAGTGGGGCATCTCCGGCGGCAACGTCTACGGCAAGCTGAAGGACCTCGACGAGGACGCGACGATCAGTTTTACCATCTGGTCGTCGGTGAAGGCCCGCATCCCCACCGACCTCAAGCAGGGCGACCGGGTGGTCGCGGCGATCAAACCGAACTTCTGGGTCAAGGGCGGCACCCTGACCATGCAGGTCTACGACATGAAGCACGTGGGCCTCGGCGACCTGCTCGAGCGGCTGGAGCGCCTGCGACAGCAGCTCGCCGCTGAGGGCCTGTTCGGTCTGGACCGCAAGAAGCGCCTCCCGTTCCTCCCGCACACCATCGGCCTCATCACCGGCAAGGACTCGGACGCCGAGAAGGATGTGCTGCGCAACGCGCAGCTGCGCTGGCCGCAGGTGCGGTTCCGCGTCGTGCACGCCGCGGTGCAGGGCGACCGCACGGTCCCGGAGGTGATCTCGGCGATCCGGAAGCTGGATGCGGACCCCGAGGTCGAGGTGATCATCGTCGCCCGGGGCGGTGGCGACTTCCAGAACCTGCTCGGGTTCAGCGACGAGCGGCTGGTCCGCGCCGCCGCAGACGCCCTGACGCCGATCGTCAGCGCGATCGGGCACGAGGCCGACCGGCCGCTGCTGGACGACGTCGCCGACCTGCGCGCATCCACCCCGACGGACGCCGCGAAGCGCGTGGTGCCGGACGTCGCGGAGGAGCTCGCCCGCGTGCAGCAGGCGCGTGCGCGCCTCGGCACGCGGGTCACCCACCTCATCGCGCACGAGATCGACCGGATCGGGCACCTGCGCACGCGCCCGGTGCTCGCATCCCCGTCGTGGATCGTGGATGCGCGCGCCGAGGAGCTCACGCGGTACGTCGCGCGCGGCACGGAGCTGGTCGGCCGCTGCGTCGAGCGCGAGACGACGCGGGTCGCCGAACTGTGCGGCCAGCTGCGCGCGCTCTCCCCGCAGGGCACGCTCGACCGCGGCTATGCGATCGTCCAGACGGCCGCCGGTCACGTCGTCACCGACCCGGCGGAGTCGCCCGAGGGCACGGCGCTGCGGCTCACGGTCTCGGGCGGCTCCCTGGCCGCCACGGCCGGAACACCGCTGCCGTCGCCGGCCGGTCCGGCCGGTCCGGCTGGTCCGGCCAGTTCTCCACAGGCCCCAGCGGACCCCCAGCGGGGCAAATAGAATGGACGGCATGCCCACTCCCGAGACCTCCCCCGCCGGAGATCCGCTCAGCTCGCTCAGCTACGAAGAAGCGCGCGACGAGCTGATCCGCGTCGTCGGCGAACTCGAGCAGGGCGCTGCGACACTCGAGGAGTCGATCGCCCTGTGGGAGCGCGGCGAGGCCCTCGCGCGGCACTGCGAGGAGTGGCTGATCGGTGCGAAGGCGCGGCTCGACGCCGCCCGGGCCGGCGCCGGCGTAGGAGCCGCTGAGCGCGAATGAGCCCTCGCAGCAAGCCGCCCGCGGTCGTCGCGGAGCTCGGCCGCCCGGAGACGCCCGAGGAGACGGCGGCCCGCAAGGCCGAGAACTCGGCGAACCACCGCAGTCGTCAGACGATCAACAACCTCGTCTTCTCGCTTCTGGCGACCCTGGCGCTCGTCGCCGTCATCGTCCTCGTCGTGCCGCGCGGCAATCCGACGTCGACGACGCCCCCGGTCGACTACGCCTCCATCGCCCAGCAGGCGGAGGGCAGCGAGCCGGATGCACTACTCGTCCCCAAGCTGCCGTCGACCTGGAAGTCGAACAACGCCGAGCTGCGCACCAAGACCGCCGACAACGTCGATTCCTGGTACGTCGGTCTCATCACCCCCAAGCAGCAGTTCATCGGGATGACGCAGGGATTTGCGGCCAACGACAGCTGGGTGTCCCAGCAGGTCAACAAGTCGATGATCAAGGGCACGCGCGAGATCGACGGCGTCACGTGGGATGTCTACGACAACCGCACCTCCAGCGCGGACGACGGCAACGTCGAGTACGCCCTGGTCACGCAGTCCGGCGACAGTTCCGTCATCGTCTTCGGCACAGCGGACGACGGCGAGTTCCGCACGCTCGCGTCGTCGCTCGCCGATCAGATCCGCTCACTCGGAGGAGGAAAGTAGTGCCCACAACGCGCCCCGGAAAGATCTGGGCCTCGATGCTCGACGGCAACGCCCGCTTCGTGGCAGGTGAGCCGCAGCATCCCCATCAGGATGTGACCCGCCGCGAGTCGGTCGCGGAAGGCCAGGAGCCGACCGCCGCCATCTTCGGCTGCGCGGACTCCCGGCTCGCCGCGGAGATCATCTTCGACCTGGGGCTCGGTGACGCTTTCGTGGTCCGGAACGCCGGGCAGGTCGTCTCCGACTCGGTCGTCGGGTCGCTGGAGTACGCGGTCGCGGTGCTACATGTCCCGCTCATCCTGGTGCTCGGGCACGACAGCTGCGGCGCGGTGGCGTCGGCCATCGCCTCCCAGGCGGAGGGCGCCGAGCCGCTGCCCCCGCACATTGCCGACCTCATCGCGCCGATCCTCCCCGCCGTGCACCGCGTCACCGGAGCGGGCGCCGTCGACCCCGCGACGGTCGATGCCTCGGAGGTCGGGCGCGAACACCTGCGCGACACCGTGTCGGAGCTGCTCGCGCAGTCCGAGATCATCTCGTCCGCGGTCGCCGAGAACACTCTCGCGATCGTCGGCGCCAACTACCGGCTCGCGGAGGGCCGGGTCGTACCCGACGTCGTCGTCGGCCTGCGCGACTGACACGACCTCCGCCAACAGAAAGGAAAGACACACCGTGGTGGACACCCAGGCGGACGCCGAGTACCGCATCGAACACGACACGATGGGCGAGGTGCGCGTCCCCAAGTACGCGCTCTACAGCGCGCAGACCCAGCGCGCCGTCGAGAACTTCCCCATCTCGGGCTCGGTGCTCGAACCGGCCCAGATCGCCGCGCTCGCCCGCATCAAGAAGTCGGCAGCGCTGGCGAACGCCCGCCTCGGCGTGCTCGATCAGGACGTCGCCGAGGCGATCGCCTCGGCCGCCGACGAGGTCGCCGCGGGCGCCCACGACGCCGAGTTCCCGATCGATGTGTACCAGACCGGGTCGGGCACCTCCTCGAACATGAACATGAACGAGGTGCTGGCGACGCTCGCCTCCGAGCGCCTCGGCCGGCCCGTGCATCCCAACGACCACGTCAACGCGTCGCAGTCGTCCAACGACGTCTTCCCGACCTCGGTGCACATCGCCGTGACCGGCGCCCTGACCGACGACCTCATCCCGGCGCTCGACCACCTCGCGGTCGCGCTGGAGGAGAAGGCGGAGCTGTGGGCAGAGGCCGTCAAGAGCGGTCGCACGCACCTCATGGATGCCACGCCGGTCACCCTCGGGCAGGAGTTCGGCGGCTACGCCGCGCAGATCCGTTACGGCATCGAGCGCATCCGTGCCGCCCTCCCCCGCGTCGCCGAGGTGCCGCTCGGCGGCACGGCCGTCGGCACCGGCATCAACACCCCGCTCGGCTTCCCCCAGCTCGTCATCGAGCTGCTGACGGCCGAGACCGAGCTGCCGATCACCGAGGCGCGGAACCACTTCGAGGCGCAGGCCAACCGCGACGCGCTGGTCGAGGCGTCCGGCGCACTGCGCACCATCGCCGTCTCGCTGACGAAGATCTCCAACGACCTCCGCTGGATGGGCTCGGGCCCGAACACAGGCCTCGGCGAGCTGCACATCCCGGACCTTCAGCCGGGCTCGTCGATCATGCCCGGCAAGGTCAACCCGGTCATCCCGGAGGCCGTGCTGATGGTCGCCTCGCGCGTCATCGGGAACGACGCCACCATCGCCTGGAGCGGCGCATCGGGGCTCTTCGAGTTGAACGTCGCCATCCCGGTGATGGGCACCGCGCTGCTGGAGTCGATCCGCCTCCTCACGCAGGCGAGCCGCGTGCTCGCCGACAAGACGGTCCGTGGACTCGAGGCCAACCTCGAGCGTGCCCGCGCGTTTGCGGAGTCGAGCCCGTCGATCGTCACCCCGCTGAACCGCGTCATCGGCTACGAGGCGGCCGCCAAGGTCGCCAAGCACGCCGTCGCCCGGGGCATGACCGTGCGCGAGGCCGTCATCGACCTCGGCTTCGTGGACCGCGGCGAGGTCACCCTGGAGCAGCTCGACAGTGCGCTCGACGTCCTGTCGATGACCCACCCCGGCTGAGCGGATCGGAGCGTCCCCCGACCGCTTAAGCTCGGGGGATGCTCCGGTACGACGACGAACTGCCGCACCGACCGCGACGCGTGATCGTCGCGGGAGTCGCCGGGAGCGGCAAGACGACGCTCGCCGCCCGGATAGCCGTGATCACCGGCGGCCCGCACACGGAGATCGACGGCCTGTTCCACGGGCCGAACTGGCAGCCGCGACCGGAGTTCGTGGATGATGTGCTCGCCTTCACGTCCGCCCCGGAATGGACCACGGAGTGGCAGTACCGGCTCGCCCGAGATGCCCTCGCCGAGCGAGCCGACCTCCTGGTCTGGCTCGATCTCCCTTATGTCCGCGTGACCTTCCCGCGGGTGGTCCGGCGCACCCTCAGCCGACGCCTGCACCGGACGCGGCTGTGGAACGGCAATCAGGAGCCTCCGCTGCGCACGTTCTTCACCGATCCGGAGCACATCGTCCGCTGGTCGATTGCTAGTCGCCGTCTCTATCCCGAGCGCGTGGCCGCCGCTGAGCGCGAGCATCCCCAGCTCATCGTCGTCCGCCTCCGCTCGCCCCGCGAAGTAGACGCGTGGCTGACCGGCCCACTCGCCTCCGCCATCCTCTGATCCGCAGTCGAGTACGCAAAGACTGCACGCCGAAATCGGTTTCGGCGTGCAGTCTTCGCGTACTCGGTGGTGGCGAGGCGGCTAGGCGAGCTCGTTGGCCTCCAGCATCTCGGTGACGAGGGCGGCGATCGCCGAGCGCTCCGAGCGGGTCAGGGTGACGTGGGCGAAGAGCGGGTGGCCCTTCAGCGTCTCGATCACACTGGCCACGCCGTCGTGCCGGCCGACCCGGAGGTTGTCGCGCTGGGCGACGTCGTGGGTGAGCACCACGCGCGAGTTCTGGCCGACGCGGCTGAGGACCGTGAGGAGGACGTTGCGCTCCAGCGACTGCGCCTCGTCCACGATCACGAACGCGTCGTGCAGTGAGCGGCCACGGATGTGCGTCAGCGGCAGCACCTCCAGGATGCCGCGGTCAAGCACCTCGTCGAGCACGTTCTGCGACACCAGCGCGCCGAGCGTGTCGAATACCGCCTGACCCCACGGGTTCATCTTCTCGCTCGCGTCGCCGGGCAGGTAGCCGAGCTCCTGACCGCCGACCGCGTACAGCGGCCGGAACACCATGATCTTCTTGTGCTGCCGCCGCTCCAGCACAGCCTCGAGCCCGGCGCACAGCGCGAGCGCCGACTTTCCGGTTCCGGCGCGGCCGCCGAGTGAGAGGATGCCGATCTCCGGGTCGAGCAGCAGATCGATCGCGAGCCGCTGCTCCGCCGAACGGCCGTGCAGGCCGAAGACGTCGCGATCGCCGCGCACCAGCTTCACCTCGCCGTCCGCGACGACGCGGCCGAGAGCCGATCCGCGATCCGAGTGGATGACGAGCCCCGTGTTCACCGGAAGGCCCGCGGCCTGCTCGGTGCGCATCCACTCGTCTTCGTAGAGGGAGGCCATCTGGTCGCTGCCGAGGTCGATCTCCGCGAGCCCGGTCCAGCCGGAGTCGACGACCTGCTCGTGCCGGTACTCCTCCGCGGCCAGGCCGATGGAGGCGGCCTTGACGCGCAGCGGAAGGTCCTTCGAGACGACCGTGACAGCGAGACCGTCGTTGGACAGGTTCAGGGCGACCGCGAGGATGCGCGAGTCGTTGTCGCCGAGCTGCATCCCGCTCGGCAGGACGGACATGTTGGAGTGGTTCAGTTCCACCCGCAGTGAGCCGCCGTCACCGACGGGGATCGGGAAGTCGAGTCGCTCGTGCTGAACCCGCAGGTCGTCGAGGTTCCGCAGCGCCTGCCGCGCGAAGTAGCCGATCTCCGGATCGTTGCGCTTGCCCTCGAGCTCGCTGACGACGATGACCGGGATGACGACAGCATGTTCCGCGAACCGGAAGATGGCCTTCGGGTCGGACAGGAGGACGGACGTGTCGAGCACGTACGTGCGCTCTTCCGTCTTCGCCGCTCCGGGCGCCGAGCCGTTCGACCGGGTTGCTGCCTGTCGGGTTGTTGATTCCGCCACGACCACTCCCACCCCGCCGGTCCCTCAGGAGCCGGCGGATCTCACTGGCGAGTCGGCCGCTTGGGTTTCGAAACGAACTTACGTGGCCGTCTCGATCGGGCGCGGTGCCCGATGGCTTGAACCTACGCCCGGCCACGGACACGCCATCGTTGGGGGGCCGCGTGTCGTGTTTCGTTCAGGTGAACATTCGCCCCCAGTTCGGGGTTGCGATCAGTTCAGCGGGCGGTTCAGCTGACGGTGGCGTACGACGTGAACGCTCCGCGCAGCATGTCCAACGTCTCCTCGCCCGTCCCGGCGTGCACGCTGAGCCGCACCGAACTCGCCCGCACCGACGCCGTGACGCCGTGGTTGTGGAGGGATGCGCTCAGCGCGGTGAGCTGCTCGGGGAGCGGTTCGAGCACGACGATCCCGGCGCGCTCGGCGGGGCTCCGCGACGAGCCCACCGGCACCGCGAACTCGTCGGCGAGCTGGAGCACCTGCTCCACATTGTCCGCGACCGCGTCCGCGATCGCGTCCACCCCGACCGCGGCGACCTCCTCGAGCGCTGCGGCGAACCGCGCCTCCGCGACGAGGTCCGGGTTGGAGATCGAGAACGCGCGGGCCCCGCGGGCGGGCTCGAGCACCTCGTCCCACGGCTGCTCCGGGCCTGAGCCCGTCCAGCCGCTGAACACCGGCGTCAGGTGGTCGATCGCCCGCTCGCTGAGCGCGAGGAATCCTGTGCCCCAGCCGGCGCGCATCCACTTCTGGCCACCCGAGACGACGACGTCAGCCACCTCCCACGGGGCGTCGACCACGCCGAATCCCTGGATCGCGTCCACGATCAGGAGGCGATCCCCGATGACCTGCCGGATGCCGTCGATGTCCGCCAGATAGCCCGTGCGCGAATCCACCAGGCTCACCATGACGGCGGACGTGCTGTCGGTGACCTGCTCCCGGATGCGCGCGGGCGTCACCCGTCCGTGGTCGGTCTCGAGCCAGGTGGGTGTGATGACGCGCAGCGCCTGTGCGGCGCGCTGGGCGGCGTACGTGATCGACGGGAACTCGGCGAGCGACAGCAGCACATCGCCGCCGGTCAGGCCGAAGGCCGCATGCAGGAGACCGCTGGATGCGTTCGGCTGGAAGACGACCTGGTCGGCCGGGAAACGGGTCAGCGCGCTGACGGCGTCGCGCAGGCGCTCGTCCTCCGCCCGCATCCGCTCGATCGTGCCGTAGCGGGCCTTCGAGAGGATCTCGTACTGCCCGAACGTCTCCGCCCGCACCGCTGCGGACAGCGGGCCGACCCGCCCGTAGTCCAGGTAGCCGGGCTCTTCGCCGAATCCGCGGGCGTACTCCTCGAGCGTCGTCACGGTCCGATTCTCCCGTATGCCGCAGAGAGCGGGGAAATCAGCCGCCGAATCGGCGGTGCCGACGGGAGTAGTCGCGGACCGCACGCAGGAAGTCGACCTCACGCAGGTCCGGGCCCAGGGCCTCCACGAAGTAGAACTCGCTGTGGGCGCTCTGCCAGAGCATGAAGTCGCTCAGCCGCTGCTCCCCTGACGTTCGGATGACGAGGTCGGGATCGGGCTGACCGCCCGTGTAGAGGTGCTCGCCGATGAGGTCCGGCGTGAGGAGGTCGGCCAGGGTCTCGAGGCTCCCGCCGTCGGCGTGGTGGGCGGCGACGATGCTGCGCATCGCATCCGTGATCTCCTTGCGGCCGCCGTAGCCGACCGCGAGGTTGATGTGCATCCCGGTCTTCCCGGCCGTCCGCGCCTCGGCCTCGGCGAGCGCCTCGACCAGCCGAGGAGGCAGACCCGTCGCCGAGCCGACGTGCTTGACGCGCCAGTCGCGGTAGCGGGAGAGGTCGCCTGCGAGCTGCGCGATGATCTCGATCAGGTCGCCCAGCTCTCCGCTCTCGCGGTTGGTCAGGTTGTCGGACGACAGCAGGTAGAGCGTGACCACCTCGATCCCGAGCTCGTCGCACCACTCCAGGAACTCGCGCATCTTCGCGGCGCCCGCCCGGTGGCCGTGCGCAACGGTGGTGAGGCCGGCCTGCCGAGCCCAGCGACGGTTGCCGTCGATGATCATGGCGACGTGCTTCGGGAGGGCGTCGCGCTCGATGTCCCGGCGCAGACGTTTCTGGTACAGCCCGTAGAGCAGCCCGCTGGCCCCGGGCGATGCTCGTCTACTCACGCTGCTACGTTAGCGCGCCACGGCGACCCGTCTCACAGCATCCCGGCACCCGTCTTCCCCTACTCTTGATTCATGTCGCCCCGTAACACCCCGAACCCCGGCACGAGCGATCGCGACCGCGCCAACGAGGACGTCGGCGAACTCCTCGAGGAGCCTGCGGCGCAGCTGGATGCCTCCGACGCGGCCGTCCAGGCGGACGAGCGGGGCGGACCGGAGCTCCCCAACATCCCGCTGCTGGATGCGTCACCAGCGTTCCCCAGCGAGGTCAAGCCGACCTGGCGCGGCTGGATCCACGCCGGTACGTTCCCGGTCACCATCGTCCTCGGGATCGTGCTGATTTCGCTCGCCAACGGCGCCCCCGCCAAGTGGGCGTCGGCCGTCTTCGTGCTGACCTCGATGCTCTTGTTCGGCAACTCGGCGCTCTACCACCGCTTCAACTGGCAGCCGCGTACCAAGGTGGTGCTGAAGCGCATCGACCACGCCAACATCTTCCTGCTCATCGCCGGGACGTACACGCCGCTCGCGGTGCTCGCGCTGCCGCCGTCGAAGGGCATCCTGCTTCTGACTCTGGTCTGGGCTGGGGCGCTGATCGGCATCGGGTTCCGCGTCTTCTGGATCAACGCGCCGCGCTGGCTGTACGTGCCGATCTACGTCGCGCTCGGCTGGGCGGCGCTGATGTACATCGTCGACCTGCTGGATGCGAACGTCGCCATGATGGTGCTCGTGCTCGTCGGCGGCATCTTCTACACCGTGGGCGCAGTGATCTATGGGATGAAGCGGCCGAACCCGTTTCCGGGGAAGTTCGGGTTCCACGAGATCTTCCACACGCTGACGGTGCTGGCGTTCCTGTGCCACTGGACGGCGACGCTGCTCATCGCGATGCATCCTGCGTACAACGCGGGGTGACGGGGCGGTCCTGTATTCAGGACGTGGGGCCGGCTTGGTGCGGCGCCGTGGTCCTGTATTCAGGACATGGCGCGTTGTGTGTCCAGCCATGTCCTGAATACGGGACATAGCTGCACGTCGCCGCCTTGATGTCCTGAAAACAGGGCCCGTTCACGGGATCGGCGCCGCCCGCGCAACTGCTCCCGTATTCAGGAGATCGGGCGCAACTCGTGCAGCCATGTCGTGTATTCAGGACGTAGCTGCACGGGAGAGCGCCAGAGTCCTGAAAACAGGAGAGTCCTGAAAACAGGAGAGTCCTGAAACAGGAGAGTCCTGAAAACAGGACCGGCACCCGCCGCACTCACGTCGGCAGCGCCCGCCGACCGGTCACCTGCTTCATGACCAGGGTCGAGGACAGCTTGCGCACTCCGGGCAGCGCCCCGAGCGGACCGTCGAACAGCTCCTGGTACCCGGTGAGGTCTGCGGTCAGCACCCGCAGCATGTAGTCCGGGTCGCCGAAGAGCCGCTCGGCCTGCACGATGTTCGGGATGGCGAGCACGCCTTCCTCGAAAGCACCGACCGTCTCCGGATCGGTCCGGTCGATCGTCACGAACACGATCGCCTCGAAATCGAGCCCGACGGCCGCCGGCGACACCACGGCGCGGTACTGCTCGATCACACCAGCGTTCTCCAGCTCACGGACGCGCCGGTGGCAGGGCGACAGCGTGAGCCCCACCCGGGCAGCCAGGTCCGTGAGGCTCAGCCGGCCATCCTCCTGCAGTGCAGCAAGGATCTCCCGGTCAATCGCATCCATGAAGCAGATCCTTCCACAGAAACGGCGTGAACGCGCCGAACTCGCAAGCACTTGCGGTCCAAAACGCCATAGCTTTCCTGCAAAGGGAGGCACAGATGGATCCGGCACTGATCATGGGTTTCTGGGGCGTCGCGGCGCTGCTCGTCTGCACCCCGGGCGCCGACTGGGCGTACGCGGTCACCGCGGGCCTCGGCGGGCGGGCGCTGCTGCCGTCGATCGGCGGCATCCTGTTCGGGTACCTCCTGGTCGTCGTCGCGGTCGCCGTCGGGCTCGGTGCTCTGGTCGCCGCCAACCCCGTGCTGCTCGACGTGCTGACTGTCGGCGGCGCGCTGTACCTGCTGTGGATCGGCATCAACGGGCTCGTGCGGTCCGCCGGACCTCTCTCGGCGCACACCGCCGACGGAAGCGTCTCGCCGTTCGCGTCGTTCCTCCGCGGCGCCGGGGTCAGCGGCTTCAACCCGAAGGGCCTGCTGGTGCTCGTTGCCCTGGTCCCGCAGTTCACCACCACGACCACGGCTCACGGCGCGTGGGCGCCCGCGGCGCAGATGCTGCTCCTCGGCGGACTCTTCGTGGCGACCTGCGCCGTCGTCTACCTGACGGTCGCCGTGCTAGCGCGCCGGCTGCTCGCAGCAAGACCACGAGGCACCATCGTGCTGGCCCGCGTCTCCGCGATCGCGATGACGCTCATCGGGCTGGGACTACTCGTGGAGCGCGTCGCCCAGGCCTTCTGAGAAACGCCTTCGCAGCGTGCCGACCGTGAACCGGCTCAGCGGGCGGGAGACTCCGGCTCGTCCCGATCCTCGCCGGCCTGTTCCGCATCCAGCTTTTCGGCGATCTCCGCCCGGTACCGCACCCGGCGGATGCGACGGACCATGTCGAGCACGAGCAGGACCACGGCCACCGCGAGGAAGAAGGTGACGACGAAGCCGAGCACCCCCGGGGTGACGGAGTCATCGCTCGGCGCGCCCGACGGCGTCGGCGCGGGCGTCGCCGCCAGCCGGACGGAGAGGCGCAGGATGGCGTCCGCGATCACTCGGGCACCACGCCGGCGAAGAGGTCGGTCTCGGGCATCTCGGTCTCCACTTTCGAGTCGATGAGCTGGAACTCCTCCGTCGGCCACGCCTGGCGGAGGATGTCGTTGGGCCAGAAGAAGAACGCGCTGTCGGGCGCGACCTGGCTGGCATGCGACCGGAGGGCCGCATCCCGGACCTCCAGGACGTCGCCCACGGGGACGCGCGTGGTCACGACCGACGGCGCATCGTCCATCCACGAGCGCATCTGCGTGAGCTGCTCGAGGAGCGGCGACGACGGCTGGGCGGCGACCAGGGCCTCGTGCACAGCGCGGACGCGTTCGCCGTTGAAGATCCGGTCGTAGTACAGCTTCGAGACCTGCCACGGCGCGCCGAGCTCCGGGTAACGTGACGGGTCTGCGGCGGCACGGTACGCCTCCACACCGACCACATGGGCGCGGATGTGATCGGGATGCGGGTAGCCGCCGTTCTCGTCGTACGTGACGAGCACGTGCGGGCGGAACGAGCGGATGAGCTTCACGAGCGGCGCGACCGAGATCTCCAGCGGGATGGATGCGAACGAGTTCGGCGGCAGCGTACCGTCCTCCCGAGCCATGCCCGAGTCGACGTAGCCGAGCCAACGGTGCTGGATGCCGAGCACCGCCTGCGCCGCCGCCATCTCCCGACGGCGGAGGCCGGGGAGGTCGCGCGACGCCATGGCCAGCGCGTCGGGGGCAAGCCGCTCGTTGAGGACGTCGCCGCGCTCGCCGCCGGTGCAGCTGACCACCATGACCTCGTCGCCCCGGCGCACGTACGACGCGTACGTCCCGGCGCCTTTGCTGGACTCGTCATCGGGATGGGCGTGCACGGCCATCAGCCGGCGGGCGTCAGCATTCACAGCTTTCTCTCCTAGTCTGGTCTCAGCCTACCGTCGCCCGGCGGCAGGCCTCAGACGCGGGAGGCGGAGCTGGACGGCATGGCGGTGCACGCATGACGGCGACCCCGAACCTCGACACCCGCTACGGGCGTACCCGCGAACGCAAGCGCCGCGATCGCTGGCTGCTGATCGGCGGAGCGCTGGCCGTCGTCGCGATCGTCACCGCCTGGGTCTTCTGGGCGGGCTGGGACAACGACCAGGCCAACCTGGAGACGACCGACACCGCCTTCACCATCCCGGACGACCACCACGTCGACATCTCGTTCACGATCAACGCGCCGGTCGGAACGCCCGTGACGTGTGCGCTCCAGGCCCTCAACGAGGACTTCGCGATCGTCGGCTGGCGGATCGTCGAATACCCGGGATCGCCGTCGCGCGTCACCACCCACAGCGAGGCGATCCGAACGGTCATGAAGCCCAACACAGGTTTGATCAACACCTGCTGGCTGGCCTAGTATTGTCCGGATACGCCCCGGCATCGCCGGGGCGTCGGCTTTAGCACCGGTACCGAACCGGCCCTATCCACGGTGCTATTTCAACTGCGGCCACGGCCGCAGCGCAAAGGAGTTCATCATGTCTCAGGAGTCGCAGGTCAGTTTCTTGACCCAGGACGCGTACGACCGTCTGTCGGCCGAACTCGAAGAGCTCAGCGTCAACGGCCGCAACGAGATCGCGAAGCGCATCGAGGCGGCCCGCGAAGAGGGCGACCTCAAGGAGAACGGCGGCTACCACGCCGCGAAGGACGAGCAGGGCAAGATCGAGGCCCGCATCGTCCAGCTGACCAATCTGCTGCGCAGCGCCACTGTCGGCGCCGCGCCGGAGAGCCACGGAGTGGTCGAGCCCGGCACGGTCATCACCGCGACGATCGCCGGGGACGAGAGCGTGTTCCTGATCGGCAACCGCGAGATCGCGGCCGGCACCGACCTCCCCGTCTACAGCGAGCAGAGCCCGCTCGGCGCGGCCATCTTGGGCCTCAAGGTCGGCGACAAGACGGAGTACACGGCCCCGAACGGCCGCCAGATCGCCGTCGAGGTCACCAAGGTCGAGACCTACACCGGCTGACCCCTGCCCTTTCTGCCTCAAGCCAACAGCTCCTGAGTTTTTCCGCCTTCCGAAAGGAAATCGGCGAAAAACTCAGGAGCTGTTTGCGTAGAAGAGGAAGGGAAGGAGCGGGCTATTCGTCGTCGACGACGGGGTCGTAGCCGGCCGCGCGGAGCGCGTCGATGACGTAGCCACGGTGCTCCGTGCCCCGCGTCTCCACGCTGACGTCGAGCTCGACCTGGCTCAGCTGCATCCCGCGCCCGTGCCGGGTGTGCAGCACCTCCACCACGTTGGCATTGACGCCGGCGAGGATCTCGGCGATCCGTGCGAGCTGGCCCGGGCGGTCGGGAAGCATGATCCTGAGCTTGAGGTAGCGATCCGCCGCGGCAAGGCCCTGGCTGATCACGCGCTGCATCAGCAGCGGGTCGATGTTGCCCCCGGAGAGGATGGCGACGGTCGTTCCCTGCGCGTGCACCGCTCCGGCGAGGATGGCCGCCACCCCGGCCGCACCGGCCGGCTCCACGACGAGCTTCGCCCGTTCGAGCAGCACGACCATGGCGCGGGCGATGTCGTCCTCGGAGACGGTCACGACTTCGTCCACGGCGTCGCGGATGATCTGGAAGTTCAGGGCTCCCGGCCGGCTGACGGCGATGCCGTCCGCGATGGTGGCGACCAGCGAGATGTCCGTCGGCTCGCCCGCGGCGAGGGACGGCGGATAGGCGGCCGCGTTCGCCGCCTGGACGCCGATGACCCGCACGGACCGCCCGTCGGCGGCCGCGCGCTGCTTGACCGCGCTGGCGACGCCCGAGATGAGCCCGCCTCCGCCGATCGGGACGACGATGGTCTCGACGTCGGGTACCGCTTCGAGGATCTCGAGGCCCAGCGTGCCCTGACCGGCCACGACATCGGGATGGTCGAAGGGCGGGATGAGGACGGCCCCGGTCTCGGCCGCGAAGTCGGCGGCGGCGCGCAGCGTCTCGTCGACGTAACCGCCGCTCAGCACCACATCCGCCCCATACGCCCGCGTGGCCTGGAACTTCGGGATGGCGACGCCCACCGGCATGAAGATCGTCGCGTGGATGCCCAGTTCCCGCGCCGCGAACGCGACGCCCTGCGCGTGGTTGCCCGCCGACGCCGCCACGACTCCGCGGGCGCGCTCCTCGGCGTTCAGCTTGGACATCCGGTTGTAGGCGCCGCGGATCTTGTAGGAGCCCGTGCGCTGGAGGTTCTCGCACTTCAGGAGGACCGGCGCGCCGAGGAGGTCGGTCAGGAAGCGCGAGCTCTCCATCGGGGTCGGCTGCGCCACCCGGGCCACGATGGCGCGCGCAGCCTCGAACTCGTCCAGGCTCGGACCTGCGAACGGGGTGCGCGTGTGTTCGGTCGCGGTTGCCACGGGCTCAGCCTAGCGGCGGTCGTATTCTCCGGGCCGCATGGGGCCCGCGAAGAGGCGGCGACTCATGCCTTGCCCGGAGGCCGGCGGACGGCGCGCGGGACCGTCTCCCAGATGGCGCGGTCGGGCGCATCCTGCCACGGCGTCGGCGGCGAGCTGCGCCAGGCTCCGCCGGAGATGTAGTGCACCATGACGTTCAGCACGGCGACGAACGGCACCGCGAAGAGGGCGCCGGGGATACCGGCGAGCAGCGACCCGGCCGCCACGGCGAGCACCACGGCGAGCGGATGCACCTTCACCGCGCTGCCCATGATCAGCGGCTGGAGGATGTGGCCCTCGATCTGCTGCACCAGCAGCACCACCCCGAGCATGATCAGGGCGAAGACCCATCCCTTGAACACCAGTGCGATGAAGATGGCCAGGGCACCGGTCACCACGGCGCCGACGACCGGGATGAACGATCCGAGGAACACCAGGACCGCGATCGGGATCACGAGCGGCAGCCCGAGGAAGAACGCGCCGAGCCCGATGCCGAGCGCGTCGATGGAGGCCACGAGCACCTGCACCTTCGCGAAGTTCCGCAGGGTCACCCAGCCGGCCTGGCCCGCTCCATCGATCGCCGCGCGGGCGTTCTTCGGGAAGACGCGGACGATCCATCCCCAGATGCTCTTGCCGTCGATCAGGATGAAGATGGTGCTGAACAGCGTCAGCAGCGCGCCCGCGAAGACGTGGCCGAGCGTCGATCCGACCGACAGCGCACCCGAGAGGAAGACCTGGCCGTCCTGCTGGACGGACTTCCCGATCGAGGCGAACGCGCTGCTGATCTGGTCCTGGCTGAGTCCGAGCGGACCGGTGGTGAGCCACTGCTGGAGGCCGTTGAATGCGTCGACGGACTGCTTCTGCAATTCGCCGCTCTGTCTGGTCACCTGCCAGATCGCGAGGTAGAACAGGCCGCCGACGATGATGACGAGCGCGATCAGCACCGTCAGGATCGCCAGCCACTTGGGCCAGCGGTGCCGGATGAGGAAGTCCTTGAACGGGACCAGCAGCCCCGACAGCAGCACGGCGATGAGCACCGGGATGACGATCAGCTTGAGCTGGATGATGAGGAAGATGATCACGGCGATGACGGCGCCGATCACCAGCAGACGCCACGACCAGGCGCCCGCGAGGCGCATCCCCCGCGGAACCGCCTCGTCGATGGTTTCGGCGGGCTCGCCGAGCTCGCGACGGCGGCGCTGGAACCAGGAGCGCGCGGGCGCCTGGTTGGCCGACTCGGCGCCGGGCGCGGTGACGGGCGGCGGGACGGGGCGGTCGGTGTCGGACATGCGTGTCAGTGTAGGCCGCGGGAGTCGCGGATCAATGCAGCCCGGGCGCCACGCCGGGCCCCTTCACAGCTGCCGGGCCAGCGTGTATCCGCGGTCGCGGTCACACGCCCGCGACGGTGCGTTCCGCCACGGTCACCGGCGACCCGGTCAGGCCGAGCTCGACGCGGTCGCCGGGCTCGGGTCGCTCGCGCGCACCGTGCTGCAGCGACAGTTCGGTGCCGTCCTCGAGCCGCACCCGCGTGCGACGGAGCGCCCCCAGGAAGCTGGTGGTGAGCACGACGGCGGGGATGCCGGCGGCCGTGAGCAGCACATCCTCCGGCCTCAGGTAGGCGGTGACCGGGCCGTCGGCCGCCGGGGACGCCAGCGGAACCTCCTGCCCGAGCACTCGCAGCCTGCCGTCGGCGACCGTCCCCTCCACACGGTTCGTCAGCCCCACGAACTCTGCCACGAACGCCGTCTCCGGGCGGTGGTAGAGCTCCTCCGGGCTGCCGATCTGCTCGATCCGGCCCGCGCGCATGACGGCGACGCGGTCGGCGACGGCGAGCGCCTCCTCCTGGTCGTGGGTGACGAAGAACGTGGTGATGCCGAACTCGGTCTGGATGCGGCGGATCTCATCCCGCAGCTGCACCCGCACTTTGGCGTCGAGCGCCGAGAGCGGCTCGTCGAGCAGCAGGACGCGCGGCTCTGTCACGAGCGCCCGGGCAAGGGCGACACGCTGCTGCTGACCCCCGGACAGCTGGTGGGCGTAGCGGCCGGCGTGGTGGTCGAGTCCGACGAGCTCCAGCGCCTCCGCGGCGCGGCGTCGGCGATCGACGGGCGCGACTTTCCGCATCCGCAGGCCGAACTCGACGTTCTGGCCGACGGTCAGGTGCGGGAACAGCGAGTACGACTGGAACACCATCCCGAGGTCTCGGCGGCTGGTCGGCTCGTCCGTGACGTCGCTGCCGTCGATCAGGATGCTGCCGCTGTCCACCCGCTCCAGCCCGGCGAGCGAGCGCAGCGCGGTGGTCTTGCCGCAGCCGCTCGGCCCGAGCAGGGCGATGAGCTCGCCGGGCGCTGCGACCAGGTCGAATCCGGAGAGCCCGGCGCCGCCGCCGAAGTCGCGGACGAGGTCGCGCAGTTCGACGGTCGAGCCGGTGCGGGACGAGAGGAGTGGGGTGTCGAGGGCGGTCATGTCAGCCTTTCGCTGGACGCCGGCGACGCACGCTCACGAGGCGGTCGACGACGATGAGGAGGACGAACGCGAACACCAGCGCGAGGAGCGCGAAGATGACCGCGACGAAGGGGTCGGATTGCGACACCAGCAGCAGGGAGGTCTGCAGGTTGACGCGGGACAGCAGCGAAGCGATCGTGAACTCGCCGAGCACGACGGCCACCGACAGGGCGGAGGCGGCCAGGATGCCGCGGCGCAGGTTCGGCACCAGCACTGCTGAGAAGACGGTCGCCCAGCCGGCGCCGAGGGACCGCGCCGCCTCACTCAGGGTGATCATGTCGACGGCCGCGACGTTGCTCTGGATGGCGCGATAGGCGTACGGCAGCACGGTGATGCCGTACGCGAAGGCGAGCGTCCAGGCGCCTGAGCCGAAGACCTCGGTGACCACGGCGTACGTCGGCGCGAGGCCCACCACCATGACGATCGCCGGGATCATGATCGGCAGCAGGCAGACCGCCTCCAGCAGCCGCCGGAGCTTGGGGAACCGCAGCTCGACCAGCACGATCGTCGGTAGCAGCACCAGCAGCACGATCGCGACCGTCACGACGGCCAGCACCAGGGAGTTGCCGAGGCCCTGGTACACGCGGTCGTACCGCGTCGTCTCGCCGGAGAAGACGGCGACCCAGCGGTCAAGGTTGTAGACGCCGGGCTTCGCGGTGCGGAGGGTGAACTCCACCATGGAGAACAGCGGGATGAGGAAGAAGAGCCCGAGCACCGTCCAGATGACCGCGCGGACGGCCGGCCCCGGTCCCAGCCGGAGCTGCGGCGCAGGACGGCGGCGTGGCCGTGCCTCGACGGCGCGGCTCATCGCTGCCACCTCGCCGTGCGGCGGACCAGCGCCGAGTAGCCGAGCATGACGACGACCATGACCAGCAGCATCCCGAGGGCCATCGCGCCCGCCAGGTTGGCGCGACCGAGCACGGTCTCGCTGATCAGCGCCTGCCGGATCTGCAGCGAGACGATGTTGTTCGCCTGGCCGACCAGCGCAGCGGCCGTCGCGTACGAGGAGAACGCGTTGGCGAAGAGCAGCAGCAGGCTGCCGAGGAACGACGGCAGCAGGATGGGGCCGCCCACGCGCGTCCAATAGGTCCAGCGGCTGCCGCCGAGGGTCGCCGTCGCCTCCAGCCACTGGGGCCGCAGACCCTCCAGCGCCGGCAGGAAGGTGATCACCATCAGCGGGATCTGGAAGTAGAGGTACGGCAGGATGAGCCCGGGAACGGTGTACAGCCAGATGCCGTTCTCGTAGATGTTGATGTGGGCGAAGTTCCGCAAGAGCACGGTGACCAGTCCCTGCGCGCCGATGGTCGCGATGAACGCGAAGGCGAGCATGACACCACCGAACTGGGCGAGGACGCTGCTGGCCGAGTCGACCAGCGAGCGCGCCACCCCGCCGGGGCGCGAGCGGAGCATGGCGAAGCAGAGCGCGGCGCCGGCGATCGCGCCGACCACCGCGGTCACCGCCGAAAGCCAGAAGGCGCCGAAGAATGAGCCGGCGATGGCCGGCTCGGCGAGGCCGGTGAGGTTCGACCAGGTGAAGCGGCCCGCGTCATCCACGAAGCCGCTGCCGACCGCGACCACGGTCGGCACCGCCAGGAACACCACGACGTAGAACGCGAAGGGTGTCAGGCCGAGGACGGCCGCGACGCCACGGCCGCGCCGGCGGGTGCGCTCGGCGGGTGGTCTGGCCGACGACGGCTGCCGCCGGATCTCCGTGACGGAGACTCCGGCGGCAGCACGGTCGACCGCCGGCGCCGCAGCGCCTGTGACGGTCTCGGTCATCAGCCGACCGCGTTGGCCCAGGTGGAGCTGAGCAGGGTGCCCGCGTCGGTTGCCTGCTTGTCGGTCATGACGGCGACCTCGTCCAGCTTGCCCGGGAACTCGTCCTTGTCGAGCGTTCCGGCCTTCTCCATGGCGTCGACGCGCGCCGGGTAGGCGCCACCCTTCAGCCAGGCGTTCTGGGCTGCGTCGCTGTAGAGGTACTCCTCCCAGAGGCGCGCGGCCGCGGGGTGCGGGGCGTCCTTGTTGATGGCCTGGTTGTAGTAGCCGACGTACGCGGTGCCCGGGAGCACGACGTACTCCCATTTCACGCCGCCGCCCTTGATGGTGTCGGAGGTGGCGTAGCCCTTCTGGTTGAACGACCAGTCGAGCAGCACAGGGGTCTCCCCCGAGGCGATGGTGTTCGGCTTGCCGTCGGCGGCGTTCCAGTTGCCCGCCTTCTTCAGCTTCGCGAACCAGTCCACGCCCGGCTTCAGGTCGTCGAGCGTCCCGCCGTTCTGCAGGCTGGCGTAGGCGACGGCGCCGGCTGCGGCGGCCGCCTGGGTCGGGTTGCCGTTGAGCGCGACGGCGCCCTTGAATTCCGGCTTCAGGAGGTCGTCGAACGACTTCGGCGCGGTCTTGATCTTGTTGGCGTCGTAGCCGACCGCCATGACGCCGTAGTAGCCGACCTTCCAGAGGCCGTCCTTCTCCTTCTGGGCCTCGGGGATGTCGTCCCAGCCGGTCGGCTTGTACGCCGCGAAGTACTGCGTGTTCGCCAGAGCCACAGACGAGCCGATGTCGAAGGTGTCTGGCGCCGTGTCCTGGCCCTTGAGCTTCTTCGCGGCGTCGATCTCCTCCTGGCTGGACGCGCTGTCCTGGCTCGGGTTGATCGTGATGCCGTACTTCTTGGTGAAGCCGTCGAAGATCTCCTGGTAGTTCGCCCAGTCGCCGGGCGTCGCGATGATGTTGAGACTGCCCTCCTTCTTCGCGGCGGCGACCAGCGCATCCATTCCGCCGGCCGACGTAGCGTCGGTGGCGGTGGCGATCGCGGCGGAGTCGGTGGTGCTGGCATTCGCGCCGCCGGAGCAGGCGGACAGCGAGAGTGCGACGACGGCGGCCGCGGCGGCAAAGCCTGCGACACGTGCGCGCTTGTTGATCACGGGTTCCTCCAGTGCAAGGTGTCGCCCGGGCGGAGCGCCCGGACGTCGTCACGCTAGAAAGGCCAGACGTCCGGCCGGTCGCGTGCCGGTGACGGGATGATGAACGTCGAGTGTCCGAGGTTGTCGGTAAGGTCGAGCCGTGGTCGAACAGGTCTCCCCCGCGCTCGCGCGACGCATCGCGCTCGCCGCGCAAGGTTTCGGGAGGCCGCGCCCGGCCGTCGTCGGCACTCGGCAGCTGAACGGGCTCATCGACCGGCTGGGGCTGCTCCAGATCGACTCCGTCAACGTGTTCGAGCGCAGCCACTACCTGCCCGCGTTCGCACGCCTGGGTGGGTACGACCGCACGCTGCTCGACCGGCTGACCTACGACGCGCGCAGCCCGCACACCGAGTATTGGGCGCACGAGGCCGCCTTCATGCGCAAGGAGGACTGGCCGCTGTTCGCCTGGCGGATGCGCGAATACCGGAAGAGCTACGGCGGCCCGGGCAGCTGGTACGAGGTCAACGAGAGCACTGTCGACTGGCTGCGCGGTGAGCTCGCCGCCAACGGGCCGCTGCTGGCAGGCGAGATCGAGCACGATGCGAATCACCGCACCGGCCCCTGGTGGGGATGGTCGGAGGTCAAACGCGCGCTCGAGCGCATGTTCCTGTTCGGTGAGGTGGCCATCGCGGGCCGGACGCGCTTCCAGCGCCGGTACGCCCTCACCGCCGACGTGCTGCCCGCTAGCGTCCTCGACCGCACGGTGAGCGACGACGACGCCATCCGCGAGCTGCTCCGCCGCGCCGCCGTCGCGCACGGCATCGGCACCGCCCGCGACTTCGCCGACTATTACCGGATCAAGGGCCCGCGCGTCGCCGTCGCGCTGCAGGAGCTCGAGGATGCGGGCGAGCTCGTCCCGGTGCAGGTCCCGGGCTGGGAGAGCGCGGGCCGGCCGGTGCGCGCCTGGATGCACCGCGACGCCCGCAAGCCGCGACAGCTGGAAGCCGCCGCCCTGCTCTCGCCTTTCGACCCCGTGGTCTGGTACCGCGACCGGGCGCTCCGGATGTTCGGCTTCCACTACCGCATCGAGATCTACACTCCGGCCCCGAAGCGGGTGTTCGGCTACTACTCGCTGCCGATCCTCCTCAACGACGCCCTGGTCGGCCGCATCGACCTGAAGAGCGACCGGCAGGCGGGCGTGCTGCGCATCCAGTCAGCGTGGACCGAACCGGGAGCGCCGCCGGCGACGCTGGATCGCCTCCTGCCGCTGCTCGCGGAGACGGCGGCCTGGCAGGGGCTGGAGCGCGTGGAGGTCGCGGAGGGCGCCCGCGGAGACCTCGCGCCGCTGCTCGCGACCGCGCTCGCAACACCGCTCTAGCGGGGAGTAGGGTGCGGTTCATGACGTCACCGCTGGACTACTTGGACGAGGACGGGGCCGACGAGGCCGACTACGAATCGCCGATGCGCGAGCTGTACGCCTACCGCGACGGCGACACCTGGCTCGGCGGCATCGTCACCGGGGTGAAGCCGCACGGCACGGCGGACGGCCGGACCCTCGTGCAGTTCGACGAACGGCTCTGGGTGCCGGCACACGAGGTCAAGCGGTCGGACCACTACATCGCAGTGCTGCTCAACCCCGACTCCGAGGTCTATGGGGAAGTGATCCAGTCGTGCATCGATGGGAAGCCCAAGGAGACCATCCGCGACGTCTCGATCGTCGGCGGTGACAACGTCGGCACCGAGTGGCGCGTGATCGACGAGCCGCAGACCGGCACCCGGGTCCGTTACCGCTACACGGGCACCGCCGAACTGCAGGTTCCGGACGAGGCGAGGGCGTAGCCGCGCCGTGGTCGCCCACAGGCCGTCCCACACTCCCTGCTCGCTGCGGTCGGAGATCCGCGGCCTTCCGTCGGAGATGCAGGTCTGATTCGTAAGAAGACTCCATCCGCACCGCGGTCCGTCGGGGATCCGGAGCACTTTCTCCGACGCAAGTAGGAGTCGGCGTGGAAGGATCGGCGCCGGTCAGGCCGTGCGGCGCTGGAGGGTGAGGGCGCCGAGGATGACGGCGGCGAGCGCGAACGCGCCCAGGATGAGTAGCTGGCCGCCCACGTAGGCAGCGTCGTGCGTGTCGCCCGCGACGGCGTTGAGCGCATCCACCGCGTGCGACAGCGGCAGCCAGTCGCTGATCTCGCGGAGGCCCGCCGGCAGGTCGTCGCGCGGGAGGAAGATGCCGCCGAGCAGGATCTGCGGGAAGACCAGCAGCGGCATGAACTGCACCACCTGGAATTCCGTGCGGGCGAACGCGCTCGCGAACAGGCCCAGCGTGCTGCCGAGCACCGCATCCACCACCGCGACCGCGACGAGCAGCCAGGGGTCTCCCTTCACATCGAGACCGCACACCCAGATCGCGTACGCCGAGGCGATGAGCGCCTGGACGATCGCGATCAGCCCGAAGGCGATCGTGTAGCCGAGGATGAAGTCGCCGCGGCCGAGAGGCATCGACAGCAGCCGCTCCAGCGTGCCCGTGCGGCGCTCCCGGAGGGTCGTGATCGAGGTGACCAGGAACATCACGATGAACGGGAACAGCGCCAGGATGGCCGGACCGATCGTCGCGAACACCGGAGTGTCGGTGAAGATCCAGGCCACCAGGCCGATGAGCAGGCTCGGCACGACCAGCAGCAGCACCACAGTGCGGGGGTCGTGCCGGATCTGGGTGAGGACGCGGCCGGTGGTCGCGAGCGTCCGGGTCGGGTTCATCGTGCCCCCTCCTCCGTCTCGGGCAGAGCGTGTCTCGCTTGATGGCGACGGAGCAGCGCGAGGAAGGCGCCCTCCGCGTCGGCGGCACCCGTCTCGGCGAGCAGCTGCGCGGGCGTCGCGTCGGCCAGCACGGCTCCCTCCCGCATCAGGATGAGACGGTCACAGCGGGTGGCCTCATCCATCACGTGGCTGGAGACCAGCAGGCTCGTTCCCGCCTCGGCCAGCCGGTGGAACAGGCCCCACAGTTCGACCCGCAGCAAGGGGTCGAGCCCCACCGTCGGCTCGTCGAGCACGAGCAGGTCGGGCGAACCGAGGAGCGCGGCGGCGAGAGAGACGCGGCTGCGCTGTCCGCCGGAGAGGGTGGAGACGAGCCGGCCGGAGTGCTCGGCCAGGTCCGTTGCGCCGATGGCCCGATCCACGTCGTCGCGCCCGGCGCCGAGCACCCGGCGGAAGTAGTCCAGGTTCTGCCGGATCGTCAGGTCGTCGTAGACGCTCGCGGCCTGCGTGACGTAGCCGACGCGGTGACGCAGCACGGCCGAACCGGCGGGCTGGCCGAGCACGGTGACCGTCCCGCCCTTCACCTTCTGCACGCCGACGATCGCACGCATCAGCGTCGTCTTGCCGCATCCACTCGGTCCTAGCAGCCCGACGACCTGCCCGCGCCGGATGTGCAGGTCGAGGCCCGGGATGACATCGGTCCTCCCGCGACGCACGCGCAGCGCCTCGATCGCCACCGCGGGCTCGAGGGCAGCGTCGACCGTCGTGTCGGCCGTCGCCCCGGCACCATCCCGCGAATTCATCATGTGCTGAATTATTCGCCTGCCGATGCCCGTCCGTCAAGAGACCGGTGTGCCGGCCGCTCCGAACAGGTGGTACTGGAGCACGGGACCGACGCGGCGCACCAGCTCGTCGGCCGGAGCGGTCGCGATCGGCTCCACTTGCAGCCCGTAGCGCGTCATCATGACCCCGACAAGCTGTGAGGCGGCGAGCTCGGCCCGCAGGGTCGCATCCGGCTCGTCGGAGAGGGCGGCGAGTTTGGAGAGCACCTCGCGCGTCAGGAACTCGCGCACCATCCGGGTCCCGGGTCCGCTGCCGAGGACTGTGCGCAGGATGACGACGATGCGCCGGGCCGACTTCTCGTCGTCCAGCTGCTCCAGCAGGTAGCGCACCAGCGATTCGCCCACCGCGTCGCGCGGACCGGCGAGCACGATCTCGAGCATCCGGTCCGGGCGCAGCGGCGCCTCCAGGGTGGCCGCGAACAAATCGGCCTTGCCGTCGAAGTAGTGGTGGACGAGCGCCGAGTCGACGCCGGCGCGCCGGGCGATGGCGCGGAGGGATGCGGCCTCGTACCCGCGCTCGGCGAACTCCTCGGCCGCCGCGCGGAGGATCCCTGTGCGCGCCGAACCCGCCCCGCGTTCTTTGCGCGGCCGTCCGGGACGCCGGCGCTCCGCCACCTCGCTCACGCCCCCATTGTGCACCCGGGCCGCCTGCGGCGGTCTGCCGGGTGCGCGGCCCGGGTGTGCGGCCGGGTGCGTCTGCGCGTGCCTATCGGCGCCTATCCACTGGCCAGGTGCTTGCTTCGAGTGTGATGGGAACGCCGTGGGAGCCGCCTCCCCCGAAGCTAGGATGTCGACAACGCATCTGCGTCACCCGAGGCTTGGCACACAAGGAGTTCTGCGAACATGGAATGGCTCATTCCGGTCATCATCGTCGTCGTCATCGTGGCGATCATCGGGATCTACTTGTGGGCCACCTACAACTCCCTCGTCACGCTGAAGGTGCGCGTCGACGAGGCGTGGAGCGACATCACGGTGCAGCTCAAGCGTCGTGCCGACCTCATCCCGAACCTCATCGAGACGGTGAAGGGCTACGCGGCGCACGAGAAGGGCGTCTTCGAGTCCGTCACTCAGGCGCGCGCCGAGACGCTGTCCGCGCAGAGCCCTGGCGAGGCGTCCGTCGCCGAGAACCACATGCAGACGGCACTGAAGAGCATCTTCGCGGTGGCCGAGGCGTACCCGCAGCTGCAGGCGAGCCAGAACTTCCTGCGGCTCCAGGCCGACCTCGTCGACACCGAGGACAAGATCCAGGCCTCGCGCCGGTTCTACAACGGCGGCGTGCGGGAGTTCAACACCAAGATCAAGGTGTTCCCCAACAACATGTTCGCCCGACGTCTGGGCTTCACCGAGCGCGAGTTCTTCGAGGTCGACAACCTCGCCGCGATCGCTGAGCCCCCGCGCGTCCAGTTCTAGGGCGTAAATGTACAGGGCGATCGCCAGGAACAAGCGCAACACCGTCTTCATCATCCTGCTGTTCCTGGTCCTCATCGGTGCGCTCGGATGGCTGGCGGCGTACATCTACCAGAGCTACACGATCCTCGTCGTCGTGCTCGTCGGAGCGGTGCTCTACGCCGTCTTCCAGTACTACCTGGCGAGCAGCCAGGCGCTGAGCATGTCAGGCGCGGTCCCGATCACGAAGGCCGACAACCCGCGGCTCTGGAACGTCGTCGAAAACCTGTCGATTACGACCGGCACCCCGATGCCCGCCGTCTACGTCGTGAACGACCCAGCGCCCAACGCCTTCGCCACCGGGCGTGACCCACAGCACGCATCGGTCGCCGCGACCACGGGGCTCCTCGACATCATGACCGACGCCGAGCTCGAGGGCGTCATGGCGCACGAGCTCGGGCACGTCCGCAACTACGACATCCGGCTCGGGATGATCGTCTTCGGCCTGACGGTCGCGATCGGCTTCATCGCCGACATCTTCCTGCGCATGGCGTTCTTCGGCGGCAACCGCAACAACAACAACAACGGTGGCGGGAACCCCGTGGTGCTGGTCTTCGGGCTGATCGCGGCGATCGTCGCCCCGCTGGTCGCCACGCTGGTGCAGCTCGCCGTCTCGCGGCAGCGGGAGTACTTGGCCGATGCGACCGGCGCGATGACTACGCGGCATCCGGATGCGCTGGCCAGCGCCCTCCTGAAGCTCGAGGCGTACGGCCGGCCGATGCGCAAGCAGAACTCCTCGATGGCGCACCTCTGGATCAACGACCCACTGAAGCCGGGCGTCATGGCGCGGCTGTTCTCGACGCATCCGCCCATCCCCGAGCGCGTCGAGCGCCTGGAGAAGATGGGCAGCACCTTCTAGGGCGCCGCACCCGGGTTCGTCTCGGAGGCTTCGCCGAGTCGTGAGTCGTTGCGTGCTTCCGCGCCCAGTTGCCACATCAGGTCAGCACTCGTCACGGCTGGGGCCTCGGGCTTGCGTCGGAGGAAGCTCCTCAGATCTCCGACGGGCCGCGGTATGGATGGAGATTCGTATTGGATGCGGCCGTTCCTCCGACGAAAGGCGCGAAATCGCCTACGAAAGGACCACCGAAGTCAGGGGCCGAGGACGCGGCGGAGGTAGGCGTTCTCGAAGCGGCGCTCCGGGTCGAGGCGGTCGCGCACGGCGAGGAAGTCGTCGAAGCGCGGGTACACCGTCCGCAGGGAGTCCGCATCCTGACGGTGCAGCTTGCCCCAGTGCGGCCGGCCCTCGTGCGCGACCATGATCTCCTCGACCGCCGAGAAGTACTCGCGGTGGTCCTCCCGGTAGTAGCGGTGCACCGCGATGTAGCCGGTCTCGCGCCCGTACGCGGTCGACAGCCAGTTCTCGTCGGGAGCAGCGCTGCGCACCTCTATGGGGAAGGAGATACGCCACCCGCGACGCTCGATGAGCGCCCGCACCTCAGCGAGCGCCTCGGGCACCGCCTCCCGCGGCAGGGCGTACTCCATCTCGCGGAACCGCACAGTGCGGTTGGTGACGAACACGCGCGGCGAGTGGTCGGTGAAGTCGCGGTTGCCGGTGAGGCGCTGCGCGAGCCGGCTGAACGGCGGGATGACGCCGGGCGCGACCGTCCCGAGCGCGCACACTCCCCGGTACACGCCGTTGGCGAGCAGTTCGTCATCGATCCAGCGGCCGACGCTGGGCAGCGGCGCACGCCCGGCGGTGAGCGGGAGCCTGGTGTTCGTCTTGGTCAGCGCGGTCTCCGTGTGCGGGAACCAGTAGAACTCGAAGTGGTCCTCCCCCGCCGAGCGTTCGACGTAGCTCTCGAGCGTGGCGTGCAGCGGCTCTGGACGCTCGACCGCCTGCAGAAGGTAGGCGGGCACGCACTGGATGGTCACATCCACGATGACGCCGAGAGCCCCGAGTCCCAGGCGCGCGGCGGGGAGCAGCTCGGCGTTCTCGGTCTCGTCGATCCGCAGCAGCTCGCCGGTCCCGGTGACGAGGGTGAGGCCGACGACCTGCGTCGCCAGGCCCCCGAACGAGCCTCCCGTGCCGTGGGTCCCGGTCGAGGTGGCGCCCGCAATGGTCTGCCGGTCGATGTCGCCCATGTTCGTAAGCGCCAGGCCGTGCGGACGCAGCAGCTGCGGGAGCTGGTGCAGATGCGTGCCCGCCGCGAGCGTCACCCGGCCGCGCTCGAGGTCCACATCCACGATCCCCGTCAGGTCTTCGAGGTCGAGTTGCACGCCGGGGGCGACGGCGATGCCGGTGAAGCTGTGTCCGGCGCCGACCGCCTTGATCCTCATCCCCTTGGCCGCGGCCGCCTGCACCGCGCGCTGCACCGCTTCGGGCGTCGCCGGCCGTTCGACGCGTTGCGGGCGCACGGCCTCGGTCCGGCCCCAGTTGCGCCAGAGCCCTCCCGCTGCAGTCACAGGAAGACCCTGCCGTCGCCACGATAGGTGGGCGCGACACCGACCACGCGAGCGCGACCGTCGACCGTGTCGATGAGCTGGAACCCGTCGAGGTGCTCGCTCAACTCGCCGGACTTGGTGTGGCGCAGCCAGACCCGGTCGCCGATGCGCATCAACGCGGCCGCGGCTCCCGTCAGCGGCGTCTGAACCTCGCCGGCCATCTCCCGCGCCACCATCGACACCCCGGTCGGCCACTCCACCTTCGGGAGCCGGTCGGGTCCGGGAGGGCCGGAAGCGATCCAGCCGCCGCCGAGCAGCACGGCGGTCTCGGCGTTCGGTCGGCGCACCACCGAGAGGGCGAAGGAGGCGGCAGGCGCGGGATGGAAGGACCGGTAGGTGTCGAACAGGTGTCCGCCGAACAGGCCGCTGCCGGCGGCGACCTCGGTGACGGACTCGTCGGAGGCGGTGAACTCGATCGAGCCGGTCCCTCCGCCATTCACGAACTCGAGGTCGGCGAGGCCGCGCACCGCCGCGACCGCCTCCCTGCGCCGGCTGAGCAGCTCCTCGCGCGAGTTCTTCTGCACCCAGCGGAGGGTCGCACCCCACGCGGGCTTTCCGGGTGGGTTGTCGCCCTGGCCGGCGATCTGCGCCTCGTAGGCCATCATCCCGACCAGCGCGAAGCCCGGACGGCGCACGATCTCCTCGGCGACGGTGCGGACCGAGCCTGCCGAGTAGAGCGGTGAGCGGAACACGCCGACATGACCGAGCACGGGCGCGAGCCAGGACGCGTCGAGCTCCAGGCAGAGCCGGATGGTCTCGCGTTGCGCGGGCGGGACGACCGCGTCGATGAAGTCCAGGTGGGCGACCGAGTCGACCATCAGGGTCACCCGCGCGGCGAGCTCCGGGGAGGCGGCCAGGCGGGCGATGGCGGCGCGGTCGGCCGTCGGGTAGCCGACCACCACATCCTCGATCGGCGGATGCTCGGCGTCGCCCTCGGCCAGCCACAGCGCCTCGGGGAGCGTGTACGCGAGAACTCCCGCATAGCCGGGAAGGGCGAGCACGGCATCCATCACCGAGCGGACGCGCACCGACTTGGAGGCGACGCGGATCGCTTTCGGCGCACGCCCGGGCGCTGCCGCCCTCCGCAGCATGTCGTGCGCGTTGTGACGGAGCGCCGGCAGGTGCAGCACTCCCAGCGGCGGGTCGAGCCGCGTGGTCGCCGCCGACAGCGACGGCCAGAACACGTCCGGTGTCGTCCAGGTGCGCTCGGAGGCGGCAGGAGGGGTGGACAGGTCGAGGTCGGTCACTACCGCACCGCTTTCACTCGGGCGACCGCGAGCGCGCCGGCGAAGGCGAACACGGCCGAGAGGACGAAGAGACCCGCGAAGCCGCCCAGGGCCGCGACGATCAGCGCGCCGAACAGGGGCGCCACCGCCTGCGGCACCGCGAGGGCGATGTTCATGATGCCGAGATCCTTGCCCCGGTTCTCGGCGTCGGGCAGCACCTGGGTGGCGAGCGCCTGGTCCACCGACAGGAAGCAGCCGTAGCCGATCCCGAGCAGACCTGCTGCGACGATCGCGACCGACAGTTGCGGAACGAACGCGAGCAGCAGCGCCGCGATGCCCTGAACCGCGGAGGAGGCGAACACGAACGCCTTCCGCCGCCCGAGCCGGTCGGACAGCCGCCCGAGCACCAGCGACGCGATGATCACGAACACCATGTAGACGAGGATCAGGATGAGCAGGTCGTCATCCGCATTCGGGTCGCGGAGCCCGAACTCGAGGAAGTAGAGCAGCAGGGACGTGCCGAACGCGTTGCCGAAGTTGACGAGCACCCGGCTGAGCAGGGTCCAGCCGAAGTCGGGATGCTCGCGCGGGCTGATCCACAGCCCCTCGATGACGCCGCGCATCGTCATCCGTTCGCGCAGCTCCCGCGGCAGCACGGCGTCCGGCAGGAAGAGGAACGGCAGCACCAGGACAAGCAGCAGCACGGCCATCGCGGTGTAGCCGATGAGGGCGCCGGTGAAGACGTACGTCACGAGTGCGACGCCGAGGATGATGCCGATCGCCTGCGGTGCGCTGATCCAGCCGCTCACGTAGCCGCGCTGGTCGACGGGAACCTGGTCGCTGATCGTCGCGGTGAGGGCGGCCGTCAGGATGCAGAAGCCGGTGAGCGCGAGCGACCAGAACACGCCCATCCCGACCAGTGTGGTCTGGAAGCCGAGGAGCACGAGCGAGATGGCGAACACCACCGCGCCCGCGGCGATCCACGGCCGTCGGCGCCCGAACCGGCTGGTCGTGCGGTCGGAGAGCGCGCCGGTCAGCGGGTAGGCGATGATCGCGCAGACGCCGGAGATGCCCGAGATCACGCCGAACGCCATGACGTTCTGCACCCAGTCGGTGGTGTTCAGCTGGGTCTGCACCTGGTCGGGCAGGAGCTTCTGGATGGGCGCGAGCTGCGCCATCCACACCCCGAGCCAGCCGACGGCGAAGGCGGCGATCCACCGGCCGGGAACCTTGCGGACCGGCTCGGCGAAAACCGCCGGCGTCGTGGTGTTCGTCATCGTGCACCTGCGTTCGTCGAGGGGCGGGTGGCGGATCCGGCTCGCGCCGGGGTCGTGAGGGCGGCCAGCGCGTCCGCGCAGACATCCATGACAGCGGCCGCGGCGGTGTCGTCGCGGGTGACCAACCAGGCCACGGTGAGGCCGTCGGTGAAGGAGACCAGGATGCGCGCAATCTCGTCGAGGGGACGCATCCACTCACTCCCGGTGAGCGCTGCGACCTCGGCCGCGGCTTGCGCGGCGACCTCGTGGTAGCGCGCGTACTGCCGCCGCGCCAGCGGTTCGAAGCCGGGCTCGCGGAGCGCCCAATGGGTCAGCTCGAACATCGCCTTCTCGCGGTCGGGGTCGGCGCGCACGCCGTCGAAGTAGCGCTGGAGGGCGAGGCGGATCGCGTCCCGCATCCGGATCGCCTCGGTGCCGGCCGTGAGCGCGGGCGCGAAGTCGGTCTGCTCGCCCTGCACCGCCGCCTCGATCAGTTCGGCCATCAGTTCGTCGCGCGAGGAGAAGACGTAGTGGAAGCTCGCCAGCGGCATTCCCGCCTCGGCGACGATACGTCGCGTGGTCGCCGCAGCGACACCGTCCCGGGCGATCACCCGCAGCGCGGCCTGCACCAGTGCGGTGCGGCGGTCTGCGACCGGGATGCGCGTCATCCGGACTCCTGAAGGCTCTGCCGCGCACCGTCGCGCGGGAGAAAGTGGGACACCTGACCCAGATCACAGTATGCCGTAAATGTGGCGATCCGTTTGACAGCGGAGTCCCGTACCCCCTGGAATGGGGTGGAATGCGGGGATTTACGAGCGATGTGTCACCACCAGTCCGGCCACGGGGGTCGATCGGACTGGTGTCTCTTGCGACCGTCGCCGCTCTCGCCGCGCTCCTCCTCAGCGCCGCCGGCCTGATCGGGACCGCCCCTCCCGCCTCCGCCTCACCCGCCGCCTCCGCACCGCGACCCGCAGTCGCATCCCCGGCATCCCGTTCCGCAGCATCCCGTTCCGCAGCCTCCGCTTCGCCCGGCACCGTCCGCCCGGCCTCACCACCCACCGCGGCCGCAGCCGCCCCCACGGACTCCGCCTCCCCGTCCGGCACCCCGTCGCCGCCGCCCACTCCGCAGCGGCCCGTGCTCGACGACCTGCCGAACGGTCTCATCCGGTCGTTCCCCCTCACCGTCTCCGGCTCCGGGACTCCCGGCGACGTGATCGACGTCTCCGGCGGCTCGTCGCCGGGCGCCGCCGAGAGCTGCCGCCAGACCGTCGGCGACGACGGCCGCTGGAGCTGCGCGCTGCAGTCGCTCCCCGACGGACCGGGAGTGCCGGTGCGCGCCGAATCCGCCACCGGCGGCGGTGCTGACAGCGGACGAGTGGATGTGCTCCGCCCGCCGATCATCGCCGGCGACGGCGTCGTCGCCACCGGCGGCGGCGTCCGCGGAACCGCCTACCCGGGCGCCCGGGTGACCGTGACGGCCGAGACCGGCGCGAGCTGCACGTTCCCGGCCGACTCGAACGGGGCCTGGGCGTGCGTTCTGAGCGGCAACCTCCCCGACGGTCGCCACAGCGTCACGGCGACGCAGCTGGCCGGATTCTCCTCCCAGCGCTCCGCCAGCAGCGCCCGGGTCCCGATCGACGTGGACCGTACGGCGCCGGGGGCGCCCGGCATCACGGCACCGGCAGGCGGGGCCTCCGTGCGCGCCGGCGAGCCGGTCGCCTTCGGCGGCACCGGCGAGACCGGGGCGCACGTCACCCTGTACGCGTCGACCTCGCAGGGTGCTTCCGTCGTCTGCGCGGCCGACGTTACGGCCGGCTCCTGGGGCTGCCAGGGGGCACTGCCTGCGGGCGGCTACACGCTCTCCGCGCTGCAGCGCGACGCCGCAGGCAACGTGAGCCCAGGGAGCAACGTCATCGCGCTGACCGTCGAAGCGGCCGCCGCAGCGCCCACGCCATCCCCGACGCGCACGCCCAGCCCCTCCGCCACGCCCACACCCGTTCCCGCCGCGCCGGGTGCCGTGCCGCCCCGGCTGACCGCTCCGCGCGACACCGACGATTGGATCGCGACGCCCTTCTCGACCGCGTCGGCTCCCGTCGTCTCGACGGCGTCACTGCCCGGGTGGATGCGCTCCGTGGGACTCGCGATCGCCGCCATCCTGCTTCTCGTGCTCCCTGCGCGCCTGCTGACCGTCGCCCTCGCGCGCGGCCGCTCGGGCACGGGCCGACGACGCAGCGTGTCCGTCTTCGGCCGCAACCGGCCCCGTTCGGAGATGTCCGATGCCTCGCCGCTGTTCGGCGGTACGAAGAAGCCGCCGGTCGCCGTCTCCGCTGCCGCCCCTGCGGCGGGAACCGCAGCAGCCGCCTCCGCGACCCGGCAGCCCCCGTGGCTGGCCCCTCTGGTCGCCCTGGCTTCTGCCCTGCTCGTCACCCTGTCCACTCCCCTGCCCGACGCGGCCGCGTTCGGGCGGGTGCTGCTCGCGGTGACGATCGCGGTCGCCGCGGTGAATGCCGTCTGGCTGCTCGCCGGCCGCGGTCTCGCGCCGCACCTGGGGTTGCCCGTCCCGCGGGTGATCGTCCGTCCCGGTCTGCTGATCGTCGTGGCCGTGGCGGCGATCGGATCGCGACTGGTCGGCCTCTCCCCCGCTCTGCTCTTCGCTCTCGTCCTCGGCCTGTCCCTCGGCCCGCACGCCGGCCGGGTGCGGCGAGGCCGCGTCGCGGCCGTCCAGCTCTCCGCGGTGGCGGCCCTCGGCGTGCTGGCGTGGCTGACCGTCGGGCTGATCGGCACGCCCACGGGGGCGTTCAGCGCCTTCCTGCTCGAACTCGCGAACGCGCTGGCCCTCGTCGGCATCGGCTCCGCAGCCGTGATGCTGCTGCCCCTCGGCGGGCTGGCGGGCCGGGCCGTCGCACAGTGGTCGCGGTGGCTGTGGACCGGTTTGAGCCTCGTGGTCTACACCGTGCTGTTCGCCCTGCTGCTGCCGGTCGCCTCCCTTGTCGAGCGCGGCGTCGGCGTCATCCTGATCGTCGGACTCGCGGCCGGGTTCGCGGCGGCCAGCGTCGCGGTCTGGCTGTGGGAGCGTTACGTGGCGCCGGCGCTCGACCGCTCCGGCCCCGAGGACGGCGTCAACGCCTCGACGTAGAACCAGTCGCGGTCCTCGCGCACGAAGCGGGACACCTCGTGGAGGCTGCCGCGTTCGGTTCCCTTGAAGTGCGCGACGAACTCGACGATGCCCTCGCGATCGAACGGCCCTCCCCGCTCGGTGCGTTCGACATCGAGCCGGTACCACCGGAGGCCCGGGTCGAGGACCAGCTCGGTCGGCCGGGTTGAGGGATGCCAGCTCCGCAGCAGATAGTCGGCGTCGCCGAGGGCGAACGCGCTGAATCGGGACCGCATGAGCCGTTCGGCACTGGGTGCGGGCGCCCCGCGGTGCAGTGGACCGCAGCACGCGTCATACGTCTCGCCGCTGAGGCAGGGGCACCGGGAGCTCACGGTTCGAGCCTAACCGCCGGCCGCTGGATGAGATGGAGACGGTGGAGATCCGGCCAACGCCCGCGTCGGGGGAGCCCGGGCGCCGGCCGGATCGGGGACACCTCACCAGAAAGGGTGTCGCACGTATTGTCGGCCGCGTGGATGGGCGCACCCTTCAGAAGATCTGAGGGAGTTCGCAGACGCGCTGCCTGATGGCGACGGTGTAGCGTTGAACCCATGGAAGGTCTGCTCATCGGTCTCATCTGGCTCGTCGTGATCGTCGGGGGCGGCCTCGCCACCGGGGCTGTCATCCAGCTGGTCAAGTCGCCGTACCGCGACCGCTGATCCGTCGCTCGCGGACCGTCTTCCGCAGATCGTCGGCCCCCATAGCCCAATCGGTAGAGGCAGGCGACTTAAACTCGCCCGAGTGTGGGTTCGAGTCCCACTGGGGGTACCGCGTGACGTCATAATCCGCTTCGGCCGTTTTTATGAGCTAAGGTCTTACCTCATAAGAACGGGAAAGGTCGTTATGACTTCCGGAGGCTGGCCAGCGCTCACCACGGAGCAACAAACCTGGGTGCCCAGCACCGTCGTGTCGGAGGGCCCACGATCCCGCGCCCGGCGCGCGACGTATCAGGCGGCCGTCCCCCCGCTGATCGCGGAGCTGGCGCCGCATCCGCGTGCGGATGTCGTGTCAGCGGCAGAGCACGCCGCCCGCGAGTTGAGCCGCTTCGATGCCGAGCTCGGCGTGCGGGTGAACTCCTTCGCCCCGGTGCTCCTCCGCTCGGAGGCCGCATCGTCGTCGCAGATCGAGAATCTAACCGCCTCGGCGCGTGCCATCTTCAGCGCCGAACTCGGTGCGAAGACCGGACGCAATGCCGAACAGATCGCGGCGAACGCGCGCGCTCTCCAGGCGGCCATCGGCCTGTCGGAAAGCATCAGTTCCGCTTCCATCGCCGAAATGCACGCGGTCCTGATGGCCGAACAGCCGAGGCACACCCCGGGCGACTGGCGCGAGGAGGCCGTGTGGATCGGCACCCGGTCGGACACCCCGGTGGGCGCCGAATTCGTGGCCCCGCACCACGCCCGCGTCCCCGAACTGATCGATGACCTGGTGGTCTTCGCCAACCGCAACGACGTGGCCCCGCTCGTAGCGATCGCGGTGGCCCACGCTCAGTTCGAGACCATCCACCCGTTCTCCGACGGAAATGGGCGCACCGGCCGTGCATTGGCTCAATCGATGCTCAGGCACCAGGAAGTCACCCGCAGTGTGGCCGTGCCGGTGTCCGCAGGGCTTCTGGCTGACGTCGAGGGATATCACGCCGCGCTCACGGCATATCGTGCCGGCGACATCGACCCGATCATCGCCGCGTTCGCTGATGCGTCGCTCCGTGCGGTCACCAATGCCCGGCGACTCGTCGCCGAGATCGACGCCGTGCGAGCCGACTGGGAATCGCGACTGACCGCGCGGCGCGACAGCAACGCCTGGAAGCTGCTCGATGTCCTCGTCCGTCGGCCGGTCCTGGACTCCGCCTCAGCCGCTGCGGAACTGGGCGTGAAACAGCCCAACGTGTACCCGCCGCTGCGCGCCCTCGTGGACGCCGGCATCGTCCGGTCCAAGGCGGAGCATCGTCTCGGGCCGTTCTGGCGCAGCGATGAGGTGCTCGCGGCGGTCGACCGATTCGCCGCCCGCGCCGGCCGCCGCGAGGCCCCCTGAGTCGATCAGCCGGCCAGGTCGGCGCTCAGCGCCCGGATTCCGGCACGCACCCGGCGGTGCTCCACCCGGAGCCGCCGGTACTCGTCCGCGTGCGCGGAGGGCGCCAGCGGCTCGCCGAGCCGGACCATCGCGGCGAGCGCTGACTCCCACCCGTCGTGCATCCCGGAGCCGACCGCCGCACAGACCGCCGCGCCGAGACCCGCCGCATCGTCGACGTCGGCCCGCCGAACGGGGAGCCCGGTGCTGTCCGCGACGATCTGCGGCAGGATGCGGGATCGAGCTCCCCCGCCGGTGACGATCACCTCGGTGAAGCGTCGCCCCAGCTCCGTGGCCATGTCTTCGCCGTTGTCCGCCATCTCGAAAGCGATGGCCTCGAGCAGCGCGCGGTAGATGTGCGCGCGACCCTGCGGCCCGGAGAACCCGAGCAGTGCGCCACGCCGGGTCGGCTCGTCCGCCGGCGCCAGCCAGTCGAGCACCGCACGGACGCCCTCGCTCCCCGGCGGGAGCTGCTCCGCCTCTCGGTCGAGCACCCCCTCCAGGTCGTACATGGCGTCGTCGCGGATGCCGTCGCCGTCGAGCAGCGAGCGCAGCCAGCTGATGGTCCACATCCCGCGCCGGATGCCCGCGCTCTCGGCGAGGTACTGTCGCGGCCGCGAGCCGAAGTTCACCCAGTGGCGGTCCCCGCCGCCTGGCGCGTCGGTCACGGTCATCGAGGAGATGTAGGTGCCGAGCGACAGCAGCAACTGGTCGGGACGGGCGAGACCGGCGCCGAGCGCCTCGACCGCCTTGTCGTTGGCGGTCGCGAAGACCGGGACTCCCGCAGGCAGGCCGGTCGCTTCCGCGGCCGCTGCGGTGACCTCCCCAAGGAGGTCGCCCGGGTCCACCAGGTCGAACAGCAGTTCGCGCGGCATCCCCGTCGACGTGTACGCGTCCGCATCCGCCGACCAGCGCCATGTCTCCTGGTCGATCGGCCAGACGCCCTGGTAGTTCGCCGCCGTGTCGACGAATCGACCGGTGAGCCGATGGGAGACGTAGCCGGAGGAGGTGGTCAGCCACCGCACGCGCTCGTCGTCGCGCTCATACGGACGCCCGACGCGCTCGTCCATCCAACTGAGGAGCGGCTCCGCCAGCTCGCCGTCCGCGGTGAGCAGCGCACGGCAGAACCGGATCGTGCAGAGGCCCACACCTACGATGCGGTCCCGGTCGCCGGTGAAACGGTCGAGAGCGATCCGGCAGGCCTGCCGGATGGAATCCCACACGTCGTCGCCGGGATGCACGGCCCGGCCGGGCGCCGGGTGCGCGTACGGCAGCAGCCCCACCCGCGCGGAGGCGTGCACCGTTCCGTGCTCGTCCACGACGAGCACCTTGGTGCTCTGCGAGCCGTTGTCGATGGCGACGACGTACGAAGTCACGCGCCCTCGGTCTCCAGCGGGAAGATCGTGCCCGGGTTCATGATGCCGTTCGGGTCGAATGCCGCCTTCAGGCGCACCAGCAGCTCGTACGCCGAGCCGTGCTCCTGGGCGGTCCAGTCCGTCCGGTACTTGCCGATGCCGTGGTGATGCACCATCGAACCTCCCAACCGCAGGGCCTCTTCCACGATGATGGCATTGAGCGGCTTGTGGTAGACCTCGATCTCCTCGCGCGGCTCGCAACGGATCTCGTAGTCGTAGACGAAGTACAGGTTCGTCCCGGTCTGGTAGCTGTGCGAGGAGTGCGCGCCCAGGAGTGTGAGGTCCTCCGCGCGGTCGTACGAGCTCCGGATGCGCGTCATCACCGAGTCGTACAGCTCGGGAACCCGTGACCAGTCGACCGACACCTCGGTGGTGTATCCCAGATGCCGGGTCTCCAACATCTGCCGCTTCTCGGCGTCGATCTTGTCCTGTCCCCAGTTCAGGTTGTCGAACCAACGACGGATGCGCTCGTCGTCGACCCGGGAGAACACGGGCTCGGTGAACTGCTCCTCGATCGCCGCAGCGGTGGCGTCCGCGATGCCCCGTGGCCCCTCGGCGACCAGCACGACGACGTTCTTCCCGTCGGAGAAGTCGGCGAAGTGCTGCCGGGCGTCCTCCGGCGAGTAGAGCCGACACACCGACGGCCGGTAGCCGGCCGTGATGAGCTCCCGCAGCGCGGCGGCGCCGGCGGCGAAGTCGTCGACCAGGAAACCGAAGAAGCGGTAGTTCTCCGGCTGGAAGCGGAAGACCTTGATCGTCACCTCGGTGACGAAGAACAGGGCGCCCTCGTTGCCGATGACCAGGTGCCGGATGTCGGGACCGGCCGCACGCCGCGGGACGTTCTTGATACGCGTCACGGTTCCATCCGGAAGCACCGCCTCAAGGCCGACGACCATGTCCTCGATGCCGCCGTAGAGCGTGGAGAACTGCCCGATCGATCGGGTCGCGGTGAGACCGCCGTACTGCGCCAGGGGCTTCGACTGGGGCGAGTGGCCGGTGGTGAGGCCCCGCTCGCGCAGGGCGTCCTCCAGCCGCTGCAGCGGGACGCCGCACTGCACCGTCACCATCATGTCTATCTCGTTCACGTCGAGGACCGCATCCATTCGGGATCCGTCCAGCACGATCGCGTCGGCCACCACGGTCTCAAGCCCTCCCTCGGTGGCGGTGCGGCCGGTGCGCGGCACGACCGCCACCAGGTTCTCGTCGGCGAAGCGGAGCACGGCGGCGACGTCGTCGGTGGTGCGCGGGTAGGCGATGGCGGCCGGGAACGGACCGTCGAAGATTCCGTGGACGGCCGTGTACTTCTTGAACCGGTCGACGCTGGCCTCGCGGAGCGCTGCGTCGTCGGTGTCGACCTGCTCGGCACCGAGCAGCTGCACGAGCCGTTCGGGGATCTGGTCGCGGGAGAGAGTGGAGCGGGAGGCAGGCATGGAGGGTTCCTTGCGGTGTCGTGGATCGGGCGGGGAGGTCAGCGGAGCAGGTAGCCGCCGTCGACGACGAGCGTGTGCCCGGTGACGTAGTCGGCGGCCCTGCTGGAGAGGAAGACGAGGGCGCCCATCAGGTCGGCCGGGTCGCCCCGGCGGCCCGCAGGCACGTGGTCGACGATGCGCGCGTTCGCCACGGCGTCCGACCGGGTCTGCTCGGTGAGCGCGGTCGCGAAGTAACCGGGGGCGATGGCATTCACTTGGATGCCGTACTCGCCGAGCTCGTCGGCGTACGCCTTGGTGAATCCGACGATCCCGGCCTTTGACGCGGCGTAGGCCGGCGACTGCCGCCCGCCCAGGAACGAGAACAGCGACGCGATGTTGACGATCTTGCCAGAGCCCTGCGGGATCATCGCTCCGGCCGCCGCGTGGGCGAACTCGAACGCGGCGGTCAGGTTGACCGCGAGCATCGGATCCCACTTGTCACGGCCGAATGCCTGGACGTCGTCGAGCAGGTTGATGCCCGCCGAGTTGACCAGGATGTCCAGGCCGCCGAGCTCGGCGACGCAGCGATCGACCAGCTGCCGCGGGACGCCCGGAGCGGTGATGTCCGCGGCGGCGAACGCGTACGTCCGGCCGTGCTCCCCCACCAGTCGCGCGGTCGTGCCGTCGTCGTCGGCGAGGCTCGGGACGAAGACGTCCGCGCCCGCCGCCGCGAGGGCGACGCTGAACGCCCGGCCGAGGCCGCCGTTGCCGCCGGTGACCATGGCGCGCTTGCCCTCCAGCGAGAACAGCGCCGTGCTGAAGTCGGTGATCTCCATCGTCTACGCCTTCCTCGTCGCGAACGGGTCGGCGATGCCGACATACCGGGTCTCCAGGTATTCCTCGATCCCCTCGAGTCCGCCCTCGCGGCCGAGTCCGGACTGCTTCACGCCACCGAAGGGCGCGGCGGGGTTGGAGACGACGCCCGCATTGATGCCGAGCATGCCACTGTCGAGCTCCTCCGCGAGACGCAGTCCCCGGTTGAGGTCCTGGGTGTACACGAATGCCACGAGGCCGAACTCGGTGGCATTGGCGAGCCGGATGGCCTCCTCCTCCGTGCGGAAGGTGGTGATCGGGGCGACCGGGCCGAAGATCTCCTCGCCCAGGATGCTCGCGCCCGCCGGGACGTCGGTGAGCACGGTCGGCTGGTAGAAGTAGCCGGCACCCGCGACGCGGGAGCCGCCGACCGCGACGGTCGCGCCGTCGGCGACGGCCTGCTGCACCAGCGCCTCGACCTTGTCACGCGTCGCCGCATCCACCAGGGGACCCATGGTGATGCCCTGCTCGGTGCCGCGGCCGACACGGAAGCCGGCGATGCGCTGGGCGAACGCGGCGGTGAACTCCGCCGCAACGGACTCGTGGACCAGGAAGCGGTTGGCGGCGACGCATGCCTCCCCGCCGTTGCGCATCTTGGCGAGCACCGCGCCGTCGACGGCCGCCGGGATGTCCGCATCCTCGAACACGAGGAAGGGCGCGTTGCCGCCGAGCTCCATCGAGACGCGGAGCACCTGGTCGGCGGAGTCGGCGATCAGCCGGCGACCGACCTCGGTGGAGCCGGTGAACGACAGCTTGCGGAGGCGGGCATCCTTGATCAGCGGCCCGGTGACGGCACCGGCGCGTGTGGTCGGGATGACATTGAGCACGCCCGCGGGCAGGCCCGCCTCCCGCAGAACGTCGGTGAGCAAGAGAGCGGTGAGCGGCGTGAGGGCCGCCGGCTTCAGCACCATGGTGCAGCCGGCCGCGATCGCCGGCGCGATCTTGCGGGTGGCCATCGCGAGCGGGAAGTTCCAGGGGGTGATGAACAGCGACGGACCGACCGGTCGCTTCACCACCATCAGACGGTTCGCGCCATCTGGGGCGGTGGCGTACCGGCCCGAGACACGAACGGCCTCTTCGGAGAACCAGCGCAGGAACTCGGCGCCGTAGGCGACCTCCCCGCGTGCTTCCGCGAGCGGCTTGCCCATCTCCAGCGTCATGGCGAGCGCGAAGTCGTCGGCGCGGGCGGTCACCAGTTCGAACGCGCGGCGGAGGATCTCGGCCCGCTCGCGCGGAGCCGTCCGCGCCCAGTCGCGCTGCGCGGCGTCGGCGGCGGCGAGGGCGGCGTCGCCGTCCTCGGGCGTCCCGTCCGCCACGCGGGCGAGCACCTGCTCCGTCGCCGGATCCGTGACGTCGAAGGTGGCGCCCGAGGACGACGCGCGCCAGTCGCCGTCGATGAACAGCCCGGTGGGGATGCGCCCGAGCAGGTTGCTTTCGGCGCTCATCGGGCCACCTGCCCTGCGGTCGCAAGGCGCAATGGTGTGCCGATCAGATCCTCGTACAGCTTGAACGGCGCCATCTCGCCGGCCCGGTCGCCGTACTGCGCGCGCCCGCGGCGGAACACCTGGTCGACCAGGGACGACAGCTCCACCGGGACGCCGACGGAGCGGGCGAGGTCGACGGAGAGGCCGAGGTCCTTGCAGGCGAGGGCGAGGGCGAAGCCCTCGTCGTAGTCGCCATCCTGAAGGATCGAGAGCACGTCGTTCTGCACGAAGTTGCTGTTCGCGGGACTCGCGACCAGCGAGTCGCGCAGCACCGCCAGATCCACGCCGGCCTTGACGCCCACCGCCAACACCTCGGCGGTGGCCACCAGGTGCGAGAACCACAGCTGGTTGATCATGAGCTTGACCGCGTATCCGGCTCCGTGCCCTCCGACGTGCAGGATGCGCTCCCGGTCGCCCATGGCCTCGAACACCGGGCGCAGGCGCTCGACGTCGTCGGCGTCACCGCCGACGAAGATCTGCAGCGTGCCGTTGGCCGCGCCCACAGACATGCCGCTCACCGGGGCGTCCACGATGTGGAGGCCGCGGTCGGCGTTCGCCTCACGCACGGCGTTCGCGACCTCGGGAACGGAGGTCGACATGTCGATCCACGTGCCGCCGTCGGCGATGCCGGCGAGAATGCCTCGCGGGCCGTTCACCGCGTCGGAGACGTGGCGCGGAGTGGGCAGCATGGTGATGACCAGGTCGCTCGCGGCGGCGACCTCGGCCGCCGTCTCGGCCCAGACGGCGCCGCCCGCGACGAGCTCGGCAGCCGACTCCGGGCGGAGATCGGTCACGACGAGCGGATAGCCGGCGGCGAGCAGGTTGCGGGTCATCCCGCCTCCCATGCTGCCCAGGCCGACGAAGCCGACGGTGGGAAGGGGGCTCATCGGTTCTCCTCCGACGTCGGGTCTGCGCTCTCCGGAGCGGTGTAGAAGGGGTTGGCCGGGCGGTGGCGCGCGGCGAGGACGGCCTCGATATCCGGACCGCCGGTCACGCCGTTGCGGAGGGCGGTGCGGGTGGCCTCCCGGTTGTTGCGGTACACGGCGTCCGCATCCTCGGCTCCAGGGTTGACCCAGACCGCGGCGATCACGACATCCGTCTCAGCGTCTCCCCGCGGGATGACACCCTCAGCGACCGCGTCGGCGACGCCCGCGGCGACTCCCGCCTGCGCCGGACCCCAGATCATGGTGCCGTGCGCATCGTCGACCGGGGCGGACTTCGAGACGAAGAGCGTCAGCGGCTTGACCGGGAGGGAGGGCGCCAGCACGGCGACGAAGGGGACATGGCCGGCACTGGGCGACGCCAGCGCGCCCGCCCAGGCGGCTCCTGCCGGTCCGGACCGGGGGCCTGCGACCGTGTTGATATGCGCGGCGTTCACACCGTCGCCGACGAAACTCTCGCCGATCCTCATGGGGGTCCTTTCTCTGCTCTGCATCGAGCGCGGAAGCGCGACCTCACCGTAGCGCGACCGATGCCACTTCGACACAGCCGGATGCTCATATGGCAACGCTCGGTGGTATCCTCGCCGTCATGTCCTCCCCCACATCGAGCCCCCGCCGCAACGCGTCCGGCCTGCTGCGCGATATCGAGATCCTGGAGCTACTCGGCGGCCCCGAAGCCGCCGACACCGGCCTCGGGGTCGTCCAGGTCGCCCAGCGCACAGGCCGCGACAAGGCGGTCATCTCGCGCTCGCTCGCGACGCTCGCCGAAGCCGGGCTCGTCGTCCGCGACAGCTTCACCATGAATTACCGGCTCGGCCCGCGCCTCTACGCCCTCGCAAGCCGAACCGTCGATGGCCGCCTCGCCGGGCTGGCACGCGGCGCCCTCCGCCGGGTGACGCAGAACACGCGGGAGACGGCGCACCTCTGCGTCCTGCGCGGCGGCAACGTGCTCACCATCCTCAGCGAGCTCAGTCCGCACGAGTTCCGGACGACCGGATGGGAGGGCGTCACCACGGCCGCGTGGCGGACCCCTTCCGGCCGGGTGCTGCTCTCCGACTGGGATGAGGAGAGTCTCGCCACCTGGTATGCCGAACACGGCCAAGACACCGCGATTCTCGGCCCGCTTCCCCCGAGCGGGGCCGGCATCTCCGTGCTGCCGGCCCCACCATCGGGCAAGGCGGTGGTGAGCGACTTCGACACGCTCCTCGTGGAGCTCGACCGCATCCGCCGCACCGGGTACGCCCTCCTCGACGAGGAGCTGGAACTCGGCGTGGTGGGCGCCTCCGCCCCGATCATCGACCACACCGGCCGCATCGTCGCCGCGCTGAACGTGAGTGCGCCGAAAGTCCGCATCGGTGATCGCTTGGAGAGCCTGGGCCGATACGTCGCGACCAGCGCACGAGAGCTTTCCCGGTCGCTCGGAGGGGCGTAGCGGTTTGCCATATGCGCAACGAGGTTTGGCGAATGGATCACCATCGGTACTCTCAGGCCGTACCGATGCGGGCGCCGATGCCCCTCGATGACGAGATTGGTGAACCATGACCTCACAAGCCCCTACCGGCTTCATGGACGCTCAAAGCGTCCGGCCCGAAGCGATGAACCCACAAGCCAAGCGCTTCCTGACCAGGCTCACCGCGGTCACGGCGGGCGGGATGTTCATCGACGGCTACGTCTTCGCCGTCATCGGCGTCACGATCGCTCTCCAGACGTTCCAGTCCGAACTCGGCGTCACGCCCTTCTGGCTCGGGATGATCTCCTCCTCGACACTGATCGGCATCTTCGTCGGAGCCTTCCTGTTCGGCTGGCTGACCGACCGATTCGGTCGGCGCCCCCTTTTCGTCGCCGACCTTGCCCTGTTCACCGGCGCGGCCATCCTGCTGTTCTTCGTGCAGGAGCCGTGGCAGATGTTCGCCCTCGGGATCGCGCTGGGCCTCGCGGTGGGCGCCGACTACGCCATCGGCACGCCGCTGCTCTCGGAGTTCTCGCCGCGCGCGTCCCGCGGCCGGCTCGGATCGACACTGCAGATCGCCTGGAACGTCGGCTACATGATCGCGTTCTTGATCGGCTACCTCATCACCACCGCCAACCCCGACGCCTGGCGCTGGGTGCTGCTGTCCGCGGCCGTCCCCGCGATCATCTGCCTGATCGCGCGCCACGGCCTGCCCGAATCGCCTCGCTGGCTGATGAGCAAGGGCCGCACGGACGAGGCGAAGGCCGTCCTGATGCGCCTCGGCTGGACGCTCGAGTCGGGAGACTTCCACGCGGAGACCGGCGAGCACACCCGCGTCTCGGCCCTGTTCGCGCGAGGTCAGCTGAGCCGCACGGTCTTCGTGTGCGCATTCTGGCTGTGCCTGGTGATCCCCTACTTCGCGATCATCTTCTTCCAGACGGCGGTCTACGAGGCGCTGGGCGTGTCCAATGCGATCCTCACGGCCCTGCTCGGCACGATCGTGGTCGTCGCAGGCGCATCCCTCGGCACGTTCCTGGTCGACCGGATCGGTCGACGGAAGTTGCTCATCGTGCCGTTCTGGATCATGGCGGCCGCGCTCGTCACCGTGATCTTCGAGCAGGTCCTCCCCGCTCCGGTCATCGTGATCTGCTTCTTCGCCTACTTGTTCTCGTACGGTGTCGCATCCGTTCTGTGCGGCGTCTACCCGATGGAGCTCTTCCCGACGGCCATCCGCACCACGGGTGTCGGGTTCGCGAGTTCCATCAGCCGCATCGGCTCGGCGATCGGCACCTTCGCCTTCCCGCTGGTGCTCGCATGGAACGTTCCCGTCGCGATGGCGATCATGGCGGGCGTGTGCGTGATCGGCGCGATCGTGTCGCAGCTCTTCGCGCCGGAAACGACGGGCCGCTCCCTCACGGACGTCGCCACCGGCGCGCTGCGCGCGCGCTGAGGCCGACCCGCAGTTCCGTTCCCGCGCCCGATGCACGAAGGCCCGGCCCCTTTCGGGACCGGGCCTTCGCGGTGTTCGCTCGGCGACTACTTCGCGGTGACTTCCGCCGGCTCCTTGGCCGGGTCGGCCTTCTTGCGGGCCGCAGCCTTCTTCACCGGCTCGGCCGGAGCGGCCTCGACGGCCGGCTTCGGGCGGGCGGCGAACTCCTCGAAGTTGGCGCGCGGGTGCTGTACGGCCTCAATCGAGACGATGTCGCGGCCGAGCCAGAAGTTGTTCCACCAGCCCCAGATGACGCGCCACTTGCGCTCCCACGACGGCATCGCCAGGCCGTGGTAGCCACGGTGCGCGAGCCAGCCGATCGGGCCCTTGATCGCGATCTTGCCGGACTGCAGCACGCCGATTCCGACGCCGAGACCCGCGACCGCGCCGAGGCTCTTGTGGTAGTACTGGCGCGGCAGCTCGCCGCGGAGCGTCGCGATGATGTTCTTGGCGAGGAGCTTGCCCTGGCGGACCGCGTGCTGAGCGTTCGGCACGCAGTAGCCGCCGACGCCGGCACCCGTGAGGTCGGGAACGGCGGACACGTCACCGGCGCCCCAGGCGTCCTCGACGATCTCCTCGTCGGTGCCCACCCGCAGGTCGGCGCGGACGCGCAGGCGACCGCGCTCCTCGATGGGGAGGTCGGTGTGGCGGACGATGGTCGGGTTCGCCATGACACCGGCGGTCCAGACGATCAGGTCGGTCTCGAAGCTCTCGCCGGTCGACAGCTGGATGACGCCATCCACCGCGCTGCTCAGCTGTGTGTCGAGGTGGATCTGCGCGCCGCGCTCGGCCAGGTTCTTGATGACCCAGTGGCTGGTCTTCAGCGACACCTCCGGCATGATCCGGCCCATGGCCTCGATCAGGTGGAAGTGGGTGTCCTCGAACGCGATCTCCGGGTAGCGCTTGAGCAGGTTGCTCGCGAACGAGCGCAGCTCGGCGAAGATCTCGATGCCGGCGAAGCCGCCGCCGACGACGACGACGGTCAGCAGCCGGTCGCGCTCAGGGCCGGGCGGGAGGCTGGCGGCCTTGTCGAAGTTGGTGAGGAGCTGGTCGCGGATGAACACAGCCTCCTCGATGTTCTTCAGGCCCACCGCCTGGTCTGCGACGCCCGGGATGGGGAACGTGCGCGAGACCGCGCCGGCCGTCACCACGACGATGTCGTACGCGAACTCGTACGCCTCGCCGACGGGCGGCTGGATGGTCGCCACCTTGCGGGCGTGGTCCACGTACGTGACCTTCGCGGTGATGACATTGGTGGTCTTGAGGTGGCGGCGGTGCGCGACGACCGCGTGACGCGGCTCGATCGAACCCGCGGCGACCTCAGGGAGGAACGGCTGGTACGTCATGTACGGCAGCGGGTCGACCATGGTGACCTCGGCCTCGCCCGGGCGGAGCTGTTTCTCTAGCTTCCACGCGGTGTAGAAGCCGGCGTATCCGCCGCCGACGATCAGGATTTTGGGCACAGTGATGCGTCTCCTCAACACGAAAAGTTTGGGCCTACATTACTCCTTGCTGCGCATCCGCCTGAAATGCAGCCACGCGCCGACGCCGCCGAGGGCGACGAGAGCGAGGAAGCCGGCTATCAGGCCGAACGGCAGCCAGAATGCGGTGAGGACGCTCCATTGCGGCCAGAAGATTCGATTCCATGGTAGCGCGCGTTCGGGGGTCAGCTTCGCCGGCGCCGGAACGGCCTGCGGTTCCCCGGGCGATGTGGTCGGCGGCGAGGCGGCCGACGGGGCCTCCGCACGGCGGTGGATGCGGATCCACTCGCCCAGATCGCCCATCGGGTTCGCCGTCACGCGCGGGACGTCGGCGGTGACCGCGGCCGCCGCATCCAGCAGCCCGTAGCCATAGATCGGGCTCGGGACGGCGCCGCCGGCAGGCCGGGCGGTGCGGATGATGCGCTCGATCACATCCGGAGCCTTCAGCTCGGGATGCGCGGCCCGCACCAGCGCGACGGCGCCGGCGACCAGAGGCGTCGCCCCGCTCGTGCCCGCCCACTGCACGTACCCGCCGCCGGGATTGGCGCCGACGAGCTGCTCGCTGGGGGCGGCGACGCCGATCGTGATGCCCTGCGCGGACGCGTCGAAACTCGCCGTGCCGCGCCGATCCACACCCGCGACGGTCAGCACCCCCGGGATGGTGGCGGGCGCGCCCACCTCGCTGGTGCCGCTCCCCCGGTTGCCCGCGGCGGCCACCACGACGACATCGTGGTCGAAGGCATACTGGAACGCTTCATCCCAACTGGTCGGCCAGTCGAGGGTGTTGCGGGTCAGCGACATGTTGATCACCGAGGCGCCGTTGTCGACGGCCCAGCGGATCCCCTCCGCGATCTGCTCGTCACTGCCGACCGGGCCCATCGCCTTGCCGAGGGCGACCGACACGGCCAGGATGCTCGCCTCCGGAGCCGCGCCGAGCACGCCGCTGTCGGGGCCCGTGCCGCGGCCGGCCAGCAGGGATGCGACCCAGGTGCCGTGGTTGGCGCTCTCCGCATCCCCCAGGGGCTTCTGACCGGATGCGGCGCCGACGCCGGACGTGTCCGTTCCGGCGACCACGGCGCCTGCCAGGTCGGGCACCGAGCCGTCGACGCCCGTGTCGATGACCGCGACCTTCACCCCCGCTCCCCTGGTCGTGTTCCAGGCCTGCCGGAAGCCGTAGTCGTTCAGCCAGTACTCGAGGTCACGGACCTGGTCCGCGTGCGCCGCCGTCGCGGGCACGAGGGTGGATGCGAGGGCGATCGCCAGGGCGGAGGCGACGACGGCGAGGCGGCGGCGCGGGCCGCGCGGGGCGTGCGGGGCGCGCGGGACGCGGCTGTGCACCCCGGCTCCCGCCCGGCCTCCGGCCTCTGCCTCGCGCATCCGCATCCCGCGCATCCCGACCCCCATCGAGCGCCTCCGGCTACTCGGCGACGTGGATGCGGCACTCGCAGACCGCGGGCGACCACCCGCCGCGGGCGAGCGCCAGGTCGCCGATGGGGTTGACTCCCGGGCCGGCGGCCAGAGCGTGCGCAGCGAGCGCGTGCAGGCACTTCACCCGCGAGGGCATGCCGCCGGCGGAGATACCGGCGATCTCGTCGACGACCGCGATCGACTCCCGGTCGGCCAGGTACTGCTCGTGAGCCGCACGGTACTGCGCCGCCACGTCTTCGTCCCCGGACAGCAGCTCGTTGTACTCGTTCATCACCTGGGTCGCCTCGAGGGCCGACATCGCAGCCGTCGCGGCCGGGTGGGTGAGGTAGTAGAAGGTCGGGAACGGCGTGCCGTCGGCCAGGCGCGGCGCGGTCGAGACGACGGTCGGACGTCCGCAGACGCAGCGCGCCGAGATGCCGACCACGTTGCGGGCCGGTCGTCCGAGCTGCTCGGAGACGACGGCGATGTCCTCGTCGGTCACGGGGTCGAAGGGGGGTCTGGTCATGAGCGGTTCTTACTTCTTCGGAGCGGGCGCGGTCGGGGTCGGGACGGAACCTGGTGCCGGGGTGCCGCTCAGCTGCTGCGGGGTGGCGTCGGTGAGGCCCGCTCCCATGATGGATCCGAACAGGGAGGAGACCCAGTCGGTCTGCGTCTTCACGAGCTTGGAACTGACCGGTGCCGCATCCTGCTTCGCCGCCGGCGGCCGATCGTCGACGACGAGGTAGCTGACCTCGCCCGGCATCACGTAGTACAGCCGGTCGCGGGCCTGCGCACGCAGGTAGCTGGGGTCGTTCCAGCGCGCCCGCTGATCCTTCAGGGTGTCCACCTGCGCCGCGAGCTGGTCGACCTGGCGCTGCTGGTCGGCGATCTGCTGCCGCTGCGCGATCAACGCCTGCACCGTCGGCGCGAGGATGAGCACGGCCAGCACGAGCACGCCCATCATCACGAGCGAGAACGCCGAGAAGTGCAGCTGGCGCAGCCAGCGACCGGACCCGGTCGGGCGCGACATGCGCACCGGGACGCGACGTGTGCGCGGCTTCGGCATGGGCCCCTCCGGGATGACACGGGCAGTGGAACGGAGCCGGTCGGCCCCCTCTCATCGTAGGCGATGGCATGCTCGCCGCCGGAGGCACGACGGGGTGTCGGGATGCGCTCAACCTCCGGTCAGCAGGAGGGCCAGCCGGATGATCCCCAAGGCGACGAAGGCGAGTCCGCCGACCGTGAACACCGCCCCGAGGGTGCGGGCGTCGCGGTCCCGGAAGCGCCGTCGGGCATCCGCGTCGGCGAAGAAGGCCGCCGTGCGCCCCGGTCGGAGCAGCAGGAACAGTCCCAGCACGGCGAACAGAGCAGCCAGCGCAAGAAACAGGACGAGCGGCACGGCCTCGGACTCGGTGGTCACGATTGTCGGTCTCCGCGTCCGAGGCGGTAGGCGAATCCGGCGATCGTCGGCAGCGCGACCGCCAAGACGAGCACCGCGACCAGCAGGATGGGCGAGCCGAGATGCGTCGCCAGCGGCTTTCCGATCGTGACCACCAGAGCGGCGACCCCTGCCCACACGGCGCCCGTGCGCCACGTTTCAGACGCCGCCCGCCGTGCAACGCGTTCACTCCAGTCGTAACGGAGCATCGCAGCGCGGTAACCCGCGGCAGCCAGTGCGACGGCAGAGGAGGGCGAAAGCACGAGGAGCAGCCCGAGAGCGAGGAGTGCCGCGCAGACCCCCGTCTGGTAGCGGCGGATCGCGGCGGGGCTCAGCTCGCGGTATGCCGCAACCCCGAAGTAAGCGAGCGCGACGGCTGCAGCCAAGGTGACCGCACCGCCCGCGACCACGAGCACCGCGGTGGCGAGGGTGGCCGCATGCGTCATCACGATGAGCGGAATGCCGACCGCGGCTGCGGCGAGGAGGAATGGCGGGAGCGCGACGTCGTACCAGTGGAGGGGCGCACCGACGAGGATGGGCTCCTCCTCGGTGTCGTCACGGTCGGTATCCCGCATCCCTGCACGATACCCGGCGACGAGTGGTGAGTCCTTGTCGTTCTGCGCGTCGGGTGGCGACGAGATGTCGCAACTAGGTGCTCACATTCGGACGCGACGCCTCACCGGAGGGCCATGACGAGGCCCGCTAATCCGTCGCGATCTCGGCGTGGCAGACGACCGGCTTCCCCGGCTGACCGACGGCGGAGTCGAGCACCTTCTTACTGCCGACGGCCGTCAGCTCGCAGCGGGCGACCCCGTCCGCCGAGGGCATCACGACCAGGCGCGGGCCATGGCCGCCATCGAGCTTCTTGCTCCACGTGGGGCCGCCCGGATTGGCGGGCAGGCTGATCGCGCCGTTCGGGCCGTCCACGAAGTCGTAGCGGACCTCGGCGATCGTGCCTCCGTCGACCTCCCCCGAGTAGCGGACGCTCCGATCGGCGCCTGCTCCGGCACAGCCGCTCAAGGTCACGCAAACGGCGGCTACGGCTACGGCGGAGAGGGCGAGACGGAATGGATGACGTTTCATACCTCGACGATATTTCACGCCGTTCGGGCTGCGCATCCATCGCGGGATGCATTCCCCTCATCCCCCGGTACGATCCCCCGCTCACGTCCGCATCGGGCCGCCACCGAGGGGCACGTCGTTGCTCGCGACACGCCGCGTGAGCCCGCAACTACGTGCCCTTCGCGAGACAGAGGGGGCGAAGGGGCGGGCGCGGAACGCGGAACGGCCCCCGAGCGGTGCTCGGGGGCCGTTCGTACGCGAGGCGTTACGCGGTGAAGCGCGGGAAGGCGCTGCGGCCGGCGTAGACGGCGGCGTCGCCCAGCTCCTCCTCGATGCGGAGCAGCTGGTTGTACTTGGCGACGCGCTCGGAGCGGGCCGGGGCGCCGGTCTTGATCTGGCCGGCGTTGGTAGCGACGGCGAGGTCGGCGATCGTGGTGTCCTCGGTCTCGCCGGAGCGGTGCGACAGAACGGCGGTCATGCCGCTGCGCTGGGCGAGCGACACGGCGTCGAGCGTCTCGGTGAGGGTGCCGATCTGGTTCACCTTGACGAGGATGCTGTTCGCGGCGTGCTTGCTGATGCCGTCGGCGAGGCGCTTCGGATTGGTGACGAAGAGGTCGTCGCCGACGAGCTGCAGCTTCGAGCCGAGCTCGGCGGTAAGGTGCGCCCAGCCCTCCCAGTCGTCCTCGGCCAGCGGGTCCTCGATGGAGACCAGCGGGTAGTTCGCCGCGAGCTCCTGGTAATAGGCGCTCATCTCGGCGGCCGTGCGGTCCTGGCCCTCGAAGCGGTAGACGCCGTTCTCGAAGAACTCGGTGGAGGCGACGTCGAGGCCGAGCGCGATGTCGCGGCCGACGGTGAAGCCGGCCTTCTCGATGGCCTCCGAGATCAGGTCGAGCGCGGCGCGGTTGTTCTCGAGCTCCGGAGCGAAGCCGCCCTCGTCGCCGAGGCCGGTGTTGAGGCCCTTCGACTTCAGCAGCGCCTTGAGCGAGTGGTAGGTCTCGACGCCCCAGCGGAGGCCCTCGGAGTAGGTCTCGGCGCCGAGCGGCAGGACCATGAACTCCTGGATGTCGACACCGGTGTCGGCGTGCGCGCCACCGTTGATGATGTTCATCATCGGAACCGGGAGGATGTGCGCGTTCGGGCCGCCGACGTAGCGGAACAGCGGCAGGTCGGCCGAGTCGGCCGCGGCCTTGGCGACGGCGAGGCTGACGCCGAGGATGGCGTTGGCGCCGAGGCGCTTCTTGTTGTCGGTGCCATCGAGCGCGATCATCGCTTCGTCGACGAGGCGCTGGTCGGCCGCGTCGAAGCCTTCGATCTCCGGGCCGATCTCGTCGAGCACCGCGTCGACGGCCTTGAGCACGCCCTTGCCCAGGTAGCGCTCCTTGTCGCCGTCGCGCAGCTCGTAGGCCTCGAACGCGCCGGTGGATGCGCCGGACGGGACGGCGGCGCGGCTGACCGTGCCGTCCTCGAGGAGCACCTCGACCTCGACGGTCGGGTTGCCGCGCGAGTCCAAGATCTCGCGAGCGCCTACAGCTTCGATTGCAGCCACAACTGTCTCCTTGCGTGGTTTTTCGTGGGGTTTGCGAAGTCAGTCTAGTGAGGCAGGGTGACGGGAAGCACCGGCGTCTCTGCGGCAGGGATGGCCGCAATCGATCGCGACGCCCCGAGCCCACCGCCATTTCGCTACCGTTGTCAAACTTCGAGAGTAGGGAGCGGCATGGGTGGAGCAGTCACCGTCGATACGGCGCAATTGAGGGAGGGCGCGGAGGTGCTTTCGGAAGCGAGCGACGATCGCCCCACGACGGAGACCACGGCGAGCGACCTCGGGTCCGCAGTCGCAGGGAAGGCGTTCGAGAAGTTCGAGCAGTACTGGCCTCCCTCGCGGTCCTTGCTGACAAGCAGCGTCGTCGCTATAACCCGGGCGCTCCAAGCGGCAGCGGACACGCACGAACGCCGCGACGCCCAGGACGCCACAGCATTCCAGGCGGTAGATCGTGCGATCTAGCTACACGGACTGGTCGGTGGTGGGCCTTGAATCGGATCCCGCACCTGGCGAGGTCGAAGCGACGCACGCGTGGGGGTCAGCGCTGCAGAGGGAGTCCGAGTGGCTCGGGCACCAGTCGAAGGTGATGAGCCGAGCGCGGGAGATGGTCGCGGCTCCGCACTGGACTGGGCTGGCAGCACAGGTCTTCGCTGAGACTCTGCAGAGCATGATCGACGCTGCCACGCACGCGTCCGCGCAACACAGCAAAGCCGCCGATGCTTCCAGGGCGTGGGCCGGAGCTATGGCGGAGCTGCAAGGCGGGGCTGACGAGGCATGTCGCGCCGCTGAAGAGGCGGAAGAGGACATCGCTGCCGCGCAGGAGCAGCTAGACGTCTTCGGCCCCGAGCATGCGGCCCTGCTGACCGCGCTGACCGCGCTGGAGAAGATATACAAGCAATACGCGAATGTGCCACCCCCGCCGGGAATCCACGTACCCGCATTGTCCGAGATCACGGCAGCGCGCCGCCAGGAAGCGAAGGCGGACGACCTGCAGACCAGCGCCCGCCGACACCTCGAGGACGCCCAAGAACGCCTCGAGGACGCCAAGAAGAAAGCTCGCGAGGCCAAACACGAGTACGACGCTGAAGCGAAGACCTTCGCCCACCGGCTGGAGGCCACCTTGCACGGCGCGATCAACCGCGCCACTGACCCGGCGCTGAACGAGGACTTCGTGCCCGTTCTGGCCGCTCTGACCGCATACGATCCTGTCGCGAGCGCCCTGACCCGCGGAACCGTGCGCCCAGCCTCAATCGCCGTGCCCGGAGCAGGCGCAAGCACCCAGCAGATCATTCAATGGTTGGTCACCGGTGCCTTCACCGCGAGCGAGCTGATAGCCGCGTGCGGTCCCGTCGCCGTTATGGTCGCACTTGCCGTCATCGCCGTCGGCGGGGTCGGCACCGGGTCCACCAGCGGATCGAGGTTCCTCACCCCGCAGGAGCAACTCGAACGCGCGCGTCTCGCCATGTACTACTGGACGCACAACCTCGACGGAACGCTGAAACAGTACGTTGGCCCCGCCCCCACGGAACTTGGGAAGTACCTCAACGAGGGACCCAACTTCGACGATGTCAACGACATCGTCAACGGTAAGACCCGGCCCGGGAAGAGCGAGCCACACCGCGAGGTCGACACACCCGACGAACTCGTCGACGTCTACAAGGACATCACCCGCGGCGGCAAGCCAACGGAAACTCCCGAAAGTTACGACGGCACACGCGTTGAGCTGCCCGATGGCACCAAAATCGGGCTGCGCAATAAGAGCCGTTCTGGGGGACCCGCAATCGACATCGAACCTCCGCCAGGTGCGAACTTGAAAGACAAGTCGATAAAAGTGCACCTTCCAAAAGGATATGGAAAATGAACATTGACCCGGACACTCTCGAGCATCTAGTGCTCCAGCAGGCCGAGGCGGACTGGCTGGAAATCGGAAACGCCAGCGCCTATGCCGGAGACTTCGAAGAGGATCTCTCGAAACGCAAGGCTCTGCTCTTGCGCACGATCCGTTCACTCGCCGAAGCCGGGTACATCCGGATCGGTCATCTCCAACGCCACGACCCCGCAGACCCGGACAGCCTCGACTGGGCGGAATGGCCGGGGACCCTGGACGACCAGATGACGCGCCTTGCCGAGGTCTACACCCCCGAGGTGCCGGACCACGACGCGTGGTATTGGGCGTGCTGGCTCAACCTCACCGACGCGGGGCAGGAAGTTGTCGAGGCGCTCCCGAAACCTAACAAGCGATTCTTTGATGGGCTGCTCTAACCGCGCCATTCACGCGCGCGTGTCGAGGCCTACATCACCGCGGCGCGCCCCCGGGCTCAGAAAGCGAACGAACAGTTGACCGGCACTCACAGTCGCCACAAGAAGTCCACGAACGCGTCTACGACGCGCGAGTTCTGATGAGCGGTTCGTCGAGTGATGCGGGTAAGCAGATGAGATCGAGAAGGCTGATGACAACAGAGAAGGCAGACGTCGAGGGCGAATCTCGTACCGAGGGCGACAGCATCCCCTGGCTATACCCGGGCGAGTTGCGCCGGCTCCCAGACGGAACCGAGATCGGCAAGCGAGATGCCAGTAAGTCCGGGGGTCCCGCCCTCGACGTTTGGCATCCCTCCGGGAGGTTCATCATGGTACGGGTCGCAAAGGAGGCGGAGGAGTGATCATTCAGCCGGACAACATCGAGCACCTCATGATGTACGGGTCCTCCAACGAATGGTTGCCTCTCGCGGGCGCTGATGCGTACGCGAGCAAATTTCAATCAGACCCGGCGCAGCGGCGCCAGCTCTTCCTCTCGGCAGCACGTTCGCTGGTCGAAGCCGGCTACCTCCATGTGGGATCGCTCGAGCACAGCGACGCCGACGACCGCGGTCTCGGATGGGCGAGGTGGTCCGGATCCACAGATGAGCACTTCAGGTACCTGAACGACCTGTGCTCGATCGGCGACGAATACACCGGTTGGGTCTGGGCGTGCTGGTTTGATCTGACCGAGACCGGCCAAGAGATCCTGGACGGCCTGCCCGAGCCCGACGATCGGTTCTTCGAGTAGCGCCTCGTCAACCCAGCGGCTTCAGCTCGAGCCCCGAAGCATCCGCCGTGTCCGGGTTCACGAACGCGAAGGAGCGGAAGCCGGATGCCGCGGCACGGTCGAGCACCGCCTTCAGGTTCTTGGCCCGGCGGTCGAGCCGGACCCGGCTGCCCCGCGCGACGAGTTCCGACTTGATGGCGACGAGTCGATCGAGGGGCACGGCGGGGTCGTAGACCAGGACGACGGACTCCTGGGCGGCATCGTCGGGCAACTCGATCAGGTCGACGACCCGCTCGAAGCCGATGGAGAATCCGGCCGCCGGCACGTCGGTGCCGAGGAAGCGGCCGATCATCCCGTCGTAGCGTCCGCCTCCTCCCACGGACGAGCCGGATCCGGGGTGCGCGATCTCGAAGATCGTGCCCGTGTAGTAGCCCATCCCGCGCACGAGTGTCGGGTCGAAACGCAGGCTGACACCGGGCGGGAGCGTGTCGAGCGCGTGCGCGAGCGCCTCCAGGTCGGCGACGGCGTCGGTGTCCACACCTTCGGGCAGGATGCCGGTGATCGCCTCGACGGTCAGCTCCACGCCGCCCTCGGCGAGGTGCGGTTCGAGCTGCGCCAGGATGCCGCCGAGCACGGAGGCGGAGTCCGCACCGCCTTCGGCGAGCTCGGCCACGACGCCCGACGCACCGATCTTGTCCAGCTTGTCGATGGAGATCAGCACCTGCGGCCAGCGCGCCTCGTCGAATCCGCAGTACTCCAGCAGGCCGTTCAGGATGCGCCGGTCGTTGATCCGGATGGTGCTGCCGGTCAGCCCGAGCGCCTCCAGAGCGGCCGCCGTCGCGGTGATGAGCTCCACTTCGGCCAGCTGCGAGGGCTCGCCGATGATGTCGATGTCGCACTGCACGAACTGGCGATAGCGGCCCTTCTGCGGCCGCTCGGCCCGCCACACGGGCGCGATCTGGATGCTCCGGAACACCGGAGGGAGCTCGGCCCGGTGCGAGGCGTAGAAGCGCGCGAGCGGCACCGTCAGGTCGAACCGCAGCCCCAGGTCGGCGAGGTCGAGCAGATCGCCGGAGTCGATGGCGGCCGCGAGGTCGTCGCCATCGAGCCCGCGCTTGAGGATGCTGAACGAGAGCTTCTCGTTGTCGCCGCCGAGACCCGAGTGCAGCCGTTCTACGTCTTCGACCACCGGGGTCTCGATCTCGTCGAAGCCGTGGGCCGCGAACGCGCGGCGGATCACCCCGAGTGCATGCTCGCGGCGGGCCTTCTCAGCGGGGAGGAAGTCGCGCATGCCGCGGGGCGGGGTGATCGGTGAGGCCATGCGTCGATTCTTCCATGAAGGCCCGCGCCGCCACCTCGCCCACCACGACCTGTGGAGAGATCGCACCCGAACGCGCCGGTGGACACCTCCCCGGGGGATCGCGGTTCCCCGACCCTGCGCGTATCATCGCGTGCGTTGCCACCCTGATGCCTCGCCTATGTGCCTGGAGCGGTGGTGTCCTCAGAACGAGGACCTGGCATGAGTCGCATCCGTCCGACCACGGCGCTTGCTCGCTGCCAGACACGGGCCGACAACGCGTCTGCCGGAGACCAGGAGAGCGCCGCCGAAGGCGTCGCCTCACCCGAATGGCGGAGGGTATCCCGGGCGGACGCGCTGCCGGCCATCTTTGCGCCGGGGCACCGCGCGTATTAGGTTAGGCTTGCCTAAGGTCGACCGGCGCTTGCGCGGTCCCGCATCCCATCCCCCGTTCGAGGAGAACCATGCTGCCTGCCCCCCGCATCGCCCGCCGGTCGCGTCTCGCCCTGATCGCTTCGGCAATCGTCGCCTCCGCCGCCCTGGTGCTCACCGGGTGCAGTGCGGGCAGCCCCGCCGATTCCGCCACGTCCGGCGGCGACGCCGCCTTCCCGGTGACCGTGAAGAGCGCCCTCGGCGAGACCACGATCGAGAAGAAGCCGGAGCGGATCGTCACCTGGGGCTGGGGCGCGCAGGACATCGTGCTGGCGCTGGGCATCATCCCGACCGCCATGCCGAAATTCACCTACAGCGGCACGGCTGACGGCGTGCTGCCGTGGGACGCCGACCGCATCAAGGAGCTGGGCGGCAAGACCCCGCAGCTGCTCACCTTCGACACGGGCGAGGTGCCGTTCGAGGAGGTCGTGAAGGCCAAGCCGGATGTCATCCTCGCCCCCTACTCGGGCCTCACCCAGACCGAGTTCGACACCCTGAGCAAGCTCGCGCCGGTCGTCGCTTACCCGGAGAAGCCGTGGTCGACCAGCTGGCGCGACCAGACCGCCATCGTCGGCAAGGCGCTCGGCCTCACGAAGCAGGCGGACGCACTGGTGACGAAGACCGAGGACACGGTGACGACCCTCGCCGCGAAGTACCCGGTCCTGAAAGACAAGACCTTCTTCTACGCTGCCGCGAACGAGCCCGGCAAACTGAACGTGTACCGCGCAGACGACCCACGCGTGCAGCTGCTCAACGATCTCGGGCTGAAGAACTCCCCCAGCATCGCCGACCTCGACGGGTCGAAGGGCGACGGCAGCTTCTTCTACCAGTTGAGCTACGAGAACCTGTCGAAGATCGACACCGACCTGCTGGTGATGTACTTCGACAAGCAGTCCTCGGTGGATGCGTTCACCTCTGACCCGCTCGTCGCCGCCATGCCTGCAATCAAGGAGGGACGCTTCGCGCCGATCGTCGGCGAGTCGTTCGTCGCCGCCACCAGCGCGCCGAGCGTGCTCAGCATCCCGTGGATGCTCGACCGCTACGTGCCGCAGCTGGCCGAGGCCGCCGGCAAGGTCCGCTAGCAGACGATGCCCGCGAGCGTGGCCGCCTCGGCGGCACGGACACCCGATGGTGGACGTGCGGGGACGCACCCGCACGTCCGCCGTCGCCGGCGGCTGGTGACGGGGTTCGTCGTCGCCGCCGTGCTACTGGTGGCCGTGTCCGTGCTGAGCCTCATGGTCGGCGCTCGCACGATCGCCCCGGCCGACGTCGTGCACGCGCTGCTGCACTACGACGGGTCGGATGCCGATGCGCTCGTCATCGTCGACAGCCGCCTCCCCCGCACGCTGCTGGGGCTCGCGGCGGGCCTCGGCCTGGGGCTCGCCGGGACCGTCATGCAGGGGCTGTCGCGCAACCCGCTCGCCGACCCGGGCATCCTCGGCGTCAACTTCGGCGCATCCCTCGCAGTGGTCGTCGCGATTGCGCTGCTGGGAGTGACCGCGCCCTCCGGCTACCTGTGGTTCGCGTTCGCCGGCGCGGCGCTCGCCTCCGCCCTGGTCTACACCGTCTCGTCGCTCGGCCGGGAGGGGGCGACACCGGTGAAGCTGGCGATCACGGGAGCCGCGGTCTCCGCGGCCCTCAGCTCGCTCATCATCGCGGTGGAGCTGACGAGCCGCACGTCGCTGGACGCCATGCGGTTCTGGCAGGTCGGGTCGCTCGCCGGCCGGGGTTTCGGAGTGCTCTGGCAGGTGCTTCCGACGCTCGCCGTCGGCGCCGTCCTCGCCCTGGGCCTCGGGAGGCTGCTGAACGGGCTCGCACTCGGCGATGACGTCGCCCGCGGCCTCGGTCAGCGCGTCGGGGTGACGCGGGCGCTCTGCGGCATCGCGATCGTCCTGCTCTGCGGCTCTGCGACCGCCGCGGTCGGCCCGATCGCCTTCGCGGGGCTCATCGTGCCGCATATCGCGCGCCGGGTCGTGGGCGCGGACTACCGGTGGATCCTCGCGTACTCGGCCGTGGTCGCGCCGACGCTGCTGCTGGGGTGCGACATCCTGGGCCGCGTTGTCGCTCCTCCCGGCGAGCTGCAGGTCGGAGTCGTGCTCGCCCTGGTGGGGGCGCCCGTTTTCATCGCCCTTGTCCGCCGGCGCCGGATGGTCAGCCTATGAGCGCGGGACGGACGGTCAAGCCGGATGCTGCGGTCGCAGCCGACGGCGTGGTCGCCCGTGTGCGTGCGGACCGCCGCCACGGGCAGGTACTGGCCCTCCGGGTCTCCGTCGTCCTCGCCCTGATCGTGGTCGTCGTGGCGGCCGTGTCGCTCACGCTCGGTGCCGCCGCCGTCGCGCCCGCCGACGTCCTCGCCGCTCTCGTCGGCCGCGCGGACCGGCTGACGTCGTTCGTCATCCTGGACCTCCGCCTCCCCCGGCTTGTGGCCGGTGCGCTCGTCGGCGCGTGCCTCGGGCTCTCCGGCGCGCTCATCCAGTCGGTGGCGCGCAACCCGCTCGCGAGCCCCGACATCATCGGCATCACGGCGGCGGCGAGCGCGACCGGCTCCATTGCGCTGATCTGGTTCGGGCTGACCGGTCTCGCCCTCTCCGGCATCGTGCTCGCCGGGACGCTGGCCGCCGCCGCTCTCATCTACGTGCTGGCCTGGCGCCGCGGCGTCAGCGGCTACCGCTTCGTGCTGGTCGGGATCGGGATCGCCGCCTTCTGCAGCGGGATCGTGTCGTACGTGCTCACCCGGGCCGACCTCTCGGACGTGCAGCAGGCGCTGGTGTGGATCACCGGAAGCCTCAACGCCGTCGACCCGGCCGCGCTGACCGTGCTGGGGATCGGGACGGTCGTGCTGCTCCCCTGCGCCCTCCTCGTCGGCCGGCCCCTCGGGATGCTGTCGCTGGGCGACGACCTGGCGTCAGGGCTCGGCGTCCGGCCAGAGCGAACGCGCCTGCTCGTCGTCGGCGTCGCGGTCGCCCTCGCGGCCATCGCGGTCGCGGTCGCCGGCCCCATCTCGTTCGTCGCCTTCCTCGCCGCACCGATCGCCCGGGGGCTCGTCGGACGCGGATCGCTCGCCCTCATCCCCTCCGCACTCCTCGGAGCCCTCATCGTCGTCGTCTCCGACATCGCGGCGCAGTTCGCCCTCCCCGGCGTCGTACTGCCCGTCGGCGTCGTCACCGGGATCATCGGCGCCCCCTACCTCCTCTGGCTGCTCGCCAGGACCAACCGCATCGGCCGTGGAGGCTGACACATGACACACGAATCGCCGGCCGTCGTGCCGGAACTCGCCGCACGCGCCCTGTCGCTCGCCTACGAAGGCCGGGCGGTGGTCGACGCGCTCGACCTCGACATCCCCGCCGGGCGCGTGACCGCCATCGTCGGGCCGAACGCCTGCGGCAAGTCGACCTTGCTGCGCGGGCTGTCGCGGCTGCTCCCGCCCGCATCCGGGACGGTGCTGCTCGACGGCGCTGACATCCACTCGCTGCCGACCAAGCGGGTCGCCCAGCGGCTCGGCCTGCTGCCGCAGACGCCGACCGCGCCGGACGGCATCACCGTCGCCGACCTCGTGTCACGCGGGCGGTATCCCCATCAGGGCTGGTTCCGCCGGTGGACGGCCGACGACGACGAAGCCGTCGCCGAGGCGATGACGGCGACCGGGATCGCGGACCTCGCCGACCGTGCCGTGGATGAGCTCTCGGGAGGTCAGCGGCAGCGGGCGTGGATCGCGATGGCTCTGGCCCAGCGGACCGACATCCTGCTGCTGGACGAGCCGACGACCTTCCTCGACATCAGTCACCAGCTGGATGTGCTCGACCTCCTGCTCGACCTCAACGCGGCGCGCGGAACCACCATCGTGATGGTGCTGCACGACCTCAACCTCGCGTCGCGGTACGCCGGGCACCTCGTCGCGATGCGGGAGGGAACGGTCGTCGCGGCGGGCGACCCGGCGGCGGTCGTGACGGCGGAGCTCGTGCGCGACGTGTTCGGGGTCGAGTCGGTCGTCGCCGACGACCCGGTCACCGGGACGCCGCTGGTCGTGCCGCTCGGGCGGCACCACCTGCGCTGACCGGCGCGCCAGTCACTCGGCGGAGCCCGTCTCCTGGTCGCGGATCTCGCCCTGCAGGTCGCGGAGGGTCGAGCGCAACGCGCGCTCCGCATCCAGCCCCTGCGCCTTCGCCGAGGCGACGATCGCGAGGAGCAGCGGGCCCAACTCGTCCTCGCTGCCCACCTGCACGCCGCCCTGCTGCTGCAGGTCGAGCAGGCCGACTTTCTCGGCCCGGCCGAGCAGCTTATCCGCGAGCGCGAGCGAGGGCATTCCCTGGGGGATGCCGTCGAGCACGCTCGTGCGGCCCGGCTTCTCCTGCTTCTTGAGCTCGTCCCAGAAGCCGACGACATCCTCCGCCGTCTCGGCCGTGCGAGCGTCGGCCGCAGCCCGGTCGCCGAAGACGTGCGGGTGCCGGCCCACCATCTTCGCGGTCATGTGCGCGGCCACATCCTGGATGTCGAAGTCCTCGCCCGGAGTGTGAGCGGCGATGTCGGCGTGGAACAGGACCTGGTACAGGACGTCGCCCAGTTCCTCCAGCAGCTCGTCCCGATCGCCGGTCTCGATGGCGTCGATGAGCTCGTACGTCTCCTCGATGAGGTACTGCACCAGCGACTCGTGGGTCTGGTCCGCATCCCACGGGCATCCTCCCGGAGCGCGCAGCTGCGCCATCACAGCGACGAGCTCGTCGAGCTTCGTGGCGGCCTCCGGCACCACCGCCGGCGTCGTGCTCGGACTCACTGCCTCGCCCATCCGGACCTCCTCGCTCTACCCTTCAACCATCCTGCCACCCGGTAGAGTCGTAACCGGTGTGCCGGGAAGTCTGGTCGGCGTCGTTTCTGTGACCCCGCACGAATGGTGGACGTATGAGCATCATCCGATCCGAGCGCACCGCCGCCGGACTCCTGCTGGGGGCGGCCGCCCTCGGCCTCCTCCTCGCCAACACGCCGGTCGGACCTGCGCTGGTCGACCTGCAGCATTCGCACCTCGGCGCAGGACCTTTCGACCTCAGCGTCGGCCACTGGATCAGCGACGGACTGCTCGCGATCTTCTTCTTCATCGTCGCCGTCGAGCTCAAGCACGAGCTGGTCGTCGGCGAGCTGAACAGCGTGCAGAAGGCCATCCACCCGGCCATCGCGGCGGTCGCGGGCGTGGTGGTCCCGGCGGGGCTCTACCTGGCGCTGACCGCCGGGTCGGGGCTGCCGCAGGGCTGGCCCATCCCCACGGCGACCGACATCGCCTTCGCGCTCGGCGTGCTCGCCGTCTTCGGGCGCGGGCTCCCCAACCGGCTGCGCGTCTTCCTGCTGGCGCTCGCCGTGCTCGACGACCTCATCGCGATCCTCATCATCGCCGTCTTCTTCACAACGGATCCGAACCTGCTGGAGCTGCTGCTCGCCGCCGTGACCATCGCGCTGTTCGGCGTGCTGAGCGGGATGTTGCGGGGGCGGATGCGCTGGCCGCTCGGTGTCCTCATGGTGCTGCTGGCGGTGCTCGCCTGGTGGCTGGTCTACGACTCGGGGGTGCACGCGACGATCGCGGGCGTCGCGCTCGGACTCGTAATGGCGCGTCAGCCGGCCGGCCGAGTCACCCACGTGCTCGAACCGTGGTCGAACGGGGTGATCCTCCCGCTGTTCGCGTTCTCCGCGGCGCTTGTCGTGATCCCGCAGGTGTCTCCGTCTGAGCTCTCGCCGGCCTTCTGGGGCATCCTGGTCGCGCTTCCGGTCGGCAAGCTCATCGGAATCACGCTGGGTGGATGGCTCGGATCGTTCACGAAACGCGGTGCGGAACGCGGGCGCATCTCCGTGTTCGGGCTCATCACGGTCGCGGCGCTCGGCGGCATCGGATTCACCGTCTCGCTGCTGATGAACGAGCTGGCCTTCGCCGGCTCCGAGGAGGTGCGGGCCGAGGGCACGCTCGCAGTGCTGCTCGGCTCGGCGGTCGCGATCGTGGTGTCCGGGTTCCTGGTCAGCGCGCTGGCCCGGCGCAACCGGCGGCAGCATCCGCATCCGCAGGCGCACGCGCAACCCCACGTGGACGCGCACCCCGACTCCTGAAAACAGGACCGGCGCTCCTGAAAACAGGACCGGCGCTCCTGAAAACAGGTCCGGCATCCCCACCACAGGCGACGCTCCTGAAAACAGGACCGGCACCGGTCGGAGGCGCGCTAGCGAAGGAGAAAGGTGCCCAAATCTCCTTCACACCGCGGTAGTGAAGGAGATTCGGACGCGACGCGGCCGAATCTCCTTCGATAGCCGATTCGCAGACCGGCCCGCGCGAACCCGAAACCGCTAGCTCGCGCGCTCGGCGGCCGGCTCCTTCTCGGGGAACAGGGCGCCCAGCAGGTCGGCGACCCACGCGATCAGGTCGGCGTCCTCGAGCGCCTCGCCGTTCACGCGGGGCAGCGGCACCGTCGCGACCTTCGGCGCGGCGTGGTACTTCGAGCCCGGGTACATGCGCTGCAGGCGCACCTGCAGCGAGTCCGGCAGGATGGCCGGCGCCAGCCGCAGATTCGAGCCCATCGCCACCACCTCTCCGAGCCCGGCCTTCTGAGCCGACCGGCGCAGCCGCGAGACGGCGATCAGGTTCGTGACGGGCTCCGGCGGCGCGCCGTAGCGGTCGGTCAGCTCCTCGAGCACGAGGTCGATCTGGTCGTCCTTCGCCGTGGGCGAGGCCGCCGTCGACAGCTTCTGGTAGGCCTCCAGACGCAGCCGCTCACTGTCCACATACTCTTCCGGGATGTGGGCGTCGACCGGCAGTTCGAGCCGCAGTTCGGTCTGCCCCTCCGCGACTTCACCGCGGAACGTGGAGACGGCCTCGCCGATCATCCGCAGGTAGAGGTCGAAGCCGACGCCCGCGATGTGACCGGACTGCTCGCCGCCGAGCAGGTTGCCCGCTCCTCGGATCTCGAGGTCTTTCAGCGCGACCTGCATGCCGCTGCCGAGGTCGTTGTTGGCCGCGATGGTCGACAGGCGGTCGTGCGCCGTCTCGCTCAGCGGCTTGTTCTCATCCCACAGGAAGTACGCGTACGCACGTTCGCGCCCACGCCCGACGCGGCCGCGCAGCTGGTGCAGCTGGCTCAGGCCGTACTTGTCGGCGCGGTCGATGATGATCGTGTTGGCGTTGGCGATATCCAACCCGGTCTCGATGATCGTCGTCGAGACGAGAACGTCGAAGCGGCGCTCCCAGAAGTCGACCACGACCTGCTCCAAGGCGTGCTCGTTCATCTTGCCGTGGGCGACGCCGATGCGCGCCTCGGGCACGAGCTCCGCCAGCTTTGCGGCCATGCTCGTGATCGAGCCGACCCGGTTGTGCACGAAGAACACTTGGCCCTCACGCAACAGTTCGCGTCGGATGGCGGCGGCGACCTGCTTGTCGGAGTACGGCCCGACGAAGGTGAGGATCGGATGCCGGTCCTCCGGCGGCGTCGCGAGAGTCGACATCTCGCGGATGCCGGTCACCGCCATCTCCAGCGTGCGCGGGATGGGCGTGGCGCTCATCGCGAGGATGTCGACGTTGGTCTTCAGCTTCTTCAGCGAGTCCTTGTGCTCGACGCCGAAGCGCTGCTCCTCGTCGATGATGACGAGTCCGAGGTCTTTGAACGAGACGCCGTCGGCGAGGATGCGGTGCGTGCCGATGACCACATCCACCGTGCCGTCGGCCATGCCGCGCAGCGTCTCCCGCGCCTCCTTGTCGGTCTGGAACCGGCTCAGCTGGCGCAGGTGGATGGGGAACCCGGCGAAGCGCTCCTGGAACGTCTCGGCGTGCTGCTTCACGAGCAGCGTGGTCGGGACGAGCACAGCGACCTGCTTGCCGTCCTGCACCGCCTTGAACGCGGCACGCACCGCGATCTCGGTCTTGCCGAAGCCGACGTCGCCCGAGACGAGGCGGTCCATCGGGATGGGCCGCTCCATGTCGGCCTTCACCTCGTCGATGGTCTGCAGCTGGTCGGGCGTCTCGGCGAACGGGAAGGCCTCCTCCAGTTCGCGCTGCCAGGGGGTGTCCTGGCCGAAAGCGTGTCCCTTGCTCGCCATGCGTGCGGAGTACAGCTTCACCAGCTCCACGGCGATGTCGCGCACGGCCCGGCGGGCCCTGCCCTTCGCCGCCGCCCAGTCGCTGCCGCCCATCTTGGAGAGCTGCGGAGCCTCGCCCCCGACGTAGCGGGTGAGGAGGTCGAGCTGGTCGGTGGGCACGTAGAGCTTGTCGCCCGGGTAGCCGCGCTTGGAGGGCGCGTACTCGAGCACGAGGTACTCGCGCTTGGATTTGACCGCGTTGCGGCCGCCGCTCGACACCTCGCGCTGCGTCAGCTCGACGAACCTGCCGATGCCGTGCGTCTCGTGCACCACGTAGTCGCCGGGCTTCAGCGCCATCGGGTCGACGACGTTCTTCCGCCGTGCCGCGAGCTTCTTCACCTGGCGGGAGTCGTAGCCGACCGACCGGCCGTAGAACTCGGACTCGCTGATCAGGGCGAGCTTCGTCTCCGGCACCTCGAACCCGTGCTCGGCGGTCGCCTTGATCAGGTACGCGATCCCGGGCTCGGGGTCGGCGGGGAACTCGTCTACGGGGCGCGCCGGAAGTTCGGACTCGGCGAGGACGTCGGCCGCACGCTCGACCAGGCCGGTGCCCGCAGCGACGATCGCCACGCTCCAGCCCTCGCGCAGGCGCGAAGCGACGTGCTCGACCGCACCGGACACATTGCCCTGGTAGCTCGGCACAGCCTCGGCCTGGATGCGCACCTGCAGGTGCTCCTCGAGCTCGCGCTCCTCGGGCAGCACCTCATCGGCCTGGAACCCACTCATGGTCCACCACGGGTGGTCCGGGCTCTCGGCACCCGGACGGCTGAACTTCACCGAGTCCTTCAGCTGCTGCAGGGTGAGGAAGTCGCCCGCGGCGAGGTCGATCGGGGCCGCGGCGCCCACCGTGGCGGCGCTCCACGCCGCCGAGAGGAACTCGCGATTCGTCTCGGCCAGGCTGACCGCGCGCGACGCCACGCGCTCGGGCGACATCACCGCGACGGCCGCGCCGTCCGGAAGGTAGTGGGTGAGCGGCACGAGCCGGTCGACGAGCGCTGGAGCCAGCGACTCCATCCCCTCGACCGGGATGCCCTCGCCGATCTTCGCCAGCATCGCCGAGAGGCTCGGGAACTCGTGCTCCATCTCGCGCGCCCGCTGCCGCACGGACTCGCTCAGCAGCAGCTCGCGGCTCGGCGGGAGGCTGACTTCCGCGATGGGCTCGGGCAGCGACCGCTGGTCGGCCACTGAGAACGCCCGGATCTGGTCGACCTCGTCGCCGAAGAAGTCGATCCGGTACGGGTGGTCGGCCGTCGGCGGGAAGACGTCGAGGATGCCGCCGCGGACGGCGAACTCGCCACGCCGGGTCACCATGTCGACGCGGCCGTACGCGAGGTCGACCAGCTGCGTGGAGAGGCCGCCGAGATCGAAGCCGCGTGCCGCGGCGCGGAGCTCGACGGTGGAGTAGTCGGTCAGATTGTCGGCCAGCGGCTGGAGCGCGGCACGAACGGACGCGACCAGGATGAACGGGGTCGTCCGCTCCCCCTTCGCCCAGTCGGCGAGGCGGCGCAGAGCGAGCAGGCGCTTGCCCACGATCTCCGGGCTCGGGCTCAGCCGTTCGTGCGGCAGTGTCTCCCAGGCGGGGAACTCCACGATCTCGGCTTCGGGAAGGAGGCACGGCAGTGCGCCGCGAATCGACTCGGACTCACGCCCGGTCGCGGTGATCAGCAGTACGGCCTGCAAGGCGCCCTGCTCCGCCCTGCGGCGGAGGAGGCCGGCGAGCAGCGGACCGCGCAGCCCGTCGGTCAGCGAGAAGTCGGCGTCGCGCGCCGCATGGGTGAGCGCGTTGCTGAACGAGGACTCGCGCGCGAGCGCGTCGACAAGACCCTGGAGTATCACTCGGTCGATTCTACGTGGGACCACCGACACGTCGAGGGGTGGCGGCCATCCTCATCCACAGATCGTGCGTCAGATCCACCCGTCGAGCGCCCGCATGAACCCCTCGTGGTCGTCGCGGTTGATAACGTGCCCGGAGCCGGGCACGATCCGCACCTCGTATCCCTCGGCCCGCAACCAGTCCGCGAGCTCGGGTTTCACGAGCTGCGAGTTGTCGGCCAGCATCACCATCGACGGCACCGACATCACCTCGGGCGCGCGCATCGCCGATGGCGTGACGACCACCGGCAGCACGGCGCGGTCGAACGACTTGAACGTCTCCACCTCGATGGCGACATCGGCCGGATCCCATCGCGGATTGCGCTTGGCGATCCGGGCGGCCGACTGCCGCGCGAGTGTCCGCAGGAAGGCCGGAGCCAGCATCCGCTGGAACCAGTTCGCGGCCGGGCAGGAGAAGGCCGGGTCGACGTAGATGACGCGCTGCGGATCGAGGCGTTCGATCGCCAGGCTCACGGTCAGGCCACCGAGCGAGTGCCCCACCATGAGCTCGGGATGCGCGGGCACGCTGTCGACGATGTCCTGCGCCATGAGCTCGGCCGAATACTCCTGGGCTCGCGGACTGCGGCCATGACCGCGCAGATCGACGGCGATCACGTGATAGCCGCGCTCGGCCAGCACCGGCCCGACGCGGCGCCAGTTGCGCGAGTCCGACATGACCCCGTGGACGAGGACGGCGTACCGATCGCCCGACCCCCACTCGCGCCTGAACAACTGCATGCCGGTCACGGTACGCGCCGTTCCCGATCCCTAGCAGGGCGTCCGCTACGCTTCGGCTGAACGCTCGCCGTGACCAGGAGGACCCGTGACCGACCCGATCCAGCCGCCGCAGCCGCCGCAGTACACGCCGGCGCCGCAGTACGCGCCTGCACCGCAGTATGCGCCCGCCCCGCAGTACGCCCCCGCACCGACCGCATCCGCCCCTTACGGGACGAATGGATGGGGCGCCCCGGTCGCACCGGCCACTCGCCCCCGTACCCTCGGGCTCGCCGCGATGTTCGTCGCAGCTCCCGTCTTCGTGCTGTCGATCGTCGCGTCGGTCGTCGTCGGCATGTCGGCCGGACCGCTCGCCTCGCGGACCAGCAGCAGCTTCACCTTCAACACCAACGACCTCTCGCCCGAGCAGGCGGCGTCGTTCGCTCCCGTCGCGGTGCTGATGGCGGTGCAGATGCTGCTCGGGACCGCACTCGGCATCCTGGCGCTCGTGCTCGGCATCATCGCCGTTGCGACCAAGCGCGGCCGGCCGTTCGGGATCGTCGCGATCTGCCTCGCGGCTGCGGCGCCCATCGTGTCGTTCGCCGTCTACATCGGCTCCACGGTCGCGACGCTGCCACCCGCCTGATCGGGCGCGGGACGCGCGGACCGCGGCTCCGCGCCAGCGGAATCAGCGCGAGTGGAAGCGGTTCTGCGCCGGGGTGAGCCCCTCGGTCGCGATCTGCTTCACAGCATCCGCCGCATCCGACACCAGGATGGGCAGGTTCTTCCGCTCGGTGGCTGAGAAGGCCTTGAGCACGTGATCGGCCGCGCCGGAGGATCCGGGAGGGCGGCCGACGCCGACGCGCACCCGGGCGAAGTCTCCGGTGCCGATGGCGGCGATGACGTCACGGACGCCGTTGTGGCCGCCGTGACCGCCGCCGTTCTTCAACCGGATGGTGTCGAACGGGATGTCCAGCTCGTCGTGCACCACGATCAGGTGCGACGGGTCGAGCGAGTAGAAACGCAACAGTTGCGACACCGGGCCGCCGGACACGTTCATGTACGTGTTCGGCTTGGCCAGGACGAACCGCGGGCCGCCGGGGGTCAGCCGACCCTCGGCGACCGTCGCGTTCGTCTTGTGGGTCTTGAAGGTGAGGCGGCCGCGCGAGGCGAGCTCATCCAGCACCATCTGGCCCACGTTGTGGCGTGTGGAGGCGTAGCCGGGCCCGGGATTACCGAGCCCGACCACGAGCCACGGCCCGTCCGACGGTCCCGTGGGCGACGCCGGACGGGTGGGTTCCATGAAGGGACTTACTCGGCGCTCTGGTCGGCGTCGGCAGCGGCCTCGGCCGCAGCGGTCTCCTCGTCCTCGGCGCGGGCGGAAGCCGGCACCGCGATGTTGACGATGAGGAGGTCCTCGTCCTCGGCCAGGCTCGAGCCGGCCGGCAGGTCGAAGTCCTTGGCGAGGTACTGGGTGCCCTCCGCCGCGTCGGTGACGTCGATGACGATGCGCTCCGGGATGTGGGTCGCCTCGGTCTCGAGGCGGATGGTGCTGACCTCGAGCATGGCGATCGTGCCGGAGTAGGGCTCGCCCTCGATGTGCACGGGCACCTCGACGGTGACCTTCTCACCGCTGCGGATGAGGATGAGGTCGAGGTGCTCGATGATCTGCGACACCGGGTCCTTCTGGACGTCCTTGACGAGGGCGAGCGACGCCGTGCCGTCGATGTCGAGGTCGAGGACCGCGTTCGCCTTGCGCAGGAGCAGCGAGACCTGGTGGCCCGGGAGGGTGATGTGGACCGGGTCGCTGCCGTGACCGTAGATGACGGCCGGGATCTTGCCGACGGCGCGGATCTTGCGCGCCGCGCCCTTGCCGAAGCTTTCGCGCAGCTCGGCTGCGACCTTGTTGGACTCGTCTGCCATGATGTCTCCTCGCCGACCTGAGCCGGCTATTGGGCGAGCCGCAGGCTCGCAGTGTGATTGTTGTTCAACTCGAACGCATCGAAGTGCGCGAGGAAAGACTGCGTAGCCTGCTCCACCGCGTCGATCACGGATGCCGGACGCATCCCTCGCCGAAGTTCAGTTGACAACTCTACCCGATCGTCATAAACTAAGCGCGCTTAGTAGTTCTGATCGAGTTGCGAAACACGAATGGAGACCATCATGTGGACCACCGAGTACACCGCCGGCACCAACGCTCCCGCGTCCGAGGTCTGGTCGGCGCTCCGCGACCTGCACAGCGGCACACCGCTCGGGCCGTCGAGCGACAGCTTCGAACTGCACGGCCCCTTCGCGGTCGGCACGACGCTCACCGTCACCCCTCAGGGGCAGGAGGCGATGACCTCCGAGATCGTCGAACTCGAAACCGACCGGGTCTACGCCGACCGCACCGCCTTCGGCGAGCTCACCCTCACCTTTCGGCACACCCTCACCGCGCGGACCGACGGCGGAACGGACGTGACCCACACGCTGGAGATCGACGGCGCGGGCGCCGACGCGGTCGGCCCGGAGCTCGGCCCGCAGATCGCGGGCGACTTCCCCGTCGCCATGGCGGAACTGCTCGCCGCGGCCGAGGGACGGGCGGCTACCGGGCGTGGCTGACGGCGGCCTGGGCAGCCGGTTCCCCGCCGCATCCAGCAGCCCCGGACTCCTGCTCTGGCGTGTCACCAACCGCTGGCAGGCGGCGATGCGTGCCGCTCTTGCGCCGCACGAGCTGACGCACGTCCAGTACGTCCTGCTCGCCTCGCTCACGTGGCTGGACGAACATGAGCCCGATCGACTGGTCAGCCAGGTCGAGCTCGCCGGCTTCGCCGCCACCGATCCGATGATGACCTCGCAGGTGGTGCGCAGCCTGGAACGCGGCGGCCTCCTGGAGCGACTTCCGCATCCCACCGACGGACGCGCGCGGGTGCTCCGGCCGACGCTCGAAGGCGCCGCGGCCGCCCGCCGTGCGACCGCCGACGTGGAGGCCGCCGACGCCGCGTTCTTCGCCGAAGTGGATGTGCAGGCCTTCGCCGGACAGCTATCGGTGCTGGCCGAAGCGGGCGATGGCCCCGCGGCCGGTTAGACCGGGCCGGGGTTACGGCGTGTCGCCCGCACTGGATCGAACGGCGGCGGCGATGAGCGCCGCCAGTTCCGCGGGTGGGCGGCCGACGTCGAGGCGGAGGCCCGCCTCGTCGGCCTGGAGCGGTTCGAGCGTGGCGAGCTGCGAGTCGAGCAGCGAGACGGGCATGAAGTGGCGGGGACGCGCGCTCATGCGCGCCGCGAGCAGCTCGCGCGTCCCGTCCAGTTCGGCGAACACCGCCTCCGACGCCTCCGACCGGATGAGGTCGCGGTAGGCGCGCTTCAGCGCCGAGCACGCGACCACCACACCCGCAGGCGACGTCTCGGCCAGGACCCGACCCACGGTCAGCAGCCACGGGATGCGGTCCTCGTCGGTGAGCGGGATCCCGGACGCCATCTTGGCCACGTTCTCCGCCGGGTGCAGGCCGTCGCCGTCGACGAAGGGGACACCGAGCTCGACCGCGAGCGCCTCCCCGACGGTGCTCTTGCCCGAACCGGACACGCCCATCACCACCACCTGCGGTCCACGCACGTCGCCTCCTTATCCACACGTCCCGCCAGTATCCCCCGATTACCGCCCGGGCCTCGCGTCGTCCGGCCGCGCGCTACGCTGAGAGGACTGCTCGATTCTTGCCACCAGCGGGAGAGCTGACCCCCGGACCATACCCGTCGCGGCGGACGGCCTCCGTCTGCCGCGGCACCACGAAGGAGCATGACGTGTCACAGGAAGCAAAGGCCAACATCGGAGTCGTCGGCCTGGCGGTGATGGGATCGAACCTCGCCCGCAACCTCGCCTCCCGCGAGGGCAACACGGTCGCGGTCTTCAACCGCACCTACGCGCGCACCGAGGAGCTGGTGAACGCGCACCCGGAGGCCGGATTCGTGTCCTCCGAGCAGATGGACGACTTCGTCGCCTCGCTGTCGAAGCCGCGCACCGCGATCATCATGGTGCAGGCCGGCAAGGGCACGGATGCGGTCATCGACCAGCTCGTGGAGCGGTTCGAGCCCGGCGACATCATCGTCGACGGCGGCAACGCGAACTTCCACGACACCATCGAGCGGGAGAAGCGGATCGCGCCGTCCGGCATCCACTTCGTCGGTGCGGGCATCTCCGGCGGCGAGGAGGGCGCTCTGAACGGCCCCTCGATCATGCCGGGCGGTTCCGTCGAGTCGTACGAGACGCTGGGCCCGATCCTGGAGTCCATCGCCGCTGTCGCCGAGGGTGAGCCGTGCGTGACCCACGTCGGCACCGACGGGGCCGGCCACTTCGTGAAGATGATCCACAACGGCATCGAGTACGCCGACATGCAGCTCATCGCCGAGGCGTACGACCTGCTGCGTACGATCGGTGGGCTGGAGCCCGCGCAGATCGCCGACGTCTTCGCCGAGTGGAACAAGGGCTACCTGGAGTCGTACCTGATCGAGATCACCGCCGAGGTGCTCCGCCAGGTGGATGCCGAGACCGGCAAGCCGTTCATCGACATCGTCCTCGACCAGGCAGGCTCGAAGGGCACCGGCGTCTGGACCGTGCAGAACGCCCTCGACCTCGGAGTCCCGGTCGGCGGCATCGCCGAGGCGGTCTTCGCCCGCGCCGTCTCCTCCAAGCCGAGCCAGCGCGCCGCCGTGCAGGCCACCGTGCAGTCGCGGCCGGAGGTGCAGAAAGCGGACGACGTGCAGGCGTTCGCCGACGACGTGTCCAAGGCGCTCTACGCCTCCAAGGTCGTCGCGTACGCGCAGGGCTTCGACGCGATCATCGCCGGTGCCGAGAAGTACGGCTGGGACATCCACAAGGACCGCATCGCGAAGATCTGGCGCGGCGGCTGCATCATCCGCGCCCAGTTCCTGAACCGCATCGCGGACGCGTACGACGAGAACCCGAACATCGCCACCCTGCTCGAGGCGCCCTACTTCGCCGACGCCGTGCGCGAGGGCGAGGCCGCCTGGCGCCGTATCGTCGCCACCGCCGCGCTCTCCGGTGTGCCGGTGCCCGGCTTCGGCGCGGCCCTGTCGTACTACGACTCGCTGGCGTCGAAGCGTCTCCCCGCAGCCCTCGTGCAGGGCCAGCGCGACTTCTTCGGCGCGCACACCTACAAGCGGGTCGACAAGGACGGCGTCTTCCACACCCTGTGGTCCGGCGACCGCACCGAAATCGCCACCGAGGGCTCCTCGCACTAGCCCTCCCGCACCGCCCGCCGGGCTCCCGCCCGGTCGAGTCCGCACAGACTGCACGCAGATCGCATGATCTGCGTGCAGTTTTTGTGTACTCGACGGCCGCGGAGAGGGAGGATGGGGTGGTGACGTACGAGGACCATCCGGAGCTCGCGGAGTACGAGCCGCTCGGGGAGCGCCCCCTGCGCGGCCGCACGATGACCGTCGCGAGCCGCGTCTTCGTCGTGGTCGCGCTCGGCGCACTGCTGCTGCCGGGCATCCTCCTCACCATCAGCATCCAGACCCAGACGGCCGACTACACCTGCTCGGTGTACGCCCGCCAGTACCAGCCGGAGTCGGTGGGCGCGTCGGCACGGTTCGAGCTGTTCGGCCCGCTCGGCCCGGGCTGGCAGTGCTACGCGCTCAACACCGAAGGCGACGCGACCTGGGTGGCACCGCTCGGCCTCATCCCTTCTGCTCCGCACCAGCTGCAGCGATCAGCGTCCGCACGGTAGCGAGCAGCCACGCCGTGTAGCGGCGGAAACTCCAACCGCTCTCGCCGACGAGTTGCTGGTGCCCCTCCGGCGACATGACGAAGGAGAGGGCGTCGGCGAGTTCCCGGCGACCTTTCGCATCGAGACGGGCGATGGATGCGGTGCCGCGTTCACCGAGCAAGCCCACCATCGCCGCGTAGTCGGCGTGACGGCGCTCGAGGAGCCCCGCGAAGGCGGCGCCCACCTCCGCGTCGTCGCGCGCAGCAGCCGTGAAGGTCGCCCAGAGCCCGGAGGTCCGCGCGTTGGCGGCGGCCATGAACGGGATCAGTTCGGCCAGTATCCGCTCGGGGTCGTCGAGGGCCGCGATCGCGGCGATCTCCGGCCGCTGGGTGATCGACGACTCCCCCGCCTCGCCTCCGAAAGTGAGCTCGAACGCCGATAGGAGCAGGGCGCGTTTCGGCCCATGCACCTTGACGCTCTCGACCGAGACGCCGGCGGCGGCGGCGATGTCCGCGAGGGACGCGCTGGCGTAGCCGCGTGCCGAAAAGACGTCGGCCGCCGCCTCCAGGATGCGGCGCCGCGTCTGTTGCGCGTGCTCCTGCCGGAGGGTCGAGCGGTACGGTCGTGTGCCGGGCACCATTGACTACCTTTCACGTGTAGTGAATACTGTTGACGTTTACTCGACTCTACCCGAAATGAGGACCACCCCATGAATGCCGGCTCGCTCGACATCCTGCTCTGCAGCACTCCGGTGCACGGCCACGTCACCCCGCTTCTCGCCGTGAGCCGTGCGCTCGTCGACCGCGGGCACCGCGTCCACTTCCTGACCGGCGAACGCTACCTGGAGACGGCGGCCGCGACCGGCGCGTCCGTCCTCCGCCTGCCCGCGGAAGCCGACTACGACGACAGCGACATCGACGCGGCGTTCCCGGGGCGCGTGGGACTCACCGGTCCCGCCGGCATCCGCTGGGACATGACGGAGATCTTCCTTCGACCGGCCCGCAGCCAGCTCGCCGCAATGGATGCTGTCCTGCACAGCCTCCACATCGACGTCGTCCTCGCCGAGAGCCTGTTCCTGGGCGCCGCCCTCCTCGCGGCTCGTCCGCGCGACCGGCGACCGGCGTTGCTGAACCTGGGGATCGTCCCGCTCGGGGTGAAGAGCCGGGACACCGCGCCGTTCGGCCTCGGGGTGCCGCCACGGCCAGGCGCCCTCGGCCGTTTCCGCAACGCCGCCCTCACGGTCGTCGCCGAGAAGATCGTGTTCGCGCCGGTGCAGCGCGCCGCCGTCCGCGTCGGCCAGGAGGCCGGCACCGGGCTCGCCGGGTTCGTGCTCGACTGGCCGTCGCACGCCGAGGGCGTCGTGCAGTTCACCGTCCCTGAGTTCGAGTACCCCCGCAGCGATCTCGCGGTTCCCGTCCACTTCGTCGGTCCGGTCTCGCGCACGCAGGCGTCTGGCGCCGCCCTTCCCGCGTGGTGGGCCGACCTCGACGACGGCCGCCCGATCATCCATGTCACCCAGGGCACTGTCGCCAACGGGGACTTCGGCGACCTCGTGCTCCCGACGATGCGCGCCCTGGCCGAGCAGGATGTGTGGGTCGTCGCCAGCACCGGAGGGCGCCCGCTCACGGTTCTCGGCGAGGCACTGCCCGCGAATGCCCGCGTCGCGACCTACCTGCCGTACGACCTCCTCCTTCCCCGCACCGCGGTCTACGTCACGAACGGCGGCTACGGCGGCATCCACTACGCCATGGAGCACGGCGTTCCGGTGGTCGTCGCGGGCACCACGGAGGACAAGGCGGAGGTGTCGGCGCGTGTCACGTGGTCAGGCGTGGGCGTCTCGCTCGGCACCAACCACCCGGAGCCGGCGGCGATCGCGCGGGCTGTGCGCATGGTGCTGGACGAGCCTGCGTACGCGGAGCGGAGCGCGCGCATCGGCAGGGCGATCCGCTCGTCCTCCGGTGTGGATGGGCTGGAGCGTGCCGTCGCTCAGACGGTCGACGCGCACCGCCGGGCGGGGTGGAGGGTCGAGCGCGCGTCCTGAGAACAGGACCCGCGCTACGCGGCGCCGTCGAACATCGAGGTCACCGAACCGTCGGTGAAGACCTCGCGGATCGCACTCGCCAGGAGCGGGGCGATCGGCAGCACCGTCAGCTTGTCCCAGCGCTTGTGCTCGGGAAGCGGCAGGGTGTCGGTCACGACGACCGAGTCGATCACGTCGCTCTGCAGCAGCTCCACCGCGGGGTCGCTGAACACCGCGTGGGTTGCGGCGACCACGACGCCGGTGGCGCCCGCCGCCTTGAGCGCCTCGGCCGCCTTGACGATGGTGCGACCGGTGTCGATCAAGTCGTCCACCAGCAGGCACACGCGCCCGTTGACGTCGCCGACGATCTCGTGCACCGACACCTGGTTCGGCACCAGCGGGTCGCGGCGCTTGTGGATGATCGCCAGCGGCGCTCCGAGCTTGTCGCTCCAGATGTCGGCGACGCGCACGCGGCCCATGTCCGGAGACACCACGGTCAGGGTCGACGGGTCGAGCTCGCGGCGCATGTGCTCGAGCAGCACCGGCATCGCGAAGAGGTGGTCGACCGGTCCGTCGAAGAAGCCCTGGATCTGCGCGGCGTGCAGGTCGACCGACATGATGCGGTCGGCGCCGGCGGCCTTGAACAGGTCGGCAACCAGCCGGGCCGAGATCGGCTCGCGGCCGCGGCCTTTCTTGTCCTGGCGGGCGTACGGGTAGAAGGGAGCCACGACGGTGATGCGCTTCGCCGACGCACGCTTCAGCGCATCCACCATGATGAGCTGCTCCATGAGCCACTCGTTGATGGGCGAGGTGTGCGACTGGATGACGAACGCATCCGACCCGCGGACGCTCTCGTCGAACCGCGCGTAGATCTCGCCGTTGGCGAAGGTGCGCGCGTCGGTCGGGACGAGTTCGCTTCCCAGGCTCTCGGCGATCTCATGTGCGAGCTGGGGATGCGCGCGACCGGAGATCAGGACGAGACGTTTCTGGCCGGTCGTGGTGATCCCTGACACTTACTCTCCACTCGTTCGAGCTGCACTGCCATCTGCAGCACTGCTCGCCTGAGCAGCCCTGTCGGCGTCGGTGCCCGGCCGCTTGTCGGCGACCCAGCCTTCGATGTTGCGTTGCGGGGCGACCGTGATGGCCAGGGCTCCTGCGGGGACATCCTTCCGGACGACCGTGCCCGCCCCCGTGTACGCTCCGTCACCCATCCTAACGGGCGCGACGAGCACCGTGTTCGTGCTGATGCGCACGTGCGATCCGATGATCGTGCGGTGCTTGTTCACGCCGTCGTAGTTGGCCGTGATGACGCCGGCGCCGAGGTTGCCCTTCTCGCCCACTTCGGCGTCGCCGACGTAGTTGAAGTGCGCGAGCTTCGTGCCCTCGCCGATGACCGCGTTCTTGGTCTCGGTGAAGGTTCCGATCTTGCCCGTGGCGCCGAGCACCGTGCCCGGTCGCAGGTAGGCGAACGGGCCGACCGTGGCCCGGGCGCCGATGACGGCCAGGGTGGCGTCCGTGCGCGTGACGGTGGCGCCCTCGCCGACCTCGGTGTCGGTGAGCGTGGTGTCCGGGCCGATGGTGGCGCCCGTCTCGATGGCCGTCGCACCGCGCAGCTGCGTGCCCGGGAGGATGGTCACGTCCGGCGCGAGCTTCGCCTTCACGTCGATCCAGGTGGTCGCCGGGTCCTGCACCGTCACGCCGGCGAGCTGCCAGGTGCGGACGATGAGCGCATTCAGCTTCGCCGCCGCGTCGCTCAGCTGCGCGCGGTCGTTGATGCCCTCGACCAGCCACGACTCGGCCACAGGGAGCGCATCCACGTCGAAGCCGGCCTCGCGCAGCAGCCCGATCACATCGGTCAGGTACTTCTCGCCCTGCGCGTTGTCGGTGGACACGAGAGCCAGCTTGTCGCGCAGCGCAGCCAGGCCGAACAGATAGATGCCGGCGTTGATCTCGCCGATCTGCCGCTCGGTGTCCGACGCATCCTTGTGCTCGACGATGCGGTCCAGGTGCCCCTGCGGGGTGCGGACGATGCGCCCGTAGCCGGTGGCGTCTGCCGGGAAGGACGAGAGGATGGTCGCAGCGGCCTCGCCCGACCGGTGGGAGGCGATGAGCTCGCGGAGCGTCGCGGCGTCGAGCAGGGGGACGTCGCCGTTCACGACCAGCACGTCGCCGGAGAAGTCGGCGGGAAGCGCCTCGACGGCGAGCTCGACGGCGCGGCCGGTGCCCGGCACCTCGTCCTGGTCGACGATGACGGCCTCCGGCAGATCGGCCCCGATCACCTCGGCGAGACGGTCGCGCTCGTGGCGCACGACGGCGATGACGTGCGCCGCATCCAGCTCGCGAGCGGTCGCCAGCACGTGGGAGACGATCGGGATGCCGCCGAGCGGGTGAAGGAGTTTGGGGGTGGCGGACTTCATCCGCGTGCCCTGCCCCGCCGCGAGAACGACGATGGCGAGATTCTGGTCGGTCATGTTCCTCCAGGGGGTGGGGCTTCGGACGCTCCGCCTCCAGGACTCGAACCTGGACCTAACAGCTCCAAAGGCTGTCGTGCTGCCATTACACCAAGGCGGAACGCGCGTTTCGCGCAGATGACAGTCTGCCAGACGCCGCCCGTCGGAACCCCAATAGCATGGGGGCATGGCCGACGCACGCGACGAGGTTGACCGCATTGTCGACGCCTGGCTGCGGGAGCGCCCCGACCTCGATTTCGCGCCGCTCCAGGTGCTGTCACGTGTCGACCGCCTCTCCCGCCACCTCGACCGCGCCCGCCGCGGCGCCTTCGAGCGATCGGACCTCGATTCGTGGGAGTTCGACGTCCTCGCCGCCCTCCGCCGCGCCGGCGCGCCGTACCAGCTGAGCCCGAAATCCCTGCTGCAGCAGACCCTCGTCTCCTCCGGCACGATGACCAACCGCATCGACCGCCTGGTCGCCAGAGGGCTCGTCGAGCGTCGGACCGACCCGAACGACGGCCGCGGCATCCTGGTGCAGATGACCGCCCAAGGCCTCACCCGGGTGGATGCCGCGATCACCCGTCTCGTGGATGCGGAGGCCGAGCTGCTCGACGGCCTCTCGGCCGCCGATGCGGAGCGCCTGGCGGCCCTCCTGCGCAAGCTGAGCCTGGGCTTCGACGCCGAGGGCTGACCCCGCTCCCAGCAGACCGTTATCCCGCTCTCATAAAATCGGGGGCGATGAGACTCTCCCGACTGAAGCGACTCCCCTCTCGGGTCAAGCGCGCTGCGCGCTACGAGATCCACGCGCACTGGCGCAGCCGGCCGATCGTGCAGGGGTCCGTGCTCTACGAGTCCTTCTCCGGCAACGGGATGCTCGACAACCCCGAAGCCATCTTCCGGGAGCTCCTGGCGGCGCCGGACCTCGGCCGGCTGACCCACATCTGGGCACTGTCCGACCTCACCCAGTACCGCGCGGCGGTGGAGGAGTTCGCCGACGACCCGCGGGTGAGCTTCGTCCGCTACGGCTCCTCCGCGTACTACCGGGCCCTCGCCACGAGCCAGTACCTGGTGAACAACGCGACCTTCCCGCCCGACTTCTCGAAGCGCCCCGGCCAGGTGTACCTGAACACCTGGCACGGCACCCCGTTGAAGCGGATGGGCTACGACATCGAGGACGGCGCTCTCGCCACCGCGAACATCATCCGCAACTTCGTGCAGGCCGACTACCTGCTGTCGGCGAACCCGTTCATGTCCGAGCAGATGTACCGGACGGGTTACAAGCTGGACGGCATCTACCGCGGCGCCCTCGTCGAGGAGGGCTATCCGCGGATCGACCGGCAGTTCCTGGACGAGGCGGGCCGCGAGGACGTGCGTCAGCGGCTGATCGCCTCGGGCATCCCGCTCGGCGATCGCAAAGTCATCCTGTACGCGCCCACCTGGAAGGGTCAGACGTTCGGCCGGCCCGAGGACGACCTGGATGCGCTGCTCGCGCACATCGCGCAGATCGAGGAGGGCATCGACACCAGCCGGTACGCCGTGCTGGTGAAGACCCACCAGAGCGTCCACGCGCTCGCCGCCGACCGGCCGGAGCTCGCGCGGATGCTCGTGCCGAACGAGATCCCCACCAACCTGGTGCTCGGCGCGACCGACATGCTGATCTCGGACTACTCGAGTATCTTCTTCGACTTCCTGCAGACCGGCCGCCCGATCGTGTTCTTCACGCCCGATCTGGCCGACTACGCGGGCAGCCGCGGCCTCTACTTCGAGCCGGAGGAGTGGCCCGGCCCCGTGCTCATGTCGGCGCGCGAAGTCGGCGAGGCGCTCCACGCGATCGCGGAGAACGACGGCGCAGTGCCTGCCGAGTGGGAGGAGCGCTACCGCGACATGCAGCGGCGGTTCACCCCCTACGAGGACGGCGGCGTCTCCCGGCGCATCGTCGACATCGTGTTCCGTGGCGTGCGCGATGGGTACCGCCTCCAGACAGGGCTCGCGGACGACGGCCGTAGCAAGATCCTGCTGTACCTCGGCGGGATGCGCCCCAACGGCATCACGACCTCGGCCCTCAACCTGCTCAACAACATCGACCACGAGCGCTACGACGTCTCCGCGTTCTTCGCCCAGAGCCGGTCGCAGGTCATCATCGGGAAGCAGCGGCAGATCCATCCCGACGTCCGCCAGTTCCCCCGCGTCGGCGGGATGAACGGCGCGAAGCTGCTGCACCTGGCCCGCCACCTCGACTTCCGCCGCGGGCGGATCGCCCAGCATGCCGACATCCCGGCCCAGAACCGGCTGTGGGATGACGAGTGGTACCGCTGCTTCGGCGACAGCCGATTCGACCACGTGGTCGACTTCTCCGGCTACGGGCCGTTCTGGGCGACCCTGCTGCTGCACTCCCCGAAAGCACAGCGGGCGATCTGGCTGCACAACGACCTGGCCTCGGACGCGCACCGCGAGGTGAACGGCCAGAAGCGGATGCTGCACAGCCTCACGCAGATCTTCACCCTGTACCGGCAGTACGACCACCTGGTGTCCGTCTCGCCCACGCTGTCCGAGATCAACCGCGCGTCGCTCGCCGAGTACGCGGCTCCCGAGAAGTTCGTGTCCGCGTTGAACACGGTCGACGCCGAGCACATCCTCGAGAACGCGACCGCCGACCTGCATGAGCTGACCTTCGACGAGGAGACCGGCAGCATCCCCGACTGGGCGGAGCTGCTGCTCGCCGAAGACGACGTCACGACGTTCGTGAACGTCGGACGGCTGTCGCCCGAGAAGAACCAGGCACGTCTCATCCGCGCGTTCGCCGCCGTTCACGCGGAGAACCCGCGGACGCGGCTGGTCCTCGTGGGGTCCGGTCCCCTCGCCGCGGAGCTCGAGGGACTCGCCGCCGAGCTGGGCCTCGAGGGGTCCGTGTTCCTGACCGGGATGCAGCGCAACCCGCACGCGATCATGGCGAAGGCGGACTGCTTCGTGCTCTCCAGCGACTACGAGGGGCAGCCGATGGTGCTGCTGGAGGCGCTGGTGCTGCAGCTGCCGATCGTCACGGTCGAGTTCGCCTCGGCGAAGAACGCCCTGCCTGCCGGAAGCGGCATGGTGGTGCCGCAGACGGTCGAGGGCGTCGCCGAGGGGATGCGCGCGTTCCTGGCCGGGGCCGTTCCCGACAGCCACTTCGACTACGCCGCCTACAACCGCAAGGCCGTCGCCGAGTTCTACGCCGCCATCGGTGCCCAAGCCAACAGCTCCTGAGTTTTTCGCCCGACACGCCGTCGCGGCCCGGAAAAAGTCAGGAGCTGTTGGCTTGGCGGGTCAGGCGCGGGCGAGGAGGGCCGCGAGGTCGAGGCCGGAGGGCAGCTCGCCGTAGAGGGAGCCCCGCTCGGGGCCGAGGCGTGCGGCGACGAACGCGTCGGCGACGGCGGCGGGCGCATCCCGGATCAGCAGCGATGCCTGCAGGGTCAGCGCGAGCGCGGCGACCAGCGGTCGCACGGCCGCCTCAGCATCCGCCGTGGGTTCGCACGCGATCAGCGCCGCGACCCGCGCCCGGAGGCGGTCGTGGTGCCCATCGAAGGTCCGGTACACGCCGCGTGCGGCGGCGAGCTCGGTGTCGAACGCCTCCCACGCCGCCGGCTCCCGCCGGAGCGCCCGGAGCACGTCGAGCGCGATGACGTTGCCCGACCCCTCCCAGATCGCCATCACCGGCTGCTCCCGATACCGCCGGGCCAGCGGGAACGCCTCGGTGTAGCCGTTGCCGCCGAGGCACTCCAGCGCCTCGTAGGCGTGCCCGGGGCCGCGCTTGCACACCCAGTACTTCGTGACCGCCGTGGGGAGACGTCGGAAGGCGACGTCGGTTTCGGGTGCATCCGCGTCGTGCGCCCGCGCCAACCGGAGGGCGACCGCGGTCGCCGCCTCCGACTCCAGGGCCAGATCCGACAGCACCGCGGCCATGGCGGGCTGGTCGATGAGCCGCGCACCGAAGGCTGCTCGATGACGAACGTGCCAGGCCGCCTCCGCGACGGCCTGCCGCATCCCGGCCGCCGTCCCGAAGATGCAGTCGAGCCGCGTGCGGTTGACCATCTCGAGGATGGTGCGGACGCCCCGTCCCTCGTCGCCCAGCAGGTACCCCACCGTCCCGTCGAACTCGACCTCCGCGGAGGCGTTGGAGCGGTTCCCGAGCTTGTCCTTCAGGCGTTGGAGGAGGAAGACGTTGCGCCCGCCGTCCGCCAGCACGCGGGGAACGACGAAGCAGGACAGCCCCACTGCGGTCTGCGCGAGCACGAGGAACGCATCCGACATGGGCGCCGAGCAGAACCACTTGTGCCCGGTGAGCAGCCATCGGCCGTCGCCGTCGGCGAGCGCGCGCGTCGTGTTGGCGCGCACATCCGAGCCGCCCTGCTTCTCGGTCATCGCCATCCCGAACAGGGCGGAGGACTTGCCCACGGCGAGCCGACCGTCGTAGTCGCGGCTGAGGAGGCGCGGCATCCACTCGCCCGCGAGGGTCTCTGAGGCGGCGAGCGCCGGGACCGCCGCGTGGGTCATCGACACCGGGCACGCGTGACCGGGCTCGACCTGCGCGAACAGCATGAAGGTGGCGGCGCGGGCGACGTTCGCGCCGGGTCTCGGCTCGGCCCACGCCGACGTGTGGGCACCCGCGGCGACGGCGGCGGCGATCACGCGGTGGTAGCCGTCGTCGTACTCGACCTCGTCGATGCGGTCGCCCCACCGGTCGAAGGCACGCAGCTGCGGCTCGTGGAGGTTCGCGAGCTCCGCATCCCGCTGGAACGCCGCGGACCCGACGAGCCGCCCGACCGCGTCGAGCGAGGCGGTCGCCCATCCCGCGTCGTACCGCTGCACCCCCTCGCGGAGCGGGAGGTTCACCGCGAACTCGTCGACGTCGACGCGCGGCGGAGCCTGGTTCACGACAGCGTGGGTGACCATGGCGGGAGTCTAGTGCCGCCCGCCCGGTAGGCTGGAGACCCTCATGGCTCACCTTCTCGGCGCGGAATCGCTGCACCTCGAGTACCCGACGCGGACCGTCTTCGACTCCGTCACCCTCGGCCTCTCGGAGGGCGACAGGATCGGCGTCGTCGGCCGCAACGGCGACGGCAAGTCGACCCTGCTGCAGCTGCTCGCCGGGAGCCTGGAGCCGGACTCCGGTCGCGTCACCCGCCGGCGCGGCGTGACGGTCGGGATGCTCGACCAGCGTGACGACCTGCCCGCCCAGCTGACCGTCGGGCACGCGATCGTCGGCGACCGCGAGGAGCACCTGTGGGCGGGCGACCCGCGCGTGCGCGACGTGCTCGCCGGACTCGTCTCCGACATCCGCTGGGATGCCACCATCGGAGAGCTCTCCGGAGGGCAACGACGGCGCGTGGCGCTGGCCGCCCTGCTGGTGCACGACCACGACATCCTGTTCCTCGACGAGCCCACGAACCACCTCGACCTGGAGGGGGTCTCCTGGCTCGCGCAGCACCTGAAGGCCCGCTGGGCCGCGTCCTCGGGAGCGCTGGTCGTGGTCACGCACGACCGGTGGTTCCTGGACGAGGTGTCGACCCAGACGTGGGAGGTGCACGACGGCATCGTGGAGCCCTTCGAGGGCGGCTACGCCGCGTACGTGCTGCAGCGGGTCGAGCGTGACCGTATGTCCTCCGTCGCCGAGACAAAGCGGCAGAACCTGATGCGGAAGGAGCTCGCGTGGCTTCGCCGCGGGGCCCCGGCACGCACCTCCAAGCCGAAGTTCCGGATGGACGCGGCAGCCGACCTCATCGCCGACGAGCCGCCGCCGCGCGACACCGTCGAGCTGACGACCCTCGCCACCTCCCGCCTCGGCAAGGATGTGGTCGACCTGATCGACGTGTCGGTCTCGTACCCGCCGAAGACCGTACTGCGCGACGTGGAGTGGCGCATCGCGCCGGGTGAGCGCACCGGCATCCTCGGCGTCAACGGCGCCGGCAAGTCCACGCTCCTTGGGCTGGTCGCGGGAACGGTGAAGGCGGACTCCGGCACCGTCAAGCGCGGCAAGACCGTGCGGATCGCCACGCTCACCCAGCAACTGGCCGAACTCGACGACGTGCAGGAGGAACGGGTGAGCGCGGTCGTCGCCGGCAAGCGGACGACGTACCTCGCGGGCGGCAAGGAGGTCACGCCCGGGCAGCTGCTGGAGCGGCTCGGCTTCTCCAATGCCCAGCTCTCCACCCCGGTGAAGGACCTCTCCGGCGGTCAGAAGCGTCGGCTGCAGCTGCTGCTCATCCTCCTCGACGAGCCGAACGTGCTCATCCTCGACGAGCCGACCAACGACCTCGACACGGACATGCTCGCCGCCATGGAGGACCTGCTCGACTCCTGGCCCGGGACGCTGCTCGTCGTCTCGCACGACCGGTACCTGCTCGAGCGTGTCACCGACCAGCAGTACGCGGTGCTGGATGGACGGCTGCGGCATCTGCCGGGAGGAGTGGACGAGTACCTGCGGCTGCGGCGGGCGGAGAGCGCGGCGGGGTCGGCTTCGGGATCGGGCGCTTCCGCGGTCACGCCGGGCACAGCATCCACACCCGCATCCACACCCGCATCCACCCCCTCCCTCTCCGGTGCGACGCTGCGTGCGGCCGAGAAGGAGCTCACGGCGCTCGACCGCCGGCTGGCGAAGGTGAGCGACCAGGTCTCGGCCAAGCATGAGGAGCTCGCCCGGCACGATCAGAGCGACTACGTGGGCCTCGGCCGGCTGACGGAGGAGCTGCGCACCCTCGAGGGCGAGGTCGCGGACCTGGAGACCCGCTGGTTGGAGTTGTCGGAGCAGCTGGAGGGCTGACGCCGCCGCGTTACGCGTCGGACGCACCCCCGGACTGGGGAAAGCTGCGACCGTCGTGCTGTGCGATGATCCGAAGATCGGTCGCGCACCCGATCCGGCGCATCCGACCCGGCGCGACCGACGGGGACGGGAGCACCACGTGACTGAGCAGCTGCGGGCAGACGACACGCGACCTCTTTTCGGGCGGGACCGTGCTCGCGAGACCATGCTCCTCGTCGCCCACCGGGCGCGCGAACACGGCGGCGCTGTCCTCGTCACGGGCGAGGCGGGGCTCGGGAAGACCGCACTGCTGGCCGACGTCGCCGAGAGGCTCGAGGGCTGGACGGTCCTGCGCGTCCACGCCGACTCGTTCGAGTCCGACCTCGCCTACGCCACCGTCGAGACGCTGGTCCGCGGCCTGAGCAATGCTGCCGGCAACCGGCGGGGTGCGGGCGTCGCGGGCATCCGGCCGCCGTCCCCCGGCGAGGACCCGCTGACCGTCGGCCGCATGCTGCTCGATGCCATCGACGCGATCGGCGGCCCGGTGTGTCTCATCGTCGACGACGCCCAGTGGGTGGACGAGCCCTCGGCCCGCGCCCTGCGCTTCCTGGTGCGAAGGCTCGCCGACCAGCGCTTCCTCTTCACCGCGGCGACCCGTCCGCAGCAGAACAGTGTCGTCGCGCTGTTCGACGACCTCTCCTCCACCACGGCCAATCACGCCCGCGTGGATCTCACACCGCTGACCGTCGGCGACACCCAGGAGCTCGCCAGCCACATCCTGGGCCACCCCGTCTCCCGGCGAACAGCGACGCGTCTCACCGCGGCGACGCAGGGCTCACCCCTGCTGCTCAGCGTCCTCCTCGGCCACCTGCGCGACACGTTCGCGCAGGCGCTGCATCCCGCAGGCTGGGATCTTCCTGCCACCGCGATCACGCCCCTGTCGACGGCGATCTCGGCGTCGCTCGAAGGCGCCGATGAGTCGGTGCGGACGGCCGCCGAGCTGATCGCCGTCCTCCGCGACCCGCTCCCCCTTCCCGTCGTCGGCACCATCGCGGGGCGCCTCGGCATCGATGTGGATGTGCACGGCGCGGTCGCCCGCGGACTGGTGCTCGCCGAGACCCGCGACGGCGTGGTGCGAGTCGAACCCGCCCACGCCATCCTCGCCGACTCCCTCGCGGGGGAATTGACGCTCGAGCGCCGGGTGGCGATCCACCGCGTCGCCGCGGAGGTGCTCTCCGGTCACCGCGCCCTCCGGCACCGGGTGGAGGCTGCCGACCGCACCGACCCGACCCTCGTCGCGGAGCTCCTGGCCGCCGCCCTCGCCGTCGCCGACCTCGGGCAGGCCGAGCAGGCGCTGAGCTACGCGCGCTCCGCCGTGCAGCTCGCCGCCGGGAAGGACGCCGAGCGGGCGTTGCTCGAGCTCGGGCTGATCGCGATGCGGTTCCGGATGCACGAGCGCATCCTGGACCTGCGTCCTGCTGTCGAGGCCGCCACCCCGTCGCCCACGCGCGACGCGGTGCTCCTGGAACTGCGGACGCTCTCCGGCGACCTCCCCGGTGCCCTGGCCATGGCGCTCGCCTTCGAGTCGCGCCCGGCGACAACGCCGGACGAGCGCGCGCTCCGAGCGCACGTGGCCGAGGCACTGCCGAAGGTGCTGATGGCGACGGGCGATTTCGCCGGCGTCCTGGCGCACCTGGATGCGGCCAGGCGCGCCATCGCCGCGAGCCCGGACCCGTCCGAGGTCGCCGACCCGGCCCTCCGCTGGCTGGCCGCACCCCAAGACGACCTGACCCGGCTGCTCGGCTGGGCCATCAACTCGGCCGCCCACGCCCGACGGCCCGACCTCTTCGCCCCGCTGACGGAGGAGCTCGACGAGCTGCTCGTCGGGTTCGAATCGCCGGCGGCCGTGGACGCCCTCGTCAGCCGGTCGCGCGTGTTCATCCTGAGCGGCGACATCGCGAGGGCCCGGGCCGACCTCGCTCGGGCCGCTGACCTGGCGCGGCGCTTCCCGAGCAGCTGGACGGCCGGATTCGCGCGCACGATGTACGCGCACATCCTGTACCTCACCGGCGAGTGGGAGGAGTCGGTCACCCTCGCGGATACGGCCGTCGCGCTCGCCCTCGACGAGACCGACCTGTCCTGCTGGCCGATCGCCCTCTGGGTCTCCGCGCTGGTCCGTGCGGGCCGTGGAGAAGCGGATGCGGTCGAGGAGCGCCTGCGCGCCGCAGCTCAAGCAGACCCGCGGATCACGGGCTCCTACGACGGCGACCTCCCGCACCTGGCCCGGGCGGAGGTCGCCCGAGCGCTCGGCCGGCCGGAGGACCAGCTGCTCGCGACCGAAGAGGCCGAGGCGGCCGCCTCCCGCGGGTCGACCCTCGGCTGGCTGTCGTACCGCGTCGACGCCCTCGCGGCGCTGGGTCGGGCCGAGGAGGCGCGCGCCGCGTACGAACGGTGTGCAGCACCGGGGCTCTGGCGGCCGTACTACGGCTCGCTGCGGTGGCTGGAGAGCCGGGTGCTGGAGGCAGAGGGGCTCACCTCAGAGGCCTTCGCGGCCGCGGCCGCGGCGGTCGAAGAGCCGGGCGCACAGTTCTTCCCGTTCGCCCAGGCCGTCGCCGCGCTCGACGCCGGCCGGCTCGCGGCCGCGACAGGGGCGACCGAGCGCGCACGGGAGCTGCTGGAGGCCGCGGCGACCACGTTCCGCCGGCTCGGGGCCGCCGGTTACCTGGCGCGTTGCGTCCGTCTGCTCGACGAGTCGGCACCGGTCTCGTCTGGGATCGACCCGCTCGCGCCGCTCACCACCCGAGAGCGGCAGGTCGCGCACGCCCTCGCCGCGGGCATGACCAACAAGGAGATCGCCGAGCGCCTGTACGTGTCGGTGACGACCGTCAACTTCCACGTCCGCAACATCCTGTCGAAGCTCGGACTGCGCTCCCGCCGGGACCTCCGGTCGCTGTCGCGGAGGAGACCCGTCAAGTCTTGACGGTTTCGTCCCCCGGATGGGGAGTGTCGCGGCAGCGCGGGTTAGTGTGAAAGGACCTGGGATGCCCGGCCCGGGATGCGGAAACGCTTCTGAAGATCCCGACGAATCGTCTCAACCCGACGTGTGCCGTGAGCCGGGCATCCTCGGGCAATTCCGGTTCCAGTCGCCTGGTCGCCTAGTCGCCCATGATGCGGGCGCCGTGCACGGGGCCGGTCGCGCGGACCGCGGTCACGCGCGCCGCGCTGAGGGCGATCTGCAGGTCGATCGCCGAGTCGAGGTCGGTCGCGAGGAACGCCACCGTCGGGCCCGATCCCGAGACGATGCCGGCGAGCGCTCCGTTCGTCTCCCCCAGTTCGATCACGTCGGCGATTTCGGGGACGAGGTGGATGGCCGGCGCCTGCAGGTCGTTGCTCAGCGCTTCGGCCAGCATGGCCGGTTCGCCGGCCCGGAGCGCCTGCAGCACCGCGGAGTCGACGCTCGGGGAGTGCTGGGCCGGCGCGATGTCCGCCGCATGCCGCTCGCGATGGCGGTCGAGCTCGCTGTACACGCGCGGCGTGCTCAGCTCCCCCTCCGGCAGCGCCAGCACCCAGTGGAATTGGCCGGTCGCCAGCGCCGGGCTCAGCCGGTCGCCCCGGCCGGTCCCGATCGCGGTCCCGCCGACGAGTGCGAACGGGACGTCGGCGCCGAGTCGCGCGGCCAGCGTCAGAAGCTCCTCACGGCCGAGTTCGGTGCCCCACAGGGCGTCGCACGCGACGAGCGTCGCGGCCGCATCCGCCGATCCTCCGCCCATGCCGCCTGCGATCGGGACGTGCTTGTCGATCTCCAGCCGGACCCCACCGGTGAAGCCGGTGCGCTTGGCCAGCAGCCGTGCGGCCTTGATGGCGAGGTTGGAGTCGTCCAGCGGCAGCGAGCTGGTGTCGATGGTGCCGCGGAAGCCGACCGAGAAGTCGTCGGCCGGGTACGCGCGGACGTCCTCGTACAGGGAGACGGCCTGGTACGCGGTGGCCACGTCGTGGTAGCCGTCCTCCATGACGGCGCCGACGCGCATGAAGACGTTGATCTTCCCCGGGGCCCGCACATGCACCCCGTCGAGGTCCCAGCCGTCCACCATGCCTCCAACCTACACACCCGGGATGCTCTCCGCTGGGCGGTGCCGGGGCGCGCGTTCGCCGGGCCGACGCCGGGCCGACGCCGGGCCGCCGCCGGGCCGCTTGCGTGCGCAGTCGCAGGCCCGCTCGCGGGCTTGCTCCCGTGCTTGTTCCTCAGGCCGCGGTGACGGTCGCCAGCCGCGCGAAGTCGGCGAGGGCGAGCTGTTCTCCGCGGAGCGACGGTGCCAGTCCGGCCGCCACCAGTGCCCGCTCGGCGGACGCGGGGTCGCCGAACACCGGCGCCAGCGCTTGCCGCAGCGTCTTGCGGCGCTGCTGGAAGGCCGCATCCACCAGGGCGAAGGTTCGCAGGCGCAGTTCCTCGCTTCCGGTTGGCTCGTCGTGGCGTTCGAACCCGACGAGGACCGAGTCGACGTTCGGGACCGGCCAGAAGATCTGCCGGCTCACCGTTCCCGCCGTGCGCCACCGGCCGTACCAGGCCGCCTTGACGCTCGGCGACCCGTAGACCTTCGATCCCGGCTGCGCCGCGATGCGGTGACCGACCTCGGCCTGCACCATGACGACGCCGGACCGGAGGCTCGGGAAGTGCTCGAGGAAATGCAGCAGCACCGGCACCGAGATGTTGTACGGGAGGTTCGCCACCAGCCGGACAGGATCGGCCGGGAGGTCGGTCACGGCCAGCGCGTCGCGGTGCACCACGGTGAGGCGCGCGAGCGCGTCCGGCGCCAGCTGCCCGACCGTCACCGGCAGCTGGGCGGCCAGGCGACCGTCGATCTCGACGGCGATCACGTCGGCGCCCGCCTCGAGCAGCCCGAGGGTCAGCGAGCCGAGGCCCGGGCCGATCTCGACGACGCTGTCGCCGGCCTGCACCTCGGCGACGCGGACGATCCGCCGCACGGTGTTGGCATCGATGACGAAGTTCTGGCCGAGTTTCTTGGTCGGCGTGACGTCGAGCAGTTCCGCCAGGTCGCGGATCTCCGCCGGCCCGAGCAGCCGCAGCTCGCTCACGCGATGATCCCGATGGGACGGGTCGGCGGCGGCCCCACGGGCTCGTCGTCCCAGCGTCCGTACACCAGCTCCGTGTTGGAGTTGATCTGCGCGGCGAGGGTGGAGGCGTCGGTGCCCATCACCTCGGCCATGGCGCGCACGGTGTGCGGGATGAGGTACGGCGCGTTCGGTCGGCCGCGGAACGGCGTCGGCGTGAGGAAGGGCGCGTCCGTCTCGACCATGACCAGGTGACGCGGAGCCGCGGCCAGCGCGGCCCGGAGATTCGGCGCGTTCTTGAAGGTGATGTTGCCGGCGAACGACATGTACCAGCCGTTCTCCGCGCAGATGCGCGCGAGTTCGACATCGCCGGAGAAGCAGTGGAACACCGTCCGCTCCGGTGCGCCGACGCGCTTGAGCGTGGCGACGACGGCGGCGTGCGCGTCGCGGTCGTGGATCTGCATCGCAAGGTCGTTCTGCTTGGCGATCTCGATGTGCGCCTCGAAGGAGTGGAACTGCGCATCCCGCCGCGGCCCCTCCTCCGTACGGTAGAAGTCGAGCCCGGTCTCGCCCACGGCACGCACGCGCGGCCGGCCGGCCAGCTCCGCGATGACCGCGAGAGCGTCGTCCAGCTCTCCTCGCTCGTCGTAGTCGGGAGCGTCGTTCGGGTGCAGCGCCACCGCGGCCAGCATGCGTGGTTCGATGGCGGCCATCTCGGCGGACCAGCGCGAGGTCTCCACGTCGTTGCCGACCTGGACGACCCCGCGCACCCCGACGCTGGAAGCGCGATCGAGCTGCTCGCGGTAGTCCATCGGCTCGACGCCGTCGGCGATTTCGAGGTGCGTGTGGTTGTCGTACACCGGCACGACCAGCGCCTCGGGCAGCGGAGGGTAGGCCAGGTCGCGGCCGTCGGTGACGTGCCGCTGCCGGATGAACGACGGGTCCGTCATACGGCGGCGACCGCTTCCGCGTCGATCCGCGGGAACAGCGCCTGCAGCCCGTTGACCTCGGTGCCGGCGGGCAACTGCCCCCAGTCACCGGCGGTGCGGAGCGGCTGGGCCGTGAGCGCACCCAGCTCCCCCTCGACGCCCAGCGACTCCCAGAGCTTGGTGGTCGCCTCCGGGATGACCGGCGAGAGCAGCACCGCGAGGGCACGCAGGCCCTCGGCCGCGGTGTACAGCACCGTGCCGAGGCGCTCGCGCTGAGCGTCGTCCTTCGCCAGGGTCCACGGCTCCTGCTCGGTGATGTAGCCGTTGAGCTCGTCCACGATGCGCCAGATCGACGTCAGCGCGTCATGAATGGCGAGCTTCGCGATCGCAGAGTCGGCATCCGCAGCCGCCTCGCGCACCACCTTCTGCACCGCGAGGTCGACGTCCTGGTACTCGCCCGCCGGAGGCACGATGCCCTCGAAGTAGCGCGTCAGCATGGCGATCACACGCGACGCGAGATTGCCGAAGCCATTGGCGAGCTCCGCCTGGTACCGCGCCGCGAGGTCCTCCCAGCTGAACGAGCCGTCCTGCCCGAAGTTGATCGCGCGCATGAAGTAGTACCGGAACGCGTCGGAGCCGAAGGTGTCGGTGATCTGCGTCGGGGCGATGCCCGTCAGCTTCGACTTCGACATCTTCTCGCCGCCGACGAGCAGCCAGCCGTGACCGAAGACGCGCTTCGGCACCTCGAGGCCGGCGGCCATCAGCATGGCCGGCCAGATGACGGCGTGGAAGCGGAGGATGTCTTTGCCGACGAGGTGGTTCGCCGGCCAGCGGCGGGCGAACTCCTCGTCGTCCTGCCCGTAGCCGACAGCGGTGATGTAGTTGAGCAGCGCGTCGAACCAGACGTAGACCACGTGCGACTCGTCCCACGGCACCTTGATGCCCCAGTCGAAGCTCGACCGCGAGATCGAGAGGTCGCTCAGCCCCTGGCGCACGAAGCTGACCACCTCGTTGCGGGCGGATTCCGGCTGCACGAAGTCTGGACGCTCCTCATAGAGGGCGAGCAGACGGTCTGCGAACTGGCTCATCCGGAAGAAGTAGTTCTTCTCCTGCAGCAGCTCCAGCGGCTTCGAGTGGATGGCGCACACCTTCTGCCCCTCATACTCGCCCGTGCCGTCGACGATCTCGCTCTGCGGCTTGAACTCCTCGCAGCCGACGCAGTAGAGAGCCTCGTACTCGCCGGCGTAGATGTAGCCGTCGTCGTAGAGCTTCTGCAGGAACTTCTGGACGTTGACCTCGTGCCGCTCGTCGGTGGTGCGGATGAAGTCGTCGTTGGCGATGTCGATGGTCTGAAGGAGCGGCAGCCACTCCTCCGTCACGAGCTTGTCGGCCCACTCCTGCGGCGTCGTGCCGTTCGCGGTCGCCGTGCGCAGGATCTTCTGACCGTGCTCGTCCGTACCCGTCAAGAGCCAGGTGTCGTCGCCGGCCTGGCGGTGCCAGCGCGCGAGGACATCGGCTGCGACCTCCGTGTAGGCATGCCCGATGTGCGGGACATCATTCACGTAGAAGATCGGCGTGGTGATGTAGAAGGAAGAGCCATCGGACATGCTGACCATCCTACGGGCGGACGGACCCGCAGATCGGTGTGTTACTCCGCCTGTGGAGAACGCGCTGCACGGTCCGTCTGGGGACGAACCGCCGGCCTCATCCCCGTCGTTCGAGCGCCGCCTGATAGAGGTCGCGTTTTCCGAGCCCCGTGGCCTCCGCGACCTCGGCGGCCGCATCCTTCAGCCGGGTTCCGGAGGCGACCAGCGCCAGCACCTGTTCCAGCGCGCTCTCGGGGTCGGCGGCCCGCGCGGGAGCGCCGGCGACCACGATCACGATCTCGCCCCGGACGCCCTCGGCCGCCCACGTCGCGAGCTCCGTCGCCGTGCCGCGCCGCACCTCCTCGAACAGCTTGGTGAGCTCGCGGGCGACGACCGCACGCCGGTCCTCCCCCAACGCCGTCGCGATGTCGCCGAGGGAGGCGGCGATCCGGTTCGGCGACTCGAAGAACACCATGGTCCGCGTCTCGGTCGCGAGCGCGCGCAGCGTGGACAGCCGCTCCCCCTGTTTGCGCGGCAGGAATCCCTCGAAGGTGAAGCGGTCGGTCGGGAGTCCTGAGACGGCGAGCGCCGTCAGCACCGCCGAGGGGCCGGGGAGGGCGGTCACCGCGACGCCCGCGGCGGCCGCCGCCTCGACGAGGTGAAAACCGGGATCGGAGACCGTCGGCATCCCGGCGTCGGACAGCACCACCACATCCTGATCGCGGGCCAGCTCGACCAACTCGCCCGCACGGGCGCGCTCATTGTGATCGTGCAGCGCGATCAGCCGCGGCCGGTTCGTGACGCCGAGGCCCGCGAGCAGGCGCTGGGCGACCCGCGTGTCCTCCGCGGCGACGACGGTGGCCTCGCCGAGCACCTCCACCAGCCTCCGGGAGGCGTCGCCCAGGTTGCCGATCGGGGTGGCGGCGAGGATGATCATGGCCTCTAGTCTGTCAGCCGGAAGGCGACACCAAGCGTCCGCCTCTAGCATGGCTGGGTGACCTCCGCTCCCTGGACCGAAGCTCCGGCCGCCCACGCCGCCGCCGTGCGCCCGGGCACCCGCCTCGACGACTGGTGGGCGCGCGTGCTGGGGACCCCCACGCGGATGCGGCTGTGGTTCTGGGGCGCGCCGATCGCGGTCACGCTGCTTGCCGCGGTGCTGCGCTTGTGGAACCTCGGCGCTCCGCACTCGCTGGTGTTCGACGAGACCTTCTACGTGAAGGACTCGTGGAGCCTGTGGAACCTCGGCTACGAGGGCAGCTGGCCCGACAAGGCCGACCCGCGCTTCGCCGCCGGCCAGACCCAGATCTTCGACGCAGACCCGTCGTTCGTGGCGCATCCACCGCTCGGCAAGTGGCTGATCGGACTGGGGATGGCGGCGACCGGTCCTGACAACTCTTTCGGCTGGCGGGTCTCCACCGCTGTGGCCGGCACGATCGCCGTCCTGCTGGTGTTCCTCATCGCGCGGACGCTGTTCCGCTCGACGATGCTGGCGACCATCGCCGGGGTCCTGTTCGCGATCGACGGCCACGCCATCGTGATGAGCCGCGTCGCCCTGCTCGACAACTTCGTGATGCTCTTCGCCCTGCTGGCGTTCTGCTGCATCCTGCTCGACCGGAGGTGGGCGGCCGATCGCCTGGCCGCGAAGGTGGCGGACGCCCGGTCGTCAGGCCGCGACCCGGCGTGGGGCCCGGTGCTGTGGTGGCGGCCGTGGCTGATCGCGGCCGGTCTGCTGTGCGGGCTGTGCGCCGGGGTGAAGTGGACGGGCTTCTACTTCCTCGCGTTCTTCGCCATCTACACGGTGATCGTGGATGCGGTGGCCCGCCGCAGGGTCGGCCTCCCGTTCCATGTGAGCGGCGCGATCCTCAAACAGGCGCCCGCGACTTTCGTACTGATGGTGCCGATCGCCTTCGTCGCCTACGTCGCCACCTGGGCCGGCTGGATCTTCAGCAGCAACGGCTACTACCGCCACTGGGCGGAGAGCGTGCACCTGCAGTGGACCGGCGGCCTCAGCTGGGTGCCGCTGTGGGTCCAGAATCTCTGGCACTACCAGACGGAGATGTACAACTACAGCATCAACCTGCACACGCCGCATCCCTATCAGTCGAACCCCCTGACGTGGACACTGCAGCTGCGGCCGACGAGCATGTACTACGTCGGTACGACGCAGGGTCAGCAGGGATGCGACTTCAGCTCCTGCTCGGCGGCCATCACCTCCCTCGGCAACCCGCTGATCTGGTGGGCGGGGACGGCCGCGATCCTCTTCCTCACCTACCGGCTGGTGCGGTATCGCGATTGGCGCATCGGCCTCATCCTGACCGGATTGGCCGCCGGCTACCTGCCCTGGTGGCTGTACATGGGGCGCACGATCTTCTCGTTCTACGCGATCGCCTTCGAGCCGTACCTGATCCTGGCGCTCACTGCGGCCATCGGGATGGTGCTCGGCACACGGACCGATCCCGAGCCACGTCGACGGCGCGGCATCCTCTGGACGGGCGTCTTCCTGGCGGCGTGCGCCGTGCTGAGCGTGTTCTTCTGGCCGATCTGGACGGGTCAGCAGGTGCCGTTCTGGTTCTGGCAGATCCACATGTGGCTGCCCAGCTGGGTCTGAGAGCCGCCTCAGCCCGGGCTCGTCCCGGCTCTGTAGGTTGTCGGAGGCCGGTGGTAGACCGAGGGGTATGACCGATCCGCAGAAGCCCCTCGACCTCGTCCCCCTGCCCGGCAGCGACCGCCCCGACCGGCCCGGCTTCCAGGCGCACGGTGGCCTCGCGCCCGACTCGCGGGTGGAGGCCACCCTGGTCCTCCGGCGGAAGGCGGAGCTGCCGTCGAGCGCGTTCACTCAGCCTCTGACCCGGGACGAGCTGGCAGAAGGGTACGGTGCGTCGCCCGAGGACGTGGACCTGGTCCGCCGCACGCTGGAGGGGCTCGGCCTGACGGTCGAGGAAGTGGATGCGGGCGCGCGCCGCGTGCGCGTCTCCGGCCCGGTGCAGACGGTCGCCCGCGTCTTCGGCACCGACCTCGCCCAGTCGACGCGCGACGATGCCGGCGACGACGCGCCGACCTACCGTCAGCGGACCGGCGGCCTGAGCATCCCGGCGGCGCTCTCCGGCGTGGTGACCGCCGTGCTCGGACTGGACGACCGGCCGCAGGCGCGGGCGCAGTTCCGCTACGTGCCCGCCGCCGCCGTGAACACGAGCTACACCCCGCCGCAGCTGGGCACGGTGTACTCCTTCCCCGAGGGGACGGACGGCAGCGGCCAGACGATCGCCATCATCGAGCTCGGCGGCGGGTACGTGCAGTCCGACCTCGACACCTACTTCGCGGGCCTCGGCATCCCCACGCCGAGTGTGCGCGCAGTCGGCGTGGACGGCGGGTCGAATGCGCCGGACGGCAACCCGAACGGAGCCGACGGCGAGGTCATGCTCGACATCGAAGTCGCCGGAGCACTCGCGCCCAAGGCCGAGATCGTCGTCTACTTCGCCCCGAACACCGACGCCGGATTCCTGGATGCGGTGAGCACCGCCGCGCACGCCGACCCGACCCCGGCGGCGATCAGCATCAGTTGGGGCCAGTCGGAGGACCAGTGGAGCGCCCAGGCGCGGACCGCGTTCGACGAGGCGCTGCAGGATGCGGCCGCGCTCGGCGTCACCACCACGGCGGCGGCCGGCGACGACGGCAGCAGCGACCGGGTCGGCGATGGGCGTCCGCACGTCGACTTCCCCGCGTCCTCGCCACACGCGCTGGCCTGCGGCGGGACGCGACTGGAGGCCGACACGACGACGGGCGCTGTGCGGTCGGAGGTCGTCTGGAACAACGGCACCGGTGGTGGTGCGACCGGCGGCGGCGTCAGTGCCGTCTTCCCGCTTCCGTCGTGGCAGACGGGAGTCGGCGTGCCGTCGGGCGCTGACGGAACGGACGCGGGCGGCACGGCGAACGGCCCGGGCGGACGCGGGGTGCCGGACGTCTCCGCGGTGGCCGACCCGCAGACCGGGTACCGCATCCGCGTCGACGGGCAGGACACCGTGATCGGCGGCACCAGCGCGGTCGCTCCGCTGTGGGCGGCGCTCGTCGCCCGGCTCGTGCAGTCGACGGGGCAGCCGCTGGGGCTGGTGCAACCGCGCCTTTACGACTCGGTGCCCGCCGGGACCGTCGCGGACGGCTTCCGCGACATCGTCACGGGCGACAACGGCTCCTACCGGGCGGCTCCCGGCTGGGACGCCTGCACCGGCCTCGGCGTGCCGGACGGGACGCAGCTGCTGTCGTCGCTCTGATCCGACGAAGTGCTCGCCAGAATGTACTGGTGAGCACTCCGTCCTTCTCTGTTCGCCGACCCGTCCCCTGGCTGCCCGGCCTCGTCGTGTGCGCGGGGGCCGCGGCGGTCGCTTGGGCGGTGCACTGGCTGATCCCCGCGATCCCGCTGCTGACCGCCGCGGTGGTGCTCGGGATCGTGGTGGGCCAGGTCCCCGTCGCCCGTCCGGCCGTGGTGGGCCCTCTCGCGCCCGGCCTGTCGCTCAGCGCCAAGCGTCTGATGCGGGTCGGCGTAGTGCTCCTCGGGCTCAAACTGAGTCTCGGCGACATCGCAGGTCTCGGCTGGGTCACCATCGCGAGCACGGTCGCCGTCGTCTTGATCAGTTTCGCCGGGACGTTCTGGATCGGCCGGCTCTTCCGTCTGCCGGGGCACCAGCCGCTCCTGATCGCGACTGGGTTCTCCATCTGCGGGGCGTCCGCGATCGGCGCGATGAGCGGTGTGGTGAAGCCGAAGGACGAGGAGGCGGCCACCCCGGTCGCCCTGGTCACCCTCTGCGGGACGCTCGCGATCTTCGTGCTGCCGCTGCTGTGGCATCCACTCGGCCTGGATGCGGCGCAGTTCGGCCACTGGGTGGGCGCCGGTGTGCACGACGTGGGCCAGGTGGTGGCGACCGCGCAGATAGCCGGCGCCGGTGCGCTCGCCGTCGCCGTGGTGGTGAAGCTGACCCGCGTGCTGATGCTGGCGCCGATGGTGGCGATCGCGTCGGTGGTCGAGCGGCGGAGGCAGGTGGAGGGCGACCCGGCTGCCAAGCGGCCGCCCATCGTCCCGCTGTTCGTCGCGGGGTTCATCGTCGCCGCCCTGGTGCGCACGTTCCTCCCGCTGCCGGCCGTCGTGACCGATGGTGCCGACACCCTGCAGACGGTTCTCCTCGCGATGGCCCTCTTCGGCCTCGGGACGGCGGTCCGGCTCCGCACCCTCGTCGGCACCGGCTGGCGGGCGCTGGTGACCGGGCTCATCTCGTGGCTCCTCATCGCCGTGCTGGCCCTCGGCGCTGTGTGGTTGTCGGCCCGCTGACGCGGCCGATTTCCGTCTGTTACGCAACCGGCAGAAGCGTCGGTGGCGTCGGGTAGCGTGACCTCATGGCAGATCGTGAATATGGCTTCCGCACGCGTGCGATCCACGCGGGCAACATCCCCGATCCGGTCACCGGCGCGCGAGCGCTGCCGATCTACCAGACCAGTGCGTTCGTCTTCGACGACACCGCCGATGCGGCCGCGCGCTTCGCCCTGCAGAAGTACGGCAACATCTACTCGCGGCTCGCGAATCCCACGGTCGCCTCGTTCGAGGAGCGGATCGCCAGCCTCGAGGGCGGCCTCGGCGCGGTCGCCACGGCATCCGGTCTCAGCGCGCAGTACATCACCTTCGCGTCGCTCGTCGGCGCGGGCGACCATATCGTCGCCTCGGCCAACCTGTACGGCGGATCCATCACTCAGCTGGATGTGACCCTCCGCCGCTTCGGCGTGGAGACGACGTTCGTCCAGAGTTCCGACCCGGCCGACTACGCCGCTGCGATCACCGATCGCACCAAGATCGTGTTCGCCGAGACCATCGCCAACCCGTCGGGCGAGATCGCGGACATCGAGGGACTGGCGGAGGTGGCCCATGCGGCGGGGCTCCCGCTCGCCATCGACTCCACGATCGCGACCCCCTACCTCAACCGGCCGTTCGAATGGGGCGCCGACATCGTCATCCACTCGGCCACCAAGTTCCTCGGGGGCCACGGCACGACCCTCGGCGGCGTGGTCGTCGAGAGCGGCCGCTTCGACTGGCACTCCTCCAAGTTCCCGCTGTTCAGCCAGCCCGTCCCGTCCTACGGGGGCCTGCAGTGGTCAGGCAACTTCGGCGAGTACGCGTTCCTCACCCGCCTCCGCGCGGAGCAGCTGCGCGACATCGGGCCGGTGCTCGCGCCGCACTCGGCGTTCCTCCTGGCGCAGGGCGTCGAAACGCTGCCGTACCGGATCCAGGCGCACGTCGACAACGCCCGGGCGGTCGCCGAGTGGCTGGATGCCGATCCGCGCATCGAGAAGGTCTTCTGGGCGGGCTTGCCGGAGCACCCGCACCACGACCGCGCACTCAAGTACTTGCCCAAGGGTCCGGGCAGCGTCTTCAGCTTCGTCGTTAAGGGCGGCCGCGAGGTCGGCCAGAAGTTCATCGAGTCGGTCAACCTCGCCAGCCACCTCGCCAACATCGGAGACGCGAAGACGCTGGTGATCCATCCCGCCTCCACCACGCACGCGCAGCTGACCGAGCAGCAGCTGCTCGACGCCGGCGTGCTGCCGGGCGTCGTGCGGATCAGCGTCGGCATCGAAGACGTCGATGACATCATCTACGATCTGGATCAGGCGCTCACGACGGCCCTCGAGGAGGCGAACGCGGCATGACCACCGCCACCACCGAGCACACGGACGCGACCACGCAGGTTCAGCTCGCCAACGGGCTCAGCTGCGCCCTGCCGTCCGACTCGCCGCTCGCCAAGCTGCTGAAGTCGCAGCGCACGTGGGTCGGACCGGACGCCAAGGAGCGGCTGAAGATCCTGCGCGGCGCGAAGTCGATCGCGATCGTGGGGGCGTCGCCGAATCCCGCGCGCTCCTCCTACTTCGTGGGCACCTACCTCCAGCAGTCCAGCGACTACCGGATCTACTTCGTCAACCCGAACGCCGACACCATCCTCGGCGAGAAGGCCTACCCCGACCTGGCGTCGCTGCCGGAGGTCCCGGACATCGTGGACGTGTTCCGCAAGCCCGCCGACATCCCCGCGGTGATCGACGAGGCCCTCGCCGTCGGCGCACCGACGGTCTGGGTGCAGCTGGGGATCTGGAACCAGGAGGCCGCGGAGTACGGCGAGTCGAAGGGGCTGACGATCGTGATGGACCGCTGCGTGAAGATCGAACACGCACGCTTCCACGGCGGACTGCACCTGCTCGGCTTCGACACCGGACAGATCACGGCGCGCAAGACGATCCGCTGACCCGCCCCGGTCGACCGGCCGGCGGGATGGGTCCACGCCTCAGGCGCGCGCCACGATGTGGAAGACGTGCCAGTGCTTCGGGCCTTCGAAGGACATGCCGCGCTTGTCGTCCTCGACCAGCTGGATCACGTCCATCCCCGTGAGCATGCCCTCGACCTGGGAGCGGTCGTGGAAGCTCATGCCCGGCCGGCCGGCCCACTCGTCGTTCGGGCCGAACAGCTCGCCGGCGAAGAGCCCGCCTGGGCGCAGCGCCTCGCGGATGTCCGCCCAGAGGTACGGGAAGTGAGACTCGTCGCAGAACGGCAGCGCGAAGCCCGCGTAGACGAGATCGGCCGCGGGCAGCTCCCCCAGCTTCTCGAACGATGACCGGCGCACGGTGACGCGCTCCGCCGCCTGGCTGGAGAGTCCGGAGCGGACGCGCTCCTCGACGCCAGGGTCCGAGTCGACAGCGAGCACCCGCCAGCCGTGCTCGGCGAGGCTGCGCGTCTCCACGCCGTCCCCGCAGCCGAGGTCGACCGCTTCGCCCGGCGGGCCGTCCCACGCCTCCAGAGCGCTCTGGAACGTCGGCCTCACGCCGCGACCGCCCTGTTCCTCGTAGAACTGCGACCAGTCGAATGCCATGGGCTGAGCCTACGCGGCGCGCGCACCGGCGTCAGCGGCACTGGCTAAGATCGGCCCGTGCAGTCCGTCCCTCCGCCTCCCCGTGTGGCCGTGCTCGGCCCGGTGCTGGTCGAGGACCGCGCGGGCGCTCTCGCCGAGCCGGCGGGCGCACTCGGGAAGAGCCTCATCGTCGCACTGGTGCTGGCGCGCGGGGTCGCGACCGTCCCCTCCCTGATCGAAGACCTGTGGGATGACGCGCCTCCCCGTCAGGAGCGCGCCGCCCTGCAGACGCTCGTCTCGCGCGTCCGGACGACGAGCGCGGACGGACTGCTGGAGTCGACCCCCAGCGGATACACGCTGGCCGTCCCTCACGAGCAGACGGACCTGGGTCTTGCCCGTCGCGCCCTGGACCGTGCGACGCGAGCCCTGCAGTCCGGCGACGCCTCGACCGCGGTCGGCGAGTCGACCGGCGCGCTGGGGCTGTGGCGCGGCGAACCCGGCGCCGAGCTCGGTGCGACCCCGCTCGCCGGCGAGCTCAACCGGACGGCCGCCGCGCTGTACGACGACCTCTTGCTGACGCGTGCCCGCGGCCTGCTCGCCGCGGGCGATCCGGCGGGTGCGCTGGACGACCTCCGCCCGCTCATCGAGCGACGCCCGCTCGACGAGGGTGTGCGTCTGGAACAGCTCCGTGCCCTGGCGGCCGCCGGTCGCCGCAGCGACGCCCTGCTCGCCTTCGCCGAACTGAAGGAGGCGCTCCTCGACCGGCTGGGAACGCGTCCAGGGCCACAGCTCGTGGCCCTCAACGCCGAGCTGCTCGCCGCCGATGACGAGCAGCGGCCGAACGCTCCGCGCCGCGTCCGCATCGGGCTCCGGTCGGCTCCGAACGCCCTGGTCGGGCGCGAGTACGACGTGCAGGCCGTCGAAGACCTGGTCGCGACCTCCCGGCTCACCACCATTCTCGGCGCGGGAGGCCTCGGCAAGACGCGGCTGGCGCAGGAGATCGGAAGCCGCGCCGTCCACACGCCCGCGGTGATCGTGGTCGAGCTCGCGAGCGTTCGCAGCGGCGAGGATGTGGAGCTCGCGTTCGCCTCCACTCTCGGCATCCGCGAGGCACGCACCGCCCGGCCTGCCGACCCGGGCGCGCAGCTCGACCTGCGCTCGCGCATCCTGGGCGTGCTGTCCGAGCGCGACACCCTGCTCATCGTCGACAATTGCGAGCACATCGTGGATGCCGCAGCGGCCTACGTTCAGGACATCCTCGACTCCACCACCAACGTCCGCGTGCTGGCGACGAGCCGTGCCCCGCTCGCGATCGGCGCCGAGCACGTGTATCCGCTCGACTCGCTCCGGAGCACCGACGGAGATGCGGCAAGCGCGGGCGAGGCGGAGTACGGCCCCGCTGTCGCCCTGTTCCTCGAGCGCGCCCGGGCCGCCCGCCCCGGCGCCGTGCTGCCGGTCGACGTCGTCGCCCGCCTGTGCGACCGTCTCGACGGCGTGCCCCTCGCGATCGAGCTCGCCGCCGCACGCACGCGGTCCCTCTCCGTCGACGAGATCGAGCGCAGGCTCGGCAACCGCTTCGCGCTGCTGACCGGCGGCGAACGGACCGCACCGGAACGTCACCGCACCCTGTTCGCGGTGATCGAGTGGAGCTGGAACCTCCTCGGCACCTCCGAGCAGGCGCTGCTGCGACGACTCTCCCGCTTCCCCGACGGCTTCAGCGCCGACGCCGCGGAGGCCGTCGCCGGCACCCGCGGCGCCCTCTCTGTGCTCGACGATCTGGATGCGCTGGTCACGCAGTCCCTGGTGGCCGTGACAGAGGACCGCACCACCGGCCTGCTGCGGTACCGGATGTTGGAGACGGTCCGCGAGTTCGGCGACCGCGAGCTCGTCGCGGCCGGCGAGCAGGACGAGGTGCTGGCCGGCATGGACGCCTGGGCCGTCGCCTTCTGCCGGAGCACCCTGAGCGCCATGCACGGACGGGAGCAGGTGCCGACGTTCCAGCGGGTGACCGCCGAGCAGGACAACCTGGTGGCCGTCCTCCGGTCGGCGCTCGACGGCAGCAGGAGGGAGACGGTCGCGACCGTGTTCGCGACCCTCTCCTACTACTGGTCGCTGCGCAGCGCGCACTCCGAGGTGCTCGGTTTCGGCTCGGCCGTGATGGATGCGCTGAACGGCTGGCAGCCGACGACGGCACACCGCGACGCCGTCGCCGCCTGCTACACGATCATCGGCGGCACCTTCCTGTTCATCGACCTGCGGACCGCCGCCCGTGCGATCTCCCGGCTACGGCGGATGCGCCGCGCCGAGCCCTTCTCCGATTCGCGGCTGGATGCGCTGGCCTCCCTGGTGCTGCACGCCGGCCGAGCCGATTCCGGACTCGCTCTCCTCGCCGAGTACGCCGCGTCGAGCGATCCAGAGCGCGCCGCCGTCGGCAACCTCCTGACCGCGCAGCTGCACGAGAACGCCGGCGAGCTGGATCAGGCCCTGGCGGCGGCCACGCGCGCGTGGGCCAACGCGCAGCAGGCGGGGGACGCGTGGTCGATGGCGTCCGCGGCACAGTCGCTGGCGCAGTCGCACAGCCAGCTCGCGCATCCCGCCGAGGCCCTGGAGTGGGCGCAGCGGGCGTACGACCACATGGCGATGCTGCAGGCGGACGGCGACCTGCGTCAGCTCGACTGGCTGATCGCCATCAATGCGATCTCGAGCGGCGACACCGCCCGGGGCCGGCGCCTGCTGGAGCGCTACCTCGCCGTCGAAGTCGACCGCACCGGTTTCGACTACGCCGACTACTACGCGATCGGGTACGCCGGGATGGCGGAGATCGCGCTGGCGGAAGGAGACCAGGCGGAGGCGATCCGGCTGTACGGCCGGGCCCTCAGCGCCTTCGGCGGCTCCCCGGCGCCCCGGGAAGTGGCGCTCAACCCGTGGTTGACGATGCTGGGGGCCGCGGCCCTCGTCGTGCGCCTGCGCACGCATGCCGAGCATCCCGAACTGCTCTCCTGGGCCGAGACGGATGAGGCCGCCGCGACACTGCGCACCCGCACCCTGGTGAACGCGCGGCTGAACCCGCCGTACAACGACCGTCCGGTGATCGGTTCAGCCCTGGTCGGATACGCCGCGTGGATGCTCGACCCGCACACCGCGTCCGCTCACGGCGACGATGGGTGGGTCGCATCCGGCTTGTCGCTGTTCGCCTTCGCTGGGCGTGCGAACTCGCGTCAGGATGTCGCGAGCCTGCACCGGGAGGTCGTGGCCGACCGCCTCGCGGCGAGCTGGGGGCAGGACCGGGTGGATGCGGCGCTCGCGGCGGTCGGTTCCATCACGCCGGAGGTCGCCGTCACGCGCGCGCTCGCTCTGCTCTCCGACGTACGCGCCTAGCAACTTTGGTTGACAACTCGCAATAAGCAACTATAGTTGCTTCCATGAACCCCACACCGTTCCCGGACCCCGTCGGAGGCGTCGCCGACGGTCTCGCCGCCGTCGTCGCCCTCCGCGAGCTCGCCGACCGGCTCGAAGACGCCGAGGTCGAGCGCGCGCTCCGCGAGGGCTGGAGCTGGACGCAGATCGCCGACGCGCTGGGCATCACCCGGCAGGCAGTCCACAAGAAGCACCTGCGACGGGTCGCCGCCGCCGGCATCGAACTGAGGAGGCGCAATGTCTGACATCCATCACGGCGGCAATGCCAACCTGCCCGGGCAGCCGCTCTCCCGCGCGCTCCGGCAGCTGGTCGTCCGCTCGATCACCGAGGCGCAGCTGCGCAACGCAGGCCTCGTCGAGGCCGAGCACCTGCTGCTCGCCCTGTCGCGCGAAGGCAGCGCGCCGATCCGCTCGGCACTGGAGGGCGCAGGTCTCGACCCCGACGGACTGGGGACGGCCCTCGACGCCGAGCGGGCTGCCAGTTTGCGCGTCGCCGGGGTGACCCCCGTCCCCGCCGAACGGCTGGCGGCGTCTCCGCGGGTCATCCGGCCGCGCTGGGGCGCCTCCTTCAAGGATGCGCTCGCGCGGGCCCACCGGGTCGGCACGGCCAACCGTCACCAGCGGATGGGCGAGCTCGACCTGCTCGCCGCCCTGCTGGGCCTCGAGCTCGGCACGGTCCCCCGCGCCCTGACGCTCGCCGGGGTCGACCGGCAGGCAGTGCTGAGCGCAGCACGTCGCGCGGCCTGAGCGCGGGTCGCCGCTCACACCCGCTGACATCCACTTACACGAGCCCTCGCGCGCTGTAAGCGCCACGTAAGGGCGGTGTAAGCGCGCCCCGGCAGCATCGGAACATCACCAGTCCACACGAAAGGACCATCATGACTCGAAGCTCAGAATGGGCCGTCGAAGCCCACGGGCTCGTCAAGGTCTTCGGCGACAACCGGGCGGTCGACGGCGTCGACCTCACCGTGCGCGCCGGCGCCGTCTACGGCGTCCTCGGCCCCAACGGCGCCGGTAAGACCACGACCATTTCCATGCTCGCCACCCTGCTCAAGCCGGATGCCGGCGAAGCCTTCATCTTCGGCCACGACATCCGCAAGGAGCAGCAGGTCGTCCGCCAGCTGATCGGCGTGACCGCGCAGTTCGCCTCCGTCGACGAGACGCTCTCGGCCAACGAGAACCTCATGATCTTCTCTCGGCTCCTCGGCCTCAGCGGCCGGGAGGCCAAGCAGAAGACCGCCGAACTGCTCGAAGAGTTCGGACTGACCGAGGCGGCCAAGCGCCCGCTGAAGAAGTTCTCCGGCGGTATGCGCCGCCGCCTCGACTTGGCCGCCAGCCTCATCGCGCAGCCGCCGCTGATCTTCCTCGACGAGCCGACCACGGGCCTCGACCCGCGGACGCGCTCGCAGATGTGGGACACCATCCGCCGCCTCGTGGCGACCGGTTCGACCGTGCTGCTGACCACGCAGTACCTCGACGAGGCCGACCAGCTCGCCGACCGCATCGCGGTCATCGACCGGGGCCGCGTGGTCGCCGAGGGCACCGCCGACGAACTCAAGGCGTCGGTCGGAGAGTCCTCGCTGCAGCTGCGCCTGGCCGACCCGGCCGACATCGAGGACGCCCGCCGCGCCATCCAGACCGTGCTCGGTGTGGATGCGGTGGTCTCGCCCGAAGGCTCCCGCCTGACGGCCCCGATGCGCGACGCGGACGTGGTGACGGACCTGTTCGTCACGTTCCGCGAGGCCGGCATCCACCTGCAGGAGATGTCCGTGCAGAAGCCCACGCTCGACGAGGTGTTCCTCACCCTCACCGGCCACGGCGTCGAAGAGGAGACGGCGGATGAGACCCCCGCCGAGGAAGAGAGTGCCAAGACTGTAGAAGGAGCCAGGGCATGACCGCCATCGCCACCATCACCCCGCCGTCCGAGCGACGGCTCAAGAACCACGTGAGTGTCACGCAGACCGTCGCCAACACCTTGACGATGGCCCGCCGCGGCCTCCTGAAGATCAAGCGCACGCCCGAGCAGCTGTTCGATGTGACGCTCCAGCCGATCATCTTCACGGTGATGTTCGCCTACCTGTTCGGTGGGGCGCTCGCCGGGAGCGTCCAGGCATACCTGCCCGATCTGATCCCCGGCATCCTGGTGCAGACCGTTATCACCACCTCCGTCGTGACCGGGGTCCAACTTCGCGAAGACATGGACAAGGGCGTGTTCGACCGCTTCAAGTCACTGCCGATCGCCCGCATCGCGCCATTGTCCGGCGCTCTGCTGGCAGATACCCTGCGCTACACGATCGCGACGACGATCACCTTCGTGGTCGGGTTCGTCATGGGTTACCGCCCGGCAGCCGGGCTCGGCTTCGTCATCCTCGCCGGACTGCTGGTGGTCGCCTGCGCGTGGGCGATCAGCTGGATCTTCGCCTTCTTCGGCGTGATCGCGCGGACGGCCGGATCGGTTCAGGGCATCTCGTTCCTGGTGCTGTTCCCGCTGACGTTCTTCTCGAATGCCTTCGTGCAGCCGAGCACACTGCCGAGCTGGCTGGAGTGGTTCGTGAACGTGAACCCCGTGTCGCACCTCGTCACCGCAGTCCGCGACCTCGCGAACGCGGGCACCTTCGGCGCCGACGGCTGGATCGCCCTCGCCGGCGCCGCCGTCATCGTCGCGGTGTTCGCCCCGCTCACGGTGCGGGCCTACATGCGGAAGGCCTGAACGGCACTTCCGCTCCTCGAACGGCGGCCGTCACATCCTGCGGAGGGATGCGACGGCCGCTTTCGTGTGTGCGCGCGAATCGTGCGCGGATGCGCGCGCGGACGCCGAAAAGCGGCGCCACCGGCGACATACACTGGAGAAGTGACAGCGTACGTCTCGGCCTTCGACCTGTTCTCGATCGGCATCGGTCCCTCGAGTTCGCACACGGTCGGCCCTCTGCGGGCGGCCGCCGCGTTCGCCGAACGCCTCGCCGGCCAGGGGACGGACGCCGGGATGCTCGACCGCGTCGACCAGGTCACCTGCACCCTCTACGGGTCATTGGGTTCGACCGGGATCGGCCACGGAACACCGGACGCCGTCATCGCCGGCCTCCGCGGACTCCAGCCGGAGACGTGCCGACCGGAGGACGTCCGCGGCGCCTGGTCTGACCTCGCCCCGGGCGCGGAGCTGCTGCTCGCCGGCCGCCGCCGTATCCCGCTGTCGAAGGACGACATCGCTTTCGAGCCGCGCACCCGCCTCCCCGGCCACCCCAACGCATTGACGCTGCGCGCCTGGGGTAGGGATGAGACCGGCGACCGGTCGCCGCTCCCCCTGCTGGAGGAGACCTATTACTCGATCGGCGGCGGCTTCATCCGGCGCGACGGCGAGGAGGCGGACCTCGCGGCGCGGCACGCGCATCCACTGCCCTACGACAGCGCCCAGGAGCTGATCGCGATCTGCGACCGGAACGGCATCCCGATCTGCGAAGTCGCACGACGCAACGAGGTGGCGCTGCACGGCGAGGACGCGACCCGCGAGCGGCTCGACCTGATCTGGGAGGCGATGGCCGAGTGCGTCGCCCGCGGCCTCCAAGGCGACGGCACCCTGCCCGGCGGTCTCGGCGTGTGGCGGCGGGCCGCAAAAATGCGGGAGCACCTGGAAGCGGTGCAGGACGACCCCGGTCGCGCGACCGCCCTAGAGTGGCTGCATGCCTTCGCCCTCGCCGTGAACGAGGAGAACGCGTCCGGCGGCCGGGTGGTCACCGCCCCGACCAACGGCGCGGCGGGCATCGTTCCCGCTGTCGCCCACTACTACCTGCGGTTCGTTCCCGGCGCGTCGCTGGAGGGCATCCGCCAGTACCTGCTGACGGCCACCGCGATCGGCTCGCTGTTCAAGGCCAACGCGTCCATCTCGGGTGCGGAAGGCGGCTGCCAGGCCGAGGTCGGCTCGGCCTGCGCCATGGCCGCCGGCGCGCTCTGCGCTGTGCTCGGCGGGACGCCGCGCCAGGTGGAGAACGCCGCAGAGATCGCGATGGAGCACCACCTTGGCCTCACCTGCGACCCGGTCGGCGGGCTCGTGCAGATCCCGTGCATCGAACGCAACGCGATCGCCTCTTCCACCGCCGTCTCCGCTGCACGCTTGGCGCTGCACGGCGACGGATCGCACCTGGTGTCGCTCGACACGGTCATCGAGACCATGCGCCAGACGGGGATGGACATGTCCACGAAGTACAAGGAGACGAGCGAAGGCGGGCTCGCCGTCAACGTCATCGAGTGCTGAGGCCGCGTTACGGCCCATTGCGGTCTCCGTTCCCGGCGTCGGAGGTCAACGTTAGCGTGAGCGGGTGACCACGACCGACCTCGTATCCGACGTCCCGCCCGACTCCGGCGCGCTGCGCGCTCCCGACCAGGACCTCGCCTCCGCCGCGCTGGCCGCCGCCCTCGACGGCCCCCTCGTGTCGACGCAGTGGCTGGCCGACCACCTGGGCGCCGACGGACTCGTCATCGTCGACGCGACGGTGGTGCCCTCCCGGTCGGCGGAAGGAGGTGCCGCCTACCGGAGCGGACTCGAGGAGTTCGTGACGGAGGGACACATCCCCGGCGCCGTGTTCGCGGAGGTGCTCGACCGGTTCAGCGACCCAGCGGGCCGCTTCCCGTTCACCCGGCCGGATGCGGACGCCTTCGCCGCAGCGACCGCAGAGCTCGGCATCCGGGCTGGCACGACGGTCGTGGTGTACGACGCGGCCGTTGGGCAGTGGGCCGCGCGATTGTGGTACCTCCTCCGCTCCTTCGGGCACGATCGCGTCGCCGTGCTCGACGGCGGCGCGGTGAAATGGCGCGCCGAGGGGCGTCCCGTCGAGCGGGGCCAAGTGGCAACCGCTGCCGCGACCGCTGGGACCGAAGGGCCCGGCAACGCCGATGAGGGCGCCTTCCTGCCGCGCGAACGACCCGGCTTCTGGGTGGAGACGGCGGATGTCGCAGCCATCGTCGCCGGCGTACGCACCGGCACACTGGTGTGCGGAACCCCTCCCCGCGATTTCGCCGCCCGTCACATCCCGGGCAGTGTCAGCGCTCCCGCCGTGCGGCTGGTGGATCGGGAGAGCAACGCCGTTCTCCCCGCGGCGGAGTTGCGTGCGGTCTTCGCCGACGTGCTGGAGGCGCCCGGGCCTATCGTCGCTTACTGCGGCGCAGGAATCGCCGCGGCCGCCGACGCGCTCGCCCTCGCGCTGCTCGGGAGGGACGACGTGCTGCTCTACGACGGTTCCCTCTCCGAGTGGACAGCGGACCCGGCCGCGCCCGTCGCCTCCGCCGTCTCCCCGTCGGTCTCGCCGTCCACCTCCGCCGCCTGAGCAGACCCCCAGGGAGCCGCCCAGACTCCTAGGCGGCTCGAAGCGAAGCGCAATACGCTCTCCATCATGACCGTGATGGACATCCCCTTCCACACCATCGATGGCGAGCAGACCACCCTCTCCGCATATGCGGGGCAGGTCATCCTCGTCGTCAATGTCGCCTCCCGGTGCGGGCTCGCACCCCAATACGAGAAGCTGGAGCAGCTGCAGAAGACCTATGGCGACCGCGGATTCACCGTGGTCGGCTTCCCGAGCAACCAGTTCCTCCAGGAACTCAGCTCCACCGACGCCATCAAGGAGTACTGCTCCACGACCTGGGGCGTCACGTTTCCGATGATGGAGAAGGTGCGCCTCAACGGGCGGAACGCCCATCCCCTCTACCAGGAGCTGACGAAGTCACCCGATGGTGAGGGCAAGGCGGGCCGGGTGAAGTGGAACTTCGAGAAGTTCGTCGTCACACCGGACGGCGCCGTGCACCGCTTCCGGCCGCAGACGGAGCCGGACGACCCGGCGATCGTCGGCCTCATCGAGGAGTCGCTGCCCGCGGCTGCGTGAGCTGCTGGCGCTGCCGCGATTCAGGCGCGTCGCTCAGGCGCGTCGCTCAGGCGCGGCGGAACCACCGTCCGCCGACCCGCTCGGTGAGCCGCCACGCGCCGGTGTCAGCGAGCGTGCGGATGCGCGCCACGGTGTGCTCGGCGACCCGGAATGCCGTGCGCGCCGAGTCCTCGGTGAACCGGATGGTGAGCCGCGCCTCGCCCGCGACGACGCCCACACTTGACGCCTCGACGACGGCGAGTTCACTGGTCGCCGCGGCGGCCGTGGGCTCGATCGTCGTGGGGTCCACTCCCGGGTGCAGGCGGCCGACGGCAACGATGACGCGGAAGGAGGGCACCCGCTGAGCCTACGCGCGTCGCGGCCGCAGATCCGGCCGGGCGGGCGTACCCTGACTCGATCAGATGCGGTCGGGGGATCGGAAGGGATGCACTGATGCAGGAAGCACGGATGGATGAGCGGATGCGGACAGACGAGCCGGAGACCGGCGAACTGACGGTTCTGAAGGACGTCGACGTCCTCACCGCCGAGGAGCGCCAGGAGCTTGAGGCCCTGCTGCACGAGCGGCGGCGCGGCGATGTCGCCGAGGCACAACGCATGGCGGAGTCGCTGGGTGTGCTGCTGGCGTCGCGGTCGGAGTCGACGGCGGACGACGAGCACGATCCGGAGGGTCCGACGCTGTCCTCCGAGTGGAGCCGGCTGCAGGCGCTGCGGTCGGATGCCGCGCACGACATCATTGCGGTGGACGCCGCCCTCGAACGCATGGCCCGCGGCACCTACGGGGTGTGCACGCGGTGCGGTGAGGCGATCGGCGTCGATCGGCTGCGAGCGCGGCCGACCGCCGAGTTCTGCATCCGCTGCGCGGTCGCCGTCGAGAGCTGACGCCGGCCGCCGCGCCCGCCTCGGCGGGGTCAGGGCGGGGGTCAGGCGATCGGACGGGACGCCCGGTACACCGCTTCCGTGCGACTCGACGCGCCGACTTTGCGCAGGATGCTGGACACGTGCACGCTCGCGGTCTTGGCGCTGATGTAGAGCCGCTCGCCGATCTGCTTGTTGCTGAGGCCCTGTTCGATGAGGGCGAGCACCTGTTCTTCGCGCTCGGTCAGCGGCTGGCCGTGCGCGGTCGCGGAGGCGGCCGAGCGGCCTGCGGGATGCGCGGACAAGTCGTCCGCCGCGGCCACCAGGACGCGAATTCCTCCCGTCTCGGCCAGCGCGCGAGCTTGGGTGACGAGCACGTCGGCCCGCGAGCGGTCGCCCGCCGCCAGCGCGACCCGGGCCGCCCGCAGCAGGGCATACGGGTGCAGGTGCACAGGCGCGAGGGCGTCGGCAGTATCGACGGCGGCGCGCTCCCAGGCAGCGACGGCCTCGGCGAAACGCTCGGCGCGGTCGGCACGGTCACCACTCTCGGACCTCGCCGCCACCGCCGCTCGGGCGGTTGCGAGCTCTGCCTCGATCACCGGCGACCAGACGCGCGCGGTCGGCCAGTCGCGGAGCGGCTCGAGCACCTCCGTGAGCCGTTGCACCTCGGCGGGCACATCGAGCGCCCGGCCGTCGGCCGTAGCATCCCGCATCGCCAGTTCGGTCAGCGCTCGTGCTGCGGATGCCAGCACGGGGAGGTCGTAGCCGGGTAGTGACCGGAACGGCGGCGCGCCGATTCCGCGCGTCTCCGCCCACGCACGCTCGAAGTCGCCGAGGGCGATCGCCACCTCGGCGGTGGCGCGCGCCACCGCCAGCCGTGTCTGCTGCTCGAGTTCGGCGAGTGCCCGAAGTGCCGTGCGCATCCTTCGCAGCAAGGCGTCGGCCCGCTGCGGCTCGCCGTGCCAGACCCACAGACGGGCGCGCTGCAGCTGTGCGGTGACACCGGTGCGGTCGTCGGAGCCGAGCGCGATCCTCAGCATCTCCTCCGCGCGGTCGAACTGCCCGAGGGCGATCAGCGGCTCGGCCGTGTTGGCCGCAAGCCACACACCGGAGGTGCGCTCCACGCCGCGCTCGCGGGCGCGCGCGACGCCGGATTCGGCGAGGCGGACCGCCGCCGCGTACTGGCCGACCGAATTGAACGCGTCCGATGCATTGACCGCGTACCGCAGGGTCGCTCCGGCATCCCCCGCCGCGAGCTCCCCGGCGATCTCGAACTCGCCGAACCCTTCCTCGATCTGCCCGTATTCGATGAGCGAGGCGGCCAGGATGTTGTGCGCCACCGAACGCATCGGCGGCGCCGCCTGCTCCGCTTCGGCGATGGCTGCGCGCGCCGTGTCGATTGCAGAGCCGAAGGTGCCCGCCAGCATCCGCTGTGCCGCCAGCTCGGTCAGCAGGTGCGGCCGCAGCGGGTCGCCCGCGGGCACGGCGCCGGGCGGCACCAGCTCGAGCGCCTGCTCCAGCAGGTCGGCACTCCCCGGACGGTTGAGGTTGGCGAGGTACTGCCCCTTGTCACGGAGCAGCCGCGCCCGGCGCGACGGCGCGAGCTCGTCGGCCTCGGCCAGCGCCACCTCGACGAGGGCGAGCGCCCGCTCACTGTTGCCGGCGTTCCGCAGCGCCGACGCGGTCTTCGCGATCACGGCGACGCGGTCGCGGCCGCTGAGCTGCTCCGCATCCGGAACGCTGTCCCAGAGCTCCAGCACGCGATCGCCCATCGCGGCGGCGGTCGCGTAGGCGTACGAACGTCGCGCCTCCTCCATGGCCTCCACCGAGGCGACGAACGCGCGGCGCAGGTCGTGCGCAGCCAGCCAGTGCGCCGACAGCTGCACGGCGGAGCGCTGCGGGCTCGCCTCCAGCGCCTCCGCATACCGGGTGTGGAAACGCGTGCGCTCACCGGGCAGCAGGTCGGCGTGGATGGCCTCGCGCACCAGCGCGTGCCGGAACGAGTACTCGGTGGAGTCGGCCGAGAGCAGGTTCGCCATGACGGCCTCCCGAGCCGCGGCATCCAGCTCGTCGGGCGTGCCCTCGAAGACCGCCGCGAGCAGCTCGTGCGTCACGCAGACGCCGCCGGCCGCGAGCACGCGCAACAGCCGCTGCGCCGGATCGCTGAGCCGCTCGAATCGCGCCAGCACCAGCTCGCGCAAGGTCTCGGGCAGATCATCGCCGGAGCGCAGGCCGTCGATGCCCACGAGCTCCTCGACGAAGAACGGGACGCCCTCGCTGAGCTCCGTCACCCGCTGCAACGACTCCTCGTCCGGCGTGCGCCCGAGCAGCTCCTCGACGAGCTCGCCGATCTGCTCCCGGTCGAGCCGGGCCAGCTCCCAGCGGGTCACCCGTCGCGTCCGGTCGAGTTCCGGCAGCCATGAACGGAGGATGTGACCCCGCGGCACTTCGTCGCTCCGATAGGTGAGGAGCACCAGCAACCGGCCGCCCTCCGCCATCCGCACGATGAACCGGAGCAGTTCGAGCGTCGACCGGTCGGCCCAGTGCAGGTCTTCGATCGCGAGGATCACCGGCCGCTCGGCGGACAACTTCTCGAGCAGCACCGTGACCAGTTCGTACAGCCTCTCAGCGCCGGTCCGCGGCGGAACAGCCGACTCGTCGGCGAGTTCGGGCAGCAGGGCCGACAGCACTCCCGCGCCCGAGCCGGCCGCATCCAGGACCCGCTCCAGCCCCACCGTCTGGATGAGCCGGCGCAGCACCGCCGCGAACGGTGCGTACGGCGCCCCGTCGTCTCCCAGGTCGACGCACCTGCCCACGAGCACGATCGCCGCCGACTCCTCTTCGGCGCCTGACCCGTGATCGGACAGCGACTCCTGCGCCGCCAGGAACTCCTCGAGGACGCGGGACTTGCCGATCCCCGCTTCTCCCCCGATCACCACGGCCTGCGGGTCGCCCGACGCGGCCGTGCGAAGCGCTGCGCTCAGCGCTTCGAGGTCGGACTCCCGCCCGACCAGTGTGGTGCTCGCCGCCGCTGCTCGCATGACTTCATCGTGCCACCGACCACCGACATTCGAGCGGTCCGAATCGGCGGCTTCGCGGCGAGCAGACGGCGCACCCCCGCCGCCCTTACCGGGCGGCGTGGGCGAGCTCCCGCTCGTACTCCGCACCCTCCACGACGGCAGCCGCGACAGGGCGCTCCGCAGCGGGCTGCACCCCGCCCGCCCTCTCGGCGACCGCGCGCATCCGCCGTGCCGCCGACCGAAGCCACCGGCCGTGCTCCTCCACCTGCCGCGCCTGCTCGCGCTCGCGCTCCTGGCGAACCGCGTCCCCTGCACCAACTCGGAAATCAACGAATTCCTCGAACATCATCTTCCCGCTCCCTCTCCTGCGATGACCTCAGACTGCTCGCTAAGGCCCCCACCGGACATCGGGAAGATGCCCTATTCCGGCCCTTCCTTTACCCACCACCACCTCAGGGCTTCACACTCCGCACGGCGCGGGGCAGCATGGCACCCATGGCGACCATCAACGAACTCCAGCCCCCGTACGCGGTCGGTTACTTCGTGGGCAGTCTGTCCGCGACGTCGGTCAACCGCACGCTCTCCCGGGCGCTCCTGAAACTCGCGCCGTCCGACCTCACCTTCACCGAGATCCCCATCGGCGGCCTTCCCCTCTACAACCGCGACCTCGACGGCGACTTCCCGCCCGAGGCGCGCGAATTCAAAGCGCTGATCGCCCAGCAGGATGCGCTGCTCTTCATCACGCCCGAGTACAACCGGTCCATCCCGGGCGCGTTGAAGAACGCGATCGACTGGGCCAGCCGGCCGTACGGCGAGAACGTCATCGCGCGGAAGGCGACGGCCGTGATCGGCGCCTCCCCCGGCCAGATCGGGACGGCGGTCGGGCAGCAGCACCTGCGCAGCATCCTGAGCTTCCTGCAGGCGCCGCAGATGAACGCACCGGAGGCGTACATCTGGATGCGGCCCGGCCTCATCGAGGAGGACGGCACGGTCACCGATCCCGGCACGGAGGAGTTCCTCCGCAGTTACATGAATGCGTTCTTCGAGTACATCGAGCGCGTGCTGACGGTGGTGCCGAGCGCATCGTGAGACTGCAGGACGAGGGAGGTGGGCGCGGCGTCGAGCTGCGGCCGTCGGCGCGCGACGCGGACGGCGACCGCGTGGTCGTCGAGGCGGCGGTCGACGACGGCGACCGGCGCTGGACCCTCAGCGAGGCCTGCCTGACCTGGACGGAGGCGCGCGACCTCGCCGCGTGGCTGGCCGGGATCGCCGAGGACGCGACAGCAGGGGCCGACGAATGGACCTCGCTCACCTTCGCTTCGAACGCCCTCTCGATGAGTGGCCACCGCATCCCGGGCGGCACCGTGGAGCTGCGGATCGCGCTGCTCCGGATGGTCGCGGCGGCCGATCGCACCGCCGACGTTGTCGTCGGCTTACGCGCTCCGCAGGAGGAGGTCACCGCCGCAGCGCGCGACCTCCTCCGCGAGCTCGACGCGCTGCGCTAGCGACCGCCCTGTTCTAACCTCCGCCTTGGCGCCTCCCTGCCTCATTTCCGTCGAGTTGTCACAACACGCCGTCACGCGGGTGGACGCGACGGCGTGTTGTGTCAACTGGATGGGCGGATGGGCGGACCGCCGCTAGCGACCGCCCTCCCTCTTGCGGTGCCGCTGCTGCACGGCCTGCTCGCCGTACGGGTAGATGTCCGTGTGCGGGCTGCTCGCCTCATCCAGCCGCTCGCGCTGCGCGTCCGTGAGTTCTAGGTCGGCCGCGCCGAGGTTGTCCACCAGCTGCTCGACCGTCCGTGCGCCGAGAATGACCGAGGTCACCGCCGGGCGGTCGCTCAGCCAGGCCAGCGACACCTGCGACGCCGACGCGCCGGTCTCCTGGGCCACCGCATCCACGGCGTCGATGATCTCCCACGTGCGCGGATCGGCGTTGCGCGCCTCCCACGCCTCCATCCCGCGGGTCGGATTCTCGCCGAGGCGCGTCGCGCCGGTCGGCGGCTCGTCGCGGCGGTACTTCCCGCTCAGCCAACCACCGGCGAGCGGCGACCACGGCAGCAGCCCGACGCCCCCATCCAGTGCCGCCGGCACCACTTCGTGCTCGATGCCGCGCACGATCAGGCTGTACTGCGGCTGCAGCGTGACCGGCGGCGCCCAGCCCTCGGCACGCGCGACCTGCACCGCCTTCGTCAGCTGCCAGCCGAGGTAGTTGGAGAAGCCGTAGTACGAGATCTTGCCCGCCGTCACGGCGTCGTCGAGGAACCGCAGGGTCTCCTCGATCGGCGTGAGGGCATCCCACGCGTGCATCTGGTAGAGGTCGATGTGGTCGACACCGAGCCGGCGGAGGGATGCGTCGAGCGCGTAGCGCAGGTGCGTCCGCGACAGCCCGAGCTGGTTGGGCTCGTCGCCCATCGGGAACCGCCCCTTGGTCGCGATGACGACCTCCTCCCGACGGCCGGGGTTGCGGGCGAGCCACCGGCCGATGATCGACTCCGAGGTGCCTGCGCTATATACGTCGGCGGTGTCGATGAAGTTGCCACCGCCCTCCAGGTAGCGCTCCAGGATGGCGTGCGAAGTCTGCTCGTCGGCCTCCGCGCCGAAGGTCATGGTGCCGAGGGCGAACTCCGACACGATCGTTCCACTGTTTCCGAGGTTGCGTAGATCCATAGCGCGAAAAGTAGCCCCGTCCCGACGGTTTGCGTACTGTGTGCCTTCGTGAAGCTGCTTCTGATCTCCGACACGCACGTCCCGAAGCGCGCCCGGTCGCTGCCCGCGCAGGTGCTCGCGGCGGTGGATGCGGCCGATGTCGTCATCCACGCCGGGGACTGGGTGGATGCGGCGACGCTCGACCTGCTGGAGGAGCGTTCGCGGCGTCTGATCGGCGTCTACGGGAACAACGACGGCCCGGAGCTGCGCCGCCGGCTGCCGGAGGTCGCCCGGGTCGAGCTCGGAGGCGTGCGGTTCGCGGTCATCCACGAGACGGGGTCTGCGACCGGGCGGGAGGCGCGGTGCGAGCGCGAGTTCCCTGACGTCGACGTGCTCGTGTTCGGGCACTCGCACATTCCGTGGGACACCGTCTCGCCGCGCGGCCTGCGCCTCCTCAACCCCGGCTCGCCGACCGACCGCCGTCGGCAGCCGGTCGGCACCTATCTCACCGCGGAGGTCGTCGACGGGCTAATGGATGCGGTCACGCTCGTCCCCGTCGACCGCGGCCTCTGACCCCTACCCCCGCAGGAACCCGTCCACGAGGAGGCCGCGCACCGCGGTGAGCAGCTCGCGCCGGAGCGCATCCTCATCCACCTCCAGCAGCTGGGCGAGGGCTGCCGCGATCGCGCCGACCGAGAGCTCGCCGTCGCAGGCGCCGACCAGCGCCGCGAGCCCTGTGTCCGCCGAAACGACCCGGCCGAAGCCGCCACCCTGCCGCAGCAGGATCGCCGTCGGCGAGTCGGCGCCCGGCCAGAGGTGCCGCTCCTCGGTGACGTCGCCCGCGACCACCGGCCGCAGCCGGGCGAGCTCGTCGTCCTCCAGCGCCGCCTGGAGGTCGTGGGCGGCCAGCGCCTCCCCCAGGTGCACGCCGAGTCCCGCCTCGTTGGCTCCGAGCGATCCGTGCAGCCGCTCGAACCGGCGCAGCGTCGGGATGCCCGTCGCCACGCCCGCAGGGCGTCGGAGGAGGAGGTAGCCGAAACCGACCGACTGCACATCCCGCCGCTCGAAGTCGTCGAGCCACGCGCCCATCAACTGCTCGAACTCCGGCGTGCCGTGCCGCGTGCCGCCGTCGCGGATCCACGTCTCCGAGTAGCGCACCGCGTCCTCGACGTCGCGCTCGATCACCCAGGCGTCGAGCGGCGCCGGGGACGCATCCACCCAGTCGCGGACCCGCTCGAGCCCGTCGCCCGCGCCGCGGTACTCCCAGTTGCCGAGCAGCTGCGCGACCCCGCCAGGCGCGAGGTGCTCGCCGCAGCCGCTCACGAACGAGGCGACCAGGGCGTCGCCGACCATGCCGCCGTCGCGGTACTCGTAGGCGGGAACGCCCTCGACGCGCGGCGTGATCACGAACGGCGGGTTGGACACGATGTGGTCGAAACGCTCCCCCGCCACCGGCTCGAACATGCTGCCGAGCCGCAGCTCGACGCCGTCGATCTCGTTCAGGGCGAGGTTCAGGGCGGCGAGCCGCAGGGCGCGCGGCGAGATGTCGGTCGCGACGACCCGGCGGGCGTGCCGGGCGGCGTGCATCGCCTGGATGCCGCATCCCGTCCCCAGGTCGAGCGCCGTGTCGACCGGCGTCTGCAGCATCAGGCCGCTGAGGGTCAGGGAGGCGCCGCCGACGCCGAGGACGTGGTCCTCGGGGAGCGCATGCCCGAGCGCCAACTCGCCGAGGTCGGAGACGATCCACCACTCGGCGGGGCCCGCGGCATCCACGAAACCGTATGGACGGAGGTCGATGGCCGGAGCAGCGGTGCCGGTGCTCTCGTCGAGCGTCAGGAGACCGAGCTCGATCGCGCCGGCGACGCCCAGGGCCGGCAGCGCCGCGGCCGCCTCCGCCTGCGGCACCGGCCGGCCGAGCACGAACAGCCGCGCGAGGGTCGCCAACGCCGACGGCTCGCGCCGCGCGAGCGCACGCTCGGCCGGGGTCCGCTGCCCCCGGTGCAGCGCCTCCGCCGCCTCCTCGCCCCACAGTGCGGTCAGCGCGTCGACGGTCAGCCCGGCCCCGATCAGGTCGGACCGGAGGTCGGGGATGCGTTCGGCGGCCGGTGCGGTCATCCCTCCATTGAAGCGCATGCGCCCCCGGACGGATGCGGGGAGCACAATGGGCGTGTGATCCGTAGGAGAGCGATCGTGACCGGTGGCGTGCAGGGTGTCGGCTTCCGCTGGGGCGCGCGGGAGGCCGCGCAGCGCCTGGGGGTGACGGGATGGGCCCGCAACCGCCTCGACGGAAGCGTCGAGGTCGAGCTGGAGGGCCCACCGGAGCAGGTCGACCGGATGCTGGACTGGCTGCGCACCGGGCCGCCCGGGGCTGCGGTGACGGCCCTCGAGGTCTCCGACCTCCCCCCGACCGGCGACGACGCCTTCCGCATCCACGAAAGCGCCTGACCCGCATCCCTTCGGGGCAGAATGGGAGCCATGACGCGCGCGACTCTGCTGACCATCACCACTCCGACCGGGACGCCGGAGGCGGGCGACCCCGGCTTCGTGGTCTCCGACTTCGCCACGCCGCAGGTGCGCGTCACCGACCTGTCCGTCACCCGCGGCGATGGCGTGTTCGAGACCATCGCTGTCATCGACGGGCACCCGCAGGCGCTCGAGCCGCACCTGGCCCGTCTCGCCCACTCGGCCGAGCTTCTCGACCTTCCGGCGCCCGCGCTCGACGTCTGGCGGGAGGCGGTGCGCGCCGGTGTCGCCGACTACCTGACGCGCAACGGCGGCGGGGATGCGGAACTCTACGCGAAGCTGATCTACAGCCGCGGCGTCGAGGGGTCGAACCGGCCCAGCGGCTGGCTGTTCGTCGACCTCGGCGAGGACTTCTCGCAGGCGCGACTCGGCATCCGCGTCGTCGCGCTCGACCGGGGCGTCCGCCACGATGTCGCCGCGACCTCCCCGTGGCTGCTCGCCGGCGCGAAGACCCTCTCGTATGCGGTCAACCGTGCCGCGCAGCGCGAGGCCGTCCGCCGCGGAGCGGACGACGTGCTGTTCGTGAGCAGCGACGGCTTCGCCCTCGAGGGCCCGACCTCGAACGTCGTGACCCTGAAGGACGGCGTGGTGCGCACCCCCGACATCGATCAGGGCATCCTCGCCGGCACAACACAGGCCGCGGTGTTCGACTTCTTCACCACGCGCGGGTTGCGCACCGAGTTCGCCCCGCTCACCCTCGACGACGTGATCGCCGCCGACGCGATCTGGCTGGTCTCCAGCGTCCGTCAGGCCGCCCCGGTCACGCACCTCGACGACCGCGAGTACCCGGTGGATGCGGCACTCACCGCCGACCTGAACGCGTACCTCCTCGCACGCACGGAATGACCCCGGCGTAGCGCGCTGCCGGCACGAGTGTGGCGCCGGGATGACGCCGGGCCGCTCGCAGGACGTCGCCGCGATGTCACCGCGGCGACGCCCAGACGACACCCAGGCGACACCTTAGACGAATCGTTGCACCCCGATTCGCGCCGTGTCGGCGGCAGCGCCTAGGCTGTACGCACCGCGCGGGCGACGGAGCCCGGGCGTACGGCGCAGAGCCCGTCCACGACCCGGGGAAGGAGGGCGCGAGATGACCCATCAGGTGCCCCGCAGCATCGAGTTGCTGCGCCAGCAGGCGCGCGACGAGCTCTCCGCGATCATCGAGCACCGCTGCCGCGCGGGCGAAGACCCCTGGCAGTTCATCCCCGACCTTCCGAGCGTCGACGAGCAGGTGGTCATCAGTCTCCGCGCGACCGCGATCGAAGCATTCGACCTGGCCGAGGAGCAATCGCGGGCTCACCACCCCTCCGCCGGACGCGACGTGTTCACGCGGTTCGAGTACGGAGTGCTGCGCCGCATCGCGCTCGAGCATCCCGAACTCAGCGAAGCGGTGTGGGGGATGCTCGACAAGGTCGAGCGCGCCTGACTACCCTGCGGGCATGGGAATCGTCACCGCGGACATCGGAATCTCGCTCGACGGCTTCGCCGCCGGCCCCAATCAGTCGCTCGAGCAGCCGATGGGTGAGGGCGTCGACGGGCGCCTGCACACGTGGATGTTCGAGTACGCCGACGCGCACACCGAGGAGATCGACGCCATCACGGCCGCCGGCGCCTACGTGATGGGCCGCAATATGTTCGGACCGGTTCGGCACGAGTGGCCCGCTCCCGGTGAGCCGCTCGGCGACTGGGCCGGCTGGTGGGGTGACGAGCCGCCGTACCATGCGCCTGTCTTCGTGCTGACCCACTACGAGCGGGAGCCGCTGGAGCTCACCGGGACGACCTTCATCTTCGTCACCGACGGCATCCACTCGGCAGTGGATCAGGCCCGCGCGCTTGCAGGAGATGCGGACGTGTCCATCGCCGGGGGCGCCGAGACCCTCAACCAGGCGCTCTGGGCGGGCGTCGTCGACGAGCTGAGGCTGCACATCGTCCCGATCACCCTCGGCGCCGGCGAGCGCGTCTTCGACCGCGTCCCGTCACTCGATATGCAGCTGGTGCGCGAGCGGGTGACCCCCGAGGTCGCCCACCTCACGTACCGCGTGCTGCACTGAGCTCCTGCGGGGTCGTCGCGGGGAGGCGGCAGACGAACTCGCGGCACAGGTAGGCGGTGGGCAGCCCGTCCCGCGTGGTGCGCCCCTCGAACAGCGTGAAGCCGTCGGCCGCCAGCGTCTCGGCCTGCCCCTCGGTGGCGAAGGCCACCAGTGCTGCGTTGTGCCGACGCGCCGCGGACACGAGGTCGGATGCGGACCCTGCGCTCTCGCGCCCCTCAACCCCCTCCGGAAGGACCACGACGAGCTGCTCCGCCTCCGCCGCAAGCCGCGACATCAGCGCGAGCGAGGTCCCGAACGCGCTCGGCACCCGGACCGCCTGAGCGGCGACCAGCCGCATCCCCTCGCGCGCGGCGCGCTCGTACCGCCGCTCGCCCGTCAGCAGGTACAGCGTGTGCGCCGCCTGCGCCATCGACGACAGGCCCGACGGGTAGGCGCCCTCCGACGGGTCGACGTGCACGGCGAGGCCCGTCGCTTCGAGCACCGGATCGCCACCTCCGGGCGTCTCGAACGGGCACGTGCCCTCGCCCGCGGCGTCGAGGCACAGGTCGACCAGGTCCCGAGCGGATGCGGCAGCCGAGGCGTCCCCGGCTGCGAGCGCCAGCTCCAGGAGTCCCGACGCCAGGCCGCCGTAATCCTCGAGCGTCGCGCCGGCCTCCGAACTCCGGTCGCCGAGCGAGGTGCGCAGCAGCGTCCCGTCGTCGCGCCGATGCCGGGTGAGCACCGCATCCGCCGCCTTCCGCGCCGCCGCCAGCCACGCCGGACGGTTCAGGATGCGACCGGCCCGGGACAGCGCGCCGATCGCGAAGCCGTTCCAGCCGGTCAGCACTTTCGCGTCGAGGGGAGGCGGATCGAGCTGCGCCCGCTCGGCGACCGGAAGCGTGTAGTACGTGCCCTCCACCCGGGCGCCGTCGATCGTGCTCTCGGAGTCCTGTGCTGAGGCGAACCCGCCGGACGGCTGTCGCAGCACGTCGAGCAGGAAGGAGGCGATCCCGTCTGCCGTGCGCTCCGCCCACTCTTCGCCGGTCTGTTGCCAGGCGCGCGCGTACGCATCGAGGAGGAGCGCGTTGTCGTACAGCATCCGCTCGTAGTGCGGCTCGCTCCAATCGCGTCTCGTCGCGTACCGGAAGAACCCGCCGTCGACCGGGTCGCGCAGCGGCGACTCGGCCATCCGGCGGAGCGTCCGCGCGGCGAGCTCGTGGCCGGAGGGCCGGGCCAGCAGGAAGTCGAGCGTCGGCGCCACCGGGAACTTCGGCGCGCCGCCGAAGCCCCCGAACTCGGGGTCCTCCGCCTCGGCCAGCTGGGCGACCGCCGCATCCAACTCAGCGCCGCCCGGAAGGTCCGACACGGAGGTGGCGGCCTCGGCGGCTGCGGCGAGCGCCGCCTGGACCTTCCCGGCGTCGGACTCCACCTCGGCGCGACGCACGGTCCACGCATCCCACACCGCATCGAGCACCTGCCGGAACGACGCGCGCCCGGCCACCGGCTGCGGCGGGAAGTAGGTGCCGGCGAAGAACGCCTTGCCATCGGGCGTCGCGAACACGGTGAGGGGCCAGCCGAGGTTGCCGGTGAACGCGCTCGCCGCCGATAGGTACGCGGCATCGACCTCGGGATGCTCCTCCCGGTCGACCTTGATCGCCACGAACCGCGCGTTCAGCTCGTCGGCCGTGACCGGGTCGCTGAAGCTCTCCCGCGCCATGACGTGGCACCAGTGGCAGGTGGCGTAGCCGATCGACACCATCACGGGCGCATCCCGTCGACGTGCCTCGGCGAACGCCTCGGCGCCCCACGGGAACCAGTCGACCGGGTTGTCCGCGTGCGCGCGCAGGTAGGGACTGATCGCGTCCGCGAGCCGATTCGCCATGGGCTCACCCTACGACCGGGGGCCCCGAACGGAACCCCGGGCGGTCAGCCGACCGTGTCCATCCCGCGCAGCCGCACCGACGAGTTCAGGTAGAAGGCGGCGAGCACGGCGTAGCTGAGGCACGAGATGGAGGGGATGAACGCGTCCTCCGGGTCGCTCGCCAGCGCGCCGACGCAGGAGATGAACGCGGCGACGGCGAGCCCACCGCCGATCCAGAAGCCGGCCGCCGGCCGCGCTGTCGCACGCCACCAGGGCCGCGGATCGGTGCGGTTCTCCTCCGCTCCCCGGAAGATGCGGACGCCGATGACGACGTAGGCGATGTTCAGCGCAGCGACGATCATCACGTCGAACGTCGGGTTCACCAGCCGGTTGAAGATGAAGACGTTCAGGATGAGGATGAGCGCGAACACGCCGACGACGTAGCTGATCTTCCCCGTGACCGTCGTGATCCTCACCCCACGAGCCTAGCTGGGAGGGCCGACATCGCTACGCCGCGCCCTCCCGGCCGGGTCTCAGTTGACCTCGTTCGGGTGCGCGCTGACGCGTCCTTCGCGCTCGAGCGAGCTGATCGCAGCAACTTCGTCGGCGGTGAGCTCGAAATCGAAGACGTCGAAGTTCTCGACCATGCGCTCCCGCCGGTTCGACTTCGGGAAGACGATGTTGCCGGTCTGCAAGTGCCAGCGGATGACGACCTGCGCTGGGGTCTTGCCGTGCGCGTCGGCGGCCTGCGACACCTCGGGCGTCTCGAACAGCGGGTACTTGCCCTGGCCGAGCGGTCCCCACGCCTCGATCTCGATGCCCTGCTCGCGCGAGAACGCGGTCACTTCCGGCTGCTGGTGCGCGGGGTGCAGCTCGATCTGGTTGACGGCCGGGACGATGCCGGTCTCCGCGAGCAGCTTCTGCAGGTGCGGCACCAGGAAGTTGGAGACGCCGATCGCCTTCGCCCGACCGCTCGCGTAGATCTTCTCCAGCGACTTCCAGGCCTGCACGAAGGTGTCCTTCTGCGGCGTCGGCCAGTGGATGAGGTACAGGTCGACATAGTCGAGCCCGAGCTTGCCGAGGGACTCCTCGAAGGCGGCCTCGGCATCCGTCTGGCGGTCGTTCCACAGCTTGGTGGTGACGAAGAGTTCATCGCGCGGGATGCCGGATCCGGCGATCGCGCGGCCGACGCCCTCCTCGTTGCCGTAGATGGCGGCGGTGTCGAGGTGGCGGTAGCCGACCTCGAGCGCGTCGGTCACGATCCGCGTCGTCTCGGCCGGGTCGACCTTGAAGACGCCGAATCCGAGCTGCGGGATGGTCGTCCCGTTGTTGAGGGTCAGGAGCGGGGTATTTGCGTGTGCAACCATATCCGCCACGGTACCAGGGGCACCCGGGTCAGCCGACCGGCTGTGCGCCCTCCGCCTCGAACCGCGCCACCAGTTCCCGCTTCAGTACCTTCCCGCTCGGACCGAGCGGCAGCGTCTCCAGGATCTCGACCCGCCGCGGGAACTTGTATGCCGCCACCTTCTCCTGCGCGAACACGACCAATTCGTCCGGATCGGCCTCGCTCCCGGGCATGAGGGTGACGACGGCCATGATCTCCTGCCCGTGCGTCTCGTGCGCCACTCCGAACACCGCCACCATCGCGACAGCCGGATGGGTGGACAGCACCTCCTCCACCTCCCGCGGGTACACGTTGTAGCCGTTGCGCACGATCATGTCCTTCTTGCGGTCGACGATCGTGATGTAGTCGTCGTCGCTCTTGGTGCCCAAGTCGCCGGTCCGGAACCAGCCGTCGACGACCGCCTCGGCGTTCGCCTCGGGCAGGTTCAGGTAGCCCTTCATCAGGTTGTGGCCGCGCACGACGATCTCACCCAGCTCGCCGCGCGGCAGCAGCTCGATTCTGTCGTCCACCTCGGCATCGGCGATCTCCACATCCACGCCCCAGATCGGCGTGCCGACCGTGCCGACGCGGGTCGGGCGTCCCCGGTGGTTGAAGGAGGCGACGGGCGAGGTCTCGGTGAGCCCGTATCCCTCGTGCACGTCGATCCCGTAGACCTCCTTCATGCGCTCGATGACGGCGACGGGGATGGCCGCGCCGCCGCTCATCCCGTAGCGCAGCGGCGGCCGCTCCGGGTTGCCCTTCGCCGCCTCCAGCAGGGCGATGTACATCGTCGGGACGCCTGTCATGATGGTGCACGCGTGCGCGTTGAGCAGCTCCAGCGCCGTCGCGCCGTCGAACTTCGGCACCAGCACCACGGCGGCGCCCGCTCGGAAGCCCATGTTCATCACGCAGGTCTGCCCGAACGTGTGGAACAGCGGGAGGCAGCCCAGGATGCGGTCGTCCGGCGTCAGGTCGAGTGTCCCCTGCAGGAGTACGTTGACCTGTTCCACCAGCGAGAAGTGGCAGCCCTCTGCGCCCTTCGGCTTGCCGGTCGTCCCGCTCGTGTACAGGATCGTCGCCGTGTCGAACGGATCGCGTGGAACGTACGTGTCGACCGGCTCGGTGACGGCGGCGAGGTCCTCCAGCCGCGGGAACGGCGCCTGCTGCACCATCGCATCCGGAACCAGCACCGACACGGTCGGGATGCCGGCGAGCCCCGCACCGGGGGCGCCCTCGCCGAGCAGCGGGGCCGCGCAGATCAGCAGCGACGCGTCGGAGTCCTTGAGGACGTAGGCGATCTCCTCCGCCTTCAGCAGTGCGTGCACCGGCACCACCACGCCTCCGAGGGCGAGCACGGCGTAGTAGGCCCGGGGGAAGTCGGGCACGTTCGGGAGCATCAGAGCGACCTTGTCGCCCGGCTCGACGCCGAGGTCGCGCAGCGCGCCTGCGTACCGCAGGGTCTGCTCCCAGAGTTCGCCGTACCGGATCTCCTGCCCGGCGAAGATCAGGGCGACACTGTCGGGCATTCGCTGCGCCGTCTCCGCCAGGATGCTCGCGACCGACATGGTGGCATAGCCGTGACTCATGGGTTCTCCTCGTCTCCATCGACGCCGGACCCTCTTTTTCGGGTTGAGGCGAACCTACGTCACCCGCGTGCGGAGGGCAACGCCCCCGGGTGGGGCGCGTTCGCGGATAGACTGGAGGGCTCATGTCGACCACCGCGACCCTCCCCCGCATCGTCTTCCCGCCCGAGCTGCCGGTCAGCCGGATGCGGGACGACATCGCGCGCGCCATCCGCGACAACCAGGTCGTGATCGTGGCGGGAGCGACCGGTTCCGGCAAGACGACGCAGCTCCCGAAGATCGCGCTGGAGCTCGGCCGCACCAGCATCGGGCACACGCAGCCCCGGCGCCTCGCCGCGCGCACGATCGCCGAGCGCATCGCCGAGGAGCTCGGGCAGTCGGTCGGCGAACTCGTCGGCTACCAGGTCCGCTTCACCGACAAGGTGTCGCGCGCCACCCGCATCAAGCTGATGACCGACGGCATCCTGCTCAACGAACTGCGCCGCGACCGGATGCTGCGGGCCTACGACACGATCATCATCGACGAGGCGCACGAGCGCAGCCTCAACATCGACTTCCTCCTCGGGTACCTGAAGCAGCTGCTGCCCCAGCGTCCCGACCTCAAGCTGATCATCACCTCGGCCACGATCGACCCGCAGAGCTTCGCCGAGCACTTCGCCTCGGCCGACGGCACGCCCGCGCCGATCATCGAGGTCTCCGGCCGCACATACCCGGTAGAGATCCGCTACCGGCCTCTCGTTGCGGAGGCGCTGGAGGACGACGAAGACGATCCCGACCCCATCCCTTCTGCCGACCGCGACTACCTGCAGGGCATCAACGACGCGCTCGACGAGCTGGCACGGGAGGCCGCAGGCGACGTCCTCGTCTTCCTCTCGGGTGAGAACGAGATCCGGGATGCGGCCGACGCCATCCGCGGCCGCAATCTGCCCGGAACCGAAGTGCTGCCGCTGTACGGCCGGCTCTCCTCCGCCGAGCAGCACCGCGTCTTCCAGCGGTCGGCCACGCCCGGCGTCCGGCGCCGCGTCGTGCTCGCCACGAACGTCGCCGAGACCAGCCTCACCGTGCCGGGCATCAAGTACGTGGTGGATGCGGGGACGGCGCGCATCAGCCGCTACAGCACGCGCGCGAAAGTGCAGCGTCTGCCGATCGAGGCCATCTCGCAGGCGAGCGCGAACCAGCGCTCGGGCCGGTCCGGCCGCACCAGCGACGGCATCGCCATCCGGCTGTACTCGGAGGAGGACTTCGCCAAGCGTCCGGAGTTCACCGAGCCCGAGATCCTGCGCACCAACCTCGCGGCCGTCATCCTGCAGATGATCTCGCTCGGGCTCGGCGACATCGCGGCCTTCCCGTTCCTCACCCCGCCCGACTCGCGCGGCATCAAGGACGGCCTCGACCTGCTGACTGAGTTGGGCGCGATCACCGTCGCGAAGAGCGGGAACGAGCTCACGAAGGTGGGGCGCCAGCTGGCGCAGCTGCCGATCGACCCGCGCTTCGCGCGCATGGTGGTCGAATCCAAGCGCCACAACACCTCCCGCGAGGTCATGGCCATCGTCGCTGGGCTCACGATCCAGGATCCGCGCGAACGCCCCGTCGAGCGTCGCGGCTCGGCCGACGAGAAGCACGCCCGTTTCGCTGACCCGACCAGCGACTTCCTCACTCTGCTGAACCTCTGGAACTACCTGGAGGAGCAGCAGAAGGAGCTGTCCTCGAGCGCCTTCCGACGGCTGTGCAAGGCCGAATTCCTCAACTTCCTGCGGGTGCGCGAATGGCAGGACGTCTACCGCCAGCTGCGGCAGCTCGCCAAGCCGCTCGGCCTGACGATCGGCGACCCGTCCGCGAACCCGGATGGCATCCACCGCTCTCTGCTCGCCGGCCTGCTCTCGCACATCGGGTTGAAGGATGTGCGCGAGTCAGGCAACAAGGGCGGGGCGCGCGGTGCACGTTTCTCGGAGTACCTCGGCGCGCGGCAGACCCGCTTCGTGATCTTCCCCGGCTCGACGCTGGCGAAGAAGCAGCCCAACGCGGTGATGAGCGCGGAACTCGTGGAGACGTCCCGGCTGTTCGCGCGGATGAACGCCTCCATCGAACCGGCCTGGGCGGAGCCGATCGCCGGCGACCTCTGCAAGCGCCAGTACAGCGAGCCGCACTGGGAGAAGAGCCAGGGATCGGTCGTCGCCTACGAGCGAGTGACCCTGTTCGGCGTGCCGATCATCCCGCGGCGCCGCGCCCAATACGCCCGGATCGACGCGGCACTGTCGCGCGAGCTGTTCATCCGGCACGCCCTCGTCGACGGCGAATGGGATTCGCACCAGGCGTTCGACCGCGCCAACCGCAAGCTGCGGGCCGAGCTGCGCGAGCTGGAGGAGCGGACGCGCCGCCGCGACATCCTCAACGACGACGAGGCCGTCTTCGAGTTCTACGATGCGCGCATCCCGACGGATGTGGTGTCGACCCGGTCGTTCGAGGGCTGGTGGAAGAAGGCCCGGCAGGAGACACCGGACCTGCTGACGATGACGCAGGAGGCGCTGCTCGACGAGGACGCCGCGGACGTCGACGAGGAGGCGTTCCCGCCGGTGTGGCGGCAGGGCGACCAGCGGCTCACCCTCCGCTACCGGTTCGAGCCGGGCGCGGAGGACGACGGCGTGACCGTACAGGTGCCGCTGCCGCTGCTCGCGGGGCTGCTGCCCGACGGCTTCGACTGGCAGGTGCCAGGCCTTCGGCAGGAGCTGGTCACCGCGCTCATCAAGTCGCTGCCGAAGGCGATCCGCCGCCAGGTCGTGCCCGCCGCCGACTGGGCGCAGAGGCTGCTCGGTGAGCTCTCCACAACCGCCGGGATGCGCGCCCACGAAGGCGAGCGTCCGGCCGGCTCCCTGGTGGACACGCTAGCCGCAACGATCTCGCGGCTGACCGGCTCCCGTGTGAGCGGCTCCGACTTCGACCTGGATCGGCTCCCCGCACACCTGCGGCCGACGTTCCAGGTCGTCGGGGAGCGCGGACGAACCCTCGCGAGCGGCAAAGACTTGGCCGCGCTACAGGACCGCCTCCGCTCACGCGCTCGCGACTCCGTCGCCGCCGTCGCCGAGGCCCGCACCCCGAACGCGCTGGAACGCACCGGGCTGACGACCTGGGACTTCGACGAACTCCCCCGGTTCCTCGACTCGACGCACACCGGCCCTGGCGGCACGAAGAACGTGATCCGCGCCTACCCGGCGCTCGTCGACGATGGCGCATCCGTCAGCATCCGGCTCATGGGCACGCCCGCCGAGCAGGCGGCAGCCATGCCCGGCGGGGTGCGCCGCTTGCTGCTCGCGAGCATCCCCTCGCCTGTCGCCTACGTGCAGCAGCATCTGACGTCGACCGAGAAGCTGACCCTCGCGGCGAGCCCCTATCCGAACACGAAAGCACTTTTCGACGACTGCCTCCTCGCGGTCGTCGACTCGGTGCTGTACCGGATGAAGCCGGACGGCCAGCTGTTCATGCGGGCGGAGTTCGAGGCGGTCCGCGACCGCGTGTCGGCGATCGTGATGGATGCGATGTTCGAGACGGTCGGGCTCGTCACGCGCATCCTCACCGCCGCCCGCGCCGCCGAGAAGGCGATCTCGGGAGTGACCGCGCTGACGTACCTCTCCGCGCTGAACGACGCGAAGGGGCAGCTGGGCGGTCTGGTCTACCCGGGGTTCGTCTCAGCAACGGGCCTCGAGCAGCTGCGTCAGCTTCCGCGGTACCTCGCGGGAATCTCCCTCCGGATGCAGGCCCTGCCGACGAACCCCGGACGCGACCGGGCGTGGCAGACGCAGGTGGAGACGGCCGTCGCGCTCTACACGGACGCCGGCGGGCGCATCCCGCTCGCTCCGGGATCCCCACCTGCTCTCGTGCACGCCCGGTGGATGCTCGAAGAGTTCCGCGTCTCGCTCTTCGCCCAGTCTCTCGGCACCGCCGAGTCGGTCTCCCTGCAGCGCATCCGCAAAGTCCTCGCCTCCTGACGCCCGGCTCCCAAGCCAACAGCTCCTGAGTTTTTTCCGCCATTTCGCGCCGGTTAGCCCGAAAAACTCAGGAGCTGATGGATTGGGATGCGGACGCGAGTCAGACGCCGAGGTGGAAGCCGCCGTTGGAGTGCAGGAGCTGGCCGTTGACCCAGCCGCCGCTCACCGACAGGAGGAAGGCGATGAGGTCAGCGGTGTCCTGGGGGCGGCCGAGCCGGCCGAGGGCGGTCTCTGCGGCCAGCTGCTCGGCGAGCTCCGGCGTCATCCACCCGGTGTCGATCGGGCCGGGATTGACCAGGTTGGCCGTGATCCCGAGGTGCGCGAGTTCGACCGCGGCCGCCTTCACGATGCGGTCGAGCGCGCCCTTGCTCGCTCCATAGGGCAGGTTGTGCGCGGTGTGGTCGCTGGTCAGCGCCACGATGCGGCCGAGACCGAAGCCGGACGAGTACTGCTCGGCGAACGCCTTGATCAGCAGCCAGGTGCCGCGGGTGTTCACCGCGAAGTGCACATCGAACGCCTCGACGCTGGTGTCGAGGATGCCGCTGTCGACGGAATGCGCATGGCTCGCGACCAGCGCCTGGATCGGCCCGAGAGCGGCGCGCACCCGGTTCAGCGCCAGCGCAGGCGCGTCGGGGTGCGAAAGGTCTACAGCCACAGGAAGGGCGCGAGCACCGAGCGCCCGGAGTTCGTCCGCGAACACGTCGTGCGCCCGCTCATGGGCACCCCACGGCATCGAGGCGTCGTAGTCGTCCCAGAACGCGAACGCGACATCCCAGCCGAGGGAGGCCTGATTCCGGGCGATGGCGGCGCCGATCGACTCCGGCCGGCTGGCGCCGGTCACGAAGACGACGGGACGGGCTGAGCGGGCGTCGATGTCCATCCGACGATTCTGTCAGACGGCCGACGCCCGCTCCCGTATGACTAGAGCACCTTCGAGAGGAACGCCTGCGTGCGCTGGTGCTGGGGGTTGCTGAGCACCTCGCGCGGGTCACCGGACTCGACGACGACGCCGCCGTCCATGAAGACCAGCTCGTCGGCGACCTCGCGGGCGAAGCCCATCTCGTGCGTCACGACCACCATGGTCATGCCACTCGCGGCCAGCCCCTTCATCACGTCGAGCACTTCGCCGACGAGCTCCGGGTCGAGCGCGGAGGTCGGCTCGTCGAACAGCATCAGCTTCGGGTCCATCGCGAGCGCCCGGGCGATCGCGACGCGCTGCTGCTGCCCACCGGACAGCTGCGACGGGTAGTGGTCGCCCTTCTCACTCAGGCCGACACGGATGAGCAGCTCATTGCCGCGCTCCACCGCCTTCGCCTTCGAGAGGCCCTTCACACGGATCGGCGCCTCGATGATGTTCTCGAGCGCCGTCATGTGCGGGAACAGGTTGAACCGCTGGAACACCATCCCGATCTCACGACGCTGGCGGGCGGCCTCCTTCGGCTTCAGCTCGTACAGCTTGTCACCGTGCTGGCGGTAGCCCACCACCTCGCCATCCACCGAGAGGCGGCCGGCGTCGACCCGCTCCAGGTGGTTGATGCAGCGGAGGAAGGTCGACTTGCCGGATCCACTGGGGCCGATGATGCACAGCACCTCGCCCTGGTTCACCTTCAGATCAATGCTCTTGAGCACCTCGTTCGAGCCGAAGCTCTTCGAGACGCCCTCGGCCAGCACCATCGGTGTCGCTTTGGTGTCGGTCATCCCTTGCCTCCGAGGTCGTTGCCGTCCGGTGCACCGGCGGCAGGCAGAGCGCCGGTCGCGAGCGCGGGGTCGTTGCGGTCAGGGCGTCGAGCGTTGACGCCGCGCGAGAACCGCTTCTCCAGGAAGTACTGGCCCACCATCAGCAGCGAGGTGAACAGCAGGTACCAGAGCGACGCGACGATCAGCAGCGGGATGGGCGTGTACGTGACCGCGGAGATGTCGCGCGCGACACCGTACAGGTCGGTGGTCAGCGGGATCGCGGCCACCAGCGACGTCGTCTTCAGCATCGAGATGACCTCGTTGCCGGTCGGCGGGATGATGACCCGCATCGCCTGCGGGATCACGATCCGGGTCATGGTCTGCCACCACGACATGCCGAGCGCCGTCGCGGCCTCCTCCTGGCCTTCGTCGACCGAGAGGAGTCCTGCGCGGACGATCTCCGCCATGTAGGCCGCCTCGTTCAGCGCGAGGCCGATGATGGCGATGACGAACGCGTTCTGCATGAACCCGAGGTTCAGATCGAAGCCGACCTGCGTCCACGGCACGCCGAGGAAGACCTGCGGGTAGATCAGCGAGAACAGGCCCCAGAAGACCAGCTGCACGTACACAGGAGTGCCGCGGAAGATCCACAGGTACAGCCAGGCGACCGACTTCACCACAGGATTCGGCGAGAGTCGCATGACGGCGAGGACGAGGCCGAGGACCACACCGATGATCATCGAGTAGATCGTCAACTGGAGGGTGACGAGCGCAGCTGCACTGATGCGCCGGTCGAAGACGTATTTGCCGACGTACTGCCAGCCGTAGGCGTCGCGCTGGGAGGCGTCCACGATGAACCAGACCAGCAGCAGGATGAGGATGGCCGCGAAGACGATCCGCCACGGGTGCCGGAGCTTGATCGCCTTGATCGGTTCGGGGCGGGTCCCGCCCGGCGACGGGACGGATCCCGTCGCCGGCCGGGCGGTGTTGCTTTGGGACATGAAGGTCAGCCCTTCGAGGCCGCGTTGACCTCGGCGGACTGAACGGCGCCGTCGGCGACGCCCCACTTGTCGAGGATCTTCTTGTAGGTGCCGTCGTCGATCAGGGCCTGGACCGTCTTCTGGAGCACCGGCACCAGCTTCGAGTCCTTCTTGACCGGCAGACCGTACGGCGCCTCATCGAAGGTCTTGCCTGCCTCCTGGAGCTTGCCGTTCGACTTGGAGATCGCGTACAGCGTGACGGGCGAGTCGGCGCTGAGCGCATCCGCCTTGCCGAGGATGACGGCGTTGGTCGCGTCATCCTGGGTGTCGTACCGGAGCGCCTGGATGGCGGGCTTGCCCGCATCGGTGCACTTCTTCGACTTGGCGGGGACCTCGTCGGTGTCCTCGTACGTGGTCGACTGCACGGCGACCTTCAGGCCGCACGCGTTGTCCGGGTCGATGGTCTTGCCCTTCTGGGAAGCCCAGAGGATGCCGGCCGAGTAGTAGTTGACGAAGTCGACCTGCTGCTCGCGCTCGGTGGTGTCGGTGAACGACGACATCCCGAAGTCGTCCTTGCCGCCGGTGATGCTCGGGATGATGTTGTCGAATTTCGCGATGGCGAAGTCGACCTTCAGGCCGAGCTTCGCGGCGATCGCGTTGGTCAGGTCGACCTCCCAGCCGACGGGCTGGCCGTTGTCGTCCTTGTACTCGTTCGGCGGGTACGTGTTGTCCATGCCGACGACGAGCTTGCCGGCGTCCTTGATGTTCTGGGGCAGCTGCCCCGCGAGGGTGTCGTCCTTCTTCACATCCGCCGCAGCGCTCGACGTTGAGCCTGAAGTAGGGGTGGAGTTGTCGACGCAACCGGTGAGCGCGAGCGCTGCAACGGCGGCTACTGCGACGAATGGTGCCGCGGTACGAATGCGCATAGTGTCGTTGTCCTTCTTCCTGGTGCAGGAATGGTCGTGTGATTGCACGGGTAAGGGGAGGATACCCCAGCGGACGGGCCGCCCCTCAACACTAATTCGCGCAGGGAACGGCGTTTTTCGCGGAGGTTTCCGTCACGTTTCGGCGTTGAGGGCGTCGGAATCCTCCGAATCGTGCGTGATCAGGCACGGAAACGCGGGCTGTCAGTCCCCTTGTCGCGATGGGCCTGTGGCGATGGGCCGCTCGGGGTCGTTCGACCACGCGGAGTACGACCCCACGTAGAGCGACGGAAGCGGAAGACCGGCGACGACCAGCGCGAGCGCTTCGTGGGCCGCTGTGACGCCGGAACCGCAGTAGACGCCGACGGGCGTGTCGCCGTGGATGCCGAGAGCGGCGAATCGCGCGGCGAGCGTCTCCGCCGGAAGCATGCGGCCGTCCTCCCCGACGTTCTCGGTCGTCGGTGCACTGACCGCTCCGGGGATGTGGCCGGGGCGCGGATCCACGGGCTCCACTTCGCCGCGGAACCGTTCGCCCGCGCGGGCGTCGAGCAGCACGCCGTCGCGCGCCGAGGCGAGGGCCTCCGCGCCGTCGGCGTCGAGGGTCGGGAGTGCGCCGAAGTGCACGTTGATAGTGCCGGGAGCGGTCAGCACAGCGCCGGTTTCGACCGGCATTCCCGCCTCGCGCCAGGCGGCGAAGCCGCCGTCGAGAACTCGGACGTCGCTGACGCCCGCGTGCCGCAGCAGCCACCAGGCCCGGGCTGCGGAGGTGCCGGAGACGTCGTCGTAGACCACGACGGCGTCGCCGTCGCTGAGCCCCCACCGTCGTGCGGCCTCCTGGAAGTCGGCCTCCGTCGGCAGCGGATGGCGGCCGTCCGTCGGCGCGCCGTGCCCGGCGAGCTCGCTCTCGAGATCGACATATACCGCGCCGGGGATGTGACCGCGCTCGTACTCCTCGCGGCCTGGCGGCCCGCCCAGCTTCCAGCGCACGTCGAGCACGCGCCACGACGAACGCCGCCGGCCGGCGCCGCTCCACAGGGATTCAGCCCCGAGAGCGACGTCCAGCGCGGCGGCGGTGATCAGCGGAGGGGGCTCCGTGGTCATATTCAGCGTCCGTTGGAGTTTCAGCGTCCGGTGGATGCCTTGGCGTTCGACTCGTAGGAGGTGTTGGTGGCTTCGAAGAAGTTCACCAGCTCCAGCGTGTCGTTCGCGGTCGCCATCCACTTGGCCGGGTTCGACACCTTGTACTCGGCCTCGAAGCCCAGCTCCTCCAGGCGGCGGTCCGCCAGGTACTTCACGTACTGGTTGATGTAGTTGGCGTTGAGGCCCAGGATCCCGCCGGGAAGGAGGTCGCGGTTGTACTGCTCCTCCATCTCCACGGCATCCAGGATCATCTGACGGATCTCGTTGGCGAACTCCGGCGTCTGCAGCTCCGGGTTCTCCTCCAGCACGGTGAGGATGAGGTTGATACCGAACTTGAGGTGCAGCGACTCGTCGCGCACCACCCAGTCGATCAGCGATCCGAAGTTGCGCAGCAGGTTCCGCTGGCGGAACGACAGCGCGACCATGAAGCCCGAGTAGAACCAGATCCCCTCGAGGATGACGTTGTACGCCACCAGGTTGCGGATAAAGTCCTGCTTGCCCTCGGTCGTCGTGATGTCGAGGGTCTGCTCGGTCATCCGCTTGATGAAAGCGACCTCGAACTCCTCCTTCTTCGCCATCGACGGCACGTCGACGTGGGAGTTGTAGGCCTGCCCGCGGTCGATCGGGAACGTCTCGAGGACGTACTCGAACGACATGCAGTGGTTCGCCTCCTCCCACATCTGCTTGGCGAGGTAGAGGTGCGCCTCAGCCGCGTTGATGTACGGGTAGACGCCGAAGGCGAGGGCCTTGTTGACCAGCAGCTCGTTCGGGTTGAAGTAGCTCATCAGGAAGGTGACCGCGTGGCGTTCCTCGTCGGTCATCCGCTTGAAGTCGGCGATGTCCTCGCCGAGCTGGATCTCGTTCGGGAACCAGGTGTTCGCGACAGCCTGGTCGTAGAGGTCCATCGCCCACTGGTACTTCACGGGCTTGAGCAGCAGGCCCTCTTCGATTCCTGTTCCCAGAATCCCCATCGTTGTTCTCTCCTCGTTGCTTCTACGGCCGGATGCGGTGGTGGCCAGGACTACTGGCAGGACTCGCACTGCAGGTCGTCCATCGGGTCGACCGGCACGTAGTATTCCTCGATCTTGGTGCTGTTCACTTGTTCTCACCACCCGACGTGGTGCTGGTGGAGGACAGGCCGCCGAAGCCGAAGCCACGACGTGCGGGGGCCGGCGCCGGAGCAGTTTCGGTGATGGCCGGAGCGGCGGCGGGCGTGCCGGCGCCGACGGTGGCGAAGCCCTTACGGCCGCCCGAGATCTCCTCCGCCTTGTTCACCTTGACGGTGGACTGCTCGGCCTGGTGACGCGGCTTCATGTGGAGGTAGTACGTCGTCTTGACGCCCTTCTCCCACGCCGCGTAGTAGATGTCCATCATGTCGCCGAGGTCGCGCGTCTCGAGGTACATGTTCCGGCTGATCGCCTGGTCGATCCACTTCTGCGCACGGGCCGCGACCTCGATGAAGGAGTACGGCGAGAGCTGGAAGCTCGTCTTGAAGGTCGCCTTCACCTCGTCCGGGATCTCGGCGATGTTCTGGATGTCGCCCTGCGAGCGCAGGATCGCCTCACGGACGTCCTGCCAGAGGCCCCGCTCCTGCAGCGCCTCGACCAGGTTGCGGTTGACCTCGAGGAACTTGCCCGAGGAGGTCGCCCGGCTGAAGATCTGCGAGAACTGCGGGTCGAAGCCGGGCGTGGTGCCCGCGACGAGACCGATGGACGCGGTCGGCGCGATGGCCATGAGGGTCGCGTTGCGCATCCCGCCCTTGACCTTCTCGCGCAGGCGGTCCCAGTCGAGGCGGATGGTGCGGTCGACCGTGATCGGGACGCCGCGGTCGGCCTCGGTGAGGGCGATCGAGTCGTAGGGCACGAGACCCTTCGACCAGCGCGACCCCTCGAAGTTCGGGTACGCGCCGCGCTCCTGCGCCAGGTCGGCGCTCTCGTCGATGGCCGCGTACGAGACGTGCTCCATGATCTCGTCGATCAGGGCGTACGCCTCCTCGCTCTCGTAGCTGATGCCGAGGCGCTCGACGATGTCGGTGAAGCCCATCACGCCGAGGCCGATCGCGCGGTTCTGCTGGTTGGAGAAGTCGGCCTCGTCGACGCTCGACACGGTGATGTCGATCAGGTTGTCGAGCTGGCGCACCGCCTGGCGTGCGCTCGCCTCGATGCGCTCCCAGTCCATCTTCCCGTCGATCAGGTGGCGCGAGAGGTTGATCGACGCCAGGTTGCAGACCGATACGTTGTCGCGGTCCTGCGGCAGCGTGATCTCGGTGCACAGGTTGGAGAGGTGGATGGTGCCGGTGTTGTTGTTGAGGGCACGGTTGTTGATCGTGTCCTTCCAGGTCAGCCACGGGTGGCTGGTGGTCTGGAGGCTCATCAGGATGTCCTTGAACTGCGCGCGGGCGCTGATCTTCTTGAACATCCGCAGGTTGCCGGCCTCGGCCTCGGCGACGTAGTGGGCGTAGCGCTCGGAGAACGCCTTGCCGTACAGCTCGTTGAGGTCGCCGACCTCCAGCGGGTCGAAGAGGTACCAGTCCTCGTCGTTCTGGACGCGCTTCATGAACTCATCGCTGATCCACACGGCGGTGTTCGCCGTGCGGGTGCGGCGGTACGGGTCGCCCGAGTTCTGGCGCAGGTCCAGGAACTCCGGGAAGTCCATGTGCCAGTTCTCCATGTAGAAGCAGAGGGCGCCGAACTTCTTGCCGCCGCGGCTGACCGCGCGCAGCACCGAGTCGATCGTGTGCATGAACGGGATGGGACCCGTCGAGGTGGTGTTGTTCGAGCGGATGGGCGAGCCCTGCGCACGGAGCTTCGTGACCGCGAGGCCGATGCCGCCGGTGCCCTTGGTCAGCCACATGACGTCGCGCACGCTCTTCGCGATGTGCTCGATGTCATCCTGCATCTCCATGACGAAGCAGTTGGAGAGCTGCGGGTACGCCGTGCCGGCGTTGACCAGGGTGGATCCGGCGGCCAGGTACTCGAGCTTCGACATCTTGTCGTAGAACGCGATCGCGTGGCTGGTGGGGTCGGCCTCGTTGAGGGAGAGGCCCATCGCGATGCGCATCCAGAAGAACTGCGGGACCTCGAGCGAGTCGCCGTTGCGCGCCTTGATGCCGTAGCGGTTGTTGAGGGTGACGACGCCGATGTACTTCAGGAGCTCGTCGCGCGACGGGTCGAGGTACCCCGCGAGGCGGTCGAGGTCGAAAGCGGTGGTGAAGCGGCCGTCGAGGAGCGTCTCGGAGACACCGCGCTCGATGTAGCCACGGAAGCGGGAGGTGTGGAGCTCGACGAGCTCGTCGTGGCTCTCGTAGTCGCCGAGGACGCGCTTGTAGATCGTCTTGAGGAGGAGGCGTGCGGCGACGGTGTCGAACGCGGGGTCGTCCTTGACGTTCTGGAGGGCGACCTGGATGACCGCCTCGTCGAGCTGCTGCGTGGTGATGCCGTCGAACAGAGTGAGCTCGAGCTCGCTCGCGATCTGCGTCACCCACGTGATGTTGTCGTCCAGACCCTGGGCCGCGTTCTCGATGGCCAGGTTGATCTTGTTGGCGTCGTACGGCTCCCGCTCGCCGTTCCGCTTCACGACTGTGATACCCACTGTCTCTCCCTCTTCGATGTGCCGCCTGAGCGGCTGAAATCCCCGCCGAACCGTGCCCTCTCGCATCGTGGGAAGGCTGACCGGCTCTGTGTGCTCGACCACTATATAGCGGGGGTCCGACATTTCCATTCCCCCACATCTAGTGGGCGTGTCGTCCACAGGTGGGGAGAACTTATGCACAGTTTCCACACCCCGCGAAGTGGGGATAGCGCCCTGTGGAGACTCGCCGAAACCGCTCCCCGGACCGATAGTGTGGATGGCTGTGAGCACCTATTCGAGCCTCCTGAAGACGCCGGGCGTCGCCCGCATCATCGCGGCTCAGCTCACCGCGCGCTTCCCGTTCGGGATGCTCTCGCTCGCCTTCCTCCTCCACATCGAGCGGGTCCACGACTCCTACGGTGCGGCGGGACTGGTGCTCGGCGCGATGAGCATCGGTCAGGCGATCGCGGGCCCGATGACCAGCCGGCTCATGGGCGTGCTCGGGATGCGCGTCGTGCTCTGGACGACCCTCGGGTTCTGCTCCGCGGCCGTCGCGGCGATCGGCATCTTCGTGATGCCCATCCCGCTGACCATGGGCGTCGCCTTCTTCGCGGGCCTCAGCATGCCGCCCATCCAGCCGGCCGTGCGCACGATCTACCCCAAGATGGTGAACTCGCGGCAGCTCACCCCGCTGTTCTCGCTCGATGCGTCGGCCCAGGAGATCATCTGGATCGCCGGGCCCGTCGCGATCACGTTCGTCTCGACCCAGCTCGGCACGGTCGAGGGCATCCTCATGTCGGTCGCCATCATGCTGGCCGGCGGCTGCTGGTTCATCTCCTCCCCGGAGGTGGGGCGGGTGCGCATCCCGCGCAGCAAGCGGCGGTTCGGGACGGTGCTGGCGCGGCCGCCCGTGCTGCTCGCGACGGTCGTCGGGTTCCTGCTCATCGGCTCGTGCTCCGCGGTCGAGGCGGGCGTCGTCGCGACGTTCGGCGACGGTTCGCCCCTCGCCGGCATCGTGCTCGCCATCTGGTCGCTCGGGTCGCTGGTCGGCGGCCTGGCGTTCGGCCACATCCCGATCGGGCCGTGGGCGACCGCGCGCCGAATGCTGATCGTGTTCATCGGCGTCGTGCTGTCGTCCTTCATGCTCTGGTCCTGGTGGGGCCTGTCGCTCACGCTCCTGATCGCGGGTGTGGGCATCGCGCCCGCCCTGGCCGTGCTGTTCGCCATCGTGTCGGCAAGCGTGAAGTTCTCGGACACGGCCGAGGCGTACGGCTGGGTCGGCACCGGCCAGCTCATCGGCGCAGCCCTCGGGTCGGCGCTCGCGGGGTTCCTCATCGACGGTGTCGGACCGGTCGGAGCCTTCTGGGTCGCCGGGGCCTTCGCCGCGGTCGGCTTCGTGGTCCCCGCCCTCGCGCACCGCATCCACCCCGACCTCCGCGGCCGCGACGCATCCCCCATCCCCGACACGGAACCCGTCCCGGTCCAGCCCTCCTGACCGGCCCCCGTCTTCCCGCGCGGTTCCCCCCTCCCCTCATTCTGTGAGGTGCTCGTAGTTGCGCCCGACACGCCGGGCGCAAGCGCAACTACGAGCACCTCGCGGAGGTCTGTGGATAGTTCGCTGCGGGAAAGCGAGGTCGGTGGCAGGGTGTTCCGATGGATCACCGTTCACCGAGCACACCGTTCACAACGGAGGACGCCCTCCAGCAGGGTCTCTCGCGCGCCCATCTCCGTTCGCGCACCCTGGTCGCTCCGTTCCGAGGGATGCGGATCCTCCAGGAATCCGACGGCGCAGACGCTCGGCTGAGGGCGTTCGCCGTCCATCGCGCCGTCGATTTCGCGTTCAGCCATACGACCGCCGCCGAGCTTTATGGAGTGCCGCTGCCCTCCTGGTGCGCAGCGGACATCCACGTCAGCGTGCCGGGCTCCTGTCGGGCGCCCGTCGTTCGGGGATTCGTCGGCCACAAGCTCACGCGCTGGCAGACGGCCGAGGTTCGCGGGTTGCCGGTCACCCGTCCAGAACAGACCTGGCTCGACCTCGCGACGCTCCTCGAGGACGAAGACCTGATCGTCGCCGGCGATTTCCTCGCCGGAGGGCGGGAGCCGCTCACCACGTTCGAGCTGCTTTCGCCCGCGGTGGCGGACTCCGCAGGCCGCCGAGGCGCCGCCCGCGCACGGCGCGCGCTCGAGCACGTCCGCTGCGGGGCGGAGTCGCCAGGTGAGACTCGATTGCGTCTCCTCCTGGGCGACGCAGGGTTCCCGGAACCGACGCTGAATCACCGGATCGTCGACCGATCGGGGCGGTTCATCGCTCGTGTCGACCTCGCCTACGTCGACGCTCGGATCGCCCTGGAGTACGAGGGCGACATCCACCGCATCGACCGCGCGACGTGGCGGAGAGATATCTCGCGACGAGAAGAGGTCGAGGACTTGGGCTGGCGGATGGTGCGGATCACCGCCGCCGACTTGCACGACCGCGAGACCTTGATCTCGCGCGTCCAGCACCTTCTTCTCTCGCGCATCCGCATGTCGGAGACGTGAGGTGCTCGTAGTTGTTGCGGCCGACGGTGTGTCACCCGCAACTGCGAGCACCTCGCGCGCCCTGAGAAGCGAGCGCTACCAGCGGGGGTGGACGGCGGCGCGGAAGTGGGCGTCGTAGATGCGGTGGACTCCGGCGTCGAAGGTGTCGGGAAGGCGGACGGATGCGGCGGCAGCATTCGCTCGCGCCTGCTCCGGCGAGCGCGCACCCGGGATGACCGTGGTGACGCCGTCTTGGGCGACGATCCAGGCGATCGCGGCCTGCGCGGGCGTCGCACCTTCCGGGACCAAATCAGCGAACTCGCGCGCCGCCTTCACACCCTCGGCGAAGTCCACGCCCGAGAAGGTCTCGCCCACATCGAACGCTTCGCCGTGGCGGTTGTAGCTGCGGTGATCGTCCGCCGCAAACGTCGTCTGCTCGGTGTAGCGGCCGGTCAGCAGCCCGGAAGCGAGCGGCACACGGGCGATGATGCCGACGCCGGCCTCTCGCGCCGCGGGGAGCACCCGGTCAAGCGGCTTCAGGCGGAACGCGTTCAGGATGATCTGCACGGTCGCCGTTCCCGGCCGGGCGATCGCGGCGAGGGCCTCCTCCGCCGTTTCCACGCTGACGCCGTAGTTCTCGATCGCGCCCTCCTCGACGAGCGTGTCGAGGGCGTCGTAGACCACATCCGTCGAGAACACGGGCGTGGGTGGGCAGTGCAGCTGCACGAGGTCGAGCCGGTCGACGCCGAGGTTCCGACGGGAGCGGTCGGTCCACTCGCGGAACTTCTCGAGCGTGAAGTTCGCCGGGTCCTGCGCCTCGCGCCGTCCCATCTTGGTGGCGACGGTCAGGGGCAGTTCAGGATGCTCGGTCACGAATCGCCCGATGATCTGCTCGCTGCGCCCGTCGCCGTACACATCGGCCGTGTCGAAGAAGGTGACTCCGGACTCGGCGGCCGCTTCGAGCACGCCGAGCGCGTCCTCTTCCGAGACGTCGCCCCAGTCCGCTCCGAGCTGCCAGGTGCCGAGTCCGACGACCGACACCTCCCGACCGGTCCCACCGAGGATGCGCTGTTCCATGCTCCCAGCCTAGGCCGCGCCGACCGTGCCTACCGTGCCGACCCCGGCAGCCGGCCCGGCTGCCTCCAGCCCGGCTGCGTCCACCCCGACCTCGACCCCGCCGGTCCCGGGCCACCATGCCGGCGTGAGCCGCCGCACCAACGAGAGGAACGCATCCACGTCCCGTGGGCGCGGCCGGGTGAGCCACGCGTCGATCGCCCCGATGGTGCCGTCGGCGAGGTACCGCGAGATCGCCTCGCGCTCGATCTCGTCGCGGGCTGGCACGACCACGCTGTGCTGCTCCAGCAGCAGATTTATGGACCCCTGGAAGTGCTCGCTGAGCATCGCGTGGAGGCTGGCCGTTCCGCTCTCGGCCCCGAGGCCGCGCCGGTAGATGACGTCGTAGTGGTCGACGTGCCGGAGGACAGCGCGCGTGACGGCGACGACGGCGGCGGCCGCGTCCGGCGGCTCCACGTCGATGAGGTGCTCCGCACGCAGCGCATCGAGCTCGGCGCGCAGCACGCGTTCCAGCAGGTCGGCCGGTGAGGAGGCGTACTCGTAGACGGTCGAACGGTGGACTCCGGCCGCCGCCGCGAGCGCGGACACGGTCACGTCGGTGACCGGCATCCGCGAGGCGAGGTCGAGGATCGTGGCGCTCAGCCGGGTGAGCGTCTTCTGTTGGCGTGCGTCCACCGAACGATCGTACAATGGAGTTATCCGACAGGTGTCGGATAACGAAAGGAGTTTTCCCATGGCTCAGTACGACGTCGCCGAACGGTCCGCCATCGTGACCGGAGGCGGCTCGGGTATCGGCCGCGCCATCGCCCTGACCCTCGCGGCGAGCGGTGCTTCTGTCCTCGTCACCGACCTGAACGAGGCGAACGCGAAGGCGGTCGTCGCCGAGATCGAGGCAGCCGGCGGTACCGCCGCGGCCCTCGCGGGCGACGTGACCGACCCGGAGTTCGCGCAGGCCAGCGTCGCCGCCGCGAACGAACTCGCGCCCCTGCGCATCGCGGTCAACAACGCCGGCATCGGAGGCGCCTCCGCCCCGGTCGGCGACTATCCGCTCGATTCCTGGCGCGCGGTCATCGAGGTGAACCTCAACGCCGTGTTCTACGGGATGCAGCCCCAGCTCGACGCGATCGGCGCCAATGGCGGCGGCGCGATCGTGAACATGGCCTCCATTCTGGGAAGCGTCGGCTTCGCGAACTCCTCCGCCTACGTCACGGCGAAGCACGCGTTGCTCGGCCTGACGCAGAATGCGGCACTGGAGTACGCCGGCAAGGGCGTCCGCGTGGTCGCGGTGGGCCCCGGCTTCATCCGCACCCCGCTCGTCGCTTCGAACATGGATGCGGACGCGCTGGCCTTCCTCGAGGGCAAGCACGCTCTGGGCCGGCTCGGTGAGCCGGAGGAGGTCGCGGCGCTCGTCGCCTTCCTCGCCTCCGACGCCGCGAGCTTCATCACGGGCAGCTACCACCTGGTCGACGGCGGCTACACCGCTCAGTGATCCGTCCACAGGCGCCGCTTATCCACAGCTGCGCCCGAGGACTGCCGCGCTCGGTCACGCTCCCCTACTCTGAGGATCGTGACCGAGCACCCCACCCCCGCACCCGCTGACCCGCTTACCGATGATCTCCTGGCGCGCATCCGCGAGCGTGCGGCGGGCTACGACCGCGACAACCGCTTCTTCACGGAAGACTTTGCCGAACTGGCGGATGCCGGCTATCTGAAAGCACTGGTGCCCACAGAGTTCGGTGGGCTCGGACTGAGCCTGGAGCAGACGGCCCGGCTCCAGGTGCGGCTGGCGGGCGCCGCACCGGCGACCGCGCTCGCGGTGAATATGCATCTGGTCTGGACCGGCATCGCGAAGACCCTTCGCGACCGCGGCGACGATTCGCTCGAATTCGTCCTCCGTGAAGCGGGTGCGGGCGAGGTCTTCGCTTTCGGACTGAGCGAGGCGGGCAACGACCTCGTCCTGTTCGGCTCCACGACCGAGGCCCGACCGGAGCCCGACGGGTCGTACCGCTTCCACGGCCGCAAGATCTTCACCTCCCTCTCCCCCGCGTGGACGCGCCTGGGAACGATGGGGCTCGACAGCACCAGTCCCGACGCGCCCAAGATCGTGTACGGCTTCATCGAGCGCACCGGCGGCGGCTTCGAGATCCGGGAGGACTGGGACACGCTCGGGATGCGCGCGACGCAGAGCAATACGACCGTGCTCGACGGAGCCCGGTCGCCCGCCGACCGCATCGTGAGGCGGCTCGACCCAGGCCCCAACCCCGACCCGCTCGTGTTCGCGATCTTCGCCAACTTCGAGATTCTGCTCGCCGCGGTGTACACCGGCATCGGTGAGCGAGCCCTGGAGCTCGCGGTCGAGGCCGCTCACCGTCGCACCAGCCTGAAGAACGAGGGCCGGAGCTACGCCAACGACCCGGACATCCGGTGGAGGGTCGCCGAGGCGGCGATCGAACAAGACGCCTTACTCCCTCAGCTGGATGCTCTGGCCGGCGACGTAGATGCGCTCGCCGATCACGGGCGACTGTGGTTCCCCAAGCTGGTCGGCCTGAAGGTCCGCGCCACCGAGACGGCCCGCCGCGTGGTCGACCAGGCCATTCGCGTCTCCGGCGGCTCGACCTTCTTCGCGGGCAACGAGCTCGGACGCCTGTATCGGGATGTGCTGGCCGGCCTCTTCCACCCGTCGGATGCGGAGTCCGCCCACAACACGGTGGCGAACGCCTGGCTCGGGCCGGTCGAGGATTAGCCGCGGCACGGAGGGAGCAGCGACCATGAGGGAGATCACCGCGCGACACTTCGCCGAGCGCCTGCAGCGCGGGGCGACCCACGCGCACGCGGCAGGCTTCGACGGACTCGTGGTCGCGCCCGGTCCGGACCTCGCCTACTTCGCCGACTACCTGCCGGTGGCGACGACCGAGCGCATCACTCTGCTCGTGATCCCGGCAGACGGCGAGCCGACCATGCTGGTGCCTGCGCTGGAGCACGGAGGGGCGGCCGAGACCCGCGCTGCCGGCGCCATCCGGCTCATCGACTGGGCGGACGGCGAGGACGAGTACGTACCTGCGGCCGGGTTGCTCCGGCCGGACGGTCGCTACGCCATCTCCGACTCGACGTGGGCGATGCATCTTCTCGGCCTGCAGGACAAGCTGCCGGCAGCACGCTTCGCGGCGATTTCCACCGCCCTTCCGCTCCTCCGGGCGGTAAAGACGGCGGACGAGGTGGACCGGCTGGCCGCCGCGGGCGCCGCGGCCGACGCCACCTTCGAGGACGTCCTGCGGCTGCCGTTCGCCGGGCGCACCGAGCGTGACCTGGCGGCCGAACTCGACCGGCTGCTCCGCGAGCACGGCCACACGCAGGTCGACTTCACGATCGTCGCCTCAGGTCCCAACGGAGCGGATCCCCACCACGAACCGGGCGGGCGCACGATCGCCGACGGCGACATGGTGGTGCTCGACTTCGGCGGTCTGGCCGACGGTTACGGCTCCGACACCACGCGCACCGTTCACGTCGGCGAACCGACCGATGAGGAGCACGAGGTCTTCGAAGTCGTCAAGCACGCGCAGCAGATCGCGTTCGAAGCGGTCGCGGTCGGTGTCCCGTGCCAAGAGATCGACCGAGCCGCGCGCCGTGCCATCCGGGATGCCGGGTACGGCGAGTTCTTCATCCACCGGGTCGGGCACGGGATCGGCGTGACGACGCACGAACCGCCGTACCTGGTCGAGGGAGAAGAGCGTCCCATCGAAGCCGGGATGTGCTTCTCCATCGAACCGGGGATCTACCTGCCCGGCCGGTTCGGCGTCCGCATCGAGGACATCGTGGTCGCTGCGGAGGACGGCGCTCACCGGCTGAACAACTCCAGCCGGGAACTGCACATCGTCGGGTGAGGTCGGTCGGCTGAAATCTGTCGGGTGAGGTCGGTCTGCTGAGCTCGATCGGCTGAGGTCGGCCTAGCGGGTCGGGCGCTCCAACGCGGCAGGAGCCGCTTCCGCACTCCGCCGCCGGCGCGCGATCGGAAGGGCGACCAGGCGCCACCCGACGAGGAACACGCCCAGCACGACCGCGGCGACCGCGATGAACGACGGCTGCACGCCCTGGCCCGCGGAGGTGCGGATCAGCATCCCGACCGCGACGGTCATCAGCCACACGGGGATGCCGGCCCAGACGATCGCGAGGGGACGGCGCCACGCCCAGGTGACCAGCCATCCGACGACCAGCCCGACCAGGAACGGCCAGAGCGTCTCTGCGATGCCGGACACGGTGGCCGCCTCGGCGTGGCTGCGCCGGCCGACCAGCACGAAGAGGGTCACGAAGGCCGCGTCGATGACGAATGCGGCGAGCGCGGTCCTCCAAGATTTCACGGGCTCCAGGCTACGCGGAGACCCCCGAGCATTCCCTGGACGGCACCCGTGTTGATACCGAGGGTTATGCGCAATCGGCAGGTTGTCCACAGATGCGACGGGGCCTCGACACGGCGTCCGTGGCCGCTTATTAGACTGACCGCTGTCCGCCGCCGAGCCTGGGAGCCCCGTTGCCGAATTTCGACTTCCTCAGCCAGCCCGCGCTGCCCCGACCAGAGGTCACGCCGGAGGACGCAGCGTCGATTGCCGCCTCATATTTTGGTCTCGAGGGCACCGTCACTGAGCTGGGAAGCAATCAGGACCGCAACTTCCGCATCGACACGGGCACCGACCGCTACGTACTCAAGCTGGCGAATCCGGTGTTCGCAACCGACGAGCTGCTGGCCCAGAACGCGGCGCTCACCGCCCTCGCCGGCTCCGGCATCCGCATCCCCGACGTCATCCATTCACGGAGCGGCGAGGAGCTCGTCGCGGTCGATGTGCGCGGCGTCACGCTGCACGCGCGCGTCCTCCGTTACCTCGACGGAGACCCGCTGACCGACGTCGCCCGCCCGACGCGGGAGCAGCTGCGCACCCTCGGCACCCTCGCGGGCCGGGTGGCGGCCGGACTCGCCGGGCTACGGCATCCAGGGCTCGACCGCACGACGCAGTGGGACGCGCGGATCAGCGGCGAGGTGGTCGACCTGCTGCTCGACCACGTAGAGCAGCCCGCCAAACGTGCCGTCGTCCGGGAGGCGACGGATGCGGCGCTCGCCCGCCTGAAGCCCGTGCGCGAGCGGCTGCGCATCCAGGCGGTCCACGGCGACGTCACCGATGACAACATCGTGCTCGGTGACGGCGGCCCGGGCGTCATCGACTTCGGCGACGTCGCCGACGGCTGGCTGGTCGCCGAACTGGCCGCGACGGTCACGAGCGCGCTCCACCACGTTCCGGACGATCCGCTCGCCGTGCTGGAGGTGGTGGACGCCTTCCACGCCGAGGCGCCGCTCGACGATGCCGACCTCGCCGCCCTCTGGCCGCTGGTGGTCCTGCGCGGCGCCGTGCTGGTCGTCAGTGGTGAGCAGCAGGTCGCGCTCGAAGCCGACAATGCCTACGCCGCCGAGAACCGTGCGCACGAGTGGGTCGCGTTCGACGTCGCTCGCCGGTTGGATGCGGATGAACTGGAGACACTCATCCGCGCCCGGCTCGCCGCGCGGCCGACCCCGTCGACCGCGCTGCCGCCGTTCGGACGCCTCGTCTCCCTCGACAGCACTCCGGCGAACCTCGCCGACCTGTCCGTTCTCTCCCGCGACCTCGACGCCGGAGCCTGGCTCCGCTCCGACGCCGAGGACGCGACGCTCGCCCGCATCTGCCGCGAACACAGCCACGCCGTCACCCGTTACGGAGAAGCCCGGCTGACGCGCGCACGGCCCGACCGCTCCCTCCCCTCGGCGACGGTCGCCCTCGCCGTGACCGTCGAGGCGCCGACGGGCGTGGACATCACCGCTCCGTTCGGCGGCGAGCTCGCGCTCGCCGCCGACTCCTGGCTCCTCCGCGGTGAGGGGATCGACCTGTGGCTCGACGGTCTGGCACGGCCGCTCACGACGACCACTGTCACCGTCGGCGAGCGGATCGGCACCGCCGTGCGCCTCACCGCGCAGCTGAGCACGCTGCGCGGTCAGCGGCCTCCCGCGCTCGTCACGCCGCCACTGCCCTTCGACCGCTGGGCCGCCGTCTCCCCCGACCCATCCGTCCTGTTCGGGATCGACCTCACCGTCACCGCGCCGGATGAGGCCGAAGCGCTGGCCCGGCGGGATGCGACCCTCGCCGCCGTCCAGGAGCACTATTTCGCGCATCCACCGCTCATCGAGCGCGGCTGGCGCCATCACCTCGTCGACACGCGCGCGCAGAGCTACATCGACATGGTCAACAACGTCACGCAGATCGGCCACGGGCACCCACGACTGGTGGAGGCGGTGCGCGATCAATGGGCGCGGCTCAACACGAACTCCCGCTTCCACTACGACGAGTTGTCGCGCTTCACCGAGCGCCTGGCGGAGATCGCTCCGGACGGGCTCGACACCGTGTTCCTCGTCAACAGCGGCAGCGAGGCGGTCGACCTGGCGCTCCGGCTGGCGCAGATCCACACCGGTCGCCGCACCATCCTCGCCGTCACTGAGGCGTACCACGGCTGGACAATGGCCTCGGACGCCGTCTCCTCTTCTCTCGGTGACAACCCACGGGCCCTCGAGACGCGACCCGATTGGGTAACGCTGGTCGCGGCCCCGAACTCGCTGCGCGGCATCCATCGCGGCCCGGATTCCGCCGCGGCGTACCTTGCCGATCTGGATGCCGACCTCGCGCGCCTCGATGCGGCGGGCACCGAGGTCGCCGGCTACATCGCCGAGCCGGTCTTCGGCAACGCGGGCGGGCTGATGCTTCCGGACGGTTACCTGGCCGGGGTTTACGAGCGCATCCGGGCACGCGGCGGCGTCTGCATCGCCGACGAAGTGCAGGTCGGCTACGGCCGGCTCGGGCACTACTTCTGGGGCTCGGAGCAGCAGGGCGTCGTACCGGACGTCATCACCGTCGCCAAGGCTATGGGCAACGGCCAACCGCTCGGCGCGGTCATCACACGTCGCGAGATCGCGGAGTCGTTCGCCGCCGAGGGCAGCTTCTTCTCCTCGGCGGGCGGAAGCCCGGTCTCCGCCGTGGTCGGCCTCACCGTGTTGGATGTGATGCGCGACGAGGGCCTGCAGCAGAACGCGGCCGTCGTGGGCGATCACCTGGCCGCGCGCCTGCGCGCGCTCGCCGAATGGCATCCCCTCGTCGGCGCCGTACACGGCATGGGGCTGTATCTCGGGATGGAGCTGGTGCTCGACCGGGAGACCCTCTCGCCCGCGACATCCGAGGCTGCGCTGGTGTGCGAGCGGATGCTCGCCGAAGGCTGCATCGTCCAGCCGACCGGCGACTACAAGAACGTCCTGAAGATCAAGCCGCCGCTGTGCATCACTCGGGAGAGCGCTGACCGCTTCGTGGACGCGCTCGACCTGGTGCTGGCGACGCTGTAGGACGCAGCACTCGGCCCGCCTCCTCCGCGATGGCGCCGGCGACCGCATCCAACGCGCCCGACCGCAGCGACCACTGGTGCCAGTACAGCGGCACCTCCGCGACGCGCTCAGGATCGAGCACGACCAGTGCGCCCTGCGCGACCAGCGCGTCCGCCTGCAGGTCGGGCAGCATCCCCCATCCGATCCCGAGCACCGCAGCGTCGACGAACTGAGTGGATGCGGGAATGAGGTGCCGGGGCGGCCGCGCACCGGCGGCGAAGGCGTCGAGGTAGCGGTCCTGCAGGGCGTCCTTGCGGTCGAACACCAAGACGGGCGCTGACGCCGCCGCCTGCTGCGTCCACCCGTCCGGGGACCAGCGGCGGACGAACGCGGGACTGGCGACGGCGCGGTAGGTCATGGACCCGAGCGGCCGGGAGGTGCACCCCTGCACGGGTTCGGCATCCGATCCGATCGCCGCCATCGCCGTCCCGTCGCGCAGCCGATCGAGGGTGTGCTCCTGGTCGTCGAGGACGATCTCGAAAGCGATGCCCTCCAACCGCGCGAGGGCCGGGAGCACCCAGGTCGCGAACGAGTCCGCATTGACGACGAGTGGGATGGGAGTCGCGGCCACCTCGTCGTCGCCGGCGAGGGCGGCCGCCGCCTCCGACTCCAGCAGCGTGAGCTGCCGCGCGAGCCGGAGCAGCACGCTCCCGGCCTCGGTGGGCTCCACCGGCTTGCTGCGCCGGACCAGTACGCGCCCACTCTGCTCCTCCAGCGCTTTGATCCGCTGACTGACGGCCGACGGCGTGATGTGGAGCACGGCGGCGGCCGCCTCGAAGGTACCGCCGTCGACGACGGCTGCGAGGGTGCGGAGCTGTTCCACATTGGCGGCCATGAAGCCACACTAATCCACCATAAGAAACGTGAGCTGTACTTAGGGCCAGCCACGACCTAGCGTCGAAGGGTGCTCGCAACATTCTTCACCGGCCTCGGCTCGGCCGCCTCCCTCATCATCGCCATCGGCGCGCAGAACGCGTTCGTGCTGCGTCAGGGAATCCGGCGCCAGCACGTGCTCCCGGTCGTGGTGATCTGCGTGCTCAGCGACGCCATCCTGATCGCTGCGGGCGTCGCGGGGATCGGCGTCCTGGTGAAGAGCGCGCCGCTGGCCCTCGAGATCGTGCGCTGGGCCGGATTCGCGTTCCTGATGGGTTACGCCGTCTTCGCTGCGCGGCGGGCTCTTAGACCTGAGTCCCTGACCACGTCCGGCACCGTCGCAGGCTCGCTCGCCGCGGCCATCGGCACCTGCCTGGCGATCACCTGGCTGAACCCGCACGTGTACCTCGACACGGTCCTGCTCCTCGGGTCGCTCTCGGCCTCGCACGGGGACCCGGGCCGCTGGGTGTTCGGAGCGGGCGCAGCCACGGCGAGCCTGCTTTGGTTCAGCATTCTCGGATTCGGAGCCCGGTTCGCCGCCCCGGTCTTCGCCAAGCCGATCGCCTGGCGCATCCTCGACGGCGGGATCGCGGTACTCATGCTCGTGCTCGCCGTGCTGCTCGTCGTCTGAGCGAGCGCGCCAACCGCCCAAGAGACGAAAAAGGCCGCCCGAAACGGGCGGCCTTTCCGGTGGTGGTGGAGCTAAGGAGATTCGAACTCCTGACCTCTTCGATGCGAACGAAGCGCGCTACCAACTGCGCCATAGCCCCGGGAACTGCTTAGAAAGACTAGCACCCCACGCGGGTCGAGTCGAAATCGAGCGACGCTCAGCTGGCGGCCCGGCGGCGACGCAGGACGGCATCCAGATCGAGGCTCCCGGTCTCCGCGTCGTCCAGGATTCCCATGCTCGCGTAGCGGCTCGGGACGGGCGCGGCGGCGGCGACAGCGGCCACGGGAGCGGCAGCAACGGCGACCGGCGCAGCCACACCAGCGGCCGATGAGGCCGGCGCAACCGCCACGGGACGCAACGGCACCGGCGCAGCCGCGGGCGCCTCGGCCTCTGCGGCCTTGCGCTCGAACTCGGCGCGGGCGGCCGCCCGGCGCAGTTCCGCCGCCGCATCCACCGACGCCATCGCGGCGGCCGCAACAGTCCCCGGTGACAGGTGCAGCGGCTTCGGCAGCGGCCGGGGCGTCCAGCTCTGACGCAGGCGCTCCTGCACCGGCACCTCGTGCTGGGCGTGGTCGTAGAGTTCCGGCGCGACGACCGAGGTGCGAACCAGAGGCTGAGCGGCGGCGACGGGCTGCTGCGAGCGCGCCAGGCGCCCGAGCATCCACCCGGACAGCGCCACCGCTCCGGCGGAGACCACCGCCAGCAGGGCGGCGCCGGTCTCGAAGAGGACGACAGTTCCGGAGACGAGCCCGATCAGTCCGGCCACCAGCACGAGGGTCGAGAGTCCGCGGGCCCGGCGAAGCCGCCTGCGGCGCTGCGGCGACAGCGCGGGCTTGGCCGTCGCGGTCGCCAGGACACGAGCCCGCTGGGCCGCGGCCGCGCGTGCAGCACGCTCCATGGCGATCGCCTCCGCGGCCGCACGCTCCGCCTCCTCGGCGGCGCGACGGCGCTCCTCCGCGATGGCCTGCTCCCGGCGGGCGTGAGCGGCGGCCTCTGCGCGTGCGGCGGCCAGGGTCTTCTGCTCGGACCTGCGCAGGATGCGCTGCTGCTCGGCGACCGTGCGCGCGGTCGCCTCCATGCGCACCTCGTCGGGTAGCTCGCTGGTCTCGGCGAGGATGCGCAGCGTCTGCTGCAGCCGCACGGCGTTGCGCTCCGTCGCCAGGTATTCGCGGCGGCGCAGCCACACCGGGACAAGATAGGCCAGCCAGAGGGCGGCCGCTATGGCGACGACGACCCCACCGCCCATCACATCCCCGTTCATGACCTCTACGGTAGGGGCGGCGGCGCTCTGCCTCCGTGACGCCGGAGGGTGTGTCACGCGATCAGCGCCCTCCCAGCGGATGCTCGGGCTGCCGATCAGCGGGCTGCCGGTCGCCGGGCGAAGCTCAGCGGTGACGGGCGATGGGCAGCGGGACGGCGGCGGCCGCGCGATCCTCCGCGGGGACGACCGCCGCATCCGCCGGGACATTTCCGTCGAGCCAGCGCCGCAGGACGCCCTGACTCAGCTCCTCCGTCACCAGGCCGAAGCAGAAGTGGTCGCGCCAGTCCCCGTTGATGTGGATGTAGCGCCGGCGCAGCCCCTCGTAGCGGAAGCCGAGCTTCTCCACGACGCGCAGGCTCGGCCCGTTCTCCGGCCGGATGCAGATCTCCATCCGGTGCAGGCCCAGCTGGTAGAAGCAGTAGTCCGTCGCGAGCGCGACGGCGGTCGGCGTGATGTTGTGGCCGGCGAACTCCTCCGCGACCCAGTACCCGATCGTTGCGCTCGACAGCGAGCCGTAGGCGATGGATGAGACGTTCAGCTGGCCGGCCAGCCGCCCGTCCCACTCCACGATGAAGGGGAGCCCGTGCCCGGCGCGCGCATTCGACAGCAGCGACCGGATGCTCGCGCGGGTGTCGAACGAACCGGGCGCGTACGGGCTCGTCGCCTCCCACTGCCGCAGCCAGCTGCGGTTGTCGAGCAGCGACCGCTCCAGCGGACGCGCGTCACGCAAGCGGATGGGACGCAACCCCACGCGACCCTCCGAGAGGGTGGGGACAACGAGCGCCACAGAGTCCTCCTTCGGCGGTCGTCAGCGCGACCGGTCGGAGAGCGTCTGGATGGGCCCGGTCGGGTCGGCGGGCATCTGCTCGACGAACTCCGTGGGCGCATCCCCCAGGTCGGCGGCGAACTCGCGCAGCCACGGACGCAGCTCCGGCCCAAGGTCTTCACGATCGGCCGCGAGGCGCACGATCGCCTTGATGTAGTCCAGGCGGTCACCGGTGTCGTAGCGGCGGCCGCGGAAGACCACGCCGTAGACGCCGCCGGTCCAGTCGGGCGCCTCCGCCATCGACTGCAGGGCGTCCGTCAACTGGATCTCTCCGCCGCGACCCGGCTCCGTGCGCTCCAGGACGTCGAAGACCTCCGGGCGCAGCACGTAGCGGCCGATGACGGCGTAGTTGGAGGGCGCGTGCTCCTTGTCCGGCTTCTCGACGAGGCCCGTGATGCGGACGACGTCGTCCTCATCGGTGGCCTCGACGGCAGCGGCGCCGTACAGGTGGATGGAGTCGGGGTCGACCTCGAGGAGCGCGACGACGCTGGCGTGGCGTTCGGACTGCACGGTCAGCATCCGGCTGAGCAGCTCATCCCGCGCGTCGATGATGTCGTCGCCGAGGAGGACGGCGAACGGCACCCGCCCGACGTGCATCTTGGCGCGCAGCACGGCGTGGCCGAGGCCCTTCGGGTCGCCCTGGCGCACGTAGTGCATGTCGGCCAGGGCGGTGGAGTAGTTGACCTTCTCGAGGCGGTCGGTGTCGCCCTTCTTGGTGAGGGTCTCTTCGAGCTCGGCGTTGCGGTCGAAGTGGTTCTCGAGGGCGTTCTTGTTGCGGCCGGTGATCATCAGGACGTCGTGCAGGCCGGCGTCCACCGCCTCCTCGACCACGTACTGGATGGCCGGCTTGTCCACGACCGGAAGCATTTCCTTCGGCATCGCCTTCGTCGCCGGCAGGAACCGGGTTCCGAGGCCGGCTGCGGGGATCACTGCTTTCGTAACGCGGTCGTGATTTGCCATGCCGCCTACAGTATCCGCATTTCGGCGGCGCACAGGATGGCATCTCCTAGGATTGCCTCATGGACCCGGACACTGCCGCTCATCGCAAGCGCGCCCTGCGCGCCGAGCTCCGCGAGCGACGGCAGAACCTCACCAGCACCGAGCGCCAGAGCGCGACCGCCGGCCTCACCCGCAACCTGGTCGACCTCGCGACGGACCTCTCCGCCCGCTCCGTCTCCGCCTACCTGTCCACTCCGATCGAGCCAGACACCCGCCCGTTCCTGAACTGGGCGTACACGCAGGGGATGCGCGTGCTGCTCCCGATCTCGCGTGAGGACGGTCTCCTCGACTGGACCATCGGCGACGGCGAGAGCGAGACCGAAGGCCTCTACGGCCTCCCGGAGGCGATCGGCGAGCTGCTCGGACCGATCGCGATCAACGACGTCGACCTCATCCTCGTCCCGGCCGCCGCCGTCGACGCCAGCGGGATGCGGATGGGCTGGGGCCGCGGCTACTTCGACAAGACCCTCGGCAGCATGGAAAAATGTCCCCCGGTGTACGCCGTCCTGTTCGACGGCGAACTCGTGGACGAGGTGCCGCGCGAGCGTCACGACCAGCCGGTGGACGGTGCGGTCACCCCGACCCGGATCGTCCAGTTCACCTGACTCCCACGCGCAGCGGAAGAAGAATGCCCACCTACTCCTACTCGTGCCGCGACTGCGGCCACGCCTTCGACATCCAGCAAGCCTTCACCGACGACGCCCTCACGGTGTGCCCGAACTGCGGCGGCTCGCTCCGCAAAGTGTTCGGCGCGGTCGGCGTGACGTTCAACGGCTCCGGCTTCTACCGGACGGACTCCCGCGGCGGAGCGAAGGGCGGGGGCTCGTCGGGTTCGTCGGCGGCTAAGCCCGCGTCGACCGGCTCGGCGCCGAGCTCTCCGGCCCCGTCGTCGTCGCCGTCATCATCTCCGTCGTCCCCGTCATCCACCCCGTCCTCCGGTTCGGCAGCGTAGAGAGGGATCACCCGTGCTCAAAGGCTTCAAGGAGTTCATCCTCCGCGGAAACGTCATCGACCTGGCCGTCGCCGTGGTCATCGGCGCGGCGTTCACAGGTGTCGTCACAGCGATCGTGAACAACTTGATCAATCCCCTGATCAGCGCGTTCTTCAAGGCGAGCGATCTGGACAACGCAATGGTCGTGACACTGAATAACTCCGACATCAAGTTCGGGGCGGTGGTTGGCGCGATCATCAACTTCCTGATCGTCGCGGTGGTCGTCTACTTCGTGTTCGTCTACCCCCTCAACCACGTCAAGCAGCGTGCCGAGCGCCTACGTAAGAAGGGCGTGGTGGAGCCCGACAAGCCCGTTACGGAGCTCGACCTCCTATCGGAGATCCGCGACCTCCTCCAGACGCAGCAGGCCCCGCCGCAGGCCGCCGGCAAGCACGCCGACCCGCTCCCGTAGGCGAGCTGCCGTCGAGCGGTGACTCGTTGCGCCTATCGCGCGCGGGTTGCGACATCTTGTCACCACTCGGTGGACTGAAGCCGCCTTACCAGTGCGGCGGCACGTCCTGCCGGAGACGCTCGTCGTTGGACGACCACGAGGGCGTCGCGTCCGTGTCGGCGGCGGCCCCCTCCTCCGCAGGCTCGACGCGCGGCTCGGGGTCGGTCCCGGGCGCGCCGGGACGCTGCACGCGCCTGTGCCGCCGCCTCCCCGGTGTCTCGCTCATCCGTCCAGCCTAGAGCGACAGATGAAATCGCAGAGCGTCATCCACCTGGAACATGACCCACGACGGCGTGTCCCCGAGCTCCCTCACGACACGATCGACCGAGATCGCCCTCATCTGCTCGGGTTGCATTTTCGAAACGACCTGGAGTCCCATGTGCCTCAGGGCGTCTTCGTCATCGACGAGGACCTGAGCCGCGGGATGCACGTGGAGTGTGTTGGACGTGATGGGAACGACGACGAGCGTGCCGATTCGCGCGCTTACCGCGGCTCGGTTGGCACCGATGTTGCTCACAACGACGCAGGGCCGAGTCTTGGCGGCCTCACCGGGGTAAGCAGGATCGAACTGAGCGAGGAGGACGGTTCCGCGCCTCACTCGCTGCTGCCGAGTCCATCGGCCACCGTGGTGTTCCACAGCTTCTGGTCTTCGGACCCTTCCCATTCTTCGAACGCCTGACGATAAGCGTCCTCGTACCGGATCTCACGGAACAGGCGAACCATGTCGTGGATCACCGCGGACCGGTTGCCGTTGCGCTCGGCCGACGCGATTTCATCGAGGTAGGCCACGTCCTCGTCCGACAGGCTGACGCTCAGCTTGGTGGTCATACCGTGATCCTACCAGCGGCTGAGCAGGATGCGTCAGAGCGCCGGCAGCGTGATCGGCGCGGTCTCCGCATCCGGCTCGCCCTTGCCGATGAGCTTGGCGATGCGGCCGGCGACGGCGTCGGGGTCGGCGAACAGCTCGAAGCTGTGCACGCGCAGGTAGTGCCAGCCGAGGCGGCGGAGCACGTCCGGGCGGAGCCGCAGCGACTCACGGAGGCTGCCCTTCGACACATCCTGGTCCGTCTCGACGACCACCGCGCGGCCGCCGTGCGAGGCGACCAGCGTCAGCTTGCCGCGGTAGCCGAAGTGCACGTCGAGGCCGCGGCGCGCGAGGCGCTTGGCGAGGTCGAGCACCATCGGGTCCGCATCCTGGCTCAGGTATTCGGGTGCGGCCGCCTGCAACTGGTCCGCCTCCCCCAGCACCTGCGCGAGGGCGGCGATGCCGTGGCGCATCCGGGTCTCGTCGATGTCCTCCGGCGCGAAGCAGGAGACGATGTCCATGCCGCGGCGCCCGCGGGTCATGCCGACCGCGAGCAGGCGGTCGCCGCCCGGCTCGGCGAGGGCGCCGAAGTTCGACAGCAGCCGGCCGTGCGGGGTGCGGCCGTAGCCGATGGAGAAGATGACGCGGTCTCGGCTCTGCCCGACCGACTGCTCCAGTGTGACGACCGTGAACGGCTCGGCCCGGTCGCCCAGGATGAAGTCGGCGAGCTCGGTGCGCTTCGCGAACGCCGCCAGCACGGCCTGGTTGACCCGCACAGCGTGGCGCTCACTCGCGGTGATCACCATGAGGGATTCGCGCGGCCGCTCGGTCGCGTGCGCCAGCACCAGCTCGACCACCTTCGCCACCTCGGCGTCGGTCGACTCGACCGCTCCCGTGTCGCTGTCCGGCATCCCCTGGCCGCCGCTGACGTAGTGGAGGGCCAGGCTGCCGTGGCCGAGGTACGTTCCGGCCCACGGCAGGGAGTCGATCATCCCGCCGTAGAAGCGGCGGTTGACGAGCTCGGCGAGGTCTTCGCCGCCGGCGCGGTAGCTGCGGCTGAGCGTGTACACCGGGAGCAGTTCGGAGAGGCGGGCGAGCGCGGAGTCCGCGTGCAGCGCATCCACGTCGACGTTCTCGACCGTCGTGCCGTACTCGTGTACGCCGATATCGAACCGCGACGGCGTCTGCGTCACCGGGTCGCCGAACGCGACGACCTGCTTGGCGCGGCGGATGACCGGGACGTTCTCGGCGAGACTGGATGCGCCCGCATCCACCAGCAGCACGGCGTCGAAGGCGACCTCACGACCGATCGTGGGGATCTCGTACGGCGAGATCAGCCACACGGGAGCGAGCGGACGGGCCAGGTGCGGTGCCGCCTCGGTCAGCGTGCTGGCCGTAGGCGCACCGCTCTTCAGCAGACGCTTCAGCGCGGCGGCCTCGTCCGGCCAGTCCACGATGCCGATCTTCCAGGTCTCGGCGAGCATCCACGCGAGCTGCTTGCCGGTGGCGGACGCATGCGCCTCGTCGACCAGCCGGAAGTCGGCCTCCAGCCGGTCGAGCACGCCGGTGTTCGCGTTCAGCAGGGCGCGGTCGGAGGCGAGCAGCGACTCCAGCACCGACTGCCACCAGGCGAGCTCGAGTTCGGCGCTGACCTGCGACTCGGGCACGTGGCGGATCGAGAGGTCCGAGATGAGCGGGTCGAGCTCCAGGTCGCGCAGCTGCGTGAGCAGGGCGGTGCGCTCCTGCAGGTTGGCCAGCACCTCCGACTCGGCGGCGAGGCCGGCGACCTGCCGGACCAGCTCCTCCACGGGCAGCACGGCGAGCGACTGCGGTGTGCCCACGCGGCGCAGCGGGATGTCGAGCCGGGCGAGGTCTTCGGCGACGCGCTGGTACGCGACCTGCACGTCCGCGATGCCGACCGGCACCTCGGGCACGACGCCGGCGACGGCGAAACGGTTCCAGAGGATGCGCTGCTGCTGGATGCGCCGCAGGCTCTCGTTGAGGTCGGTCACATGCACGCCCGGGCGCACGTATTCGAGCGCGTGCTTGCGCAGACGGCGTCGGTTGGCGCTCGACATCGACGGCGACTCTCGGCGGGATGCCGTGGCCGCGATCAGCTCGGTCAGCGAGCGGTCGAAGACCGACGGCGTGAACTTGTCGAGCGTCTCGCGGATGTCGAGGAGCAGCCGCAGGTAGACGCCGAGCTCGGCGATGGAAGCGAACGGCCGCATCCGGGTCTGACCGATCAGGGCCTGCGCACGCTCGATGAGGCGCGGGAGTTCGGCGCGGCTGAGCTTCTTGGCGAGCTCGTGCGCGGCCTTCCCCTCCTCCGTCGTCGTGAAGGATGCGCCATACCAGGGCGAGTCGTTGGGGCCGTACTTGAACTCGCCCAGGCGAGCCGCGCGGATCAGCGCGTCGGCGGATGCCGCCCGGTCACGCGCGAGCAGCTCGATCGCCCGGCGACCGAGGCGCGCCGTGGTCGAGGGAGGCGACGGGAGCAGTGAGAGACGGGAGAGCTCGCGCAGCGCATCCAGCACGGAGACCCGAAGCACGGGGTCGCGACGGGTCAGCGCGGCGCGATAGTCGACCAGCACCTTGCGCAGGCGCACCAGCGCCTCGTCCACGTCGGTGACCTTCGGCTGCGCGGCCTTCTCGTTGCGGCCGATGGACTGGACGAGGTCACGGCGCAGCGTACGCGGCGTGACGGCGAGCCCGGCGAGGCCGACGTGGCTGAGCCGCTGGGCGATGTCGTCGAGGCTGGAGCGACGCGGGCTGACGACGAGCACTCGCTTGTGCTGGCCGACCAGGGCGCCGATCGCGTTGACGATGGTCTGCGTTCCGCCCGTGCCCGGCAGGGTCTTCACGACGAGGGAGTTGCCTGCCGCGACCTGGGCGACCACGTTCTCCTGCGCCTCGTCGGCGTCGAGGAGGAGGGTGTCAGTGGCGGGCGGGCGCTCGTCCTGCCGGATGGGCTCCACCGGGTTGAAGGCGCTCTCGACCGTCGTGCGGGCGCTCGGGTTGCCGGCCAGCGCATCCAGGAGCACCGTGTCGAGGTCGCGGGCTTCCTCGGTCAGCGCCGGGGCGACATCGGCGAACGAGGAGGCGACCAGCCGCGGCTGCACATTGAACCAGGGCAGGTGCGAGGTGAGCCCGCGGAGCCGGTCGATCACCGGCTGCGGCTTGAAGACGCCGTTGCTGACGGCGAGCGCGACGAAGGCGTCGGCATCCAGCGTGATCTGGAACTGCTCGTTGAGCGCCCGGGCGAGTTCCGGGTTGAGGAAGGTGTGGCCCTTCAGCTTCAGCTCGAAGTCGCGGCCGTAGCGGCGGATGGCAAGCGGACGCAGCAGGATCGGCGCGAAGTACTCCTCGGTGCCGTGCCGCCACTGGGCGAGGCCGATCGCGAGGTGCACCGACTCGATGCCGCGCACCGAGCGCAGCTCGATGCCCTTCGTCGTGATCGCGTTGGCCGCCGCGCGCGCGGTGCGCAGCGCCAGTTCGTCGCGGATCAAGCTGGACAGCAGCGTGCTCTGGCCCGTGATGAACTGCGGCAGACCGCCGGGATGCGTCGTGCTCAGCTCGATGCGCGTGCGCGGGCTGTCCTCGAAGTGGAGCAGCGGGGAGTCGCCGCCGATGGCCGCGATCTCGTCGCGCCAGCGCTTCCAGACCGGCTCGGCGATGTTGCCGGCGACGAGCCCCGGATCGCCCAGGCTGAGGGTGTGTGGAGCGGTCGACGTGCGCGGATTCAGGGCATCGTCGTCTGCGATGTCCGACGTCGCGTCGTCATCCTCGGTTTTCCTGTCCAGTCGCCACACACCGACACCCTACGTTCACATCCGCGCAATCACCGGGAACCCGGGCGGGTTTCGCGGCAATATCACGCGTGGAATGTCGGCAGAGCGAATGTGGGGCCCGCGCGTCAGCGCGACGGCGTGGGCGTCGGCGTCGGCGTGGACGTCTCCGGTGACGGGGTCAGCGTCCCGTACGGCACCAGCGCACCGGTGACCACCGGCACCTGCAGCCCGACCGACTCGCCCCCGCTCGTGACGGTCACCGTCGTCAGGGAGCCCGGCGCCGCATCCAGCCCGGTCACGAGGCTCTCCTCGGTCGGCGGACTCCCGATGCGGCGGGTGGCACGCGGGTCGAGTGAGAGCTTGATGCTCTGCCCGCTGGTGGGCACGATCTCGACCTGCTGCGTGTCCGAGCTCTCGTTGACGAGGGTGACGACGAGATTGGCGGAGTCACCTTCACCGCTCACCAGCACCGCGTTGCCGACGAACACCTCCCCGACCATCGCACTCACGCCGACGCTCGCCTCTTCGATGTAGAGGGTGTCCTGCGGGGCGAAGAGGTCGCAGGCGGTCAGTCCGGTCAACGCGGCGGCGGCGACGGCGGCCGCTGCGGCCGTGCGACGGAACAGCCGGATGCGGAGCAGCGGGGTGCGGGACATCATCAACCACCTCCGGAGGACCACGGTGGCAGCACCCTAGCGCCCGGAGGGGCCGCTAGGTAAGACGTGTCCTGTCGCGCAGGGCCACGATCCCGATCACACCGCACAAGAGATAGAGGGACGCCTGCACGTCGAGGATCGGCACGATGTCGCCCGAGTCGGCGAGCAGGCCGCCGACGAGCAGGCCGATCGCCTGGGCCGCGCCGTCCACCGTCGTGATCGCCGCGATCACCCGTCCGAGCGCACGCGGCGGCACCGACTTCTGCACCAGGGTGATCTCGCCCGTCGCCGTCGTGACGCCCGGGATGCCCATGGCGATGAACAGTCCCGCGTAGACCCACAGCGCCGTGGTGAACGGCGCGAGGTTCCAGGTGAGCAGGGACAGCATCCCGAACAGCAGGTACCCGCCGCCGATCATCGAGCGCGGGCCGAAGCGGCGCGCCAGCAGACCGGCGACGAGGCCGCCGAGCACTCCGCCGATCGCCTGGACGCCGCGGATGATGCCCGCTCCCGTATCCCCCGCGCCCAGGTTCTGCGTCACGTAGACGAGGAAGAGGACGAGGAAGAGGCCCTGCGCCACCCCGCCGAGACCGGCGATGAGCGCGATGGTGCGCAGGGTCGCCGAGCGGGCGATGAGGGCCAGGCCCTCCGTCCATTCGCGCAGGATGCGGCGCTCGGCCTTCGCGGTCGGTTCCTTGGCCGGGCCGCTCTCGCCGTCGGCTTCAGCACCGGCCGCCGCCGTCTCGGTCACCGCGAGGGGATGCGGCCGCACGAACGCGACCAGGCCCGCCGTCACCAGGTACGAGGCCGCGTCCGCGATCACCACCCCCGGCAGCCCCCAGAGTGCGAAGCTCAAGCCGCCGAGCGGCGAACCGACCAACCGCGCCAGGTTGTCGCTCACCGCGATGAGGGCGTTGCCGCGTGCGAGCTGGTCTGCCCCTACCAGTCTCGGGATCATCGCCTGCCGTGCCGGATTGATGATCGCCCCGAGCACCGCCTCCACCGCCGCGACGGCGTAGACGATGCCCATCCGGTCGGCGCTCGCCGCGAGCAGCGGCAGCAGCAGCACGCCCTGCAGCAGGGCGACGATCACGATCGTGCGGCGGTGATCCCAGCGGTCCACCAGCACGCCGAGGAAGCTGCCCACGAGGAGCATCGGTACGAGTTCCACCAGGAAGACGGTCGACGCGCCGAGGGCCGACCCGGTCGCCGACAGTGCGAACAGCGGCAGGGCGATCATGAGCAGCCAGTCGCCGGTGTCCGAGACGAGGCCGGCGGTCCAGACGAGCGCGAAGTCGCGACGGAACAGCGGCGAGCGCGAACGGCTCGGGGATTCGGTGGCGGTCATGAGCGGTCCTCGGCGTCCGGCTGCGCGATCGCCTGAGCGGCCGCGAGGGCGTCGGGATGCCGGAACGCGTTAAGATGCAGCGCGACGACGTCGCTCCCCTCGGGCGGGTCTGCGCGCGTCAGAGAGATGTACGGGCGGATCAGCGCATCCAGCTTCTCCCCCAGCTCGCGGAGTTCGGCGGGCGTCACCCGGAGCGCGTACCCGCTGAGCATGCTCGCGTCGCGCCACTCGACCGGCTGCTCGTCGCGCTGGGCGATGGCCCGGTGCACCAGCGCGCCCTCGTCGTCGACCTGCCGGTCGGCGAGAGCACGCTCGACGGTGTCGGTGCCGAAGCTGTACTCGGGGTCCTCCGTGCGACCCAGACTGAGCCCGGTGGAGGCGGACCGCCAGGGGCGCTCGCGGCCGTCCTCCGCCTCCGCCGCCTCGACCAGCCCGACGCGGGCGAGGGCCCGCAGGTGGTAGCTGCAGTTCGAGGGGGTCGAGCCGACGACCGCGGCGCATTCGCTCGCGGTGCGCGGACCGAACGACATCAGGTGGTCGAGCAGCGCGATGCGGAGGGGATGCGCGAGCGCACGGAGGGCGCGCGGGTCGGTGACCGTCGTGCGGCGCTCCTGGCGGGGAGCCGGCGCCGCCGCGTCCGCTGCGGCACTCGCAGCCGCACTCGCAGCCGCATCCTCGTCCGATATGAAAGACATGTTTCAGATTCTCGCGCGACTCTTCTTTCACGTCAAGTGGGAATGCCCGCACCCTCGACACGTTGTTGATGGATATGAACGAACCCACCCGAGCGAGTGTCGGCTTCCGCTCCGAGCGCGGTCCCATCCTGATCGCCCTGATGCTGACGACGGGGCTCGTGGCCATCGACTCCACGATCCTGGCGACGGCCGTGCCCTCGATCGTGCAGGACCTCGGCGGGTTCGCCCAGTTCCCGTGGCTGTTCTCGGTGTACCTCCTGGCGACGGCCGTGTCGGTCCCCGTCTACGCGAAGCTGTCCGACACCGTCGGCCGCAAGCCGATCGTGCTGATCGGGATCGCGCTGTTCCTGATCGGTTCCGTCCTCTGCGGATTCGCCTGGAGCATGCCCGCCCTCATCGCGTTCCGCGCCCTGCAGGGCCTCGGCGCCGGCGCCATCCAGCCCATGTCGATGACCATCGCCGGCGACATCTACACCGTCGCCGAGCGCGCCAAGACGCAGGGCTACCTCGCGAGTGTGTGGGCGATCTCCTCCGTCGTCGGACCGACGCTCGGTGGCGTGTTCTCGCAGTTCCTGTCGTGGCGGTGGATCTTCTTCGTCAACGTGCCGCTGTGCATCCTGGCCGGGTGGATGCTGATCCGCGCCTTCCACGAGAGCATCGAGCGCCGCAAGCACCGCATCGACTACGCGGGAGCTGCGCTCCTGACCGGCGGGATGACCCTTCTCATCCTGGCGGTGCTCGAGGGCGGCCAGGCGTGGGCGTGGAACTCGGTGTGGAGCATCGGCGCCTTCGCGCTCGGCGCGCTGCTACTGGTCGCCTTCGTCCTGGTGGAGCGCCGGGCCGCCGAACCCGTGCTGCCGCTGTGGGTGTTCTCCCGGCGGCTGCTCGTCACCACGACCCTGATCTCGCTCGGCGTCGGCGCCATCCTGATCGGCCTCACCTCGTTCGTGCCGACCTATCTGGAGGGCACGATCGGCGTCGCACCCATCGTGTCCGGCCTCGCGGTCGCCGCGCTGACCCTGGGCTGGCCTATCGCGGCCAGCCTCTCCGGCCGCTTCTACCTGCGCATCGGTTTCCGGAACACCGCGATCCTCGGGATGGGGATCGCGATCGTCGGCGCCGTCGCGCTCGCCGCGACCTCCGTCGCACCCTCGGTGCTGCTGGTCGCGGTCAGCTGCTTCGTCGTCGGCCTCGGGATGGGCCTCATCGCCACCCCGACCCTGATCGCGGCGCAGTCGAGCGTGCCGTGGCACGAGCGCGGTGTTGTCACGGGCAGCAACATGTTCGCCCGTTCGATCGGCAGCGCCGTGGGCGTCGCCGTGTTCGGCGCGATCGCCAACGCGATCATCGGCGCGTCGGCGGGCGGCGCGCATGCGGCCGCGACCATCCAGCAGGCGTCGACCGCGGTCTTCGTCTCCGTGGCGATCGCCGCGGTGCTGACCATCGTGGCCGGCCTGGCGATGCCGCGCTCCCGGGTGGAGGACGTCGAGTTCGACCGCACCGCTCCCGCTGCGGCCGACTAGCGCGCACTCGCCCTTTTCCCGACTCTCGCGGCATCTAATGGTCGCAACACGCCGTCACGGCGATGCGCCTAACGGCGTGTTGGGACCACTGGATGGGGCGCGACGGTCAGCCGTCGCAGCCGATGCCGTCGCCGTCCCGGTCGAGGCCGTAGATGTCACTGCCGACGACGCGGACCGGGCCTTGGACGTAGGCGGGGCCGTTACCGCTCCCGCCGGCGCAGTCGACATCGCTGGCGATCGGCACGCAGGCGTCCGCATAGTTGGGGTCGCAACCCGCTTGAGCCGGCGGCGCCTGGACCGGCGCTGGAGCCGGAGGTGGCGGAGGCGGAGGCGGCTGGCGCGTTCCGACACTGGTCACCTGGTCGACCGGCGCCTGAGTCACAGCCTCCGATACCAGCGACCGAGAGCTCTCCTTACCGTTGACGTAGATCACCTTGTACGTCCGAGTGGTCACACCGTTCTGGCCGGTTGTGGTGACGGCGCTCGTTCCGACATCCCTCGCTGGATCATCGACGTTGGTGCTGGCGAAGGGGACGGCGACATCCTCGGTGACCTCGCGCACGTCGACGCTGGAGGTCGGTTCCGTCGTCGGGGTCTCGTTGGCCTCCGCTACAGAGCTCGCGGACAACGGCTCCGCCGGGGAGCCGGAGTGCGATGCAGCGTTCGCCGCCATACCCACTCCCACGAGCAGGAGGGCGCCGACCCCAGCCGTCACCCACACTGTCTGACTGCGCTTCGTCACCGGAACCCTTCGCTCGCTTGGACGCGAGTATGAAGTGAGCGAAGCTCAGCGACAAGCCACCTCAACAGGGGGTGCGGCGGCGGAAGGCGGACTCCCCGGGTACGGCACGCGGTACAGGGCCTTCAAAGCAAAGTCCCCCTACGATCAGGTGAGAACTGTCAATTGTCGATGGGATGAGCTGAATGTCAAGTGGCCGGGGAACTTCGGGTCCGACCAAACGCGACCGCCGCGAAGAGGCACGCGAGACCGCCAGGAAGATGCGCGAGGAGGCCGCCAAGAAGGCCAAACGTCGCAAGGTGGTCGTTCAGAGCTCGGTCATCGTCGGCATCGTCGCAGTGCTCGCGATCATCGCCGTGTTCATCTTCACCGGCATCGGTGGGGCCGGTGGCGGCGCGGCCAACCCGAAGAACATGGCGAGCGGCGGCATCGTGCTCACCTCTCCGACCAAAGCGGTGACGACGCCCGCCATCGCGAACGGCGCGAAGCCCACGCCGACGAAGATGAAGCTCGACGGCAAGATCGCGCACATCCAGATCTGGCTCGACTACCAGTGCCCCTTCTGCAACCAGTTCGAGACCACGAACGACGACCAGATCAAGCAGTGGTTGAGCGAGGGATCGGCGACGCTGGAGACCCACCCGGTCGCGATCCTCGACAGCAGCAAGAACAACCAGTACTCGACGCGCGCCGCCGGTGCCGCATCCTGCGTGGCGAACTCGGAGCCGGACAAGTTCTTCGACATCAACTCGGCCCTCTTCGCCAACCAGCCGGATGAGCAGACCGGCAGCGGTCTCACCAACGCCGAGATCCTCAAGGTGTTCAAGGATGCGGGCGTCGAGTCCAAAGCGATCACCGACTGCGTGAACAACGAGACTTTCTCGTCGTTCGCGACGCGGATGACACAGGAAGCGACGGCCAACTCGCAGCTGAAGAACCCGACCAGCGGCGGTTTCGGCACCCCGACCGTGTTCGTCAACGGCGAGCGCTACCAGGGCGGCTTCACCGACGCGGCGCAGTTCGCGGCGTTCAAGGATGCGGCCGTCAAGGACGCAGGCAGCGGAAAAACGATCACCTTCCCGACCGCCAACTGACCTCCAACCCACCCACTCCAACCGGCCCCACCGTCGAGTCCGCAGAGTTTGCACACCGCTTCGGCGTGTCGCGTGCAAACATCGCGGACTTGACGGTGGGGCCGTTGCGTTGGAGGTGTAGGTTCCGAAGCGAAGCCAGTGAGAAGTGAGAGGGGCGAACGCATGGAACGCATTCCGGACGACGGCGTCGACGACGTCGAGGTCGGCGAGTCCGACGCCGGCGAGACTCCCGGCTGGTCCGACCCGGCCGACGGGGACGTGGACTACGCGCTCAACGACCCCGAAGCCGAGGCCAATTTCGCCGACGAGCTGGTCACGAACGACGCGGTCGCCGGCGAGACCATCTGGTCCGGCCCGGGCGACGGCAACGACGGCCCGACCGGCGGCCAGGCCCGCGAGGCCGAGCCCGAGTACGACGAGCACGGCGGCGACGACGTGGATGCGGGCGTGCTGACCGAAGAGGACGTCGAGGAAGAGGGCATCTAGCCCGCGCTGCTAATCCGCGGGCGCGCCCAGCGCATCCACGACCCCGCGGGCGCTGCGCTCGAGGAAGCCGACGATCTCCTCCGACGCCAGTTCGGTGCCGATCGCGCTCTCGACGAGCGCCTCCTCAGCGAAGGCGACCCACGAGCGGAGGGCGATCCGCAGCATCGGCGTGTCCGCCACCCCGAGTTCGAGGAACACGGCGATCACCCGCTCGGCCTGCTCGGCGCGCGCCTCCTCCACCACCTGCCGCACCTCCGTGTCACCGGAGGCGACGCCGCGGACCAGCGAGTAGAACGTGCCGCTGTGCTCGCGCACGAACGCGACGATCCGCGTCAGCGTGTCGTGCAGGCGGTCGAGCGGCGCGAGACCGGGGACCGGCTCCGTCGCGTGCAGCATGCTGTCGCGCGCCGTGCGGACCACCTCTCGGTGAAGCCCCTGCTTCGACCCGAAGTAGTGGAACAGGAGCCCCCGCGAGACGCCCGCGCGCGCCGACAACTCCTCGATGGAGAGCTCGTCCAGCGGGTTGTCCGCGAGGAACGCCACCCCGAGCGCCACCAGCTGCGCCCGGCGCTCGTCCGGCGTGAGCCGCGTCCGCCGGTCCGTCTCCATCTTCCGAGCCTAACCGCCGGGCCGCTGCGCCAGAGGTGCCGCCTCGACTATTGACACGGTGTCAATAACGTCTAAGCTCGCACCTGGACCTGACTGCGCTGAGGCTGTCAAGTCCCCCGAACAGGAGGATCGATGAAGTTCCGAAAGCTCGCCGGGTCGCACGCCGGACGGATCGTGCTCGCCGCGGTCCCCGTCGCACTCGTCTCCACCGTGCTCATGACCGGCGTGGCGCAGGGCGCCGTCCCGGTCTCGTTCGCGGTGTCCGGCAGCCAGTTCCAGATCAGCGCGTCGAAGCTCGACGGCACCGGCTTCTCGCAGTACGCGGGCGTGGCGCCCGACACCGCAGGCGTCCAGCACCAGGTCGCGATCGCCAACATCAAGTCCGCCACCCTCGCCGACCTCTGCCAGGCCGTCGTCACCGACACCCCGCTCGGCAAGGTCGGGATGCTGATCACCGCGGGCGGCGGCGGAACCCCGGCGTCCGCCTCCGACCTCCAGATCGGGATGACGGACCTCAAGGGCGACTCCGAGTTCCACAACATCCGCATCGGCGTCGATGCCTCCACGGTGAACACCACCGCCAAGGGTTCCGCCGGCGACTTCGCTCAGGATGCGGACGCGGTCACGATCACGGGTCTCCAGCAGACCGCGTGGAGCACCCAGGCGTCCGTCTTCACGCTCAGCGGCATGCACGTGCAGCTGACGGACGGCTCGAAGGGATGCTTCTGATCGTGGATCGCTTCCGCGCCTGGCGCCGTGGTCGCCCGTTCGTCGGCGGCGTCCTGACCGCGCTGGGCGGCATCGAGATGTTCTTCTCGGGCCAGCTCGACATCGGGAAGATCCACGTCCAGCTCGGCATCGAGGGGCTCCAGGCGACGATCATCCCGATCCTGCTGGTGCTGCTCGGCATCCTCGTGATCGCGATGCCCGCGCACCGCATCTTCTACGGCGTGATCGCGCTGGCCGTCGCGGTGTATTCGCTCGTCGGCGTCAACCTGGGCGGCTTCTTCATCGGGATGCTGCTGAGCAGCGTGGGCGGCATCCTGACCGTGGCGTGGATGCCGAAGAAGGACGTCGTGGAGGTGGATGCGGCCGAGCCCGCCGCGGAAACGACCGACGCTGGTCCGGTCGGACCGGCGACCGCCTCGACCGAGGGCACGACCGCATGAGGCGACCGAAGTCGGGGATCGTCGCCGGCGCCCTCGTCGCCTGTATCGCCGCCGCCTTGGCGGGCCTCGGCGCGGCCCGCGTCCCGACGGCAGCGCCGGCCGCACTCTGCATCCCGATCATCATGCCGTGCAGCACGCCCACACCGACGCCCGGCTCGACCGGCCCCGGCGCGCCCGGCGTCCCGTCGCTGCCGCTTCCCACGGCCTCCGCGACCCCGGGCGCACCCGCGCCCTCCGCGACTCCGACCGCTCCCCCGACCCCCGCCGGCCCGGACGCGACAGCCCCCGTCTTCACGCAACCGCCCGCGCAGCTCGGCAGCCAGTCCCTCTCCTTCTCAGGACTGAAGGGGATCAGCGTCGTCACCGTCCCACTCGCTGACGGCAGCCGCATCCCGGTGCTCAAGATCTCGGCCGACAGCATCACCATCGACGGTTTCAGCCTGACCGTGCGCAAGGACACCGGCCCGAAACTCGCGACGACGGCCGACCAGATGGCCTTGCGCGGCAACGTCCAGGTCTACGTGGATTCCGTGACCGCGACCGGCCCGGACGGCAAGTCCTTCACGCTCGGCGCCGCCACCCCGCCCCCGGCCGACGGCCTGCCGCCGCAACTGCTGCGCGTGACCCTCGGGCTCGTCGGAGTGACCGCTGACAGCATCCACTTCACCAACCCGCATCAGCACCTGACGGAGTAGCGGCCTACCCCGATCGATGGGTCGCAACGCGCCTCTCGCCCGGGTGGATCACGGCGTGTTGCGCCCCATGGATGCGTGCTCAGCGTCCCGACTGGCGGCGGAACCGGCGGCGCTCGCGCCACGACATCGCCGCGTACGCCTCCTGCTCGGCGCGGCGGTTCGCCTCGGCGTCGCGGAGGCGCTCCTGCCGACGCTGCCTCCAGCGCTCGAGTTCTGCGTCCACGTCGCGGGTGGGCGTGACGACCGGCGGTCCGCCCTGCAGCTGACGTCGCGCCTCTACGATGCGCCGGTTGAAGGTCTCGAGGTGCTCGCGGACCGCGCTCTCCGAGGCCAGCCGGTCGAGCTTCGCCTCCAGCTCTTTGTCCTCGGTCCGGAGGAGAAGCGCCGGCGGCCCGAGCCCGGTGAGCTGCTCGCGCTCGATCTTGCGGCGGATCCACCAGTCGGGGTCGTGCGTGCCGGTCAGGCCTGGAAGCGGTTTACCGGCCCCGGGGAGGTTGTCGAACTCGCCCCGGCGGATGGCCTGCTGGATGCTGTTCTCGATGATCTGCGCCCGCTGCTCCATGGTGGGCTGGCCGGGATTCGCCTCCTCCACCTGCTCCCCGCGCGCCTCCGCGTCACGCCGCACGCGGTACCGCGCGGCTTCGACGAGCGGGTCGGACTCGCGAGTCGCGCGACGGGTTTCGTCGCGGTTCCGGGCCATGTTTTCACCCTACGCCCGGCCTCCGACACCAGGTCAACCCCGCCTGCCGCACTGTCTGTGGTCACCGCTACGGTCAACAGATGGAGTTCCGTATCGAGGTACCGCAGCCCGTTCTCGACGACCTGCGGAGACGCCTGGACGCCGCCATTCTGCCGGAGCCGACGCCCGGCCCCGACTGGTCCAACGGCATCCCACCGCACATGCTCGCGAGCCTCGTCGACCGCTGGCGCACGGGGTACGACTGGCGCGCGTTCGAGCGCCGACTCGACCAGTACGAGCAGTGGATGGTCGACCTCGACGGCTGCGCTGTCCACGTCGCGCGGGCGCCGGCGCAGAATCCGAGCGGACTGCCGATCGTGCTCACCCACGGCTGGCCCTACTCGTTCGCCTCGATGCTCGACCTCGCCGACCTGCTCCGCGCCGAGCGCGACGTCATCATCCCGTCGCTGCCCGGTTACGGGTACTCCGCCGTCCTGCCCGAGCCGTTCTCCTCTGTGGGCGTCGCCGATCGCTGGAACGCCCTGATGACCCGCGAGCTCGGCTACGACCGCTACCTGACCTACGGGGAGGATGTCGGCGCCGGCGTCAGCGACTGGCTGGCGGGAGCGCATCCCGAATCCGTCGCGGGAATCATCGCGACGCACGCGTCCTTCTCCGGCCGCTCGCGGCCCGGCGTCGAACTGACGGACGAGGAGGCGGAGTTCCTCCGCTCGGTCGCGAACCCTCAGGAGTCGGGCTACGCGCACGAGCAGGGCACGCGACCGGACACCCTCGCCGCCGCCCTGATCGACTCGCCCAGCGGCCTCCTCGCCTGGATCGCCGAGAAGGTGGCCGCCTGGAGCGACGGCGACGGACTCGAACGCTTCGACGTGGATGACGTGCTCACCAACGTCGCGCTCTACTGGGTGACGAGGTCCATCGGCACCAGCTTCCGTCCGTACCGCGAGTCGCCCGACGGGGACGACCTGCACCCGATCGTCACGGTGCCGGCGTCCATCCTGATCCAGCGGCACGAAGCCGCCTACCCGCGGTCGCTCGCCGAGAATAGCTACGCCGACATCCGCGCCTTCGAACGTCTGGAACGGGGCGGGCACTTCACCGCCTGGGAGGCGCCGGCCGCGGTCGCCGCGGCCGTTCATGAACTCGAGGTGAACATACGAACATCCTCGCGCCAGAGCGGTTGACATTCGCGCCAGGCGTTTTATTGTGTGCACTAAGCAACGGATGGCAGGCTGAACCGCAGGGGGCGGGCAGCTGTACTGCGTTCCCGGTGCGCGGCGGTCGACTTTTTCGGGTGAGTCGACCGCCGCTATTTCTTTTCGGGCGTGAATCGGCCGGTTGCGCCGGGCGTTCGCGTCGCTACGCTGGCGTGCGTGACCGATGATGAGCGGGCCAGCCACGAGCAGGCCAGCGCCGAGCACCTGAAGGCCGTGCGCGAGCGGTTCGACGACCGCGCCCCCACCTACGACGACAGCGCGATGCACCGCGGGCTCGCTGCAGCCGTCGCCGCCTTCGCCGACCTGACCGAGGTGGATGCGGTGCTCGACGTCGCGACCGGAACCGGCCTCGTCCTCCGAGCCCTGCGCGACCGCGGCTACGCCCGTTCGATGACCGGCGTCGACCTCTCTCCACGGATGATCGATGAAGCGCGCCGCCACCTGCCCGACGCCGAGCTGCTCGCGGCGGATGCGACCGAACTGCCCTTCGCCGACGACACGTTCGACCTGGTCACGTGCGTCACCGGGCTGCAGCTCTTCCCACATCCACAGGCCGCCATCGCCGAGTGGATGCGCGTGCTCCGCCCCGGCGGCCGGGCGATCACCGCGACGTTTCTCGCCTTCGATCCGAGCCGCCACCGCGGTGCGCCCGCAGCCGCGCACATCGACCACACCCCGTTCGACTCGCTGGAGCGCCTCGGCGAGACGGTCGCGCCCGCAGGCTTCATCGTGAATCGCAGCGACACGTGGACGGACGGTGCCGACGAGGTGCTCATCGCCGAGCTGATCTCGGCGCGCTGAGCAATGCGGCTGCAGCCGGCTTACGCGCGCGACTCCCGCGACAGCCGTCGCATCGTCATGAAGCACCCGAGCACCGCGAACAGCAGCGCGAGCCCGACCTGCGGCAGGTACGCCTGCCACATCTCCCCGTTGCTGAAGACGTTGTCCGCGAACAGCTCCCAGAACTCTGGTCGCGTCAGCGCCTCCGTGAGCGGGATGCCGACCGCGCCCGCGAGGTCGGTGAAGATCCCGGCGAGCAGGCTGAGCACGATGGTCACGATGACGATCGCGACGATGCCCCAGAAGGCGCCGCGCGTGACGCGCGCCTTCGAGCCCACGCGGTACAGCCAGACGGCGCCGAGGGCCACACCCCACGAGACGATGGATGCGATGAAGCCGATGTTCCAGAGGACCGTCCACACGATGATTCCGGCGGGGATGATCAGCAGCGCGAGGGCGATTCCGCGACCGACCCGTTCGTCCTGAGTAAAGGAGGACGGCGACGGCGCCTGCTGGCCGGACGCGTCGGATGTCGTGTCCTCCGGCGTCGTCTCCCCGGTCGCTACCGGCGGCGCGTCGATCCCGTCGATCGCGTCGATCGCGTCGGTCGTTTCGCTCTTGTCGGTCGCATCGGTCGCGTCGGTCACGTGTCTCCCCCACCTGCGTCTCGCGGTGAGGCGCGGTGGACAGCCTGCCACAGCGGCGCCGCCCGCTGGGCCGCGGGCGTTCCCCCATTTCGGGGGAACGCCCGCGCCCTCAGCCTTCCGCCCCGAACCACCGCTGCAGGTGCTGGCCCAGCGCATCCTGCTGGTCGCCGATCCACGCGACGTGCCCGTCCGGACGCAGCAGCACCGCGGGAGCGTCGAGCGCGTCCCCGACGTCGGACACGTAGTCGACCCGGTCCGCCCATCCCCCGACCGCCAGAGCGCCGGTCCTGTCGAGCAGCAGCCCCGTGCCGTCGTGCATCAGCTCGTAGAGTCTCCCGTGGGCCAGCGGGAGGTCGCGCATCCGCCGTCCAAGCAGCTCTGGCCCCTCGCCGACGTCGTAGCGGATGCCGATCCCGGACACCTTTTCGGCGAAGAACCGGCCGACCTCCTCGAAGCCCATCAGCTCGGTCAGCAGCCGCCGGACCGCCTGCGGCCCCGGGTCGGGCGAAATCAGCTCGCTCTGCGCGCGGGTGATGGTCAGCACCTCCTGCGCAGCCGGGTGCCGCTCGGTGAAGTAGGTGTCGAGCAGCCCCTCCGGAGCCCGGCCGCCCACCTCGGCCGCCAGCTTCCAGCCAAGATTGAACGCGTCCTGGATGCCCAGATTCAGCCCCTGCCCGCCGAGCGGTGGATGCACGTGGGCCGCATCCCCGGCGAGCAGCACCCGCCCGACCCGGTACCGGTCGGCGAGCCGCGTCGCGTCCGTGAACCGGGTCAGCGAGCGCGGCGAGTGGACGCCGAAGTCGGTGCCCGCATACGCCCGCAACTGCGCCCGGAAGTCCTCGAGCGTCGGAGCGACCGTGCGATCCTCCGAGACGGACGCCGCCGGCACGACCGCGCGGAACAGTCCGTCGCCGGCCGGCCCGATCCCGAACCCCCGGTGTGTCTTGCGCACCTCCTCCGACACCGCCGCGATCTCGTCCGCCGACGCCGTCACCTGCACCTCGCCGAGCAGCCACTCGGTCGTCGCCATATCGCCCGGGAACCCGACCCCGAGCAGCCGCCGCACCAGGCTCCGCCCGCCGTCGCACCCGACGAGCCAACGCGACCGCAGCCGTTCGCCGTCGGCGAGCTCGACCGTCACGCCGTCCGCATCCTGATCGAACCCGGTGACCTCGCTCCCCCGCCGGATCACCGCCCGCAGCTCGGCCGCACGCTCGGCCAGGATGCCGTCGGTGACTGGCTGCGGAATGCCGAGGATGTAGTCGTGCGCCGTGTCCAGCCGGATGGGATGCGGGCTCACGATGCCGGCGAAGCGGCCGCCCATCCCGGGATACTGCGTTCCGTGGGCGAGGAACCGCTCCAGCAGCCCCCGCTGGTCCATGATCTCGAGGCTGCGCGGGTGCAGCCCGAGCGAACGGACCAGCCGGGTCGGCTCCGCGTCCCTCTCCAGCACCAGCACATCCACACCATGCAGTCGCAGCTCACTGGCGAGCATCATCCCCGTCGGGCCGCCGCCGCTGATGATCACGTCGAACACGTCAGAACCCATCGATTCCCCCTTCGTCGGCCGAACCGTTTCCGGCCGCGACCAGCCATTCTGGTGCACCGTGGGGGCCTTGCCGCAAGACCGGGGTCGTCCGGTATCCTGGAAATGCGGGAGGGGACGGTCAGGTCGTCGCGCGCTGCTGGTCCTCGCGCTGGCGATACTCATCCGCGAGCAGCCCGAGCAGCACCTCGTCCAGGAACTCCCCCATCACCCACGCCGACTTGCGCAGCACCCCCTCGCGGACGAATCCGTTGCGCTCGGCCGCCCGCAGCATCGCGTAGTTGTCGGCCAGCGTGTCCACCTGCAACCGCTGCAGCCCGCGCACGGTGAACCCGTACGCGCACAGCACCGCGACCACATCGCTCCCGTACCCCTTGCCCCGCTCCGCCGGCAGCAGCCCCAGCCCGATGTGCGCGAACCGGTTGTGCGTGTCGATGCCCCACAGGTTGGCGGTGCCGATCAGCCTCCCGCCCTCCAGCTCGATCACCGAGAACGAGACCACGTTCTCCTTGGATGCGTCGGGCTTCAGCCGCGCATCATCCGTCCCCGGCATGACCGGCCGCCACGGCCCGCCCTCGGCCCGCGAGGACCCGGCCACGTCGTCGAGCAGCTCGCTACGGAGAATCGGAATGTCGTCATCGTGGCGGGCGCGCAGCCCGACCGTGGTGCCGGTCAGCATGAGTCCTGTTTACCGGAGAGGGGTGGGGCTTCGCGAGGGGTGAGGGTGCGATGCCTCCGTGCTGCCACCGACGGCCGTCGCAATCAACCAAGTGTCGTCCGTTCCGCGCCCCCATACCGGCTGACGGTTGCTAGCGTGACATCGTGACGAACGAGACAGTGCGCGATGCTCTCCGCGCCTTCGTGGGTGAGCGCGATTGGGCGCAGTTCCACTCGCCGGAGAACCTTGCGAAGAGCGTGTCCATCGAGGCGGCCGAGCTCCTCGAGTGTTTCCAGTGGAGTTCTGACGCCGACCCGGATCGCGTGCGCGACGAGCTCGCCGATGTCCTCACCTACTGCCTCCTCCTCGCGGACAGGCTCGGCGAAGACCCTGACAGCATCGTGCTCGAGAAGTTGGCTCGAACACGCGAGAAGTACCCCGTCGAGAAGGCGCACGGCAGAAGCACGAAGTATGACCAGCTTTGACGTTGTGCCGTTCGACCGCACCGATGCGAGCGGCGCCGTCGCTGTCGATCCGCGACTGAAGAACTGGCCCGTCGTCTACGTCATGGACGGGCAGCGGCAGGTCTATGTCGGCGAGACCCTCAGCCTTATCTCGCGGATCCGCCAGCACGGTGCAGATTCTAAGAAGAACGCGCTCACGTCCGTCCGCGTCATCCTCCACGATGAGTTCAACAAGTCCGCCTGCCTCGATCTCGAGTCGTACCTGATCCGGATGTTCGCCGGCGATGGCAGGTACGAAGTGGTAAATGCCGTGCCCGGAGTTCGGGATGCGGCCTACTTCGATCGCCAGCGCTATCAGGCGTACTTCGATCACATTTTCGAGGAGTTGCGAGAGCGTGGGCTGTTCGAGCGCACCGTCCCCCAGATCATAAACAGCGACCTCTTCAAGTTCTCGCCGTTCAAGGCGTTGTCCGTCGATCAGGCCGTCGCGGTCGAGAACATCCTTGAGGGACTGTTCGAGGACATCCGCGAAGGATCCGCCGACCCGATCGTCATCCAGGGCGATCCCGGCACTGGGAAAACCGTTGTTGCGGTCTACCTGCTCAAACTGCTCAGCGACATTCGCGCCGAGTCATGGCAAGGCGATCCCGACGAGGAGACCGTCTTCGCCGAGTTCTTCGTTCCGGAAAACGCCGCACTTCTAAGCGACTTCTCTGTCGGGCTCGTGGTGCCGCAGCAGTCGCTTCGCGCAACTCTGCAGAGAGTCTTCGCTCTCACCCCCGGGCTCAAGGACGTGCCTGTGATGACGCCTTTTGAGGTCGGCAAGTCGGGCCGTTCCTTCGACCTGCTGATCGTCGATGAAGCTCACCGACTCAACCATCGGGCAAACCAGCCGGCGGGTCCGCTGAATGCTGCCTTCGCGTCCATCAACGAAGCGCTATTCGGCCGCGACGGCGACGAGTTCACCCAGCTGGATTGGGTGCGGGCCAAGAGCACGCATCAGATTCTCCTTGTCGACCCGGAACAGAGCGTTCGACCGGCCGATCTCCCCGCCGAGATCATGGCCGATCTCGTCGAGACAGCGAAAAGCACCCATCGGTACTACCCGCTCCGGTCGCAGCTAAGGGTCCAGGCCGGCGATGACTACACCCCCTATGTCCGACGAATCCTGCGCGGCGATCATGTCGCGCCGCGTAGGTTTCCGGGATACGACCTGCGGTTCTTCGACGACCTCGCGGCGCTGCGCGAACAGATCGAACTTCGCGATGCGGAAACCGGGCTCGCCCGCCTCGTAGCCGGTTACGCCTGGAAATGGCAGAGCAAAAAAGATCCTGAAGCGTATGACATCGAACTCGACGGCGTCAGCCTTCGATGGAACGGGACCCAAAGAGACTGGGTCTCCTCCCCAGGGTCACTTGCCGAGGTCGGATCTATTCACACTATCCAGGGCTACGACCTCAACTACGCCGGCGTCATCATCGGCCCGGATCTCCGTTACGACGTTGTCGAACGGAGGCTCGTCTTCGACCGTGACAACTACTTCGACACGAAGGGTATGGAGAACAACAAGCGACGCGGGATCACGTACACGGACGCCGATATCCTGGAGTACGTCACGAACATCTACGGCGTGCTGCTGACGCGCGGCATACGAGGGACGTACGTTTACGTTTGCGACCCCGCGCTGCGGGAGTTCCTGCGGCCCTATTTTGCCGGTAGCTAACACGTTGCCCTTACGCCCGAGCTCACATCGCTCGCGCCTCAGAGTGGCGATGTCGTTGCCGTTAGCCCCATTCGCTGCACCGGAGATCGCTTTGGTCAGGGCAAACGAAAGTGAATTTTCCTCACTCTCCCATAGCCGGGAGCCGGCGCGCGGGAATAGCGTGCCCCCATGCGCTTCTTCTTCGTTGTGCCGGTCGGGTTGGTGATCGCTGCACTGGTTCTGGCGGCCCAAGGCGCCTTCTGGATCGCAGTCACGGTGCTGCTCGTGGCCGCACCGTGTGTCGCTATCGCAAGCCTTCAAGGGGTAATCACCCGCTGGTGGGAACGGCGTTCGTTCGCCAAGACTCTCAGGCAACAACAGGCTGGCACTTACGTGGAGGAATGGCGGCGTCACGTATAAGCCGACCGCGCGGACACAATCCGCGCTTGGCTAGTGCACTGTCGCTACTTCATCGAAAGTCAACCCAAACTCAACGCATATCGTCTCGCGTTGGTCGACTCTGGAAAGGGCCGGCTGACGAGAGGCGGACGACCACGCAACAATGTAGTGACGAATTCACATCACTCTGTCATCCTGGTCGCGTCGGACCGACGGGACCCCCTGAACCACGGCTGGTCGCGTATCCATCCTCTCGATCGCCAGACGGCCCGCGTGATTACCGCCGCCGCCCCACCCGGGCACCGATGGCCCAGCCATCCCCGCACCTCCACACCACCCCACACCCGAGGGGATCCCGTCATGGACGCACTCCCGATTGTCTACTGCCGCGGCTACGCCGGCGCGACCAGCAACATCGACACCACCGTCGACGACCCCTTCTACGGGTTCAACGAAGGCGCCACCCACACCCGCGTCGACGGTGACGGCGATCCCCGCTTCTACCAGTTCGAGGGTCCGCTGCTGCGGCTGATGGGCGAGCACGACTACAAGCTGCTGGTCCGGGGAAGCCAGGCCGAGCTGCTCGCCGACGCCGTCGACGCCACCCTCGATCCGAAGACGATTTGGGTGAGCCGCTTCTACGATGTGGCCGCGACCACCTGGGCCGCCGACCCTGCCGACGAGCACGAGAACGCGGTCGAGAAGTTCTTCGACCGAGTGAAGCACGGCATCCATGACCACCTGACGGCCGACGGATTCGATATCGAGCGGGCCGCCACTGAGCTTTACACACTCATCACCACGGTGATCGACAAGACGGAGGGGCACCCGAAGGTCAACCTGGTCGCCCACTCCATGGGCGGACTCGTCGCACGCTGCATGATGCAGAAGATCTGCGAGACACCCGATCAGCACGGCAACCCTCGCCGCCCCGCGAAGGACATCGTCGCGCGGCTGTTCACCTACGCGACCCCGCATGGCGGCATCAACTTCACCGCGGGCCTGCTGAACTGGGCGATGGAGACGTTCGGCCCCGACGGATCGGAGGTCTTCTCGCCGCCCAAGATGTACGGGTACCTCACGAAGGGTGCAAAGTTCGGGGACACACCGCCCGCAGGCCTCAAGCCTCCGTGGGACCCCCGCGTCATCCCGACGGATATCTTCGACACCGACAACGTCTTCTGCCTGATCGGCACCGACCAGCAGGATTACGGCGTCTCGAAAGAACTCGTCGGTCCGCAGAGCGACGGACTCGTGCAGATCCAGAACGCCTACGTGAAAAACGCGCACCGGGCCTTCGTCTACAAGTCGCATTCCGGGCGCTACGGCGAGGTCAACTCCGAGGAGGGATACCAAAACCTCGCGCGGTTCCTCTTCGGCAGCTGGGCGGTGAAGGTGGAGTTGTCGGGGATGCCGCAGACGAACGACCTAGAGAACGGTGTTGCCTGGCAGGCGGACATGCGGCTGGCGATCCGCGGACTGTCGGTGCTGATGACCGAGCAGACGGCCGCGCACTACTGTCCCATCCAGTTGAACGAGGCACGGGATCCGGACGCGACCGACAGCATCGATACGCCCGTTCCGCTGGTCGGCACGTTCCTGCTGCAGAAGGAACCACCCGAAGACCTCGCCCCGACGCTTGTGGCCGCGGACGGTGACGCCACTACACCCGCCGACGCCCTCGCGCCGGCCCTCTCGTCGACCGCCGACCAGCTGTCGCGCTACGCGCTGAGCATGAAGGTCTACCAGGTCGAGACGAGCCGCCGGACCGGCGCGTTCGACTTCAGCGATCACCTTGAGCAAGTGGGCGACTGGAACGACGTACTCATCGTGGATGTCGGACGCCCGAACCCCGCTGCGCCCTTCGGAGTCTGGACCGGCTGGAACACAGAAGTCCAAGGCCCGATCGCCGAACGAGCTCAGATGCCGAATCCACTCGAGTTGTCGAAGCAGGAGAACACCGCGGTGCGCGTCGGTCGCGTCCCGCTGCCGGCGCGAGCGCTCACGCTCCCGATCTTCGACGAGAACACGACCCTCCTTATCACCATCACCGAGCGCCCCTGACTTCATTTGCCCACTTCGTGCTGCGCCTCCAACGGGGGACGGCGAAGACCCCTCGCGGCTCGCTAACGTCGAGAACGCTAGGCCGATACCAGTTCGGTCACCAATGCGGGAGTCGGGCGGGCATGCAGCAGGGACCTAGGGACTGGCTGTCCGGCGGGCGACACTGGGACGAGACCCCGACGGCGGGCCGATCCACCCCCCGGCCTCCGGCGGCTGGCCCGCGGCTCGCCTACCGTCCCGCATCCCGCCGAGGCTCGTGGTTTTGGACGGTGCTCGCCGTGATCATCGGAGCTGGGGCCGCCGCCGCCTTGTACGCGTCGTCGCAGCTCCCGGGTCGCGTGTCGCCCATCTTCGGGCTGGTCGGAGGCGTAGGCGCCGTGATATTCGGCATCGCGGCGTGGAGGACCCGCCCGTATCGGGGAGCCGGCTGGTCGGTCCTCCTTCCTGCTGCGGCGATAGCGGCCGGAATCCTGAGCACGGGGGTCACGGCTGCGACGTTCCACTCGCTGACCATGGCGCCTTCCGCGTCAGCGTCTACGGCCGGTCAGCGTGAGGTGGCTCCAATCGCGGCCCGCGCGGAGACTCCTGCTCCCCCGCCTGCCGCGGTTGCTACCCCGGTGCCGGCGGATGCTCCTGCAAGGCCAGCCGCAACTCGGCTTTCGCTGGCTCAGACCCTCGGAACTCTTCAATTCGCGTTGAAACTTAACCGCAGTGCGGACGGATTGGAGTCGCCCACCCTCGCGGTGACGAGCGACGGGCGCGTCCTCGACCCCTTCTCAGCATCGCCCGACTATGTCCTCGCGGTCCTGCCGCAGGATACGACCCTCACCTACGTTGCGTCGGTCGACCGGCGGAACTACGCACTTGTCCTCGTTTCCAACGCCGACCCAAGTCTCGTAGCTCGATTCGACACGGTGAACGGGACGGTCCAGTTCGGATGATCACCGGTCCTGGACGGATTCAGCGGCTCAGCGCCTGAGCGGGGATGATTCATCCCACCACGTACTGCAGCCCCACCGCCGACTCGAGAGTCGCACCCGCAGCACGAAGCGAAACGCCCCACGTCTGATCCCCCACGATGCCATCCGCCGTGACGCCACCCCACCGCTGAAACGCCTCAACCGCGGCCTTCGTGTGCGGGCCGAAGATCCCGTCGATCCCTTGCGGAGTGACTCCTCCCCACTGATCGGCGCCGTTCGTCAGCACAGTCTGCAGACTCGACACGACAGGCCCTCTCGAACCTTCCTGCAGCACCGGCATGGGGCCGCCATCCGGCAGCGCCGCCCACGTGAGCGGACCGACGATCCCGTCGGCCGCCAGGCCGGCCCCCTGCTGGAAGTCGACGACCGCAGCATGCGTCGCCGGGCCGAAGATGCCATCCACGACGATGCTCAGATTCGGTGTCCGCCTCAGCGCGCGCTGCAAACGCCTGACGGCGGTTCCGGTGTCGCCCTGATGCACCGTCGGCTGCCCTGGATTCGACATGATCGCGTTCCTCCCCCGAGCGCTGTCCCCAAGCCCGGCGGGTGTCGGTGCTCCGCGGCGTTCTGCGTGAAGTGTCCCAGACGGTGCTGTCTACGGCTAGCGTCCTTGCCGCTTCTTGTACGGCTTCGGCTGCCCCTTCACGGCCGGAGCGCGACCCTTGCCCTTCGAGGCTTTGGCTTTTCCGCCCGCCGGAACGACCGGCTTCTCGGCCGGCGCAGGGGCCGCAGCGATCTCCTCCCGCGCCGTCACAAGAAAGAGGGTTCCGGCTTTCGTCAGCCGGGTTCCGTTGGAGTCACGGGTGAAGAGCGGGGCTCCCACTTCGTCTTCGAGCTTCGAAATCGACGAGTAGAGCGAAGTGAGAGGGATGTTGAGGGCCTTGGCCGCCCGCGGAAAATGCAGCTCCTCCGCCACGGCGACGAACCGGACGAGCAGGGTGATGTTCACAGGAGGCCCTTCATGGTGGTGGATGCGCGCGGCTACGCGGTCAAACCGGACTGAGCGGGACGCGCTCCCCCGACGGGACCTCGACGCGGATTCGGTCGCCTCGCCGCACGATCCCTCCGGTGACGACGACGGCCATGACGCCGCCTTTTCGTTCCACCGAACCGTCCTCATCCCGGCCGAGCACCTCGCGCAGCAGTCCGGGCTCGAAGCCGTTGATCTGCTGGCACGGGTTCCGCAATCCCGTGACACGTACGCACGCGTCAGCGCCGAGGTACAACAGCGTGTCCGTCGGCAGGCCGAGGAGGTCGATTCCGCGAGTCGTGACGTTCTCGCCCAGCTCTCCCGGGGCGACCTCAAACCCCGCCTCGGCGACTTCGTCGAAGAGTTCGGCGTGCATCAGGTGCACCTGCCGCAGATTCGGCTGCGACGGGTCGCGGGCGACGCGGGATCGGTGCTGCACGGTCGTCCCCGCGTGCGCATCGCCCTCCACGCCCCATCCCTCGATGAGGACGACGTGGTCGACCACGGGCTTGCTGAAGCGATGGGCGGCATCCATGCTCACCTCGGCGACGTGGGGCTGGTCTCCCTGATTCGCGCTCACGGACAGACCCGGACCCTGCGTCCCTCGAAGGTGACGATGTCGCCGAGCTGCAGCTGCCGTCCGCGTCGGCGATCGACCTCACCGTTCACGCTCACGTAGCCGTCGATGATGGCCTCTTTCACGTTCCCGCCGGAGTCGAGGAGCCCAGCGAACTTCAGGAACTGCCCGAGGCGGATGCCGTCGCCGCCGATCGAAATGTCGTCGATCGGTGCCTGCTTGGTCATTCCCAAATGCTAGCCCAGCAGGTGGAGCGGCCGCGTTCAGCCTGCGATGGGCGTCAAACAGAAGGGATGGCCGGCCGGGTCCAGCATGACGACCCATCGTTCGTCGGGTTGGAAGGATGCCACCTCCGCCCCGCACTGCTCGGCCCGCGCCCGGAAGTCCGGTAAGTCATCCGGCTCGCAGGTCAGGTCGAGGTGGACGATCGACGCTCCCGGCCAGGTCGGCCGGGTATACGGCGACACCCGCTGCGCGATCAGCTTGTAGCTTCCGGCCGAGACCCCGGCCGCCCTATCGGTGAGCCAGTCCACCTCGCCGTCGAGAAGCCGCGCGTAGAAGTCAGCGAGCTCGCGATGATCCGCGCAGTCGAGCGAGACGCCGGCCACACGAGCATTCCGCACCACGTCATCCATGGATCGGATCGTAGACCTCGACCATGATGGACCCATGCCCGCTGCTCACCGTCCCGGCCTCCGGGTTGACGCCGGACTCACGATCCCCGAGTCCGAGCTGTCGTGGCGGTTCTCGCGGTCATCCGGTCCCGGCGGGCAGGGCGTGAACACCGCCGACTCGCGGGCGGAACTCGTGTGGGATGTGGCCGCATCGGCCGTTCTCTCGCCGTCGCAGCGCGAGCGGCTGCTCGAGCGCCTGGGCGGGCGCATCGTCGACGGAACGCTGACCATCGCCGCATCCGAGCACCGCGCGCAATTGCGCAACAGGGAGGCCGCGCGAGCTCGGCTGGCCGAACTCGTGCACGACGCCCTCCTGCCGCCGGCACCGCCACGACGACCGACGAGGCCGAGTCTCGGCGCCAAGAAACGGCGATTGGATGCGAAGAAGCGGCGCACCGACATCAAGCGGCTGCGCCGACCTCCGCACGACTGATCCCGGCCGAGCACACACGGACCGCGACAGAAGAAGTAGCCTCACACCGTGAAATCGATGTGGCTGTTCCTCGTACTCGGCGTCGTGCTCGTCCTCATCGGACTGCTGTGGACGCTCCAGGGCCTCAACGTGCTCGGCGGGTCCGTCATGAGCGGATCCCCGGTCTGGGGCACCATCGGGCCCATCGTGCTCATCGTCGGAGTCGTGCTGATCGTCGTCGGAGTGGTGCGCCGGCGCCGGCGCTCAGGCGCCTGACGCCGGACGACCGCTCCGTCTCCGCTCCGCGTCGAAGGCTGTCTCAGACGCGTCGACTTCCCGTGAGCATCCGGACGAGCCACACGATCACAGCGAGAACGAGCAGGACGATCCCGACCCAGAGCAGGAAGTTCAGCGACGAGACGAACCCTCCTGTGAGCAGGAGGATGATGGCGATCACAGCAATGACGATCAGAAGAATGTTCATCAGAGGACCCTTTCTGGTTGGTGGGCTGATGGTTCCAAACAACCACCGGCGAGGGTCGGTCGCCTCACCCCTAGGGGTGTAATCTCGCGCCATGTCGGCAGCCCCCGCAACAACGACGAAGCCGTTCACGATCGCACTCGTGGACGACTACGACGTCGTACTGCTGGGCCTCGCGCGCATGTTCGACGACTACCGCGACACACTCGTCGTCGCCGAAATCGACGCCAACGAGCCACTCAGCGAGCCGATCGACGTCGTCCTGTACGACGCCTTCGCTCAACCGGAGTCCAGTCACTCGCAGATCGGCGAACTCGTAAAGAACCCGCGCGCACGCCATGTCGTCGTCTACACGTGGAACTTCCATCCCGAACTCATCGAGAGCGCAAGCGCTCAGGGCGTTCACGGCTACCTCTCGAAGACCCTCCCGGCGCCAGAGTTGGTCGCAGCTCTCGAAGCGGTGCATTCGGGGAAGATCGTGGTGAGCGACTCCCCCGCACGCGCTCGCAGCGCTGAGGGACTGGATTGGCCCGGTCGGCAGGAAGGGATCACCGACCGCGAGTCAGAGATCCTGGCCCTGATCACGCAGGGCAAGAGCAACGCGGACGTCGCCGAGCTCACCTATCTCAGTCCCAACACGGTCAAATCGCACATCCGCAGCGTCTATCGCAAGATCGGGGCCGACAGCCGCAGCCAGGCCGTCCTCTGGGGAGTGGAGCACGGCTTCACCCCGGACCATCGGCGGATTGAGCGTTGGCTGGGCCCCGGGGAGTGAGCGGATGAGACCACTTCGCTACTCCATCAACGTCACGCTCGACGGCTGCGTCCATCACGAGGCAGGACTCCCGCCCGACGAGGAGTCGATGCGCTACTGGACCGCGGAAATGCAGCGAGCCGATGCCCTGCTCTTCGGCCGGGTCACCTACGGGATGATGGAGTCGGCGTGGCGGAGGCCGGTCTCGGGCGCATGGCCCGAGTGGATGGACGACTGGCAGCTCCCCTTCGCCGAGGCCATCGATGGGGCGAAGAAGTACGTCGTGTCGAGCACGCTTAGCAAGGTCGACTGGAACGCTGAGCTGCTGCAAGGCGACCTGCGGCAGGCGGTCGAGCGGCTGAAGCAGGAGCCCGGCGAGGGCCTGTTCGTTGGCGGGGTGACCCTCCCCTTGGCGTTGGCGAATCTCGGAGTGATCGACGAATACGTGTTCGTGGTACAGCCTGTCCTCGCCGGCCACGGCCCCACGCTGCTCGCGGGCCTGCGCGAGCGCATCCAGCTCGACCTCGTGGATCGCCAGGACTTCCGGTCGGGAGTGACCGCGCTGCGCTACCGGCCCGGCGAGTAGCGGCGACCTGCACCTACTTAAGCAGACCTTCTTTCGTCAGCCACTGCTGCGCTGCTGTCGACGCCTGGGTCTTTGTCGTGCCCTCGACCTGGTCGCGCAGGGCGATCAGCTCGCCGGTCGTGAGCTTTGCGGAGATCGAGTCGAGTACTGACGCGAGCTTGGCGCTGTAGATGCTCTTGTTCAGGAACGGTACGACGTTCTGCGCGGCGATCAGATGCTTCGGGTCGTCGAGGACCTTGAGCTTCTTCGACACCAGGTCGGGCGAGGTGGTGTAGATGTCTGCGACCTGCACCGCGTTGTCCACGAGGGCTTTGACGGTCGCTGGTCCGCCGTAATCTTCGATCGACGTGAAGGTGACCTTGGTGACGCCGTAGGTCTGCTTGAGTCCCGGGATGCCGTACGGGAGTTCCCCGAACTGCGGGTTGGCCCCGAGAGCGAACGGCTCGATCTTGGACAGGTCACTTATCGAGCTGAGCCCGTCCTTGGCAGCGGCGGCCTGCGTGACCACGTACGCGTCCTTATCTTCGGCCGGTGAAGGCGTGAGGATCTGGAAATCGCTCGGCACTGCGGTCTTGAGGGCGCTGTCCACCTCCGCCGTGGTTCGCGCTGTGGCTTTCGTGTCGTAGAAGAACAACAGGTTGCCGTTGTATTCGGGCATCAGGTTGATCGAACCGTCTTTGAGAGCGGGGATGGTGGTCTGGCGCGGTCCGAGATTGAACTTAGTAGAGACGTCGAAGCCTGCGTTCTTGAGCGCGAGAGCGTACATGTTGCCCAGGATCTCGCTCTCGGGGAAGTTGAAGGATCCGACCACGATCTTCGCCCCGTCGGCGCCGCCCGTGGCAGGCGCGGCCTTCGTCGGATCCGAGGTGGCGCAGCCCGAGAGCACGAGGAGCGCGCTGATCCCGAGGATGCCCGCGAGAACGCGGGTCTTCTTTGTGGGCATGAACATCAGGTGTTCCTTTCTTCAGCGGACGGGCCGCTGCTGCGGGCCGCAGAGGACAAAACGAGGGGCTCGGGTTCAGCGCGTGCCGGCCGACGACGCCCGTCGCGACGCGTGAGTCGCTGGACGAGGGCGAAGAGACCGTCGACCGAGAGGGCGAGCGCCGTGACCAGGAGAGCGCCCCCGAGGATCCGGTTGTTGTCGTTGAGGCTGATCCCTGACGCGATGATGGCGCCGAGTCCGCCCAGCGAGATGTAGGACGCGATCACTGCCGTTGCGATCACTTGCAGCACTGCAGCCCGGATCCCTCCGATGATCAAGGGCAGCGAAAGCGGGATCTCGACCTTAAACAGCAGCTGAAGCTCGCTCATCCCCACCGACCGCGCAGCATCCACGACTTCTTGGTCGACGGACTCCACGCCGGCGTACGCCCCGGCGAGGATCGAGGGGATGGCGAGAACGATGAATGCGATCATGGAGGCGATGAACGCGGTCGCGGTGAAGGGCACCGTCAGTCCGATGACGACGAACAGCGCGCCGAGGAGTCCCAGGGTGGGCAGAGCGCGCATCGCACCACTGAACCCGATGACGAACTGGCGGCCGCGACCGGTGTGACCGATGTAGAAGCCCAACGGCAGGGCGATCACCGCGGCAATGGCGACCGCGATGACGGTGTACAGCAGGTGTTCGAGGATCCTGTCTTGAATGGGCAGCGGACTTTGGGACCCGGGCACCCAGTTGGCGGGATCGACGAGCCACGCGAGAGCGTTGAGGAAGAACTGCATGGTCAGGCTCCCCGCTCGACAATGACGAGGGATGCCTTCCGTTGCAGGCGCTGCATTGGCTGGGGCCAGCGCATCAGGGAGCGTCCGATGAGGACCAGGATCGTGTCGAAGGCCAGTGCGATCACCAGACTCGCAATGACGCCGACCAGGATCTCCTCGAAGAACTGGCGTTGCATCCCGTCGGTGAACAGGTAGCCGAGATTCGCTGAACCGACGAGCGCTCCGACGGAGACCAAGGCCACCGTGCTCGCCGACACGACTCTGATCCCGGCCAGCAGGACGGGACCGGCAAGCGGCAGCTCGACCGCCCAGAAAAGCGACCGTCGGGAGTGGCCGACAGCCGTTGCGGCCTCGACGGTGTCCGCTGGGACGGAGGCGAACGCATCCGAGGCCGAGCGCACCATCACAGCGACCGCGTAGATCGTCAGCGCGACCACAATGTTGACCGGGTCTGTGATCCGGGTGCCCAGCACATACGGGAGGATCACGAAGAGAGGAAGGGACGGAATCGTGTAGAGCAGACTCCCGCCGCCGACGATGATCGACCGCCAGGGCTTCCACCGGCTGGCGAGCCAGCCCAGGGGCACGGCTGCGACGAACCCGATCAGAATCGGGGGGATGCTCAAGAGAACGTGGTTGAGCGTGAGCTCGCCGATGAGGCTGATATTCGAAATGATCCAGCCCATGCAACCGATCCGTTCGCCAGGGAAGACACGCGCTCGGCCGAGAAGCACTCGGCCGAGCCCGATTTATCTACCTTAGCTAGCAATTCCGGGTTGCGGCGAGGGTGGCGGACGCATTCGGGGAACTATGAGTCGCAGAGCCGGCGGGCCGCTAACGAGGCGAGCCTTATCGGGTGCCCCTGGAGGGACTCGAAAACTACGACCACCCTTTAAGCACCGTTCGCGTGATGCCAAAAACCGCGGAATTCCGCCCTTTTTGAGCTCCTGGAGATGACTGCGATCACATAGGAACTCGCCCGATTGTGGGCAAATTGTGGGCAAATCGGACGAGGGGTGAAATCTAAAATGAGAATTCGTCCTACCTGGGCCGAGGTGTAACTCGAGGGAGGTTGCTTAGCGACGCGCGCGTTTGACCACAGTCTCCGTCAGCCCGCGACTCTGGGTCGATACCCTAACTCTTTCGAACCTCCGCTCCTGAACGAACGCATCACTCGCAGATCCCCACCCACAGCCCATCACGCGGCCAGGGGCAAACCCACGTACAACTCGCGTCTTTGTGTCGATTCTCCGCACGTCTGGGAGCGTTCAGACGAACGGTGAGACGGCGACCACAGAAGTTGATGTGGACGGAGGCGCTAGAACTCTGTCGTCGGATTCTCGCCGCGAAGATGGGCTAGAAACTCGTGGACCGCGGCGGTTCTCATATTCGCCGGCTCACCCACCCAGTCAATGAACCTGTCCGTACCGAGGATGCGCATAACCCCGCTCAGCGCTTCGCTGTTACCCGCACGAACAGCTGCGGTGTACCACTCGACAGCAAGATCGAGCTTGTGTCGCTGTTCGTAGTTCCCGCCGAGGTACAGCATTGCTTCGGCCTCGCCGAGATCGGCCGCTTTCCTGTACCAGTGGATGGCCTGCTCCTGATGCCCCTGGTGCGTGAACACTCCACCGAGACCGGTCATCGCTGCACCGTCGCCGTCTCGAACGCGGGTTAGAAGGTCGAGAGTAGCGCCGGCGTCCGAGTTCACGGCCGCCATTCTCGTGTACCAATTCACGGCCTGGTCGATATCGCCCTGAAGCGCATAGTGGCCGGCGATGATTGGAAGGGCGTCGTCATCGCCCGCTTCCGCAGCGGCCTTGTACCAGCGGATCGACTGTTCGACGTCTCCTCGTTCGGCATAGCGGTTCCCCAGATTGAACATCGCGTCGCGGATCCCTGCGTCAGCAGCCTTGATGTACCACTGAATCGCCTTTTCGGTGTTGCCTAGCTCTTGCTCAACGATGCCAAGCCTGAACTTCGCTTCGGCGTGTCCTCCCATGGCCGCGTCTTCGTACGAAGGGACCGCTACCTCAAGTTGTCCACTCTGCTCAGCCGCCAGGCCGCGCCCGAACGCTGAAGCGGTGTCCGTCGTTGGGGCCTTCTTTCGCCATCGCTCAAAAGCCACGTGTGTCCGACCCTCTCTCAAAGTGATGCATCCAACGTCCTCCGAAGATCCTCCTGGCGCAGTCACGACCCGAACTACTGGCAGTGCGCGTTGTAGTCGGATTGCAGTTGCTCAGCCTGCTGCTTCAGTGACGGACCGCCATGCTCAACGTAGTAGGTGTAGCGATCCACATCGTCGTAACCGATCCCGTTGAACTTCTCCCAGTTCGTCACGCCCGTGACTGGACGCGGTGGCGAGGTTGGGGGAACCCACTTCGTCCAGGCCATCTTCGCGTTGATCTCGGCTACCAGTTCGTCGTGCTGCTGGTTCACAGCGGCCAACTCCGACTTCCAATCGGCGCACGTCTGAGCGACCTTTGCAGCTTCGTCGGCTTCCGCTTCGGCTCGGGCACCGGACACCGCAAGATTGACGACAACGAAGGCAACCAAGACCGTAATGGCGACGGGAAGCCAAATCCATGTCCACCAGGCCTTCCAGCTGCGGCACCACACCCACATCGCGATGCTCGCGACGAGAGCAACAATGCCGCCGGTGGACAGCCGCCCACCCCAGCCGACCTCGACCCCTAGGGTGGATGCTGCAAAATAGGGCGCGAAGGTTGCCGTCACGGCCAGAACGAGAAGGGCGGCAGCAGCAAATCTGCCCCCGCCGCTCTTCCGCGCGGACTCGTTCGGGCTCGACGGAGGAACGGCATTGGATGATGTGGGAACGCTCACAAATCGACGCTATCGTTCGACTGGATCGCGCGTGTACAACCAAATCGGGGGTCGCTGCGTGGCCGGGCTCCCCCGGTGGAGGGAACGTTCCCGTGATCACGAGGGAGCGGTCAATCCGTCTCGCTGTCCATGGGCGACCCGCCGGATGCAAGAGGACGTAACCTGCAAGCAAATCGTCGTAGCGACACATCTCCCGACATCGCGCTCAAAAACCGGATCTCATCGCCGCGGACTTCGGTCGAGTTGGTGCTGGTCGAGAACGAGCGGCCGCGATCAGGTGCCGTGGAGCTGATTCGGGCGACCTGACCCGCACGCGACTCGGAGACGCCCGTGTCGGACGCAAAGGCTGAGCGCACGGTCACTGTCGTGATAGAGCTCGGCCGGTTGAAATTCTGTTATCGAACGATCTCGATCTGTTCAGCGGAATGCAGCTCCATCTGCGCAACGCCGTTGTACAGCGTGATCGGGCCGGCGGCGCAGAGGGTCGTTCCCAGTGGAATAGCTTCGACCCCACCGACGTCCCAGAGGACGAACTGAAAGCGCCCCGGATCGGGATAGTCGAGCCCGAGATTGAGGAAGACGTCGTCCTCGGACTGTCCCGACCCGGCCAACGGCCCACAGACCCGCTGCGTCGTTCCGGTGTGATCGATTGCTTGATTCCAGGCAAGTCCGCCGCCGGGCTGAGCCTGCTCGCCGGACTGTCCGCTCGAGGGACCTCCGGTGCAAAGCGCATCAGCGCTCAGGAGTTCGACGGCTTCCTGCCTGATGCGCTGCGCCCATTCGCTGCACGCCTCGGTGCCGAACTGACGCGCTGAAATGCGCGCCGAGGAGTAGTCCGCGAACGTGTCGTACTCCGTCGGGCAATGCGTGGTGAGCCATGCGATTTGTTCGTTGATGTAATCGGTGGTATCCCCTGAGCGCTCCCGCTCGATAACAGTGGACAAGATCCCGCTGCAGGTCGCGCCAGGGTTCGGAGGGCGATCGCTGGCGCCGTACCCCTTGGTGCAGGCAGTAAACGCTGTGATCATGACGATGACGACAAGGATCGATCGGACGATTCTCGGTCCTCGTGTTCGCTCGTCCGTCATGCGACTTTCCTTGTCTGCGGATCGTGGATTTTTTCCGCTTTTCCGATGTTCGTCGAGGTACCGGTAACCGCTCGCACGGTGACGCGCAAGCTAACCGACGACCCTGTCGTCAAACTCGCCTTTCGATTCCCCACGCAACGACGCTACCGCCGCCATCCGCCAGTCAGCCTGCCCCAAAGGTGGGGATCAGCGGCGGCAACGTCGGCGCTTGCGCCTTGGGCGAGCCATCCCAACGGAGCCACCGGCGGAAACTCGCTACATCCGCCGCATCGCCCATCCACTCCGATGCGGCGAAGGGGCGGATCTGTTCGAGGAAGCCGAAGTGCCCGTCACGCGCAGGGTCCTCACCGGTCTCGCGGACGTAGAGAATCGCAATTCGGGCGGGCCGCCCATCCTTCTTCAAGCGGATAACGCGTCCCATGCGCTGAATCATCTGGCGTGGCGTCTGGCTTGCGGCGACGATCAACGCGAATTCCGCCTCGGGAACGTCGATACCCTCGTCGAGGATGCGCGGTGCGCACAACGCCTTGAGCCGCCCGCGCTCGAAGGCGCGTATGGTCTCGTCGCGTTCCGTTGCAGAGGAGTCACTCGTCAACGGGAACGCGGAGGTGTGGCGGTCGACGATATATGCGAGCCGCCGCGCGCTTTCGTTGGTCTCTGTGAAGATCAGGCTCCCCGACATGTCCCCCAGCTCCGAGGCAACGGCGCTCAGGAACGATTCCTTCGCTCCTGCTTCGGCCCTGAGTCGCCGCCGTTCGGCGAAGGCGCTCATGTAGGAGGAGCAGAGTTGGCGCTCTTCGTCCCAGTACGAGTCGTGAGCCAGCCGCGCGTTGACCGCTGCGAAGAAGGCGCTCCAGTCGCCGGGGTAGTCGAACTGCTCGATTAGGTCTGTCATCGCATCGCTGCATCGCTCGCGGGCCTGCTTGTATTCCCGCGCCTCGGCGTCGGAGAAGTCGACGCCGATCAGTGCCAGGTGAAAAGGGGCGACGACCTTGTCCTCGAGAGCCGATGCGTAGCCATACGAGGAGGTCACCCCGTCGAAGTACGGCAGGAGGTACCTCTCGACGCCTTCATCGAGCTGTCGCTCGAGAGTACCCGTCAAGCCGAGCCTGCGTTCGTAGCGCTCGTGTAGCGCTTTCGAGAAGGCTTGTGAGCCGTAGCGGTGCACCTCGTCCGCGACGACAAGCCCGAGGCTGATGGGAACCGGCTGCGCCCGATACGCAGACTGAATTGTCGCGACCAAGACGTCGTGGTCCCGAAAAGTGTCCGCTTGTCCGCTCGTGAGCAATCCGATGGAGGTGCCCGGAAGTGACTTCCGCAGCGTCAACGCCCACTGCTTCAGTAGCGCCCTGGTGGGGACCAGAACGAGCGCCTTCCCGCCGCCCACGACCACTGTTTCGTGGATCGCGGCGACGCCCACTAGCGACTTTCCAGTGCCCGTAATGGCCTCGACGATGCCCCGATGCCCCGCGGCGCGCCAGCGGTCAAGGGCGGTCGCCTGCCACGACCTCAGCGCTGGGCCGGCGTACGTTCCGTCGAGCGTCGAGGGCGCGGATGCGGAGGTCCACTCGTGTGCGTACGGGTCCTCCGGCACAGTGTCCGGGACCTCCTCCATAGCTAGCGCGATGGGGACGGAAGCACCCTTTGGCGCAAACGTGAGGGCGGAGGATGCTGCACACGTCGACCGCTGGAACAGATAATCTCGAAGAACGCCGCCGCGCGAGACTCTTACCAGTTCGCCACAACGAGGACACTGCTGTCTCTGGGGCGCCCTCGATGCCATGCTCCCATGTTATGGATACGCCCGTTCCGCGTCCGGCCCCTCTTCGAGCCACACTGCCGGCGGGCGCTCACTCGCCTCTACCGTGCCCGGTCTGCCACGCCTTCATGCGTTGGTTGCGTGCAGCGACGAACCGGAGCGTGGCGTCGCGGTACGCCGCGTAGTGCGGGAGTCTCCGCGGAAGCGGATCGCCGTCGAAGCCCTCGAAGGGCGAGAGGAATGCGATTTCGCCTGTCTCGCCGACAAGGTCCTGCAGGTGGAAGAACGTGACGTATCCGGAGAAGTCCACGAAGAGGTCGAAGAAGGCTCGGTAGCGGTCGAGGGTCGCTTCCAGCGGACTCGACTCTCCCCGGTAGAAGCGGCGGATGCACTCGAGCGTCAGGTCGAATCGGTCGCGGATGCGTGGACTCATCCCCCGGTGCTGGTTGATGCTCCATCCTCGCGTCGCGCCCCCGACCGGGAAGACGATGGAACCGCCGATCGAGTATCCGCGTCGGTGGAAGTCGAGGTTCTCCTCCGGAGGCATCTGCTGATAGAGCGCCCGGAGGGTTCCGCGGTGGGAGGTCACGATGGTGTCACTCGCCACCGTGTGGACGCCGAGCTCGTCGGATTCGTGGCGGAGGTAGACGCCGCGAGTTCCAGGGCGGAGCTGGAGTCGGTACCCATTCGGCAGCGGCTTGCTCCACAAGAGTTGGTGGTAGCGCCTCAATGTCGGGCTTGCTGCGTCAGGGTCGCGCCCATTCGCGTCCGACCGCATATCGAAGTCGATGTCGATCTCATCGTCCACGCCGGTCTCCCCACCCATCCTGGCACCTGCTGCCCGATCCACAGGCTATTGGAGCGGGCCCACCGGCATACGCCGGGTAGGGCACGCCCGGCGCTGACGCCGTACGGATCCCGGTCGATATGGTTCATTGTGTCGCCCCACCGCCCGTGAAAGGACGAAGATGAGTTTCGCTGAGACGCCGACGCAAGCCCACGACGACGCCGAGCTTCAGCAACTGGCCTCGGTCATCCTCCCAAACGGGCGAGGCGACCAGTCCGTGCGCGATGCCGCAGCACTCTTCGTTGACGCCGGCCTCAGGCGGGGCGACTCGGTCTTCGCGCCCGGACGGGCCGTGTGGACGCAGGCGAATGTCGACGAGCTGGTGACCCGCTTTGTCCAGCAGCCGCATGTGGCGGGCGGATCCTTCGCCGAGAAGCTGTCCCAGCAACTGGCGGATGCGCCGGACGACGCCAAGCTGCTCATGGCCGAGTTGGTGACCTGGCAGCTGCTCCCGATCTGGATCGGCACCATCGGCGAAAAGAAGAAGCGGGCGCGCGTCGAGGCCGTCCTCCGCCTGATGGAGCATCCGGTCACCATCCCCGAGAGCATCCTCGCCGCGTTCCCGGCCGGCGCCTTCAATCCCGGGACGCGGATGGGCAGCCAGTTGTACGAGGCGATGACGATCATCGTCAACATGGTGAAGGCGTGGACTCAGCTCTCGCCCGAGCGGCAGGAGGACCTCCTCGAACACCCACTGCGCCTGCGCGACTTCATACGCGACGAGGTCGCCGGCGAGTCGTTCCCGACACAGCGGAACGCCCTTCTCTATCTGATCCGGCCGGACTACTTCCAGTCCATCGTGGCCGCCGACCACAAGCTCGCCATCCGGGACGCCTTCATCGGCGACGCCGGCGGCGCGGCCGAGGACATCGACGCCGACCTGAACCGCATCTCGCTCGCCCTGCAGACGAAGGGCGGCAAGCCGTTCGACTTCTACGACGAGGAGTACCTCCGGGTATGGCGACCCGAGGAGGCTCCGCAGCCGGAAGATCAAGAGGACTTCGCCCCGACCCCGGTCTCCGACTACCCCGCGGCGAGCGAGGAGCTGGCCCGGCGGGTCTTCATCGGAACCGAGTGGCTCGACCGGACGCTTGCCTTACTCCATCGCCGCAAGCAGATCATCTTCTATGGACCGCCTGGCACCGGAAAGACCTTCATCGCTCGCGCGCTGGCCGACCACATCACCGGAGGCGATGGGGGCGTCCGGCTCCTCCAGTTCCACCCGAGCTACTCGTACGAGGACTTCTTCGAGGGGCTCCGGCCCAGCACGAAGGACGGCGCGCTCACCTACACGCTCCAGGCGGGACCGATGAAGCGGATCGCGGACGAGGCCGCCAAGAATCCGGAGCTCAACTACGTTCTGATCATCGACGAGATCAACCGCGGCAACCTGGCCAAGATCTTCGGCGAGTTGTACTTCCTGCTCGAGTACCGCGACGAACGAGTCAGCCTCCTGTACGAGCCGGAGACGACCTTCGCCCTCCCGGCGAACGTCTACATCATCGGCACGATGAACACCAGCGACCGATCCATCGCGCTCATGGACGCGGCCATGCGCAGACGATTCGCCTTCATCGAGCTCCACCCCGGCGAGGCGCCCATCGCCCGGGTTCTCCCCAACTGGCTGCAGGCCAACGGTCTCCCGGCAGAAGTCGGAGAGCTGTTCGCTCTCCTCAACGACCGGATCGAGGACCGGGACTTCCGCATCGGGCCGAGCTACCTGATGGCACGCGACGGCAACCTGAGCCCCACCCGTCTCGACGAGATCTGGATGTTCGAAGTGCTCCCTCTGCTCGCCGAGCATCACTACGGCGATGGGGTCGACGTGAACGCCCGCTACGGGCTGGAGGCGCTCAGGGCCGAACTCGAAAGTCGTTCCGCCTGACGATGCACATCCAGCTCGACGAGTGGGCCACGCCCCGGGACATCGACCTTCCGCGTGCGGTCGCATCCGCGCTGAATTCGCGCCAGGTGGCATCCGTGGTCCCCACCGAGATCGATGGCCGCTGGACGGTGAGCCAGGTCCGGAAGGTCGGTTCGCTCACGATCGACGGACACCGCGTCGACATCCGTCCGAAGCTCCCGATCAGCAGGCTGTTCTTCCTCTTCGGCTACGCCCAGCGCCGCAGGCTGTGGTTGGCGGAGGAGACGCGCCTCGACTCCACTCCCGATCTCGTCCCCGCAATCGCGACCGCGTTCCTGCGGCAGCTCGGCGTCGCCGTCGAACAGGGACTTCTGCAGGGGTACCGGGAGCGCCACGACAGCGACACCGTCGTGCGCGGGCGGATCAACTTCGTGGAGCAGTTCAAACGACGACCCGGGCTCGCCTCACCACTCGAACTGCGGTTCGACGAGTTCACCGTCGACATCGACGAGAACCGGATTCTGGCGGCTGCTGTAGAGCGGCTCATGCGGCTCCCCCTCCTGGACCCCGCTTCGAGACGCACACTGCTCCACTTCCGCGGCATGTTCGCCGAGGTCGAGGCATTGCCGCGCGGGCTGCCCCTGCCCCGGACCCGCGAAGATCGTCGCAGCGAGCACTATCAGCCCGCACTGTCCCTGGCTCGACTCATCCTGACGAACGCCTCGATCGAGCACCGCGTCGGCGAGCACACGGCGTCCGCGTTCCTCGTCGACGTCGCGCAAGTGTTCGAGGACTTCGTGTCCGTCGCGCTTCGAGACTCCCTCGAACGCTCGGGCGGCCAGGTGCTCAGCCAACGAAGCGACCGGCTCGACGCGTTGGGGTACGCAGTGGTGCGCCCGGACATCGTCTGGCAGAGCCACGAACGGATCGACGCGGTCATCGATGCCAAATACAAGGCGGAAAGGCCGGCCGGCTACCCGAACGCCGACCTCTACCAGATGGTGACGTACTGCACACGGTACGGCCTTCGCGACGGTCACCTCGTCTACGCATCCGGCGAGGAGACGCCCAAGAGCGTGAACATCATCGGAGCTCCCATCACGGTGCACTGCCACGCTCTGGAGTTGACCGGCTCGCAAGAAGAGATTCTTGGGAGCGTGGACCGCGTCGCAGAGGCGATTGTCGCGTCAAGGGCCTCGGCGGACCTCCCGCCACTCTTGAATGATGTCCGCTTCGACACGGAGATCGAGCGCTAAGCCATGCTCCACGTAAAGCCGCGGGCCGCTCGTGCCCTACGGTGGATCTCATGCAGGAGAAGAAGTCCGTGCTCGAGCAACACATCGCGGTGTTCGGTGAAAGCGGAAGCGGTAAGACCGTGCTGGTCTCGTCGTTCTATGGCGCGGCCCAGGAAGCATCGTTTTTGAAGCAGAGTCTCTATCGGGTCGTCGCTGACGACATCGGGCAGGGGTCGCGGCTAAACCGCAACTACCTCGGCATGCGGGACGAGGCTAAGGCCCCCGACGCGACGCGCTTCGCGGCGACGTCGTACGCGTTCTCGATCAAACTGAAGGATCCGCCGAGCGTCAAGGCGGCCAAGGCGCGCCCGTTCGAAGCGCTTCGCCTCGTCTGGCACGACTATCCCGGCGAGTGGTTCGAACAGGGCGTGAGCGGCGAGGAGGAGGCAACGCGCCGCGTCGACACCTTCCGTTCGCTCTTGGGGTCCGACGTTGCCTTGCTCCTCGTCGATGGTCAGCGTCTCGTCGACCACGCAGGCGAGGAAGAGCGGTACCTGAAGTCGCTCTTCAGCAACTTCTCGAACGGCCTTCTCTCCCTCAAGGATGACCTGCTCGATTCCGGGAAACCGCTTGCCCAATTCCCTCGGATCTGGATCATGGCTCTGACGAAAGCCGACCTCCTTCCGGAGATGGACGCTTTCAGGTTCAGGGACCTCCTGGACCTCAAGGCCGCCGATCACCTGAACGAGCTCCGCAGCGTCCTCGCCGGATTCGTGCAGTACCCCGACGCAATGTCGGTCGCCGAAGATTTCCTCCTGCTATCGTCCGCGAAGTTCGAGCCGAACAAGATCGAGGTCTCCAAGCGAGTCGGCATCGATCTCGTACTGCCGGTGGCTGCAATCCTGCCGCTCGAGCGCCACGCCAGGTGGGCCAGGGTCCAACAGTTGCCTGCCAAAGTGGCCGACGGGATCATCACCAACGGTGCGCGGTTGCTCGCTGCAGCGCTACTCGGGAAGGACCATCCCGGCGTGCTGGGGAAGGTCCTCGCATTGATCAATCCGGACGTTGTGGACGAGGCCGCTCAAATAGCCGGTGACAAACTTCGAGAGCTGAACCAGCAGGCAATCACCAAACAGAACTACGTCACTGCCACACTCACTCGCTTCCAGATGGACTTGGACCGAGGAGAGGAAAACCAGGTCCTGCTGCGGAGCCTCAAGTGACTCTTGAGCCGGGTTCGTTCATCTGGGCGACGCGCGGTCGTCGGTGGGGCTTCCGCTTCCTGCGCGACGGGGGCTACGACGACCCACTCCCGGTCTACGAAGCTGCCTTCGCCGGCTTAACCGATCGGCGGGAGGTCTGCCAGCAGGCGGACGAAGCGATTATCCTGCGCTTTCCGGATCCCGACGGACGGCAAGACCATTCGCGTCGAATCATCTCGCACGACTTCGTAATCCGGCCAACCAGCTCAGGCCAGCTGCCCGCCGTCGAGGATGCGCCCGATATTGCCTGGGCAACGGTGTCCGCGGACTACGCACAGCTGTGGGACGCAGATCCAGCGGACTGAGTAACACCTACCATCCTCAGTGCCTGGAGGGCATCTCGAACGCCTTGGCCCCGTCAGCCTCGACGAAGCGGAAAAGATTCGACCCACATCGGCTCGAGCTCGTCCCGGATCGGATTCAGGCGTTCCTCGTCACCCACCTCCTCGTAGTAACGCTCCAGGCTCTGGAGCGCCTCCCTCAGCTGGTCGCGGGCATGCGCTTTGCGGAGCGTAATGCCAGACCGACTCTCATCCGCTGTGACGTGCGCCACGGCGCGAAGAGAAGGCAACTGCGCTTCGAGCTCACGAGCCAGCTGGTGGGGCAACTGGTCGGCCCAGCTGAACTCCTGGCTCCCCAGCCACAGCTTCCCTTCCTCGTACCACCCGTGGAAGATCTCCCAATGGTTGGGAGCGCGGTAGGCGGCGACGGCGTACTCGAAAGCTTCGCGGCGGCGTAGGGCTTCAATTCCCACCTGGCACATGCGCTCCACGGCACCGTGCTCTTCGTCCGCGGGGAAGTCGTTGCCGAGCTGTTCCCGCAGCTCGTCGGGAGTCATGACGGAAGCGCGTCGGCCGTCGACGTTTCGCGCGACGAGAACAAGTGTCGTCTGGGGCTGCGACCGCTCGAGCTTGTGCAGAAGCGGCGCGAGCGACTCCGGATCGATCGCGCGCTCTGACACCGGCGGCTCCTCGACGAGGGTGAGTCCCGCCGCGGCCACCTCGCGGAGACCCACTCCGATCGGTCCGAATAGTGGACGCGTCCGCGGGCCGGCCTGGTCCATCGGGGTACCTCCCCACTGTCCCGGCCGCTCGGTATCGAACTCTCGCGCTTTCGGGTCAGCACCGGCATTGAGCAACAGCTGCACCAGCTCAACGTGGTCCTTGCCCGCCCCGAAATGCAAAGGAGTCGTACCCAGCGTCGTTCGGCGGTTGACGTCGGCGCCGGCGGCGATCAGCCGCTTGGCAACATCCACGAGCCCCCGCTGGCACACGGTGTGCAGCGCGGTGTGGTTGAGAACCTGCTTGCCAGGAAAGACGATCGCGTTGGCCGCATCGGGATCGGCTCCGTGCGCCAGCAGCGCTTCGACAGCGTGCGACCGCCCATCGACGCACGCGGTCAACAGCGGCGTCTCCCAGTGGGCGATGTCGTCGTCGTACTCGATGCGCGCGAGTCCGTTGAGCGGCGCTCCCTGACGGAGCCAGTAGCCGACGCCCTGCCGAGTGTCTTCCGCGTAAAGGCCCCACTGCGACCCCTGCGAGGCCATGAACTCACTGTCGAGCGATCGGGACGCGAACGCCTCTTGTGCTGCTCGCGCCGCGTCCGCTGACGAGTACGTATTTAGTACCAACCGCAAGATTTCCTGGGGGGTGGAGGGCTGGTCGCCGGCGTGGGGAATGAATTCCGCCGGGCCCGCCTGTGCGGACGGGAGAGACTTCTCGTCGCCGCCTGATTTTGCGCCCCCACCCAGCCGACCCCAAAATCCGCCTCGTCGCTGGTTCCGCACAGGTCCCCCATCATGTCCGCCGTCGGCTACACGGCCAGTTTCGAGCATCTGCAGCGCGACCGCTCGCCCCAATTCGAGTGGTGTGCGTTCTTACAGAATCGTCGAAGGGAGAGCGGAGAACATTCGCTGCGCGCAGCGTTTCGCGGAGGCGCGAGTTGGAGTCAATGAGCCCCAAGGTACACCTAAAGGACCTAGAAACTGCGACTACCCATCAATCACCACTACTGGCGGTCCAAAGTCGCGGAATTCCGCGCTTTTGACCTTCCCGAGACGACTGCGATCTCAAAGGAATTCACGGAATTCTGGGCAAATCGTGGGCCAAACGACTTTCTTGCCTCGCCGATGTCCCAGGAAGCAGCACGTCCTTCGCGCATCCCTCTTGTTGCCTCCGGCAAAGAGAACGAGCGGTCATCCTGGGACACGACCCTGGTTCAAATACCCCACAATCGGTGGTTTGTGCTACGCAGGCAGAAGCGCGTCGTGAGCGACCCGATCAAGTTCGCTGCTCGGTACCAGGTTCACGTCGAGGCTAGTCCAAGCTTCCCGCGCCGCGAAGAAAACATCCATTTGCGACTGTTGCTGACGCCTGCCCGCAGGAGTTTGATAGACAGCGGAGATCGGGACTTCGGGGGATATGCGCCGCTCAAATAGTCCTGGCTTGGCGCCGAGTACTCCGCCGCTATCACGAAGTCGGGTCACGAGGAAACTCCAAGCATGAATGTCCTGCTCTAACTTCTCCGTATCTGCAAGATCGAAAGACCAAACCTGTGAAAGCTGCGTGACGTCTTCATTGACCACGGCGAAATCAAACCTTCCGCGCTGAAGGCCCGCGCTTGCCTGGGGTCGCGTTTCAAGAGTCCTGCCAACATCGCTGAGTGCCACCAAGTCGTACTGCTCACGAAGCTGCGTTACAAGCCGGCGACGAGTCATCGAGCGAGAAGGTACTGAAGCCTCGCTGACCAAGAACTGATACAAGAAGTCCGCCGTCTCGGCTGCGCTCTCCCCTTCGACCGATGTTGGCTCGGAGATCTGGATCGCGTTGTTGAGGCGCGATTGGAGACGATGGACTCGCGCCGAGGTGAAGGCCTCAAACCTCTCGTCACGGAACATGGGGAGTGCTGGGCGCTGGTACGAGTCAATTTCGCGCTCTAGCCATTCGAGCCATGGACGGACACGACTCGCATCCCCTCCTAGCCGACCCGCGCGGCGGAAAGACGAAACTCGGCGAAGGGCCCAGTCACCTCCATCTCGCCCCACAAGTACCCCGACATTGACCATCTCTCCGCGCAGCGTATCCGGTACGTAACGGAGCAACCAGTAGCTGTATCGCATCACTAATTCTCCTAACCACTTATCGGCTTTAGCGTGCCGGCGAGGTGTGAAATTCTGTCAGCGACCACTGACTTTCGGTTGAAAAGAAACCAGCCTAAGGTCTCAAGGTCTTGATCAGATGTGCCCCATTCGGTCGGCACGCCGGCCAGGACCGCCAGGATCTCTTCCGCACTAATGGTATCGAGCCTACCTGCGCACTCGATGAGGCTACCCGGGTCCATCCCCTGGAGGTCTTCGGACCAAGACCAGTCGCGGTGCAGGAGTCTCCTGAGCATTTGCGCGTTCCAGTCGCCACCGTCACCTCCAAGCCAGAATCCGTGATCGAACGACCACAACCTGTAATCCCCAGCCTGGTCGTACAACCACTGAGGATCGCTTCCCATACACAGGTCCCAGAGTGCGGCGAGCGTCGCTCTGCGTTGTGGGTTCCCGTCCCGACGCAAATATACGATCTCGTCCCGCTCTTCCGCGTTCTCGAGATGTAGGGAGCCATGCGCGACGCCGGTTCGAAACCGAGCTGGCCCGTACTTGTCCCCATCGAATCCCGAAGGGATCTGGATCAATGCGGTCGGCCTGACCGGGGCGCCAATTAGTCTCCCAACTCCGGACACGACTGCTTCCGTAACCAGAATCTGATCCCCCTGCGGATTGCCTAGCGCTTTGATCCAGTAGCTCTTGCGATCGTCTGTGATGCAAAGCGTGGCATAAGTCCCGTCGCCGTAGGAGCGCACCTTTGCTCGCATCGTGGAGGTTGGGACCGCCCGCGGACGGTTCCCAAGTGCACCCATCCACGCCTCCAGAGACTCGGGCTGCACGATGGACACCACGGGGTGCAGTCTAGCGATTCGCACGGTTTGGCGAGCGTGAGCCCGCGCGACTCGCATTGAAATCACCTAGGGACCGGTCCACGTCGGTCTTGCAGCGATCGCTTCTACGGGCCGTCCCTTCTCTTACTCCGCCGATGCACCGATTCATGAAGGCTCGCGAATGTAGGTCACGCCGAACGTGACGACCTAACGAAACTCCTGGTGTCGGCACGGTGGCTGAGCAGGCATTCACGACAACCTCTGGGCTTATCAGAGATCGTCTGCCCGCTCCTAAGCGGTCGGAGGAGAGGGACGCGTCCGCTACCGACGTTGCAGACCTGCTCGGGCGGCCTGCGGCGCTGAGGGACTCGGGTGTCCTCACGGAGGAGGAGTTCCAGACGAAAAAGACTGAGCTGTTGATTCGGCTCTGACTGCCGAGCATAGCTACTCAGCGCGTCGGCCTATTCGAAAAGCGCACGACGTGTGCGGCGGGCTTCGGATTACACGCTGCTTCTTCGCTTCTGACCACCTCTCTCGCAAAATGGGAGGCGAACGGGAGAAGTTTGGTGATCGCCGTCCCCCGGTGGCAAAGCGAAGAGCTGCGACCACCCATCCAACACCGTTGCAGAGCGACCGCATTACTTCACGGATCGAATCTGGGGCGAATCACGTATGCCCAGCAAAGCCGAAGGCGTGCCCTTCCAGGAGACAACCAGACCGTCGCGGGCTCGACTCGCTGCCACGTAAAGCAACGAACGCTCCCTCAGCAGCGCATCGGCAAGCTCTTCTGGAGCGATGTCCTTGATAACCCACTGATTCGGGATCGTGCCGTCCGATACGTCAAACAAGACCACCCTCGAGAACTCCATGCCCTTAGCGGTGTGCATCGTCAGGACAACGGGCTGCTTCGCCGCGGAGCGTGCGGACGTGAGCAGAGTCACCGATTCGCCGCGCTGCGCGAGACCGTCTTGGACCTTCTTGGCTTGGTTGTTCGATCTTGCCAAAACGGCGATCGTCGGCGGCGCCACGCCCTCGTCGATCCATTCGCGAATCAGTTCCGCGATATTGCCAACTTGTTCCTCGTCGGACTTCGCCGGCAGCAGCACGGGCGCAGGCCCACGTCTCGCTGAGCGATAGCCAGCGACGCTCTCGAGTGCGGCTTCGCTATCGAGATAGTCGGCACCGGCGAGCACACCCAGCGCGAACTGTAGGTTCTGCTCGGTGGTTCGATAGTTGAGCGTAAGTCTACGGGAGCGGCCGGTGATCTTGATGCCGTATCGCGATAGCACGACGTGATGACCGTAGATTCGCTGATGCGAGTCTTCTGCAATGAAGAGGTCATTCTGTTGCGGGCTAACCAATGCCCTCAGAAGCTTCCAGTGCGAGGGTATGAGGTCCTGGCCCTCATCAACGAGTACGTGGTCGGAGACCGTGCTACCGCTCGCACGTTGTGTCTCAAGCCATGCAGCGCCAATTTCGGCGACCTCGGCAAAGCTCAGCGCGCCGGAAAGCCTCGCGGACTTTCGGTACTGTTCCACAACGGACCAGAGCGCGGCTCGCTTCTTGCGATCCAGCGCCACCCCGCGGCCCGGACGTCGGATCGACAGATAATCGTCCCAGGTCGTCACTCGACTTGGGAGCACAACCTGGAGATACTCGGCTTCGAAGAACGCTGGGTTGAGGATGGACTCGGGCAGGTCCGGGTCAATGTCGTCGATCGCGTCCTGCCACCCGTCGGCATTCGAGCGGAGAACCGCCGCCTGATCGAGCGGGACACCGAGTACAGCCAGAGCTGCGAGCCCGAAATCCTTTCCTGCCCGATCCCTCACTTCCGCGGCGAGGGCATCGATTCCCTTCACCAGAACGCCCGTGTCGCCAAGGGTCGTGGCTGTTTGGATCGACGGGTCGAGGCGTTCCAGGTCGCGCTGGAGGTTCCCTGCCAGTGCCTTCGTGAATGTCGTGAGCACGGTGCGGGTGCCGGGGTCTGCCTCTTGCAGGTGACGTGACCGGTGGAGCAATACGACGGTCTTTCCGGTGCCGGCCCCGCCCGAGAGCCGGAACGGCCCGTTGTAGTTCTGGGTCGCGTACTTGCGCTGCTCCGGGTGGAGGAAGACGCGCCAGGCTCCGAAATCCTCGTCCTCGAGAACGCGTCGAAGCTCCTCATCATCCTCGACAAAAGTGAACTGCATCTGCGCCGCAGGGTGTTTGAGCGACGACAGTATTCGTGCATCCTCGGACGGCGGCGCCGTGTCCTCCGCTACTGTCTCATCCTCGATTGCATTGTCGAGTCCCAGATCTGAGCGGATCTTCTCAATAGAGTCGCCGACGGCGAGTCCGAGTGCGGCCGCGCTCTGCCACTCGTTCTCAAGACGTTCGGCCGACTCAAGCAACGAATGCTCGTCCGTGGCGGCGAGCAGTGAGACCGCCACCGACTCGCTCAGGCCAAGGCCCTCCACAAGGTCGGTGCGCGAATAGCCTCGGGTTTCAAGGTAGGAGGCGGCTGGTGCGACTTGGACCGCCGCGCTCTCTTCGCCTTGCCACGCAGCTGCGATCGGCGCGGCATAGGGGGCGTCCGCTGGAGCCGTCACTTCGATCAGCTCTGCGATTCCGTTAATCGGGTTCACCTGAAGCTTGCGGGTGCGTGCCCGTTCTATTGCTTCGTCGTGCGGCCACGTTCCTGCGTACACGTAGGTGTGCTCGGCCTCGCCGACGTCGAGGCGGTAGAGAACCGCTCGAAGGCTCTGGTCGACGCGAGCCGTCCGCGCTCGAGAGTCGACGGAGTTCTGCATCTTCTCGATATGGAGCCCCGCTGACGTATCGTCCTCGGTCAGTTTCGAAAGGAAGTTGAGGATCTTCGCCTTCACCGATTTGTCGTGGTCCTGGCCTTTCACTTTGGTCAGCACGATGTGGGGCATGTCAGCTTCTCTTCTCGTCGAGCGCGGCGATGATGGCAATGGCGTCTAATCCAACGACCATCCACCCCGCGTCAGTCAGTTCGTGGATGTCAGACTCGGACAGATCAGCGCTGGCGGCTACGCGCTCCGTGGTCCAGACCAGCGAGACAGGGATGCCGTCGCCGAGTTCCAGCCCGATGTCGGGTGGCGAAACCGATCCATCGTTTGCCAAGGACACAAGCACGGCAGCCTCTTGGTCGTTTGCTTCGGCGAGTGCCTGTCGCCAGTTCTGATCAATCTCTTCGCTGACGAGTTCGGGTTTGCCTTCGGACGTCGCGGCACCGGAGGCGATTTCGCTGAACGCGACGATTCGCGCAGCGCTCGGGGAGGTATTCGGCCCTAAGACGTTGGCCAGCCGGAGCCACAGCCGCCACGCGTCGGGGAAGCCGGCGCCCTGGAGCGTCGCGCTACGGTCGTCGACGGCCAGGACGCATTCCGTCGTGCCGTTCTGATCGAGCAGGCGTCCCACCAGTGCTGTAGCTCCGAGCCGGAGCAGGAAAGTGTCGGGTTGATCGGTTGCAGCGATGTACGCACCCGAGAGCGCTTTAACCGCCACCTCGTCGAGGCCCAGTCCTTCTCGATCGATGAATGTCCCCATCGGATTCATCACGAGAACGGGTAGCGATCTCGCGATACCGGCCCACCGTTTCTGGGCCGAGACGGGGTCCTGAATCCAGTCCATGATCTGGTTGATCGGGTTGGCGACGATGTGATCGAGCGAACTGAGCGACAGCCCGAAATGGCCCGTGAAATTGGCCGCGACGTCCTTGCTGAACCACGCAGCACTGGGCTCGGGTTGTGCCTTCTCGGCGCGCTCAACGTCGTCCCAGGTCACAGCGATGACGTGGTATCCGAGATCCCGTGCCCCGCGTCGTTTTGCGGCGTCATCAGCGATGCGGTTGTGGGCGACCGTGGCGTGGAATGCTCGCCCGTCGGTGTAGATCGCGAGGGGTATCACCCCGCCGCCGTGGCTCTCGAGCACAAAATCGGGCGTCGTGTGTCCCAAAGGGACCTGGGGCCGCAACAACCAGATTCGTCGCGAACCGGGCACGGTCACCTGGACCTTGTTGCCCCAGTCTCCCGCGATCTCCTTGACGGTCGCACCGAGGGCACGTGCGCGATCGATGAACACCTTGCGGAAGTACTGCTCGATGACGGACTCTCCGGACTCCTGTCCGTTATCGACCTGCGTAACCGTCCAGCTTCCTGGCTCACCGTCGGAATCGACGTCGAGGAGCTTCCTCAGCGCTTGCTCTGCGCTGGCACGGGCAACGTTCTCGCCGTTTCTTCCCGGCGCGAACGGGAGAACACACCTATGACAGGCATTGCGGTTCTCGTTCGCGCACGGGCAATCCCGAACAATCCGCCACGCGGTCTCGAAGACCGATCGGATCTGGGGGACATTGGCCAGCTCGGCGAGATACCCGGTACCTCCGGGCACGGAATCGTGAATGAGGAGCGATGGGATGTTGTCGCCACCGTCGCTCAGAACGGGATCGACGATGCTCACCACACGCAGGTGATCGGGGTCTCCGCCGAGGGTTTCTCGCAGTCCGAGCATAATTGCCGCAACAAGGCTCGGGACGGCCAGACTGTCACCTATCGTGAGCGCCAGCGGCAGGCGGAGCACCACTCCCTGGGTCGTCAGCGTTCTGCTCAGCGCGAGATTAGTCACATGCTCGGAGGTTGAGGTCCGATACGGACACCAAAATCGATGCTCCCGCCGACTGTTGGCATTGGCCGCGCTGTCGAGCTTTCCACACACCTCGCATACCCGGAACAGGGAGCTCTGTCGTTCTTCGCCAGCGATGATTTTTGATGGGCTGAAGCCTCCGATCCGGCCGAGATTGAGCCAGCGGATCGTCAGGTCGCGAACGTACTTGACGCCGAAGCCCGTCTCAGCGACGAACCACTGGTTCGTGACTGAGGCTGGGTCGATGTCGGCTGCGACATGGATCGAGAATCGGGTCCGCTCGCGATCATCGCGACGATCGTTGATCGTGGCCTCATCACGTCGAACTTCGGCCGATACCCGCTCGAGCTCGACCACGCTCATCCGTTGGGCCGCGTCGGCGATTGCCTTCGAACCGCATCGTGGACACGTGTTTGGTGCAGGCGAGAGGGCCGTGTCCTGCGCGAATCCGCACGCCGGGCAGTAAATCCATTCCTTGACGGCTTCGCCTTCGATACCGAGGTCGACGGCGTCGATAGCGATCTCAGCTCCCTGCGCATAGAACGTGGCGCCGGGCGCGAGTTCGCCGAGAGCAACCCCGGCCCCGCGCTCGTAGGTGATCGCATCGTTCTGGAACTCTCCCGTGTCGGGCTCGATCCAGGACAGCGCAACATCGAGGCGCACCGCGTCGTCGAGGAGAGTGTAGTTCGGTAGGAGCCCGAACCGCTCAAGCGCCCCGATCCACGGCTCGTTCCTCAGCTCCTGGAGGACTCTCGAGACCAGTTTGTAGGAGGCTCGGGCGGCTCGCGCTTCCGTCTTCAGTTCCTCGGTCGCGGCTGGATGGTCGGCCTCCTTCTCGAGGCGCTCTAGCGCTTCAGAGACGGCCTTTCGACGATGTTTCAGTAACGAGAGCTCGGCATTCCACCGCTGCACCGCGTGCCGGGCCGCTTCTGCAAGTCCGCTGCTTCCGGGTTCCGTACCGGGTGCTGCCCACGCCCGGAGCGAATCGACGCTGGAGGCGCTCAGCCCCGGAAACGCGCCAAGGAAGTCTGCGGTACGCGCTGCGTGTTCTTGCTCCGCATCGGAGATCAGGTCTCCCAGGAAGCTCCGCTCCTCCGTGGAGGCGAGAACGTCACGCGCCCGAGTGGGCGGCGCGAGCAATCCGGATGCGCGCCGGTCGATGAGCCCCGCGAGGTACTGCCTGCGCAGGATCTCTTCGGCGTTGAGGTAGGTGGCCGGTGCCCGCACCTGACCGTTGATGACGGAGAGGGGGTCGCCGATCTTCGGCAGCTGTTCTCCTCGTCCCGTCACGAACGCCAGCGAAAGCGAGTTTCCGGTGAGACGTCCGGCGCGGCCGACTCGTTGCAGGTACGACGCAACGCTCCTGGGCAGCCCGGCCAGCATCACGGTCGACAGATCGCCGATGTCGATGCCCATCTCAAGCGTCGGCGTGGCAACGAGCACATTTGGAGCGTCAGGTTGGTCGCTGCCGGACTTGAAGCTGGTCTCATAGTCCAGGCGGATGGCGTCATCGAGCAGGCCCGTGTGCTCGCGCGCCACGACCCTCCGCATGTCACCGCCGCCGTAGAGCCGGCGGTAGTAGTTGTCTGCGGCACCTTCTCGTCGGAGCGTCCCTGGGCATCGTGCTGCAGTGCAGGGCCCGTCTGCGAGTTGATCGATGACCTGTGCCGTCCCGGTGACCGGGTTCTGACAAATGTCGCAGACGAGCAGGTGGCGCCGCAGCACCCAATCGTCCAGGCGAATCGGAGTGACGGTGACCCGGCTCGGGCTCAGTTGATAGGCGATCGCGCCGGATGCGCCGATGGGCACGGCACTGATGACGCCGTCGGCCGCCAAATGCGCTAGAAGCGATTTGCTCAGTCGCGCACCATCGCCCGCGGTGACACGGAGCACCTTGCGCGTCCACACCGCGAACCAACTTTGGGGAGAAGTCACCACGTCGAGCTGCGTCTTTTGATTGTCCTTGCCCCCTGGAGCCGGGCCGCCTACCCGTGGGTATCCGGGCGCATCCCGTCCCTCTGGGAACGCCGGCATGCCCTCGCCGCGGGGGCGGCCGCCCCAGACGGCCCAGCGCCGGCCATCGCTTTCGATGTATTTGGTGAACCACTCGTGTTGGATGGCTCCGCGGTCGCGCATCCGCTCGAGAACGCCTCGAACCCACAGCACGACGGTTTCTGGATACCGCTCTGCGGGTTCGATCTCACCGAGCTGCGCTTCTCGAGTGAAACCGTCGAGCGCGGTGCGTCCGATGCTCTCCAATTTCGACGGGGCACCGGCGTCTACTTCGGCGGCAACGGAGCCAGTGAGTTCGAGCGTTCGACCGACGCGGGACTGTAACCCGAACTCAAGTTCGACGTCGAGGAGGAGCCTTTTGCGCACCCTTCGCACGACCGGGGCCGGGACGGCGCGGGCTGTCGGCTTTTCCCAGAATGGTCGGAACTCGGCCCGTTCTGCGACGTCCGGCCCGAGCAGCCGATACCGTTTGAACCGGTCATCGCCGGCCAGTTTCAACAGTTCGTCGACGAGTGCATCGAGCGCGATCGGATAATCGCCGATGGCTTCTCGAATCGCGTTGCGAAGCGTGAAGACGTGCGATCGGCTCTGTACGAACCCAGCGCGATGCGCTGCATCCTGCACGCTGTCGGTGAAGACGAGCGCCTTCTTCTCGCTGCCGTCGAGCCGCGCGTCTCCGAAGATGGTGGTCACCGCGACGGAGAGCATGGTCGCGATGGCGCTACCGAGAAAGCGGATGCCGTCGGCCCGCTGACATGACGGGCAGGTATCGTTGCGCGAGTCGTCATCTGCATCTTCGCCGGTCAACGCTAGAACCGGGAGCACCTGGCCCCGCTCGAATGCGTCGCCCGACAGATCCGGGGTCTCTGGGCTGACCTTGCGTTCGACTGTCCAGAACCAGCGCAATCCCTCCATGGGAGGGGCATCGTGATCGCCCGTGATGCTCGGATCGTGATCGGCCTCGGCTGGCGCGTACATCAGCGCACGGAAACGCCCCTCCCGTGCCAGATGGTTTCGACGGATGGCGGCGTCGTCAGTGTCGAGGTCGTATCCGGTCGGGGCAAGCTGCACACCCCACCCGCTTCTGCCGCAGTGACGACAGTAAACCGCCGGATATTCGGGCCGCCCTTCAATCTCGAAAGGGTCGACGCTGTCCGTGACGTCGCTCAAACCATCGTCATCCCACCGGAACGCCGTGGTCGGCCCAGCAACACGGTTGATGCGTGTCAGCGCACGGGTCCAGAGGTGCAAGTCGACGGAAAGTGCGGCCCGGCCGACGAGGAAACGCACGTGACTCAGTGCTCCAATGATTGCGGCGAGGACCTCGTGTCTTGCGGCGGCGCGGTCTTCATATGTTTCCGTCGACGCGAGTCCGGCAGGTAGAACGGCCTCAGCAAGTTCGGTCAGCGACACGGCGAATTCCGCCCCGCGGGTCAGGTCGTGAGTGAACGGATGCGCCTGCGTCAGGGCCAGTGCGAATTCTGGATCGTCTCGCAGCCGACGCGAGTGCGGCTCGATCCAGCCGTCGTACAGGGCAGAGAATACGGCCTCCGTTAGGGCATCGGGCCCGCTCTCCTGCGAGCCTTCGCGAAGTGCCCGCACTCTGCTGGCCAGATTCGAAATCATCGCATTGTCCACCCGGGCGGCCGCAAGCCCGGCGCGTTCGATCTCCGCGGGTGCGCCATCCGCCCAGTCTTCGAGAGTCAGTCGTGTCTCGGTGATGACCGCGTCGTCATCGAACTGCTGCCCGAAGACCGTTTCAGCAAAGGTCAGCATCGCCTTGGGATCTTCCCTGTCGCCGAGCGTCGCCGACGTCGCGACCGGGGTCATCAAGCCGAGCGGACGCGCGTAGGCTTCCGCGTCGAGAAGCGGATGTTCGGACGGCCAGCCGCGCTTGAGAGCAAGACCGAGGCGGCGAAGAAGCATCGCGACGTCGGTGCCCTGTGCGCCGTCGTAGGTGTGGAACTCGTCGAGCACCAGATAGCGCAGGCTCGTGGCGCTCTCCTTCCACAGGTTCTGGTCGGCCGTGCGCAACAAGAGCTGATCAAGCATCTTGTAGTTAGTGAGCAGGATGTCGGGTGGGTCGGCCCGCATCGTTTGACGATCCGTGATCAGTCCGTCGGGGCTGACGACCGACCTATCCGGACCCTTCTGCCCGGTGTAAAGGGCGGCGCGAACGCCGGCGAGCGCCGGCTGAGTGGTGATGAGCTCGGTGAGTCGTCGAGCCTGGTCGTTGGCCAGGGCGTTCATCGGGTAGAGGATGAGCGCCTTAATGCCGGGCTCACCCGCGCGCTTGGCACGGATGACGTGGTCGAGGATCGGGTAGAGGAAGGCCTCGGTTTTGCCGGAACCGGTTCCTGTGGTTACCAGGGTCGCCAGCGGCCGCGGTTTGTCGGCGCTCAGGTTGGAGCTACTCAGTCGCTCGAATGCCCGGGCCTGATGACCGTAAGGAGCGAAGCCTTCGTGCCATTCGAGGCTGTCGCGCCACCCGTCATCGGCGGGTCGAAACGGAACACGCAAGCGAACGAACGGGCCCTTGAACACGCCATTTTCGGGGTCTGTGAGGAAGTCCTGCAGGGCGAGTCGTGCTTCCGGGTCGGACAAGGCGAAGGTCGTCGTGAGGTAGTCGACTAGACCTTCGCGGATGTCGTCGGCCTGGATACTCGGAAGCAGCTCGCTCAAAACTCTCCCTGGAGGATGCGCTCGAAGTGGGTGTATGCGTGCCGCATGTCCGCTTCTCGGTCGAGCGTTGTGAACGGCAGCTCGTACACGTACGTGTTGCCGCTCGCATTGGTCGCCGTGCGTTCGTCCGAGCTGATGCGTTCGCCCTTGGTGCGCCACATTCTGAGGACATCATTCGGAACGAGTCGGCCGTTCGCATCGTAGTAGTACGTGTTGCGGTCGTACCCGTAGAGCACCGCGAACTGGACGCGGTAGATGGTGCACAATTCGTCAGCTGTGAGTCCAAGTGCCAATGCGACGATTGCATCGATTTCCACGAGTGCCTGACGTCTGTCGGAAGCTCGCCTCAACGGAGTCGAGGGGGTCCAATCAAGCTCAACATCGTTGAGCTCCCTTCTTCCGGGGTAGTCGATACCCCCCGCCCACGTTTCCCCCGGACCAGATTCTGTTCCCGCGAGCGACCAGAGGGATCTATACGCATCGGTCGTGCAGGTGAGACGCAGATATCTGAGGGCCAACGCTCGACCAAAAACACCGAGGTCAGGAAGAGGCATTCTCGCGATTGTGGCGAAAAGTATCTCTGATTTTGAAACCGATCGAACACTGAAGTCGGCAACGAGGCTGGAAATCGCCGCCGCGGCGTGAACCAGCGTCAGGCTGTCCTGGACGCCTACCGCAAACGTGTGGACCGGATGGACGTGCGCTGCGCCGGGCGGGATTACTGCCGAGATGAGGGTCCTCTCCCCCGTGTTAGCGGCCATTCGTCTCCACGCGACACGGTAAAGGTCCCGAGCCGGAACGCGTGCTGGCCCCCAGTGCGTGTACGCGGCATCGTAGCGGGGGGCGCTGATTGCCGGCTTGTATGCGGTAATCGGGAGCGCGTCTTGAGGCAACGCCTCCAGGTCGATCGCTGACCAGTCCTGATTGTGCAGCATCGTCTCGTTCGGCGACTTGTAAAAGGGATTGGCGACGAACAGGTGTGGGCCCTGCAAGATTGCGTCCTTCCACGACGTGATCTGCCCCCATTCCTTCACGAAGTAGCCCTTATTGAAATCGGTCGTCTCGTTCCATCCTTGTGAGAATTCGAGACCAAGGTCCCCAAGCCGCTTCGCCCGAGACAGCTTGTCAAGCACGGCAGCGGTCGCACGGTTTACCGCGTAGACCATTCGTGTTTGGTGCACCGGAACTGCGCCGTCTTCGAGTACCGCATGCCATGTCAGGAGCGTCTCATCTCTAACGGAGACGATCCGATTTCGATGAGGACGAAGGTCCCAATGGCCATCTGGATCCTTGAGCCCAGGCTCCTCTCCCGAGCCGTCGTGAAGGTACGAGCGCTCGACAGTATCTGGATGATAGAGGGAAGTCGCCATGTCGAAGCGAACGCGCTCGACGGGACCGTAAACATGCACTCCGTACGACACAAGATGGTGAATCTCAAACAGTTGCAGTTCATTGACAAACTGCCAGTGGCGCCGTAGCCGAGAATATGCCGAAGACCGCAGCGGTCCGGCTTTCTCGTCTGTGAAATGCGTCTCAGGGTGGATGAGCCCGATGACCCCGCTCTCCCTGTTGTGCCTCCAAGTCTGTTCCATGAAACACCGGTAGAGGTCCGGCCGGAGTCCCTGGAGAAGTGGATAGCTCACGACGTGGGACAAGGACGCTCTTGTAGCGAGAACATCTAGAAGGTCAGCGAGATACGCGGAGCGCGCGGGCCCCAGCTCGAGCACTTTCTGCCGGTGGTTCGCGAAGCTTGCCGTTGATGGTTTATTTGTAAGGGCAAACCAAACGTCATGTTCGGCAAGTGAGGCAGTCTCGTCAAATTCGGGTCGCACCCATGGCGGGTTCCCCACTTGCAGGTCAAAACCTCCTGCGGCGAAGACTGTCGCGAAATCGAGTTCCCAGTGGAAGAAACCTCGCTGAGCAGCCAGGCGTTCAGCGACCCCGAGCCACGGGTGCGTCGCGACAACGACGTTGACGTCAAGCGCTCCTGCGAACCCGAGGTCGAGCTCTTCCGCATCCCCCAGCGCCTCCCACCCGGTCGGCAGCCCCAGCGTTTCGCCCCCTGCGGTTCTGCCTGTCTTCTTGCCCTCGAAGTGCGTGCCGAGGAGCCCGGTGAGTCCCGCGATCCACTGATCGAGGGAGGGCGGCTGCTCGCCTCGCGTGACCGTGTCCGTGAGCGGCCAGAACCACAGCGCGTTCCACGCGTCCATGACGCGATGAAGGCGCTGGAACGAGCCCTGCGCATCCTGAAGCTTTCGCTCGATCTCCTCGCGCGAGACCGCCTCGGCAACGAGTTCGTGCTCGGTCGTCCATTCGGCGCCCCATAGCGGGATCGCACGACGGACTTCTCGTTCGGCGATGTCGAGGCGGCGCAGCGCGAATTGCCAGAGCGTCTCCACCCGGAGGGCGAGGTTCACCAGCTGATCGAGCTGCTTCTTGGACGGCTTGGCCTTGATCGCCGTGCGCCACTTCTTGAGGGCGGCGAGAGCCTCCGGAGCCAACTCTTTGGCTTCCTTCGCTTCGACCGCGCTCCCCCAGCCGTCCGCCGGCAGCAGAAATTGGTGGATCGCGCCGGAAGCCTTGCCCGCAACACGACCCTCGAGGAGGTTTTCGGCAAGTTCCGTCAGCGGAATATCGCGTGGTGCCTCCTTGAGCCACGCCTTGCTGTTCACCTGGTCCCGCGTGTACACGGCCCGGCGGGCTCCGATAAGCGAATTGCCACGCTTGAGGTGGAGTCCGAACCATGGCGCGGCCAGCCCGCTCACCATGGTGTCCAGCCAGAGCGAGATCTCAGCCAATTCCACGGCGGTCGCGTTCAGGTCCACGCCGTAGACCTGATGGAGGGCGATCGACGCCTTCACCCGCTGCAACTCGGTCGGATACTGGTCGGGGTCGATCTTCGTACCGAGCTCGGCCTGACGCCGTTTCAGATACTCCTCGGCGAGCTGCCTGACCGCTTCGATGGCGAACGCACCGGAACCGAGCGCGGGCTCGCACACGCGCATCGTGAGGATTTCCGCCGCGGAGGTGATGCGATCATCCCGATCCATCAACTCCGCGAGGGCCTGCGACACCGTGAACCGGGTGAGCACTTCGGGGGTGTAGTACGACGCGGACTGCTGGCGCTCGCGCCCAGCGAGCCGGAAGACGAAACTTCCGGCGTTATGCAGTGCGGGCCGTGTTTCGCCGGTCAACGGATCGGTGACCTGCACGAAATCGACCGCATCGATCCCCGAGGAACGCTCGACTGGGACCACCCAGGAGCCTTTTTCGTCGTCGCCGCCCTTGGCGACCTCATACATATCAGTCTCCGCGAAGAAGCCGGTGTACGACATCAGGCCCTCGTACACCGCGCCCAGCTGGTTGATCCCCAGGTTCGCGTAGCTGATGAATCCACGGTCGGTGCCCGTCCGTTCCTTGCTTAGCAGGAGGTACGCAAGCACCTCCTGCAGTGCGGCGTCGCCGAGCTTAACCTCGTCGATGAGTGCGACGGCTTGGGGGAGGAAGAGGTCGGCTTTGAGGCTGTTGAACACGAGCCCGTTTCCGCTGGACGATCCGCTGCTTGCCGCGGACATCGACTCGCTGTGGTGCCCGACGTCGACCAGCCGGAACAGGAGCGCGAGCGACTCGTAGATGTGAGTTCGGTGCGCCGCGTCGTGGCTCAAGTCGACCTGCACGAGCTCGCGCAGTCTGTCGAGGCTGTACCCCTCTTCATAGTCCGCATCGTTCGTCGGAAGCACTTCGAGCTCGGGCGACGCCTCGGCGAAGAGCAGGAACAGTATCCGGTACAGATACCGCAGCGCCTGCTTTCCTAGGGGCTGCGCGAACTCCGCGCCGAGTGGTGGTAGCCCTCCACTACGCCGGCGTCGCACCACCTCATTGGCAATGATCTCGATCGACTGCCGCACGCCTTCGCGCAGGTCTTTGGAAACCCCCACGGTGTGCTTGACAGACTCGGCGAGCACGCCGGTCCACCACACCGTCCCATCCGACTGGGGAACCAGGGATTCCGCAGCCAGGCATGCGACCGCGCTATCGATCTCGCCGCCGCGCGCGGTGTGATGGCGGTCGGCCACGAGCTGAAGGTCGACAGCGAGATAGCGGCCCTCGGGCCAGTGTTCGCGATCGGTCAGCAGCGCCCATTTGCCGGCGAAGACCACGGCGAAGCCGACTCCCTCGTTCTCGACGAAGACGGAGGAGAGCAGACGCGCGACGGAGGTAATCGGATGATTGTCCTGTTCCGGCGGAAGGTACGGTTCAAGAAGGATGGCGTTGTCACGCTGCAGAACCTCTTCAACGGACTCGACAGCGACGGCCTCGATGGCCGCGAGCGCCGCGCCTTCTTGCTGGTCGATCGGGGCGATGAGCGTGAGCGGTCCGCGTGTTTCGCGTCGAAGCGCCGGCCCGTTGTATCCGAGAGCCGCGCGAAGCGGCTCGTAGATTCGAGCCCGTAATTCGTCGGCGGGCACGCCCTCCGCCAGAGTCGCGAACGCGCTCGATAGGTCGCCTCGCGCGGCCAGGAACTGCGAGCGCGCGGTCATCGCTCCGGCTGTCCCCGACTCGTCCCATTCCTTACGGGCCTGAAGTACTCGAGCGAGAAACGATTGCGATTTCGAGTCGGTCGTGAAGTAGTGCTCGCTGATCCACTCTTCGCCGACGATGAACGCATCCGACACTTACTTCTCCTCCACATCGCCGGCGGGAACAACGACCAGCAGCGGTCGTACCAACGTTTGCTCGGGAAGCATCGACTCGGCGATCTGACGTTCTTGCTCAACGGTCGTCCGACGCGATCGAAGCTCCGCAATCTGCGTCAGGCCGGTTGCCGCTTGCTGCCACTGATCAACTCGATCCGACCACTCGGCCACCCGCCGATGCACGTCCTCGCCGGCAGCGGCCGCGAGGGTGCGCATCTGGCTTATCGCCTGCGACACTGCCGGCGCGATGATCGCCTGGAGCTCATCCGTGATGTCAACGGGGCCGCTATTGACGAGCTGCCCGGTTAGCCCCGCGGCAGCGATCGCGGCACCGGCTGAGGGATGCGCGGAGACTAGCGCGAACTCCGGCGTATCTAGCATCGGAACTTCGACGGTCAGGTACGACGCGGCAACAGTCTGACCACGTCGATTCGTGAGGGTGCCCACTAGCACGACCGTCGGTGAACTCACGTCACCGCGGATGGCGAACACCTCATTTCGCCCGAGTCGCCCCAGAGCTCTGTCGCTGGCCCACTCGAGGACCGGGTGAAGCGGTCCCAGATAGTGTGCCTCCGGCCACAGCGTCCGCCCCTCCGGATCGTCGATGGCGTCCTGCAGCACCGTCTTGGCACGCTGTCGCGTCGTCGCGAGCATCAGGCGCTCTGTCACGTGTCGTTCGGCGAGGTAGCTCTGGGGCAGCACCGAAAGGCGCTGCTTGAGGTCCTTGCGTGGGGCGAGTTCCACGGTTCCATGTGCACCGTGCTCGCGCCAACTGACCCCTCCACCTCCATCCGGCGTCGCCGATGCGCCCGGGGTGGTGTAGACCTCGGTCAGTGCCTCGCGCAGGTAATCGAGTTCCGACGCGAACAGACCGTTTTCCGCGCCCTGGCCGGATGTGAGCGGAGCGGGCGCGAGATCCGGCGCTGTTCCCGCCAGTCGTGCCAGCAACGCACCGACCGAGTCTCCCGCCGTCAGCGCATGCTCAACCGCTGGAACGACCTGGTCGATGTTCGCCTGGTTCGCCAGGGCCTGTTTGATCGCCTCTTCTTCGGCTCCAACGTCGTATTTCCCCATAAGAGAGGCGGCGTCGCCCAGCGCGGTGTGGGCCTCTTCTTCACGCTCCAGAAGCCGCTGCAAGACGCGCACATCCCCCGAGAAATCCGCGTTATCGGGGCTGAGCAGCAGGGTCGTGATCTGTGGCCGCTGCCGCTGCCCGTATCGGTCGATACGACCGTTTCGCTGCTCGATCCGGATCAAGCTCCAGGGGATGTCGAAGTGGATAAGCTCGTGACACTGCGAGTGCAGGTTGACACCTTCGGATGCGACGTCGCCCGTGACCAGCACCCGGATCGGCGAGGACTGCTGCTTGAAGCTCTCGACGATTTCCTGCTGCTCGACGTCGGTCAGGCCGCCGTGAAGAATGCGGATCTGGTCGTCTTTGAGCTTGAGGTCGCGGCCCAGATTCTTGCGCAGCCAATCGAGGGTCGCGACGCGTTCGGAGAAGACGACGGCACGCACATCACTCGGCGAGCCTACGCTGATCGATCGCAGGTATTCGAGGAGTCGCACGTACTTCGCAGAGGGCTGATCGAGCGATGTCCTGGCGAGCACAAGGAGGTGCTCAAGCGCGTCACGTTCGCGGCGCTGCTCAATTGACAACGCAGTTCCCAGGCGACGGACGCGCTCGGAAATCGATTCGACGAGTGCCGCCGGCGAGGAAAGGAAGGCTTTGGCGAGGGTCCAGGGGAACAGCCCTTTGTTACTCCCGGAGTAGGGAGAGGACCCGGATTCGGGGTGAAGCCACACGCTCGAAAGCTCGTCAGCGACCGCGTTTTCCGCGGGCGACGCCGCGACGAGGAGATTCCGGGGCGGCATCCGTTCAGCCCAGTCCGCACCGACCTCACGGGCGACCTCCGGACTGTGACGATGGCGGCGGATGATGAGGCGGCGCACTTCATCCTCGATGATGTCTCCGTCGGGTGTGACTGCCGTCGGCTCCAACAGGCGGATCAGCTCTGCGAACGACTCCTTCTTTCCGTTGTGAGGAGTCGCGGATGCGAGGATGAGCGCCTCGGTGTTCGGCGCGAGGGTTTTCGCGAGTCGATTGTTCAGAGTCGCACCGGTGATGTTGTGCGACTCGTCGATGACCACCGCATCCCATCGCTGCTTCGCAAGGTGCGCACGGTACTTCTCCTGCTTGAGCGTGTCGATCGAGATGATCGCTCGCTTGTACAAGCTGAAGGGGTTGCGGGTCGCGGGCAGAGTCTGCCTCACCCGCTGGATGCCGACAGAGTCCAGGCGCACGAACGGTAGCGCGAATCGCGTCCACATCTCGTACTGCATTTGCTCGAGCACGTGGCGTGGAGTGACGATGAGGATTCGCTCCCCACGGCCGCGGCGCACCAGCTCCGAAAGGATCATGCCGATCTCGATTGTCTTCCCAAGACCCACAGCATCGGCGATTAGAATTCGCGGTCGAAGTGTCGCGGAGCTGAGCACCTGTCGCACCGCGGCCTGTTGGTAGTCGAGCGGATCCGACAACATTTGAGTGGAGACGGTTAGCTCGTCGGCTCCGAGAGGAACAGCAGTCTTCCGCAGCGTCGCCTCAAGCCACAGCTTCGCTCGTCGATACCCCGCCGAACTATCGCCCACAATTCGCGCCTGCGATGGGTCGAGCGGAGTGATCTCGTCAATAGATTCGTAAAAGGCCGCAGTCGTATCGCGCACCAGTTCGGAGAGACCCTGCACGCGAATCAGCGCACCGTCACCCGTCGACTCGACTGCCGTTACCAGCCACTCCATGTCTCGAACGACAACGACGGAGCCCGGCGCCACGTTCAGGCGCTCATCTTGCTTCCGCTCACCCGTCGGAGACAACGACATTCAGTTTCCTATCTGTGGCGAGGACGATCGTGGCGAAGTCGCACGGGCTGACGCACTGCGGAGCATTCTTGGCGGATGCACACCTCGTCGGATCGCCACCGAGTGGATGATCACACATGCAATGCGTGCATTCAGGCTACCGGGCTTGAACGGGACCACGTTTACCCCGCTTTGGGTGACGACAGACGTCCCAACGGGTTCGATCGTCCATCGACTGACCGTCGTTAAAGCCCGGGCATCCCCTCGTCGGGCGGCGCTACGCACCGCCCGACGAGGCAGAGTTCTCAGCGTCACCTTCGCGCTGCTAGGGATGAATGGTCACTGAACGCTGTCGCAGGTCAAGCACCCTGCGAGCCGACAGGCGGCTGCCCAATCGGACCTGCGCCATGCAACGCCCACCCTCGAGAGGCTCCCTCGGCACAGGTCAACCAGCGATCGGTCTGGCCGTGGACAGGGCTTGAGACGAGGTATCAATTGTTCACGGGCGCCGCGGGAGTTGTGTAGCAGACCAATGACCGGTCCGCAGAATGGCCCGAGCTTTTGTCACCGGGGAAAGTGACGAAGGGGGCCACCAAGACGAACGGAGACTAGAGATCGGAAATAACGATCGAACCCAAGCCAAGAGATGCACGAGACTAGGACCGAATCGAACCAGGAGCAAATGAAGCCAGAGCGAATGCACGTAGGCACTTCAGTGGAACGGCCCGCGAAGTCGTGCGCACAGAGGGTCCTTCAGCCTCACTTTCGGGCCCGATCTCGCTGCCTCTTTCCGCTGAGCGGATGCGGGTGCTTGCCCTGCCGGCAGGTAAGCTCTCCGGGGTTAGAGCTCGCTGATGATCGCGGCCCAGGGGCTGTCGAGCAGGTCGGAAGTGTCGCCTGTGTAGTGCGCGGTCGTGGTCACGCACGCCCCGCGGTTCGGGATGAGGATTCTGAACTGGCCGTAGATGTTCGGCAGGCTCCTTCGCGGCGTAGTGGCAATCGTCGTCTACTTCATCACCCGATAGCCGCCGGATCTCGGACGCCGCGAGCGGCGCTGCCCCTTGTCGTTTGAGGGCCTTTCCGTCGCCCGATCGTAGTTCGCTCCCGGTGCTCCGTGCCGGGCTTTCGCGGCATATCCTCGCTCCGCTGCGGTATTCCACGGTCCCGGCTCTGCACACCTCCCACTCGCTCTCGATCACCCGCCGGAAAGGCACTCAAAAACGATCGACCTAGGGAGTGAGTGAGATGCGGGTATTCATCATCGACGCCATCAACATGGATCCGGAACTGCACGGCGGACTCATTGGAGTGGAAGGATCTGCGAACCCGTCACCTGCTGAGAAGCAGGAGTGCACAGAGACCGTCAGCCGGTCCGTGCTCGACGGGTGGGCCATCGCAGCCGACCCGCACACGCCGATTGGATGGCTCCCCGCTCTCACCGCCGAGACGGCATGCGTTCCCTTCGTCAACGTTACCCGACTCGCTCCGAAAGCAATCCACCCAGACCGAGCACGTCTAGCTCATCGAGCTCCGCCGCCGTGCTCTTGATGCGTCGGCGCCATCCGGCGGAACGCTTCCCGACGAATTTCGGATTTGCGCGTCAAAACCGGCTCGGGAACACAACGTGTAGGTATGAGGGCATTCGATCTCAGGAGTGCGATGCAACGCGGCCCCGCGCTGGCGTCCATCACAAAGGCGACACACGCCGTCGCGGCTGAAGACAAGAGACCTGCCGGAAGAAGGTCCGTGCGCGCTCATAGCGCGCGAAAAAATCCCGCCAACCGGAAGTACTAAGTGAGAGCGAGAAGTCTCAACTCTTAGCAGAGCCAGACGACGACCGGACACGAAGGGAGGCGGGCACCGGTGCGAGGTGGAGTAGCCAGATGGAAGCGGGGACAGCAGTCCCACGGTGTCAACCAGGCGGTGAACTACGCGTTCAACGGCACCTGCGACGCCACCCTCACCGCAAAGACTCCTGAGGGTGTCATCGCCGCCGCCGGCTACGCCGATGCCGTCATGACCCGGTACATCGTCGAAAACGGCGCCATTCGCGACGACCTCCTCACCCGCGACCAGCTCAAAGACTGGGTCGACGGACTCGACCCGCTCAGTGGGGAGCGTCGCGGCCGTGACCTTGAGTCGCCCGTCGCGGACCTGATCTTGGATGCGACGATCAACGCTCCGAAGTCGTTCTCGATCGCCGCCATGCTCGACTCCGACATCGCCGCCGCGTATGACGACCTCCAAGACCGGCTGCGGGACCGGATCGTGAAGCTGTGGCAGTCTGAGCTCAACGCCCGCCGCGGCAGGGGCGGTGCGATCCGCGAGGACTTGGCCCGGATTGAGGTCGTCGAGCTCCGACACGAACGCTCTCGTTCTTTGGATCCGCACAAGCACCGCCACCTCTGGCTGAACGTCAAAGCGCAAGGCCGGGACGGCAAGTGGTCCAACATCGACACTCGCGTTGCGTTGCGGTTCCAGAACGTCATCAATGCCGAAGGCGATCTCGCCTCCCGCACCGACCCGGCCTGGATCCGTGCACTTGCCGCCAAGGGGTTCACCCTCGACGAGGACGGCGAGATCGCCCAGCTGCAGCCCTTGGTGCGGCCGCTGTCGAAGCGGTCCGCACAGATCGAGGCGAACAAGAGCATCCGCACCGCCTGGTGGAAGGAACAGCATCCCGGCCAGGAGCCTTCGCACGATGTGCTCAGCCAGATCGACCATTGGGCGTGGGCTGTTGGCCGGCCCAACAAGCCCGGCGACCTGGACGAAGACGGGTGGGCCGCGCTCGTCCGTGAGGAACTTCTTGTCGCCGACCCCACGCTCGGCATGCAGCGTTCTCCTGCGCGGCTGACTAGCATTGCCGTTCAGGCTCTCGACCTCGAGTTGCTGGCCGCGAAGGCCGTCGTCGACGCCGACGCCCGATCAACTGGCAGCGGTGGCCGCTTCAGCATCATGGATGTGCGGGCCGGCGCTCTGCGCGCGATCGCCACGACAAGAGTGGTCGCCGACCGAGACGAACTCGCCGACCTCGCCGACGACGTCGTGTCGCATTCAGAAACAGTGACACTGATCTCCGAACCAGACGCCCCGAAGCACATCAAGCACCTCATGGCTGTCTCCACCGCGTCCCTGAAGGCCACCCTCGCCCACAAAGTCGACGTGCTCTCCGCCCCCGGGCAGATCCTGGACAGGGACGTGGTCGCTGCGATCGGTCGTGCGATCGAACCCGACCGGAGGCTGGATGACGGTCAGCTCGCTGGTGCGGCCGCGATCGCCGGTACCTCCCGCAACGTCGTCATCTCCGGCCCGGCCGGGACCGGCAAAACCACGATGCTCAAGGTGGCCGGGGCCGCGCTCGGCCGACGCGGCCACAAGATGATCGTCGTTGCGCCAACCAAGAAGGCTTCGGTTGTGGCGGGACGCGAGACGAAGAGTCACTCATCGTCGCTCCACCAACTCCTGCACGATTACGGATGGCGCTGGTCGACCACCGCGTCTGGCGCAACTGAGTGGCGGCGGCTCTCGGTCGGCGAGAGTGACCTGACATCGGGCGGCATCTATCGCGGCCCTCGAATCAGCATCAACCCTGGCGATCGCATTGTCGTGGACGAGGCCGGAATGCTGGACCTCGAGGCCGCCTCCGCGCTCCTCGACGTCGTACATCAAACCGGCGCGGGCGTCGCTTTGATCGGGGACCAGCGACAGGCGTTGCCAGTCGGGCATTCGGGCGCGATGGCGCTATTCTGGCGCCGTTCAGCCGATCGTGTCGAGCTCACAACTACCCACCGCTTCGACGACCAAGCCTGGGCCCAACTAGCTCTTCGTCTCCGCGACCCACACGGCCCAGACGAAATTCACGAGATCGCAAAGGAGCTCATCCGGACAGAGCACGTCGTATTCGCAGATAACGACGTCTCCGCCCGCGAAGCGATGGTCCAAGGATGGTTCGACGCGACGCAGCGCCGTCAGACGATTGCTCTAGTCACGTCGACCCACGCCGAAGCGCAGGAGATCAGCGAAGCGATCCAACGCCGCCGGCTCGAATCTGGAGCGATCCGTCCCGGGCCTGCACTCACCGGGCAGTTCGGACAGCCGATCTTTGTCGGTGACGTTGTCCAGACGCGACGCAACGACAGCGCTGCGGACGTGCAGAATCGTCAAAACTGGGTAGTGAAGGCGATCGGCGACGACCATGTGATCCTCGCCGCCAGCACCGACACGACCGACCTTCGGAATGTCAGTCTCGCTTACGCCGAAGAGCACATTCACCTCGCCTACGCAACAACCGTCTACGGAGTCCAAGGCGAGACCACCGACACCGCCCTAGTTGGACCCGGCGTCGATGCCGCGGGCCTCTATGTCGGGCTCACTCGTGGGAAGCAGCACAATGCCGCAGTGCTGGTGGCCTCGACCGCGGACTCAGCAAAGTCGCAACTGGTCGAGCTGATGCAACGAAGCGCGCTCGAAGAGACAATGGCGAAGTCCCGAGCCGCGGCGCAGGCCGAACTTAGGCGAGCTGCTCGAACGCCTGCAGCACAGATTGTCACGTCGCCTGATCCTCAACCTTCCTCGGTCGGCGTCAGATGACCCGATCGCTAGTTCGGCGAGGTTGTAGCCTTCGCAAGCAAATCGCGGCCAAGCATGTTCACACCGTCCAGCGTGCCGCCCTGAACGTCGAACCAGAAAATGGCGATCGCGAGTTCGTCGGCTCTAACTCGAGCGAATGGACTCACGCCGTGGCGCGCGAAGACCAATCCCCGACGACCGTCAGCCGCGACAACTGCCGCCGCCCGCTCAACGAGTTCGACTTCCAAGTTGCCTCTCTTGTTCTCGACCCAGCCGAGATAGCGAGATCCATACAAGTCACAGACCCGGCGGGAATCACCCGCAGCGACGACCGCATCTGTGGCGCCGAGGTAACGCATCCACTCCCGACAAAGCTCAACTACCTCTTCGTCCGATGCTCCCAAGTGCTTTGGTTCCGGCGGCTCTCTCACACGTCTAGAGTGCACCCATCCTCAGATAGCCGGCGAACGCGCTTGCTCCGATCGATGCCAGCGGGCCCGGTCGGTGGCGAGCGTTAGGTTCTGCAAGTGGGAAGCATCGACGCGTACGATTCGGCCAAAGGCCGGCGCTATCGCGTGCGTTGGCGCGACCCCGAACATCAGCAACGCGAGAAGCGCGGGTTCCGCACCAAGCGCGAAGCGGAGCTCTACAACGCAACCGTCGAGGTAGCGATGATGAAGGGGAGCTACTTCGAGGCGTCTCAATCCAAGATCACTGTCGGTGAACTCGCCGAGGAATGGCTCGCCAACAAGGAGCAAGCGCTCAAACCCTCCAGCTTCTCCCCCATCCGTATCGCTTGGCGCGTCTACGTCGAGCCGCGCTGGGCCGCAACCCCCATCGGCGCGATTCGCCCTTCCGCGGTCGAGAAGTGGATCCGAGAGCTCAGCCAGGGCAAAGCTGTCACGGTGCGGGTCCGCGTGGGCAACGCGGGCAAACCCCGATCAGCCGGCGTCGTCCTCCGCGCGGTCGGGATCCTCGCCGGAATTCTTGACGTTGCGGTACGCGATGGCAGGATTCCCGCGAATCCGGCACGAGGCGCCAGCAATCTGCCACGGAAGGGGACCAAGAAGCGTCGCCGGTATCTGACCAACGAGGAGGTCTTCCGCTTCTCGCGCGCTGTGCCCGATGACAAGCGCAGCGTCCTCGTGCTGACACTGGCTTACACCGGCATCCGGTGGGGTGAAGCCGTCGCGCTCACCGTCAATGACATCGACCTTGAGCGTTGCCGTATCGCCATACACGAGACCGCCACTGAAGTGGACGGGCTGATTCACGTCGGACCGCCGAAGAGTTGGGAAGCTCGTTCGGTACCCTTCCCTGCGTTCCTCGCCCCTCGCTTCGAGGCGCTCCTCGATGAGAAGAAGGGCGGCGACCTCGTATTCCCCGCCCGTGCCGGCGGCTACCTCGCGCGACCAGACACCGCCTGGAACCGTCAATCCTGGTGGCTGACCGCGCTGCGCGATGCCGGACTCGAGCACATGACCCCGCACGACCTCAAACACACTGCCGCAAGCCTGGCCGTTAGTGCCGGCGCCAACGTCAAAGCCCTTCAACGTATGCTCGGGCACAAGTCGGCGGCAATGACACTGGACACCTACGCCGATCTGTTCGAGGACGATCTCAGGTCGGTGGCGGATCGACTCAACGAGCGGGTGCTCTCAGAAAGCGGCGGCAGCTTGTGGCAGCTGAAGCGACCTTGATCCGACCAGACCAGCCCGTCAGACGCTCAGCCCCCGCCGTCGCCGTCGCCGAAGCACGATCAGCAGGATCCCAGACAGCAGCAGCCCCACACCAGCGAGACCGAGTCCCCATCCGATGATGCTCCCGGTCGAGGCCAGACCGGCCGGGTCCGCCGTCGCCGCGACATGGTCGATGCGCGCGCTCGACGGGCCTGAGCCGACCCGGCCGCCGCCGGGCGTGCCGGCGGTGGCGGTGGCCGTGTTGGACAGGGCGGTCCCGTCGAGGTCGGCGCTCACCACGGTGTAGGTGGCGGTGCAGGTGATCGTCTGGCCGGGAAGGAGTTCCCCGGTCGCGCACGTCGCGACCGGTTTCGGGCCATGTCCGGTGAAGTCGCCCTCGATGACCGAGATCCCGGAGGCGGTGGTGTTGCCCGTGTTCGTGACTGTGAAGGTGTACGGCACTTGCTGGCCCGCGGCCGTGATGTGCAGCACGTCCGTCGTCTTCGACAGGGCCAAGCCCGGCTTCGCGGGCTCGGGCACGGTCACCGTCGACACCGGTGAGGTCGGCGGGGTGACTCCGCTTGGTCCGGTTCCGGTGGCGGTGGCACTGTTCGCCACCGAGCCGGCATCGATATCGGCCTGCGTGACGGTGTAGATAGTGGAGCACACCAGTTGTGCCCCGGGCGCCAGCGGACCAGTGCTCGGGCACGTCGGTGCGGAAAGGGGCCCGGATCCGCTGAAGGTGCCCTCCTGCACTCCGGCTCCGGTAATGGTCACATTGCCGGTGTTGGTGATCACGAACGAGTAGGTGATCGTCTGACCGGCCCGGAAGTCCGCCGGTGCGGCCGGCTGCGCCGACTTCACGAGAGAGAGCGCCGGAGTGCGGTCGATCGTCACCGTCGCGGTCGCCGGTGCGGAGTTCACAGCCCCCGCGGAGGCGACGGCTGTGTTTGTCAGCGTGCCCGCGTCCACGTCGGCCTGCGTCACATTGTAGGTGATCGTGCAGGTGCGGTCGGCTCCAGGAGCGAGTGGACCGGCGCCGCAGTCGGGCGCTGTGAGCACTCCCGTTCCCGAGAACGCGGTCTCCGCGATCGTGACGCCCGAAAGGGTCGTGTTGCCGGTGTTCGTGAAGTGGAACGTGTACTTTACGGCGTCGCCGGCGGCATCCACGGTCCCCGGGGACGCGGTCTTCTGCAGCGCGAGCGAGGGCGACTGGGTGGCAGCTACGGCGACGGTCGACGGGTCGGACAGGACCGGTGCGCCGTCGGGCCCCTGCGCGAGCGCGGTGGCCGTGTTGTCGACGCTACCGCGGTCGAGGTCCACCTGGGTCGCCGCGTATTCCGCGGTGCAGGTCACGCTCTCGCCCGCTGCCAGCTCGGTCGTCGGGCACAGGATGTCGCCGAGCCGGCCGGTGCCGCTGAACGCGTCTTCGATCACGCCGACTCCGGTGAGGGTGATGTTGCCGGTGTTCGTGATGAGGAACGAGAACCCGATCGGATCGCCGACCGTGTCGTAAGTTGCGACATCGGCCGACTTCACCAGCGTGAGGGCCGGCGCGGCGTTCGCCGTGACCGTCGCGGTCGAGAGGGCCGATGCCATCTCGGCGTCGGTCGGGTCGCTACCGACGGCGCGGGCCGTATTGACGATGGACCCGGCGTTCATGTCCGCCGCCGTCACCGTGTAGGTGGCGGTGCAGTCGACCCGCTGACCCGGCACGAGGATGCTCGTCGGGCATGTGATCGCCGGTTCGCCTCCCGATCCCGAGAAGGCGGTCTCCTCCACGTGGACGCCGTGGGCGGTCACATTGCCGCTGTTGACAACGGCGAACGTGTACGTGATGGCGTCGCCGGCAGCGTTCACGAAACCCGTGTCCGCGGTCTTCGTCAGCGTCAGCCGTGCGAGGGGTGTCTGCGGTGTCGTCACCGTAGAGTCGCCCGAGACGACCGGACCGGAGGGCGCGGTACCGGACGCGTGCGCCGTGTTGATCAGCGAGCCGGAGTCCACATCTGCCTGAGTGAGCGTGTACGTCGCGGTGCAGGTGAACTGGCTCGCCGGAGGGAGCGATGTCGCCGGGCAGCTGATCGCTGTCAGCGCGCCGGAGCCCGTGAAGGCGACCTCGTCGACGGTGATCCCGGTGACCGGCACGTTGCCTGTGTTGGAGACGACGTAGGAGTAGGTGATGACCTGCCCGGCGTTGTACGCGGCCGCCTCCGACGGCGTCGCGGACTTCACGACGGTTAGGCCCGCCACCTGGTCCACCGTCACAGAGGCGCTGGAGTCGGCGGAGGTCACCGAGGCGCCGGACGGGTCGAGCGCGGCCGCCTCCGCCGTGTTCACGATCGAGCCCGCCGTCAGGTCGGCCTGCGTGACGGGGTAGCTGGCCGTGCACTCCACGGACTGACTGGGAGCCAACGCATCCGGAGGGCAGCTGATCGTCGACAGGGATCCGGAGCCGCTGAACGATGTCTCGTCGACGCCGACCCCGTGCAGCGTGACATTGCCCGTGTTCGTGATCTGGAACGTGTAGTCCACTTCATCGCCGACAGCATCCACCGTCCCAGGGGTTGCGGCCTTGGTAAGGCTGAGCGCGCCGTTCTGGGTCGCGGTGACGATTACGACGCCGCTGCTGTTGCTGAGGCCCGGACCTGTGGGCGGGTCGGCGGTTGCGGTTGCCTGGTCGGCGATCCGTCCGTGGTCGAGGTCCGCCTGCGTCGTGATGTACGTCGCCGTGAACGTCGCCGACTGACCCGCCGCCAGGGAGGTCACCGCACCGGAGCACGGCGCAGCGGGGGCGGTGAGGGATGCGCAGCTCGCCGTGGGTGCGACGCTGGACGCCGCCGAGTCCACAAGCGCGTCGGCGACCCGCACGTTGCTCAGGGTCACAGCCGTGTTGTTGGTGACGGTGAACGTGTACACGATCGGCTGGCCCACCGCATCCACCGTCGCCCGGTCGGCGGTCTTCGTGATCGCCGGCTGCGCGCTCTGCGCCTGCAGACCGGTCAGTGACGACTCGGCGGCACCGAGGAGGGCGTCGCCGGCGGTGACGTTGGTGCCGATGCTGTTCCAGGCGACGTTCCCCGCCGCGGACGGCGGCGTGCTGACCGTGTAGGTCGCTGTGAACCCGGTCGAGACGAGCACGTTTCCTGTGTACGTGAACCGCAGCGCCGTCGTCTTCGAGGGCGGGGACGGCGGTGCCGGCGACCAGTCGTCGACGCATCCCGGGTTGGAGGTGAGCACCTCGGGACGGCAGGGATTCGTGGCCTGCGAGTACGCGACCGCGAGGTTGGCGGGCAGCGTCCCGATCGCGGCCAGCGTGACCGGGAACTGCGAGTTGCGTGGCGCCGTGGACGTGGCTCTGGTGTCGCCGACCCGTGGAAGCAGGTCGTACATGACCGGGTTCGCCAAGGTCGACTGTCCGGTGTTAGTGAAGGAGATCGTGTAGGCGGCGGTACCGCCGGCGGCGCTCACATGACCGGTGCCTCCGGAGCCGATCGGCGTCGGGTCCAGGTTGCCCTGCACCTTCTTGTCGACGCTGAAGCCCGGGTTCGTGGCCGTGACCTTCAACGGCGCGGATGCCCCGCAATAGTTGCCCGCGACCGGGGAGCCGTTGGTGTTCAGCGCCGGGTCGCCGGCGGGCGCCAGCGGCGGCGTCTGATTGACCCCGGAGACGGCGCAGCCCGGGATGGCCGTCCCGTAGCCGATGGTCATCGCGTTCTGGAACGTCCCGGCGCATCCCGCACCGAGATTCACGTCGAATCCGGTCATGCCGAGGGTGTAGAACCCGGGCACCGTCGCCAGACCCGCCGGAATGGTCCACTCGATCAGGGTGCGGCCCGTGCCGTTGTAGTCGGTGACCTGCCTCGTCGGCACGACACCTGCAGCGGTGAACGTCTTGCCGTTCCCGCCGGTCAGGGTGAAGGAGAGCGCGGGAACGGTGATCGCGCCTACGCCCGCCGGCGCCAGGTAGTCCAGGTAGATGGCCTTCGACGGAGCCTGGGTGATCTCCATCCCGCTGCCGGTCGGCTGCACTCGCTCCACGCAGCCTCCGCTGTACGCGGTGCTGAACGTCGCGAACGTCAGTGCGCCGTCGCCGTTCGCGGTCGGGTCGGCGACGAGGATGCTCGCCGACTGCCCTTGCGCCGTCTTGATCGGGGTGGAGGTGCCCGACAGGTACGCGTTGACGGCCGTCGTGTTGGTGAGGATGTGGCCGGGAATGGCGGCCGGCGAGGCGTACCCCGTGATGTGGAAGGTGATGACCGCGAAGGTGTTGGAGCCCTCCTGCGTGAAGGGCGGGATGTCGATCTCCGAGACCGCGGGCGAGGTGGGAAGCGTCCAGCCGGTCCCGGCCACGTACGCCACGGTGCGGGTGGTCCCGTCGGACATGAGCAGGGTGATGGTCGCGCCCGCTGCGGGGGTGAAGCCGCTGACCGTCACGACCCGCGGAATGTAGGCCGGATTCGCGCAGACGGCGCCGGGCGCGTTGCTCTGGTACTTCGCTCCCGAGACGTTGTCGATGCACGGCAGCGGATCCTTCAGGTCGTAGCTGAGGCCCGAACCGGCCGTCGCCGGCTTCGTGTTGACGGTGAGGTCGTAGGTCGTGGTGCTCCCGCCATCCCAATCGCCGGGGAAAGTGTAGAGCGTCGGGGTGCTGCCGTCGAGCGCCGTGTACTGGCCCCGGTTGACCATGGTCTTCGGCGTGACGACCTTGTTCGTCGTCCAGTCGATGTCGATGACCGTGGCGCACGGTGATGCCGGCGTCGAGGTCGCCGTGGCGGCGACGCCGTCGATGTAGGTGAAGCTCGCGCTCGCCGTGTGGCACACCTTCGTGCCGACCGCGTCCGGCACCCCGTTGGTGGATGCGGTGCCCTGCACCGTGAACACGATGCGGTTGTTCGTCGGGTTCAGGCACTCCGATCCGTCGCCCGTGTAGGTGATCGACCCACCCGAGCTGCCGACGGCCGGCACGGTCAGGGTCCCCGGGAGCGCGGCCGGCGCTGTCGAGACGCCTGCGAAGGTGAAGTTCGCGGGCAGCACGTCGGTGATGTTCAGGGCGGACAGCCCGAGGTCGCCGGCGGGGCTGGTCTGGCTGGAACCGCACCCGAAGCTGAAGCTGAGGGTCGTGGCGGCGCCGCTGAGGACGCTCGACGGGTTGACTCCGGCGCCCATGCTGTCGTTGTGGCCGGCCGTCAGGGTGAGGACAGCGGGCGACGGAGCGGTCGCCGACCCCCCGCTGCTGGTGAAGGTCGGCGTGATCGTCGCCTTCGCCCCGTTGAGCGTCGTCTTGTTCGGAGCGCGGACGGTGAAGTTGCACGAGTGGGTGCCGGTCTGGACCGTGCCGAGCGTGAAGACGACCTGGCCCGCCGACTTCGTCAGCGCCGGGCACGTGCCCGCTGCCACCCACGAGGAGAAGTCCGTGTTGGATCCGTTTCCGGTGACCGTGTTCGTGGGGATCGTCACCGCCGCGTTGAGGCAGTTGCCGGAGGTGCTGCAGGAGTACGTGAGTGTGTAGGTCGTCAGCACGTTGCTGGCGGCGGTCGTCGAGGCCGGCGAGACCGAGATCGAATCGACAGCGTACGCAGGGGCGGCGACGGCCGTCCCTCCGATGATGAGGCCGAGAACGGCGACTCCGGCAGCGATCAGCCGGGCAGCGCGTGAGCGCGTGTGCATCTGACTCCCTCTCACGGGCCAGCACACAGCGCTGCCCTCGCTCGCACGCTATCGGCGGCTGCGCGCTCAGACGGCGTTTTTCACCAGCCGATCACCCCTCCCCCGTCCGGGGGTGGCGTCGTGGCGTCGACGTGGCTTCGCCCGTCCGGTCAGTCCTCCGCGACGAGCAGATGCCGCTCCAGCGCGACGGCGACCGCATCCTCCCGGTCGGAGACGCCGAGTTTGCGATAGATGCTCCGCAGCTGCGTCTTGACCGTGTTGGCGGAGACGACGAGCGTAGTCGCGATCTCGGGGATCGTGCGGTTGTGCATCACCTGCTCCAGCACCGCCAGCTCGCGCGCGGTGAGCAGGAGGCGGGGCTCGACGTCGGGAAGGAGGTAGCGGTCAGGAAGCTCGGCTGTGATCGCCCCGTAGCCAGCGGCGTCCAGCGCCTCGGCCACGCGTTGCCGGTCCTGCGGTGGGAGGAGTGCGACGGCGAGCCGCTGCCCGGTCCGCTGCAGGAGGGTGCCCAGCCGTTCGATGACGCCGTCGCGCCGAGGCGTCGGTGAGATCCGGAGGAGTACGGCCGCCTCGATCGCGGCGGCGTCGGCCACCTGCCGGCTCGACAGGTGCTCGGCGGTGATCGACCGGAGCTCGGTCAGCGCGCTCCCGTTCTGCCCCAGGGCCAGGGCGACGCGGGCCCGCTCCAGGTGGCCGACCGGTCCCCCGGCGATCTCCCGCTTCACGATCGCCGCGGCCGCGTCCGGGTTGCCGAGCGCGAGCTGGAGCTGCGAGCGGATCGGCGCGAGCGCGGCGTAAACGCGCGGGGATCTGCCGCCGAGGCCGTGCTCGGCCACGGACGCGTCGAGCTCGGCCAGGCCGGTGCCCGGGTTTCCGGCGACCAGCTCGGTGAGTGCCCGGACCTGGGCGACGGTCACCCAGTGCTCCGTGCCGTGACGGCCGTGGATCAGAGAGCCGAGCTCGGCGCGCGCCCGGTCGGCGTCGAACCGTTCGAGCGCTACCACCGCCTCGGCGATCCGGTAGAACACTCCCGAGTACATGCTCCGCTGCAGGTCCGTCCACGGACCAGTCCGCGCGTAGTGAATGTGTTCCAGCGCGTAGGGAATGTCCCCGCGCAGGGCGTGCACGCCGGCGAGCAGGGCGAGTGCGCCCATCCCCGTCGACGGCGGCGTCGTGGGCGCCTCGGCCAGCCCGTGCGCGGCCGCATCCAGTGCCTCTTCCGGAAACCCGCCGTAATAGAGCGAGACACCGATGACCGCGTAGATGCGGGGCACGTCCGCGATGAGGGCGCGCTCCTCGTCGCTCAGCCGCTCGAGCTGTTCGCGTGCGGCCCGTGCCGCCGGAACGGATGCCGCCGTTCGGCCGAGCAGACGGAGCGCGCCCGACTCCGCCGCCCGGATGAGCACGCGGTCCACCGGGAGCAGGTCAGAGGCCTGGGTCGACCGGGCGGCGCGCACGGCCATGACGAAGTAGCGGATGGCGCGCAGACGGTGAAACCGGAGCTTGTTGAGGACGATCCCGAGTTCCGTCGCGATCAGCGGATCCGCGCGGAGCACGTGTGCCGGCACCCGCTCGAGCAGTGCCCGGGTGGTGTCACTGTTCTCGTCGGTGACCAGCATGAACCATCCGCTACGCACGGCGTCCGTCACCGCCGGCCAGTCGGCCGCCTCAATGGCGGTGCGGAGCGCACCGAACGCGTCTTCCCTCGAGTCCTCCGACGCTTCGTCCGCGGTAGCCGCGCCCTCCCGATCGCTCACCGCCGCGAACCCGCCCGGGCGGCCGGCCCGCGGCGCAGCGCCACGCGTGCTGCCAGCCCGGCCAGCGTCGACGCGGCCACCTGCCCGACCAGCCTTCCGCCGAGCACCGCGAGGAGGAACAGCCAACCCCGGTTCGTCAGCACCGGCATCGAGACAAGGAACAGCACGAGGGCCGAGACCGCCGCAGCGGCGACGAACACCCCTTCCGGCGAGCGGCCGTCACGGCCGAAGCGGGCGAGCGCCCAGATCGTGGCATCGTAGGCGGCTCCCCCGGCAAAGAACGGCACCACGATCAGCACCCCGACCGGGCTGATCGGCACGGAGAGCATCCCAGCGACCACCCCGGCCGCTGTCGCCGCCCATCGGAAGCCCAGCACCCGCCGCGCGAGGAAGGGGAACACGCTGTACCCGCCCGCGACCACGGCATACAGCGGCGCGGAGAACGCGGCCGTCGCCGCGCTGTACGGCGAGAACGCCAGGACCACCAACGCACTGGCCACACCCGCGATCACCACCGACATCAGTACCTGCAGCAAGGACAAACGACGGTCGGCTGCTGCGGCCTCCGGGTAGATCGACACAATGGCTCCTTCGCGGGGAGGACGACATTCGTATTTTGGCACATGGGCGGGCGGGCTTTTCCTTCTGCCTGCACAACGGATACCTCGACTGTGGCAGACCCGCAGCGTCCGCCCCGTGGCGACAAGCTGGACTCTGGCCGCGACGCTCATGGGTGACCTGGTCGAGTCCGTCGACCCAGGCTCTGAGCTTCGAGCTACGAAGGCGAGCGAGCGCCGAGCTGCTGGGGCGCGAACCACAACCACACGCTCAGAGTCTGTTGGAGCTTTTCGGGCATTGCTGTGGGCAAATTGTGGGCAAAATCGAATCGGAGAGTTCCGATTTCCCGAAAAAACAGCCCTGACCAGCAATTCCGTTGCACTAGAAAGGTGCCCCTGGAGGGACTCGAACCCCCAACCGTTTCCTTAGGACGGAACTGCTCTTCCATTGAGCTACAGAGGCTGGCCCCCCGAGTCTAGCGAACGCCATCCCGCGCCCAGAAAAAACTCCACTATTCAGTCTTGCTATCTACCGGTACTCATGCTTACTATGTACCGGTAATCAGCAACACTGACTAGTGAGGAGGTTCCCATGGGCAAGCAAGAGACCGAGATGCTCAAGGGGACGCTTGAGGGCATCGTGCTTGCCGTCCTGTCACGCCAGCCGGCGTACGGGTACGAGATCACCGCATGGCTACGCGACCAGGGGTTCGCCGACATCGCGGAGGGCACGATCTACGCCCTCCTCGTCCGGGTCGAACAGCGCGGGCTCGTCGATGTCGAGAAGGTTCCATCCGAGAAGGGTCCGCCGCGCAAGGTGTACTCGCTCAACGCCCGGGGTCGTGACTACCTCGAAGAGTTCTGGAGGACGTGGAGCTTCCTCGCAGAACGTATCGGACAGCTCCGCGAAGGGAACTAAACATCATGGCCGCGAAGTGGATCGAGACCCTCACCGGATCTCTGGAACAGAAGAAGCAGTACAAGCAGTACAAGGCCCGCGTGCAGGCCCTGCCGGAGCCGTACCGCGGCGCCGCGAAGGCGTTCGAGCGGTACTTCATGTACAACGGCGGCATCACCGACGGCGACACGCTCGTCACGATGCTGACCGATTTCGCCGACCTGGTCGAGCGCGCTGCGGTCGACGGGACGCCGGTCAGCGACATCGTGGGTGCAGACCCGGTCGAGTTCGCCGAGACGTTCACCGAGTCGTACGGCGGCACCAAGTGGATCGACAAAGAGCGGGCACGCCTCAACAAGGCGGTCCAGGAGGCGGAGAAGGAGCAGGAGCGATGACAGACACGGCAATCAGCGTCAGCGGCATCCACAAGTCGTTCAAAGACCTCGAGGTGCTCCGCGGAGTGGACTTCGACGTGCAGGCGGGCACCATCTTCGCCCTGCTCGGCTCCAACGGGGCCGGCAAGACGACGCTGGTCCGCATCCTCTCGACCCTGCTTCGCGCAGACTCGGGAACCGCCACCGTTCGCGGCGTCGACGTGGGCGAGAAGCCCGCCGACGTGCGCGCACAGATCAGCCTCACGGGGCAGTTCGCCGCAGTGGATGAGGTGCTCACCGGACGCGAGAACCTCATCCTGGTCGCGAAGCTTCGCCACCTGAAGAACCCGGGCGAGGTCGCCGACGAGCTGCTCGCCCGGTTCTCGCTCACGGATGCCGGCAAGCGCAAGGCGGCCACCTACTCCGGCGGGATGCGGCGCCGGCTCGACATCGCGATGAGCCTGATCGGCAACCCGCCGATCATCTTCCTCGACGAGCCGACCACCGGGCTCGACCCGCAGGCGCGCATCGAGGTCTGGGAGACGGTCAAACGCCTCGCCGGGCAGGGCACCACGGTGCTCCTCACCACGCAGTACCTGGATGAGGCCGAGCAGCTCGCCGACCGCATCGCCATCCTCCACAAGGGGACGATCATCCAGAACGGCACCCTCGCCGAGCTCAAGCGGCTGCTGCCGGCGGCGAAGGTCGAATACGTCGAGAAGCAGCCGACGCTCGAGGAAGTGTTCCTCGCGCTGGTCGGCGAGACCGGCGAGACCGGCGAGACAGCCGCGACAGACAACACCGACCACGACCGCGCCGCGGACGCCGTCCCCACACGGAAGGAAGGACGATGACCACCCACGTTCTCGCGGACACCGGTGTCCTCACCGGCCGCTCGCTCCGCCACATTCTGCGGAGCCCCGACACGATCATCACCACCGCGGTCACGCCGATCGCCCTGATGCTGCTCTTCGTGTACGTCCTCGGCGGCGCCATCAACACCGGCGCCAGCGGCTCGTACGTCAACTACCTGCTGCCGGGCATCCTGCTCATCACGATCGCCTCGGGCGTCGCGTACACCTCGTACCGGCTGTTCCTGGACCTGCAGGGCGGCATCTTCGAGCGGTTCCAGTCGATGCCGATCGCCCGGTCGAGCGTGCTCTGGGGGCATGTGCTGACCTCTCTGGTGGCCAACATCGTCTCGATGGCGATCGTGGTCGGCGTCGCGCTCATCATGGGGTTCCGCACGGGGGCGTCGGTCGCCGCGTGGCTCGCCGTCGCCGGCATCCTCATCCTGTTCACGCTGGCGCTGACCTGGCTGGCGGTCATCGCGGGGCTCTCGGCGAAGACGGTGGACGGGGCCAGCGCGTTCAGCTACCCGCTGATCTTCCTGCCCTTCATCAGCTCGGCGTTCGTCCCGACGGACTCCATGCCCGGGCCGGTGGCCTGGTTCGCCGAGAACCAGCCGGTCACCTCCATCGTCAACACCATCCGCGCACTGTTCGAGCAGCAGCCCGTCGGAGGCGACATCTGGATCGCGCTCGCCTGGCTGGTCGGCATCCTCGTCATCGCCTACGCGTTCGCGATGACCATCTACCGCCGCAAGATCACCGCAGGCTGACCGGGCGCCAACGCGGCCGACGCCCGGCCGCCGAACGGGAGGTTCCGACAGGACCTCCCGCTTCGGCCGTTAAGAATCAACCGGCCAGCTGCAGCTCGTGACGACGCCAGGGCTCGGTGAACTCCTCCCAGCTCGGGTCGTTCCAGCGCATGCTGATCAGGGACGCCATGTTCAGGTGCGGCTCCTTCAGCTCGAACGGCAGCTTCCAGCCCAGCTCGCTCAGCAGGCGGTCCGACTTCACGTTGTTGCAGCGGAAGCAGGCGATCACCACGTTGTCCCAGGTGTGCGTGCCCCCACGCGCACGCGGAACCACGTGGTCCAGCGTGTCGCCGAACTTGCCGCAGTACGCGCACACGTGCCCGTACCGTTCCAGCGCCGACTTGCGGGTCAGCGGGATGCGGCGGTGCGGAACCTTGATGAACTGGTTCAGCAGGACGACGCTCGGCGCATCCAGCACCAGGGAGCGGCTGTGCAGCTGCGCCCCGCTTTCAGCGATCGTCGACGCCTTCCCACCGAGCACCAGCAGGATGGCGCGCCGCGTCGAGATGACACCGAGCGGCTCATAGCTGGCGTTGAGGACCAGAGTCTTCATCTGCGACCTTCCTGGGCAAGGGTGAAGGGAGTGTTCGGGATGTTCGGGATGCGCGAGATGCGCGGGGAAACAAAAAGGGCACTGTCCGTGCGGACAGCGCCCAAGGAGGAGGCGGCATGGTGGCGGCAGGCCACATGGTGGCGGTGGCAGGCCTCGACGTGGTGACGGCAGGCGAGGAAGTCGCCCCAGCGGGAGAGCACCATGCTCGATCCCGTCAGGAGGCCGCACTCGTCCCACCCGGTCGCACTGAGCGGCCCGGCGGAACGTGTTCCGGCCATCGGATCCTCCGAGTTCTGCGGCTGCGCAGCGCAGCGTCAGAACGCCAGGGTAACCCAGAAACGGCGCGCCACCTATTCGGGGCGCGCCGTTTCCGGTGCTGTGGGGCGGAGCTCAGATGCCCAGACGGACGATGTAGTAGTCGCTCGTCCAGATCGGGCGGATCGAGATGGAGCGGCCCGTGTCGGGTGCATCCATGATGTTGCCGTTGCCGGCGTAGAAACCGTCGTGGCCCGGCATGATCACCAGGTCGCCCGGCTGCGCGTCGGCGATCGAGATGCGCTTGCCCATGGCGGCCTGACCGGAGACCGAGTGCGGGAGCGAGATCCCGAACTGGGCGTACACATACATCACGTAGCCGGAGCAGTCGAAGCCCGCGGGGCTCGCGCCGCCGTAGACGTACGGGGTGCCGATGTACTGCTGGGCCACCGAGAACACCTGCGGAAGGCTGAAGCTGGGGTACGGCGGGTTGGCCAGGAAGTCGGACACCGAGGGGCCGGTGGAGTTGCTGGCGTAGGTCGTGAGCTCGATCGCGGCCTGGCGACGGGCGGCTTCTGCGGCAGCAGCGGCGGCGACGGCCGCCTTCTGCGCATCCAGCTGCTCCTGCGTGGTCGCAGAGGCGACGTCGCGGCTGACAGCGGAGGCGGCGACCCCGCCGACCTCGACGGTCTGCGACTGGGCCTTCTTCATGGAGTCGGCTGCGCTCGGGCCGAAGCCCGCGCTCTTCGCGTCGGCCGGGTTGAAGGCGAACGCGGGAAGGGACATGGTGGCGACGAGTCCGGCCGCGACGGTGATGACTCCGGCGTTGAGGATCCAGCCGCCCTTGCGCTTCTTCTTCGCCTGGGCGGGCGTGGAGCCGGTGGTCGCGCGGGCCGGCGACACTGCCGGGCGGGTCGCGGCGGTGGTCTCACGCACCGCGCGCTGGGCGCGACGGGAGACGGCGGAAGAACTGTGGACCGGGTTCGTTCGGTCCTGGGTGGGACCGGGCGTGCTCGAGTCTGCCAAGGTATGACCTCCAACGCTCCGGCAGCACTAGGGAACTGCCCCCGTCCGACGAGTGGCTTCGGCGTCACGGATCGAGAGACGGGTAAGGGGGGTGGAGCGTCTCGATCCGGGGTCCTGATGGGCCGGCTTCTGACCCGTTAGGACTTGTTAGACCCTACGGGACCGAGCGCGGTTTGTCACACTTTTTGAGCCCTTTTTAACGAATCGGTAACGGGATTCAGGCGTCGACGAAGATGTGTGCGGCGAGCTCGTTGGGCAGTTCGAGTCCCGATTCGAACCCGTCGATCTGCACCGCGACATACGATCCGGCAGGAGAGAAAGTGCCGGTGGAGCCGGGAAAAACACCCGCCTGCTTGAGCTGGAGCAGCAGCTCGGGGTCGATCTGGGCCGGCTCGCCGAGACGACGGATCCTGGCAGTCACCCCCGAATCGCTGCCGCGGACGACGTCGACGAGGTTGATCAGGCTCTCGGTGGAGACGGACGACTCGACGGCGCCCAGCTCTCCGAGCCCGGGGATGGGGTTGCCGTACGGAGACTCGGTCGGGTGACCGAGCATCGTCAGCAGCTTGCGCTCGACCTGCTCGCTCATCACGTGCTCCCAGCGGCACGCCTCTTCGTGGACGTACTCCCACTCCAGCTCGATGACATCGCTCAGCAGGCGCTCGGCCAGCCGGTGCTTGCGCATCACGTGCACGGCCTTGCGGCGGCCGTCGTCGGTCAGCTCGAGGTGGCGGTCGCCGGAGACGACAACGAGACCGTCGCGCTCCATGCGGCCCACCGTCTGCGACACCGTCGGCCCGGAGTGACCCAGACGCTCGGAGATGCGCGCACGCAGGGGGACGATGTTGTCCTCCTCCAGCTCGAGGATGGTGCGAAGGTACATCTCGGTGGTGTCGATCAGGTCGGTCATGGGCCCCTCCATATGACGGCGCGCGAATGCCGGATATCAGACTACTTGGTGCGGCTGACAGGCGTCGGCAGGCACGACCGGAATGCGGTGCCCGGGCCGTCCCCCTCCTGCAACAGCCAATACACTTCAGTTATGCCGGACGTCACGATCCCCTCTGACTTGCTGCCCGCCGACGGTCGATTCGGATGCGGACCCTCCAAGGTCCGGCCCGAGCAGGTCGCCTACCTCGCCGGCCCCGGCGCCGAGCTGCTGGGCACCTCCCATCGCCAGGCTCCGGTCAAGAACCTGGTGGGCCGCGTGCGCGAGGGCCTCGGCGAGCTGTTCCGGCTCCCCGAGGGCTACGAGGTCGTCATCGGCAACGGCGGTTCCACCGCGTTCTGGGATGCGGCCGCGTTCGGCCTGATCGAGAAGCGCAGCGAGAACCTCGTCTTCGGCGAGTTCGGCGGGAAGTTCGCCAAGGCGGCGCAGACGCCGTGGCTCGACGCACCGCACGTCATCGAGGCGCCCGGCGGATCCCGCAGCGAGGTGGAGGTCGTCGCCGGCGTCGACCTGTACGCCTGGCCGCACAACGAGACCTCGACGGGCGTCATGGCGCCGGTCCGCCGCGTGAACGGCGACGAGGGCGCGCTGACGGTGATCGACGCGACGAGCGCGGCCGGAGGCGTCGACCTCGATGTCAGCGAAGCGGATGTCTACTACTTCGCGCCGCAGAAGAACTTCGCGTCGGACGGCGGCCTCTGGCTCGCCCTCTTCTCCCCCGCGGCCCTGGAGCGGGTGGAGCGCATCGCATCCAGCGGCCGCTACATCCCCGAGTTCCTGAGCCTTGCGAACGCGGTCGACAACTCCCGCCTCAACCAGACCCTGAACACGCCGGCCATCTCCACCCTGGTGCTGCTGGAGAACCAGCTCGAGTGGATGAACGGCAACGGCGGTCTCGCCTGGGCCGACGCCCGCACCCGCGAATCGTCGCAGGCCCTCTACACCTGGGCCGAGGGTGTGGACTACGCGACGCCGTTCGTCGCCGACCCCGCACATCGCTCCCAGGTCGTCGTCACGATCGACTTCGACGACCGGGTGGATGCGGCAGCCGTCGCCAAGACGCTCCGCGCGAACGGCGTCGTCGACACCGAGCCGTACCGGAAGCTCGGCCGCAACCAGCTCCGCGTCGCCACCTTCACGGCCATCGAGCCGGCGGATGTGCGGGCGCTGATCGGCTGCATCGAGTACGTGGTCGAGCGACTGGGCTGACGAGCGCCATGCGCCTCTGGCTCCGCGACGACGAACGACGGCCCGACCCGGTCCCCGTGAAGACGGATGACCGGCGGGCCGTCGTGGTCGGTCTACTGCTGTGGGTGATCGCCCTGGTCGTTATCCTCGTCGCCGGCGGCACCGGCCTCGGCGGCGGCACCTGGCTGTGGACGATCGTCGTCGGACTCGCCCTCGGCGTCGTCGGACTCGTCTACCTCACGGTCACCCGTCGTCGCTGACGCGGCGCCGTCGTCTTTGTCTTCTTCGTCGTCGTCGACATCCTCGTCGGAGTCATCGTCGTCGTCGTCCTCGTCCGAGAGGGCCGCAGCCTCCTCGGCCTCCAGGTCGAGATCGCTGTCGACGTCGGTCTCCTCGTCGAAGTCCACATCCACGCTGTCGATGTCGACCCCGTCGAGGTCGTCATCGTCGTGCAGGTCGTGAACGTCACGGTCGTCCTCGGAGTCGTCGAACGCATCCTCGTCGTCTTCGTCGTCCTCGTCCCGATCGTCGTCATCGTCCGACTCGGCGGATTCGTCCCCGTCGTGCGGCCCGTCGGCGGCCAGCGCCTCCTGAGCGGCCTGGTAGTCGGCCAGGCGCTCCGACCACGGCACCCAGTCGGGCGCGAGCAGCGAGCCGTCGCCGGGCATGAGTTCCGCCTCGAGCACGGTGGGCTCGTCGTCGTCGGTGCGGCCGACGGTGACGGTCCAGTGCCAGTCCGGGTAGCCGGACATGCGGCTGGCGAAGAACAGGGAGACGACGCCCGGCGCCTCGACGACGTGACCGAGAGGCTCGCCGATCGTGTTCGCCGGTGTGATCTCGGTCAGCGCCTGGAGGGCAAGCGGCCGCGCCGCGAGCAACTCGGGGTCGGCGACAAGCTCGACCTCGACGGCCTCGGTCTCGACCGCCTCGGTCTCGACTGCCTCGCCCTCGGCGGCGGAATCGTCGCCCAGCTCAGGCATCCAGGTCGTCCGCGACCTTGCGGAGCACGGCCGCGATCTTCGCGCCGTGCGCCTTGTCGGGGTACTTGCCCCGGCGCAGGTTCGCGCCGATGCCGTCGAGGAGCTTCACCAGGTCTTCGACGATGATCGCCATGTCGTCGGCCGACTTGCGCTTCATCTTCACCAGGCTCGGCGGAGCCTCCAGCACGCGCACCGACAGCGCCTGTGCACCGCGCTTGCCGTCGGCGATGCCGAACTCGAGACGGGTTCCCGCCTTGACGACCGCGCCGGCCGGGAGGGCCGAGGCGTGCAGGAAGACTTCTTGGCCGTCATCGGAGCTGATGAAGCCGAAGCCTTTCTCCTCGTCGTAGAACTTGACCTTGCCGGTTGGCATGGGAACCTCACTTCGCATGGGGGATGGGGCGTATCCAATTATCCTTGATTTCGTGACCCAGCAGACCCCGCCGCCCGCATCGCGGCCCCAGCGCATCCTCGCCTACATCGTCGCCGCGCTCGTCATCGTTTCCCTGGTCTGCATCGCAGCCATCCTGATAGGCACCGCGGCGGGGCAATTCGCCGCCCAGGGCTCCGGTCAGGGGCTGTGGCCGGCCGTGTTCCTGTTCCCGCTTGTGGGCCTCCCGATCGCCTTCGTGCTGATCATCGCGCTCATCATCGTGAGCGCCCGCCGCAACCGGGCCGCGAACCGCGCGTCCGGCGGCGGACCGGGCCGGCGCTAGCGGCGACGGCCGGTCGCGCGCGATGACGACGACACTCGCTCTTGCAGCCCGACTGCGGGAGCTGGACGACGCCGTTCTCGTCGCCTCTCTGCACCGACGTTCCTACCGCCGCACGGGCGTCGCGGACTTCTTCGATCTCGCCGACGCGCTGCTCGACGCAGACTCGCTGCAGCGCGCTCTCGCTCCGCTCGACCGCACCCGCCTAGCGGCGCTGGTTGTGCTGGGGCGCGCAGGCGCAGCGCTTCCGGCTCGGGAGCTGACGGCACTGCTCGACGGGGAACCGGCGACCGCCGGAATCTCGGCCGAGGCCGTCGACGCCGCGCTGGAGGAGCTCGACGGACTGCTCCTCGTCCATCCGGGCGAGGGAGCGGGCGCGGCGGATTGCGCCGTCTACGTCGCCGTCGCCGATCACCTCGAATCCTGGCCGGCCGCGGGCCTGCCCTCGCCTCGCGAACTGCTGACCGCTCCCCCGCCGCCGGCGCTGGCTCCGGTTCCCGACACGGAGACGCGCTTCACCGACCGCCTGGCCGCCGAGCGGGCGTTCGAAGCGGTGACGGCCGTGTCCGAGCTGCTCGCCGAGCTGGCCCGCGAGGGCGCCAGGCGCCTGCAGAAGGGCGGGCTCGCCCTCCCCGCCGTCAAGCGGCTGGCCGAGGCGCTGTCGGTGGACGCCGACCTCGTCCCGGTCGCACTGTCGGCCGCCGAGCGTGCGGGCCTCGTCGCCGTCGAGGACGGGATGTGGCTGCCCACCGAGCGCGCATCCGGCTGGTCGCACTCCCCCACGCCGAACCGCTGGCGCGCCCTCGCGGCCGCCTGGCTCGACGCCCTGCCCGCGGACGTCCGCATGCTCCTGGCGCTGCGCAGCCGTGCCACCTGGGGCGACAGCCTCCGCGAACACGTCGCGTGGCTGCATCCCGCTGCCGTCGAGGAGGCGCAGCGCCGGGTGGATGCGCACACCCGGCTCGCCGAGTGGCTCGGGATCACGGCGCACCAGGCGCCGTCCTCCGCTGGCGGCGCGCTGGTCGAGGAGGGCCCGGACGCTGCGACCGCCGCGATGACGGCACTCTTCCCCGCGGAGGTCGACAAGGTCTACCTGCAGCACGACCTCACGATCGTGTCCCCCGGACCGTTGACGCCGGAGATCGAGTCGCGGCTCCGCGGCTTCGCCGACGTGGAGTCACGTGCGCTCGCCTCGACGTTCCGCCTGTCTGCGACGTCGGTGGATCGCGCGCTCACCGCGGGCGAGACCGCGGACGGCATCCGCGACTTCCTGGCCGCGATCTCCCTCACCGGGCTTCCCCAGCCGCTCGAGTACGTGATCGCCGACGCCGCAGAGCGGCACGGGCGCGTGCGCGTGCACGACGCGAGCGGTGAGAACGTGAGCGCCGCCGTGCGGTCGTCGGATGCGACGCTGCTCCGCACCATCCAGGTCGATCAGGCACTCAGTTCGCTGCGACTGGCACCGAGCGGCGACGGGCAGCTGGTGAGCCGGTTCCCGCGGGATGTCGTGTTCTGGGCGCTCAGCGACGCGCGATACCCGGTGGTCGCGGAGGACGCGGACGGCCGCGAGGTGACCCTCCGCCGGCAACGCGTGGCGCATCCCCGGGAAGCCGAGACGGATGATCGCGACGCGGAGCTGGTGACTCGGCTGCGGCAGGCGGACGCCGACGCGGACGAGGACACGGGCGAGCGCTGGCTGGCGCGCCAACTCGACACGGCCGTGAAGGCGCGGCAGACCGTGATCGTGGAGGTCGGCATGCCGGACGGCAGCGTCGTGGACTACCTGCTGGAGCCGACAGGCGTGGGAGGAGGACGGCTGCGCGGACGTGACCGCGCCGCCGACATCGAGCGCACGCTGCCGCTGTCGAGCATTCGGGGCGTGCGCCCGGCGCCATAAGCCTCGCCGCCGCGAGCCTGAGAAGTCGTGCGTTCGTGCTCTGGTCCGGTGCCGAACCCTCCCCCTAGGTTGTTCTCAGCGGACGGAACGGGGATGTCGTGGCCAGGTATCTTCTCGAGGTTCCCGGCTTCGCCCGTCGGAGCACGTGGGGGTACAACGAGCTGGACGAACTCCTCGTCGCATCCGTCCTGCCCGACGACGCGCCCGACTCGACGCAGCCGGCGCTCGTGACGGCCGTGACGATCGACCAGTTGCTCGACCGGATCGACCTGGCCACCGGTTCGCGTCATGGCATGGCCCGGATGGTGCTGCTGCTCGGCCGTGCGGAGGTTCGCGAGCCGGTGCGGTCGTGGCTGGCGTCGCGCATCCGGCTGGTCACCGATCGCGCGCTCCTCGGTGAAGCGGCCGGATCGGACGCAGCATGGCTGGCGGCCGAAGCCCGGAACCACCCGCTCTTCGAGCGCGCTGCACACGACGCGGTCGTCTGCCCGGAATGCGGGGCGTCGGCGATGCCGTAAGGGTGCAAGGGCGCGCTCCGCCCACCCACAGGAGGCATGCCGCGCGGGGGCGTAGGCTGATGAGCTATGTCTGATGGCCCCCTGATCGTCCAGAGCGACCGCACCGTGCTGCTCGAAGTCGCGCACCCGGACGCCGAGGATGCGCGGCATGACCTCGCCGTCTTCGCCGAGCTGGAGCGGGCGCCCGAGCACATCCACACCTACCGCATCACCCGGCTGGGGCTGTGGAACGCGCGAGCCGCCGGGCACACCGCCGACGACATGCTCGGGACGCTGGAGCGCTACTCGAAGTTCCCCATCCCGCAGACCGTCACCGTCGACGTCTCCGAGACCGTGGCCCGCTACGGCCGGCTCGTGATCGAACGCGACGACGAGGGGACGCTGCTGCTCCGGTCCGCCGACCTGGCCGTGCTCACCGAGGTCGCGAGCGCCAAGCGGATCGCCCCGCTGCTGCTGCAGCGGCGCGACGACACGACGTTCGTCGTGGAGGCGTGGGCACGCGGGCAGCTCAAGCAGGAACTGGTCAAGCTCGGCTGGCCGGCCGAGGACCTCGCCGGCTACACCCCCGGAACTCCCCACGAGATCGGGCTGAAGGAGGACGGCTGGGCGCTACGCGACTACCAGCGCAAGGCCGTCAGCAACTTCTTCGACGGCGGCTCTGGCGTCGTCGTGCTCCCCTGCGGCGCGGGCAAGACCCTCGTCGGCGCCGGGGCGATGGCGACGGCGAAGACCACGACACTCATCCTCGTCACCAACACGGTGTCAGCGCGGCAGTGGCGCGACGAGCTGCTGCGACGGACCACGCTGACGGCGGAGGAGATCGGCGAGTACTCCGGCCAGGTGAAGGAGGTCAAGCCGGTCACCATCGCGACCTACCAGATCCTCACCGCCAAGCGGAAAGGCGAGTACGCCCACCTCGCGCTGCTCGACGCGCTCGACTGGGGCCTCGTCGTCTATGACGAGGTCCACCTGCTCCCCGCGCCCGTGTTCAAGCTGACGGCCGAGTTGCAGGCCCGCCGTCGCCTCGGGCTCACCGCGACGCTGGTGCGCGAGGACGGCCGCGAGGGCGACGTGTTCAGCCTGATCGGGCCGAAACGCTTCGACGCCCCGTGGAAGGAGATCGAGGCCCAGGGCTTCATCTCGCCCGCCGCCTGCTACGAGGTGCGCATCGACCTGCCGCCGTCGGAGCGGCTCAGCTACGCCGCCGCCCCCGACGACGAGCGCTACCGCCTGGCCGCCACCGCGCCCGCCAAACTCGACATCGTGCGGCAGCTCGTCGATCGGCACGAGGGCGAGCGCATCCTGATCATCGGGCAGTACCTCGACCAGATCGACGAGCTCGCGGAGGCGCTCGACGCGCCCAAGCTGACCGGTGCGACGCCGGTGGATGAGCGCGAGCGGCTGTTCCAGGAGTTCCGCGACGGCCGCACCAAGGTGCTGGTGGTCAGCAAGGTGGCGAACTTCTCGGTCGACCTGCCGGAGGCGACCGTCGCCATCCAGGTGTCCGGGTCGTACGGCAGCCGGCAGGAGGAGGCGCAGCGACTGGGCCGCCTGCTGCGGCCGAAGGAGTCGGGGCTGTCGGCCAACTTCTACACGCTGGTCGCGCGCGACACGGTGGACCAGGACTTCGCGCAGAACCGGCAGCGCTTCCTCGCCGAGCAGGGCTACTCGTACACGATCCTCGACGCGCACGCCCTGCAGGCGGCCTGAGCCGTCTCGTCCCCCCTCCTCACCTCGCCTCGCCTCGCCGACGGCACATTCGGCACGAATGTCGCTTTTGGTACCGCCAAAGGCGACATTCGGCACGAATCTCGCCGTCACCACCGAGCGGGATTCGGCACGAATGTTGCTTTTCGCAGCGTGGAAGGCGACATTCGGCACGAATGTGCTGCTGCGGAGGCGCGGGAAGAGTGCGTGCGAGGGAGAGGGAGAGCGTCAGGCGAGGAGGCGGGCCAGCGTCGCGCGCGACTCGGCGTCGTCGGGGCGGTCGCGCACGGTGATCGCGGCCTTCCACAGGGCCCAGCCGCGCGCTCGCGACCAGGTCGCCTCGTCGAGGCCGACGGTCTCGCGGAACGCGTCGCGGGCGGCGCCCTCGAACATCGTCCACGCGGGCACCAGGTCGCACGCGGGGTCGCCCACGCCCGAGGTGCCGAAGTCGATCACCGCCGACAGCCGGCCGTCGGTGGTGAGCAGGTTGCCGGGCGCCACATCCCCGTGGAACCAGACCGGCGGCCCCTCCCAGCGCGACGCCGTCGCCTCGTGCCAGAGTCCGCGGGCGCGGTCCGCGTCGGAGCCGAGCAGCGCGAACGCGGCGAGCGCCTCCTCGCCGTAGACCTCCGGCGGGGCGCCACGGAAGAAGTTGTGCGTGCCCAGTCCCGGGCCGTCCTCCGCCGGGATCGACCGCAGCGCCACCAGGAATCGCCCGATCGCCGAGGCGAGCACGGCGTCCTGGGACACATCGCCCAGCAGCACCACCGGCCGCCCCGGCAGCCACCGGTACACCGACCAGGGCAGCGGATACTCCGCGGTCGGCGCACCCTCTGCCACCGGCTCCGGGATGGGCAGCGGCAGCAGCGGCGCGAGGCGTGGCAGCCAGCGCTGCTCCTTCGCCACCTGCTCCCGGTACCCCGCTGCGCTCGGGAGCCGGACGCTCAGCTCGTCGCCGAGCCGGAACGTGCGGTTGTCCCACCCGTCGTGCTGCACCGTCCGGATCGGCAACCCGCTCCACTGCGGGAACTGCGCATCCACCAGCCGACGGACCAGCCCCGCGTCGATCTGCGGACGCAGTTCGCTCACATCACTTCCGGACATACCGGAGCAGCAGCGTGTCGTCTCCCGTCAGCGTGTGCGCCAGCCGCAGCCCCTGCGGAACGATCGGAGCCGCCCCGGTGGCGATCCGCGACGACGTCCCGCCCTCCAGCCGCGGGCTGATGGTCAAGCACAGCTCGTCGACGGCACGGGCGGCGATCAGGTCGGCGAACAGGTGCGGACCCCCTTCACAGTGGATGCGCGTCAGCCCGCGCTCATGCAGCACCGCGAGCCCGCGCTCGGCCTGCACCCGCTCGCGTCCGCACACGACCACGTCGGCGACCTCGGACAGCGCCTTTCGCGCCTCCGGACGCGACAGCTCGGTGGTCAGCACGATCGGCCGCTCGGGCGCCTCCGCGAAGATGGAGCTGCGCGGGTCGAGGTCGAGTCCGGCCGAGACGATGGCGAACACGGGATGCGCCGTCATCCCGGCCACGCTCCGCACGCGGGCAGACGCCGGGGCGACCCGCATCGCGCCGTAGCCTTCGGCACGCACGGTGCCCGCGCCGACCAGCACCACGTCGCAGAGGCGGCGGAGCAGCTCGAACACGCGGCTGTCCACATCGCTGGAGAGGCCGCCGGAGAGTCCCTGATGCGTGGCGGCACCATCCACGCTGCTGACGAAGTTGACGCGCAGCCACGGCTCGCCCGCCCCCTCCTGGTACAGCGCGGTGATGTCGTCGTCGCTGAGCTCGGTCTGCGACGGCAGCGGCGATAGCCGGTGGATGGCCGATTCAGTCATTCACGTCTCCCATGTTGTGGCGGAGGTAGGCGGGTTCGCGCAACCCCAGCACCGCCTCGGTCATCCGGACTGCGGCGACCGAGGCGCGCACGTCGTGCATCCGCACGATCCTGGCGCCGTTGACGATGCTGATGACGGCGGCCGCGAGCGAGCCCTCCAGCCGCTCCGCCCGCGGCGCGTCGAGCGTCTCCCCGATGAAGTCCTTGTTGGAGACGGCGGCGAGCGCGGGGAACCCGAGATCGGCGATCTCGGCGAACCGGCGCGTCAGCTCGAGCGAATGGAGGGTGTTCTTGTTGAGATCGTGGCCCGGGTCGACGATGATGCGCTCCTCGGGGACGCCTGCAGCCATCGCGCGCTCCACCCGGTCGAGCAGGAACGCGGACACCTCCGCGACGACGTCGTCGTAGTGCGGACGCGGGAAGGGGCGGCGCGGCTCGGCCAGGCTGTGGGTGATGACGAGCGTCGCCTCGCTGTCGGCGACGACCGGCGCGAGGTCCGGGTCGCGGAGCCCGGTCGTGTCGTTGATCACGGTCGCGCCGGCGGCGATCGCCTCGCGTGCCACAGCGGAGTGGAAGGTGTCGACCGAGATCACCACGTCCGACCCGGCGCGCAGCGCCTCGACGACCGGGACGACGCGCTCCACCTCCTCCTCGACCGGCACCGGCTCGCCCGGCGCGAACGGCGCTCCGCCGATGTCGACCCAGTCGGCGCCCAGCGCGACGGCCTCGAAGCAGGCGTCGACTGCGCGGTCGAAAGCGTACGTCCGGCCCTGGTCGAAGAAGGAGTCCGGAGTGCGGTTCACCACCGCCATGACGGCCACCTGCCGCGAGAAGTCGAAGGTGCGTGCACCGATCCGCCGGACGGGGATGCGCAGCGGCGGCAGGTAGGGCACCGCGGGGCGCACGTCAGAGGGCGGCAAGGTCGACGCTCTCGTCGGCGAGACGCTGCGCATCCACCCGGTCGCCCGAGCGGATGAGGCGCTGGATGTCATCCTGCACGTCCCACACGTTCACATTCATGCCGGCGACGACGCGGTCGTTCCGCAGCCAGAACGCGATGAACTCGCGCGACTCGGTGTCGCCGCGGTACACCACCTGTGCGCCCGCGGCGAGCGGCGCGTAGCCCGAGTACTCCATCCCCAGATCGTATTGGTCGGTGTAGAAGTACGGGATGTCGTCGTACGACGCGCGCTCCCCGAGGATCGCGTGGGCGGCCACCTTGCCTGTCGTGATCGCGTTCGCCCAGTGCTCGCTGCGCAGGTGACGGCCGATCGCCGGAAGGAACGGGTTGGCGACGTCGCCCACGGCGTACACGTCGTCGATGCTGGTCCGCATCCCCTTGTCGGTGAGGACGCCGTCGGCGACGCGCAGGCCGGACCGTTCGGCGACCTGCGTGTTGGGCACCGCGCCGACACCGGCGATCACCACGTCGGCCGGGATGCGCTCCCCCGTCGTGAGCACGACCGCCTGCTCCTCGCCGCCGTCCACGCCGACGACGCCGGCGCCGTTGCGGAAGTCCACACCGTTGTCGCGGTGCAGCCGCTCGAACACGCCGCCGAGCTCGCGCCCGATCGCCCCGCTGAGCGGCACGGCCGAGTGCCCGATCACGGTCACGTCGTTGCCGTAGCCGCGGGCCGCCGCAGCAACCTCCAGGCCGATCCAGCCGGAGCCGACGACGACCACCCTCCGGCCGCCGACCTCGATGGCCGCGCGCAGCCACGCCGAGTCCTCGCGCGTGCGCAGCGTGAACACGGCGCCGTGGCCGCTGCCGGGAACACCGAGGGGACGCGCGGTCGCTCCGGTGGCGAGCACCAGGCTGTCGTAGGTGATCCGGCCGGCGTCCGAGACGAACAGCTCGTGCGCTCCCGGTTCGAACGACCCAGCCTCGACGCCTGGCACGAATTCGACCGCATTGTCCGTGTACCAGGCGGCGGGATGCACGTCGGCCTGCTCGATCCCGCCCTCGCCCTTCAGGTACTCCTTGGACAGCGGCGGGCGGATGTACGGGTGGTGCTCCTCGGCGCCGAGCAGCAGGATGCGGCCCTCGAAACCGTGCTCGCGCAACTCGGTCGCGGCGGTCGCTCCGGCGAGGCCGGCGCCTGCGATGACGACGGTGGGATTCGACATGACTTCAGCATCCACTCTTCACACGGACGGCGCCAGACCTGCGCACTCACCACACACCGACGGCTCACAGGTAAGACCCAGCCGACGCGCAGATACTGTCTTCATGAACGCAGGACCCCGCATTCTCATCGTCGACGACGAGCCGAACATCCGCGATCTCCTCACCACCAGCCTCCGCTTCGCCGGGTTCGCCGTGCGCGCGGTCGGCAACGGGGCTCAGGCGATCTCCGCGGTCCTCGAAGAGGAGCCCGACCTGATCATCCTCGACGTCATGCTGCCCGACATGAACGGGTTCGGCGTTACCAAGCGCCTCCGCGGTGCGGGCTACACGGCCCCGATCCTCTTCCTCACGGCGAAGGACGACACGGAGGACAAGATCACCGGCCTCACGGTCGGCGGCGACGACTACGTCACCAAGCCGTTCAGCCTCGACGAGATCGTCGCCCGCATCAAGGCCATCCTGCGCCGCACGATGCAGGCCGACGAAGACGCGGTCATCCGCGCCGGCGAGCTGACCATGGACCAGGACACCCACGAGGTGTTCGTCGGAGACACTCCGATCGAGCTGAGCCCGACCGAGTTCAAGCTGCTTCGCTACCTCATGCTCAACCCCAACCGCGTGCTGTCGAAGGCGCAGATCCTCGACCACGTGTGGGAGTACGACTTCAACGGCGACGCCGGCATCGTCGAGTCCTACATCTCCTACCTCCGCCGCAAGGTGGATGCGCACTCCAGTGAGCCGCTCATCCAGACCAAGCGCGGGTTCGGGTACATGCTGAAGGCCGCCAAGGCCTGAGATGCCGGGCCGGGCGGTGCGCGACGGGGCCCACACGTCGCGCACATCCCCGGCACAGCATCCCCTGCATAGACTGACGGCCTGATGCACTCACGCCTGCTCGACCGCTGGAACGCGATCTCCCTGCGCACGAAGATCACGGGCGTGACCGTGCTCATGCTGACCCTCGGCCTGCTCGTCACGGGCATCGGCACGATGTCGATGCTCAAGCCGGTGCTGCTCGACCAGCTGGATGCGCAGCTCTCGGCCGCCTCCGGCGCCTCGTATCTGAACACCTACCTGTTCAAGTCGACCGCAGACCAGGACCAGATCGCCACCGACGCCAGCCCGTCGGACTACTTCGCCGCGCTGTACGACAGCAACGGCAAGCTGGTGACGACGAACTGGAAGAACATCCCCTACGCGCACCGGCCTGACATCCCGAAGAGCCTGACCCTGTCCGAGGCCAAGGCGATGCCCGCCGGCGGGTTCACGCTGCACAGCAACGACGGCCGCACCACTTATCGGGCTCTGACGACGACGCAGACGTTCGAGGGCACCGGCGAGCTCGCCACAGCGCTCGTCGCGACCACGACCTCCCAGATCGACACCGTGATGGCGAGCTTCCTCGCGATCTTCCTCGGCTTCGGCGTGATCGTCATCATCGTGGGCGCCGGACTCACGCGGATGCTCGTCACCACCACGTTCTCGCCGCTGCGCGAAGTGGAGCAGACCGCCGCCGCCATCGCCGACGGCGACTTCAGCCAACGTCTGGGCGGCGCGACGCCCAATACCGAGGTCGGGCGCCTCAACCGCTCCCTCAACACGATGCTGAACCGCATCGACCGCGCCTTCAGCGACCGCGCGCGCACGATCGACCAGATGCGCCGCTTCGTCGGCGACGCCTCCCACGAACTCCGGACGCCGCTGGTGTCGCTGCGCGGTTACGCCGAGCTCTACCGGATGGGCGCACTGCAGACCCCGGAGGACGTCACGCAGGCGATGGACCGCATCGAGAAGGAGGCGATCCGGATGGGCATCCTCGTGGAGGACCTGCTCGAGCTCGCCCGCCTCGACGAGACGAAGCCGCTCGACGTTCGGCGTGTCGACCTCGTGAAGATCGCGCAGGATGCGGCGATGGATGCGATGGCCGGCTCCCCCGGGCGCGTGGTCAGCGTCCTCCTCCCGACGCCCGTCGTGCCCGAGTTCGAGGACGACGAGGAGCCTGGACTCGACACCGTCCCGATGACGGTGCCGGACTCTGCCGCGCGGGCGGCGAACACGACGGGACCGATCTCGTTCGCGGGGAGCGCCCTGGCGCGCCTGCGCCGCGGGCGCGGCCGTCGCGCCACGAGCGACCCGCTGCCCATCGCCACCGGCGAGAAGATCGTGCTGGCGCAGCCGGCGCCGACGGAACCCGCGATCGTGCTCGCGGAGGAGAACAAGCTCCGCCAGGTCGTCACCAACCTCGTCGGGAACGCTCTGCGGTACACGCCGGAAGGCACGCCCATCGAGATCGCCGTGCAGCTCGACCACCGCACCCAGCGAGCCATCATCGAGGTGCGGGACCACGGCGAGGGCATCCCGCCGCAGATCCGCGAGAAGATCTTCCAGCGGTTCTGGCGTGCGGACACGTCCCGTGCCCGCGAGACCGGCGGCAGCGGGCTGGGGCTCGCGATCGTGTCGTCCATCGTCGCGGCGCACAACGGCACCGTCGACGTCGTCGACACGGAGGGCGGCGGAGCGACGTTCCGCGTCTCGCTGCCGCTGGCGGACTCGCCGGCCGCGCCCAAGCCGCTCACGCCGTAGCGGCCTCGCGCAGGAGGGTCGCTGAGCGGCGCACGTCCTCGACCATGGAGCGCGCGGGGGTCATCTCCACGGGATGCCACAGTTCGAGGCCCAGCCAGCCGTCGTAGCCGGAGTCCACCGCCGCGCGCACGATCGCTTGGATGTCGAGGTCGCCCTCGCCGAGGTCCTCGGTGGGGACACTGCCCCGCATGTTGCGGAAGTGGAAGGCGAACACTCGCTCGGGATGCTCGCGCAGCCAGCCGAGCGGGTCGTGGCCGGCGAACCACGCCCATCCCGTGTCGACGCACAGCCCGACGGACGCGTCGGCGTACTGCAGCACCGAGTCGAGGTCGAGCTGCGCCTCGTCGAACGTGTGGGCGTGATTGTGCAGCGAGACCCGCAGGCCCAGCGGGGCAGCGAGGTGCGCGACCCGGGAAAGGTTCTCGCCCTGGCGGCGTGCGCCGTCGCTGGTCTTGGCGACGGGATGGTCCCAGTCGGCCTGGTCGGCGTTCAGGATGAGGTCGGTGCCTCCCGCCGCAGCCAGACGCTCGGCGATAGGCAGGACGGTGCGATCGGTGTCGAGCTCCTCCCACGGCAGATGCAGCGGCAGCCCGATGTACGACGACGAGACGGCGAGTCCGAGCCGCCGGGCGACCGCGACCTTGTGCGGCTCGGGGTCGGTCTCCACCGCGTCCACGCCGGACTCGGCGCAGGCGCCGTAGAGCGCATCCCAGTCCCACTCGACGCCGTCGTGGGCGAAGCGCTCCATCCAGCCGTACAGGGCGGTGGTGACGCCGCGGATCACGCGACGGTCCGCGTGGTCTGGTCGCCGAACGGGATGCTGGCGGGTTCGCCGGTCGCAGCGACCTCGTAGAGCGCGCGCACGGTGCGGAACGCATCCACCGCCTCCCGTCCCAGCAGCGCCCGGCTGGGCCGTCCGCGGACCGCGTCCACGAAGTGCTTCAGCGGGTAGTCGAAGATCGTGAAGGGCGCTCGCGGCTCCGGGTCGGCGACCCGCTCGACGGGGCCGTCGCCCTCGTCGGTGCGCAGGATGACGTCGGCCTCGGAGTCGAAGGGAGCCCAGCGGACCGATCCCCGGGTGCCCTCGAGCTCGGCGCGGAAGATCTCCTCGCCGTGGGTGCCCGAGGCGCGCTGGAAATCGACCAGCAGGTCGCCCGCAGCCCGGTGCAGCACGAGGGATGCCGCCGCGGCGGTCTCGACATCGAAGACGGTGTCGGACGGGTCGGCGCTGGTCACCGGACGCGACGTGGTCGCGGCGGTGACCGAGATCTGGTCTGGCGCGAAGAGGTCGGTGAGGGTCGCGAGGTCGTAGGGCCCCCAGTCCATCAGCACGCCGCCTCCGCTCTTCGACCGGTCCAGGAACCAGCGGCTCGCCGGCTGGTACTCGATGCCCGAGCGGCTGCGCGCCCACTTGTTGACCCAGCTGAGGTGGGTGAGCTCGCCGAGCACTCCTGAATTCAGGACGCGCTTCACGGTCTCGGTGTGCGGCAGGCCGCGGAAGCGGACGCTGCAGCACCCCAGCAGGCGACCGGCCGCCTCGGCCGCGTCGAGCATCCGCTCGGCCTCGTCGGTGGACATGGCGAGCGGCTTCTCGCAGAGGACATGGCGGCCGGACGCGAACGCCTGCAGGGTCGGCTCCAGGTGCGCGAACGGTGGGGTGGCGACGATGACGATGTCGTCTTCGCGGGCGGGCTCCGCCAGCATCGAGGCGGCGTCAGGGTAGCGCGGGATGTCGGGGTACGCCTCGCCGAAGGCGGCCAGCATGGCGGGGCTCACGTCGGCGACGCGGAACTCGATCGGTCCGTCGAGCTTCGCGGCAGCCTCCACGTGCGTGCGGGCGATGACTCCCGCTCCGACCAGGTACACCCTCATTGGACCCTCGCTCTCCGTCGCGCTTCGTGGTGTGGGAACGTTACCACACCACCGAGTGCGATCGAGTGGTCGCAACACGCCGTATGGACAGGGGCGAGACGGCGTGTTGGGACCACTAGATGCTTCGAGAGGCGGAGGCGGAGCACGAGGAGGAGGCGCTGGCCGCCGCCACCGCAGACGCGAAGAGGGCGCCTCCCGAACGGGAGACGCCCTCTTGACGTGGTTCGGACTTAGAAGTCCATGCCCGCACCCGGGTCGCCCACGGGCGCCGGGTTCTTCTCGGGCTTGTCGGCGACGACGGCCTCGGTGGTGAGGAACAGTCCGGCGATCGACGCGGCGTTCTGCAGCGCGGAGCGGGTGACCTTCACCGGGTCGTTGATGCCGGCGGCCAGCATGTCGACGTACTCACCGGTCGCGGCGTTGAGGCCGTGGCCGACAGGCAGGTTGCGGACCTTCTCGACGACGACGCCGGCCTCGAGGCCCGCGTTGATCGCGATCTGCTTCAGCGGAGCCTCGATGGCGACCTTGACGATGTTGGCGCCAGTGGCCTCGTCACCGGTCAGCTCCAGCTTCTCGAACGCGGTCTTGCCGGCCTGGATGAGGGCCACGCCACCACCGGCGACGATGCCCTCCTCGACGGCGGCCTTCGCGTTGCGGACGGCGTCCTCGATGCGGTGCTTGCGCTCCTTGAGCTCGACCTCGGTTGCCGCGCCCGCCTTGATGACGGCGACGCCACCGGCGAGCTTGGCGAGGCGCTCCTGCAGCTTCTCGCGGTCGTAGTCCGAGTCGGTCGACTCGATCTCGTTGCGGATCTGCTGCACGCGGCCGGCGATGGCCTCGGAGTCACCGGTGCCCTCGACGATCGTGGTCTCGTCCTTGGTGATGACGACCTTGCGGGCCTGGCCGAGCAGGTCGAGGGTGACGTTCTCGAGCTTGAGACCGACCTCCTCGGAGATGACCTGGCCGCCGGTGAGGATCGCGATGTCCTGCAGCATGGCCTTGCGGCGGTCGCCGAAGCCCGGAGCCTTGACGGCGACGGACTTGAAGATGCCGCGGATCTTGTTGACGATCAGGGTCGCCAGGGCCTCGCCGTCGACGTCCTCAGCGATGATCAGGAGCGGCTTGCCGGCCTGGATCACCTTGTCGACGATCGGCAGGAGGTCCTTGATGTTGCTGATCTTCTGGTTGGCGATGAGGATGTACGGGTCCTCGAACACCGCCTCCTGGCGGTCCTGGTCGGTGACGAAGTACTGCGACAGGAAGCCCTTGTCGAAGCGCATGCCCTCGGTCAGCTCGAGCTCGGTGCCGAAGGTGTTCGACTCCTCGACGGTGACGACGCCCTCCTTGCCGACCTTGTCGATCGCCTCGGCGATGATCTCGCCGATGGTGGTGTCGCCGGCGGAGATGGATGCGGTTGCCGCGATCTCTTCCTTGGTCTCGACCTCCTTGGCGGAGGCGACGAGCTCGGCGGTGACTGCCGCGACGGCCTTCTCGATGCCGCGCTTCAGCGTGATCGGGTCGGCGCCGGCGGCGACGTTGCGAAGGCCTTCCTTGACGAGGGCCTGAGCGAGGACGGTCGCGGTGGTGGTGCCGTCACCTGCGACGTCGTCGGTCTTCTTGGCGACCTCCTTGACGAGCTCCGCGCCGATCTTCTCGTACGGGTCGTCGAGCTCGATCTCCTTCGCGATGGAGACGCCGTCGTTGGTGATGGTCGGGGCGCCCCACTTCTTCTCGAGCACGACGTTACGACCGCGCGGGCCCAGCGTCACCTTGACCGTGTCGGCCAGGGTGTTCAGGCCGCGCTCGAGGCCGCGACGCGCGTCCTCGTTGAAAGCAATGATCTTTGCCATGTGTTTCTCGTCCCTCCCGGACGTCTGCGAAAGATTCCGTTTATTAGCACTCGATCAGATGGAGTGCTAAAGCGATTCTGGCACTCGACGTGGTGGAGTGCAAGGCGCGCGGTGGGGAACGGCGAAGCGCCGCCCCCGACGGGGACGGCGCTCGCGCACTCGATGTATCGCTGTTGCTCAGGCCAGCCGTACCGACTCGGCCTGCGGGCCCTTTTGCCCGGAGCCGACCTCGAACACGACCTGCTGGCCCTCTTCGAGAACCTTGTATCCCGCCATGTCAATCGCGGAGTAATGAACGAAAACGTCCTGTCCCCCACCCTCGACGGTGATGAAGCCGTAGCCCTTCTCAGCGTTGAACCACTTCACGGTCCCGTTCGCCATGCATTACTCCCATTGCTGTGTCGCTCGCGCGATCCATCGCCGCACGTTGACTCCCGATCCTAATGCTTGCAATGGCCCCGGATACCAGTGTTTTTCTGAATCGATTACGAAATGAAGCGAAACTTAAACACGGCTGAAACAAAGCCGGATGTGCGCCGCGGAGCTCCCGGTCAGCCCTGGTAGTTCGCACCGACGACGACCGTGATATCGGCACCGGTGTCGTCGAACGCGGTGCTCTGCTGAATGGTGGCCCCGGGAAGCGACTGCACGACCCCCAGCGCCGCCGCCTGGTTGGCCGGGTCGCCGTAGTAGACGATGGTCGTCGCGAGGTCGGTGCGGTCGGCGTTCGCGAGCGCCGCGACCTTCCAGCCGGCGGCGGTCAACTTGTCGCCGACGGTCTGCGCCAGGCCCTCCGTCGCCGTGCCGTTCAGCACGTTCACGTTGAGCGCGGGGTTCACGGTCGGGACGATCGTCGGCGTCGGTGTGGGGGTCGGTGTCGGCGTACGGCTCGCCGAGGAGGACGGCCCGTGGAACGAGAGGTTGCCGTTGATCACGGACAGGCCGAAGATACCGGCGCCCACGAGGACCACGGTCGCGAGCGCCGCCCAGCCGACCGCGATCCAGGCCCTGCCGCGGGGACGGGGGGCCCGGTGTGCGCCGACGCGCTTCAGGTCGTCCGGGATCTCGTCGAACCGGTCGCGGGGGAACTTCTCTGCCATCAGGGGGTGTGGTCCTTGGGGGTCAGTCGCCGGACGGGAGGGTCCGTGCGTGTCGTGCGGCCAGCCGCGCTTCGCGCAGCCGCAACAGCCTCTTGACGAGCATGGGGTCGTGGCGGAGTGCGGCGGGACGGTCGATGAGCGCGCCGAGCAATTGATAGTACCGAGCCGCGGAGAGACCGAACTCCTCGCGGATGGCCTGCTCCTTCGCTCCGGCGTGCCGCCACCACTGGCGTTCGAACGCGAGGATCGAGGCATCCCGATCGCTCAGCGCGTCCGCCCCCGAGTGGTCCTGCTCGGCGGTGGGCCGTTCGTCGGCTGACCGGGTCACGCGCACCGCCTTCCCTCGTGGCGAACGCCAAGCGGCCGGCATGCCGGTCGAGCCCCGCGCTCGCGGATCATCCTAGGGCGCAGGTGCTGTGTGTTGGCCGTTTCGCAGCGGCACGTCGCAGGACGAAACAGGGAACAGACGCGGGACGACGCCCGTTTAGTCTGGAGACGACGAAAGGGAGAGGTATGTCACAGAACGACACGGCCCAGGACGGCTACACCGTCGCGAAGAGCGAGAACGAGTGGCGCGAGGAGCTCAGCCCCGAGCAGTACGCGGTTCTCCGCGAGGCCGCGACCGAGCGTCCGTGGACCGGCGAGCTGCTCGACGAGGGTCGCGCCGGCCTCTACACCTGTGCGGCGTGCGGTGCGGAACTGTTCAAGTCCGGCACCAAGTTCGACTCGGGATGCGGCTGGCCGAGCTTCTACGAGTCCGTGCGGCCGGAGGCGGTCCAGCTCATCGAGGACACCAGCCTCGGCATGGTGCGCACCGAGGTCCGCTGCGCCTCCTGCGGCTCCCACCTGGGTCACGTCTTCCCGGACGGCTTCGGCACGCCCACCGGCGACCGTTACTGCATGAACTCGATCTCCCTCAACTTCACGCCGGAGGCCTGATGGTCGACGGCGGGCCGGCGGCCGACCTCGTCGATCGCGTCGCCGCGCGGAGGTCGTTCTCCCGGGTGACCCCGGATGCGCCCAGCCACGAGGAGCTCCTGCCGCTGGTGGCAGCTGCCGGACGGGTCGCCGACCACAGCGCGCTGCATCCGTGGCGCATCATCGAGCTGCGCGGCGACGCGCGGATGCGGCTCGGGCAGGCGTTCGTGACGGATGCGAAGGCGAGCGGATCGGACGCCGAGAAGCTGGCGGCGAAGCCGCTGCGCTCCTCTCTTCTGCTGGCGATCGTCTCGGTGCGGTCAAAGAGCGAGAAGGTTCCCGGCTGGGAGCAGGACGCCGTCGCGTCCGGCGTTGCGCACATCCTGAGCCTGCTGCTGCACGACGCCGGCTGGGGTGTGATGTGGCGCACGGGTCATCACACGCGCTCGAAGGCGGTGCACCGGATGCACGGCCTGGCTAAGAACGAGCGGCTGCTCGGGTGGCTTTATGTGGGCGGCATCCCCGCCGACAGTAAAGAGGGACACCGGAAGGCGCTCGATCCCGAGCGGTTCCTGACGACGCTGGAGTGACCGGGACGCCGTCCTGTATTCAGGACGGACGGACGCGGTGGCCCCACCGCACGCTGGCGATGCCGACCGCGACGATGGCGAGGAGGGTCCCGCCGATGGTGGAGAACGCGAGCGGGTGACCCGCCGTCGGCAGGAGCAGGTCGAGCATCAGGGCGGACGCCAGCTGGCCGGCGACTGTCGCTAGGCCGAGGAGCAGTACGCCGGTGATGCGCACCAGCAGGGCCGTGACGCCGATGAAGACGCACCCCAGCGCGCCACCGACGTAGAGCCACGGTTCGGTGGGCAGTTGCGCGGGAAGGCCCGCGACCGCCCAGCGGCCGAGCATGAGCACGACCAGCACGGTCGTCCCGACGGCGAAGTTGATGAACGTCGCCGTGAGGGCGCTGTTCGCCACGAGCCTCACCTGGCCGTTGACGGCCTGCTGCCAGCCCGTGCCGAGGCCCGCGATGAACGGCAAGAGCATCATCCACACCGGAGCACTGCCGCCGAACTGGGCCGAGACCGCCCACGTGACGGCGACGAGGGCCAGCAGCGCGCCGACGAGGCGAGCGGCGGTCAGCGGGCGGCGGCCGCCCGGGCCGAGGCCCACCCGGTCGAGGACGAGGCCGCTGATCGTCTGACCGGCGACGACGGCCACCGTGAACAGGGCGACGCCGAGCGCGGCCGCTGTGAGCCCCTGCGAGAGCACGAGGAACGAGCCCGCAGCGCCGCCGCAGACGTACCACCAGCGAAGGCCCCGCCCGCGGAGCGCCTCGCGTACCCGCGCGAGTCCGCGGCGGCCGGCCGGGGCCACGGCGAGCCCGACCGTCAGGATGATGAGCCCCGAGCCGAACGAGATCGCGGCGGCGGTGAAGCCGTCACCGAGACGGGCGCCCAGTTCACCGTTGATCCGCGATTGGATCGCGACGAGCGCGCCGCACAGCAGCGCGAAGACGAGGGCCAGCCAGAGCGGGAGGGATCGGGGAGTCACTCCGTCAAGCCTAGGCCCGGGCCCGATCGATCAGGGCGCGGGCGCGTCGCCGTCGGTCGGCTCCGGCTTGGGCAGCCAGTCGATGTTCTCCTCGGGCGCGACCTCTTTCTCCACGCTGAGGTCGTAGTCGTCGTCGTTCTTCTTGTCGCTCATGCCGCCACCCTACGCTCGGCCCCCGACAGCGCCAGGGAGGTCGGCGAGGGCGCCGAGCGGCGACTCGATGGCGTCGGCGACCTCACGCAGGAACCCCGCCGCGACTCCCCCGTCGGTGACCCGGTGGTCGAACACCAGCGAGAGCTGCAGGATGCGCCGGGGCACGATCGCGCCGTCCACGACCCAGGGCCGTTCGATGGCGCGGCCGAGGCCGAGGATGGCGACTTCCGGGTGGTTGATGATGGCCGCGCTGCCGTCCACGCCGAGGCTGCCGTAGTTGTTGATCGTGAAGGTGGAGCCGGCAAGCTCCGCGGGTGGGAGCGTGCCCTCCCGCGCGGCGCGCGCCAGCCGGTCGAGCTCCGCGTCGAGCTCGCGGACCGACATCCCCTCGGCGTGCCGTACGACCGGGACGAGCAGGCCGCGGTCGGTGTTCGCCGCGAAGCCGAGGTTCACGCCCTCGAACGTGATGAGCCCCTGGCCGTCGGCGCCGACGCGACCGGCGAGTTCGGGATGCCGCGCCAGCGCCGCCAGGGCGAACCGGGCGACGAACGACAGGAACGACGGAGCGCGTCCGGTCGCGCCGAGGCGGCGGCGGCCGTTCCAGAGGTCGGTGGCGTCCACATCCACCCACACGGTCGCCTCGGGGATCTCGGACCGGCTGCGCGTCATGGTCTCGGCGACCGTGCGGCGGAGGCGCGAGAAGGGGGTCGTGGCAGCGACGGCGAGCCCGGTGCGCGGGTCGGTGTCGCGGGGCTGCGGGGAGGGAGATGGCGAGGGCGACGGCGTCGGCGAACCGGCGAACGCTTCCTCCACGTCGCGTCGGGTCACCACGCCGTCCGGGCGGCTGGGACGCAGCGTCGAGAGGTCGATGCCGTGGCTGCGCGCGAGCGAACGGACCACCGGCGAGACCACCGGGACGATGCGGGAGGATGCGCGGGGCGCCGTCGCCGCGGACGGTGCGGTAGCCGTCGCAACGGCCGGCGTACGCGTCGCAGCGGGTGCCGAGCCGCGGGATGCGCGAGCACGACGCCCGGCGTGGGTCGTGGTCCCGTAGCCGACCAGCACCTGGCCGGAACCGCTCGACGCCTCCTCCACCTCGATCAGCGGAGCCCCGACCAGAATCGTCTCCCCTTCGTCGCCGTGCAGCGCCGCCACCCGGCCCGCATACGGCGACGGCACCTCGACCACGGACTTCGCGGTCTCCACCTCGGCGATCGGCTGGTCGGTGGTCACCGTGTCGCCGACGGACACCAGCCAGTGCACCAGTTCGGCGTCGGTGAGGCCCTCCCCGAGGTCCGGGAGGGTGAAGATGCGGGCGGTCACGCGTCCTCCCACTGCAGCGCATCCACCGCATCCAGCACACGATCCACGTCGGGCAGGTAATACCGCTCCAGCTTCGGCGGCGCGAACGGGGTGTCGAAGCCGGTCACCCGGCGGACCGGGGCGAGGAGGTGGTGGAAGCAGCGCTCGGAGACGCGCGCCGCGATCTCGGCCGCCATGCTCGCGAAGCCCGGGGCCTCGGCGATGACCACGGCACGGCCGGTCGCGCGGACAGCAGCGCACACGGTCTCGTCGTCGAACGGCACGAGCGACCGCAGGTCGATCACGCCGAGGCTGCGTCCGTCTTCGGCGGCCGCCTCGGCGGCGGCGAGCGCGATCGGGACCGACGGACCGTACGCGATCAGCGTCGCATCCGTGCCCTCCCGCGCCACGCGCGCCCTCCCGATCTCGGGAAGCGGCGCGTGCGTATCCACCTCGCCGGTCGACCAGTACAGCTTCTTCGGCTCGAGGAAGATGACCGGGTCGGGATGCGCGATCGCCGCACGCAGCAGCCCGTATGCGTCCTGCGGCGTGGTCGGCGACACAACGGTCAGTCCAGGCGTGTGCACGTAGTACGCCTCAGACGAGTCGGAGTGGTGCTCGACCCCGCCGATCCCTCCTGCATACGGGATGCGGATCACCATCGGCAGGCGCATCCGGCCCCGCGTGCGGTTGCCCATCTTGGCGACGTGATCGACGATCTGCTCGAAGGCGGGATACGCGAACGCGTCGAACTGCATCTCGACGACCGGGCGCATCCCGTTCATGGCCATGCCGACGGCGGTGCCGACGATCCCGGCTTCGGCGAGGGGAGTGTCGAAGCAGCGGTCCTCGCCGAACCGGGCGGTCAGACCGTCGGTGATGCGGAAGACGCCGCCGAGAGTGCCGACGTCCTCGCCGAAGACCAGCACGGACGGGTCGGCGGCGAGCGCGTCGGCGAGGGCGCGGTTGAGCGCCTGCGCCATCGTCAGGGTGGCAGGAGCGGGCGTGGCTGTCGGCGCGGTGGTCGCGTCGCCCGGCCGCTCGGCCGGAGCATCGTGCATGAGCGTCATCGGGAGACCCCCTCGGTGCTGCTGCTGTTCGCCGCCGCGAGTTCGGCGGACAGTTGCTCCGCCTGCTCCCGCAGCTGCGGGGTCGGCGTCGCGTAGACGTGGGCGAACAGATCCTCGGGGTGCGGCTCCGCATCCGTCATGATCGCCGCCCGCAGGTCGGCCGCGACCCGCTCGGCGTGCGCGTGCGCCTCCGCGTCGTCGCCCTCGTCGAGCGCGCCCTTCGCTGTCAGCCAGGAACGCATCCTGAGCAGCGGGTCGCGCGCGAGCCACGGCTCCACCTCGTCCTTCGTGCGGTAGCGGGTGGCGTCGTCGGCGTTGGTGTGCGACTTGACGCGGTAGGTGACCGCCTCCACGAGGGTCGGGCCGCCACCCTCACGAGCCTCCTCGACCGCCTCCCCCAGCACCGCGAGCAGGGCGGCCAGGTCGTTGCCGTCGACGAGGCGGCCACGCATCCCGTACCCGACGCCCTTGTGCGCCAAGCTCGGCGCGGCTGTCTGCCGGCTCAGCGGCACCGAGATCGCGAAGCCGTTGTTCTGCACCAGGAAGACGACCGGCAGGTGGAAGACGGCGGCGAAGTTCATCGCCTCGTGGAAGTCGCCCTCACTGGTGGCGCCGTCGCCGCACATCGCGAGCACCACGGTGTCCTCGCCGCGCATCCGCGCCGCATGGGCGAAGCCGACCGCGTGCAGCAGCTGGGTGGCGAGCGGTGTGGACTGCGGAGCGACGTGGTGCTCCGTCGGGTCGTAGCCGCTGTGCCAGTCGCCGCGCAGCAGCACGAACGCCTCGAACGGGTCGACGCCGCGCTCGATCACGGCGACCGTGTCGCGGTAGGTGGGGAACATCCAGTCCTCGTCGGCGAGCACCATCGCGGCGGCGACCTCGCACGCCTCCTGGCCGTGCGACGACGGGTACACCGCGAGGCGTCCCTGCCGCACCAGCGCATCGGCCTGGTCGTTGAGCCGGCGGGCGAGAACGAGCCGGCGGTAGCCCTCGCGCAGGAGCTCCGGCGAGGGGATGCGGGCGGGGGCGATCGCCGCAGAACCGGCGGGATCGTCCGCCCCGTCCTGGTCGATGAGCCGCAGCGGGGTGTCGCCCGGCAGCAGGTCGTCCGCGCGCAGCGGTGCGTCGGCGTGCATCCGTTCTCCTTTGAAAGACGTCGCTCCCCTTCAGGATGACTTTGCTGGACCTCCGGCGCTACGGGTCGTACGGAGTTGAGACGAATGGATGCGGTGGCGCGGTTTCGGTGCCAGACTGTCCACCACCATGGACGACATCGACGTACGCATCCTGGACGCTCTGCGCACCGACGGCCGCGCCTCCATCACCGCGGTCGCGGAGGCGGCGCACGTGTCGCGCGCCAACGCCTACGCGCGGGTCGCCCGGATGGTGTCGGACGGCGTCATCACGGGGTTCACCGCGAAGGTCGACCCGCGGCTGGCGGGGCGGACGTCGTCCGCGTACGTGACCATGCGCGTGGAGCAGTCGGCGTGGCACGACCTGCGCGACCGGCTGCGGAGCATCCCCGAAGTGGAGCACTTCGCCCTCACCGGCGGCGACTTCGACGTGATCCTGCTGGTGCGGGCGCGCGACAACGAGGACCTGCGGCGGGTGGTGCTGGAGGAGTTGACGAGCATCCCGTCGGTGCGCGACACGAAGACCTCGCTCGTGTTCGAGGACCACGACCAGCGCTGAAGACCCGGAGTCGGTCACCGGGCGGCCTTTCCCGCCTGAGCCATCGTCGGTGTGAATCGTGCAAATCTCCGACGTACCGCGGTGGGGACGGAGATTCGCGCGCTTTGGCAATGGATCTCCGCCCGTGACCCGAGGATCTCCGACCGTGGCAGGGAGGGGGTCGGCGCCACGCAGTGGCGGCCGGCAGCTAGCGGCCGCGCCGAGCACTTGCCCGGCTGCGGCGATTCTGCGACGATGCAATTGCTGAACGTTCGTTCGGTAATTCGTGCGTTCGAGGAAGAGGGCAGCGATGGCGGAGGCCTACCTCGTCGGCGGCGTGCGCACGCCGGTCGGCCGCTACGGCGGCGCCCTGGCCGGCGTTCGGGCCGACGACCTCGCCGCGCTGGTCGTCGCCGAAGCGGTCCGCCGCTCCTCCGCTCCGCCGGAGCTGATCGACGAGGTGATCCTCGGCGCTGCCAACCAGGCCGGTGAGGACAACCGGAATGTGGCACGGATGGCGGTCCTGATTGCAGGACTCCCCGACGAGATCCCGGCGATGACCGTCAACCGGCTCTGCGCCTCCGGACTCACCGCTGTGATCCAGGGCGCGCAGGCGATCCGGGCCGGGGATGCCGACCTGATCGTCGCGGGCGGCGTCGAGTCGATGACCCGAGCGCCGTGGGTGCAGGCGAAGCCGGAGAAGCCGTGGTCGCGTCCCGGCCCGCAGTTCGACACCTCCATCGGCTGGCGGTTCACCAATCCCCGCCTGCTCGCCCGCGACAAGGCGACCTACACGATGCCGGAGACCGCGGAGGAGGTGGCCCGGATCGACGGGATCAGCCGCGAGGAGGCCGACGCCTTCGCCCTCGAGAGCCACCGGCGGGCGGCCGCCGCAGCGGACGGCGGACGATTCGACGCCGAACTCGTGGCCGTCGAGACGCCCGGTGGCATGGTGGATGCCGACGAGGGCATCCGGCGCGACACCAGCGCCGAGGCGCTCGGGCGGCTGAAGCCCGTCGTCGCCGGCGGCAGCGTGGTCACCGCGGGCAACGCCTCCCCGCTCAACGACGGCGCCTCTGCGATCGTCATCGCGAGCGGAGCCGCTGTCGAGCGCTACGGCCTACTCCCGCGGGCACGCATCGTCGCCGGGGCCAGCGCCGGGGTCGCGCCCGAGGTCATGGGACTCGGACCGGTGCCCGCGACGCGCAAGGCGCTCGCCCGCGCCGGACTCGACATCGCCGACCTCGACGCCGTCGAACTCAACGAGGCGTTCGCCAGCCAGGCCATCGCCTGCATCCGCCGCCTCGGCCTCGACGAGACCCGGGTGAACGCAGACGGCGGCGCCATCGCACTCGGCCACGCGCTCGGGTCGAGCGGGTCGCGCATCCTCGTCACACTGCTCGGCCGGATGGGGCGGGAGGGCGCCCACCGCGGGCTCGCCACCATGTGCGTCGGCGTCGGCCAGGGCACCTCGCTGATCGTGGAGGCGGTATGAGCGACGACCGTAGCCTCCGGGTCGAGGAGCGCGCCGACCGTGTGGTCGTGACGCTCGACCGCCCCGACCGCCGCAACGCGATCGACCAGGCGATGGTGAACGAGCTGCACGCGGTGTGCGCGGCGCTCGAGAGCGAGCCGCGCATCCTGCTTCTCACCGGCGCCGGCGGGGTGTTCGCCTCGGGGGCCGACATCGCCGAACTGCGAGAACGCACCGCCGCGGACGCCCGGCGCGGCATCAACGACACGATCTTCGACCGCATCGCCGCCCTCCCGATGCCCGTCATCGCGGCCCTCGACGGGTACGCGCTCGGCGGCGGCGCCGAACTCGCCTACGCCGCCGACCTGCGGATCGGCACCCCGCGCTTGCGGATCGGCAATCCGGAGACCGGCCTCGGGATCATCGCCGCCGCGGGCGCACTTTGGCGGCTGCCCCAGCTGGTCGGCCTGCCGCTCGCGACCGAGCTGGTGCTGACCGGGCGCATCCTGGACGGGGCGGAGGCGCTCGCAGCCGGCCTGGTGTCGTCGCTCCACGAGCCGGACGACCTGCTGGCCGCCGCCCACACCCTCGCCGACCGGATCGCCGCGAACGACCCGCTCGCGACGCGGCTGACGAAGCGCGTGCTGCGGGCGCCGCTCGCCGAGCATCCCGACGCCGAGCGGGAAGCGCAGGCCGAGCTGTTCGAGTCGCCGGAGAAGCGGCGGCGGATGACCGAGTTCCTGGAACGGAGGAAATGATGAGCAGCGAGGCGAGTAACCACTTCCCCGAGCGGGTCGCCGTCATCGGCGGCGGACGGATGGGCGCCGGGATCGCGCACGCCTTCCTCATGGCGGGAGCCGACGTCGCCGTCATCGAGCGTGACGCCTCGGCGGCCTCCGAGGCGCGCGACCGCATCCTCGCCGCGGTCGAGGGCAGCGTCCTGCGCGGTGCGGCGGCGCCCGACCCGGCACGACTCATCGTCACGGTGACCTGGGAGTCGCTGAGCAGCGCAGGCCTCGCGATCGAGGCGGTGCCCGAGGTGCTCGGGCTCAAACGCGAGGCGCTACGGCGTGCAGAGGATCTGCTGCCTGTGGATGCGGTGCTCGTCACCAACACGTCGTCGCTGTCGATCGACGCCCTGGCGGCGGCCCTCCAGCGGCCGGGCGCCTTCCTCGGGCTGCACTTCTTCAACCCGGTTCCCGCATCCACTCTGGTCGAAGTGGTGCTCGGCACGGCCACCGCGGCGACGGCTGCGGAAGCCGCCGAACGCTGGGTGCGCGCCCTCGGCAAGACCGCCGTGACCGTGCGCGACTCCCCCGGCTTCGCCTCCTCGCGGCTCGGCGTGCTGCTGGGTCTCGAGGCCATCCGTATGGTGGAGGAGGGCGTCGCGACACCCGACGACATCGACACGGCGATGGAGCTCGGCTACAAGCATCCGGTCGGCCCGCTCCGGTTGACCGACATCGTCGGGCTGGATGTGCGGCTCGACATCGCCGAGTACCTCACGCGCGAGCTGGGGCCGCGGTTCGAGCCGCCGGAACTGCTGCGACGCATGGTCGCAGAAGGGATGCTCGGCCGGAAGACCGGCCAGGGGTTCTTCGCGTGGAATGCCGACGGGTCGCCGCTGCCTACCGCTGGGGAGCGTCCACGATGAGGTTGGTGATGCGCGCCGTGCAGAGCCGGTTGCCGTCCTCATCCGACACCACCACCTCGTGCGAGGTGATCGTGCGGCCGAGGCGGATCGCCGTTGCCACACCGGTCACGACCCCCGCGCGGGCGGCCCGGTGGTGCGTCGCGTTGATGTCGACGCCGACCGCGCTCTTACCTGGACCGGCATGGATGACGGCCGCCCACGACCCCAGCGCCTCCGCGAAGGCGACCGAGGCGCCGCCGTGCAGCAGCCCGAACGACTGGCGGTTGCCCTCCACCGGCATGGTCGCCACCACGCGTTCTGCGGACTGCTCCAGGATGCGCACGCCCATCTTCACATCCAGCTCGCCCAGTTCGATCGTCCAGTCAGCGTCGGCCATGCGGCCAGCATACGCATCCCACCACGTCCCCTTTTCCGGAGGTCACCGATGATCCTGCCCAGCTACGTTCGCGACGAATGGTGGACGCCCGATACCGAAGACGGCGCGGAAGACGCCGCCGCCGAGGTGCTGGATGCCTCCACCGGCGCACTGCTCACCCGCGTCAGCACCGCAGGGCTCGACCTCGCCGGCGCCCTCGACCACGCCCGCACGGTCGGTCAGCGCTCGCTCGGCGAGCTGACCTTCCACCAGCGCGCCCTGCTGCTGAAGGGACTCGCGCAGGCCCTGACCGAGCACAAGGACGAGCTGTACGAGCTCTCGGCCCAGTCGGGAGCGACCCGGGCTGACGCCTGGATCGACGTCGACGGCGGGATCGGCGCCATGTTCACGTACGGGTCGAAGGGCCGCCGCGAGCTTCCCAACGCGCAGGTCGTGCTCGACGGTCCGGCGGAGCAGCTGTCGAAGGACGGCAGCTTCCTCGGCCGTCACGTCTACACCCGTCTGCCCGGTGTCGCGGTGCAGATCAACGCGTTCAACTTCCCGGTCTGGGGGATGCTCGAGAAGCTGGCCCCGTCGTTCCTGGCGGGCATGCCGACGCTCGTGAAGCCCGCGACGCCGACGGCATTCGTGGCCGAGGCGGCGGTCAGGATCATGGTGGAGTCGGGACTGCTGCCCGCTGGCGCCCTGCAGTTGGTGAGCGGGTCGGTTCCCGACCTGTTCGAGAACCTGCGGCTGGGCGACCTCGTGGCCTTCACCGGGTCGGCGAGCACCGCCGAGCGGCTGAAGGCCCACGACTCGGTGCAGACCGGCGGAGTGCGGTTCTCCAGCGAGACCGACTCCATCAACGCTTCGGTCCTGGGGCCGGATGCAGTCACCGGCACGCCCGAGTTCGACGCGTTCGTGAAGGGGCTGGTCGTCGAGGTGACCGCCAAGTCCGGGCAGAAGTGCACCGCCATCCGCCGAGCGATCGTGCCGGAGCCGCTCGTGGAGGACGTGATCGGCGCCGTGCGCGAGCGCATCGCCTCCCGTGTCGTCCTCGGCGACCCTCGCGCCGAGGGGGTGACGATGGGGCCGCTCGCCTCGCGCACCCAGCGCGAGGAGGTGCTGCGTCAGGTCTCGCGGCTCGTCGCCGCGGGTGGCGAGCTCGTGATCGGCGGCCTCGACCAGCCGACCGTGACCCACGCGGACGGCACGGTCGGCGCAGCACCCGAGGGTGCGTTCGTCGGACCGATGCTGCTCCGCTTCGCCGACGCGTGGACGCCCGAGGCGCACACCGTCGAGGCGTTCGGGCCGGTCGCCAGCGTGCTGCCGTACGGCAGCCCGGACGAGGCCGTGGCGCTGGTCGCCCGCGGCGGCGGATCCCTTGTGACGAGTGTCGCGACGCACGACCCCGCGTTCGCACGCACCTTCGTGCTGGGGTCGGCGGCGTACAACGGCCGCATCCTGGTGCTCGACCGGGATGACGCGCGCACCTCCACCGGCCACGGTTCGCCGATGCCGCACCTCGTCCACGGCGGACCGGGGCGAGCGGGCGGCGGCGAAGAACTGGGCGGGATCCGCGCAGTGCTGCACCACATGCAGCGGACGGCCTTGCAGGGCTCGCCCGACCAGCTGACTGCGATAACGGGTGTGTGGCATCCCGGCGCCGCGGCCGATGCTGCGCCGCCGCATCCCTTCCGCAAGTCCCTCGCCACCCTGAAGATCGGCGACCAGGTGCAGTCCGGCTCGCGCCGCGTGACCCTCGACGACATCGAGACGTTCGCGACCTTCACCGGCGACACCTTCTATGCGCACATGGATGAGGAGGCCGCAGCCGCGAATCCGTTCTTCCCCGGACGGGTCGCCCACGGCTACCTGCTCGTGTCGTGGGCCGCCGGGCTGTTCGTCGACCCTGCGCCCGGGCCGGTGCTCGCCAACTACGGGCTGGAGGATCTGCGCTTCTTGACGCCCGTGGTCGCCGGCGACAGCATCCGCGTCGCCCTCACTGCGAAGCAGATCACGCCGCGCGAGACCGACCCGTACGGCGAGGTGCGGTGGGATGCGCGCATCCTGAACCAGCGCGACGAGCTCGTCGCCACCTACGACGTCCTCACCCTCGTCTCCAAGTAACTCCCGCCTCCCAAGCAAACAGCTCCTGACTTTTTCGCGTTCGCAACGGCGATTCGCCCGAAAAACTCAGGAGCTGTTGGCTTGGGCTCCGGGGAAGCGCGGTCAGCGGAGGGCCAGGGCGAGGATGGTGTCGGCGAGGTCGTCTGCGGTCAGCGAGCCGGCGGGGGTGTACCACTCGGTGAGCGAGTTGATCATGCCGAAGAGGAGGCGCGCGACCACGGCCGGGTCGGCGTCGGTGCGCAGCGCGCCCTCGGCGCGGGCCTCGGCGACGAGTGCGGCGACGGCGTGGTCGAAGTCGCGCCGGCGGGCGAGCGCGGCGCGCTCCACCTCGGTGTTACCGCGCACCCGCAGCAGCAGCGTCACGTACGGCAGTCGGTCGGCGAGCACACGGACGGCGCCGCGCAGCACGAACGCCAGCCGTTCGGCCGCAGCGCCGGTGGTCGCGTCCGGCGCACGCAGCACGCCCTCCAGGCCGTCGAGGGCCTCGTCGAGGGCGAGCCGCAGCAGCTCCTCCTTGGAGGCGACGTGGTGGTAGATCGCCGACTTGGAGAGCCCGAGGCGGTCGGCGAGCATCCCGATGGAGGTGGCGTCGTAGCCGTGCTCATTGAACGCGGCCACCGCGACTTCGAGGATGCCGCGCTGGTCGTATCCGGGCCTCCCCCTGCGGAGCGCCTCGGTACTCGCCACATCGACGGTCTCGGTCACCCGCCCAGTCTGGCATGCGGCCTCCTCGTACGGATATACTGAACGAACGATCAGTAAGTTAGTGATCAGTGACTGGAGGGTCGACGATGACCACCGCAACGGAACTCGACGCCGATACCGACGCCGACACAGCCGCCGGCCGAGCGCGCTTCGACGAGCTCATCGCCGCCGACTCCCGCGTCGAGCCGCGCGACTGGATGCCCGACGACTACCGCCGCACCCTGATCCGGCAGATGTCGCAGCACGCGCACTCCGAGATCATCGGGATGCAGCCCGAGGCCAACTGGATCACGCGGGCCCCGAGCCTCAAGCGCAAGGCCATCCTGATGGCGAAGGTGCAGGACGAGGCGGGCCACGGGCTCTACCTCTACTCGGCGACCGAGACCCTCGGCATCACCCGCGACGAGCTGACCGAGCAGCTGCTCTCGGGCCGCGCAAAGTACTCCTCGATCTTCAACTACCCCACCCTCAGCTGGGCCGACATCGGTGCCATCGGCTGGCTCGTCGACGGCGCCGCCATCTGCAACCAGGTGCCGCTCTGCCGCTGCTCGTACGCGCCGTACGGCAGGGCGATGGTCCGCATCTGCAAGGAGGAGTCGTTCCATCAGCGGCAGGGGTTCGAGATCCTGCTCTCGCTCATGCGCGGCACCCCCGAGCAGCAGCGGATGGCTCAGGATGCGGTGGACCGCTGGTACTGGCCGTCGCTGATGATGTTCGGACCGCCGGATGCGGACTCCCCGAACTCAGCCCGCTCCATGGCCTGGCACATCAAGCGGTTCTCGAACGACGAGCTGCGCCAGCGCTTCGTCGGCATGCTGGTTCCGCAGGCGGAGGCGCTCGGCGTCACCCTGCCCGACCCGGACCTGCGCTGGAACGAGGAGCGTCAGGCGTACGACCTCGGCCCGATCGACTGGAGCGAGCTGCAGGAGGTCATCGCGGGCCGCGGCGCCTGCAACGCGCAGCGGCTGCAGCGCCGGCGGGAGGCGCACGAGGAGGGCCGCTGGGTGCGTGAGGCCGCTGCCGCGTATGCGGCCGCCAAGAGCGAGTCCGCCCGCGAGGCTGCCGCCGCCGAAACCGCAGGAGCCGTCGCATGACCGCCGAGCAGTGGCCGCTCTGGGAGGTGTTCGTGCGCGCATCCCGAGGCCTCAGTCATGTGCACGTCGGCTCGCTGCACGCGCCCGACGAAGAACTCGCCCTCCGGAACGCGCGCGACCTGTACACCCGCCGCAGCGAGGGCGTCTCGATCTGGGTGGTCCGCTCTGACCTCATCACCGCGAGCGACCCGGATGCGAAGGACGCGTTCTTCACCTCGCCCGAGGGCAAGAACTTCCGCCACGCCACCTACTACACCGCAGCCGAAGGGGTGAAGCACCTGTGACGGATGCGACAGACCTCGACGCAGACCACGACCACGACCACGGCCACGGCCACGTGGAGCTCAGCGCCGTCATCCTCTCCGACGAGTTCGTCTCCGGCACCGCTCCCGCCTCCCCCGAGGTCGCCGAGTACGCGCTGTGGCTCGGCGACGACTCCCTGATCCTGGCCCAGCGGCTGGGGCAGTGGATCACCCGCGCACCGGAGCTTGAGGAGGATGTGGCGCTCGCGAACATCGCGCTCGACCTGCTCGGCCACGCTCGCTCCCTGCTCCGCTACGCCGGCTCGGCGACGGGCCGCACCGAGGATCACCTGGCGTATTGGCGCGAGGAGGGCGACTTCCGGTCCGCTCACCTGTTCGAGCAGCCGAACGGCGACTTCGCGCACACGATCGTCCGCCAGTTCGCGGCCGCCCACTACCTGTTCGCGCTGTACGACAGACTGCGGCTCTCCTCCGATCCGGTGCTCGCCGGGGTCGCCGCGAAGGCGGTGAAGGAGGTCGACTACCACCGCGATCACGCCGACCAGTGGATGCTGCGCCTCGCGCTCGGCACCGACGAGTCCCGCCGCCGCACCCTCCGCGCGCTGGACGACGTCTGGCCGTACGTCGACGAGCTGTTCTCCGACGAGTCGACCGGCGCCGAGCCGCTTCTGGATGCGCTGGACGGCATCGCCCCGCGCCCGTCGACCCTGCGCGAGCCGTTCGACACCGACATCGCGCCGATCCTCGCCGAGGCCCGGCTCGAACTCCCGACCGCCTTCCATGCGGCCGGGGGCGGGCGACGCGGACGCCACTCCGAGCACCTCGCGCCGCTCCTCGCCGAGCTGCAGGTGCTGGCGCGCCAGCACCCGGGGGCATCGTGGTGACGCATCACGCAGAGGCCGCGCGCGCCTGGTCGGCCGCGGCATCCGTCGTCGACCCGGAGGTCCCGGTCGTCAGCATCGACGACCTGGGCGTGCTGCGCGCGGTGACGGTGACCGACGACGGGGTCGACGTGGTCATCACGCCGACGTACTCGGGCTGCCCGGCGATGGATGCGATCCGCGAGGACGTGGTCCGCGCCCTCACCACGGCTGGCTTCGGGGACGTCCGCGTGCACCTCTCCCTGTCGCCCGCCTGGACGACCGACTGGATCAGCGCGGAGGGCCGTTCCGCCCTCCGCGACTACGGCATCGCTCCTCCATCGGCCGCGGGCTCGGTGCGCCTCCGCCTCGCGGTGAAGTGCCCGCACTGCGACTCGCTCGACACCCGCGAGGTCGCCCACTTCGGCTCCACCTCGTGCAAGGCGCTGTTCGTCTGCAACGGCTGCGGCGAGCCGTTCGACCACTTCAAGCCGCTGTGAGCGTCCGCTGATGGCGCGGGCACGATTCCATTCGCTCGCGGTCGCCGAGGTACGGCCGCTCACCTCGGCGAGCGTCGAGGTCACCTTCGCGGTGCCGGAGGACCTGCACGGCGAGTACGACTACCTGCCCGGGCAGCACGTCGCGCTCCGCGCGCACGTCGGCGGCCGGGAGTTGCGCCGCAGCTACTCGCTCTGCCGCCCGCCGACGCCCGGCCGGATCAGCGTCGCCATCAAGCGCGACCTCGGCGGAGCCTTCTCGAGCTGGGCGACCAGCGAGCTCCGCCCGGGCGATGTGATCGACGTGATGAGCCCGCAGGGCACTTTCACCCTCGCGCCGGACCGGATCGAGGGCCGCCACATCGTCGGGATCGCCGCCGGCTCCGGCATCACCCCGCTGATGGCGCTCGCCTCCGGCATCCTGTCCGGGTCCACCTCATCGCGCGTCACCCTCGTGTACACGAACCGCACGGCGATCGACGTGATGTTCCTGGAGGAGCTCGCCGACCTGAAGGACCGCTACCCCTCGCGCCTGGCCCTCCACCACGTCCTCTCGCGGGAGCAGCGGTCCGCGCCGCTGCTCTCCGGCCGCATCGACGAGGAGCGGCTGCACCGGATGCTGGATGCGCTCATCCCGCCGACCACCGTCGACGAGTGGTTCCTGTGCGGGCCGTTCGAGCTGGTGCAACTGTGCCGCGACGTGCTGGAGGGATACGGGGTGGAGCGGTCGCGCGTCCACTTCGAGTTGTTCACCACGGGCGAGCCGACCGAGCCGCGCGGCGACGTCGGCCGGCCGGTGGTCGTGCACGACGGCGAGCGCACCGCCCGCATCGACTTCACCCTGGACGGCCTCTCCTCGAGCGTGACCACCCCGGTGGATGCGAACGAGTCGGTGCTGAACGCGGCCCTGCGGGTGCGCCCGGACGTCCCGTTCGCCTGCACCGGCGGCGTGTGCGGCACCTGCCGTGCGCGCCTCGTGTCGGGCGACGTGCGGATGACGGAGAACTACGCGCTGGAGCCCGAGGAGCTGGAGCGCGGCTACGTGCTGACCTGCCAATCCCATCCCCTGACCGACCGCGTCGTGGTCGACTACGACGTCTGAGCCGCGGAGGCCGCAGTGATCGATCTGGACATCGCCGACGGGATCGCCCGTGTCACACTGAACGCGCCCGAGCGGCTGAACGCGCTCGGGCCCGACGACCTGCGCGCGCTCGACGCCGCGTACGAGGAGGCCGAGCGCGCCGGCGTGCGCGCCCTGGTGCTTCGGGGTGAGGGCCGCGCGTTCTGCGCGGGCCGCGACATCGCGGGCGTGGACCCGGCGACGGATGACGTGACCGGCTACCTCGACGGCCTGGTCACGCCGCTGCTCCGGCGGATCGCCGCGTTCCCGGCGCCGACCTTCGCCGCCGCGCAGGGCGCCTCCCTCGGGGTGGGGCTGGGGCTGCTGATCGCGACCGATGTGGTGTACGTGGCCGAGGATGCGAAGGTCGGCTCGCCGTTCGCCGCCCTCGGCGCGGCCCTCGACTCGGGCGGCCACTGGCTGCTGGTCTCCCGGCTCGGCCCGCACCGGGCGCTCGACCTGATCTACTCGGGGCGGCTGCTCTCCGGGGTCGAAGCGGTCGCGGGCGGACTGTTCTCGCGCGCGGTCCCCACCTCCTCCCTTCAGGACGACGTGGATGCGGCCGCCGCGGCCGCAGCATCCGGCGCCACCCAGGCGTTTCTCGCGAGCAAGCGCATCGTGGGGGGCCTCCGCGACGGTTCCCTCGACCTCTGGGCGTCGGTGGATGCGGAGAACGCCGCCCAGGCGCAACTGCGCGACACAGCCGACTACCGCGAGGGCTTCCGCGCCTTCCAGGAGAAGCGGAAGCCGGGCTTCACCGGCCGCTGACCCGCCTCAGCCGACGCGCGTCGCCAGCAACCGCTGCACGGCCGCGAGCGGGATGGGGATCCACGCCGGGCGGTGCCGCGCCTCGTACGCGATCTCGTACACCGCCTTGTCGAGCTCGAATGCGTCGAGCAGCTGCTGGAAGTCCTCGACCTCGGAGCCCGCGACCGAGGCGTAGCCGTCGAGGTACGCCTTCCGCGCGTCGGACGCCCACGCGCTCGCGTCGACCGGCGGCTCGCGGCGCGCCAAGGAACCGGCGACGTAGTCGAAGGAGCGCAGCATCCCGGCGACATCCCGCATGGTCGCGTCCGGTATCGCCCGCTCGGAGAGCGGCCGCAGCGGCTCCCCCTCGAAGTCGATGAACTGCCACCCGCGCTCCGGCGAGTACAGCACCTGGCCCAGGTGCAGGTCGCCGTGGATGCGCTGCAGCACCGGGAGCGGCGCCGCGGCCGCCTCCTCGTACACGGCGGCGATCCCGGCTCGCAACTCCTCGACCTCCGGCACCTCGGTCGTGGTGACCGTCAGCCGCCGGAACATGCCGTCGAGGGCGAGCGCCACATCCTCCTTCGACGCACGCTTGGTGGGCAGCACCTGCGCCATCGACCGGTGCAGCTCGGCGGTCCCTGCTCCCAGCAGGAAGGCGCGCTCGGTGAAGTCCTCGCCCGCCTCCGCGGCACTGACGGCCAGCTCCCATCCGTCCTCCGAGCCGGGCAGGAAGTCCTGCATGAGGGCGAGCTCCCCGGATGCGGTGCCGCCGTCGGCGGTCGGCCAGCGCCCGGTCAGCCAGCCGAGCAGTGACGGAGTCCGCCGCGAGCCGCCGGCGGTGAGCGCGGCCAGCGTCGAGACGTCCGGGTTCTCGCCGTCCTGCACCACCCGGAAGACCTTGATGAGGGCGGGGCGGCCATCCTCCAGCTCGCCGACGATGGAGGTGTTGGACTGTTCGCCCGTCAGCCGTCGGGACGACCGGACCGCCACCCGCTCGCCGAGCGTGTGGCCCTGTGCGTGCGCGTCGCGCCCCTCCGCCCGGTCCTCCCCGGTCATCAGCTGCACCAGCGCGGCGACATAGGCCTCCTCGGTCGGCCCGTCGTACAGGAACCGACCGCCCGCCTCGCCGATCAGCGCGGCCTCATCGCCGTCGCGGTTCGTCCGGGCCACCACGGGCACCTGGTAGACGCGCGGTGTGCGCGGCGCGTCGTCGCAGAAGAAGTGGGTGACGATGCGGACGTCGGGTTCCGCCGGTTCTACGTCGAACGAGGCAAGCAGTCGAAGGCGCGGCTCGACATTCTTCGTCGAATACCACCGCTGGCGTCGCATCCACGTCCCGACCAGCTCCGTGAGTTCCGTCATGCCTGAACCGTACGCCCGCTCCGGCGTTTGCGGGCGGGGTCCAGGGAATCCAGAGGATCAGCGGATTCCGAGCACCACCCCGCGGGCTGCCATGAACGGCTGCGGGTCGATCTGGAGGCCGTTGACGCGCACCTCGAAGTGCAGGTGGCATCCGGTGGAGAGGCCCGTGGAGCCCACCTGAGCGATCGGCTGACCGGCCACGACCTGCTGGCCGACGGTCACGCCCAGCCCTCCGTCACGGATGTGCCCGTACGCCGTCTCGACGCCCCCGCCATGGTCGATGAGGATGAAGTTGCCGTAGCCGCTGAACGGGCCCGCGCGCTCCACGGTGCCGGAAGCGGCCGCATAGATCGTCGTGCCACATGCCGCGCCGACGTCGTCGCCGGGGTGGAACGGGTCCGTGCCGAGCGGGCGGGAGGGGCGGGGTCCGAACACGTCGGTGAGGGAGCCGTGAACCGGGAGCGCCCATCCGCTCGCCACCAGCGCCGGGTCGGACGTGAGCACCTGCCAGTTCGAGCCCGCCTCGATGACCGTAGGAGCCGCGGCGAGCGCCGCCGAGGCGGCGTTGACCTGGTCCTGGGCGGCCAGTACGGCCTGCTGGCTGCTCTCGACGTCGATGGCTGCGACCGCATCCGCCGCACCCTGCGCCTTCTCCGCCAGGGACTTGGCCGTCTTACGCTGCGCCGAGGCCTCGCGGATCGCGGTGTCGCGGGACGCGGACAGTGCGGACAGCCGGTCTGCGGCGCCCAGCTTGGTCAGCAGGTCGCCGGGACCCTGGAGGGCCGCGCTCACCGGATCCTGCGTCAGCAGACGGGTTCCGGAGGAGCGGATGAGGGCCGTCGCGAAGGCCGCCGCCTTCGTGGCCTGCTTCTGTGCCGCGTCGGCCTGCGCCTGAAGTGCGTCGGCCGCTGCCTGTGCGCGGTCGTGCTCACGCTGGACGCTCACCGATTCGTCGTTCGCTTCGGCGAGCTGCTCCTGTGCGGTCGCGAGGTCACTGGCGAGCTGAGCCGCCTGCGCCAGGTCAGCGGGATTGGGCTCCGGGAATTCCGGCAGGTCGGGAGCGGAGAGGGTGATCTCGTCCGTCGGCGCGGGGGCCGGGGCGGGAGGCTGCTGGGCGGGAGGCTGCGGAGAGGGCGGCGTCGGGGTGGGAGTCGGTGTGGGCGTGGGAGTCGGGGTCGGTGTGGGCGTCGGTGTCGGTGTCGGTGTCGGGTCCGGCGTAGGCGTGGGGTCGGGAGTCGGCGTCGGGTCCGGCGTGGGTGTCGGGTCGGGCGTCGGGGTGGGTGAGGGCGTCCCCTTCGCTCCTGCGCCCGGATCGCCCGAGCCGTCGACGACCGACGGGACGCATGCCGTCGTGCACTCGTCGGCTACGGCCGCCTGCGGAACGCCCAGAAGGCTGCCCGCGACGAGCACGAGCACCGCCCACGCGGGAGCCAGGCGCAACCCCGTGGGCCGCGTCGCCGTCCTGTGTCGTGCGAGCGATCTCCGCATAATGCAAACGGGCTGACAGCACATGCTGGCAGCCTTACTGAGATGTTCTCACCGCGCGCCGCAGCGAGCAAGACACCCGAACGAGGTTGGATGCGGCTCACAGGCTCCGCACGTTACGGTGAGAGATTGTGACCGACAGTACTGCCACCGCGCGCCCGCGCCGAGCCGCCCGGCGCACGTCCAGCTGGAAGACGCTGCTGCGCGATGTGGTGGTCATCTTCGTGGTCGCGGTGCTGGTGTCGTTCCTCATCAAGACGTTCGTCGCCCGCTCGTTCTACATCCCCTCCGGGTCGATGGAGAACACGCTTCAGATCAACGATCGCATCATCGTGAACGAGCTTCAGCCGAAGGTCTTCGGCCTGCAGCGAGGCGATGTCGTCGTCTTCAAGGATCCGGGTGGATGGCTGCCGCCCGCCCCTCCGGAGACCGGCAACGCCTTCCAGCAGGGCGTCGGGGCTGTGCTCGACTTCGTCGGTCTTGGTGCGTCCGACTCCGATCAGCACCTGGTGAAGCGCCTCATCGGATTGCCGGGCGATCACATCAGCTGCTGCAACGCGCTCGGTCAGCTGAGCGTCAACGGTGTTCCGCTCAAGGAGCCGTACGTGCTGCTTCCCGCAGGAGTGCAAGCGGTGTCGGAGAAGTCGTTCGACGTCACCGTGCCTGCCGGGTCCGTCTGGGTGATGGGCGACAATCGCTACAACTCGGCCGACTCCCGCTACCACATGGACGATCCGGGCAAGGGCTTCGTCCCGCTCTCGGACGTCGTGGGCAAGGCGTTCGTGATCAGCTGGCCGGTCAGTCACTGGTCGTGGCTCGATGACTACCCGGATGTGTTCCGCGGCGTCGAGCGCGACGACAAGTAGCCCGTCCTGTATTCAGGACTCCGCGCCACGCATCCACGCCGAGGGGTGAGTTGTTGCGCTTATCGGGGCCGAATAGCGACAACTAGTCGCACCTCGGCACCGCCCGGCACGGGGACGGTCCTGAATACAGGTCAGTTCTCGGAGCGGCCGAGGCGCCAGTAGCCCATGAACGCGACGCGGGAGCGGTCGATGCCGTGCTCGCGCACGAGCAGCCGTCGCAGCGTCTTCACCGCGGCGGACTCCCCCGCGATCCACGCGTAGAAGCCGGTGTGGGCACCCTCCGGACTCTCCCAGAGGATGTCGCGGTCCACATCCACGTCGTCGAGGCTCTGCGACCCTGCCGCTGCGGCGCCGGCGACGATGCGCGCGTTGTCGGCGAGCCAGCGCTGCACAGCGGGCAGCAGCACGGCTCCGGGATGGGCCCCGCCGCGGGGCAGCCACGTCGCCGTGACCTCGTCTGCCGTGCGCAGCGGGAGGGCATCCTCCGGCGAGGGCGCCTCGATGAAGGCCCGCGCGCGGCGTCCTTCTGGAAGCGACTCGAGAATTGATGCGATGGCCGGCGCAGCCGTCTCGTCCCCGACGAGCAGCAGCTCGCGCGCATCCCCGGGGCGCCAGTCGATGCCGACGCCGCGGTGGGGACTGCGCGCGTCCGGGCCGATGATCACGACCTCGTCGCCGGCTCCGGCGCCGAGGAGCCAGCGTGCGGCCGGACCGCCGTCGCCGTGGACGACGAAGTCCACGTCCAGGCGGCAGCCCTCCGTGTCGATCGCGCGCGCCGTGTAGGTGCGGAAGGCGTTGCGGCGGTGGTCCGGCAGTGCGCGCCAGCGCTCGTACCAGTCGCCGGCCAGCAGCGCCTCTTCGTCGTCGAGCCCGAGGTCGCCGAAGGTGCCGTCGGCGAGCGGGAACAGGAGCTTGATGCGCTGATCCAGGCACTCCGTCCCGAAGTGCTCGAAGTCGTCGCAGCGGAACGTCACCCGGGTGAAGTGCGGACTCAGTCGCTGGACCCGGTCCACGGTGGCGCGGTACGGCCGGTAAGCGGGCCTCGGGCGCTGGGTGGGGGTCGGGGCGATGATCGTCACGGCGGCCTTCCGGGCGGAGTCGGAAACGGGGTCGGGAACTAAGGTAAGGCTACACTAACCTCGTTCTGAACCGCCTGTCGATCGGCCGAAACCTTCACCCCGGAGAGCATCCGGGACAGAATGTCGAACAGGGGCCGTCCTGTTCGACGTCCGGATGAAGCGTTCGCGATCGAAAGGACAGAACGATGAAGTACATGATGTTCGTGGTCACCGACACCCAGCGGGACACCGAGTCCGATGAGTCCGATGTCAACGTCTGGGTAGACGAGCTCGACGCGTCGGGGAAGCGCGTGATCGGGGAGGTGCTGCAGGCGCCGACCGAGTCGCGCGTCGTGCGCGTCCGCGACGGCAAGCGGTACGTCACCGACGGGCCCTTCGCCGAGACGAAGGAGTGGATCTGCGGGTTCGACATCCTCGAGGTGGACAGCCTGGAGGAGGCCATCGATATCGCTTCCCGGCACCCCATGGCGCGCAACGGCCAGCTCGAGCTGCGCCCGTTCATGCAGTGGGAGGAGACCTCCCCGGCGTGAACGGTCGACCGGTCGTCGTCGCGGCAGCGGGCGCGGTCCGCGGCCGTTACGACGGCCGCGTCGCCGCCTGGCGCGGTATCCGCTACGGCGAACCGCCCACCGGCCCTCTCCGCTGGCGCGCGCCTGTACCGGCGGCGTCGTGGAGCGGGATCGCCGACGCCGACCAGTTCGGACCGGCCGCGCCGCAGCGACCCAACCCGGCGGTCCCACTCGGGCCCGACGGCGCTGTTCGCATGGACGAGGACTGCCTGTTCCTCAATGTCGTGCGCCCGTCGGGCGATCCACCCTCCCGCAACCTCCGGCCCGTCATGGTGTGGCTGCACGGCGGCGCCTACGCGCTGGGCGCATCCAGTCAGCTGATCTATCGCGGCGACGTCTTGGCGACGAGCGGGGATGTCGTGATCGTCACCCTCAACTACCGCCTGGGAGCGCTCGGCTTCCTCGACCTGCGCTCGGCCGGCGTCGACGGCGCCGAGACGAACCTCGCGCTGCGGGATGTGCTGCTCGCGCTGCAGTGGGTGCGCGACAACATCCGCGCGTTCGGCGGGGATCCGTCGGCGGTGACGATCTTCGGCCAGAGCGCTGGGGCGGGTCTCGTGACCGCGCTGCTGGCCTCCCCCGCCGCGGCCGGCCTGTTCCACCGGGCGATCGCGCAGAGCCCTCCCGCCGGCTCCATGTACGGGCCCGAGCGGTCGGCGACGGCCGCGCGGAGTTTCCTCGACCGTCTGGGCATCGCGCAGGGCGACGGCGACGCGCTCCGGGCGTTGCCGGTCGACGCCATCGTGGATGCCGCCGCTGAGGTGTACACGGACATCCCGCGCGAGCATCCGGGCATGCTGGCCTTCGCCCCGGTGGTCGGAGACGACCTCCTCCCCGAGGCACCGATCCGTGTGCTCAGCGGAGGCCGGGGGCTTCCCGTCCCGCTGCTGATCGGCACGAACCGCGACGAGGCGACGTTGTTCCGGCTGATGCGGTCGCCGCTGCTGCCCATCCGGCGCGCTGCGCTGCAGCGGATGTTCGACACGATGCAGGCCGAGCAGGAGCAGGGTGTTGAGCTGCCGCCGGCTGACCGGATGCTGGCCGCCTACGACGGACGCCGGTCGTCCCGAGGCGTCCGGGTGGCCACCGACATCGCGTTCCGGATGCCGGCGCTGTGGGCGGCCGCCGGTCACAGCGCCGTCGCCCCCACGCACCTCTACCGCTTCGACTTCGCCCCGCCGCTGCTGCGGCTCAGCGGCATCGGGGCGGCGCACGCCACCGACCTGCCCTACGTCTGGGGAGAGTTCGGCGCGCTCCCGCGCGATCCGTCGTTCCTTCTCGGCGGGCGGCGGGATGCTGCCGCCGTCTCCGAGCGGATGCGCGCCCGCTGGGCCGCGTACGCCCACGACGGCATCCCGGGCGACGACTGGCCGGCCTACGACGCCGACGGGCGGGCGACCCTCGTCATCGACCGGCGCGACCGGCTGGTGCCGGATCTCGACGGACGGCTTCGGCAGAGTTGGGGCGAGCGGGTCCTGACCTTCGGCTGAGGCCCCCTAGAATCGCGACATGCTCGTCGTGCCGCTGCTCGTGCTCACACTGTTCGTGTTCGCGCTCGTCGACCTCATCCTGCGCCGGAGCGACCACGTGAAGCACCTGCCGAAGGTGGCGTGGGTGTTCATCGTGATCCTCCTGCCGCTGATCGGCAGCATTTTGTGGTTCGCCGTCGGGCGCGAGTACGAGACGAGCGTCTCCCGGCCGCGCACGCTCCGGATGCCCGCAACGCGCAGCGACCCGTGGTCCGCCAGCGGCCGATCGCGGGCGTCCGACCTCGACCCGGCGAGCACGGAGGCCCAACTCGCCGCCCTCGAACGCGAGATCGAGGACGCCGAGCGCGCCGAGCGTATCCGACGGCTCGAGGACGAGCTGCGCCGCCGCAGCGACACCGGCGAGACCGCCTGAGCCCGCGGCCTGCTCAGCGCCACGACGCGTCGCTCACAGTTCTGTTGAGCGCTCCGAGATGAAGCGCAGCGTGTCCTCCACCATCGCCTCCGGGATGTCGTGCCCGGCATCCGGGTACACCCGCTCCTCGAGGGTCGTGTGCGCAGGAAGGAACTCGTGCATGCGGGCGATGTCCGTCGGGTTGATGACGTCGTCCTTCGCACCATGACCCCAGAACACCGGCGGTCGGCGTTCCGCGAGCACCGCATCCCCCCGCTCTGCATCGAGCGTCGTGAAGCCGCCGAGCGTCGCCACGAATCGCAGGCTGTCGGGGGCGCGCCGCAGAGCGTGCAGCGCGGTCGCGCCACCCTGCGACCAGCCGACCGCAGCCACCGGCGCGTCGCCGACGTTCTCGTCGATCCACGCGAGCAGCCGATCCGCCGCCGGAGCGGCATCACTCGACATGGCTCCCGGCGCCTCCTCGTAGGCGACCGAGAACCACTCGAACCGATCGCCCAACGGCACAGAGCCCTGGAGCAGCACCGTGCGCCACGGCGACGGCACCTGTTCGGCGATCCAGGCGAGGTCGTCGCGCACCCCGAAGCGGCCGTGCAGGAAAAGCAGGACGGGCTGAGAACCGGTGGTCATCTCCCCATTCAGCCCCGTCGGAGGCCGAGCGTCCAGCCATTCGTGCGGTGATCCACAGGTTCGGTCGCGTCATACCGGCCGCCCACGGACCGTCAGTACCTATGGGACGACACGATCGAGACGCCCCCGGATCGGAGGAGAGAAATGGCCGACATCACCATGACGGAGCGCGCCTCCGACCGCAGCGCAGTGCGCCAGATCGCCTGGCTGCAGTTGCGGTGCGCGATCGCCGAGGAGTACGTCTCCAAGCTGCCCGAGACCCTCACCATCGACGAGTTCGCTCGCTTCGCCGGCATGACCATCGGACAGGTGAGGCATGCCACCACGACGGGCGACCTGGTCGTGTCGATCCGCGAAGGCCACCGCGGAATCGCCCCCGCCGACAACGTGGCCTTCCTGCTGCGTGAGCGGATGCTCCAGCTCCACTTCGACAAGCCGGCGTGGCCCGCAAGCGACCGGTCCCTGTCGATCAGCGAAGCCGCCTACGAGCGGGTCTGGGAGGAAGCCGTGCGCTCCTCCACTACGCCGATGGATGCGCTCGACCGGCTGATCCTCGCCTCGACCGCCGCTTCGGCTGCTGCTCCGGCACCGGGAAGGGTCGAGTAGCCAGCCTCCTCCGAGGTCCCGCTGCGACGGTCGATAAGCCATGCGCTCAGGCCGCCGGCGAGGACCAGGGTGACGACGAGCCCGGTCGCGACCGCTGCGACCACCACCGCCGCGCCGCCCAGCGGGGCGACCCACAGGTGGATCACGCCGAGTGCCGACACGAGCAGGCAGGTCGCGCCGATGAGGGTGGCGACGAGCGCGGCGAACGTGTCGCGTTCCAGCCGGCGCCGTGGCGCGGGGGCACCGAGCACGTGGTGGGTGCGGGAGGACAGTGCCGCCCAGGTCTCGTCGCGGGAGTCATTGGTCACATCAACAAGAGACGCGCGAAGCGCGTTCACTATGACGCGAGGGAGCCGGCTGCGGGACTCGAACCCGCGACCGCTCGCTTACAAGGCGAGTGCTCTACCAACTGAGCTAAGCCGGCGGCGGCGGTCACCCGCCGCCTACATCCTAGGGCAGCGGGCGCGACCGCCCGGTTACGGGGTGGGCGTGGGCGTCGGGGTGGCGGTCGAGGTGTACTCGTCGCCCTGCGCCTGCAGCACGAACGCCTTGAAGTCGTCCGCGTCGGTGAGCGAACCCGTGTACGGCTTGCCGTTGACGAGCACGAGCAGGGCGTTCGTCATCTTCTTGACGTCGGAGTGCGGGATGGGCCCGCTCAGAGCGCGATCGCTGGCGGTCATCACCCAGGTCTTGAAGCGGCCGTCGTCGATGCAGGAGTCGATGTCGCCGGTCTTGGTGGCACCGGCCGCGGCGGCGCGCTTCTTCAGCCCGTCGTCGCTGAGGCCGGGTCCGCCTTCGGCAGGCTGCTTCTCGAACAGGGAGGCGTTGAACTTCCAGAACGCACTCGGCTCGTAGTTGGCCACGCAGGCCGCCGCGTTCGCTGCCCGCAGCGAATACTTCGTGCCGGCGGAGTGGCTCGTGTAGATGGCGACCGGGTGCATCTCGACCGTGACGGCACCGGCCTTCACCAGCGGCTCCAGCTGCTCGAGGTTGGTGCGCTGGAAGTCGCCGCACAGCTTGCACAGATAGTCGGCGTAGATGCGGATGTCCACAGTGCTGCCCGCGGGATCCGGCGTGCTCGCGACCGGCTTGGCGTCGGCCGCCAGGGCGGTCGTGGTCTTCACCTTCAGCCCGGAACCGACGACGACACCGTCGCTGGCCATGTTCTTCGGTCCGGGAACCGTCGGCCGGATCGCGCTCACGATGACGACGGCGACGATGGCCACCACCGCCAGGACGGCCAGCGCGATGCCGCCGGAGAGCAGCAGGCGGTTGCGTCGGTCCTTCTTCTGCTGCGTGGTGCGGAGCTGGCGTGCCTTCTCCCGCGCGGCTGCGCGGACGTCGCCGTTGCGGCTGTCGTCGGGATAGTTCTCTGGGCTCATATCTTCCGGATACTGCTCTCGGGGTCGAACGGGCCGCGCGGGGGACGCGGCGGGCAGGCGCACCCTTCGGCGCGTACAACCGGGACAGCGTAAACCGGCAGTCTGGGAATGAACCAGACGGTGGCTGGACGCGCGGGGCACAGCGGGACAGCACTCACTGAGTGACGGTTCGCGCACAACCGGGTGGGGGCCCGGTCGAAGCAGGTCCGTCGATGCCATATTATGGCCACGTGGCATCGACGCCATCGGACGTCGACCACGTTCATCCATTCACAACGGATCGTCCGGCACGTACCTGCCGGTGAAGGAGACAAGAAGAAAATGGCGACAGTCACCTACGACAAGGCGACCCGGCTCTACCCGGGATCCACCCGCCCCGCCGTGGACGCACTGGACCTGGAGATCGCAGACGGGGAATTCCTCGTTCTCGTCGGTCCCTCCGGTTGCGGCAAGTCCACCTCCCTCCGCATGCTCGCGGGCCTCGAAGAGGTCAACGACGGCAACATCTTCATCGGTGAGCGCAACGTCACCGATGTGCCGCCGAAGGACCGCGACATCGCGATGGTGTTCCAGAACTACGCGCTCTACCCGCACATGACCGTGGCGGAGAACATGGGCTTCGCGCTCAAGATCGCCGGCGTCGGCAAGGAGGAGCGTGCACAGCGCGTCCTCGAGGCCGCCAAGCTGCTCGACCTCGAGCCGTACCTCGGCCGCAAGCCGAAGGCCCTCTCCGGTGGTCAGCGTCAGCGTGTCGCCATGGGCCGCGCCATCGTGCGTTCGCCCCAGGTGTTCCTCATGGACGAGCCGCTGTCGAACCTCGACGCGAAGCTCCGCGTGCAGACCCGCACGCAGATCGCGTCGCTGACCCGCCGCCTCGGCGTCACCACGGTCTACGTCACCCACGACCAGACCGAGGCGCTGACCATGGGCGACCGCATCGCGGTGCTCAAGGACGGCGTCCTGCAGCAGGTCGGCACCCCGCGCGACCTGTACGCGCAGCCGAACAACGTGTTCGTCGCCGGCTTCATCGGCAGCCCGGCCATGAACCTGTTCTCGGCCGACGTCACCGATGGCGGCGTCAAGTTCGGCACCTCGGTCGTCCCGATCGAGCGCGAGATCACCGCGAACGCCGGCCCGTCCGTCACCATCGGCGTGCGCCCGGAGGACGTCGTGGTCTCGACCACCGAGGGCACCGGCCTGAAGGTGACCGTCGACCTGGTCGAGGAGCTCGGCGCCGACGGCTACCTGTACGGCCACTCCGAGATCGAGGGCAAGCGCACCGACATCGTCGGCCGCGTCGACGGCCGTATCCACCCGAACGCGGGCGACACCGTCTACATCACCCCGAAGCCGGGCCACGTCCACGCGTTCCACGCGGAGTCGGGCGAGCGCCTCGGTGGGGCGGTCGTCGACTAAGGTCTCGTCGACTACAGTCCTAGAGGCGAATCCTCACTCTGCCGCAGTCCGAATCTCCGGGCTGCGGCAGAGTGGCATTAACCGCACGCGCTTCGCCGCCCCTGCTACCGACCGGAGGAACACCGTGGCCGGATCCGTGAACATCACCGCAGCGACCGTCGACCCGGCGCTCCTCGACCTCCCCTGGAACATCCCGCTGGAGGACTGGTCGAACGAGCACATCGCCCTCCTGCCGAAGGGCATCAGCCGGCACCTCGTCCGCTTCGCCAACCTCTCCGGGTACGTCATCGCCATCAAGGAGACGACGGCGGAGATGGCTCAGCGCGAGTACGACATGCTGCGCACGCTCCAGCGCTACGACGTGCCCTGCGTCGACCCGGTCGCGGTGATCAAGAACCGCAGCGACGACGACGGCACCCCGCTGAACGCCGCTCTGGTCACCCGGCACCTCAAGTTCTCGCTCCCCTACCGCGCCCTGTTCTCGCAGACGCTCCGGCCCGACACCGCGACCCGGCTGGTGGATGCGCTGGCCGTGCTGCTGGTGCGCCTCCACATCGTCGGGTTCTTCTGGGGAGATGTCTCCCTGTCCAACACGCTGTTCCGTCGCGACGCGGGCGCGTTTGCCGCGTATCTGGTGGATGCGGAGACCGGGCAGCTGTACGAGGGCGGCCTCTCGAACGGTCAGCGCGAGAACGACCTGGAGATCGCCCGCGTGAATATCGCCGGCGAGCTGATGGACCTGGAGGCCGGCGGCCGTGCCGACGAGGAGCTCGACCCGATCCGCGTCTCCGACGGCATCGTGGCCGCGTACCGGTCGCTCTGGAAGGAGCTGACCGGGAGCGAGTCGTTCTCGTCGTCGGAGCGCTGGCGGATCAGCGAGCGGGTGGAGCGACTCAACGAGCTCGGCTTCGACATCGAGGAACTCGCGATCAAGACGTCGGAGGAGGGCACCAAGGTGCGCATCCAGCCGAAGGTCGTGGATGCGGGTCACCACCAGCGGCGTCTGCTGCGGCTGACGGGCCTCGATACCGGCGAGAACCAGGCGCGACGGCTGCTGAACGACCTCGACTCGTACGCGGCGACCCTCGGCAACCCGGGGCTGGACGAGGAGGCGATGGCCCACGAGTGGCTGTTGCGCGTCTTCGAGCCGGTCATCCGGTCGATCCCGTCCGACCTGAAGGGAAAGCTGGAGCCGGCGGAGGTCTTCCACCAACTTCTGGAGCACCGCTGGTTCATGTCGCAGAAGGAGGGGCGCGACGTGCCCCTCGCCGAGGCTCTCACCTCGTACATCAACGACATCCTCCGCCACCGCCGCGACGAGGCGACCGTGATCGCCCCGCCGACCGAGACGATCAGCATCCCCGTCCTCGGCGGCGCAAGCGCGACCGACGACGAGGACGAGGACGACTGGCGGTCGAAGGTCTGACGGCCGCGGCGGCGCCCGCGCCCGCTGCGGCGGCAGGCCGCTGTCGCTACCGCTTCGCGGCCGCGGCCTCCGCTCGCAGCTTCGAGATCTCGTAGAGCGTGACGCTCGCCGCGATCCCGGCGTTCAGCGACTCCGTCGTTGCGGTGATCGGGATGGACACGACGGCGTCGCACGTCTCGGTGACGAGACGCGACAGGCCCTTGCCCTCGCTGCCGACGACGATCACCACGGGGCGATCGGCGAACGACAGCCCGGGGAGGGTGGTGTCGCCTCCGCCGTCGAGCCCGAGGACGAAGACGCCGGCCTTCTTGAACTCCTTGAGCGTGGCGGTGAGGTTCGCCGCCATCGCGACGGGGGTCCGCGCGGCAGCGCCGGCCGACGTCTTCCAGGCCGCGGCCGTCATCCCGACGGAGCGGCGCTGCGGGATGATGACGCCCTGCCCGCCGAACGCCGCGGTGGAGCGGATGATCGCGCCCAGGTTCCGTGGGTCGGTGATGCCGTCGAGCGCGACGAACAGCGGCGTCTGACCCGTGCGGACCGTCCGGTCGAGCAGTTCTCCCGGGTGCGCGTACTCGTACGGCGGCACCTTCAGGGCGACGCCCTGGTGCACGGCGTCGCGGCCGGCGAGCCGGTCGAGCTCGGGCCGCATCACCTCGAGGATGGGGATGCCGCGACCGGTCGCGATGGAGAGGATCTCCTTCATCCGGTCGTCGAACTCGACGCGGGCTGCGACGTACAGCGTCGACGAGGGGATGTGGGCGCGCAGTGCCTCGAGCACCGAGTTGCGGCCGGTGACGATCTCGCTCTCATCGCCGCTCTTGGCGCGGCGCGAGGCTCCGGACGCGCCGCGCGGCGCCGTATCCCGTCCTCCCCCGCGCTGCGCAGCCTTGGCGGCCGCCCGCTCGCGCAGGGCCTTCGCCTTGCCCGCGGGATGGTAGTCGCGGTCCTCCGCCTTGGGCGTCGGCCCGCGGCCCTCCAGTGCCTTGCGTCCGTGCCCGCCGGTGCCGACCGTGGCGCCCTTCTTGCTCTTGCGCACCGCCCCGGCGCGGGGCTTTCCACCCGAGTTCTTCATGATCCGATGCTCCAATGCGACCCCGATGGGGTGTCTTCGATAGTGATTCCTGCCGCCGTCAGTTCCTCGCGGATGCGATCGGCTGCGGCGAAGTCGCGTGCGGCCCTGGCATCCTGCCGGTCGGCCAGCAGCCGGTCGATCAGCTCGCCCAGCGCCGATTCGGCGGCCGACGTGCCACCGCTCCGCCACTGCGGCGAGAGCGGGTTGATGCCCAGTACCTCCGTCATCGCGAGCGCGTGCCCACGAGCGGTGGCGGCCGCCTCCAAGTCTTCCGCATCCAGCGCAGCGTTGCCTGAACGTACGGTGTCGTGCAGCACGGCGAGCGCCTGCGGCACGGCCAGGTCGTCATCCATGGCCTCCGCGAACGCGTCGGGGACGACCTCCACGCCGTGGCCGGCGAACCGCGTGCCGGCGAGCCGACGCTCGACGCGCTCGAAGAATCCGGCGATGCGGTCGAGTGCTGCTTCGGCCTCGCTCAGTGAGCCGTCGTGGTAGTCAATGGTCGACCGGTAGTGCGCCGATCCGAGGTAGTACCGCACCACCAGCGGGCGAGCGGCACCGAGCAGGTCGGCCGCGTAAACCGAGTTGCCGAGCGACTTGCTCATCTTCTGACCGTTGACGTGCACGAGACCGTTGTGCACCCAGTAGTTCGCGAAGGGGTCGCCCGCTGCCGTCGACTGCGCGATCTCGTTCTCGTGATGCGGGAACCGCAGGTCGAGCCCGCCTCCGTGGATGTCGAACTGCGGGCCGAGGTAGCGGCGCGACATCGCGGAGCACTCGATGTGCCATCCGGGCCGGCCGTCTCCCCAGGGCGATGGGAAGGCGGCAGACTCGGGCTCGTCGTCCTTGCGGCCCTTCCAGAGCGCGAAGTCGCGGGGATCGCGCTTCGCCCGTGGGTCGGCGTCGGCGGCAGCCTCCATGTTGTCGATGCTCTGACGGGTCAGCTGGCCGTACGACGGCCAGCTCTTCACGTCGAAGTAGACATCGCCCGAGCCGTCTTCCGCCGCGTAGGCGTGACCGCGTTCGATCAGCCGGCCGATGAGCTCCTGCATCTGAGGGATGCTGGCGGTCGCGCGCGGCTCGTACGTCGGCGCCTGCACGCCGAGCGCCCGGTAGGCGTCGGTGAACTCGAGCTCGAACCGGTACGCCAGCGCCCACCACTGCTCGCTGCCGCCCTCGGCCAAGCCCGCGGCGGCGTTGACGAGGATCTTGTCGTCGATGTCGGTGACGTTGCGGACGAGGGTGACGTCGAACCCGCGGTAGCTGAACCACCGGCGCAGCTGGTCGTACACGAGCGCGGAACGGAGGTGACCGATGTGCGGCGACGACTGCACCGTGGGGCCGCAGACGTACATTCCGACTTCGCCGTCGCGAAGCGGGACGAAGTCGCGCAGCGCGCCCGCCTGGGTGTCGAAGAGTCGAAGAGTCACGGCATAAGCCTACGGGCCGCGCCCCTTCCCCCGCGTCGCCGTGTCGGACCGGTGGAGAAGTCCCCTCCGGGCGGCGCTGTGGACGAAATCAGCCCAGCAGCAACGCCGTCGCCTGAGCGGTGAGGCCTTCACCCCTCCCGGCGAAACCCAGGCCGTCGGTCGTGGTCGCGCCCACGGAGACCGGGGCCCCGAGGATCTCCGACAGGGTCTCCTCCGCTTCCCGCCGACGCGGCGAGAACTTCGGCCGGTTTCCGATCAGCTGGACGGCAACGTTGCCGATCCGGAACCCGGCCTCCTCCACCAGTCGTCGCGCCTCCGTCAGGAAGACCTCGCCGTGCGCCCCGGTGAAGCGCGGATCCCCCGTCCCGAAGACTCCCCCGATGTCGCCCAGGCCTGCGGCCGACAGCAGGGCATCCACGATCGCGTGAGCCACCACGTCGCCATCGCTGTGACCAGCGAGCCCCGGCTCCCCCGGCCAGTGCAGGCCGGCGAGCCACAGGTCGGCCGCCGGATCGAAGGCGTGCGTGTCGCTTCCGGCGCCGATGCGGGGAACCGCCGAGCCACGCAGCAGCTCCTCGGCCCGTCGGAGATCCCAGGGGGTGGTCACCTTGAACGCGTGCGCATCCCCGGGCACCACATCCACCCGGAAACCGGCGGCGGCGACGAGGCCCGCATCGTCTGTCTCGTCGCTCGTCGCGAGCGCGTAGGCGGTCAGCAGCTGTTCGCGGGGAAACCCCTGCGGCGTCTGCACGGCGGAGAGACTCGACCGGTCGACGGTCTCGTGCACCTCGCCGTCGTCGGTCACCCGCTTGACGGTGTCGCTCACCGGCAGCCCGGGGATGACGCCGTACCCGCGCTCGCGCACCGAATCCACGACCGCATCGAAAAGGGACGACGGCGCCAGGGCGCGCGCCGCGTCGTGCACCAGCACCACGTCGGTCGCAGGATCGACGACCACCAACCCCTCTGCCACGGAGGCCTGCCGCGTCGAGCCTCCCGCGACCACGGTGATCTCGCCACCCATCACGCGCGCTGCGATCGAGCGGGCCTCGTCGAGGTGATCCGCCGGCGCGACGACGATCGGCTCGGCCGCGTGCCTCATGCCGCGGACGGCATGAAGCGACCGCTCCAGCAGCGTCCGCCCCTGCAGGTCGACGAACGCCTTAGGAAGGTCGGCACCCAGGCGCGTCCCGGATCCGGCTGCGACGATGACGACCGCGACCCGCGGTCCGGTGAAGCTGTCCACGCGACGAGCGTACCGCCCGCCGCGCGCGCATCCGCCGCGCGCGACCGCACCCCCGCACGACGACGGCCCCGCTGCCGAAGCAGCGGGGCCGTGGATTCGTCGGGAGCGACCTTAGGAGGCCAGCACCTCGTCGAGCAGGCTCGAGGCCTTCTCGTCGTCGGTCTTCTCGGCCAGCGCCAGCTCGGAGATCAGGATCTGCCGGGCCTTGGCGAGCATGCGCTTCTCGCCGGCGGAGAGACCGCGGTCCTGATCGCGGCGCCACAGGTCACGAACGACCTCGGAGACCTTGATGACATCGCCGGAGGCGAGCTTCTCAAGGTTGGCCTTGTAGCGGCGGGACCAGTTGGTCGGCTCCTCGGTGAAGGGAGCTCGCAGCACCTCGAAAACGCGGTCGAGGCCCTCTTTGCCGATGACATCGCGCACACCGACCAGGTCGACATTCTCGGCGGGAACCTCGATGGTGAGGTCACCCTGAGTCACGTTGAGCTTGAGGTACAGCTTCTCTTCACCCTTGATGATTCTCTTCTTTACTTCGGTGATCGTTGCGGCACCGTGGTGCGGATAGACGACGGTCTCGCCAACCTCGAAAAGCATAGATTTGTTGTCCCTTCAGCAATGAATAGGATACCACACGAGGCACGTGCTAAGGTTCGCCCTCACGCCTCCGCGGGGCCAGGAGCCCCGTCCCGATGCGATAGAGTTGCAGGGAAAAATCGCACCTGGAGGGTCATCCGTGAAAGCTCGAGTCGTGACGTCCGTCGCCCTCGCCCTGGCCGTCGCATTCGGCACTGCCGGATGCGGTTTCATCGCCCCGCAGGCCACGACCAAGCACTACGACGCGAGCGACGGCGTGAGCGGAAGCGTCGGCTCGATCGACGTCCGGAACGCCATCATCGTCACGGATGCGAAGGACGGCACGGTCGGCAACCTCGTCGTCACCCTGGTGAACACGGGCTCCGAGAGCCGCCGCGTCGCGATCAGCGCCGGCGACCAGAGCTCAACCGCCGCGCACGTGACGGTGCAGCCGGGCCAGGTGAAGCAGCTCGGGCAGGACCCGGAGAACGGTGGAGCGAGCAACGTGCTCATCCCCGAATTCACCACGAAGCCGGGCGGCCTCTACTCCGTCTACTTCCAGTACGGCGACCAGACCGGCGTGAACCTCAAGGTCCCGGTGCTCGACGGCCAGCTGCCCGAGTACTCGAGCCTCGTGCCGCCGACCATCCTTCCGGCCGCCCAGTAAGCCGAGGCGCAACGGCGCGACCCGGCCGGCACCGCCTCACGCGTTGAAGCGGTACCCGAGTCCCCGTACCGTCACGAGCATGCGGGGCTCCGACGGGCTCTCCTCGATGCGCGAGCGGATGCGCTTGATGTGCACATCCAGCGTCTTGGTGTCACCGAAGTAGTCGCTCCCCCACACCCGGTCGATCAGCTGACCGCGGGTGAGCACTCGTCCGGCGTTGCGCAGGAGCAGCTCCAGCAGCTCGAATTCCTTGAGCGGCATGGAGATCTCCTGGCCGCTCACCGCGACGGTGTGACGGTCCACATCCATCCGCACGGTTCCCGCCTCGAGCACGCCGTCCTCCTGCTCGTCCTCCTCGACGCGGCGGCGGAGAACCGCGCGGATACGTGCCAGCAGTTCGCGCGAGGAATACGGCTTGGTCACGTAGTCGTCCGCCCCGAGCTCCAGCCCGACGACGATGTCCACCTCGGAGTCCTTCGCCGTCAGCATGATGATCGGCACGTTGGAGCGGGTCCGGATCTCGCGGCAGACCTCGGTGCCCGGGATTCCAGGAAGCATGAGGTCGAGCAGGATGAGGTCGGCGCCGACCCGGTCGAAGGCGGCGAGGGCCGACGGGCCGTCCTCCGCCACCTCCACCTCGTAGCCCTCCCGCTTCAGCAGGTACGCGAGCGGCTCGCTGAGCGCGGCCTCATCCTCGACGAGCAGGATGGTTGTCACGGAGTGTCTCCTATCGGGGGTCGTACGGTGGAGGCTTCAGGCAGCCGGATGGTGAACGTCGAGCCGCGGCCGGGCTGGGACCAGACGCGGACCTCGCCCCCGTGGTTCTGTACGGCGTGCTTGACGATCGCGAGCCCCAGCCCCGTCCCGCCGGTGTTACGCGAGCGCGCCTGGTCGACACGGAAGAAGCGCTCGAACACGCGGTCGAGGTCGTCTTCGGGGATGCCTTCGCCCTGGTCCGTCACGGCGATCTCGACCACGCCTCCCGAGGTCCGGACGCCGATGCCGATGCGGGAGTCGTCCGGCGAGTACTGGATGGCGTTCGAGATGAGGTTGTGCACGGCCGTCACGAGCAGACTCTCGTTGCCGAGCACGAACGCCTGCTTCTCGCCCCGCATGGCGAGTTCGATGTTGCGCCTCTCGGCGGCCACCCTGTTCTGGTCGATGGCCGCTTTGACGACCTTGCTTGCCGACAACTCGGACGCGTCGCCGAGCGCATCCGTCGCCTGCAACCGGCTCAGTTCGATGATGTCCTGCGTGATCCGGGCCAGACGCTGGGCCTCCTCGGAGAGCCGCAGGGCGAAACGGCGCACCTGGTCGGGGTCGTCGGACGCGTCGTCGAGCGCTTCGGCGAGAAGGCCCACGGCTCCGATCGGCGTCTTGAGTTCGTGGCTGATGTTGGCGACGAAGTCGCGGCGCACGGCCTCCAGCCGGAACGACTCCGTCCGGTCCTCCGCGAGCAACAGGATGTACCGCGACCCCAGCCGCGCCACCCGGACGCTGAGGTGGATGTTGGCGTCGCCGAACGGCCCACGGGAGAGCTCGCACTCCTCGGTGAGGGACTCGCCGGTCCGGCGGACGCGATTCACCAGGTCGATGAGATGAGCGTGGACCAGGGCGCCGTTCCAGACCAGCCCCACCGAGTGAGCACCCGGGGAGGCCTTGATCACGTTGTTGGACGGGTCGAGCACCACGCCGGCGGACTCGAGCGCGTCCAGCACCTGGTCGACGCCGTCCGGCACCGCAGGGCTGACCACCTGGCGCGCGTGGTCGCCCCGTCGCGCTGCGATGTGCAGGATCCACACGAAACCGGCGCCGACGGCGAGCCCCAGGCCCAGCGACAGCAGCACCAACCAGGTGGAGTCCATGGCCCCAAGCGTAGGTGATGGCGATGTACGCCCAGCGACGCGTCCCTCCCCTCGCCGCGTGTTTTCGCGGGTACGTTAGACACTGTTCAGCCCCGCGGCACCGTTTGTTAACCTGCCGCGGCGAACATGCAATACGGGGCCAGAAGGCCCCGACATCCCGCGTGCCCTCGCACGCCAGGAAGGACCACACCCCATGCGCGAAGTCTTCCAGCAGGAGCTGGCGGAGGTTCAGGACCGCCTCGTCGAGATTGCCGAGCTGGTCGTCCACTCCATCAAGAATGCGACGCTGGCGTTCAACGAGTCGGACGTGAGCCTCGCCGAGGACGTCATCGTCAACGACCACCGCATCGACGAGCTCACCGTCCTCCTGGACGAGCTGTCCATCCAGATCCTTGCCCGCCAGCAGCCGGTCGCCCGCGACCTGCGCATCGTCGTTAGTGCGCTCCGCATCAGCGCGTCGCTGGAGCGCATGGGCGACATGGCCGAGCACATCGCGCAGCTGGCGCGCTACCGCTTCCCGGACAAGGTGGTCCCGAAGAGCCTGCGCTCGACGTTCGCGGAGATGGGCCGCCTCGACGTTCAGATCGCGGAGAAGCTGACGGAGCTGCTGCGCACGCAGGACATCCGTCTCGCCGACGAGATCCGTAACGACGACGACGACATCGACGAGTTGCACATCAGCGTCTTCGACAAGGTGCTCGGCGAGACGTGGAAGGGCCAGGCGGTCGACACGGTGGATGCGACCCTCGCCTCCCGCTACCACGAGCGTTTCGCCGACCACGCGGTGTCGATCGCGAAGAAGGTGCAGTACCTCGCGACGGGCGACTGGGCTCCCGAGCTCGCCTCCTGACGCCCTTCGTTCGGAACGCCTGCCGTCGAGGTCAGGTGGCGACGGCCGTGCAGCCCGTGACGATTCCGGCGAGCGTCAGGGTGAACGAGTAGACGACGGCTCGCGACATCCACCCCGTCGCCGGGTCACGGACGACGACGTGGATCGCGATGGTCCCCCCGAAGAACGTGCTGCCGAGGCCTTCCAGGAGGGTGTCCGGGATGGTGGTCGTGTACACGCCTCCGGCGAGCGAGGAGGACTGTCCGGTGACAGTCTGACTCTCCCCGTCCTTGTGGGCGCTGAAGGTCACGTTCGCCAGGGAGTAGCCGCTCGGGAGCGCCCATTGCATGCTCAGAGTCTGGTTGGTGAGCACGTTGGTCCAGGAGCAGTGGGGAGCGGCACCAGCGATGGTCACCGGCGGGATGGTCTTGGCCGTGAACCTGGCCGTCACGATCTCTCGATCCGGCCAGGACGCTTCGGCCGGGGCCCCTACACTGCCGACGGCGAGCACGCACGCCGCCACCACCGCAGCGAGCACGGCACGCCTCCGCACCTCACGCATGGTCACCCCCGAGGGCGGCGGTCGAGCGTTCCGATCGTCGACGCCGTGAGGCACATCCGGCCAGCATGAGGCCTGCGACGACGGCCGCTGCCGCCAGTGCGCCGTATACGCCGAGCCTGGCCCCGGTATCCGCGAGAGCCGATCCCGCCTGATCCGGACCGCCGTCGGGTCCCGAGGCATCCACTCGCAGCACAGCGACTGCGAGCAGGCCCGCCGTGTCGTTCGTGGACTGTGGCGTGTAGGTGACGCGGACCTGCAGGTAGCTCGTCGTCGAGGAGGGACGCACCCCCGCCTGCAGGTTCTCGCGCACCCCGGGCAGCCGGTCGACCCGGGTGAGGGGCAGCACAGCGCGGGAGCCGACCCGGCACCGGTCGCCTGCCCAGGGCGCGGTGCAACTGAGGACCTCTGCCGAGAGCGCTCCGGATGCGGCCAGCTCGCCGGTGGCGGAGAGCTGGCCCTGGAGGCTGTCCACGGCTTCCCTCACGGTGCGGACCTCGACCGGCCAGACCACGGTCTCGCCCGGCACGAGCAGATGCACCGTCCCGGACGGTTCGCTGGTCACGACCAGCGCCGGGACGGACGACGGGCCGGGTTCGACGGCTGCCGCGGCGGGCGCTGCGCCGAGGAAGCCTGCCCCGAGAAGACCTGCCGTGATCCCGCCCAGCGCCAGCGCAGCGGCCACGAGCGCGAGCAGCCGCCCCCTCATGTCGGCCCCGACGCCGGGGGACGCCGCCGACCGGCCGGCCAGAACGTCCACGCCACCAGCCCCGCCACCGCGACGGTCAGCGCGCCGATGACAGCCGGATGACCGAGCCAGCTCACGACGTACGCGAGGCCGGGCGCCGACCACAGCACCGTGCGCACTGTGCCGACGTCGTATGGCTCTGCGTCCACAGTGGGATTCGCGTCGCCCTTGAGCACGAGACGTGCCCATCCGGACGGCGACCCCGCCGGCACGCTGGTCGACACCACCCGGTGGGTCACCGGCAGCGCGCCGGGGCGATCGACGGTCACCACCTCCCCCACCCGGGCGTCCGCTGTCGGGATCCGGTGCACCAGCGCCAGAGACCCGGCCGGGATGGTCGGCGACATCGAGCCCGTACGGAACATGACGAGACTCAGCTGGAACCCCACCGCAGCCACCACGCACGCGAGACAGAGCACCCCGCCCGCCGCCGCGACGGTGAGCAGCCCCGTCCGAACCACCTCGGCCGGCCGGCGCTTGGTGATCGGGACGGCCTCCGCGGTCAGTTGGACGCTGCCTGGAACTGCCACGTCGCGGTCCCCGTCTGAGATTGCGTCAGCCCCGCTCCCGCGCGGACCACGAAGCACAGCGGCACGGCGGTCCCTGGGTTCGTCGTCGGCGTCCCGGCCGCAAGCGCGAAGGTCACCGTTCCCGGCACCGAGCCCACCGCGGTGTTCGTGGGAACCAGGGTCGTGCCCGTCGTCGCAGCCGAGCATCCGAACGTGCTCGGCTGGATCAGCGAGTAGGTGAGGTTCGCCACCGTGCCCGAGGTCGACGGAGCCGTGACCGTCACCGTGGCGGGGCTGCTGGTGTTGGCGGCGAGCCGCACCGCGTACGGCGCATACACGACGTCTCCCGGCGAGAGGTTTGCCGCATTCACGCTGAACCCGAGCGCTGCGCCCGGTGCGGAGGCGTGGTCGGAGTACGCGGCCCCGTCGGTGGAGCCCTGCATGTTGAAGCTCCCCGCCTGGAACGTCCCGGTGACGAACTCGGAATCGTTCCATGCGGCCAGCGTCACGGTCGCGCCGACCCCCAGCACCAGTCCGGCGGCCAGGATCGCGCGCACCCTCCCGGACCGTGCAACCACCGTGTCATCCGTCTGTCGAACTGCCTTCTGCGTCATTGCATCCCCATCTCATCGAGCCGGCCTCGCAGGCCGGCGCTCAGGCAGGTCGTTCTCCCGCCTCACTGAGGTAGACGAGTGGTTCTGCATTCTGTGACGCGATGTTTTCAAAACGGGCAATATTGGCCCACGCGGGATGTGCTCAGGGAGTGAGCGGGATGCGCGCGGCGACCAGGCGCGTGGATCGCGGCGCCCGCGCGACGACGGACACCTCGGCGAGGAGCGCATGCTCGCCCGGGTGCAGCCGGCCCTCACGCTGGTCGGTGACGTGCGGGCGATACCCGTCGCGGAGGTGTCGCTGGTCACGGATGCTCGCACCCGCCGCCTCCAGCGCATCCACCATCGCGGTGTGCAGCGACTGCAGGGCGGCGGACTCGCGCAGCACGGTGACCGGGACGGTCGCGTGCGCGCCGAACCGGTCCCGGCCGGAGGCGACCACCGGGATAGGCGCGACCTGCGGCACGAGCTCGGCCACAGCTGCAGCGTCGAGCTCCGTCTCGAACGGGGGCACCAGGGTGACGTGCAGCGGCCAGTCCCCGGCCGGGAACTGCTCCGGAGACGCGTCGTCGCCGCGTCCCCGGAGGAACGCGACGACGACGAAGGTGCTGGTCGTGGCTACTTCTTGCCCTGCGCGGCGACCGCGGCCGCACCGGCCGCTGCGGCCTCCGGGTCGAGGTAGTACGACGGCTCGAGCGGCGTGAAGTCCTCACCGAGCTTGTAGACCAGCGGGATGCCGGTCGGGATGTTGAGCCCGGCGATGTCCTCGTCCGAGATGCCGTCGAGGTGCTTCACCAGCGCACGCAGCGAGTTGCCGTGCGCCGTCACGAGCACCGTCTTGCTCTCGGCGAGGTCGCGCGTGATGTCCGACTCCCAGTAGGGCAGCATCCGGGCGATGACGTCCTTCAGGCACTCGGTGCGCGGGAGCTGGTCGCCGAGTCCGGCGTACCGGGGGTCGCCGACCTGCGAGTAGCGGCTGTCGTCGGCGAGCGGCGGCGGCGGCACGTCGAACGAGCGGCGCCACAGCTGAAACTGCTCGGGACCGTACTGCTCGAGCGTCTCGGCCTTGTCGAGGCCCTGCAGCGCACCGTAGTGGCGTTCGTTGAGGCGCCAGGAGCGCTGCACGGGGATCCACAGCCGGTCGGATACATCGAGCGCGTAGTTCGCCGTCTGGATGGCGCGGGTCAGAACCGACGTGTGCAGCACGTCCGGCGCGAGGCCCGAGTCGCGCAGGAGTTCGCCCGCGCGCTTGGCCTCGGCCACGCCGGTCTCGCTGAGTCGCACGTCGACCCAGCCGGTGAACAGGTTCTTCTCATTCCACTCGCTGCTGCCGTGGCGCAGGAGGATCAGGGTGTAGGGAGCGGCCATGCCCCCAATCTATCGGACGCTGCCAGGATGGATGCATGGCTTCCGGCGCCGTCGGCACGGTCACCCGTGGCACGACCAACACCAACCGGCTGCGTCGTGTGGATCGGTGGATCGCGGCGCAGCCGGAGCTCCGCCGCGCCTCCGACCCGGTCGCGGTCGACCTGGGCTACGGCGCCAGCGGGGTCACCGCCCTGGAGCTTCACCAGCGGCTGTCGAAGGTGCGCCCGGACGTCGAGGTGGTCGGGCTGGAGATCGACCCGGGCAGGGTCCGGACGGCCACCGAGCAGCTGGAGGCGGTGCACGCGGGCCGGACGGGCTTCGCCCGGGACGCGCACATCCGGTTCGCCCTCGGCGGCTTCGAGGTGCCCCTGAATGGCGGCCGGAAAGCGGCCGTGATCCGCGCTTTCAACGTGCTCCGGCAGTACCGGGAGGACGATGTGCCGGCGGCCTGGGACCGGATGCGGGCACGCCTGCAGCCGCAGGGCCTGCTGGTCGAGGGCACCTGCGACGAGATCGGCCGGATCTCCAGCTGGGTGGCCCTCGGCGCCGAGGGTCCGCGATCCCTCACGGTGTCCCTTCGGTTGCGGGAACTCGAGGCGCCGTCGATCGTGGCCGAGCGGCTGCCGAAGGCGCTCATCCACCGCAATGTCCCCGGCGAGCGCGTGCACGCGTTCCTGTCCGACCTCGATCGGCTGTGGCGCATCCACTCGCCGCTCGCCGCCTACGGACCGAGCCAGCGCTGGATCGCGGCCGTGCAGGGGATGCGCGACTCCGGCTGGCCGGTGAGCGGCGGCCGCTCCCGCTGGCGGCTGGGCGAGCTCACGGTCGCGTGGGACGCCGTGGCGCCGCGAGCGTGAGAAGGGCGGGCGCGCGTCACGCGTCCGCCCGTGACCGCCACAGCAACCAGAGGAAGTAGGGCGCACCGACAACCGCGGTGACGAGCCCGACCGGGATCTGCGCGGGCGCGATCAGCGTCCGGCCCACGGTGTCGGCGACGCTGACGAGGATCGCCCCGAGCAGCGCGGCCACGGGGAGCACGCGCGCGTGCCGCTGTCCGACGAGTGACCGGGCGGCGTGCGGGGCGACGAGCCCGACGAATCCGATGACGCCGACCGCCGCCACCGCCGCGCCGGCCAGGGCGACCGCGATGGCCAGCAGGCCGAACCGCGCTCGGCCGAGATGCACGCCGAGCACCCGTGGAGTGTCCGGGTCGAGGCGCACCAGGTCGAGTTCCCGAGTGGATGCGGCCAGCAACGGCACCGCCACCAGTAGGACGACCAGCACCGGCAGCACCTGCGGGAACGTCCGCCCATAGGTCGAGCCGGAGAGCCACACCAGCGCTTTCGCCGCGTTGTACGGATCGGTCAGCACGATGAGCAGGCTGGTCAGGGCCGTCGCACCGGAGGAGACGCCGATCCCGATCAGGATGAGACGGTTCTGCTCCAGGCCACGTCGCGCGGCGAGGCCGAACACGAGCAGGGCGGCCGCCGCCGCTCCCGCGAGCGCCGCGCCTCCCACCAGCCAGAAGCTCGCCAGCGGGATGGCCGTGATGACCGCGATCGCGCCCACTCCCGCTCCCCCGACGACGCCCAGGATGCCCGGCTCGGCGAGCGGATTGCGCGAGACGGCCTGAACGATCGAGCCGGACAGCGCCAGAGCGGCGCCGGCGAGAAGTGCGGCGCTGACGCGCGGGATGCGAGTGTCGAGCACGAACGTGACGACCCGCCCGGCGTGCCCCGTGATCCCGTTCCACACGTCGCCCAGGAGGAGGCGCGCATCCCCGAGCAGCACCGCGGCGACCACCGCTGCGATCAGGGCTGCACAGCACACCACGAGGGTGAGCAGGAACGCCCGTCGGCTGCGGAGCTTCACGAAGGCCCCGGACATCGTCTCCGACGAGGTGTCGCGCGACCGGTACGCCAGGTACACGAGCACCCCGGCGCCGAAGACGGTCGTGACGATGCCGGTCGGGACGGCGACGGCCGTCTGCGCCCCGAACACCGCTCGCAGGAGAATGTCGGCGATGAGCACGACCAGCACCCCCGCGACCGCTGAGGCGGGCAGGAATGCGCGGTGGCGGGCGAGCCCGGGGATGCGCGGTGCAAGCAGACGCACGATCGCCGGCGCGCACAGACCGACGAACGCGATCGGACCGGCGATCGTCACCGCGACCGCCGAGAGCAGCACCGCGAGCACGACCACGACAGTGCGGGTCGTCCGGGGGTCGACGCCCACGGAGACCGCGCCGTCGTCGCCGAGGGCGAGGATGTCGAGGCGCCGGCCGAACACCAGGAGGCCTACGAAGGCGACGACCGCGAGCGGCAGCAACGGGGCGACCCCGTCCATCCCGGACTGCCCGAGTGAGCCGTTGCCCCACGCGAACAGGCCCGTCGTCTCCTGCGAGTACAGGAGGAGCAGCATCCCGCTGACGCCGCTGAGCGCGAGGGCCAGAGCGGAGCCGGCCAGCACGAGCCGCACCGGGCCTGCCCCTGCGCGCGAGAGCCCGAGCACGACGACGGCCGCCAGCAGGCCGCCGACGAACGCGGTCGCTTCGGCTGGGAGGGCCGGAAGAGCCACACCGAAGGCCGCCACGGCGACAACCGCCAGGTAGGCACCGGCGTTGACCGCGAGGGTGTCCGGCGAGGCCAGCGGATTACGCGACACGGACTGCAGGGCCGCGCCCGCTGCTCCCAGCGACGCGCCGACGACGAGACCCGCAGCAAGCCGGGGCAGCCGGGATGCCGCGAGCACCGCATCCGCTTGACCCGCTCCCGTGCCAGTCATGGCCCGCCAGAGGGCATCGGTTCCGACGGCGGCCGTGCCCTGCGAGAGATGGACCAGCGCGAGCGCGAGCACCGCGACGACGGCGGCGCCCGCGAGCAGGGCGAGCCGCCCACCGCGGAGACGGCGGGCGGCGACCGCCTGGCTCACGCCGTCAGAGCGTCGACCAGCGCCGCGACGTACTGCGTCATCGAGGCGGGACCGCCGAACATCCAGATGCCGTCCGGGAGGCGGTGCACGTCACCCGCCTGGACGAAGGGGAGGGAGGTCCAGACGGCGTTGTCCTTCAGCGCATCCTGGAACGGGTCGGTGCCGTCGCTCTCGTTCGCGATGTAGGCGAACTGCACGTCGCCCAGCGCCGTGAGACCCTCTACGTCGGTCGCCGCCAGCCCATAGGCCTCGTCGCCCTTCAGCTTCCAGGGGTCGACGAGTCCGAGTTCGGTGTTGACGTCGGAGATCAAGGACCCGGCGGCGTACGGGCGCACCGACACGGTGTTGCCCTGCACCCAGCCGTCGGCGAAGGCGACCTCGGCGCCCGCGAGCCCCGCGTCGGCCAGCCTCTTCTTACCCTCGGCCAGCGCCTTCTCGAAGGAGGCCAGTTCGGTCTTCGCGCGAGCCTCGGTGCCGGTCGCCTTCGCGATCAGGTTCACGTTGTCGGAGAGCTGATCCAGCTGCCGCGAGGCGTCGGCCGAGCGGACAACCAGCACGGGCGCGATGCGCTCGAGCTGCTCGATGGCCGAGTCGGACAGGTCGGTCGTTCCAACGACCAGGTCGGGCTTCAGGGCGGCAACTGTGTCGACGCTCGGCTCGCCGCGCGTCCCGATGTCCGTGACGCCCTCCGGCAGCTTCTCGGCGGTGTCCCATGCGGAGTAGCCCTTCACATCCGCTGCGCCCGCCGGAGTAACTCCGAGGGTCAGCAGCATCTCGGTGACGCCCCACTCGGTGGCGACGACCCTCTTCGCTGGGCCGTCGAGCGTGACCTTCTCGCCGCGGGAGTCGGTGACCGTCAGGGACGAAGCGCCGGCGGTCTCCCCGCTCGCGGGTTCGGTCGTGCCGCAGCCGGTGAGGGCGAGCGCGGCCGCGGCCACGAGGGCCGCCGCGGGGAGGAGTCGTCGGCTGTTCATCGGATCCTTTCGGTTCGGAGGTGGTGGGAGCCGACGGCCCGCGTGCGCGGGACGCCGGAGATCGGGTCGGGCTCGACCTCGATACGAATGCCGTAGACGTCGGTGAGGAGTTCGGGGTCGTACACCTCAGCTGCCGTGCCTGCGGCGACGACGCGGCCGGAACGCAGCAGCACGACGCGGTCCGAGACGGCGGCGGCCTGATCGAGGTCGTGCAGGACGAGCCCCACCGTCACGCCGTGGACGTCGGCCAACTCGCGCACCAGATCGAGGATCTCCACCTGGTAGCGCAGGTCGAGGTAGGTCGTCGGCTCGTCGAGAAGCAGGATGTCCGTCTCCTGCGCCAGGCCGCAGGCCAGCCACACGCGCTGCAACTGCCCGCCGGAGAGCGATTCCACGCCGCGATCCGCGAGCTCGGCCACACCCGTGAGCGTGAGCGCGCGCTCGATGGCGGCGAGGTCCGCCGCGTCCGGCGAACGGAAGCGGCGGCGGTAGGGGTGACGGCCGAAGCCGACGACTTCCCGGACGCTGAGGCCCGCCGGCGTCGGTCGGCTCTGCGCAAGGAGGGTGACGCGGCGGGCGAACTCGGCGCGGGAGAGCGCGAGCGCGTCCAGCATCCCGGTGCCGTCGCCGTCGCCGCTGCCGTTGCCGTGGCCGTTCTCCGCGATCAGCACCGACCCGCTCCGCGGCTGCTTCAACCGCGCGACGGCTCGGAGAAGAGTGGACTTGCCGCTCCCGTTCGGCCCGATGAGTGCCGTGACGCGGCCTCTCGGAAGGAGGAGGTCGGCGCCGTGGACGACGTCGGTTCCGTCATAGGCGATCGTCACGTCGGAGGCGGAGAGGCCGGCGGTCGCAGTCACGGAAGTTAGGTTAGCTTAACCTAACTCGACTGCCAAGCGGCAAGCGAAATCCAGCGGCCCAGCGGGAAGCAGGCTAAGCGCGCGGCGTACGCGTGACCGCGCCGAGGCGAGGGATGCGAGGGATGTGCGCCTCCGCACCGGCCTCCGGCGGCACCACGATCTCCTGCGCCGCCGCGACAGCCGTGCCATCCGCATCCACGATCAAAGTCGCGGCCGGGTCGGTGGACCTCTTCACCACGGCCAGCGCGATCGGCCCCAACTCGTAGTGCAGACCGGCCGAGGTGACGGCCCCCACCTCACGTCCGTCGAGCGTCACGACAGCTCCCGGCGAGGGATGCACCCCCTCCGACCCGTCGAGGTGCAGCATGACCAGCCGGCGCGGCGGATGCCCGAGGTTGTGCACCTTGGCGACGGTCTCCTGCCCGCGGTAGCAGCCCTTGCTGAGGTGGACGGCCGTGCGCAGCCAGTCCAGCTCGTGCGGGATCGTGCGCTCGTCCACCTCGGTCGAGAACCGCGGACGCCACGCGGCGATCCGGAGGGCGTCGGCCGCAAGCGTGCCGGCGACCGAGAGCTCGCCGGACTGCACCCGGCCGACCAGCGAGGGGAGGGCGTCCCGCGGGACGAGGCGCTCGCTCCACGACCAGCCCGCGCCGGGATGGTCCCCGACGGCGTACTGGTGGCCTCCGGGGGCAACCGCCCGCCACGGGTCGTGCCAGATGAGCGGCACTGCGTTCGGCGCGGCGATCGGCAGCGGCGGATCGCCGAGCGTGCCGATCGTGGCGAGCTCCGCCGTGCGGTCGGCTAGCTCGACCCGCAGCATGAAACGCATGCGGTCGAGCCACGCCAGCAGGCCCTCGGCCTCGGGGCGGTCGACCAGCATCCACAGCGTCTCGCCGTCATCGAGCAGCCGGACGGCATGCTCGACGCGGCCCGTCACATCCAGCAGCAGGGTCTCGGACGACTCCCCCGGCCGCAGCCCGGTCAGCGCCTGGCTGGTGAGCGAGTTGAGCCAGCTGAGCCGGTCGGGGCCCTGGATGGTGAGCACCGCACGGTCGGACAGGTCGACGATCGCATCGCCCTCGGTCAGCGCCCGCTGTTCGGACAGGGGGCTGCCGTAGTGGGCCGGAACGCCGTTGCCCTCCGTGTCGACCGCGCCGGGAAGGTCGAGGAACGGCGAGCGCGCCGCCGTGTCCGTGTGTCCGTCCGTGTGAGCGTCCATCAGGCCGCCGTCTCCTTCAGTCGACTTTGGCGAGCCGCGCGGACGCGTGCGTCCGCAGCTCCTGGCCGAGCGCGGCGATGTCCCACGCCCACAGCAGGTGTCCCTCGACCAGGCCGTACAGGCGGGTCGCCGCCGTGTACTCCTTGGCGCCGGCCGTCCGCAGCACGGCGTCTGTGGCGAGGTCGATGCGCGGACCGGCCACCTGGCCGAGGTAGAGCTCGCTCACGCCGTCCGGGTGAATGATCGACACGTCGATGTCGAAAGCGCCGTTCGAGTTGCGCAGCGCTTCGACGGACTGCGCGGTGCTGAACGGCCGCACACCGGTGCCCGGGAGCATGGCCGGGCCGGCATCCCCCTCCACCAGCTTGCGGTGCAGGCGCCAGTAGCCGGTCTCGGCGGCGAGCGGAGTGCTCTGTTCGTCGAGCACCCACGAGCTGGCCGAATAGTTCAGGTAGCCGAGCCCGTCATGGCTGAAGCTGATGCGCTGGCCGAACTCCAGCTGTGTGTGCTCCTCGTCGATGGCGTAGTCGAGCACGCCGGTCCCCTCCCAGACCCCGATGAGCCAGGAAAGAGGAACCAGCTCGGCGGGGAGGTCGGTGGGGATCTCGATCATGACCCGGACCTCGACGCTCAGCGCTGACCGCGGAAGAGGTTGTAGACGACCAGCCCCGAGACGCCGAGGATGGCGAGAGTTGCCAGGCCCAGAAGGCCGACGAAGAAGAGTTCGAGAGCGACCAGCATGAGTCCAGTCTAACCAGGCAGAACCGACATCCGGTCAGGATGCGACGTCGATGAGAGCCAACACGCCGCCGATGAGACCGAGGACGACGAAACTGCCGGCGAAGGTCACCGCCAGACGGTCGATGAACCCGTCCTTCTGCTGCGTCGCCAGCTGGGCCACGAAGCCGAGCAGCACGCACACGGCGAGCCCCAGCGAGATCCAGGAGGCGTACCCCGCGGGCTGCGAGAGCACACCGATGAGGATGCCGAAGACGACGGCGACCAGCCAGACCGAACCGATGCTGACGACGCTCGCCCACAGCGGCAGCGGCGGCTGCGCGGGCCCCGCCGCCGCGGCCGGGCCCATCACGTGCGGGGTCGGAGTGTCCGGAGTGTCGTCGCTCACGCCTCCATTCTGCCCCGGCTCGGCCGTGTGAAGGCTGCGGGAAGAGCGGGCGGCCGTTTCCGGTAGCATTACGGCACGAACGGTGAGGAGGAATGAGTGGCGCAACTTCTGATCCTCACTTCCGCGCCCTCGTCGTCCGCTCCCCGCACTCCGGGGTCCCCCGCTTCCTCCGCCGATTCCGGGCCGGGCGCAGAAGTACTGCCGTCCCTCGCACTGCTCAGCCACCGCGTCCGCCAGATCCCCGCCGAGCCGGCCTCCCTCGTCAACGCCCCCAGCTGCGACCTGATCTTCGTGGATGCGCGACGCGACCTGGCCAGCGCCAAATCGCTCTGCAAGATCCTCACCACGACCGGTGTCACCGTCCCCCTCCTCCTGGTGCTCACCGAGGGCGGGCTCACCGCCGTCAGCGCCGACTGGGGCGTCAGCGACGTCGTGCTCGACAACGCCGGGCCGGCAGAGCTGGATGCGCGCATCCGGCTGGCCATCGGCCGCCAGACGCAGGAGCACTCGCAGTCCAAGATCCAGGCGTCGGGCATCACCATCGACGAGGCGAGCTACTCGGCCAAGGCGCACGGCCGCCAGCTCGACCTCACGTTCAAAGAGTTCGAGCTGCTGCGGTTCTTCGCGACGCATCCCTCACGTGTGTTCACTCGGGAGCAGCTGCTCAGCGAGGTCTGGGGCTACGACTACTTCGGCGGCACCCGCACGGTCGACGTTCATGTGCGGCGCCTCCGGGCGAAGCTCGGCGACCTCGAGTCGCTGATCGGCACGGTGCGCAACGTCGGCTACCGGTTCAACGTCTACGAGGAGGAGAATGACCGCCTCCCTACGTCTGTCCGTCCCTGACCTAGCCGATCCGCAGCAGCGGGAGGCGTTCTTCGGCGTCGCCGCTGCGGCCTCCGAGGAGGACGGCGCCGACGCCTTCAACGAACAGGCGCGGCTCGACCTCCATGCCGGACGCCGCTCTCCCGTCGTCGCGACCGCGACGGGCGGCGCGGGCGACGGCCGGATCGTCGCGGCCGCGGCACTCGGGCGGGGCGAGCTCGACCTGGTCGTCGATCCCCTCTTCCGCGGCCTCGGGTTCGGCGAGGCGATGCTGGACGGAGTGCTCGCGACCGCGAAGGGCACGCTCTCCGCGTGGTCGCACGGCGACCATCCCGCCGCTGCCCGGCTCGCCGAGCGGTTCGGGTTCGAGCCCGTCCGCCGGCTGCTGCGGCTGACGGCGCCGATCGCTCCGGACGTCGCGTCGGCCGACGAAGTGCCCGCTCCGTTCACGCTGTCCGCCTTCCGGCCCGGCGTCGACGAGGAGGAGTGGGTGGAGCTGAACGCCACGGTCTTCTCCTCGCATCCCGAGCAGGGTTCGCTCACCGTGGCGGATCTGCGGGACCGGATGGCCGAGCCGTGGTTCGACGCCGCCGACCTGCTCGTGCTGCGCGATGGGGACGGACGCATGGTCGGATTCGACTGGCTCAAGGTGGAGGGCGGCGCGGCCGAGGTCTACGTGCTCGGCGTCGATCCGCGGCTGGCCGGGCGAGGGCTGGGGCGTTCGCTGCTGCGGGCGGGATTCGCCCGGCTCTCCGACCGTGGCGCCGACCGAGTGGACCTGTACGTCGAGGGCGACAACACCACCGCGCTTGCGCTGTACCGCTCGGCCGGGTTCATGGACGACACCGTCGATGTGCAGTACCGCCGGGAAGGGCGGGCGCAGGCGACCTGACCGTCCTGAGCTGCGCACATTTCTCCACAGGCGCCGTTTATCCACCGTTTACGTCCGGCCGTCCCTGCCAGGTGTCGGCGGTGACATGATGGGTGGATGGACGAGCGCACGACTCTGGAGAACGGCCTTCTCGACACGGGGCTGGGCGGGAGCCTGGGCAGCGATTTCGACGACGACTTCGCTCCCTTCATCTACGAGCCCGACCCGACGCTTCCGGACAACCGGTACCTCGACCGCGAACTGAGCTGGCTGGCGTTCAACCAGCGGGTGCTCGAGCTCGCGGAGGATCCGCTGCTGCCGGTCCTCGAGCGAGCCAACTTCCTCGCGATCTTCGCCAGCAACCTCGACGAGTTCTTCATGGTCCGGGTCGCAGGACTCAAGCGGCGCATCGCCACCGGCCTCGCGGTTCCGACCAACGTCGGCCGCGCTCCGCAGGAGGTGCTCGCCGACATCTCCGAGAAGGTGCACGAGCTCCAGTTGCGTCACGCCCGCGCCTACCACGACCTGGTGCTCCCGGCACTTCTCGAAGCGGGCATCTCGGTGGTCACCTACGACGGCCTCGACGACGCCGACAAGCTCCAGCTCCGCGAGATCTTCTCGCAGCAGATCTTCCCGGTGCTGATGCCGCTCGCTGTCGACCCGGCGCATCCGTTCCCGTACATTTCCGGCCTCTCGCTCAACCTGTCGGTGCGCGTGCGCAACTCGCGCACAGGCAAGGAACAGTTCGCCCGGCTCAAGGTGCCGCAGATGCTGCCGCGTTTCGTCCGCATCGACCAGCGCGAGACCGTCGGCCAGGTGCGTTTCATCACGCTCGAGGAGCTCATCGCCAACCACTTGGGCGACCTCTTCCCCGGCATGGAGATCCTCGACCACCACGTCTTCCGCGTCACCCGCAACGAAGACGTCGAGATCGACGAGGACGAGACCGAGAACCTCATCCAGGCGCTCGAGCGCGAACTGCTGCGCCGGCGCTTCGGGCCGCCCATCCGGCTCGAAGTGACCGACGACATGGATCCGGTGACCCTCGGGCTGCTGGTGCGCGAGCTGGATGTGACCGAGCAGGAGGTCTACCGCCTCCCCGCGCCGCTCGACCTCGGTGGTCTGTTCGACCTGGCCAAGATCGACCGGCCCGACCTCCACTACCCGAATCACGTGCCGACCACCCCGGCGCAGCTGATGCCGAGCGAACCGAACGCCAAGCCCGACATCTTCGCGGCGATCTCGCGGCAGGACGTCCTGGTCCACCACCCGTACGAGTCGTTCGCGACCAGCGTGCAGGCGTTCCTCGAGCAGGCCGCCGCCGACCCGCACGTCCTCGCCATCAAGCAGACGCTGTACCGCACCTCGGGCGACAGCCCGATCGTCGAAGCCCTGATCGACGCCGCCGAGGCGGGCAAGCAGGTGCTGGCCCTGGTTGAGATCAAGGCCCGTTTCGACGAGCAGAACAACATCTCCTGGGCCCGCAAGCTCGAGAAGGCCGGCGTTCACGTCGTGTACGGGCTGGTCGGGCTGAAGACCCACTGCAAGCTCGCCCTGGTCATCCGAGAGGAGAAGGGCGTTCTGAGGAGCTACAGCCACATCGGAACGGGCAACTACAACCCGAAGACGTCACGCATCTACGAAGACCTGGGACTCTTCACCGACGACGACCAGGTCGGCAAAGACCTGACGCGCCTCTTCAACGAGCTCTCCGGCTACGCCATCGAGAAGAAGTTCAAGCGGCTGCTCGTCGCTCCCTTGCACCTGCGCAAGGGACTCCTGAAGCGCATCGAGACCGAGCGGGCAAACGCCGAAGCGGGGCGTCCGTCCGGCATCAAGATCAAGCTGAACTCCATCGTCGACGAGGCCATCATCGACGCGCTGTACCGTGCCAGCAACGCCGGTGTGCCCGTCGACCTCTGGGTCCGCGGCATCTGCGGCGTCGTCCCGGGGCGCGAGGGGCTGTCCGAGAACATCAGGGTGCGCTCCGTGCTCGGCCGCTACCTGGAGCACTCCCGCGTCTTCGCGTTCGTCAACGGCGGTGAGCCGCAGGTCTACATCGGCAGCGCCGACATGATGCACCGCAACCTCGACCGCCGGGTCGAGGCCCTGGTGCGGCTGACCGACCCCGACCACCTGCGCGAGCTGGAGGACCTCTTCGCCCTCGCGTTCGACGAGCGGACCGCCACCTGGCGCCTCGACCAGGATGGTGTCTGGACGAGGCATCACCTCGACAAGGATGGCAAGCCGCTGGCCGACCTGCAGAGCAAGCTCATCCAGCAGTACAGCCACCGTCCGCGCAGCACCCGTACGGGAACGAGGCGGTGAGCCCGGCCATCTACGCCGCGGGCGCCCTCTGCTGGCGGGTCGTGGAGGACCGCATCGTGGTGCTCGTGGTACACCGCACCAAGTACGGCGACGTCACCATCCCCAAGGGCAAGGTCGACCCCGGCGAGACGCTGCCGCAGACGGCCGTCCGCGAGATCCTCGAAGAGACGGGGCTCAGGATCGGCCTGGGCGTCCCTCTCGGCGTCTCGACGTATGCGCTCGGGAGCGGCCGCGACAAGATCGTCCACTTCTGGGCCGCCGAAGTGTCCGACAAGGCCATCGAGCGGTCGACGTTCGTCCCCAACAGCGAGATCGCCGCCATCGAGTGGGTCACGATCAAGAAGGCCCGCGGCTACCTGACCTACGAGCGCGACGTCGAGATCCTGGATGCCTTCGACGGTCTCGTCCACCAGGGGATCACCTCGACGTTCGCCCTCATCGCGCTCCGGCACGGGAAGGCAGCGCCGCGTGACCGGTGGGACGGCTCCGACGCCGCCCGGCCCCTCACCGAGCGCGGCGTGAAGCAGGCCGCCGCCGATGTCGGCACCCTGCAGGCGTGGCGTCCCAAGCGGATCGTGACGAGCGACGCCGTCCGCTGTGTCACCACCGTCGCCCCGCTCGCGGCGGCGACAGGCATCAAGCCGCACCGCGACCACGGCATCAGCCAGGAGGCCTACGAAGAGGGCCAAGGGGATGTACGCGGCGTCGTCGGCAAGCGCATCCGATCGCGGAAGACGGCGGTGCTGTGCAGCCATGGGCCTGTGCTCCCCGAGATCATGCGCGAGATCGCCCTTGCCACCGGAACCATGCCGGGCGCCTACCTGAACGATGCGGCAGATCTCGACACCGGTGGCTTCTCGGTGGTGCATCTCTCGGCCACGAATCCCGCCTCGGGCATCGTGTCGATAGAGACGTACGCCCCCGCAGAGACATGACGGTATTGACCGCAATTATGAAACATCGGTGAGTCTGAGATTTCACTCTGGTAGCGTCGGCGCGTGCCGCTCCGGCACGTCACAGAACCAGAGGAATTGAATGACCAGCTCAACGCGCATCCGTTTCGGCGCACTGGCCGCAGCCGCAGCCGTCGTCGCCGGCGGCTTCTTCGCCGCCGCCCCCGCCAACGCCGCCACCGGCACCATCACCATCGCGAACACCACCTTCACCGAGGGCGACTGGGGCACCGGCCTCGACGTCACCGGGAGTGGCTTCACGGCGGACGCTGTGGTCACGATCACGGTGGCCGACTCCAGCCCGGCGACGCTCGACTCGCACCAGGTGACCGCCGACGCGACCGGCGCCTTCCACGAGGTCTACGTACCCACCGGCGCGCTGGCACCTTCCCTCGGCTCCACCGTCTCCGTCACGGCGACCAGCGACCAGGGCGACACCGCGAACGAGGTTCCGCTTGCCCTGCTGCTCCCCAAGGGCATCGCGTCCAGCGTCTCCACCATCTCCACTGCCGACCTCACGAACAAGGACAAGGGCATCGCGATCCTGGCCACCGGGTACACCCCTGGCGAGACCGTGACCGCGACAGTCGACTACAACGGTTCCACGCTGGACGCCGGCACCTACACGGCCTCCGCCGAAGGCGCGGTGCTCTTCCGCGTCTGGCTGGCGAGCGGCGACGCGGTGGCGGGCACCTTCACGGTCACCGTGACCGGCGAGACGTCCACGGTCACGCAGTCCGTCGACATCCAGGTGACCGGCGACGACCTCGTCGTCGGCGGTCCGCCGGCCGTCGAGGGTTCGACGACCGCTCCGGCCTCCGTGCCGGCACAGGCGACCAAGCTCCCCGTCGTCAGCGGCTGACACCCTTCCGGCGACGCGGCGGCGTGGACCTCGGTCCGCGCCGCCGCGTCGTAGCATCCGATCTCTTCCCTCTACCCGTGAGACCCATGCCGAATCGCCGCATCCTTCCCGCCCTCCTCGCCTCTCTGTCTGCCGTCGCGCTCGTGGCCGCCCTCTCCGCCTGTAGCACCGGTGCGCCCGCCCCGACCTCTCGCGCCTCCAGCACAGACGGCCCCACGGCGGATGCGGGCCCCGCACTCCCGCCCGCGCTGCCGGGAGACGACCTCGCCGCGCTCCCGGCCACGACGTACGACGCCGTCATCCCCGGTCTCCTCGTGGCGCCGGCAGACCCACGCATCCGCGCGGCGGCCCGGGTCGCGTTCGACACCGCCGCCTACGCCGCCGACTTCACGACGCCCGTCGCGCGCATCCCGGCCACCGACTTCCTCGGGCAGCCGACGGTCATCGTGCCGGTTCAGACCAGAGGCCGGTGGTCTCTCGTTCTCACTCCTTCCCGCCAGCAGCTCCCGTCGAAGTCGACCGAAGCCGCCCCCGCTGCCGCCCAAAGTGCCGCCTGGGTCCTCACCCAGTCGCTGCTCCCCGCGGGGCCCCTGACGAAGCGGATCGTGATCTCGACGTCGAAGCAGACCCTCAGCATCCTCAACGACAAGGGCGCGAGTCTCCAGAGCTTCCCTGTCGGCATCGGCACGAGCACGACGCCCACTCCGACCGGGACCGGATACCTCCAGGCGCGCTACCTCGACCCTGCGCAGGGCCAGGGCGAGCACCGCATCCAGCTCACCTCGCTGCACGCGACGGCGGCGGACGAGCCCTACGGCGGTTCCGACGGCGGCCTGATCGGCATCCACTTCCAGACGACGGCGACCGGCGCCGTGTCTCACGGCTGTGTGCGGCTCTCCGCCGAAGCCATTGCCGCGGTCGACGCCCTGCCGCTCGGAACAGCGGTGCAGATCACGGGGTGATCCGCGGATTCACAGGACCACAGGGCCAAGAGAACACCCCGCGTTAACCTTCCGTTTACCGCTGCGGGGGACTCTGGACAGACACCGGGAATAGCGTCTCACGCGGGTCGCACCGACCCCGTCCTGTTGTTACTGATCCCCGAAGGGACAACTGTGAAACTCAAGCGCATCGGCGCTCCCGTGGCGCTCCTCGCCGCAGCCGCCATCTCCCTCACCGCGTGCGCGGCGAACGAGGGCAGCACGCCGTCGACCACGACGGCCAAGGCCTCGAACCTGTCCGGAACGCTGAACGGCATCGGCTCGTCCGCACAGGGCGCGGCGCAGACCGTGTGGGCGGCCGGCTTCCAGGAGGCGAACCCCAAGGCCACCATCAACTACGACCCGCAGGGCTCCGGCGCCGGACGCAAGAGCTTCATCGCGGGTGCGGCCGACTTCGCAGGCTCCGACGCCGCGCTGAAGGACGAGGAGCTCGCCTCCACGTTCGCCGGTTGCGCCGCGGGCAGCAAGGGCATCGACCTCCCCGTCTACATCTCCCCGATCGCGATCGCGTACAACGTGGACGGCGTGAAGGACCTCAAGCTCGACGCCGCGACCATCGCGGGCATCTTCTCGGGCAAGATCACCACCTGGGACGACGCGAAGATCAAGGGCCAGAACTCGGGCGCGACGCTCCCGTCGGCTCCGATCACGGTCGTGCACCGCTCCGACGACTCGGGCACCACGCAGAACTTCACCGAGTACCTCGCGGCGAACGCGCCCGACGTCTGGACGGCTCCGGCCTCGCAGACCTTCCCGTTCCAGGTAGGTGACGCGGCCAAGGGCACCTCGGGTGTCGCGGACGCTACCAAGAACGCGAAGAACGCGATCACGTACATCGACGAGTCGGGCTCGGCGGGCCTCAGCATCGCCCAGCTCAAGGTCGGCGACAACTACGAGAAGATCAGCGCCGACGGTGCTGCCGCCGTGGTCGCCGCCTCCCCGATCGCCGACGGCCGCGAGGCCAACGACCTGGCCATCAAGATCGACCGTAAGGACACCTCGAAGGGCGCCTGGCCGCTCGTCCTGGTCTCCTACGTGATCGCGTGCCAGGAGTACAAGGACGCCACCAAGGCGGACCTGGTGAAGGGCTACGTCGACTACATCATCTCCAGCGACGCCCAGAAGGCCGCCGCGGAGCAGGCCGGCTCGGCCCCGCTGTCGAGCGACCTGGCGGACAAGGTCTCGAAGGCCACCGCCAGCATCAAGTAACACCGGACCGCTCGGCCTGGGCTGCACTCGCTGCCCGGGCCGAGCGGCGCTTCCGTCCTCAGCCTCCCCCCAGGCGCACCCGATGAGAGAAAGCACTAAATGACCGCCGGAACCGCAGGAGCCATCAGGCCGAAGGCGAAGATCCGCCTCGGCGACCGGGTCTTCTCCAGCAGCACGATCGTCGCAGGGTCCCTGATCCTCGCCACCCTGGCCGCCGTGGCGCTGTTCCTGGTCGTCCAGAGCATCCCGGCCCTGTTCGCCCACGCGGGCGAGCTCCCCAACAACGCCACCAACTTCTGGTCATGGGTGTGGCCGCTGGTCTTCGGCACGATCTGGGCGGCGCTGATCGCCCTCCTGATCGCGACACCGCTCTCCATCGGCATCGCCCTCTTCATCTCGCACTACGCGCCCCGCCGGGTCGCCGCGGCGCTCGGTTACATCATCGACCTGCTCGCGGCCGTCCCCTCGGTCGTCTTCGGCCTGTGGGGCATCGCGACCCTGGCCTCGTTCGTCCAGCCGTTCTACGTCTGGCTCGGCGAGAACCTGGGCTGGATCCCGCTGTTCGCGCCCCCGGTCTCCGGCACCGGCCGCACCATCCTCACCGCGGGTCTCGTGCTCGCCGTGATGGTGATCCCGATCATGACCGCCATCTGCCGTGAGATCTTCCTGCAGACGCCGCGTCTCCACGAGGAGGCCGCACTCGCCCTCGGCGCGACCCGTTGGGAGATGGTCAAGATGGCCGTGCTCCCCTTCGCGCGCAGCGGCATCATCTCCGCGATCATGCTCGGCCTCGGTCGTGCCCTCGGCGAGACGCTCGCCATCGCGATGGTCCTCTCCCCCGCACTCATCGTGAAGTTCGCGGTGCTGCAGGCGCAGAGCCCGAACACGATCGCCGCGAACATCGCCCTCCAGTTCCCGGAGGCGACCGGCATCAGCGTCAACGCGCTCATCGCCTCGGGTCTCGTGCTGTTCGTGGTGACCCTGCTCATCAACATGCTCGCCCGCTACATCGTCAGCCGCCGCAAGGCCTTCTCAGGAGCGAACTGATGGCCACCACGACCGCCGGCGCCCCGCCGCGTCCCCTCGCCAACTCCTACACCGCCGGAAAGCTGCCCGGCTGGGCTCCGTGGACGATGCTCGTCGCATCCTGGATCATCTTCGGCGCCGTCTTCGCCATGCTGGCCGCGAGCGGGGCCACCAAGGACTTCAACATCGTGGGTGCCGTGTTCTTCGGAACCGTGTTCTTCGACGTCGCGATCTATACGACGTCTCTGCTGATCGAGGGCTCGCGCAAGGCGGCGGACCGGCTGGTCACCTCGCTCGTCGCCACCGCCTTCATCATCGCGCTGCTCCCACTGATCTCCCTCGGCTGGACCGTCATCGCGCAGGGCCTCGCCCGCTTCGACGTAGCGTTCTTCTCGGAGTCGATGCGCAACGTGATCGGCGCGGGCGGCGGCGCACTGCACGCCATCACCGGGACGCTCGTCATCACCCTCCTGACCGCCGTCATCTCGGTACCGATCGGCCTGCTGACCTCCATCTACCTGGTGGAGTACGGGCGCGGGATGCTCGCCCGCGGCATCACCTTCTTCGTCGACGTCATGACCGGCATCCCCTCGATCGTCGCCGGCCTGTTCGCCTACGCGCTGTTCGCTCTGATCTTCGGTCCGGCGGTCCGCAACGGCTTCATGGGCGCCATCGCGCTCTCCGTGCTGATGATCCCGGTCGTGGTCCGCTCGAGCGAGGAGATCCTGCGGATCGTCCCGAACGAGCTGCGCGAGGCGTCGCTCGCCCTCGGCGTCCCGAAGTGGCTGACGGTCCTGAAGGTCGTGCTGCCGACCTCCATCGCGGGTCTCGTCACCGGCGTGATGCTCGCCATCGCCCGCGTGATCGGCGAGACGGCCCCGCTCCTGATCGTCGCCGGTTTCACGACCAGCATGAACTACGACCCCTTCAACGACCGGATGATGACCCTCCCGGTGTTCGTGTACACCCAGTACACGCAGGCGGCCGGGCTGCACGCGCAGGCCTCCATCGACCGCGCGTGGACGGGCGCCCTCGCCCTCATCATCATCGTGATGCTGCTCAACCTGGCCGGCCGCATCATCGCCAAGGTCTTCGCCCCCAAGTACGGCCGCTGACCGCGTCCGCCACCCGAAAAGTCAAGGATTCAAGGAATAACGTGTCCAAGCGCATCGAAGTCAACGACCTCAACGTGTACTACGGCAACTTCCGCGCCGTCGAGGGCGTGTCGCTCACCATCGAGCCTCGCACCGTCACGGCCTTCATCGGCCCGTCGGGCTGCGGCAAGTCGACGTTCCTCCGCACCCTGAACCGTATGCACGAGGTCATCCCCGGCGCATACGTCGAGGGTGAGGTTCTGATCGACGGCAACAACCTGTACGGCACGGGTGTCGACCCAGTGCTCGTGCGCCGCCAGGTGGGGATGGTGTTCCAGCGCCCGAACCCGTTCCCGACCATGAGCATCCGCGACAACGTGCTCGCCGGCGTGAAGCTCAACAACCGCCGGATGTCGAAGAGCGATGCGGACGACCTCGTCGAGAAGTCGCTGCAGGGCGCGAACTTGTGGAACGAGGTCAAGGATCGCCTGGCCCTTCCCGGCTCGGGGCTCTCGGGCGGCCAGCAGCAGCGTCTGTGCATCGCGCGCGCCATCGCGGTCTCCCCCGACGTGCTGCTGATGGACGAGCCGTGCTCCGCCCTCGACCCGATCTCGACCCTCGCGATCGAGGACCTGATCGAGGAGCTGAAGAACGACTACACGATCGTGATCGTCACTCACAACATGCAGCAGGCGTCGCGCGTCTCCGACCGCACCGCCTTCTTCAACATCGCGGGCACCGGCAAGCCGGGCAAGCTGATCGAGTACAACGACACGAACCAGATCTTCTCGAACCCGACCGTCCAGGCCACCGAGGACTACGTCTCCGGCCGCTTCGGTTGATCCGCGATTCCGGCCGTCCGGCCGGGTAATTCCCGCAGGTCGTTGTTATGCACCCCGCTGATCGATAGCGTGAGCCCATCGGGGAGGGGTCACCATGGGGATGGACGCACAGGGTCTGCCGGGCGAGCTCGCGGGGGTCGTGATGGACGGCGAGCTGCCCGCTCGCAGTTCGCTGCCCGTGATCTTCGACGAGCTGGACTACCAACTGGCCTGCCAGGCGTATCTGTGGGCCCTGCCACTCGTGTCGTTCGCCGAGTGGCAGAACCAGAACCGCGAGGTGCTCGGCGCGACATCGAGCGATCTGGTACGCTACGTCACCTACCGCGACCGCCTGGGAATCATCACCGCAAACGCGACGACCCCGTACATCCTCAGCTTCGTCGACCTCAGCGAGACCGGACCGTTGGTCGTGGATCTTCCGCCCGGTCCGACGGCCGGCGGTGTCAGTGATTTCTGGCAGCGTGAGATCGCGGCGATGGGCGAATTGGGCCCGGACCACGGCGAGGGCGGCAGGTACCTGATCCTGGCTCCCGGCATGGATGCGCCTTCCGATCTCCCCGACGACTACCGAGTACTGACCGCGACCGGGGTGAACATCCTGCTGGGCTTCCGCACCCTCGACCCCGACCCTGTGCGGGCCGAGGCACTGGTGGCCGCCCTCCGGGTCTTCCCCTACAGCCAGCGGGATGCGCCACCGCCGACCCGCCTCCTCTCGCCCGAGGGACGGGCGTGGTCAGGTGTCCAGCCTCGAGGACTGGCGTATTGGAAGCGACTGCACGCGATCTACCAGGACGAGATCGTCGACGAGCGCGACCGCTTCTATCTGGCGATGCTGAAGCAGTTGGGTATCGAGAAGGGCAAGCCGTTCGAACCGGATGAGCGTCTTACGCGCATCCTCGAGCAGGGCGCTGCTGCCGGGGAGCTGATGGCGCAGGCCAACACGTTCGCGAAGCGTTTCGACCAGGGCACGTACTGGCCCGACCGCGTGTGGGAGCTCGCGATCGTGCTCGACAACTCCGCTCAGCGCGGCGACGACTACGACGAACTCCTGGAGCGCGCATCGTGGTTCTACGAGGCCGTCACGTTCTCCGAGGCGATGAAGAGCCGGACACCCGGAGCCGGACAGGCCTACCTCGGCTCGTACACCGACAGTGACGGCGACTGGCTTGACGGCGGCCGGAACTACACGCTGCACGTGCCCGCCGACGTGCCGGCGAAGCTGTTCTGGTCCGCCACGGTCTACGATGCGGCATCTCGCTGCCTGATCGACAACGAGCAGCAGCGCGGCGACCGGGGTTCCCGTGACACGGACGTGGTCGTGAACGACGACGGCTCGGTCGACCTGTTCTTCGGGCCGGAAGCCCCGGAGGCGGGAGAGTCGAACTGGGTGCAGACCATCCCGGGCGCGCACTGGTTCTCCTACTTCCGCTTCTACGGTCCCCTCGAACCGTACTTCGACCGCAGCTGGAAGCTCGGCGACATCACGAAGGCCGCCTGAGCATGGGCAGCGTGATCGGGGACATCCTTCCCCTCGCCATCGGGATCGCGATCAGCCCCATCCCGATCATCGCCGCGATCCTCATGCTGCTGTCGCCGAAAGCGCGCGGCACGAGCGTCGGCTTCCTGATCGGCTGGGTCCTGGGCATCGTGGTCGCGGTCGTCGTGTTCACGCTGCTGTCGTCGATCATTCCGCAGGACAGCGGCGGCTCGAAGCCGATCGCCGGCGTCATCAAGATCCTGCTGGGCCTCGGACTGCTGTTCCTCGCGTTCCGGCAGTGGCGAGGGCGGCCCGCTGCGGGCGTCGAACCGGCCATGCCGAAGTGGATGTCGGCCATCGACACGATGACCGCGGCGCGCGGACTCGTGCTCGGGTTCCTGCTCTCGGCGCTGAACCCGAAGAACCTGCTGATGGGGATAGCCGCGGGCGTCGCCGTCGGGTCCGGCGGGCTCACCGTCGGAGAGTCGGCCGTCGTGATCGTCGTCTACACGATCATTGCGTCCATCACCGTCGCCGGCCCGGTGATCGCCTACCTCGTCGCATCCACGCGGATGGTCGGGCCGCTCGAATCCCTGCGCGGCTGGTTGCTGCACAACAACGCGACCGTCATGGCGGTGCTGCTGCTCGTGATCGGCGTCGTCGTCATCGGCAAGGGCATCGGCAGCTTCTAGGCGAGCTTGCCGGGCCTCGGCTGGCCTGGGCGACTAGGAGGCGATGGTGACGACCGGCTGCGTGGTCGGCTGATCGGAACCGCCGCGCGGTTCGACCGTGACCCCGACCGTGTCCCCCGCGGCCATGTCGCCGGCGAGGACGCGCCAGGTCGACCCGGAGCCCTCCGGGGTCATGGTGCCGGCCGGGATCGCCTTGCCGTCGCGCATGTACCAGAGCTCGTAGGTCTTGTCGTTCGGCAGGGACGGCAGGTCGTTCGCGACGAGCGCTGAGCGCCCCAGCTCACCGGACCAGACCAGAGTGGCGGTTCCTCCGCCCTCGACCGAGGCCGTCGCGCGCTGGGCGTCGGGTGCCGCGTTGATCTCGGCGAGCGCGGACGCCTGCTGCGCCTGATAGGAGTTGTTTCCGGAGAGCGTGGAACCGACGAAGGCGCCGCCGATGAACAGCACGACCGCGGCGGCCGCGGCGGCGAGGATGAGTCCGGGGCGCTGAAACCAGCGGCGCTGGGCGGTGCGCTCGGCGGGTCCCGCGGGTGCGGCCGGCGCGGCGGGCGCGGCGGGCGCGGCATCCTGAGCGGGGAGTTGCGGCGTGCTCGCCAGCCGGGCGAACAGCGCCGCTTTCAGCTCCGGGCGTGGCTCGACGGGGTCGGCGGCGAGAGCCAGCTCGGCGGCGACGTCCTCGAAGGCGCCAGCTTCCTGGTCGTCGTCCGCACCCAGGCGGTAGCCGAGGCGCGCACCGTCGCGGTGGTCGTCGCGGTCGTCCTCGTAGCTCATGTCGTCACCCCCAGTTCCTCTCGCAGCCGTATCATCGCATCGCGCAGCCGAGTCTTGGCTGTGCCGAGCGGGATGCCCAGTTCGGCCGCCACTTCCGACTGGCTGAGCCCGCCGTAGTACGCGAGGGTGACGGCCCGTCGCTGCGGCTCACTCAGTTTCGCCATGGCCACCTCCACCCTCTCGTGCTCGACCCGCACCTCGACCGTCTCGGCCACCTGGTCGTACGCGGTCGGCAGGTCCCGGATGCCGATCGCGGTGTCCCGGTCGCGCGACGCCTGCGAGGCGCGGATCCGGTCCACCGCGCGCCGGTGTGCCATCGTCAGGATCCACGTCTGCGCTCGACCTTTATTCGGATCGAACCGCGCAGCGGATTGCCACGCCTCCAGGAACACTTCCTGGGCGACCTCCTCCGACTGAGCACTGTCGATGAGGAGCCGGCGAATGAGCCCGAGGACGCGCGAGGCGGTCAGATCGTAGAAGCGCGAGAAGGCGTCCTGGTCGCCGGACGCCGTGCGGATGAGGAGCGCGTCGAGGTCGGCCGCAGGGGCGTCGTCCACGTCGTCTCCGCTTCTCGTCCGGTCCGTCAGCGGTGAATGCTGCCTCTAACAGGCTGCCTCTGACAGAAAGTGCCGGGCCGCAGAACGCCTCTCGGCGCGAGGCCGCTCGAAGCGGCTAGTTTTGGAGCCCGGGGTTACTGCGGCCCGGCGACATCCAGTGTACAGGAGCGGTTCTGCCGTCGTCCGGCGTGGCGTTCGCGGCCCGAGAACGCGGATCCCGTCGGAGGGGTTGACCGCTCGCCTCGTCAGTCGAGCGAGTCGGACCGCCACAGCCGGGCGCATGCCGTCAACTCCTCAGCCGTGCGGGTGAAGCGCAGGGCGCGCGTCGTCAGCTCGCTGGCGCGCTCCGGGTCGAGCACGTCCCGATCGTCGGCGACGGATGCGGCACCCGCCGCGGCGACGCGGCAGAACGCCGCAGCGCGGTCCAGCGCGACGGCGAAGTCGCCCTCGAACAGCCCACGCAGGATGCGGTCCGCAAGCTCGGTGATTTCGGTCGGCCCCGTCGGATTCGGCGCCCCCGCGACGACGACGTCGATCGACCCGAGCACCTCGGTTCCCCGCTGGTAGAGGTACGCGGTGCCCTCCGCATCCTGCCGGATCAGCAGACGCAGCAGGTAGATTCGCCACAGGGCGCCCGGCAGCGTGCGCGGGTTGGACCGCGACCACAGCTCGGCGAGCGCGTCGATGCCATGCGCGTCGGTGAACGCGACCAGCCGGTCCACCACCTCCGGGTCGGGCTTCTCGCGCACTCGGGCGAGCAGCGCCCGCGCCGTCTCGTGCGCGACGCGGCTGATCTGCGCGGGATCCTCGCCGCCCATGAAGGCCTCGAACATCCCGCTCGTGAACAACGCCGGCTTGTGGAAGCGGTCAGACATCCCCCTATTCTGCCCCTGCGACGCGACCGGGTGAATCCACGCTAGATTGGAGGCGAGGGCCTGTAGCTCAGTTGGCAGAGCATCGGACTTTTAATCCGCGGGTCGTGGGTTCGAGCCCCACCGGGCCCACCCTCTTCGCCCGCCCGAGGTGCTCGTCGTTGCGGAGCCACACGGCGTGTCGGGCGCATCTGCGAGCACCTCACGGCACGCCTGGGGCGGCGGCGGCGGCGCGGGGCGCGCTCACGCCACGCCGGTGACGCGCGCTCGCTCGAGGAGGTAGCCGACGGCGACCGCACCCGCGATGCACAGCATGAGGGGGACGAGCAGGTCGGGGCCCTGGTTGGTGAACTCAATCGTGAGGAGCAGCGCCGTGATCGGCGCGCGCATGGTGACGGCCAGGAAGGCCGCCGCGCCGATCAGGGCGAAGGCGGGGAGTTCGGCGCCCGGCCAGAGGAGGTTCCAGGCGGCCCCGCCGGCAAGTCCGAGGCCTGCGCCGATGGCGAGCGACGGGGTCAGGGTTCCGCCGGCCGCGCCTGAGCCGATGGTGCCGAGCGTCGCCGCGGCCTTGACGAGGGTGGTGATCAGGATGAGCAGCACCGGGAGGGAGGCGGCGAACGCCAGCTGGCCGAGGGCGCGGCCGTTCCCCAGGATGGCCGGCAGCCAGAGGGACGCGATCCCCACGGCGATGAACGTCAGCGGCATCGCGATGAGGATGCCCCACGACGCCGGCCGGTGGGCCTGCGCGAACCGGGCGGCGCGGACGAACGCGACGGCGGCGAACCCGATCAGCGGACCGGCCAGCACCGACCAGACCACGACGGTCGCCGTGAGGTGCATCGGGGGCAGCGCGTACAGCGGGTTCGCGGGCACCCAGATCCGCGCGACCAGGGCGGCGACGGCGGACGCGGCGAACGCCGGCAGCACGGTCGCGAAGCTGATCTCTGCGAGCAGGATCTCGATGGCGAAGACCGCGCCACCGAACGGGACGTTGTAGACCGCCGCGAGTCCGGCGCCCGCCCCGCAGGCGACGAGGATGCGACGCTCGCGCGCCGAGAGACCGGCCCGCTCCGCAAGCCAGCCGGCCCAGAGGGCGCCCACCTCGCGCGGCGCGACTTCCCGGCCGATGGAGGCGCCGAGACCGACGATGATGACCTGCAGCGCGGCGTTCAACAGCGTGACCAGGGCGGGCATCCGCCGACCGTTCACCGACTGCTCCACCGAGACCACGGCGTGGGACGGCGAGCGCCTCCCCCAGCGCCGCAACGCCCACCAGCCGACACCGCCGAGCACACCGGCGATGGCGAGCGCCACCACGCGGTTGAGCGGGGGCGCATTGAGCAGCCCCTCGAAGAAGTCGCCCTCGGAGTAGCCGAACGCGAGGTGCTGGAGGGCGTGCAGCCCGAGGTACACCAGGCCGCCGCCGACGCCCGCGCCGGCACCGACGAGCGCGGTCACCACGACGAGGCGGACGACCCACTGCGGCGTCGCCGAGCCGGGCGCGAAGCGGGCGGAGGGCACGAGCCCAGCGTAACGGCGTCGCCGGGTGGCAACCGTCCGGAATCCCGCAACGAACCGTTCACCGGCCGCCGCTAGCCTGACGACGTGTCCATCACCCGTGACGGGATCCCCGAGCTCGCGCTCGATCCGGCGCGCCCGGAATCCGACGAGCGGCCGTCACGACTTCCGTCCGGGCGCGTCAGTGTCCGGGTGATGACTCTTCTGATGATCCACCGGCTGTGGCCGGCGTTGACCGCGCTCGCGCTCGGCTGCCTGACGGCGGTCGTGATCCTGGCCCTCGCGCTGCAGACCGAATTCCCGCTCTTCTCGGAGGCGTCTGCGGCACGCGGACGCGACTGCGCGACCATTCGCAGTGCTCGGCACGCACTGGACCGCCAGCTGGAGGTAGAGCTGGCTGCGCTGAGCGCGCATCCGATCGAAGCGGGGCAGGGCGTCCAGGATGCGGTGGCAGGGTTCCACGCGGCGACCCGCGACCTCGGCACGCCCTCAGTGGCCAGGGCCCTCGGTGACGTCGACCGGCGGCTCGATGCTCTGACGAGCGCGGTCAACGGGACGGGGACGGACTCCGCCGGCGCGGACACCGCCGCGGAGATCGCGCGGGCCAACGGCGAGGTGCAGGTCTCCTGGGAGGGCGCGATCGCGCGCGTGTGCTCCTGAAGCCAGCGGCGACAGGTCAGCCCGCGACCAGCGCGCCCACGGTCAGCAGCGAGACCGACTCCGAGGTGCAGGCCGTCACGCCCGCATCCTTCACGAACAGCGACTCCGTCGAACCGGGCGGGTAGACGCGGAAGCCGTCGGCCGGCTTCGGCTTGCAGTCCGCCTCCGGGTAGTTCAGCGCCTGCGTGATCTTCAGCGGCGCCTGGGCGGTTCCGCCGGGCTGCAGCACGACCGTGGGATGCGGCGTGCTGCGGTCGAGCTCGGCCGCGGCACCCAGCTGCGTGCCGTTGCCATCGCCCACGAGGGACACGCCCGGCCAGCCCTGGAGCGAGCACTCCTTCGAGCCGTTGTTGGTCAGCACGATGGTCACCTCGACACTGCCGGCCGCTCCCCCGCCGCCCTTGCCGATGGTCCCGGAGAGGTCGCCCGTGTCGCACTGCCCGTCGATCGGCACGGCGGTCGTTGTGGATGTCGGCCGCGGGGACGACGACGCGGAGCCCGACGCCGACGGCGATGCGCTGTCGGTGGTGGGCGCCGAGTTGGGCGTGCCGCATCCCACCATCGCGAGCGCGAGCGAGAGAGCGACGACGGCGGGGCCTGCGACGCGGAGCGTCCTCATCCTGGTCATGGCTCCATCCAACAGGCCGGGCCGCGCAAAATCCTGCGACCCGCCGAAGCGCGGCTGGCAGGATGGACGCATGAAGGCGATCGGATCCTGGCTGGCACGGTGGTGGACGATCGGGGTGCCGGCCATCGGCGTGGTGGTGCTGATCGCGTTCTGGACGGTGGAGCTGAGCCCCGTCGCCGTCGGCTTCATCGCGGTGGTGCTGGCGGGCACCGTGCTCGCGGCCGTGCAGCACGCGGAGGTCGTCGCCCACCGGGTCGGCGAGCCGTTCGGCTCCCTCGTACTGGCAGTGGCGGTGACCGTCATCGAGGTGGCGCTGATCGTCACCCTCATGACGACGGGCAAGGATTCGCCCGAACTTGCCCGGGACACCGTCTTCTCCGCCGTGATGATCACGATGAACGGAATCGTGGGGCTGTCGCTGCTGTTGGCCGCCTCCCGGCACCAGTCCACGAAGTTCAACGCGGAGGGCAGCGGCGCGGCCCTCGCGACCGTGGCGGCGCTCGCGACTTTGACCATGGTGCTGCCCAGCTTCACCTCCACGCCCGGGCCGGTCTTCTCGGCGCCGCAACTGGTGTTCGCGGCAATCGCCTCCCTCGCCCTGTATGGGATGTTCGTCTTCACCCAGACGGTCGCCCACCGCGACTTCTTCCTTCCGGTGGGGAGCAAAGGCCTGCCGCTGCCGGAGGACGAGCACGCCGACGCGCCCACGACGCGGACCGCCTGGATCAGCCTGGGCCTGCTCCTCGTCTCCCTCGTCGCGGTCGTCGGACTGGCGAAGCTGGAGTCGACCCCGATTGAACGCGCGGTGACCGGGCTCGGCCTCCCGCAGTCCTTCGTCGGTGTGGTGATCGCGCTGCTGGTGCTGCTGCCGGAAGGCATCGCGGCATCCAAGGCGGCGATCCGCAACCGCACCCAGACGAGCCTCAATCTGGCGCTGGGCTCGGCGATGGCGAGCATCGGCCTGACGATCCCGGCGATCGCGGTCGCCTCGATCTGGCTCCCGACCGCGCTTCACCTGGGGCTCGGCGCGAGTCAGATCGTGCTCCTGGTGCTGACGGTGCTCGTCAGTACCCTGACCATCGTGCAGGGACGAGCGGTGCGGCTGCAGGGCGGCATCCACCTGGTGCTGTTCGCCGCGTTCATCTTCCTGTCGATCGCGCCGTAGGCCGGCCCGGCGGGTTCAGGCGTGCGCGACCGCCGCGTCGAACAGCTGCTCGGCCGCGAGGCGTGCCGCCTCCGGTGTCCCCCCGCGCATGGCGGCACTCGCGGACGCACCGTCGAACAGCAGGGTGAGCTGGATGGCGAGGATGTGCGCATCCACGGCGCCCGCGGCGACCGCCTGGCGCTCGAAGTAGGCGGTCAGCTCCTCCTTGAAGTGGCGGGCGACAACGGCGGCGGGATGCTCGCGGTCGCGCAGCTCGGTGGCCACGTTGACGAAGGGGCAGCCGAAGAACTCGGCGACCTGGGCCGCCTCGTGCAGCGCCTCGAAGACGTGGAGCGTGCGCTCGCGCGGAGTGCCCTCATCGTCTGCGGCGAAGTACCCCGCGACCACGCGCGGCCCGTACTCGCTCAGCATGGCGGCGACGATGTCGTCCTTGCCGTCGAAGTGCTGGTAGATCGAGCGCTTCGAGACCTCCGCCTCCTGCGCGAGGCGATCCACTCCGACCGCGTTGACGCCCTCTCGGACGAACAGCTCGGCCGCCGCAGCGAGCACGCGCTCGCGGGGCTTCGGCCTGGGCAGGGTCTGTGGGGTGGTCACGGAGCGATTCTACGGAAGGGGTTGTGAAAAGTAAACCGATCTGTGTACATTGCTCGTACACCGATCGGTGTACTTTTTGGAAGGAATCCCCCATGACCGACATCACCGGACGCGTCGCCCTCGTCACCGGCGCCAACCGCGGCCTCGGCGCCGCCTTCGTCGCCGCTCTCCTGGAGCGCGGAGCGACCAAGGTCTACGCCGCGGCCAGGCGCCCCGAGACCGTCGCGTCCGACGACCCGCGCGTCGTTCCGCTGACGCTCGACGTGACCGACGCGGACAGCATCCGCCGGGCGGCGGAGACCGCTGGCGACGTCAGCATCCTCGTCAACAACGCCGGGATCGCCTCCGGCGAGTCGCTCGTCACCGGCGACTTGGATGCCATCCACCGCGAATTCGACACGAACTTCTGGGGTCCCGTGCTCCTCACCCGCGCCTTCGCCCCGGTGCTCGAAGCGAACGGGGGCGGTGCCATCGTGAACATGCACTCGGCCCTCAGCTGGCTCGCGGTCGGCTCCTACAGCGCGACCAAGGCCGCTCTCTGGTCGGCCAGCAACTCCGCGCGCGTGGAGCTGGCGCCGGCGGGCATCCAGGTCGTCGGCGTGCACGTCGGCTACGTCGACACCGACATGGCGGCCGACGTCTCGGCCGAGAAGGTGCCGCCGCGCCAGGTCGTCGACGAGGCGCTCGACACCGTGGCGGACGGCGGAGCCGAGGCGATCGTCGGCGACACCGCGAAGCACGTCAAGTCGCGGCTGCACGAGGACGTCCGGGCGCTCTACCCCCAGCTCGCCAGGTAGGCCTCGCCGCCGAACCCATCCGGACGGATGCCCCAGCTCACGGTCCAGGTCTCGCCCGGCGCAAGCCAGCGCAGCCCTCTCCCTGAGTTGAAGGCGTCCGCCGGAGCGGTCATCGGCTCGATCGCGAGCGCGACACCGCCCGGCTTCGTGGCGAACGAGCGATGCGTGAACACCTGCACGTAGCGGAAGGCCTCGTCGCCCCACAGCACGACCTGCCGGCCGTCGTCCGCGGCGAGAACATGCTCCACGGGCCCGGCGGGCAGTTCGGCGAAACCGGTGTCGAGGTCGAGGTCGCTGACGCGGCGGCCGCCGGAGAGGTCGAACGGGGTGCCCTCCACCGGGAGCTCGTCGGTGACGTTGCTGCGCGCATCCACCTCGAAACGGGTGCGTGCCGCGACGGTCACCGTCAGCTGCTCGGGCGGCACGTCGGCGATCCGGAGGTAGGGATGCGCCCCCACAGCCACCGGCGCCGCCTCGTCGCCCACGTTCGTCACGACGTGGCTGACCTGCAGCCCTTCGGTGTGCAGTTCGTGCGTCACCGCGGTGTCGAGCAGGAACGGGTACCCCGGCTCCGGGTAGATCGTGGCCGCCTGCGTCACCACCGAGTCGGTGCGCTCCACCAGCTCGTAGGGGCGTCGCCGCAGCAGGCCGTGGATCGCGTTGCGCTTCGCCGGCTCGGTCAGATCGAGCTGCCGCGGCTGGCCCTCGTGCACCCAGCGTCCGTCGGCCACCCGGTTCGGCCACGGGACGAGCACGATTCCGCACGCCGACGGCGGCTGCTCCTCGGCGGGGTAGGGCTCGGTCAGGTCGGATTCGCCGAAACGGAGCGAGCGGATCCCCGCCCCCACCTGCACGATGGTGGCGCTCAGGTCGCCGAAGTCGAGTTCGTACTGTTCACCGGTCGCGGGTCGCATGGAACCAGGTTAGGCCTCAGGCGACGACCACCGGGAGTCCGGCTTCGCGGAGGGCGTCGACGGCGTCCCGCGGCGCCGACGCGCCCGTGATCAGCTCGGCTACCTCATCCACGGCGGCGATCCGGCCCAGGTGCGTCCGGCCGAGCTTCGTGCCGTCGGCGACAACCACGGCCCGCTCCGCCGAGCGCACCATGACCCGCTTGAGGTCGGCCTCCGGCAGGTTGACGTTGGTGATGCCGCCCGAGGGATGCACGCCCGTGCACCCGATGAACGCCACGTCGGCGTGCACCCGCTCCAGCAGGACGGCGGCGAGCGGCTCGACCAGTGAGTGCTGGAGCGGACGCAGCGTCCCTCCCGTCACGACGACCTCGAACCTCGGGATGGCGCGCTCCAGTTCGAGCGCGATGGTGAGGCCGTTGGTGATGACGGTGACCTGCTCCAGGTCGTCGCGCTCGACGAGAGCGCGCGCGATCGCGGCGGTCGTGGTGCCGACGTCGAGCAGGACGCTGCTGCCGGGCGCGACCATCGCCGCAGCGGCCTGCCCGATCCGGCGCTTCTCGTCGGCGGACGCCTCCAGGGCCTCTTCGAAGCTCGGCTCGCGCATCCCGGCTGTTCGCAGCATCGCCCCGCCATGCACCCGGCGGATGCTGTTCTCGCGGTCGAGCGCGTCGAGGTCGCTGCGGACCGTGACGTCGGAGACCTGGAACGCCTCACTGAGGTCGGCCACGCGCGCGAACCCCGATCGCCCGATCAGTTCGAGCATGCGTTCACGGCGGAGAGCCGCGGGCAGAGGTTCGCTCATATCCTCATGCTGGAGCGCTTCCGAATTCTTGTCAATACAGAAGCGATTGCGTATTCTGACTTTCGGAATCGAAAGGATCTGATGGCCGCGATCACGAAGCGTCCCACCCGTCTCTCCGACGGCCGGGACCTCATCTACTACGACGACGCCGACACGACGCTCGGCGCCGAGCGCAAGCCGGACCTGCGGGAGCCGTCGCCGCGCCCCGCGACCGCCACCATGCGGCAGGATCCCCTCACCGGCGAATGGGTCTCGATCGCGGCGGCCCGTCAGAACCGCGTGATGCTGCCGCCCGCCGAACTCGACCCGCTCGCGCCGGCCACCCCGTCCAATCCCTCCGAGATCCCCGACCTGTACGACGTCGCCGTGTTCGAGAACAAGTCACCGTCGTTCGGTCCGCTGCTCGAAGACGACAACGCCCCCGAGGGCACGGACGACCTGGCGCAGGTCGGGCTTGAGCGCACCCGCACCTCCGTCGGGCGGTGCGAGGTCGTCTGCTTCAGCCCCGCGACCGCCGGGGCGTTCGGCAGCCTCACCCCCTCCCGTGCCCGCACCGTGATCGAGGCCTGGGCCGACAGGACCACCGCGCTCTCCGCCCTCCCGGGCGTGCGCCAGGTTTTCCCGTTCGAGAACCGCGGCGAGGCCATCGGCGTGACGCTGCACCACCCGCACGGGCAGATCTACGCCTACCCGTACATCACGCCGCGGACCTCCGCCCTCATCCGCTCGCTCGACTCGTACGGGCCCACACTCTTCGCCGACATCCTGGAGCGGGAGCGCGCATCCGACCGCGTCGTGCTCGCGGGCGAGCACTGGACGGCGTTCGTGCCGTTCGCCGCGCGCTGGCCCATCGAGATCCACGTCCTGCCGCACCGGCACGTCGCCGACCTCGCCGAGACGAACGATGCGGAGCGCGACGAGCTCGCCACCTTCTACCTGCGGGTGCTGCGCGGGGTGGATGCGCTGTACGACTCCCCCACGCCCTACATCGCCGCCTGGCATCAGGCGCCGGTCGGCGTCCGCCGCGACGAGATCCGCCTGATGCTGCAGTTGACCTCGCCCCGGCGCGGCGCGGATAAGCTGAAGTTCCTGGCCGGCTCCGAGGCCGCCATGGGCGCGTGGGTCGGCGACATCCCGCCGGAGCAGGCTGCCGCAGCCCTCCGCGAGGCCGTCGCCAGGGCCGACCGGGACGACCCGGTCGGCGAGCTGCCCGTCGCGGTGTCGGGACTCGTCACCGCCCCCACCACAGACCGAGAGGCTGACCGATGACCGACCTGCGCACCGGCGTCCGCGACGACTTCGCCGAGGTGTTCGGCCACGAGCCCGACGGCGTCTGGTCGGCGCCCGGACGCGTCAACCTGATCGGCGAGCACACGGACTACAACCTCGGCTTCGTCCTGCCCTTCGCCATCAACCGGCGCACCGTCGCGGCCGTCGGCGCTCGGGACGATCGGGTCATCCGGGTCGGCAGCACCTTCGCCGACGAGTTGGTGGAGGTGCCGCTCGACGGCCTCCGGTCCGATGACCTCAGCGGCTGGTCGGCGTATCCGCTGGGTGTCGCCTGGGCTCTGAGCGAGTTCGGCGCCGACCTCGGCGCCGTGCCGGGCGTCGACATCCTCATCGACTCGAACGTACCCGTCGGCGCAGGCCTGTCCTCGTCGGCCGCCATCGAGAGCGCCGTGGCGGTCGCCCTCAACGAGCTCTGGCGGCTCGGACTCGACCGTCGCACGCTCGCCCGCGTCGGCCAGCGCGCCGAGAACGTCGCCGTCGGTGCGCCGACCGGGATCATGGACCAGTCCGCCTCCCTTCTCGGCGAGGCCGACGCTGCCGTCTTCCTCGACTGCCGCTCGCTCGACTCCGAGGTCGTGCCGCTGGGGCTCGAAGCCGCCGGCCTCGAGATCCTCATCATCGACACAGGCGTGGAGCACTCTCACGCGACGGGCGGGTACGCCGACCGCCGCGCATCCTGCGAGAAGGGCGCCCGCATCCTCGGCGTCGAAGCGCTCCGGGATGTCTCGGTCGCCGACCTCGATCGGGCGCGCGACCTGCTCGACGACGTGACGTTCCGGCGCGTCCGCCACATCGTCACCGAGGACCAGCGGGTGCTCGACACGGTTCGCACGCTGCGGGAGCAGGGACCGGCGGCGATCGGCGACCTGCTGGACGCCTCCCACGTGTCCATGCGCGACGACTTCGAGATCTCCGTCCCCGAGCTCGACCTCGCCGTCGAGACGGCACAGGCGAACGGCGCGATCGGCGCCCGGATGACCGGCGGCGGCTTCGGAGGCTCGGCGATCGCTCTCGTCCCCGCCGACGCGCTGAGCCGGGTGCAGGTGGCCCTCGACGGCGCATTCGCCGAGCACGGGTTCGGGGCGCCGGACGTCTTCACGGTCCGGGCGTCGGAGGGCGCGCGCCGCGAGAGCTGAACGGGGCCGCAGCGGGCCTCGCCGAATCGTTCACCCGCCGGTTACCGGCACGCGGCAGACTGTGACGCGTGAATGGACAGCGCGTGAACGACCCGGTCATCGAATGGCTGGATGCGGACACCGTCCAGGTGCGGCAGCCGAAGGCATCGCACTGGGAGGCGCCCTTCCTGTACCTGCTGTTCGGGCGGGAACGGGCGCTCCTCATCGACACCGGCGCGACGGCCGATGAGGCGGTGTTCCCGCTGCGCGCGACAGTGGAGGGGCTGATCGCCGACTGGCTGCGCCGCAACCCCGTGGTGTTCACCCGGCCCTATCCCCTGGTGGTGGCGCACTCGCACGCGCACGGCGACCACATCGCCGGGGACCCGCTGCTGCGGGACCGGCCGGGCACGACGGTCGTCGGGACGAGTCCGGCCGAAGTCATCGGGTTCTTCGGCTTCCGCGCGTGGCCGGACGAGTCGGTCGCTTTCGACCTGGGTCGCCGGGTCATCGACGTGATCGGCGGGCCCGGCCACGAGCCGTCCGCTGTGGTCTTCTTCGACCGGCGGACGGGCATCCTGTTCACCGGCGACACGGTGCTGCCCGCACGCCTGTACGTGCGCGACCTCGCCCAGTTCCGGGCGACCATCGACCGGCTCATCCGCTTCCGCGACGACCCACCCGCGCCGGTGCGCGAGCTGCGCGGCGCGCACATCGAAATGTCGACGACGGGCTTCGACTACCCGGCGGGCACCGTCGACCAGCCGGATGAGGCGCCCCTCCCCCTGCGACCCGGGATCCTCGATCGGGTGCGCTCAGCGCTCGACGACCTACGGGGCGAGCCGGGCGAGCGCGTCGAGCGCAAGCGCTTCGTCGTCGTGCTCGACCGCTAGGGGTCGACCGCTAGGAGTCGGCCGCTAGGGCTCGGCCGCTAGGGCTCGACGGGAGTGGGCTCCCCGCCGGTGAGGCGGACGAGCTCGTCGAAGGTCGTCGGGAAGACAGTGTGGGCGTGGCCGGCGGCCGCCCAGACTTCCGGGTAGGCGGCGAGCGCCACATCCACCACCGTGCGGAGCGGCGCAGGATGCCCGACCGGCGCGACGCCGCCGATGGTCTGGCCGGTCGCCGCCTTCACCGTCTCGGCGTCGGCACGGCGGATCCGACCGCCCAGACGTTCACCGAGGAACGCGGTGTCCACCCGGTGGGCGCCGGAGGTCATGACGAGAAGCGGCTCGCCGTCGAGCGTGAAGACGAGGGAGTTCGCGATCGCGCCGACCTCGATGCCCAGTTCGGCCGCGGCTGCGGCAGCCGTGGGGGTCGCCGTCTCGAACCAGCGCACGCGCGGTTCGACTCCGGCCGCCAGCAGGGCCGCCTCCACGCGCTCGACGGCAGGATGCGTCCGCTCCGCCGATGCTGCCCGCTCGTCCGCCGCTCCACTCACCGCAGTCCCCTCTCCGCCGCCTCGACCACATTCTGCAGCAGCAGGGCCCTGGTCATCGGGCCGACGCCGCCAGGGTTGGGCGAGATCCACGACGCCACCTCAGCGACCTCGGGCGCCACATCCCCGGCGACGACGCTCTTGCCGGTGACCGGATCCTCGATGCGGCTGACGCCCACGTCAACGACGACCGCGCCCGGCTTCACCTGGTCCGCAGTCACCAGCCCGGCGACCCCGGCGGCGGCGATGATGATGTCGGCCCGGCGCAGGTGCGCGTCGAGGTCGCGCGTGCCGGTGTGCGTGAGGGTGACGGTGGCGTTGAACTCGCGGCGGGTGAGCAGGGCGCCGATCGAACGGCCCACGGTGACGCCGCGCCCGACGACCACCACATCCGTGCCGCGGATGTCGATGTCGTGCCGCAGCAGCAGCTCGATGACACCCCGCGGCGTGCAGGGCAGCGGCGAGGTGATCGGGCGGTTCGCGTTGAGCACGAGCCGGCCGAGGTTCGTCGGGTGGAGCCCGTCCGCATCCTTCGCCGGGTCCACCAGCTCCAGGATGGCGTCGGTGTCGAGGTGCCGGGGCAGGGGCAGCTGGACGATGAAGCCGGTGCAGTCCGGGTCCTCGTTGAGCTCCTCCACCGCTCCCTCGAGCTCGGTCTGGGAGATGTCGGCGGGCAGGTCGCGGCGGAGGGAGGCGATGCCCACCTCGGCGCAGTCGCGGTGCTTGCCCGCGACGTACCACTGCGAGGCGGGGTCGTCGCCGACGAGGATGGTTCCGAGCCCGGGGACGACGCCGCGCTCACGCAGTGCGCTGACCCGCTCCTTCAGCTCCGCCTTGATCTCGACGGCGGTCGCCTTCCCGTCCAGAATCCGTGCCGTCACGTTCGCACCTTCCGCAGAACGACGCCGCCAGCTCCTGAGTTTTTCGCCTCGAACGGCGTGAATCGCCCGAAAAACTCAGGAGCTGTTGGCTTGGGGATGCTAGATCGAGGAGGGGAGCTCGACGGGGAAGCCCTGCTGGCCGGAGGCGGTCAGGCCGGGGTAGAGCGGGAACGCGGCGGTCAGGGCGTCCACCCGGGCGCGCAGGGCCCGGGTGTCGGCGCCAGGACGCAGCGCGAGCGCGATGATGTCGGCCACCTCGGTGAACTCGGTGTCGCCGAAGCCGCGCGTCGCGAGCGCCGGGGTGCCGATGCGCAGGCCCGAGGTCACCATCGGCGGGCGCGGGTCGAACGGCACGGCGTTGCGGTTCACCGTGATGCCGACCTCGTGCAGCACGTCCTCCGCCTGCTGGCCGTCGAGCTCCGACGTGCGGAGGTCGGCCAGCACCAAGTGCACGTCGGTGCCGCCGGTGAGCACATCCACGCCGGCCGCCCGGGAGTCCTCGGCGGTCAGTCGCTCGGCGAGGAGCTGCGCGCCACGGATGGTTCGCTCCTGGCGGTCCTTGAACTCCTCCGTCGCCGCCAGCTTGAACGCCGTCGCCTTCGCGGCGATCACGTGCATGAGCGGTCCGCCCTGCTGGCCGGGGAACACGTTCGAGTTGAGCTTCTTCGCAAGCTCCATGTCGCGGCTCACGATGAAACCGGAGCGCGGGCCGCCGATCGTCTTGTGTACGGTCGAGCTGACGACGTCGGCGTACGGCACCGGCGACGGGTGCAGGCCCGCGGCGACGAGACCGGCGAAGTGGGCCATGTCGACCCAGAGCTTGGCGCCGACCTCGTCCGCGATCTCGCGGAAGGCGGCGAAGTCGAGCTGGCGCGGGTAGGCCGACCAGCCCGCGATGATGACCTGCGGCTTGTGCTCGAGGGCCTTGTCGCGCACGACGTTCATGTCGACGAGGAAGGTCTCCGGGTCGACGCCGTACGACACGGCGTTGTAGAGCTTGCCCGAGAAGTTGAGCTTCATGCCGTGGGTGAGGTGGCCGCCGTGCGACAGCTCCAGGCCCAGGATGGTGTCGCCGGGCGTCGCGATGGCGGAGAGCACTGCGGCGTTCGCGGACGCACCGGAGTGCGGCTGCACGTTCGCGTACTCGGCGCCGAAGAGGGCCTTCGCCCGGTCGATCGCCAGCTGCTCGGCGATGTCGACGTACTCGCAGCCGCCGTAGTAGCGACGGCCGGGGTAGCCCTCCGCGTACTTGTTGGTGAGCACCGAGCCGACCGCTTCGAGCACGGCACGCGGCACGAAGTTCTCGGAGGCGATCATCTCGAGGTAGTCGCGCTGGCGACCGAGCTCGAGCTGCAGTACCTCCGCGATCTCGGGGTCGACTTCCGCCAGGGGGGCGGTGAAGGTCGAGGGGAGGGTATCGGTCATTGCCGGCTCCTTCGTACAGGGATGGACCAATTGCGTAGCGACCCAGGCGCGCGGCCGCATCCATCCGTGTTTTCGAGGTACCGTGTCGCTCCCCGATGGTGACCATCTGAGCGCCAGTCGCGACGTGGGCAAGCATAGCAAAGGCCGCACTGCGCGGAACCCTTGCCGATAAGTTAGGACCCCTGCAATACTCACTGTGGCCGACCTACGGGGCGGGCGGGTGCCGGCCGTTCCGCACCCCTGACGACTGAGGAGCCCCAGCGTGGTCGTGCCCCGTCCTGTCCGCGTCGAATCGCATGACGCGTCGCCGTTCGTCCTCAGCCCGTCCGGGCGTATCAGCATCGCCGGTCCTGGAGCGGATGCCGTGGCCCGCCTCCTCCGCGCCGAGCTCGCCGCCGATTGCGGTCGCGCGCCGACCATCGTGGACGAGCCGCCCGAGTTCGGCGACATCGCCATCGTGATCGCGCCGGGCGAGGGTCCCCACGAGGACGGCTCGGACAGCGAGGAGGGCTACACCCTGGAGGTCTCCGCCGAGGGCGTCCGCATCGGCGCGGCGACCGAAGCGGGCGCGTTCTGGGGCGTGCAGACGCTCCGCCAACTGCTGCCCGCCGCCTGTGACGGCGAGGCGCTCAGCATCGATCCCGTCCGCATCCACGATCACCCGCGCTTCGCATACCGAGGGGCGATGCTGGATGTCGCCCGGCACTTCTTCACGCCTGACGAGGTGAAGCGGTTCGTGGATGCGATCGTGCTGCTCAAGGTGAACCATCTGCACCTGCACCTGACGGACGACCAGGGCTGGCGCATCCACATCGAGTCGTGGCCAGAACTCACGCGCATCGGCGGCTCGACCGGCAGCGACGGCAGCCGCGGCGGCTTCTACTCGCAGGACGAGTTCCGCGACATCGTCGCGTACGCGGCCGAACGGCACGTCACCGTCGTGCCCGAGATCGACATGCCCGGGCACACGAATGCGGCACTCGCGTCGTACGCGGAACTCAACGCCGACGGCGTGGCGCCCGCGCTCTACACGGGCTCGGACGTCGGGTTCAGCACCCTCCGGACCGGGGACGAGCTCACGGAGCGCTTCGTCCGCGACGTCGTGCGCGAAGTCTCCGCCTTCACCCCCGGCCCGTTCCTGCACCTCGGCGGCGACGAGTGCCTGAGCACGCCGCCCGCTGACTTCATCGCGTTCGTGGAGGATGCCGCCGCCGTCATCGAGGAGAACGGCAAGACGCCGGTCGGCTGGCACGAGGTCGGGAAGGCCGGCCGGTTGCCTGCAGGCACAATCGGCCAGTACTGGGACTTCACCACCCCGCGCGGCCGTGCCGCCGAGCTCGCCCTGACGTTCGTGCGGGGCGGGGGTTCGCTGATCATGTCGCCGTCCGACGTCTCCTACCTCGACATCGTGTACGAGGAGGGCGACCCGATCGGGCAGGACTGGACGGGCGGTCCGACCACCCTGCGAAGCTCGTTGGTCTGGGACCCGGCCCGCATCGTCCCCGGGGTGGGCGATGCGCACATCCTGGGCGTCGAGGCCCCACTGTGGACCGAGACGGTCGCCACCATCGAGCAGGTGGAGGAGATGGTGTTCCCGCGGCTCGCCGCCATCGCTGAGATCGGGTGGTCACCGGCCCCTGCGGACACCGAGCCGGTGGAGGCGGCCCGTGACCTGGACGAGTTCGCCGAGCGCCTCGCCCGCCTGGCGGAGCACTGGGATGCGGCGGGCACCCAGTACCGGAGCGCGGTGGAGCTCAGGGCAGCGCGGAGCGGTGCCGCGACCCCAGCGCCGAGGGAGCCTGCGACCGAGGTACAGACGGTATGAAAGGTCGACGCCGAGCCCGGCTCACGGGTACCCGATGAACCACAGCAGCACGATCGCGACCGGCTGAAGTGCCACGCAGGTGATCAGCGCCGCTTTACGCGCGCGCCGGTTGCGCGTCAGCCCACGGGCGCCCGCCAGCGGCGACAGCGGCAGCAGCAGCCGGAACGTGCTCTGCTGCGGCAGGAACACGGCGAACAGATACAGCCCGTAGCTCACCGCGTAGGCGACCATCTCCGTCCCGAGCGCACGGACCGACGGCCGCGTGACCACCCAGGTGAAGCCCGCGACGATTGCGATCACGATGAGCGCCCCGAGGATGCTGAGGTACCGCCAGCTGAGCAGGAACCACGGCGTGAGCGGGATGAACGCCACGTTGCCGATGAACCCGGTCCACCACGACAGCTCGGTGCTGAGGTAGGCGTCGCCCGTGCCCGTCACCGCTGCGGCGATGATCGGCCAGGAGAGCCCCGCCAGGGCTAGGATCCCGCCCGTCACGATGATGGCGATCCGCTCCCGGGGGAGGAACCCGTCGCCGCCCCGCCGCGATTGAACGGTACGGACGATGAACACGATCGCGAGTGCCAGCGGCAATGCGAGCTCCCCCGGCCGGGTGAAGGCGGCGGCCACGCCGAAGGGCAGCATGAGCCAGTGCCGGCGCTGAATCATCATCAGCAGCGCGGCGAACATCAGAAAGAAGAACAGGCTCTCGGCGTAGGCGATCTGCAGGACGAACGAGAGCGGCCCGAAGCAGAAGAACGCGGTCGCCCAGAAGGCACTGGAGACGCCGGCCCGCGCTGCGACCAGCCGGAACAGCACGACGCTCGCCGCCGCTCCGAAGGCCATCGCCACCGCGAAGCCGGCCGGATAGAAGCTCATCCCGGTCAGCAGCATCACGACCCGCACGATCATCGGGTACAGCGGAAGGAAGGCCCACGGGTTCTGCTGCACCGAGCCGTCGCTGTCGAGCGGCAGCGAGGTCGGGTAGCCCTGCTCGACGATCTGGCTGTAGTAGGCGCCGTCCCAGGATCCCGAGAACGTGAAGAATGTCGGGTTCATGCTGGGGCTCGCGAAGTCCCAGTGCCCGAGCGTCGCAGCGAGGAACATCGCCAGCATCAGCATCGTGGTCAGCACCCGCGAGACCGCGTACAGGATGAGCACGGCGGCCCACCAGGGCACCTCGCGCCCGGCGAAGCGGAGTCTGCGCGGTACGCCGAGGGGGGCTCCCGTGATCTCCGGTCGCCTGGTGCTGGTGGTGCCCGCTGTCATCGTCCCGTCCGGTAGCCGTCCATGAATCGCCTTTCGGATGGTACCGCCGACGAACGGCCCCGGGCAGCGGTTGACTCGGGCCTGAGAATGTCCTCATCCGGCGGGAGGCGACCGCATCGCGCCACACGAGCGGCGCCTCCCGCCTGGCCCTTACTCGAGAAGCTTCCAGACCGAGGGGCTACTTCACGCTGCCGGCGGTGAGGCCACCGACCAGCCGCTTCTCGATGAGCATGAACAGGATCACGACGGGGATCACCGCGACCACCGACACCGCGAACACGTACTGCCAGGCCGCGTCGTACTGCCCGACGAACTTGGTGAGCGCCACCGACAGCGGCTGGTTCGCATCCGTCGAGAGGATCACCAGGCTCGCCGCGAACTCGTTCCACGACGCCACGAACGTGTAGATGATCGCCGTGACGATCCCCGGCCAGACCAGCGGCAGCTGGACGCGGAACAGGACCGTCCACTTGCCCGCACCATCCAGCTGTGCCGCCTCGTCGACCTCCTTCGGCACACCGGCGAAGAAGCTGTGCATGATCCAGATCGCGAACGCGAGGTTGAACGCCGCGTTCACGAGGATCATCGCGAGCCAGGTGTCGTTGATTCCGAGCGCCACCATCTCCTTGAAGAGGCCTGTGGCGAGCACGGTCGGCTGCAGCATCTGCGTGACGATCACGAGGAACAGGAAGATCCCTCGGCCCGGGAAGCGGAACCGCGCGGTGTAGTACGCGGCCGGCACGCACACCAGCAGCACCAGCGCCGTCGCGAACACGGAGATCACGATCGTCGAGATGAGGTTGTACGGCAGAGGGGTCTCCGGCGTCGACCACATCGTGAGGTAGTTCTCGGGATGCCACTGCTCGGGCAGGTAGGTCGGCGGCACCGCGAGGATGTTGTTCCTGCTCTTGAACGAGCCGACCAGCATGATCAGGTACGGCGCGATGAAGACCAGGGCGATGACGAGCCCTGCGAGCATCTTCCCGGCGGTGCGCCAGGTGAACGCGGACTCGCGGGGGCGGCGGCTGCGCGCTTTCGGCGCTCCAGCGATCAGAGTCGGGGCCGGCGCGGTCACGAGACCTCCTTCATCGGCTTGACGACCCACAGGTAGATGCCCACGACCACGAGCACGATCAGGAAGTTGATCACGCTGAGCGCGCTGGAGAGGTCGATGCGCTGCTCGTTCTGCAGCAGCTTGAACACGTACGTGGTGGTGGTGTCGGCCTTGTAGCCGGGGATCGACCCCGTCATGAGTTTCAGGATGGGGAGCGAGTTGAACACGTTGATGATGTTGATCAGCGCAGCCAGTGCGATGGCGTTGCGCAGGTTCGGCAGCGTCACGCTGAAGTAGGAGCGGGTGGCGCTGGCCCCATCCATTTTCGCCGCCTCGAGCATGTCGCCCGGGATGCCGGCGAGCCCGGCCAGGATTGTGTAGGTCGTGAACGGCAGGGAGACGAACACGGCGATCCCGATGGACGAGATGAACGCCGGGATGGGCTCCTTGGTGAAGCCGAACGGCTCGGCGAGCACGTGGATGTCGACCAGGAACTTGTTGATGATGCCGTAGAACGGGTCGAGCCCGTACACGAAGACGGTCGTGGTCATCACGACGCTGGCGGCCCACGGGACGATGATCGCCATCCGTACCCAGCGCCGGCCCGGGAAGTTGCGGTTCAGGAACTGCGCCAGGGCGAGCGACACCACGACGGTGATCACGACGACCGAGACCACCCAGACGAGCGTGTTCAGCAGGATGCCCGGAAGCTCCGGGCGGGAGAGCACCGTGAGGTAGTTCTTCAGGCCGACCGATCCGTGGTCGACGCCGGCGAGCGAGATCTTCCGGGTGGAGTTGTAGATCATGTAGCCGGCCGGGAACAGCACGACTCCGAAGATCAGGATGAGGGCGGGCAGCGTCCACGGCACGGCGTGCCAGAGGTCGGACGATCCGCCGCGGGGCTTGGGGGACGCCCCGCCGCGGGGACGGCCGGTGGCCGCCCCCGCGCGGGTCGCTTCAGTGGTGCTGGTCATCCGGACTACTGGCCGTCGGCCTTCGCCTGGATGGACTTCAGCAGCTCTTCGGGGTTCGCACCCTGACCGAGCTGACCGATCTGGCTCTGGATGGCGCCCTGCGCGGCCGACCAGTTCGGGTTGGTGGACGGGTAGAACTTCGCGTTCGGCAGCAGGTCGAGGAAGGGCTTGATGGTCTCATCCGAGCCCATCACGTCGGCGCCCGACTTGGTGGTGGGCAGGAAGCCCTCCGCCTTGACCCACTTGGTGTAGACGTCCTTCGAGTAGAAGTAGTCGAGGAACTTCTTGATCGAGGCGGTCTTGTCCGTCTTGTTCTTGAAGGCCATCAGGTGGTCCGCCACGCCCAGCGTGAACGCCGAGCCGTCCTTGGTGGGGATCGGCGCGATGCCGTACTGCAGCGACGGGTTCTTGTCCTTGAGCTGTCCGACTGTCGGCGGGAGGCCCACCTGCATGCCGAGCTGGCCCTGGATGAAGACGTTCAGCAGCGGTGTGCGGTTCGTCGAACCCGGGTTCGGCTGGGTGTAGCCCTGGTCGATGATCTTCTTCATCTCCGTGGCGCCTGCGACGTTCTCAGTGGAGTCGATCGTCAGCTTCTTGGCGTCGCCGTAGCCGCCGCCTGCTCCGTAGAACCAGAGGGCGGTCTCGGCCTGGGCCTCCTCGCTTCCGAGCGGCATGCCGTAGGGGGTGACGCCGGCCGCCTTGAGCTTGGCAGCGTCCTCCTCGAACTCGGCCCAGGTTTTCGGCGGGGCCGAGATGCCGGCCTTGCTGAAGTCGTCCTTGTTGTAGAACAGCGCGCGGGCCGAGGCGATGAACGGCAGGCCGTACTGGGTGCCGTCGATGCTCGCGTTCTTCTTGAAGGCGTCCTGGAAGTCGTTCAGCGTGGCCGAGGAGACGATGTCCTTGGCCGGGTAGAGCAGGTCGTCGGCGGCGAAGCCGGCGAACGCGTCGATGTTCAGGATGTCCGGCTGCTTCTGAGCCTGGATGCGCGTCTTGATGACGTTGTTGATGTCGGTCCAGGATTCGACGTCGAGGTTGACCTTGATGTCGCTGTTCTTGGCCTCGAAGTCCTTGATGATCTGCTGCCACTCGGACTTGGTGTTGTCCGAGTAGCTCGCGACCATCAGGTCGAGGGACTGCGCGCCGCCGGACGAGCCCCCGGACCCGCCGCTGAAGCCGCAGGAGGCGAGCGTCGTGGTGGCTAGAGCCGCGGTCGCAATCGCAGCACCCCACCGCAGTGACTTCTTCATTGACTTCCTCACTTCTTGGAAAGAACACGAACCGTCACTGCTGATGGTGCCCTGCGCGACGATGCGTAGCTGTTGATGCTTAGTGATTTGTTTCGTGAAGAAACAAGCACTTGCACTCATTGGATGTTCGAAATCATGGCGCGTCCGTCTCCCCGCGTCAAGGAGCGGGCGGAAGATCGTTACATGGGGTTTACACGGGAGGCTGCTGGCTCCGCCTCCTGGGTCGTAAACGATTGAACATGATCACTAGACAGAGCGATCGATCATCAGCGATCATTGAGCCCAGAGATGCGCGCACTCAGCCGCGAAGAGCAGAACAGGAGCGATCAGTGACGCACGCACCCACCGCCGGAGCCCACATGGAGGCCGAGCTGCGGTCGCAGCCGCAGACCTGGGCGACCGCCGCGGACCTGCGCGAGGAGCAGTCCCTGCTGCCCGCCGCCGGTGAGCGCATCGCCGTCGTCGGCTGCGGCACCTCGTGGTTCATGGCGCAATCGTATGCGGCGCTCCGCGAGAGTGCGGGCCACGGGGTCACCGACGCCTTCGCCGCTTCCGAGGCGTTCGTGGACCGCGGTGCATTTCTTGCCAGGAACTATGGTGCGGTCGTCGCGATCACCCGCTCGGGCACCACGACTGAAGTGCTCGAACTGCTCGATGCGATGCGGACTTCCGGCAACAGCGCGCGGACGATCGGCATCGTCGGCGACCCGGAGACGCCGCTGGTCGACCTGGTCGACACGGCCATCCGCCTGCCGTTCGCCGACGAGCAGTCGGTGGTGCAGACCCGCTTCGCGACGACGGCGCTCGCGCTCATCCGCGCCTCCCTCGGCCATGACCTCTCCCCCGCCATCGACCAGGCGGCCGCCGCCATCGAGGAGGAACTCGACGACGAGTTGATCGCCGCCGAGCAGTACGCCTTCCTCGGCGCCGGATGGACGGTCGGCCTCGCGCACGAGGCGGCGCTCAAGATGCGCGAGGCCTCGCAGTCATGGACCGAGTCGTACCCGGCCAAGGAGTACCGGCACGGACCGATCGCGATCGCGGCCCCGGGCCGCGTGACCTGGATGCTCGGCGAAGCGCCCGCTGGACTCGCCGGCGACCTCGCGGTCACCGGTGCGCGCTTCGAGGACCGCCCCATCGACGGGATGGCCGACCTGGTCCGCGCGCAGCGGGTGGCGCTGGCGCGTGCCCGCCGTGCGGGCCTCGACCCGGACAGCCCGCGCAACCTGACCCGATCGGTCATCCTCCCCTCGTGAAGCCGGACCCCGTGAGCGCAGACCCCGTGAACCCAGACCCCGTGAACGCCGACGTGGCGCACCCGTCACCGGCCGCCGCCCCGCTGGGGGCAGGCGAGCCGGTGCTGGCGTTCGACGTCGGTGGGACCGACACCAAGGCGGCGCTGGTCGATGCCGAGGGTCGGCTGGCGAGCGTGGTGCGCATCCCCACGCCGCATGCCGGGGCGGCCACGGGCGAAGCGGTCGTGTCCGCACTCGGTGAGCTGGCCGCGCGATTCCGCGCGAAGCACCCGGAGATCGTGCCGGGGGCCGCAGGCCTGCTGGTTCCCGGTCACGTGGATGACGACGCCGGCATCGGCATCTTCGCCGAGAACCTGGGTTGGCACGATTTCCCGTTCCGCGACCGCGCGACAGACGTGCTCGGGATCCCCGTCTCGTTCAGCCACGACGTGCGCGGCGCGGGCGAGGCGGAGCACCGGCTCGGTGCGGCGGCGCCCTACCGGGACGTCGTCGTGATGGTGATCGGCACCGGCATCGCCGGGGCGATCTTCCTCGACGGTCACCTCTACGCGGGAGGCGGCCTGGCCGGCGAGATGGGACACTCCCGGGTCGCCGACGGACCGCTCTGCGCGTGCGGCGGGATCGGCTGCCTCGAGGCGGTCGCGTCGGCTGCGGCGATCGCCCGTCGCTACAACGCCGCGACCGGAGCCGACCTGCCCGGGGCGCGCGAGGTGCTCGCCCGGGCGAAGGACGGTGATCCGATCGCCGCGCAGGTCTGGGACTCGGCGCTCGACGCGCTGGCGCTCGACCTCTCGCACACCGTCGCGCTGCTCGCACCGGAGGCCGTGGTCATCGGCGGCGGACTGGCGCAGGCCGGCCCCGCACTGTTCGAACCGCTCGCCGAGAAGCTGGACCGCATCCTCACCTTCCACCGGCGGCCCGCGCTGCTGCCGGCGAGCATCGGTGAGAACGCAGGCGTGATCGGGGCGGCGCTGCGAGCGCGCGATCTGCTCGCGCTGACCGCATCCACTCGGGTGATGGATGCGGAGGCCGCGACATGATTCTCACCGTCACGCCGAACCCGGCTCTCGACCTCACCTATCGCGTCCCCGCGCTGCTGCCGGGCGAGACGCATCGCGCCGCTCCCCCGGCCATGCGCGCCGGGGGCAAGGGGCTCAACGTCGCGCGGGTCATCGCGCAGACCGGCGGGCATGCGTTCGCGCTGACCACGGCGGGCGGCCCAGCGGGTCTGCGGCTGGCCGACGAACTGGAGTCCGCTGGGCTGCCGTCCGAACTCGTCCCGGTCGAGGCGGAGACCCGGAGCAGCGTCGCGATCGTCGACGCGACCACCGGCGAGACGACGGTGATCAACGAGACCGGGCATGCGCTCACCGCTGCAGAGTGGACCGCGCTGGACGACGCCGTCGCCCGGCTCGTCGTGCCCGCGGCGTGCGTCGCCGGCTCGGGAAGTCTGCCCGCGGATGCGCCAGACGACTTCTACGCGCGGCTCGTGGCCGCCGCCGAAGCACGCGGACTGCCCAGCGTCATCGACGCCGTCGGAGCGGCGCTCGTTCTCGCGGCCGAGGCCGGGGCCTCCGTCGTGAAACCCAACCGTCGCGAACTCGCTGAGACCACCGGAAACGACGACCCCGTCGAGGGTGCCCGCGTCCTCCTCGACCTCGGCGCAGGGCTCGTTCTCGTGTCGCTCGGCGCCGAGGGGATGCTCGCCGTTCCGCGCTCGGGCGAGCCCCTGCACGCACGGCTGCCCGAGCCGCTGACCGGCAACGCCACCGGGGCAGGGGATGCCGCCGTCGCGGCGGTCGCCTCCCTGCTCGCCGAGGGGATCGACGACCCCGGCACCCTGCTGCGCCGGGCCACGGCGTGGTCGGCCGCCGCCGTACTCGCGCCGCTCGCGGGCGAACTCGATCCGTCTTACCCGGAGTTCGAGGCACGCCTCGTGACCGGCTGAACCCATCCCGCCACCGTCCACCGCATCCATCGCACCCATCGCACCCGCCGGAGCCGCCGTCATGCCTCTCGTTCCCACCGCCGACCTGCTGCACGCGGCCGTCGGCCGCCGCACCGGGCTCGCCGCCTTCAACGTCATCCAGCTGGAGACCGCCGAGGCGCTCGTTGACGCTGCCGAAGTCACCGGCCTCCCCGTCATCCTGCAGATCTCGCAGAACTGCGTCGCCTACCACGGCTCGCTCGAGCCCATCGCCGCGGCGACGCTCGCCCTCGCCCGCGAGTCGAGCGCGCACGTCGCCGTGCACCTCGACCACGCCGAGGACGAGCAGCTGGCCCGGCGGGCTGTCGAATCCGGCTTCGGCTCGGTGATGTTCGATGGATCGAGACTCGACTACGAGCACAACGTCGCCGCGACCGTGCGCGTGGTCGAGCACGCGCATGCCAATGACGTGCTGGTGGAGGCAGAGTTGGGCGAGATCGGCGGCAAGGACGGCGCCCACGCGCCCGGGGTGCGGACGGACCCCGAGGAAGCCCGGCGCTTCGTCGAGGAAACCGGGGTGGATGCGCTCGCGGTCGCCGTCGGCAGCTCCCACGCCATGACGGAACGCAGCGCCGAGCTCGACCTCGACCTGATCGCCCGGCTGCGACACGCCGTACCGGTTCCGCTCGTCCTGCACGGGTCGAGCGGCGTCGCGGATGAGACGATCATCGCGGCGATCCGCGCAGGGATCACCAAGGTCAACGTCTCCACCCACCTCAACCGGTTCTTCACCGAAAGCGTCCGGGAGTACCTGGCCGCGCATCCCGAGGCGGTGGACCCGCGGAAGTACGTGCGGGAGGGGCGGACCGCGGTGACGCGGGAGGCGGCTCGACTGATGATCCTGTTCGACGTGGCAGGCGGAACGGAAGCGGGACAGCGATGAACAGAGCGGAGCGCCTCAACGCCGTGCTCGACCTCCTGGCGGAGGCCGGAACGGTCGAGGTCGACGACATCGTCGCCAAGCTGGATGTCTCCGCCGCGACCGCGCGGCGCGACCTCGACGCCCTCGCCTCCCAGCAGCTGCTCACCCGGACCCGCGGCGGGGCGATCGGCCAGTCCGTCGCCTACGACCTGCCCATCAGGTACAAGCGCGAGCAGCGCGCGCCCGAGAAGCTGCGGATCGCGCAGGCGGCGAGCGCGCTCGTGCCGCGAGGCGCGGTCGTCGGCCTCTGCGGGGGGACGACGAGCACCGCGGTCGCCACCGTGCTGGGATCGCGCCCGGACCTGATGGAGCCGTCGCCGCATCCCAGCCTCACCGTCGTCACCAACGCGATCAACATCGCCGCGCAACTCGTGATGCGCCCGCAGATCAAGACGGTGATGACCGGCGGCGTCGTGCACGCCCGCTCGTACGAGCTCGTCGGCCCGTACAGCGATGTGGTGCTGGAGAAGATCACCATGGACATCGCCTTCATCGGCGTCAACGGCATCGACCCCATCGTCGGCGCCACCGTCCACGACGAGGGCGAGGCGAGCGTCAACTCGCTGATGGCCCGCCGCGCGACCCGGGCCGTGGTCGTCGCGGACTCGACCAAGATCGGCCGCAAGGCCTTCGCGACCCTGGGCGGCCCGAAGGTGCTGACGACGCTCATCACGGACGACGGGATCACCGCCGAGCAGCGGGCCGCGTTCGTGGAGCAGGGCATCGAGGTGATCGTCGCGTGAGCGGCGGCCACGTCATCCACTCGGCACGGCTGGTCGACGGCGGGACGATCGTCGACGACGGCTGGGTGCGGTTCGAGGGCGACCGGGTCGCGGCTGTCGGTACGGGCGGGGGCTGGCGGGAGGCGGGTGCTGACGCAGACGCCGACTCGTCGACGGATGCGGCGGGCGCCTGGCTGACCCCCGGCTTCATCGACATCCACGTGCACGGCGGAGGCGGCGCGAGCTTCGACGACGGCGGCGAGGCCATCGCGCGCGCGCTCGACCTGAACCGGCGGCACGGAACCACCCGGACGGTGATCTCTCTGGTGACCGCTCCGGTGGAGGACCTGGCCGAGCGACTGCGGGAGGTGGCCCGTCTCACGGCGGTCGACCCGCGCATCCTGGGCTCGCACCTGGAGGGGCCGTTCCTCGACGTCGGTCACAAGGGCGCGCACGATCCGTCGCTGCTGCGCCCGCCCACCCCGGCGGACGTCGGGCTGCTGCTGGACGCCGCCGACGGAACCCTGCGGCAGATCACCATCGCGCCCGAACTTCCCGGTGCGATGGATGCGGTGCGCGCGTTCTCCGCAGCGGGCGTCGCGGTCGCGGTCGGGCACACCGACGCGGACTACGACCAGACGCTGGCGGCGTTCGACGCCGGGGCGAGCATCCTCACCCACGCCTTCAACGCGATGCCGGGGCTGCACCACCGGGCGCCCGGACCGGTCGCCGCAGCCGCGCGGACGCCCGGCGTGACCCTGGAGATCGTCAACGACGGCGTCCATGTGCACCCGGAGATGGTGCGGATCGCGTTCGCCTCAGCGCCCGGACGGCTGGCCCTGGTGACGGATGCGATGGCCGCAGCCGGCGCCGCCGACGGAGACTACCTGCTCGGGTCGCTGGAGGTGGAGGTGCGCGACGGCGTCGCCCGGCTGGCCGGCGGCGGCTCGATCGCGGGCTCGACCCTGACGCTGGACGACGCGCTCCGGCGCGCGGTGCTCGACGTCGGCATCCCCGTCGACGACGCCGTGCGCGCGCTCACCGAGACGCCCGCCGCCGCGATCGGCCGCGGCTCCGACCTCGGCCGGCTGCAGCCCGGCTACGCTGCCGACGCCGTCCTGCTCGACGCCGACTTCCGCGTCCGCCAGGTCTGGAGCGCGGGCACGCCCGTCCTCCCGTGATCTAGTGGTCGCAACACGCCGTCAGCGGGGGCCGAGTGACGGCGTGTTGCGACCACTCGATCGCAGGATCCGGTCAGACGGCAGCCTCGGCGCCGACGGGAACGCGGCTGTCGGCGGCGTCGACCGTCACGTCGCCGCACAGGTGCACGTTCACGCCCAGCTCGGCGAAGAACGCCGCCTTCGCGCGCAGCGCCCGATCGGCGGCCTCCGCATCCGGAGCGTAGGCGACCTGCGCGTGGTTGGCCTTGTGCCGGGCCATCAGCTGGTCGCGGCTGACCCCGTGCAGCACCGCGTGCATGATCGGCCACTGCGGGTCCGTCGCGTCCAGCCGGCGCTGCGTCTCCTCCTCCGGGAGCTCGACCACATGACCGCGACCGAGGTCGACGTGCAGTTCGCCGTCCATGATGAACACGCGCGACCAGACGATCTCCCCGGGCTTGGAGACGCCGCTCAGCGTTCCGCCGCCGAGGGGGAAGAACATGGGAGGCTGCCGCATGCTGTAGCTCTTGTCGTAGCCGCCGTTGTGGGAGGCCGGCACGGAACCTGAGATCTCGAACACCCAGACGAACTCGCCGTCGAACTCCTCGCCCCAGCGGATGTCGTGCAGGGTCGTCGCCGGGTCGAATCCCATCGCGGTCCAGATGCGGTTGGTGACCAGCGCGTCCACCGCGACGCCTTCATCCACCTCGTTGAAGTGCGGCAGCGGCGCACCGGCGTAAAGCTCGCGCGCGCCGTCGCGGCTGAGCACCGGCGGGCGCTCGACGTTGTTGAGCAGCCCCTCCGCCAGGTCACTGGCCGGGACGGTGTCCTTCAGTCCCTGCTGATACTGGATGCCGACCGCATCCAATCCGAAGTCGTCGCTGATGCGCACGGCCGCGATGTACATCTTGAACTGGCTGAGCACCTGCGCCTCGGTCAGCTCGGTCGCCTCATCCGTCCCGAAGTGGAACGTGAACCCGCGGTCGTCGAGCCAGCCGCGCACGGCGAGGGCCTCCTCGTCGGTCACCCGGTTCATCTCGGCGACGAGCGCACTCTGCGAGAGGCGCTCCTTGTAGATGCCGAGCGGGTTCAGGAGTTCGTCGTCGATGATCGCGTTGTACATGCCCATGCAGCCCTCGTCGAACACGCCGACGATGGCCTTCTCGTCGGCGAGCTGCCGCGCGAGCGCCGCCCCGAGGGCGACCTCCGGGTCCTCCGGGTCGAGAGCGGGCAGGTCGCGGACGTGCGACTGGTCGTGCTCCACGTGCCCGGTCTCCAGCCACGCCCGCAGGCCGTCGCGGGCCCAGTCATCGGTGAAATCGGGACTCCAGAGGGCCGAGTACTCGACGCCTGCCTTCGTCATGCTGCCGGTGAGGTTCAGAAGGCCGACGAGTCCAGGGAACTCCCCCGACCAGTTCGCGACGACGAGGATCGGCCCGCGGTGCGTTCGCAGCCCGGCGAGCACGTGGTGGCTGTACTGCCACACGGCGTCGACCACCACGAGCGGTGCGGTCGGCGGGATGTTCTTGAACACCTCGATCCCGGCACGCTGACTGTCGATGAATCCGTGCCCCTTGGCGGCGTCGAAGGAGTGCCCGCGCTCCACCGACCAGCCGAGCGACTCGACCGCGCCGGCGAAGTCCCGCTCCAGCTGCTCCTGCGTCGGCCAGCACTTGATGTTGGCGCTCGGCCGCAGATCGCCGCTCGCGACGGTGTAGACGGTGCGGGGGCGCGCCTCCGGCCGGGAGAGCGGCTGAGGCAGCGAGTAGGTGCTCATGGGCGTGTTCCTCCGATGTGTTGTTGTGGTTCGTAGGCCGGGACGAGCTCGAGCACGTCACCCGGACGCAAGTGGATGTGCGATGCGCCGAAGCGGGCCCCGTCGGGGTGGTCGAAGCGGAGCTCGTCCGCGTCGATCCGCCCGCCGTGGACGAGGAGCCGGGCGACTCCGTCGCGAAAGGTCAGCTCGCCCCAGCCGCTGCCGGTGGTGACGATGGTGCGCAGCTCGCCGTCGCGGAAGGCCGCGGGCCGGGGGCTCAGCGACAGCGTCCGTTCGACCGCATCCGCTTGCACGCCCGTCAGTGCGAGCAGCACGCCCCAGCTGGCGAGGGAGCGTGCGTAGTGGTTGCCGCACTCGACCTCATTCCAGGGGTTGCGACGGATGCCGTCATGGCGGAATCGGACGGCTCGCACGATCTCGAGGCCCTCGTCGACGAACCCCTCGAAGATGAGATGGGCGGCGACCTGGTACTCGATCCCCGTCCAGACCTCATCGGAGTACACGAACGGAATGCGCGGGCGGCCGCCGCGCGGCCAGGAGCACAGCACCAGGCCGGACTCGTCGTCCAGCGCGTAGGTGCGCTGCGCGCTGCGGTGCCCGGTCAGCTCACGCCGGAAGTTGTGCGCGTGCACGGCCTTCACCGCACTTCGGACATGATCCGGCGGCAGGATGTGCCCCAGACCGGCGAGGTGGGCGACGCTCTGGCCGAACAGCTGGTCGCTCAGGCAGCCGGTCCCGTACTGGTAGCGGCGCTCGTCCACATCGTCGAGTCGCTGCTCGTAGTACTCGCCGTTGAACAGGAGCGCGTCCATCCGCTCTGCTCCGCGCGCCGCGGCCTCCCGGAACCGGGTCGCGGTCTCGCGGTCGCCAACATGCTCGGCCATGGCGGCCGCCGCCGTGAGCGCGGCGAAGAACATGGAGTTGGCGAGGGAGTTGGGGCCGTAGAACTCGATGTCGTAGGTGTTGTGCTGGCGGCTGTCCAGGACGCCGTCGCCGTCCGCATCCCACTCGGTGAACGCGAACTCGACCGCACGGCGCGCGGCCGGCCACAGCTCGAGGAGGAACTCGTCGTCGCCGCTGTACCGCCATTCCCGGTACAGCCGGACGACCGCCCCCAGCTGGCCGTCGACGGCGGGATGGAAGTCCCACGGTTCGTTGCCGAACACGCTGTTGGCGCGGAAGTTCATCCTGCCGTCCTCGCGCGTCTCGTGCAGGAACTCCGTGCGCCGGGCGCTGCGTTCGAGCTCCGGGAAGAGCTGGGCGAGCGTCTGCGCGTAATTCCACACGTGCGTGCACGTGCCCTCGCAGCTTCCGGAGTGGTCGAAGCTGCCCTCCCACGCGGCAAAGACCCCACCCTCCAGGCGGAAGCATGTGGTGCTGCGGGCGGCGACCAGCGTCGAGGTGACGGCGTCGACAACCTCGGGCGGGAGCGTGCCGTCGAAGAGCACGTCGTGGAATGTGCGGGTCGCAGCTTCCAGCTCCGGAAGCCGGTCGACCAGGTGACGCGCCGCGTCCCACGCGCTCTCGAACAGAGTCGCGTAGTGGTTGCGGACGGTCTCGCCGGCGTTACCGTTGTCGAGGTTGATGTTGCCTTGCCAAGCGCGGTGCCGGTTCGGGAAGTGCCAGGCCAGCTCGAACTCGAAGTCACGGCTCTCGCCCGGTGCGAGCGTGTGGACGATCCCGAGAGAGCCGACCCGCAGGCGAGCGAACCAGTCCGGATAGGGCGGCTCGTCGATGCTGAACGCCGTCTCCGGCTCGAGCAGGCCGTCAGCACTGAAGTCGTCCCAGAAGACCTGGACGCCGTCCTGCCAGAAGCCGGACAGCCACTGGGGCTTCACCGTCACCGAGGTGTCCGCCGTCGTGAGGGCGACGGTGCCGGCGAGCGGGTCACGGGCGGGAAGGTCGCTGCTGCAGCGAAGGCCGCGGAGTGTTCCGTCGTCGGCGTAGTCGATCCGGGGTTCGCCCCTGAACTCGGGGAAGTGGAAGACGTTCCAGCCGGTGATCCCGACAGGGTTGGCGAGCGAGCCGGCGATCGTTACGTCGACCGGTGCGGTGGTCGGGTTGGTGACGGTGTAGCGGAGGACGGCGGCGGGGATGCCGGAGGCATCCGCATCCAAGGGCACAAGGGGGGTGAAGGCGGTCAGCCGGACGTCGACGGGCAGTTCGTCGTCGTCGAAGTCGACCGTGGCGATCGGATACTCGCCACGCAGCCGGCTTCCGGCGAGGCGCGGAAGGCCGGCGAGGCGGCCGGCGTCGTAGCCCTGGTCGCCCTCGTGCGGCCCGGGCAGCCGGCCCTCTAGGATGCGGGTGACCCGCTCCCCGCCCGTTGCGGTGTGGATGGCGAAGAACGTGAACGGCAGCACCGTGCCCTTGTCTGGCCCGTTGACCAGCTCCCAGTCGCGGAGTTCGCCGCGGGCTCCGAGCGAGACGTTGCCGGTGCCAATCCCGCCGAGCGGGAAGGCGGCGACCCGCGCCTCGGGGCCGAGCTCGCGGGACGCGCGAGGCGGTGCTGCGTTCGTCGTCATCGACGCTCCTCGTTTCTCGGCCAACGTGGCGTGAAATCGGTTTCAAGTATGTCGCGCTTCTGGCGCCGATGCAAGCTCATGACGCCTGAAACAAGCGGGATGCTGTCGTGAAATCGAATGCAGTACCGCGCGCGGGTCGTTATCCAGCCAGCACCAGCGACGCGGACCGTCGCTGCAGGTCCGCCAGCGCATGCGCGGTCTCCGCCGTGCGCACGTAGAGACCGCGGTACAGCGCGTACAGCTCGTCGTAGAGTTCCGCCGCCTCCGCACGCGGCGAGCGCACGTCGACGACGGGGTTCCACCGGTCGATATCGGCCGGACCGACTGCGGCAGCGGCCAGGAACGCGGCGCCGAGGCTCGCTCCGACGACAAGTGACGGGATGGCCTGCGGGCGTCCCGTCACATCGCTCACGATCTGGGTCCACAGCGTCCCCTGCGCACCGCCGCCGACCGCGACGATCCGGTCGATGCGACCGCCCGCCGCCTCCATCACCTCGATGTTGTGGCGGACCCCGAACGCAGTGGCCTCCAGGGCTGCACGGTAGAGGTCGCCGCGGGTGTGGCTGACGGTCAGGCCGACGATGACGCCGCGCGCGTCCGGATCGGCGATGGGCGTCCGCTCGCCCGCGAAGTACGGCAGCATCAAGAGCCCTCCGGCTCCGGCGGGCGAGCGCTCCGCGAGTGCGATCAGCTCCGGGTATCCCGGAGAGCCGAACAGCTCGCGCAGCCAGGCGGTGATGGCGCCCGAGGTGGCCATCCCACCTGCGAGGTTGTGCGTGCCGGGAAGAGCGCCGACGGTGCCCCACAGCGCGGACGAGGTCACCGGCTCCGGCACCGTGTTCACCAGGAACATGGTCGTCCCGTACATCAGCATGAGGTCGCCGTCGTTCTGCGCGCCGACGCTGAGGGCCTCCGACCAGGCGTCGATCGTCCCGGCGATGACGGGCACGCCGGCGGGAAGGCCGGTCGAGGCGGCGGCGTCCACGGTGACTCGCCCGGCCACCTCGCCGGGCCACAGCAGCGGCGGCAGGTCGACCCACGGCGCGACGTCGTGCGCCCATTCGGGGATCCAGTCCTGCGCGGACGCGTCGTGCAGCGGCGTGCACTGGCTCGCCGAGTGGTGGTCCAGGTAGTACTCGCCGGTCAGCCGGAAGCCGAGCCACGAGCTCGGCATGAAGAGCCGCCGGCGCCGGGCGGCGACTTCGGGTTCGTTCTCGGCAAGCCAGGCGAGCTTGGGGCCGACCGCCTGGGTCGACAGGGCGGAGCCGCAGCGCTCGCGGATGGCGTCGGCTCCTCCGAACTCCTCCGTGAGCCGTTCGATCTGAGCGGTGGACCGGGTGTCGATGCCGTACAGGATGGCCGGGCGAAGCGGCTCCCCCGCGTCGTCGGTGATGAGGGCGCACGGCCCCATCCCGCTCACACCGACCGCGACCACCGCGACGCCGTCGGCAGCCGGGGCGGACAGCAGTTCGCGGCAGATGCCGGCGAACTCGTCCCACCAGATGCGCGCATCCATCTCGACGAACCCCGGCTTCGGACGGTCGACCGCGTGCTCGCGCGTGGCGGTGGCGAGGACATCGCCGTCGGTCGTGACCAGCACGCCCTTGCTGCTGGAGGTGCCGATGTCGACGCCGACGGTGGCGGCTCTGCTCATGCGCACAGCGTCGCAGAAATCGATTTCACCGTCAAGCAGGGATGCGGCGCCCGCGCGTCAGCGGGGCGCCCGGGCCCTACTCGCCGGTTCCCACCTCGTTACGCAGCACGATGGTGCGCGCGGGCTGGTCGTCGCCGTTGATCCGGTCGAGCAGCAGCTTGGCTGCCGTCACTCCGAGGTGTCGCGCAGGAAGGTGGACGACCGTGATCTCCTTCGGGGCGAACCCCGCGTACGGCAGGTCGCCGAAGACGGCCATCCCGAACGCCGGCGGCACCATCCCACGCTCGGCCAGCAGCTGCAGAGCGCCGACGCTCATCAGGTTGTTGGTCACGAACACCGCGTCCGGCGGCTCCGGCAGCTCCAGGAGTTCGCTCATCGCCTCGAAGCCACCACTCACCCGGTAGTTGGAGTAGCGCAGGTAGCGGTCGGGATCGGAGACCCCGGACCCTGCGACGACCTCGCGCCATCCATCGGCGCGCTCCTGCGCGGTCTCGACGTCACTCGGGCCGGTGATGCAGGCGATCCGCCGGAAGCCCTGCTCCAGCAGTCGACTCGTGGCCGCATGGCCGCCCGCGCGGTTGTCGACCATTACCGCGTCGATGTCGAAGCCGTGGGGACCACGGTCGACCGCAACGACGGGCCGGCGGCGCTCCAGCAGCTTGCCGAGGTCGGTGTGGTCGCCGGCGACGGCGATGATGACGCCGGCCATGTTGTCGCTGATCGCGATGTCGAGGTACTTGGTCTCCTTCTCCGGGTCCTCATCGGTGTTGCAGAGGACGACGGAGTACCCGGCCTCCTGCGCCACATCCTCGACACCGCGCGCGAGCGAAGTGAAGAACGGGTTCTCGATGTCGGGGATCAGGAGGGCGATGACCTCCGAGTGCTGGCGACGCAGGGTGCGGGCCGCGCGGCTCGGGGTGAAGGACAGCTCGGCCGCAGCCTCGCGCACCAGGCGAGACTTCTCGGGAGAGACATTGAGGCCGTTGAAAACGCGTGAAACCGTCGCGGGAGACACCCCCGCCAGGGCCGCCACTTCGTAGATCGTCGGCATCGGCTCTCCGTGTCTTCGTGCGGCGAACTCGCCGGTTTCCGTACTGTAGCGCGCACGGCGTCCGTTGTTGACACCCCCGCTCCTCGACTCTACAGTGATGAAATCGATTGCACCAAGGTCCTGGTTGACAGCAGGATCCGTCGGCTGCAGCAGACGCGCCCCTCTCATCCGCACGACGACGTACAGGAGAATCCGTGACGAACGCCGACCTCAGCTCGATCTCGCACTTGCGGGCCGTGGAGACCCGCTCGATCAGCCCGGAGAACTTCGACGGCTCCCGCGGCGGCGGCGGCCGGGCGACCGAAGGCACCGGCGCCGCCAGCGCACGCGACCTCGGACCAGGGTGGAAGATCTCCCCCAGCGTGGACATCCCGGCCGGTGAGACGTTCGAGCTCGTCTCGATCGCCGGTGCGGGCAAGATCACCCACATCTGGATCACCACGCACAAGGACAACTGGCGGACGCTGTTGTTCCGCGCGTACTGGGACGGCGCTGATGAGCCTGCGATCGAGGTGCCGTACGGCGACTTCTTCTGCAACGGCTGGGGCGAGTTCGCCCAGGTCAGCTCGCAGCCCATCGCGGCCAATCCGAACGGCGGGTTCAACTCCTACTGGCCCATGCCGTTCCAGGATGGCGCCCGCCTGACCATCGAGAACGTCTCGACCGTGCCCGTGCGGGTCTACTACCAGGTGACGTACGAGCTCGGCGGCGACTATAGCGCCGACGGCTACCTGCACGCCCAGTGGCGGCGCAGCAACCCGCTCGAGCACCTCACACCGCACACCATCGTGGAGGGCATCGAGGGCAGCGGCCACTACGTCGGCACGTACATCGCCTGGGGCGTCAACAGCAACGGCTGGTGGGGCGAGGGCGAGATCAAGTTCTACCTCGACGATGACGACGAGTTCCCGACCATCTGCGGCACCGGCACCGAGGACTACTTCGGCGGCGCCTGGAACTTCGACATCCCCGGCCAGGGCTACACCGAGTTCACCACGCCGTACCTCGGGATGCCGCAGGTGCTCCGGCCGGACGGCCTGTACCGCAGCCAGCAGCGTTTCGGGATGTATCGCTGGCACCTGCTCGACCCCATCCACTTCGCCGAGCGCCTGCGCGTCGACATCCAGGCCCTCGGCTGGCGTTCCGGCTGGCGCTACCTGCCGCTGCGCGACGACATCGCCTCGACGGCGCTGTTCTACCTCGACCGGCCGACCGCACGCCGGCCGAAGACCCCGAGCGCCGACGACCTGGAGGTGCACTTGGGCAAGGAGGCCGTGCCGGACCTCGGCGCCCTCCCACCTCGCGACCCGAGCTGACCCGCCGAACGCCGAACCGCCCCTGCCGTCAGCGACAGGGGCGGTTCTGCGTCTCCTCAGAGCGCGAGCGGCACCGCGAGCCCTTTGCGCAGGATCAGATTCCCGAACGCCCGCGTCTCGCCCGTGCGGACGAGGGCGAACGCCTCCGCCGCCCCGCATAGAGGGCATCGCGGCCGAGAAGCGGCAGCGAGCGGTCCGCGAGGCCCACCGCAGCGTCCGTCTCGGAGTGGATGGCCGGCCACCGGGGGCGGCGTCGGGTCCATCGTCGGCGATCCCTAGCGAACGACAACGTGCCCCGAATCTCCTTCAACTGGCAGTAGTGAAGGAGATTCGGCCGCAACGGATCCGAATCTCCTTCACTGGCGACGGGGCAAACGTCGGAGAAACCGGCCCGATTCTCCGACCCACCGCGGTGCGGATGGTGATCCGCGCCCAGATCGCACATATCTCCGACGGTGGCCTTCGGATCTCCGACGGTGCCAGGCGGTGCGGCGGCACACGCCCCTCCTAGCTCGCCGCGAGCGAGACGTCGTCGAGCTGGACCCAGATGTCGCCGTGATCTGTCCAGACCCCGCCGTAGACGATCACCGCGGTACGGCTCCCACTTGCGAAGTCGACCGTGAACCGCGTCCACGAGCCCACCGAGGTGAAGTGCGCCTCGGAGATCACCGCGCCGGCCGTGTCCCGGACCCCGAAGAACCCGTTGTCGCTGTTCGCGGAGGTCCGCACCCAGCCGGTCAGCCGATACGAGGTGTTCGCGGTGACCGGCACGGTCTGGTGCACGTCCTGCCAGCCGCTGTTGTACCGGGCGAACGCATTGTTGTCACCCGAGTAGCCCCAGTGGCCGGTGTCGATGCCGCAGTTGGCGCTGCACGCCCACGAGCCCCCGGTGCCGGCCGATGTGAGCGCCGACCGCTCGAAGCTCGGGTCCCCGACCAGGTTGGGCTTCACGATCTGCGCGCTCGTGTTCAGCTGCACCTTCATCAGGTAGACGTTGTACGGATCCCACTGCGACATCGTGAAGTAGATCGTGCCGTTGGCGCTCCACGGGTGCATGAACCCGCCGTACAGCCCCGGGTAGTCGGCCGAACTGACGACGACCTGAGCGGAACTCCAGGGCCCGGTCGGGCTGGATGCGGTGCGCAGGATGATGTCCTCGCCCTGCAGGTACATCATCAGCCACTTGCCGGTGTACGCGTCGTACCGCACGGAGAGCTCCGACACCGGGGCACTGACGATCGCCGCGGCCGAGCTCTCGGAGGCGACCCAGGAGGAGCCGTTCCAGTACTGATACGCCGACTGCGTCAGCACCGACGCCTCGGCGACCCGGGCGACGTAGGCGCTGCCGCCGCGGCCGCTGGGCGTGCCGAAGACGTAGAGGTAGCCGCCATTGCGCGCGAATGCCTGCATCTGGAAGTGGTCGGTCAGCGACGGGTTGTTCCAGGTCGGCGTCCCGGTCGTCGTCCAGGTGGTGCCGTTGTCGTCCGAGTAGGCGAGCCGCGCGTAGTTGGTGTCCCACTGGCCGGGGTCGCCCCAGTGCTTCACCGACATGTACGAGAGGTACTGCCGGGAGCCGATGGAGATGCCCGCTGTCGGGATCTTCGTGACCTCTCCCGCCGCCTCGTTGTGCACTCCCGGGATGATCTCGCGAGCGCGGCCGTCGCTGGCGGTGACGGCGCTGGAGTAGTCCATTCCGTCGGCGAGCGTGGTGTCGGTGGAGCGGAGCAGGACGTTGCTGCGCCAGTTCGCATCCCCGGCGCCGAGTGCCCCGCCGCCCGGCCCGACCCAGGCGTCGCCGAAGGTGTCGCCGAACGCGGAGAGTACCTGGCCTGCGCCGTTGTCCCACATGATGCCGAGGTCGGTCGCCTTCACGTTCCAGCGGCCGTAGGTGTTGTTCGGCGAGTCCGGCCCGGTCAGCTTCTCCACCAGGCTGGCCGGGGTATGCGTCGTGCTCGCGACTGCAGGCGTGGAGCCGACGATGCCGCCGGCCACCAGGCCGGCGGCGGCGAGGACGGCGGCCACGCCGCCTGCCGCCCGCCGGTGGAATCGGAGTTCGTGCGTCATTGCGTTTCCTCTCTTCCTCGCGGGGCCGATCAGCTCCGCGTCAGCAGTGCCTCCAGCGTCGCCTGGGCGCCGTCGCGGTGCAGGGCGACCAGCGCCGCCGCGTACTCGCGGGTGAAGCGGTCGTCCTCGGCCAGGTCGCCGAACAACGAGGGCTCGCGCAGGAACGCGAGCTCGTCGTCGCCGTAGCGCCGGGCGTTCGCCATCACGGTGTCGCGTAGTCGATCGACCACCTCGAAGCTCTCGCCGCTCTCACCAACGCCCTCGGCGTAGCGTGCCCAGCTGGCGACGATCGCCGCCGAGAGGCGGACCGGTCCACCGGCGGCGAGCTGCTCGCGCACGACCGGCAGCAGCCACTTCGGGATGCGGTCGGACGACTCCGCGCACAGCCGCGCCAGCGTGTCGAGGACGTACTCGTTGCCGAACCGCTCGAGCAGCGTCCGCTTGTACACGCCTAGGTCGACGCCGGGAACCGGACGGAGCGTCGGAGTGGCTTCCTCGTCCATGTACCGCATCAGCAGCTCCGCGATCAGCGGATCGCGCGCCGCCTCGTGCGCGTACGTGTAGCCGCTCAACCGGCCGAAGTAGCACATCCCCTGGTGGCTGGCGTTGAGGAGCCGCAGCTTCATCAGCTCGTACGGCTCGACGTCGTCGACCAGCTGCACGCCCGCCCGCTCGTACGGCGGGCGTCCGCCGGGGAACGCATCCTCGAGCACCCACTGGAAGAACGGCTCGGCGACCACGGGCCAGGAGTCCTCCACCCCGAATTCGGCGGCGATCTCCTCCCGGTCGCGATCCGTCGTCACGGGGGTGATGCGGTCGACCATCGAGTTCGGGAAGGAGACGTTGCTCCCGATCCACTCCCCCAGCTCAGCGTCCTTCAGCCGCGCGAAGGCGGTGAACACGCGCTGGGCGATATGACCGTTGCCCTGGATGTTGTCGCAGGACATCACCGTGAACGGCGGGATGCCCCGCTCGCGCCGGCGTCGCAGCGCCTCGGTCACGAGGCCGAAGACGGTGGAGGGTACCGCGCCCGGCTGCAGATCGGCCACGACTGCCGGGCCGGTCGCGTCGAACTCCCCGGTCACCTGGTCGATGCTGTAGCCGCCCTCGGTGATCGTCAGCGAGACGATGCGGACGCCGGGGTCGGCCATCCGCTCGATCGCCGCCTCCGGGTCGTCCGGCGCGTACAGGTACTGCACGATGGAGCCGATCTCGCGTGCCTCCCGCCGGCCGTCCGGGTGCTTCAGCACCAGCGTGTAGCGGCCGTCCTGCGCGCGCAGCACGTCGCGCATCCGCTGGTCCTGCGGCAGCACGCCGATGCCGCAGATGGCCCAGTCGGTCGCGAGCCCCTCCCGCATCAGATTGTCGACCACCATGGCCTGATGCGCGCGGTGGAACCCGCCGACGCCGAAGTGGACGATGCCCACGGCGAGCGCGGAACGGTCGTACTGCGGACGGTCCACCTGCCCCTGCCCGGCGGTCACTTGATCCCCGAGATGCGCACACCGTTCACGATGAACCGTTGGAAGATCAGCAGCAGCACGATGGTCGGCAGAGCGGCGAGCGTCGAGCCTGCCATGAGCATCCCCCAGTCGTTTCCGCGATCCGAACGGAAGTTGCCGAGGAACTGCATGATCTGCGTCAGGTTGGGGTCGGTGATCGTGAGGATGGGCCAGACGTACGCGTTCCAGTAGGCGAGGTAGGACGCGATCCCCATGACCACGAACGGCGCGGCCGACTGCGGCAGGAACACCCGCAGGAAGATCTGCCAGCGGGTGGCGCCGTCGATCAGCGCCGCCTCCTCCACCGCCACCGGGAAGCCCAGGTAGAACTGCCGGATGAAGAACATCTGAGCAGCGGATGCCGCACCCGGGATGATCAGCACGGCCAGGGTGTTCAGCATCCCGAGGGCCGACACGACCATGAACGAGGTGAGCAGGATGGCCATCATCGGGATGAACATCGGCATGATGCAGTAGACCCACCAGAACCGCTTGCCCCGGAAGTCGAGCCGGGCGAACGCGTAGGCGGCGAGGGAGTTGATCACGAGGCTCAGCGCCGTGAAGATCAGTGCACCGACGAACGTGATCACCATCGCCCGCGAGAACTGCGGGTCCTGCAGGATCTTGACGTAGTTGTCGAACCGCCACACCTCAGGGAAGAACTGGAACGGCGAACGCAGCACCTCGGTCTTGCCCTTGAAGCCGGCGATCGCCATCCAGGCGAGCGGGAACAGGACGCTGACGCTGATCAAGACGATCAGCACCGTGGACAGCACCCGCTGGGGGACGCTCTTCTTCATTCGTTCTCTCCCGCTATCCGTCGACTGCTTTGTCGGAGTTGATGAGCCTGAACACGACGATCGAGATCGCGCCGAGCACGACGAACAGCAGTAGCGCCGCGGTGAGCGAGAAGCTGGTCGCGTACGGCGTGAGATCGCGGAAGCTGTTGAAGATGAACAGGTTCGGTGTCGTGGTCGCGTCGACCGGGCCGCCGCCGGTCATGATCAGCGGCAGGTCGAGCATCTGGATCGCCAGGGTGAACCCCGTGACGATGAGGTACAGGAAGACGTTCTTCAGCAGCGGGATGGTGATGAACCAGGTCCGCTGGAGGAAGTTGGCCCCATCCAGCTGTGCCGACTCGTAGTAGCTGTCCGGGATGTCGAGCAGCCCCGCCAGGAGGATGAGCGTGGTGACGCCGAAGCCCAGCCAGATGCCGGGGATGGCGATGGCGGGGAGGGCCGTGGCCGGGTCGTTCAGCCAGGCGACCGGTCCGGCGTTCAGCAGGCTGAGCAGCCAGTTCGCCACTCCCTGGTCCTGGTAGATGAACACGAACAGGACGGACGCGACGACGGTGGATACGACCGCGGGCAGGTAGACCGTCGTCTTCATGAAAGATGCCGCCTTCTTGCTCAGCGTCTTGATGAAGCTCGCCAGCAGCAGCGCGAGGATGAGCCCCGTCGGCACAACCAGCACCGCGTAGTACAGGCCGACGCCGATGGACTTCCAGAACCGCGGACTGACCAGCACGTACTGGTAGAACTGCAGGCCGACGAACTCCGGATCCTTGTAGAAGCTGATCTTGAACGTGCTCAGGTAGACGGAGTAGATGAGCGGCCAGATGACGAAGATGGTGAGCAGGATCACCATCGGCGCGATCATCAGGTACGCCGTCCTGTTGTCGCGCAGATGCTTGGCGACAGGCTGCACGGTCTCCCGGCGCCGCCTGCGCCTGGTCGCGGTGCCGTCGGCGGCGTCGGCGATCACCTGGGCTTCGGCCGGCGGGGTCTGAACCTCGCCGGCGGGATTGAGAACTGACACGGGAGATCCCCTCGGCTGGCCGGTGCCCGGCGACGCGGGGGGACGTCGCCGGGCACCGGGTACTCGTGACTACTTCTTGGGCGCCGTCCCGGCGAGCGACTGCTTCTGGATGACGTCGTTGATGGCGTCGTCAGCCGTCTTCAGCGAGGTGGGCACGTCGGCGCTTCCCTTCATCGCGGACTCCAGCGCCGTCCCGAAGGCGAGCGAGATGTCCCACGGGTAGGAGGGCTCCTGCTTGCCGTTCGGCACGATCTGGTCCGAGATGATCTTCATGAACGGATCGTTGTGCGCCTCCGGAGTGTTGGCGAGGGCGTCGTCGACCGAGGTTCGGACGGTGTACTTGGAGTAGCCGCTGGTCTTGAAGAAGTCGGCCATGATCGCGGGGTCGCCCGCGAGCAGGTACTTGATGAAGTCGGCGGCCTGCTGCTTGGCCTTCGACTTGCCGTCGACGGTCAGCGTCCATCCACCCAGGGTCGCCGTCGTCTTGTCGGGCGAGCCGGACATCGACGGGAACGGAGCGACGGCAGTCTTGGCGACCATGTCGGGGAAGTCGTTCTTCAGCTGACCGACGGCCCACGAGCCGTCCGCCATCATCGCGACCTCGCCCTGACCGTACGGCGTCGCGTCCGCATAGCCGACCTTCGGCTGCTGAGGCATGAGTCCGCCCTGGTAGAGCGACTTGTAGAAGTCGGCGAGCTTGGCGAAGCACGGGTCGGTGGCCGTCGCCTTCGACCAGTCCTCATTGACGGGCAGGTGGCCGCACGCGCTGTACTGCAGGCCCCAACTCGACCAGCCGAGGTCGGCCGCCACCGAGGCGATGGTCATGCCCTTCGTGTCGCCGGAGGTGAGCTTCTTGGCCCACTCGAGGAGCTCGTCCCACGTCTTGGGCGGGTTGGCCGGGTCGAGACCGGCCGCCTGGGCGAGATCCGTGCGGTAGTACAGCACGGTCGACGGCTCGACGAGCATCGGGTAGGCGAAGTGCTTGCCGCCGATGGTGACGAAGCTCTTGACGTTGTCCTTGATGTCGCTGAACGCCTTCGCCGGGATGAGCCCGTCGAGGTCGGCGAACTGTCCGTTCGCGACACCGGCGGCGATGTTTCCGTAGTTGGTGGTCGCGACGTCCGGCGACTTCCCCGCCGCCTGCGCGGCCTTCAGCTTCTGCGGCCAGGTGTCGGCGGGGACGACCTGGTAGTCGATCTTCACCTTGTCCTGGGACGCGTTGTACTTGTCCACATACTTCTTGAACCAGGCCTGCTGGTAGTCCTCGAACTTCTGCTGCCAGAAGGTCACGACCGTCTTGCCGTTCTCGGTCTTGGCGCCTCCGCCCGCGCCGGAACAGCCGGCGAGGACGAGGCCGGCCGCGACCGTGGCGGCCACTGCGAACAGCAGCCTGCTGTGCCTCTTGTGCATGTGTTGTTCCTCCTCGTGATGCGGCTCGTCGTCGAGCCGGGGTGGTGGGCTATCGGCGGACCAGGTCGGCCTTGTACCAATAGACGTTGTAGGGGTCCCAGACGGAGAGCGTGAAGTAGATCGTGCGCCCGCCGTTCGCGGTGAGATTCGGGGAGAGGAACGGGGCGTAGAGGCCGGGCACCTCGTCCTGGGATGCGAGGGTGATCTTCTCGCCCCACGGTCCCCACGGCGTCGCTCCCTCGCGGATGACCGCGCTCGCGGCGCCGCCGTCGGTGTAGCTCATGATCCAGCGCGAGAGGTAGTCGTTCCAGACGACCGACAGCTCGCCGACCGTGTCGTCGACGATGGTCTTCGCGTCGGAGGCGCTGGAGCTCCACCGCGGCGAGCCGTCCGCGGCGGTCCCGGAGAAGTACCGGTATGCCGCCTGCTTCTCCACATCCTTCTCGGGCACCGTCATGAGCTGCACGCCGCCGAAGCGGCCATGGGTAACGCCCCAGAAGTACAGGTCGCCGTCGAGCTTCGACACGCTCACCTGGACGAAGTTGCTCTCGCCGCCCCAGCGTGGGGCGTCGAGCTTGGTCCAGGTATGGCCGCCGTCGGTCGAGCGGGCGAAGCCGGCGTAGTTGGTGTCCCACTCGCCGGGCTCGCCCCAGTGCTTGACGGACATGTAGGCCAGGTACATCGCGCCGTTCGCCTCGAAACCGTAGGTCGGGATCGCGGTCATCTCGGTGCCGTCGACCTTCTTGCTGTCGATCAGCTCCTTCGCCCAGCCAAGATCGTCGGCGACGTACCCGTCGAAGCGGATGCCGTCGGAGGGGTCCGTGTCCGTGGAGTAGGCCAGCGCGTTCGAGCGCCACTCGGTGCCGCCTCCACCGGTCAGACCGGCGTCGCGCTGGCCGAACGTGTCGCCGAAGACGAACCACGTCTTGCCGTCGGCCTGGAACATCGAACCGAGGTCCTGGCCCGCGATTTCGAACCGGGCCGTGGAGTTGAGAGAATCATGCCCGGTGAGCTGCGCCACCCGCTTCACACCGGTCACCGCTGACAGAACGAAGGGCTTGTGCGAGACATCGAGCCGAGCGGCGGAGGCGGACGTGCAGCCCGCGAGAACCACTGTGGAGAGGAGAGCCGCCGTCGCCACGACCGCACCACGGCGGGTGCGGGTGCCGATCGGCTGGCGCGATGTCACGGTGGTCCTCTCCGTCGAGTGCCGATTCCGCCCCGGAATCGATGGCTATCAGTAGATCGCAAGAAATCGGTTTCGTCAAGAGGCCATGCCAAACGCCACGAAGTGGCCGCGATCACAGTGACTGATTGCCAGAAACCGATTTCACGTCCGAGCCTTTCGCGCTACAGTATCGGGCGACGCCGCCACGCCGCTCGGCGCCGAGGAAGGAGCTCGCCGATGAGCCGCACCGAGACATCCCCGCACCAGCAGAGCTGGCTGCGCCCGGACGCTACCACGGCCGCTGAGCCGGCCGCAGAGCCGCGGTGGGGACACCCCGACGGCATTCAGGTGGGCCTTCACCCGCTCCCCGGTCCGCGCGGTCTGCTCCGGATCTTTGCCCCCTACCTCGGCCACCCCCGAGATCGCCTGCTCAATTTCATCGCGCTGGAGCCGATCCCTCAGGGAGAGACCGCGCGCGGCTACTCGGAGCTCGAACACAGCGCACTCGACGACGCGCCCGGCAAGCGCTTCTGGAGCGCCGACGATCTCTCTGACATCGCCCCGCGGGATCCGTTGTCCCCGGCCCAGGGTGTGGTGGAGCTGGTGGATGGCGTCGAGACGCTCACCGTGCACATCCTGTCGGAGCGGTTCGACAACGGCGCCGAGGTGGCCGTGCGGGTCCGGTTCCGGAGCGATCGGCCGCACGAGCTGGCACTCGCGACGCTCGCGCTGCCCGGGTCGGCGCCGCTCGAGTACCTCGTCGTCACGGCGACGATGGGCAACTACGCGCGGCTCCGCCGACTCGCGCTGGCGGACGCGACCGTCACCCCGGCCGAACTCTGGCCCGGCTTCACTGGCGCCCACTTCGCCGAGCACGCCGAGTTCGCGCTGGACCGCCTGCCGAGGAACGCGGCGGGCGAGGTGGAGGTGTCCGCGACGACCGACGAGGCGGATCCGGAAGCAGCCGTCTACGACTCCGACGTCGCCGAGCACTGGAAGTACTCGGGCCTCCGCGCAGTGCAGACCTGGATCGCCGCCGATCCCGACCCGCGCCTGCGAGTGCTGGTCAACGCGCGGGCGGCGTACTGGGCGAGCACCGCGACGATCCCCGGCGGCCCGTCCTTCGAGAACTTCGAGTTCGTCGAGCCGTTCCGGCAGGGCCGCGAGTTCCGCTTCCGGATCGAACCGGTCGCCTAGATGCGGTCAACTAGAGCGCGCGCCTGCGCGTCATCCGGCCGACCACCGCCACCAGAACGACCGACACCAGCAGCAGGCCGACGTAGCACCACGGCAGCAGCATCAGACCGCCCGCGTCGTAGACGAGCGAGCCGACCAGGGCTCCGCCGCCGATCCCGACGTTGAAGGAGGTCGTGTAGAGCGCGCTCGCGGTGTCACGGAAAGCCGGGGATGACGTGTGCAGCAGGCGGGTCTGCAGCAGCGGCGGCAGGGCGCCGAAGGCGAGCCCCCACAGCATGAACGCGATGAGCGCGGGGATGGGCTGCGCGGCGATCACGGCCAGCGCAGCCACCGCCGCGCCGGTCACGAGCAGCGCCAGGATCAGCCCGAGCTGCGGGCGCGGCCCGAAGACCGAGCCGGCCAGGATGAGACCGACCGCCCCCACGATGCCATAAAGGAACAGCAGAGCTCCGACGTTGCCCGACGGGATGCCCATCGGACCGGTCAGGAACGGCACTACGAACGTGTAGAACGCGTAGTGCCCCACCATCGTGACCGCCGCGATCAGGCAGACCATGATGACGGCCGGGATGGTGCGGTCCTTCTGGCGGGGAGCCGAGCGGTCTCGGCGGCGCCCGCCCGCATCCGCGTCGCGCTCCACGGCGGGCAGCAGCTTCCACACGACGACGGCGCCCACGACCATGAGCGCGGCGAGCAGCGCGAACGACAGGCGCCAGCCGAAGACATGGCCGGCGAACGTGCCGAGCGGCACGCCGAAGATGAACGCGAGAGTGCCGCCGCCCAGCGTGATCGACACAGCCCGGCCGATCTGCTCCTTGGGCACCAGGTGGCCGGCGTACGCGCCGACGATCGACCAGAACATCCCATGGGCGACACCACCGAGCACGCGCGAACCCACGACGAAGGCGTAGTCCGGCGCGATCGCCGTGAGGGCATTCGAAATGCCGAGCACGACGAGGATGCCGATGAGCAGCCCGTGCCGGGGCCAGCGTCGCGTGAGCGCGGTGAGCGGGGTGCTCGTGACCACGACGGTGAACGCGAACACGGTCACGAGGAGCCCGATCTGGGCTTCGCTCACCCCGAGCGACGCGCTCATGTCCGGCAGCAGGCCGGTGGGGATCATCTCGCTCGTGACCGAGAGGAAGGTGGCCGCGGCGAGCGCGATGAGGCCCACCCACGGGAATTTCGGCGCGACGCGCGCCGGAGTCGGCGAAGTGACTGTCATACGGATTCGTCCAACGGACGGCGTTCCCCGGCCATTCCGCGCAGGATGCGTCGGACCGGATGAACCGGGAAGGAATGGCGGGTCGACTACGCGCCCATGTGCGCGCCCAGGGCCGTGCGGGAACCGCCGACCACAAACGATTCTACGGCAGGTCCCTGAGTACGGAAGAGCTGTCCGTGATCTCGATCAGCGGGGCGTACAGGGCCATGGCGTCGAGGGCCCGCTGATGGTCGGCATCCGAGAGCCCCGCGCAGGCGTCCGCGGCGACTCGGATACGCACCCCGGCATCCGCTGCGCCGAGTGCCGTGCTGAGAACGCAGCAGTCGGTCGAGACCCCGGCGAGGACCACATCCTGAGCGCCGCCGAGTGCCTCGCGGAGGTCCGGACCCCACTTGCCGAAGGTCGGCTCGCTGACGACCGGGTGGCCGGTGTCGCGGAACGGGAGGACGAGGTCGTAGATCGGGTCGTCCGCCGGCACCAGCGCGAACGGCCACTGCTCGTAGTACGGCACCCACGCGCCTTCCGGTCGCTCGGGTGCGATAAACCGCGTGAAGATGACGCGGCGGCCGAACGCGGGCACCATCTCCGCGATCACGGCCTCCGCCTCCGAGAAGCGCGGGGTGAACCACTGGCTTGCAGGGTTGCCGAACACCTGCTGCATGTCGATGACGACGAGGACGGGGTCGCTCATCGCGGTACGGTCCCGGTGCTCGCCGCCGACTCTGCGGCCACCGGCAGCTCCTCCTGGCGGCGGACCGCTGCGCGGGAGAAGAGCAGCGTTCCGAGGTAGCCGATCACGAGTGCGACCAGCACTCCGAGATTCGCGAACGCCCAGTCGCCCTCCTTGCCGCCGATCGGCCCGAGCAGGTAACCCTGCCAGGTGAGCCAGGCGGCGGAGCCGTTCGTGACCAGGCCCCACCCGATCGCGGTGCCGACGACGATGAGCGCGATGGGCAGCCAGCGCACCGCGCCGTACCGTCCGCGGCGGTCGTACAGCTCGGCTTCCGCATAGTCACGGCGGCGCAGCTGGATGTCCGCGACGAAGATGCCGCACCACGCGGCGATCGGAACGCCGAGCGTGATGAGGAAGCCCTGGAACGGCACCAGGAAGTCGGTGGCGAAGAACACCACGTAGATGGCACCGGCCGTCATGATCACGCCGTCGATCAGGGCCGCGACGTAGCGCGGGACGCGGACGCCGACGCTCAGCAGGGCGAGCCCGGAGGAGTAGATGTCGAGCACCGCGCCGCCGACGAGACCGAGCACGGCGACGATCACGAACGGTACCAGGAACCACGTGGGCAGCAGCGAAGCGAGCGCACCGATCGGGTCGGAGGCGATCGCGTCGCTGAGCTTCGACGACGACCCGGCGAGCAGCACACCGAAGATCAGCAGGATCACCGGCGCGAGCGACGAGCCGAAGGTAGTCCAGCCGACGACTCCACCGCTGCGAGAACTCCGCGGCAGGTAGCGCGAGTAGTCGGCGGCGGCGTTCACCCAGCCGAGTCCGAATCCGGTCAGCATGAAGACGAAGCCGCCGATGACGTGCGGTGCGTCGCCTGCGGGCAGCGCGGCCACGGCGCCGAGATTGATGTGATTCAGGACGAGCAGGATGTACACGACGGTGAGCACACCGGTCACGATCGTGATGATCATCTGCATGCGCATGATGAGGTTGAAGCCGATCACGCCGCCGATGATGACGAGGGCGACCACGACGATGAGCGCGACCAGCTTGGTGACGACGCCGCCCTCCCAGCCGAGCTGCTCGAACACGGTCGCGGTGGCCAGGGCCGCAAGCGACACGAGCACCGTCTCCCAGCCGACTGTCAGCAGCCACGAGAGCAGCGACGGGACGCGGTTGCCCTCCACCCCGAACATCGCGCGGCTGAGCACCATCGTCGGGGCCGACCCGCGCTTGCCTGCGAGCGAGATCACGCCGCAGAGAAGGAACGACGCGACGATCCCGACCACGCCGACGATCGTCGCCTGCCAGAACGAGATCCCGAATCCGAGCAGGAACGAGCCGTAGCTGAGCCCGAACACCGACACGTTCGCGCCGAACCACGGCCAGAACAGGTCGCGCGGCCGCCCCTTCCTCTCACTCTCGTGGATGGTGTTGAGCCCGTTCAGCTCGACGTTGAAGGCGGACGCTGCGCTCGTACGGGTATCGGGCGCATCCTCACCGGTGCTGGTCATGCACCGATCGTGGTCCACCGTGCGTCCGCGCGTCAACAGCCGCGCCGTCGGCCTGCGCAGGGATCTCTTCGAAGGCTTCCACGCGGTTCCGGACGTACTCGACGAAGCCGATCTTCCGGATGCCCGGCCGCGGATCGACGGGTTGGCCCACCGCCGCCTGACCGAGAATGTACTGCACCTCTTCCGCGAGGCTGCGCCGGGACCCCTCGGCCAGCCGCTCGATCGTTTCGTAGATGTCCTTGTCGACACCGACCGTGACCGTCACTTGTTCCATCATCGCGAGCCTCCTAATGCAGACATATTTTGCATATCACGTCAGGCTAGCACCCCGACCGCTACCCTGATCTGGTGACCGACTCCTCCCCCTCCAATCACTGGGTGCTCACCTTCAGCTGCGCCGACCGCCCCGGGATCGTGCACGCCGTCAGCGGCGCGATCGTCGCCGCCCGCGGCAACATCACCGAGAGTCAGCAGTTCGCGAGCACCGACACCGGCCGCTTCTTCATGCGGCTGCAGGTGGAGTCGGAGGCCGGTCGCGACGAGTTCGAGCGGGCCCTCGCCCCGGTCGTCGAGACGTTCGGGATGACGCACCGCGTCGACAACGTCGGCCGACCGCTGCGAACGCTCGTGCTGGTCTCGAAAGCGGCCCACTGCCTCAACGACCTGCTGTTCCGGCAGCGCGCGGGACAGCTGCCGGTCGAGATCCCGCTGGTGCTGTCGAACCACGACACGCTGAGCGACCTCGCCGGCTTCTACGGCGTGCCGTTCGAGGCGCGGGCGGTCACGGGGCCCGAGTCGAAGGAGGCGTTCGAGGCGCGCATCCTCGACGCGGTCGAGGAGCACGATATCGAGCTCGTGGTCCTCGCCCGCTACATGCAGATCCTCTCGCCGGAGCTGTGCGCGCGGCTCGCGGGCCGGGCCATCAACATCCACCACTCCTTCCTCCCCGGGTTCAAGGGCGCGAACCCGTACCGGCAGGCGCACGCGCGCGGAGTCAAGCTGATCGGCGCGACCGCCCACTTCGTCACCAGCGACCTGGACGAAGGGCCCATCATCGAGCAGAACGTCGTGCGGGTCGACCACAGCAACACGGTGCAGGAGCTGGTCGCGATCGGTCAGGACGAGGAGAGCCGCACGCTCACCCAGGCGGTGAAGTGGTTCGCCGAGGACCGGGTGCTGCTCGACGGCGCCCGCACCATCATCTTCCGCTGACGGTCGCGTAGTCTGCTGTGGTGACATCCGCACCCGAACAGCACGCCCGCCCGACGGTCGGGCCGAACGACATCCTGCGCTTCGTCCTGGAGCTGTTCGCCATCGTGTCGCTCGGCATCTGGGGCTTCCTGGCGTGGCCGCTCCCCTGGAACATCGTGGTCGGCATCGGCGCGCCGGCCATCGCGATCCTGCTGTGGGCCCTGTTCCGCTCGCCCCGGGCCGTGCTGCACGTCGACCCCTTCGTGAAGGCGATCGTCGAGATCGTCGTGATGGGGTCGGCGGCTTTCGCCTGGTGGGACCTCGGGCAGCCCGTCGTCGCGATCGTCTTCGCGGTGATCGCGACGGTCAGCGGCGTCCTCAACGGCCGGCGCGAGTTCTCATGACCGGCCTCGTCGTCCACAGTGCCCGCAAAGTGGATGCGGAGGGCCTGGTCGACGACTTCTGGCTGGTCACCGACGGCGCGCACATCACTGCCACCGGCACCGGCGCGAGCTGGCGCGAGGCGGCCCGCGACAACGCAGACGCCCGTGTCATCGACGCGAAGGGGCACTGGCTGACCCCCGGCTTCATCGACCTGCACTGCCACGGCGGAGGCGGCCATCCGTATGACGACGGCATCGAGCAGATGCGCGCTGCACTCGCCACTCATCGTGCCCACGGCACCACGCGCTCGCTCATCTCGCACGTGGCGAACCCGCTGGCCTCGCTGCGCGAGAGCCTCGCGGTCGTGGCCGAACTCGCCGCCACCGACCCGCTCGTGCTCGGCTCCCACCTGGAGGGGCCGTTCCTTGCCCCGGAGCGGCGCGGCGCGCACGACGCGCGCTTCCTCCGGGACCCCGAGCCGGAGGCCGTCGAGCAGCTGATCGCGGCCGCACGCGGAACGCTCCGCACCGCCACCATCGCTCCGGAGCTGCCGAACGCGCTGGAGGCGATCGGCGTGCTGATCGAAGCGGGCGCGGTCGTCGGCGTCGGGCACACGACGGCCGACTACGACCTGGCGGCCCGCGCTTTCGAGGTCGGAGCGCGCCTGCTGACGCACGCGTTCAACGCGATGCCCGGCATCCATCACCGCGCGCCGGGGCCGGTGCTCGCAGCGATCGACAACTCCGAGGTGACGCTCGAGCTCATCCTCGACGGGCTGCACGTGCATCCCACCGTCGCGGCCATGCTGTTCCGCGAGTCGCCGGACCGCGTCGCCCTGGTGACCGATGCGATGGCGGCCGCGGGCGCGAGCGACGGCAACTACCGTCTCGGCGACCTCAACGTCACCGTGCATGACGGGCTCGCGGTGCTGTCCGGCACGAACACGATCGCCGGATCGACCTTGATGCAGGATGCGGCGCTCCGCAACGCGGTGACGCGCGCCGGAGTGGACCCTGTCCACGCCGTCGCCGCCCTCACCCGCACGCCGGCGCGGGTGCTCGGCGAAAGCCACCGCCTCGGCCGGCTGCATGCCGGTTACGTGGCCGACGCGGTGCTGCTCGACCACGACTGGCGCGTGACGACGGTGGTCGCCGACGGCGCCGTCCTCAGCTGACGCGATCCCCTGCCGCCGAGCGGTGAGTCGTTGCGTGAATCGCGGCCGAGTGGCGAAATGATGTCACCACTCGTGGCCGCTACAGCGTCTGCCAGGCGGGCTTGTTGGTGTAGGCGTAGCGGTAGTAGTCGATGTTCTTCAGCCGCGAGGCCGCCGCTTCGTCGACGAGCACCGTGACGTGCGGGTGCAGCTGGATGGCCGAGCCCGGGTTCGAGGCCGACACCGGTCCCTCGACCGCGCCCGCCAGAGCCTCCGCCTTGCCCTCGCCGAACGCCAGCAGCATCAGGTGGCGCGCTTTCAGGATGGTGGACAGCCCCTGCGTGATGCAGTGCATGGGCACGTCGTCCTCCGACTCGAAGAAGCGCGCGTTGTCCTTGCGCGTCTGCTCGGTCAGCGTCTTCACGCGGGTGATCGAGGCGAACGATGAGCCGGGCTCGTTGAACCCGATGTGGCCGTCCGTCCCGATGCCGAGGAGCTGCACATCCACCCCACCGGACTCAGCGATGGCCTTCTCGTAGTCGGTGCCGGCGTGCTCGATGCCCTCCAGCGACCCGTTCGGCACGTGGATGAGCGACGGCGTCAGGCCCAGCGGCTCCACCACTTCGCGGGTGATGACCGCGCGGTACGACTCGGGGTGACCCGCGGGCAGCCCCACGTACTCGTCGAGCGCGTAGCCGCGGACGTGGGACACATCCACACCGCGTTCATGGATGCCGCGCTCGAGCGCTCGGTAGACCGCCAGCGGGGTGGAGCCGGTGGCGAGCCCCAGCACCGCCTCGGGCTTCGCGGTGATGAGGTCCAGGATGCTGCGCGCGGCGAGGTCGCCGGCGGCGTCCTGGTCGCGGACGACGACGATTTCGGCCATCAGTTCTCTCCTACGAGCGCCGCGCCCAGGGCTGCGACGGGGGTGCCTTCGGGAACGAGGCGCACCCGGGCGGGAAGGTCGAGCGACGCCAGGAACGGCGACGTGCGCTCCCAGTCGTGCAGCACCTCGTGGACGCCGCCGAGCAGGCGCGACCCCAGGTGGCTCAGTCCGCCGCCGATGACGACGGTGCCGACATCGACGGTGAGCACGAGGACGCGCACCGCGGAGGCGATGCCCGCTGCCAGCCTAGCCGTGATCGCCCGGGCTTCGGGGTCGCCCGCGGCGGCCGCTGCGAAGAGCGCGCGGACGGGCAGCGGGTCGTCGGTCGGCCACTGCCGTGCGACGCCCGAGCCGCTGGCGACCGTCTCCAGGCAGCCACGCTGTCCGCAGGCGCAGAGGGCTCCGTTCGGGTCGACCGGCAGGTGGCCGATCTCGCCCGCGATGCCCGTGCTCCCGCGCCACAGCCGGCCGTCGACGACGATGCCGGCGGCCATCCCGGTGCCGAGGTTGAGGAACGCCATGCTGCCACTCAGCCCGAGCAGGTGGTAGGCGCCGAGCGCCGCGGCCTTCACGTCGTTCTCGACGCGGACGCCGACCCCCAGCCGGCCGGCGAGCATCCCGCCGAGTTCGAGTCGCTCCAGCCCCAGGTTGACCGCGTGCGCGACGTCGCCGGATGCGGTGTCGACCATCCCGGGCACACCGATGCCGATGGACTGGAAGCCGCCGGGCGCGAGGCCTGTCAGCTCGCCGATGCGGGCCACCGCCGTGACGGCCGTCTCGACGACGGCCGCGTCGCCGAACCCGGTCGCCAGGCGAACCCGCTGGGCGAGCGCTCCTCGCTCATCGACGGCGACCGCGTCGGTCTTGGTGCCGCCGATGTCGATCCCCAGCCTCACGAGCGGCGCCCGAGCAGTTCCAGCAGGGCGCGGCCGACCAGCCGGGAGGCGCCGAAGGTGGCGATGTCGGCGTAGGCGCGGTCGTCGCTCGGCCAGCCCATGTCGACGACGAGCACGCGCTCCCGCTCGGCCCGAAGGCGGTCGATCGCGGCGCGCGCGAATGCGTGCCGGTGGTTGTCCCTGCCGATGACGAGGACCGGCGACTGCGCGGCGAGCACGAGGTCGGGATGGTCGTCCTCGGTGAAGAGGACCGCCGGGTTGGCGCTGAACGCGACCGCCCACGGACTCGCCGGGTCGGCTTCCACCTCGGCGAATGGTCCCCACGGCGCGGTTCCGACTGCGATGTTCGCGACCGTATCGATGCGCACCACCGAGTACCGTCCCCCGGCATGCTCCTGCAGCCACTCACCGGCGTACGCGCTGACGTCGAACGCCCGCCCGACCGCTGCGACATCCCCCTCCCAGATTCCCGCCGCCTCGCCCCGGCCGGCTCCGCCTTCCGTCGAGTCCGCGATCTTTGCACGTCCCTCCGGCGCGTCGCGTGCAAACTCTGCGGACTCGACGGTGGGGGCGGGAGAGAGGGAGACGGCGCGAGCGAGGGTGAGGACGCGAGTGGCGGCTGCGGCGACGCGAGTGGGGGCGAGGCGACCGGAGGTGACGGCGGCGGCGATCGAGTTCTCGATGGTGGCCAGCTGCTCGTCGGTGTTCTCGGTGCCGATGCAGAGCAGGTCGCAGCCCGCGGCGAGCGCCAGCACGGCCGCCTCGGGGATGCCGCGTTCCCCACTCGCGCCGTGCATGTCGAGCGCATCGCTGACGACCACGCCCTCGAATCCCAGCTCGCCGCGCAGCATCCCTTGGATGATCGCCGGGCTGAGCGTCGCAGGCAGGACGGCGTCGAGCTGCGGCAGCAGGATGTGCGAGGTCATCACGGCGCGCGCCCCGGCTTCGATGACGGCGCTGAACGGGACCAGCTCGCGCTCGCGCAGCTGCTCAGCCGACAGGTCGACCACGGGCAGTTCGAGGTGCGAGTCCGTGCCGGTGTCGCCGTGCCCCGGGAAGTGCTTCGCGGCGACCGCGACGCCCGCGGACTGCAGCCCGCGCGTCCATGCCGCCCCGTGCTCGGCCACCACCGTGGGCGACGTGCCGAAGCTGCGGACGCCGATCACCGGGTTGTCCGGGTTGGAATTGATGTCGATGTCGGGCGCGAAGTCGAGGTTCACCCCGGCCCCACGAAGCTCCTCCCCCACCCGCTGAGCGACGCGCTGCGTGTACGCGGCGTCACCGAGCCGGCCAAGGATGGCGTTGCCAGGGTAGGGCGAACCGCTCCCGTAGTACAGCCGGGTGACGTCGCCTCCCTCTTCGTCGATGGCGACTATGGCGTCCGGGTTCGCCGCGTAGATCGCGTCGGTGAGGGTGCGCAGCTGGTCGGCCGAGACGATGTTCTGGCCGAACAGGCACACTCCGCCGAGGCCGCCGCGGAGCCGAGCCTCCAGCCACGCGGGCAGCGTCGTCCCGAGGAACCCCGGGAGCAGGGTCGCGGCGATGCTGCGGCGCAGGTCCGGATCGGTGACGGCGGTATCGGCGAGGGACGCGCCGCTCACCCCTTCACCGCCCCGCTGACCAGGCCGCTCGTCATGCGGCCCTGCACGATGAGGAAGAAGATGATCACCGGGACGGCGACCAGCGTCGACGCCGCCATGACCTGACCCCAGTCCGTGGCGCGGGAGGCGGACTGCTGCACGAAGCCGCGCAGCCACAGCGGGAGCGTCGCACTGCTCGACTGCGGCAGGATGACGAGCGCCACCGTGAACTCGTTCCAGGCCTGCAGGAAGGCGTAGACGCCCGAGGCGACGAGTCCGGGTGCGAGCAGCGGGAAAGTGATCCGCAGGAACGCCTGCGTGCGGCTGAGGCCGTCCACCATCGCGGCTTCCTCCAGATCCGCGGGGATGCCGGCGACGAAGCCGCGCAGCATCCAGATCGTGAAGGGCACGACCGCGGCGATGTACAGGATGCTGACGCCGATGACCGTGTTCAGGAGACCGAGGGTGCCCATCAGCTTGTACTGCGCGATGAACAGCCCTTCGGCCGGAAGCATCTGGATGAGCAGCACCGCGAGCACGAACGACCGCCGCCCGCGGAAGCGGAACCGGCTGATGGCGAGGGCGGCGAGGAACGCGAACGCCAGGCAGCACACCACGGTGATCAGCGCGACGGCGACGCTCATCCCGAGCGCCGGGAAGAACGTCCCGCCGTCGACGACGGCCGAGAAGTTGTCGAACGAGCCGCCGAACGGCAACCAGGTGGGCGTCGAGTTCTGCAGGAGGACGTTCGGCAGCAGCGACGAGTTCACCATCCAGTAGACCGGGAACACCCAGATCAGGGCGAGCACGACGGCGAGCGCGCCGAGGAGGACACGGGACGGACGGATGCGGCGGCGGAAACGCGGGCGCTCCGTCACGGCGGGCGGTCGGGTGCCAGATTTACGCAGCGGGGTGGCGGCGGTCACGATTCGTCCTCCTTGAGCAGGGAGCGCACGTAGAACCAGCTGAGCGCGATAGTGAGCACGAGCACGAAGACGCTGACGGCGCTGGCCATCGCGAAGTCGCTCGAGCCGACGCCGAGCTGATAGATGTAGGTGCCGAGCAGGTTGGTCTCGCTGGCGATCGAGCCCTTGTCCTGCAGCAGCTTGATCTGCGCGAACACGCGGAGGTCCCAGATGATCTGCAGCAGCAGCACGATCCCGAGCACCGGCCGGATGATCGGCAGGATGATGTAGCGCAGTCGCTGCCAGCCACGCGCCCCGTCCATCTGCGCGGCCTCGACGACCTCGGTCGACACCTGTGTCAGACCGGCGTACACCGAGAACGCGACGAAGGGGACGCTCATCCACGTCACGATGACCATCGCGACGAAGAAGAACGAGAGCGGATTCTGCAGCCAGTTGTGGTCCTGGAAGTCGAGTCCCCACGAGCTGAGCGTGTAGTTGACGACGCCGCGGCGCCAGTCGAAGAGCCAGTTCCAGACGGTCATCGCCGCGACCACGGGCATCGCCCAGGCGAGCAGCAGCGAGACCTGCAGGATGATGCGGACGGCCTTGTTCACCGCGTTCATGAGCAGCGCCATCCCGATGCCGATGACGACGGTGACGAGGGCTGTCACCAGGCAGAAGGCGATGGAGCGCCCGACGACCACCCACGTGTAGGAGTCGGTGAACAGTGTGATGTAGTTCTCGAACCAGACGAACTCGGCGGGCTTGCCGAACTGCTGGGCCAGGCCGAAGTGCTGCATCGAGGTGACGAGCTGCCACACGATCGGGTAGCCGAGCGCGACGAGCAGGATGATGATGGCCGGCAGCAGCAGGGTGTACGGCGTGAGCTTGCCGCGTCGGCGGCGCTGGGCGTCCCGCTTCGGGATGTGCGGCGGGGCCACGGCGATGCGGGTGTCCTCGGTGGCGGTCACGTTCGGCCTCCTTCCGTGATTGTGGTCGAGTTGACGCAACACGCCGCGCCGGTGCGTTCCGGCACGGCGTGTTGCGTCAATCAGGTGACGAGCTAGCTCTTGACGTTGAGCAGCGCGTCGATCTTCTTGTCGTACTCCTGCGCCAGCGCCTTCAGGTCGGCGGCGTCGCGGATCTTGGAGAAGAACTCCTCCATCACGTTGCCCGCCTCGACCGACGCCCAGCCGGGTGCGGCCGGGGTCAGCTTGGAGTTGGAGGCCGACTCGATGAGCGCCTTGGCGAACTGGTCGTCCCCGAGCGAGGAGGTGTACTTCGAGTTCGCCGGGCCGAGGCCGTTCTTGCCCAGCATCTCCTGGTACTCCTTGGAGAACATGATCTTCAGGAGGGTCTTCGACAGGCCCGGCTCCTTGGTCTTGGCCGAGATGCCGATGTTGGAGCCGCCCGCGAACACCGGGGCCGGCTTCCCGTCGTTGCCCGGGAGGACGAAGGTGCCGAAGGTGGCGTCGTTCCAGGTGCGCGTCGGCTTGCCGTCGTCACCCTTCCCGAGGTCGCCGATCGACCAGTGCGCCCATCCCGGAGCCATGATGGTGGCGGCGGCAAGGGACGTGTCACCCGTCTTGTTGCCGTCGGCGTCCAACGTCTGGTCGGTGTCGTTGAGGTAGATGTACTGGTTCGAGTCCTTTGCGTCGTTCGGCGCCTTGGATGCGTTCTTGTACAGGTCCTGCAGCTGCTGGAGGCCCTTCAGCGAATCCTCGGACTCGAGGGTGGCCTTCCACTTGTCGCCGTCCTTCTTGGCGATGTCACCGCCGTTGGCGAAGATCCAGGAGATGCCGTCGCGCCAGTCCTGCCCGCCGAGGAAGAAGCCGGAGAAGTTGGCGATCCCCTTCGGGTTCTTGGCCGTGATGTCCGTCACGCCCGTGTTGAACTGGTCGAGCGTCGTGGGGACACTCACGCCGGCCGCCTGGTAGACGTCCTTGCGGTAGAACATGTAGCGGGATCCGAAGTAGTACGGCAGTGTGTAGTTCTTGCCGTCCACCTTGCCGGCCTCGACGAACGACTGGAGCAGGTCACTTCCGCCCAGGTCCTTGTACATGTCGGAGATGTCGAGGAACGCGCCGACGTTCGTGAAGGTCGGCGACTGGGTGTTGCCCATCTCCGTCACGTCCGGCGTGTTGTTGGCGTCGGGCAGCGCAGTGGTGAGCTTGGTGACGATGTCGCCCCAGTCCTGCTGCTCGATCTTCAGGTTCGCACCGGTCTCCTTGTTGAACTCCGTCTTCAGGTAGGTGCGGAGTGCATCCGGAGTGTCGGAGCCGACGAGCCACAGGGTGACCGTCTTGCCCTTGCCGTCGGTGCTGGCTCCGGTGGAGCCTCCCGAGGCGCATCCGGCGAGCACGAGAGCGGAAGCTGTTGCCACAGCGGCGAGGCCGACGAGCTTTCTCTTCATTGCTGGTTCCTTTCGTGAATGTCGGTGTGTGCGGGTGCAGACACCGTCGGTGCAGGGGTCGTTGATTCGGGTGGTGCTGTGTTAAGAGACCCCGAGTTGTCCGGAGAGGACGAGTACGGCCGCGCCGCGGAGGACGATGTCCTGCCCCTGCGTGGTCATCCGGAGGGACAGATCGGCGTGGTTCTCGGCCATCGTCCGGTTCCGGAGCGTGTGGACGGTCGCCTCGGCGAGGGGGCCGTCGAGTAGTTCGGTCGGGCCGCTGAGCACGATCTCCGACAGGTTTAGCGCACCCACGACGGGCGCGAGCGCGATGCCGAGCCGCTGGCCGGCTTCGCGCAGGATGGGCGTCGCATCCACACCGTCGGCCTGGGCCTGCTGGATGCCGCGCTGCAGCTGCGGGACGCTCAGCCAGTGCTCGAGCACCTGATCCCGGCTGTACGTGGCCTCGAGGCCGAGGTCGGTACCGACCATGACCTGCCCGATCTCGCCGGCGGCGAAGTGGCTGCCGTAGACGAGCGCGCCCGCGACGAGGAGGCCGGCGCCGATGCCGTGGCCGATGCGGATGAGCATCATGTCGCCCTCCGCGTCGCCGTAGGTGTGCTCGGCCAGGGCTGCGACGTTCGCGTCGTTCGCGACCACGACCGGGCGTCCGGTGCGGGAGGCCAGCTGCTGCTGGAGCGGCAGGTCCAGCCAGCCGAGGTTCGGCGCGGTGAGGATGGTGCCGGTCAGGTCGACGACACCGGGCGACCCGACGCCGATGCCGAGGATCGGCGCGGTGGCCGCGGCGATCAGGCGGTCGACGAGCGCATCCACCTTGGCGGCTGCGGCCTCGCCTGTCGCGGGATCGGCCCCTTCACCGTCGGCGAGCATCACCTCGGCGCGGGCCAGGATGTCGCCGTCGAGGTTCATGACGGCGCCGCGGAAACGATCGTGGTCGCTGAGGTCGACGCCGATGATCTGGTGCGCCGCGCGGTCGATGTCGAGCAGCACGGCGGGCTTGCCGGGCCGCGCCGATTCGCGCTGGCCCAGCTCGATGACGAGACCCTCAGCCAGGAGTTCGGCGACGAGATCCGAGACGGTGACGCGGGTCAGTCCGGTCTCGCGGGCCAGGTCGGCCCGGCTCCGCTGCCCCGAGCGGTACAGCGTCTGCAGGACGAGGGACCGGTTGTGGCTGCGGGCGTGCTCAGGGAGCACTTTGGCGCGCGGACGGAGCACCCGGCCCGGGGTCAATCCCCCGGTGCTGCTCTGCACCTCGGTCGTCGTCATGTTTGTTAGTAAAGCTTACGAACAAATGAAATGCAAGAGACGAAACGAAGTCGTTACATGCACGATCCGGTGCCGCCCGCGGGAGGATGAGCAGATGACGAACTCGAGCCCCACCGTATCCACTCGCGCCCCCTTCTCCCTCGCCGGCTCGCGCGCCCTGGTCACCGCCGCCAGCCGCGGACTGGGCCGGGAGATCGCGCTGGAACTCGCCGGGCAGGGGGCGGACGTCGTGCTCGGCGTCCGCGACCCGGACAGCTCGAGCGCGCTCGTCGACGAGCTGCGCGCGTTCGGCGTCCAGGCGACGGCCATCCGGACGGATGTGCTCGACCTGGATGCGTGCCGCACGGCGATCGACGCGGTCACCGCCGACCTCGGGCCGATCGACATCCTGGTCAACAACGCCGGAGGAGGTATCGATGCGCCTGCGCTGGAGGTCACCGAGGACGACTTCGACCACGTCTGGCGGCTGAACACGCGCTCGACGTTCTTCGTGTCGCAGCACGTCGCGAGGAGCATGCTCGAAAACGGAGGCGGTTCGATCGTGAACATCGCCTCGCAGGCGGGGCTCGTCGCGCTCCCCGGCGAATCGTCCTACTGCACCGCCAAGGCCGCGGTCGTGCACCTCACCCGCTGCCTGGCGGTCGAATGGGGCCAGTACGGCATCCGCGTGAATGCCGTCGCGCCGACGTTCATCGAGACCGACGGCACCTCCGCGGCGCTCTCGGACGACGCCTTCCGCGCGGACACGGTCGAGCGCATCGCGGCCCTCCACCGCATCGGGGTACCGCGGGAGGTCTCCGGCGCGGTGGCGTTCCTCGCCTCCCCCGCCGCATCCCTCGTCACCGGCCAGACCCTCGCGATCGACGGCGGCTGGACCGCCCGCTGAGCCGCGGCGCGCGCGGCACCCGCAGCACCCGCAACTACTCGGCCGCCCGCTCCGCGACCCGGCGCCGCCGGAGCGACGGCTCCCCCACCTCCGGGCCGCGGTAGACCATGTCCATCGCGCCGATGCTCTCCCCCGGCGGGACGATCGCGTCGATGCGGTCGAGCACCTCGTCCGGTAGCGAGACACCCACGCCGGCGAGAGTGTCCTCGAGCTGCTCCATCGTGCGCGGACCGGCGATCGCCGACGTCACCCCCGGGTGCGCGATGACGAACGCCATGGCGAGGTGCGTGAGCTTCACGCCGACCTCGTCGGAGAGTGCCACGAGCTGCTCCACGGCGGCGAGCCGACGCTCGTCGCGGAAGTGCTGCATCCCGGTGCGAGTGGAGCGGAAGTTGTCATTCTCCCCTCCCGCCCGGTATCGGCCGGTGAGCGTTCCGCCGGCGAGCGGGCTGTAGACCAGAGTGCCCATGCCGTAGCGTTGGGCGACCGGCAAGATCTCGCGTTCGATCTCCCGGTCGAGGATGGAGTAGTTGGGCTGCTCGGTCCGGAACCGTTCGAATCCCCGCCGCTCCGACGTCCACTGCGCCTCGACGATCTCGGAGCCCCGCATCGACGACGACCCGATCGCCCGCACCTTGCCTTGACGGACCAGGTCGGTGAGCGCCGAGAGCGTCTCGTCGATGTCGGTGTCCGGGTCCGGGCGGTGCAGCTGGTAGAGGTCGATGTGGTCGGTCTGGAGGCGGCGGAGCGACCGCTCGACGGCTTGGACGATCCACCGCCGGGATGCGCCGCGGTGGTTGATGTCATCGTCGACCGGCCCCCAGAACTTGGTGGCGAGCACCACGTCGTCGCGCCGGCCCTTCAGCGCCTCGCCCACGACGTCCTCGGAGTCCCCGTAGCGGTCGGCGGTGTCGATGAAGTTGATTCCGGCGTCGAGCGCCCGGTGGATGATGCGGATGCCCTCCGCGCGGTCGGGATTGCCGAGCGAGCCGAGCATCATCGCGCCGAGCGCGTAGGGGGTGACCTTGATGCCGGTGCGGCCGAGGGTTCGATACTGCATGAGTTCTCCTGAGGTCTATGATCGGATGAATCGGAACGTCATTCCGGTTGCGCTCGCATGCGTATCCGGAACGTTGTTCCGCTTAACCGACTGTACACCGCATCGCATCCCGACCACCAGAGGAGTCGCCCATGCCCGCCGGATCACGGGCCGCAGCGGCCGCCGTCGCGCCGACCCGCCCGCAGCGCGCCGACGCCCGGCAGAACGTCGCCTCCCTCGTGGAGGCTGCGAAGGCGGTCTTCGGCGAGTCCGGCGTGGATGCGCCGGTCCGGGCCATAGCGGAACGCGCGGGCGTCGGAGTGGGCACGCTGTACCGGCACTTCCCGCTCCGGTCGGACCTGATCTCGGCCGTCTTCCGTCACGAGATCGACGCCTGCGCGGAGGCGGCCGTCGCGATCGAAGCCAGCTACCCGCCCGGCGAGGCCCTGGACCGCTGGATCATGCGGTACACCGAGTTCGTCGCCACGAAGCGCGGCCTGGCTGCGGCGCTGCACTCCGGCGATCCGGCCTATGAGCCGTTGGCGGAGTACTTCTCCAGCCACCTCTCCCCTACTCTGGCCCGACTGCTCGACGCGGCCCGCGCCTCCGGGAGCATCGCCCAGGAGGTCGATCCCACCGAGCTCCTCGGCGCCGTGGCCAACCTCTGCCACGCCGACGGCCCGCACGCCGCCGGGACGCCCCCTCGCGCCGGCCGCATGGTGCAGCTCCTCCTCGCCGGCCTTCGCACTCCGGCACCGTGAGACGCAGAAGGGCCCGGCGGACAGTGTCCGCCGGGCCCTTCCGTTTGCGTCAGGCTCAGGCCAGGCGCGCCTTGAGGTTCTGCGCGATCGCGTCGAGGAACTCCTCGGTGGTGAGGAACTTCTGCTCGGGGCCGACGAGGAGCGCGAGGTCCTTCGTCATCTTGCCCTCCTCGACCGTCTTCACCACGACGTCCTCGAGGGTGTGGGTGAAGTCGATGAGGTCCTGGTTGCCGTCGAGCTTGCCGCGGTGCGCGAGGCCGCGCGTCCAGGCGTAGATCGAGGCGATCGGGTTGGTCGAGGTGGGCTTGCCCTGCTGGTGCTGACGGTAGTGGCGGGTCACCGTGCCGTGCGCGGCCTCCGCCTCGACGACCGAGCCGTCCGGAGTGGTCAGCACCGAGGTCATGAGCCCGAGCGATCCGAAGCCCTGCGCGACGGTGTCGGACTGCACGTCGCCGTCGTAGTTCTTGCAGGCCCAGACGTAGCCGCCCTCCCACTTGAGGCTGGAGGCGACCATGTCGTCGATGAGGCGGTGCTCGTAGGTCAGGCCGGCGGCCTCGAACTTGTCCTTGTACTCGGCGTCGAACACCTCCTGGAAGAGGTCCTTGAAGCGGCCGTCGTAGGCCTTCAGGATGGTGTTCTTGGTCGACAGGTACACCGGGTACTGGCGGTCGAGACCGTAGTTGAAGGACGCGCGCGCGAAGTCGCGGATCGACGCGTCCTGGTTGTACATCGCCAGCGCGACGCCGGCACCCGGCGCCTGGTAGACCTCGAACGACTGGGCCTCGCCGCCGTCGTTCGGCTGGAAGCTGAGGGTCAGCGTCCCTGGGCCGTCGAAGACGAAGTCGGTTGCGCGGTACTGGTCGCCGAAGGCGTGACGGCCGATGACGATCGGCTTGTTCCAGCCCGGCACCAGCCGCGGGATGTTGGAGATGATGATCGGCTCGCGGAAGACGACGCCGCCGAGGATGTTACGGATGGTCCCGTTCGGGCTCCTCCACATCTTCTTCAGCCCGAATTCCTCGACCCGCGCCTCGTCGGGCGTGATGGTCGCGCACTTGACGCCGACGCCGTGCTTCTGGATGGCGTGGGCGGCGTCGATCGTGATCTGGTCGTCGGTCTCGTCGCGCTTCTGGATGCCGAGGTCGTAGTACTCGAGGTTCACGTCGAGGTACGGGTGGATGAGAGAGTCTTTGATGGCCTTCCAGATGATGCGTGTCATCTCGTCGCCGTCGAGTTCGACGACCGTTCCGTCAACCTTGATCTTGTCCATGGTTCTCCTGAGGTGTCTGCCGTTTTACGCCGACGACAGCTTACCTGAGCGCGACAACTATCTTGACATCGAGACAGTTTCTCTCGGCGGACGGTCGGGAAGAGCGCGACTATGCTGCGATCGTTCCCGCACGTTACCCTTTCGTCATGGCTGAGTTGAGACTGGAAGAGTTGAGCGCGCGGACCGTCGTGGCGGCGAACGCGCTGACACTGAAGCCGGGCCAGGAGCAGTTCATCGCTCCGGTCTCCTACTCGGCTGCGGCCGCGGTCGCCGACCCGAACACGTCGTGGCAGCGCGTCGTGCTCGACGGCGACGAGGTGGTCGGCTTCATCATGGGCAATTTCGACCCGAACGCGGAGCACGACGAGTTCAAGGCGATCCTCTGGCGCATCAACGTGGATGCGGACGATCAGGGTCGCGGGATCGGCACGTTCGCCGTCCGCGCCCTCGCCGACGAGGCGCGCGCCCGCGGGCACGACCGTCTCCACGTCATCTGGGAGCCCGGCGAGCAGGGTCCGGAGCAGTTCTTCCTGCGCAGCGGGTTCCAGCCGGTGGGCGAGACGCAGTACGGCGAGACGATCGGCGCGCTCCACCTTTGACAGGGGATGCGCCGACGGACGATCTGCCGACAGAGGATGCGCCCGGAAGCGACTCGTTCGTCGAGCGTGTCCTCGAGGTCGTCGACGCCATCCCGGCCGGTCGGGTGATGACCTACGGCGATGTCGCGGCCACCCTCGGCTCCCGCGCCGCGCGGATGGTCGGCCAGGTGATGGCCTACTACGGGAGCGACGTGCCGTGGTGGCGTGTGGTCCGGGCGAGCGGCCATCCGGCTGTCAACCACGAGCACATCGCCCTGCAGCACTACCGTGCCGAGGGCACGCCGCTGCTCGGCGGCGGCAGCGCGCCGTACCGCGTGGACCTGCGGGCCGCTCGCGTCGGGGCTCCCGAACCGCGGCGCGACGCGCGGAATCATTCCTCCGACCGATGAACCGTTCAGTTCCGTAGTGTTCACTTCGTAAGAGAACCCTGTCCCCTTACCCTGGAGCTGCCGTGCCCCGCATCCGTACCGCCGGAGTCATCGCGACGACGTCCGCCCTCGCCCTGGCCCTGTCCGGTTGCTCGGTGGTGAGCGCCTTCGAACCGCACGTCGACTCCGCCATCTGGGACACCGCGAAGGAGATGAAGGCCTCGGACACGGCCGTCTTCGGCTCGCCCACCTTCATTCCGGACGACGCGACGATCATCCGTGTCGACTACGACACGCAGGCGGGAACCGCGATCCTGACGTACACCTCCAAGACGCACGTCATCCCGAAAGTCTGCACGAAGTCGGTCCCCATGCCGAAGCCGGACATCCAGGACAGCTGGTGGCCGGTCGACGGCCTCCCCCCGAAGGCGTCCGGCTGCCCGGGCGGCTGGTCGGCGTTCACCGTCGGCGACCAGGTGTGGGCTGCGAAGGCCCCGACGAAGTAGGGCCGATCCCGAGCCGATCAGGACACCGGCACCGGGATCGTCAGCTCGATGATCGTGCCGAGGCCCTCCACCGAGCGGACGTCGGCGCGGCCGGAGACCGCCTCCACCCGGTCGCGCAGGCCCTCCAGTCCGCCGCCGGGTTCGATCCTCGCCCCGCCCTGGCCGTCGTCCTTCACGACGACGGTGACCGTTGCGTCGGCGCGAGTGACGAGCACCGTGCAGTTGCGGGCGCTCGCGTGCTTGGCGGCGTTGGCCAGGCACTCGGAGACGCAGTAGTAGATGGTCTCCTCGATCACCTCGGGAAGACGCTCCGCGATCTCCACGTGCACCTCCACCGGCAGGTGGCTGCGCAGCCCGAGCTCCTCGATGGCCGAGCGGAGGTCGCCGTCGCTGAGCACCGTGGGGTGGATGCCGCGGGCGAGCTCCCGGAGCTCACGGAGCGCGTCGGCCAGCTGGCTCGAAGCGCGCTGGAGGTCGACGGCGAGTTCCTCATCCCCGCGTGCTTCGGCCTTCGCCGTCGCGATGCGCAGGCTGATCGCCAGCGAGACGAGCTGCTGCTGGCTCCCGTCGTGCAGGTCCCGCTCCAGCCGGCGGCGGGCCAGGTACCCCTCCTCGACGATGCGGAGTCGCGACTCCCGCAGCTCCTGGATCGTGCGCTCCAAGCGCGCGCGCAGCCGGTCGTTGTCGACCGACAGCAGCAGCGCGGAGGAGACCGCGTCGAGCAGCCGGTCGTCCTGCGTGAGCGCCACGTCGTGCTCGATGAGGGCGATCGGGCCCTGGTCGGAGTCGATCGCGAGCGTGGAGCGGCCGGGCCGCTGGATGAGCCCCGCATCCGGCACCCGCTGCCCGTCGCTCGTCTGGTAGCTCTGCAGGGGTTCGTCCCACCAGAACACCCGCAGCGAACCGTCATGCAGAGTGCGGGCGAGACTCGATTCCCACAGTCCGCGGTCGACCTTGTCGCGGGCGACGATCACGAGGTCGGCGACGCGGGAACGGAGTCCCCTCGCGTACAGCACCCCGCCGACCCAGGCGGGTGGGATGAGCGCGATGGCGATGGGCGGGATGAACTGCAGCCAGCCGCCGTCCCAGCCGAGCGCGAAGCTCAGCGAGTCCTGCACCGTGCCGTAGCACCAGAGCAGGATGGCCAGCGGCATCACGAAGGCGACCCGGCGGGCCGGGAGGGAGCTGGTGAACCAGCGGGCGATCAGCCGCGCGGCGACCGTCAGCATCAGGATCAGGCCGACGCTACGCCAGGCGATGCCGAGCCAGTAGTCGGCGGTGTCGCTCGGCAGCACGGCGTACGGGTTCGCCGCGCAGCCGCACTCGGCTGCCTCGGGCGAGGAGAACAGCAGGATGCCGCCCAGCCGCACCAGGAACGCCACCGACACCGCTATCACGAGCACGCGGTCGAAACGCGCCACCAGCCGGCCGGTGGGATAGCAGAGCACCAGGACGCCGACCAGCACCGCCCAGAGGTCGGTGACCCCGGCGACCCACGGCCAGACCCATCCCCACGGCCGGACCATCGGATACCAGGCCCCGGCGGACCAGAAGATGGCCGCACCCACCATCAGCCAGCCGGGAATCGGACTGCGCACCAGCCGCCAGGCGACCACTGCGCAGATGAGGTAGTCGATGGCGACCGCGACGAAAACGATCGCCCAGCCGGCGCCGGAGGGGCGCGGGCCGTAGTTCCCGGTCGTGGCGCTCAGCACCTGGGCGAGCACATTGGAGGCGAGCGCCACGGTGACGGCGAGCGCGCGTATCCCCCAGCGGAGGGCTCCAGGACGCCCGGCGTCCATGTCGGTCAGGCGTCCCGGCCGAGGAAGCGCAGGACGGCGAGCACCCTCCGGTGGCCCTCGGTCGAGTCCTCCACTCCGAGTTTGGCCATGATGTGGCCGATGTGCGACTCGACGGTGCGAAGGCTCAGGTGCAGCTCCCCGGCGATGCCGACGTTCGAGCGGCCCTCGGCCATCAGCCGGAGCACATCGCGTTCCCGGGCGGACAGCCCCTCGACCGTGGCCTCGGACGAGCGGGCCGAGACGAGCAGCTGCACGACCTCCGGATCGACGACCGAGCCGCCGCGCGCGACCGTCCGCACGGCGGTGACGAGGGTATCGGCGTCGGCGATCCGGTCCTTCATGAGGTAGCCGGTGCCGCTGCCGGCGCTCATCGCCCGGATGGCGTAGGACGCGGTCGTGTACATGGAGAGCAGCAGGATGCCGGCCCGCGAGCCGCCGGCGCGCAGCTGCTCCAGCGCGCGGAGTCCTTCGTCGGTGTGGGTGGGCGGCATCTTGATGTCGAGCACGATCGCATCCACATCGCCGTCGGTCGCGACCGCGCCGAGGAGTTCCTCGGCGGTGTCCACCGAGGCGATCACCTCCATGCCCCCCGCGCGCAGGATCTGGCCGATTCCTTCGCGCAGAAGCACTGCGTCGTCGGCGACGGCCACCCGGAGCGCGCGAGAACCTTCTGTCTGTCCCCCGCTCACGCGCTTACCCTAGCAGGATGCGGATCGCCTCACCGGTCAGCTCTTCTTTGTTGATGAAGCCCTCCGCGCCGCTGTCCGCCACGCGCCTGCCGTAGTCGTTCGCCGACCGGCTCGAGGTCAGCACCACGACGGCGCCGGTCGCCCGCACGGCGGTGACGATATCGAAGCCACTGGCGTCCGGGAGCCCGATATCGAGCAGCACCACGTCCGGGGACAGACGCCTGCTCAGCTCGACCCCGCCTGCGGCGGTGTCCGTGTCCCCGACGACGGTGAATCGCTCCAGGCGCAGCAGTTCGGCGGCCTGAGCTCGGAACCGCTCGTGGTCGTCGACGATCACAACACGGAGGGACATGTCGTCCATCATCTCCGCACAGACCCCCGGCTTCATCCGTGCCTCCACGCAATCGGAATGAGGTGACCCCCCGGATGCGGGCCACCTGCGTCAGGACGAGCATATGAGACAACCTCACCGACCCGAACGGTGAGGGCCGTCCGCCCGATGAGAGCGGACCGACGATCCACCCGAGGAGATGGCGATGTCCACCGTGACCCGAACCGCCGACCCGACCGGCGCCGCCGTGGTCCCCACCGCGGCGACCGGGGCGGTCGCGGTGGACGGCCCCTCCCTCGGGCTCCCGGTCGTTCTGTTCGATCTGCCGCGTGCGGCGCAACGTCTGTGCGAACTCCGCGAAGCCCTGCCCTGGATGGACGTGCGATTCGACGTGAGCGCACTGGCGCATCCCGAACTCCTGCGGGCGATCGCGGCGGAAGGCGCAGGGTTCACCGTGTCGCATCCCGCCGCCGTGCCCGCCCTGCGCCGTGCGGGCATAGACCTCGGCCGCGCGCTCTACGCCGTCTCCGGCGCGCACTGGCAGGACCGCCGCTCCGCCTGGGAGGCCGGCGTCCGCCTGTTCGCGGTGGACGAGCCGTACGAAGTCGACGCCTTCGTCGCTGCGCCCGCCGGAACCTCTGTGCTGCTGCGGATGCCCACAGACGCGGCGGTAGCGTCGACGCGCCGGGCGGTATCGCTCGGCGTGCCGGTGGCCGGATTGTCGCTGGACGCGTGCGGACCGTCTCGCCTCGCTGCCGACCTTCGCAGCGCGGTCGGCACCCTCGGGAGTCTCGCTGCCCTCGCCGCGGAGGCCGGCGGGCGCGTGCAGACACTCGATCTGGGCGACGTCTTCGGCAGGCGGCCGGCCACGCGATCCGCCGACTGGGCGGAACTCGGCCGCACGGTCCGCTCCCTCGTCGCACCCGCGATCTCCCGCACGACCGTGCTCGCCACCGCCGGCCGCACCCTCGTCGCCGACTGCATCACCGTCGTCGCCGGCCAGAGCGAGCGCTACGCGGACCCCGCCTCCGCCAGCGCGTACATCGACGCCGGTGCGGAGGTCGTCGTCCTTCGCGACGGGCTCACCGCACGCACCCGAATCACCCGCACGAGCCCAGCCAGGCACCGCATCCTGCCGTCGCGTGCGCGCACCACCTGGTCCCCGGCCGGCTGATCAACCCTCGCCGTCCGGAGACAGGCGGCGGGGACCACGGGAGGGCTTCCCCGTGGTCCCCGCCGGATTTCCGTCGGAGCGTCGCCCGCTACACGAGCGAGTCGCGCCAGGCCGCGTGCAGCTGGGCGAAACGCCCGGTGCCGGCGATCAGGTCGTCCGGCGTGCCGTCCTCGACGACGCGTCCGTGCTCCATCACCAGCACCCGGTCCGCGATCGCGACCGTCGACAGACGGTGCGCGATGATCACGGCCGTGCGATCCGCTAGCAGTGTCTGCAGCGCCTCCTGCACCAGGCGCTCGCTCGGGATGTCGAGCGAGCTCGTCGCCTCGTCCAGGATGAGCACCGACGGGTCGGCGAGGAACGCCCGGGCGAACGAGATCAGCTGGCGCTGCCCCGCGGACACCCGGCCGCCGCGCTTGTTCACGTCGGTGTCGTAGCCGTTCGGCAGACCCTCGATGAACTCGTGCGCACCCACCGCTTCGGCGGCCCGCACGATCTCGTCGCGCGTCGCATCCGGCTTACCCAGCGCGATGTTGTCCGCGACCGAACCGCTGAACAGGTACGCCTCCTGCGTGACCATCACGATCGCACGGCGGAGGTCCTTCGGGTGCAGGTCGCGCAGATCCACACCGTCGAGCTGCACGGAGCCTTCGCTCGGGTCGTAGAACCGCGAGATGAGCTTCGCCAGCGTCGACTTGCCCGCTCCGGTGGAACCGACGAGCGCGACCGTCTGACCAGCCGGGATGTCGAGCGTGAACGCGGGCAGGATGACGCGGTCCTTCTTGTAGGCGAAGGTGACGTCGTCGAACCGCACGTGGCCCTGCGCCGACCAGAGGTCGACCGGCTTCACCGGATCCGGCACGCTCGGCTGCTCCTCCAGGACGCCGGAGATCTTCTCCAGCGCCGCGGCCGCCGACTGGTAGGAGTTGTAGAACATCGCCATCTCCTCCATCGGGTCGAAGAACCGGCGCGTGTACAGCAGGACCGCGAGCAGCACGCCGATCGCGAGCTGGCCGTCGGCGACGCGGAAGCCGCCGACGAGCAGCACGACGCCGACCGTCACGTTGCCGATCATCACGAGCCCGGGGTCGAAGATCCCGAACAGCTGGATGACGCGCGCGTTCACATCCCGGTACTCCTCGACCAGGCCGCCGAACTCCTTCTCGTTGCGCTTCTCCTTGCGGAACGCCTTGACCGCACGGATGCCGGTCATGGTCTCCACGAAGTGCACGATCAGCTTCGCCGATGCCACCCGCGAGATGCGGAACAGCACCTGCGACCGCTTCTGGAACCAGCGGGTCAGCACGTAGAGCGGCACCAGCGACGCCAGCAGCACCACGCCGCTGAGCCAGTCGATCGAGAACAGCGCGATCCCGATGAACAGCATGTACAGGAAGCCCTGCACGAGCTGGTTGATGCCCGAGTCGAGCAGCTCACGGATCGAGTCGAGGTCGCTCGTCTGGCGCGAGATGATGCGGCCGGACGTGTACGACTCGTGGAACTCCAGCGACAGCCGCTGCGTGTGCAGGAACACCCGCTTGCGCAGGTCGATCAGGATCGCCTGGCTGATGCGCGCGCTCAGGACCGTGTACCACGCGATCAGGACCGCGCCGATGATGCCGGTGAACAGGTAGGCGATGCCGGCAGCAGCCAGCGGGAACCAGTCCTGCTTCATCAGTGCAGGCAGGCCGTTGTCGATGCCGAACGCGATGATCGCGGGGCCCGCCACCTGGGCGGCCGTACTCACCACGACCACGATCGCGGTCAGCACCAACCGCATCCGCAACGGCTGCATGAGCGAGCCCAGCAGACGCAGCGAGCGGCGCCGGACCTGCCGGCTCTCCTCCGTGTTGAGGTCGTTGCGCTCTTCGCCTTCGACGCCCAGCACACTCGTCGTGCTCACAGGTTCACCCCCTCGAGGATCTCTTCGTTTTCTTCGTCTTCCAGGCTGGAGATGACGAACCGGTAGTGCTCGCTGGTCGCGAGCAGTTCGTGGTGGGTGCCGACGGCCGTGATGCGACCGTCCTCGAGCAGCGCCACCCGGTCGGCCAGCATGACCGTGGAGGGGCGGTGCGCCACGATGAGCGCCGTGGTCGCGGCCAGGATGCGCCGCAGCGCCGCCTCCACCAGGGCCTCGGTGTCGACGTCGAGGGCCGACAGCGGGTCATCGAGCACCAGGACCGACGGGTTCGCCGCCACGGCCCGCGCCAGCGCGAGGCGCTGCCGCTGACCGCCGGAGAGGCTCAGCCCTTCCTCGCCGACCTTCGTCTCCACCCCTTCAGGCAGGTCGTAGACGAAGCCGGCCTGGGCGATCTCCAGCGCTTCGGTCAGCACCCGCTCTGCTTCCGCCGACGTGGGATCGAGCTCGTCCCGGCCGAGCAGGACGTTGTCGCGCACGGAGGCGGAGAACAGCGTCGCATCCTCGAAGGCCATGGCCAGCGCCTTGCGCAGGTCGTAGCGGGTGAGGTCGCGCACATCCACGCCGTCCACCCGGATCGAGCCGCCGGTCACGTCGTACAGGCGGGTCGTCAGCGCGGTCAGCGTCGACTTCCCTGAGCCGGTCAGCCCCACCAGGGCCATGGTCTCCCCAGGCTGCACCGTCAACTGGATGCCGTCGAGCAGGTCGGGGAAACGCTCCGGCGAGTCCTGGTACCGGAAGTGCACGTCGTCGAACACCAGTTCGCCGCGCGGGTCGGTGATCTTCTTGGGGTCGGCGGGGTCGGTGATCGCGTTGACCTCATCCATCACCTCGAAGTAGCGGTCCGCTGCCGTGCGAGTGTCGAAGGTCATCGAGAGCAGGAACCCGATCGACTCGATCGGGAAGCGCAGCACCGTCGCGGTGGCGAAGAACGCCACCAGCTCGCCGACGGACAGCTGGCCCTGCGACGCGAGCCAGACGCCGACCACCAGGCTGATGCCGAACGCGATGTCCGGGACCATGAGCAGCCACAGCCAGATGCCGGCGATCGCCTTGGCCTTCTCGATCTCCGTGCCGCGCAGCTGCTCGGCCTGCGACTCGAAGCTCTTCAGAGCGTGCTTGCCACGACCGAAGGCCTTGAGCACGCGGATGCCGTGCACCGACTCCTCGACCGCGGTCGCCAGGTCTCCGGCCTGGTCCTGGCTGCGCCGGGCGATGACGGAGTACTTGTTCTCGAACACGAAGCCGTAGATCCACAGCGGGATCGAGCAGACCAGGAAGATGAGGCCGAGGATCCAGTTCCAGCCGATCAGGATGGCGAAGCCGACGACGATCGTGACCACATTGACCACCAGCAGCACGATGCCGAACGACAGCCAGCGACGGATCATGCTGAGGTCGCTGACGGCGCGCGACAGCAGCTGGCCACTCGGCCAGCGGTCGTGGAAGGCGACGGGAAGGTCTTGCAGCTGCGCGTACAGCGCGTTGCGCATCCGCGCCTCGACGTGGGTGCCCGGGGTGAGCACGAACCAACGCCGCAGCGAGATGAACACGGCCTCCGCAGCCCCCAGACCGACGACGAGCAGGGCCGCAGGCCACACCGCGGACGGGTCACCCGTCGACAGCGGACCGTCGACCAGCCACTTCAGCACCTGCGGGATGCTCAGCGCGACCAGGCTGGCGAGCAGCGCGGCCACCATCCCGAGCACGATGCGGGGCGCGGCGAACTTGGCGAAGGGCAGGATGCGCAGCAGGGTGCGCGCGGTGCTCGACCGCTTCGTGTTCGTGGCCTTGTACGGCGTCTGGGTTTTCGGCGTCTGGTCGACAGACATGGATGATCCGTTTTCTGTGAGTGGTCCGACATCGTGGGTCGGCGGCGAGCACGCTAAGGAGTCGCCGAAGGCCTGGCCTCGTGGGCAGGCCCCGTGTTGGGGACGCGTGGGCGCCCGCCGGCGCTCACGGTGCGTTGCGCGCGGACGACGCGCAGCGGTGGGGGCGGAGAGCTAGTGCCCCGACGGTCGGGTGGAGGCCGCGAGGGCGGCGACGAACCCGGGCACGGTGGTCTTTCGTGCGGTCTCGGTCGTCGTCATGGCTTCCTCCCAGCCTCGATGAATGCATCCGTCATGCTGCAACACGGCAGCCCTACAGGTTATTGCCAGGGTGCAGCGCAAAGCAAGGATTTTCTCGCGGACCCGAGGAAAAAGCCGGATGTCGGGGGCGCCGGGTACGGTGGCGGGCATGCGCAGAGGGGCCGTGACCGTGCTGTGCCTGGTGCAGTTCGTCGACGTGCTGGGGGTCACGAGTGCGACGACGGCGATCCCTGCGATCCTGGCCGGTGTCGGGGCGCCGGCGTCCGCAGCCGGCCCGCTCGCGACGGTCTACGCGATGTTCTTCGGCGGCGTCCTCATCCTAGGCGCGCGGCTCGGCGACCGCTTCGGCCATCGCCGGATCCTGCTCACCGGCGTCGCCCTGTTCGGGGCGGTGTCGGTGCTGGGAGCGACGGCGGGGCTCTGGGGACGAGCCGGACTGGCCGGCGTGCTGGTCGCACGCGCACTCCAGGGAGCGGCCGCCGCGCTCTCCGTACCGTCCGCGTTGCGGCTGCTGCTGTCCGCGACTCCCGACGACCGGCGCCGCCGGGGAGCCCTCGCGGCCTGGAGCGCGACCGGAGCGGCCGCGGGCGCGTCGGGCTTCCTGGTGGGCGGCATCCTCGTTCAGGCCTTCGGCTGGCCGGCCGTCTTCTGGGTCAATCTGCCGCTCGCGGCCGGGCTCATCGCCGGGATCGCGGTCACCGTCACACACCTGAGTGAGCAGAGCGAGCGGGTGCCGTTGGATGCGCTGGGCGCCGCCCTGCTCATCCTGGCGGTGATGGCCGTGATCGCCGGCGCTGCGTGGCTGGAGCAGCCGTCGACGCTCGTCCTGGGAGTCGCGTGCATCGTCGTCGGTGTCGTGCTCGGCGCGCTGCTCGCCCTGCGGCTGCGCACCGCCGCTTCACCGCTCATTCCGAGGGAGGCCGCACGCTCGCGCCCGCTCCGGCACGGTACCGGCCTCTCCTTCGTGAACACGGCGACCACCAGCTCGACGGCCGTGCTCGCGACCCTCTTTCTGCAGGACCGCCTGGGGCTCGATCCCATCGCCACCGGTCTCACCCTGATGGCGCTCAGCGTCGCCGTGATCATCACGTCGACGAGCACCCGCGCTCTGCTCGCCCGATTCAGCGCGTACACGGTGTGCGGGATGGGGATCGCCACCATCGCTCTGGGCTGCCTGCTCATGGCACTGACGGTCGGGATGTGGTGGGGCGTCTTCGTCGGCGTCGCACTGGCGGGTGCGGGGCTCGGGCTGTCCTCCGTCGCCGCGACGACGATCGGGACGACCGTGCCCGATCGGCTCTCCGGGAGCGCGAGCGGAGTCCTGAATACGGGAGCCCAGCTCGGCACGGCGCTCGGAACGTCGATCTTGGTGCTCATCGCCTCGTTCGGCGGCGTCAGAGCGGGGTGGCTGGCAGCGGCCATCATCGCCGCCGTCACGGCCGGCTGGTGCCTGCTCCCCCGTCGAGCTGCGCCGTCGAGTTGACGCGACACGCCGTCCCGGACCTCGCCCGGACGGCGTGTTGCGTCAACGGGACGATCAGCGGATGCGGATCGACAGGCAGGTGACGCATCCCTCGAGCTTCTCGAACTCCGAGATGTCGACCTGGATGACGGTGTAGCCCAGGCTCTCGACCAGCGCGACCGACTGCGGGGCGGACGACGACATGAGCACGGTGTCGTCCGACAGGACGACGACCGCGGTGCCCTCCGCCTCCGGCACGGGGAGGAAGCGCTCGAAGATCCGCGGGTCGTCCACGATGGGCTCGTAGCCGATGATCGTGCCGTCCGGAAGCGCGGTCACCGCCGTCTTCAGGTGCAGGGCCTTGGTGACGGGAACGGCGACGACGGTGTACCCGAGCGGCGCAACGAGTGCGCGCAGCTGACGAATCCCCTCGGCGTTCGTGCGGCCGCCTCGGCCGACGTACACGGTGGAGCCGACCTTCAGGACGTCTCCACCCTCGAGGGTCCCCGGCGCCTCGATCCGCTCCAGGTGCAGCCCCTGCGCGCGCAGGGCGGCCTCGGTGCCGGCGATCTCGCCTCGGCGCGACTCCGCGCCCGGCAGCGTGATGACGGCCGTGTCGCCGAACACTACCGCGGTGTCCTCCACGAAGACAGAGTCGGCCATGCGGTCGGCACTCGCCACCTCGACGGTCTGCCAGCCGGCCTCGGAGAGCGCGGCGACGTAGGCGTCCCACTGCTTGTCGGCGAGCTCGGTCTCCACCGGCTGCCGGTCGATGTGGGTCACGAGACCCTCGGCGACATTGGCGGCCGGGATGCGGACCAGCGCGACCTTGCGGTCGGTCTCGAACCGGCTGCGGGTGCCTTCGACGACGCGGAAGAGCCAGCGCCCGAAGGTCGGGGTGAGCGCGGTGATGGCGACCGCGTACAGCAGGTTGATGCCGAGCAGGGTGCCCAGCACGGCGACGAGCAGGTCCCCGCTGAACGGCGAGCCGCCGGAGGTGGCGGTGAGCACCGTGCCGACGCCTGGCGCCAGCACACCGGCGAGCGCGCCCGCGATGAGGGCGGTCCACCAGCGGTCGAAGGCGCCGACGAAACCGGCGATCCACAGCAGCACGAAGGCGATGACGCTCGTCAGCGAGAAGTAGTTGCTGACGGCGACGATCAACGCCCCCGACGGGGCCGACGACCCACCCAGGGCCCCCACGTAGAAGGCGGAGATCATCGCCGCGTGGACGATGAGGACCACCACGAGGGCGGCGACAAGGGATGCGATGAGCCGGCGGCCCCAGGAAGACGTCATAGGGACCAACCTATCGGAGCGCTGCTATGCGTTCGCTGGCTCCCGCAGCCGGCCGAGCGCGAGCTCCTCCGCCGCCTGGAGCGTGGTCACCCCGCGCTCGTCCGCGACGCGGAAGATCTCGGCGACCGAATCTCCGATCCGCTCGACCCGCTCCTGCGTCGCCTCCGCGGTGACGCCCGGCTCCCCCGCCATGGACAGGAAGATGACGCCGCCCGCGTTGACCACGAAGTCGGGCGCCCAGAGGATGCCGCGCGCGGAGAGCCGCTCGGCGCCGTCCCGCTTCGCCAGCTGGTTGTTGGCTGGGCCGACGACCGCCGCGACCCGCAGTTCGTCGATGACGCGGTCGGTCAGAGCGCCACCGACGCCCGCCGGCACAAATAGGTCGCCCTCGACCCTGTGCGCCTCCTCCGGCTCGACCCAGGTCGCACCCAGCGCGTCCGCGAGGGCCCGCTTGGCCGGGTTCACGTCGGTCACGGTCAGCACCGCGCCTTCGCTCGCCAGGCGCATCGCGATGAGCGAGCCGACATGGCCGAGGCCGAGCACCGTCACCCGGCGCCCGTCCACGGATCGCGAGCCGAAGACGCGGTCCAGGGTCGCCTGCAGGCCGGCGTACACGCCCGCCGCGGTCGCGTCGCTGGGCTCTCCGACACCGCCCTCCGACGGCGGAAGCCCGCAGACGTGGGCGGTGCGGGTCGCGACGACCGACATGTCCTCGGCGCTGGTGCCGACATCCTCGGCAGTCATGTAGCTGCCGCCGAGCGTCTCGACCGCGTCACCGAGGTCGAGCATCGCCTCGAAGCGCTCGGTCGGCGTGAGCACCGTGCCGCGCGGGAGGTAGACGACGGCCTTGCCGCCTCCCCGGTTGAGTCCTGCGGCGGCGTTCTTGAGCGTCATCCCCTCGGCCAGCCGCAGGGAGTCGGCCACCGCCTCCTGCCAGGAGTCGTACGTCCAGACCCGGCAACCGCCGAGGGCGGGGCCGAGGATGGTGGAGTGCACCGCGATGCTGATGGTGAGGCCGCTCCGCCTCCCCTTCACCACATGCAGTGTCTCGTGCGGCAGATCGCCGGGCAGGGTGGTTGCGGGCAGGACGGACATCGGTGTCTCCTCGTGGGATCGCGGTGAAAAATGGTGCGGTCTTGTGGACCGCCGTCCATTCTCTCCCGAGCCCGGCGAGGAGGCAACGCCTGGGGCGTCTCAGTGGAAGAAGTGCCGCTCCCCGGTGAAGTACATCGTCACTCCGGCAGCCTTCGCCGCGGCGATGACCTCTTCGTCTCGGATGGAGCCGCCCGGCTGCACGATCGCCGCGACACCGGCGTCGATGAGGATCTGCGCGCCGTCGGCGAAGGGGAAGAAGGCGTCGGACGCCGCGACGGATCCCGCCGCGCGCTCCCCCGCCCGGCTCACAGCGAGGTGGCACGAGTCCACCCGGTTGACCTGCCCCATCCCGACGCCGACCGATGCGCCGTCGTGGGCGAGCAGGATGGCGTTCGACTTGACCGCGCGGCACGCCTTCCAGGCGAACTCGAGGTCGGCGCGGGTCGCAGCATCCGCCTCTTCGCCGGCGACCAGCGTCCAGCCCTCGGACGAAAACTCGTCGAATCGGTCGGAGTCCTGCACCAGCACGCCTCCGGAGATCTGCCGGAACTCGGTCAGCGCGCGCGCATACCCTTCCGGGAGCTGCAGGATGCGCAGGTTCTTCTTGGTCTGCAGCAGCTCGAGCGCCTCGGGCTCGTAGCCGGGCGCGATCAGCACCTCGGTGAAGATGCCCTTGACGGTCTCCGCCATCGCCAGTGTCACCGTGCGATTGGCCGCGATCACGCCGCCGTACGCCGACACCGGGTCGCACTCGTGCGCCTTGCGGTGCGCCTCGGCGATGTCCTCCGAGACGGCGATCCCGCACGGGTTCGCGTGCTTGATGATCGCGACCGCAGGCTCGTGGAAGTCGTACGCGCTGCGCAGGGCCGCATCCGCATCCACGTAGTTGTTGTACGACATCTCCTTGCCCCCGAGCTGGGTCGCCTGGGCGATGCCGCGGCCCTTCGGGTCGGCGTAGAGGGCGGCCGCCTGGTGCGAGTTCTCGCCGTAGCGCAGCGTCTGCTTGAGTTCGGCGCGCGCCTCCCAGCGCTCCGGGAAGTCGTCGGTCGAAGGCGCCTCCCCCGCGAACCAGGCGGCGACCGCACCGTCGTAGGCGGCCGTGTGGGCGAACGCCTTCGACGCGAGCTCGCGCCGCTGGTCGAAGGTCGTCCCGCCGGCTGCGACCGCCGCGGTGACATCCGCGTAGTCCGACGGCGACACGACGATGGCGACGTTGGCGTGGTTCTTGGCCGACGCGCGCACCATTGCGGGGCCGCCGATGTCGATCTGCTCGACCACATCGTTCCCGACGGCGCCGGACGCCACGGTCTCGACGAACGGGTACAGGTTGACGACGACGAGCTCGAACGGCTCGATACCGAGCTCCTTCAGCTGCTCCTCGTGCGACGCGAGCCGCAGGTCGGCGAGCAGCCCCGAGTGGATGGCCGGGTGCAGCGTCTTGACGCGCCCATCGAGCGACTCCGGGAAGCCGGTGACACTCGCCACATCCGTCACCGCGTAGCCGGCATCGCGGATGGTCTGCGCGGTCGAGCCGGTCGAGACGATCTCCACGCCGGCCTCGGCGAGCGCTGTCGCCAGCTCGAGGAGGCCGGTCTTGTCGCTCACCGAGATCAGCGCCCGGCGGATCGGGACGAGGTCCCGCTCACGGTAGAGGCTGGCGTCGTGGTGGGGTCCGCTCATGCTCGGGCAAGCTCCTCGAGGTCGATGTGTCCGTTGGCGATGTCGAGCACGGCGTCGATGAGCAGCCGTCGCTCGACAGGTTTGATGCGTTCGTGCAGGCTGCCCTCGGTATCGCCGGGCTCCACCTCCACGCGCTCCTGGCTGATGATCGGGCCCGCGTCCACTCCGTTGTCGACGACGATGAGGCTGGCCCCGGTCTGCGTCACGCCCGCGGCCAGCGCGTCGCGGACCGCGTGCGCTCCGGGGAACTCCGGCAGGTACGCCGGGTGCGTGTTGATCAGGTCGGGCGAGAGCGCGTCGACCACCCGCGGGGGCACCAGTCGCATGAACCCCGAGAGGATGGTCAGGTCGGGTTCCCACTGCCGGATCTGCTGCAGCAGGGCGTCACCCCACTCCTCGCGGCTCGGGTATGAGGTGTACGGGACGGTGAAGGTGGGGATGCCGAACCGCTCGGCGTGCTCCAGCCCGTCCGCCTCCCGGTCGGCACCGACCGCGACGACGCGCGCGGGGAACTCGGCGTCCTCCGATGCCTCCAGCAGAGCACGCAGATTCGAGCCACCGCCGGAGATCAGGACGACAATCGAGAGCACGCCACCAGCCTAGCGGCGCGCGACCGGGGCGCTCACCGCCCGGTGCTCAACGCTCGATCCTCACCGCCGGACGCGGCCGCTCGCCGCCAATCCGATCGCCGCCGCCACGGCGACCTCGCCCGCGGCCAGCGCCGCGACCAGCCACGGGTTGGGTCCGACGTCGTGGAGGCGGCCGGGGCCGAGGGCGCCGGAGGACCACCACGCGAGCAGGCCGAGCTGCACGCAGGCGACCACGCCGATCCCGGCGGCGGTGAGCAGGATGGCCCGAACTCCACGCAGGCCGTCCACGGTGCGCCCGCGCAGCAGCACCGCCGCGATGAAACCGGCGAGCACCGGCACGACGACGCCGACCAGGCCGAAACTGTACCCGCCCGGCGGGATGACGCCGAAGAGCGGCAGGCCGGGCAACGGCCCGAGAGCGGTGCCGATGGGGCTGACGGCGGAGCCGGTTCCGAGGGCGAATCCCGGACCGATGAGCCAGGATGCCATCCACACCACAACGTTCGGCAGGATCGCCAGCTGGCCGATCGTCAGCGCCGCCCCGCCCGCGACGCCGCTCTGCAGCTGCTCATAGAGGCTGATGATCGTGCCGTAGTTGCCGAAGATCAGCAGCGCGAGCACGAGCGCCGCAGCGCCGATCACAATCGCGGTCGCCGCGCTCCCTGCGCGAAGCGCTGCCAGTGCGCCCGAGCGGAATCCGTCCGGCACCGCGAGCGTGCGGCTCCGCAGCGCGGTCAGCGCGATGGGTGCGGCTCCACGGGCCGGCGACGCGTCGCGCACGTCTGCGTCCGAGCCGCTGACATCGCGGTCGCGCTCGCGGGCCCGCTCCCGGTCCCGGCCGTCGTCGCCTGAGGGCAGCATCCCGTCGTCTGCACTCCGTCCCCGCAGCGCAGCGAAGCCGAACCCTGCGCCGATGCCCAGTGCGTAGACGAACGGCGGCAGCACGATCCCCTGCCACACCGAGGGCTGCACGACCGCGGAGCCTGCGGTCAGCACCACCAGGGACGAGATCACGGCGAAAGCGGCGAGGGCGCTGACCGCACCCACCACCCGCTCCTCGGTCTCGGCGGCGCGCATCCCCGTCCGCACGCCGAGCCCGGCGGTGAGCACGGCGAAGCCCAGCAGTGCGATGGTCACCTGGAACGGCGTGCCTGCGCCAGGAAGGCCGAGCTGCGCGACCGTCTGCGGATCGAGCATGACCGTCAGGTTCACGCCATGGCCGACCAGCCACACGTCGGCGGCCGAACGCCAGACCACGCCGAAGTCCGCGCCGAGCTGGTACTGCGCCGCCCAGAGGATTGTGATCGGGACCAGGCAGATGCCGATGCCGATGGCGGCGACGATGAGCGCCTCCAGCGCGGCGAGCAGGGCGACGGTTGTGCGACTCATGACCGAACGGAGCCTACCGGGGCGGTGGCGGCGGCGACCGCCGACACTTCGGCACTCAGGAGACCGTGACCACCGGCGTCTCCTCGTCAGCCGACTCGGGCACCGTCACGACAGGACGCTGCAGGAGCTCCAGCAGACCGATGACCAGCGCGGCCAGCACGAGCGTCCAGATGATCAGCGACGGTGTCAGCGGACGCACGAAGAGCACGACAGCGGCGGCTATCGCGGCGACGAGCGCACGGAGCAGGGCTCGCTGGGTGTAGATCCACTCGCCCGTGCGGCCGGTCGTGATGCCATGCCGCTCCGCGGAGTCGCGCACCCAGGTCACGCCCGATCCGAAGAAGCCGCGCAGGCGCCTGGACACTCCGAACGGACCCGAATACCAGGCGACGAGGGCGACGACCACCGCCAGCACGAGGACCGCCACCGCGGTGTCGAGCATGGCGGTCGTCACGGTTCCGAACAGAGTCCTGGCCAGGTTCGACGGAATGAGCGACGGGGAGGCGGAGGCGATGAACACGACCCGGCCGATCCCGATGGCGGCGAGCACCAGTCCCATCCCGAGGCCGAGAGCCACAGCCGCCCAGACCAGGGCGAGCGCCCGCCTCCGGGCGACCAAGACACCCAGCGCCAGGAGGCCAAGGGCCACCCACGGCAGCCACACACCCGCCCCCACCGCGAGCCCGTACACCACCTGCAGGGTCGGGATGGACGAGCTCTGCGCGATCGTCACCGTGCGATTCACGGTGGGGATCCGCTCGGCGAACGTCAGGCCCTGATCGACCAGCAGCTGTTTCACCCGGGCGATGATCGGCGCCAGCTGTATGCCGACGGAGCCGTCCGCACCGACGGTGACGGCCGCCTTCGGATTGTTCTGCATTGTGGCTATCAGCTGATCGTGACTGGTCCGAAGAGCCTGCTGCCAGATCTGCGCGAAGGCGTCCGAGGCGACGAACCGCTGCACCGTCGAGCGCATCAGCGAGACGATGCCCTCCGCAAGCGGCGCCTTCAGAGCCTCCAGAGCCTTCGTCGCGACGGGACCGGTGCCGAGGCCCGTGATGCCATCGATGACCTGCGAGGTCACCTGATTGACGTCGACGTGCTCCTGCACCGCCTTCAACGCCTCGTTCGTGACGAACGCCTGCACGCCCGGGTTGTGGGCGAGCGGGGCATAGGTGGCGACGAATGAGTCGGTGTCCGTCAGCTGCACCTTCGCCCATGAGGCGACGACCGCCACGGGAGCGAGGATGGAGCCCAGCACGATAAGGACGGTCGCCAGCAGCGTCCAGGCCCAGCTGCGCTTCTTGCGTGCGGGGGTCGCAGCGGGTTCGTCCACTCCGTCGACGGCGACATCGGGGATGCGTTCGCGCAGGACGGCGTTCTCGGCCTCCAGTTCGGAGACGCGCTTCAACAGGTCCGCGTTGCTGAGTTGAGGCATCGCATCCCCCTCCGCTCGGCCGAGAGGCCTCGGCGCGCTCACTGTAACTCTCGCCGACCACCCGCGGACAGACTGCATTGCAGCGGGTACGAAGCACAGAAGGCCGGATCCGTTCCCGGATCCGGCCTTCTGAAGGATGCGGACTACAGCGCCGCGTAGACCTCGCGCAGCAGCGCGGCCGTCTCGGACGGCGTCTTGCCGACCTTCACGCCCGCCGCCTCAAGCGCCTCCTTCTTGGCCTGCGCCGTGCCCGCGGAGCCCGAGACGATCGCGCCTGCGTGGCCCATCGTCTTGCCCTCTGGGGCGGTGAAGCCGGCGACGTAGCCGACGACCGGCTTGGTCACGTTGGCCTTGATAAAGTCGGCCGCGCGCTCCTCGGCGTCGCCGCCGATCTCGCCGATCATGACGATCGCCTTCGTCTCCGGGTCCGCCTCGAACGCGGCGAGCGCGTCGATGTGGGTGGTGCCGATGACGGGGTCGCCGCCGATGCCGATCGCGGTCGAGAAGCCGAGATCGCGCAGCTCGTACATCATCTGGTAGGTCAGCGTGCCCGACTTCGACACGAGGCCGATCGGGCCCTTGCCCGTGATCGTCGCCGGGGTGATGCCGACCAGCGACTCGCCCGGCGTGATGATGCCGGGGCAGTTCGGGCCGATGATCCGGGTCTTGTTGCCCTTCTCCTGGGCGTAGGCCCACGCCTCGGCGGAGTCCTGCACCGGGATGCCCTCGGTGATGACCACGAGCAGCGGGATCTCGGCGTCGATGGCCTCCACCATCGCGTCCTTCGCGAACGCCGGCGGCACGAAGATGATCGACACGTCGGCGCCGGTCTTCTCGATCGCCTCCACGACGGTGCCGAAGACGGGCAGCTCGACGTCGCCGTGCGTGACCGTGGTGCCGGCCTTGCGGGCGTTCACACCGCCGACGACCTTCGTGCCGGCCTTCAGCATCAGCGCGGTGTGCTTGGTGCCCTCGCCGCCGGTGATGCCCTGGACGATGACCTTGGAGTCCTTGTTGAGGAAGATAGACATTCTCGTTCGTCCTTCGCTTACTTCGCGGCCAGCTCGGCGGCCTTGTCGGCGCCCTCGTCCATGGTGAGCGCCAAGGTCACCAGCGGGTGGTTCGCATCCTTCAGGATGCGGCGGCCCTCGTCGACGTTATTGCCGTCGAGGCGCACCACCAGCGGCTTGTTGGCCTCGTCGCCGAGGATCTCCAGGGCCTTCACGATGCCGTTGGCGACGGCGTCGCACGCGGTGATGCCGCCGAAGACGTTCACGAAGACGCTCTCGACCTGAGGGTCGTTCAGGATGACGTCGAGCCCCGCCGCCATGACCTCGGCCGACGCGCCGCCGCCGATGTCGAGGAAGTTCGCGGGCTTCACGCCGTTGTGCTTCTCACCGGCGTAGGCGACGACGTCGAGGGTCGACATGACGAGCCCTGCACCGTTGCCGATGATGCCGACCTGGCCGTCCAGCTTCACGTAGTTCAGGTTGGCCTTCTTGGCCTTCGCCTCGAGCGGGTCGGCGGCGTCCTTGTCCTCGAGCGCCTCGTGGTCGGGGTGGCGGAAGTCGGCGTTCTCGTCGAGGGTGACCTTGCCGTCGAGGGCGATGATGTCGCCCTCCTCGGTGAGGACGAGGGGGTTGACCTCGACCAGCGTGGCGTCCTCGCCGGTGTAGACGTCGTACAGCTTGACAAAGACGTCGGCGACCTTTTCGACGAGGTCGTCAGGGAAGCCGGCGGTCCGGGCGATCTCGACGGCCTTCGCGTGGTCGAGACCACCGCGCGGGTCGACCTCGACGCGGGCGAGGGCCTCCGGCTTCTCGACCGCGAGCTGCTCGATCTCCATGCCGCCCTCGACGCTGGTCAGCGAGAGGTACGAGCGGTTGGCGCGGTCGAGGAGCACCGAGAAGTAGAACTCCTGGGCGATGCGGGCGCCACCGGCGACCATGACGCGGCGGACCACGTGTCCCTTGATGTCGAGCCCCAGGATGGCCTTTGCGGCCTCCTCGGCCTCGTCCGCGTTCTTCGCGACCTTGACACCGCCGGCCTTGCCTCGACCACCGACCTTCACCTGCGCCTTGACGACGGTCACGCCTCCCAGCTTCTCGGCTGCGGCGCGCACCTCCTCCGGAGTGTCTGCGACGATGCCCGGCAGCACCGGGACCCCGTACTTCTCAAACAGGTCTCTGGCCTGGTACTCGTATAGATCCACGGTTATCCAATCCGCTGCTGGTCCGGCGCTTGTGGCTTCCGGCTGATTTCTCTGGCGGGACGACGCGAGAATAGCTCGACGCCGAGACAAATTCGCCAGGAAGAACTGTAGTCCCTCCGCCTGAACGGGCCGAAACCGGCACTCTGTCCACAGGCAGGCAGCGCGCGTGGTTCTCCACCGATCAGCCGCTGCCCGGTCGACGGCGTGGCCCATCCGGCGACCGTGGAGGCATGACACAACGACCTCTCACTCTGATCACCGCGGTGAGCCTCGCGGGGCTGGCGGTATTCCTCGGCATCCTGCAGAGTCTCTTCGCCGCAGCACCCGCCCGAGCGCTGTCCGGCGACGGCCACGGACCCGGGTACATGTCCGCCGACGGCTGGTGGCTCGGCGCGTACCACCTCGACGACGGAGCCCTCGGATTCTGCCTGAACCCGGGAAAGGTCGCTCCGACCGGGCTGCACTACACCTACGCGGATCCTGCAGGGACGGGCTGGTGGACACCAGAGCAGTCCGCGATCTTCGCGTACATCGCACGCACCTGGGCGGGAAGCGGAGATCGCTTGACCGCTGCGGCCGGACAACTCGCTACCTGGGGGACCGCCGGGATGTCGGACGCCGACGTACAGGCCCACGCCAGACGCGCCGGCGGCGACACCGACGCCGTCTATGCGCGAGCGGCGGCCATGCTGGCCGAGGCGCGCAACCGTGCTTCCACGGGCGTGCATGCGGCGGTCGTGGTCGAATTGGCGGAGGCCGGCCCGGGTCGGGTGCGGGTCGAGTTGACGGTGGATCGCATCAGCGGCCCGGAACTCCTGCCGGCAGGGGCGCATCCCATCTCCGTGACGCTCGACGGAGCCACGTTCGCCGACGGGGCGTCCACCGCGACGATTCGGTCAGGGACCGACGTCAGCATCCTGCCGACCGGGACCGAGGCCAGCGTGTCGGTGGCCGCCACGGCTCGCAGCGGCGACCTGCCGTACGGCAATCGGCTCATCGTGGCCGTGCCGACGGTCGACGCGCAGTCGGTCCTGATCGCCCAGTCCTCGAACGCCTCCGCACAGTCCGAAGCGCATGCGACAGGACCATCCCCGTTGCCCTTTCAGCCGCGAGTCGAGACGCGGACGTCGACACCGGAGGCGCTGCCAGGCAGCGAAGTCACCGACCGCATCGTCGTTGGTGTTGACGAGGCGGACGGCTTACTCCCGACCTGGGGGGTGCGTCCCACGGACGATGGGTTCGCCCCTGTGACGGCGGTGGTCGAGAGCACTCTTCACGGGCCCTTCGCCGATCCGATCGTCCTGGCTCCGACGGCTCCGGCCGATGGCCCCGTTGTATGCACGGTCGAGACCGTCGTGACGGGGCCCGGCGAGTACACCACTCCCTCCTGCGTCGTGCCGTCGGACGGCTACTACGTCTGGACGGAGCGGATCGATCCCGCGCGCACGGACCCCACAGGCGGAGGAGCTCGCCTCCGCCCGTGGGCCTCGCAGTTCGGCGTGGCAAGCGAGATCACCCGAGCGCAGGCGGCGCTCGTGCCGGAGGCACACCCGTCCGTCTCCGAGGTCCGGCTGGCCGCGACAGGATCGGACGTGGTCGCACCCGCGCTCTGGGGAGGCGGAGCGGGTGTGAGCGGGGCCGCTCTGATGGTCGTCGGGAGGGTGCGGACCCGGCGGGCGCGCGGCCGCGCGGCGTTCCTGGACGACGCACCATCGATCGCTCTCGCAGAGCGCCGTCCCGGGCGGCCGCCCCGTATCGCTGGACGGCGGACGTCGGGCCCTCGCCGGGCCCGCAGCACGTGGGTCGCACCGTGACAGGCGACGGGGAGGCCTTCTCCGCTCCCTCGCAGAATGCGACGGCAGGATGGCCGGGTGCGCTCCTTTCGCCCCAGCCGGCCCGTCGCGGTCGCGGAGATCGCGTCGGAGGCGCTGACGCTCGCGGGTGGCATGCGGGCGCTCCTGCTCCAAATCGCGCACCCGGCGGTCGGGCGAGGAGTGGTGGAGCACAGCGACTTCGCCGAACGGCTGATGGACCGTTTCGACGGGACCATGCTGTACCTCACGGCGACGATGTTCGGCACGCCCGAGGAGCTAGCGACTGTGCGGAGGATCGTCAACCGTGCGCACGCGCCGGTTCGAGGCGACCGGGCACCGTCGGGGCCGGCGTACAACGCCTACGATCCCGACCTTCAGCTCTGGGTCGCTGCCACGCTCTATCAGACGATGATGGAGCTGCACGGGCGGGTGTTCGGGGGGCTGACACCGAATCAGGCCGACAATGTGTACCAGGAACTCTCGCGGGCGCTCTCGAACCTGCAGCTGTCGCACGATCGCTGGCCGGCCTCCCGAGCCGCCTTCGACGACTACTGGGAGGGCATGATCGCGTCCCTCCGCGTCGACGACCAGGTTCTCGCCGTGTCCCGGCAGATTCTTCATCCCGGGCGGGTGCCGTGGTCGGTTCGGCCGACTTTGCCGCTGGTTCGGCTGGTGACGGGCGGGCTGCTCCCGCTGGAGGTCCGGCAGCAGTTCCCCCTTCCCTGGGACGAACGCAGGCAGCGCCGGTTCGACCGCGTGATGCGCTGGACGGCCGCCATCTACCCGCGGCTGCCTATGTGGCTGCGGCACATTCCCCGCGACCGGTATCTCGCGAAACTCCGTCGCGTGGCGGGCCCCGGCTCGTCGCCGCGGCGACCCGACGCCGGCTAGCCCGCCAGGCCCCGGCCTCGCTCCCAGACCCGCGCGAGAAGCACGAGGGCGATGCCGATTCCGGCGCCGAGCAACGTTTCGAGCACGCGGTCGAACAGCAGGACATTGACCGGCGTCGGACTCGCGAGGTGAGAGACCGAGAGCGCCAGCGGCGTGATGAAGACCAGGGCGGCACCGTAGTGGCGCGCGACCAGCACCTCGGCGAAGAACTGGCAGACGACGATCACGCAGATCAGCACGACCGCCGGCGGCGACCAGACGAGCAGCAGGGCGGTGACGCCGACACCCACCACGGTGCCCACGATCCGGTGCAGCGAACGCGAGAGCGAATGGGCGGCACGGGCGGGAGGGATCACGGCGACCACACTGACGACCGCCCAGTAGGCGTGGCCGAACCCGAAGCTCAGGGCGATGCCCCCCGCGATCAGGACGCCGGCGACATTCTGTACGACGGTGAGCCAGACTCGCGGGTCGCGGAGCGCGGCGAGGTCGACGGTCGGGTGGCGACGGAGCTCCGTGACGAGACCCCAGCGGGCCAGCGCACCTCGGGAGGCGCCTGGGAGGCGGCGGATGGCCCATCCCGACATGGTCACGAGCCAGGCGAACGCCGCCGACGCCGCGGCGAGCACCAGCCGGGGCAGGGCGTCGGCCGCCGGGGTCGGCACGGCGGCGCACACCAGCAGGGCGAACACGAAGAACAGTGCCTGCGGCGGAACCATCTGGAACACGGTGACGAACAGGGTGCCGGCGCCGACGATCACGACCAGCGCGAGCGCCACCAGAGCGAGCGGCTCGCCCAGTACGGCGAGCCCGATCCCGGCGCCGATGCTCGCCAGAAGGGCGACGGCGGCCACGGTGAGGGTGCGCACACGCACGCGATACGGCTCGTTCCTGCCGTACAACGCCGTGAATGCCCCGAAGGTGGCGTACGCGGTGAGATCCAACCGGCCGACGGCGAACAGCACGAACAGCGGAACGGCCACGGCGAGCGCCGCCCGGAGCCCCACCTCGAGGTTCCGTGGCGCGGAGACGCCGGCCCTCACAGCTTGTCGATCGGGGCGATCTTGATGAGGAGCTTCTTCGCCCCTACCTTCTCGAACTGCACGTGCGCCACCCGCTTGGCGCCCTGTCCGGTAACCTGCGTGACGCGACCGTCGCCGAAATCGGCGTGCCGGATGCGGTCGCCGGGCGCAAGCTCCAGGTCGCCATTGTCGCGCACCTTGCCGGTGACCCGGTTGGGCCACTCGGCCTTCGGGCGCTCCTGGCGGAACGTCGACGCGGCGAGGCTGTCATTCCATCCGGACCCGCCGGATCCCGCGCCGATCCCCGGGCGTCTGGCGTTGAGCGCACGCGACTGCGAGCCCCCGCGTCCGTTCGCCGAGCCCGGCGACTGCCGCCAGTCGATGAGGTCTGCGGGGATCTCTTGCAGGTAGCGACTCGGCATGGCCACCGCGGTCTCGCCGAACTGGGCGCGCGTCATCGCGAGAGAGAGGAACAGGCGCTTCTTCGCCCGGGTGATGCCGACGTAGAAGAGTCGCCGCTCCTCCGCTGGGCCGCCGGGCTCGTTCGCCGACATGCGGTGCGGGAGGAGGTCCTCCTCGATGCCGGTGAGGAACACGGCGTCGTATTCGAGGCCCTTCGCCGTGTGCAGCGTCATGAGCGAGACGGCGCCGCTCGAGTCGTCGATCTCATCCGCGGCCGCCACCAGCGAGACCTCCGTGAGGAAGTCGACCAGCGTCCCGTCCGGGTTGTTGCGCGCGAACTCCTTCGTCACCGCCACCAGTTCGTCCACGTTCTCTGCACGCGCTTCGTCCTGCGGATCGCGGCTGTTGCGCAGCGCTTCCAGATACCCGCTCCCGTCGAGAAGGAACGTCAGCACGTCGGCGACGGGCGAGATGCCGGCCGGATTCGACGGGTCGACCTTCGCCGCCGCCTCGTCCAGCAAGTTCGACAGTTGCAGGATCGCGCCCGTCACCTTCGGGCCGAGACCCAGCGAGCCCGCGTCGCGCATGGCGCCGCGGAAGCTCAGGCCGTTGTCCTGGGCGTAGCTGGAAAGCTGGGTCTCCGTCGCCGGCCCGATGCCGCGCTTCGGCGTGTTCAGGATGCGTCGCAGCGCGAGGAAATCGTCCGGGTTGGCGACGGTGATCAGGTACGCCATCGCGTCCTTGATCTCGGCCCGCTCGTAGAACTTGGTGCCGCCCATCACCTTGTACGGCAGCGCCGAGCGGATGAAGATCTCCTCCAGCGCACGCGTCTGGGCGTTCGTGCGATAGAAGACCGCGATGTCCTTGTACGCCATCCCGGCGCCATGCAGCTTCTCGATCTCGTCGGCGACGAACTGCGCCTCGTCGTGTCCCGAATATCCCGTGTAGCCGACGATCTTCTCGCCGTCGCCGACGGCGGTCCACAGCTTCTTGTCTTTGCGATCGAAGTTGTTGGCGATGACGGAGTTCGCGGCGCTCAGGATGTTTTGCGTCGAGCGGTAGTTCTGCTCCAGCAGCACGACCTTCGCGCCCGGGAAGTCGCGCTCGAACTCGACGATGTTGCGGATGTCGGCGCCACGGAAGGCGTAGATCGACTGATCCGAGTCACCCACCACCGTCAGCGAGGCGCTCGGGATGACTCCCGCCGCGTCACGGAGCGGCCGCACATTGCGACCATGGGCCTCCAGGTCATCCACGATGTCGGGGGCGACCGGCATGGTCAGCTCGCGGATGAGCGAGTACTGGGCATGGTTCGTGTCCTGGTATTCGTCCACCAGGATGTGACGGAACCGGCTTTGGTAGAGCGCCGCCACACGCGGAAAGGCCCGGAACAGGAACACCGTCTCGGCGATGAGGTCGTCGAAGTCGAAGGCGTTCGCGCGCCGCAGCTCTCGCGTGTACTGCCGGAAGATCTCGAGGAACATCACCTCTTGCGGATCGCTCAGATTGGCGGTGCGCGCGTGCGTCTCGAGGTCGGTCAGCTCGTTCTTCAGCTTCGAGATGCGATTGGCGGCACTTCCGACGGTGAAGCCGAGGGTGTCGGCGTCGAGCTCCTTGATGATCCGCTTCAGAAGCGCACGCGTGTCGCCGGAGTCGTAGATCGTGAAGCTCGGCGTCTTGCCGATGGTCTCCGCCTCGCGACGGAGGATGCGGACGCAGGCGGAGTGGAACGTCGAGATCCACATGCCCTGCGCCTTGCCGCCGAGGAGGTGCTCGACGCGTTCGCGCATCTCGTTGGCCGCCTTGTTGGTGAACGTGATCGCCAGGATCTCGCTCGGCCACGCCTCGCGGCTCTCGATCAGCCCCGCGATGCGGCGCGTCAGGACGCTGGTCTTGCCCGAGCCTGCGCCGGCGACGATCAGCAGCGCCTGCCCTCGGTACTCGGCCGCCTCGCGCTGCTGCGGGTTCAGCCCGGCGAACAGACGCTCGCTCGGCCCCTTCCAGTGGCCAGAGCCTTGGCCGGAGCCGTCACGCCCGGAGCCGTCACGCACGGCCCCGCCGTCGGCGGAGGCCGCACCGTCGCCCTGCCACCCGTCGAGGATGATCGGGACGGAGGAGGGGGTGGTCTGCGGGGCGTCGGGGAGGCTCGTCATGTCTCCCACGATTTTAGCCGCTGCCACCGTCATTCCGTCCGGGAGGTCGTTCAGGCGTTCGATGGCCGTCCGGGCCCCCAGCGGACGACGTCAGTGGCCGTCCCGAACGGCCACAGCGAGGTCCGGATGATCGGCGAAGACACCATCCACTCCGGAGTGCAGCAGGATCGAGAAGAACCGGCGCCAGTCGCCCCAGTCCGCCTCCGCCCCGGCGGTCCGGAAGTCGTCGGGGAGCATCCTGTTCTCCGGCCGCAGGGTCCAGCAGAAAACGGCGAGGCCCGCCGAATGCGCCAGGTCGACCAGATCCGACGTCACGGCCCCGACGTCCGCGCCGTCGTCTTCGCCGAAGAGCGCCATCGAGACGGAACCCGACGAGAGCACCTGCGAGGTCTCCACGCTGATGCCGTCGACGCGGTCGGCCGCGGAATGGGCGGCGGAGCCGAGAGCGTACAGTCCGCGCAACGTGAGGTCGGTGTCGTAGCCGGGCGCGGTGGCGCCCAGGGCGGCCACCCGATCGGCGGGCGCGCCGGTGTCCTCGAGCAGGTAGACGCGCCGGCCGCGAAAGCCGCTCTCGTGGAGCTTCGCCAGCACGGTGCGTTCGAAACTCTCGACGACGACGCCCGCGCGATCGGTCCATCCGGCCTCCGAGAACTCCGCCAGGAGCAATTCGTCGAGCGGGAGTCCCGCCGCCTCGAAGTACGTGGCGTGCTTGAGCTCAGCGACCAGCCCGGGCGCACGCCCCGGACCATCGGCGGCGCGGTCGAGCAGGTCCAGCAGGTCCCGGAGGCGCAGCAACGGATAGTGGCCGTCGAATGTCGAACTCGCCTGCCGCAGCGCAGGGATGCGCTCCCGCGCCCGCAGGGTCGACAACTCATCCCAGGTGAAGTCCTCGGTGAACCAGCCGGTCGCAGCGACGCCGTCGACCTCCTTGGTCGTGCGGCGGGCGGCGAACTCGGGATGGTCGGCCACGTCGGTCGTGCCGGAGATCTCGTTCTCGTGCCGCAACACCAGCACGCCGTCCTTCGTCGCGACGATGTCCGGCTCCAGAGCGTCGGCACCGAGCTGCAGCGCGAGTTCGTAGGAACCGCGGGTGTGTTCCGGCCGGTAGCCCGGCGCGCCACGGTGTCCGATGATCATCGGGGCCGTCCGCGCTCGCATGGCCCGATCCTAGCTCCCGACCTGCAGCCGCCGGCGGAGGCGGGGAGGTGCCAGAATCGACGGGTGCCCGCCGACCCGAATAAGAGCTGGAGCGAGCCGGCGTCCCGGCTTCCGCTGCGATGGGGCGCCTATCGCCCTCGCCTCCTCACCGGTCTCGCGATGCTCGTCGTGGGTACCGCCTGCGTTCTCGGCACCACGACCTACAGCCTCCCGTTGCTGCTGGTCGGGTCCCTGATGCAGCCCGCGGGCTGGGCCGTCCTGCCCTCCACGATCGGCCGGCGCGTCGCGGTGCCCCTGCCCGTCCTCGGCTTCACCTGGCTCATGCTCGGCGGTTCGGGCTTCGCCTGGTGCTACGCGATCATCCTCGCCGCGTGGCTGCTGGTGCGACTGCGGCCGCTCCCCTCGTTCGCCGTGCTGCTGCTCCCCATCGCGTGGAGCATCCTTCTGCCCCTGTTCGTCCACGACTACCAGGAGGGCTGGGTCACCATCCTGACCAGCACCCTGGTCATCGTCGGGGCGGCGTGGCTGGCGAAGTGGATCGCTCTCCGATTCGATTCATGGCAATCTGTCAGAACTCTCAGGAAACAACACAATAGAGTTGATGATGTGAGACCGTCTTAGGTCCCCGACGAACCGAGGAGCACATGGCTACGTCCAACCCGGCATTCTCCCAGAGCCCGGCGTTCCGTAACGGGACGGCGGCGCCCAGCGCCGAGCAGCTTCAGAACTTGTATGAGGCACCGTCTGCGACGGCGGTCGACACAGACCGCATGACGGTCGAAGACACCATCCGCAAGACCGCGGTCAGCTTCGCCGTCCTGCTGGCAGGCGCCGTGGTCGGCTGGTGGGTGCCCGGCCTCTGGATCGTCGGCATGATCGCGGGGCTGGTCCTCGCGTTCGTCAACATCTTCCGCAACCGCAAGAAGCTCCCGTCTGCCGGACTGACGCTCGCCTACGCGGCAGCAGAGGGCGTCTTCATCGGCGGCATCTCGCGGTTCTACGAGGCGTTCGCCGGCGGCGTGGTCGTCCAGGCCGTCATCGGCACCATCGTGGTGGTCGGCGTGACCCTTGCGCTCTTCGCCTCCGGCAAGATCCGCGCATCGGCACGAGCGACCAAGATCTTCCTGATCGCGATGATCGGCTACCTCGTGTTCTCCGTGGTGAACATCCTGCTGGTCGTCACCGGCGCCGTCAGCGACCCGTGGGGTCTGCGCGGATCGTTCCACATCTTCGGCATCCCGCTCGGCCTCGTCATCGGCGTCCTCGTCGTGATCATGTGCGCGTACTCGCTCGTGCTCGACTTCGACGCCATCCAGCAGGGCGTCAAGAACCGGGCACCGCGCGCCTACGGGTGGGCAGGCGCCTTCGGCGTCATGGTGACGGTCGTCTGGCTCTACCTGGAGCTGCTGCGCATCTTCGCTCTGTCGCGAAACTGACCGCTTACACCGAAAAGGCCCGGGATGCTCTCAGAGCATCCCGGGCCTTTTTCGTCAGTGGAGCGGGATCACTCCCACTCGATGGTCCCCGGCGGCTTCGACGTGACGTCGAGTACCACGCGGTTCACGCCGTCGACCTCGTTGGTGATCCGGTTCGAGATCTTCGCCAGCAGGTCGTACGGCAGACGCGTCCAGTCCGCCGTCATGGCGTCTTCGCTCGACACCGGACGCAGCACGATCGGGTGCCCGTAGGTGCGGCCGTCGCCCTGCACGCCGACCGAACGGACGTCCGCCAGCAGCACCACCGGGCACTGCCAGATCTCGGTGTCGAGCCCCGCGGCGGTGAGCTCGGCACGCACGATCGCGTCCGCCTCGCGCAGCAGGTCCAGACGCTCCTGCGTGACCTCTCCGACGATGCGGATGCCGAGGCCAGGACCGGGGAACGGCTGGCGCCCCACGATCTCCTCGGGAAGCCCGAGCTCGCGGCCGATCGCGCGCACCTCGTCCTTGAACAGGGTCCGCAGCGGCTCGACGAGCTCGAACTGCAGGTCCTCCGGGAGGCCGCCCACGTTGTGGTGGCTCTTGATGTTCGCGGTGCCCGAGCCTCCGCCGGACTCCACGACGTCCGGGTACAGGGTGCCCTGGACGAGGAAGCGGATCGGGTCGCCCTCGTTCGCCGCCTCGGCGATCAGGTCGGCCTGCGCCTGCTCGAAGACGCGGATGAACTCGCGGCCGATGATCTTCCGCTTCGTCTCCGGATCGCTGACCCCGGCGAGCGCGTTCAGGAACTGCTCCTGCGCGTTGACCGTGACGAGCCGCACGCCGGTGGAGGCGACGTAGTCGACCTCGACCTGACGCGCCTCGTCCTTGCGGAGCAGGCCGTGGTCGACGAACACGCACACCAGCTGGTCGCCGACGGCCTCATGAACGAGCGCCGCGGCGACGGCGGAGTCGACTCCGCCGGAGAGACCGCAGATCACGCGACCCGAACCCACCTGAGCGCGGATGGCGGCGACCTGGTCGGCGATGACGTTGCCGCTGTTCCACTCGGCCGGGATGCCCGCGGCGCGGTGCAGGAAGTTCTCCAGAACGGCCTGGCCGTACGTGGAGTGCTTCACCTCGGGATGCCACTGGACGCCGTAGAGCTTCCGCTCGTCGTTCGCGAACGCGGCAACGGGCGTTCCATCGGTCGAGGCGAGCACCTCGAAGCCCTCCGGAGCGCGGGCGACCGAGTCGCCGTGACTCATCCACGCGGTCTGCTCGGCCGGCTGGCCGTCGAGCAGGACCCCTGAGTCAGAGATGCGGACCGCAGTGGAGCCGTACTCGCGCTGGCCGGTCTTCGCGACCTCCCCGCCAAGGGCGGTCGCCATCACCTGGAAGCCGTAGCAGATGCCGAGCACGGGCACGCCGAGGTCGAAGATGGCCTCGTCGAGTTGCGGCGCGCCCTCCTCGTAGACCGAGGACGGACCACCCGACAGGATGATGCCGGACGGGCGCTTGGCGGCGATCTCCGAGGCCGTCACCGCGTGCGGCACGATCTCCGAGTAGACGTTGGCCTCACGCACGCGGCGGGCGATCAGCTGCGCGTACTGCGCGCCGAAGTCGACCACGAGCACGGGGCCGGCGGGGTTGGCTGAGTCGGCTCCGCCCAGCAGGTCGGTGAACGCAGCGTCTGCACTCATGGAATCTCCGCTCCGGGGCTCTGGGCTCAGGGAATCGCTAATTTGTCGCCTCCACAGGGATCACGGCCTCCGCCTCACGGCCGGCCAGGTACGACTTCACCTGCTTGGTGATGCGAGCCTCCACGAAGAACGAGAGGAACGGCACGACGCCACCGAGGGCGATCATGACGAACTTCGTGAACGGCCAGCGCATCAGGCTCCACAGGCGGAAGTCGGAGATGAGGTACACGACGTAGAGCCAGCCGTGTGCGATGAGAATGCCCGTGCTCAGGTCGACCCCGGTCGGAGCCACTGCCGTCTGGACGGGAACGAACGTCAGGACGCCGTAGTTGCTGAACGCGAAGAGCTCGTAACCGAGGCCGTACTTCACGATCATCTCTGCGCACAGGAGCAGCAGCATGATGCCCGTGACGTACGCGAACACCTGGTAGAACCGGAGCGCCCCGCGGATCTTCGGGAAGTCTTCGAGCTTGGGAGCGAGGGGCATGCGCCTATTCTAAAGGCTCGGCCTGCGGGTTCTTCCCGGCCGCAGCCTGCAGTTCTTCCGACTCTCGCAGCTCGTCCTCGCGCTCTTTCGCGTCCTTCACCAGCCGGTACCAGAGGAACACGGCGAACCCGGCGAAGATGATCCACTCGGCGGCGTAGAAGATGTTCAGCCAGTTGAGCTCGGTCTGCGCGATCGGCGGCGGGGAGTCGATCTGGACCAGACCGTCCGGAGCGCCCCGCTCGACGACGTACGCGGCGTACACGTCCATCCCGTCGACACCGGTCCAGAGGTTGACGAGCGCCCCGACGCCGAGGGTGCGCATCGCGGTCGGGTCCTTCTTGTCCTGCGGGACCTCGGGCTGTTCGTCGGGCAGGATGCGTCCGACCAGTCGCTGCGGCGTCTGCGGCTCCTCGGCGAGGCGGGCGACAGCAGCTTCGGCCGTGGCCTTGTCGGGTGCCCAGCCGCGAGCCACGGCGAGGGCCACGGTGCGTCCGTCGCGCTCGAGGTTCGCATGGCCGACGACCCACCATCCGCTCTTCCCGAAGTTGAGCCGCCCGTGCAGCAGCTGGTAGTCGCCCGGGACGAACGTGCCGGTGAACTCCACCAGCTGCCCGACGGCGACGTCGCGCAGGGGCGACGACGGACCGGCGACGTCCGCGAGCGGCAGCACGGTCTCACTGGGCGCTTCGACGGCTTTGCCGGATTCGACCGCTCGCTCCAACTGCCACTGGCCGAGCCAGGCGAACCCGGCGGCGAGGAGCAGCGCGAAGATCAGCGCGCCGATCCAGCGCGGACGCAGCATCATGCGGAAGAGGGTCGTCTCACCGGTCGCGGGCGAGGTCCCCGTGGTCGTTTCGATGGTCAGTCCCGTTCCCGTTCGCCGCTCGTATCCCGCTGCTGCATGGCCTGCTCGACGATCCGGTCGACGGCCTGCTGCGTCTCGTCCGCGCCCGTGTTCCGGCGCTCTGCGGGAGCGTCGAAGTCGGCGGTGGCCGCCTCGACGAGCGCGATCTCCTCGTCGAGCATCGGATCGCGCGCGGCCTTCTTCCGTTTGCGCTCGCGTTTGGGCCCGGACCGTAGGATCATCGCACCGATCTTCTCGGAGTTCGCTGCGAGGATCGGCCCGATCACGGCCATGATCAGCACGTAGAGACCGGCGAACGGCTGGATGCGCTCATCCAGCCCCGCCGCCAGCGACAGCGTCGCGAGGATGAGGGCGAACTCGCCGCGGTTCTGCAGGATCACGGTGGTGTTGATGCCCGCCTGCACGCCGAGCCCGTTGATCCACGCCACGAACTGCCCGGCGCCGATGTTGAGCACGATGGTCATCACCACCGCGATCAGCACCGGCAGAAGCACTGAGGGGAACTTCGCCGGGTCGAGCGCCAAGCCGAAATTGAGGAAGAAGAACGCGGCGAACACATCCCGCAGCGGGATGGCGATCTGCTCGATCTTCTTGCGGTACTTCGTGGCGCCCAGCACGAGCCCGATCAGGAAGGCGCCGATGGCGTCGGTCACGCCGAGGATCTCGCCGATGCCGGCGAAGAGCACCGCGAAGCCGAAGAACAGGATAGTGAAGAGCTCGTCGTCCTTCGTCCGGAACAGCCGCGAGACGAATCGGCCGCCCCAGCGGGCGATGGTGAACATCACGACGAGGAACGCGAACGCGACGGCCAGTTTGCCGACCACCGGCCAGAAGTCGGTCTCGCCACTGAGGACGACGGACACGATCGCCAGGTAGATGGCGATGAAGATGTCCTCGACCACCGTCACGCCGAGGATCATGGGCGTCTCAGTGTTGGGCAAACGTCGCAGCTCGATGAGGAGCTTGGTGACGATCGCTGAGGACGAGGTCGCCGTCATCCCGGCGATGATCAGCGCCTCGCGGGTGCCCCAGCCGACCATGAAACCGAAGATCAGTCCCACGCCCATGTTGATGACGATGTACGAGCCGCCGGAGACGATCAGCTTGCCGAAGTTGCCGAAGAACTCGTCCTGGTCGAACTCCAGGCCCAGATTGAACAGCAGCAGGATGAGCCCGAAGATCGCGATGAGCTCGATGTACTTGCTGTCGAAGTTGAGCGGGAACCAGCCGGTGTGCGGACTCGCCAGCAGGCCGACGATCATGTAGATGGGGATCGCGGGGAGACTCACCAACCTGCCGAGGCGACCGAGCACGTACGCGACGAGCAGGAGGATGCCGAGAACGATGAGGTCTTCGCCGAGATGCATCGTCGATCAGCCTCCGGGCGGCGCGTCGGCGGTCATGCGGTGGGCGACTTCGCCCGTGCGGAAGAACGAGAACGCCTTGGCGACCTTCTCGGGCGTCCCCGCGACGACGAGCGTGTCGCCGGGGAAGACCTTGAAGTCGGGAGCGGGGGCCGGGTTCGCGGAGTCTCCGCGCACGACGGCGACGACCGTGAGGCCGACGAAGCCGCGGTCGCCGGGGGCGCCGAGCTGCTGGCCGGCGATGTAGTCCTCGTAGTCGACCGTGAACCAGTCGATGCTGAGGCCGGGGATCTGGTCGAGCGCCGTGAGCGCCTCGGTGATCTGCGTTCCGCCGAGGAGCTCGGCGAGCGTGTGCGCCTCGTCCTCGTTGAGTCGGAGGGACACCTTGGTGACGTCGGTGCCGTCCTCGTGGTCTGAGAAGGTGATCAGGTCGCTGTGGCCGGAACGGTGTGCGATGACGCCGACTTTGCCGCCATCGTCCGTCACGAAGGTGTGCAGCACCCCGACCCCGGGCAGTTTGACCCGTCGAACGTCTACCATCATCCGTCTCCATCCGCCGGGTTCGCCGGCATTGGGGGTGAGGTTCCAGCCTACCGGAGGCGCGCGAAGGCCCTCCCGGTGTTCGCTCTCCAGGAGGGCCCTCTGCGGTGCTTCTCAGCCTCGACGCGCTCAGCCTCGACGCGGTCAGCCGTCCGTCGCCGGCGCCTCCTCTGCTCCAGCACCCTGGACGTGCTTGGGCGCCTGGTCGGCGCTCGTCGGTGTCCCGGCCTTCGCGGCGCCCGACGGCTTGCCCGCCGCCGCCTTCGCCGCCGCGGCATCCGCCTCGACGATGTCCGGAGCCTCGAGCCGGATGCGGTCCGCCGACTCGTCGTCGGGCTGCAGCTGGCTCGACCGCTCCGCCTCGACACGCCGCAGATAGGTGCGCACCTCGCGCTTCTCGCGCTCCGGGTCCCACCCGAGCACCCCGGCCATGAGGGATGCGGCGACGGGCGCCGCGGAGACGCCGCGGTCCCACGCCTCGATCGAGATGCGGGTCCGTCGTGCGAGCACGTCCTCGAGATGCAGCGCGCCCTCGTGCGTGGCCGCGTAGACGACCTCGGCCCCGAGGTAGTCGTCCGCCCCGGGCAGCGGGTCGGCGAGCGACGGGTCCTCCCGGATGAGCGCCAGGATGTCTTCGGCGAACGTCCCGTAGCGGTTCAGCAGGTGCTCGATACGGGCGACGTGCAGCCCCGACTCCTGGGCGATGCGGCTCCGGCGGTTCCAGGCCGCCTGGTACCCCTCCGCACCGACCAGCGCGATGTCCATCGTTGTCGATTTCGCGATCTTGCCGTCGAGGGCGCTGACCGCCGCATCCACCGCATCCTGCGCCATCACCCGGTACGTCGTCCACTTGCCGCCTGCGATCACGACGAGACCCGGCACCGAGTGGGCCACCAGGTGCTCGCGCGACAGCTTGGAGGTCTGGTCGGACTCACCGGCGAGCAGCGGCCGGAGACCGGCGTACACGCCCTCGACGTCCTCACGCGTCAACGGCACGTTGAGCACCTCGTTGACGTGCGCCAGCAGGTAGTCGATGTCGGCCGCGGTCGCCGCCGGATGCGCCTTGTCGAGGTGCCAGTCGGTGTCCGTCGTTCCGATCAGCCAGTGCCGGCCCCATGGGATGACGAACAGCACGCTCTTCTCGGTGCGCAGCAGCAGCCCCATCTTCGACTGGAACCGGTCCCGCGGGACGACGAGGTGGATGCCCTTGGACGCGCGCACCTTGAACTGGCCGCGCTCCCCCACCATCGACTGCGTGTCATCCGTCCAGACGCCGGTCGCGTTGACGACCTGCTTCGCGCGGATCTCGAACCGCTCATCGGTCTCCAGGTCGTGGGCGCGCACGCCGACCACGCGCTCCCCGACCTTGACGAAACCCTCCACCCGGACGCGCGAGGCGACCTGTGCGCCGTAGTGCGCGGCGGTGCGGACCAGGTTGGCGACGTAGCGGGCATCATCCACCTGGGCGTCGTAGTACGTGATGCCGCCGACCAGGGCGTCCTTGTTCATCGACGGGATGGCGCTGAGCACCTGTCGCTTGCTGAGGTGGCGGTGGTGCGGGACACCGGGAGGGCGGCCGCCCGAGTAGGAGAAGATGTCGTACAGCAGCATCCCGGCGCCGATGTAGACCCGCTCGATGACCCGCTTGTGCAGCGGGTAGAGGAAGCGCACGGGCTTCACCAGGTGCGGCGCGATCCGCTGCAGCAGCAGCCCGCGCTCGATGAGCGCCTCGCGGACCAGCCGGAAGTCGAGCTGCTCGAGGTAGCGGATGCCGCCGTGGACGAGCTTCGACGAACGGCTGGAGGTGCCGGAGGCGAAGTCGCGCGCCTCCACCAGCCCGACGCTGAGACCGCGGGTCGCGGCGTCGACCGCGGACCCGGCTCCCACGATCCCGCCGCCGACGACGAGGATGTCGAGTTCGGTGTCCTTCAGCGCCGCGATCGCGGCTGCCCGCTCGGCCGGACCCAGACGAGACGGATACGTCACCGCCGGATTCGACGCCGGAGTGGCATGCCTGTCGCCGCCCGGGGCAGATTGGGACTTCACCATGGTTCTCTCCCTCCCCGGCCGCCTTCGGCCGGCGCTCTACTGCGTACGGTACGGCGCGACGACGACCTCGACGCGCTGGAACTCCTTCAAGTCCGAGTATCCCGTCGTGGCCATGCTGCGGCGCAAGGCTCCCACGAGATTCGCAGAGCCCTCGGCGACCGGGGCCGGGCCGTAGAGGATCTCTTCAAGGGGCGCCACCTGGCCCACAGCGACGCGGTTTCCGCGCGGAAGCTGCGAGTGGTGCGCCTCGGCACCCCAGTGCCAGCCGCCGCCGGGCGCGTCCGTCGCGCGGGCGAGCGTCGTGCCGAGCATGACGGCGTCGGCGCCGCAGGCGATCGCCTTGACGATGTCGCCGGAGCTGCCGAGCCCGCCGTCGGCGATGACGTGCACGTAACGTCCGCCCGACTCGTCCATGTAGTCGCGTCGTGCGCCGGCGACATCCGCGACGGCGGTCGCCATGGGGGCGTGGATGCCGAGGGTCGAACGCGTCGTGGATGCGGCTCCCCCGCCGAACCCGACCAGCACACCGGCCGCTCCCGTGCGCATCAGGTGCAGGGCCGCCGTGTAGGTGGCGGCGCCGCCGACGATGACCGGCACATCCAGCTCGTAGATGAACTTCTTGAGATTCAGCGGCTCGACGTTCTTGGAGACGTGCTCGGCGGACACGGTGGTGCCGCGGATGACGAACAGGTCGACGCCCGCGTCCACCACGGTCTCGTAGAGCTCCTGGGTGCGCTGCGGCGAGAGCGCGCCGGCGACGGTGACGCCGCCCTCGCGGATCTCGGCGAGGCGCCGCGTGACGAGCTCGGGCTTGATCGGCTCGGAGTAGATCTCCTGCATCCGGCTCGTTGCGCGCTCGGCCGGCAGCTTGCGGATCTCGGCCAGCAGCGGCTCCGGGTCCTCGTACCGGGTCCAGAGGCCCTCGAGGTCGAGCACGCCCAGGCCGCCCAGCTGGCCCATCATGATGGCGGTCGACGGCGAGACGACCGAATCCATCGGCGCCGCGATGAACGGGATGTCGAACTGGTACGCGTCGATGGTCCACGAGACCGAGACGTCCTCCGGGTCGCGGGTTCGCCGGCTGGGAACCACGGCGACGTCGTCGAAGGCGTACACACGGCGGGCACGCTTGGCGCGGCCGATCTCGATCTCCATACTCACGCGCTTCAGTCTAGGCCGCAGGGGCGCTGGGCCGAGTCGGGGGTGCGTGGGAAGGTGGTGTGGTGATCGTCGAAGCCGAACCTCTCAGCCGCCTCCGCCAGCGCACGAGCGAGAAATGGCGCGCCTACCCCGACGACGTGCTGCCCCTGTTCGTCGCCGAGATGGACTACCCGCTCGCGCCTCCCATCGCCGCGGCGCTGCACGCTGCCGTCGACCGCAGCGACACCGGCTACATCGGGCCCGACGACCGCACGCAACGGGCGTTCGCCGACTTCGCCCGCGACCGGTGGGGCTGGTCCGTCGACCCCGCGCAGACCCGCACGACCGCCGACGTGGGCGTCGTGATCGTGGAGGCGTTGCGGATGCTCATCGAGCCGGGCGACCGCGTGGTCATCACCCCTCCGGTCTATCCGCCGTTCTTCGACTTCATCCAGGAGGCCGGCGGCGTCGTCGAAGAGGTGCCGCTGCTCGACGGCGGCACGGACGGCCGAGGCTGGGCTCTCGACCTCGCCGGGCTGGAGCAGGCATTCGCGAGCGGTGCCAAGGCGTTCCTGCTCTGCAACCCGCACAACCCGCTCGGGCTGGTGCACCCGCGAGAAGAACTGGAAGCGGTCGCGGCACTGGCGGCGCATCACGGAGTGTCCGTCGTCAGCGACGAGGTGCACGCACCGCTGACGCACTCGGATGCGACCTTCACGCCGTTCCTGACGGTGTCGGACGAGGCGCGGCGGGTCGGCGTCGCGGCCCACGCGGCCAGCAAGGCGTGGAACCTCGCCGGGCTCAAGTGCGCGCTGTTCGTGACGGGCTCGGCCGAGCAGGCGGAGCGCATCCACGCGTTGCCGATCGAAGTGGAGGTCCGCACCAGTCAGTTCGGGCGGATCGCCACAGAGGCGGCCTACCGAGACAGCCGGGAGTGGCTGGATGGCGCACTCACGGCGATCGAGACGAACCGCGCCCTGCTCTCCGTGCTGCTCACCGACCGGCTCCCGCGCGCCCGCTACCGCGAGCCTCTTGCGAGCTACCTCGCCTGGATCGACCTGCGCGAGCTCGGCTGGGGCGACGACCCCGCCGCACGCATCCTCGAGGAGGCACGCGTGGCGGTCAACCCCGGGACGGACTTCGGCCCGCAGGGCGCCGGTTTCGTGCGGCTCAACCTCGCGTGCTCACCTGAGGTGCTCACGGAGGCCGTCGACCGAATCGCAGAGCTGGCGCGCGGTTAGCGGGCGACGACTGCGCCGCCCGCTAACGCAGGTCAGCGCCGGTAGTTGGGCGCCTCGACGACCATCTGCACGTCGTGCGGGTGCGACTCCTTGAGCCCGGCCGGGGTGATGCGGACGAACTTGCCGTTCGACTTGAGCTCCGGGATGGTGCGCGCGCCGACGTAGAACATCGACTGCCGCAGGCCCCCGACCAGCTGGTACGCCACAGCGGAGAGCGGGCCGCGGAACGGCACCTGGCCCTCGATGCCCTCGGCGATGAGCTGCTCGTCGCTCGGCACATCCGCCTGGAAGTAGCGGTCGCGCGAGTACGAGGTCTTCTTGCCACGCGTCTGCAGGGCGCCGAGCGACCCCATCCCGCGGTAGTTCTTGAACTGCTTGCCGTTGACGAACACCAGCTCGCCCGGGGACTCGGAGGTTCCGGCGAGCAGGGAGCCCAGCATCACGCTGTCCGCACCGGCGACGAGCGCCTTCGCGATGTCGCCCGAGTACTGCAGCCCGCCGTCCGCAATGAGCGGGACGTTCGCCTCGCGCGCCGCCAGCGACGCCTCGTAGACCGCCGTCACCTGGGGCACGCCGACACCGGCGACCACGCGCGTGGTGCAGATCGAGCCCGGGCCGACGCCGACCTTGATCGCGTCCGCGCCTGCGTCGATGAGCGCCTGGGCGCCCGAGCGGGTGGCCACGTTTCCGCCGATGACATCCACGTGGGATGCGCGCGGCGACGCCTTCAGCCGGCGGATGATGTCGAGCACGCCGGCGCTGTCCCCGTTGGCGGTGTCGACGACGATGACGTCGACCCCTGCGTCGACGAGGGTCATCGCGCGCTCCCAGGCGTCGCCGAAGAAGCCGATCGCGGCGCCGACACGGAGCCGGCCCTCGTCGTCCTTCGTGGCGTCCGGGTACTTCTCGCTCTTGTCGAAGTCCTTGACAGTGATGAGGCCGCGCAGCTTGCCGTCCGCATCCACCAGGGGCAGCTTCTCGATCTTGTGCTCGGCGAAGATGGCGACCGCCGAGTCCGGGTCGATTCCGACCGGGGCGGTGATGAGCGGCTGCCGCGTCATGACGTCGCGGACCTTCGTGGTCGACCGCTCGAACGGCGACACGAACCGCATGTCGCGGTTGGTGATGATGCCGACGAGGGTGCCGTCCGGCTCGATGACCGGCAGGCCGCTGACGCGGAACTGCCCGCAGAGGGCGTCGACCTCTTCGACCGACGCGTCGGGCGTCGTCGTCACGGGGTTCGTGATCATCCCGGACTCGGACCGCTTCACCTTGTCGACGTGCGACGCCTGGTCCTCGATGGAGAGGTTGCGGTGGATGATGCCGATGCCGCCCTGGCGCGCCATGGCGACGGCCATGCGCGACTCCGTGACGGTGTCCATCGCGCTCGACAGCAACGGCGTCGCCATCGAGATGCGCTTGGTCAGGCGAGTGGAAGTATCAGCTTCACTCGGGATGACGTCGGTATGCCCCGGGAGCAGCATGACGTCGTCGTAGGTCAAACCGATGAATCCGAACGGATCCGCCTGGTCCATTTCACCCCTATCAAGGTTGCGCGACTGTGGATGCTCAATGGTAACGGCAGAACCTGGCCGGCTATTCCGTGAGGCGAGGGCCTAGTCGACCGCCGCCAGATCGAGTTCGGCGGCGCGCTTGCCCTGCCGCGCGGCGACGATCATGTCGATGCTCAGGATGAGCAGCGCCAGCCACACGATCGCGAAGCCCAGCCAGCGCTCCGGCGGCATGGCCTCGTGCAGGATGGCGACGCCGACGACGAACTGGATGAACGGCGCGAAGTACTGGATGAAGCCCATGTACACCAGCGGAAGGCGGCGCGAGGCGGCGGCGAAGAACAGCAGCGGCACCGCGGTGATGACGCCGGCTCCGACCAGCAGGACGGCGTGCCACGGACCGTCCGAGCCGATGGTGAGGCCGACCGTCACACCGACGACGATGAGCTGGATGACGGCCACCGGCGTGAGCCACATCGTCTCCAGAGTCAGACCCGAGAGCGCATCCACCCGATTGCCGACGCGCTTCTTGATGAGGCCGTACAGGCCGAACGAGAACGCCAGGATGAGCGCGATCCACGGCACGGACCCGTAGCCGACGGCGAGGACGATCACGGCGACGATGCTGACGCCGACAGCCACCCACTGGGCGATGCGGAGGCGCTCGCGCTGCACGACGACGCCGAGGAACACGGTGACGATGGGATTGATGAAGTAGCCGAGCGCGGCCTCGACCACATGCCCGCTGACCGTGGCGAGCACGTACGTCTGCCAGTTGACGTAGATGAGTGCGCCGGCGAGACCCATGGTGAAGAGCACGCGCTTGTCACGCAGGAGCGCGGCGAAGGTGCCCCAGCTGCGGGTGACGCTGAGGGCGACGGCGCAGAACCCCAGCGAGAAGACCACGCGCCAGCCGACGATCTCCCACGCTCCGGCCGGCGCGAGCGCCAGGAAGTAGATCGGGAGGATGCCCCAGAGGACGTACGCGCTGATCGCGTAGACCAGCCCCGAGGTGCGGTGGGAGGAGAGGTCGTCAGGCTGTGCCACTCGTCCGACTCTACCGTCGCCTTCCGACATCGCTGCCGAAAACGACGACGGCCCGGATGCTCAGAGCATCCGGGCCGTCGGAGGAAGTGTCTGCGTCAGCGGACGACGACCGCGAGCACGTCACGGGCCGACAGGACGAGGTAGTCCTCGCCGCCGAACTTGACCTCGGTGCCGCCGTACTTGGAGTAGATGACCTTGTCACCCACGGCGACGTCGAGGGGGACGCGGTTGCCGTTGTCGTCGATGCGGCCCGGGCCCACGGCGACGACCTCGCCCTCCTGCGGCTTCTCCTTGGCGGTGTCGGGGATGACCAGACCAGAAGCAGTGGTCTGCTCAGCCTCGACCTGCTTGATGACGATGCGATCCTCGAGCGGCTTGATGGAGACCGACACGTTGACCCCTTTCCTATGAAGAACAGTGTCTCGACTAAGACTGAATTAGCAACCTCGCACTGAGAGTGCTAACCCGAGTCTAGGGGGTGCGTTAGCAGTCACGCAACGTGAGTGCCAGGGTAGCGTTGAGGTCATGGAACGCTCCGAGCTGGTGGCCCTGCTGAGTCCGGAAGGGCTGCGTCTGCTCGACTCACTGCCCCCGTATCGCAGCGAGCAGGATGTGCTGCGGATCGTCAGTGACCTCCGCAAGCAGGGCCACTCCCCCGCGCTCGTGGCGGCCGTGCTCACGCAGTCGAAGCTCCGGCGCAAAGCGGAGGCCAAGTTCGGCGACTTCGCCTCGCAGATGCTCTTCACAGAGGCCGGGCTGGAGCAGGCGACGCGGCTGCCGGTCGCCGCCCGGCACGCGGGCCGCTTCCGCGCGGCCGGCATCAACCGTGTTGCGGACCTCGGCTGCGGCATCGGCGGCGACGCGCTCGCCCTCGCGGCGCTCGAGCTGGAGGTGACCGCCGTCGAGGCGGACGAGGTGACCGCGGCGATCGCGTCGTTCAATCTCGCACCCTTCCCCTCCGCCGTCGTGGAGCACGGCCGCGCGGAGGAGGTGGACCTCCGCGAGATCGACGGCGTCTTCCTCGACCCTGCCCGGCGCACCGCCGGCCACACCCAGACCGAGCGCCTCACCGACCCGGACGACTACACCCCGTCCCTCGGATTCGCGTACGAGCTGGCGACCGGCCGCTCGGTCGGACTGAAGCTCGGGCCGGGCTTCGACCGCGACCTGATTCCGTCGACCGCGGAGGCGCAGTGGATCTCGGCCGACGGCCAGGTGGTGGAGCTCGGCCTCTGGTTCGGCGCGCTCGCCCGGCCGGGCATCCGCCGTGCCGCACTCGTGCTGCGCGGCGACCAGGCCGACGAGCTGACCGCCGACGCCGACAGCCCCGACGAGGAGACGGGCCCGCTCGGCGAGTACCTGTACGAGCCGGATGGCGCGGTCATCCGCGCCCGCCTCATCGGCGACCTGGCGCGACGGATCGGCGGCAGGATGCTGTCCGACCAGATCGCCTACATCACCGCGGACGCGGCGGCCGACACCCCGTTCGCGGCGGGATTCCGCATCCTCGAGACACTGCCGTACGCCGAGAAGGACCTCAAGCGTGCCCTGCGGCAGCGCGGCATCGGGACGCTGGAGATCAAGAAGCGCGGAGTGGATGTCGACCCGGCGGCCCTGCGTCGACGGCTCGCGCTCAACGGCGACCGCCCGGCGACCCTGATACTCACCAGGGTGGCCGGGCGGCACACCGCGCTGCTCGCCGAGCGGCTCTGAGGCCGCCGGCGGAGCGCTCAGTACGTGTTCGAGTAGTTCGCGAGGCTGGCGAAGATCACCGCGAGGATGATCCAGTAGATGATCGCGATGGCGATGCTCACGAAGCCCAGGATGATGCCCGTCAGCCAGAAGCCACGCGCCTGCGGCTCCTTGTTGCGGCCGATGAAGCCGAGGACGATCGCGGCGATGCCGAACAGGAAGCCGATGCCCCACGCGAGGTTGAGCACGATGCCGACGATGCCGCCGACGAGCGACAGGATGCTGAGGATCGGCGACTTGGCGGCCGGCTGTCCGTAGGGCTGCGCGTACCCGGGGGCGGGTTGCCCGTAGGCCGGCTGGCCGTACGGCTGCTGCCCCGGCTGCTGACCGTACGGCTGCTGGTATCCCGGCGCGGGCGGCTGCTGACCATAGGGCTGCTGGTATCCGGGCGCGGGCGGCTGCTGACCGTATCCGGGCGCCGGCGGCTGCTGACCGTATCCCGGTGCAGGCGGCGGCACGGCTCCCGTGTCACCCGCAGGCGCAGCGGCGGGAGGAGGCGGAGGCGGAACCGAGCCGTTCTGGGTGTTGGGGTCCACCGGGTCGGTGGGGGCGTTCGGATCGGTCATGAGACCCATCTCCTTCAGTGAGGCAAGCTGGCGATCAGCGTTTCTGCCGGAATCCCTCGGTCGGAGGAATCCTGAGAGAACGCTGTATCCCCATGGTGACAGGGCAGGCGCAAGAGTGTCAACGCACCGTGTCAGGCGGTGACCTGAATCTCCGTGACCGGGAGGGTGGAGTCGGACGAGAAGGTCAACTCGCTCGGCTCGTGACCTGCCATGATCAGCTGCGCACCGAGCGCCGCGATCATCGCCCCATTGTCCGTGCAGAGCGACAGGGCCGGAATGCGCAGGGCGACTCCCGCCTCGGCCGCTCGCGCCACCGCCAGCTGCCGCACCCGGGCGTTGGCGACGACGCCACCGCCGAGCAGCAGCCGGGGCACACCGTGGTCGCGGCACGCCGTGAGGGCCTTTGTGAGCAGCACGTCGGCGACCGCTTCGCGGAACGATGCGGCGACATCCGCCACGGGCACCTCCTCGCCGGCGTCCTGACGCTGTTCGACCCAGCGGGCGACCGCCGTCTTCAGCCCCGAGAACGAGAAGTCGTAACGGTGCTGTTCGAGGTCCTTCGGCCGGGTCAGGCCGCGCGGGAACCGGATGGCCTTCGGGTCCCCGTCCGCCGCGACCCGGTCGATCTGCGGGCCGCCCGGATACGGCAGCCCCAGCACCCGCGCCACCTTGTCGAACGCCTCCCCCGCCGCGTCGTCGATCGTCTCGCCGAGGAGCTGCACATCCGACACGAGGTCGCGGACGAGAAGGAGGGAGGTGTGGCCTCCCGAGACCAGCAGGGCGACCGTGGGCAGCTCGACCGGATGCCCGGGACCGCCCTGGGCGTCGAGGAGGTCAGCGCCGACATGGCCGACCAGGTGGTTCACCGCGTAGAGCGGCTTGCCCAGCGACACGGCGAGCGCCTTCGCCGCGCCGACGCCGACCATGAGCGCGCCGGACAGCCCCGGACCACTGGTCACGGCGATCGCATCCACGTCGGCAAGCTCGATCCCCGCATCGGCGACGGCCGTCCGCAGCGTCGGCTCGAGCGCCTCGAGATGCGCTCGCGCCGCCACCTCCGGCACCACGCCGCCGTACCGCGCGTGCTCCTCCATCGACGACGCGATCGTGTTGGCGAGCAGCGTCGTGCCGCGCACGATGCCGATGCCGGTCTCGTCGCAGGAAGTCTCGATCCCGAGCACGAGAGGTCCGCTCGAGAAGTCGGATGGGTTCGGGTCGAGACGGGTCATGCGATGGTGGTCTCCGGTGCGGGGACGGCGAGACGCATGACGACCGCATCCACGCCATCCGGCTGGTAGTACTGGGGGCGAACGCCGATCTCCTCGAACCCGAGCTCGCGGTACAGCGTCTGCGCGCCCGGGTTGTCGGCGCGGACCTCGAGGAAGACCTCGCGCGCACCCCGCTTCCGCGCCTCGCCGATCAAGGCGAGCATGAGGAGGCGCCCGAGTCCGCGACGCCGGGCGTGCGGCGCGACGGCGATGGTCTGGATGTCGCCCTCGACCCCTCCGCGCGGTGCGAGGAGTCCGGCGTACGCGTCGATGCGGTCCGGCGTCTCGGGGTCGAAGGCGACGAGGTAGTAACCGTGCTCGCCGGTGACCTCGGAGAGCATGGACCGCTCGGACCACGCGTCGTTCACGAAGATCGAGTGCTCGAGCTCCATGATGGCGGGGACATCGCCCGCCTGTGCGCGACGCAGCTCGTAGGCGGTGCGGGCGGTGGGCTCGTCCCCCGCCTCGCCGGTCATGCGGTCACCCGCTTGGGACCTGTGGAGAGGGTCACATCCGGCGAGCGCAGGTAGAGGGCGTCGTCGGGATCCATCGGGAGGCCGTGCGCGTACCGGAATTCGGCGATCATCCCGAGGCGTCCGGCCGGCACGACCTCGGCCTCGAAGCGGGGGGTCTCGGGATGCGGCAGTTCGTCGGGCTTCGCAAGTCCTGGTCCATCGAGGCGCACCGGAAGTCCGATGTCGTCCACGCCGGAGTAGGCGGTCCAGTAGCGCTCGCGCCGGCGCGCGTCCGTGACGACGAGCAGGGGCCCCTCATGGCCGGAGGCGTAGCGCTCGAAAGCGACGGCGTCGTGGCTGACGACCGGGACGAGCGGCCTGCCCGCACCGATGGCGAACGCCTTCGCCGCGGCAATGCCGACGCGCAGCCCGGTGAACGGCCCCGGCCCCATCCCCGCGACGACGCCCGACAGCTCACGAACCGCGATGCCGGCGACGGTCAGGGCCTCGTCGATGAGGGTGCCGATGACTTCGGCGTGCCGCATGGTGTCGGTCTCGATCACTTCCGAAAGGACACCGCGGTCGCGATCCACGACGGCCACGCTGGTGCCCGCGGACGTGTCGATGGCGAGAAGCATGCGTCCAGCCTAAGCGGGATCGCCGGTCTGCGAGCCCGCCGGTGCGGCCCAGCGCGGTCCGAAACCGGTGAGGGTGACCGTGCGCGGCTCGTCGGTCTCGTCCACCTCGGTCTGGGCCTCGGTCTCCTCGAGATCGGCCGCGACCTCCTCGCCGCCAACCGCGCGCTCATCCGCCCCGGTGGGCCGTTCGATCGCGACCTCGAGCCACGACTCCGCCACGCCGTCCAGCATCCCGCTGCCCCACTCCACCACGACGACCGAGCGGGCGAAGTCGATGTCCAGGTCGTCGAGCTCCAGCGCACTCGACAGCCGGTAGGCGTCGACGTGGACTAGGGGCGCGCCGCCGGAGAGGCTGGGATGCGTCCGGGCGAGCACGAACGTGGGGCTCGTCACGGGCCCCCGAACGTCTAGGCCCTCGCCGATGCCCCGGGTGAGGGTCGTCTTCCCGGCGCCCAGCGGCCCGGAGAGGACCACCAGGTCGCCCGCCCGCAGCACAGCGGCGAGCTCCCGGCCGAGCGCGTGCATGTCCGCAGGCGACGCGACGCGACGTGTTGCGGGGAGCAGCAACGCCTCGGTCATCGACCGCCTCCGGTGAAGCTGCGCTTCAGGCGGCCGCCAAGGCGCGTCACGATCTCGTAGTTGATCGTGTCCGCCGCCTCAGCCCAGTCGTCGGCGCCCGGCACACCGGTCGCCGGGTCGCCGAACAGCACCACCTCGTCGCCGACCTGCACGTCGAGGTCACCCACGTCGACCACGAACTGGTCCATCGCGACCCGGCCGCTGATCCGGAACGTGCGCCCGCCGATCGACACCGGCCCCCGATTGGACGCGTGCCGCGGGATGCCCTCCGCGTAGCCGAGCGGCACGAGCACGAGCGTCGACTCCGTCTCGGTACGGTACGTGTAGTCGTACGAGACGCCCTTGCCCGCGGGCACGCGCCGAACGGCCGCCACGCGGCCTCGCAGCGTCATCGCCGGGCGCAGGCCGAGTTCGACCGCGGAGTCGCGGCCGAAGGGAGACAGTCCGTAGACCGCGATCCCGAGGCGCACGAGGTCGAACCGGGCCTCCGGCAGCGAGAGGGCAGCCGCACTTGCGGCGATGTGCCGGAGTTCCGGCGTGAGCCCTGCGGCCGCAGCGCGTTCCAGTGCCCCCTCGAACACCGCGACCGCGGCGCGGTCGTCCTCCGCCGAGGCGTTGGACAGGTGCGAGAAGACGCCGCGCACGACGATGTGACCGCCGGCCTCCAGCTCACGAGCACGTGTGAAGACGGCATCCCACTCGGACTCCGGGATGCCGTTGCGGCTGAGTCCCGTCTCGACCTTCAGCTGCACGAACACCGGGCGATCGTTCGCGCGCGCGGCCGCGGCCGCCTCGAGCTGGGCGAGCGATGAGAGCCCGAGGTCGAGATTTGCGCGGGCCGCCTGGGCGAAGTCCTCGTCGGGGTCGTGCAGCCACGCCAGCACCGGCGCCGTGATGCCGGCCTCCCGCAGAGCCAGACCCTCGGCGATCTCCGCGACGCCTAGCCAGTCGGCGCCACCGGCGAGCGCGGCGCGCGCGCTCTCCACCGCGCCGTGGCCATAGGCGTCCGCCTTGACGACCGCCATGGCGTGCCGAGTACCGAGCAGCTCACGCAGGCGTGCGACGTTCGCACTCACCGCATCCAGGTCGACGACCCGCTCGCGGAACGCCGCACTCACGGCGCGCACTCCGTCACCACGAACGCCGTCGCCACCCCCGCGTCGTGCGTCATCGACACGTGGATGCGGTCGATACCGCGCTCGCGCACCTGCGCCTCGACCACGTTGTGCAGCACGAAACCGGGATTCCTCTCCTCGTCTGGAACGATCTCCATGTCGTGCCAGCGCACGCCCTCAGAACCGCCCAGCGCCTTGATCAGCGCCTCCTTCGCGGCGAACCGCGCGGCGAGCGAGTGCACCGGCAGCGCGCGCTCCGCCTCCGTGAACAGCCGCTCGCGGAGCTTCGGGGTGCGCGCGATCGAGCGCTCGAAGCGCGCCAGATCGACCACGTCGACCCCTATGCCGGCGATCACGGCGTCACTCGACGGTGACGGACTTGGCCAGGTTGCGCGGCTGGTCGACGTCGAGACCCTTCGCTGCGGACAGCTCCATCGCGAAGATCTGCAGCGGCACGACGGCGAGCAGCGGCTCGAAGAGCGGCGCAGCCAGCGGGATGCGGATGACCTCGTCGGCGAACGGCAGCACCGCGGCGTCGCCCGCCTCGGCGATCGCGATGACCCGGGCGCCGCGCGCACGGATCTCCTGGATGTTCGACACGACCTTCTTGTGCAGCTCGTCCGACCAGCGCGGGCTCGGAACCACCACGAAGACCGGCTGACCGGGCTCGATGAGGGCGATCGGGCCGTGCTTCAGCTCACCGGCGGCGAAGCCCTCCGCGTGGATGTACGCGAGCTCCTTGAGCTTCAGCGCACCCTCCAGCGCGATCGGGTAGCCGACGTGACGGCCGAGGAAGAGCACGGAGCGCGTGTCCGACATCCACCGCGCCAGCTGGGCGATCTCGGCGTGCGACTCGAGCACGGTCGCGATCTTCGCCGGAACCGCCTGCAGCTCGTCGATGGCGTCGCGCTGCTGGGCGGTGCTGAGCGTGCCGCGAACCCGCGAGAGGTGAAGTCCGAAGAGGTAGAGCGCGGTGATCTGCGCGACGAACGCCTTCGTCGAGGCGACAGCGACCTCAGGTCCGGCGTGCGTGTACAGCGCGGCGTCCGACTCGCGCGGGATGGTCGCACCCTGCGTGTTGCAGACCGAGATGGCCTTGGCGCCGCCCTCGCGGGCGTACTTGACCGCCATCAGCGTGTCCATCGTCTCGCCGGACTGGCTGATCGAGATGACGAGCGTGCCCTCGGTCAGCACCGGCTCGCGGTAGCGGAACTCGTGGCTGAGCTCGACCGTCACGGGCACGCGGGCCCACTTCTCGATCGCGTAGCTGCCGACGATCCCGGCGTACGCCGCCGTACCGCAGGCGATGATCGTGATGCGGTCGATGCCCGCGAAGTACTCGTCTCCGAGAGCGTCGAGCTCCGGGATGTGCACCGTCTCGCCGACCAGGCGGCCGCGCAGCGTGTTGGCGACCGCATCCGGCTCTTCGGCGATCTCCTTCGCCATGAACGACGACCAGCCGCCCTTTTCGGCCGCGGAGGCATCCCAGGCGACCTCGAACGGCTCCACCTCGACCGGCGCGCCGGCGAAGTCGGTCACCGTGACGTTGTCCGGCGTGATGGTGACGATCTGGTCCTGCCCGATCGCCATCGCACGGCGGGTGTGCTCCACGAACGCCGCAACGTCGGAGCCGAGGAAGTTCTCGCCCTCGCCCAGCCCGATGACGAGCGGTGAGTTGCGGCGCGCGCCGACGACGACGTGCGGCTGGTCCTGATGCATCGCCAGCAGCGTGAACGCGCCCTCGAGGCGCGAGACGACGCTCTGGAACGCCTGCGGCAGGTCGCCGGTGCGGCGGTACTCGCGGCCGAGCAGCACCGCTGCGACCTCGGTGTCCGTCTCGGACTCGAAGGCGAACCCGTCGGCGAGCAGCTCGTCCTTCAGGGTCGAGAAGTTCTCGATGATGCCGTTGTGGATGACGGCGAGGCGGCCGTCGTCGCCCAAGTGCGGGTGCGCGTTCACGTCGGTCGGCCCGCCGTGCGTCGCCCAGCGGGTGTGACCGATGCCGGTCTGCCCGTTCGGGATGGGGTTCACCTGGAGGTCCTCGGTCAGCACCGAGAGCTTTCCGGCCTTCTTGGCCGTGCCGAGGGCCCCGTCCGGGCCGATCACGGCGATGCCTGCGGAGTCGTATCCGCGGTACTCCAGGCGCTTCAGACCGCCGAGAAGCACCTCAAGGCTCTTGTCGGTACCGACGTACCCCACGATTCCACACATGCATGCGAGTCTAACGTGGGCCCGGGTGGGAGCCCGCTTGGAGCGCACCTGGACCTCGACGCGCCCCTAGACTTGGTGCCCTATGGCAGAGAACGGCGACTCCTCCACTCCCTTCGTCGAGCTGAGCCGGACGGACTGGGCAGAACTGGCGGAGAACACCCGCCTTCCGCTGCAGGAGACGGAGATCGTCCAGCTGCGCGGGCTCGGCGACCCGCTCGACATGCGCGAGGTGGAGCAGGTCTATCTTCCGCTCAGCCGCCTCCTGAACCTCTACGTCGGGGGCACGAAGCAGCTGCACCGCGTCACCAGCGACTTCCTGGGCGAGCGCGCGGCGAGCACCCCCTTCGTCATCGGTGTGGCGGGCTCGGTCGCCGTCGGCAAGTCGACGATCGCGCGTCTGCTGCGCGAGCTCCTCTCCCGGTGGGATGACACCCCCCGCGTCGAGCTGGTCACCACGGACGGCTTCCTCCTCCCCAACGAGGAGCTGGAGCGGAGGGGACTGATGGAGCGGAAGGGCTTCCCCGAGTCGTACGACCGGAAGGCGCTGCTTCGGTTCGTCACGGCGATCAAGAGCGGGGCGCCGGAGGTGCGCGCACCCTTCTACTCCCACCTCAGCTACGACATCGTGCCGGACGCGGAGATCGTCGTGCGGCGTCCCGACGTCCTCATCGTCGAGGGTCTCAACGTGCTGCAGCCCGCCGGAGGCGGCAACCGTCTGGCCGTGAGCGATCTCTTCGATTTCAGCGTCTACGTGGATGCGCGCACCCGCGACATCGCCCGCTGGTACGAGGAGCGCTTCCTGAAGCTGCAGCGTGGTGCCTTCGCGAACCCGAAGTCGTACTTCCACCGCTACTCAGAGCTGACCGAGGAGGAGGCGCGCGCCCGCGCCGCCACCATCTGGACGCGGATCAACGAGCCGAACCTGCTGCAGAACATCCGGCCTACGCGTTCGCGAGCCAAGCTCGTCCTCCGCAAGGACGCGGACCACGCTGTCAGCTCGGTGCTGCTGCGGAAGCTCTGACGTCCACGACGGATCGGGCTTTCAGACCACAGGCGCATACGGCGGGGGTCGTCAAGCTCTGGCCAGGGATGTGCGCATCCCGTATGCATGAGGCATGCCAGCACCACGCTCCCGCGCCGCACAGGTCTTCGGCCAGCGCGTGCGCGACGCACGGATCGCGCTCGGCATGAGCCAGGAGGACATCTCCAACCTGGCCGACATGCACGTGACGAACTACGGTCGCGTCGAGCGGGGCGAAGCGAACTCGGAGCTGCACACGATCGTGCGCATCGCGACGGCGCTCAATGTCGACCCCGCCGAACTGCTGGCGGGCCTCTACGGCTCCGAGATGCTGCCGGATCGCACGCGCGCGTACTCCGTGGCCGACTTCATCGCGGCACGGCGGGCGCACGAGTCGCACTGACGCACAGCGTCAGAAGGCCAGCCGCTCCCGCACGACGTCCGCGAGCTCGCTAGCCAGACGTTCCGCAGTCTCCTGATCGGCCGCCTCCACCATCACGCGGACCAGCGGCTCGGTGCCCGAGGGTCGCAGCAGGACGCGTCCACTGTCCCCGAGTGCGCTCTCGGCCGTCTTCACGGCGGTGCGGAGTCCCTCGTCGGTGTGGACGGCGTGGTGGTCGACGTTCTTCACGTTCACCATGACCTGCGGATACACGGTCATCACTCGGGCGAGCTGCGCCAGCGACTTGCCCGTTCGGGCCATCTCGCTCAGCAGGTGCAGCCCGGTGAGGATGCCGTCCCCAGTGGTCGCGAACTCGCGCATGATGACGTGACCGGACTGCTCGCCGCCGAGCGAGTAGTCGTTCTGGTTCATCTCCTCGAGCACGTAGCGGTCGCCCACGGCGGTCTCGACGACCCGGATGCCGTTGTCGCGCATGGCCAGCTTCAGCCCGAGGTTGCTCATCACGGTGGCGACGAGCGTGTTGTCGCGCAGCTTGCCGCGCTCCTTCATCCCGACCGCGAGGATCGCCATGATCTGGTCGCCGTCGACGATGTTGCCCTCCGCGTCGACCGCGAGGCAGCGATCCGCATCGCCGTCATGGGCGATGCCGACGTCGGCACCGGCGGCGAGCACAGCCCGGGAGAGGTTGTCGAGGTGGGTGGAGCCCACGCCGTCGTTGATGTTCATGCCGTCCGGCGCGTCGCCGATGACAGTGACGCGGGCTCCCGCGTCCGTGAATACCTCGGGCGAGATGCCGGCGGCGGCGCCGTGAGCGCAGTCGAGCACGACGTGGATGCCGTCGAGGCGGTGGGGCAGGCTCGCGAGCAGGTGGAGGACGTAGCGATCCTCCGCGTCGGCGAACCGGCGGATGCGACCGACGTGCGCGCCGGTCGGGGTCAGCTTCTCGAGGTCGAGGTGCTGCTCGATGCGGTCCTCGACCACGTCGGGCAGCTTCGTCCCACCGCGGGCGAAGATCTTGATCCCGTTGTCGGGCGCCGGATTGTGCGACGCGGACACCATCACGCCGAAGTCGGCGTCGAAGTCGGCGATCAGGAAGGCCGCTGCTGGGGTGGGGATGACTCCGGCGTCGTAGACGTCGATGCCGGAGCTCGCGAGCCCGGCCGCGACCGCGGACGCGAGGAACTCGCCCGAGACCCGGGGGTCGCGGGCGACGATGGCCGTCGGGCGCTTGCCTGCGGCGCGGCGCGCCTCGGCGCTTCGGCCTTGCGTCAGTACAGCAGCAGCTGACTGCGCAAGGCCGAGCGCCAGGTCGGCAGTGAGACTTCCGTTCGCGAGACCGCGAACGCCGTCGGTTCCGAAAAGGCGAGGCATGGACCGAAGCCTAAACGCTCGCCAGCGTCAACGCTTGGAGAACTGCGACGCCTTGCGGGCCTTCTTGAGACCGGCCTTCTTGCGCTCGGTGACGCGGGCGTCACGGGTGAGGAAGCCGGCCTTCTTCAGGGTCGGGCGGTTGTTGTCGCGGTCGATCTCGTTGAGGGCGCGCGCGATGGCGAGGCGCAGGGCGCCGGCCTGGCCGGAGGGGCCACCGCCGGTGATGCGGGCCACGACATCGTACGAGCCGAGCAGGTCGAGGACCTTGAACGGGTCGTTGATCAGCTGCTGGTGCAGCTTGTTGGGGAAGTAGTCGGCGAACTCACGGCCGTTGACCGTGATGCTGCCGGATCCCGGGACCAGGCGCACGCGCGCGATGGCCTCCTTGCGGCGGCCGACGGCCGCGCCGGGAACGGAGAGGACGGCGCGGGGCGCCGCCGGGGCCTCGGAGGCCGGGGTCTCGGTCGAGTAGGACTCGACGTTGTCGGCCTGGGCCGACTCGATGCTGTCTGCGATCTTCGCCACGATGGTGATAATCCTTTGGTCTCTATTAAGTCGTGAAGGTCTGCGTCGCCGGCGGGATTACTGGGCGACCTGGCCGAGCGTGTACGGCTTCGGCTGCTGGGCGGCGTGCGGGTGCTCGCTTCCGGTGTAGACCTTCAGCTTGCGGAGCTGGGCGCGACCGATGGAGTTCTTCGGCAGCATCCCGCGGACGGCCTTCTCGACGGCGCGAGTCGGGTTCTTCTCGAGGAGCTCGGCGTACGTGGTGGCCTTGAGGCCGCCCGGGTAGCCGGAGTGGCGGTACGCCTTCTTCTGCAGCGCCTTCTGACCGGTCAGCGCGACCTTGTCGGCGTTGACGATGATGACGAAGTCACCCATGTCCATGTGGGGGGCGAAGGTCGGCTTGTGCTTGCCGCGGAGGAGGGCCGCGGTGTGGCTGGCGAGACGGCCGAGCACGACGTCGGTCGCGTCGATGATGACCCAGTCGCGCTGGATCTCGTCTGCCTTCGGGGAATAGGTGCGCGTCACAGTAGTGGCTGCTTTCTGTCTCGAACGGAGGTGTTCGTGAATCCCGCTCCGTGGGGGTTCTCCTTCCGAAGGAAGGGAACCGGGCCGGTGGAGGGCTCACGTTCGCATGTTGCGCCCGCAGTTGGGCGCGGACACCAAAGATCAATCGTACGCGAGAGCCGCACCCCTGGTCAAACCGACTGAGTTGCGCTCATCCTCAGGGCTGAAAGTGCAGGCGATCACCCGCGGAGATCCTCGGACGCACCATAGCGTAACCGGTATGAGATCCCTCCTGCTCCGTAGCCGCTGGCTGCTCGAACCGGCAATCGCGGTGGCCTTCTTCGTCTTCTGGGCGATCGCCCTAGTGGGCAGGAACCAGCTGGTCCCCGGTCACCTCCGCTCGGAGGGCCCGTTCTGGGCGGCGCTCCTCATCCTGGCGTGCGCGATCGGGCTGGCCCGGCTCAGTCCGATCGTCGCCATGGCCGCCGGAACGGCGGTGCTCATCGGCCAGCTCTTGTTCCCGGCCGGGATCTTCGACGATCCCCTGGTCTACCTGGGCTACGGGATCGTCGCCCTGGTCGTCGCCGCGACGGTCCGTGGCCGGATGCGCGTCGTCGCCTTCATCTTTGCTGTGGGCGCTGGAGTCTCGACCGCTGGGCTGCTCGCGTGGTGGCTGGGCGTCGGCCGCGGTGACGCTGCCGCCAGAGCGCTGTTCTTCATCCTTTGTGCCGTCGCGGGCGCGGTGGCGTGGCTGATCGGAACGCTCATTGGGGTCTGGGCCCGGTCGCTTCAGAAGGAGGTCGAGCTGGAGCAGGCGACCAGCCGACTACGCCTTGCCGAGGTCGAGGCGCTGGTCAGCGACGAGCGCGAGCGCATCGCGCAAGATGTGCACGACATCATGGCGCATTCACTTTCGGTCATCCTCGCCCAAGCCGACGGCGCCCGCCTCCTCGCCGAAGGCCGGCCTTCCGCAGTCGCCCCGTCGCTCGCCACCATCGCGGATACGGCGCGGTCGTCCCTGACCGAGGTGCGGGTGCTCATCGAGACTCTGGTCGGCGCACCGAGCGGGGACGCGCATCCAGGGCTCGAAGAGCTCGACGCCCTGGTGAAGCGGCTCTCGGACGCCGGCCTGTCCGTCTCGGTAGAGCGGTTCGGCGAGCCGGACGACCTCACCGCAGCCCAGCAGCTGGCCGTCTACCGGATCGTCCAGGAGGCACTCACGAACGCACTGAAGCATGCCGGCCGCGGCGCGGTCGCCCGGCTCGCCCTGGACGCGCGCGACGACGGGATGTCGATCTCTGTCGCCTCGCATCCCGCGGACTCAACACACTCGTCGCCGGCCGCGGGCGCCGCCGGCCGCGGGCTGATCGGGATGCGCGAACGCGCCAGATTCGCCGGCGGGTGGCTCGACGCAGGGCCGGACGACGACGTGCCGGGCGGCTACCTGGTGACCGCGTACATCCCGGCGGTTGGACGCGCGACGGTGACCGCGTGATCCGGGTGGCGGTGGCCGACGACCAGCCACTGTTCTGCGCCGGCCTTCAGATGATGATCGAGTCGCAAGCGGATCTGAAGTTCGCGGGGGCGGCCTCCGATGGCGCGGAGGCCGTCGCACTCGCGCGCACGGCATCCCCGGACGTGATCCTCATGGACCTTCGGATGCCCAACGTCGACGGCATCGCCGCGACGGAGGCCATCCGCGCGGATGGGTCAGCTGCTCTCCCCCGCATCGTCGTGCTCACCACATTCGAGCGGGACGAGGCGGTCGCCGCTGCCCTGCGCGCGGGCGCGGACGGCTTCCTGCTGAAGGACGCGACACCCGACTTCATTCTCGCCGCCATAAGGACCGTGCACGACGGCCACTCGGTGATCGCACCCAAGGCGACGAGCGAACTGTTCCGCACCCTCGCCCGCCGCCGTCCCGAAATGATCGAGCACCTGTCGGTGCGCGAAAAGGAAGTGTTCCTGCTGGCGGCGCGCGGTCTCGGCAACGCGGAGATCGGCCGCACGGCGTTCATCTCGGAGGCGACCGTCAAGACGCACATCCGCAGCATCCTTGCCAAGCTTGGCCTCAGCTCCCGCGTCCAGTTGGTCGCGTTCGCCTACGAGAACGGGCTGGTCCGTTGAGCCGGGAGGCTACAGCTCCCGCAGCGCCCGGGTGCGCTCTGCGCGCAGCGCCAGCTCCGCGCCTTCGGGATATCCGACCTCCAGGAGGGTCAGTCCACGGGCCGGCATCACCTTGAATGCGCTGGTGCGCTGCCGCTCGTCGCGCAGCGACACCAGGTCGCCGGCGCCCAGCTTGCCCTCCCCCACCTCGACGCACGCCCCGACGAGCGCGCGGACCATGCTGTGGCAGAAGGCGTCTGCGGTGAGGTCGGCGACGAGGACCCCGTCGGGATCGCGCCGCCACGCGAAGGCCTGCAGCGTGCGGATGGTCGTCGCACCCTCCCGCGCCTTGCAGTAGCTGGCGAAGTCGTGCAGGCCGAGCAGCCCGTGGGCGGCCATGTCCATGGCGTCAGCGTCGAGGTCGGAGGACACCCACGCGGTGCGGTGACGTTGCAACGGGTCGCGCAGCGAGGCGCGGTCCGCGACCCGGTACTCGTAGCGGCGCCACAGCGCGGAGAAGCGGGCGTCGAAACCGTCCGGCGCGAGGGATGCCGCCAGCACCACCACATCGGAGACTGGGCCCAGGATGCCGTTGAGCCTGCGGCCCAGCGCCTCCTCGGCGGAGAGCGGCGGACGCTTGCCGTGCGGTTTGCGCAGCACGGCCTCCTGCTCCGGGGTGAGGTCGACGTGGGCGACCTGGCCGACGGCATGCACCCCCGCGTCCGTCCGGCCGGCCACCGTGAGCGCCGGCGCCTCACCCGCGCGCCGGAAGATGGTCGCGAGGGCGTCCTCCAGCGTTCCCTGCACCGTGCGCAGGCCCGGCTGGCGACCCCAGCCGGTGAAGTCGGTGCCCTGGTACGCGATGTCGAGCCGGTAGCGGCGCGACGTTTCAGTAGGCACGGACCAGGCCCGTCTCCGCCTGCGTCGAGACGAAACCCATGCCGGTGTACAGCCCGAGGGCCCCGGTCGGATTCTCGGCGTCCACATCCAGGGCCACCTTGTCCCAACCCCGAGCGGCGCACGCCTCGAGCACCGCACGCAGCAGCGACGGCGCGATGCGACGACCGCGGAACGGCCGCGTCACGGCGACGGTGGAGACATAGGCGCCGGTGTAGCCCTGACCCGGCCAGTCATCCTCGTTCACGTCCGTGAGCAGCACGCCGGCCACCTCGTCACCGGCGAGCGCCACGAACGACAGCTCGGGCACGAAGCTGCCCGAGACCAGCCCCGCGAACTGCTCGTCGCTCAACGGCTGACTGCCCCAGTGGTCGCGGAACGCGTCGTCGCGCGCAGTGTGCACCTCGTCCGCGAGCTCGGTGGTGTACGGAACGATCCGCACATCCATCGTCGGGACGACCTCGGGGATCGGCTCCCGCAGGTCCCGCTCCATGGTGTGGAAGTAGCGGGCCACCTCGAACCCCCCGGCGAGCAGCAGCCGCTCCCGGTCCGGCGCGCGCCTGTCGGCGTATCCGACGAGCCAGCCAGGCAAGGTCTTCTCCGAAGCGGCGAGCTTCTGCTCGCCACGGCTCCGTTGCCAGGCGAGAAGCTCGCGCCCGATCCCCCGCCCGCGGAACTCGGGATGCACGCCGCCGTTCATGAATTCGCGCACCAGCGACTCCTGCCGTGGTGGCTCCATCACGATGCCGACCGCGACCGCGCGTCCATCGGCTGTGATGGCTAGCAGCGTGTCCTTCTCCAGGTCGATGAAGCTGTACCCCAGCTCCTCCTCGACCTCCTCGCGGGTCGTCACATAGTTCGGGTGATCCTGCGTGTCGATCGCGCGGTAGACCTCGTGCACCGTCGCCGCATCCTGTGCCGTCACCGGCCGCCACTCGGCGATCAGGGGATGCTCCGGGCGGTGCAGGTCGGACAGCGGAACGCGGGCGCTCAGCGGCGGCAGCGAGGCGTCGTCGGTCGAGGTCATGCTTCTCACCTTAGAAGACCCGGGAACGGCGAAGGCCCCGCATCACTCGGATGCGGGGCCTTCGGACGTGGGGAAGAAGGGTGTTACGCCTTCTCCGCCTCGGTCTCGGCGTCGGTCTCACCGGCGGCGTCGGCGTCAGCGGTCGCGTCCTCGGCGACCTCGGCCTCAGCAGCGGCAGTCGCGGCGCTGGTCTCCTCGGCCGGGGTCTCCTCGGTGCTGGTCTCTTCGGTGCTGGTCTCCTCGGCGACGGGCGCCTCCTCGACCGGCGCAGCCGCGGCTGCAGAAGACGACTTCGTCGACTTCACCTTCGGGGTGACGGGCTCGAGCACGAGCTCGATCTGCACCATCGAGGCGTTGTCGCCCTTACGGAAACCGAGCTTGGTGATGCGGGTGTAGCCGCCCTCACGCTCGGCGACCAGCGGCGCGATCTGGGTGAAGAGCTCGTGAACCACGGTCTTGTCCTGGATCACAGCGAGGACGCGACGGCGGGCGTGCAGGTCGCCGCGCTTCGCGAACGTGATCAGACGCTCGGCAACGGGGCGCAGGCGCTTGGCCTTCGTCTCGGTGGTCTTGATGCTCTTGTGCGTGAAAAGCGCAGCGGCCAGGTTGGCGAGCATGAGGCGCTCGTGCGCCGGGCCGCCCCCGAGGCGGGGGCCCTTGGTGGGCTTAGGCATGATCGGTTATCTCCAGTGTTGAAAAGGTTCGATGGCGGGTCGGGAGAGACGCACCTCAGATGGTGGTGGACTCGTCCTCGTCGTAGCCGCTGTAGAAGTGGGCGCCGTCGAACCCGGGGACCGAGTCCTTCAGCGACAGGCCCATCTCCGTCAGCTTGTCCTTGACCTCATCCACCGACTTCTGACCGAAGTTGCGGATGTTCATGAGCTGCGTCTCCGACAGCGAGACGAGCTCGCTCACGGTGTTGATGCCCTCGCGCTTGAGGCAGTTGTACGAGCGGACCGACAGGTCGAGGTCTTCGATCGGCATCGACAGCTCGGAGCTGAGGACGGCGTCGACCGGCGCCGGGCCGATCTCGATGCCCTCGGCCGCGCTGTTGAGCTCGCGGGCCAGGCCGAACAGCTCGACCAGCGTGCGGCCGGCCGAAGCGATGGCGTCGCGCGGGCTGATCGCGGGCTTGGTCTCCACGTCGACGACCAGACGGTCGAAGTCGGTGCGCTCACCGGCGCGGGTGGCCTCGACGCGGTAGGTGACCTTGAGCACCGGCGAGTAGATCGAGTCGATCGGGATCTGGCCCGCCTCGCTGTACTCGTTGCGGTTCTGCTGGGCCGAGACGTAGCCGCGGCCGCGCTCGATGGTCAGCTCGACCTCGAACTTCGCCTTGTCGTTGAGCGTCGCGATGACGAGCTCGGGGTTGTGGATCTCCACACCGGCCGGAGCCGAGATGTCGGCCGCGGTGACCTGACCGGCACCCGTCTTGCGGAGGTACGCGGTGATCGGCTCGTCGTGCTCGCTCGAGACGACCAGACCCTTGATGTTCAGGATGATCTCGGTGACATCCTCCTTGACACCCGGGACGGTGCTGAACTCGTGCAGCACGCCGTCGATGCGGATGCTGGTGACAGCCGCACCGGGGATGGAGGAGAGGAGGGTGCGACGCAGGGAGTTGCCGAGGGTGTAACCGAAGCCCGGCTCCAGCGGCTCGATGACGAACCGCGAGCGGAACTCGGAGATGTTCTCTTCGGTGAGCGTAGGACGCTGTGCAATGAGCACTATTGATTCCTTCCGGCTAAGTGTCCGCTATATGACACTTGCTTCTACTGAGGGGGTGTTCGTCACGCCGCCAGGCGGCGGCCCGGATCGGACCGCCGCCTGCGGCGTACGCGAAGAGAATTAGACGCGACGGCGCTTCGGCGGGCGGCAGCCGTTGTGCGCCTGCGGGGTGACGTCGTTGATCGAGCCCACCTCGAGGCCGGCGGCCTGAAGCGAGCGGATCGCGGTCTCACGACCCGATCCGGGGCCCTTGACGAAGACGTCGACCTTCTTCATGCCGTGCTCCTGCGCCTGACGCGCAGCCGACTCGGCCGCGAGCTGCGCCGCGAACGGGGTCGACTTGCGGGAGCCCTTGAAACCGACGCCGCCGGACGAAGCCCAGCTGATGACTGCACCGGTGGTGTCGGTGATCGAGACGATGGTGTTGTTGAACGTGCTCTTGATGTGGGCCTGGCCCACAGCGATGTTCTTCTTTTCTTTCTTACGCGGCTTACGAGCGGCCGACTTGGGTGCTGCCATTTCTTCTCCTGAATCCTAAGAGCGTGAGCCCGCGGGCCTTAGCGCGCCTTCTTCTTGCCGGCCACGGTGCGCTTCGGACCCTTGCGGGTACGAGCGTTCGTCTTGGTGCGCTGGCCGCGGACCGGGAGGCCCTTGCGGTGGCGGATACCCTCGTAGCTGCCGATCTCGACCTTGCGACGGATGTCGGCGGCGACCTCGCGGCGGAGGTCACCCTCGACCTTGAAGCTTCCCTCGATGAAGTCGCGAAGGGCGACGAGCTGCTCGTCGGTCAGGTCCTTGACGCGGATGTCGCCGGAGATCCCGGTCTCGCGCAAGGTCTGCAGCGCACGAGTGCGCCCGACGCCGTAGATGTAGGTGAGTGCGACCTCCACGCGCTTTTCGCGCGGGATGTCGACGCCTGCTAGACGTGCCATGTGTTGGCTTCTCCTGTATTGAGTGGAGGTCTTCAGCAGTCCCGGTGCCCCGGCCTCCTCCGGGGGTGTCCCCCGCCTCCCTGTCAGGGAGATGGGTTCTGGGATTGCCTTCTTGTTATTCGGTTACGCGTTCTCCGCGATCAACCCTGGCGCTGCTTGTGGCGCGGGTTCTCGCAGATGACCATGACCCGGCCGTTGCGACGGATGACCTTGCACTTGTCGCAGATCCTCTTGACGGAGGGGTTCACCTTCATGAGTGTTTCTTTACCTTTGTTCGCTGTCCTCGTACCTCGCCGGGGGCAACCCGATGGCGAGGCCGTTACTTACAGCAGACCCTTACTTGTAGCGGTAGACGATCCGGCCGCGTGTCAGATCGTAGGGGCTCAGCTCTACGATCACGCGGTCCTCGGGGAGGATGCGGATGTAGTGCTGGCGCATCTTGCCGGAGATATGGGCAAGAACCTTGTGACCGTTCGTCAGCTCGACGCGGAACATCGCGTTGGGGAGAGCTTCGATCACGGATCCTTCGATCTCGATGACACCGTCTTTTTTGGCCATAGCCTCACTGTCGCTAAAAGTCGTGGTTTGCTGGTCGTGCGTTACTGGCGGAAGACACGGAGAAAACGCGCCTAAGACACCAAGGATCTATCTTATGGGAAAGGGCGCGTCTTCGCCAATCGGAGTGTATGATCCTCCGCCGCTCTGGGCGAACACCGCCGTCAGCGCGCCGATCACGGGATCGGCACCGGCGTGACGCCGAACGGAGCGAGGCCTTCCGCCCCGCCGTCCTGCGCGGTCAGGACCCAGATGCCGTCCGCGTGGACGGCGACGCTGTGCTCCCAGTGGGCGGCGGCGGAGCCGTCCTCGGTCGCGACGGTCCAGCCGTCGTCCTTCACGTATGTCTCCTGCGAACCGCGGACCACCATCGGCTCGATGGCGACCACGAGCCCCGGGCGCACCTCCGGACCCTTGGCGCGGACGCTGTAGTTGAAGACCGGTGGCTCCTCGTGCATCCGGCGGCCGATGCCGTGTCCGATGTAGTCGGTGAGGATGCCGAAGTCGCCCCGCGAAAGAATGTACTCCTCGATCGCGTCGCCGACCTCGTTGAGGTAGCGGGCCGACGCGAGCGTCGCGATCCCGCGCCACAGCGACTGCTCGGTCACGTCCGAGAGCAGCTGCCGGTCGGCGACCCGCTCGGGGTGGGCGGGGTCGGGCAGCACGAACGTGCGCGCCGCATCCCCGTTCCAGCCGCCCAGGATGGCCCCGCTGTCGACCGACAGGATGTCGCCCGGCTCGAGGATGCGCCGGCCGGGGATGCCGTGGACGACCTCGTCGTTCACCGACGCGCAGATCGTGTGGTGGTAGCCGGGCTCCAGCGTGAAGTTCGAAGCGCCGCCCGCCTCGACGATCGCCCGCTCGGCGAGGACGTCGAGTTCGAGGGTCGAGACCCCTGGGGCCACCGCGGCCGCGACGGCGTCGAGGGACGCCGCCGTCGCCCGCCCGGGCGCGACCATGTCGCGCAACTGGGAGGGCGTCTTGTAGATGGACCGCTTGAATACCACTATGCGACGGATTCGCCGGCCGAGGCGCCGGCGACGGGGTGGATACCGCGCTCGGTCAGAGCGGACGTGATGCGCTCGGCGACCTCGTCCATCCCGCCCAGACCATCGACCGGGACGAGGAGTCCGCGGTCGCGGTACACCTCGATGAGCGGCGACGTCTCGCGCAGGTAGACCTGCTGGCGGTGACGGATGGCTTCTTCGGAGTCGTCAGCACGGCCCTGCTCCTGCGCGCGCTTGGTGAGCCGCTGGACGATCTCGTCCTGGTCGGCCGTCAGCTGGATGACCGCATCCAGCTTCTGTCCCTTACCGGCCAACAGCTGGTCGAGGTAGTCGACCTGGGCGAGCGTGCGCGGGTAGCCGTCGAGCAGGAAGCCGTTCTTCGCGTCGTCCTCGTCGAGGCGGGCAGCCACGAGCTCGTTCGTCAAGGTGTCCGGGACATAGTCCCCCGCATCGACGATCGCCTTGACCTGCACGCCGAGGGGAGTCTCGTTCTTGATGTTCGCGCGGAAGATGTCGCCGGTGGAGATGTCGGGGATCCCGTACGTGGAGGTGATGCGGGAGGCCTGAGTGCCCTTGCCCGCTCCGGGGGGACCGACGATCAGCATTCGGCTCAACGCAGAAGCCCTTCGTAATGCCGCTGCTGGAGCTGAGAGTCGATCTGCTTGACCGTCTCCAGCCCGACACCGACGATGATCAGGATGGACGTACCGCCGAACATGAAGTTCTGGCTTGCGCCGATCAACGCGAATGCGACAAGGGGTATCAGCGCGATGATGCCCAGATAGAAGGAACCGGGCAGGGTGACCCGCGTGAGCACGTAGTCGAGGTACTCGGCCGTCGGGCGGCCCGCGCGGATGCCGGGGATGAAGCCGCCGTACTTCTTCATGTTGTCTGCGACCTCCTCCGGGTTGAAGGTGATCGCCACGTAGAAGTAGGTGAACCCGACGATCAGGAGGAAGTAGAGCAGCATGTAGAGCGGGTGGTCGCCCTTGGTCAGGTAGTTCGTGATCCAGGTCACCCAGGGGGCAGGGGCCTTGCCCGCGGCCGGCTGGTTGAACTGCGCGATCAGGGCAGGCAGGTACAGCAGCGACGACGCGAAGATGACGGGCACGACGCCGGCCATGTTCACCTTGATCGGGATGTAGGTGTTGTTGCCGCCGTAGGTGCGGCGCCCGACCATTCGTTTGGCGTACTGCACGGGGATGCGCCGCTGCGACTGCTCGACGAAGACCACGCCCATGACGATGAGCAATCCGATCGCGATCACGACCAGCAGGATCTCGATGCCCTGCGACTGCCCGACGGCCCAGAGGGAGGACGGGAACTGCGCGGCGATGGAGGTGAAGATGAGGAGCGACATGCCGTTGCCGATGCCGCGCTCGGTCACGAGCTCGCCCATCCACATGATGAGGCCGGTGCCGGCGGTCATGGTGATGACCATGAGCATGATCGCGTACCACGAGTCATCCGTGATGAGCTGCGTGCACTGAGAGACAGCGGTGGTGCCGAAGAGCGCACCGCTACGGGCGACGGTGATCAGGGTCGTCGACTGGAGGACGCCCAGCGCGATCGTGAGGTAGCGCGTGTACTGCGTCAGCTTGGCCTGACCGGCCTGGCCCTCCTTGTAGAGGGTCTCGAAGCGCGGGATGACCACGCGCAGCAGCTGCACGATGATCGACGCGGTGATGTACGGCATGATGCCGAGCGCGAAGATCGAGAGTTTGAGGAGCGCGCCGCCGGAGAACAGGTTCACCAGCGAGTACAGGCCGGACGTGTCCTGGTTCGCGTTCAGACAGGTTTGGACGTTGCCGAAATCGACGAACGGCGCGGGGATGAAAGACCCCAGACGGAACAGGGCGATGATGCCCAGCGTGAAGAAGATCTTCCGGCGAAGATCCGGGGTGCGGAAGATCCGCCCAACGGCGCTAAACAATGCTGCGTCCTGCTTTCGTAAGAGTCAGTCGGGTGGCCGGTCTCCCGGCCACCCGACTGAACTGCTCGACGGGTGGCTACTTGACGGAACCACCAGCGGCGACGATCTTCTGCTCGGCAGAGCCGGAGACCTTGTCGACCGCAACGATCAGCTTAACCGCAATGTCCCCGTTGCCGAGAACCTTGACCTTTTCGTTCTTGCGAACGGCTCCCTTGGAGACGAGGTCCGCGACGGTGACGTCACCGCCGGACGGGTACAGCTCGGCGAGCTTCTCCAGGTTCACGACCTGGTACTCGACCCGGAACGGGTTCTTGAAGCCGCGCAGCTTCGGCGCACGCATGTGCATCGGAAGCTGGCCGCCCTGGAAGCCCGGACGGACCTGGTAGCGCGCCTTGGTGCCCTTGGTACCACGGCCGGCCGTCTTACCCTTGGAACCTTCACCGCGTCCGACGCGGGTCTTGTCCTTCTTGGATCCGGCGGCTGGGCGCAGGTGGTGCACCTTGAGGACCTGCTCGCGGGGCTCCGCGACATCCTTCTTGGCCGAAGCCTTGGAGGACGCCTTGGGCGCCACGGTCTCGTCCTTCGAGGAGGCGGCGGCCTTGTCGGCGGAGGCCGAAGCCGTCGCCTTCTTGGCCGGAGCCTTCTTCGTGGTGCTCTTCTCAGAGGTCGCCTTGTCGGCGGCCTTCGTGCTCGCGGCCTTGGTCGCGGGCTTCTTGGCGGCCGGCTTCTCAGCGGCCTCGGTGGTGGCCTTCTCTTCAGCCATTAGTCAATCTCCTCGACCTTCACCAGGTGGGCGACGGTGTTGACGTACCCACGGTTCTGCGGGTTGTCCTCGCGGACGACGACGTCACCGATGCGCTTCAGACCCAGACTGCGCAGCGTGTCGCGCTGGTTCTGCTTCTCGCTCACTTTCGACTTGATCTGCGTGATCTTCAGACGCGCAGCCATCAGGAACCTGCCTTAGCGGTCGCGGCGGCCTCGGCCAGCGCTGCCTCGGTGCGAAGCAGGCGCGCCGGGGCGACCTGGTCGTAGTCGAGGCCGCGGCGGGCAGCCACGGCACGGGGCTCCTCGAGCTGCTTCAGCGCCTCGACGGTCGCGTGCACGATGTTGATCGTGTTCGACGAGCCGAGCGACTTGCTCAGGACGTCGTGGATCCCGGCGCACTCCAGCACGGCGCGGACCGGACCACCGGCGATAACACCGGTACCGGCAGCAGCCGGACGCAGGAGGACCACACCGGCGGCGGCCTCACCCTGCACGGGGTGCGGGATGGTGTTGCCGACGCGCGGGACGCGGAAGAAGTTCTTCTTCGCCTCCTCGACGCCCTTCGAGATCGCCAGCGGCACCTCGCGGGCCTTGCCGTAGCCGACGCCCACCAGACCGTTGCCGTCGCCGACGACCACGAGAGCGGTGAAGCTGAAGCGACGACCACCCTTCACGACCTTCGAGACGCGGTTGATGGTGACGACGCGCTCCAGGAACTGGCTCTTGTCGGCGTCACGGCTGCCACGGTCGCGGTTGGGGTTGCGCTCGCGGCCACCACGGCGCGGCTCGCGCTCGGTCCGGGTGTTGTTGTCGGTGCCCGCAGCGGTCTCGACCGGCTGCGCGCTGTCCGTTACCTGATCGGCCACGGTCTGCTCCTTGTTGTTCTCGTCGCTCACAGGTTCAGTCCACCCTCTCGAGCGCCCTCGGCGACAGCGGCGACGCGACCCGCGTACTTGCTGCCTCCACGGTCGAACACGACGGCCTCGATACCGGCGCTCTTCGCGCGCTCGGCGACGAGCTCTCCGACCTTGCGGGCCTTGGCGGTCTTGTCACCGTCGAAGGTGCGCAGGTCCGCTTCCATGGTCGACGCGGAGGCCAGCGTGTGACCCTGCGCGTCGTCGACGACCTGCACGAAGACGTGACGGGCCGAACGGTTCACGACCAGGCGCGGGCGAGCCGCGGTGCCCTCGATCTTCTTGCGAAGGCGGGTGTGACGGCGGTCGCGAGCGGCCGCCTTGCTCTTTCCTCTGGTACCCAGAGCCATGATTACTTACCAGCCTTTCCGGCCTTGCGACGAACGACCTCGCCGGCGTAGCGCACGCCCTTGCCCTTGTACGGCTCGGGCTTGCGGATCTTGCGGATGTTCGCGGCGACCTCGCCCACGGCCTGCTTGTCGATGCCGGCCACGGTCACGCGGTTGTTGCCCTCGACCGTGAACGTGATGCCGGCCGGCGGCTCGACGGTCACCGGGTGCGAGAAGCCGAGCGCGAACTCGATGGCCGCACCCTTCTGGGCGACGCGGTAACCGGTACCGACGATCTCCAGGCCCTTGGAGTAGCCCTGGGTGACGCCGATGATCTGGTTGTTGATGAGCGTGCGGGTCAGGCCGTGCAGCGAACGCGATGCGCGCTCGTCGTCCGGACGGGTCACCAGAACCTGGTTCTCCTCCAGCTTGACCTCGATCGGGTTCGCGACGGTGAGGCTCAGCTCACCCTTCGGGCCCTTCACGGTGACGGCCTGGCCGTCGATCTTCACATCGACCCCGGTCGGGATGTCGATGGGCAGTCTTCCAATACGCGACATGGCGGCTTACCACACGTAGGCGAGGACTTCCCCACCCACGCCCTTCTTCTCAGCCTGACGGTCCGTGAGCAGACCGGAGGAGGTGGACAGGATGGCGACGCCGAGCCCGCCGAGCACCTTGGGGAGCTCCGTGGACTTCGCGTAGACGCGAAGGCCGGGCTTCGACACGCGCTTGATACCGGCGATGGAACGCTCGCGGTTCGGTCCGAACTTGAGCTGCAGGGTCAGCGTCTTGCCGACGCGTGCGTCGGTGACGTCCCAACCGGCGATGTACCCCTCGTTGGTGAGGATGTCGGCGATGTGGGCCTTGAGCTTCGAGTGCGGCATCGACACGGTGTCGTGGTGAGCCGAGTTCGCGTTGCGCAGTCTGGTCAGCATGTCTGCGACCGGATCTGTCATGGTCATTGCGATTTTCCTTACATACACCAGGTTTCGTTCAGCCGTTACACGACTGACGACCTGTGGTGGAAGCGGGCCGGCCGGGTCGGCCGGCCCGCGGTGGGCCTAGTTGGCCGCGTCGTTGGAACGGAACGGGAAGCCGAGCTGCTTGAGCAGCGCGCGGCCCTCGTCGTCGTTCTTGGCGGTGGTCACCACAGTGATGTCCATACCGCGGACGCGGTCGATGCGGTCCTGGTTGATCTCGTGGAACATCGACTGCTCCGTGAGACCGAACGTGTAGTTGCCGTTCCCGTCGAACTGCTTGTCGCTGAGGCCGCGGAAGTCGCGGATACGCGGAAGCGCGAGCGAGAGGAGGCGGTCGAGGAACTCCCACATCCGGTCGCCGCGCAGCGTGACATGCGCGCCGATCGGCTGACCCTCGCGCAGCTTGAACTGCGCGATGGACTTGCGGGCCTTGGTGACCTGCGGCTTCTGGCCGGTGATCAGAGTGAGGTCGTTGACCGCACCGTCGATCACCTTGCCGTCGCGGGCCGCCTCGCCGACACCCATGTTGACGACGATCTTCACGAGACCGGGCACCTGGTGCACGTTCGTGAAGCCGAAGTCACCCTGGAGCTGCTGGGAGATCTCGGTCTTGTACTTCTGCTTCAGGCGCGGCTGGATTTTGCCAGCAGCGGTTGCAGTGTCGGTCATTACAGGTCCTTACCAGACTTCTTGGCGTAACGAACGCGGACCGTCTTGGTGACGCCGTCCTTCGTGACACTCTCTTCGCGGAAGCCGACGCGGGTCGGCTTCTTGGTCTCGGGGTCGACCAGGGCCACGTTCGAGACGTGGATCGAAGCCTCGTGGGTCTCGATGCCGCCGGTCTTCGTGCCACGCTGCGTCTGGCCGACGCGCACGTGCTTGGTCACGAAGTTGACGCCCTCGACGATCACGCGGTTCTGTTCGACCAGAACCTCGATCACGCGACCCTGCTTGCCACGGTCACCACCGCGGGCCTGCGAGCGGCCCGAGATGACCTGGACCAGGTCGCCCTTCTTGATGTTCGCCATGGGTTACAGCACCTCCGGTGCGAGCGAGATGATCTTCATGAACTTCTTGTCGCGGAGCTCGCGGCCGACCGGTCCGAAGATACGAGTGCCGCGGGGGTCACCGTCGTTCTTCAGGATGACGGCAGCGTTCTCGTCGAACTTGATGTAGGAGCCGTCCGGGCGGCGGGTATTCTTGCGAACACGCACGACGACCGCCTTGACGACGTCGCCCTTCTTGACGTTCCCACCCGGGATCGCATCCTTGACCGTGGCGACGATGACATCGCCGAGGCCGGCGTACCGACGGCTGGAGCCGCCGAGCACGCGGATCGTGAGGAGCTCCTTGGCGCCGGTGTTGTCGGCGACCTTGAGTCGGGATTCCTGCTGGATCACTTGGCCTTCTCCAGAATCTCAACCAGGCGCCAGCGCTTGCTGGCGCTCAGGGGACGGGTCTCGTTGATGAGAACGAGGTCGCCGATGCCGGCGGTGTTGTTCTCATCGTGCGCCTTCACCTTGGAGGTGCGGCGGATGACCTTGCCGTACAGGGGGTGCTTCACGCGGTCCTCGACCTCGACGACGATGGTCTTATCCATCTTGTCGCTGACGACGTAACCGCGACGGGCCTTGCGGTACCCGCGGACGAGGGCCTCGTCGGCCGCCGACTCCGCGGCCGCGGCCTTGGTGGTCTCAGCCATTACTTGGCCTCCTCATTCGTGGTGTCGGCCTCGGCCTCGGCTGCCGGGGCAGCCTTCTTGGCGCGGGCCTTCTTCTCAGCCTTCGGCGCGGCCTCGGTCACAACCGGGGTCGCCCGGATCCCGAGCTCGCGCTCACGGATCACGGTGTAGATACGGGCGATGTCGCGCTTCACGGCGCGCAGGCGGCCGTGGCTCTCGAGCTGACCGGTGGCCGACTGGAAGCGCAGGTTGAACAGCTCTTCCTTGGCCTTCTTCAGCTCGTCGACGAGTCGCTCGTCTTCGAAAGTGTCGAGCTCGCTCGAGGCAAGCTCCTTGGATCCGATCGCCATTACGCGTCGCCCTCCTCGCGCTTGATGATGCGTGCCTTGAGGGGCAGCTTGTGGATTGCACGGGTCATGGCCTCGCGAGCGAGCTGCTCGGAGACGCCGGAGACCTCGAAGAGGACTCGACCCGGCTTGACGTTGGCGACCCACCACTCCGGCGAACCCTTACCGGAACCCATTCGGGTCTCGGCCGGCTTCTTCGTGAGCGGACGGTCGGGGTAGATGTTGATCCACACCTTGCCGCCACGCTTGATGTGACGCGTCATGGCGATACGAGCGGACTCGATCTGACGGTTGGTCACGTAAGCGGGCGTCAGGGCCTGGATGCCGAACTCGCCGAAGGAGACCTTCGTGCCACCGGTCGCCTGGCCGCTACGGCCGGGGTGGTGCTGCTTGCGGTGCTTGACTCTGCGTGGGATCAACATGGTTATGCCTCAACTCCTGCTGCGGCCGGCGCGTTCGAGGACTCGGGGGCGTTGCCCCGGCCACCGCGACGCGGACGGTCGTTGCGCTCGCGCGACGGCTTCTGGTTAGCCTGCTCGCGAGCCAGTTCCTTGTTCGTGATGTCGCCCTTGTAGATCCACACCTTGACACCGATGCGACCGAAGGTGGTCTTGGCCTCGTAGAAGCCGTAGTCGATGTTGGCGCGGAGCGTGTGCAGCGGCACACGACCCTCGCGGTAGAACTCGGAGCGGCTCATCTCGGCGCCGCCGAGACGGCCGGACACCTGGATGCGGACACCCTTGGCGCCGGCGCGCTGCGCGCCCTGCAGACCCTTGCGCATCGCGCGGCGGAAGGCCACGCGGGCGGCGAGCTGCTCGGCGATGCCCTGAGCGACGAGCTGGGCGTCGGCCTCGGGGTTCTTCACCTCGAGGATGTTCAGCTGGATCTGCTTGCCCGAGAGCTTCTCGAGGTCGGCGCGGATGCGCTCGGCCTCGGCGCCACGACGACCGATCACGATGCCCGGGCGGGCGGTGTGGATGTCGACGCGGACGCGGTCACGGGTGCGCTCGATCTCGATACGGGACACGCCCGCGCGGTCGAGCGACGTCTTCAGCAGCGTGCGGATCTTGACGTCCTCAGCGAGGTAGTCGCTGTAACGCTGACCCGGCTTGGTGCTGTCCGAGAACCACCGCGACACATGGTCGGTGGTGATGCCCAGACGGAAGCCGTACGGATTGACTTTCTGACCCATTACTTGCTCGCCTTCTTGCTGACGGGGGCGGCCTCGGCCTCATCCGGCGTCGTCAGGACGACGGTGATGTGGCTGGTGCGCTTGTTGATGCGGAAGGCCCGACCCTGTGCACGCGGCTGGAACCGCTTGAGGGTGGTCCCCTCATCCACGAAGGCGCGGCTCACGTACAGGTCCTGCTCGTCCAGGTAGGTGTTGCTCTGGTCGGCCTTGACTCGCGCGTTGGCGATGGCCGAGGCGACGAGCTTGTATACCGGCTCGCTCGCACTCTGGGGGGCGAACTTCAGGATGGCCAGGGCCTCCTGAGCTTGCTTGCCGCGGATCATGTTGACGACGCGGCGGGCCTTCATGGGGGTAACGCGGATGTGTCGCACTCGGGCGATCGACTCCACCATTTCTCTCCTCCTTACGCCACCGCGGTCAGCGGCGGCGACCCTTCTTGTCGTCCTTCACGTGTCCACGGAAGGTGCGGGTCGGCGCGAACTCGCCGAGCTTGTGACCGACCATGGTCTCGGTGACGAACACCGGGATGTGCTTGCGACCGTCGTGCACCGCGATGGTGTGACCCAGCATGGCCGGGACGATCATCGAGCGGCGCGACCAGGTCTTGATCACGTTCTTGCTGTTGGCCTCGTTCGCGGCGACCACCTTGCGAAACAGGTGCTCGTCGACGAAGGGGCCCTTCTTGAGACTGCGTGGCATCTTCTCGAACTCCTACTTACGCTTCTTGCCGGCGTTACGACGGCGGACGATGAGCTTGTCGCTTTCCTTGTTGGGGTGGCGCGTGCGGCCTTCCTTCTGACCCCACGGGCTGACCGGGTGGCGACCACCGGAGGTCTTGCCCTCACCACCACCGTGCGGGTGGTCGATCGGGTTCATGGCGACACCGCGGACGGTCGGGCGGACGCCCTTCCAGCGCATACGGCCGGCCTTGCCCCAGTTGATGTTCGACTGCTCGGCGTTGCCGACCTCGCCGACGGTCGCGCGGCAGCGCGCGTCGACGTTGCGGACCTCGCCCGAGGGGAGGCGCAGCTGGGCGTAGGGGCCGTCCTTCGCGACGAGGCGGACCGAGGATCCGGCCGATCGGGCGATCTTCGCGCCGCCGCCCGGCTTCAGCTCGATCGCGTGCACGACGGTACCGGTCGGGATGTTGCGCAGCGGCAGGTTGTTGCCCGGCTTGATGTCCGAACCGGCGCCCGACTCGACGACGTCGCCCTGCTTCAGGCCGGCGGGCGCCAGGATGTAGCGCTTGGTGCCGTCCACGAAGTGCAGCAGCGCGATGCGCGCCGTGCGGTTGGGGTCGTACTCGATGTGGGCGACCTTGGCGTTGACGCCGTCCTTGTCGTTGCGACGGAAGTCGATCACGCGGTACTGGCGCTTGTGGCCACCACCGATGTGACGGGTCGTGATGCGGCCCTGGTTGTTGCGGCCACCGGTCTTCGACAGCGGACGGAGAAGGGACTTCTCCGGCGTCGAGCGGGTGATCTCGGCGAAGTCTGCGACCGAGGAGCCGCGACGACCGGGGGTCGTGGGCTTGTAATTACGAATAGCCATGTCTGTCTTCCTCTAGTCCTTCGCTCAGCCGACGGCCGTGAAGATGTCGATGGAACCGGACTTCAGCGTCACGATCGCACGCTTGGTGTCCTTGCGCTTGCCCTGACCGAACTTGGTGCGACGGGTCTTGCCCTGACGGTTCAGGGTGTTCACCGACGCGACCTCGACCTTGAAGATCGACTCGATGGCGAGCTTGATCTCGGTCTTGTTCGAACGCGTGTCGACGAGGAAGGTGTACTTGCCCTCGTCGATCAGGCCGTAGCTCTTCTCGGAGACGACCGGGGCGATGATGACGTCGCGCGGGTCCTTGTTGACGGCGGCCATTACGCGTTCACCTCTTCCTTGTTCTTGCTTGCGATGAACGCCTCGAGGGCGGCCTGCGAGAAGACGATGTCGTCGCTCACCAGGACGTCGTACGCGTTCAGCTGGTCCTGGGTCAGGACGTGCACGGTGGGGACGTTACGGACGCTCTTGAAGGCCAGCTCGTCATCGCGCTCGATCACGACGAGGACGTGCTTCGAGGTCGCGATGCCGCTCAGCAGGTCGACGACGGCCTTGGTCGAGGGCGCGTCACCAGTGGTGAAGGCCTGGACGGCGTGGATGCGAGCGCCACGGGCGCGGTCCGAGAGAGCACCGAGCAGAGCAGCGGCGATCATCTTCTTCGGGGTCCGCTGGGCGTAGCTGCGGGGCGTCGGGCCGTGCACGATGCCACCACCGGTCATCTGAGGAGCGCGGATCGAGCCCTGACGAGCGCGACCGGTGCCCTTCTGCTTGAACGGCTTGCGGCCGGCGCCGGAGACCTCGCCACGACCCTTGGTCTTGTGGGTGCCCTGGCGCGCTGCGGCGAGCTGGGCGGTCACGACCTGGTGGATCAGCGGGATGTTGGTCTGAACGTCGAACAGGGCCTCGGGAAGCTCGATGGAGCCGGCCTTCTTGCCCTTGAGGTCGACGACGTCAATCGAGGTAGCCATCTACTTAGGCCCCCTTCACTGCGTTGCGGACGAAAACGATGCGGCCACGGGCGCCGGGAACGGCTCCCTTGACCAGCAGCAGGCCCTTCTCGGCGTCGATGCCCTGAACGGTGAGGTTCAGGACCGTGACGCGCTCGCCACCCATACGACCGGCCATGCGCATGCCCTTGAAGACACGGCTCGGGGTCGAGGAGGCGCCGATGGAACCCGGCTTGCGGTGGTTGCGGTGCGCACCGTGCGAAGCGGAGACGCCCTGGAAGTTGTGGCGCTTCATCACACCGGCGAAGCCCTTACCCTTCGACGTACCGACGACGTCGACCCGCTGGCCGATTTCGAAGGTGGCGTCGACGGTGAGCTCCTGACCGGCCGCGTACTCGGCGGCGTCGGAGGTGCGGACCTCGGTGAGGTGACGGCGCGGCGTGACGCCGGCCTTGTCGAAGTGGCCGGCGGACGGCTTGTTGACCTTGCGCGGGTCGATCTGGCCGTAGGCGATCTGGACGGCGTTGTAGCCGTCGGCCTCGGGGGTACGGACCTGGGTCACGACGTTCGGCGTGATCTCGATGACGGTCACGGGGACGAGCTTGTTGTTCTCATCCCAGACCTGGGTCATGCCGAGCTTCTTGCCGAGGAGGCCCTTGGAGGTCTTGCCCGACACGGCTGCGCTGTTGGAGTTAGGCATAGTGGCATTCCCCCTTAGAGCTTGATCTCGATGTTGACGTCGGCGGGCAGGTCGAGACGCATGAGCGAGTCGACGGCCTTCGGCGTCGGGTCGATGATGTCGATCAGCCGCTTGTGCGTGCGCATCTCGAAGTGCTCGCGGCTGTCCTTGTACTTGTGGGGCGAACGGATGACGACCACCACGTTCTTCTCGGTGGGAAGCGGCACCGGGCCGACGACGGTCGCGCCGGCACGGGTCACCGTGTCGACGATCTTGCGCGCCGAGGAGTCGATGACCTCGTGGTCATACGACTTAAGCCGAATGCGGATCTTCTGTCCCGCCATGTCTGACTCTCTCTCTTGTTATGGCGTCGTACGAGACGGCTCGTGGAGAGCCGTTCTTCGCATTGGACGCGGTGCGACGTACGCGTGGGGAACGCCACTATTCTTCTGTCAACTCCTCGACCGGACCTTTCGAGGCACAGGGGTAGCCCCTGACTTCTGAGGTGATCGAATTGAGCGTGTTCTGCTGCCTGCGGCCTAACCAACGACCCGCCGGTCTCGCTAGGGACCCGTGCGGTGGGCTATGCACTGCCTGGCAGTGATCCGGTTCGCGAGCGCACAGGCGCACACGTTCCGAAATGTTGAACTAGACAAGTTTGCCAGATCGCGGCCAATGCTGCAACCCGGGCGTGTCGCGCCCGCGTGTCGCGCCATCCCGAGCATCCGGCGAGTGGTGAGTCTTTGCTCTTTTTCCAGGCGACTCGTGACGAGATGTCACCACTCGGCAGAGGGGCTGACACAAGAGAGCGGGGCCGGCGTTGCCGGCCCCGCTCGAGTGGCGCCTCGCGCCGCCACTCAGCTGAATGTTCCACGACCGCTAGGCGGCCCCCGAACTTCCGTTACGAGAATCTGTCAGCGGCGTGGGCTGGTTTGCGAGGCTGTGGGAATCCATAGGCGCTCCTCTCATCGACGGAACCGTCCGGATGAAACGGTGCGTCAATTCTGCGACGCCCTGCTCGGTACGTAAACCCCCTGGAGAGGACTGCCAGGAACGCGAAAGAGGGCCGGGCCCGAAGGCCCGACCCTCTTGCGAGTGAGTCGCGAAGGACTTACTTGTTGATCTTGGTCACCGTACCGGCGCCAACGGTGCGGCCACCCTCACGGATGGCGAAGCCGAGGCCCTCCTCCATGGCGATCGGCTGGATCAGCTCGACCGACATGTCGGTGGTGTCGCCGGGCATGACCATCTCGGTGCCCTCGGGCAGCGAGATGACGCCGGTGACGTCGGTGGTACGGAAGTAGAACTGCGGGCGGTAGTTCGTGTAGAAGGGGTTGTGACGGCCACCCTCATCCTTGGACAGGATGTAGGCGGTGCCCTCGAAGTTGGTGTGAGGGGTCACAGAACCCGGCTTCGCCACGACCTGGCCGCGCTCCACGTCCTCGCGCTTGGTGCCACGGAGGAGCAGACCACAGTTCTCGCCGGCCCAGGCCTCATCGAGCTGCTTGTGGAACATCTCGATACCGGTGACCGTGGTCTTCTGCGTCGGGCGGATGCCGACGATCTCGACCTCGGAGTTGATGGCGAGGGTTCCGCGCTCGGCGCGACCGGTGACGACGGTGCCACGACCAGTGATCGTGAAGACGTCCTCGATCGGCATCAGGAACGGCTTGTCCTTGTCGCGAACCGGGTCCGGGATGGAGTCGTCCACGGCCTCCATGAGGTCGAGGATGGACTGGGTCCACTTCTCGTCGCCCTCGAGAGCCTTGAGGCCCGAGACGCGGATGACCGGGGCGTTGTCGCCGTCGAAGTCCTGGCTGGAGAGCAGCTCGCGGACCTCGAGCTCGACGAGCTCCAGGATCTCCTCGTCGTCGACCATGTCGGACTTGTTCAGCGCCACGAGCAGGTACGGCACGCCGACCTGCTTGGCGAGCAGAACGTGCTCACGGGTCTGAGCCATCGGGCCGTCGGTGGCGGCGACCACGAGGATCGCGCCGTCCATCTGAGCCGCACCGGTGATCATGTTCTTGATGTAGTCGGCGTGACCCGGGGCGTCAACGTGCGCGTAGTGGCGCTTCGGCGTCTCGTACTCCACGTGGGAGATGTTGATCGTGATACCGCGCTGACGCTCTTCCGGAGCCGAGTCGATCGACGCGAAGTCGCGCTGCACGTTGGTCGCCGAGGGGTACTTGTCAGCAAGCACCTTGGAGATCGCCGCGGTGAGCGTGGTCTTGCCGTGGTCGACGTGACCGATGGTTCCGATGTTGACGTGCGGCTTAGTCCGCTCGAACTTGGCCTTAGCCACTGTGGGTCCTCCTCAGGACTCTCGTGCACATCCCCCGGTCGATGGATTTCGACCGGTGGGATCTGCGGATTGGTTTCTTATGTTACGGGATGTTGCCTGGGGTGAGTGACCGAGGTCACTCGCCCTTGCTCTTCTGGACGATCTCGTCGGCCACAGCCTTCGGGACCTCCGCGTAGCTGTCGAACTGCATCGAGTACACCGCGCGGCCCGAGGTCTTGGACCGCAGGTCTCCGATGTAGCCGAACATCTCCGACAGCGGGACGTTCGCGCGAACGACCTTGACGCCACTCGCGTCCTCCATGGACTGGATCTGTCCACGACGGGAGTTCAGGTCGCCGATGACATCGCCCATGTACTCCTCCGGCGTACGCACCTCGACCGCCATGAGCGGCTCGAGGAGCACCGGGTTCGCCTTACGAGCAGCCTCCTTGTAGGCCATCGAGCCGGCGATCTTGAACGCCATCTCCGAGGAGTCGACGTCGTGCGCTGCACCATCGAGGAGCGTCGCCTTGACGCCCACCGTCGGGAAGCCGGCGAGGACGCCGACCTGCATCGCGTCCTGGATGCCCGCGTCCACCGAGGGGATGTACTCGCGCGGCACGCGACCGCCGGAGACGGCGTTCACGAACTCGTACGAGGTCTCCGGGGTGACCTCGATCGGCTCCAGGCTGATCTGCACCTTTGCGAACTGACCGGATCCACCGGTCTGCTTCTTGTGGGTGTAGTCGTACTTCTCGACCGTGCGGCGGATCGTCTCGCGGTAGGCCACCTGGGGCTTGCCGACGTTCGCCTCGACGTTGAACTCGCGCTTCATGCGGTCGACGAGGATGTCGAGGTGGAGCTCGCCCATGCCCTTGATGACGGTCTGGCCGGTCTCCTGGTTCTGCTCGGTGCGGAACGTCGGGTCCTCTTCGGCCAGCTTCTGGATCGCGGTGCCCAGCTTCTCCTGGTCGGCCTTGGTCTTCGGCTCGATGGCGACCTCGATCACGGGCTCCGGGAAGGTCATCGACTCGAGCACGACCTGGTTGTCCGGGTCGCTCAGGGTGTCACCGGTGGTGGTGTCCTTGAGGCCGATCACCGCGTAGATGTTGCCCGCGGTGACGGAGTCGACGGGGATCTCCTTGTTGGCGTGCATCTGGAAGATCTTGCCGATGCGCTCCTTCTTGCCCTTGGTCGAGTTGATGACCTGGGCACCGGAGTCGAGACGGCCCGAGTAGACGCGCACGTAGGTGAGGCGACCGAAGAACGGGTGGACGGCGACCTTGAAGGCCAGCGCCGAGAACGGCTCGGTGGCGTCGGCGTGACGCAGGATGACCTGCTCCTCGTCGCGCGGGTTGTGCGCCTCGATGGCGGGCACGTCGAGCGGCGACGGGAGGTAGTCGATCACGGCGTCGAGCATCGGCTGGACACCGCGGTTCTTGAACGCGGAACCGCAGAGGACCGGGTAGATCTCGTTGTTCACGGTCAGCTTGCGAATAGCTGCCTTGATCTCGGGGATCGTGATCTCTTCGCCCGCGAAGAACTTCTCGAGGAGCGCGTCGTCGGTCTCGGCGACGGTCTCGAGCAGACGGTTGCGGTAGTCCGCGGCCTTCTCCTGAAGGTCGGCCGGGATCTCCTGGACCTCGTACTTGGCGCCCATGGTGACATCACCCTTGGAGTCGCCCGGCCAGACCAGCGCGCGCATCTCGACCAGGTCGACGACGCCGACGAAGTCGGACTCGGAACCGATCGGGAGCTGCATCACCAGCGGCTTGGCGCCGAGGCGGGACACGATGGTGTCGACCGTGAAGTAGAAGTCGGCGCCGAGCTTGTCCATCTTGTTGACGAAGCAGATGCGCGGGACGACGTACTTGTCGGCCTGACGCCACACGGTCTCCGACTGGGGCTCAACGCCCTCCTTCGCGTCGAACACGGCGACGGCGCCGTCGAGGACGCGGAGCGAACGCTCCACCTCGACGGTGAAGTCGACGTGACCGGGCGTGTCGATGATGTTGATCTGGTTCTTGTTCCAGAAACAGGTGACGGCCGCGGACGTGATGGTGATGCCGCGCTCCTTCTCCTGCTCCATCCAGTCGGTGGTCGAGGCGCCGTCGTGCGTCTCGCCGATCTTGTGGTTGACGCCCGTGTAGAACAGGATGCGCTCGGTCGTGGTGGTCTTGCCGGCATCGATGTGGGCCATGATGCCGATGTTGCGGACCTTGTTCAGGTCAGTGAGCACGTCCTGTGCCACAGGGTTCCTCCGAAAAATAGAAAGTGGAAGGTGTGCCGTCCGGGCGCGGCACCTCTGAGAAGTGCAACGCCCGGACGGACCACAGTGTTCCTACCGGCTGGGTTACCAGCGGTAGTGGGCGAAGGCCTTGTTCGACTCGGCCATCTTGTGCGTGTCCTCGCGGCGCTTGACAGCGGCACCGAGGCCGTTGGAGGCGTCGAGGATCTCGTTGGTGAGACGCTCGGTCATCGTCTTCTCGCGACGACCCTTGGCGTAGCTGGTGAGCCAGCGGAGCGCGAGCGTGTTCGCGCGGTGCGGCTTGACCTCGACCGGCACCTGGTAGGTCGAGCCACCGACGCGGCGGCTGCGGACCTCGAGGGTCGGACGAACGTTGTCGAGAGCCTTCTTGAGCACGACGACCGCGTCCTGACCGGACTTGGTGCCGACGCCCTCGAGCGCGTCATAGACGATGCGCTCGGCGAGGCCCTTCTTGCCGTCGAGGAGGATCTTGTTGACGAGCTGGCTGACCACCGGCGCGCCGTACACCGGGTCGGCGACGACGGGGCGCTTGGGAGCGGGACCCTTGCGAGGCATTACTTCTTCTCCATCTTCGCGCCGTAACGGCTGCGAGCCTGCTTGCGGTTCTTGACGGCCTGGGTGTCCAGGGCGCCGCGAACGATCTTGTAGCGGACGCCGGGGAGGTCCTTCACACGACCGCCGCGGACGAGCACCATCGAGTGCTCCTGCAGGTTGTGGCCCTCACCGGGGATGTAAGCGGTGACCTCGGTCCCGTTCGACAGCTTCACACGGGCGACCTTGCGGAGCGCGGAGTTCGGCTTCTTGGGGGTGGTGGTGTAGACACGGGTGCACACGCCGCGCTGCTGGGGGTTGGCCTTCAGGGCGGGAGCCTTGGTCTTGGTGACCTTCGGCGTCCGTCCCTTGCGGACCAACTGCTGAATGGTTGGCACTGAACTTCTCCTTTTATGGACTGCACGGTGACAGTTGTTGCCTTTTCCCCATGAACGACCAACCCGCTTCGCGGGCTTCTCGTTTCCGGGGGGGATCGGCCGACAGGCGTTGTCTGCCAGCCGATATGCCGTGGGGGCGGGGATTCCGTGCGGTCTCCCTGCCCATCGGATGAGTACGTGCCAGCCCACTCGCTCCTGGCCCGGGAAACGGGCACGAAGCAAGCGCGCGACAGAGCGCACACCCGGTAAATACTATCGTCCGGGTGTCGGCCGGTCAAATGAGCGAGGCCGCCGGAGGCCCATGTCCGCGGAGGGCGAAAGAGCCGGGACGCAGAAGAGCGCGGGCACCCGTTCGGGTACCCGCGCTCGTCGTACGGTGTGCGCTCGGCTCAGCCGCCGATGCCCTTGGCGAGCTCGCTGTCGACGTTCTGCAGGGCGTCGGCCGCCTTGGTGAGGAACTGCGACATCCCGTCGAGTCCGTTCACCGCGTCCGTGGTGCCCTTGGTGAACTGCTCGTAGGAGGAGTGGAAGGCGCCGGACGCCTGATCGGTGACGAAGCCGCCGTTGACGAGCCCGTTCACCAGGTTCTGGAGCTCGTGGAGCTTCGCGGTGATGTCGTCCTTGCCCGCGGTGAGGCGGTTGGCGGCATCGGTCATCTCGCCGTACGTGACGTTCATGTTGGCCATGACGGTCCTTATCCCTTCGGTTCGAAAGAGGCCGTACCCCCGGGGCCGACCAGCTACGTCTACCTAACCAGGCGAGAGGAGGGGATGGAATGGGGAGCACTCCCCATGCCGCCGGGTTCACCGGCGCAGGGCCAGCGGGATAGCCTGGCAGCCATGCCGTCGTACAGCCCGATGAAGCCGAACCGGAACTCCGCCGCCGCACGCACGCGGCTGCCACGCTCGGACCGGGCTGCGACACCGCCGTCTGGCGCCGAGCGGGTCCTCCGGCCGGTGGGATACCTGCTGATCGCCGTCGTATGGACGGCGCTCGGGCTCATCACCCTGCTGCTGCCTGCGGCCCTGCCGTTCGCGCTGTGGAGCACCAACCCCGAGTTCAGCTCGCGCGACTTCGTCACCGGGGACGACGTGGTGGTCACCGTGCTGTTCCTGCTGTTCGCGGTCGTCGTGCTGGTTCCGCTGCTGGGGTACGCCTTCGTCGCCCTCCCCCTCGCATCCATACCGCTGGCGGTGCTCTCGTGGACCTACGTCGTGCGGAGCCTGCTCCCCTCGTACGCCGGTGAGCGTCTCTCCAGCACGGGATGGTCGCGCTCGGTGATCGGACCACCGACGCTCGGGCCGACGGCCCTCTCCCTCCTGCCGGTGCGCCTGACGCCGTGGACGCGGTTCTGGACCGAGCTGATGCTGCTCGGCTGGCGGCCCGGCCGCGGCGTGCTGCTCGCCGGAATCCCGTACGGGCTCGCGTCGTTCCTGGTCGCCGGCTGGCTGTTCTGGCCGGTGGGAACGGTCGGCGCCATCGTCTGGTGGATCATCACCGTCGCGCTCGTCGCGGTCTCGGTAACGCTCGTGGTGCGGGCGTTCCGGGCGCGCGTCAGCGGCCGGCGGCCGGTTCCGGAAGCGGTGCGCGGAAGCTGATCGAGTCGATCATCGCGTCGAACAGCTCCAGGTAGAGGTCCGGAGCGGTCGCCATCGGGGCGTTCACGCGCGCATGGATGAGGCGCTCGCCTCCCGGAGCGGGGAAGCGGTAGTCGGCCACCAGCTCCGGCGACGACTCCTCGTCGTAGGTGGTCTGACGGACCTGCGAACGACGTCGGGCCGGGCCGATCGAGAGGTCCAGCGCGTCGTCGTCGGGGAAGCTGCGCGCCAGGTGCACCGCCAGGTCGGCATCCTCCTCCGGCGCGGTCGGCCACTCCTCGCGCGAGAGCACGAGGGAGGCAGGGAAGGGCACGCCCGGGAGGATCTCCAGCGACAGAGCGAGCGCGAAGGCCGTGCTGTCGTTCGCCATCGCCACCAGGCGCTCAAGCTCGGTCTTCGCCGTGCGGCGTACGCGGGCCAGCCGGTCCGCCCGGCCGACACGCTCCGTGACGAGGCGCTGGATGCGGCGGGCTGCCGCCTCGTCGTCGTGCAGCGGGACCATGACCCAGGTGCCGGGGAAGACGATGGTGAGCTCGTCATCCAGCGACGTCAGGCGCGTCTCGCTCATGCGTACTCCCCCAGCGTGACGCGCAGCGAGTCGGCGATCTCCTGCGTCTCCGCGACCATGTCGGCGAAGCCGCCGACGAACGCCGACCGGAACACCATGTGGAAGGCCTGAGCCGCGCCGACCGGGAAGATGGCGAAGACGACGCGCTGCTCGAGGAGCGCATCCCCGGCGTCGGCGTCGGCGATCGCGGTCAGGTGCGTGAACCCGACCAGCTCACCGGTGGCGTGCGCCGTGCGCCAGGAGCGGTAGCCGAGGATCTCGTAGCCGGGCTCGCGGTGGGCGCCTTCGGCGTCGGTGGCGGCGAGGTAGCTCTCGGGGGTGTCATCCACCTCCAGCTGCAGCAGCTCGAAGGTCTGGAACGCGTTCAGCACGCCGGTCGACGGAACCGGGATGTAGGCGCGGGCACGCGTCGCGCCCGTCGGATCCTCCGCGTGCAGCAGCTGCTGCAGCGCCCGCAACCGTTCGGCGAGCTCACCCGCGAGCGGCCCGGCGCCGCCCGAGGCCGCGAGGCGCTCCGGCCAGTCGTCGCTGCCCTGCTCCCCCAGCAGCTCGACGTCGTACCAGCCCTCTGGAGCGTCGAAGGAGAAGTCGACGATGTCCTGCGGTCGCAACGTCATGCGTATCCCCCTCAGCCGTTGTGGCTCTTGTACGTCGGCACGTACTTGTCGCCGGCGCCGATCGCGAACTTCTGCAGGTCGATGTTCGGCACCTGCGGCAGGTCGGTGTGGTTGCGTCCGCCGTCCAGCTTGTTCACGATCGAGTCGACCTTACCCGGCACGTTCACGAGGTCGATGCCCTTGTTGATGAGCGCCGAACCCTGGTGGTAGGCAGCGACCGCGGTGAGCGGGTTGAACTCGCGTGCGCCGACGTCGTGGGAGACGGCGCGGACGACGTTCTGATCGATGCCGAGGAGCGCGCGCATGGCCTTGGCCTTGTCCGCGCCGTTCGTGACCAGCGCTTTGTAGGCCTCCCGCTGTGCGGCGGCGGAGTCGCCGGCCGCCTTCCAGACGTTGAGATCCTTCGACGGGTTCTCGAACAGCTTCTTGGTGGCCGACTTCATCAGGCGCTTGCCGATCTGCATCTTCAGCATGGCGTTGGGGCTGGTGCGGACACCGCCGACGGCCTTAGGCACGCGGGCGAGCGCCTTGATCCGGGCGGCCTTGCCGAGGAAGGCGAAGATCCGGCCACCGAACACGCTGAGGACAACGGTCACCGCAGCGCCCAGCACGTCGAGGAAGCTGCCCTCGCCGTTCGCGAACTTCACCACGGCATCCACGAGCTTGATGATGGAGGCGACGAGCGCGATGACGACCAGGACCTGGCCGAGGATGGGTACCCAGGCGAAGAAGATGGCGAGCACGCCGGCGATGTCGCCGATGGTGCTGATCACATCCATCACCTTGTCCCAGAAGCCCGGGTTCTTGAGCCCGTTATTGTGGTGGTCGACCACATCCACGATCGCGTCGACGGCCTTGTCGGCGGCGCGGTTCTTCTTGTCGCGGGCGTCGAACCAGGCCTGGTGCGCCGCGTGCAGTGCGGCGTTGGCATCCCGGGCCGCGTCATCGGCCTTCGACGCGGCCTTGTTCGCCGTGGAGGCGTCTTCTGGCTTGGCGCTCTGAGCGTCCGTGTGCGCTGTGGATGCGGCCGTGTGCGCGGCGTCGGCCGCACTCTGCTTCTGGTCGATCAGGGCGATGGCCTTGTCGGCGTCGTCCTGTGCCTCGCGCAGCTCGGCAGCGTAGGCGATCAGCGCGGCGGCCGTCTTCGAGTAGCGGTCCTTGGCCTTGTTGATGTCGTCCGCCGTGTCCTTCGACATCTCCTGCAGCTTGGAGACGGCCTGCGACTTGTAGCCGTCGACGTCGTGAATCTTGTTCAGCTCCTTGACCGAGCGCTGGATGGCCTCGCCGATGGCCTGGTAGTGCCGGGCCTTCGCCTCGAGGACGTCCGGATCGCCGGTGAGGGGCTGGAACTCCTTGTCGCTCATCTCGTCCCTCAGTTCTTCTTCGTGTCGAGCGCTTTGGCGAGGTCGCCGTCGACCTTGATGAAGTTGTCGGCCACCGCCGCGATGACCTGCTGCACGTTCTTCACGTTCTCGGTCATCTCCTTGCGCTTCTCGTTCCACTTGTGGGCGAAGTCGCGGACGTGGCCCTGCAGATCGTCGTGCCCGGTCGCCGCGGCGACGGAATCGCTGAAGTCGTCGGCGTTCTGGAACTCGCGCACGACGGCGTCGAGGTCGTCGCGCAGCTGCACCAGTTCGTCCAGCTTGAGTACGAGATCGGACACTGTTCCTCCCCTGTCGGTCCACGACGGCCCCATGCCTGGGCCATCCTGCCTACAGCAACGTACCGGTGGACCAGCGGGGAAGCGATGGGGAGCGGTCCCCATCCACTCCATGTGAAGGAGTCGGTATGGTGCTGAAGTGCGACTGAAACTGACCCTCGCCCGCCCGTCCGGCAGCAGCGACGACATCGTGGTCACCGCGGACGCCGCCGCCAGCATCTCGGAGGTCGCCGCGACGGTCGCGCGCATCGACCCGCGCCGCACGGGGCCGGTCGCGGCGCCCGGGGCGCTGACGCTCCGCGCGCAGCTTCCCGGCCAGGCGGACCCTCTCGTGCTCCCGCCGGACGCCCCGGTCGGCGAGGCCTGGATCGGCAGCGGCGCGACGGTCGCCCTGGCCGACGCCGGCCTCCACTACGCCTCGCCTGAGCTGGGAGACGTTCCCGTCGTCGCGACCCTGCGGGTGCTCAGCGGCCCTCAGGAGGGGACCGAGTTCCCCCTGCGCGCGGGGTCGACCGTGCTGGGACGCGACGAGTCGTGCGACATCGTGCTGCAGGATCCCCTCGTCTCCAAGCGCCACGTGCGGTTCGAGGCAGGCGACGGCGTGGAGGTCGTCGACCTCGGGTCGGCGAACGGGGTGGTTGTCGACGGCGGCCTCGTCACCCGGTTCACCGTCCGGCGCTCGGAGACGCTGCTGCTCGGCGACACGGAGGTGTCGCTCGAGGTGAAGGCGGGGTCGGAGCTGCCCGCTGCCGCCCCGACTGCGGGGCCGGTGTTCTTCAACCGGTCGCCGCGGGTCGAGCGCCGCTACGCCGGACAGGCGTTCCAGGCGCCCGAGGTCCCCGGCGAGAAGGACGACCCGCCCTTCCCGCTTCTCGCCATGATCACCCCGCTGCTGCTCGGCGGCGCGATGTTCGCCCTCACCCATCAGCCGACGACGCTGCTGTTCGTCCTCCTGTCGCCGGTCATGCTGATCGGAAACTTCATCAGCGGCCGCACGCGCGGCAAGCGCAAGCTGAAGAAGCAGATCGCGCTGTTCGAGCAGCGGCTGGAGGCCCTCTCCACCAAGCTCGCGCAGGAGCGCCGCACCGAGGTGGAACTGCGGCAGGCCGAGACGCCGACGACCGCCGACGCCCTCTCAGAGGCGGTGCGGCGCGGTCCCCTGCTGTGGACCCGGCGCCCCGAGCACTGGTCGTTCCTCAACCTGCAGCTGGGCCGCGGGACGATGCGCTCGCGCAACACCGTGCAGGCCGTCGACCGCGGCGAGCTCATCGTCGAGTTCCAGGAGCGATTGGATGCGGTCATCGAGGCGAACGCGCACGTGGACGACGTGCCCGTGCTCGACAACCTCTATGAATCCGGGGCGCTCGGGATCGCCGGCCCCGCCGACCTCATCGCGGGCTCAGTCAATTCCGTCCTCGTGCAGCTCACCGCGCTGCACTCCCCCTCGGAGCTGGCCGTGGCCGCCCTCGTCTCGCCGCGCTGGTCGCGCGAACTCGGGTGGCTGAAGTGGATGCCGCACACGTCATCCCCGCACAGCCCGCTCGCCGGTGGCCACCTCGCGGACAGCGCCTCCAGCGCCGCCGGGGTGCTCAGCGCCCTCGAGGGTCTGGTCGAGGAGCGCCTCGCCGCGGCGAAGGCCGGCCCGCAGCGTCGCGGCGCGATGGAGCAGGAGCGCGCGGCCCTCGAACGCGGCGCGGACGTCGGCCGGTCGCAGACCACCGACGGTACGCCGTCGCCGGTCCCTGCCGTCGTCGTGGTCATCTCCGACGACGTCGCCGTCGACCGCGCCCGGCTGGTTCAGCTGGCCGAGGCGGCTGCCGACGCCGGCATCTTCCCGGTCTGGCTCTCGGACGACGTCGACCGGCTTCCGGCTGTCTGCCGCACCTTCCTGCAGCACACCGACCAGCCGCACCGCGCGCGGGCCGGTTTCGTCCGGATCGGCGAGACGATCGAGGACGTCGTCACCGAACCGGTCACCGCCGCGACCGCCCTCGACTACGCGAAGCGGATGGCGCCGGTTATCGACGCCGGCGCCCTCGTCGCCGACGCCTCCGATCTTCCGCGCTCCGTCTCGCTCGTGACCTTGCTCGGCCACGAACTGGCCGAATCGTCGAGTGCTGTGGTCGACCGCTGGCGGCAGAACGCGTCCATCCACGACCGCGCCGCCGGCGCAAAGCCGGCACGCCGACGCCCGGGCACACTCCGCGCCACCATCGGGTCGGCCGGTGTCGACGCCATGCACCTCGACCTCCGCACGCAAGGCCCGCACGCCCTGGTCGGTGGCACCACCGGTGCGGGTAAGAGCGAGTTCTTGCAGGCGTGGGTGCTCGGGATGGCCGCCGAGTACAGCCCGGACCGCGTCACCTTCCTCTTCGTCGACTACAAGGGCGGCTCGGCGTTCGCGGACTGCGTCGCCCTCCCCCACTGCGTCGGACTGGTGACCGACCTCAGCCCGCACCTGGTCCGGCGGGCGCTCACGAGTCTCCGGGCCGAGCTGCACTACCGGGAGCACCTGCTCAACCGGAAGAAGGCCAAAGACCTCCTGGAGCTGGAGAAGCGCGGCGACCCGGACAGCCCGCCCGCCCTCGTGCTGGTCATCGACGAGTTCGCCGCCCTCGTCGGCGAGGTGCCCGAGTTCGTCGACGGCGTCGTCGACATCGCCCAGCGCGGACGCTCGCTCGGCATCCACCTCATCATGGCGACGCAGCGGCCCGCTGGGGTCATCAAGGACAACCTGCGCGCCAACACCAACCTCCGCATCGCGCTGCGGATGGCGGACGAGTCCGACAGCCAGGACGTCGTCGGCGTCGCGGATGCCGCCCACTTCGACCCGAGTATCCCCGGTCGCGGCATGGCGAAGACCGGCCCCGGGCGCCTGGTGCGCTTCCAGTCCGCCTACGCCGGCGGATGGACCACCCGCGAACCGGAGCGCGCGGGCGTCGAGGTCGCCGAGCTGCGGTTCGGTGGCGAGGTCCGCTGGGAGGAGGAGCGTCCGGCCGAGGAGCCGGAGCGCGACCTCGGGCCGACCGACCAGCAGCGGATGGTCGCCTCGATCGTGCGGGCGCAGGCGGCCGCGCACATCCCGGCTCCCCGGCGCCCATGGCTCGACGAACTCGCGGCTGCCTACGACCTGGGGCTGCTGCGGCAGCGGACCGATGCGGAGCTGCTGCTCGGCGTCGCCGACATCCCCGACCGCCAGGAGCAGCGGCCGGTCTACTTCCAGCCCGACGTCGACGGCAACATCGCCGTGTACGGCACCGGCGGCTCCGGTAAGTCGACCGTGCTGCGCACACTCGCGTCGGCCGCCGCGATCACGCCGCGGGGCGGGCCGGTCCACGTCTACGGCCTCGACTTCGGCGCCGGCAGCCTCCGGATGCTCGAGAAGCTGCCGCACGTCGGCTCGATCATCGCGGGCGACGACCCGGAGCGGATCATCCGGCTGTTCCGGATGCTGAAGGAGACGCTGGAGGACCGCGGGCCGCGCTTCGCCGAGGCGAACGCCTCGAACATCACCGAGTACCGGTCGCTGACCGGGCGGCAGGACGAGCCGCGCATCCTGCTTCTCGTCGATGGGTTCCCCAGCTTCCGGGAAGACTTCGAGATCCCGGCGGGACGCTCGCAGTGGTACGACGTCTTCCGCGACCTGCTCGCCGACGGACGACGCCTTGGGATGCACGTCGCGCTGACCGGCGACCGCGCCGGCGCCGTGCCGACCGCCATCGGTTCACTGGTCCAGCGGCGGGTCGTGCTGCGCCTGGCGGACGACGGCTACGGGATGCTGGATGTGCCCAGCGACATCCTCTCGCCCGCGTCTCCCCCCGGCCGGGCCATCGTCGACGGCTACGAGACGCAGGTCGCCGTGCTGGGCGGCTCGCGCGCGGTCTCCGACCAGTCGGAGGCGGTGCGGCGGCTCGCCGAGGCGATGGAGCGCGCGGGGATCGCCCACGCGCCCGCCGTCGGGTCGATGCCGAAAGAACTCGCGCCGGCGTCGCTGCCCGATGAAGTGGCAGGCCTGCCTGTGCTGGGGATCGGCGACGTGGATCTGGGGCCGCTCGGCTTCGAACCGTCGGGCACGCTGCTCGTCGCGGGGCCGCCCGCCAGCGGACGGACGACCGCCCTCGCCGCGATCGCGGACGCTGCGTCTCGGTTCGATGCGGAGACCCGCCTGTACTACGTCGGAAGCGCACGCTCGCCGCTATCGGCGTCGGAGCTGTGGACGGACCGTGCCCTGAACCCGGCGGACGCCGCAGCGCTGGCGAAGGACCTCGCGGTCGCGGTGGCGGACCCCGACACGGAGGGACGCATCGCCGTGTTCGTGGAGAGCATCGGCGACTTCCTGCAGACGCCCGCAGACGCCGCCATCGTGGAGCTGGTTCGGACGGTGCGGCGCAGCGACCACCTGCTGGTCGCCGAGGCCGAGTCGAGCGCCTGGGGCACGTCGTGGCCGCTGCTCGGGGAGGTCAAGAACGGCCGTCGTGGCCTGCTGCTGCAGCCCGACTCCATCGAGGGCGACCTGCTGCTCAAGACGCCGCTGCCCCGCCTCAACCGGTCGGAGTTCCCTCCCGGACGCGGGGTGTTCATCCAGAAGGGCGGCTTCACCCGGGTGCAGGTGCCGCTGGTGGATGCGTCGCTGCCGACCCGCGTGCGGGTCTGAGCCGGGCGGCGGCGCCTACTCGCCGTCCGCCTACTCGCCGTCCTCCTGCTCCCACGGCCAGCGGGGGCGGCCGCGCTGGCGGAACCGGCCGACCAGCACGAGCTGGTAGAGCAGGGTGACGAGGAACGCCAGCACCCCGGCTGTGATCGCCGGCCAGCGGAGGAGCTCCCCGAGCGCGAACAGGACATAGTGCAGCGGGTCGCCGGGGTGGCCGAGCGCTCCGGCGATCCCGCCCGCGGCGATGAACACCGCGTAGCAGGCGACGCCGACGCCGAACGCCACGCCCGGCGACACCTTCTGACGATCGCCGGGGACGCGCGTCCCGAGCACGATGAGGAAGACGAGCAGCATCAGGGTCGCCGCGACGACCATCACCGGGCCCACGAGAGGGCCGACGGCGGGGTCGGTCACCACATCCGTCTCCGCCGCGAGCGAGATCAGCCCGAAGGCGGCGACGACGAGCGCGGCGTACAGCCCCGCCGCGAAGAAGGCGACGACGGTGGCGTACGCGCGCTCATCACGCATGGATCGCCGCCGGTCAGTAACCCTGTTGCGTGTAGGCGGTGACCGCCTGGTTCTGGGCGTCCGCCACCTGCTGCTCGTAGTCCGCCTGGGCTTCGGCGTTGCGCGCCTTCAGCTTGCGGCCGCGCGCGGCGAGCCACGCGCCCGTCCAGATCGAGATCTCGCGGGCGATGACCCCAGCGAGAACCGCGAACGGGTTCACCCAAGCGCTGCGCAGCAGCACCGCGAACTCGTCGGGCGTGCGTCGCCAGTACTCCGCGTCGATCAGGTTGGCGCCGATGTAGACGAAGTAGACGAAGACCGCGACGAACAGTCCGCCGAGGATGTACGCCCACCAGCGAGCGCGGTTCAGGATCTGGATGAGCACGACCATCCCGATGAAGAACGCCAGTATGGGCGCCCAGCCCCGGAGGCCGAAGGCGACGCCGCCGGTGAAGAACTGCTGCAGCGCGGGTAGGAACTCGTCGCTGGGTGTCAGCAGGGAGCCGACGATCAGCACCGCAGCCGCCCACAGGACCGCGAACGCGATCGTGCCGACGAGGGCGATCAGGATGCCGACACCGCGGTTGCTCTTCTTCTTGGGCGGCTCGGGGCGTTGCAGGTAGATCGGGGCGACTGGCTGCGGGCCGGGCGCGGGAACCGCGGCTGCCGTTGCGGCACCTGCGGTGGCCGCGGTCGCGATCCCTTCGCCTGCCGGTGCGGTGCCGTACGCGGAGGTGGCGGTGTTCGCCTGGCTCAGGTTGGCTGCCTCGGCCGCAACGATGACGGGCGTGGCGGACTCGACCGGAGATGCCGTGTCGACTGTCGCGTCGCCGCCGGCGCTCGCGCCGGGCTCAGCGCTCGACCGAGCGACCGCGGCAGCGACGTCGTCCTCGCTCGACACGACGGGCTCCGGCTCCGCGATGGCGGCGGGGCGCGCCGGCTCGGCTGCAGCGGCGGGGACGGCGGCGGGGACGGCGGCAGCCGCCTCCGCATCCTCTGCCGGGCTGTTGATGTGGCCGCGGGCGGAGACGGGGTTCGACGGCGGCTCCACGACCTGCGGCCCGGTGTCCTGCGGCTCGGCGGCGGCCGACGCGGCAGGAGCCGTCGCGGGGGCCACCTGCTCGCCGGCGCCCTGATCGGCGTCAGCTCGATCGGCTTCCGGCCCCGGCTCGTAGGTCGCGCGCTTCGGCGCGTCCGGCGTGTCGCTCATCGTGGCTCCTCCATCGGCCCGGCGGGCCCGTCGCGCCCCACTGTAGCAACGGGGACCGCCGTGTCCAGGGAGGCGGGACCGGGGCCGTGCGCTACTTGGCCGCGACCTCCTCTGTGGAGGAACCGAGGACGTAGACGAGACCTCCCACCTTTCCGTCGAATCCTGGTCCGTTCGCGGCCGGGCCGATGTTCACGCTGTTCACCATGAACAGGCGCTGTGACTTCTGCGCAGCAGCCACGAACGCCACGATGTTCGCGTACTCGCCCCGCACCGACACGGAGATGGGGATGACGGTGAAGTTCTGGTCGTTCAGCAGGGGACTCGCCGCGGGGGGCATGCCGGGCACCGCTGACGGCGCCGGAGTGGGTGCGGGGGCTGCCGTCTGCGCCGCCGTCGGGGTGGGCGTCGAGGTGGGTGCGGGCGTCGAGGTCGACCCGCCTGCGGCAGTCGCCGGAGGCGCCGGGGCGGCGGGGGCGACCGGCGGCACGAAGCGCTGCGCGTCCGTCATCTGCCAGCCGGTGATCGTGACACCGTTCGCTGCGGCGAAGGCCGTCAGTTCGTCGGCGAATGCTGGCGTCTGGGCGACCGCGGGAACAGAAGTGCCCAGGGCTGCGAGTTGTTCCTTCAGAGCCGGCAGTTCGGCGCTCTCCTGCTTCAATTTCGTCAGGACCGCCTGGTTGGCCGCATTGGTCGTGTTCACCTGAGCGGTCTGAGCGTCCGCCGCCGCGGACTGGTCGAGCTGCGGCTGGATGCCGAGCACCCAGCCGATCGCTGCAACGACCACCATCGCGAGGACGGAACCGATGATCCAGAGACGCGTCTTGTCCATCGCGTTCACTTACCCTTCGTGTCGAAGCGCTTGCTGTAGAGGCTGTCGGACAGATGGATCGTCACCGTCGACTTGTAAACGTTGTTCACTTCGTCGAGGGTGACGGTGCCGGGCACAACGTCCGCCACGCCTGGGATCTTCTGAAGCTGGACCACCCAGGCCGGAACGTTCGGCAGCGCAGCGCTCACACCCACGATCGTCACGGTGGCGACGCGCGGACCTTGCAGGGGATCTGCCGACTGCTGATACAGGGCCAAGGGGGAGATCGAGTCGACGGCCACCGAGGAAATCGCGAGCCCGGCCGGCTGAGCGGCTCCAACCTGATCAAGGAACCCCTTCCAGTCGATCTCGGTGGATGCGCCCGTCTGCTGCGCTGCTTGGGCGAGCGCCACCTGTTTCTTCAACTCGCGCACCGGTGCGAATTGCCGTTGCTGAGCGAGCAGGGATGCCGTCTCGCTCCGCGCGGTGAGCAACTGCGCCTGCGACACGACGTTGAGACCGAAAGCTCCACCTGCCGCGACCAGGACGATGAGCAGGACGGCAAGAACGCCCCAGCCGAATGCACGACGCGTGCGGGCGTTGCGTCGCTCCGCCCGTACCTCGGGCGGGAGGAAGTCGACACGCGGCTCGGCCCCGATCGCGAGTGCTTCGCGTTTCGAGGACGAAGCCTCGGCCGCGACGGTGGACGATCCTCCTCGTGAGGTCTTCTCGGCCTTCGAGGACTTCTTCGTCCGCGAGGGCTTCTGCGTCGTGGACGCTGTGTTAGCCGTTGTGGACTTCGTTCCCTTTCGACCCCGCGCGGCAGTGGCCGGTTCGGAACCCTCGGTTTCGGCGTCGCTCGGACGCCGTGCGGTGAGACTCATGCTGCTCTCCTGAATGCCAGACCGATCGCTGCGGCCAGCGTCGGAGTTTTCTGCCGAAGGATCTGGGCGTCGAGGCGACGAGAGAGTCCGACACCATGGAATGGGTCGCCGAGGACGGCCGGTAGTCGGGTCATCTCGCTCAACGCGTCGGCCAGCCCGGCGAGCTGCGCTCCCCCACCGGTCAGGACGATGTCTCCGACCGGGGTGGTGGGGCGCGTGTTGACGAAGTAGCTGATCGTGTTGCGCAGGCTCGTGAGGAGCTCGCCGGTGACCCGGTAGATGATCTCGACCGCTTGCTGTTCTTCGTGGCTGGAGACCTGGCGGGCAAGGCCGACCGTCGCCTTGATCCGTTCGGCCTCCCCGGCGTTCACCTCGAGCCCGGCGCACAGTGCCTGCGTCAATTCGGCACCACCCGCCGGGATGATCCGGACGAATTGGGGGACGTCATCGGTGAGGATCACCACGCTCGTCGTGTTCGCGCCGATGTCGACGAGGGCGACGGTCCCTGTTCGGCCGGCGCGCGTGACCAGGGAGCGTGCCACCGCGAACGGGAGGAGGTCGACATCCACCGCCGTGAGCCCCGCCAGGGTCGTCGCTTTGACGTTGTTCAGCACGGCCTCCTTGACAGCCGCGACCAGCAGGCCGTTCACTACGGGACCGGAGTCGCCGGTCTCCTCGGAGATCGGGTAGAAATCGAGAAGCGCGTCCGCGACGGGGACCGGGAGCATGTCCTGCACGTGGAACGGCAGGCTCTCACGAATCCTCGTCTGCGACATGCGAGGCACGGTCAGTTCGCGGGCGAGCACCCGCTGGTTACCCATCCCGAGCACGACCTCTTTGCTCGTGAAATCACCCTGCTGCCACAGCCGGCGGAGGCTTGCTGCGACCGTGTTGGGTTCGAGCACTTCACCACGGCTCGCCGCGCCGTCGGGCAGGGGCACCTCCGCGTGGCGCAGGAGAGTCGGTCTCGGCTTCTGCGGGTCACCGAGTTCCACCGCACGTATTGACGTGCTGCCGAAGTCGATGCCGACGATGCTTCGCGCCATCCCGTCCTCCTTTTCTTCTGGTGAGTTGTCTTCACGAAAGTCCGAGGAGCGCCAGGTAGGCGTCCCAGATGGCCGGCCCGGCCAGGATGCCGAGCCAGGTCCCGGCCAGCATCCATGGACCGAACGGTATGCCGCTTCCTCGGCCCGCACGCCGGGCGAGGACGAGCGCGAGCGAGAACACCCCGCCGAGCACGAAGGCGCCGAAGCCGCCGACCACGAGCGGCCCCCAGCCCAGGTAGCCGAGGAACATCCCGAGCACGCCCGCCAGCTTGACGTCGCCGAAGCCCATCCCGCCGGGGTAGACGAGGGCGAGTACGAGGTACAGCAGGAACAGCGCAGCCCCGCCGATCGCCGTCCCAAGGAGGGCGCTCCAGTCGCCCGTCAGCACACACGCTGTGCCGAGCAGCACGGCACCGACGAGGTAGGAAGGCAGCACGACAGCATTGGGCAGGCGATGCGTGTCGATGTCGATGAGAGCCAGCACGATGCTGATCGCAGCGAGGTAGAGGAAGGCGACCACCTGGATGACCCCAGCTGTGAGCGACCATCCTGTGCGGTCCACCGGAGCCTCAGGCCCGGCCCAGAACCACCAGGCGACCCCGACGAACGCGAGAGCGGTGGCGGCCTCCACCAGCGGATACCGAATCGAGATCCGAGTGCGACAGAAACGGCACCGTCCGCGCAGCGCGAGCCAGGATAAGACCGGGATGTTGTCATAGGGCTTGATTTCCGTGCCGCACCCGCCGCAGGCGCTCGGCGGGAAGACGATCGAGCGGCCGGCGGGCACACGGTAGACGACGACGTTCAGGAAGGAGCCGATCAGTGCGCCGAACACCCCGAGGAAGCCGACGCCCATGAGAAGAAGAGGTGCGGTCATGAGAGTGGCGCTCCCGTCGGCGCGAACGCGGTCTTGACCTCGATCTCGGTGGACACGTCGTACGAGGTCGTCCGCGGGGTCGGGAACTTGGGCGGTGGCGAATTCAGGAGGCGCGTGTCATAGCTGTACCGCTTCAGGAAGCCGCTGGAGCCGGATCCCGTACCGACCGGGCCCCGGAACTCCTGAGCGATGGACCCGGTCACGCAGAGGTATCCGGCGAAGTCAGCCGTGCTGTAGTTCTGCACCTCGAAGCTGTGGTCGTTGGAGAGGATCGCGGCGTTGATCGTGCGGGCGCAATTCCCGCTGGACGACGTCGCCTCCCAGGTCAGGTAATCCGAACTCGAGAAGCAGCGAGGGTTCGCGGCGGTAGGGTACGGCGTCGGGTTCGTGCAGACCTGTGGGTCCCACACCCAGACGGCGCCGGCACCGACGAGACCGAGCATGTCGGCGGCCGGGTCCTTGTAGGTGAGCTTGCCGGTGATCCAGGCGAAGTGATCTGCGCTGATCGTCACGCTGCTGTGCATGGTGCCCTGCACAAAAACATCGCCGGCACGGCAGTTGTAGGGGGCGTACGAGGAGACGACCTCGTTGGCGACCGGGAACCCCAAGCCGTTGCCGGTGCCGCAGCTGAAGGTCTTGTTGTTGGGTGCGTCGGTCGACAGCCAGTAGTTCGGGTCGCCGGCGGCCGTGGGGAGGCTCTGCACGTAGATCAGGTTGTTGTAGAGCTGCGACGCCGGGCCGATCGCGATGGTCTGGCCCGCCGCGCCGGACAGCGTGTTCGCGTTTGCGGTCAGCGACTTGGTGGGGTCGCCCGGGGTCCCGCAGAAAGCAGGGCTCGAGGCCTTCACCGTCGCTGTAGGGCTGAGCTGAGTGAACCGGGTCCACGGTGACATGACGGTCATGTACGCGGTGGTCCCGGACACGGTGAACGTGATCTTCGTCGGACCCGTGTACAGGCATCCAGGCAGCGGCACCTTCGCCGGGATGTCGGTCCGCACCTGATCGAGCTGCGCCTGGACGGGCGGCATGGTGATGAGCGCGGCGTTCGCCGGTGCACCGGCGGTGAAGACGGGCGTACCCGAGCAGTTCGTCTGCGTATACAGGTTCCCGGACGAATTGCGGTTGGGGTTCGCGGTTGTGACCTTCTGCTTGAAGGTTCCGCCGCAGATGTTGAGGGTGTCGTTGGAGTGCACCTGACCATCGAAGGTGTCACCGGCGACGAAGTTGATGATGCAACCGGCCGGTCGTGTCGGATCCTCCCAGGCGCGCGTCTTCGGGCAGCCTCCTGAGTTGAGGGCGGGGTCCAGTTCTTCGTAGTCGGTGAAGTAGACGTAGTTGGTGAAGCCGGTCTGCTTGATGTTCGCGACGACGCTGCGGGTCACGTTGTCGACGCGACCGGTCGACCGGATATGCAGCACGCCGTTGCTGGCGTACTTCGAGTTGTCGATCTCGTAGCGGTACGACGCGTTCGCCGGGAGGCCGTCAGTGAGAGGAACACTGGCCCATCGGCCGCCCTCGGCGATCTCGAACGCCGGGTTGGCGTTCGTCCCAGTGGGGAGCGTCACCGTACCCTGCGAGTTGTTCGCCCTGGTGAACGGGGCACCGGGATTGCCCCACTGCTGATAGCTCGGGTCGTTGGTGAGGCGCCCCTGGTACTCGCCTATCCCGGCGAAAGCGGCCGACATGGCCGCGTCCCAGTCCGCGTCGTGGTTCGAACGCACGATCCCGGAGACGGAGAACGCCATCGTCGTCGCCACGAGCAGGAGCAGGACAGCGCCGATACCGACGACCAGGGACAGGGCGACCCCGCGGTCGCGCGTCGCCCGGAGGTGGCGTAGTCGGAGAGTCAGCCGCAGGCGGCCTCGGGTGGACATCATGATCCTGCTCCGATGTTGGCCATACCGATGGTGTTGGTCAGCGTCACGGCGCTCGCGGCACCAGTCGGCTGAATGGTGATGGTGACCTGGACGGAGGTGATCGCTCCGCGTGATGTCGCGTCGGTAAAAGTGGCCGGGAGGAGTTCGGTCCCCACCTTGTTGAAGTAGCGGAAGACGGCTGTACTTGCCGGGATCGAATTGCAGAGCGCGCGCGTAGACGTGGCGGCAGTGGCGAAGTCCCAATGCCCATTGACGCCGGCAGTGGTCGTCGTGGCGGCGTACTGCCACTCCTGGAGGACCCCGCCCACGACCTGATAGGTGACCTTGACCGGCGCTTCGCCCCCACTCAGGTTCACGTAGGCGTAGAACGTGATGGCCTGCGCGGACGCGGAGATGATCGCCGGGTCGTTCTGCGGAGTGCCCACCGGAGGATTGGCCAGCGGATCGGGGGTGGCCGCACGCAGCATGCGCGCGAGCTGATTCATCCCGTTGGATGCCTGACGGGTGCCACCGTCGACCGACTGCGCGAGACTCACGCTGTGGGTCCCGATCGCGAACAGGGACACGGCGAGTCCCGTCACCACGGTGGTGAGCGCTATCGCGACGAGCAGTTCGATCAGCGAGAGTCCCGCATCAGCGGACACGCGTGCACGGGCGCGCAGGCTGCGCGCCAGGCGGATCACGGCAGCCTCGGATCGAGCGTGAAGATGTTCGAGCCGGTGAATGCCGGGCTTCCGGCCGGAAGGGCGATCTTCGAGGAGTCGACGAGGGCGGACGTAGTGAGCGAGTCGTTCTGGTTGCTCAGGGCGTAGAGCTTCCAGCTGCCGTAGGGAAGCGCGATGATCGCCGAGTTGCCGCCCGACTGTGCGAAGTTCAGTCGCAGGCCGGTCGCCGTGCAGCCCGGATCGCCGGGAGTCGTCGACACGGCATTCACCGCGACGAGCCACTTACTGGAGGTGGTGATGGTGACGCGCGGCATGGGGACAATGCCCGTCGAGCCTGGATCAACGGCGATCGGGGGGTCCTGGAGCTGGCCCACGTGGCCGGTCGCATTCGGGATCACCCACTTCGACGGGTTGGAGGAGAGGCACACCGGACTTCCGCCCGAGGTGCCGACCGCGACGTACGTGCCCGCGAACGCTTGATAGCCCGACGCGAAGGGGAACAGCGGGGTGGACGTCGTGGTGACGTTCGCAACTGTTGTCTTGACCACTTGCACCGTGTACGGGTCGCCCTGGGGCAGGTAGGTGACCGGAAGATTGGTGGGAAACATGGTGTTCGCCGGCGCGCCCGGTGACAGGGTGAGCTTGGGCGTCGCCGCCGAGTCGTATTGCTTGTCGATCACCGACGACTGCCCCGCCGTCACCGGGACGCTCAGCTTGATCGGGTTCTTCTGATCGGTGCTGATCCGGCCGTCGCCCGCGGCTCCGATGGTGACCACGTAGGTCCCCGGGATCACCTTGAGGATGTAGCTGCAGCCGTCGATGTCCGTGGCGGGAGGCGCCGGGCTGACGGTAGTCGCCGTGTTAGGCGAGACGGTGCTGTCGGGAGCGACCGCGATGGGCACTCCCCCGACGCCCGAGCCGTCGGCTCCACGGGCGTGGATGATTATCGTGCCCGTTGACGGGTCGTTGATAGGGCCCGCGGGAGCGAGGAGGGTACTGGCCTGCACGGGCGTGGCGCCCGATCGCATCCCGGACCAGGTGACCGAGACATTGAGGGTCTTGTTCTGGAGGAGTCCGGATGTGCCGCAGTCGGATGCAGCGCCGGTGTTCGTCAACCAGCCGGCTGCGCGGGTGACCGTGTAGGTGGTCCCATCCACCGTCGTGGTGGTCGCGCCGCTCACGACAGTGAAGACGTCGGTGGCTGAACGGGCTTTGTCGATCGCCTGAGCCGCCAGATTGGCGGCCACCTCGCTCGACCGGCTGGTGCGGGTGAGCGTCATGGCGGTCGTCAGCAGGTAGGCGACGAGAACGGAGAGGACGCCGAAGACCATCATGGCGACCAGGACCTCGATGAGGGTGAACCCCCGGTCGCGGGCGTCACGCGTGCGTTCGATGCGGTCTTGTACGTTCATGGGGATCACCTCCGTGGTCGGGTCCGTGGGGTGGTTTCCTGTGTTGGGGGAAGTGGAGCTGGTGGAGACGATGGAGCGGAAACGCGTGCGGGGCGCCGCTGGTGCGACGCCCCGCAGGCGAGGACTAGTCGAGAACTACTGACATGCTCCGGAGGCCGGTCCGGTCGAATCGGTAACGTTGAACGTCCCGTTCGGGCTGGCGGCCGAGATGCAGAATGTGGTTGCGGTCGAACCGGACTTCAGGGACCAGGCCGACGTCGTCTCGCTGCTGGTGAAGCCGTAGTTGCCGAGACCCGTGGTGGTGTTGGTGCTGAGAGTCGGGGCGGTCACCGTCGAGCCTGAACCTTTGTCGGTGTAGTACGCCACGTACGCCGTCTTGGCGTTCGCGAGGTCGGACTTGGTGGCCGAGTCCTTGGCGTTGTTCTGGACCCCGATGTAGATCGGGATGGCGATGGCGGCGAGGATGCCGATGATGATGACCACCACGAGGAGCTCGATCAGGGTGAAGCCCTTCTCGTCCTCTTCGAGCAGCCCCTGGCGGCGAGCGTTCAGCTTGCCCATGAGACGGAAGTACATTGCGATATCCAATCGGTCGGGTGGAATGATGCGGGGTGAGCGACCAGCGAATGCCGCTACGGGGATGACCATATTTCTCAGGCGATTAGGAGAAATATCCCCCGTCAGAGGGGTTTTCACTGCTTTCCCGACCCCAGTACAGGGGCGATTGCGGGCCGGTGGCCCCCGGCGGAGGGTCACCCGCCGATGGCACCGGCGATGCCGAAGATGGGCAGGTAGAGGGCGATGACCATGCCACCGATGACGACACCGAGGAACGCGATCATCAGAGGTTCGATGAGCGAGGTGAGCTGCTCGGTCGTCGACTCGACCTCTTGCTCGTAGAAGTCGGCGATCTTGTCCAGCATGGTCTCGAGCGAGCCGGCATCCTCTCCGACCGCGACCATCTGGGTCACCATCGAGGGGAAGACGGTCTGCTTGCTCAGCGGGGTCGCGATGGACTCACCCTGACGCACGCCCTCTGCGACCTCGAGAAGCGATCTCTCGATCACCCAGTTGCCACTGGTCTCACCCACGATCCGCAGGGCCTGCAGGATCGGGACGCCGGCCGAGATCATGTTGGCGAAGTTGCGGCTGAAGCGCGCGATCGCGATCTTCTTGATCAGCGGGCCGAACACAGGCATCCGGAGCTTGAACGGGTCCAGGCGTCGCCGCACGGACTCGTCGTTCTTGTGTCGCGGCCACCAGATCGCGAAGGCGATCAGGAGCACCGCAAGGATCGGCCCGACGTAAACCATCGCGTGGGACAACTCCACGAGGAGTTGTGTTGGCAGCGGAAGCTGCTTCCCGAGTCCGGCGAACATCTTCTCGAAGACGGGCACGATGAAGATCAGCATGGCGAGCACGCCGAGCAGCGACATCAGCAGGACGATGACCGGGTAGGTCATCGCCGACTTGATCGCCCCGCGAAGCTTGACCTCCTTCTCGAAGTTCTCGGCCACGGCCTCCAACGCGCCATCGAGGAAGCCGCCGGTCTCTCCGGCGCGAACCATGTTGATCATCAGCGGCGGGAAAACCTGAGCATGCCTGCGCATCGCATCGGATATGGCGGTGCCGCTTTCGACCTGGTCACGCACATCCGCGAGCACTGTCTGGAGCTTCTTGTTCGCCGACTGCTCGGCCAGGATGTTCAGCGTCCGCAGGAGGGACAAGCCCGCGCCGATCATCGTCGCCATCTGGCGGCTCATGATCGCGAGGTCTTTGAGCTTGACGCCCGAGCCTCCGCCGAACGTGATCTCCCGGTTCAGGCCGGTGCCTGCGGCCGCTTCGGAAATGGCTACCGGCGACAGACCCATCGTGCGCAACCGCGAGGCGACTGCGGCCTCGCTGGACGCATCCACGCGGCCCTTGACGATCTTGCCGTTCGCATCGCGCCCCTTGTACGCGTACGCGGTGGTGACCGGCATCAGCGCACGACCGTTCCGGAGTAGCTGTCGCCGAAGTCGGGCCCGATCCCCATCACGGAGCTCTCTGCGGGCGACTCGACGCGTTGGATGAGCCGGGTGAGCCCCTCGACGTCGTGCGCCTTCTCGATCGCTGCGCGACGTGTGATGACGCCCGCGTTCACGAGCTCGGCGAGGTGCTGGTCCATCGTGCGCATCCCGGACTCGCGGCCGGCCTGCATCATCGACGCGATCTGATACGTCTTGCCTTCACGGACGACGTTGGCGATGGCCGGCGTCATCATCAGGATCTCCGTCGCCACCACCCGGCCCTTGCCGCTCGCACGCTTGATGAGCGTCTGCGAGACGACGCCCTGCAACGTTCCGGCGAGCTGCGCGCGAACCTGGTCCTGCTGGTGCGGCGGGAAGACGTCGATGACGCGGTCGATGGTCTGGGGCGCGTCCTGCGTGTGCAGGGTCGCGAAGACGAGGTGACCGGTCTCTGCGGCGGTCAGCGCGACCGAAATGGTCTCGAGGTCGCGGAGCTCGCCGATGAGGATCACGTCCGGGTCCTGACGGAGGACGTGTTTGAGCGCGTTGTTGAAGCTGTGCGTGTCGTAGCCGACCTCGCGCTGGTTGACGATCGACTTCTTGTGCACGTGCATGAACTCGATGGGGTCCTCGACGGTCACGATGTGGTCGGACCGGGTGCTATTAACCAGGTCGATGAGCGCCGCCAGCGTCGTGGACTTGCCTGAACCGGTTGGGCCCGTCACGAGGACCAGACCGCGCGGGAGCTGCGCGAACTGGGCGACGGTGTCCGGCACGCCAAGAGCATCCAGCTGCTTGATCTCGGTGGGGATGAGACGGAATGCGCCGCCGTAGGAACCGCGCTGCTGGTAGAGGTTGACGCGGAAGCGGGAGTTCGCCGAGATGGTGAAGGCGAAGTCCAGCTCGTGCTCCTCTTCGAAGACGCGCAGCTGCCGCTCGTCGAGGAGGCTCAAGAGCGCTTCCCGCGTGCGGTCGTGGTTCCACGCCTCCGTGCTGCCGGCCGGTCGGAGTGCACCGTCGACGCGAATCGTCGGGGCTGCACCCACGGTGATGTGGAGGTCCGACGCTTTCTGGAACACCACCTCGTGGAGGGCGGCGACGAGGGCCTTGTCGGCCTTCTGCAGTGCCTCCCGTTCCGGCTGGGTGAGGGTCTCGTCGATGGCCGCCTCGGCGGCACGGGCGACCGCCTCCGCAGCGATCGCCTCCGGCATGGGAGCGGCGGCACGGCGGCCCTCGGGGATCAGCCTCCTCACCGGTTCGGGCGCCAGCGGCGCAGCCAGGACGTCCGGGGCGGGGACGGGTGGCACCGGGTACAACGGTGCCGGTGCCAAGAGCGGCGGTGCCGCGTCCACGACGGGTGGCGCCGCATTCACGACAGGCGGCGTCGCATCCACGGCGGGCACCGGTAAAGCCGGCACCGCATCCACCGGCGGCGCCCAGACCGGCGGCGCGCTCAGCGGCGTCCCCGGCCCCGGCGTCCATCCCCCGGCTGCGGCTCCCGGTGGGGTCACCGGGATCTCGTAGACCGGCTTGGCCGTCGGGGGCGGGAAACCGCCCCAGCTGTCGTCGTTCGTCATGTGCCCTCCTAGGCGACCACTCTCAGGATCTCTTCGATGGATGTCAGGCCGAGCTTGACCTTCTCCCAGCCGTCCTCGCGGAGCGTGAGCATGCCCTGCTCGCGTGCGGCGCGGCCGATCTCGGCACTCGATGCGCGTTCGACGGCGAGACGCTCGATGTCCTCGGTCACCGCCATGACCTCGTGCACGGCGATGCGGCCGCGGTAGCCCGTGTTCGAGCACGCGGGGCAGCCGATGGGCACGAACATCAGCGGCTGCGTCTCCTCCGGGATGGTGAACCGCAGCCGTCGCAGGTCGTCGGGCGAGTAGACGCCCGGCTGCTTGCAGCGGTCGCAGAGCCGGCGGGCCAGGCGCTGGGCGACGACGCAGTCCAGAGCGGAGCCGACGAGGAAGGGCTCGATGTCCATCTCCGTGAGGCGCGTCACGGCGCTCGGGGCGTCGTTGGTGTGCAGTGTGGAGAGCACCAGGTGGCCGGTGAGCGACGCCTCGATGGCGATCTGAGCGGTCTCGTGATCGCGGATCTCCCCCAGGAGCACCACGTCCGGGTCCGAGCGCAGGATGCTGCGCAGGGCGCTCGCGAAGGTGAGCCCCGCCTTCGGGTTGACCTGCACCTGGTTGATGCCCGGCATCCGGTACTCGACCGGGTCCTCCACGGTGATCACATTGATCTCGGGGCGCGCGACGGCGTTCAGCGTCGTATACAGGGTGGTCGATTTGCCGGAGCCGGTCGGACCGGTGACGAGGATCATCCCGTACGGCTTCGAGTACGAGTCGCGGTAGACCTCGAAGTTGTGCTCCAGCAGGTTGAGGTCGCTCAGCGTCATGCCGGTGTTGGTGTTGTCCAGGATGCGCATGACGACCTTCTCGCCCCACACCGTCGGGAGGGTGGCGACACGGAGGTCGATCTGACGGCCGCCGTGGACGACCGACATGCGGCCGTCCTGCGGCTTCCGCCGCTCGGCGATGTCGATGTCCGACATGATCTTCAGGCGCGAGATGACGCCGTTCTGGATGCTCTTCGGCGCGGACTGCATGGCATGGAGCACGCCGTCGATGCGGTACCGGACGCGCACGTCGTGCTCGGCCGGCTCGATGTGGATGTCGGACGCGTGATCCTGGATCGCCTGGCTCACCAGGAGGTTCACGAACCGGACGATCGGTGCGTCGTCGTCGGACGACTCCGACACCGCGGTGTCCTCCGACGGGGCCGTCTCCTCCTCGAGGGTGGAGGTCAGGTCGCTCAGTTCGTCGTCGGCGCGGATGTACCGGTCGATGGCCGCCTGGAGGTCGGACTCCTCTGCCACAGCCGCCGCGACGGTGAGCCGGGAGGCGGCACGCACGTCGTCGATGGCGAACACGTTGCCGGGGTCGGCCATCGCGACGATGATCGTGCCGTCGGCCGTGCCGATCGGGAGGACGGTGTGGCGCCTGCAGATGGAACCGGGGATCAGGGCGACCGCGGCGCGGTCGACCGGGTAGTCGGAGAGCTCCACGAAGGGGAGGCCGGCCTGGGTGGCGCGGGCGCGCGCCAGCTGCGAGGACGTGATGGCGCCGCGCGACATGAGTTCGCGCACGACGGACTCGTCGGCTGTCGGCTCCGTGGCCACCCGATCGAGGTATTCGATCGGGAGGTGGCCGTGGAGGATGAGGATCTCGGTCATGGACGCCACGGGGGACCTCCTACGGGTACGCGGCTGCCGACGGGTCGGGTGGACGACAGACCCGGCAGGTCAGGGGCGAGAAATCCCTGGTCGGCTGGGCGTTGTCACCCTATGCAGCGGCGGATCAGGACAACAGACCCGCGAGAGGGTGCCACCGTGGTGGGGGGCACCCTCTCGCGGGGCGTGAGTCCATCGTCGCCTGAAGGCTCGGCGGGTCGCCAGAGCGCCGACGCGCGGCAATGCCTGCGAACCGGACAGCCGGGCGGGCGCGCCTCAGCGCAGCTTGCCCCGGCGGCTCGCCAGGAACACCAGCACGCCCGCCACGACCGCGCATCCCATCGTCGTCAGCCAGAACGGGAGGGTCGCAGCAGCGTGCCCGAAGGACGCCTGGGCGATCCCGACGGCGAAGCTCACCACGGCGACGACGAGCAGCACCGCGGCGAAGCCGACCATCGCCCGCCCCGCGGTGTCGGTGTACTGGAGGAGCTGACGCCACATGCGTCCATCCTCCCAGACCGGGCACCGGAGGAAGGACGCACGGAAACGAGGAAGGCCCCCGGCGCGAGCCGGGGGCCTTCCTGGTACGGGAACCTTAGTTGTAGGTGCCCGGGGTGTAGTCGTCCGAGCTGAAGCTGTCGAAGTCGACGAAGCTCAGGTCGCTCTCGCTGAACGCGGAGTCATCGGCGAAGATGCGGTTGGGGTACCGCTCCGCCTTTGCCTCCTCGGTCGCCTCGACGGAGACGTTCCGGTAGCGCGCCAGGCCGGTACCAGCCGGGATGAGCTTACCGATGATGACGTTCTCCTTCAGGCCGATCAGCGGGTCGGACTTGCCCTCCATGGCCGCCTGCGTCAGGACGCGGGTGGTCTCCTGGAAGGACGCGGCCGACAGCCACGACTCGGTCGCCAGCGAGGCCTTGGTGATACCCATGACCTCCTGACGTGCGGAGGCGGTCTTCTTGCCCTCCTGCAGGTGAGCGCGGTTGATCTCGTTGTACTTCGACCGGTCGACCAGCTCGCCCGGCAGCAGGTCGGTGTCGCCGTGGTCGACGACGGTGACCTTGCGGAGCATCTGGCGGACGATGACCTCGATGTGCTTGTCGTGGATCGGCACACCCTGCGAGCGGTAGACGCCCTGCACGCCGCCCACCAGGTGCTTCTGCACCTCGCGGACACCCTTGACGCGAAGGACTTCCTTCGGGTCGACGGTGCCGACGATCAGCTGCTGTCCGAGCTCGACGCGCTGTCCGTCCTCCACCAGGAGGGTCGAACGGCGCAGCACCGGGTACACGTGCGGCTCGTCGCCGCTGTCCGGGGTCAGGATCACCTTGCGGGACTTGTCGGTCTCCTCGATGGTGATCCGGCCGGCGGCCTCGGCGATCGGGGACGCACCCTTGGGGGTACGAGCCTCGAACAGCTCCTGGACGCGCGGCAGACCCTGGGTGATGTCGTCCGCAGAGGCCGAACCACCGGTGTGGAACGTACGCATGGTGAGCTGCGTTCCGGGCTCGCCGATCGACTGGGCGGCGATGATGCCGACCGCCTCGCCGATGTCCACCAGCTTGCCGGTCGCGAGCGACCGACCGTAGCAGGCGGCGCAGACGCCGACCGCCGACTCGCAGGTCAGCACGGAGCGGACCTTGATGTCGGTGACGCCGGCGGCGACCAGCTTGTCGATGAGCACGTCGCCCACGTCCTCGCCCGCCTTCGCGACCACGGAGCCGTCCGTGCCCACCGCATCCGCGGCCAGGGTACGAGCGAACACCGAGTTCTCGACGTTCGGGTCGCGGGTCAGGGTGCCGTCCGCACCGACCGTGGCGATCGGCAGGTCGAGACCCTTGGTCGTGCCGCAGTCGTCCTCACGGATGATGACATCCTGCGAGACGTCCACCAGACGACGGGTCAGGTACCCCGAGTCGGCCGTACGGAGGGCCGTGTCGGCCAGACCCTTTCGGGCACCGTGCGTCGCGATGAAGTACTCCGCCACCGACAGTCCCTCGCGGTACGAGGAGATGATCGGGCGGGGGATGATCTCACCCTTCGGGTTGTTCACCAGACCGCGCATACCGGCGATGTTGCGGACCTGCAGCCAGTTACCACGGGCACCGGAGGTGACCATGCGGTTGATGGTGTTGTCCGCAGGGAAGTTGGCGCGCATGGCCTCGGCGACCTCGTTGGTCGCCTCGGTCCAGATCTTCACCAGTTCCTGGCGACGCTCGAGGTCGGTCGTCAGACCCTTCTCGAACTCGGAGGTGATCTTGGCGGCCTTCTTCTCGTAGCCGGCCACGATCTGCGCCTTGTTCGGCGGGGTCAGGATGTCGCTCAGCGACACCGTGACGCCCGAGCGGGTGCCCCAGTAGAAGCCGGCGTCCTTGATCCGGTCGAGCGCAGCTGCGACCTCCACCTTCGGGTACCGCTCCGCCAGCGCGTTCACGATCGACGAGATCGTGCCCTTGTCGGCGACTTCCTCCACGTAGGGGTAGTCCGCCGGCAGCGTCTCGTTGAAGAGAGCGCGGCCGAGGGTGGTCTCCACGATGGCGGTGATCGGCGTGGCACCCGTGTCGGCGGCATCCGACGGCACGTAGTTGTCCAGACGGATCTTGACCTTGGAGTTCAGGTGCAGCGAACCCTGGTCCTTCGCGAGGATCGCCTCGGAGACCGAGGAGAACGCGCGACCCTCGCCCACAGCGCCCTCGCGGACGGTGGTGAGGTGGTGCAGACCGATGATCATGTCCTGCGAAGGCAGGGTGACCGGGCGGCCGTCCGACGGCTTCAGGATGTTGTTCGAGGCGAGCATCAGGATGCGAGCCTCGGCCTGAGCCTCCACCGACAGCGGCAGGTGCACAGCCATCTGGTCGCCGTCGAAGTCCGCGTTGAACGCGGCGCAGACGAGCGGGTGAAGCTGGATGGCCTTGCCCTCGACGAGCTGCGGCTCGAACGCCTGGATGCCCAGACGGTGCAGGGTGGGCGCACGGTTCAGCAGCACGGGGCGCTCGCGGATGATCTCCTCGAGCACGTCCCACACCTGCGGGCGCGAACGCTCCACCATCCGCTTCGCGGCCTTGATGTTCTGAGCGTGGCTCAGGTCGATCAGGCGCTTGATGACGAACGGCTTGAACAGCTCCAGCGCCATCTGCTTGGGCAGACCGCACTGGTGCAGCTTGAGCTGCGGACCCACGATGATGACCGAACGGCCCGAGTAGTCCACGCGCTTTCCGAGCAGGTTCTGGCGGAAGCGTCCCTGCTTGCCCTTCAGCATGTCGCTGAGGGACTTGAGGGCGCGGTTGCCGGTACCCGTGACGGGACGACCGCGGCGGCCGTTGTCGAACAGCGCGTCGACGGCCTCCTGCAGCATCCGCTTCTCGTTGTTCACGATGATCTCGGGGGCGCCGAGATCGAGCAGACGACGGAGACGGTTGTTGCGGTTGATCACGCGGCGGTACAGGTCGTTCAGGTCGCTGGTGGCGAAACGGCCACCGTCCAGCTGGACCATCGGGCGCAGCTCCGGCGGGATCACCGGGACGACGTCGAGGACCATCGCGGCCGGCGAGTTGCCGGTCGCCAGGAACGACGACACCACGCGCAGGCGCTTGATCGCGCGGATCTTCTTCTGACCCTTGCCGTTGGCGATCTGATCGCGCAGCAGCTCGGCCTCGGCGGCCAGGTCGAAGGCCTGCAGACGACGCTTGATCGCCTCGGCACCCATGTACGCCTCGAAGTAGAGGCCGTACCGGTCGAGGAGCTCGTTGAAGTCCGCGTCCTCCGGCTTGAGGTCGCCGACCTTGAGGGTGCGGAACGACTCCCACACGCGCTCCAGACGGGCGATGTCCTCGTCGAAGGACTTGCGGATCTGGCCCATCTCCTTCTCCGCCGTGTCCTTGACACGACGCTTCTGGTCGGCCTTCGCGCCCTCCTCCTCCAGTGCGGCGAGGTCGGTCTCGAGGCGCTGCAGACGCTCGGCGACGCGGGCGTCGCGCTGGTCGGACAGCGTCTTGATCTCCAGGCGCAGCTCGTTCTCGAGGCCGGGGAGGTCGGCGTGACGGCCGTCCTCATCCACCTCGATCACCATGTACGCGGCGAAGTAGATGACCTTCTCGAGGTCCTTCGGCGCCATGTCGAGCAGGTAGCCGAGACGGCTGGGCACACCCTTGAAGTACCAGATGTGCGTGACCGGGGCGGCGAGCTCGATGTGGCCCATGCGCTCACGACGGACGGAGGACTTGGTGACCTCCACGCCGCAGCGCTCGCAGACGATGCCCTTGAACCGGACGCGCTTGTACTTGCCGCACGAGCACTCCCAGTCGCGGGACGGTCCGAAGATCTGCTCTCCGAACAGGCCGTCCTTCTCGGGCTTCAGGGTCCGGTAGTTGATGGTCTCCGGCTTCTTGACCTCGCCGTAGCTCCACCGACGGATGTCGTCAGCGGTGGCCAGGCCGATACGCAGCTCGTCAAAAGTTGTTGACTCGAGCAATGTTCCTTCTCTCCTGTGGAAGATTCGTCAGTTTGTCCGTGGCCGCTTTAGATCTCGTCGATCGACGACGACTCAAAGCGGGAGGAGATGTTGATGCCCAGCTCTTCCGCAGCACGGAAGGCCTCGTCGTCCGAGTCGCGCAGACTGACCGTCTGGCCGTCGGCCGAGAGCACCTCCACGTTCAGGCAGAGGGACTGCATCTCCTTGATGAGGACCTTGAAGGACTCCGGGATGCCCGGCTCCTGGATGTTCTCACCCTTGACGATGGCCTCGTAGACCTTGACGCGGCCGAGAATGTCATCCGACTTGATGGTCAGGAGCTCCTGCAGCGCGTACGCGGCACCGTAGGCCTCGAGGGCCCACACCTCCATCTCACCGAACCGCTGACCACCGAACTGCGCCTTACCACCGAGCGGCTGCTGGGTGATCATCGAGTACGGACCGGTCGAACGGGCGTGGATCTTGTCGTCGACCAGGTGGTGCAGCTTCAGGATGTACATGTAACCGACCGACACAGGGTCCGGGTACGGCTCGCCGGAGCGGCCGTCGAACAGCTGCGTCTTACCGGAGGACCCGATCAGGCGGTCGCCGTCGCGCGTCGGGAGCGTCGAGTCGAGCAGACCTGCGATCTCCTCCTCCTTCGCACCGTCGAACACGGGGGTCGCGACCTTGGTGCCGGGAGCGGCGCTGAAGGCGGCCTCGGGGAGCTCTGCGGCCCACTTCGGCTTGCCCTTGATCTCCCAGCCGTTCTGGGCGATCCACCCGAGGTGGATCTCCAGGACCTGACCGAAGTTCATGCGACCGGGGACACCCAGCGGGTTCAGGATGACATCGACCGGCGTCCCGTCGGCGAGGAACGGCATGTCCTCGACCGGAAGGATCTTGGAGATGACGCCCTTGTTGCCGTGACGGCCGGCGAGCTTGTCGCCCGCGGTGATCTTTCGCTTCTGGGCGATGTAGACCACCACGCGCTGGTTCACGCCGGAGCCGAGCTCGTCGTCGCCGTCCTGCGAGTCGAAGACCTTGACACCGATGACGGTGCCCTCTTCGCCGTGCGGGACCTTGAGGGAGGTGTCGCGCACCTCGCGGCTCTTCTCGTTGAAGATCGCGCGAAGCAGGCGCTCCTCGGCCGACAGCTCGGTCTCGCCCTTCGGCGTGACCTTGCCGACGAGGATGTCGCCGGGGCGCACCTCGGCGCCGATGCGGATGATGCCGCGCTCGTCGAGGTCGGCCAGGAGGTCCGGGCTGACGTTCGGGAGGTCGCGGGTGATCTCCTCCTTGCCGAGCTTGGTGTCGCGGGCGTCGACCTCGTACTCCTCGATGTGGATCGAGGAGAGGGTGTCGTCCTTCACCAGGTTCTGGCTGAGGATGATCGCATCCTCGAAGTTGTGGCCCTCCCACGGCATGAACGCGACCAGCAGGTTCTTGCCGAGCGCGAGCTCGCCGTTCTCGGTCGCGGGACCATCGGCGACGACCTCACCCTGCTCGATGCGGTCGCCCTCGTCCACGACAACACGGTGGTTGTAGGACGTGCCCTGGTTGGAGCGGTCGAACTTGCGCAGGTAGTAGGTGTTGATCGTGCCGTCGTCCGCCTGGACGGTGACAGCGTCGGCCGAGACCTCGGTGACGACTCCGGCCTTGTCGGCCGTGACCACGTCACCGGCGTCGATGGCCGCGTAGCCCTCCATACCGGTTCCGACGACCGGGCTCTCCGAGCGGAGCAGCGGCACCGCCTGGCGCTGCATGTTCGCACCCATGAGGGCTCGGTTGGCGTCGTCGTGCTCGAGGAAGGGGATCAGCGACGTACCGACCGACACCATCTGGCGCGGGGAGACGTCCATGTAGCCGATCTCGTCGGCGGGGATCAGGTCGACCTCGCCGCCCTTCTGACGGGCGAGCACGCGCTCCTCGACGAAGTGGCCGTTCGGGTCGAGCGGGGCGTTGGCCTGCGCGACGACGAAGTCGTCCTCCTCGGAAGCGGTCAGGTAGTCGATCTGGTCGGTGACCCGGCCCGCGACGACCTTGCGGTACGGCGTCTCGATGAAGCCGAACGAGTTGATCCGCGCGAACGATGCGAGCGAGCCGATGAGGCCGATGTTCGGGCCTTCCGGGGTCTCGATCGGGCACATGCGGCCGTAGTGCGACGGGTGGACGTCACGGACCTCGACGCCCGCGCGCTCACGGCTCAGACCGCCGGGGCCCAGCGCCGACAGGCGGCGCTTGTGGGTCAGACCCGCGAGCGGGTTGTTCTGGTCCATGAACTGCGACAGCTGCGACGTTCCGAAGAACTCCTTGATCGCGGCGACGACGGGGCGCACGTTGATCAGGGTCTGCGGCGTGATCGCCTCGATGTCCTGCGTGGTCATGCGCTCGCGGACGACGCGCTCCATGCGGGACAGACCGGTGCGGACCTGGTTCTGAATGAGCTCGCCGACGGCGCGGATACGACGGTTGCCGAAGTGGTCGATGTCGTCGACGTCGAGACGGATGTCGGTCTCGACACCGTTCCGGAGGCCCTTGAACGTGGTCTGGCCGTCGTGCAGGGCGACCAGGTACTTGATCGTCGCGATGATGTCCTGGACGGTCAGCACCGAGTCCGACAGCGGGGCCTCGAGGCCGAGCTTGCGGTTGATCTTGTAACGGCCGACCTTGGCGAGGTCGTAGCGCTTCGGGTTGAAGTAGAAGTTGTCGAGCAGCGCACGCGCGGCCTCGGCAGCGACCTGCTCGCCCGGACGGAGCTTGCGGTAGATGTCCTTGAGGGCCTCCTCCTTGGTGAGGATGGCGTCCTTCTCGAGGGTCAGCTCGATGGACTGGTAGCCGGCGAACTCGGAGAGGATCTCCTCGCTCGTGAGCCCCAGGGCCTTCAGGAACACAGTGACCGACTGCTTGCGCTTGCGGTCGATGCGGACACCGACCTGATCGCGCTTGTCGATCTCGAACTCGAGCCATGCACCACGGCTCGGGATCACGCGTGCCGAGTAGATGTCCTTGTCGGACGTCTTGTCGGCCGTGGCCTCGAAGTACACGCCCGGCGAGCGGACGAGCTGCGAGACGACGACGCGCTCGGTGCCGTTGATGATGAACGTTCCGCGCTCGGTCATGAGCGGGAAGTCGCCCATGAAGACCGTCTGCGTCTTGATCTCACCGGTGAGGTGGTTCATGAACTCGGCCTCGACGTAGAGCGGGGCAGCGTACGTCTTGCCCTTCTCCTTGCACTCGTCGATCGAGTACTTCTTCTCCTCGAGGAACGGGTTCGTGAACGAGAGCTGCATGGTCTCGCCGAGGTCCTCGATGGGAGAGATCTCCTCGAAGATCTCCTCGAGGCCCGTGTTGGCGGGCAGATCCTGGCGACCCTGCTCCTCGGCCTCGGCGACGCGTGCCTTCCACGCGTCGTTTCCGACCAGCCAGTCGAAGCTCTCCGTCTGCAGTGCGAGCAGATCGGGAACCGTGAGAGTGTCCGTGATCTTGGCGAACGAAAGACGAGATGCGGCTCGTCCGTTCTTGGGTGTCTTGTCAGTGTTGGTTGCGTTGCGCGCAGCAGCCAAGGAAATAACCTCCGCGGCCTGGTGAGGGCCAGTTATTGTCGGTCGTGTAGTTATCGGGACGAGAACTCCCAGTCGCATCGCGTTGCCGTATTTGACCCGAAACGACGGGACCAGGCACGCGGAGAAAGTCAGAGCCGACCGCAATATGAAGGCAGAAGTTTGACTGGGAGCGCAAAGAACCACTATATGTCAAACAGACGCGCCGTGTCCAGTCTTTTCTTGACCCGGGACGCGTCCTGATGTATAACGCGAGGTCGACGACGGTATTCCCGCCGGTCCGGTGGTGTTTCTGAGCCGATCGAGGGCCGGTTCAGGGCCGCCGCGGGTGGTAGGTCGGGAGGGTGTCGACCGTCGCGATGACCGCCTCCTCCCGCGACCGCGGAGACCAGCCGAGCACTGAGATGGCCTTCTGGGCCGAGGCGCGGCGGACCGTCCCGAGGTCGGGTAGCGAGTCGCGCACACGCCGGCTGAACGGGGCGGCGGCCTTCAGCATCCACGGGGCCATCAGCTTCGTGCTGACCCGTCGGCCGGCGGCTTCGCCGAGATGTCCCCGGATGAGGAGCGCCACCTCCTGAGCACTCATCACCTCGCCCGCGATGGCGAGGAACCGCTGCCCCGCCGCCTCGGAGCGCGTCATGGCGAGCAGGTGCAGGGCCGCGACATCGCGCACGTCGACGATTCCGAAACGGACGTCCGGCAGCCTCGGGAGGCGTCCCTCCTTGAGCAGGCGCACCAGCTCGACGGACGCCGAGACATCCGGGCCGAGCACCGGGCCGAGAATGCCGACCGGGTTCACCGTGGCGAGCTGCAGCGCTCCGCCCTCGTCGTGGACGAACCGCCAGGCGGCGCGCTCGGCGATCGTCTTCGAGCGCACGTAGGGGCTGATGCGGCGTCCGCTGTCGAGCTCGGTCCAGTCCTCCTCGGTGAACGGCCGGTCGGTGGGCGCGTGCCCGTAGCCGATGGCGGCGAAGGAGGAGGTGAGCACGACCCGCTCGACGCCGGCGTCGCGGGCGGCCCTCAGCACGCGAAGGGCGCCGTCGCGGGCGGGGACGATCAGCTCGTCCGGATCCTTCGGCTGCCGGGACGGGAACGGCGAGGCGACGTGGAGGACGAAGCGGCAGCCGGCCACCGCATCCACCCAGCCGTCGTCGGCCGTGAGATCGGCGATGGCGAACTCCAGGCGGTCGCCGGGGTCATCCACCCCTCCGGCGGCGAGCTGCGCGCGCACATCCGCCGCCCGAGCTGGGGAGCGGATGGTGGTGCGCACCCGGTAGCCGGCGTTGAGCAGTGCGAGGACGCAGTGCGCGCCGAGGAAGCCGGAGCCGCCGGTGACGAGGACGAGGTCGGGGTTCGGGTCGGTCACGGCCCCATCCTTCCCCCGGAGCGCCCATCCCGCTACCGCCGCGGCCGCGGCCGCCGCGGTGAGCGCTGCCGTTTGTCACGTGCGAGCCAGCTTGGCGAAGATCGCGTTGATGTGCGTCTTCACGGCGGCCACGCTGGCTAGGCTGCCGGTTGTGTCCCCGAACCCGCCATCCCCCCTCCCCTCGGTCGTTCTGTCGGAGAGCGGCTACCTGGCGACGGTGGAGCCGGACCGGTACGTCCCCGGGTCGTACCAACTCGTCGTGGACGGCACCCCGCAGTCCCACGTGAACCTCGACGATCCGTCCCAGCTGTTCTTCGAGTACGTGCAGCGGATGGGCAACGTCATCGACCTGATCGGCGACCCGGGCGAGCCGATCACCGCGGTTCATCTCGGCGCGGGCGCTTTGACCCTGCCGCGCTACATCGCCTATACACGGCCGGGCTCGCGCCAGCAGGTGGTGGAGCTGGAGAGCCGGCTGGTGGACCTGGTGCGCGAGCAGCTGCCGCTCCCCCGCTACGCGCAGATCCGCATCCGCCACGGCGACGCGCGGGAAGTCGTCGGCAAGCTGCCCGCCGGCCTCCGCGGGTCTGTCGACCTGCTGGTGGTGGACATCTTCAGCGGGTCGCGCACTCCCGCGCACGTGACCAGTGTGGAGTTCTACCGGTCGGCCGTCTCGCTGCTCAAGCCGGACGGCATCGTGCTGGTCAACGTGGCCGACGGTCCGCCGCTGACGTTCGCCCGCAGCCAGGTATCGACGCTCGGCGCGGTCGTCGAAAACGTCGCGGCGCTCGCGGAGACGCAGGTACTGAAGGGGCGGCGCTTCGGGAACGTGGTGCTGGTCGGATCGAACTCGCCGCTCCCCCTCGACTGGCTGCCGCGCCTGCTGGCGAGCGGTCCGCATCCGGCCAAGGCGGTCGCCGGGGCCGAGCTTCGGACGTTCGCCGCGGGCGCGCCGATCGTCACGGATGCGACCAGCGTGCCGTCGCCTCCGCCCGCCCGCAGCATCTTCCAGTCGGGCACCCGCCGCGACTGAGTCGAGCTTCGGCACGAATGTCGAGAATGGCGCGCCCAAAGTCGACATTCGGCACGAATGTCGGCGCAGTCAATCGGGTCAGGCGTGGCGGAACGTCACGGGCTGGCCGGGGCGGAGCTGGGCGAAGGCGTCCAGGGACGCGTCGCTGACGACGGCGACCACGGGGTAGCCGCCGGTGACGGGATGGTCGGCGAGCAGCACGGTCGGCCGTCCGTCGGGCGAGACCTGCACGGCGCCGGCGACCATCGGCTCGCTCGGCAGCTCGCGGGTGACGGCCCGTTCGAGGAGCGGCATGGGATGCGGCCGCACACCGGCCGCATGCGCGGGCGCCCTCGCCGCTTCGAGCCGCACGCCGATGCGGTCGCTCTCGGCGGCGACCCGCCACTCGATGGTGAAGAAGGCATCCAGGGCGGCCGGAGTGAACCAATCCGCCCGGGGCCCGAGGTGCGCCCGGACCTCGACGGCGCCCTGCACTGGGTCGGCGACCGGCACGAAGTCGAGCAGGGGGAGGTCGCTCCCGGGATGCTCGCCGAGCGGCAGGACGTCGCCCGCACGCAACGGCGAGGGGCCCAGCCCCGCGAGAGTGTCCCGCGAGCGGGACCCGAGCACGGGGGCCACAGCGACACCCCCGCGGACGACGAGGTACCACCGAGCGCCGGAGGTCGCCATCCCGATGCACAGCACCTGGCCGGGGCTCGCGCGGACGGCGAGGTGCGCATCCACTTCGCGGTCGTCCAGCAGCAGCGGACCCGCCGCACCGGTCACGGCGAACCACGTGTCGTGCTCGAAGCGCGCTTCGAACCCGCCGAGCAGCACCTCCACCCCGGCCTCACCCTCGTCGTTGCCGACGAGCCGGTTTCCGAGCCGCAGGGCGCCACGGTCGAGGGCGCCCGATCGTCCCACCCCGACGGCGGCGAGGCCCGGCCGCCCGAGGTCCTGAACGAGCGCGAGCGGTCCTGTATTCAGGACGTGGAGGACGTTCATCGCACCTCCCGGAATCGCACCACCGTGCCGGGACGGAGCAGCGCGGGAGGGTCGGCCGTCTCGTCCCAGAGCGCGGCATCGGTGCTCCCGATCAGCTGCCAACCACCGGGACTCGAGCGCGGGTAGACGCCGCTGAAGACACCCGCCAGCCCGACAGAACCGGACGGCACGGTGGTGCGCGGGGTCTCACGTCGGGGCACGTCGAGCGTCGCGCCGTCGCCGACGAGGTAGGCGAATCCGGGCGCGAAGCCGCCGAAGGCGACCCGCCACGGCGTCCCGGTGTGGAACGCCACCACCTCGCGCTCGGTGAGACCGGTCAGCCGGGCGACGTCCGCAAGGTCCTCGCCGTCGTAGCGGACGTCGAGGACGACCTCCCGCTCCTCGACCTCCTCCGCGTCCAGCGGCTCCGACCGCTCGATCCACCCGCGGGCGGCGCTGAGCGACAGGATGCGCGGCTCCACGACGACCGCGATGGTCCGGGCGGCGGGCACCAGCTCGACCACGCCGGACGGACGGGTCGCATCGAGCCCGCGGAACAGGGCGAGCACCGCATCCAGGTCGTCCAGCTCCACGAGCAGGGCGTGATCGCCGTACGGGAGGATGCGCCGGCTCATGCGAACGGCCCCACCTCGATGCCCGCCTGCGTGAGCGCGTCGCGCACGGCCTGCGCCATCGCGACCGCGCCGGGCGTATCCCCGTGCACGCAGAGGGAGTCGACGGTCACGTCGATGACCGTGCCGTCGGCGGCCTCCACCGTTCCTGCGGTCACCATGCGGACAGCGCGCCCGGCGATGCCGGCCACATCCGACAGCAGGGCGCCCGGCTCCGTGCGCGGAACGAGGGTGCCGTCGGAGCGGTACCCGCGATCCACGAAGGCCTCGCGGACGAAACGCACGCCGGCCTCCTCCGCGGCCCGCTCGACCGCCGAGCCGGCCAGCCCCAGGAGGGCGAGGGTCGGATCGAACGCGGCCACCGCATCCACGACGGCGCGTGCCTGCGTCTCGTCGGTGACGATCCGGTTGTAGAGCGCGCCGTGCGGCTTCACGTACCACACGGCGGTGCCCGCCACGCGGGCCAGCCCGGTCAGCGCCGCGAGTTGGTAGAGCACCTCGTCCCGCAACTCGCCGGGCGGCACGTCCATGGCCCGCCGGCCGAACCCGGCCAGATCGCGGTATGACACGTGCGCGCCGACGGTCACACCGTTGGCCGCCGCCTCGCGGCAGGTGGCCAGCATGGTGGATGCGTCGCCGGCGTGGAACCCGCACGCCACGTTGGCGCTGGAGACGATCCGCAGCAGAGCTGCGTCGTCGCCCAGGGTCCATGCGCCGAAGGACTCGCCCAGGTCGCTGTTGAGGTCGACGGAACGCGCCATCCCCCTATTGTGGCGTGCCCGCCCGCCTACCGCGCCTACTGCGCGGCCCGCGCCGCGCGCGCCCGGTGGGCCCGGACCTTCGCCCGGTTGCCGCAGCGCTGCATCGAGCACCAGCGGCGGGTGCCGCTGCGCGACGTGTCGAGGTACACCAGCCGGCAGTCCTCCGCCGAGCACTCACGGATGCGGCCGTCGACGTCCGGTCCGAAGAGGCGCACGGCGTCGCGGGCGATCGTCCCGAGCGCCTGGTGCGGGCGCGCCTTCGTGCGGCCCGCCTGACGGCCACCGCCGGCGAGCACCGGCGGGATGTCGGGCGTCGCCGCGAAGAGGTTGACCACATCCACGTCGTCGGGTGAGAGGGTTTCGCCGAGGCTCGCCTGGCGGGCGAGGCGGCCGATCGCGGAGCGCAACGCGTCGGCGTCCTGGAACTCGCGGGCGCCCGCGCTCGGTGCGACCTCGGGGAACCGCTCTACGAGCCAGGCGTTCAGCGCCGCCGCGTCGCGCACCGAGTGCCACTCCGCCACGTCGGGCTCATCGAGGCCGCCCGTGTAGGCGAAGTCGAGGGCGAGTGCGCCGGAGTCGAACCACCAGCGCTGCCCGTCGCCCGGTTCGATCCACTGGCCGGTGCCTCGGGTGAGTATCGCTTCGGTCGCCATGTAACCAATATAGTCGGTTACTTCGGCGTCAGTGCTGGCGTCGCGGCCTCCCACACCCTATCCGACGAGAGGCCGCCGGCCCGCTGGCATACTGAACGGATGATCGCGACGCGCCCGGACCCGCACGCGCAGCTCGAGGGAGCGACGGTGCGCCTGCGCGCCCTCACCCTCGACGACCTGCCGGACCTGTTCGATGCGATCGGGCGCCCGGAGGTGTTCGCCGGAGGCTGGGGAGGCGGACCGGCCGCCTACCGGGACACGTACGAGGAGTGGCGCGAGTTCTTGCTCGGCTACCTGGCGTGGGAGTCCGGCAACGTCACCGCCGTCGTGCTCCGCGACGGCGATCGGCTGGTCGGCACCACGACGCTCGGCGACTTCGACCTGGTGAACGGATCCGCCCACATCGGCTGGACCGCGTACGCGCCCGAAGCCTGGGGCGGCCGTGTCAACGCCGAGACGAAACGACTGCTGCTCGGAACGGCGTTCGACCACGGCTTCGAGCGCGTCAAGCTGCAGGCCGACGTGATGAACGAGCGCTCGCGGGCCGCGATCCTGCGGCTCGGCGCGCACTTCGAGGGCGTCCTGCGGCACACGCAACTGCGCGCGGACGGCACCTGGCGCGACACGGCCGTGTACTCGATCCTGCGCGAAGAGTGGCCGGGCGTTCGGGATGCGCTCGACGCGCGCCTCGGCGTCGCGCACGCCTGACCGCCGCGTCTGAGCGAGGGTGCTGAGCGGCAGCGCCGCCCTACTCCGTCGCGGCCGCCGCAGCCACTCGGCGCTGAGCGGATGACACCTCGCGGTGCTGCCACGAGATGAGGTTCGCCGCGTCGAACCGGCGGCTGCACGCCCCGCAGGCCAGCGCCCGCGCGGGCTTGCGGTACCGGTAGTGCGTGTGGCCGTTCGGGCACGTGCCGACCCAGGGCGCGAGGTCGTCCGCGATGGCGCCGCCGTGCAGGCGTTTGCCTTCGTACCCGAGGTCGAGAGCAATGGCACGCCAACGCGGTCCGTGCCCTGCGCGCGAACCGGCGAGCGCGTGCGCGACCTCGTGCAGCAGGATCTGGTGGATCTCGTCGTCCTCGTAGCGCGCGGCGAGGTAGCGGGAGACGGTGATCCGCTTGGACGTGTAGTTGCAGAGCCCTGCGCGGGTCTTCGCGTTGTCGAAGCCGAAGCTCCAAACGTCCGGATCGAGGTGGAGGGCGATCAGCGCCTCCGCCCAGCGGCGCACGCGGTCGAGTTCGGCCATCAGCGACGAGTCCCGTCCGGGCCGCTCCGGTCCTCCATGCCGAGCATCCTACGCGTGATCGGCGTCGCTCTCACCGCGCGCGGTGGGCGACGTGCCGCGCTGCGCGTCGAGGGCCGACTGCACGACGGCCACCGCGGTGAGCGCCGCCTGGATCTCGGCCGGCGACGCGCCCAGCTTCTCGCGCAGGAACACCGCGGCCGTCATGTCGGCGAGCGCATTCTCGTAGTCGCCGGTGTCGAAGTAGACCTTGCCCCGGTTCTGGATGGCGAACGCCTCGAGCGCCGTCCACTCCCGACCCCGCGCCTCGTCGACGCATCCCGTGAGCTCCACGACCGCTTCGTCGGTCTTGCCCTGGTACTGCAGCACCTGACCGCGACGAATGCGCGCGCCGAGCAGCTGCTCGCGGTCGCCGGTGAAACGCGCCTGGCGGACCGCCTCGTTGGCGATCTCGATCGCCTCGTCCAGCCGGCCCAGCAGCCGCAGCAGCACGGTCTTCTCATTGAGCGCGCTGAGGCTCCGCAAGCTGCCGAGCTCATCCAGACGCTCGCCGGCAGCGCGCAGATCGACGCGCTCGCGCAGGGTGGTCGGATCGTATCCGAGGATGATGCTCAGGGTTCTGCTCCCGATCGGTGATTCTCCCCCAGACTACCCGCAGGAGGGGCTCACCCCGGGCGCTTGACCGCCTGCGCCGGAGTCAGTGCCACCTCGATCAGCCGATCGTCGCCTGTGCGCGGCGAGCCGCGGCCGTCCGTATTGTTCGTGAGCAGCCACAAGCGGTCACCGACGGCGACCACATCCCGGAGGCGCCCGAACTGTCCCTCGAAGAATGGCGCAGCGGTCACCGGGGCGGCTCCGTTGGTCGCCCAGGCGGTCCACAGCCGCTCGCCGCGAAGGGCCGCGAGGAACACGGTGTCGCCCACCACGGCGAGGCCGCTCGGGCTCGCGGCGTCGGTGGGCCACTGGTACACGGGGTCGGTGTACTTCGGGTCGCCGCCGACGCCCTCCACGTTCGGCCAGCCGTAGTTCGAACCTGGGTGGATGATGTTGAGCTCGTCCCACGTGTTCTGGCCGAACTCGCTCGCCCACATCGTGCCGCGGGAGTCCCAGCCGATGCCCTGAGGATTGCGGTGGCCGTACGACCACACCGGCGAACCCGGGAACGGGTTGTCGCCAGGCACCTGACCCTCCGGCGTGATGCGCAGGATCTTGCCGCCGAGAGAGGCGACGTCCTGCGCGTTCGCGGGATCGGAGGCGTCACCCGCGGTGATGTACAGCATCCCGTCTGGACCGAAGGCGAGCCGGCCACCGTCATGGTTCGATGCCGTGGGGATGCCCGTGATCACGGGCTCGGGTGCGCCGATCGCGTAGCTTCCGGGGACGCCGCTGAGCGGCATCCGCACGACGCGGTTGTCGTCGGCGGTCGTCAGGTACGCGTAGAGGGAAGGCGGGGCGGAGACGGGCCGCACCGCCAGTCCCAGCAGACCGCTCTCGCCGTTGTGGACGACGCCGGGCACGGTCCCCACCTCACGCAATCCGCCACCCGGGAGACGCTCGCGGATGGTTCCGGAGTCGCGCTCGCTGATGAGCGCCGAGCCGCTCGGCAACGGCACCACCGACCACGGAGCGTCGAGCCCGGTCTCGAGGACCGTCGTCTGGTCGCTCGGCTGCCACGGGACGGCGGCGACGGCCGCCGAGCTGCCGGTCGGCCGCGGTGTCGAGGTCGGCGTCCGGGTCGCGGTCGGCGTCGGCGGCGGAGCGGTGCATCCGGCCAGGACGAGCGCGGCCGCCGCCAAGGCCGTGAGGCCCAGGCGGCGGCCGGAACGCATCATCGTGGCCTCCGGCCGTCAGTCGACGACGCGGACGTCCTTCCAGAACGCGACGTAGTTGCTGTAGTCCTTACCGACACGGTCGAAGGAGCTCGGGTACGGGGTCGGGTAGCTCCACGCGCGGTCCTGCAGCACACCGTTGTCGGACTTCACCGAGAAGTACTGGCACTCGCCCTTCCACGGACAGGTGTACGGGGTGGCGCTCTCGACCAGGTATTCGGACTTCACGCTCGCGGGCGGGAAATACCAGTTGCCCTCGATACGGATGAGGTCCTCTTGCGGCGCCTCGGCGATCACGGTGTCGTTCAGTACAGCTTTCATCGATAAAACCTCCTGTGCTGCGCAACGTACGCCGGCCGGCGATCATTCCGCGCCGGGTGCACCGTTCTGCCGGGGAGCTCGGAGCACGGTCACAGCGTCGGAGGAGCCGAGGCGGCCTGATGCTGCGATGTCGGCCGGGGTCGCGCCCTCTGCGATGCGCTCCTGGCCCGACACAGAGGCCGTCAGGAGGTGCGCCACGGCGCCGCGGAGCCCCGCGAAGGCGGCGCAGGCGGCCGCGGCCTCCGGCGAGGAGAAGTCGATGCCCGCCACGGCGAGCGCGTCGACGACGGCGCCTGCCGCCAGCAGGTCTTCGACGGCGAAGCGGGTGGAGCCTGCCGGCGTCGTATCCCCTGCGGCGACCACCGCGATCATCGCGCGCCGGCCCAGCCGCACCTGCTCGTCGAGGATCCAGCGCGCCACCGCCGCGGCGTCGGTGAGCCCGGCGGTCAGCACTGCTCCGTCACCAGGGAGCTCGGGAACCTCCGCAGTCTCGGCGCCGAGCGCATCCACCCAAACGACGATGTCGGCGTCGGCGGCCACCGCTGCGGCGCCGTCGCCGGCCCAATCGAAGCGCACCTGGTACTTCGTCTGGCGGTGCGCGGCGGGGATGTCGGCGAACTCGGGGGTGAGCTCAGAGGCGAGCTCAGGAGCGAGCTGGGGAGCGGTCGGCTGGGTCACCGGGCCATCGTAATGCGGGTGTCCGGGCCGCCTCGCCGTGTTTCGCCCGGTGACGGCCGCATCTGCCGTCGGATCAGCTCGAAGTCGTGACGCGACAATTCGATCAGCCCTCGACGCAGCTGGTAACCCCAGTCGGGGCGGTCGCGAGTGAAGTCGAGCGCGCCGAGCAGGGGCCGGATGGGCGTCGCAACCGCGTCGTGGTCCCACTCGACCAGGCGCCGCCAGGGCAGGAAGTCGCCCTGCGGCCCGCGCATCATCGCACCCTGCGTCACCTGGAACACGTTGTCGTCGGCCAGCCGGCCGACGGCGGTGAACTGCTTCAGCGGCTCCCCGTCCGGGTAGGACGCGCGCGGCGAATAGAAGACGAAGCCGTCGGACTCGCCCATCCGTTCGAGCGGAGCACGCGCCCCGTGATTGACCTGGGCGAAGCCGCCGGCCACCCCGCGGAGGACGTGGTCGAGCTGCACCACGCCCAGCCAGTAACGGATCGCCATGCTCCCGTTGTAGCGCACACCACCGTCACTCGTGTCGAAACCACGGCGTCCGGTTCGACGTATCCGTGACGGACGGCCGTTTCGACGAGAGGATGTGACCATGCGTTTCGTGCTGATGGCGCTCGCCTGCGATGGCGAGGCGGCGGCGCTCGACTCCTACGAGCAGGAGCTGGTGCGCGCGGGGGTGCTGCTCGCCGCGGAGCCGCTGGAGCCCGCGGGGACCGGCGCGCGCATCCGGTTCGACGGGGAGGACCGCATCCTGAGCCGCATCCCCTCCGGCGCCCAGCCCGCCGACGACGCGGTGACGGCGATCTGGACGCTGCACACCGCGGGCGAGGACGAGGCTCTGGAATGGGCGCGGCGACTTCCGCTGACCCGCGGAACCGTGGAGGTGCGCCGGGTGGCGGGCGACGCGAGCCGATGACGGAGGAGGAACAGCCCGCGCGCACGGCCTCCGCCGAGGAGGCGCGGCGGACCGTCGAGTCGGTCTGGCGCATCGAGTCGGGACGGCTGATCGCGGGGCTGGCCCGGGTGACCGGCGACGTCGGCCTGGCCGAGGAGCTTGCTCAGGATGCCCTGGTCGCCGCCCTGGAGCAGTGGCCGGAGACCGGAGTGCCGCGGAATCCCGGCGCCTGGCTCACCACCGTCGCCAAACGCCGCGCCGTGGACGGCTGGCGCCGCCGGGAGCGGCTCGACGACCGGTACGCCGCCATCGCGCACCACCTGGAGCAGGAGCTCGGCGCCGACGACCCGGCCCGGGTGACCCAGGAGCCGATCGGCGACGACCTGCTCCGGCTCGTCTTCGTCGCCTGCCACCCCGTCCTGGCCCAGGCGTCGCGGGTCGCGCTCACGCTCAAACTGCTGGGCGGACTGTCGACCGAGGAGATCGCCCGGGCATTCCTCGTCCCGCCCGCCACCATGGCGCAGCGCATCGTACGGGCCAAGCGGACCCTCAGCGCCGCCGGCGTTCCGTTCGAGGTCCCGGAGCGCGCGGAGTTCGCCGAGCGCCTTGCGTCGGTGCTCGAGGTGATCTACCTGATCTTCAACGAGGGCTACTCGGCGACGGCGGGCGACGATTGGATGCGTCCCGACCTCTGCCGCGAAGCGCTCCGGCTCGGCCGCGTGCTCGCCGAGCTCACCCCGCGCGAGCCCGAGGTGCACGGGCTGGTCGCGCTGATGGAGTTCCAAGCGTCAAGGCTCGGAGCGCGGACCGCGGCCGACGGCTCGCCCGTGCTGCTGCAGGACCAGGACCGGTCCCGCTGGGATCGCCTCCTGATCGGCCGCGGAGTGGCGGCGCTCGAACGCTCCGACGCCCTGCGGCTGACCAGGCGACCCGCAGTTAGCCGCGGACCGTACGCCCTCCAGGCGGCGATCGCGGCCCGGCATGCGACCGCGCCGACCCCGGAGGCGACCGAGTGGGAGGAGATCGTGGCGCTCTACGGTGCGCTCGCCGAGCTTCGGCCGTCGGCGGTCGTCGAGCTCAACCGCGCAGTCGCGCTGTCGATGGCGTACGGCCCGGAGGCGGGCCTCGAGGTGGTCGACCGGCTCGCCATCGACGGTGCGCTCGAGTCGTACCACCTGCTCCCCTCGGTCAGGGCCGATCTGCTGCTGCGGCTGGGCCGCACTGCGGAGGCCGGCCAGGAGTTCCGGAGGGCCGCGGCGATGACCGGCAACGCGCGCGAGCGTGAGCTGCTGCTGGCGCGAGCCGAAGAATGCCTCTGAGTCGAACATCCTGAAGCCCCCGGCGCCGTCGGAGGGGTGAGACTGGGACCATGCGCGTGCTCCTCAAGCTGACGCTCGACTGCGACCCCGACGCCGCCTGGCGTGCCCTGCAGAGCCCGACCGCCTTCCGCGAGGTCGCGATGCCGTGGCTCGACTTCAGGTCGGACGAGCCGGGAGGGTTCCCCACGACCTGGGGCTCGGACCACCGCGTGCGGGTGAAGGCGCTCGGCGCGTTCACCGTCGGAACCCAGGCGATCCGGCTCGACACGCTGCGGTCGACCGATCCGCGCGAGCAGGCGACCCGCATCCTGCACGACAGCGGCGGAGGGACGGGCGGAGCGCTGGCCGCGATCCCGCACCTCGACCACCGCATGGCCATCGCCCCTGATCCGGCCGGGCCGGACGAGGACGGGCGGCTGCGGACGCTGTATCGCGACCAGCTGATCGTGCGGGCCGGAGTCCTCACGCCGTTCGCCTGGTACGCCTTCTGGGCGTTCTGGCAGTGGCGGGGAGTGCGCCTCCGCAAGCTGGCGCCCACCTGGGCTTACGATCCCGAAGTGCGGGAGCCGGACGAAACCGTCCCCGCAAGCGACCAGACAAAGGTGGAGCAGCCATGACGAACGCAGAACCGGCGACCGCCGGAGAGACGGACGACCGCCCCGCGCGCGCCGTCACCGCGGTGCAGACCGCCGACTGGCGCCGCCGCGTCTTCGCGCTGTACGCCTCCGTCCGTCGTCTGGCCGCGCACGACCCCGCCGAGGCGCACGCGCACTGGGTCTCCTGCCGCAACGACCTGTTCTCCTCGCATCCCGCTTCGCCGCTGCTGCCGGAGGACCGTGAGCGCTTCACCGGCCTCCCCGTGTCCTCCTACGACCCCGAATGGCGGTTCGAGCTGCCGATCCACCCGGCGGCCGAGGCCGTGCGAATGGATGTGGAGACCGGCACCGACGGCGTCGTGCCGTTCGAGCTGCTCGGCACCGTCCGCATCCCCTTCGCGGGGTCGCTCGACGTCTGGCGGCTCTCCTCCTACGGCGGCGGCCTGTTCGTGCCCGTGAAGGATGCGCTGGCCGGCCGCCCCGGCGGCACCTACGGGGGCGGGCGCTACCTGATCGACACGATCAAGGGCGCCGACCTCGGGCTCGACGCGGACGACGGCGAGGCATCGCTCGTGCTCGACTTCAACTTCGCGTACAACCCGTCGTGCGCCTACGACCCGGCGTGGGCGTGCCCGCTGGCGCAGGCCGGCAACACCCTCGCCGTCGAGGTGCCCGTCGGCGAGCGCTACGCCGGCACCGACGCGTACAGCTCCTGAGTTTTTCGCGCCAGCGACGGCGTGTCGGGCGAAAAAGTCAGGAACAGATGGCGGGGGTCGGGAGTGGGCGTCAGCGCGAGACCAGGGTGAGGCGCTGGGTCGGGCGGGTCATCGCGACGTAGAGGGACGCGGCGCCGCGCGGTGACTCGGCCGCGAGCGCATCCGGGTCGGCCAGCACGACGGCATCGAACTCGAGACCCTTCGCCTCGTAGCCGGTCAGTACCGCGATCGGGCGCCCGAGTCCGGAAGCGCCGCGACCGGCCGCATCGCCGAAACGTTCCAGCACGGCGGCAGACACCACTGGCAGGTCGGCCTTAGTCGTTATGACGGCGAGCGTTCCGCCTCCGTCGATCGCGCGGTCGCCGGCCACGGCCTCAGCAACAGCGGCGCCGAGCGCGTCGGGATCCCGGCTCTCGGCCTGCACGCGCAGGATCGGCCAGTCGCCCTCCCGGACCGCCCGCGTCGGCGTGATCGGAAGGCCCGCCTGCGTCGCGATGCGCTCGGCCTCGCGGGTGATCTGCGCGGGCGTCCGGTAGTTGACCGTCAACTCCTCCAAGCGCCACGCATCCTTGAACACCGGATTGAGCGCCTCCTGCCAGCTGGACGCGCCGGCCGCGGAGGCGACCTGGGCGATGTCGCCGACGATCGTGAACGACTTCATCGGGCAGCGCCGCACGAGCACGCGCCACTGCATGGGCGACAGCTCCTGCGCCTCATCGACGACCACGTGCCCGTACGTCCAGCTGCGGTCGGCTGCCGCTCGCTCCGCGGTCGTGCCGCGCTCGGCCTGCTCGGCGAAGCCGTCGGCCAGCTGCTCGGGGCTGACGAGCCCCTGCACTCCCATGTTGCGGATAGCCGCCTTGGCGTTCTCCAGGTCGCGCTTGCGCTGTCTGTCGCGCTCGCGGTCCACCGCATCCTGCCGCCCGGGGAAGTCGCCGAGCAGCTCTGCCGCCTCGTCGAGCAGCGGCACGTCGGAGACGGTGAACGGCGCGGTGCGCTCGCGGCGCAGGGCGTCCCGCTGCTGCGGGGACCAGCGCGGGGCCAGCTCGGCGAGCCACGCGGGTCGCGCGTAGAGGTCCTGGAGCAGCTTCTGCGGCGTCAGCGGCAGCCAGGCCGTGTTCAGCAGGACCCGCACGTCGTACGAGGTGCGGAGATCCTCATGCAGCACCTTCAGGTCGGCATCGTCGATGGTCGAGCCGGATGCACGCAGCTGCGCGGCGAGCTGCTCGGTCAGTTCGGCCAGCGCGTGCTTCACGAACGTCACGCGGGCGACATTGTGCGGCTTCCCGGTGCGCTGCGCCTTCGCCATGGCGCGGTGGATGAGGTCCGGCGCCACCACCAGGCGCTCGTTGTCGACGACGATGGTCTGCTCCTGATCCGGAGCCTTCTGCCGCGACTTCACGGCGCGGGCGAGCAGCCGGGCCATCTGCGCCGAACCCTTGAGGATGGCAGCCTCCGGCGCATCGTCGGCCGTCGCCTCCACGCCCGGGAAGAGCTCACCCAGCGTGGACATGACGACGCCCGTCTCGCCCAGCGACGGCAGAACCGCCTCGATGTAGCGCAGGAAGGCGGTCGACGGCCCGACCACCAGGACACCGGACGTGCTCAGCCGTTGACGGTTCGCATACAGCAGGTAGGCGGCGCGGTGCAGCGCGACAGCGGTCTTGCCGGTGCCCGGGCCGCCCTGCACCACGAGAGCGCCGCGCAGGTCGGAGCGGATGATGCGATCCTGCTCGGCCTGGATCGTGGCGACGATGTCGTGCATCCTGCCGGTCCGCTGTGCGGTGAGCGCCGCCAGCAGTGCACCCTCGCCCTGCACCTGCTCCCCGGCGCGGTCGCCATTGAGCAGCGCCTCGTCGAACACCTCGTCGTCGATGCGGGTGACCTGGCGGCCCGTCATCGTGAGGTGGCGACGGGCGCGGACACCCATCGGCTCGTTCCCGGTCGCCTGGTAGAAGGCGCCCGCCTGCTGGGCGCGCCAATCCACGAGCAGCGAGCGCTGGTCGTCGTCCCGCAGGCCCACCCGACCGATGTAGCGGTGGTCAGAGCCGTCCACCGGCTCCTGCAACAGCAGCCGCCCGAACACGAGTCGCGCATCCACGTCGCGCAGCTGCGTGAGTTGATCCTCATAGAGGCGCGCGAAAGCGTCTCGCTCGCTGCGCGCCTGATGGTTGCTCCCGACGCTGTCGCGGCGCACGCGGGCCAGCCGTTCCTCCGTCTCGGCGCGCAGCTCATCCAGCCTCTGATAGAGCCCCGCGACCACGGCGCGTTCGCGTTCGAGCTCTGACTCCAGCACGCCCATGGCCACCTCTCGATTCCGGGCCGACAGTCTACGACCTTCCGATGTGAACGCGCTCCCAGCACTCGTTCGGCCGTATGCCCTAGACTGAAGGCTGCGGGCCATGTTGCCCGCTGCGTCGTAGAACGCTTCGCGTCGCGCCGGGCCAACGCCCCGCACGCTTCTCTTCATACGGCGAACGATCGCGCCGCTCGGTGCGCTCGCCACCCAGCCCGGTCCGCCGTATGCCGACCGGGACGATGCCCGAAAGGCACACCCCTTGACTCAGACTTTCGCCGAACTCGGCGTACCCGCGCCCCTCGTCGCCGTTCTCGCGGCCGACGGCAAGACCGACGCGTTCCCCATCCAGGCCGACACCCTCCCCGACGCCCTCGCGGGCAAGGATGTGCTGGGCCGCGGCAAGACCGGCTCCGGCAAGACCATCGCCTTCGCCCTGCCCCTCGTCGCCCGCCTCGGCACGGTGCTCGCCGGCGGCCGCCGCCGGCCCGGACGCCCGCTCGCGCTGGTGCTCGCCCCGACCCGCGAACTGGCCACCCAGATCGCCGCCACCTTCCGCCCGCTGGCCGACGCCTACGGGATGCGCGTCTCGACCGTCTTCGGCGGCGTCTCGCAGAACAAGCAGGTCGCCGAGCTGAAGGCCGGCGTCGACGTGCTCGTCGCCTGCCCCGGCCGCCTCGAAGACCTCATGAAGCAGGGCTTCGTCTCCCTCGACGCGGTCGAGATCACTGTGCTCGACGAGGCGGACCACATGGCCGACCTCGGCTTCCTGCCGGTCGTCACCCGCATCATGACCGCCACGCCGAAGGACGGGCAGCGCCTGCTGTTCTCCGCCACGCTCGACAACGGCGTGGACAAGCTGGTCACGCGCTTCCTGCACTCCCCGGTGCTGCACTCCGTCGACGACGAGAACAGCCCCGTCGAGGCGATGACCCACCACGTGCTGCAGGTCGACTCGACCGACGAGAAGAAGGACCTCGTGGAGGCGCTCGCCTCGGGCACCGGCCGCCGCATCCTCTTCACCCGCACCAAGCACCAGGCGAAGAAGCTCGCCAAGCAGCTGACCGCGTCCGGCATCCCGGCCGTCGACCTCCACGGCAACCTCGCGCAGGGCGCCCGTGACCGCAACCTCGCCGCATTCGGCGACGGCAGCGTCAAGGTGCTCGTCGCGACCGACGTCGCCGCGCGCGGTGTCCACGTCGACAACGTCGAGCTCGTCGTGCACGTCGACCCGCCGGCCGAGCACAAGGCGTACCTGCACCGCTCCGGCCGCACGGCCCGCGCCGGCAGCGCCGGTGACGTCGTCACCGTCATGATGTCGTCGCAGGCGAGTGACGTGAAGACGCTCCTCAAGAAGGCCGCGATCGCGGCGACCCCGCAGCGGGTCACTGCCTCCTCCCCCGCGGTCGTCACCCTCGTCGGCGACGTCGCGCCCCGCGTGGCGCCGTCGCTGCACGAGCAGCGGCCCGCCGGTGGCGGCGGAACATCGCAGGGCGCGAACGCGCAGCGCAAGCGCGCACGGCGCGCGGGCGGCCAGGGCAACGGCGGAGCTGCGAACGGTGGCGCCGGCAACGGCGGCCGTGGCGGCAACGCCGGCGGCCGTGGCGGTCGCCAGGGCGGCGGCTCCGGCCAGGGCGACGCTGCGGCGGCCGGCACTGCGGGCGGTTCGCGCCGTCGCGGCGGCCAGCGTCCGGCGGGCGCTCAGCAGAGCGGCGCCCCGCGCACCGGCGGCCAGCGTGACGGCGGATCCCGCTCCGGCGGCGCACCCCGCGCCACCGCTGCACGCGGCGGCGAGGCCTCCGTGCGTCGCGGCAACGGCTCGCGCCGCGCCCAGGGCTGAGTCCCGACACTTCGGCGAGCGCCCGGCCCTTCGGGGTCGGGCGCTCGCTGCGTTTCCGGTGCTCGGCGGTCGGCGTTGGCGTTTCGCCTGGCGCTACGCCGCGAGCCGCTCGACGCCGGCGATGACGCCCTCGATGAGAACGGCGTAGCTGCGATCGAGGTCGTCCGGCAGACCGAAGCCGCCACCCAGTTCGAGCGTGACGAAGCCGTGGATGGCGCTGCGGAGCATCCGGATCGCATCCACCAGCTCGTCCTCGGGCAGTCCGAAGCCGCGCAACACACCGGCCAGCACGGTCACGGTCTCCTGGGCCCGCGCGACCAACTCCGCGTCCGCCGGATCGACACCGTGCGGAGCCACCTGGGCGGCGGCATACCGGCCGGGATGCCGGTGTGCGAACGCGCGCACTGCATCGGCGGCGGCGCGAACCGCCTCGGGACCGGCCCGGCCGATCGTCGCACCGGCGAGGACGCGGGTGAGTTCGCTCACCGATTCGATCGCCACGAGCCGGCGCACGTCGCCGAGCGAAGCCACATGCTTGTACAGGCTCGGGACAGCGACGCCGGCGCGCCCGGCCACGGCCGCCAGGGTGAGGCGATCGAAGCCGTCGGCGCCCCCCTCGTCGACCAGGTCGACGGCCACCGCAGCCACGGCCGCCCGGGTCAAGCCGGCCCTAGGCACCGGTCGTCCACTCCGAGCCGTCGGCCGTCCGCCGCTGAGCGAGAAACGCCAGCGTCCCCGGCACCGTGATGTCGGGACGCTGTGCGTGCGGGTAGTGCGCCGCGTCCGGCACGCGGACGACCTGCGCGCCGATGGACTCCATCCACTCGCACTCCGCCGCGACATCGCGGAAGTCAGGATCGCGGTCGCCCACGTACGCCAGCATCGGCGCCTGGACCTCCGGCAGCCGCGGCTCGACGACCGAGTGGGTGAGCTGCAGGGTGAGCCGGCGGAAGGCGCGCAGCCGGCCCGGCTCCGACAGAGACGCGCGAATGTCGGCGGTGTGCGCCTCCAGCCAGGGCACCGTGCGGCCCCGGTTCAGGATGCGGCGGTAGTAGCCGGCCCACGCCGCGGCTCCCCAGGGCCGGGCGAACAGGACGCGGTACATCACGTGGATCAGTCCGGTGACGGCTCCGCTCATGACGGGGTCGCGAAGCAGCGGGCCGTAGAAGACGAGGCCTGCGACGAGGTCGGGGCGCTCGGCCGCCGCCCACGCGGCAGCGGCGGCGCCCATCGAGTTGCCGAGCACGACGGCGGGGCCGCCCAGTTCGTCGATCAACGCGATGAGGTCTCTGGCCGTCGCGATGTCGCCGAACTCGGCGAAGGTCGTGTCGGAGTCGCCGTGCGCCCGGAGGTCGGTGACCGCGACCCGGTAGCCCGCTTCGAGCAGCGGCTCGACGAGCTCACGGAAGCTGGAGCGGAGGTCGCCCATGCCGGGGACCGCCACGACGAGAGGACCTTCGCCCTCGACGGTGTAGCTCACGCGCCCCTCGGGGCGCTGCAGGTAGCGGACCTGCGATTCGACGGAAGTGTTCATAGCCGTAAAGCTAATACCATTAGCCGGAAAGCACAATACCTTTCCCGCATCCGGCGAAAGGGTCGATGTGGACGGACGTCAGGCGATGCGACCCAGGGACGCCATGGCGGCTTTCACCAACGCGCTCCGACCGCCCTCCAACTCCTCGGACACCGTCACGGACGTCGCCTCCTCCGGCGTCATCCACGTCAGCTCCAGAGCATCCTGCCGTGGCTCGCACGTCCCGGTGACGGGCACCACGTAGGCCAGGGAGACGGCGTGCTGCCGTTCGTCGGTGTACGGGGACACCCCTGGCATCGGAAAGTACTCGGCCACCTGGAACGGCACAGGGCTCGCCGGAAGCTGCGGGAACGCCATGGGCCCGAGGTCTTTCTCGAGGTGACGGAACAGCGCCTCACGCAGCGTCTCCCCGTACATCACGCGTCCGGAGACGAGGGTGCGGGTCATCTGTCCCACCGCATTCGCCCGCAGCAGGATGCCGACCTCCGTCACCTGGCCGAGGCCGTCCACCCTCACGGGTACCGCCTCCACGTACAGCAGAGGGAGCCGGCGGCGGACCTGCTCCAGCTCGATGTCGGACAGCCAGGCGGGGCCCGGACGCGGGCCGTCGCCGGGCAGCGGGTCGGGCGTGGGGTCCGGATCCGGGGTGCGTACGCTCATGCATGAATCCTACGGACGTGCGCAGCCCCGGCCTACGAGGGACAGAACTTCCTGTGGATGAGCGGCACTCCGACGGGGGCTGTGGACGAATCCCCGCGGGGGCAGACAATGGAGGGTGCCGTTTCCCACTCCCGACCTGCGCATCGACCGCGACGCCGTCCTGTGGTCCGCCTCCGAACGCGACCGGGCCGGGCGTCCACTGCTGATCCTCCTGCACGGTTATGCGTCCGACGAGGCCGACCTGTTCGGCATCGCCGCCTATCTTCCGCTGGAGCCGGTGATCGCGTCGCTTCGCGCCCCGATTCCCGAGGGCTCCGGTTTCGCGTGGTTCTCTCGGTTCACGAACGTCGCCGGCGATCCGCTCGCCGGCAATGCGGACGCGGCGGCGCGAGCCGTCCTCGAGTGGCTCGATGAGCAGCCCCGCGTGCCGACCGGCCTGCTCGGCTTCTCGCAGGGCGGCGCGATGGCGCTGCAGCTGCTCCGCCTCGCCCCCGAGCGCTTCGACTATGCGGTTCAGCTGTCGGGCTTCGTCGTGAAAGGCAGCCAGCCGGGGGATGCGGAGCTCGCCGAGTCGCGCGTGCCCGTGTTCTGGGGCCGCGGAACGCTCGACGACACGATCCCGACGGCATCCCTCGATCGGACGACCGAGTGGCTGCCGGGCCACGCATCCCTCGACGCCCGAATTTATGAGGGGATGGGTCACGCCATCTCGCCCCTGGAGCTGGGCGACATCTCGTCGTTCATCCGCGGGAACCTTCCGCGCTGAGGCGTCGCGCCTATCCGCCCTGCCCGGCGTGGGTCCGGCGGAAGCGTGCCGGGGTGTCCCCGACCTCGGCCCGGAACGCGCGCGTGAAGGCCGCCTCCGAGCGGTAGCCGACCCGCGAGCCGACGGCGGCGACCGTCAGCCCCGACCCGAGCAGGAGGTCGGAGGCGGCCATCATGCGCACCCGCGTCAGAAACTTTCCGAAGCTCATCCCCGTCGCCGACGGGAAGTAGCGGAAGAACGATGCGCGCGAGATCATCGCCCGCCTGCTCGCCTTCTCCACGGACCAGTCGGCGCCTGGCTCCTCGACGACCTCCCTGATGACGGCGCCGATGCGCGGATCGGAGGCCGCCGTCCAGAACGGGTCATGCGCCCCGGCTCCGGGCGACGACCGGAGGACCAGAGCGAGCAGGACGGTGCAGAAGGCGGACATGATGGCGGACGATCCGGCCCCGTCGATCTCGGCTTCCCTGCGCATCAGGGCACTGAGCTGGGTCAGGACCGAGCGACCCTCCTCGGACCGGAACAAGGAGACGTGCATGGGCGTCGGCAGCGAGGAGAAGAGCAGGGATCCGGCGCCCGGTGCGACGCTGTAGTGGCCGCAGAACAGATCGATGACAGCATCCGACCCGTCCGAACTGGTGGTCACGGCGAAGGTCCGCCCCGGCGCATCGCTCGTCGTCCGCATCCGACCTGCTCCCGCGGTGAGGATGCGATGCCGGCCGCCCGACGGGATGACGACGACATCTCCCGCGGTCATGGAGTAGAGGGAACCCTCGACCTCGAGCTGGCACTTCCCTTCCAGCAGGACGTGGAAGGGGACCTCGCGTTCGCCGTACAGCACATCCATCCGGGTCGCGCCACCGAGAAGGCAGCGCTTGTCGAGGGTCGCCCGGAGCCGGGCCAGTCCCAGCAAACGGCTGATGTCATCCATGCTGAGACTTTAGAGCAGCTTTCTGAGGTCCGACACACTATTTGTCGCGGGCCGATCGGATCACACTCGGTGCATGGACACCACGACAGCACTCACCGCCGACGTCCTCGTTCTGGGATTCGGCAAGGGCGGGAAGACCGCCGCGCACGCATTGACCGACGCTGGAAAGCGCGTCATCCTCATCGAGCAGTCGGAGGAGATGTATGGGGGCACCTGCCCGAACGTCGGCTGCGTCCCGACCAAGATGCTCGTCCACTACTCCAACTCGAAGCGGCTGGAGGACGAGGCCCAGGAGTTCTTCGCCAATTCGATCGAGGGAGTCCGGGCCCTCACCAGCGCCTTCCGCGCGGGCAACCTCGAGGCCCTCGACGGGAAGGACTCGGCGACGGTGATCACCGGGCGTGCCCGCTTCGTCGACGACCACACCGTCACCGTCGGAGAAGGTGCGGACCGGATCACCATCACCGCGCCGACGATCCTCATCAACAGCGGATCCGTTCCCATCGAGCCAGACATCGCGGGTGTCTCGGAGAGCGTGCACCGGGTCAGCAGTACGGACCTCACGCGGGCCGACAGGCTCCCCGGCCACCTCGTCATCATCGGCGGCGGCTACCTCGGGCTCGAATTCGCCTCCATCTATCGTCATTTCGGCTCGCAGGTGACCATCCTCGAAGCTGCCGATCGTCTCCTTCCGAAGGAGGACGACGACATCGCCGAGGTGGCCACGGGCATCCTCGCGGGCGAGGGGATCACGATCGTCACCGGCGCCCGCGTCACGGCCGTCCGCGATCAGGACGGAGGCGCCGCCATCACCTACGAGAGTGCTGGGCGGACGACGACCGTCGAAGCGGATGCCTTCCTCGCCGCCACCGGCCGGCGTCCTGCGACCGACGGGCTGGGACTGGAGGCCGCAGGCGTCGAGACGACCGCCCGCGGAGCCGTCGTGGTCGACGAGCGCCTCCGGACCAGCCGTCCGCACATCTTCGCCCTAGGCGACGTCACCGGCGGTCCGCAGTTCACCTACGTCTCCCTGGATGATGCGCGCATCGTGCTCGATCAGCTGCTCGGCGACGGGACGCGCAGCACGGCCGATCGGGTGGCCGTGCCGCGCACACTCTTCATCACCCCTCCGCTGGCGACGGTGGGCCTGACGGAGCGGGAGGCTCGCGCAGCCCGGCTGAACTTCCGGGTCGCTCGCAAGAACGTCGCCGACATCGTGGCGATGCCGAGGGCGTACACAGTCGAAGAGACGCGTGGGGTGATGAAGTTCATCCTGGATGCGGACACCGATCTCATCCTCGGAGCGGCGATCCTCAGCATCGACGCCCAGGAGGTCATCAACACCGTGGCCCTCGCCATGCGTCAGAACGTGACCGCGACGCAGCTGAAGACGGCGATCTACACGCACCCGAGCACGACGGAGGCCTTCAACGAGGTCTTCGACGCGATCGTGTCCTGATCGTCCACAGCGAACGCACGCTGAGCGTTATCCACCGGTCCTCGCCCATCCGCTGCCACTGTCGGCGGCCGGGTGCAGGATGGAGGGATGGGCGACGTCCTCGATCGATTCTCCCCCGCGACCCGAGAGTGGTTCCGCGGGGCGTTCGCCGCGCCCACCCCTGCGCAGGAGGGCGCGTGGGGGGCGATCTCGCACGGTAAGCACGCGCTGGTGATCGCCCCGACCGGCTCGGGCAAGACCCTGGCGTCGTTCCTGTGGGCGATCGATCGGCTCGCGAGCGAGCCACGGCCGGCGGACGGCAAGCCCGGCACGCGGGTCCTCTACATCTCGCCGCTGAAGGCGCTCGGCGTGGATGTCGAGCGCAACCTCCGCGCTCCGCTCGTCGGCGTCACACAGACGGCCAAACGCCTCGGGTCCGAGCCGCCGCATGTGAGCGTCGGCGTGCGCTCGGGCGACACTCCGGCCTCCGACCGGCGGGCCCTCGTCTCGAACCCGCCGGACATCCTGATCACGACGCCCGAGTCGCTGTTCCTCATGCTCACCTCGCAGGCGCGCGAGACCCTGACCTCCGTCGAGACGGTCATCGTCGACGAGGTGCACGCCGTCGCGGCCACCAAGCGTGGAGCGCACCTCGCGCTGTCGCTGGAGCGCCTCGACGCGTTGCTCGAACGGCCGGCGCAGCGGATCGGGCTCTCGGCGACCGTCCGGCCGCCAGAAGAGGTGGCGCGATTCCTGGCCGGTAACGCGCCCGTGGAGGTCGTGGCGCCTCCGGCGGGCAAGCGCTTCGACCTCCGGGTCGTCGTACCGGTCGAAGACATGAGCGAGCTCGGCACGTCGACGTACGCCAGCGAGAACCCGGGTGATGGTTCTCCGCCGCAGGCGGGCTCGATCTGGCCGCACGTCGAGGAGGCCATCGTCGACCGCGTGCTCGAGAACCGGTCGACCATCGTCTTCGCGAACTCGCGGCGCCTGGCCGAGCGCCTCACCGCGCGGTTCAACGAGATCTACGAGGAGCGCGTGCTGGGCGGCTCGGCGGGCGATCCTCCGCGTCGCGCACCGGCCGAGCTCATGGGCGGGTCCGGGCAGACGCGTGGGTCGCAGGCGGTCGCCGATGCGGAGACGCTGGTGCTCGCCCGCGCCCACCACGGTTCCGTCAGCAAGGAGCAGCGGGCGCTCATCGAAGACGACCTCAAGTCCGGGCGGCTGCGCTGCGTGGTCGCGACCTCCAGCCTCGAACTCGGCATCGACATGGGCGCCGTCGACCTGGTCGTCCAGGTCGAGGCGCCGCCGTCGGTCGCGAGCGGTCTGCAGCGCGTCGGACGCGCCGGTCACCAGGTCGGCGAGATCTCCCGCGGAGTCGTGTTTCCCAAGCACCGGGCAGACCTCATCCACTCGGCCGTGGCCACCGAGCGGATGACGGCGGGGCTCATCGAGTCGATCAAGGTCCCGGCCAACCCGCTCGACATCCTCGCCCAGCAGACCGTGGCTGCCACGGCCCTCGAACCGATCGACGCGGACGACTGGTTCGACACCGTCCGGCGCAGCGCGCCCTTCTCCACCCTCCCGCGGAGCGCCTACGACGCCACCCTCGACCTGCTCGCCGGCCGCTACCCGTCGGATGAGTTCGCCGAGCTGCGGCCGCGCGTCGTGTGGGATCGCGACACAGGCGTGATCACCGGACGGCCGGGAGCGCAGCGACTGGCGGTCACGAGCGGCGGCACCATCCCCGACCGCGGCATGTTCGGCGTCTACATGGTCGGCGAGAAGGCCAGCCGGGTCGGCGAGCTCGACGAGGAGATGGTCTACGAGTCGCGCGTCGGCGATGTCTTCGCCCTCGGGTCGACCAGCTGGCGCATCCAGGAGATCACGCACGACCGGGTGCTCGTGACACCTGCCTTCGGCGAACCGGGCCGCCTGCCGTTCTGGAAGGGCGACGGCCTGGGCCGCCCCGCGGAACTGGGCAAGGCGGTCGGAGCGTTCACCCGCGAACTCAGCAGCGCCTCCCCCGCCGATGCGGAACTGCGGTGCGTCGAGGCGGGTCTCGACGCCTGGGCGACCGCGAACCTGTTGGCGTTCCTGCGCGAGCAGAAAGAGGCGACCGGCCACGTTCCGACCGACCGCACGCTCGTCGTGGAGCGCTTCCGCGACGAGCTCGGAGACTGGCGGGTCGTGCTGCATTCCCCGTACGGCATGCAAGTGCATTCGCCGTGGGCGTTGGCGGTCCAGGCGCGTGTGCGGGAGCGGTACGGGATCGATGCGGGGGCGATGGCGGCCGACGATGGGATCGTGGTGCGCATCCCGGACACCGAGGCGCAGCCTCCCGGCGGCGAGCTGTTCGTATTCGAGCCACAGGAGCTCGACGAGCTCGTGACCGCCGAGGTAGGCGGCTCCGCGCTCTTCGCCTCGCGGTTCCGTGAGTCGGCAGCGCGCGCTCTGCTGCTCCCGAAGTACAACCCGGGCAAGCGTTCGCCGCTGTGGCAGCAGCGTCAGAAGGCGGCGCAGCTGCTGGATGTGGCACGCAAGTACCCGAGCTTCCCCATCATCCTGGAGACCATCCGGGAGGTGCTGCAGGATGTGTACGATCTCGGGGCTCTGACCGAGGTGGCCACCCAGATCGAGCAGCGCAGCATCCGCATCGTCGAGGCCGCGACCGAGACGGCATCGCCCTTCGCTCGGTCACTGCTGTTCGGATATGTCGCTGCGTTCATGTACGAGGGCGACAGCCCACTCGCCGAGCGCAGAGCCGCAGCGCTGTCGCTCGACGCCGGGCTCCTCGCGGAACTTCTGGGCCGTGCCGAGCTGAGGGAGCTGCTCGACCCGGCCGTCATCGAGCGGGTCGAACTGCAACTCCAGCGGCTGGCGCCCGACCGTCGCGTGCGCGGCGTTGAAGGTGTCGCCGACCTGCTGCGCCTCCTCGGTCCCCTGTCGGTGGACGAGGTCGCCGAGCGACTGGAAGGCGAGGCCGAGGCTGCGAGCGCCGCCGCCGAGACCGGTGCGGCGACCGAGCCGACCGATGAGTCGCTCGCCTCTGCGCCGCACGCCGACCGCGCGACGGCCGGCGCGCACCTCGCGACGTTGGTGGACACGCACCGGGCGTTGGCCGTGAACATCGCCGGCACCGAGCGATTCGCCGCGATCGAGGATGCCGCCCGCCTGCGCGATGCTCTGGGCGTCCCGCTGCCGATCGGAGTGCCGGTCGCCTTCATCGAGCCCGTCGACGATCCCCTCGGCGACCTGGTCGGCCGGTTCGCCCGCACCCACGGCCCGTTCGAGACGGCCGACATCTCCTCGCGACTCGGGCTGGGTCCGGCGATCGTGCACGACGCTCTACGTCGCCTCGCGCGCGACGGGCGGGTCGTGGAGGGCGAGTTCCGGCCGCACGCACACGGAAGCGAATGGAGCGACGCCGAGGTGCTGCGGCGCCTGCGGCGGATGTCGCTCGCCGCGCTCCGGCACGAAGTCGAGCCGGTCGACACCATCACGTTCGGCCGGTTCCTGCCCGAGTGGCAGCACGTCGGCTCGACCCTGCGCGGCGTGGACGCCGTCGCGTCGGTGATCGAGCAGCTTGCCGGGGCGCGCATCCCGGCCTCGGCGTGGGAATCGCTCATCCTGCCGAGCCGCGTCGCCGACTACAGCCCCGCCATGCTCGACGAGCTCACGGCGACCGGCGAAGTGATCTGGGCCGGCGACGGCAGCCTCCCCGGCGACGACGGCTGGATCAGCCTGCACCTGGCCGACTCCGCCCCGCTCACCCTGGCGCCGCCGTCGGACCATGAGCCCGACGAGTTGCAGCGCGGCATCCTCGAGGCGCTCGCGCGCGGCGGGGGCTACTTCTTCCGTCAGCTGTCGGACACGCTGGGCGCCGAGCGCGGGTCGGCGATCGACGACTCCGAGCTGGTGACGGCCCTGTGGGATATGGTCTGGGCGGGCCGCATCACCAACGACACCCTCGCCCCGCTCCGCACGCTCACCGCGGGCGGTTCCGGCGCCCACAAGCGGCCACGCCAGCCGACGAGAGCGCGGATGTACCGCGGCCGCACCACCACGCGTTCGGCGATGGTCACCCGGATGGGCCCGCCGACCGTCGCCGGGAGATGGTCGGTCCTTCCGGAACGCGACCTGGACTCGACGGTGCGCGCCCACGGGCAGGCCGAGACGCTGCTCGATCGCTACGGCGTCGTCACCCGCGGCTCGGTGATGAACGAAGGCACGCCCGGTGGATTCGCCCTCGCCTACAAGGTCCTCAGCGGGTTCGAGGAGACCGGTCGGGCGCGCCGGGGCTACTTCATCGAGACTCTGGGCGGGGCGCAGTTCGCCAGCGGAGCGACGGTCGACCGGCTGCGCTCGTTCGCTCGCGACCACACGCAGGAGCGGCCGTACGAGGCCGTCGCCCTCGCCGCGACCGACCCCGCGAACGCATACGGCGCAGCTCTCCCGTGGCCGGCCGCGCCGGCAGAGAGCGGCACCGGACACCGTCCAGGCCGGAAGGCCGGGGCGCTCGTCGTGCTGGTCGACGGCGAGCTCGCGCTGTACGTCGAGCGCGGCGGAAAGAGCCTGCTCTGTTTCGTGGCGGGCGCGACCGGGTCCGAGGCCGAGGCAGCCGCGGCGGCCGACACCGTGCAGCCGGGCGAGGAGGACGCACGGCGGGTCCTCGCGGCGGCCGCCCGGGCGCTCGCGGCGCTCGTCACCTCGCGTCGCGTCGACAAGCTCGCGGTGGAGACGGTCAACGGCGGCTTCGTTCTCGGCTCACCGGTCGGCGCTGCTCTCGCCGAGGCCGGATTCCTCGCCACCCCGCGCGGATTGCGGCTCCGCGGATGAGGCGGGGACTCCCCGCGCCGCGGGCATCCAGGAGCCCGGATGCCTGAAGGCGACACCGTCTACCAGGCCGCCCGCCGGCTCGACCGCGCACTCGGCGGGAAGGTCCTCACGCAGACCGACTTCCGGGTGCCCGCGTACGCGACGGTCGACCTCTCCGGGCAGCGCATGGACGAGGTGGTCAGCCGCGGCAAGCACCTACTAATGCATGTGGGTGAGCACACCATCCACAGTCACCTCAAGATGGAGGGCAGCTGGGAGGTGTATCCGCCCGAGGGTCGCTGGCGACATCCCGCCTACCAGGCCCGTGCGGTGCTCACGACGGAAGACGTCCAGGCCGTCGGGTTCCAGCTGGGCGTGCTGGAGGTCCTCCCGCGTGACCGCGAAGAAGACGTCGTCGGGCACCTCGGCCCCGACCTGCTCGGTCCCGATTGGGACCGGGAGGAAGCGCTGCGGCGCCTCGCCGCGCATCCCGACGTGCCCGTCGCCGTCGCCCTGCTCGACCAGCGCAACCTGGCAGGGCTCGGAAACGTCTACGCCAACGAACTCTGCTTCCTGCGCGGGATGCTGCCCACACGACCGGTGAGCGAGGCCGACCTGCCTGCGGCCGTCGACCTGGGGCACCGGCTCATCACGGCGAACCGCGACCGCACCGTCCGTGTCACCACCGGCGACACGCACCGGGGACGGAACACCTGGGTCTACGGCAGGCGCGGGCAGCCGTGCCGCCGATGCGGTACGCCGATCCGCAGCGGCTCACTGGGACGGACGGAGCTGGAAGAGCGTGTGACGTACTTCTGCCCGGTCTGCCAGAAATAGCAGACCGGGCAGAGGAGACCCGGCGGAAGCCCGGCGGGTGAGGGCGAGAAGGGCTTAGGCCGCGACCTCGTCCTCGTCCTGCTCGGCACCTGCGCGCACGTTCTCCAGCGCCGCCGACCAGGCCTCGACCTGGTCGAACAGCGGGGTCAGGGCGGCGGTCTGCTGGTCGGTCGGCTTGAGCTGCCAGTTCTCGAAGTCGTGGGCGAGGCTCAGGCCGACATGGGCGCTGACCGTCGCGACCTGCAGCTGCGAGAGCACCAGGCGGAGGTGCTCGACCGCGCGGGCACCACCGAAGACGCCGTAGCTGACGAATCCGGCGGCCTTGTTGTACCACTCGGCGCCGACGTAGTCGATCGCGTTCTTGAGGGCGCCGGAGGTGCTGTGGTTGTACTCGGGGGTGACGAACACGAAGCCGTCGAACTCGGCGATCTTGGCCGCCCAGGCCTTCGTGTGCTCGCCGGCGTACTGCCCCATGGCGGCAGGCATGGCCTCGTCGAGGTGCGGGAGGTCCCAGTCCTTCAGGTCGACCAGCTCGTACTCCACGCCGGAGCGCTGTGCGGCGTTCTCGTAGACCCAGCGGGCGACGGCCTCGCCGTTGCGTCCGGGACGGGTGCTACCGATGATGATGGCGATCTTCGTCATGTCAGCCTTTCCATGTTGATGACGTGTCATCCAACGCGAACCATGTCCTGCTCCGGTTCATTCCCGCTAGGCTCACGGGCATGTCCGACGAGCGCGCGCACCGGAGCGACGACATCCACCTCCCCGCCGACGCCAGCGAGGATGAGCGTCGCCAGGCCGGCGACCGGCTGCGGGAGCGCATCTACGTGACCTTCACCGCTCTCGCGCTGCTGATGGCCATGAACTCGCACGGCGAGGCGCTCGACTCCCCCACGGTGCTCTGGACGCTCGTCATCTCGGTCGTCGGCGTCCTGCTGGCGGGCCTCGCCTCCGACCTCGTGTCACACATGATCGTGCACAACACCCTCCCGTCGGCGGCCGAGTTCCGGCACATGCTCGCGGTGTCCTCGCGCGCCCTCGGCGTGATCGTCGTGCCGCTGATCGCCGTCGGGCTGGCCGTGTTCGACGTCATCCCGGACCGCACCGGGCTCGTCATCGCCATCACCGCGCTGATCATCTCGCTGGCGGTCATCGCGCGGATCGCGGTCGCCCGCACCGGCCTCTCCGGCTGGCGGCAGCTCGCGGTCCTCGGCGCGCTCGTCGCCCTCGGCGTGCTGGTCGTCTTCCTCGAAGCGCTGGTGCACTGAGCGCTTCGCCTCGTGCCTGCCGGGCCGCGCATGTCAGGATGATCTATGGCCACCGCGCGCACCCGTCCCGACCCGCGGAAGCTGACGGACGACGAGCTCGAACTGTTCCATGCCTTCTACCTCATGCGCCGGGGGTTCGACCGGGCGTTGGATGCGCAGCTGCAGCGCGACGACGGCATCTCGATCTCCGAACTGGAGGTGCTCATGGCGCTTGTCCGCTCGCCCGGGAGGCGCCTCCGCATCCGGGATCTCGTGGACTCGACCGGGTGGGAGAAGAGCCGCGTGTCTCATCAGGTGACACGGATGGCCGCGCGCGGTTTCGTCGAGCGCCAGGAGTGCATCGAGGACCGCCGGGCCAGCTGGATCCACCTCACCGGCGAGGGTCGGCACGTGGTGGTTCGGGCGCTGCCGAAGCACTCGGCGACGATCCGGCGCGTCCTGTTCGACGCTCTCTCACCTGACCAGCAGGAGGGACTGCTCGGGATCGCGTACGCCATGAACGCCGCCATCGACAGCGAGGAGCTCGCACCGCCGGAGGAGTCCGACGACTGAGCGTTCTCGCAGGAGTGGCGCCAGCGCATCCGCCTTCCGACTGATCCTGCTGAGAGGCGCGGGCGGAAATGCTGGCGATTCGTCGGGAACACCGCGCGAAACCAGGCTGTTCCAAGGCGGCGCCCCCTAGCGTTTCCGTGTGCGACGCCCGAACTTCCCCGCCTCTGATCCCGGTGCAGGCCGCAGCGACCAGCAGCTGCCCCCCACCGAGGTCTTCGGACGCGCGCCGTCCGCCGACCCGCGACGCCCGGTCCGTGCCACCCGGCCGGCTTCCGGCGTACCGAGCGGTGGTGCGGCGGCGCCCCTCGACCCGTTCGGTCTCGGCGGCGACGCTCCAGGGCTGGGCGGCGGCGGCGCCGGGCGACGTGGCGGCAACGGAAACGGGCGCGGCGGCAACGGAAACGGCGGCGGCGGCACGGGTGACGGCGGCAACGGCGGCGACACCCCCGAGACGCCCGGCACCCCCGGCACCCCCGGCCGTCGAGGCGGCAAGTCCCCGCGCTCGCGTCGCCGCGCCAAACGCATCGTCGGCTGGACCGCTGCCGCCCTCGCGGTGCTGCTCGTGGTCGTCGGCGGGTACGCCGCGTACAGCTACTTCCGTTTCGTCGGCGGGGTGAAGCACGTCGATGTCATCTCGAAGCCCGCGAACGACGTCGACGGACAGGACCAGAACATCCTGCTGGTCGGCGATGACCACCGGCCGGACGGAGCCAGCCAGGCCGAGCTCGACCAGCTGAGCACCACCGACGACGGCGGTGGGACCAACACCGACACGATGATGATCCTGCACCTCCCCGCCAACGGAAAGTCGGCGACGCTCATCTCGCTTCCCCGCGATTCGTGGGTGGATGTGCCGGGTCACGGCATGAACAAGCTCAACGCCGCGTTCTCACTGGGGGGCGGCGGGTCGGATGCGGCGAGCGGCGCCAAGCTGCTCATCCAGACGGTGCAGAACCTGACCGGTCTGAGCATCGACCACTACGTGCGCGTCTCGCTGCTCGGCTTCTACACGATCGCGCAGGCGCTCGGCCCGGTGCAGGTGTGCCTCAACAACGCCGTCGACGACCCGTATTCTGGCGCGAACTTCCCGGCCGGGGTCTCGACGCTCGACGCAAAGCAAGCGCTGTCGTTCGTCCGTCAGCGTCACGGCCTCCCCCGCGGGGACCTCGACCGGGTGGTGCGTCAGCAGTACTTCCTCTCAGTCGAGGCGCACAAGTTCCTCTCCGCCGGGACGCTGCTGAATCCGGCGAAGCTGACGAAGGTTCTGGATGCGGTGAGCGGCTCCCTGGAGACGGACCCCGGCCTCAACTTCCTGCAGCTGGGCGCCCAACTGCAGGGCCTGACGGGGGGCAAGATCCAGTCGGCGACCATCCCGATCTCGGGCACTCCCACGATCGATGTCGACGGGAACGAGATCTCCATCGTCGAGGTGGACACCGCCGCGATGCCCGCGTTCATCCAGGGCCTGATGGGCACGCCGACCGCGTACGAGAACGCGACCGCGGCGAAGCCGGCCGACACGTCGGTCACCGTCCTGAACGGCGGCAGCGCGAATGGCGCGGCCACGACCGCGACCCAGACCCTCGGGGCCGCCGGCTTCAAGACGGGCACCCCCGGCGACGCCGACACCCGCGCGACCACGGTCATCCAGTACCCATCGGGGCAGGAGGCGCAGGCGAAAGCGGTCGCCGCTTTCCTCCCTGGCGCCTCCGTTCAGGAGACGAGCTCGGTCAGCACGGTCACGGTTGTGCTGGGCGACGACGGCATCATGCCCGCAGCGCCAGCCGCCGCCGGGACCGCGCCGAAGCCGAACCCGGCTCCCGCACCGACGCCGAGCGGCCCGGCGACGAACTACAGCGCCACGGTCTGCATCAACTGACGGCAGCCGCGATCAATCGAACAGCCGGCGGAACACGTTGGTGTCGGCAAGGTCGATGAGCTCGTCGCCACGGCCGTTCATGATGGTGCGCAGCGCGTACAGCGTGAACCCGCCGACCTGCTTGGCGGTGATCGCCGGCGGGATGCTCAGCTCCTGACGCGCGGTCACCACATCCACCAGCGCCGGTCCGTCGTGGGCGAAGGCCGTCCGCAGCGCACTCTCCAGCTCATCCGGCTTCTCGACGCGCTGCCCGTGCAGACCTGCGGCCTGCGCGAGCTGCGCGAAGTCGGGGTTCTCGAGCCCCGTGCCGAAGTTGACGAAACCGGCGGCCTTCATCTCCACCTCGACGAAGTTGAGCGACGAGTTGTTGAACACGACGATCTTCACCGGGAGCTTGTTCTGGCGCAGCGTCAGCAGCTCGCCGAGCAGCATGGCGAGGCCGCCGTCACCGGCGAGGGCGACCACCTGACGCTGCGGGAACGCGGTCTGCGCACCGATCGCTTGCGGGAGCGCGTTGGCCATGCTGCCGTGCGTGAACGAGCCGATCAGGCGCCGGCGGCCGTTCATGCGCAGGTAGCGGGCGGCCCACACGACCGGCGATCCGACATCCGGGATGAACACGGCGTCGTCGGACGCCAGCTCGCTGATCAGCCGGGCGACGTACTGCGGGTGGATGGGTGTGCGGTTCCGGTCGTTCACCGCCAGGTCGTCGAGGCTCTTGCGCGCCTTCGAGTAGTGCGACAGCGACGATTCGAGGTGCTTCCGGTCCTTGCGCTCGTTCAGGAGGGGCAGTAGGGCTTCGACGGTGTCCTTCACGCTGCCCACGAGCCCGAGGTCGAGCGGAACGCGGCGCCCCAGGTTCTCACCGCGGAGGTCGACCTGGATGATCTTCGCCTTGGACGGATAGAACTGCTGGTACGGGAAGTCGGTGCCCAGCATCAGCAGCGCGTCGCACGACTCCATCGCGCGATACCCGGACGAGAAGCCGAGCAGGCCGGTCATCCCGACGTCGTAGGGGTTGTCGTACTCGATGAACTCCTTGCCGCGCATCGCGTGGACGATCGGCGCCTGCAGCGCAGCCGCGATCGAGACCAGCTGCGGGTGCGCGCCCTCGGCTCCGGCGCCGGACAGGATGGTGACCCGCTTCGCACCGTTGAGGATGTCGGCGGCCGCCTGAAGTTCGGGATCGGTGGGGCGCGTCACGCGCGGAGAGAAGGCGATCGGCGCGGACTTCCGTCGGCCGGCGCTGTCGGCGAGGAATATCTCGCCGGGCACGACGACCACCGCGACGCCTCGGCGCTCGACCGCAGTGCGCATCGCGATCTCGAGGATGCGCGGCATTTGGTCGGCCTGGCTGACCAGCTCCGTGTAGACGCTGGCCTCGCGGAAGAGCTCCTGCGGGTGCGTCTCCTGGAAGTATCCGCTGCCGATCTCGGCGCCCGGGATCTGGGCCGCGATGGCGAGAACGGGCACGCGACTGCGGTTCGCGTCGTACAGGCCGTTGATGAGGTGGGTGTTGCCCGGGCCGCAGCTTCCGGCGCACACCGCCAGCTGACCCGTGAGGGCCGCCTCCGCCGACGCCGCGAACGCGGCCGCCTCCTCGTGCCGCACGTGCTCCCAGGTGACGCCGTCGTTGCGCCGGATGGCGTCGGTGAAGCCGTTCAGCGAGTCCCCGGGGATGCCGTAGACGCGGGTGACCCCCGCATCCCGCAGGATCTCGACGGTGGTGTCGGCGACAGTGGGCATGGGCGTCTCCCCTCGGCACGGCGGTTCGTTCTGGGCCAACGCTACGCCCGCCACGTGAACTGTTCAGCCACCGCATGGCAAGTGTGCGTTAACGTGAGCGCATCATGGTCAAGCAGGAGAGAGCGCAGGTGACGCGGGAGTCGATCGTGGCCGGCGCGGCCGCGGTCTTCGGCCGCCGCGGGTACGGCCTCGCCTCCATCGCCGACATCGCCACCGAGTCCGGAATGACGAAGGGCGCACTGTACTTCCACTTCCCGTCGAAGGATGAACTCGCCCGCGCGGTGATCGCCGAGCAGCATCGCCGGACGATGGCCGCCGCGGCCGAGGCGATCGAGGAGGGACGCCCGGGCTTGGAGACCATGGTCCTGCTGAGCGCCGTTCTCGCGCGCCAGCTGCTGACCGATCCGGTGGTGCAGGCGGGCATCCGGCTGACGACGGACGTCTCGCTCTTCGACCCGCCGGTCACCGAGCCGTATCAGGACTGGCTCAGTACATCCGAAGCGCTGTTCCGCCAGGCGGTGGTCGAAGGCGACCTGCGCGCGGACCTCGACCCAGGGATGCTCGCGAGCGTCGTCGTGCCCGCCTACACCGGCGTGCAACTCCTCTCGGAGACGATGACGAACCGCGCGGACCTGCTGGATCGCGTGCGTGACCTGTGGACGGTGCTGCTGCCGGGGATCGTACCGCCGTCCGAGTGGGAGCGGCTGCGGGACCTGCCTGAGCTGATCCGCTGAGCGGCGGATCCGCTACTCCGCTGATCCCTGCGCGACCCGATCGCACCCGAACCGACCCGGCCGCAGCGCCCCCAATCCGCTACGGCCGCGCCGGGGGTATGCACGCATTCTACGCTAGAACCGGACGATCGGTATGGACTCTCGGCGGACGTCCAGCGCGACCGGCGAGGGCGGCGCGATCCCGTCCCGTAGACTTGGCCCCCGGGGAGCGCCGGCGACGGCGGAAGCAACATGGGGAGGGGCCGCATGCCGTCTCGGGGCAGCAAGCAGAAGAAGAAGCGCGCGACGATGCGGCTGGTCTACGTCGACTTCTGGTCCGCTCTCAAGATGTCGTTCCTGGTGAGCATCATCGTTGCCGCCATCACCGTCGTGATCGGCCTGGCGCTCTGGGCCGCGCTCGAGCGTTTCGGAGTGGTCGCCACGGCCAGTAGCTTCCTCGAAGACATCGCCGGTGCGCAGGGCGCCGACCTCGTGTCCGGACTCACCTTCCCGAACGTCATGACGTTCACCCTGGTCGTCGCGCTGCTCGAAGTGATCGTGGTGTCGGCACTTGGAGCGATCTTCGCCGCGCTGTTCAACCTGGCCGTGCACGTCGTCGGCGGCTGGAAGGTCACCTTCGGGAGCGACTGAGTTCCAGTCCGCCGACCAGCAGGTCGACGCCGAAGGCGAACGCCGCAGCAGGGTCGTCCTCGTCCAAGGGCGAGCTCTCCCCGCCGGCGAGCACCCCGAGCGAGTCGTACTGCAGCCGCTGCTGCTCGTGCGAGACGTGACCCAGCACGAAATGGAGCAGCGCCGTCGCGGAGCGCCGCGAGGTCTCGGCGTCGAATCCGCCGCGAGCGACGGCGCGGGCGAGCCGGTCGACGGTCTCCGGCGACCCGAGTCCGAGCGCGAGCGTGCTGGAGACCACCTCGGCGCCGTCGCGGTAGGCGAGGAGCGCATCCCGCAACGCTGCCGCCTCGGCGCGCACCGCATCCCGCCAGTCGTCGAGACCGTCCGTACCCGCCCAGCCCGCCGGGCGCGCCGCGACGATGCGGTCGGCCAGCTCGGCGAGGAGGGTCTGCTTGTTCGGGAAGTGCCAGTAGAGGGCGCTCGGCTGCACGTCGAGCGCCGCGGCCAGGCGCCGCATGGTCAGATCCGGCAGCCCGAGGTCGTCCAGGATGCGGAGTGCTGCCTCCGCCACGTCGTCTCGCGAATGCCGTCGACCGTTTTCGTTCCCTGCCACCTTCTCACTATAGTGAACACCGTTCAGGTGAACAGTGTTCAGGTAAAGGATGCGCTCATGACCCACCCCGCCCCCACGACCCCCCGCCGTCGGCTCGACGCGACCGACCTCGCCCGGGTCGCCGTCTTTGCGGCCCTGGTCGCCGTGCTCGGCCTCCCCGGCGGTCTCTCGGTCTTCGGATCGGTGCCGATCACCGCACAGACCCTCGGGGTGATGCTCGCCGGCGCCATCCTCGGACCCTGGCTCGGCGCACTCTCGATGGCCGTGCTCCTCGCCCTCGTCGCGGTCGGGCTCCCCCTGCTGTACGGCGGCTCCGGCGGCATCGGCGTCTTCTTCGGGCCGTCCGCCGGCTACCTGTTCGGCTGGGTCGCCGGAGCCTTCGTCATCGGCCTCATCGTGCACGCGGCGGGTCGCAAGCCGGTGTGGTGGCGCACCTTCCTCGGGATGATCGTCGGCGGGATCCTCGTCGTCTACGCCTTCGGTGTGCCCGTCCAGAGCCTGGTCACCCGGCTGCCGCTCGACGCGACGGCGGCCATGAGCCTGGTCTTCATCCCGGGCGACCTCGTCAAGGCCGTCATCGCGACCGCCATCGTGATGACGCTGGTGCGGGCGTACCCTCGGGCGTTCCGGCGCACCTGGACGACCGGTGCTGCGGATGCGTCGGCCGACACGGTAACGCCCACGCCGGTCGAGCCCCGGGTGCCGTGACCCCCGCGCTCCAGCTGGATGCGGTGGGCGTCCGCCTCGGCGAGGTGGACGCGCTTCGCGACGTCAGCCTCGCGCTGGACGCCCGTACCGTGGCCGTCATCGGCGAGAACGGCTCGGGCAAGTCGACCTTCGCCCGCCTGGTCGCGGGGCTTCTGCCTCCGACGGCCGGCTCGGCACGGGTGCTCGGGCTCGACCCGGTGCGGGATGCCGCAACGCTGCGGCGCAAGGTCGCCGTGGTGTTCAGCAACCCGGACGCGCAGGTCGTCATGCCGACCGTCGCCGAGGATGTCGCCTTCTCCCTGCGGCCGGACCGTCTGGGACGCGACGAGCAGCGACGCCGCGTCGACGAGACGCTGGAGCGGTTCGGCCTGGAGTCGCTGCGCGACCGGCCCTCGTACGACCTGTCGGGTGGTCAGAAGCAGCTGCTCGCTCTCGCGGGCGCCTTCGTGCGCCGCCCCGAGCTGGTGGTCGCGGACGAGCCGACCACGTACCTCGACGCCCGCAACGCGCGACGCGTCGCGGAGTACCTGCTGGAGGACGCCGGCCACCGCCTCGTCCTGGTCACCCACGACCTCGCACTGGTCGAGCGGTGCGAGACCGCGGTGCTGTTCGCGGGCGGCCGGGTCGAGGCGGTCGGGCGCCCCGCCGAGGTGATCGCCGAGTACGAGGCGGCTCTCGCATGCTGAGCCTGTATCGGCCGGGCGACGGCATCCTGCACCGCATGCCTGCTGGCCCGAAGCTGCTCCTGGTGCTCGTCGCAGTGCTCGCCGTGTCGCTGCTGCCCTCGCAGTGGTGGGCCGCGGTCGTCGCAGCCGCGGCCGCCGTCGTCGCCTACGCCGTCGCAGGACTTCGGGACGGGATGCTCGGGATGCGCGAGCTCGCCCGCGCGACGGTCGCCCTGCGCTGGCTCATCGTGGTGACCCTCGCAGCGCAGCTGATCTTCCTCGGGCCCGAGGCAGCCGTCTCCAACACCGCCCGGGTGACCGCCGCGGTGCTGCTGGCGGGCTTGCTCGTGCTCACGACCCGCGTCACCGCGCTGCTGGATGCAGTCGAGCGCGGACTGCGTCCGCTCGGTCGCCTCGGATTCGACTCGGAGCGCGCCGCCGTTCTGCTGACCGTCACGTTCACCACCATCCCGGTGCTCGCCCGACTGGCCAGTGAGGTGCGCGAAGCGCAGCGGGCTCGCGGAGGGCGGCCCGGGCTGCGGTTCTTCGCCGTGCCGTTCCTCATCCTGTCGCTGAAGCACGCCGACCAGCTCGGCGAAGCGCTGGCCGCGCGGGGTGTGCGATGAGCGCGCGACCCCGCGTTCTCGGGGCCGTCGTCGACGACGAGACCCGCTGCATCCACTACCGGTCGCCGCTGGATGTCATCGCGATCCGCTTCGCGTGCTGCGGCGAGTACTACCCGTGCCACCTCTGCCACGCCGAGTCCGCCGGGCACACGGCGAAGCAATGGCCGCTGGATGCGCGTGCGGAGCGGGCGGTGCTCTGCGGCGTCTGCGGCCACGAGCTGACGATCGCCGAGTACGTGGTGACCGACGGTTGCCCGGAGTGTGGCGCTGCGTTCAATCCGGGCTGCCGCCTGCACACGGACCTGTACTTCGAGGTGTGAAGCGGCTACGTCGCGCGTTCGAGCTGCTGCACGTCCCAGTAGACGCACTCGACGAGCGAGTGCGCGGGGCACGCCCGAGCGCCGGAGCCGTCGGGGACGGCGATACGGTCGAACTCGCCGCGAGCCTTGTCGAGCAGGATGGCGAACTCGGCCTCGCTCACGACGCACTGATCAGTGGTCAGCCATTCGCGCAACAGGACTTCCACGTCCTGGTGGTAGACGCGGGAGTCAGCCCAGACGCGTTGCACGATTCCCGCTATCTGATCCTCGCGCGGCGCCGGCTGTGCGCCATCCATCACCGGGAAGTGCGGCGGATCCCTGCGCTTCTTGTCATTCATGATTACCTCCTGTCGGACTTCCGCAGCCCAGGGAGTCCGGGGTCGACCAGGTCGGCGTACCCGGGGTTGCGGTCGATGAAGGCCCAGACGATCGGGCACAGGATCGTGACGGTCTTGCCGCGCGTGCGCACGTCTTCGAGGACGCGCCGGATCAGTTCCGTGGCGACGCCCTGCCCGCGGTACTCGGGGAACACGGCGGCTGCGACCAGCACGAGCCGGGAGTCGGTGGCGACGTTGTAGGTCAGGCCGCCGATCACCGTGTCACCGGAAATCGCCTCGTAGGTGGAGATTGACTCGTTGTCGTTGACGAAGAAGGTGACCCCGGGCGAGTGGTCGTCTCTCACCTCGTCGATGAGGACGACCTGGTCCTGGGTGAGGGTGCCGACTCCATCGGGGTATCCGGCCTCGTCGGGGTACTCGAATTCGGTGCTGGCCATGGTTGATTCCTTCGGGGTTCGAGCGGGGTCTTCAGGAGCGGATGCTGATGACGGTCTTGCCCTTGCGGCGTCGCGTCGGGTTGAGCGCGGCGACGGCATCGGCGAGCGGGGCGACCTCGTCGATGTTCGTGCGGAGCCGCCCATCGCGGACGCGCTGGACGATCTCCGCGAGCTGCGACGGCACGGACTCGACGACGAAGTCGACGGAGAGGCCATCCGGTCGCACGTCGCCCAGTCCGGTGACAGTCACGAGCGTGCCGCCCGGGCGGATCAGGAGCGCGGATTTCTCCTGGATGGCGCCGCCGATGACGTCGAACACCAGGTCGACTCCGCCGACGTCATCGAGGTCGTCGTTCTCGAGGTCGACGAACTCGTGCACGCCGTAGTCGAGTGCCTTCTCCCGGTCGGTGGCGCGTCCGGTGCCGATGACGTACGCGCCGGCTTCACGCGCGAGCTGGGTCACCATCGTGCCGACGGCGCCGGCCGCACCGTGCGCGAGGACCGTCTGCCCGGACCGCAGACGGCCGTGCTGGAACAGGCCCTGCCACGCGGTGAGGCCGGAGATCGGAAGGCTCGCGCCGACGGTGAAGTCGACATCGCCCGGAAGCGGCGCGAGGTTGCGGGACTCGACCGCCACGTACTCGGCGAGCGTCCCGTCGCGGTGCCAGTCCGAGATGCCGAACACCCGCTGTCCGACCGTCAGGCCGGTGGTGCCGTAGCCCAGCGCGCTGACGACCCCGGCAACATCGTGGCCGAGGATCGAGGGGGCGCGGTCCTTGCCCGCGCGGTCGGCCCAGGTGGACGGCCAGTCGACCTCGGTCGGAACGTAGGCCGCGGCGTGCACCTCGACGATGACGTCGTTGATGGCCGGCGTGGGTTCGGGACGGTCCACCAGCTGCATCCCGGCCGTCCCCTGTGCCTGATCGGTCACGACTATCGCCTTCATGAGGGCCTCCTCCATCCAGGGTCGACCTAGTGGTCGTCCTTGGGAACATCCTAATTCGAAACAGGACTATTTAGTCCAGTTTAGGCTGGTCGCAGGCTCTCGATGTGCGTGAGGGCCATGTCGATCGAGCTGGCCATGGGGGTAACATCGTGCGCCGTCTGCGCCAGCAGATACCCGCCCTGCACCGCGGCGAGGAGCCCGACGGCGAGTTCGTCGACCGGCGCATCCGCGGAAAGCGCGCCGTTCTCCTGGAGCCGACGAATCGCCCCCGCCAGGAGGTCCTTCCACTCGGCGAAGAGTGCCAGGAGTGCCCGGCGGGCGACGTCATCGTGGTCTGCGACCTCGGAGGCGAACGAGCCGAGCGCACAGCCGTAGGCGCCGTGGCGCAGCGCGTTGTTCTGCACCAGCGCATCCCGCCAGCGCCGTAGCCCGGCCATGGTCGAAACTCGGCCGAGAGCGTTCTGCTCGCGCAAGATCACGCGCTCGCCCATGAGCTCGATGACAGCGCGAACGATTTCGTCCTTGTTCGCGAAGTGGCGGTACAGCTGCGACTTGCTGACCGCGCTGGCTGCGAGCACATCGTCGAGCGTGGTCGCTGCGACGCCGCGGACGTACATCAGGTCCGCTGCCGCCGTGACGATCCGCTCACGAGTCTTCGCGCCACGCGCGGTCAGGCGCGTGGCGCTCGTTTCGGCGGTCACGGACACCCCCTCATGGTACGTCGGCGACCGGGCGGCCGACGCTTGTCCGCGCGGCGCCGCGGCGTATGGTTCGGGATGCCGTGCCCACGGAGCTGTACCTCCAGGTGCGAGGCGGTTCCGGGGCGGTGTGCGGTCCTGTTTTCAGGAGAATCGGCCATCCACGTGCACCTATGCCCTTTATTCAGGACCCTCAGCGCCTCGGGAGCCCGAATCTCCTGAAAACAGGACCCGCGGCGGCCGCGAAGTCCTGAAAACAGGACCCGCGGCGGCCGCGAAGTCCTGAAAACAGGAGCGGGGCCCGCGAAGTCCCGAAAACAGGAGCCCGGCCCGCGAAGTCCTTGACGCACGGAACCCCGGGCGCGAGGCGCGCGCCCGGGGTTCCCTGTCTCAATCCGCTAGAACCAGCCGAAGATGCGGTCCAGCAGGTCGATCAGCCAGTCGAGCACGGGGTTGCCGGTGTGCGGCTTCTCCGCCTTGACCTTGAGCGTGGTCCAGCCCACCACCCCATTGGAGGCGTTCTGCACCGAGAGCTTGTGCTGCCCGTTGCCCGCATCCTTCGGCAGAGCCAGCTTCAGCACGCCGTCGGCCGGCACCTGAACCCAGCCACCGCTGATGTTCTGCGGCTTTGAGTACAGCCAGACCGACACCCACTCGCCGGCGTGCTGCTTGCCGACGGTGACGAGGACGGCCTCGCCGGGACGGTAGGTGTCCTTGTCGACGGTGACCTTGTCCTCGAGCGCCTTCGTGAGCGCCGACTCCTTGGCCGCCTTCGGGTCGGTCCCCGGCTTCGGGTTCGAGGGAGCGTCCGCCACGGTGAGCGGGACGCGGACCGTCGTGCCGGAGTCGGGAGCGGTCAGCACCAGGGTGCTGGCGCCGGCCGCATTCGCCGGGACGGTGAAGGCGACGGTCGCGTTGCCCGCGGCATCCACCGGCACCGAGCCGAGCGTGGCCGAGCCGTTCCAGGAGAGTGTCAGCGTGGTGTTCGCCGGGCTGCCCAGCGAGGTCAGGTTCAGCTTGGACACCTGGAGGGTGACCTGCTGACCGCGCTGCAGGGTGCCAGTGGGCACTCCGCTGACACCGACGCCGCGCTTCTCGAAGCTCGGGGACAGGGGGCTGTTCTTCTGGATGTAGCTGATCCACGCATCCCGGTCGATCAGACCCGAGTCCTTGGTGTTGGACCCGGCGGCGAAGGCCCGGAAGTTGTCACCGCCCTGGAGGAGGAACGAGAACGAGCCGATGCGGTACGACTTCGCCGGGTCGATCGGCTGACCGTTCACGGTGATGCTCGTGATGCGGTCGCCCTCTGGCCGGGTGGCGTCGTACGTGTAGCTGACGTTCTTCGACAGTCCCAGGTTCAGGAACGGCCGGCTCGGCACGGTGCCGTCGGCGTTCCGCTGCCACTGCTGCTCGAGCGCCTGCTTGAACTGCGCCCCGGTGAGGGATGTGGTCCACAGGTTGTTCACGAACGGCAGCACCGCGTTGGCCTGGGCGTAGGTGACGGAGCCGTCCGTGCCGTAGAGCAGCTCGGCGCGGAGTCCGCCCGGGTTGACCACGCCGATCTCGGCGCCGCCCAGCTCCTGCGAGGAGAGGGACGACAGCAGCGAGTCCGCGACCAGGTTGCCGAGGGTGGATTCGCTCATCCGGTCATCGCGCGCACCGTTGAGGTAGGCCGTGGTGATGTCCTTCGTCACCGAGCCGACCTTCTGGTTGCCGATCACCGCGGCATCGGCGAGCGCCTTGTCGACGATCGTCTTGACGGCAGCGACCCGCGGGTACGCAGCGACGAGGGCGTCGTCGGCGTCGGTCGTCCGGGCGACGTTGCGGGCGGTGTACGCGGTGACCGTGTCGGTCTCCGGGTCCACCGTCAGTTTCACCTGTCCGATGTTCTCGCCGTAACTGCCGGTCTGGAGGATCGGGCGCGTCTTGCCCGCGACTCCGGGCACCGGGCCGTCCCACGCGTACTGCTTGTGGGTGTGGCCGGTGAAGATCGCCGCGACCTTGGCGCTCGTCTTGGTGACGATGTCGGCGAACGCGCCGCCCGCAGCGACCTCCTGCTCCAGCGTGGCGCCTTCCGGCGTGCCGAAGCCGGCGCCCTCGTGGTATTCCGCGATCAGCACGTCGGCCTCGCCGTTGGCGGGGTCGCCGTCGGTGAGCTCACCGGCGACGCGGTTGACCGCCTCCACCGGGTCGCCGAAGTCGAGCGACGAGACGCCACCCGGCGAAACCAGCGTCGGCGTCTCCTGGGTGACCGCTCCGATGACGCCGACTGTCAGGCCGTCCACCGTGAATGTCGCGTACTGCGGCAGCGCGGGCGTCTTCGTGCCCTTCTCGTAGACGTTCGCGCCGAGGTAGGAGAAGTCAGCCGCATCCTTCACCCGTCCGGTGAGGTCGGCGTAGCCCTTGTCGAACTCGTGGTTGCCCACCGCGCTCGTCTTGAGCTCGAGGGCGTTCAGCACGTCGATCGTCGGGATGTCGCCCGCCGTCGCCGAGGCGAACAGCGAGGCGCCGATGTTGTCGCCGCTGGAGAGGAACAGCGAGTTCGCGTCGCCGCCCTCCGCGCGCAGCTTCTCGATCGTCCCCGCGAACTTCACCGTGTTGGCGTCGATCCTGCCGTGGAAGTCGTTGATGTTCAGCAGGTTGAGCGTCACCGGCTTGGCCGCAAGGCCCAGGCCCACCACGATGGGGTCGTGGTCGCTCGACCGGTACTGGTCGGGCGCGTAGAGGTTCGTGACGTTGTAGTTGTAGCGGCTGTACTCCAGCGCCACCGACTCGCCCGAGTTGATGTTCCAGACATCCGCGCCGGTGATCGCCGCGTTCAACGACGGCGAGGCGAGCACGTGGTCGAGCGATCCGACCGTTCCGCCGAAGGAGTAGGTCGCCTTCGTCGTGCGCGTGCTGACCTGGTCGACGTAGCCCGCGTCGGTCAGGACCTTGATCGGGTCCTCCTGCAGGTAGGCGTTGAAGTCACCGATGAGGAGGACCTTGTCGGTCTTCAGCGCGGCCTTCCGCTCGTCCGCGAACGCGACCAGAGCGTGCGCCTGCTTGACGCGCGAGGCGTTGGATGCGCCCTGCCCGTCGCCCTGGTCGGCGTCTTCACCAGAGCCGGAGCCCTTCGACTTGAAGTGGTTGACGATCGCGAGGAACGCCGAGGTGTCCTTCGCTCCGACCTTCTTGAAGGCCTGCGCGAGCGGCTGCCGGGCGTTCGAGAACGCCGGGTCGTCGAGGATCTTCGCGTCGCCGACCGGGACCGCGTTCGCCTTCTTGTAGATGAAGGCCGTGCGGATGACGTCCTCGGTCGCCGGAAGCGCCGACGGGGACTTCACGTACGCCCACACCTCGGAGCCGGCCGCGGCGTTCAGCGCTCCGACCAGGGTCGCAAGGGCGGAGTCGCGGTTCTCGCCGAAGCGGGCCGAGTTCTCGATCTCCTCCAGCGAGACGACGTCCGCCGTCAGGCCGTTGATGGCCGCGACGATCTTGACCTGCTGGCGCTTCAGGTTGGCGGCGTCGGCGGCGCCGCGGGCGTCGCATCCGCTGTTGACGGTGATGGGGTTGCCGTCGCGGTCGGTGTAGAAGGTGCAGCCGCTCAGCTGGTCGCCCGTCGTGGTGAAGTAGTTCAGCACGTTGAACGTGGCGAGGCGGAGGTCGCCTCCGACGTTCTCGGGGGCCGCGGTGCGGGTGTTGGTGAACGTGACCGGCTGCACCGTTGCGGCGTTCGCCGGGGTGAGCTCAGCGGTGGGCTGGAACTTCCACGTGTTGTTGCGGTAGTCGAGGACGACCGGCTTGGTGAACGCGACCGGCTCGCCGACCCGGACCGGGTTGCTCAGCGACAGGTACGGCAAGGGCTTCGATTTGTTCGCAGCGCTCAGGAAGTTGGTCGAGGCACCGTCGTCGAGCGTGACCGCGCGGGCGGCGTTGTCGGCGACCACCGCGGCGTACTCGGGCGAACCGGGACGCGCGGCCTCGGTCGGCTGGATGAGCGGCTTGTCGCCGGCGGCGAGGGCGATCTCGCCGTACTGGTTGGAGGCGTAGACGTCGGTGACGGTGAACGCGCCCTGCGGTGCCAGCAGCATCCCCTCGAGGCTCTCGCGCTGGGCTGCGGTGGCCGGGAGGCCGACCGTTGCCGGTGCCGGGGCGGTGACGGTGGAGGCGTCGAGCTTGGTCACTCCGGTCGCCGTGATCTCGGTGAGACCGGCGAACTCGCTGACTGCGCCGGTCACCTTCACGTAGTCGCCGACGGCGACCGTTCCCGTGAAGGACGAGCCGTACACGAAGACCGCGTCGGACGCCGTGTGCGACGCGAGGTCGACGGCGCCACCTGTGCCCGGGGTCTGGATGTAGAAGCCGTTGAAGCCGCCGGTCGCGTACTGCGCGGTGACGATTCCGGCCGTGGTGACCGTGGTGCCGGCCTTCGGGCTGGCGTCCCCCGTGCCCTGGATTTCGGCGATCGGTGTGGTGGTTCCGTCACCCGGCGTTCCCGGGTCGCCCGTCCCGGGGTCGCCGGGGGCCGATGCGGCGTTCTGCGGGGTGATCGTGGCGCTGAGCGTGAAGTCTGCGCTGTTGTCGTCGCTGTCGGCGAAGTTCGTGCGCACGAGCGACTTGACGTCGGTGTTGCCGGTCGGCGCCGTGGCCTTCGCCTTCTCGAACGTGTTGGAGGTGCCGTAGCCGAGGAGGTCGGCGACATTCGGGTTCCCGGTGACCGAGCCGGCCGGGAGGGTGAGCGCGGACGAGCTCTTCGCGAGGATCAGCGTCCCCGTCGTTCCGCTCGGGTTCAGGGCGTTGCTCGCGACATCCGGCGCCGGCAGCGCCTGCCCGTTGGTGCCGTTGGAGCCGCCACCGACCAGGTAGTAGCCCTTGGCGCCGATCGATCCGGTCAGCGGGACGACGCCCGTCGAGGCGCTCGTGCCGGTGGCCGGCCGGTACTGGATGCTCCAGCCGGCGAGGCTGACCGCACTGTCGCCCGGGTTGTAGAGCTCGACGAATTTGTTCGTGAAGGCCGCACCGGCGCTTCCGCCGGAGAGGTAGGCCTCGTTGATGACGACACCGGTGCCGTCCGTGCTGGCGTACGCGGGGGTCGCGACGAGCGCACCGGCAGCGAGGCCGGCTCCCGCGATGGCGGCGGCAGCGACGCGCGCCAGCCTGCCGAATCTGATTGACATTGTTCTCCTCGGTCGGTGAGGTGCGGGATGAGTCCGCGCTCACGCTAGAGACGGCATGGAACGGGACTGTTTCTCGTGTGTGAACGTACAGAAAACTCGTTGTGGGGTAGACCGCTCATTTGAGCACCGCCCGGGGGATATTCGGAATGCGCCATGATGAGAGGCATGCGGATCGACGAGATCGCCCACTTCCGGGCCCTGGCCGCGGAGGGCCATCCCGCCCTCGCCGCCGAGACCCTCGGCGTCTCCCAGTCGACGCTGACCCGCTCCCTCGCCCGCCTGGAGCAGGAGATGGGCGTCGAGCTCTTCGACCGCCGCCGCGGGCACCTCGAGCTGAACCAGTACGGCGAGATCCTGCTGGCCCATGCCGTGCGCGCTGAGTCGGAACTGGAGAACGCACGCGCCCGCATCGATGCGCTGCGCGACCCGTCCGGCGGGACCGTCTCGCTCGCGTACGTCTCCTCCTTCGGCGGCTGGCTCATCCCCCGGGTGATCAGCGAGTACCGCGGACTGTTCCCCGACATCCGCTTCGTGCTGAACGGCGGGACGGCGGACACGGTGCTCGACGCGCTCCGCGACGGCGCGGCCGACCTCGCCTTCCTCAGCCCCGACCCGCGGGATCCGGAGATCGACTGGCAGCCGCTGACCGCCGAGCGGCTCGTGCTCGGGGTGCCGGAGGGCCATCCCCTCGCCGGCCGGGATGCGGTGAGCGTGCCGGACCTCGAACCGTACGACCTGGTCGCCCTGCGCACGGGATCGGGCCTGCGGCACATCGCCGACGCCTACTTCGCCGCGCACGGCGTCGTCATGAACCCGGTGATCGAGGTGACCGAGCTGTCGACCCTGCGCGGGCTGGTGCGCGACGGCGTCGGAGCAGCGCTCATCCCGGACACCCCCGCCGAGCCGGGCATCGTCGCCGTGCCGCTGCGCGACGAGGCCACCCGCATCATCGGGCTGGCCCGCAACCGCACGCGCTCGCAGTCCGCCGCGGCCGAGCAGTTCGCCCGCTTCGTGCACGAGGAGCTCGACTCGCTGCGGTGAGGATCGGGCGGGCGGCCGGGTTCAGCGGGCGGTATTCTCCGACCGCTGTGCGAGGAACTCGTCGCGCTCGTCGGCCTGCACAGCGGTCATTGTGCGGAGCTCCTCGTCGAATTCGAGGATGACGTCGGTCGCCGCGCGGACATTCTCGTCGGTGGAGTCGACGACCTTCTGGAACTTGGATCGAAAGTCGGGATGGTAGGTGAGCCCCTGACTGTCGGCCACTGCGTAGAACGCCTCCAGCATCTTCGTCGTCTCCGACCGGTAGAAGCTGAGGTGCTCCTCCGCCTCCTCGATGCGGCGACGTGCCGCCGACGTCGCTTCGTCCTGAGCGGCCTCGAGGGCACCGAGCGTGGAGTAGGCCGCCATCAGATGCTCTCGATTCCTTGCGAGTATCCGCTGTGGGAGGTGAGCTCGGCGATGCCGTCCTTCACCTTGTGGGCGACCGCGCCGGAGAGGATGCCCTCGCTGACGTCTGCGGCCAGGACGGAGGAGATCTGGCGGGCGGCTTCGCTCACCGTCTTCAGTTGTTCCGCTCTGATGGAGGCGTAGCGCTGGGTGACGTCCGGCGGGAAGACGGAATCGAGAAGGTTCACGCGCGCGCGACGGATCTCGGCATCCAACGCGTCACGGGTGGCGTCGGGCTTCGCCTTCTGAGAGAGGATGTCGGCGATCGGGTTGCGGTCGGAGTTGTAGTCGGCCACGGTCGTCCTTTCTGGGGAGTGTGCTTCTAGTGACCAGCGAATTCCGCTGCGGCGCGGACGTCCTGCGCCAGGGTGTTGACGACGGCATTGTTGATGCCGTCCTCCAGCGCGGTCACCAGCGTCAGGTGGCGATCCACGAGCGTGTTCACGGACGCCACCGCGTCGCGGTCCAGGTTCTCGTGCACTGACAGCTGATGCGTCACGACACTGTTCTCGATATCGAACTCGGTCATCGTCGGGTGAATCGAGATGTAGAGATTCTTCGCATCACGCAGGGCCTTCTCCATCTCGGACTCGACGCCGCCGTTCGCGGTCTTGATCGTCTTCAGCTGCTCGGACAGGCCGCCGATCTTCTTCGCCAACTCCAGCGCCGGCTCCATCGCCACGAGCACCTTCGGATACGGCGAGTCCTTCTGAACGCTCCACACCGCCTGAGCGGCCGAAGTCTGGCCCAGGTTGTAGAGGATGACCCCGAAATCGACCGGCTTGCACCCGGCGCCGATGATCTCGCCGCCGGGGCCGAACCGGAACGCCTGCGGCTTTCCCGCGTTGTCCTTGCCGATGTTGTGATAGCCGAGAAGGGAGCCGTCGGGATCGTCGTAGACGAAGATGCCCGCGCCCGTCTGGTTCCCGAGAGCGTTCCCGACCGTGTCGAAGCGGTTCACGTAGTTCTTCAGCGGGTTCGTTCCCGCCGCCTTCTGCGCCTTCAGCCACTCCTTCGCCTTCGGCGACAGCACCCGCCACGGGTCGGGGCCGTTGAACGACGTCGACGGCCACCGATTCTCGGCCGCGACCAGCAGGGCGAGAAAGCCGCCCAGCGAGTGCCCCACCGTCGTGAAGGCAGCCTCCGGGTGCTCCTTGTGCACGAGCTCCTTCACCTTCGCGGCGAACACTTTCGCATCCTCGGCCTGGGCGGTCTGGGTCCCGGCCACCACTCCGGCGTCGGTGGCGACATCGTGAGCATCGGCGAAGTTCGTACCGGCGAACGCGATGGAGACCTGCGAATAGTCCTCGACGCCATTCACGATGGGAACAACGGCCATGCCCTGGAAACCGTCCTCCACGTTTGCGGAGACGTTGATGACTCTCCACTTCTGCTTCCCGAGATCGTCGTCCGTATGAAACTCTTCCCCGGCACGAAGTGGCGGTTTCTGAGCCAGCGGGTCCACTTTGTAAGCCCATCGGGAAATCGACTCGAAGTCCTCTTCAGTCGTCATTCCAGAACCTCCGAGGTCCCATCGCTGTAATTGACCGTGACCGGCGTGGATACGAACGAGGTCGGAGGCGTCGGAAGCGGCTGACCTCCAGTAGCCCAGGGGCCGAGGATTTCTTGGTACTCCTTGCCATCGATGGTCACGATCGCGTTGGTTGTCCACTCACCTGATCCGTCGATAGCTCCCTCTCTAGTGAAGGTGATTTCCTCGACGTTCGGCCATCTGCTCTTAAACTTCAAAGCCGTCGTTCGCTGATAGTCCAAGTTCTCCTGTGGTGTCGTCTTCTGCTGCAAGGCATCTCCTATCAATGAACATCCACTGAGCCCGGCGAGCAGCGCAGCGATCATGGCGACGATCAGCGCAAGACGTGCCCCGTTTTTTGTCTTTCCGTAACGTAGGAAGTGCCGCCCGGTGCCATCGACTGCGTTCACCCGAGTACCTCCGACGTGCCGTCGCTGTACTTCACAGTGACGGCCTGCGGTGAGAACGAATCTGGCGGACCCGGTAGGTCGTCGCCTACTGTCTCCCAGGGCCCGATGATTTCGGCATATGTCTTGCCCTCAATGGTGACGATGGCGTTGGTGGACCACTCCCCCGATCCGTCGATGCTGCCCTCCCGGGTGAACTCGATGATCTCCACAGTCGGCCAGTTGCTGATGAACTTCTGAGCCGAAATCCGCTGATTTTCCAAGTTCTCCGTCAACGTCCTCTTCTGCGCCAGCGCATCTGTGATGTAGGTGCAGCCGCTGATCCCGGCCAGTACCAGCGCGCTGACGCCGACGGCCACCGCCACACGTCGCAGTCGTCCCATCGCCTTTCCTCACCCGGAAGCATCCGACGTACCAGTACCAATACAAGTTCCGATGACCCTAGCCGATCCGGCGTATCCACCACCGATTGCGGCCAGTAACGGACGCCGCCCCCTCGACTTCCCGGTGGGCCACGCAGGACACGCCGCGTCACGTAAGACGCACAGGGGTCTCACATGCGGTTGACTATGCCCGCCCGATAACCCAGAACACGTGTCTTGGAAAGGACTCCTCGTGACGTCTCCGCAATACCCGACCGCCCCCGCCGCTTCGCCCAACGGCGAAGCCCCGCTGTGGGCTCCGCTCTACGGCGCCTCTCTCGGGCAGGCCGTCCAGCGCTTCTTCAGGAAGTATGCGGACTTCACCGGCCGCGCCAGCCGCAGTGAGTACTGGTGGTGGGCTCTTGTCTCGATCGTCGTCGCCATCGTGCTCGAAGTCATCGCGCTGACGCTCGGCACCGCAGGTGCGACCTCCAACGGCGACGGCACCTCGACGCCCGGCCCGCTGTTCTGGCTGCCCGCCCTGCTGATCATCGTCTGGGGTCTGGGCACCGTCGTCCCGCACCTCGCCCTGACCTGGCGCCGGCTGCACGACGCGAACTTCGCCGGCCCGTTCTTCTTCCTCGGCTTCATCCCGTTCGTCGGCAGCATCATCGTGCTCGTGCTGACGATCCTGCCCTCGAAGCCCGAGGGCGCACGCTTCGACCGCCCCCGCGCTTAGCGGGAGCCGGGCCGGCTCCTCAGCAGGAGTCGGCCCACAGTCGGCGCGGCCGCTCGGGGTCGGTGTCGTCCAGCAGGACGGATGCGACCTCGCGCGGCGCGCCCAGCGGATCCTTTTGCCCGGTGGTCACGAACGACCAGTCCGGGCTCCGCTCCGGGTCGTGCTCGACCCAGAGCGAGAAGTTCCAGAATCCACGGAAGTCCGCGCCGAGGAGTCCCGGACCGTCCACCACGAGGACGCCGTCACGCGAGCGGAACGGCGTCACCACCTCCGCGCGGAAAGCATCGGGCGTCGTCCCGGCATCCACGCTCGCGCGCTCAGCGGTCTGCCCCGCGTCGCGCAGAGCCACCGCGAAGAGTTCGGCCACGCGGGCCGGATCGGCCTGAGGGACGCCGGTGACCGCGACGAAGCGGGGCCCGCGCGTGTAGTGCTGCAGGAACTCGGCCGCGAGCCCGGCGTAGAAGTCCCGGGTCTGTGCCTCCACGCTCGCCGCATCCACCTTCGATGCATCCACCTTGCTGGCGTCGGTCATCCTGAAGTCCCTTCCTTCGTCCCCACCAGAGTGAACGCTACGCGCCCGGTTCGGATTCCGGCATCCTCCCCTGAGCGTTCGCTGCGACCCCCTCCACCTCTTCCCTCTCGCGATATATCGTGTCACCATCGACTGTCACCAGGTGGGAGGAACAGTTTCATGCATGACACGCGCGAAGAAGACCTGCGGCCCCCGGATGCCGTCCCCGAGCTGCCAGAAGAGCAGGCTGTCGGCATGGTCGCCGTCTCGGCCGAACGCGAGGCCGAACTCGAGACCCGGGCGCGCGATTTCATCCGCGAGCTCGCAGCCGCGGAACCCGGAAGCGACGCGTTCACACGGAAGATCACGGGATTCTCGCACCTCGGCGACGCCGAGATGCGCGCCTCCAGCGACGCCTCCCGGCAGCTGCTCAGCCGGCCCGCGTCCTCCCTCGCCGCCGCGCGCGGCAAGGCCGTGCGGTCCGACCCGCAGTACGGCGTCATCCGCACGTTGCAAGACCTCCGGGCGACGGTCACCGATTTCGACCCGCAGCACCTGACCGGCCACAACCGGATGCTGGCGCGCCTTCCCGGCGGCCGGCGCCTCCGGCAGTACGTGCAGCGTTTCGAGTCGGCCCAGAAGCAGCTCGACGGCATCGTGGCCGCCCTGGACCACGGCCAGGAGTGGCTCGGGCGCGACAACGTCGAGATCGAGAAGGAGCGGGCGTCGCTCTGGAAGACCACCGAACGGCTGAACGAGTACGTCGTGCTCACTGCCGCCCTCGACCGCGCGACGGTGGATGCCGCCGCCGACTTGCGCATGACCGATCCCGAGCGCGCGACGCTGCTCGAGAAGGAGGCGCTGTTCCCCATCCGGCAGAGGCGCCAGGACCTCACGGCACAGATCGCCGTCTCCGTGCAGGCGTACCTCGCGCTCGATGTGATCAAGAAGAACAACGTCGAGCTGATCAAGGGCGTCGAGCGGGCGAAGACGACGACGGTGTCGGCCCTGCGGACGGCGGTCGTCGTGGCGCAGGCGCTGGAGAACCAGCGACTCGTGATCGACCAGCTGGCCTCCCTGCACCAGAGCACGAACGCCCTCATCGGCCGCACCGGCGAGGTGCTGCGGACGCAGACCGAGCAGGTCCAGAAGGAGCAGACGTCCTCCGCGGTGGATGTCGAGGTGCTGCAGCGCGCGTTCGACAACGTCTTCGCGACGATGGACAGCATTGACACCTATCGCACGGGCGCTATCGCGAGCATGGCGAAGACGGTGGACGCCCTCGACCAGCAGGTCGCCCGGTCCCGCGACTACCTGAAGCGCTCCCGCCCGAGCGAGCAGGGATCCTAGGCTGAACCCATGGCGCAGTCACGACTCTTCGGCATGAGTTTCGCCTCCATCTACCCGCTCTACGTCGCGAAGGTGGAGCGGAAGGGTCAGAGCCGCGATGACCTGGACACCGTCATCTGCTGGCTCACCGGCTACGACCGTGCGGGGCTGGATGCGGCGATCGCCGACGGCAGGGACCTCACGTCGTTCTTCGCCTCCGCCCCGCGGATGAACCCGGACGCGTCGCTGATCACCGGCATGATCTGCGGCATCCGGGTCGAAGAGATCGACGATCCCCTGCTGCAGCAGATCCGCTACATGGACAAGCTGGTGGACGAGGTCGCGCGCGGAAAGAAGATGTCGTCCATCCTGCGTGGCGGCGAGCCGGCCCGGTCTTCGCGGAGCTGATCAGGTCGCCTGTAGCCATCGACGACTGCGACGATTAGCCTCAGCACAACGCAGCCCCGCAGCCCCAACGGGACGGCAGCGACGGGACGGCAGCGACAGGGTGGGAGGACATCGTGGACGACCTTCGCGGATCAGCAGCAGACCGCCTCACGCAGCTCGACGAGATCACGGCGAGCGGTGAGGCCTCGAACGAATGGCTTGCGCGTCACCTGCGGTCGACGCTGCAGGAGCTGGCCGAGGTGGAACCCGTGGTCGACGCCGAACAGGACCGCCGCGAGGACTACTGAACCCATCCCGTTCAGGCGCGCGCCACGCCCGCGATGTGGGTGTTGAACGGGAGGAACGGCGTGTGGATGCGGTAGTGCTCTACCTCCACGTCGGCGAAACCGGCTGACCGCACGGCACCTTCGAGGTCGCGTTCGCAAGAGCACCCTTCGAACGTCCACGCCCACGGCTGGCGGAGCATCCGCTGGCTCGCGCGGGTCGGGGTCCCGCTCGGCGCGACCACGTGCTCGACGAAGCGGAATGTGCCGCCGGGACGCAGGATGCGGCGGACCTCCGCCAGCGCGGCATCCACGTCGCCCACTGAGCACAGCACCAGCGAGGAGATGACCGCGTCGACGCTCTGATCGGGCAGTCCCGTGTGTTCGGCCAGGCGCTCCCGGAGGTCGAGGGCGATCCCCCACTCAGCGGCGGCGGCGCCCAACCGGTCGTGCATGTAGCGGTTGGGCTCGATCCCGACCAGGGTCGTGCCGGCCGGCAGATACGGGAGATTGGCGCCGACTCCCGGCCCGAGCTCGACGACCGTGCCGGCGAGCCCGGCGAAGACCCGCTCCTTGCGTGGCCGCATGGCGGAGTCGAGGTACGGGCCCATCGCGGCGAAGAACGCCGCGTTGAACCGACCGCGTCCGCGGTGGAGTTCGAAGCCGGTCGCTGCCGGATCGCCGATGGTCGTGCTGCTCATGTCCGACTCTGCCTGGTGTGTCATGCGACCACTCTGTCGCGCGGCCGGCGGCCGGTCAGGCGTGGAACTACCCCACTTCGCCGCGTCCCGGCGGCTCCTCCCGGCCCGCGTACCAGGCCGCGATCTGCGCGCGCGAGCGGAATCCGAGGCGAAGCCGGATGCGCTCCACGTGCCCCTCGGCCGACCGCTCGTCGATGCCGAGCCGCTCCGCGATCTCCCGGTTGGTGCGCCCGGCGCTGACGAGCTCGGCGACCTCCCGCTGGCGCGGGGTCAGCCTCCCTGGCCCTGTCCGTGCGACACGCAGCCCCAGGAACCGCCGGATCATCGCCGACAGCTCGTGCACATCACCCGCCCACGGCAGATGCGAGCGCCCGGGGAGCACGACCAGCTGCGCGCCCTCGATCCCCTCGGCGAGCGCGGCGGCCTGCACCAGAGGGGCCGCGCGGTCGTCGGCCCGGTGCACGACGAGCGTCGGGATGCGCACCTGCGGCAGGAGGTCGGCGATGTCGAGCTGGTAGCTGAGCCCGAGTAACGCCTGCGCGGTAGCGGCATCGGAGGACGCCCGCTGGTAGCGCCCGAACGCGGACCGCGCGGCGGCCGGCGCATCGGGCGCGAAGATGTCGGTGAGCACGTCGGATCCGAGCCCCCAGTGCGACCCGACCAGAGCGAGCACGTGCTCGCGCGCGTCGGGCGGCGAAACCTTCTCCCCCGACACCCAGCCGCCGTAGACCACCAGCCGGCGCACGGTCTCGGGATGGGCGGCCGCCCACGCGACGGCGACCAGAGCTCCGAGCGACGTGCCGATCAGGTCGACCGGTCTGTCGCCGGCCGACGCGATGACGGCGGCGAGCTGCTCCAGCTCGTACTCGAGCGAGGGCGGACGTCGGAGTGGGCCGGAGAGGCCGCATCCCGCACGGTCGTAGCGGACCAGGCGGCATCCCTCGGCCAGGCTCTCGTAGAACGCGCGCTCTTCGGGAAGCTGCCAGCCGAGCTCGAGGTGGCTGAGCCATCCCGAGACGTAGACCACCGGCCGGCCCTCGCCGACGGACGCGACGGCGAGCTCGGTGCCGTCGGCGGTGGTGACCCTGGTCAGGTGCTGCTGCACGGCTCCATTGTTGCGCGCGGCCGGTGCGGGCGGCCCGGTCGGCTTAGCGGAGCGCCTCCGGCACACCCGCCGCGAGTTCGGCGAACACGTCGCTCGCGTCGTCGAACCGTGACAGGCCGGCGCTCTGCCCCATCCACAGCGACAGCAGTTCGGCGCGCCCGTCCTGCGCGGCCCTGCGGCGGAAGACGCCGGTGAGGATGTTCTGCAGCGGGAAGGATGCGGAGCCACCGCGCTCCTCGATCGCCCGCACCGCGTGGTTGGGCAGGCCGCGCGCGGCCCGGCCGCTCATCGCCCGGGTGAGCACCGTCTCGTGCGCTTCCGCTGCGCGGATGCGGTCGCGATGCACCGCCGGCGCGACCGATTGCCGCGTCGCAAGGAACGCAGAGCCGACCTGGACTCCGGCGGCTCCGAGCGCGAACGCGGCCGCGACCCCGCGTCGGTCGGCGATGCCGCCCGCGGCGATCACCGGAACATCCACGGCATCCACGACTTGAGGGATGAGCGACAGACCGCCGACGAGACTCGCCTCCGGGGTGCTGAGGAAGGAGGGACGGTGCCCCGCGGCCTCCATGCCGGACGCGACGATCGCATCCACACCGCCGGCCTCCAGCGCCCGCGCCTCCGGAACGGTCGTCGTCGTACCGATCACGAGGATGCCGCGGCTGTGCGCGTCCTCGACGACCTCCGACGGAGGCACGCCGAAGATGACGCTGAGCACCGCGGGCTCGGCAGCGAGCGCCGCCTCCAGCTGCTCCGAGAAATCGGGCAGCGGGGCGACGGGCCACTGCGGCGGCTCCACACCCGCTTCGGCGAAGAGGTCGGCGAGGCCCGCGATCGCGCTGTCGAACTCGGCGCGGTCGAAGCCGGCGCGATCGACGCCGGCTGGCGCGTGCTCGCCGGGTGCCCGGAACGGCAGCCAGAGGTTCAGCGCGAAGGGACGCGAGGTGAGGGCTCTCAGTTCGCTCGCGACGGCGGAGATCCGTTCGCCGCTCAGGCCGTAGAGCCCGAACGAGCCGAGCCCTCCCGCTTCGCTCACGGCCGCGGTCAGCGCGACCGACGACATCCCGCCGAAGGGGCCGAGCACGACGGGCGTCTCGATCGCCACCAGGCTGCGCAGATCCATCCAGGTGCCTCCCACCGTTCGCGGCCCTCAGTATAAGTCGGGCACCGCCAAAGGTTCCCTGCCGGTACACCTCTCATCAGGGGCTCCCTCGCGCTCGAACAGGCCGGGAGGCTGGTGTCATGTCCGCTTCGATCGCCTCCTCCCGCACGGGGAGCAGCCGCCTGCTCCCGTCGTTGCTTCTTTTGCTGACGGTCTTCGGTCCGATCTCGATGGACCTGTACCTCCCCGCCCTCCCCGCGCTGACCCGGGAGCTGGGCGCGGCGACCTCCGTCGCCCAGCTGACGGTGACCGCGTGCCTCGTCGGGCTGGCGCTCGGGCAGCTGGTCGCAGGACCCCTGTCCGACCGGTTCGGGCGACGTGGGATCCTGATGGTCGGCATCGTCGCGTACATCGTGGTCTCCGCACTCTGCGCCGCGAGCCCGGCGGTGGGCCTCCTCATCGCCGCACGGCTTGCGCAGGGACTCGCGGGCGGTGTCGGCATCGTCGTCGCACAGGCCGCGGGCCGCGACATCTACTCGGGTGGGGCCCTCATCCGGTTCTACGGACGCCTCACCGTCGTCGGCGGATTCGCCGCGATCGTCGGCCCGCTGCTCGGCGGCGCGCTCAACACGGTGGTCGACTGGCGCGGGCTGTTCATCTTCCTCGCTGTGGCCGGGGCCGCCATCCTGCTCGTCACGCTGATGCTGTTCCGCGAGACGCTGCCGGTCGGGCAGCGGGTGACCGGCGGATGGTCGCACACCCTCCGCGACTACCGGACGCTGCTCGCCGACCGGGTGTTCCTCGGCGCCGTCCTCAGCCAGGGGCTGCTCTACGCCGCACTGTTCGCCTACCTCTCCGGCGCCACGTTCGTGCTTCAGGACATCTACGGCCTGTCCCCGCAGGGCTACGCCCTCGCCTTCGGCCTGAACTCCGCGGGCTTCATGGTCTTCGGCTACCTGGGCGGGCGCGCTGCCGAGCGCTGGAGCATCTCCGGCACGCTCACCGTGGGCATCGTCGTCGCCGGCCTCGGGGGTCTGGGACTCCTCGCCTCGGGCATCACCCCGCTCCCGCTCTGGGTCGTGATCGTCTCGCTCTTCGCCCTGGCGAGCGGCGTGGCGATCTCGTCCCCGCCCGCCACGACCCTCGCACTCGCCGAGTATCCGCGCATCGCCGGGACGGCATCCTCGCTGCTCGGGATGGTGCGGTTCGGGTTCGGCGGCATCTCCGCGCCGCTCGTCGGGGTCGCCGGCGCGCTCAGCATCCTGCCGCTCGGCATCGTCACCACGGTGTCGGTCGTGCTCGCCGGCGCGGCGTTCCTCCTGCTCACACGACGCCCCTCCCCTCGGCGCGAGGACGCCGCCATACTGAGCGCATGAGCGACAGGGGAACCGGCCGGGCCACAGACGAGAGCGCGTTCGTGCGGTTCCTGAAACGGAAGTGGCTGGCGATCGTGCTGATCGCGCTGCTCGTCATCGTGGCCATCCAGAACGGGGTCGGAAACGACCAGGCGACCATCTACGTGCTCTGGACCCAGGTGCAGATGCCGACGTGGCTGCTCGTCCTGATCGTGTTCCTGATCGGCGGCATCACGGGATGGATCCTCGCGCGCAACCGCGCCGCGCGCAGAGCCCGGCGCTGAGGGCGGGCCAGCGCCGGATCAGCGCCGTTCGACCGCGGTGTCCGCTCGTCGCAGGACGCTCTCGGCGCGCCGGGCGCCGCGACGCACGCTGGTCACGAGCAGCAGCGATCGCACGCCGATCGCGACGACGGTGACGGTCACGAGCGCCACCACGAGCCAGGCGACGACCTGCCAGCCCGCGAATCCGGCGATCGACAGCCACTCGATGCCATAGCCGCCGGCCGCCGCGAGCGGGAAGGTGAACGACCAGAATCCGAGCGTGAAGGGCAGCACGCGATATCGGGTGAGAAGGGCCACCTGCTGCAGCGCCATCAGGATCAACAGCCCGAGCAGTGCGACCGAGACCACGTCGGCGCGCTCCCCGTTCATCGTGAACCATGCCGTGCCCGCGACAGCGGGCGGTGCCAGCAGGATCGCGCACGTCGGCGTCAGCGCCGCGGGCAGCGGCGGGAAGAACGCCAGCCGGGCCAGCAGGACGCTCGAGATCACGATCCAGAAGAAGATGCCGACCGCGAAGGCACCCATCGCAACGCCCGGGAGGCCGATCCGGGAGGCGGTGGTCGCGGCGATCAGACCTCCCGCGACCGTGGGAAGCAGGTAGCCGCCGTGGAACGCCTCGGGCGTGAGGCTGCCGGCGTGCCAGAACGCGAGGATCCACCCGGCGAACAGGGCGCCGACGACCATGGACGCGAGGACGAGAATCGCGCCCGCCACCGGCACGAACCGGTACAAGTCGGCGCCGATGAGCATGCCGACGACAGGCACGAGGGCGGCGATCGGCCCCTGCGCGGGATGCCGGAGCTGGTCGGCGAGAGACTCGGCGCTGCGCGCACCGCGACGGAGGTGGGCGACGATCAGCCACAGCCAGCCGACCGCCGCCACGGCCCAGAGCGCCTGACCGACCGCCTCCGGCACGCCGAGCAGACGGCCGGCGGTCGTCCAGACTCCGGCGAGCCCGGCGAGGCCGAAGGCGATGGCGAGCGTGTTGAGCGGGATGCGCTGTGCCGTGCGCTTGCGTCCGGCGACCCCGGCAGGGGTCGTTCTCGCGTCGGTCATGATCGTCTCCCTCGTTCGCTGAACGTTACTGCCCGGGCAGCCTCCTGCACCCGTGAAAGTTTCCGCCTTCCTCTAGCCTGTCTAGTTTTCGCGCCCCTACACTGACCGCATCGTCGTCCGGATGACCGGCACCGGCGGGCGTTCAGCGGCGACCCGTCAGCGAGCCGAACCGCTGAACCCCCTGGTGAATGGATGACATGATGACCGATGCTCGAAACAGTGGCGTGACCGTGGTGCTGGTGCACGGGGCGTTCGCGGACGCCGGGAGCTGGGCTCCCCTGGCCGAGATCCTTCAGAGAGAGGGCGTCGCCGTGTTGGCGCCCGCCCTGCCGCTCCGCGGCATCGCCTTCGACTCCGACTACATCCGGAGCGTCTTCTCGCAGGTCGACGGACCGCTGCTCGCGGTCGGTCACTCGTACGGCGGCGCCATCATCACCAACGCCGCGACCGGGCTCGACCAGGTGAAGGGACTCGTCTTCGTCTCCGGGTTCGCACCGGAGGAGGGGCAGACGCTCGGGGAGGTAGAGGGAACCTCGCGCGACAGCGCCCTTGCGCCCGCACTCGTGCAGAAGAACTACCCCGTCGGCGACGGCACGACTGCCGTCGAACTGTACGTCGCCGAGGCGGAGTTCCCCCGTGTGTTCGCCGCCGACCTCCCGGACGCGCTGGCGAAGGTGCTCGCCGCATCCCAGCGCCCGGTGGCCGCAGCCGCGTTCGAGGAGAAGAACGGTGTTCCGGCCTGGAAGTCGTTGCCGTCATGGGCCGTCGTCGCCACCGGCGACAAGGCCGCCGGCTCGGATGTGCTGCTGCAGCTGGCCGAGCACGCGGGCGCGCAGATCACCACCCTCGAGGGCTCGCACCTGATCATGATGTCGCAGCCGCAGCGTGTGGCCGACGTCATCCTGGAAGCGATCCGGGCGGTCGCCTGATGGCGGACGAGCAGGCGAAGCCGCACCCGCCGGACGCCCTGGCGGGCACGCTGAAACGCACCGAGGTACAGCGGCGGGAGTCCTCCATCCCGGGCCGAATCATCGTGCAGGTGCTCACCGAGATCCCCGAGGGCGTCGAATCGGGATGGCACACGCACCCGGGCGAGGAGGTCGGTTACATCGTCGCCGGCACGGTCGAGATGCGCATCCACGGATCGGACACCCTGCTGCTGCACGCCGGCAACGGCTTCCTGATCCCTCCCGACACCCCGCACAACGCCCGCGACCTCGGCCCGGGCGTCGGACACATGCTGTCGACCTACATCGTGTCGCCGGAGGCGCCGCTGGCGAGCTTCGTCGAGGCGGCCGGCTGAGCCGGATTTCACCTCTGGCGTGGCGCGCGCCCACCGAGTTACGGTGACCGTGCGCCACCGTTCCGCAGCACGTCTCCCCACATCACCCACTGTTGAGACCCGGAGGAAAGCATGGGCACCGTCACCACCTCGGATGGCACCGAGATCTACTACAAAGACTGGGGAACCGGTCAGCCGATCGTCTTCAGCCACGGCTGGCCGCTCTCGGCCGACGACTGGGACACCCAGTTGCTGTTCTTCCTGCAGCACGGGTACCGCGTCGTCGCTGCGGACCGTCGCGGCCACGGCCGCTCCACCCAGACCAGCGACGGCCACGACATGGACCACTACGCCGCCGACCTGCGCGCCGTGGTCGAAGAGCTCGACCTGCACGACGCCATCCACGTCGGGCACTCCACCGGTGGAGGCGAGGTCGCGCACTACATCGGCACCTACGGCGAAGACCGCGTGGCCCGCGCCGTGCTGATCAGCGCCGTACCTCCGATCATGGTGCAGACCGACAGCAACCCGGGAGGCCTCCCGAAGAGCGTCTTCGACGACCTGCAGGCGCAACTGGCGAAGAACCGGTCGGAGTTCTACCGCGCCCTCCCGACGGGTCCGTTCTACGGATACAACCGACCCGGCGCGGAGCCGTCGGAGGCCATCATCCAGAACTGGTGGAGGCAGGGCATGATGGGCGGCGCGAAGGCGCACTACGACGGGATCGTCGCCTTCTCGCAGACCGACTTCACCGAAGACCTGAAGAAGATCTCGGTCCCGGTCCTGGTGATGCACGGCGAGGACGACCAGATCGTCCCCTACGCCGACTCCGGCCCGCTCTCGGCGAAGCTCGTGCAGAACGGCACGCTCAAGTCGTACCCGGGCTTCCCGCACGGTATGCCGACCACCCAGGCGGACACGATCAATGCCGACCTGCTGGAGTGGCTCCAGTCGTAGGGAGGGGCTCATGTCCTCACGTTCGCGGCGGGCGGCGACGGGGATCGTCGCCGTCCTCGCCGCGGCGATCACGGCCACAGGCGTCGCATCCACGGGCAAGAAGACACCCGGGGAGCGGATGACGCCGGTCGGCGCGATCGCCCGCGGCGCAGCGGCCGGCGTCGTCGGCACGCTCGCGTTCGACCTGTGGCTCTATCTGCAGTACCGGAGGGGTCGCGGGAAGGAGGCGTTCCCGGACTGGGAGTTCTCCGCCGATGTGACCGGCTGGGACAACGCCCCGGCACCCGCGCAGGTCGGGCGGCGGATCGTCGGCGGCCTGTTCGAGACAGAACTGCCGGACGAACGCGCCGCCTCCATGAACAACGTCGCCCACTGGGTCTACGGCCTGTCCGGCGCCGTGGCGTACGGGGTGATCGCCGGCTCCCTGCGGCGTCCCCGGACGGGCTACGGCCTCCTGCTCGGAGTGGGGATGTGGCTCTCCGGCTACGTGATCCTGCCCCCGCTGGGCCTGTACAAGCCCATCACCGAGTACGACGCGAAGACCCTCGGAAAGGACCTGGCGGCGCACCTCGTCTACGGGACGACGACCGCGGCCGTGTTCTCGTCGCTGCGCCCGCGCAGGCGCTAGTCGGTCGACCGGCCCAGCCGCCTACGCGCAGCTTGACCTGCTCGTCGCTTGTCGTGATACTTAGGCACATGCCTAAGTATCACGACGAGCTCGACGCCGTGCTCCGCGCCCTCGCGGATCCGACGCGCCGCGCCGTCGTCGAACGGCTGGCGAAGTCCCCCGCGGTCGTCTCCGAGCTCGCCGCCCCCTTCTCGATGGCGCTGCCGTCGCTGCTGCAGCACCTGCAGGTGCTCGAGAACGCGGGAGTGGTCACCTCCGAGAAGCACGGTCGCGTCCGCACCGTCAGCCTGCGACCCGGCGCCCTCGACATCCTGCACCTGTGGCTCGGCGAGCAGCGCACGCCCGCCGAGCACGACGCCGACCGACTGGGCATCCACCTGGCCCGCACCACCACGAAGGAGACCTGAAATGACCCGCGTCCGCCTCGATATGTTCGTCTCACTGGACGGCTACACCGCCTCCGACCCGGAACCCGACAACCCGATGGGAGCGGACTGGGGGCGTCTGACCGCCGCCTACGCGAAGACCCGCACGTTCCACGAGCGCGTCTTCGGCGACACGAGCGGCGCCGGAACCACCGGCGTCGACGACGCCTACGCCGCAGGGTTCTTCGAGGGCGTCGGCGCCGAGATCATGGGGGCCGGGATGTTCGGCCTGCACACGTATCCCGACGACCCCGACTGGAAGGGCTGGTGGGGCGACCGGCCTCCGTTCGGAACTCCGGTGTACGTCCTCACCGGCACCGCACCGCGCCCGTCCATCCCGATGGAGGGAGGGACGACGTTCCACTTCCGCAGCGGCTCCATCGAGGACGTCCTCGCGGAGGCGACCGCCGCCGCGGACGGTCAGGACGTACGGATCGGTGGCGGGGTCGGCACCGCTCGCGAGTTCCTGCGCGCCGGGCTCGTCGACGAGCTGCACTTGCAAGTCGCGCCGATCATCCTCGGCCGGGGCACGCGGCTGTGGGACGGCCTGCCCGGCCTCGACCTCACCCACGAGGTGACGTCGCAGGTGGCCGAGAGCGGCACCATCCACGTCACGTTCAGCCGGAAGGAGCGCGCATGAGCGTCGAACGCCGCCTCGCCCGCGCCGGATTCACCCTGACCCGCGACTACCCGGCACCGATCGAGCGCGTCTGGGATGCGTTCGCCGACGAGAGTCAGAAGCTCTCCTGGTGGGGAGCCGGCGACGCCATCGAGCCGCGGGAGTGGGCGTTCGACTTCCGAGTCGGCGGGCGCGATGTCGCGGAGGGGAAGTTCCACGACGGACCGGTGTCACGCTACGAGGCCACGTATACCGACATCGTCACGAACGTGCGCATCGTCACGACGTACGACATGTGGATCGACGGGGACCACATGTCCACGTCCGTGGCGTCGCTCGAGTTCGAAACGATCGAGGAGGGCACCCGGTTCACCCACGTGGAGCACGGCGTGTTCTTCGACCGGTTCTGGGCCGACGGACCGGGACGCGAGCGGGGCACCGCAGGCCTCCTCGACGCGCTGGGCCGCTACCTCGGAGCTGGTGCGGTTCTCAGTTGACGCGAGCGCGGGGTCACGGCTGGTGCGTGATCGTCAGCTCCGGCGCGCTGAAGGGGAACGGGAAGACGACCGTGCCTCCGGAGGTGAGCGCGCTCATCGGCACGAGCATCATCCACACCAGGCCGATGACGCCGCAGACGAGCGCGATGATCACGATGGCGGTGGCCGCGCGATCCAGGATGCGGAGCGCATCCGCCACCGTCGACGACCGTCGGGCGATCCTGCCGATCGCCACGAACAAGATGACCCCGAACGCGGCGTACACGATCCAGCTCGGCCGGAGGACGAGATTGGCGCACGTGGTCTGGACCGCTTCACCCGTGCCGACCTCGCCGCCGGCGTTGGAGCAGCTCCCGGCGCTCCCTGTGCTGAGGATCGTGTAGACCACGGCCGCGATCGCCGTCGTGATCAGCACCCGCCGCAGCCGGATAAGGATGGGTCCAGCCGGCAGAGCCGAAAGCTCGCCGGTCTCGACCGATGTCTCCCCTATCGTCGGCATTGCGCCCCCTAGCGTCCTCGACTGCAACGACCCTATCGAGGCGGGGTGCCGTGCATCCAGAGGGTGCTCCGACCCGTAACGTGTTCCTATGCCTCCGACGTTCACCATCCGGCGCGCCGACTTCCGCTCCTCCGCGCTCCACGACTTCGTGCAGTCGCACCTGGACGACCTGGAGCCGACGGCTCCCGCCGAGAGCAGGCACGCCCTCGGCGCCGAGTCGCTGCAGTCCCCCGGGGTCCGGCTGTGGGTCGCGAACGACGGACCGGCGATCGTCGGCATGGCCGCCCTCGCCGAACTCGGGGAACCCGGCCACGAAGAGCTCAAGAGCATGCGCACGGACCCAGCCCGGCGCGGCGAAGGCATCGCCGCATCCCTGCTCGCCTTCGTGCTCGACGACGCCCGCTCACGCGGAATCGAGCGGGTGTCGCTGGAGACCGGGACGATGGACTTCTTCGCGCCGGCCCGTCGCCTCTACGCCCGCGCCGGCTTCACGCCCTGTCCCCCGTACGGCTCGTACATCGAGGATCCCAACAGCGCGTTCATGACGCTACTCCTGAGCGACGCCCCACGCTGAGGCCGCACTCGAAGCCCTCAACGAAAGAGCGAGAGCGCCCTGACCACCCGGCTCCGCCACCGGATCCCCGCACCGGTCGCCGGAACCAGGAAGTGGGATGCGGCCGACGCGCCCCGTTGCGTCCGGCGGACTCGCGGGCGGTGAGCCCGTTCGTACGCGTCGAATGCCGCCCCGTGATCGCCGGGATGCGAGCGGAGGGCATCCGCGAGGGTCTTCCCCGCGATGATGGCGTTGCTGGAGCCCTCGCCGAAGACGGACAGGCAGCTCGCCGCGTCCCCGACAAGTGCTATCCGTCCGCGACTCCAGGAGTGCGTGGCGATTCGGGTGACGGCGTCGAAATAGATGTCCTCCGCCGATCGCCAGGTGTCGAGGAACTCGGCCGTCCGCCATCCCGAGCGGGCGTACGTGTTCTCGACGAGTCTCCGCCCGGCTTCGGGATCGCGGTGGTCGTAATCGGCGCCGCTGCGGAAGATGAAGGCGACCCCGGGGTCGCCGCCGGCCGGGTGGACCGCCACCACCCGGTTGGGCTCGTTGTAGAGCAGCACCCGGCGGGGGTCCTGGATGTCGATCGGCGTGCGCATCGTGGCGATGAACATCCCGAACGGCCGCGCATATCTGTGCTCCGGGCCGAACGCGATTCGTCGCACTGCGGAGTGCAGACCATCGGCGCCGAACACGAGGTCGAATCGCTCAGCGCCGGCGCGTTCGAACTCGGCCGTCACGCCGTGCCGGTCTTCTGCGAGGGCGGTGATCGAATCGCCCTTCACCACTCGGGTTTCGGCCGTTGCCGCCTCTGCCAGCGCTGAGGCCAGCTCCGCGCGAGGGACCTCGAAACTGCGCCCGGTGGTCGCCGCCGTCGCCGATCGGGTGCGGATGACCGCCGTGGCATTCCCCCGACGATTCACGAAGGCCGCCTGATCCACACCGGTGTCCGCGGAGCGGAGGCGCCCGACGATCCCCATCGCCCGCACGACCTCCACTGCAGGCCCGCGCACGTCGACCGGGCTGCCGCTCGAGCGGTCGGTGTCGGCCTTTTCGACAAGCGTCACCTCCCACTCGTCGCGCGCCAACCAGAAGGCGAGGGTCGCGCCCGCGACCCCCGCCCCGCTGATCAATGCCCGCTTGGTCAGGCGGCCGCCCCCAGCGCCTTGGCCTTCAGCGTGGCGAACTCCGCGGGGGTGATCGCCCCGCTGTCGAGGAGTTGCTTACCCGATTCGATCTCGGCCGACGGCGAACTGCTGCCCGCCACGGAGCGGATGTACTGGTCGGTGTTCGATTGCGCCTGCGCCGATCCGGCAGCCGCCCTCTGAGCCATGCGCCCACCACGCGCGATCAAGTAGATGAATGCCGCGAGGAACGGCACGAACACGAGGAACAGCACCCACAGCGCTTTCATCCAGCCGTTGAGCTCCGGGTCACGGAAGACGTCGATGATGACCCTGATGAAGATCGAGATGCACACGACGACGATGTAGAACCAGAAGGACCAGACGATGAAATCCCAGAAAGTCATGACAACTCCATTCACTTCGCGAAAGCGGCCATCCACCTCGCGTGGCCTGAAGCTACTTCCTGGATGCGGTCTGCGGTAACCCCCTACTTATCCCGGCCTGCACGGTCGAGTTCTCGGAGCCCGATGGCGGCCGCGTCCGGCGTTTCTCCGGATCAGATTCGTTGACCCCTTGCACCGATGGCGAGTCGGGGGGAGCATCCCCGTTTGTTGAAGCACTCGTGCGTGCGGTGGGAAACCGGGATGAGGCCCGCTGCGCGGAGCGATCGGGGAGACCCGAGCCTGACTCCGGCGACCATGACGGTCTGAGCAGCCTCTGATGATTCCGGGCAGCCCTGCCCAGCTCTCTATCCAGCCATGCCCTCCGGCGTCTTGCACCACTGGAACATCACCATGCATGGAGACAAGATCATGAAAGCAGTCGTGTACGAGGGTGCGCGATCGGTCAGCGTCAACGACGTCCCGGACGCTCGCATCGAGCGACCGACGGACGCCCTGGTCCAGATCACAACGACCAACATCTGCGGGTCCGACCTGCACATGTACGAGGGGAGGACCGACTTCGAGACAGGACGCTGGTTCGGCCACGAGAACATGGGGCTGGTCATCGAGGTCGGCGATGGCGTCGACAAGGTGCAGGTGGGCGACTACGTCGTCCTCCCGTTCAACGTCGCCTGCGGCCACTGCAAGAACTGCGAGCGGGGCCTCACCAACTACTGTCTGACGGCACAGCCGAACGAGAAGTGGGCCGGCGCCGCGTACGGCTTCGCCGACATGGGCCCCTGGCCGGGCGGCCAGGCGGAGCTGCTCCGGGTGCCGTGGGCGGACTTCAACTGTCTGCGGCTGGGAGAGGACGCGGAGGAGAAGCAGAACGACTATGTGATGCTGGCCGACATCTTCCCGACCGGCTACCACGCCACCGAGATGGCGAACGTCAAGCCGGGCGACCAGACGGTCATCTACGGTGCGGGGCCGGTGGGATGCATGGCCGCGTACTCCGCCATCCTCAAGGGAGCGAGCAAGGTCATGGTCGTCGACCGCCACCCCGATCGCCTGAGGTTGGCCGAGGAGATCGGAGCGATCGCGATCGACGACTCGAAGGTCGACCCGGTCGAGGCCGTCAACGAGATGACCATGGGGTTGGGCGCGGACAACGGATGCGAGTGCGTGGGATACCAGGCGCACGACGTAGAGGGCCACGAGCACCCGAACATCACCCTGAACCGGCTGGTGCAGTCGGTCCGCTTCACGGGCGACATCGGGGTGGTCGGTGTGTACATCCCGCAGGACCCGGGCGCGTCGGACGAACTCGCCAAGCAGGGCGAGGTCGCATTCGATTTCGGCGAGTTCTGGTTCCGTGGCCAGAAGATGGGCAGCGGGCAGGCTCCGGTGAAGAAGTACAACCGGCGGCTGCGCGACCTCATCGCCGCCGGCAAGGCGACTCCGTCGTGGATCGTCAGCCACGAGCTGTCTCTGGACGAGGCTCCCGACGCCTATGAGCACTTCGACAACCGCGACGAGGGCTGGACCAAGGTCGTCCTGCACCCCGCCGGCGCACTGGCGGGGTGAGGACGATGGCAGACGAACTGAACGGGGGCCGGATCGCGATCCTGGCGACCGACGGGGTCGAGCGCGTCGAGCTCGAGCAGCCCCGCCAGGCTCTCGACCAGGCGGGCGCCACGACGACGCTCCTGTCGATCAAGACGGGAGAGATCGCGGCGCGCGACCACGACCTGGAGGACGCAGGCACCTTCTCGGTGGACGGGGATGTGCACGGAGCGTCACCGGACGAGTTCGACGCGCTCCTGCTCCCGGGCGGGACCGTCAACCCCGACAAGCTCAGGATGGACAGCGGTGCGATCGACTTCGTGCGGGCCTTCGTCGACTCCGGCAAACCGGTCGCCGCGATCTGTCACGGCCCGTGGAGCCTGATCGAGGCCGACCGGGTGCGCGGGCGCCGGCTGACCTCCTGGCCGAGCCTGCGCACCGACCTGCGCAACGCGGGCGCCAAGGTCGTGGACGAACAGGTCGTCACCGACGGCACCCTCACCACGAGTCGCTCGCCCGACGACCTGCCTGCCTTCTGCGAGCGGATCGTGCAGGAGTTCGCGAAGGCCCGAGAGCGCGTCTGAGATGGCCGGCCGCGCCAGCAGTCGTCGGGAACCATCGACGACCAGCCGGCTGCTCTCCACCCGCCGCGCGCTCCTCTGCGTCGCGGCGGGCGGGGTGGCCGGCATCCTCGCCGCGCTGCTTCTGACACCGCCACTCGGCCCTCTGGTGGGGTGGTGCATCGCGGGTATCTCGGCGCTCGTGTGGATCTGGCGGATCTGCTGGCCCCAGGATGCGGCGGGCACCGAACGCGTCGCGCGCGAGGAGTCCCTGTCTCACGTCACCGACGACGCGATCATCACGGCATGCCTCGCCAGCGTCGCCGCCGTGATCCTCGCAGTCGTGCAATCCACCAACCGCGGCGGGGACGCGGTCTCGGTGGCGCTGGTCATCCTCGGCTGTGTCGGCACGATCGTAGCCTGGGCGCTGGTCAATACGATCTACGCCTTGAAGTACGCGCGCATGTACTACATCGACCATCAGGAGGGCGGGTTCGACCTCGGGCAGGACACGCGACCGACCTACAGCGATTTCGCGTACTTCGCCTTCACCATCGGGATGTCGTATTCCGTCACCGGCATGGAGCCGACGGCGACCGACGTGCGTCGCAAAGCGCTGGCGCACGCCCTGCTGTCCTACTTCTTCGGCACGGTCCTGATCGCAGTGGCGATCAACCTCGTGACCGGCATCGGGCAGACCAGGGGCGGAGGCTGAGCCGAGGCCGAAATTGCGCGCGGCTAGCGGAGCGGCCCCGTGCTGTCGCGCACGCGCAGGACGGGCTGGATGAGCGGGATGGTGTGCGCCGGCTCCCCGCGCAAGGCGCCGAGGACGCTGTCCACCGCGCGACGACCGACCTCGGTGAAGTCGAGCCGCACGGTCGTCAGGGCCGGCCGGAAGTACGCGGACTCGTCGCGGTCGTCGAACCCGACCACGCTCACATCGCCGGGGACGGAGAGCCCCTGGTCGGCCAGCGCCTTCATCACGCCGAGGGCCATGGCGTCGTTGATCGCCAGGACCGCGGTGATGGATCGGTCGGCCGCGATCTCAAGGCCGGCGCGGTAGCCGGCGTCGGCCGACCAGTCCGGCGACGCGAACTCTTTCGGCGTCGTCCGCCCGGCAAGGGCCAGCTCGGTCTGCCACCCGCGCCTGCGCGCCTCTGACGCCATCCAGCCGTCCGGACCGCCGATGAAGTAGACGGTCTCATGGCCGAGGTCGAGCAGGTGCCGCGTGGCAAGCTGAGCCCCGAGTGTCTCGTCGACGGACACGGTCGCCGGTCCGGCAGGTGAGCCCTGCTCGAAGCGCACGACCGGGACATCCGCATCCAGCCGCTGAAGCACTTCGGTGGCCGCGGTCATCGGCGCGAGCACAACGATCGCGTCGACCCCGTCGTCGACGAGCGAGTCGAGACCCGCCTTGATGCTGGCGCGGTCGATGTCGGCGATGCTGACGAGGCTCGTCGCGTAGCCGTTCCGCCGTGCTTCCTCCGCGATTCCGAACAGCGCGAGAGCGGGGCCGTGCACCGACAGTGCGTAGCTGAGCACGCCCAGATTCATGGAGCGGTTCGTCGCCAGATTGCGGGCCGCGGAGTTGCGGCGGTAGCGCAACTGCACGATCGCCGTCTCGACCCGCTCCCGGATCTCGGGGGCGACGTTCGTGTGCCCGTTGACGACACGGGAGACGGTCTGCTGCGAGACCCCGGCGAGACGGGCGACGTCCACCATCCGTGCGGCGCGGGGTACGTCGTTGCTCTCCGTCATCCCCCAATTATGGCCGTGACCGGCCGGGCGCCTGCGCAGCGCCCGGCCGGTCGGATCCGCTGAGCGAGGGCGCTCAGCGGTTCCCGTAGCGCAGCACGGCCGGATGCTGCTCGTACGGCCATTCGGCCTCGGGGATCATGTACTCCAGCGTCGTGTAGCTGCCGTCCATGGTCGAGGCCAGTGAGGGAGGGCCCGGGAACCCGATGACCCTCCACCCGACGCGGTTGTCGTTGCCGCCGTAGACCGGATCGCCGTAGAACCCCTGCCGGGTGTTCAGCACGAGGAGTGGGAAGAACTCGAGGAAGTCCTCGTTGACCGGCTGGTTGCCCGCCGGCGCTCCCCCGCTGCCCTGGCCGTCGGAGTCGGCGAAGACGAACTTCGCCGGCTTCTCCTTCTTCGAGATGGTCTCGAGCGCCGCATCCTGCTGGTCGTCGTCGAGCTCCACGAAGTCCGCGCCGAACTTCTCAGCCGAGATCGCGTCCAGTTCGACGATGCCCTCGCGGTAGAACTTCTGGCGGCTCTCGATGCGCTCCTGCCAGGCCTTCTCCTCCAGCCCTTCCATGCGGAGGAACCCCTTGCCGTCAGCCGCGGGGAAGACGAACTGCGTCCCCGCCAGCATCCGGTCGATGAACCGGACCACTCCCGCCTCCCGGGCTCCCGGGTGGTGGTCCGTCGGAATGATGCGCGCAGTGGCGGCCTCGACAGTCGCCCACTCGTGCTCCGTGAAGAAGAGCGGACCATCCGTGTCTCGCGCCGAGATCGGTACGGTCACCCATTCTGCCTGTCCCATAGTCTTCGTCTTCTCCTCTGAAGTGGTGTTCTCAGTCGGTCCAGCCGTGGCGGTCCACAGCGATGATGCGGTCGGCGCAGCGCCAGGCGTTCGCCATGATCGTCAGCGCCGGGTTGATGCCGGTGGCCGTCGGGAAGAAGCTCGCGTCGAACACGTAGAGGTTCGGCACCTCGTGCGACCGGCACCACTTGTCGACGACCGAGGTCGCCGGGTCGTTGCCCATACGTGCGGTGCCGAGCTCGTGCGAGGTGTTGCCCGTGATCCGCTCCATGTTGACCGGCACGATCTTCGAGGCTCCGGCGGCCTCGAGGATCTCGCCGTTCTTCTTCACCTGCCACTTCTCCTGCGCGAAGTCGTTCGCGTGCGGCGTGTGGGTGATGCGGGCGACCGGGAGGCCCCACGCATCCCTCACCGTCGGGTCCAGATCCACGCGGTTCGACTCGACCGGCAGATCGTGGAGCAGGATGCCGATCTTCATCGTGTAGTTGAACAGGTCGCGGTCGGCGTCCTTCGCGGCCTGACCCCACGTGGGGCGGCCGGGGAAGCTCCAGTTGACGGGATGACCGAGCATCGACGGGAAGATCAGCGAACCGAGGATGTGTCCCCGCGACTCGTCCGTCTCGTAGAAGTCGAACGAGCACAGGTTCATGTAGTGGCCCGACCAGCCGTACAGCGGGTCGTGCAGTTCCTTGTCGAACAGACCGACCGAGAACGAGTACTGGTGGAACGTCGCGTTCTTGCCGACCTGGCCGCTTCCGTTGCCGAGGCCGTCGGGGAACAGCGCCGACTTCGACATCAGGAGCAGGCGCGGCGTCTCGATCCCGCCTCCGCAGACGATGACGGCCTTCGCGTTCTGCACGAACTCATTGCCGTTCTCGTCCTGGTAGCGAACGCCGGTGGCCTTGCCGGTCTTGTCGACGAGGATCTCGCTGACGTAGCAGTCGGACCGCAGGTCGTAGAGGCCCGTGTTGACGGCATCCGGGATGAAGCTGATCAGCGTCGAGGACTTGCCGTTGCCCGGGTCGGGATACTGCTGCCAGAACCCGTTCTCGCTGAACGGCTTGCGGCCCCGGTACGGCTCGGTCACCATGCCCTGCGGCATCGGGAACGTGCTGTGCCCCATCTTGTTCATCGCGGTGGCGAACTTGCGGCCGATCTGGCTGAGCGGCGCGGGCTTCGTCGGGTAGTCGCGGCTGCGGCGACCCTCCCACCGGTTGGCGCCGCCGAGGCCGGAGGTGCCGAACTCCCACTCCACGCGGGTGTAGTACGGCTCGAGATCGTCGTAGCTGATCGGCCAGTCGACGAGGCTGGCGCCCTCGACATCGCCGTGCAGCGAGCGCAGCCGGAAGTCGTTCTCCGTCATTCGCGGCACCATGCCGCCCCAGTGCGTGGTCCCGCCGCCGACGACCTGCGGGGTCGCCGAGAAGTTCGTGATGACCGCTTCTTCGTTCTCGTTCTGACGGTAAGTGCGGGGCTTCAGCTTCGGGTCCTGCCAGATGAAGTTGCGGTTGAGGAACTTCAGCTCGTCGCCGGACGCGTGCTCGGGCTTCAGCCACGGGCCGCGCTCGAGGCCGACGACGCGCAGCCCCGCTTCGGTCAGCACCTTGGCGGCGGTCGCCCCGCCGGCGCCGGCGCCGACGATCACGACGTCGACGGGCTCTGGGTTCTTGAGGGTGGTCATTCTCTGTCCTTCCTTATGAAACGTCAGGTTCGGGATGCGCCGCTCAGGCGAGCACTCCGGCGCGGCCCAGCCGCGCGATGGGGAGGAGCGCATCCCAGAGGGCGCCGGGGATCTCGAACTCGGCGAGTTCGACCGTCTGGGCGACCCGCTTCGGCTCGGACATGCCGACGATGGTGGAGGTGACGCGCGGGTCGCGCAGCGAGAACTGCAGCGCGGCGGCGGCGAGCGGGACACCGTGCTCGGCGCAGAGGGACTCCATCCGGCGCACGCGCTCCAGGACCTCGTCGTCGACGGGGGCGTAGCAGTAAGTGGGGACGGCGTCCGGGCCCTTCACGAGCATCCCACCGCCGAAGGGAGCCGCGTTCACGAAGGCCACCCCGCGCGCCTGGGCGTCGTCGAGCAGGGGCTCGGCCGACTGGTCGACGAGGGTGAACCGGTTGTGGCTGATGACCGCGTCGAAGGCCTCGGTCGCCAGGTACTGCAGCTCGAGATCGATCGGGCCGCCGGCGACACCGAGGTACTCGATGACTCCCTGGTCGCGCAGGGAGATCAGCGCTTCCAGCGGGCCGCCGGGGGCCACGCCCTCTTCGAAGGTGATCTTCTCAGGGTCGTGCAGATAGACCAGCGGGAGCGTGTCGAGGCCCAGGCGCTCGAGGCTCTCCTCCACCGAACGACGGACGCGGTCGCCGGAGAAGTCCGTGGTCCCGGGAATGGGGTCGACCTTGGTGGCGACGACGACACCCTCCGGAACTCCCCCGTTCTCGCGGATCGCCTGCCCGATTCGTTTCTCGCTGTCGCCTCCGCCGTACTCGTTGGAGGTGTCGATGAAGGTGAACGGTCCCTCGAAGACGCGCCGGATCGTCCCCACCGCGGTCTCCGTGTCGACTTCGTAGCCGTACTGGGCGGGGAAGCTGCCGAGGGCGCTGGTTCCGACGCAGACGTCGGAGACGGTGAGGCTCGTGCGCCCGAGTTGTTTGGTGGTCATGCGCTTCGCTTTCTGTTTCGAGGTGGGTTCGACAGGGTCAGTGGGTTCGATGGTTCGTGTCGTTCAGGAGGGTGGGGCCGTGCTCTGCCGCACGACGAGGGTCGGATCCACCCGGGGTAGCGCGTCGGCCTGGCCGCCGCGCATCAGGTGCAGGATGCGGTCGACCGCCAGGCGCCCGACCTCTTCGAAGTCGAGGCGCACGGTGGTGAGCGCCGGTCGGTAGAACTGCGACTCGGGCACGTCGTCGAAGCCGACGACGCTTACGTCCTCCGGCACCCGCAGACCGGCGTCGGCGAGCGCCTTGACGACGCCGAGCGCCATCTGGTCGTTCGCGACGAACACCGCGGTGATCTTCGGATTGCGCGCGATCTCCCGGCCGGCGGCGTAGCCCGAGCGGGTGGACCAGTCGCCCGAGATGACCCGGTTGGTGACCCGTCCGGCGGATGCGAGCGTCCGCGCCCATCCTCGGAGCCGTGCCTCGCTGCCCAGCCAGCCGCTCGGACCGGCCACCTGCCAGACGGTGTCGTGGCCGAGATCCAGCAGGTGCTGTGTGGCGAGCTCGGCGCCGGCGACCTCATCGGTCGCGACGCTCCTCGTCCCCTCCGGAGCGCCGGGCTCGAAGAAGACGAGAGGCACTCCCGCGTCGAGCCCCGAGATGGCCTCGAGCGCCGCCTGCACCGGCGCCAGGACAACGATGCCGTCGACCGAATCCTCCACCAGGTGGTCGAGGGCGGCCTTCATGGCGGCCCGGTCCACGTCGCCGAGGGTGACGAGGTTGGTCGCGTAGCCCGCACTTCTGGCTTCGTCGGCGATGCCACTCAGAGCGACGGACGGGCCGTATTGCGCCAGGCCGAAGCTCACGATCCCGATGTTCATGGTCCGGCCGTTCGCCAGGGCGCGGGCCGCCGGGTTGCGCCGGTAGCGCAGCTGGCGGATAGCGACCTCCACGCGCTCCCGGATCTCCGGGGCCACGTTCGGGCTTTCGTTGACGACTCGGGAGACCGTCTGCTGGGAGACCCCGGCCAGCCGTGCGACATCGATCATCCTGGCACCGCGAGTCGTGGACTGCTTCTCGTTGCTCGATGGTGCCGACACGTCGTCAGCTCGCTGCCCGCGCCGTGCGCCGACCGAAGTGGCTTCGGAAGAATCCGGAGATCCTCTGCACACCACCTGCGCTGGAGAGGAAGACGGCGACGACGATCACGGCGCCCTTGATGACCAGCTGGGGCTCGGACGAGATGCCCACCAGGTTCATCACGTTGATGATCGTGGCCAGGACGAACACACCGATGACGGCACTGATCGGGTCGCCCTTGCCGCCCATCAGGGAGGCGCCGCCGACCACGACCGCTGCGATCGCATCCAACTCGTACCCGACACCGATGAGGGAGCTGCCCTGCCGAAGCTGGGCCGCGGCGATGAGGCCGGCGAGGCCCGCGAGGAGCCCCGACATCGTGTACGTGATGATCAGGTTGCGTGCCACCGGGAGGCCGGAGAGGCGGGCGGCTTCCGGGTTGCCGCCGATCGCGTAGAGCGACCGGCCGAAGGTGGTGAACTTCGCGACGAGCGCGGCGATGATCGTCACGACGAGGAAGATCATGACCGGGTTCTGCAGTCCCAGGCTCGTCCCGCGGGCGAACAGGTCGATGAAGGTCTGGTCCGTGATCTGGATGAGGCTGGTCGACTGGATGATGTAGCTGAAGCCCTTGACGGCGCTCATCATGGCGAGCGTCGCGATGAACGGCGGAATGCGCAGCCAGACGACGAGCAGGCCGTTGATCAGCCCGGCGATCCCGCAGCAGAACAGGGTGAACGCCACCGAGAGCCCCGTGGCCATCCCGGCTTGCAGGGTCAGGGCCACGATCACGGTGGACATCGCCAGGATGGAGCCGACCGACAGGTCGATCCCGCCGGTGAGGATCACGAAGAACTGGCCCACGGCAAGTACCGCCACGATGGACGCCGCCGCGATCACGTTCTCCGCGTTCCTCAGCGTGAGGAAGTCGCCCGAGACGTAGTAGCCGATCACGATGATCGCGATCAGCACCAGCAGAAGGTAGCTCTTGGGCAGGAGGCGCTTGGCCACGCTCCCCCACGTCGACCGCGAGCTCGCGGCCGAGGACTCATCGGTGGGCTTCACCGGCTCTTGCAGAGTGTTGTTCGACATTGTCTTTCCCGTCATTGGGTTCTCGTCTGGGGGGTTCTCGTCTGGGGCTTCTTGTTCGCCGGCGGCTCAGGCCAGCAGCTGGAGGATCCGCTGCCCCTGCGGATCGATCTCGTCGTGATCGAACTCGGCGACCACGCGGCCGCGTGCCATCACGAGGACGCGGTCGCACATCATCGCCTCCGAGATCTCGGAACTTGCGATGATCACGGTTCCGCCCGACCGGGCGAAGTCGCGGATCAGTTCGTACATGTCCTCCTTGGCGCCTACGTCGACGCCGCGGGTCGGCTCGTCGCAGATGAGGAGCCGGGAGGAGCGCACGAGCCAGCGGGCGAGGATGCCCTTCTGCTGCGTTCCGCCGCTCAGGGTCTTCATCGGCTGGTTGACGCTGGAGACCTTCATTCCGAGCTTCGTCACCATGTCCTGCGCCGTGCGCTTCTCGCGTTTCCCGTCGATTACGGAGAGCCGGCTGAACATCGGCATGCTCGCGAGGGTGATATTGCCCGCGACACCCATCTCCGGGATGAAGCCCTGCGCCTTGCGGTCCTGGGGCAGGAGGCCGATGCCGCGACGGATGGCGTCCCTCGGCGAGCCGAAGTCGACCGGCTTGTCGTCCATCAGGAGCGCTCCGTCGGTCTTCTTGCGCGCGCCGGCGAGCAGGCTCGCCAGCTCCGACTGGCCCGAGCCGATGAGGCCGGCGATGCCGAGCACCTCGCCCTGGTACAGGTCGAAATCGACCTCGGCGACACGCTCGTCCTCGCCGAGGCCGCGAGCGGACATGAGGATTGTTTCGGTCCGGCCCGCGCCGAGCCGGGGGCTGCGCTCCCCGCGCAGGGCGGCGTCGGCGATGGAGCCTTCGAGGCTCTTGCCGACCATGGCCGTCACCACGTCCGCGGGCTTGGTCTCCGCCGTGCTCAGGTTGGCGGCGGTGACGCCGTCGCGCAGGACGGTGACCGCGTCGCACAGGCTGTAGAGCTCATCCATGCGGTGGGAGATGTAGAGGAGGGTGACGCCCTCGGCGGCCAGGCGGCGCAACACGGTGAAGAGGCGCTCGACATCCGGGAGCGGGAGGGTGGAGGTCGGCTCGTCGAGCAGCAGCACCCGCGCGTCCTTGTGGAGCGCTTTGGCCAGTTCGACCGCCTGCTGCTCCGCCACGGAGAAGCTGGAGACCGGCTGACGGACGTCGAGGTCGAAGCCGACCCGGGCGAGGGCCTCCTGCGCCTTGGTCTGCATCGTCTTCCAGTCGACGACGGTGCCCTTGGTCGGCAGGGTGCCGAGGAAGATGTTCTCGGCGACCGAGAGCGAGGGCACGAGGCTCAGCTCCTGGTAGATCGTGTGGATGCCGGCGTTCTGCGCATCCGTCGGCTCCTTGAACCGCATGACCTCGCCGCCCAGGCGGATGGTTCCGCCGTCGGGCGTCTCGGCGCCGGAGAGGATCTTGACAAGCGTCGACTTGCCGGCGCCGTTCTGACCCGCAAGGGCGTGGATGCTTCCCCGCTTGACCGAGAAGCTGACCCCCTTGAGCGCCTGGACACCGAGGTAGCCCTTGGTGATGCCCTCGAGCTGAAGCTCGTCCATGTTTCCTCTGCACTTCCTCGTGACGTGGTGTTTCTGTTGACCTGGTCGCTGCGCCCGAACCGATGACATCGGGCGCAGCGACTCCTGGTGGCGCCTGACGCCTAGTCGTTGGCCCGGACGTAGGTGTCTTCGGCCTTGTAGTAGTCCTTGGCGTTCTCCGGCGTGACGACGGTGGTCTTGATGAAGACCTCCTTCTTCGGGCATGCCGACTTGTCGTTGTTGTACGCAGCGACGGCCATCTTCACGGCGGCGACACCCTGATCCCACGGCTGGTTCGAGGCGGTGGCCTGCAGGGGACCGGTCGGGTTGTCGACCATCTCCTTGACGGCGTTCATCCCGCCGTCGTAGCCGGCGACGATCACGCCGTCGCCCCAGACGCCGGCCTGCTGGAGGCCCTGCTCGATGCCGCCCTCCATCACGTCGCTCATGCTGTAGACGATCTTGAGGTCGGGATTCGCCGTCGCGACGTCACGGATGGGAGCGAGCGCCTTGTCCGGCTTCCACTCGCCGTACTTGGTCTCGAGCTTCTTTGTCGTGATGCCGGGGTAGTCCTTCATCACTTTCTCGTAGCCCTTGAGGAAGCCGTTGTAGCGGAGGTCGCTGATGACGTCGCCGGGGAAGCCGCCGATGCCGACGACCTTGATCTCGCCTGTCTCGCCGAACTTCGCGATCGCCTTCTTTGCCGCGACCTCGCCGGCGAGGGAGCCCGTGTAGCCCTGGTCCTCGGCGACGTAGCAGTACATGTCCTTGACGAGCGACGGGTCGAGGTTCGAGTTCACGGTGACGAGCGGCACCTTGGCGGCCTGCAGCGCGGCGACGGACGCGCCGACGCCGATCGGGTCGTTCGGGTTCATGATGACGACGTCGACGTTCTTCGTGATGAGCGTCTGCACGTCGGCGTTCTGGCGGACGGTGTCGCCGTTGGCGTCGAGGAGCTGGATGGTCGCACCCAGCTTCTTGGCTTCGGACTGGCCGCCCTCGACGAGGGTCTTCCACCAGTCGCTGCCGCTGATGCCGCGCTGGCTCCAGCCGATGACGAGGCCCTTGCCGGCCTTCTTGTCCGCGTCGTTGGCGGCCGCCTGGCCGTCGGTGCCGCCGCGCGCGCATCCGGTGAAGAGGAGCGCTGAAACTGCGGCGATTCCGGCGACCTTGAGGATGGACCGGGTTCGGGTGCGTTTCGTGGTGCTGCTAGGACTGATCATTTTTCCACTTCCTTGTGAGGTGATCGGTGCGGGGTACAGCTGAGGGGGTACTCGTGACGCCAGGCGTCACGTGGGGGCGTGGTTCGGATGGTGCGGTGGTGCAGGCGGCGGCACCCCGGGACCGAGCAGGACGGGCCTGTCCGGGATGCCGCCACCGTCTGGCGCTCAGTCGAGCGGGGTGAAGACCCCGCGCTCCTCGAGCAGCTTGATGTTGCGGGCGCGGGTTGCGCGCTCGCGGGCGAGCCAGTCTTCGCCGGGAGGGGCGTCGAGATACTGGTTCTTGGGGTAGATCGGCTTCTCGTAGATCGCCGCGTACTGCTCGGTGCGCAGATCCTTGAAGCCGTTGAAGACACCGTTCGACTGACGGTCGCGGCGCAGCGCGTCGATGTCGATCGTGGTGCTGACGAAGGTGTCTCCGGCGGTCACGCCCGGCGTCTCGGTGATGATCTTTCCGCGCTGGTTGACGATCATCGAACGGCCGCCGAAGAGGTCGTTGATGACGCCGTCCGGGCCGAGCTCAGGGCCGAGGTTCGGTGCGACGACGATCGCGTTGTTGAACAGCGCGTGTGCCTTGTTCTGCACCTCCCACATGCCCTGCGAGGTCTGCGGCTCGATGAGGGTCGCGCGGATGAGGATCTCAGCGCCGTTCATGGCGAGTCCGCGAGCGATCTCGGGGTAGGCGCCCTCGTGGCAGATCACGTAGCCGATGTTGCCGATGTCGGGGGTCTTCGCGACGGGGAAGATGGCGTCCATCACGTTGCCGTCGCCCTTCTTCTGGATCCACTCGTCCCACAGGTCGTGCGGGTTGGTGGTGCCCAGGGTGCCGCCCTCGAAGCCGTCGCTTGTCGCCTTCGCACGGCGGTAGATGACGTCGCCGTTCGGGTCGATCATGAACGCGCAGTTGAAGTAGCGGTCGGGGAAGTCGTCGTCGGCGACGAGGTACAGCTCGCCGGCGATGTAGGTGTTCAGCTCCCGTGCGGCCTTGCCGAGCTCGTCCGTCTCGGGACCGGGGATGGTGCGGGCGAACTTCTTCTCCGCCTCACGGTTGCCGGCGGTGAATGCCATGTGCATCCCCTGGATCGCCATCTCGGGGATGACGACCAGCTTCACCGGGTAGCCCTCGGTCGCTGCCACACCGACCGCCGTCTTCATGAACGAGATGATGCGCTTGGTGTTCTTCAGCGCGTCTTCCGGCTCGACGATCGGGATCTGCAGCGGCGAAAGCGCTACGACTGTGTACGGCTCAGTCACGTCCAACTCCTTTGTTGATTGGGGTTCGTGTCGGCCATGTTAGCGCACTATCAGCGACTGTCAAATGCGATCTTTTCGGCGCTTCGACTACTCGGCGATGGCATCTTCTGTGGCCAAAGAAGTGGATTTGACCCCGTAAATCCCCGGTCAAACGGGTTTATCGCACAGCGCTCGACACGCTTAATGCCTTCGGCATTACTCGAAGCTTTGCTCAGCTTTTTGAGTGAGCGCACTCACACGGCTAGTGCGATGATGGCCTCGACCACCATCGCTGTCGACAGCACGAGGAGGACGACCACGACGCTCAGCGCGATGCGGTGCGTCCTGATCCAGCTGCGCATGGTCTCGTGAGGAAGCGCCGCCTGCGGTTCGCAGACATCCCCTCGCTCCGCGTCGAGGCGCGTGGTGGGGATGAACTCGACGAGTCCGCAGCGTTTGCAGGCCGACAGGTACTGGTGGACGGCCAGCCCGACGCCGTAGTACGGATTGACGACGACGCGGGTGCGGGCACCGCAGCGCGAGCACCACCTCGGTCGTGCGCGGAGGTCGGAGTCACTCATCGGACTCGACCGTCGTGCTGTCGGCGTGCGCCACAGGTCCGCACTGGAACCGCCTTCGGGATCGTCGGCTGCCGGAACGTGGTCGAGCCTGTATCAGAGGACACGATGGCCCTCCCCACCCGAAGGGGAGGGCCACCGTGCGTCGTCGGGCCGGGGGAGCCTCGACCGTTTTGACGCTATGCGCACGTCCGCCGCACCCGATATCCGGCGAACGCACACGAACGTCCGATCTGCGCACCGAACGGGGCGGCGCCCCCATATGCCGCACGTAGAATCCCGGCATGCGATGGGAGGCCGAGGAGATGTTTGCGAGCCGTCGTATCGCATCGACGCGCGGCGTCGATGAGGCCCGGGAGGCGCTCAGCGATGTGTTCCTGCCCGTCGATTTCCCGTCAGCGTGCACGCCGACAACGATGGCGATGGAGCTCAACGCCGTGCGGGTCGGAAAGGTCACGTGCGGGTACATGCGGTTCCGGGATGCGGTGCGCATCCAGACGGCGGAAGCCGAGAATTACCACGTCGACATCCCGACGGTGGGGCGGGTGATGATGCGCGCGGCGCTCGGTCCCCCGGTCTACGGAACTCAGCGGGCGGCCGGCGTCTTCATGCCCGGGCGGCCCGTAGAGCTCGAATGCGGGGACCAGTTCGCTCAGCTGTCGCTCATGTTCCCCCGGGAGTCGCTGCAGTTCGAGATGGCGAACCTTCTGGGCGAGGAGCTCGGCCGGCCACTCGAGTTCAGCGCCGAATTCGATCTGGCGACGCCGGGAGCGCAGATGCTGCTGCACGCCCTGCAGCTGATCGACGACGCGTCGGAGCGCGAGTGCGGACCGCTCGGGCATCCGCTGGCCGCCCAGCGGCTGGAGCAGGTGCTCGTGCACAGCCTGCTGTTCGCGCAGCCCCACAACTATTGGGCCGATCTGACCGGCCATGCGCCGGCCAGCGGGACACGGCCCGTCTCACGGGCGGTGGAGCTTTTGCGCAGCAGCCCTGCGCATCCCTGGACCGTGGGCGAGCTGGCGGCGCGGGTCTCGGTCAGCGTACGCAGCCTGCAGGACGGGTTCCGGCGGTCGCTCGACACCACACCGATGGCGTACCTCCGACGCCTCCGGCTGGAACGGGTGCACGACGAGCTGGCGTCGGCGGAGCCGGGGACGGTCCACGTGACAGAAGTGGCGACCCGCTGGGGTTTCGTCCACCTCGGAAGGTTCGCGGCGGCCTACCAACAACAGTTCTCGGAGCGCCCGTCCGACACGATGCGGTCGCCCCGCGCGTAGCGGGAGTGACACCGGCCCCCGGCTCTGAGGTGCCAGTCGCTGCCGTCCGGTCGGGCGATCACGAAGGCGGACGGCGGGACCGTGCTCGCCACCCCGTACAAGGTCACCGACTACACCTTCACCGTGGTCAGCGGGCGCCCGGCGCCCGCTGACCACCGGTCACCTCTCGCTCTCAGAGCGCCGCGATGCCCTCCCCGCCGACCGCGCCGGGAACGACGACCGAGCCGACCGAGGTCAGGCTGCCGTCGGCGTTGACCCGGAAGGCGTCGACGCCTCCGTTCGCACCGGTCTGGGCGTAGAGGAAGCGGCCGTCCGAGGAGACCGCCGCGTCGACCGTGCCCGGTCCGGTCGGGGTCGTGCCGAGCGCCGTCAGCGCGCCGCTGCCCGCATCCGTGTACCCGGACAGGGTCGCACTACCGGCGTTGGAGGCGTAGAAGTGTGCGCCGTCGGCGGCGATCCAGCAGGTGGCCGCCTGTCCGGTCGCGGCCGAGGCGATCGGCGTCACGGCTCCCGTGGGCTGGATCGCGAACGTCGCGACCGCGTTCGTCCCCGCCTCGGCGACGACCAGGTGGCCGGCGGCGTCGAAAGCCACGGCGAAGGGCACCGCGCCGGGCTCCGGAGTCACCACCGGGGTCTGCGACAGGCCGCCGAACCGGTTGACCGCGAAGACGTCGATCGCGCTTCCGTTGCCCTTGGTGGTCACCACGAGCTGGGAGCCGCTCGGCGTGAACGCCACTTGTCCCGGCGTGTGGGTGAATTCGGGTGTCTGCGTCGGGTCGAGCCCGAGCGACCGGTTCCAGGACGGAACGCGGACGAGGAAGTCTCCGACCCGCAGATAGCCCTGGACCGTCCCGCCCGCGCGGGCGTTCAGCACGTAGACGAGGCCGCCGTGCGACGTCACGCTCACCGGGAAGGAACCGCCGGAGGGCAGCACTTCGAGCCGGAACAGCCGGTCCCCATGGACAACAAAGACGGTGACGGTGTTGCTGCCCGCGTTCACCGCGTAAAGCAGCCCCCGGTCGTAGACGAGGGATCCCTGGGAAGCCAGATGGTCGACGACCGACCCCGTGAGGGCGCCGCCGAGTCCCCCGGTGGAGTAGGTGCCGGCCTGATGCAGACTCCCGTCGGCTGCCCGGTCGTAGGCGACCACGGCGTTGCCGGCGAGGCCATCGGTCTGCACGAAGACGGCTGATGTCGAATGGTTCGTGTTCAACGGTTCGGCGTTCGACTGCGCCGGTGCCGCGATCGCCGGTCCGGCGAAGAGCGCGGTCGCTGCGAGGGCGGCTGCGGCCGCGACAGCGAGACGGAATTCGGTTCTCATGATTCTTCCTTCGATCGTTCGGTCTCCGATAGGACATCGGTTGCCGAGCGCCTCGTGCGCAGTGGCGCTCCCCCGGTTAGTGACGGGCCGCTGCGGATGCTTACCGAACTGGCCGTAGCATCGGCTTCATGGATGACCGTGACGTGCGCCCCGAGCGGTGGCAGCCGTCCAGCGACGTCCGTGCGGAGACCGACCACTGGCGGCGCACGCTCACCGCGGGCGGCGCAGTGCAGCGGGATGCCGAGGGTCGGCTGTATGCGCTCCTCCTCCGGGTCGCGCAGGGCGAGGTCCGGCGACGGTCCGTGTCGCTCCCGTTCTCCGGACCGGAGTTGGATGACATCGCGCACCAGGCAGCGGCCGACGCCGCCATCGGGGTGATCCGACGCCTCCACGAGTTCCGGGGTGAGAGTCGCTTCACCACCTGGGCCTACACGTTCGCCGTCTTCGAAGTGTCGAGCAAGGTCGGTCGCCACTTCTGGCAGCATCCCGCCGTGTCACTCGACTCCACCGGATGGGATCGACTTCCGGACCGCCTCGGCATCTCGCCGGAGGAGGCGGGCATCGCTGACGAGTTGCTCACCGCGCTCCGCACCGGCATCCAGACGGTCCTCACCCGACGGCAACGCGAGGTGCTCCTCGCGGTAGTGGTGCAGGGCATCCCACTCGACGCGCTGGCCGTGGCTCGCAAGACCACCCGTGGCGCCCTCTATAAGACGCTCTTCGACGCGCGACGGAAGTTGCGGGGCTACCTTGTCACTAATCATTATCTGGACGACGGCGGGACGGAGACGACATGAGCGCACGAGAACGCCTCGAGCGTTTCCTGCACACCGACCCGGCCGATTCGGGCTGTGCGGAGACCATGTCGCTCATGCACGTGTTCGCCGAACTCGTCCTCTCCGGCGTGGATGCGGCTGCTCGCTACCCCCGGATCGCCGCGCACCTCGCGGGCTGCGATGCGTGCAACGAGGACTTCACGGGACTGCTGGCGGCGCTCTCGCGTTAGTGTGCCTCGACGTGCGCTTTCAGCGCCGTCATCGTTCGCGCGCTTTCCGCTGCCGCCATCCGCACGAGCATGGGCTGCACGGCGCGGAGCATCCCGTGGGTGGTCAGTTCACCGACGCGCGTGAGATGCGTTCCGGTGCCGGTGTCGTCGATGTCGTAGCGGATGAACGCGTCGAGACTGCCCGACGGCCGGCGCTGGTGGAACTGGAGCGCGTGATCGGGCACGTCCTCGATCAGTTCGCCGCGCATCCGTCCGAGCATCGTCGAGTCTTCGTAGCGGCCGGAGGAATCTGCGACCGAACCCGCCGTCCGCGTCCCGTGGTAGACCATCGAGTTGCCCAGCCAGGTCGGGAACGCATCGACGGTGCGGAGCGCGGCATACACCTCGTGTGCCGGCGCATCGATGTCGATGCTGTTGGTGATCCGGACCATGGGACCAGTCCTACACCTGCACAGGGCTGCGGCGCAGCGCCCCTGCAAAGAAGCTTTTGCCGACGGCGTGGAACTGGTGTCGCCGTCTGTGCAGTCAGCGGCCGACCGCTTGTCCGACTTCGATGAGGTGCCCGTCGGGGTCGCGGACATAGCAGCGGATCTCGCCGCCGCGGTCCATAGGCGGGGTGAGGAAGTTCGCTCCACGAGCGGACCACGTCTCGTAAATGTTCTGGATGTCAGCGACGCGGATGTTCAGGAATGCGCTGACGACATCCGGGTCGGCCGGTACCTCGAGGGTGACGGTCGGCTTGTCCTCAGTGGGCCCCCCGCCGACGTTGATGATGATCCACGAGTTCGCGAGCTGGACGATGCTCGGTCCGCCGCCGCCACTCATCACGACCTCCCCTCCGAGAACGTCGGAGTAGAACCGCACGGAGCGGTCGATGTCGCTGGAGACGATGAAGTGGGTGAGTACGATGCCTTCGCTGGGGGCCGGGAAATCTGCCATGACGATGCTTCCGATCTGTTGTTCGTCTTGCGGTGGGGCGCCGGCATTGGTGCGAGGACGCCTGTGAAGGAGCGAGCTGCTTGTCAGGCCGAGCCCTCGTGAGTGCCTACCCGATACTTCTGGGGCACGAACGTGTGGATGGCTTCAGAAGCGTGGTCTTGGATGAGCGGGTCACGCAAGCTGGGCTCGAACTCTCCCTGATCCACGATCTTGCCCACGAGCTTGCCCTCGGCGCTCGCATAAAAGGCTCCGCTGGTCAGTGTCGGGTCGCTGACGGCTTTCACTAGCCGAGCTGCGCCGACGGGGAGCGGATGGGCGAATCCGAACGTGGGAGCCAACACCGGGTAGAAGACCTTGTTCATGAAAGTCTTGGCCAGAAATCCCATGTCGCGTGCGCCTTCGGTGTTCGCAGTACCACCGGGGGACATGGTGAGAAGTCGCAGCCCCGGGTGTTGGCGAGCGAGCGACGCCATCCATAGTGCGCCGAGATACTTTGCTTGACCGTATGCGAGGCTCACTTTGTACTTGCGATCGCTGAACCAGGAGCCGTCGATGACGGACGTGAACTCATCCACGCTGTGGTCGCCGAAGGTGGGTTTGGCGATGCCGATCCGGGGAGAACCAAGCGCTGCCTCACTTCCCGTCAACACAGCCACATCGGTCACCGCACCCCGCGAAAGCAATGTCTCCAACAGGACCACATGGCCGAGCACGTTCTGGGCGAACATCTCCGTCACGCCGGTGGGGGCGAGCGCGGCCGGCGTCGGTCCGCCGAACCCGCCGGCGTTCAGCACGACCCCGTTCAACGGTCCCGGGAGCTGGTCCGTCAGGCGCTGGACGGACTCCAGGTCCCGCAGATCGAGCGGCACGACTGTGAAGATGTCGCGACCGGTGAGACCCCGAAGTTCCTCGAGCGCTGCGTGTCCTTTGGTCATGTCGCGGGATGCCAGGTAGATGCGTCCGTAGTCGGGACGTTCCGCCAGCTGGCGGGCCACGTCCTTGCCGATGCCGGAGTTTGCGCCCGTGATGAGGATTGTCTTTTCGTAGGTGGACAACGGGTTCCCTCTCTATCGATCTGTCTGCGCCAGTGAGGCGTTGAGCTCGTCGACCCGAACGTGAAGCTGATGCATTTGGCTTCTGAGCACGTCGGGGTCGCGCAGAGAGTGAGTCAGGAGAGCTGCACCCTCATACGCGGCGATGAGCGTGATCGCCTGTTGGCGGGCATCGGCGCATGCCATGTCCGCGAACTGCTGTTCTGCCCAGTCGATCATCGGTACCAGCAATCGCTGGCTCTCCGGGCTTGCCATGGTGCCGTTGCGTTTGTCCAGTTCGGCGGACAGCGTGCCAAGAGGGCAGCCGTACTCGGCGACGGAACCACCGACCTCGACAAGCACGTCCAGGAGGCCGTGCAGGCGTTCGGTTGGCGTTCCCAGCTGCTCGAGCCGTTGAAACAATTGGATGCTTTCCGAGGATTGGGCGGCGACCGCGGCAGCCACCAGATCGTCCTTGGTCTTGAAGTAGTAGTAAATGTTGCCGACAGGCACGCCCGCCGCCTCTGCAACGTGAGCCAGCGAGGTGCGCTCCACTCCTCGCTCGTAGATGACCCGACGGGCGCCGGAGACCAATCGATCCCGCTTGTTGAGTGGCTTTGCATCCACCATCGCGTCGCGGTCGATTTGAGCTGTATCGGAAACCATTCGGACCTCTGGGTTAGTTGACTGACTAAGAGCTGTCTCAACCATAGACTCCGGGTGGACGCGTAGCAAGTCAGGCAACTAACTGACTTGCATCCCGCGCTGACTTGAACTGTTTAGAGTCAGGTGTAAGATCTCGCCATGACGCAGGCTTCGCCCCTTTCCGCAAATGGGTGCTCGGTGCGGAAGACTCTCGACGCGCTCGGCCCGCTCTCGTCCCTTCTGGTGCTGCGCGACGCAGCCGAAGGGACACGACGCTTCGATGATTTCGTTGTGAGCACCGGCTTGAACGAAGCGACGGTCGCCGCCCGCCTCAAACGCCTCGTAAGTCTCGGCATCCTCGCCAAGACCCCGTACGCCGAGGCGGGCAAGCGGACGCGGGACGAGTACGTCCTGACGGAGATCGGCAACGAACTTGTGCCCGTCGTTGTCGCCCTCATGCAGTGGGGCGACCAGCACCGCCCGGACAGCGGCCCGATGCGCGCGGTCGAGCGGAGCACCGATGAGCCCGTCACGCTGCGCTATGTCTCCGACAGTGGACGTGTAGTCAGCGAGCAAGACGTCGTGCTGGTCGAGGGCCGCCCGATCGACTGAGGCGACCACAACCGCTTGCTGAACACGATCAGCCATCGCCCGACGGGCTTACTGGAAGGACTACTCCATGCCGCATCGCGAAGCTATTTTCCCTGAGGACAATCTTGCTCTTAACGAGAAGCACGGATATTCGCCGGCGATCCGCTCAGGCGACTTGCTGTTCGTTTCCGGGCAAGTCGGGAGCCTGCGCGACGGCACACCCGAGCCAGACTACGAGTCCCAGGTTCGCCTCGCGTACGAAAATCTGGAAGCGACGCTCGCGGCGGGGGGATGCACATTCGACGACATCGTAGACGTCACCGTGTTCCACACAGTCCCGCTGAATCAAACAGCTGAGGAGGCGGGAGTTCAGGCAGGGATTAGATCACGCGTCAGAAGGGAGAAGTTCCCACACGCTCCGTTCACGAACATGACCGCCGTCGGGGTCAGCTGGCTCGCCGGCTTCGATTTCGAAATCAAAGTAATCGCGCGCGTGCCGAGCATGTGATCGTAGGAGCCGACCCGATCGACCAAGTGCCTCGCCAGTCCGCTGCGCCACTCACCCCTGGTTCAGGAGATCGAGCACCCGCGCGGCCTCGGTCGCCATGGCCCGCTGACCGCGGTCGAGGTAGCGACGCGGGTCGACGACCGACGCGTCCGCGGCCAGGGCATCGCGCACCGCCGCGGTGAACACCACGTTGAACCGCGTACCCAGATTCACCTTGCGGATGCCGGCATGGCAGGCGTCGCGCACCACCTCGTCGCCGACGCCAGACGACCCGTGCAGGACAAGCGGGACGGGAACCTGGTCTCGCAGCACCCGCACCAGCTCAAGGTCGAGGGATGCGGACTGCTCGGTCATGGCGTGCGAGCTGCCGACCGCGACGGCGAGACCGTCGACACCCGTCTGCGCGACGAAGGCAGCCGCCTCGGCGGGGTCGGTGCGCGCCGTCGCCGAGTGGACGCCGTCCTTGCCGCCGACCTCGCCCAGCTCGGCCTCCACCCAGATGCCCGAGCGGTGGAGTTCCGTCGTCAGCGCGGCGGTCCGCGCGAGGTTTTCGGCGAAGTCGAGCCGCGATCCGTCGAACATGATCGAGGTGAAGCCGAGGGCGGCGGCCTCCCCGATGAGGTCGATGTCGTCGGCGTGGTCGAGCTGTACTGCGACCGGGACCGACGAGCGCCGCGCGGCCTCGAGGAGCGCCCGACCGAAGGGCGCCAGGGCACCGTGATAGCGGACCGCGTTCTGGGAGAGCTGCAGGATGAGACCTGTCGACCGCTCCTCGGCCGCTGCCAGGAACGCCTCGACGTGCTCCAGGAGGATGACGTTGAACGCTGCGACGGCCGTCGGCTCCGGCGAGCCGAGCAGCAGCTCGTGCGGCGTGACCAGGCTCATGCGCGCACCCGCGCCCGGACCGGCCCCGTGCCGGCGCCGGACGCCTCGATCAACCGGTCGATCGCCTCCAGCTCGTCGGCGGTGAGGTCGAGGGATGCCGCGGCGATCCAGTCGTCGATCTGCTCCGGCTTCCTGGCCCCGACGATCGCACCGGTGACACCCTCGAAGGAGAGCGCCCAGGCCACGGCGACCGCACTCGTGGAGACGTCCCGCTGCGCGCCGACCGCGGCGAGCGCATCCACCACCCGCAGGTTGCGCGCCAGGCCTTCACCCGTGTGCTCGGGGCTGGTGCGGCGCCAGTCGGTGTCGGACAGCGAGGCCGCCCGTTCGGCCGTGAAGGCGCCGGTCAGGAGCCCCGACTCCATCGGAGCGTAGGCGAGGACACCCGTGCCGTTGGCGAGGGAGGCGGGGATGACGTCTGCGGCGGCTCCCCGGCTCAACGCTGAGAACGGGGGCTGCATCGAGTCGACGTGCGCGATCCGCTCGGCGGCCTCGAGCTCGGCGACGCTGTGATTCGACAGGCCGATCGCGCGAACCTTCCCGGAGTCGCGCAGCTCGGCGAAGATCGGCCAGTAGTCCTCGACCCTGTGGCGGTCGAGTGGCGGCCAGTGCATCTGGTAGAGGTCGATACGCTCGACGCCCAGCCGGCGCAGGGAGTCCTCCACCTCGCGACGGATGCGCAGCGGGTCGCCGGTTCGGACGGGCTCGCCGCGCGGGTCGTCATCGTCCCAACCGAGACCGGCCTTCGTGAAGATCAGGGGCCGGTCCGCTGCCGGGAAGTCGCGGAGGACTCCGCCCACCAGCTCCTCGGCGAGTCCGCGGCCGTAAACCGGAGCCGTGTCGATCCAGTTGATGCCCGCCTCGACGGCGGCTCGGGCGCTGGCCACGGAGTCGGCCTCGCTCTGCTCACCCCGGCCGGACACCCACTGCGCTCCGCCCATCGCAAGCGAGCCGAAACCCACGCGGGTGATCTCGAGGTCGGTGGTGCCGAGGCGGCGCGTCGGCAGCGACGTTGGGCGTGAAAATGGCATGGCGGTTCCCTTCGGAGGTGGTGGTGCGGGGTGGATGCGGTGCTCAGCCCGCGACGGCGGCGAGCGCACGCTCGAACCGGTCGTAGACGCTCCGGTAGGCCGGAAGCAGTGCAGGGTCGGGGTCTACGAGGGTCGACGGCTGTACTGGCGCGGGCGTCCCGGACACGGCCGACTGGGCGATCAGTGCGGCGCCGAGGGCGGGCGCCTCCGCCTCGTGGCTGATGGAGAGAGGTGCGTCGGTGAGGTGGGCCCGCACCTGTTGCCAGGCAGGGCTCTGGCAGGGGACGCCAGCCGCGAGCACGGCGGTCACCTCCGCCCCCGAGACGCCGGTGAGGGCGCGGTCGACGTGCAGGGCGGCAGACGCTAGGCCTTCGAACAGCGCCCGCAGGATCGTGTGCTCATCCGCATCCGCCGGCACCCCCAGCAGCCAGCTGCGGGTGTCCGTGCCGAACCCCGGCACGAGCACCGCCCCGTCAGAGCCGATCGGGCGGGCGGCGACCGCAGTCGCCTCCTGCGCGGCCGTCTCCTGTTCGAGTCCGAGCAGCTGGCGCCAGTGCCGGTAGAGGTGGCCGGAGGGCAGCTGGCGGTGCAGGTAGAAGCGCGTCCCATCCACGAACCGGCCGACCCCCACGTCCGCAGGGAGTGGCCCGTCCGGCATTCGGTCGACGATCAGGCAGTGGGCCTCCGAGGTGCCGGCCGACACGTACAGTTCACCGTCGCCGCGTACTCCGATCCCGTAGGCGCCGCAGAAGTGGTCGTGCCCGGCGAGTGTGATCGGAAGCGATTCCGGAAGGCCCCATTCCTCGGCGAGGCCCGAGGCCAGCACTCCGATCGAGGTGGCGGTGGGCACGAGGTCAGGGAGGAGCGATTCCGACCACCCGGTCCGGCGGAAGACCTCGGGCTGCCACTGTGCGGCGCGCACGTCGAAGAAGCCGGTGCGCGAGGCGTGCGAGTGGTCCACGGCGAAGCGGCCGGCACCGGCCAGGCGGTCGGCGACGTAGCCGTTGAGGGTGGTCACCGTGATGACCTCCGCAGGATCCGCGTCGGCGAAGGGACCGGATGCGACGCCCGACATGCGCTCGAACGCCCAGTGGAGCTTCGCCCAGGAGAACGAGGGATCGAGCCCTGCCGCCGCCGCGGCCTCACCGCCGAGCGACTGGTTGTACCAGGTCGGCATGGGCCCGAGGGAGGCGCCCGCCGCATCCAGCAGCACCATCTCCTCGCTGAGCGACGTCACGCCGATGCCGGTGATGCGCGCACGTTCTGCGCTGCTCAGCGCGGAGACCGCCTCCCCCATGCCGTCGACGACCGCAGCGAGCGTCTCATCGGCGTCGCGGAGGTCGCCGTCCGCAGACGTCGTGACCGGCGTGGGTCGCGCCACGACACGGCGCTCCCCCGTTTCGGCGTCGTACAGCAGCACCTTCGTGCGCGTCGTCCCGATGTCGACGCCCAGGAAGATCATCGACGCACACCCAGCTTCTCGACGTGTCCGAGCGGTTCCGACCGGATGTGCGTGCGCGCCAGCAGGTCGTCGAGCTGCGGGTCCGGCCCGATGTCCGGGATGAGCACGGCCGCGTTCGCACTCGCGGCGGCGGCCCCGAAGCGGAGGGCTTCGGGCAGGTCGGCGCCGGCCGACAGCGCGGATGCGAATCCGGCCAGGAAGGTGTCCCCAGACCCGGTGGCGTTCTTCGTCTCCACGATCGCTGCCTCGACGTGGAGGATGTCGGTCGCCGTCACGGCCACCAGCCCCTCCGCCCCCAGGGTGACCACGACGAGCGCGACGCCCGTATCGACGGTCGACCGCATGGCGGCGACGAGTCGCACCCGATCCGTCTCGTCGAACAGGTCACGGGGTGCGTCCGGCGCGATGCCGTGGAACTCGTGGAGGTTGCACTTCACGGCCCAGGGCCGGGCGGCCACGGCACTCACGAGCGCCGCTCGCTCCGCATCCACGATCACCCTCGCTCCGCGCGAACGACCGAGCTCGATCAGCCGGGCGTAGAGGTCGTCGCCGGTTCCTCGCGGGAGGCTGCCCGTGAGGATGAGGAGGTCCCCCGCCCGCAGGTCGTCCGCGACGGCGGTGGTCAGGGCGACGGTCTCGGCGGGTGAGACGACAGGCCCCGGCTCGTTGATGACGGTCGAGAGCCGCGTGCGCTCATCCACGAGGATGGTGTTGATGCGCGTGTCGTCGTCGATCTCGGTGTGGCGGTCGCGGATCCCGAGCTTCGCGCACTCGTCGCGCAGGTACTGACCGGTCGCGCCTCCGAGGAAGCCGTAGGCGCTGACCGGGTTGCCGAGCCGGCGCAAGGCACGGGCGACGATGAAGCTCTTCCCGCCGGCGCGCGGGCTGCTGACCGTTGCGCGGTTCACCTCGTGGGGACGGAAGTCCTCGATCTCCTCGGTGCGGTCCATCGCGGGGTTGGGGCCTACGACGAGGATCCCGGGGTGCAGACGGTCGCGGTCGGCGGCACTCTCCGTCGCGTCGTGCCGATCGAGATCCGTCATGCCTCGCCTCCCTGCCATGCCCATGCCGTATTCCAAAGCAAACAAAGCAAAGCACAGATCGAACAGAACCGTCAAGGACGAACCAAAACCGTAAGATGTGTTTCGCGCGCTGCCACCGATGCGGCGGCGGATGAGGGAGGCGACATGGCGGCCGAGGACGACGGCGAGCGACTTTCGGGCCCGGAGCGGCAGCGACTGCTTCTGGAGACGGCGCGCCAGCAGGGACGCGTGCGGGTGAACGCCGCGGCGAAGTCCCTCTCCGTGACGCCCGAGACGGTACGGAAGGACCTCGCCGCCCTGCAGTCCGACGGCCTCATCCAGCGCGTCCACGGCGGGGGTATCCCGGTCGAGACTCCGGTGTTCGAGCCCGGCATCGCAGCGCGCACCGAGTGGACGGCGGAGAAGGAGCGGATCGGCCGCGCGGCGCTCGACGAGATCCCCGTCGGAGGCGTCATCTTCATCGAGGCCGGCACGACCACCGCCCACTTCGCGGAGCTGATTCCCGCGGATCTACCGGTAACCGTGGTCACGAACTCCCTCCCGATCGCCCAGCAATTGGCGACCCGCTCGACCGCCGCGACCGTGGTCATCCTGGGCGGCCGGGTGCGCTCGGTGACCCTCGGCAGCGTGGATGCGCTGGCGATCCGGAACCTGCAGGACCTCTACGTTGATGTGGCGTTCCTCGGCACCAACGGGCTCAGCCTGGAGCGCGGCCTTACCACGCCGGATATCGCGGAGGCGGAGACGAAGCGCGCCGCGCTCAGCTGCTCGAATCGCCGCGTGCTGCTCGCCGATCACAGCAAGGTGGGCCGTGTCTCCTTCTGCCGCTACGGCGAGCTGAGCGACATCAACCTCCTGCTCACAGACACCGGCCTCTCCGCACAGCAGGCGGCGGAGCTCGAGTCGGCGATCGGCCGCGTCGTCCGCGTCTGACCGACGCCCGCCGTCATTCCCCTCGTCGCGGGACGGTTTGTTACGTTCTGATTACCCGCCCATTTGCGCTTGACTGCTTCCGCTTCGCTGTGATTGACTTCCGTTACTTCGCGGCCGACCCCTCCATCGGGGCTCGACCCGGAGCAGAACCGGGTCGTTTTCAGTGAGGAGCGAAGTGGACGCGCAGGTAGGCGTAATCGGATTGGGAGCCGCGGGGAGCGCTGCGCTCTGGCGGACGGCGGCCCGCGGCGCGGAGGTGATCGGCTTCGAGCAGTTCGGCTCCGGCCACGACCGCGGCTCCTCCCACGGGTACTCGCGGGTGTTCAAGTCGGTCACCCCGCAGGGCCCGCAGGAGTCGGCGCTCGCGCAGCGCGCCGCCGGCCTCTGGCGTGAACTGGAGGAGGAGAGCGGCGAGTCCGTCCTCCACATGACCGGCGGCCTCTCCATCGGCAAGCCGGACAGCCCGCTCATCGCCGGGCTGGAGAAGGTCGCCGCCGAGACCGGGCTCCCGCTCGAGTACCTCGACGAGGACGAAGTGCGCCGCCGCTTCCCCCAGCACGTCGTGACCGCCGGCGACATCGCGGTGATCGACCCGGCGAGCGGCTACATCCAGCCAGAACTCGCCATCCGCACCGAGTGGAAGCTCGCTCAGGCGCACGGTGCCCGGGTGGTGGATGCGGCGGTGCTGGAGGTCATCCCCCAGGACGAATCGGTGCTGATCGTCACCGCCGAGCGCACCTACGAGGTCGGTACGGCGATCGTCGCGGCCGGCGCCTGGCAGCGTCAGCTGCTCCCCTTCCTCCCCCTGGAGCTCACGCCCCGACGGGCGACGCTCTCCTGGTTCGCACCGAAGCCCGGCAAGGAGGCGCTCTTCACGCCGGAGGCCTTCCCCGCCTTCACGCACGAGGCCGTCGGCGAGACCGGCTGGGGCCTGCCGGAGTTCGACGAGTTCCGCGTCAAGATCGGGCTCGACTTCACCGAGGGCTACGAGATCGTCGACCCCTCCGCCAACAGGAAGGAGGTGGAGGACTGGGAGCTCGCCCGGGTGCGGGCGTTCGTCGCCGAGACGCTCCCCGACCTCGACCCCGTCCCCGTCCACTCCGGCGGCTGCATGATCACCATGACGCCCGACGAGGAGTTCACCATCGGCATCCCCGCCGAGCACCCGCGCCTGGTCGTCCTCTCTGCCTGCTCGGGCCGCGGCTTCAAGATGTCGGCCGCGGTCGGCGACGTCGGCGCGGAGCTTGCGCTGACCGGGACGTCCGAGGCCGACCTCAGCATTTTCTCCCCCGATCGATTCGCCAACGAAACCATCAGCATTGGAGCAACGAAATGAAGCGACTCACGAAGGCGTCGTTCGCGGCAGCCGTCCTGGCCGGCGCACTGCTCGCCACCACCGCGTGCTCGAGCGGCTCCGGCGCGGGATCCTCCGCGTCCGCCGACAGCAAGACCTCGAAGTACGAGACGGTCAAGCCCGGCGTCCTCACCATCGTCACGAGCAGCGACCTCACCCCGTTCGCCTACATCAAGGACAAGAAGTGGGCCGGTGTCGATGTGGCGCTGGTCACCGAGGCGGCCGACAACCTCGGCCTGAAGGTCGAGATCACGGCGCACGACTTCGACACCCTCATCCCGCTGGTCGCCAGCGGCCAGGCCGACCTCACCATGGGGTCGATCGCCGACACCGACGTCCGTCGCAAGACCGTCGACTTCACGCTGCCCGACATCATCGGCAACAACGCTCTGGTGGTGCCCAAGGGATCCAAGATCAAGACGGAGGACGACGTCGCCGGCAAGAAGATCGGCATCCTACAGTCCAGCCAGGCGCTCGAGTACGCCCAGAAGTACTGGACGAAGTCGAACATCGTCACGTTCCCCTCGAACAACGCCGCCCGTCTCGCGCTCTCCGGCGGTGGCCTGGACGCCATCCTCGTCGACCCGCAGTCGGCGAAGGCGTACACCGAGCAGTTCCCGATGAAGATCGCGCTCTCGGCGGTCAACCCGGAGGACCGCGGCGGCGCCTGGATCCTCAACAAGAAGGCCACCAACCTGCGGGTCGCGCTCAACGAGCAGTTGCGCGGATTCCTCAAGGACGGCACCACCCAGAAGATCCTCGACAAGTGGAACCCGGCGGACCCGAGCCAGCCCGTCATCGACTGGCTGAAGAAGTACTACGCCGCCCACCCGTCCGACAAGTACTCCGTCGAGTAGTCCCGCCGAACACCCGGGCCGACCAAGGGAACGATCATGAACATCATCGACAGCTTCTTCAACTGGGACCAGATCACGGCGATCCTGCCCGACCTCATCCTCGTGGGCTTGCCCAACACCCTGATCCTCGCGATCGGAGCGATGATCCTGGGGAGCCTCGTCGGGATCCTCGTCGCCCTGGCGAGCATGTCGAAGCGTGCGATCCTGCGGATCCCGGCCCGGGTGTACGTCGACCTCCTCCGAGGTCTCCCCGTCATCCTGACGATCTTCCTGCTCGGGCAGGGGCTCCCCCTGATGGGCGTCCGGATCTTCGGGGACAGCTCGTACCCGTACGGCATCCTCACGCTGGCCTTGATCGCCGGCGCGTACATCGCCGAGATCTTCCGCTCGGGCATCCAGGCGCTCCCCGCCGGACAGCTGGAGGCGGCCCGGGCGCTCGGGATGCCGCACGGCATGGCGATGCGGCTCATCGTCATCCCGCAGGGCATCCGCAACGTGCTCCCGGCGCTGACCAACCAGTTCATCGCCACGATCAAGGACTCGAGCCTCGTCTACCTGCTCGGCTTCACCGTCTCCGAGCGCGAGTTGTACCGGATCGGGCAGGATGCCGCCCAGCAGACCGGAAACCTGTCGCCACTGGTGGCCGCCGGGATCATGTACCTCATCATTACCATCCCGCTGACCTACGTCGTCAACTACATGGACAGGCGCTTCAAGACCGGCCGGCGTCCCGAGAACGCGATGACCGGCGAGCACGACGCCGCCAACCTGACGACCGGAGCCGTCGCGGCGACGCCGGCCGAACCGGTGCAGGGGGCGCAGCGATGACCCAGACGGAGCTCCGGCCCGACACGACGACCACTCAGACACGACGACCGAGGACGAACGACATGCAGCAGCAGACGACGGCACCAGCAGAGGTGAAAGCCGGACGCGTCACCGTGGAGGGCATCCACAAGCAGTTCGGCCCGGTGGAGGTGCTCAAGGGCATCGACCTCAGCATCGAACCGGGCGAGGTGGTCTGCATCATCGGCCCCTCCGGCTCGGGCAAGTCGACCCTGCTGCGGCTGCTCAACCGGCTGGAGGAGCCCACCGCCGGCCGCGTGATCGTCGACGACGAGGTGATCACGTCGCCGAAGACGAACATCGACGCGGTGCGCAGCCGGATGGGCATGGTCTTCCAGAGCTTCAACCTCTTCCCGCACATGACTGTGCTGGAGAACGTGACCATCTCCCTCCGCAAGGTGAAGCGCATCAGCAGGCAGGAGGCGGACCGGATCGCCATGGAACGGCTCGCCGACGTGGGCCTCGAGCACAAGGCGCAGTCGCGTCCCGCCCAGCTCTCGGGCGGCCAGCAACAGCGGGTGGCGATCGCCCGTGCGCTCGCGATGGACCCGGAGCTGATGCTGTTCGACGAGGTCACCTCCGCCCTCGACCCGGAGCTCGTGAAGGGCGTCCTGGATGTGATGACCAACCTGGCCAAGGCCGGGATGACGATGGTGGTGGTCACGCACGAGATGGGCTTCGCCCGCCGGGTCGCGGACCGGGTGGTCTTCATGGATGGCGGCGTCATCGTCGAGCAGGGCGCCCCGGCCGATCTGTTCGACCACCCGCGCTCCGAGCGGCTGCGCCGCTTCCTCTCGCAGGTGCTCTAAGTCGTCAGCGCTTTCACGCTCGGGACGGGATTGCCTGTCCACAGCGGCGGCACTGCCGTACTCTCGGTCGCGAGGAGTCGCATGCTGACCGTGATCGGGGAACTGCTGCCGCTGGCCGTCGCGGTCGCGCTCAGTTCTGTCCCGATCCTCGCCGTGCTGGTGCTGCTCCTGGAGTCGACGCGGCCGCTGGTGCCCACCCTCTTCGTCGTGGGCTACGTCGCCGGGCTGGTCGTGATCACGTCGCTCTTCGCCATCTTCCTGCATGCCATCCCGGCGAACACCTCCACCGGACCCGAGCCCGTCGTCGGCGTGCTGGAGATCATCATCGGCGTGGCCCTTCTCGTGTACGCGGTGATCGAGGTGCGCCGTCACCCGCAGGCGGCGGAAAGCGAGTCGGTCCCCCGCTGGATGTCGGCCCTGGGCAGGATGCGCTCGGTGCCCGCGCTGGGACTGGGCCTCGCCCTGAACATCCGGCCCAAGTCCATCCTTCTCGCCGTCGCGGCGGGCCTCGTGATCGGGCCGGCGCAGCTTCCCGTGTCGGAGGACGTCATCGCCATCGCGGTGTACGTCCTGATCGGCGGCAGCACCGTCGGCGCGCCGGCACTGTTCGCCCTGATCCGCCCCGACAAGGCCCGCCCGGCCCTCGCCTCCACCCAGCAGTGGCTCCTCCGGAACGACACGACGATCGCGATCGTCGTCGCGGCGGTCATCGGCACGGTGATCATCGGGAACGGCCTCACCCGGTTCTGACCCGAGAACGCGCGAACGTTCGTGCTAATCTCAGCACTGAACAACGGCAGACAGGATCTGTTCGTTACTAGTGCGAAAGCCCCACATCATGTGGGGCTTTCGCAGTTAAAGGGAAAATGCATGCCGCAACGATTGATAGCCGCGATCAATGATGCGCGGCTTGCGGCCTATGCACGTGAATCCGCGTGCCTCACTTTGGATCTCTGCTGCCAATTCCTGCAGTACACCCGAGTCGTTCAGCAACGACAGAGAGCAAGGTGAGAATGGTCGGTCGTGCGAAGGACTCGAAACCTCGATCGGACAGGGAGCGCCGGATGCTGTCTCGAAGCCTCCGCTGCACTAACCACCGTGACGACGACCACCGCCGCGAGAACTAACGGGAAGGCCGCGTTGAGCGAGCCGAGCGTCGCGCGTACCGCCATTCGAAGGGGAGTGGTAGATACCGATCGCCCACGAGACCGGGAAGAGCAGTACGCGCGCGAAGCGGTACGTACGATCTCGCCAGCTGGCCGGCGCAGCCAGGGCCGATGAGCGGCGCCCGCATCCTCACGAGCCGTTTTCGACCGGACATCGAACCGCCACCTTCGAGATGGGCCACCGCTACCGGTGCGTCCATCAGTCTGCTGGACCTCGGGGCAAGCAAGGTCGGCCCTCGCTGGTCTGCCAATCGCCTACATCGCGGCTCGCAGTCATCAGCCCTAGAACACTTTCGATGGCCGCAGGGCTGGAGCTAGTTCTGCCGTCGACGTCGGCGCTCGAGCGCTTGAGTCTCGTACCTTGCTCGTGGCCAGTCCGCCCACTCGAAAGGGGAAGCTTGGGTGAGATCGCGAAACCAGCTGTCAAGTTCGGTCTCGGTCGGCCGGTCCGGCCATTTGCCACCAGTGAAGTATACGAGTGGCGACCACTCTTCGCCCGGTCTCGCGAGAGATGGGTGAGGGTGATAGACACCGGGCCGGATTTGAAAAAGCAGCTCGGGGAGAAGCCGAGACGTGTCATTCATTGAGGACGTTGCCCGCGCGGTAAGTGCTTGCAGATCGGCGACAGACTCCGCTTGTTCTCGCCCATCGCGGAGGGATCGCTGATATCCAACCATTCCGCCGCTTTCAGCGCGTTTTAAACTGCGCCAGTGGACGTACCGATTGCGGTCTTTGAGTATCCCGTCCACTTCGTGGACCCACGACTCGACATCTTTCACAGTCAAGGCACGCGTCCATGGCGGAAGACCCTCGCGCGCTTGACGATGTGCTTCTCCGAGTACGCCGGACAGCTGCCGCATCTCAGGATCAAGGACCCCGAGCGCACGAGCGACGTCGTACGCACCGTTCTCGAGAACCCGAACGACGGAGACCATCCTTCCCAAGGCGGCATAGGGGGGATTGTCTGAGGCCGCCCCTGTTTCTTCACTCGACATGGCCGAACTCTATGCGGCAACGCGGCCGACGAAAGGATGGAGGACGAGTCAACTTTCAGACGGCCTAAAGGCCTTTCTCACCTTCTCGATGCGGGTCTCGCCCAATCTAGATAGCGTTCGCTTCAATTAGTAGGGCTCTTCACGAATAGGCCGATGACTCCCGTTAGGGCGGCAGTGGCCAGCACCCAAGCAGGCGTAGCATCGCCTTTACTCCCGGAGAGCAGCAGCGCCGCCAGAACGGAGATGATCCCCAGCACAAGGACTCCGATCAGCATGGTGAGCCACAGCCAAAATTTTGCGCGCTCGGTGTTGGGGAACAGGCCCGGATTGGCCTCATGCACTTGGTCGACGACGGCCTTCTTGTCCGCGTCCGGTAAAGCATTCACGGCGTCAAGGGCCCCGCTGCCAGCCACGCTCAAAGCGCTCATTGTGATCTCCTCACATTGGCTGACCACATTGTACTAAATCTGAGGATGTCTCGACAAGAGGCCTGTTTGGGCCCGTTACTCCGCCTCGCCGTCATTCTGACTAACGTTCAGTATTAGTTTAAGGAATACGAACCTGGGTGGATTCAGTTCTCGTGTGTCAGGCCGGGGAACGTCGAACCGGTTTCCGGCGCTCGTTCATGGCGTCGACGGGTTGATGCGCTTCCGTCATTGTTGAGATCTTCACCCACCCCCTACGAAGAGACGCTGGTCGGTCTGGACCGAGCGTCGGCAGTCACGTCGTCCGTTCGAGCCAGTCGAGCACCAGCGCGGCGACCTCGCTCGGCGCGTCGTCCGTGATGAAGTGGGCGGCGTCGTCCACAAACGCCAGTTCGTAGCGCTCGGCGTGGCGCGAGAGGTCGCCGCAGAGGCGGCGGATCAACGGCTCGTCCCACGGATGGTCGCGCCGGCCGAACACCGCGAGGGTCGGCGGAAGGAGTCGCTGCCGGGCGAAGGTCCCTCGCGCGAGCTGCATCGAAACCGGAATGGCGATGTGGCGGAAGAGCCGTCGAACGGCGCCGTCGACCTCGGGACGGACCATCGGTGAGAGGTAGGCAGCGATCGTCTCGTCCGGCAGCGGGTGAGCGATGTGGCTGGGATCGAACAGCCCCGCGAGCGAGCGGCCGCGGCGGTGCCAGAGGAGCGCAGGCATGTGGCGGAAGCCGCCGACGAGTTTCAGGCTGAACGGCATGAACATCGGCGGAACCGAGAGCTGGACAAGAGAACGGACGCGTTCGGGATGCGCGTACGCGAGCTGGTTCGCGCTGATGGCACCGAGGTCGTGGGCAAGGATGCGCGCTCGCTCTATTCGGAGCACATCGAGCAGCGCGAGCAGGTCCTGATGGTGGGTCTCGCGCTCGATGCGCGGATCGTCGGCCGCCGTCCATCCGGTTCCGCGCAGGTCGGGGCAGATGACCCGATAGCCGTCGCGGGCGATGACCGGAGCGATGTCGCGCCACTGCCACCAGTGCGCGGGGAATCCGTGCAGGAGCACGACAGGATCGCCCTCGCCGATGGTGGCGACGTGGATGCGCGCTCCGTGCGACTCGACGATGAGGTGCTCGAAACCAGGTGCGTCCAACATGGGCGGGAACCAGCTCGATGATCGGGTAGCCACCTCCCGGACCTCGGGTGTGTCCATGACGCCTCCTTGCGCACGATGCGAATACTATGTTCGTAGTACCACTATGTTCATAGTAGGCGAACGAGCGAGAGGTGTAAATGCCCACGACGAAGGAACGCGCGCTCAGCGCGGCCGTGGAGTTGCTCGGGACAGAGGGAGTCCGAGCGCTCAGCCACGCGCGCGTCGACGCCCGCGCGGGACTGCCGGCCGGCTCCACCTCGAACTGGTTCCGAACCCGCCGATCGCTGCTCGCAGGCATCGTCGACTGGATGGCGGAGAGCGAGCGTGCCGACTTCGACCCCTCCGGTGTCTCCGTCGCGCGCGGCTCGGACGGTTTGATCGATGGCCTCTGTGCGATGGTCGAACTGCAGTCTGGGGCCTTCGCGGTGCGCACGAGAGCGCGCTACGCCCTCTTCGTCGAACTCGCGTCCGACCTAGAGCTCACGGCGCCGCTGCGACGGCAGCGGCACGAGTTCGAACGCTGGACGGACCAGCTGGTGAGCGCGGCTGGCATCCTCGACCCTGTCCCCAGCGCCCGTGCGCTCATGGCACTCTGCGACGGGCTGATGCTGCACCGGCTCACCGTCGACCCCGGACTCGAGTTGAGACCGATTATCGAGCGGACCGTGCGCGCACTCGCGCGGGCGTAACCGTCATCCGACGCTCAAGGGCGTAGGCGAACAGAGCTGGGCGACCTAGAGCAATGCAGCGACGCCCGTCGCCACGCTGTAGATCGCGAGCCCGGCCAGCGCGCCCACCACCGTCCCGTTGATGCGGATGAACTGGAGGTCGCGTCCCACCTGGGTCTCGATCTTGTCGGTGGTCTCGGCCGGGTCCCACGACTGCACGGTCTCGGTGATGACGTGCGAGATGTCGCTGCGGTAGCTCGTCACGAGGTGCAGCGCGGCGTCGGTCAGTCGCGTGTTGAGGGACGCCCGCAGCTCGTCGTCGGCGAGGATGCGCCGGGCGACGTCGACGACGAACGCCTCCGCGCGCTGCCGCAGTTCACCGTCCTCGTCGGAGAGCGCGTCGATAGCGGCGGTGCGTGCGGCGCCCCAGGCAGAGGCGGCCAGCTCGCGGATCCGGGGGTCGTCGAACGCGCGTCCCTTCGCCGCCTCCAGCCGCTCGATGGTCGCGTCGTCGTGCTGCAGCCGGTCGGCGAACTCGGTGAGGTACGCGTCGAGCGAGCGGCGCAGGCGGTGGTCGGGATCGTCGCGCACGTCCCGAACAAAGCGGCGCGCTTCGGCGTGGAGGCGCTCGTCGATCACGCGATCCACGATCGACGGCAGCCACGACGGGAGGCGCCGCGACACGATCGGCCCGAACGCCTCAGGGTTCGCCGCAAGCCACTCGTCCAGCCGGTCCAGCAGCAGGTCGATCGCCTCACGATGGCCCCCCGACTCGAGCACTCGCGCGCCGAGCCGTCCGAGCGGCGGACCCCACAGCGGCGTGACGAGGTGCGTGCGCACGACCGCCTCCACAGCCTCCCGCATCCGGTCGTCATCGAGGAGGGCGACGAGCCCCGTCACGCCCTGCGCGGACTCCGCCACCACCCGGCGGGCGTTCCGCGGCTGGGTGACCCAGTCGGCGGCAGCACCGGCGAGGTCGATCGTCCCCAGCTTGCCGGCGACCACGTCGTCGGAGAGGAAGTTCGTCTCCACGAACTCCCCCAGGCTCGCCCCGATCTCATCCTTGCGGTTCGGGATGATCGCGGTGTGCGGGATGCGCAGCCCGAGAGGATGCCGGAACAGCGCGGTCACCGCGAACCAGTCCGCGAGAGCGCCGACCATCGCCCCCTCGGCCGCGGCGCGCACATACCCGAGCCAGGGGTAGCGGTCCTGCAGCGCGAACGCCACGGCGAAGACCACGGCGGCTAGGGCGAGCAGACTCGTCGCGAGCACCTTCATCCGCCGCAGTGCGACACGGCGCTCTGCATCGGTCGGGAGGGCGGTCACGCGACCGCCTCGAATGCGGCCTGCCGCGCCCACTTAACGATTGCGCACACGTCGTGTTCCTCCTCCGTCTGGTCCTCGCCCTGCAGACTACGCGGGGAGGCTGCGGCAGACGGCCCTCAGCTCTCGGGCGGCATCAGCAGGCGCAAGTCAGCACGCAATTCCTGTAGCCGCTGATCCATCCCGACCGGGTCCGGTGAGGTGAACGTGCGGTCGATCCGAAGCTCGATCTCCCGGGAGACCTCATCCCACGCCTCGGCGCGGGCGGCTTCGACCACCGCGGTGAGGAAGGCGGCGTCCTCCGACCGCCGCCTCAGCTCATCGGCGGTCGCTCGCGCGAGCGCTTCCCTGCGACCCAGGTTGATCGCATCGGCAGGGCGATAATCGTGCGAGTGTTCCGGCTCACCCTCGAGAACCGTGGCCAGTCGGCGTTCCGCCGCCATCCGCGCTTCCGCGCTATCTGCTTCCTCGGCAAGGCCGAGCAGGGCCCGGCGGGATGTCCCGACGAACACGTCCGGCGCGAACACCGCGCCCGGTTCGGTCAGCATCGCCGTGACGATGGCGTTGCGAACGGTCATCCGTACCGCGAAGTCGGTGAGGAGCATGCCCTCCTCGAGTGCCCGCTCCAGGGTGACCGGCTCCGCGTCTCCGAGACCCGCCTCGTCGAACGGACGCATCGGCACGCGTCGCGGACGCCGGCGGAAGAAAGGCATGACCTGTCCCCTCCTTCGCCGCCGGCGTCAGTCCTTCGCCGCGACAGTCAGACGCGGTCGAGCCAGGTCAGCCGCGAGCCCTCCTCGACGATATGCTCCGCGAGCTCAGCGTTGAATGCGATGCCGTGCTGGGCGCTCACGTGTGCGGAGAAAGCGTCGGCGTCCACATACTCTTCGTACACGAAGAAGGCGGCGGGGTCATCGACCAGCCGGTGGGCGGCGAACGTCACGTTACCCGGCTCGCGCCGGACCTCCTCGGCGAGACCGGCCACGAGGCGCTTCACCTCATCCTCGTGGCCGGGCCGCGCCGTGAACTGGGCGTACAGGGCCTTGGCCTCACCCAACCTTGGCCCCGGTCATGATCGCGACGGCATCCGTCATCGAGTGGGACTGCGGTGTGATGGTCGCCGCGCGCTTGCCGAGTCGCTGGATGTGAATCCGGTCGGCCACCTCGAACACCTGGGGCATGTTGTGACTGATGAGGATCACCGGGATGCCCCGGTCACGGAGGTTCTTCACGAGCTCCAGGACCTGTTGGGACTCGCGGACACCCAGCGCGGCGGTCGGCTCGTCCAGGACGACGACCTTGGATCCGAACGCCGCGGCACGGGCGACCGCGACAGCCTGCCGCTGACCACCGGACAGGTTCTCGACCGGGACGGTGACATCCTGCAGCGTCGTGATCCCCAGAGTGGTGAGCTCGTCCTTCGCCTGCTTGCGCATCTTCTTGGTGTCCATGATCCGGAACACGGAACCGAGAATGCCCTTCCGCCGCAGTTCGCGGCCGAGGAACAGGTTGGATGCGACATCCAGAGCAGGAGACACGGCGAGGTTCTGGTAGACCGTCTCGATGCCGGCTCCGCGGGCGTCCTGCGGACGGCGGAAGTGGATGGGCTGCCCGTCGAGGAAGATCTCGCCCTCGTCGGGGATCTCGGCGCCGGTGAGGCACTTGATGAGGGTGGACTTGCCGGCCCCGTTGTCTCCGATGACCGCGAGAACCTCGCCGGGATAGAGCTCCAGGCTGACGCCGTCGAGGCCGACGACTCTCCCGAAGGTCTTGACGAGGCGGCGGGCCTGCAGCACTGGGGTGCGGGTCTCCGTGGGGGCCGATGACGGGTTGTCCGTTGCGATAGTCACTTTCGTGCCTTCCTGATCCACTGGTCGACCGCGACGGCGACGATGACGAGGATGCCCACTGCGAGCACCTGATAGAGCACATCGAGTCCGGCGACCGCGAGGCCTTCCTCGAACACCCCGACGATGAGGGCTCCGAGAAGGGTTCCCCAGACGGTGCCGCGACCGCCGAAGAGGCTGGTTCCACCGATCACCACAGCGGTGATCGATTCGAGGTTGGTCGAGATGCCGTCGTTGGGGCCGATTCCGTCGACGCGGCCGATCAGCACCCATGCACCGACGGCCAGGATGGCGCCCGCCGCGAGGTACACGCTGAGCAGCACGCGATTGACCCGGATGCCTGCGAGGCGCGCCGACTCGGCGTCGTCGCCGACTGCGTAGACGTGACGTCCCCAGGCTGTGCGGCCGAGGATGGTCGCCACGATCGCGTACAGCACGACCATCACCACGACACCGTAGGTGATCTGGACCCCGCCGATGTTGAACGTGTTGCCGAGCGAGGTGATCAGGGGCGGCAGGTTCTGACCCTGCACGGATGCGCTGTTCGAGTAGAGGAGCAGGATGGCGGTGAAGATGCTCAGCGTACCGAGGGTCACGATGAACGGAGGCAGCTTCAGCCGCGTCACGAGGAGCCCGTTCAGCAGTCCGGTCGCGATGCCGACGACCAGGCCCAGCAGCAGGGCGAGTACAGCCGGGACGTGATTGGACGACGCCGTCTGGGCGATGACCAGCCCGGCGAGAGTGGTTGCCGCGCCGACCGAGAGGTCGATTCCGGAGGTCAGGATGATCAGCGTCTGGGCGATGCCGATCGTGCCGACCACCGCGACCTGCTGCGTGATCAGCGACAGGTTGCCGGGGTTGAGGAACCGCGGGTTGATCGCTCCGAAAACGATGATGGAAAGCACGAGCACGATCGCCGGGCTCAGCGCCGGGTACCGGTGCAGCAGGCCCCGGAGGCGCGTCAGCGGGGTCGTCCGGTGGAGGAACTCCTGTGCGAGGTCGAGCTCGGAGGTGGGCGGGCTCGTCTGCGACGCAGGCTTGGTCTGCGGCGCAGGTCTATTGGCGGTTGGTTGACTCACGATGGTCTCCTGGTCTGTGTTCCCCGGGCCGGATGCCCGGCCCGGGCGGAGTGGCTACTTGCCCCAGCAGATCTTGCTGGCGTCGTCGGGCGTGATGCTGGTCAGATTCGCCACGGGCGTGTTGGTCACCAGCCGCGAGCCGGTGTTGTAGAAGTCGAGGCCGGATGAGGTCTTCGGCTTCTCCCCGGTCTTCGCGAGCTTGACGATGGCCTCCATGCCGAGCGACGCCATCTTGGACGGGTACTGCTGGCTGGTCGCGCCGATGATGCCCGACTTCACCTGGCTGACGCCGGTGCATCCGCCGTCGATCGAGACCAGGATGACGTCCTTGGTCTTACCGGCCGCCTGGAGCGCCTGGTAGGCGCCGTACGCCGCCGGCTCGTTGATCGTGTAGACCACGTTGACGTTGGGGTCCTTGGCGAGGATCGTCTCCATGGCCGTTCGGCCGTCGGCTGCATCACCGTTCGTCGGCTGGTGGCCGGCGATCGTGTACGAGCCGCCCTTGCCGCCCGTGTAGTTGCCGCTTTTGGCCTCGCTGCCGTTCTTCTTGGTGTCGGGGACGGTGATCCCCATCCCCTTGAGGAAGCCCTGGTCGCGGTTGAGGTCGACGGAGACGACCTGGGTGTTGAACAGGTCGAGCATGGCGATGTCGGCGGACTTGCCGTTCAGCTGCCCGGCGGCCCACTTGCCGATCGCTTCGCCTGCGGCGAAGTTGTCGGTGGCGAAGGTGATGTCGACCGAGGACGGCGGCGTCGGAACGGTGTCGAGCGCGATGACGAAAAGGCCTGCCTTACGGGCCTTGTCGATGGCGTTCTGAACGCCAGGCCCGTTGGGGGTGATGAGGATGCCTTTGTCGCCGCGGCCGATGGCGGATTCGATGGCCTGCACCTGAGTGGAGACGTCACCGTCCTGCTTGCCTGCGGCGAGGGTGAGGTTGACGCCCGCCTTCTTGGCGTCGGCCTTGGCGGCGTCTTCCATGGAGACGAAGTACGGGTTGGTGGTCGTCTTCACGATGAGGGAGACGCCCACTTTGTCAGAACCGGAGCCGGAGCCGGAGCCGGAGCAGCCCGCGAGACCGAGGGCGGCTATCGAGGCGATCGCCGTAGCGGCGAGAATGCGCTTGCCGGCGGAGTGAGGTGCTGTGAGATTCAACGGTGAACTCCTCTAGGTGCGTGGATCCGCCGTCAATTGACAACGGTGTCATGGTTAGGTTTAGAGCATGGAGGAGGCTATAGTCAAGCAACATCACTCAATTGGAGACAAAAACGTGACATCGGTGTCAGGTTCCCCCAGACGGTCGACGATGCGCGATGTCGCCACTCTGGCCGGCGTAGGCGTCAAGACGGTCAGCCGCGTCATCAACGGTGAGCCGCACGTGTCCGCGGCGACGATCGAACGGGTCCAGAGAGCCGTCGCCGACCTGAATTTCCAGCCCGACCTGCACGCGGGCAATCTCCGCCGCACAGACCGACGCACCGGCACGATCGGGCTTCTGGTCGGAAGCGTCTCGAACCCGTTCTCCGGCGCGCTGCATCGCGCCGTCGAGGACAGAGCTGCGCAGCGCGGAGTCGCGGTCTTCGCCTCCAGCCTCGACGATGACCCCAACCAGGAGGAGAAGGCGGTCGACGCGTTCCTGAAGCGCCGGGTCGACGGCCTGATCCTCACGACCATCAAACCCAGCCAGGCCTATCTCCTGGCGGAACAGAGGCACGGCACGCCGCTGGTGTTCATCGACCGCGAACCGACCGGGCTGGAGGCCGACGCCGTCGTGTCCAGCAACGCCGACGGCGCGGCCGAAGCAACGCGCCATCTCATCGGGTACGGCCACCGGCACATCGCCTATCTCGGTGACCGGCCCGAGATCCAGACCGCCCGCGAACGCAAACGCGGCTTCATGGAGGAGCTCGGCCGGGCCGGCATCGCCACAGGAGAAGTCACGATCGTCGAGGCCGTGACCGACGAGGCTCAGGCGGAGGCCGCGGTCGCATCGCTTTTCACCGCATCCACCCCTCCGACCGCCATCTTCAGCGCGCAGAACCTGATAACGATGGGCGCTCTCCGCGCCCTCCGGCGCCTCGGGGCCCACCGCAGGGTCGCGCTGGTGGGCTTCGATGACGTCGAACTGGCCGACCTCCTGGAGCCGGGCCTCACGGTCGTGGCCCAGGATGCAGCCCAGATCGGGCACCGTGCTGCCGAACGCATCTTCGCCCGGCTCGACGGCGCCGAATTGGAATCCCAGACCTTCGTCGTGCCCACCACTCTGATCCGCCGCGGTTCCGGCGAGATCCGGCCATCGTGACCACGCCGACGATCTCGGTCATCGGCGATGCGCTGATCGACGAACTCCGCTCGCCCACCGCCGTCGAGGAACACGTGGGTGGTGCGGGCCTCAACGTCGCGGTCGGGCTCGCTCGGCTCGGACTCCCCGCTTCACTGCTCGCCATGGTGGGCGATGATCGGGCCGGCGACGACATTCGTGCGTACCTGGCATCGTTCGGTGTCCGCCTCATAGCGACGAAGGCGCCGTTGTCAGCGCGCGCGGTCTCCGATCGGAGCGCGGGCGAACCGCGTTACGTCTTCAACGACGCAGCGCGTGCACGGCGAATCGCTTTCGACAACACCCAGCGGGCGACGCTCGACGACTCCGCCCTCATCGTCGTGAGCTCGTTCCCGTTCGACGATGCCGGACAAGCGGAGCTCCTGTCCGGGGCGGTCCGCGCTTCACCGTCACGGCTCGTACTGGACCCCAACCCGCGTGAGCACCTGATCTCTGACGTGGATGCGTTCCGAACCGGCTTCGAGGACCTCGCCCGGCGAAGCCTTCTCGTGAAGATCGGCGACGAAGATGCAGGACTCCTGTACGCGGAGCCCCTCGCCATCGTGGCGCGCCGACTGCTCGGGCTGGGCCCGTCCGCGGTGCTGGCCACCGAGGGCGCGGCCTGGGCAACTCTTCTGCTGGCGTCCGGCGTCACCGTTCACCGGCCCGTCCACCCGATGACCGCCCCCATCGTGGACACCATGGGCGCCGGAGACGCCACCCTCGCCTCGATCACCGCGACGCTCGCCCGCGTCGGTATGCCCGAAACGGCCGAAGAGACGACCCGCGTGCTCGACGAGGCCATGTCCATCGCCGCCGCGACGTGCCGCATACCCGGGGCGCTGCTGCGACTGCCGGGCGAGCACGCGGCGTAGCTCTGGAGCTGCGTCGGCTGCGTCGATCATCGGCCGCCGCCCGCTCATCCGTCGGCGAGAACCGCGAGCGCCTTCTCCACACGGCGATCCCGCGTCTCGGCCGTCTTCGCCTGATCGATAGGCTCGATCAGCGCCCGCTGCCTGCTGTACGAGAGGGCGGCGTAGGCGGCGGCGAGCGCCGGAGACGCATCCAGCGCCTCCCGGACCTCGGGCGGCAGGGGCACCTCCCGCGGCGCGTCGTCGAGGGTCAGCGTCACATCGACCTCGTCGCCCCCGGCGACCCCCGAAGCGGCTCGGTGCTCGGCGCTGAGCGGGATGAGAAACTCCCCACCCATGCTGGCCACCGTCGACCGATACTCGTACGACCCGATCCGCACGACAACGGCCGGCTTCTTCCCGGAGCCCAACTCCTCAACGACCGCGTCCGGAACCGGAATGCCGGTAGCCGTCTTGCCCGCCTGACGGATGGTGGCACGAAACGATGGCATGAGTGTCCTTTGCTCGGCGCAGAGCGTCTCCCTCAGCCTGGCACACTCCGCGGGAAGCTGCTGTCGGCCAACGGCATCGAGTGAGCCGGGCCCTATTCGCGCCGGGAGACGGCCACTAACCTTCGTGGCACGAGGATGGAGGCAGCGCATGGCCGAGTTGATGATCGACTACATCACGTCGCTGGACGGGTACGGGTCGGCCGAAGGGTGGCCAGGACTGTGGGGCATGGGCGGCCCGGAGTATTACGAGTTCTTGCGCGAAGACAGCACACAGCCGTTCACCCTGCTCATGGGTGCTCGCACGTACCGGCTGTTCACCGGCTTCGCAGCGACGGGCGAGGAGGACGTTTCACCGCTCACCAGCCGGGAGAAGGTGGTGTTCTCCCGCAGCCTCCGCGAACCACTGGACTGGCCGAATACGACCCTGGTCGACGGCGACGCGGTGGAGTTCGTGCGACAGCTGAAGGAGGGTGACACTCCACTTCGAACGCTCGGCAGCCCGAGCTTGTGCCGGTCGCTGCTCAACGCCGGCCTGGTGGACCGGCATCGGGTGGTGGTGTTCCCCGTCGTCAACGGCACCACCGGAAGTGACCGGATCTACGACGGCTGGCCCGATGTCCTCTTCCAGACGACGTCGCTCCGAAGCTTCGACGGTCGGCTGCAGCTGTTCGAGGGCGTGCCTACGCACGTGGGCGACGGTCCGCCACCGAACCTGAGGTGAGCACTCACTGCGGCGTTCAGAGCGCGAAGACCGACGCCACTGCCCAGGGGGCGAGGACGAGGTCGATCTCGAGGGTGCCGCTCTCCGAGACGACCAGGGTGTGGCGCTGGAGGGCGTCGCCCTGCTCGCGCAGGTAGGCGGCCTGGCGACGCGAGAGGTTGAGGGGCTGACCGATGGCGCTCCACGCCTCGGCTGCGTCGCCGTATCCGGGCGTGAGGATCTCGACCGCGAAGGCCGCGCCCGGCTCCAGCCCGCCGATAGTGTGCCGCAGGCGCTGTTCGGGCCCCATGCCGGCCAAGTCGCGCGTCGCCTCATAGGTGTTGCGCGAGCCGACAGAACGGTTGTTCATATCGTCGGGGTAGTTGTAGAAGAGAGCGGCGAGCTTTCCCGTCGCGCTGTGCTGCGAGACGACGCCCCGCGCGGTGGAGGCGATCAGCCGGTCGCCCAGCCGGTTCAGCATCGCGAAGGCGTGGAAGGTCGGCTTGTGGATGCCCTGCTCGTTCACCAGGCCGAATCCGCCGTGGAACGGTCCGAGCCCGGCGCCGCCCTCCTCGAAGATGTCGGTGAAGGTCCAGTAGGAGATGGAGTCGGCTAGGTCTGCGGAACGGAGATACGCCCGCGTGATGTAGGTGGCGGCGAATACGGTGTCGTGGATATGGTCGCGGCTCGACGGCGAGCTCGACCACTCGGTGATGTGCACCTCCGCCTCCGGATAGGCGCTCTCGCCGATCAGCCGCCGCAGTACCGTCAAGTCGTCCGGCGTCGCATCCGCGTACCGGGTGAGGCTGACGGCCTCGCCGTTGGCTCCGAAGGCGAAGTCGGTGGGGTAGAGGTGCGTCGAGATGAAATCGACCGGCAGGTCCCGCTCCGCGCACCAGACGAGGAAGTCCTCGATCCACACCGGTCGCCAGTCGAGCGCATCCGGGTCGGATGCCGCGGCCGTGGCGTGCTCAGCCGAGCGGTCCTCGGTCTCGCCCGCGTAGCGGTCGTCCGGCACGAAGACGCTGGTCGACGGGCCGCCGACCTTGAGTTCCGGGTCGATCGCCTTGATCGCCTGCACGGTTCGGCCGTACAGCTCGAAGTACTCGGTCTTCGTGCCGGTCCAGAAGTGCGGAACCAGGTTGGGCTCGTTCCAGACCTCGAACCGCCACTCCCGCACCTCGGCCAGACCGTAGCGCTCGATCCAATGCTCGACCGAACGCACCACCAACTCCACCCACCGATCCATGTCGTTCGGCGGGCTGGCGTGCGCACCCCACCAGAACACGGTCTCGGTCTGGGTGGCCAGCTCGCGCGGCATGAAGCCGAGCTCCACGAACGGCCGCACCCCCAGGTCGATCAGGAAGTCGAACACCTTGTCCACGTAGGAGAAGGTGTGCACCGGGGTGTCGAGAGGCACGTCCGGCCCGAAGCCTCCGCCGTAGGAGCCGCGGTACACGAACATGTCGTCGTGGAACACGCCGTGGAAGCGCAGGTAACGGAACCCGAGGCGATCCACCGCCTCACGGAACTGCTGCTGCCAGTCGGCTCGAAGCGCTTCATTGGCGCGGCCCGCTCCGGCGCAGAGGCTCCAGATGTGCGGGAGATCGGTCGATTCGGTGACGCGGTCGTCGATGGTGATGACGGGGAGCGAGGCGGATGCCATGGGGTGATCTCCAGATAGGTGGTGCCGGGTGGTCAACCGAAAGTGTGGATTCGCGTTGCCACTGCTGCCGGATCCTGCCCTTCGCGAAGGGGAAGGACACGGTAGAGGACGCTGTATGGCCCTTTGGCCGGCGTGTTGCTGTACTCGTCCGGGCGCGTCAGCAGGTCCCAGTTGCCGCCCTGGAGGCCTTCCTGCGCAGCGTCCACACGTACGACGGTCCGCCACGATTCCGGCACCTCGTGCCAGTGACGGTGCCCGGCCAGCTCGTCCGGGCTGTTCGGCTGGACGTTCAGGTACATGCTCCCTCCAGCTACAAGCAGGACTCCCCTCCCAGCCTCATCGGTGAGGGCGGCCCAGCGGGTGTCGGCTTTGTTGGCGCTGTCCTGCGGTCGGCTGTAGCGGGTGACCTGATCCGCGACCGATCCGGAGTAGCGACCGAAGAAGGCCGATTCGCGTCGGTCAGCGGTCGACTCCCACGGGCCGCGGCCATACCATTCGACGGTTGCAAGCTCAGGCCGCAGGCCGAATGTCGTCCCGATTACCTGCGGGTTGGGGGTATCGGGGACCGGCTCGAATGTCGACAGCACATCCACCTGCCCGTTGCCGTAGATCGTGTAGACGATCGACTGCGGCGACGTCGTGATGCGGTTGCTGGGCCGGAACGGCATCGTCGTGGTGACGGTGCCGCGCACCGTCACCCGAACGCCACCCGGAACCGACGACGACTCGATCTCGTCGATGGCCCACTCTTCGCCGACGCCGCGCCACGGCTGAGACGGCTCCGGAAGGGTCGTCCTGAATTCAGGGATCGACAGCTCCGGATCGTTCGGCGCACGCCAGTAATTCGGCATCAGGTCGCTTGCCAGCAGTTCGCGGTCGTCATATCGCAATGACGTCAGCCGGCCGGTGGAGCGGTCGATGCTGACCGCGAAGCCGTCGCCTGCGACCTCGATCAGCTCCTCGGTCTGGCGGACGTGCGGCGAGGCCAGCTCGGCCGACGGAAGGAGCGAGAGGGCGGGAGCAACGACGGGCAGCGCAAACTGTGCCCTGGCGACGATGTGGCCCGCCTCCGCCCACGACGTGGGAGCGTCGAGAACGATCGAGAGCTCCAGCCGATACTCGGAACCGGCCCGCAGCTGCTCCGGCAGCGAGCTCGGAAGTGTGACGTCCGCGCTTCCCAGCGGCCCTATGGAAAGCTGCGAACCAGGAATGCTCCCGCTTCCGATGGCTCTTCCGTCCTCAGTGACCGCCCAGTGCAGGCTGTGCCCACCCAGGCTGGTGAACAGGTACTCGTTCGTGATTCTTATGGTCCAGTTGTCGGGGTCCAAGAGGGTGATGCTCACCGGTTGGTAGGCCAGCTTGGCCTCCTCCACCTTCGGTGTCGGCGTTCGATCGGAGAGCAGCAGCCCACTCATGTGTGCGCCCTCTTCGTTGGGATCGTCGCCCCAATCGCCGCCGTAGGCGAGGAACTCCTCACCCGGCCGTCCCGGGATTCCCCACCACAGGCCCTTGTCGGCCCAGTCCCACAGGAAGCCACCCTGTACCCGACCCGGATTCTCGCGGATGGCCGCCCAGGATTCAGCCAAGAAGCCGGAGGCGTTCCCCTGGCTGAATGCGTACTCGATGAGCACGTAGGGCCTCGGATCGCGGCCGGCGCGGTCGATCAGCTCGGACACCGGCGGGTAGAAGTCACCGTCGAAGTCGGAAATGTCCGAGGGGACTACGGCCAAGCCGGAGCCGGTCGAATCCTGGTAGCTGACCGGGCGGGTCGGGTCGTACCCCTTGGCCCAGTTGTACATGGCCTTCATGTTCGAGCCGACTCCTGACTCGTTGCCGATCGACCAGGCGATCACGCACGCGTGGTTCTTGTCCCGGTCGACCAGGTTCCGCATCCGCCACAGCAGGGGCTCGCGTAGTTCTGGTCGATCGCCCGGGATGTTCGGTCGCCCTTCAGCGTCGACGCGGTTGATGTGGGTCTCGTTGTTCGCCTCGTCGAACACGTACAGTCCGTACTCGTCGGCGAGTTCGTACCACCGCGGGTCGTTCGGATAGTGGGAGGTGCGGACGGCGTTGATGTTGTTCTGCTTCATCAGGCGGATGTCGGCGGCCATGTCAGCGGAGCTGAGGGTGCGCCCGGTACGCGGATTCCACTCGTGGCGGTTGACGCCTCGCAGAGAGATCGGCTGCCCATTGATCCGGTACACGCCGTCGACGATCTCGACCCGGCGGAAACCGACGCGCGTGGATACGCGATCCAGGACCGACCCATCGGGGTCGCAGAGCTCCACGACCAGCGTGTACAGCTCTGGGTGCTCAGCGGACCAGAGCCGAGGCGACACGACGGGCTCCGTCAACGCCGCGGATGCATCCTCGCCGGGAGCCACCGGTTCGACCGACGCGGACCGTGACCAGAGTTCGGCAGCCCCCGGATCCGTTCCGTCGAAGAGCGTCGCCCGCACCTGGAACTCCTGCCCCGTGCGCGCGCCGGCGTCGTCGCGCACCGCGACGCTCAGCTCGAGAGTCGCCGTCGAGAAGTCGTCAGCCAGCGGAGTTCTGACGGTGAAATCCCGAATGAGGACCGGCGGCCGCGAGACCAGAAGCACACTGCGGAAGATGCCCGAGAGCCGCACATTGTCCTGGTTCTCCAGGTAGGACCCTGTGGACCACCGGTACACCTCGACGGCCAGCACATTGCGTCCGCTCTGCACGTACGGGGTCAGGTCGAATTCGCCACGGGTGTAGCTGTCTTCGCGATAGCCGATGCGCTGGCCGTTGATCCAGACGTAGTACGCGGATTCCCCACCCTCGAACTGGATGAACGTTCGTCGGCCCGCCCAGCCGTCAGGCAGCTCGAAGGTCGTCCGGTACTGCCCGACCGGGTTGTAGCGCGTCGGGGCGTGTGGGTAGTCGCCGGTGGGAGCGGGCTGTTCGTTCCTCCCGTTCGCCCCGGTCCACGGCAGGACCGTGTTGACCCCGATCGGGAAGTCGTACCCGTGCAGTTGCCAGCTCGACGGAACCGGGATGAGATCCCAGCCCGAATCGTCGATGTCGGTGTCTGCAAAGTCAGCGACTTGCGATTCCGGGTTCGGTGACCACCGGAACTTCCACTCACCGTCGAGGCTGACCCGGAACGGCGACGCGGAGCGGTCAGCCCTGAGCGCAGCCGCGAGCGTGTCGTAGGTCACCAGAGTGGCATGTGCGGGTTCACTCCCCCACTCGTAAACCGCGGGGTCGTTCCACTCGGGCGTCGCTGTCATTCTCTCCTCGAATCCGGTCACGTGTTCAGGTGTTGCTACTCGGGCGGACCGCGTCAGCGCAGACCGACCGTGAGCAGCAGGTTGCCGTACAGGCGCTCGTCGCCGGTGGCGATGACGACGCCGACGTCGGGCGAGCGCACCCGGTCGTAGAACGCGAACCGGTCGACCTTCTCCATGGGCACATCCGTGCCGAGCCTGCGCGCGTAGTCGTCCTGTGCCGGAGCCGGGACCCCGGGCGGGGTCTGCATGACAGTCGCCGACTCGATGTTGACGACGGTGAGCACCGCGTCCAGCACCGACGTGACGTCGAGCAGCCCGGGACGCAGATTGAGATGGATCAGGCGCACCCCCGGTCCGGTGGCGGTCAGGTACGGATAGTTCCCGTCAGCGATCAGCACCCCGGAGCCGTGGCCCGACGAGGCGAGCGCCTCCAGGAGCGGTGGATGGACGAGCGGGCCGGTGATCATGCGGTCACGTCCACTTCTGCGCGGCCGGCTGCACGGCCGGTTGCGCGGTCTGCGGCGTAGCCGTCCCAGCCGGGGATCGTGCCGTCGACGTCCCACAGGTCGAGCCAGCTGTCGGCGCCGGGCCACAGGAAGACCTGGCCTTTGATGAGGCGGTTGTTCTGTTCCGCCGATCGCAGTTGCTCGAGTTCGGCGGGGGTCAGCGGGTCCTCGGTCACGGCCCGCAGGTTGGCGACGAACTGCGGTTCCTTCACCGAGAACGGGATCGGGACCTGCCCGCGCTGCACCGCCCACTTCAGGCAGATCAAAGCCGGATGCACGCCGTGCGCGCGGGCGATCGACACCACGACGGGATGCTCCATGTCCGAGACGTCCGAGACGATGCGGTCGCGTTCGGGTCGCGACGGCGAGCCCAGGGGCGAGTAGCCCACCGGCTGGATCCCGTGATCGAGGCAGAACCGGAAGAGCTCGGGCTGCTGGAAGCACGGGTGCAGTTCCATCTCGTTCAGCGCCGGTGCGATCCGCGCGTCGGCGAGGATCGCCGTGAGCTTCGGGATGGTCACGTTCGAGGTCCCCAGGTGCCGCACGACTCCCTCGTCGACGAGCCCCTCGAGCGCGTGCCAGAGCGCCATGTACTCCTCGTGGATGTACGGGCGCGCGTCCGGGTCGCGGTCGGCCGCGTCCGCGAACGGTGCATGGTGGTTCGGGAACGGCCAGTGCACGAACACCGCGTCGAGCACGTCCAGTCGGAGGTCGCTCAGCGACCGACGGACCGAGGCGATCGCTGCGTCCGGCTCGTGCGCGTCGTTCCACACCTTCGACATGACGAAGAGCTCATCGCGGGGCACACCGCCGGCGATGGCCTCTTGAAGGACGGCACCGACCTCCGCCTCGTTGCCGTACACCGACGCGCAGTCGATCAGGCGGTAGCCGGCCCGAATCGCACCACCGACCGCAGCGGCGACCTCCTCCGCCCGGTAGTGGTCGGACCCGAAGGTCCCCACCCCTATCGCGGGCATCACTGCCCCGCTCGCGAGTCGGCGAGTCGGCACGCTGTCGATCGTGATCATGTGTGTGTTCTCCGTTTCCATAGGTTCTGGGGTGTGCATCGGCGGGCGACGCTTCAGGTGAGTCGCACCATCGCCTTGACGACCTCGCCACGATCGATGGCGTCGAAAGCGACGCCGATGTCGGGAAGGTCGACACGCAGCGTTACGAACGAATCGACGTCGAGATAGCCGGACTGCACGAGCCGCAGGATGCCGGGCAGTACGGCGGTCTCCTGGGTCGAAGCGACGCTCAGACGCACGTCGCGCGGTGCCGCCATCAGGTCCAGCTCGGCGGTGGCCGCGGGGGCGCTGTACACGACGAGCCGGCCGCCCGGGCGGAGCCAGCCGTACTCGACGTCGACCATCGATGCCTGGCCGGAGGCTTCGAACACGATGTCGGCGTCCCGTCGCCGCCTGAGCTCACCGGCGGCATCGTCGGCGAGCAGTGTCTCCGTCGCTCCGGCATCTGCGGCCTGTTCGAGCCGTTCGGCCCGGCGTCCCACGGCGATGACCCGGGCGGCGCCCAGGAGCGACGCGTACCGCACGAGGGAGAGCCCCGCGACGCCGGTGCCGACCACGACGACCGTCGCGCCCAGCAGGTCCTCCCGGCAGGCGACGCTGAAGGTTTCGCTCAGGCTGATCGCGAGGGCCGCGGACAGCGGGTCGGAGCCGGGCTCCAGCCGCACCCAGGGCGCCGTGCCCGGTGTCAGCTCCCGGTCCTCGGCCTCCGACCGGATGTCGTGGACCACGCCGCGCTCGGCGAACCCGCCCCAGTGCATCGCGAGCGGCGCCGACTCGGCGCTGTAGGCAGCGGGCCGCGTCACGAGGTCGCCGACGGCGATCGTGCGCACGCCGGAACCGACCGCCGTCACGCGGCCCACCGACTCGTGGCCCAGGATGCTGGGGTACGAGACGCCGCCGCGGAAGGTGCCGGCGCGCAACATCTTGTCCGTGCTCGAACACACCCCGCACCAGAGCACCTCGACTTCGGCGTCGTAGTCGCCGATCCGCGGATCGGGCACCTCGACGACCGAGCCGCGGCCGGGTCCGTCCATCACGAAGGCTCGCATCGTCGTTAGATGTTCAGGCCGTGGAAGAAGTCGATGCGCGACTCGGCAGCCTCCGGAGCCAACTCGATCCGCACCACGGCGCCGCCGGGGCCCGATAGCTCGGAGTCGGGAAGTACGACCTCCAGGTGCTCGCCCGTGCGGGTCCACTCCGGCTGCTCCCGCGAACCCAGCACCCGCACGTCGACGATCGGCCGGTCGACGAACCGGCTGTCCGAGCCGAAGCTGCGGATCCGCATGCGGCCGTCGTCCGGACGGACGAGTCCGATCCCGTAGACGTAGTCGTGGCCGACCTCGGTCATCCTGGTGAAGCGGATGTCCTCTGCGGTGTAGACGGCTGCGGCGGCGTCGGTGAACGAGCCGGCGGCTGGGGCCGTCGGCCCCTCGCCGAACACGACCCAGGGGCTGGAGCCGTAGATCGCTTCGCCGTGCACGGCCAGCCAGTCGCCGACGGCCTCGAGCAGCGCGGCCTCCTCCTCGGGGATCGTCCCGTCCGGGCGGGGCCCGATGTTGAGCAGCAGGTTCCCGTTCTTCGCGACCACGTCGACGAGCTCCTGGATGAGCTCGGAGGCGTCCTTGTAGTCGTGTCCCTCCACCCAGCTCCACGACGTCCGCGACACCGACGTGTCGTTCTGCCAGACATCGGGCCGGATGCCGCCCATCGTGCCGCGCTCGATGTCCAGCACTGCAGAACCGGGCGCGAACGAGTCCCACTTGTAGTTGATGACGACCTCTCGGCCCCACTCCGCCGCCCGGTTGTAGTAGTAGGCGGCCAGTCGGCGGATGTAGGGCTCGAACGACGGCTCCTCGATCCCGGTGTCGAAGTAGAGGATCTGCGGCCGGTAGGAGTCGATGATCTCGACCGTACGCAGCAGCCAGTCCTCCAGGAACCGCTCGGTGGGGTTCATCTCCTTGCGCAGCGCCGGGCCGTACAGGTCGGCGTAGGCGGGATCGCGGACGTCGGAGTCGAACTCCGCACCCCCGTTCATGAAGAACCAGTGCTCCGCCCGGTGGGTGGACGCGCCCGTGATCAGCCAGGCCTGGTCGACCGCCGAGAAAAGGTCCCCCATCACGTCGCGCTCCGGTCCCACCTGAGTCACCTTCCAGCGCGAGCGCGCCGTGTCGTACATCGCGTAGCCGTCGTGGTGCTCGGCGACCGGCACCACGAACTGGGCGCCGGCCCGCTTGAACAGCGCGACCCACTCCTCGGGGTCGTAGCGCTCCATCCGGAAGTGCGGAAGGAAGTCCTTATAGCCGAAGCGGTCGTGCGGCCCGTAGGTCGCCACGTGATGGTCGAACGCGGGCGTGCCGCGCCGGTACATCGTGCGCGGGTACCACTCATTGCCGAACGCCGGCACCGAGAAGGCTCCCCAGTGCAGGAAGATGCCGAACTTGGCGTCGCGGTACCACTGCGGAGCACGGTAGCGGGACAGCGACTCCCAGGTGGCTTCGTACGGCCCGGCTTCGATGACGGCGTCCACCATTGCGAGCGCCGGACGGTTGTCCGACACGTCGGCCGGCGCCGGCAGGGTCGTGGGGTCAAGCGGTTCGAGTTTCACAGGTCTCCGTCCGTCGGGGCTCAACGGCCGCCGAAGGCGCCCGCGCCGATCGCGGCCACCAGTTGTCTCTGGGCGAAGGCGACCACGATCACCACGGGGGCGATCGTCATCACGCACGCCGCCATCAGCAGCTGCCACTGCGTTCCGGTCTGTGTCGTGAACCCGGCGATCCCGATGGGGATCGTCCACTTCTCCGAGCTGTTGAGGATGATCAGCGGCCACAGGAAGCTGTTCCAGCTGCCCAGGAAGGCGAAGATCGCCAGCACCGACAGGGCCGGCCGCACCAGCGGGACGATGACACTGATCAGGATGCGCCAGGTGGACGCTCCGTCGAGCCGGGCGGCCTCCTCCAGCTCCGCCGGGATCTGGAGCATGAACTGCCGGAGCAGGAACGCCCCGAAAGCCCCGAAGAGGCCGGGGATGATGAGCGCGAACCAGGTGTCGGCAAGGCCCGCCTGGTCGAAACCGAGGAACAGGGGCACGACGGCGACCTCGCTCGGCAGGGTCAGCGTGATGACGAACAACAGGAAGACGGCGCTCCGGCCGGGGAACCGCAGCCTCGCGAACGCGAACGCCGTGAGGGTCGCGACGACCAGGGTGAGCACCGTCGAGATGGCGGCCACGACCAGGCTGTTCAGGAGCAGGCGCCCGAAGTCGACCTCGGTCCACGCATCCACGAAGTTGGACCAGAGGACCTTCGAGCCGATGAAGGTGATCTGCGCGGCGAACACCTCGTTCGCCGGTTTCAGCGCGGTGAAGAAGGTCCAGATCAGCGGGAACGAGAACACGAGCGCGAACAGCCACGCCGCGGTGGTGTTGGCAGCGGAACCGATGGTCCGTCCCCGGCGACGCCAGCGGGAACCCGAGGCCGGTAGCTGGTGCTCAGTCATAGTGGACCCACTTCCTCTGCCCCCAGAGTTGGAACAGCGTGAAGATCGCGATGATCACGAACAGCACGGTGGCGATGGCCGACGCATAGCCGAGCTGGTTGTTCGTGAAGGCGGTCTGATAGAGGTACAGCATGATTGTCATCGTGCTGTTGCCCGGCCCCCCGCCCGTGATCACGTAGGCCTGTGCGAAGGTCTGCCAGGCGCCGATGACGGTCAGCACCGTGGTGAAGAACAGCGCGGGGCTGACCAGCGGCAGCGTGATCGAGAAGAAGCGGCGGAACCGGCCGGCCCCGTCGATCCGCGACGCCGCGATGACATCGGGGCTGATCGAGTCGATACCTGCGCCGAGCACGATCATGTTGTACCCGAACGACTGCCAGAGCGAGACGCCGATCACGACGGCCAGCGCCCAGTTCCCGTCGCTCAGCCACGGGATCGGGCCGAGTCCGATCCCCGCAAGCGCCTGATTGACGGCGCCGTCCTTCTGGAACAGCAGACGGAAGACCGCGGCGTTCGCCACCATCGGTGACAGGGCCGGGATCAGGAAGATCACCCGGAGCCAGTTGCGACCCGCGATGCGCGTCTTCAGCCAGAGCGCCATCGCCATCGAGATCGCGATGTTCGCCGGCACGTAGACGAGCACGAAGATCGCCGTCACCATGACGCTGTTGAGGAACTGCGGGTCGCGCAGCAGCCGGGCGTAGTTCTCCGTGCCCGTGAACTGGATGCCGCCGAGCAGTGTCGAGTCGGAGAACCCCAGGATCAGCGAGGCGATCTGCGGGATGACGATGAACAGCGCCAGCCCGATGAGCCCGGGGAGCACGAAGGCCCACCCCACCCAGCGGGGGCCCCCGAGGAGCCGGCGACGAAGCCGGCCCCTCGGGCGCTCCGGTGGGGCGACCGACCCGGCGGAGACCTCTTCCTCCGCACGGTCCAGACGCACGAAGGTCATTGCCCGAGGCCGGCCTTCACCTGCTGCAGCACCTCGGCCACGGTGCTCTTACCCGAGAACGCGTCCACCTCGTACTGCGTCAGGAGCGTGTCGAGCTGCGCCTGGTTCGACGGCACGGGCGAGGGCGTCGCGTCACCGGTCATCTGCTTGATGACCGAGGTGAACTCCGGCGATCCGACGTTCTTGGACCAGGCGTTCAGCGCGTCGAGCCGCGCGGGCACGGAGGCCTGGGATTTGGTGACGAACTCGAGTCCGCTCTTGCTCGTCATCGCCTCGATGGCCTTGAATGCTTTCTGCTTGTCGCCGCAGGTCTTCGTGATGCCGAAGCCCGATCCGCCGATGAACCCCTTCGAGGTGCCGCTCTTGCTCGGAATGACGGCGATGCCGACATTGTCCTTGCCGAGACTCTGCTGCGCGTGCTGCAGATCCCACAGACCCTGCATCTCCATGGCCGACTGGCCGGTGTTGAACGCGTCGATGTCGGGGAAAGTGCCACCCGCGGCCGCCTCGAGCGGCTTCGCGACCTTGTACTTGTTCGACAGGTCGACGAGCAGCTGCAGCGCGTCGCGGAAGTTCGGGTCGTCGAGCTTCGGACCGTTCTTGTCCGCCCACGGGTGGCCGTCGGCCGCCATGAGGGTGCTGATGGGATTCGACGCCTGGGGGATCGCGAAGCCGTACACGCCGTTTCTCGTGGTCGCCTTCGCTGCCGCGATGAATTCGTCGGTGGTCCAGTTGTTGGTGGGTTCAGCCACACCCGCGTCCTTGAACATCTTCTTGTTGTAGAGGACGACCGTGGGCCCGGCGTTGAACGGGATGGAATAGAGCTTGCCATCGACGCTGAGCTGCTCGAGCATCGCCGAGCTGTATGCCGACAGGTCGAGCTTGTTCTTCTTCGCCAGGTCGTCCAGCGGCTCCAGCCCCTGCACGTATTGGCCCACGCGGCCGTTCTGGAACGTGACCAGGCAGGGCGCGCTGCTGCTCTTCATCACGGTGGGGAGCTTCGTGTAGTAGTCGCCGATCGGCGGGCCGGAGAAGCTCACCGCCATCTTCGGGTCGGCGTGCTTGCCTCCCGCGATGTAGTCGCTCCACTGCTGCTTGTCGGCCTTACCGCCGATCCACGTGTACATCTTGAGTGTGCTGCCGTCGAGGCCCGACGTTCCACCCCCGCCTCCGGAACAGGCAGCGAGGCCGAGGGCGAGCACTCCCGCGACCACGACGGAGACGCCGACGCGTCCCGGGCCCCTCGTGTTTTTCCACCGTGACTTCATGAACTCCTCCTTGAGTACTAGGGCGAAACGTTACGACCTTAGGGCAGGCTAGGAGGACGGGCATGCGAAGTCAAGAGTTTTCGGTGGACACTAAACGTTTCGTGCGGTCTCCTTCAGAAGATCGTGCGCGAGGATGGTCTCGGCGACGGTCATCGTTTTCAGCGCATCCCCGAAGTGGGACGACGGAAGACGACGCGTACGCACCGCCTCGATGAATTCGGCACTCTTGGCGCGGAAGCCTCCGAGCACGTAGAGGTCCGGCGAACCCGCCACTTCGGCGGCACCCAGCTCCTCCCGCCCATCGGCGTCCCAGACGGTGCCGCCGATCTCGAGGTCGCCTTCCGCCATGATCCCCGGCCCGTGGACTTCCACCCCGAACGTCCTCCGGCCGCTGGTCCAGTTCGTGATCATGACCCCGACGGCGCCGGTGTCGAACGCGAGCGTCGCCGTGATGAAGGTGATGTCGTCGACGATCACCCGGCGCGTCACATCCGACACGGCGATGACCTCGCCGCCGCAGAGGTGCCTGAGGGTGTCGATCACGTGGACGCCGTCGTCCATCATCCGGTCGCGCGCCGACACCATGGGAGTCGGATCGTTCTTGTAGAACCGGCAGACCGCATGGACGACCTGGCCGCGCTCGCGTACCCGTCCGACCATGCGCTCCAGCAGTGGGGACGACCGCCGCTGGAAGCCGACCTGGGTCACGCAGCCGTTCTCGTCGGCGAGGCGAGCGAGCGTGCGCGCCTGATGGACCGTGAGGCCGAGCGGCTTCTCGACGAAGAGGTCGAGGCCGCGCTCGAGGCACGCGCACCAGATGCCGAACATGAGCTCCGGCGGCCCGATGACATAGACGGCGTCCGGTCGCGTCTCGTCGAGCATCGCTGCCCAGTCGCTGAACAACGCCATGACCCCCCATCGCTCGCCGGTCGCCCGGAGGCGCTCCGGCGAGAGGTCGCAGATGCCGACGATCTCCACCTCCGGCAGCGAGGACAACGACGGATAGTGGACGAGGTTCGCCATCTGCCCGGCGCCGATGACGGCGACCCGCACCGGCCCGTGCTCCGCGGCACTCATCGGACCACTCCCGCGACGCCCTGAGCCGCGGCTCGCAGGCTGCGCGCGTATTCGAGATCTCGAGTCACCTTCGCTACGAGGTCGCTCTCGTCGGTATATTCCGCCGTGAGGCAGATCGGACCGGCGAACTCACGTTCGACGAGGTAGCGGATCGCGCGATCCCATTCCGCCATACCGCTGCGAGCGTCGGTGAAGACCGGCTCCCAGACCGGATCCCCCTGTGAGGACGCCGGATCGTCGACCCGCTCGTAGTACGCGCTCTTCAAGTTGACCATCCCGAGCCACGGCCACAGAAGTTCCAGGCCGTGCTCGGGCCGCTTGCGCGCGAGGCCGTCGTGCGCTGCGTCCCAGATCGCCGCGACGAATCGGGGATCGACGTCCTGGAGGAGCGCGAAGAGCTCCGAGGAGTCGGCGATGTAGTCGTCGTAGTGCGGCTGGACAGCGACTCGGACTCCGTGGCGCTCGGCCCGGTCGGAGAGGCCGGCGAGCGTTCGGCGTATCTCCGCGCCGGTCGCGGCGTAGCCCCCTGACCCGATGGGCACCATGATCCGGATCAACGGCACTCCTGCGTCCGCGCAGGCCGCGAACGTGGCCTCGTCCGTCCCCGAGGCGATGCTGGTGACCGCGATGCCGGCTCGCGCGAGTTCACGTACGGCCGCCGGCAGGGCAGTCGACACCTCATCCGGCGTCACCTGGTAGCCGGGCCGCACCGGGAGTTCGACGGCGTCGAACCCCATGCCTGCCACCAGGGCCCCTAGGGCGCCGACCTGCGGCTCGCGCCACGGTTTGGTGAAGACACTCCACGTTGTCGCGGCATCTACGTGTGGCATGGCGGACTCCTCGTTCAGGGCGTCGGGAAAAATTAGTGCAACGATACAGTGGCTTGTGCAACGATACAGTAGCCCGAAACACGTCAACCAGAGGAGAGGTGAGAGCGATCGCGACCATCAGGGATGTGGCTCGGGCCGCCGGAGTCTCGCCCTCCACCGTTTCGAACCTGCTCAACGCGCGCGGACACCTCATGCAGCCGGAGACCCGCCGGCGCGTGCTCGAGGCCATGGAGTCGCTCTCCTACCGGCCGAGCCGGGTGGCCCAGCAGCTGCGCGGTGCCCCGAACCCCACGCTGGGGCTCATCGTCCCGTCCGTGGCCAACCCGTTCTGGGGATCGTGGGCGGCCCACCTCGAGGCGGCGTTCCATGCGCACGGCCGTCAGATCTATCTCTGCAACAGCGAGCGCGATCCTGAGCGCGAGCGCGCCTACGTCGAGCAGCTCTGGGCCGACGGCATCGAGCACATCGTCCTCTCCACCTCGCTGCCGTCGCTCGAGCACCTGCGCCCGGCCATGGACGCGGGTGTGCAGATCATTGCGTTCGACCGCGAGCACCAGGACACGGACCCGCCGGAATTGCTGAACGTCAGCATCGACAACGAAGCGGGCGCGTGGATGGCCACGCAACATCTCATCGAGCGAGGCCACCGGCGCATCGCGTTCGTGTCCGGGGCGATGCGCACGATCAGCCGGCAGCGACGCTTCGCCGGCTACTGCCGGGCGCTCGGCGAGAACGGCATCCCGCTCGACGACGCACTCGTCCCGCGCTCGTCCGAATTCGGCGATGCGGACAGCGGCCCCCTCGCCCGCACGGCGGTGCATGCCCTGCTGGCGCTCGAGGACCAGCCCACCGCCTTGGTCGCCGTCAACGACATGTTCGCTCTCAGTGCATCGGCTGCCATTCGGGATGCGGGCCGCGATATCGCCGACATCGCCGTCGTCGGGTTCGACGACATCCCGGTCGGGAGCCTCATCTCGCCCGCGCTGACCACGGTTCAGCAGCCGCTGCGCGAGATGGCCGAGGCGGTCGTCCGACTTACGGAGAACGAGGCAGGCGACGGCGAGCCGAGGCCCTCGCTCGTGTTCCCGCCGACCCTTGTAGTGCGGGCCTCGACCGAACGGAGGATCGGATGACCGCATCCGGAACCCGAGTGCTCATCGCGGGCGCGGCCGGCGGGGTCGGCCGCGCTGTCGCCCTGGCTGCGGCGTCGGAAGGCGCGACCGTCCTGCTGCTCGGACGCGATCGGGACAGCCTCGATGCCGTGCGAGCGGAGGTGGCCGAGGTCGGCGGGACCGCGCACGCCGCGGTCGCGGATGCGACCTCGGCGGCGGAGGTCGACAGCGCCGTCGCGGCCCTCCGACGCGACGCGGGCGGCATCGACGTCGTCGTGAACGCCGTCGGCGTCAACCTCAAAGCACGTCGCCTCGACGAGCTCGACGAAGCCGGCTGGCGCTCGGTCCTGGACACCAACCTGACTGCGGCCTTCTTCCTCACCCGCGCGGCGCTTCTCGGCTTCCGCGCCGACGGTGGCGGACTGCTCATCCACATCTCCTCGGTCGCCGCTCTCGCGCCTGACATGTCGGGGGCCGCCTACCAGGCCAGCAAAGCGGGTCTGGCCGCGCTCGCGCGCGCCACCGCGCTCGAGGCCGGCGGTGACGGCGTGCGGGTCACGACGATCTCGCCCGGCCTCATCGACACGGGCTTCGTCCGCCACCGCCCGACGGCGCCCACGCCCGAGGAGCTGGCGGGAGCACTGCGCCCCGAAGACGTCGCCGACATGTGTCTCGCCGTCATCCGCTTACCCGCTCGCGCGACCGTCAGCGAGGTCGTCATGTGGCCGACCGCACGTTGAGCGAAGCCGCTTCCCCTGTTCCGACCGAGACGGAGATCTCCATGACCGCACCCTCCCCCGCACGAACCGTCCTGATCACCGGAGGCGCGACCGGCATCGGGCTCGGGATCGCCGAGGCGTTCCTGAGCGCGGGCGACCGCGTGGCGATCACGACGAACGTCTCGCCGGTACCCGAGCACCTGGCCGACCGGGTGATCGCCGAGCGGATGGATGTCACCGACAGCGCTGCCGTGACGGCGACCGTCGCGCGGATCGGCGAGGCGCTCGGGGGCAGGATCGACGTGCTGGTCAACAATGCCGGTGGCCTCGTAGCCCGCCGTCCGATCGACGCGGCGGACGACGCGCATTGGCAGCACGTCATCGAACTCAACCTCTCCAGCGTCTTCTACGTCGTGCGCGCGGCCCTCCCCCTGATGGCCGAGGGCGGCCGCATCGTGAACATCTCGTCGCTTGCGGCCCACAACGGCGGTGGACAGGGAGCGGGCGCGTACGCCGCGGCCAAGGCCGGCGTCGAGGGCCTCACCCGCGCTCTGGCGAAAGAGCTCGGACCACGCGGAATCGCCGTTTCCGCCGTCGCCCCCGGGCTCATCCTCGAGACACCGTTCCACGAGCGTTTCACCCCTGAGGCCGACCAGCGCGCGACCATCGCCGCCACTCCCCTCCGTCGTGCCGGGACACCCGCCGACGTCGCCGCGGCGACGGTGTACCTTGCCTCGGAGGCAGGAGGCTTCGCCTCGGGAACCGTCGTCGCGGTCAACGGCGCCGCGGCCTTCCACTGAGCGAAGCGGTCACCGTACGGTCGACGACCACAGGAAGAGAGAGCAGACATGCGCATCGTCGTCATCGGAGCAACAGGGCACGTCGGCAGCTATCTCGTGCCACGCCTCGTGGCGGACGGGCACGACGTGGTCGCGATCACACGCGGCACCTCGGCCCCGTATCGCGACGACCCGGCCTGGCAGAGCGTTGAACGCGTGATCGCCGACCGCGATGCGGAGGATGCGGCGGGCACCTTCGGCTCCCGCGTCGCCGGGCTCGGAGCAGACGCGGTGGTCGACCTGATCTGCTTCACCCCGGAGTCCGCACGGCAGCTCGCCGATGCCCTCCGCGGACGGACGCGCCAACTGGTGCACATCGGCACGATCTGGACGCACGGCACCCTCACGGAGGTGCCGGCTCCCGAGGACGCCGTCAAACGGCCCTGGGGCGAGTACGGCATCCAGAAGGAGGCGATCGAACGTCTGCTGCTGGCCGAGTCCCGACGCGAGGACGGCCTCCCGGTGGCGATCGTGCACCCGGGTCACATCTCCGGACCCGGCTGGAGCATCGTCACCCCGCAGGGCACCACCGACCTCGACGTGTGGCGGACGCTGGCGAGCGGGCGCGAGCTCCTGCTGCCGGGATTCGGGCTCGAGACCGTGCATCACGTGCACGCCGACGACGTCGCGCAGCTCATCCGGCTCTGCCTCGAACACCCGGACGAGGCGAACGGGGAGTCGTTCCACGCCGTCTCCGAGCGCGCGCTGACGCTGCGCGGATTCGCGGAGGAGGCGGCGAGATGGTTCGGGCAGGAGGCGAACCTGCGCTTCGTGCCGTTCGAGGAATTCAGCGCATCCCTTCCCGAGGAGCACCGCGACGCAGCTTTCCAGCACATCGCCCGCAGTCATTCGATGAGCATCGAGAAGGGGCGCCGACTGCTGGACTACGCGCCTGCGCACTCGTCGCTCGCCGCCGTGGCGGAGTCGGTGGAGTGGCTCCGCCAAGCCGGCCGTCTGGGCGACGGCGTTCCGCCCGTCCACGTCGGTTGAGAGGGACTCGCTCGGTCGAAACGATTCGCACCGCGCTGGCGCGGGATTATGCTGAGCGGACGCGACTCCCAGGCATCGGCAACGTGAGGGGTGTGGGCGGCAACACCAGGGAAGACGGGGCTGTGACAACATACAAGGACATCCAGCGGGCCACAGGACTCTCGCTCGCCACGATCTCCAAGTACTACAACGGGCGAAACGTTCTGGAAGCCAACCGCGAAGCCATCGAGGCGGCGGCGCGCGACCTCGACTTCCGGCCGAATCAGCACGCTCGGACGTTGCGTTCGCGACGGTCACGGACGGTCGGGGTGCTGCTGCCGGCACTCGACAACGACTTCCACCTCACGATCATCGCCGGGGTCGAGGAAGCCCTCCGTCCGCGTGGCTTCAGCGTCATCGTGGCCGCCAGTCCGGATCCGAACGACGATCCCGTGAACCTGCTGATGGATCGTATGGTGGACGGAATCGTCGCGGTCACCCCGCCGCACGACGTGCCCGCGCTGCGCGCCGCGGCCGAGCGCGTGCCGGTTGTGATGGTCGACTGGTACATCGACGATGTCCAGGCCGACGGCGTCTTCATCGACAATGCGGCGGCGGGAGCACTCGGCGCCAGGCACCTGCTCGATCACGGTCACCGCCGCATCGGATTCGTCGGCGGTGAACCGGTGATCTCCTCGATGCGCCTGCGCACCGAGGGGTTCGAGCGAGCGCTGGCTTCTGACGGAGTCCCGGTGGACCCGTCGCTGGAGCGTCTCGTGCCCCTGACGGTCGAGGCGGGCTACCGTGCCGCTCAGGAGCTGCTCGCCCTGTGGCCGCGCCCCACCGGGCTCTTCACCGCGAACTACGAGCTCACCCTCGGCGCCGTGACCGCCGTGAACGATTCCGGGCTGCGCATCGGCCGGGACATCTCGGTGGTCGGGTTCGACAGCCGCGAGCTCGCCCAGGCGCTCGTGCCCAAACTGACGGTCATCGTGCAGCCGACCCGCAAGATCGCCAAGCATGCTGCCCGCCTGATCGCCGATCACATCGAGTCGCGGGGCGAGCGCCCCGCACCGACGATCGAGTACCTCGAAGCGCGCCTCATCCCGGGCGGCTCCGTGACGCGCCTGGAGGAGTGACGCGGCCCGGCAGGCCAGGTCAGCCCTTGCAGTTGCCGGAGCCCGAGTCCGAGTAGTTCAGCGCCGCCGCGCCCAGACCGGGACCAGCAAGTGCCGGGGTGTACGAGTACGAGTAGCTGTGCTGTTTGAGCGTGAACTTCATGGTCCCGAAACCCTGGTCGTAGCCGGTGACCACGTTCTGGTTGGCGTAGGTCCCGTCGGTGTTCTTGGCCAGTGAGTCGAGCGCTTCGCCGCCGGTTCCGATGATGAACTCCGGGATGCCGTTCTTCGGGTCGTAGGCGCCGGACGGGTCCATCGGCTTGAGACGCGCATAGGCGTGCTCGTGTCCGTTCAGAACCAGGGTCGCGTGGTTGGCGTAGAGCAGCTTCCACCAGGCGTCGGCGACCTGGCCTTCCTGCCCGCCCGCACCGGCGGCGGCAGCCGGGACCGTCGCGGTCGAGCCGGCAGTGGCGCTGAAGGTCGGCTGGTGCCAGTAGGCGATGGTGCACTGCTGCTGGTTGTTCTTCAGGTCGTTCGCCAGCCACTGGGTCTCCTGCGAGAGGAGACCACCGTCGGTGGTCGAGCAGTCGTTCTTGAAAGCGGCGGAGTTGCATTCCACGTTCAGCGAGACGATGTGCCAGTTGCCGAGGTTGTACGAGTACCAGCCTTGGTTGGCGTCGGTGTCGTCGCCGGCCTGACCTTCCGTGTTGGGCGTTCCGGTCTCGTCGTGTCCGTTGAAGTACGCGAAGTAGCCGGAGCCGTTCTGGCCGGTCTCGTTGTCGCCCTTCTTCGTGTAGGGGTAGTACTCGTGATTGCCCGGGGCAGGGCGCTCGAGGAACTTGAGGCCGCCCCACGCCTGCTCGAACGACGCCTCGAAGTCGCTCAGCTTGCCGACCTGGTACTGCTCGTCGCCGAGCAGCGCGACAGCATCCGGCTTCATGGCGGTCGCCTGCTTCGCCGTCGCGAACTCGGCCGTGTAGCCGCCGAGGCTCGGGCTGCCGCATTTCAGAGCGGAGGGGTTGGCGGCGTTGTCGTCGTCGTCGGGCTCGCAGGCGATATCGCCGACAGCAGCGAGCGTGTACGTCTTGTTGTCGTCGGCTTTGACCGGCGACGCGTACGGCCAGCCGTTGTCGATCGCGGGAGCGGCGACGGCGGCGGCCGCCCCCAGAAGCGTTGCCGCGACAACACTTGCGACGAGGAGTGTGATCTTGCGAGTGCGCATGGGCATGCGGAATCCTCCGGTTCGGCCAGCGAGAGCGGCCGCTTGGGCCAGAGCAAGCCTTGAACCGCCAGGCGACGCTTGCGTTAACGGTCAGTGACTCGTCAGCGAACGGCGCCTTCGATTCCTCGCAGGTTCACCGCCTCCGTCGATGGACGCCCGCACTCTGAGAAAGCAGACAGACTCGGCCTCCCGGCGACGCGCGACCGTGTGCGCGGTTTCCGCGCGCTCGCTGGCATGCGGCCACCGACACGCCGGGCGCAGTTTCCGTTAGTTACCGCGCATTAAGGAACCGTTCGTTTGACCCCCTGACGAGGGTCAGAACAGTGTCGTGTCTGTGGCCTCCCTCTGAGGCCGCTGAGCCGGTCGGCACGTACTCGCACTGTGCCCTCGGTTCGCTACTCAGCACATCCAATTCGGGAAAGGTCTCCTCAGATGCCCGGCAATACTCCACGACGCAAACGGTCCGGCCCGCGTCGTTTCTCCAGCCTCACCAGGGGGCAGCGCGTCCTCGCGGTCACCGCGACCACCTGCGCGCTCGCCCTCCTCGGTGGCGGTATCGCCACCGCCTCCACCATCGCCTTCGGCAACCACCAGGTCGGCAGCGACTACCCCAACGGCGAGCAGGTCTCCGACAACCAGGTGATCCAGCCGGTCGGGTCTCGCCTCACCACCCCGTTCGGCAAGCTGATGGGATCGACCGTCAGCCCCGACGGCCGCTTCCTCGTGGGCACGAGCACCGACCGCTCGGTCGACCTGCAGGTCTTCGACCTCGACACCTACAAGCCTGTGGCCGCCGCCGGCACCCTGGCCGCGACCTCGTTCGCGACGGCCGCCACGAACGCCGGCTACGGCGCGATGAAGTACCTCAAGATCTCGGACGGCACGGTCGGCCAGGAGGGGCCGGTCTTCTCTCCGGACGGCACGTTCCTTTTCGAGCCGGTCGCGACCGGCATCGTGCGCTACCCGTTCAACGCGGACGGTTCGCTCGGCGCGGGCACGAAGATCAGCATCCCCAACTCGGCCGGCGGCCAAGAAGCACTGACCGCCGGGATGACGTTCTCGCCCGACGGGTCGACGCTCTACGCCGCGGTCAACGGGCAGAACACGGTCGTCGCCATCGACCCGGTCGCCGGCACCATCACGCAGACGTTCGCGGTGGGGATCGCGCCGCGTCAGCTGACATTCGTCGGGTCGCATCTGTATGTCTCGAACGAGGGCGGCCGTCAGGCGCTCCCCGGTGAGGCGACGATGGACTCGTACGGCACCGCGGTGCCCGCCGACACCACCCTCGGCACCACCACGACCGGCTCGGTGAGCGTCATCGACACGAGCGCTCCGTCGGTGCCGGCCGCCACCATCCCGGTCCAGCTGCACCCGACCGCGATGCACCTCGACGGCACGACGCTGTACGTGGCGAACACCAACAGCGACACCGTCTCCGTGATCGACACCCGCTCGAACAAGGTCGTCCAGACCTTCGCGACCCAGCCGTGGGCATCGTCGCAGACCGGCTACCAGCCGACCGCGATCACCCAGCAGGGCGATCACCTGCTGGTGTCGCTGGGCCGCGCCAACGCCATCGCCGTCTACACCGTCGACCGGAAGGACCCGCGCGACCCGGCCAGCTACATCGGCCTGCTGCCGACCGACTACTACCCGGAGAACGTCACGGCGGTAAAGGGCTCCATCGTGGTCACGAACACGCGCGGAATCGACGCCCGGGGACCGGCGCTGACCTTCAACAAAGGCCAGGGGACGACCCCGGCGACCGGTCACGCCACCCATGCCACCACAGCGTCGCTCACGAAGTTCGCGCTTCCGAGCGACAAGCAGATCCAGAAGTACACGGCCACCGTGTTCGCTCAGAACGGCTGGGACGGCAAGTCCGTCAAGCCCGCCGAAGGCGAGGAGGGCGTGAATGGTGGGGCGAGCGCGATCCCGAAGCGGATCGGAGAGCCCTCGCCGATCAAGCACGTGTTCCTCCTCGTCAAGGAGAACCGCAGCTACGACCAGCTCTACGGCGACATGAAGCAGGGCAACGGCGACGCGACGCTGACCCAGTTCGGAGCCAAGGTCACCCCCAACCAGCACGCGCTCGCGACACAGTTCGGCCTGTACGACAACACGTACGACATCGGGACGAACTCGGCCGAAGGCCACAACTGGCTGATGCAGGGCGACAACCCCGCGTACACCGAGACCAGCGCCGGCGAGTACACCCGCTCGTACGACACCGAAGAGGATGTGCTGGGCCACCAGCGCTCCGGCTTCCTGTGGACGTCCATCCAGTCCGCAGGCAAGACGGCGAAGAACTTCGGCGAGTTCGAGTACGGCGAGGGCAAGCCGGCCGGCGCCACCTGGCAGCAGTACTACTGCACGGCGAAGGATGTGATGGCCGGCGGCGACCCGTCGAAGCTGTTCGACCCGTCCATCCAGCTCCACGCGAGCTCGGCCATCCCGTCGCTCAACGCCATCACCGACCCGAATGCCGCGCCGTTCGACCTGGCGGTGCCGGACATCTACCGGTACGAGACCTGGAAGCAGGACTTCGAGAAGAACGGCCCGTCGAACCTGAACATGGTGTGGCTGTCCAGCGACCACACCGGCGGCACGGCGGACCCGGAAGCGCAGGTGGCGGACAACGACCTCGCCGTCGGCAAGATCGTGGACGAGATTTCGCACTCCCAGTACTGGAAGGACTCGGCGATCTTCGTCGCGGAGGACGACACCCAGGATGGTGCCGACCACGTCGACGGCCACCGCGCACCCATCCAGGTGATCAGCCCGTACGCCGCCCACGGGAAGACCGTGAGCACGTACTACTCGCAGATCAACCTGGTGCGCACCATCGAGCAGATCCTCGGCGCACAGCCGATGAACCAGAAGCTCGCGGCGGCGACCCCGATGACGGACGCCTTCACCGACAAGCCCGATCTCACGCCCTACAACGCGGTCCTCAACCAGGTGCCGCTCACCGAGGGCGTCGTCACCGCTCCGTCGTGCGGCTTCGACACCCTGGGCGCGACCGGCGATGCGGCGAAGCAGGTCAACGCGGACGCCGCCAAGGCTGCCGAGGTTCCGGCGGCCGAGCAGGCGACCGCGGCCAAGTGGCAGAAGTGGGCCGGAAAGCAGCACTTCACCGGCACCGCCGGCCACCCGGCCATCCCGGACTACGACAACCCGGACCTCATGAACCGGTGGACCTGGTACCAGACCCACCACTGGACGTCCCCGTATCCGGGCGACGCGAAGATCTACGGTCCGGACGACGTGCCGGGAATCGCCCCCGGTTCGGTAGACCACGACGACGAGTGACACGTCGGCGCTAAACACGGCACCGGGCCCGGCAGGACGACTTCCTGCCGGGCCCGGTTCTTTGCGCGAAGCTACGGGGTCGGGGCGGCGGCGAGCAGCGGGCGGAGCAGGTCGGCGACGGCCCGCTCGGTTTCGGCCGGAGTGAGCTTGCCATCGAAACGCAGGATCCGCCAAGCGGTGGCGTCGCAGATCACCACGATCTGAGCGAGCCGGATACTGCGGGTCTCGTCGTCGAGTCCGCGATCGAGGTAGCGCTCGAAGGTTCGGCGGCACCAGTCCACGTGATAGGCGCGTCCTCGGGCAGCTCGTTCATCGAGCCCGGGCACAAGCGGGGCCTCGGAGTACATCTTGAGAATGAGGGCACCGTAGACCTCGTAGTGCGCCACCAGTGCCGCGATCGTGCCGGCCGCACCGGCCCCGGCCGACGCTCCATCGGGTGACTCGCGGACGGCGGCTCCGTGGGCGGACTCGCGCGCGGCGACGATCCGGCCCAGCTCGCGATCGACGACCGCGACCATCAACGGCCCCTTGCCCCCGAACCGGCGGATGAGGGTTTGCACCGTGACCCCCGCATCCGCGGCCACATCGTCGAGTCGGATGTGCTCATAGGGGGTTGTGGCAAAGCGCGCGAGCATCGCGTCGATGATGCGTTCGGCCGTAGCCCCCGCGGACGCCGCCCGAGCCGACATCCGGTACTCGCGTTTGGCGGAGGGGTCTGGCGCTTTCATGTGAATCAGACTAACATCAACTTTCATGTCAATCTCATTCACATCAAATGATCGCCTGCGGGCCGTGCCCACTCGCCTCGGCACACTCAACGCGCGGTACATCAGCTCCAGCGGCGGAGGCCCGCTGACGGTGTTCTGGTCGTCGATGTTCGTCGACAGCCACACCTGGGACCGCGTGCTTCCCCTCCTCCGACGTGCGAGGCCCGACCGCAGCTACGTGCTCATCGACCCGCCCGGCCTCGGTCGGAGCGAGCACCTTCACCGGCCCAGCAGCATCAGCGAGGCGGCCGGGGCGGCTCAGGATACGCTCGAGCAGCTGGGCGCCGACGCCCCGGTCGACTGGGTGGGCAACGCATTCGGCGGCCATGTCGGCTACGAGCTGGCCGCGCAGCCCGGCGTGCTGCGCTCGTTCGCGGCCATCAGCTCGCCGGTGGAGCCGATCGCCGCTGCGCTTCGGGCGAAGATCCTGGTGCTCGCACCGGTCTTGCGGCTGGCGGGGCCGGTGGGACCGGTGCGCTCGGCGGTGATCCAAGCGATGCTGACCGACGCCTCCGCTGCCGACCCACGCATCCGGAACCTCGTCGTCGAAAGCCTCGAACGCCCGGGGAGAGCCAGCATGAGCCGGGCCTTGCGATCGTTCATCCTCAACCGGGTGGACGTCTCGACGCTGCTGCCGCAGATCACCGTGCCGAGCCTGTTCGTGGCTTCCGACGACCGCGGCGACTGGAGCCCCGCTGACGCGGAACGTGCGGCGGCCGCGGCGGGACCGCTCGCGCGGGTCGTCACAATCAGGGCGGCGCGAACCCTCATCCCTCTCGAACAGCCCGAAGCGCTGGCGACCGAGCTCCTGGCCTTCTGGGATGCCGTCGATGCCTCTGTGTAAGCCGCATGCGTGTTGCTGAGGTGTGACTCGTCGAAGAGGGGCCTCATCCGGCTCTCAGCCAAGCGGGACTTCCACGGGCTCGTACGACCACGGCCCCGGACACTGACCCAACAGCCCCGTGCGCTCCGCGTGGATCGGGATGTCGTGCACCACGTCGTGGAGCACCTCGGTGGTCGTGGCCACGACCACGCGCATGGTCTTCGGCTGCTGGGTCGTGCTCTCGAGGAAGGGCGCCCGCTGAGGCACCAGGTGCCTGCCATCCCGGTTCGCCGATACTGGCGCCGGCTCACAGTCGCCTCCGAAGCAGGCCGACACAGTAGCGTCGGCAGGAAGCGCTTCCCGGAACGTCAGCGCGACCGGAGAGGTGTCTACGTATCCGATCGCGGGGCACGCACTCAGTGCGCAACACGACAATGCAAGTGCCGTAATCAGACTGACCACTCCTGACGCGCCGGCTGTTCTCGTGCGTCGTCGCATCGTCAGGCTCGTCCACCTGACGGTGTCTCGGTGGGGCGCTTTGCCTCGACCCGTCGATTCCTCCGTCGCGCTGCCCGCACGACGGACCAGGCACTCACAGCGATCGAGATGACGAGCGCCGTCACGAAGATCCCGAGGATCAGCCGAGACGTCGCGATACCCGAAAAGTCGTCGATCGTCGGGCCGTGCAGATCGTCGAGGCGCATAGTTCTCCCTACTGCAACGACAACCACACGAACGTCGAAATCGTTGGCTTGACGCTAGCGGGCTAGAGGTCTCCGTCGATTATGGACGGCCACCTCGTACACTGACCACATCGGGCGGTTGGGGGATCGGATGTCGGAGCAAGGGCTCGTCGTCGCGCCAGCGCCGACCGGGCTCGGCCGGCGCACCATCGCCGCGAACATCCTGGTAGCGGTCGCGGCGCTCGTCCTCATCTTCATGGCGGCGGCTGACGGCCTCATGCTCCGCCAGTGGAACTTCGTGGCGCGGATGGTCATGATCGGCGTTCTCGTCGCGGTCGGGTGGATTCCGGTGGCGCTCGTGATCATCGCTGCGTCGCTGCGACCGTACTGGCTCACTTTCATCGCGCTGAGCGTCGTCGCCGGGGCGATCCTGGCGACCCTGTTCATCATCTGGTTCGTCCCCTGACTCCAGGTCGTCCTTCCGACGCCGCCCGCCGGAAGCGGTGACGAGCTGGCGTCGGGGTCGCTCCGGGGGGCTGCCGATCGCCTGGTGTCGAGGGTCACTTTCGACGAGTGGCTGCAAGGCGACGATCATCGGCGCCCGGCCCACCTTTCGGACGACCAGGGGCGCCCAGTTCGGTGATGCCGTGACCGAAGCGGAACAGCGGATCGGAAGTGTCGAAGGGCACATCGGACCGAGCCGCCTCCACCGCCTCCATGGACCGCGGGAGGTCGAACGGAAGATGACCTTGGGGAGCGAATCGTCCGGTCAGCACGTCGAGGAGCGCCTCGGCGCTCGCTCCCCAGTTCACCGTGACGGCGGCCGCGATCTCGACGATCGGTTCGAGGATGGCCGGCCGGTCGGCGAAGACGTCGACGATGGTGGGCGCGTGCTTCGCGAGCTCGCGAAGGTGATCGATGAGCTCGTCCGGGAACTCCAGTGAGCCCGAATGGAACATGCTCTCGAAGGTCGTGCGCCGCTGCTCGAACGGCGCCTGCAGCCGCACGATGATCGCGTCCGCCTCCTCCGGCGTCGGCACGAACTCGGCGTACCCGGCGAAGCGCTCGGGGTCGATGCCCTCGACGTACAACCGGGAGGCAGCGGCCAGGGGCAGCGCCGGCGAATCGGCGGACCCGTTGGTCAGCACGGTGATGGATGCGCGCTGCGCTCGCTCGCCGGCGGCACGGAACTCCGGATTCCCGACGATCGCGTCCGCCGCAGCGGCGTCGACGTACGGCGTCTCGAAGAGGCCGAGCTCGAACTTCTCGCGGAGGATCCGACGTGCGGACTCGTCGACGCGGGACTCCGTGACCTCCCCCGAGACGACGAGGTCGACCAGCAGCTCGGGACAGGCATCGCCGCCGAACTGATCGACACCCGCGTCGATGACCTTCTTCATCCGCTCGCGCGGGCTCAGGTGTTCGACTCCCCAGGCACGGGCCGGGAACGGGTCGCCGAAGATCTTGTGGTCGGTCAGGAGCCCCCAGTCGGTGCAGACGAGTCCGTCGAACCCGAACCGGTCGCGCAGGAGCCCGGTGACCACGGACTTGTTGAACCCGAATCCGACCTCTTCGTACTCGGTCCCGACGGGCATCCCGTAGTAGGGCATCATCTGACGCGTTCCGGCGGCGATGAGGTCCTCGAACGGCTTGAGGTGGACCTCGAAGGCGCCGCCGGGGTAGACCTGCTCCCTGCCATAGGGAAAGTGCGGGTCCTCGCCGTCCTTCTGCGGGCCCCCGCCCGGGAAGTGCTTCGTCATCGTCGAGACGGATCCGGGACCGAAGGAGGTGCCCTGGAACCCGCGCACGTACGCCGAACCCAAGCGGCCGGTGAGTTCCGCATCCTCGCCGAAGGTCGCCAGCTGGCGCGACCAGCGCGGTTCGGTGGCGAGATCCACCTGGGGATGCAGGGCGACCCGCAGTCCGACGGCCACATACTCCTGCCGGGCGATGTCCGCGAACCGCTCCACGAGCTCCTCATCGCCGATCGCCGCCAGCCCGAGCGGCTCGGGCCACTGCGAGAAGGGCCCAGCCAGCATCGCGGTTCCGGGATTGTCGGTGAACGAGTGCCGCGGATCGCTCGACAGGGTCACCGGGATGCCCAGGCGGGTGGAAGCGGCGATCTCCTGTAGGGCGTTGTGCCACTCGGCGAGTTCCCGGGCGGTGGCGTCACCGCCGCCCACCACGTTGAAATGCGACAAGTGTCGCCCCTCGACGAATTCGACGGGAGCCGGGGTCCCGAAGACGGGGTTCGGCTCCGTGAGCGCACCCACGCCGATCATGGTGTGGAAGAAGAGACCGGCCTTCTCCTCGAGCGTCATCGCGTTCAGAAGAAGATCGATCCGTTCGCTGGTCGGGAGGTCGGCGTTCAGCCAGGGCCGTTCGCCGGTCGGTTCGGTCGACGTCATCTCAGTCCTTCACAGTCGCTCGAAGACGGCGGCAAGCGCTTGTCCGCCGCCGATGCACATGGTCTCGACGGCGAGGGTGCCGTCGAGGGCGGGCAGCTCGTGTGCGAGTGTCGCCAGCATCCGCAGGCCCGTCGCCCCGATCGGGTGGCCGATCGAGATGCCGCTGCCGCGCGGATTGAGCCGCGGGTCCTCGGCGTCGATGCCCCAGTCGGCGAGACAGGCGAGAACCTGCACGGCGAACGCCTCGTTGAGCTCGATCACGTCGATGTCGGACCAGCCGAGCCCGGCGCGCTGCAGGGCGCGGTTCGCGGCCGGGACGGGGGCGACGCCGAACACACGCGGATCGTTGCCCGCGACGGCCCACGACCGCAGCCGCAGCATCGGCGTGAGGCCGAGCTCCGCGGCGCGCTCGGGCGTCGTGACGATCGCTGCGGCGGCCGCGTCGTTCTGGCCGCTGGAGTTGCCGGCGGTGACCGTGGCGTCCGGATCGTCGCGGCCGAGGATGGGGCGCAGGCCGGCGAGCGCCTCGAGCGTCGTGTCGGCGCGGGGATGCTCGTCGCGAGCGATCACGACGTCGCCGCGACGGCCGGTCACCGTCACGGGCACAAGCTCCGCATCGAACGCGCCGGACTCCTGGGCCGCGACGGCGCGCTGGTGGGAGCGCAGGGCCAGCGCATCCTGATCCTCGCGCGGGATGCCGTACTCGCGGCGCAGCGTCTCGGCCGAACCGACGTTGCCCTCCGGCGTCGGGAAGTTCCGGCCGCCGACGGTCTCCCGACCGCGGGCCAGCGCGTCGTGCAGCATCAGCCCGGCGGGCGGCAGCCCGCGGCGGCCCTGCTCCGTATAGAGAGGGGCGTTCGACATCGACTCGGCGCCCAACGCGATCAGCACATCGCTCGCACCGGTCTGCACCTCCATCGCCGCGTTGATCACGGCCTGGAGTCCAGACCCGCACCGGCGGTCGAGCTGGTAGCCGGTCGTCGTCACCGGGAAGCCCGCGTTCAGGGCGGCGACGCGGCCGAAGGCGGGCGCCTCCATCGTGGGATACCCCTGGGAACCGATCACGCCCTCCACGACGGCCGGATCGATCCCCGTGCGCTCCAGCAGGGCCAACAGCACCGTCTCGGCGAGCGCGAGCGCCGGCACGGGGGCGAGTGCGCCTCCCATCCGGCCGACGGGCGTCCGCAGGGGCGAACAGATCACGACCTCGCGCAGCTCAGGCATGGATGCTCTCCAGCGCGATTGCGAGCGGCGCGCCGGTCGCCGCGACCACCTGCTCTTCGGTGGTTCCGGGGGCGAGTTCTCGGAGCACCAAGCCGTCGTCGGTGACGTCGATCACGGCGAGGTCGGTGATGATCCGGTCCACGCACCCGCGGCCGGTGAGCGGGAGTGTGCACTGCTCCACCAGCTTCGGCGTCCCGTCCTTGGCGACGTGCTCCATCACGACGATCACGCGCTCTGCGCCGTTGACCAGGTCCATGGCGCCGCCCATCCCCTTGACCATCTTGCCGGGCACAGCCCAGTTGGCGATGTCGCCAGACGCGGAGACCTGCATGGCGCCGAGGACGGCAGTCGCGATGCGGCCCCCGCGGATCATCCCGAAGCTCATCGCCGAGTCGAAGTAGCTCGCGCCAGGGAGCACGGTGACCGTCTCCTTGCCCGCGTTGATGAGCTTCGGATCCTCTTCGCCCTCCCACGGGTATGGCCCGACGCCGAGGATGCCGTTCTCGGAATGCAGGACGACGTGCACGCCCTCCGGCAGGTGGTTCGGGATGAGCGTCGGCAGGCCGATCCCCAGGTTCACGTAGGAGCCGTCCTCCAACTCCTGCGCGGCGCGGGCGGCCATCTCGTCACGGGTTCGCGGCATGTCAGGCTCCTTCGGGGCGGACGCGGACGGTGGTCTTCTCGATCGGCAGGTCGGCGGACTGCTCGGGCGTCAGCGCGACCACCCGGTCCACGTAGATACCGGGCAAGTGGATGTCGTCCGGGCCGAGCACGCCCGGCTCGACCAGCTCGTCCACCTCGGCGATCGTGATCCGGCCCGCCATCCCGGCCAGCGGGTTGAAGTTGCGGGTCGACTTCTCGAAGCGCAGGTTGCCGTGCCTGTCGCCGACGGCGGCGCGCACCAGGCCGTAGTCCGTGCGGATCGCGGTCTCCAGCACATACTCGCGCGAGGCGCCGAACACGTCGAACGGGCGCAGCTCCTTCGGCCCGCTCGCCTCGGCGACCGAGCCGTCCGGCGCGTACCGGATCGGCATCCCGCCGTCGGACACCGCCGTGCCGGCCCCGGTCGCGGTGAAGAAGGCCGGGATGCCGACCCCGCCCGCCCGCAGGCGCTCGGCGAGCGTGCCCTGCGGGGTGAGCTCCACCTCCACCTCGCCGCCGAGGTACTGCCGCGCGAACTCCTTGTTCTCGCCGATGTAACTCGCGATCACGCGGCGGATGCGGCCGGCGGCGAGCAGCTCGCCGAGCCCCCAGCCGTCGACGCCGCAGTTGTTGCTGACGACCTGGAGACCTCCGACGCCGCGCGCAAGCAGGGCGCGGATCGTGACGATGGGGACGCCGGACAGGCCGAAACCGCCGACGGCGAGAGATGCCCCCTCGGGGATGTCAGCGACCGCCTCGGCGGCCGATGCATAGGTCTTATCCATTCGTTTCCTCCATGAAGACGTCGCGCATGATCGCGAGCGCGCTGTTCGCGGCGGGCAGGCCCGCGTAGATGGCGGTGTGGTGGATGACCTCGGCGATCTCGGTGCGCGTCAGGCCGTTCCGCAGTGCCGCCTTCACGTGCATGCGGAGCTCGTTCTCGTGCCCGCCGGTGACAAGGCTCGCCAGTGTCGCGATCGAGCGCTGCTGCCGGCTGAGCTGCGGACGCGCCCACACCTCGCCCCAGGCGTAGCGGGTGATGAAGTCCTGGAAGTCGGCGGTTTCGGGCGTGATTGCTGCCGTCGCCCGGTCCACATGCGCGTCGCCGAGGACCTCCCGGCGCACGCGCATCCCGTCCTCCGTCGTCGGGCCGGACGGCGCCGCGGTGCGCAGCAGGGTGGTCGACAGCAGCGCGGCGGTCTGGGCCGGGTCCTCCAGCGGGACGAGATGGGCCGCGTCCGCGAGTTCCACGAACCGCGCGCCGGGGATGCCGTCGGCCAGCTCTCGCATGAGCGCGGGCGTGGTGACCTGGTCGTGGGAGCCGGCCACGACGAGGGAGGGAGCGCGCACAGTGCCGAGGTCGGGGCGCCGGTCGAACGTGGCGAGCGCCTCGCAGCACAGGGCGTACGACTCGTCGTCCACGTCGATCAGTGTCTTCAGCGCGTGGCCGCCGGGGCCGTCCGGGTGCGCGTCCAGGTACCCGGGAGCGAACCAGCGCTGCGCGCTTCCCGCCACCACCGACGCGGTGCCGGAGGCGCGGACCTGCGCCGCCCGCTCCGCCCAGCCGTCCGGAGTGCCGATGGCCGCGCCCGAACAGAACATCGCCAGGCTCAGCACCCGTTCGGACGCCGTGATCGCCAGCTCGAGCGCGACAGCACCACCCAGAGAATCGCCGGCCACGTGGAACGCTCCCCCGCCGATCTCGTCGACGATTGTGAGCACCGCTCGCGCCAGGTCGGCGACGGTAAAGCCGTCGCGAGCGACGGGCGACGCGCCATGACCGGGGAGGTCGACACGCAGGATGCGCGGCCGCGCGACATCCTGGGCCAGCTGAGCGACCGCGCCGTCCCACAGCTCGGCGGTCGTCCCGAGGGACGGGAGCAGTACGAGAAGCGGCGCGGCCGCCGCCGAGGGTGCCGCAGGGGTCATCGCACCCCGAAGTCGGAGCTCCGTCATGGGGTCGTGATCCTCTCGAAACGGGCGATCGCGGCCTCGACGGCCACGACGGCGGCATCGATCGCCGACGACGGGGCCGCGACGCCCGCAGCGGCCGGGCGGTCGATGCGCGCGTGGGAGACGGCGTGGGCCAGAACGGCCGCGCTCTCCTCGACCAGCCGGAGGGTCCCGCGCCAGTCCTGCCACTCCGCGTGCCATTCGCCCGCAGGACGGGCGTCATAGCTGAGCGCCGCGATGTGCACGGTCGAGACCATGCCGCCGACGCGGATCCCATTGGCCGTCAGGATGACGGCGTCGACAGGATTGCGCTTGTGCGGCATCGCCGAGGACGCTCCTCCCTGCAGCGGCTTCACGACACCGTCGCGCGCGAGCAGCGCCAGGTCGCGGCCGATCCGTCCGGCCGCGGCGCACACGCGCGCGGCCGCATCCACCACCGCGAGCACGGGTGTCCGTTCCGTGTGCCAGGACCGCCCGGGGTCGGCCAGCGCGAGACGTGCGGCGAGCTGCGAGCGCAGGACAGAGACCGCGTCGGGGCGCCCGGAGATGCGCGGGAACGCCTCACCGGTCCCGACGGCACCGCCGACCTGCACCGGGAACGCGGTCGCGTCGACCGCCTCCATCGCCGAGACGACCCCGTCGAGCCAGGAGGCGAACACGGCTCCCAGGGTGCTGGGCTCGGCATCCTGCATCAGCGTCCGCGCCATCAGGGGCGTGCGCGCGTGCTCGCGAGACAGCTCCCCGAGGGTCTGCGCCGCTGCGGCCAGACTCCCGCGCGCGCTGCCCAGCGCCTCGCGCGACACCATCATGAGCGCGCTGTCCACGACGTCTTGACTGGTCAGCCCTTGGTGCACGAGTCCGCTGGACTTCCAGACCTGGGCACGCAGCGCCTGCACCAGGCCCACGACGGGGACGCCGGCCAGTCGGGTCGCGGTGAGCAGCTCATCCTTGTCGATGCGCGACGGGTCGAGGGTCGTCCGCACTGCGACGCCGAGCAGTTCGCTCCAGACCTCCAGGTGCGCGCTCTCGAACGCGACCATCGCGTCCAGCACCCGGTCGTCCGAGGCGGCCATGCCGTCGGTGGCCGCTGGTTCGAGCAGCCCCCAGTCGAACGCGTCAGCCACGTCCGTCCCCCATGAAGTCGAGGAACACCGTCTCGCCCTCCCCCTGCAGCCGGATGTCGAACCGGTAGCTGCGCTCCCCATCCTGCTCCACAACGAGAGTGCCGCGGCGGTCCTCGGGCACGGTCGCGAGAAAGGGATCGTCGGCCGAGAAGTACGCGCGCGTGAACAGGTGGTGCAGCAGCCCGCGGGCGAACACGGTCACGAGGAGATACGGCGCGCGACCGTCGGCGGTCGCACCCGGCCGGACGGTCGTGAACGTGTAGTGCCCTGCTCGGTCGACGGCGGCGCGGCCGAAGCCCGTCACGGTGTAGCCGTCGCGGTGGAGGCTGCCCCGCTCGGCGATCACGGCGCCCGACGCATCCGGGCCCCAGATCTCGAGGATCGCGTCCGGCACCGGTACGCCGGCGCCGTCGTACACGGTGCCGTGCAGCCGGATCGACTCCGGGTCCGCCCGAGGCGTCACCTCGGAATCGCCCTCGTACGGCAGCGCGTAGCCGAAGAACGGCCCGACGGTCTGCGACGGCGTCTGCAGGTACTCGGCCTCAGGCATGTTCGCCCTCCTCCGGCTCCATCCACGTCGCCTTGGCGCCGGTGAGCACGATGTCCCAGCGGTATCCCATCGCCCACTCCGGCACGCTGAGGTCGTGATCGTAGCTCGCCTTGAGCCGATCGCGCGCCGCCGGATCGACGATGGACTGGTAGATCGGGTCGAGCGCGAACAGCGGGTCGGTCGGGAAGTACATCTGCGTGATCAGCCGCTGGGTGAACTGCGAGCCGAACAGCGAGAAGTGGATGTGCGCCGGCCGCCAGGCATTGCAGTGGTTCTTCCAGGGGTAGGGCCCCGGCTTGATGGTCACGAACCGGTACGAGCCGTCGTCGCCGGTGATCGCCCGGCCGACGCCGGTGAAGTTCGGGTCGAGCGGCGCGGGGTGCTGGTCGCGCTTGTGCACGTACCGGCCCGACGAGTTCGCCTGCCACACCTCGATGAGTTGCCCGCGCACCGGGCGGCCCTCGCCGTCGAGCACCCGGCCGGCCACGATGATCCGTTCGCCCAGCGGTTCGCCGCTGTGCTGGATGGTCAGGTCGCTCTCCTCCGGCGTCACGTCCGAATGCCCGAACGCGGGCGAGACGAGCTCGATCTCCTCCGGGTCGGCGCGCACCAGCTCGTGGGTGGGATGCCGGAGGGTCGAGCTGCGATAGGGCGCGAAGTCGCGCAGCGGGTGGATCGGGAGCGGTGCGGCCGCGGTGGCTGCGGCGTGCGCCGCCGCCTGCACCTCCGCGATCTCGGCGCTGATCTGCTGCTGGCTGAGTTCGGTCATCGTTCCTCCTCAGAAGGGAAGGCCGGCGTACTGCTCGGCGAGCGCCGCCTGCGCGTGCCGAGACCCGGTCGTGTACTCGAGCTGACCGACCTGACTGCGGTAGCGGAAGGCGCGGGTCGACTCGTCGGCGATCTCGCGGTGCACGTGCAGCATCTCGGTCATCCACTGGGAAAACTGCTGCACCTTCCACTGCCGCGCCAGCGCCGACGCGCTGTAGCGGGTGAGCGGGGAGTCGTCGCCGCCATAGCGCGCGGCGAGCGAGCGGCCGAGCAGCGCGACGTCGGCGATCGCCGAGTTGAGCCCTTTGGCACCGGTGGGCGGCACGATGTGCCCGGCGTCGCCGACCAGGAAGAGCCGGCCGTGCTCCAGGGTCGACGCAACGAAGCTGCGCATCGGGGTGATGGACTTCTCGGTGATCGTGCCCTCGTGCAGCGTCCAGCCGTCGACGCCGAGCCGGGTCTGCAGCTGCTCCCAGATCCGGTCGTCGGGCCACTCGTCGATCGACTCGGACGGATCGACCTGGAGGTACAGCCGGGAGACCTCGAGCGAGCGCATCGAGTGCATAGCGAAGCCCTCCGGGTGGAGTGCGTAGATCAGGTCGTCCGTGGACGGCGCCACGTCGGCGAGGATGCCGAGCCAGGCGTACGGGTAATCCCGCTCGAGTGCCGTCACGCCCGGGATGGCCGGCCGGCACACCCCGTGGTAGCCGTCGGCGCCCACGATGAAGTCGCAGTCGATCCGTTCGCCGTCGGCCGTGGTCACGTACGGGGCGCCCGAGTCGATGCCGTGCGGCGCGACGCCCTCGACCTCGAAGCGGACATCGGAGCCGAGCCGGTCGTGCTCGGCCAGCAGGTGCCTCACCAGCGCCTGCTGCCCGTACACCGTGACCGTGCGCCCGACCAGGTCGACGAAGTCGAGGTGGCGGCGCTGCCCCTCGTACTGCAGGTAGATGCCGTGGTGGGTGAGCCCGCGCGCATCCAGGTCGGAGTCGAGCCCGAGGTCGCGCAGGATGTCGACCGACCCCTGCTCCAGCACTCCCGCCCGGATGCGGCCGAGCACGTACTCGCGGCTCTTCTGCTCCAGGATGACGAAGCCGATGCCGGCTCGTTGCAGGATGTGGCCGAGGAGGAGCCCCGCGGGGCCCGCCCCGATGATGGCGACCTGGGTGCGCATGGTTCTCCGGTTCCGGTCAGCGGGCGTCGGCGGCGACGGCGGGCGCCCCGCCGGCGGCCGACGGCTCGAGGGCGGCGAAGGTCTCCGCGACCCAGTCGGCGATGATCCCCGCGACGTACGGCATGTTGTCGATCGAGATGTGCTCGGTGCCGCCCTCCGGATCGTCGAAGATCCGCAGCTCGCGCCGAGGGCTGTTGACCGCCTGCTCGTACGTCTCGTGGGCATAGCGGACGGGGATCTGCCGATCGCCCGCGCCGTGCGTGATGAGCAGCGGGACGGTGATCTTCTCGGCCACCCCGTTCAGGTGCATCCCGCTGGTCTTCTCGATGAACTCGTCCATGTCGTGCACGCCCCACACCCAGAACACATGGTCCCAGTAGTGCGGCACGGGGTTCTCGCCCTCACGGTTGCGCCGCGCCTCCTGCACCGCCGCCCAGTTGTGGTTGGCCCCCCAGGCCACTGTGAGCGCGAGGCGCTTCTCGAAGGCCGCCGCCCGCGGGGCGTAGTAGCCGCCGAGCGACCAGCCGACGATACCGATCTGTTCGGGGTCGGCGCCGAGCTCCTGCGCGTTCGCCTCGATCCAGTCGATGATCGCCGCCGCCCATACCTCCGTGTCGTAGCGTGCCGTCAGGCCCCGCAGCCGCAGCGCCTCCCCCGAACCCGGAGTGTCGATCATGAGGGTCGAGATGCCGCGCTCGGCCAGCATCTTCGGGAACCCGGAGTAGAACATCATCTCCTTGGTGGAGTCGAGGCCGTTCCACTGGATGATGACGGGATGCGGCCCGTCGCCGGGAGCGCGGTAGAAGTAGCCGGGCAGCGACGAGTCGCCGTAGGGCACCTCCACCCGCGTGAGCGGGATGTCGCTGAGTTCCACGTGCTTCAGCAGCAGGTCGATCGACTTCTGGTAGGCGGCGTTGCGTCCCTCCCACCGCGGCGACTGCAGGCGCTCGGCCTGGGAGGTGTACAGCGACGCCCGGTAGTACGTCTCCCCCGCGCCGATCCGGCGACCCGCGGCCTCATCGGCCTGCGCCTTCGCCACCAGGCGGTCGGCGACGGCCTCCCACGAGGCGTACAGCTCGGCGGTGCCGGCGTCGTCGCCGTTCTGCGACGCGAGCAGCACCGGCTTGCACGCCCGGTCGACCTCGTCGATGAAGCCGCCGTTGTTGAGGGTGGCGACGACGGCCAGGCTCCAGACGTAATTGGTCGGGAAGTACATGAACACGAGGGGCTCCTTACTTACTGCGAAACGTGCTGCACGCCGGCCGCGATGCGGTCGGCGAGGTATTTGGCCCCGGCGGAGGAGGCGAATCCTCCATCGACCGGGAGGTCGGCGCCGGAGAGGTAGCGGGACGCGTCCGAGATCAGGAAGACGGCGAGGCCGGCGACGTCGTCGGCCTCCCCGAGACGTCCGAGCGGCGTCAGCTCGAGCTGCGCCTCCCGCATCGCCTCCGGAGCGTTGGCGGTCATGTCGGTCTCGATGAAGCCGGGATGGATGGTGTTCACCCGGATGCCGCGCGGGCCGTACTCCGTCGCCGCGACGCGGGACAGCCCCCGGAGACCCCACTTGGAGGCCGTATACGCGGCCGTGTAGTGACCGGTGAGTCCGGCGACCGAGCCGACGTTCACGATCGACGAGCCGTCGCCCATGAGCGGCGCGAGGGCGCGCATCCCGAGCATCGGACCGGTCAGGTTGACCGCGAGCACCCGGTCCCAGTCGGCGCGTTCGGTCTGGCCGATCCCGGCGCGGTGCGTGACCCCGGCGTTGTTGATCAGGCCCCGGAGCGGGGTCCCACGCAGGGTTCTGGCGAGCTCCGCGGCGAGTTGTGCCCACGCTTCCTCGTCCGTTACGTCGAGGTGGCGGAAAGCGATGCGGTCGTCCAGCGCACCGTCGGGCTCGACGACATCGGTCGCGATCACCCGGGCGCCGAGCTCCGCGAGCATCCGCGCCTCGGCAGCGCCCTGACCGCGAGCGGCGCCGGTGACGACGATGGTCGTGCCGTCGAGCCGGGCGAACGCGTCGAGGAAGGTGGAGCTCATCGCGCGACCTGCTCCTCGCGGCTGCGGTGTCGCGAACGTTCCCGCGCTGCGGGTAGCTCGGGCGCTGGGACGGCCGCGCCGACAGGTCCCACCAGCTCGCCGATGCCCTCCACCACCATCCGCACCGTGTCGCCGTCGGTCAGCGGAGGCGGAGTGAGCTCCCCGCGGCGGCCCCACAACTCGGCCAGGCAGCCGCCGTTTCCTGTCGTTCCGGAGCCGAGCACATCGCCGGGAACGACGCGCGAGTTGCGCGAGGCGTAGGCGACCAGCTCCGGGAACGGCCAGCCCATGTTCGAGACGAGGTCATGCCCGATGCGCTCGTCGTTGACGTACACCTCGGCGCGGATCGCGAGGAAGCCGTCGTCGTCGAGGTACGGCTCGAACTCGTCGGCGGTCACGATCCAAGGCCCCAGGCTCATCCCGAAGTCCTTGCCCTTGGCGGGCCCGAGCCGCACCTTCATCTCGCGCGACTGCAGGTCGCGGGCCGACCAGTCGTTCATGATCGTGTAGCCGAAGATCACCCCGGCTGCGTCGTCGGCGGTCAGGTTCGCGCCGTCGACACCGGATGCGCCGCCGATGACCGCCGCAACCTCCAGTTCGAAGTCGAGCCGTGCGCTGACGGGGGGCCGCAAATGCTCGCCGGGACCGAGCACCGTGTGCGGGTTGGTGAAGTAGAAGGTCGGCGCCTGGTACCACTCGGGCACGACCTCGCTTTTGCCGTCCACCGAGGCGCTGACGCCCTCCACGTGCTCCTCGAAGGCGACGAAATCGCGGATCGATGCGGGGACGAGCGGCGCAAGCAGCCGGACGTCGGCGAGCGCGGTCCCGTGAGAGTCACTCACGCGGGCGAACAGGGCGTGCGCTTCCGACAGTCCTCGCGTGAGGACATCGCTCACGGTCCGGGAATCCGGGAACGGGACCACACGATCCCCGATCACGAAGCCCTCGCCGGCAACGCCATCGGCCGCCCAGCGTGCGATCCTCATGCCGGCTCCGCCATCCTGTGCGAGATGCCGAAGATGAGCCCGGCGGCGTCGGCCTCCCTGTCGTGGTCGATCTGCCATTGGCCGAGCTGCACGGAGGCGTCGACCACGGCCTGTGCGCGCGGGAGGCGACGGGCGTGGAACTCGTCCCAGAGGGCGTCGTCCACGGTGTCCCTCGCGAGCAGCAGCTCGGTCAGCACGACCGCATCCTCCAGCGCCTGCGCCGCGCCCTGCGCGATCGTGGGCGGGCAGGTGTGCGCGGCGTCGCCGATCACCACTGAGTGCCCGCGGTTCCACGGGGCAGGCACGATGTGCTGCGTGAACCAGGTGTAGTTGACCTTCGCGCCCGCCTGCAGGTCGGCGCGGATGTCGTTCCACGGACCGCCGTAGGCCTGCGACTCCGCGAGCATGAGGGCGACCGCCTCCTCGTCGGTGAGTCCGACGCGTTCCTGCGCCGGCTCGACGAGGAACGCGTACATCGTGTCCTCTCCGGTGGGCGTGTAGCCCGCGATGTACACCGGCCCGCCGTAGTACAGCTCGCTGTGCTCGACCGAGGCCGGGCGCGAGACGAACGACCGCCAGATGCCCATGCCGGTCGGCTGCGGCTTGGTCGTGATGCCGATCAGCTCCCGGACGACCGAGTTGAGCCCGTCGGCGCCGACCAGGAGGTCGTAGGTGCCCGCAGGCGAGCCGTCGACCTCCACCGCGACACCGTCGGCGGTCTCCGCGACGCCGGTGACCTTCGTGCCGAACCGGACGTTCGCGCCCGCTGCGACCGCGTGGTCGAGCAGGATGCGCGCGAGGTCCGGGCGGTACATGCCGCCGGTCGCTGGGAAGTCGGGACCGCCCGTTTTCACCTCAGGCAGGTCGGCGACGACCGGCGCGTCCGGACCCGGCGCCCGAAGCGTCAGCCCCTCGAAGAAGTAGCCCTTCGCCTGCACGTCGTCCCAGACGCCGAGCGCGGCGAACGCGCGCAGCGCGTTCCCCTGCAGGGTGATGCCCGAGCCGAGCGCGCTCAGCTCGGGTTTCGACTCGAAGACGTCGACCTCGACACCGGCCTTGGCAAGCTGGATGGCGGTGGCAAGCCCTGCGACGCCGCTTCCGGCGATCGCGACCTTCGTGACGGCGGTCATAAAAGAACCTCTCTGTTCTTCTGGATGCTCTGCTGTGCTTCCGGATGCTCCGCTGGGCGGAGACCCCGCTACAGCAGCGCGATGGGGTTGATCGGCGACCCGACGGCCGCCGTGATCGGCAGCGGCGGGGCCGAGAGGAGGAAATCGTATCTCCCGAGCCTGGCGCACTCGGACGCGAGCTCCTCCAGGTCCCACATCTCGCCGATGGTGAGCCCGATGTTCGGGATGACGACCTGGTGCAGCGGCTGGAACGCCGGTACGTCGAACTCGTTCGGCCGCACCTCGAAGCCCCAGGTGTCGGTCGCGATCGCGGCGATCCCGGTGTCGTGCAGCCAGCCGGCGGTGGTCAGCGAGAGGCCGGGGGCCGGTCCTCCGGCGTACTCTCCCCAGCCGGCGCGGCGCACACGAGCGAGCTGGCCGGTGCGCACGAGGACGATGTCGCCGGTGCCCACCGCGCTCGTCGCGCCCTGCGCATCCACACACGAGCGGAGGTCGGCGGCCGTGATCGCGTAACCGTCCTCCAGCTCACCGGACTCGGGCCGCAGGTGCCGCCCGAGGTCGAGCAGCACCCCGCGCGAGACGATCGCGGAGGCCGCGTGCTCGATGCCGGTGACCAGGTCGCCGTCGCTCGTGACGACGTCTCCCGCTCGCCGACCGTTCCAGGCGTAGCCGTGGTCGAAGATGTGACCCAGCCCGTCCCATTGCGTCGAACACTGCAGCGGCATCGCGATCACGTCGTCGGCGCCACCGAGCCCGTGCGGGAAGCCCTGGGTGCCGCGCTCCGCATCCGTGCCGGTGTCGAGCATGGTGTGGACCGGATTGGTGCGCCGGCGCCATCCCTTCTGCGGGCCGTTCATGTCGAAGGACTGCGCCAGGGAGATCGCCGACCCCTCGCGGACGAGGGCGGCGGCCTCCGTCCGCTTGGCGGTGTCGATGAGGTTGAGCGTGCCGAGCACGTCATCCTCGCCCCACCGGCCCCAGTTGCGGTACGCCTCCGCCCGCGCAGCGATTTCGGCTTCCGGATCCTGGCGGTTCAGGTCCGCCGGGTCCTCGCTCGGTGCCGTCATCGTCAGCCGCGACCCTGGACGGCGTACGGGTTGAGCAGCGCCTCCTTGATCTCGTCGGGCACGCCCTCCTCGGTCGCGCTCGGTCCGTCGGCGGCCGGGAACGACTCGGTCATCGACATCGGCATGGCGCCGTTGCGGTAGAAGTTGTTCGACCCGAGCGACGGCTTCCACGTGTTGGGCTGCCAGTCGGGCACGTAGTTCCGGTATCCGCCGGTGTTCAGCTCGATGCGCAGCGACGAGGGCTCCCGGTAGTAGAGGAACGTCTGCTCGCCGATCCCGTGGATGGAGGGGCCGTACTCGATCGGGACGCCGTCCTCCAGCAGGGTGTCGGCCGCGATGAGCAGCTCTTCGTAGGTGTCGACCCAGAACGCGTAGTGGTTGACGCGTCCGGCGCGCGTCGAGCCGTCGAGGACGACGCCGAGGTCGTGTGACTTCTCGTTCGTGGTGAGCACCGAGAAGACCGAGATGGGCGCCTCATCGAGCACCGTCCGGGCCATGATGCGGAAGCCGAGCACCTCGTTGTACCAAGCGGCGAACCCGTCGACGTCGCTGGTCGCGATCGTGACGTGGTCGAGCTGGCGCGGGGCGCCCGCGACCTTGCTGCGCTTCTCCGGACGATCCGGGTAGATGGACGCGACATGACCGGGGGCCTGGTGGCGGGTGACGTCCCAGTGCAGGGTCATCGAGTGGCCCCAGGGACCGGTGAAGCGGTAGGCGCGGCCGATGGCGGGCACATCGTCGAGCCATTCGCCCTCGATGCCGGCGGCTTCGATGCGCTTGGCGGCCTCCTCGAGCGCCTCGGCGCTCGACGTGCGCCAGGCCATGGTCGCGAGCGTCGGCTCGGTGCCGGGCGAGACGACGACCGAGTACGCGTAGTAGTCGCCCCAGCAGCGGAGGTACACGGCTCCGTCGACGCGATCCACGACGGTCAGACCGACCTGTTCCTCGTAGAACTTCACGGACGCCTCGACATCCGGGGACGTGATCTCCACGTAAGACAAGTGGGAGAGAAGCTTGATCATCCTTGATCCTTTCCAGACGGGCCGAATGTGATGCCCGGTCTCTACTTTCAAGGCAGCGTCCGGATCAGGGAACCGCGTATCGGCTATGCCGGGGATCAATGAGACTGATTTCCTTGGTCGGCATCGTTCTTTCTTCCGTCTCACAGCGGCGCAAGATTCAGCGACTTCGACGCAAGTAGCCTCCGTTTTGCCTTTTTGACACCGTCGTTGTGTCAGAATCAAGCATGGCTAGGGATTCCGCACTCAGGTTCGGCGCTCAGACCGACGAAGCCATGAGCCTCCTGCGCGTGATAAATCTCGTCCGCACGGGCGAGGCCGACACGCGACCCGAGATCGGCAGGCTCACAGGGCTCGGCCGTGGTGTCGTCGCCCAGCGCGTCGAGGCCGCGATCGAGATGGGCTTCCTGGAGGACGGCGAGTACGGCCCCTCCTCCGGCGGCCGCGCGCCGCGAACGCTCCGCTTCCGCGCCGACCAGGCCATGATCGTCGTCTGCGCGCTCGGCGCCCTCCACATCCGGGTGGGCCTCGCCACCCTCGATGGCGAGGTCATCGCAGAGGGACACCGCGCGTGGGACATCGGCCGTGGACCCGCCGAGACGATCGACACCGCCCTCGGGATGCTCGACGAGCTCCTCGCATCCCACCCGGAACGCCCCGCGTGGGCGGTCGCGGTCGGTGTTCCAGGTCCCGTCGACTTCGAGACGGGGTCCCCGGTGGCGCCGCCCATCATGCCCGGCTGGAACGGCTTCGACGTGCGCCGCCGCTTCGAGCAGCGCTTCGACGCGCCGGTCTGGGTGGACAACGACGTCAACTTGCTGGCGCTCACCGAGAGAGCTCATCGCCGCGACGACAACGTCGACCTGATCTACTGCAAGGTCGGCAGCGGCATCGGCGCCGGCCTCCTCTCTCGCGGCCGCATCCACCGCGGCGTCAACGGGGCCGCCGGTGACATCGGGCACGTCAGGGTCCGCGACTCGACGACGCCGTGCCGGTGCGGCAAGCTGGGCTGCCTGGAGGCGGAGGCATCCGGCTGGGCCATCGTGCGGGATGCCGAGCGGGCGCTCCAGGAGGGCGCCACCGGCGTTCTCGCGAACGTGGTCGCCCGCGGGGAGCCGATCACCCCGGAGTCCGTGTCCATCGCCGCCCAGGACGGGGACGCGCTCGCCATCTCGCTCGTGCAGCGCTCGGCCCGGCTGATCGGAGAGTCGATCGCCGCACTCGTGAACATGTTCAATCCGGGCGTGATCGTGGTCGGCGGCGCTCTGTCGGCAGCCGGCGAGCTCTTCCTGGCGGAGGTGCGTCAGCGCGTCTACGAGCTCTCGCTGCCGCTCGCGACCCGCGACCTGTCGATCGTGCGGTCGGTCGGCGACGAGCGGGAGCCGCTGCGAGGCGGCGCCGAACTGGCGATCGAGGAACTGTTCGAGGTGACCTTCCCCCGGTGGTTCGCGGACGGGCGCCCGAGCATCGAGGGGATCAAAGCGGCGGCGGCATGATCCCGTTCCTGGGCGACGACGCCCTGGTCGCCACCGCCGACGGGTTCGACGTCCGTCTGCGCTTGCCGTGGATCCGATCCCTGCCGCTGTCGAGCGTTTCGGGAGTGCGGGTCCACCTCGACGGTGACGAGTGCTCCGTCGAGGTGCCGGGCGGCGACGGCTGGTGGTTCGTGCAGGACCGGCTCACGCTGCGCGTCCGCCGCCCGCTCGCGTCCGGGGTGCACACGATCCGTGCGTCCTTCCGGTTGCTGATCCCGTATCTGCCGGGCGGACAGGGCGCACCGCTGGAGCTCGACTTCGAAGGCGAGCGACGGGTGGAGGTTGTCGGCGCGACGCCATGGACCCTCGCGGCAAGCGCTTTCAACTGGACGCCGGAGGTGATCCGCGCCGAGCGCCCGTCGACCGACATAGCGGTCGGGATCGTGACCTCAGGAGTGTCGACCGTCGTCGAGCTCGAGCCCGGGCAGCTGTGGCGATCGTTCCCGTCCACCTCCACGGCGGAGGCAGCGGAGCTGCGCGAGCGGCTCGAAGCCGCTGGAGGCCGGGTCAGCGTCGTCGGAGCGAGCCTCGATGACTGGCTGAGCCCCACGCGTAGGCGTGACGACGACGAGCGGCTCGAATTCCTCCTGCCGCAGTTGCGCACGGCACACGATCTCGGCGCAGCGGGCGTGCGGCTGCCGATCGGGCAGGCCGGACCCGCGCTGCTGCGCAGACTGCAGCCCGTGCTGCACGACCTGGACCTGACCCTCTACGAGGAGCTGCAGGGCCAGCAGACGCCCGACATGCCGCCGGTCGCGCGCGCCATCGACGACATCGCAACTCTCGACGACTCGCGGATCCGGCTGCTCGTCGACACCAGCATGTTCATGCCGGCGCTGCCGGTGGCGTATCTCGCGGCGCTGGCGCCGAGCATCCCGGAGCCGCTGCTGCAGCGGCTGACGGATGCCTGGCTGGAGCCGGAGACGATGGAAGCGGTGGTGACCCACCTCCGCTCGGGTGCGGTGCCTCCCTCCGCCCACGCTCTCTACATGAACCTGCTCGTGCGGTTCGGCCGGTCGCCGGTCGACGCCGTACACGGCATCCTGCCCTTGGTCGGCGCGTTCCACCTCAAGTTCTGGGACCTCGACGACGCCGACGACCGTGTCTCGCAGCCGCTCCGCGACCTCGGCGCCCTACTGCGTGGGGCCGCACCCGGCTTCGCCGGCACGCTGTGCAGCGAGTGGGGAGGGCACGAGTGGCTCGACGCCAGCCCCACGGAACAGACGCGTGCGCACCTGTCCCTGGTCGGGGCCGCCCTTCAGCCCTCGCGGTTGTAATACGGCCAGGGCAGGAACCGGCGCTCGCCGCGACGGTCGGGACCGCTGAGCCCGACCTCACCGGTGGCGGCCCACTCGACGCCGCGCGGGAACATCCGGATGAACTCGATGCGGCGGAACGTGTCGATGTCGTGGCCGATGGTGATGGTGAACGATCGGCCCGCTCCGTATTCGTTGATCCACGCGATCGGCTGGTCGGTGTTCATCCCGGGGAGCGCCGCGACGCCCTCCGGCGAGATCGCGACCGGGTAGTGTGACATGGGCCAGACCGGCGCGTTCTCGTACGACTCCAGGTCGTCGAAGGTCGTGAGCAGCACCTGGGCTCCATCCAGGATCTCCACGCCGGTGAGGATGTCGTCGCCCGTCACCGTCCAGCGCGCGCTGATGCCCTCCGTGATCGGGTGCCGCGGCTCGACGGTGTCCAGTTGCGCTTCGCCCCATGGCCGGGGCCGGAGCCCTCCTGCCACCGTCAGCCGGGAACCGCGCATGACGTTGTACTCGTCCGGATAGCCCCAGTCGTCCTCCTGCGCGGCCGAGCCGTGGAACCAGACGATCCCCTTACCGTCGTCGTGGACGAACTTCAGCAGAGCCGCATCCGTCTCTGCGCCGAAGCCGGTCGCCTTCTCGTGGTAGCCGTCCCGGCCCTCGAAGACGACGATCACCACGTCGTACTTGTCGATGATCCGAGGCCCGAGCCCCCGCGGGTCCTCCACCACCCGCACCCGGAACCGGCCGGTGTCCTCCAGCAGGGTCGTGATCCACTGGTTGTGCAGGCGGAAGCTGCGGTGCTCGTTGTCATGTTCGCGGGTCATGTGGCCCGACAGGATGAGCACATCCAGTGGATCGGGCATCAGTCTGCTTTGGTAGAGAACGCGGCGTCGAACGCGGCGTCGGGCGGGGTGATCGAGTTGAGTTCGCGCACGAAGGCGATGGCCTCCGGCGCGCCCTGGAGGCGGTCCATCCCGGCGTCCTCCCACTCGACGGAGGTCGGGCCGGTGTAGCCGATGAAGTTCAGCGCCCGGAAGATCGCCTCCCACGGCACCTCGCCGTGCGCGGTGGAGACGAAGGTCCAGCCGCGTCGCGGGTTCGCCCACGGCAGGTGCGAGCCGAGCACGCCATTGCGGCCGTCGAGGTTGGTGATCGACTCCTTCACGTGCACGTGGAAGATGTGGTCGGCGAAGTCGAGGACGAACGCCACCGGGTCCAGCTGCTGCCACATGAAGTGCGACGGGTCGAAATTGATGCCGAAGCTCTTACGATGGCCGATCGCTTCCAGCGTGGCCTTCGCGGTCCAGTAGTCGTACGCGATCTCGGAGGGGTGCACCTCCAGCGCGAACCGCACACCGACCTCCTCGAAGACGTCGAGGATCGGGTGGAAGCGGTCGGCGAAGTCCTGGTAGCCCGCGGCGATCCACTCGTCGGAGGCGGGCGGGAACATGGCAACGGCCTTCCAGATCGACGAGCCGGTGAAGCCGGTCACCGTCTTCACGCCCAGTGCTGCGGCCATCCGGGCGGTCAGCTTCAGCTCCTCGGCGGCGCGCTGCCGCACCCCTTCCGGGTCGCCGTCACCCCACACCCGATCGTTCAGGATGTCGCGATGGCGCTGATCGATCGGGTCGTCGCAGACGGCCTGGCCGGCGAGGTGGTTGGAGATCGTCCACACCGTCAGGCCGTTGCGCTCGAGGATGTCGCGGCGCGACTGCACGTACTCCGCGTCATCCCACCGGGACACATCGAGGTGGTCGCCCCAGCAAGCGATCTCGAGGCCGTCGTAGCCCCACTCCCCGGCGAGCCGCGCCACCTCCTCGAAGGGCAGGTCGGCCCACTGGCCGGTGAACAGGGTGATCGGTCGCGTCATCGTTGACTCCTCTTCCGTGTGCGGATTCAGTCTGCGGAGACCTTCAGTATGCGGAAACCGGGTCGCTCACGGCGACGCGGACCCAGGCGGAATCGTTCGCCGAGCTCTCCTCGACGGCGGCGAGCGCGCGCTGCACGCTCAGGCCCTCGGCGAAGGTGGGATGCGGATGGGTGCCTTCGGCGATGGCGGTCACGAGATCGACGACCTGGTGACTGAAGCCGTGCTCGTAGCCGAGCAAGTGGCCGGCGGGCCACCAGGCGGAGACGTAGGGATGCGTCGGCTCGGTGACGAGGATCTTCGCGAAGCCCTGAAGTTCTTCCGGCGCGGTGCGGTCGTAGAACTGCAGCGCGTTGAGGTCCTCCAGGTCGAAGCGCAACGCGCCCGCGGTGCCCGAGACCTCGATCGAGAGCGCGTTCTTGCGCCCGGTCGCGAACCGGGTGGCCTCGAACGAGGCCAGCGCACCGCCGGACAGCCGGCCCGTGAAGATCGCGACGTCGTCGACCGTGACCTCGCCGTAGCCCTCGCCTGCGCTGCCCGAGAGTCCGGATCCCGTCGCCTGCAGCGGTCGCTGCTTCACGATCGTGTCGAGCACACCGGTCACCGCGTCGACCGTCTGACCGGTGACGAACTGGGTCATGTCCAGGATGTGGGCGCCGATGTCCCCGAGCGCTCCGGAGCCGGCGTGCTCCTTCTGGAGCCGCCAGGCCAGCGGCATCTGGGGGTCGACCAGCCAGTCCTGCCGGTAGGCGGCGCGGACCTGCTGCACCTCGCCGATCGTGCCCTGTGCGATCAGGTCGCGGAGCAGCGTGACCGCCGGCACCCGGCGGTAGGTGAAGCCCACCATGGCGACGACCCCGCGCTCGGCAGCACGGGCGGCGGCCTCCGCCATCGCCTCGGCCTCCGCGACGGAGTTGGCGAGGGGCTTCTCGCAGAGCACATGCTTGCCCGCCTCCAGAGCGGCGATCGCGATCTCGGCGTGGGAGTCGCCGGGAGTGACGATGTCGACCAGGTCGATGTCGTCACGGGCGATCACCTCCCGCCAGTCGGTCGCCGATTCGGCCCAGCCCCACTGCTCGGCGGCCCGGGCGACAGCATCCGCGTTCCGTCCGACGACGACGGCCATTTCCACCTTTTCGGGCAGAGAGAACATGGCCGGTGCTTGGCGCCAGCCCACCGAGTGGGCCGACCCCATGAACCCGTAGCCGATCATCGCCACCCGCAGGGTCATGCCAGCACCAGCTCCCGCTCGACGGGGACGCGGTTGGTCACGTAACGGCCGGGGCCGCCGTCGACGCCAGGCATGATCTGCATGTAGAGCAGGCGCATGGTGAGCACGACCTCCACGGTGAGCTTCTCGCCCGCTTCCGGCGCGTGGCCCAGCGGGATCACGACGTCGGGCCGGTCGGCGACGAACCACAGCGTCTCGGACTGCTCAGGCAGCTCCTCGATGCGGTAGCTGCGACCGTTCAGCTCGAAGCGGAGCTCGTCGCGCGGGATCGGGACCCCGTTGACGCTCGCCGCGACGTCGTCGACGGCGGACAGCCAGAGGCTGCGGTACCAGGGCAGCTGCACCGAGACGGCGATGCCGTCGGCGGTGCGCCGGACGTCCTGCTCGGCGAAGAGCGAATTGTGGGTTGCCATGATCCGAATCCCTTACTTGAACGTGTCGGCGAACGTGTCGTGCGGCACAGGAGGCTCGGGCTCGAGCTTCTGCACAGTCGACGGGCTGTACGGGTGGTTCTCGCTCGGCACCGGCTCGTCCGCCGGCGGCATGAACACGGGCTTGCCGTCGTCGCCGAAGTACATCAGGTCGAGGTCGAAGGCGTCCTGGTTCTTCTCGCCGAAGCTCACCCAGTTCTCCTCGAACGGCGCCCGGGCCAGCTCGTAGCAGCGGAACTTCCAGATCTTCCACTCGCCGTCCTGACGCAGGAAGTCGATGGCGTACTTGCACCAGACCCAGTGCGCCCAGACCTTCTTGCCCTGCACCTCTCCGGGTGAGTACATGTAGTCGGGGCTGTTCTTGGCGACCTCGGGATCGGTGAGACCCGACTCGGTGCCCGCCATCAGCCACACGCCCTTCGCGGTCTCGCCGTCGCCGGCCACCTCGATCACCGGGGTGGTGGTCGCGTGCAGGATCAGCTTGCCGACGGGCGACGGGCGGTCGCGGTGGTACCGGGTGACGCTCTCCCACGTGGTGTATTGGCCGGCGTTCGTGTAGCGGGCGCGGATGCCCTCTGTGCCCTCCTTCACCCAGAGCGGGATGATCCGCTCGTCCTGGAACGCGTTGTGGAGGTACATGTAGCGGCTGAACAGGTTCTCGATGTCCCCGCGATCAGCCGCACGGCGGGCGAGGGAACGGGTCTGGGCGAGCTCCTCGCGCAGCGCAGCCAGCTCCTCCCGGAGGGCGGCGGTGGGCTCGGCGATGGTGTCTGACATGGTGTGTGCTCCTCGATCAGGCGGGGACGCCGGCGACGGCGTCTTCGATGGTGCGGCGCATGAGCGCGTGCTGCTTCTTGACGAGGTCGATCGGATCGGCCTCCCCCAGGTCGGAGAAGGCGTGGCCCTCCCACTCGCTGGAGAGGTACCCGCGGTAGCCGCCCTCGACGAACTGGCGGACGATGCGCGGGATGTCCATCGCGGGCTCCTGGCCCTCCGCGTCGATGTCATAGAACTTCGCGTGCACGTGGAAGATCTGCGGCATGATGTCGAGCCACTCCTCCGGCGGCACCAGGCCGTGCATGTTGAACGCGAGCCGGGTGAATGGACCGAATCGAGCAGGGTCCACGCCTTCGCCGGTGAGGTAGTCCTCGAACTTCTGATTGCGCACGTGCATGGGCGTCGGCTCGTGCCAGATCTCGTCCATCACCGGGAAGTGCTTCTCGTCGAGGCCCATCTTGGCCAGCTGCGACAGCAGCGTCGGCGACAGGCTGTGCATCGTGGAGGAGAAATCGGCGGTGAAGCCGAGCCGGTCGCTGCCGAGCTCCTCGTACAGCTCGCGGATCCCGAGCACCTTGGGGTCGTTCGGCCCCTGCGGCGCGTGGATCTCGTAGCCGAGCCGCTGGTCGTACTTCTCCGCCAGCGGCAGGAGGCTGCGCAGCAGCTCCCGGCCGGCCGAGCGGATGACGACCCGCTTGAACCCGAGCGTGTGCGCGGTCTTCAGCTGGCGGGCGAGGAAGTCGTGCTCCTCCTCGGGCGTCATGTCACGGTCCTTGCGACGGCCCATGTCGAGGTTGGTGCCGACAGCGCTGGGCTCGAGCTCGTACTTCTCCAGCGAGTCGAACCAGAGCTTCTCGAACTCGGCGTCGACGTCGGGGTAGGTCCGCAGGAGCTGGGCGATGTTGAACTCCACGCCCGGCCCGATGCCGTTCTCGGCGACGGCGGCGATGAGGGTCTCCGGCGTGAAGACGCCGGCCGCGAACTCGCTCGTCATGGAGTAGAGGGTGGTGCCCAGCTCGATACCGGTGCCGGCGATGCCGCCGGCTTCGGCGTTGTCGTTCGCGGTCATCGGTTCGCTCCTTCGATGCTCGGCAGCCACTCGGACAGCTGGACACGCGCCTCCGCGGCGTCGGTGACCATCCGGCTGCCGGCGTTCTGCGCGGCCGACCGCTGCACGGCCTGCTCGTCGCGGATGATCTCGAACGGCGACTGCCAGTAGTTCCAGTGCCAGCCCTCGTACTCGCTCGAGATCGCGCCGTTGTAGCCGTTCTCCGCGAGCAGCGCGATGAGGTCGCGCACCGGCACAGACGGCTCCTCGTGGGCGTCGTCGATGCCGAAGAACTTGCCGTGCACGTGCTTGATCCACGGCATGATCTCCAGCCAGTCGTCGACGCGTGCCGGGCCGAACAGGCCGGTGCCGTTGATGGCGAAGTCGATGCCGAGGTCGGGCCGGCCGTTCTGGGCGGCGAGGCCGATGAAGCGGCCGAAGCGCTGGCCGTGGTCGGCCTGGTCCGCCGGCGGCCCCGCCTGGTAGAACTCGTTCCAGAGGTCGACGACCTGGCCGAGCAGCTCGTCCGTGGCGCCCCGGCGGCGGTAGGCCTCCAGCAGTGACGGCGCGAAGCCTACGGTCGTCGCGCCCCAGTCGGCGGTGAAGCCCAGGAACGGCGAGCCGACCTCCTCGAAGCGATCCCGCAGCGCGAGGATGCGCGGGTGCGACGCGTACTGGTCGGCGTGCACCTCCAGGGCCAGCGTGACGCCGTACTGCTCGGCGATGGGCGCCAGCGCTGCCATCGAGTCGGGAGTGATCGAGATCTGCACGCGGGCGATCGGGAAGCCGAGCTTCGCGGCCGCCTCGATCTGGCGACGCATGTACTCGATGAGCTCGTCCTGGTTCAGCAGCCGGTCGCGGTGGATGCCGATGTCGGCGTTGATCGCGAGCGACGTCGGAACCAGCCCGACCTCGGCGATCAGGTCGCGGAACCAGCCGGCGTAGCCGTCGTCGATGGCGGGGAACCCTCGGAAGCTGGAGAAGCCGATGATCTCCAGCCCCGGGCCGTAGCCGTCGGCGGCGACCTTGCGGATGAGGCCCTCGAGGTCGTACTCGCGGGCGTGGAATGCGCGCGTGAAGCTGTACAGCGTCACGCCCTGGATCGGGGATCCGAGGTTGCCGGTCATGCCGTCGCCGCCTTCATGGTCTTGGTGTCGTGCTCCTCGATGTGAAGCACTTCGTTCTCGCCGATCACGATGTACGGGATGTAGAGCGTGAGTTCCACGGAGACCTCGTGCTCGCCGCCGTCCGCGGCGACCGGCACGTCGCCGGAGAGGACGGCCGAGTCGAGGGGGAACCACCACGACTCGGTGTCGTCGACCATCTCGGCGAAGGTGCGCTCGCGGCCGTTGAGCTCCCAGCGGAGCGTCTCGGCTGGAGCGGGCACGCCATCCACGGACAGCGAGGCGCCTGCGATGCAGGACGCCGGGAGTGCACGGTACCAGGGAATGCGCACGTCGACCGCGGCACGCGTGCCGCTGGTCTTGAGCGTTCCCTGCTCGATGATGCGATCGGGGATCACGAGTCCTCCTTGACTACTTTTTCCACGTTTCTACAGACTAATGTCGGTTTGCTGCATAAGCAAGGCTTTGTCGCCCGCGAGCACGCTCGCGATGCGGCGAGCGCCCTTCACCGCAAGCGCCACGGACGTCAGCGTCGGGTTGCACGCCGTTCCCGTCGGGATGACCCCGTTGCCCGCGACGAACACCCCGGGCGCCGCCCACACCTCGCTGTCCGGCCCGCACACGCTGCGGCCGTCGTCGGTCTCCCCCATCCGGACGCTGCCCTGGTAGTGGAGGGAGGCTCCGAGCGGCATGGTGAACGGCCGATCGCCGATCGGGTCCCCCACCGCTTTCGCGAGCTCGACGATCTCGTCCTGGGCACGCGCGATCACTGCGTGATCGCGGTCGGTGAGCGTGTAGTGGATGCGCATCGCGGGCATCCCGTACCAGTCGCGCTCGTCGTCGCTGAACGCCACCCGGTCGTCCCACTGCAGGTCCTTGGCGCAGAACAGGCCGAGCCCGACGATCGAGCCCGGCACGACGGGGTCGTCGTCGGCGAGCGGGATCGGGGAGGCGTCCAGCTGCATCACCTGGCCGTGGAACGGCACCGCGTCGGTGTACGGCACCCAGCTCACGCCACTGCGCTCGCTGATGGCTCCGTCGATCACCTCGTCGGCTCCGACGTCACCGGTGCCGGTGCCGGTGCGCGTGGCCGCGTCCTTCGCCACGGACGCCGCATCCCGGATGCGGGTGGCGTAGACCACCTGCGTCTGGTCGTTGAGCATGCGGCCGAGGGCGGCGGGGCGTATCCCGCTGGCCCAGAGCACCTGCGGTGTGCGGAGGGCGTCGGCGGCGACGACGACGAAGCGCGCGCGCACCGTGTGCAGTTCGCCCGTGCGACGATCGCGGACCTCCACGCCGGCGGCACGGCCGTCCTCCAGCAGCACCCGGGTGACCAGCGACTCGTCGTACAGGGTGAAGTGCTCGTTGGCACGCGTCACGTCCCCGAACACCACATCCGAACCCGACCACACCAGGCGGCCGTCCTCACGCCGGTGGACCGCCAGCGGCATCCGCTGCACCCGCTGAGCCGGGGGCCGGCCGTCGTCCACGACCGCGGCAAGGCGCTCGCGAACGAGGGCCGTGAACGGCGCTCCGTCGAACGCGTCGGTCGTGACGCCGAGCAGCCGGTCGCCCTCGTCGAGCAGGGCGTCGAGGTCGGGGAGGAACGGGATGCGCTCGCTGTCGCCCGGGCGCGGGCACGCTCCGGTCCAGTGGGCGGCCATCCCTCCGACATTGCTGGAGAAGGCGACGACGGGCATGCCGTCCTCGCCCGGTTCCTGATACCCCTCCTCGAGCAGGTACGTGCCGGGGCGCCCCCGGCGTTGGCCCGCGGTGACCGCACCCGGCGAGCTCACGGTGTCGGCGCCTGCGCCCGGGCCCTCCGAGCGCTCCTGCGCCTCGGCTCGCGCGACCGGGTCCTCGATGTTCTTGACGTGCGCGCCGGGGGGATCCGACACCGTCGGCCCGACCTCGAACAGCGCGATGGTGGCGCCGGGCGCCTCCTCGCTCAGGATGCGCGCGTACGTGGCACCGGCGGGACCGCTGCCGACGATGGCGACGTCGACGGATTCCGGATAGCGGCTCATGCCGTCACCGCCAGCTCGCGGATGAGCGCGGCGGAAGCCGCCGACTCCTTCGTCGGGTAGTACTCGAGACCGATCGGGCCGTCGTAGCCGGAGGACCGGAGGATGCCGAGGCGCTCTGCCCAGTCGAGCTCGCCGGAGCCCGGCTCGCCGCGGCCCGGAGCATCGGCGAGCTGCACGTAGGCGATCAGGTCGCCCGCGTTGGCCAGCTCCGCCGCCATGTCCTCGCCCTCGACGGCCGAGTGGTAGATGTCATAGAGCACGCCGAAGTACGGGGAGCCGACGCCGCGCGCGACGTACACCGCCTCGGCGGTGCGGTCGAGCAGCGAGCCCGGGTGGTCGACGCGGATGTTGACCGGCTCCAGCGCGAGCGTGATGCCCGAGCCGTCGATCTGCGCGATCGCCTTCTGGTAGATCTCGATCAGCTTGTCGAGCTGCACCTGCCGCTTCCACCCGCCGAAGCCGGTCCCGCTCCCCACGACCATGCGCGGACAGCCGAGATCCTGTGCGATCGCGACGCCCTCGTCGAGCTTGCGGTAGAACTCCGAGTGGTCCCACGGCGGGATCATGAACTGGGTGCGCGGTTCCGACAGCTGGGCGGTGAGCGTGGTGCCGGTCTCCTGGAGTGCGGCCTTGAGCGCGGGGAGGTCCTTCGGCGTCGTCGGTGCGTCGACGCCGGTCGGGCCCCACATCTCCACGGCGTCGAAGCCTGCGGCGGCCGCCGCGCGCACGCGGTCGTGGTAGTCGCCGGCCTCGGTGAAGAGCAGTTCGATGTTGGGTGCGAGTTGGTACATGGGTTCTCCTGTTCAGAACATCGGATGGTCGTGGGCGACATGCACGGGAACCTGCTGCAGCACATCCCAGTGCTCGACGATCCGGCCGCCTTCGAATCGGTAGATGTCCGCGACCGCGGCGTCGGGTGCGCCGGGTCGGGAAGCCTTGACGTGCACCATCGCGAGATCGCCGTCGACGAGGATGCGCTGGATCTCGAAGCGCGCATCCGGGCTGCCGTCGAACTTCGGCGTCAGAGCCTCCACAGCGGCGGCCGGGCCGTCGGGGATGTTCGGATTGTGCTGCCGATAGTCGTCCGAGACGAGCAGTGCGAAGGCGTCCGCGACGCGCTTCTGCGTATAGAAGAGGTCGCAGAAGCGCTCGAACGCCGCCCGGTTGTCGCTCATGCGCCGTCCTCCCGGGCGGGGGGCTTCCGGGGCAACGGCTGCCGTACCGCGATGGTGACCGGCCCGAGCAGCCCGCTCGGGTCCTGCTGGGCGAACGCGGAGAAGAAGTCGGGCTGCGCCTTCGCGAGCGTGTTCGTCACCTCGATCTCGAGGGTGTTTCTGCCGGCCAGCACCCCCGCCGGCACGTCGAAGACGTAGGGAGGCGCGATTCTGCTGCCGAGGTCGACGCCGTTGAGGCGCACGGTCGCGAGCTCGAAGACCTCCCCGAGGTCGAGGATGTGCTCGGCCGCGTCGCCCGCAGAGTCGAACGACGCCGTGTATCGCGCCGTGCCGCTGAACCGCGGCAGGAGGTCGGGGTCGCTCAGGGGCCGCAGGTCGTCGAGTTCACCCCAGTCGGAGAACGCGGGCTCGGTCGCCGTCGCTGTTGCGACCGCCCAGGTCGGCGCGAGTTCGACGGCGTCGCCGTGCTCGGCGGCCGGCCGGACGGGGAGTCCGTCCCACGCCGACGGCGAGCCGACGAGCAGCACCACCGCCTCCCCCGGGCAGAGCTCCAGCGAGACCGATGTCGATCCCGCGGCGGTTTCGCCGGGCACCTCCGTGAGGTTTCCCATGGCGGCGTCGAGGGCCACGGTCTCTCCGGCACGCGGGAGCGTCGCCGTCGTGCGCACGTCGTCCCGCACCGACTCGTTGAACAGCATGATCACGTCGGCATCGCCGGCGTCGCGCCGCAGCACACGCACCGATGCGGCCGGTGGATCGAGGCGCACGGCGCGGTCGCTCATCCCTCGGACCGCATCCACCAGTCCCGTAACGGACACCGGCCGGAACCGCAGCTTCAGTGCGTTTGCGTCGACGCCAGACCCTGCGACCTCCGGGACGGAATCGACGAAGACGACCGGCACCCCCGCGTCATCCAGCCGCAGCAGCTCGTGTGCGACGTGGGCGGGCAAGAAGGCGCTGCCCGGAACGATCAGCGCGTCGTACGTCTCCCCGCCGAGCGTCAGGGTCGACCCGTCCACCCCGGCATCCGGGAGGGCATCGGCGGGGACGACGTCGGCGTCGAGTTGAGCCTCCATCAGCGATCGCAGCGGCCGCTCGAACGGCATCGCCTCGCCCAGCCATTCGGCGTCCGCGTGGTAGAGCACCGCGAACGGGGCGACATGCGCGCCGCTCTGGAGCAGGTGGCTGAGGCGGTTCGTGTAGGCGCTGAGCAGGTGCTGCAGCGGATACTGCGGATTGTTGCCGCGCGCGTAGAAGTGCGGAGGGCAGTCCGGGTCCGGGAACGGCGCAGGCGAGAACGCGTGCGGCACCACGTGCGTGACCCCGCGCACCAGGAGGTGGTTCGTCAGCCACGTGAACAGCCGCAGCCCGGCGTACCAGCCGTAGGCGCCGATCGTCTCGCACATGGCCCTGCCCTGCTTCAGCGGGTCGAGGTGCGCGGCCGACGACGCGAGCTTGGCGAGCCCGAAGTGGAAGAATTCCCCGTCGGCCGCTCCGCCGAGGTTGCCGAACGGTCCGCGGGAGAACCCGGGCACGACCTGGCCGCCGATGATGTCGACGCCGGCCATGTCCTGGCCGGCCATGGCCCGGAAGTAGTGCCCGGCACCCGGGCCGAGCCGCGCGTGCGATCCGTTGTCCTCGATGACGTGGCCGATGTATTCGACGCCGTGCGCACGGCACCAGTCGCCGAGCCGCCGGCTGAAGTTCTCCGAGTACAGCCGAGACACCGTGTCCATGAAGGCGTACCGCACCTCGCGTTCACGTCCGCCGGCGGGCATCCACAGCAGGGGCAGGAGCGGGAGAGCATCCCGTCCGAGCCGCTTGGACAGCAGCGCCGCGACCTCGTCGTTCCACGGCAGCGGCACCGCCTTGCCGAGCCGCGAGTCGAAATCGAAGGTGTCCGGGTCGTTGTAGAGCCCGGGCTCGTCGCTGAAGAAGCCCGCGATCGTCGCGCCGAAGTCGTCGGCGTAGCGCGAGTGGATGCGCTCGTAGACCGTGTCGAGGAGCAGCTGGGTGGAGGCGGCGTTCAGGTAGTCGATGTGCTGTGCGTGCCGTACGCTGCCGCCTTCGCCGACGCTCAGGAAGAAGACCCGCCACCAGCCGTCGGGGATGTCCCAGTGCAGTACGCCGTCCACGATCCGGTCGGTGAGGTCGACGGGGTCGCCGATGAGCTCGTCGGAGTCCTCGGCCCGCGGGAAGGCCAGCACCCGCAGCAGGTCTCCGGGTTCTTTCGCGGCCTCTGGCCCCCACAGTGCGCGACGCTCCACGATGAAGGAGGCACCGCGCGCGGGGCCGACGGCGTCGGTGTGCCGCTCGCTGACGAAGCGACGGCGAAGGTCCGCGGGTGCGGCCTCTACGGCTCCGCCGGCATGACCGGTCGGGAAGGTGTCGTCGTCGAAGAACCAGACCTTCATGCCGCGGCGCCGGGCGATCTCGAGCACGGCATCCACGTCGCGCCACCAGCCGTCGCCGAGGAACTCGGGATGCGGCCGCGCCTCCAGGATGACCGCACCGATACCGGCGTCCGCGATCCGCTCCATCTCCTCGCGCACGACCTCGACCGGGCCGCCCTTCTGCCAGAACAGCGGCATGATCGCGTTGGGGACGGTGCCGGCCACGACCTCGTGGAGGCGCTCGAGGGTCATGCCGCCTTCTCCAGACGCACGCCGAGACGGTGCTCGACGGTGCCGTCGCTGATGGTGAGGGTGAAGTCTCCGGGCTCGAGCACCCTGCGCACACCGTCGGCCCAGAAGCGGAGGTCCGCGTCGTCGATCCGGAACGCGACCGTGGCCGATTCGCCCGGTTCGAGGGTGACGCGGGTGAAGCCGCGCAGACGCCGCACGGGCTGCGTCACCGACGCGACCTCATCCGTGACGAAGAGCATGACGACGTCGTCGCCCGTGCGGTCGCCGGTGTTCGTGACCCGCACCGTGGCGTGGATGCCGGCCTCGGCCTCGGCGACGCCGACCACATCCCGTGACACCTCGACGTCGTGGAGGGCGAACGTCGTGTAGGCGAGACCGTGACCGAACTCGAAGCGCGGACCGAGGGGGAGGTCCAGGAACTTCGACGTGTAGTAGTCGTCGGTGTTGTTCGGACCGGTGAACCCGGCGATCGTCTCGGGAAGCAGCGCGCCCCCGGTGCGCGGCGGCCGGCCGGTGCGCTCGTGGTCGTAGTGGATCGGCACCTGGCCGACCGCGCGTGGGAACGTCATCGGGACGCGACCGCCCGGACTCACCCGGCCCGACAGGGTCCTGGCGATGGCGGCCGGTGCCTCCGAGCCGAGGTGCCACACGCAGAGAGTGGCGTCGACGCGGTCGATCCAGTCCTCCACGACGAGTGGCCGGCCGGTGGCGAGAACGACGACGACGCGGGCACCGGCATCGGCGAGGGCGTGGATGAGGCGCCGTTGCGCCTCCGGGAGGGTGATGTCCGCCCGCGAGCTGGCCTCGCCGGAGATCCGGCTCGGTTCGCCGACGGCGAGGACGACCAGGTCGGCGTCCGCGGCACGCTCGACCGCCTCGGCGATGGAGGCGTCGGTCGCCTCGAAGAAGCCGCAGCCGTCGACGACGTCCCAGTGGACTCCCGGGAGCTCGCTCGCCAGCGCATCCGCCAGCGTCTCGGTCACCGGCGACGCGAAATGCTGCACCCAGGTGCCGAGGTGGTCGAGGCTCCGCGCGTACGGACCCGCGAGCAGGACCCGTCCCGAGGGGGGAAGGGGCAGCGCGCCGTCGTTCGTCAGCAGCACCGTGCACCGCTCCGCCGCCTGTCGCGCGAGTTGGCGATACCGCTCGGTGGCCTCCGTCGAGGCGGTGGACGCGTCCATGTACGGTCGCTCGAACAGACCGAGCCTCTGCTTGAGGCGAAGGACTCGGCGCACCGCGTCGTCGACCCGCGCGACCGCGAGCTCATCCGGAGAGACGAACGCCACGCCGTCCGCATCCACCAGCAGCGACCCACCCATGACGATGTCGACACCGGCGTCGATCGCCGCGACCACGGCCGCACGCTCGTCGGCCACCACGCCGTGGTCCACGAGCTGTGCGACGCCGTCCGCGTCGCCGACGACCACGCCGTCGAATCCCCATTCCTCCTTGAGCACCCCGGTCAGCAGGGCACGGTTGGCATGCATCGGGATGCCGTTCAGCGCGTTGAACGCGGCCATGACCGTCGCGGCTCCGGCCTCGACGCCGGCCCGGAACGTCTCGAGGTACGTCTCGCGGAGGCGGCGGTCGGAGACGTCCGTCGTGTTGTAGTCGCGGCCCGCCTCGGCGGCTCCGTATGCGACGAAGTGCTTGAGGCAGGCAGCGAGCGCGTCGCCCGTGTCGAGTGCCCTGCCCTGATAGCCGGCCACCTTGGCGACGGTGAGGACGGAGGACAGGTACGGGTCTTCGCCGAAGCCCTCGACCACGCGTCCCCAGCGCGGGTCGCGGGTGACGTCGACCATCGGGGAGAAGGTCCAGTTGACGCCGGCAGAGCGGGCCTCGGTCGCCGAGACGCGAGCGTCCAGCTCGGCGACCGCCGGGTCGAAAGCGGCCGCCTGGGCGAGCGGCGTCGGGAAGATCGTGAACTGCCCGTGGATCACGTCGAGCCCGACGAGAAGGGGGATGCCCAGCTCGGTCTCCTCGACGGCGATCCGCTGGGCGGCGTTCGTCTCCTCTGCGCTCGGGGGCCAGAAGGTGGACCCGATGCCGCGGCGGATGAGGGCCTCCCGCTCCGGGGCGGAGGGCCTCCACACGATCTGCAGTTGCAGGAGCTTCTGCTCCCAGGTCATGCGCGCGAGCAGGGACTCGATGTCGACGGTCATCGGTCCCCCTCCGCCGCATCCTCCGCGAGCGGGCGGTAGCGGAAGTCCCGGAACACGACCTCGCCCTCGCCTGTCGAGAACAGCGCCGGCCGCAGGCTCTTCAGGTCGTTCATCGTCGACGAGTGCGCCCCGGAGGTCTCGTAGCGGACGCCGTGCCGCGTCCACTCCTCGCCGGGGCGGCGGTGCCAGCCGGTGACGATGTGATGGTCGTTGCGGAGTCGCAGCTCGATCGTCGCGCCGGGTTCTGCGGGCTCCCGCCAGTGTGTGCGGATACCGCCCGCATAGCTGGGCAGCACTTCGCCGTCCCAACCCATCCCGAAGAACATGCGGTCGTTGAAGTAGAGGAGCAGACCGCCGGTCGCGCCTCCCCACACCTCGACGCTCACCTCGACTTCGTAGGCCTCATCCATCGCCCACGTCGTGAGCGGCGAGGAGTCGGACGGGGACGAGCCCTTCGCGGCGAGCATCAGCCCGTCGCCGAACTGCGCGCGGCCCTGCTCGTCGGGCTCGGGGTTGTCGAAGACCCAGCGTTCACCCCAGGCCGGGGCGGCGAAATCGTCGGAGGGTGCGGGAATCGCGACGGGGACCGACGCGCTGCGAGCGGTGACAGGCCTGGCGAGCGGCACGCCGACATCGCTCGCCGCGGCGACCGGCCAGCCGTCCGCCGTCCACTCGATCGGCTCCAGCAGGGCCTGACGGCCGAGCGTCCGGTAGCCGTTCGCGTAGCCGTGGGACACCATCCACCACGATCCGTCGAGAGCGTCGAGGATCGTCGCGTGGCCGCGCGACCACCACGCTTCGTCGGCCGACCAGGTGCGCGCGATCGGGTTGCCCGGCGCGTTCTCCCACGGGCCATGCACCGACCGGGACCGCGCGACGATCACCATGTGGCCGGTCGCCGGTCCCCCGGTGCCGCCGACAGCGCTGACCAGGTAGAACCACTCGCCGCGGCGGAAGAGTTTCGGTCCCTCCAGCGCATAGGCCTCGGTGATCCACTCGTCGGGATACCGCCAGCCGTCGTACACGTGCTCGAGCGGCGTGACCGCCGTCAGCCCGTCCGCGCTCAGGCGGCAGCGACGGATGCCGCTGACGAAGAGGTACCGCTCGCCGTCCTCCCCCACGACGTGCCCGGGGTCGATAGCGCCGGAGACGCCGGTGAAGGTCGGCTCACTCCACGGCCCCTCCGGGCTGTCGGCGTGGGTGACCCAGATCTCCGGCTGCTGGATCCTGTCGGACCAGGCGCTCGGAATGAACGGGATGTAGAGGTAGAAGCGTCCATCGTGCTCGATGAAGTCCGGGGCGAAAACCGTCGTCGCGGGCTTGTCGAGCGCGCAGGTCACGAACGTCCAGTTGACGAGATCCGGCGAGCGCCAGATCGTCAGCCCCGGCGAAGCGTCGAACGACGAGTACGTCAGGTAGTAGTCCTCGCCGACGCGCAGCACCGCCGGGTCGGGCCGGTCTCCGGGCAGCACGGGGTTGAGGAAGGTCCCGTCCCCCAGGTCGGGAGCGGAACGCGGAGCGACGGTCATGCGATGTCAGCCCTTGAGCCCGCCGGCGTAGCCCTGGATGAACTTCTTCTGCGCGAAGGCGTAGAACGCCAGGATCGGGATCATCGAGACGATGACGACCGAGAAGATCAGGTTCCACTGCGAGACCAGCGAGCCGACGTAGCTGTACATCACGACCGGGAGGGTCTGCCAGGGCGTTCCGTTGAGGAAGATCAGCGACGTGAAGAAGTCGTTCCAGACGATCAGGCCGGCGAGGATCGCCACCGTGCCGGTCGCCGGCGACATCAGCGGGAGGACGACCTTCCAGAACACCTGGTAGCGGTTGGCGCCGTCGATGATCGCGGCTTCCTCGTACTCCGGGGTCAGGTTCCGGAAGAAGTTCGCGTAGAGGAACACCGACAGCGGCAGCAGCATCCCCGTGTAGATCAGGATCATGCCCCACGGGTTGCCGACGAGGCCGACGTCGCGGGCGCCGATGTACAGCGGCAGCGTCCCGAGCTGCGTCGGCAGGATGATGGCGACGAGGAACAGGTAGAAGGAGCGCCGGCTCCACTTGCTCGTCGACCGCGCGATGCCGTACGCGGCGATCGAGCCGAGCCCGACCAGCAGGACGATGCTGCCGGTCGTGATGATCAGGCTCGATCCGAGACCCGCCCAGATGTTGCCCGACGACGTGGAGGCCGGCGAGAGCAGCGTGATGAAGTTATCGAAAGTCGGACTCGTGGGCGGGGCAATCGCTGCGGAGCTGAGGATGTCGGGGAGCGTCTTGAGCGACCCCACCAGCAGGATCCAGAACGGCAGCAGCAGGATCGCGGCCGCGATCAGAACGATGATCTCGATGGCGAGGGTCTTTTTCGTGTACCGGAACATGGCTCACGCCTCCTTGGCTGAGCGGTCGCGCGTCGCGTACTGCTGCGCGATGGAGAAGAGCAGGATGAGCAGGCTGAGCACCAGCGCCAGCGCGGCGCCGAATCCGAACTGCTGGTAGGTGAACGCCTGCTGGTAGACCTCCAGCGCGAGCGTCTGGGTGGCGCCGGCCGGGCCTCCACCCGTCAGTGCGACCACCTGGTCGAACACCCGCAGGCCCTGGATGAGCGTCAGCGTCGTGGCGATCGCGACCGACGGCTGGATCATCGGCAGCACGACGTAACGGAACCGGTAGAAGGTGCTGGCCCCATCCAGGGCGGCGGCCTCCTCCATCTCCTCCGGCACGGTCGCGAGACCGGCCAGGTAGATGACCATGACGAACCCGATGTTCTGCCAGACCATCACGACGAGCACGCACCAGATCGCGAGCCCCGGGTCGGCGAGCCAGTTCTGCTTCGGGAGGCCGACGCCGGCCAGCGCCTGGTTGAGCGGGCCGTTGTAGTCGAAGATGAACTTCCAGATGTACGAGACCGCGATCGGGCTGACGACCACCGGCATGAAGATCAGCGTGCGCAGCACGTAGCGCGACTTCAGGGTGCGGTTGAGCGCCAGGGCGAAGAGCAGCCCGAGGACGTTGGTGAAGATCAGGAAGCCGAAGGCGAGGAGGAGGGTGTTCCACAGCGACCCGATCAGCTCGGGCGTCTGGAAGATCTTGACGAAGTTCGCAACGCCGACGAAGTCGAAGGCGCCGAGTCCCGACCAGTTCGTGAAGGCGAAGAATCCACCCGCGATGGTGGTGACGTAGATGACGACCACCATCAGCACGAGTGCGGGAAGGGCCCACCACCAGCTGCCGAGCCGGACCTGATAGGCCTTCTTGTGCGGCGCGCGGCGCGGAGCCTGCACCTGCGTCTCGAGCTTCGTCATTCTCCGCACCTCTGACTGCGTCGTCATCGATTCGTTCCTTTCAACCGGTTCGGGCGGCCGGCCCTTGTAGGACCGGCCGCCCGGGTGACCGGATCAACCCCAGTCGGTGTCCATCTGCTGAAGCACCTGCTTGACGGTCATCTGACCGGTGAGGATCCCCTGGACGCCGTTGCCGAGGTCTGTGTAGATCTTGGCGTTCGGCCACTCGGTCGGCGCGTAGCCGCGGGTGTCGTCCTTGGCGATCTCGTCCTTGATGGCGGCGTACTGCGGCAGCAGGGTCGAGTCGTTCTTCACGTTGACGGGGATCGAGCCGACCTCCTTGGAGTACGCCTCCTGACCCTTGTCCGAGATGATGTAGCTCAGGAAGTCGGTCGCGAGCTTCGGGCTCTTCGTCTTGGCGCTCGCCGTGACGCCCTGGTCGGCGCTCAGCGACAGGTAGGTCTTCGTGCCGTCGGGGGCTCCGACCGGGAGCGCGATGAGCTTCACGTGGCCGCCCGCGGCCTGCATGATCTGCTGAGCCGCGCCGCTCGGAGCGAAGAAGCCGAGGATCTTGCCCGAGGAGGCGCCGTTGGTCAGGGCGTCGAAGCCGGCGCTGGTGGCGCCGTCCTGGAAGCAGCCTGCGTCGAACATCTTCTTGACCGACTCGAGGGCGGTCGTCCAGCCCTTGGTGCCTGCGAAGGTGACCTTGTTCTGGGCGCGCTTGGCGTTCCAGTCCTTGTCCTTGCCATAGACGGTGGAGGTGGCGAGGGCGACCGCGAGGATGCCGTTGTTCTGGAAGGTCGATCCGGCGAGACCGTAGACCGTCTTGCCCGCGTCGCGTGCCTTGCCGCACTGGGCGATGATGTCGTCGAGGCTGGTGGTCGCGTCGATCTTCACACCGATGGACTGAGCGAGCTCGTCGTTGTAGATGACGCCGTTCAGCTGCGTACCGAGGGGCACGCCGTAGATCTTGCCGTTGTAGGTATAGAGGCTCTTGGCGGAGTCGGGCATGTTCTTCGTGATCGACGCGTCGTCGAGCGGAAGCACGAGTCCGGACTTCGCCCACGGCAGGATCGACTGGGCCTGGCCGGTGCCGCCCTCGGCGAAGAACGTGTCGGGGGCGTTGCCGCCCTGCACCCGCGTCGCGATCGTCGTGCCGTAGCTCTGGACGGGAAGGTTCTGGGTCGTGATCGTGACCCCCTTGTTCTCGGCCTCGAACGCCTTGGCGAGGCCGTCGTAGGCGGCCTTGTCCTGGTCGTTCGTCGCTCCGTAGGCGAAGGTGATGGTCTGCGGCTCCTTCCCCGTGGAACCGCTGCCGGAGCAGCCTGCGAGCGCAAGTCCTGCGGCGGCGGGGATGGCGAGCCAGGCAAGCCGGCTGGTGCGGCTCCTGCGTGTGTGCTTCATCGGATTGACCTCTTTTTAGACTTCGTTGTCGGTGAGGCGGCGGCTGTGTCGCTGTCTCCTCTGGGGGCGTTTCGAGTTTCGCAGCGCTAAGGCAGATAAACAACGCTACTTCTGCTTATCCCAGACATAAGCTGGGTCGATACCCGATCGATACGCGACCGCCCACTCCCCCTGCGGGTCGCCTCGTTATAGTGAAGACGCCCACCGCCGGGCAGGAAGGATCACACCGTCGTGACCGATTCCCCTCTGATGTCGCGGCTCGATCTCAACCTGTTGATCGCGCTCGACGCCCTCCTCACCGAGCGCAGTGTGACCCGTGCCGCCGAGCGGCTGCGACTCAGCCAGCCCGCGCTGAGCGCCTCGCTTTCGAGGCTGCGAGTCCACTTCGGCGATCCGATCCTCGCCCGCCGCGGCAACGCCTACGAGCTGACGCCGCTGGCCCTGCGACTCGCCGACCACACGACCATCGCGCTGGAGGCGGCGCGCCGGGTCTTCGAGAGCCAGGCGACCTGGGACCCGTCGGAGTCGGTGCGCCAGTTCTCGATCTTCGGCTCCGACTACGGGTTCACCACCATCGGGCGCGTCGTCTCCGAGCTTGCCGCCGCGCAGGCCCCCGGCGTCCACTTCCGGTTCATGCTCCACAACCCGACGGTGGTCGAAGACGCCGCGAACCGCCTCCGGTCGGTGGATGGGATGGTCATCCCGCACGGATTCCTCACCGAGCTGCCGTTCGTCGATCTCTGGCAGGACGACTGGGTCGCGATCGTGGCGGAGACGAACGACCGCGTGGGAGACACCCTGTCGCGCGAGCAGCTGTCACAGCTCCCGTGGGTCATGAACTACCAGTCGCGCTCGGCGTTCACCTCCGCCGAACGGCAGGTGCAGCAGCTCGGGATCGAGCCCGACGTCGAGGTCGTCGTGGAGAGCTTCCTGGCCATCCCGCATTTCATCGCCGGCACGAATCGGGTCGGTATCATCCATTCGGCTCTGGTGCCGCTGGCCAAGCGCGCCGCCGCGGTGCGCGTCGTCCAGCTCCCCTTCCCGCCGACCCCGATCGTCAACGCGCTGTGGTGGCATCAGGTCCACACGCACGACCCCGAGCACACGTGGATGCGCTCCCTCTTCGAGGAGGCCGGCCGCATCGTCGCTGCGGGCGAGCACACCTGAGTTACGCCAGAAGCGACATTCGCGCCCAGAAGTCGGCGAACAGCACGCGCGTGTCCACGGTGTCGTAGAGGGTCAGCGCACGCGGTTCGGGATGCACCGCGTAATTCCCGGCGTCGTCGATCCATGGCGCATCCACGATCCGTGACGCACTGGACTCGGTCGTGATCGCCGTGAACAGCACCGGCGGGCTGTCTCCCATCGGCCAGTTGCCGCCGATCCGGATGAAGTCGGGAGGCGACGTGAAGCAGTCGTAGAGCCACTCACCGAACGGGCCTGCTGAGCGCAGCCCGACCTCCAGCTCGGCCACCGACACGGCGCACTGCCGGTAGACGTGCTGCGGCACCTGCGCGATGCGCATCCTGCTCTCGTTGAACACCACCTGCGCCGCCGGGATGTCGAGGGCGAGGTTGTACTCCCAGGAGCCCTCGGGATACCGCCCGCCGCCGATCCAGATGAGCTCCGCGCGGTCGGCGAGGGTCGGGTCCTCCCGCAGCGCCGACGCGACGTTGGTGAGCGGTCCGCCGCACGCGATGACGAGCGGCAGCGGGTCGTCGCGGTGTGACTCCTCCAGGATGAGCAGCGCCCCCGCCGTCCGGCCGTCGAGGTCCGCGAAGCCGACCTGCACGTCCTCCGAGATCGGAGGGGCGGGGCTGTGCCCGAGGCGCGCGACGAGCTCCTCGGCGATCGCCTTGGCGGGGTGACCGGCCGCGTACGGCATGCCCTCCATGGCGATCGAGGTGCAGGTGATGCCCCGGATCTCCGCCGCATCGGCGAGCAGGTGGTGCGCGAGCGCCACGAGCCCGTCGGGGTCGCCGGCGAAGTCGTTGTCGACGATCACGCGCAGCTGGGGCGTGACGGGGATGCGACGGTGGCTCATCGGCGCTGCCCCATCCACTCGCCGATCGCGGCCAGGGTGCGCGCCGCGCTGGGATTCGACGGCTCGTCGATGTGCGCGTGGTCGGCGCCCGCCTCGACGTAGAGGGTGGCGTCGCATCCGGCTGCCACGAGTCGGGTGGCGAACGCCTCCCCCGACGGTCGCAGGCTGTCGTGCTCGCACACGACCGCGAGGGTCGGCGGGAATCCGCCGACCGACCCGAGCCCGGGGAACGCGTGCGGGTTGTGCAGCGCCTCGGGCGAGCCCGCGAAGTTGAGCGAGAGCTTCGCGTACGGCGACGCCGGGTCCGGGATGCCACCGGGATGTGCGCCGTCCGGATCGAGCGCCGGATACACGAGCACGAGGGCGCCGGGGAGCTGCTCCCCGGCATCCCGCAGTCGCGCCACCGCGCCCGCGGCGAGGTTTCCTCCCGCGCTCGCGCCGCCGAGAACGAGCGCGTCCGCCTCCACACCCAACAGGTCCGCGCTGCGGCTCCGCGCGTACCGCCACGCGGCCAGCACATCATCCGACGGCGCCGGGAAGTGCACGTCGCCGAGGCACTTGACGTAATCGACCGCGAGCACCGGGATGCCCCGGGCTGCCAACTCGAGCGCCACCCAGTTCGACTCGGGCATCTCGAGGTGCCCGCCGATGAACCCGCCGCCGTGCACCCAGACGAGCGCCGTGCCGGCGTGCTCGACCGTGTCATCCCGGTAGAGCCGCGCCGGCCGCTGTCCGCTCGGCGCATCCACCACCAGGTCGCGCGTGCGCACGTTCGCGATGTGCGGGAACCGCCGCATCAGCGACGCCGTGTCGATGTCGGGCCGCGGATCGGCCGGCTCGCCGTGCTCGCGCAGCCACGCGATGGCCTCGGGGAGCGGCAGCGCGCGAAGGTCGGGCTGGGTGTCGGTCATCGCGGGCCTAGCGCGCAGCCGCCTGCAGCGAACGCATGCTCGCCCGGATGAGGTCGTGCTGCTTGCGGACGAGGAGGAGCGGGTCGACCTCCCCGAGCTCGGCGAAGGCGTGGCCCTCCCATTCGCTCGACCAGTAGCCGCGGTAGCCGCCCTCGACGAAGATCCTCACCAACTCCGGATAGTCGATGGCGGGCTCCTGGCCGTTCTCGTCGATGTCGTAGAACTTGGCGTGCACGTGGAGGATCTGCGGCATGATGTCCGCCCACTCGTGCGGGTCGACGTGCCCGTGCATGTTGAAGGCGAGGTGCGCGAACGAACCGAGCCGGCCCGGGTCGAAGCCGCGGCTGTTCAGGTAGCCGATGAACTCCTCCTGGCGCTCGCGCATCGATGCGTCGGTCGCCCAGGTCTCCTGGAGCCGCTGCACCTCCTCGTCGCCCAGGCCCGCCCGGCGCACCGCGCGCAGCAGGGTCGGCGACATGCTGTGCATGGTCGAGGAGAAGTCCGCGACGAAGCCGAGCAGCGGCGAGTCCAACTCGGCGTAGAGATCGCGCACCTTGACGATCTCGGGCGCGTTCGGCCCCATCGGCGCGTGGATCTCGTAGGCCAGCTTGAGCTCGAGGTCTTCCGCCACCGGCAGCAGGCGGCGCAGCAGGTCGGGCTTGGCCGACTGGATGCGCACCAGCGGGAAGCCGAGCTTCTTGGCGCCGCGGAACAGCAGCTCGCTGACCTCGAACTCCTCGTCCGGCGTCATGTCGCGGTCGCGCCGCTTGCCCATGTCGAGGTTCGCTCCGAACGAGCTGGCGTCGAAGCCGTGCCGGTCGAACGCCTCCCGCCAGGTCGTCACGAACTCGTCGGAGACGACGGGATACGTCGGCAGCACCTGGGACGCCACGATCTCGATGCCCGGGCCGATGCCGAGCTCGGCGACCCGGTCGAGGAGTCCGTCGAAGTCGAACCAGCCGGCGCGGAACTCCGCGCTGGCCGAGTAGAGCGTCAGGCCCAGCTGGAAGGGGTCGGCGTCGGTCGCCTCCGGAGCCGGAGGGACATCGGTGACGAGCACGGGCGGGGCGGCATCGTGGTCGGTCGCGGTGAGCGTCAGGCGCTGGTGCACGATGTTCGGCACGTAGAGCCCGGGGCCGCCGTCCTCTCCCGGCCTGATCTGCATGTACGGCAGCCGCAGTTCCCCGTGCAGCTCCACCTCGTGCGTCTCGCCGAGCCCGACAGCCGGCTCACGCCGGACGATGAGCAGCGGATGCGACTGCAGGTACCAGAGCACATCGCTCTGCTGCGGGAGGTCGGCGAGAGAGAAGCGGACGCCGTCGAGCTCGAAGGCGAGATCCTCCTCCGGCACCTCCACGCCGTCGACCGTCAGCCGGAGGGTCGTGACCGAGGACAGCCACAGGCTGCGGTACCAGGGGATGGTCAGGGCGAGGGCGAAGCCCTCCGGGTGGACGCGCAGGCTCGCGTCGTCGATGAGTCCGTTGGGCATGGTTCAGTTCCTGTCTGGCTGCGCCGCTGAGCGTTCTGCGGCGATGGTGCGGATGAGGGCGTGCTGCCGCCGGAGCTGGTCGGGCGCGCGGTACGGCTCGTGGTGGCCCTCGTACTCGCTCGACAGCCACCCGGTGTAGCCGGAGTCCAGGACCACGTCGATGATGTCCCGCCAGGGGATGTAGTGGTCGACGAGGTCGTCGTCCACCTCGTAGAACTTGGCCTGGAAGTAGACGGTGTGCTCCATCACGTCGGCCAGGTCGGACACCGGCACGAACGGCACTACCGGCGGCCGGGCCGAGCCGTCGCCCATGCGGAAGGAGGCGCTGCCTCCCCGTCGCGGGTACGACGAGAGCTCGAAGACGCCGGTGTCGATGAGCAGGCCGAAGTGCTCGGAGCCGGTGCGCTCCTTGAACTCCAGGTACTCCTCCACGACCGGCGACTTGATGACGGTCGGCCAGTGGATCTCCGGGCAGATCACGATGTCGAGGTCGGCGGCCAGTTCGAGGTTGCGCTCCACGGCCTCCTGCCAGATCGGGTCGACCAGGAGGTCCTCCGAGATAACGCCGATCTTGGGACGCACGAACGAGAAGCCGAGCGTGGAGGCCAGCCGCAGATCGAGCTCCAGCTGCTGCGCGCCCTCGGCCGCGGTCATTCCGCGGCCAGGGAAGCGGCGTGTGTCGATCCACGACCCGTACAGGGTCGGGGTCAGCCCGAGCCGCTCGTTACGGGCGAACCACGCGTCGATCCACTCGGTGGAGGGGTTCGGGTAGTCCTGGATGTGGCCCTCGCCGAGGATCTCGAGACCGCTGGCGCCGAGGTCGGCGACGTCCGCGATGCAGTCCTCGACGGTCATGGTGACGCCGATGTCGTCGGTGTAGCTGTACAGCGAGACGCCGAGGCCGAACGGGAGGTCGTCGGTGGTTCCCTTTCGATCGCTCATTTCACGATCACCGCCTTCCGCGATGCGGTCCAGATCGAGGGCTGCAGCTCCTCGGGGATGTACGACATCCGCAGCCGCAGCTCCAGGCTGACGTCGTGGATGCCGCGGGCGAGGCCGCCGTCGCGCGGGACGGTCAGCACGGCGGCGTGACCGAGGGGCCAGCGCGCGTCGGCGGACTGCTGGAGCTCGTCGAACGAGAACTCGCCGGCCGGGAGCGTCCAGCGGATGGTGTCGCCGTCGAAGCGCTCACCGTCGACGGTCACCGTCGGCTTCTCGATGAGGTTCGCCCACAGCCCGCGGTAGTAGGGGCTGCGCACGCGGAGCTGGAAGCCGGTGGGCGCCTCCTGCGGGCCGACGTTGCGGAAGCCCGCCGTCTGTATCAGTTGTTCTTCGAGCATCGGATTCTCCTTCGGATCGATGGATGCGTGTCAGCTGCGGGCGTCGGCGGATGCGCTGGTCGTGGCGGCCAGCCGGGAGGCGGCCTCCCGTGCGCCGCGCACGGCGATCGCGACGCTCATGAGCGTGGGGTTCATGCTCGTGGCGGTCGGGATGAGGGCGTTTCCGCCGACCACGAGGTTCTCGTAGCCCCACACCCGCGAGTACGGGTCGGCGACCGAGGTGCCGTCGTCCTCCGCGCCCATGCGCATGGTCCCCTGGTAGTGCAGGCTGGAGCCGTTCGGCAGTAGCCGCGGCTCGGCGACGAACGTGCCGAGGGCGTTGCCCGCGCGACGGAGCCGCTCGGTCGCCTCGGCGATCTCGCGCTGCTCCCCCTCGGTGAGCTCGTACGAGACGGTCATGTTGGGGAAGCCGCGATAGTCGAGCTCGTCGTCGGCGAAGGTCACGCCGTCGTCGTACCGCGGCTGCTTGCGCATCCCGTAGCCCATGTTGACGTACCCCCAGCGGTTGCCGGCCGCGGGATGCGCAGGGTCGAGCTGGAACGGCGGCCTCTCCGCGTACATCACCTGCAGGGAGAACGGGTGGCCGGGTTCGGAGAAGGGGATGCGGTTGACGGCCGCGACCGGGTCGGCCGGGTTGGTCGCCCTGCGGGCGAGCTCCGCATCCAGCTCATCCTCCGTCGCGAACCGGCCCATGCTCTCGGCATCGAGGGCGACGGTGGAGATGACGACGGGATGCTCGGTCAGGTAGTGGCCGAGGGCTCGGGGACGGATCCCGGACGCCCACAGCAGCTGCGGCGAGCGGAAGGCGTCGGCGGCCACGACGACGAGGTCGGCGTCGAACGTGTAGATCTCGTGGTTGCGCAGGTCCTCCACAAGGACGCCGGTTGCCCGGCCGTCAGCGTGCTCGACGCGGCGCACCAGGGAGAGGTCCCGCAGCTCGAATCGCTCCGAGAGATCGGTCCCGGGCTCGAGCAGCGGCCCGAGGACGACGTCGGCTCCGGCCCAGCGCATCGTGCCGTCCGGCTGGGGGTCGCCGGAGACGGGCAGGGTCGACGGCCCGTAGCCCTCGGGCAGCTCGGAGCCGAACTCCTCCTCCAGCAGCGACCGGATGGCCGCGCCGATCTCCGAGTCCGCGAAGGCCGATGTCTGCACGTGCAGGAGCCGCGATGCCTCCGCCACGAGTTCTTCCCACTCCGGGTCCGCGATGAAGGGGATGCGCTCGCTGAACGACGGGCTCGGCGTCGCGCACGTCCAGTGGGCCCCCATCCCCCCGACATTGGTGGACGCCGCGCCCGCGGGGAAGCTCGACGCGTGCGCCGAGCCCGCACCGCCGAAATCGAGGAGATGCGTCCCGCCGCGCGCCGTGAACATCCCCTCGACGACGGAGGAGGAGGGGATGCCGAGGGACTCCCGGAACGCCCCGGCCTGCGGACCCTGCGACAGCTCGCGGGCCCGCTCCTTCTCGTCCGGGTCGGGGATGTTGCGCACGTTCTCCCCGGCGATGGCGGTCAGCTGCGGGCCCGCCTCGAACATGACGACGTGCGCGTCGGGGAGCGCCTCGAGCAGCAGCCGGGCGTAGGCGGATCCGATGGGACCGCTGCCGACGACAGCGATGGTGCGGGTCGGGGTGGGGGTCATGATGTCTCCTGGTCGTGCTCAGGCGGGGATGGACGCGGTCGGTGCCGCGCGCAGGGAGTCGGTGTCGTCGGACAGTCGGCGGTTCGGCAGCAGGATGGACGCCACGACGCCGACGACGTAGGTGGCGGCGAGCGCCACGAAGATCGGGACGAAGACGCTCTGGTAGACGTGGGCGACCTGCTGCTGGATCGCGGGGTCGTATCCGTGAACTAGGGCGGGCGTGAGCGTGGCCGCGTCGAGGCCGGTCGGCAGCATGACCGCGACACCCGCCCCGATGATGCCGCCGATGAGGGCCGTCGCAACGGTCGCGCCGACCTGCCTCACGAGGTTCACGCTCGCCGTGATGGTGCCGGTCTCCTCACGCGGCACGGCGCTCTGGACGACGGCCACGATGAGGCTCATGAAGGCGCCGGTCCCGAGGCCGACCACGGCCATCGCGACCGCGGGCGCCCACAGCGGTGCACCGGCGGGCAGCAGCGCCATCGCGCCGAGGCCGACGGCGCCGAGCACCGTGCCGACGAGCGGATAGACGCGGTAGTGGCCGGTGCGGCTCACCAGCCAGCCGGACGCGAGGTTGCTGACCAGCATCCCGAACACCGTCGCGATCGGCACGAGACCTGAGACCGTAGCGCTCGTGCGGTACGCCATCTGGAAGTAGGTCGGAAGATACGACGTGATCGAGAAGAGGCCGATGCCGACGATGGCCGAGATGACCGTGCCGGCGGCGACCGTGCGGTCGCGGAAGTGGCTGAGGGGCACCAAGGGCTCCTCGACGCGCAGTTCGATGACGAAGAAGACGACGATGGCGACAGCTGCAATGACGAACGCGACGGTCGTGGCGACCGCCTGCGCGCTGTCACCCACCCAGGACACGGCCAGAACGAGGGCGACCAGTCCGATCGTGAGAGCGATCGCGCCGGCGACGTCGAACCTTCCGATCCGCCCGGGTTCGATGTGTGGGATGGCCACGATCGCGAGCGCGAACGCGAGGATGCCGACAGGGGCGTTGATCCAGAACACCCACGGCCAGCCCCAGGTGTCCGTGATGATGCCGCCCAGCACCGGCCCGATAAGGATCGCGATCGGGAAGGCCGCGCCGATGATCGCCATGAACTTCGGCCGCTGCCGCGGCGTTGTCACCTCGGCGATGATCGTCTGCGACATCAGCTGAAGGCCGGCCGAGCTCATCCCCTGGATCACGCGCGCGACGATGAGCCAGACGATTCCGTTCGCGAAGCCGCACGCGACCGAGCTGAGGATGAACACGGCGACCGAGCTGAGGAACACGGCGCGCGGCCCGATCCGGTCCCCGAGCTTCCCGAGAACGGGCAGCAGGACGGTGCTGGCGAGCGTGTACCCGACGACGATCCAGCTCATGTGCTCGAGCGCGCCGAGCTGGCCGGCGACGGTGGCGATGGCCGTGCTGACGACGGTGTTGTCGAGGGCGCCGAGGAAGGACACGGCGAGGAGGGAGGTGACGAGGAGGCGGAACCTGAGTGGCGAGAGCGGCATGCGAAACCCGAACGATCGGGTGATCGACGCGACGGTTTGTGCCCTCGCCGCAACGTCACGGTGAGGAACGGGCCGGGGCCCCGACGTCATAGTTAGTATATGACGAACTTAGGTCTGTTTTCAACCTAAGCGGGGCATTTTCACTCGTTGCCTTATCTCATCGGACGGCTGGTCGTGAACGTATTCGCGGTCGTCAGGCGGTAGGTGACCTCCGCTCCCGAATCGGCTACTTTCGTCCAGACGCGCACTCGGTCGCCCAGATCCATGGTCACGCGGTCGTAGGCTTCGCCATCGATCCGTTCTCCCGCGAAATAAGAGGACCGGCCCTCGCTCGTCGACATCAGGACACCCACGAAGTCGGCGCCCCTCGGCGGCTCGTCCACGAGGTCCGAGGGTACGAGCTGCAACACGATGCTTTCACCGCGCACGACCCGAGGGTCGTTGTACTTGGCACCACCGTTATCGGTCATTATCGACTCCTACTCAGACGCTTTCGGGTGGTCAGGGTAGGCCTCTCTGCGGGCAGCCGCAATGGATCCCAGGGTGCGGATCACACGCGCAGCAGCGTGACCTCGGCAATGCCGATTCCGCGCTGCGGCACGATCGCTAGGCGCTCGTCACCATTGAGGAACCGGGCCGGCCGCAGCTCCCCTCCGTCGAGCACGAGCTCGCGCACCTCGTCGATCTCGACCGTCGTATCGTCCGCGGCGAAGTCGAACAGCGCCGCCTGGCCCGCGACGATGAACCGGTCCGGCCCCGTGTGGATCACGATGCCGAACGGACGATCGTCCCCAGGCGACGGGATGGCGCCCGGCCTCGTCTCCGACGGCGACGGCTCGGGCTCGGGGAGTTGCACGCCGACATCCAGGAGCATTCGGGCGAACAGCCCCGGTCCGTTGCGCACGGTCAGGGTGAGGTCGCCGAAGCGATGTGTGGCGGATTCCTCCTGAGCTCCCAGCGCGAACCCCCAGACGTTCCCGAGGGGGCGCTGCTCCAGGATGCGGTCCGCCAACGCCAGCAGGCTCCGGGCAGCCTCGAAGAAGAGCGCGCCCTCCCGGCCGTCCTCCAGCCCGAACGTGCAGTAGCCGATCGCATCCAGTGCCCCGACCGCGAGGAACAGGTCACCGGCGGAGAAGCGCGACTCCGGGACGAAGAGCGGGTTCCCGCGCCGCGCGTAGGCCTCGAGCACCGGCCGGGAGTCGTCGATGTAGATGTCGGGCGACAGCCAGTCTAGCGACGGCGCCACCGCCTGCCACAGTCCGAGCATCCGTGCGGTCGGCCCTCCGCTCGGGTACTGCCCCGGCTTGTCCTGACCGGGCTGCGGACCGAGCCAGGCATTCGCGAAGAACGGGATGCGCGTGACCGAGCGCACGGGAGCCGCGGTCCTCTCGACGTACGATGCGAACCCCCACGCCATGAAAGTCTCCTGGATGTCGTCGGCGTTCCCGGCGAGCTGCGACCAGGCAGACCCGGCGGGCGCGGCGAGCACAGCCTCCGCGACACCTGCGGGGAGCGCGTCCGCGTCGTTCCGTGCGAGTTCGGTCACGACGTCCGGCACGGCGGCGTTCCACGCGGCGAGAGCCGGCACGGAGTGGTCTCGGGCCGAACCGAGGAGGCCGATCTCGTTCTCGACCTGCACCATGATCACGGTCCCGGCATCATCGATCGCCGCCAGATGCCCGACGAAGGCCGCAAAGGCGCGCGCGTCCGCCGCGACGAGCTCGGGCGAGAACACGGAGAGGGCAGGCTTCGCCATCGATCCCGCGTAGCTGAACGGCGTCGGCAGCGGCTCGTCCTGCAGCACCGCTCGCGGGAACCGCGCGGTGTCGGCGCGGACCCAGGTCGGCGCGTAGGTCGACAGTGCGTTCTTGAAGGCGCCGAACCAGATCACGCCCAGCTTGAGTCCGGCACCGCGCGCCTGCCGGACCAGTTCATCCACGATACGGAAGTCGAAGTCGCCCTCGGTTCGTTCGACCTCCGCCCAGGCGACCGACACGAGGACCGTGTTGATGCCGACGCTGCCGAGTCGGTCCCATTCCGCGGCCAGGTACGCGGGGTCCGACGAACTCGAATTGTGCAACTCGCCGCCGATGGCGAGGAAGGGCCGACCGTCGACGATGAGCGAGGAGTTCTTGATGACCGCGGTGTCCATTCTCCGAGTATCGCAGACTTCCGCATCAAAGCTGCATAAGTTACCCGATTCTTGACAATACGAACGGTCGGCGCGTACCGTCGACGCTTACACAGGCGGGGTGAGGGCGCCCGGCATCACGGCCGGAGCGAATAACCCCCCTCGGCGCCTCCAGCGCGCCGGGCGAGCACGAGGACCCATCGCGTCCCGCTTGTGCATGCCTGCGGCGGGCCGCCAGCACTCCTGGAGCCCACGAATGACCACCTTCACCACGCCGTCGGCGTGCCCCTTTGCCGATCCCGAACGGCTGTTCGCCGACCTCGAGGCGGCCCGCCAGTCAGACGATCCACCGCAGCCCGAAACGTTCGGCGGCGCCCGGGTCTTCACCGACTACGACGACATCGTCGCAGCCCTCCACGACCCGGAGACCTTCTCGTCCCAGCCCACGGTCGGCACCATCCCGTCTCCCTGGCGCGAACAGTTCGAGGGCCGCGTGCCCAGCCGCGGCACGCTGCTCGGCATCGACAACCCCGACCACGACCGGCTCCGGTCGAGCGTCAACACCTTCTTCATGCCCCGCAGGCTGGCCCGGTCCGAGCCGTGGATCCGCGAGGAGGCGCACCGGCTGGTGGACGGCTTCGCCGAGCAGGGGGAGGCCGACCTCAAGACCGCCTTCGCTCTACCGCTGCCGCTGCGGGTCATCAGTCGCATCGTCGGGATCGATCCGGAGCGCGCCGAGTGGGTGGGCGCGGCGCTCGGCTTCTTCATGGGACCGCGGGACATCTACCACCCGGGCACGCCCGACCAGAAGGCGGCCAAACTCCTCGACCTCCACGACCACCTCCGCGAACTCATGGAACGGCGCCGGATCAACCGCCGCGATGACTTGATCAGCCACATCTGGGATCAGCGCGACAGCGGCGCGGTCGACCTGACCGACTTCGAGATGCTGTCGATGTTCCCCGGGCTGATGCTCGCCGGCCATGAGACGTCATCCAACCTGATCTGCGTCGCCCTCTCGCACTTCCTCGCCGATCCCGACCTCCACGCCCGTGTGCAACGCGACGACGCCTCCCGCGCGCAGGCGCTGGAGGAGATCTTCCGTTTCGAGTCCGCCATCACCGGAATGAAGCGACTCGTCACTCGTGACACGCATCTGGGCGGCGTGCCATTGCGGGAAGGCGACGAAGTCTTCCTCGCCTACGCCGCGGGATCCCGCGACCCGAGCCGTTTCGCCCATCCTGAGCGGATCGACGTCGAGCGCACCTGGGAGTCGCCCCATCTCGGGTTCGGCCAAGGAGTGCACGCGTGCCTCGGAGCCCCGCTCGCGCGGCTCCTCCTCCGCGTCGAACTCGGGGTTCTCCACGAGCGGCTGCCCGACCTCCGGCTCGCGGTGCCGGTGCAGGAACTGCGGCACACCGTCGTCTCGGAGGGACGCGGGCTCGTGTCGCTGCCCCTGGCGTGGACGCCGACGACCGCGCCCCGGCGCTCCAGCCCCGTATCGACGGACACCGCGACGCCGGAGTCCGTGCCCGTCGTCGTCAGCGGCCGCCGCGAGGTGGTGCCCAGCGTCGTCGAGCTCACCCTGACCGCCGACGGCGGCGGCCTCCCGGCCTGGCGCCCAGGCGCCCACATCGACCTGGAGCTTCCCGGTGGGCTCGTACGCCAGTACTCGCTCACCGGGGACCCGAGCGAGCACGAGTACCGGGTCGCGGTGCTCCGCGAGGACGCCGGTCGCGGCGGATCCCGGGCTGTGCACGACGGCGTCGCCGTCGGCGACCGGCTGCGCATCCGCGGACCTCGCAACCACTTCGCGCCGCAGCCCGCACCGTTCTCGCTCTTCCTCGCCGGCGGGATCGGCATCACGCCGCTGCTCCCCATGGCGGCAGAGGCCGCGAGCGCCGGAATCCCCTGGCGCTTGCTGTACCTGGGACGGTCACGCGAGACGATGGCCTACGCCGACGAGCTTCAGGAGCGGTACGGCGCCAACGTCTACCTCTGGCCCAGCGGCGAGCGCGGACGCTACGACCTCGACGACGTGTGGATGCGCCTGCCCGCCGGTGGACGCGTCTACGCCTGCGGCCCGGAGGAGCTCCTCCTGGCCATCGAAGATTCGGCCCGCCGAGCGGGCCGCTCGGACAGCGTGGTGGTCGAGCGGTTCGCACCCCGTGCGGTGTCGAGCCTGCCCGATCGACCGTTCGACGTCGAGCTGCGCCGCACCGGGACCACGGTGCGGGTGGCCGCGGGAGAGTCCACTCTGGACGCGGTCAACCGGGCCGGAGCCAACGTACTGTCGACCTGCCGCGAGGGCACCTGCGGCACCTGCGAGGTGCGCGTGCTCGCCGGCATTCCGGAACACCGCGACTCCGTGCTCGGGCTGGAGGAACGGCTGGCGGGCGACACGATGATGACCTGCGTGTCGCGGTGCGTCGGCGAGAAGCTGGTGCTCGACCTGTAGACGAGGCCCGCCGCCCGCGCTGTTCTAGGCGGCCGGGCCCGTGCCGAGGGTGAGCTCGGCGGTGTGGGAGGCGCCGGTGGAGTCCATCCAGCTCACGCTGACCGCCTGCCCGGGTGCGAATGCACTCAGCGCCTGGGTGAGCGTCTCGGCCGAGGCGATCGGGGTGCCGTTCAGGGCGACGATCGTGTCGCCTGCGGCGAGCCCGGCGGTCGCTGCAGGGCCTCCGTCGATCACTCCCGCGATGGCCGCGCCCTCGACGGTGGAGCCGGTCGCATCCGTGGAGCCGATCTCCACTCCTAGGAAGGCGGGATTGCCGATCGTCACGGTGGACGACGCCTGTCCTGACTCGATCTCGGCGGCGATGCTCAGGGCGTCCTCGATCGGGATGGCATAGCCGGCCACGGTCGCGCCGCCCTGCGCTGCGGCGGTGTCGATACCGATGACCTGATCCGCCGCGTTGAACAGCGGTCCGCCAGAGTCCCCGGCCTGGATGTCGGCGTCGGTCTCGATCAGTCCATCCAGCGTCTCGGACGCCGCAGTCTGCTCTGCCTGCGTCGTGATGGTCTGCTCCAGCGCTGTCACAGTCCCGGGCGACGCGGACGGCGTGCCACCCACCCCGCCGGCGTTCCCGACACCGGTGACGGCCTCGCCGACGGCGGTGTCCGCCGCCGCGTCGATGGATGCGGTGGTGAGCCCGGACGCGCCGCTCAGCTGGAGGACGGCGACGTCGTGGGTCGCGTCCGTGCCGACGACGGTGGCCGTGTAGACCGCACCGGTGGAGACAACGGTCACGCTGATGCTGGTCGCGCCTTCGACGACGTGGTTGTTGGTCAGGATCTCGCCGCTCGCCGTCAACACGATGCCGGTGCCGGCGCTCTCCGCCTGGGCGTAGGTGAGTTCGGAGGTGATGTCGACGACGCCCACCTCCTGGGCGGCGGTGGCGCTGGCCAGGGTGGAGGTCGTCCCGGCGGTCGACTGGCTACCGGCCGAGCCGTCGCCGGCTCCGTTTCCGTATCCGTATCCGTAGCCGTACCCGTATCCCGAGCGCCCCATCGCAGTGCTGATCTGGGCCGAGCTGCTGACGGATGGCGCGGCGGCGGCCGCACCGGAGGTCACGCCGGTCGCCGCCAGCCCGAAGGCCGAACCCGTGACGACCGCCACCGCAAGAGCGGTCGATACGGCGATCACCCCTCCGCGTCGTCGTCCCCGCGCACCCCGTGTCGGCGGCTGGAGCTGCGCTCCGCTGTCGCCCTGGTCGCCCGCAATCGGGTCTGCGTCGATGTTCTGCATGGCTCGGGTCCTCTCGGCATCGGTGATGTGCTCAGCACACAGCACCCGATTGCCGGACGGTCATGAACTCCCTATGACGGGTCTGTAAGAAAGCCGGAGTTGGCTATGAAGAGCCGGTGCGCCCGCTGAGGAGGCGTCTCTACCGGAGGATCCCCTGGCGGCGGGCGGCGGACACAGCAGCGGTCCGGGAGGCTACTCCGAGCTTCGTGAAGATGTGAGCGAGATGCGACTTCACGGTCGTTTCACTGACGAACAGCTCCGCCGCGACCTCGGTGTTCGATCGGCCGGCGGCGACCAGTTCGAGCACCTGCATCTCGCGGGAACTGAGGCTCGTCTGCGGGGCGCGCATGCGATCCAGGAGCCGGGTCGCGATGACGGGCGCGAGCGCGCTTTCACCGGCGGCGGCCGCACGGACCGCGGCGATCAATTCGTGGGGCGGGGCGTCCTTCAGGAGATACCCGCTCGCTCCCGCCTCCACCGCTCCGAGGATGTCCGCGTCGGAGTCGTAGTTGGTGAGGACCAGGACGTACGGCGCGGCGTCGAGGGCACGGATCCGTCGGGTGGCGTCGGCTCCCGTACTCGCCGCCTGGGCGCCGAACTGGAGATCCATGAGCACGACGTCCGGATTCTCGCGGAGTGCTGCGTCTACTGCTTCGTCCGGTGTAGACGCTTCGGCCACCACCGCGAAGTCCGCCTCGAGAGCGAAGAGCGCGGCAAGGCCGGCGCGCACGACGGGATGGTCGTCGGCGATGACGACCCTGATCATGCGACAGACTCCGGCATCAGCCGCACGGTGAGGGTCGTTCCGTCTCCGGGCCGGGAGCGGACGGTGAGGGTGCCGCCGAGCTGCTCGACCCACTCCCGGGTCGCCTGCAAGCCGAACGAATCGGACCGGCCCCTCCGCTCCCCCGGATGCTCGGGGTCGAACCCCCTGCCGTCGTCGGTGATGGTGAAGACCACCTCGCCCGAGGGATCGGCGGCCAGTGTGATCGTCGCGACGGTCGCCTGCGCGTGCTGGACGATGTTGGCCACGGCCCCCTGCGCGATCCGCAGGAGCGCCGTCTGGATGTGCATGGGCAGAGGGACGGCGTCCGAGACCCTCACCTTCACCGGCAGTCCTTGCGCGGCCCACTGCTCGGCGGCGAGGCGGGTGAGCGCAGCCCCCAGCCCGCGGTCGTCGAGCTCCGGCGGCGTGAGCTCCCTGATGAAGCGGCGGGCGTCGGCCAGGTTGGACGCCGCAGTCTCACGCGCCAGGCGGATGTGCTCGACACCGGGTCGCCCGGCGTCGGCCCGCTCCGCGGCGTAGAGCAGCATCTGGATGCTGGAGAGCCCCTGCGCCAGGGTGTCGTGGATCTCGCGAGCGAGGCGGGCTCGCTCGGCGAGGACGCCCGACTCGTGCTCGGTCGCCGCGAGCTGGTCACGAGTGGCGAGGAGCTGACGGACGAGGTCCTCGCGCTGCGCGGCTTCGCGGGCCAGCGCCTCGTAACCGAGCCCGATCAGCAGGGCGACCGCGGCGCCGATGACGGGGCCCACGATGCCGCCCACCGACCATCCGGCGTGGACGCCGAGGGCGCAGATGGCGATGACGGTGGCAGCAACGACCGCCAGAGACCCCCACCAGCGCCCCAGCAGGTGGAGGTAGAGGAAGAACAGCGGGAACACGAGGTAAGCGGCATCCGGGGTGAGCCAGAGGAGCGCCGCCCATTCGATGGTGAGGACGGCCAACCAGATCCGGGCGGGCAGTCGTCCGCCGCGCCGTGCCCTCCGCGCGAAGAGCGCTCCCGCCGCATAGGTCGCAACGAGCAGCACCGAGAGCCCGATGGCGGCTCCGGAGGTGGAGGTCGGCGCTACGACGGCGCGGACCATGACCAGACCGGCGAGGCCGACGAACAGGACGTGGAGGCCGGCTCGCAGGCCCACGAACACAGGGGTGAGCGCGGTGTGGGCCATAGCCGAACTCTACGGCCGCCCCCCGAGAGCGTCATCGTCCGAAAGGACGAGTCCGTCGGCCGCCTTTCGGCCGCCAGGGGCCGTGCTCGCGGCCGATGCCCGCGGCGCACCGAGACGGAACAGTGGACTGTGTCGCCGCATCGGCGGCGAGAAAGGACACGTCATGTTCGTCGCGCTCCGCGACCTCCGCTTCGCCCGTGGGCGGTTCGCCCTCATCGGCACGGTGGTCGCGCTGATCACCGTTCTGGTCGGCTTCCTCAGCGGCCTCACCGGAGGACTGGCCACTCAGAACATCTCCGCAGTCGTGCAGCTTCCAGCCGATCGTCTCGTCTTCTCCGCTCCGCCCACGGGAGGCGAGGGACCGACGTTCGCGGACTCGACCGTCACCGAACGCCAGGCCGAGACCTGGGCGGCGACGGAGGGTGTCACCTCCGTCCAGCCGATCGGGATCACCCAGACCCGGGCCGAGGCCGGCGACTCCCGGACCGCGATCGCGGTATTCGGAGTGCGGCCCGGCTTCGACGCCGGCGCTCCGTCTCAGAACGGCACCGCCAGCCTGTCCACGGCGGCGGCCACGAGTCTCGACGTGCGGACGGGCGACACCGTGACCATCGCGGGCACCCAGTTCACGGTTGCGGACGTACACGGCGACGCCTGGTACAGCCACACCCCGGTCGTGGAGGTGACTCTGCACGACTGGCAGCAGCACGTCGCCCGCACCGGCGGCTCCGACGCCTACGCCACCGTTCTCGCCGTCCGCGGTTCACCCGACTGGAGCGCCGTCGAGACGCGCACAATGACCGTGTCGACCAGCGTGCTCGGATCACTCACCGCCCTCAGTGCTTTCCGTTCGGAGATCGGTTCGCTGCTGCTGATCGTCGCCCTGCTGTTCGGCATCTCTGGTCTGGTGATCGGTGCCTTCTTCACCGTCTGGACCATGCAGCGAAAGGGCGACATCGCCGTGCTCAAGGCCCTCGGCGCCAGCACCCGCTCCCTGGTCCGCGACGCCCTCGGCCAGGCGCTCATCGTGCTCGTGCTCGGGATCGGCCTCGGGATCGGCGTGGTCAGCCTCTTCGGCGCCCTCGCGGGGACCGCCTTGCCGTTCCTTCTGAGCCCGCTCACCACGGTGCTCCCAGGCCTCATCATGATCGCGCTCGGCCTCGCCGGCGCCGCCTTCGCCCTCCGTTCCGTCACCTCCGCCGACCCCCTCACCGCACTCGGGAGCAACCGATGATCCAGCTCAGCAACGTCACCCTCACCTTTCCCGACGGCGACAGCCGCATCACCGCCGTCGACCACGTCAGCCTGACCTCCCGGCCGGGAACCGTCACCGCGATCACCGGACCCAGCGGCTCGGGCAAGTCCACCCTCCTCGCCGTCGCGGCCACCCTGATCCGGCCGGACTCCGGGAACGTCCTCATCGACGACATCGACGTGGGCCGTCTCACACCCGCGGAGGCGACGACCCTGCGCCGGGAGAAGATCGGCATCGTCTTCCAGCAGTCCAACCTGATCCCGTCGCTCACCGCCCGCGAGCAGTTGCAGGTGATGAACGCGCTCGGTGGTCGGTCGTCACGCCGCCGGCCTGAGGTTGGAGAACATGCCGACGAGCTGCTGAACGCGGTGGGACTGGGCGATCACCGGGACAAGCGACCTCACCAGCTGTCCGGCGGGCAGCGCCAGCGGGTGAACATCGCGCGCGCCCTCATGAACGGGCCCAGCGCTCTACTGGTCGACGAACCCACCAGCGCCCTCGACCAGGAGCGCGGCGCCAGCATCATCGAACTCATCCTGCGCCTGACCGACGACCTGGACACGTCCACGCTGCTGGTCACCCACGACACTGTCCACCTGCCGCGCATGCATGGGGGCGTCCACCTCGTCGACGGGAAACGGCTGGACAGCGTCCCGGCCACCGCGTGATCTCGGCGGTGGGCGACGGAGCTAGTGCGAGAACACCAGCCAGTTGACGTTGGCGAACTCGCTCGCGGCACCGGTCCCGCTGCCGACGAATCGCAGGTACACGCGGTCGGTACCCGTCGGCGCATGGGCGAGCGGAACGGTCTTCGTCACCCAGTGCTGCCATCCTCCCGTCGACGCGACGGGGATCCGGGCGAGCACCGGCCCCGCGGGAGAGCCCGTGCGTACCTCGATCGTTCCGGTAGCGGTCGCACCGGATGCGAGCCGAACGGAGACCGTCTTGGGGGCCGTGCCTCCGAAGTCCACGTCGAACCACCCGGCGAAGTCGCTATCGGCGAGGTGGGCGAGCGCGCGCCCGCAGTCCGTGTCGCTACAGCTCTCGGTCGACGTACCGCGCTGATCGTCGTAGTACACGGCGCCGATCGTGTCGTACGCGGACTGGCCGGTCGTGGGATGAAGCCCATAGCCCGCAGAGAAGAGGGCGTTCTGCCCGTCGCCCGCGTTGATGGGTTGCTGTCCGGCGTCGTGCATCCACGTGACCGGCAGCGTCCCGGTCGCCGGAACGCCGCCGTACAGGATGTCCGCGACGCCGGCGCCTTCCGTGCCGGGCAGCCACGCCTCGACCGCAGCGCGTACGGACCCGAGCTGCTCATCGATGTCCAGCGGGCGTCCGCTCAGCATCACGAGCGTCACGGGCACGCCCGACGCGGTGACGCGATCGATGAGCGCCTGGTCCGACGCACTCAGGCGCATGTCGCCGGTGTCGTCGCCTTCGTACTCCGCGTACGGTTTCTCGCCGACCACGACGACGGCATCGTGATAGCTGTCGTCGATGCCCGACCCATCGGGCGAGAAGGTGACCGTGGTGCCGGGCGCCACGGCGGCGCGGATGCCGTCGAGGATCGTCGTCCCCGGCTCGATCGGGCCCAGCGAGCCCTGCCATCCCATCGTCCATCCCCCGGACTGCTGGCCGATGTCGTTCGCCCCGCTGCCCGCGACGAAGACCTTGCTCGCGCTCCTGGGCAACGGTAGGAGTCCTCGGTCGTTCTTCAGCACGACCGTCGACTCGGCGACGGCCTGTCGTGCGAGCGCGCGGTGCGCGGCCGACCCGACCTGGCCGGCGAGAGAGCGATCGGCGTAGGGATGCTCGAACAGTCCCTTCTGGAACTTCTTGGTCAGGATGCGTGAGACGGCGTCGTCGATGCGCGCCCTCGAGACGCGCCCGGCGTGCACCTCGGCCACGAGCTCGGCATGGAACTGCGCGTACTCGTCGGGCACCATGATGAGGTCGATGCCGGCGTTGACGGCCGTGCGCACGTCGTAGGCCGAGAGCGTGGTCTTGTCGCCATCCAGATAGTCCACGCCGCCGTAGTCGGAGACGAGGATGCCCGAGAAGCCGAGCTCCTTCTTCAGGACATCGGTCAACAGGTACTTGTCGCCGTGGAGCCGCGCACCGTTCCAGCTCGAATAGCTCACCATCACGGCCGAGACCCCCCGGCGCACCGCCTCGCGGAAGGGAGGCAGGTGGATGGCCCGCAGGTCGGCCTCGCTCAGCTGCGTGTCGCCGCGGTCGTCGCCGCCGGTCGTCCCGCCGTCGCCGACGAAGTGCTTGGTCAACGCCATGATCGAGTCCGGTGCCGACAGCGACGAACCCTGCTCGCCCGTCACCATGGTCGTCATCGAGGAGACGAGGGCCGGATCCTCGCCGAACGACTCGTACGTGCGCCCCCAGCGGTCGTTCCGGACCACGGCCACCGTCGGCGCGAAGTTCATGTCGATGCCGAGCGCACTCACCTCCTGGGCGACGGCATGCCCGATCTGCTGGACGAGCGCCGGGTCGTGCGTCGCGCCGAGACCGATGTTGTGCGGAAAGATCGTCGCGCCGTACACGTTGCCCGCGCCGTGCACAGCATCCATCGCGTACAGCATCGGGATGCCGAGGCGGTTGCGCAGGGCGGTCTTCTGAAAGCCGTCGTACATGTTCTCCCAGCCGGCCACGGTATTGCTCGCCGGTGCTGACGTGCCCGCCGAGAACCCGGCACCGACCATGCCGCTCGCGAGCCCGTCATCCGACAGCCAGCGGCGCTCGATGAGCGTCATCTGGCCGATCTTCTCGTCGAGTGTCATGCGGCTCAGGAGGTCGGCGACCCGTGTCGCGACGCTCTTGCTCGGATCCTGGTACGGCAGGGGCGCCGCGTTCGCCGCCGTCGGAACGCCGACGATCAAGGTGGCGCCCACAAGAGCGGCAGCCATGGCCGCGATGGTTCGGGGATGCATCCGGATGTTCACGTTCGGCTCCTCTGAGGATCGACAATCGTGTACTCAGCGCCTTTGCCGGATTGGGCGCGAGATTAGCAGCGAAGTCCCGTCGCGCGGAAGGGGCAGGAGCGCGCAAGGCACGCGCCAGCCCGTCGCGCGGGACGGCTGACTGAGCCCGCCCTACCTGGCATGATCATCTTTTGTGGTCGCGCTCATTCCCGTTGCCCTCGTGCTGGCCGTCGCGGCAGTCGGCGGGTTGGCAATTTGGCTCATGGAGCGCTCCAGACGCCGCGTCATCTCGACCGAAGGCGTAGTCGGAACGGTCCGCGAGAAGCGGCATGTCGATGAGCACGGTGAGCTGCGGCTTCCTTATCGGGGCGCCGGTGGCGGCGATATCAGCGTTGCCCCTGAGTCGTACGTGCTCGGCATCCAAACGACCACGGACTATCGGGAGATCGTCGTCGATCGCGATGTCTTCGATGCATTCCAGATCGGCGACGTGTTCCCCGGCGCCAACCGACTGCCACGCATATAGTTCGGGAAAACTCGAAGTGACGTCCGTGCGGAATCCGACCGGCAAGTGCCGTCGCGACGGCGCGGGAGGCGATGGTTCGTGCTCGCGTGCCCGACGCTATTCTGCTGCCGCCAAGATCGAGCGAGCTATCCGGCACAGGCGAGTCTGATAGACCTCGAATGACTCGCCGTCCACCAGAAAACTGTCCCCGTACATCGTCCTCAGCACGCATTCGGAGTAGAGCACTCGAGCAGCCTCCACGCCGGCCGGTGCGCCCAGCTCTTCCCCGAGCCGGTGGACCAATCGACGCGATTCCGCTGCGCCCATGTCCAACAGCGCCGGATCATCGACCGATCGCGAAATCACAGCACGGAGGAACGGGGCGTGCTCGGCGAACAGCTGAGTGATGATTCGTACGACTCGGGTCGCGGGATCGCTCTCCGGCGTAGCGTCGGACACCGTCTCGAACAGCTGGTCCTCTGTGGTTCGCATCCGCTGGATTCCGAATTCGTAGACGGCGGCGAACAGTCCGGCTCGACCGTCGACGCGCGCGTAGATGGAGGGGGCGGATACCCCGGCCCTGCGGCATGTCTCGGAGATCGAGAGCGCTTCCCAACCGCCGCCCTCGAACAGCTCCAGAGCTGTCCGGAGGACGCGCTCCCAGCTTTCGCGGCTTCTCGCCTGGCGGGGTGCACGCTCTGCGAAGTCAGCGGTCATGCACCCAGTCTCCCGCACCCGCGGGAGTCTCTAGCCGTGCACCGGCGACGCGATTCCCGCACCCATCTCTGCGAGCTGCGCGATGATCTCCCCGGGGTTGCGCTCACCGACCTGCTTCTGGAAGAGCGAGGTGCGGTCGAGAACGAGATCCCGGACCGGCTGCAGGGCGCGAGGGGCATGATGAAAAGCCTGCCCCAGCGTGTATGCCAGCTGGACCTGAGCTGTCGTGTGCGGGATGCGCGGGGTCTCGTACCGTAGCAGAGCCGACTCGACCGCCTGACGGTCGGCGAGATCAACGCCGTAGAGAGCTTGGCCGAGGAAGTAGCCGTCGCAGATCGACATGCCGGCACCGTAGGCGGCGTATGGTGACGTCGCGTGCGCGGCATCGCCGGCCAGCGTGACGCGCCCCTTCGACCAGTGCTTCAGGGGCTTGCGGTCGCGAATCGGCCACCGCTGAACATGACTCGGCGCCGTTGCACGTGCAATGGCCTCCAGCGGCCCACCGAAGCGCTCGGCGAGTCGCAACGCGTGGCCGTACAAGTCTGATGGCGCCTCGCGCATCGGGTCCCATGCCTCCAGCACCCACCACTGGAAGCCCTCCTGCGCTCCCCGCCGAATGGAGGTGTAGCTGCCCTGCACGTCACGATCGTGGCTCAGGACCGCCGCGCCCTTTTCCGCGGATTCGATGGGTTCGAAGGTATAACCGCCGATGATGTGCAGGCGATGCTCGCGCTTCTCGCTCGCTCCCCAGAGATGCGTTCGAACCATCGAATCGATTCCGTCCGCACCGACCAGCACAGGCGTCGAAATCGTCGAGCCGTCAGCAAGGGTGAGGTTGACGAGGTCCCCGCTGACGTCGTCGATGGCGACGACCTCTTGATGCGTGCGGAGCATCCCGTCGGGCAAGGCGGACAGCATGCGGCCGTACAGGTCGGGGCGAAGCATTCCGATGAACCCGCCACCGAACTCCGCCGTCACGGCGTCCGGGATCTGAATGTCCGCGCGCACGTGCCCATGCGCGTTCCGGAAGGTCGTGTGGCACGGAGCCCCCAGGTCCGTCGTGTCGACTCCCATCGCGCGGAGCGCCTTAATAGGCGGTGGCCACAGGTTCAGGATGTTGCCTGCCGGCCGCGCCTCCGGGTACCGCTCCAGGATGACAACCGGATGACCTGCCGTGTGCAAAGACAGGGCACTGGCCATGCCTGCGGGGCCGCCACCCAGTACCACTGCTGCGCCGTGCGGAATCTTGTGGTGTTCCATGTGCTACTCCTCGTCGAGTTGCATCGAGAGTAATTCGATCCGCGCGAATTGTAAAGGTCTTACAATTCGTGGACGGACAGCCCGCGAGGAAAGAAGCCGGAACCCGAGCGAAGACGCAAAGGCCATAGGCGCAAGAGGGATGCAGGCAGGCGCCGTCGGGGAAGGACGAATCGCAGATAGTTCGAACAGTCGGACATGCAAAACGCCCCGGATCCCTGTGTTATTAGGGATCGCGGGGCGTTTTCGTGGCGGTACCGGTGGGATTTGAACTCTAGTTCCTGGCCCTCTGGTCCTCTTCATGCGGCCTAACTTCCGCTGAAATTCAACGAAGTGGGGCTCGTGTCATCTCCCTGCAGCTCGTTTGATCTCACACGTTTGTAGTCAAAATGTAGTCAAACGGCAGACCAAGGCAGTGTCACACGGCGCGATCCTTTGACGCGAAGTGCGCTCAGTGGCGGACCGACGCTGCGTGTCAGCGCGACTGCGCGCACCACGGCGCCCTCATCGAGTCCGCCCAACCTGTCAGAGCGACGAGACGCCCTTGGCGGCCTCGCTCTGGTGCAGCCGGGTGCCGCTCCGGGACACCTGGATGACGCCCAGGATTGCGATGGCGCCCGCGATGGCGAATACGAAGCCGGCCCAGAGCGGGGCGTGCACGGCCTCGCCGAGTACCAGCACGCCGATGGTGACCCCGACGATGGGGTCGATCACTGTCAGGCCGGCGACGACGACATCCGGTGAGCCTGACGAGTACGCCGTCTGCACGAAGTAGGTGCCGAGGATGGCGGCGGCGAGCAGCCCGGCCAGGCAGACGGCGGTGAGCCAGTCGGCCGGCTCCAGTTGGAAATGCGCCTCGAAGATCGTCTGGATGCGGCCGATCAGCACCTTGGCCAGCGTCGCGACGAAGCCGAACAGCACCCCCGCGCCCACCACGTAGAAAATGCGGGTGAGACGCTTGCGCAGCACACCGAAAACGACGCCGAATGCCAGCAGCACGACCGCCAGGATGACGACCACTGCGATCAGCTGCGGCTCCTGAATCGGCAGCGTCGTCGTCGTCAACGCGGCGACCGCGACGAACAGGCCGACGCCGACGACGCAGAGCGCCATCGCCCGGATAGAGCGGCCGTCCAGCTTCACCTTCGTCACCCGCGCGTTGAGGACTGCGGTGATCACAAGTGCCAGCGCTCCCAGCGGCTGGACCACGGTCAGCGGAGCAAGGAACAGGCTGAAGAGCTGGAACAGGATGGCGAGCCCCAGGCACACCGTCCCGAGCAGCCAGGACGGCCGTCGTGCCAACGCGAGAAGCTGCCCGATTCCCAGGGTGCTCCGTTTGCGATCGCTGGGCTGTGCTTCAACCTTCGCCACCCCACGCTGTTGCAGTTGCGCTCCGACTGCCAGGAACACGGATCCGACGAGGGCTACGGGTATGCCGAGGGACTGTGCGGGCGTCAGGGAGACGAGGTCGAGGCTCATGCGCTCGGCGCCCGCGTCGGGGCTGGCAGTTCCCGCCGGCGTCGCACCGTGAGGTAGAGCCGGTGGGCCGTGATGATCAGGGCGAGCCAGGCGGCTCCGAGCGCCCACGCCGCGAGCACGTCGGTGAACCAGTGGTGACCCAGGTAGATCCGACTCAAACCGACGGTGATCGCGTACAGACCTGCCCCGCAGATAAGCAGCACCCGTGCCTGAACGGAGTGGCGCCGCAGGACGAGCAGGTAGGCGATGATCCCGATCACGACGACCGCGTTCAACGTGTGGCCACTCGGAAACGAGGGCGAATACTCGTATGGAGGCACAGCATCCGTCAGCGGCGGCCGATGCCGTCCGATCAGATCCTTGCCCACGATCGTCATCAGCAGCGAGCCGATGCCCGCAGCGCCGATGAGGAGAACGGGCGTCCAGGAGCGGCGACGGAGAGCGAGGATGAGGATCGCCGTCACGGCGATGACCGGCATCCCGATCTCGCCCGCGATATCGGTGTAGCCGATGGTGAACGCATTCAGCGCGGGCGACCGCAGCTGGATCGCCGCGTTCAGGATGGGCAGGTCGAGGCCCGAGACGCCGTCCTTGTCGGTGACGGCGTCATACACTTGCGCCGCCACCAGGGCGAGGACGATCACCACCGCCATCCCGATGGCGAGAGTGATGATCAGCGCAGCGTTGGGACCGAGCCGGGCGCTGATCCAGTGCGCGAACCGGGCGAGCTGCCGGCCGAGCGGCGTGTACCAGTGGGTCAGGTCCCGGTCACCGACGAACCGGTCGTCGTTTACTTCACCGCGGACACCGGTTTCGTGTGGGTCGGGAGTCAACGCGGAGCCTGTCATTTCTTGCATTGTGCCCGCCGTTTGTGACACGGGAAACCGGCTTGGGCTGTGCAAGCGCTCAGAGGAAATGAGACCCGAGCCTCGTGATCCGGCTGCGCCCGCGACGGTGGGGGCCATCGTCGTTCCCGCTGGCCCGGTGGCGGGCTTCTGCCAACCCGAGCTCATCATGGCCGCCCACATCATGAATGCCGCGCGCGACCAGGGGATCGGGACGCATACGCAGGCCGTCGGCGTCATGACTGCGATCGGCGAGTCCGGGCTCCGCAATCTCGACTTCGGGGACGCCGCCGGAGCGGACAGCCGAGGTCTGTTCCAGAAGCGGGACAACGGAGCCTGGGGCACGCTCGCCCCGCGAATGGACCCCTACACGGCAGCATCCAACGCGCACGAGGTCCAGGTGAATTCCGACCCCGACTATTACGCCCAGTACTGGGACCACGCGCAAATCATCGTCGCAACGCTGGCGGGCTCGCAGTAGCCCAGGTTCGGCATCAGTGCGTTTTGGCCGGCGGTGGCACGGGACCGATTCGCCGCAGGAACGGCAACCGGTCCAGCACAACCAGTCCGAACCGCGACCATAGCCCGCAATAGAACGAGATCGCGACAGCTGCGACGAGGGCCGATCCGATGACATCCGTGAGGTAGTGGGCGCCGACGTACATCCGCGATACCGCGACGACCACGACGAACAGCGTCCCGATCAGCACGGTGAGGGTGAACCAGCGGGTGTTACGGGAGAGAAGAACAGCGGCGACCGCGTACGACACGGCGAAGGTCGTGTGGCCGCTCGGGAAGCTGTCGTTCCCGGTTTCCGCCAGCAACGGGTGCAGCATCAGATGCCCGTTCGGGCGGGGCATGGAGACGGCTGCCTTGAAAACCTCGCAGGAGAGGTAGCCGAACGCAGCGACAGAAGTGAAGGCGAAGGCGTTCACCGGCGAGCGCCGCACGAGAAGCAAGAAGAGAAACGAGATCGCGAGTATCGCCACACTCCCGGCAGGAGACAAGAGAGCCTCGATCGCCAGCGAAACTGTGCCGACAACGCCGTTCTGGTGACGGGTGAGCCAGACGTCGATCTGGACCTCCGCGACCGCGATTCCAGGAACGCGGCGGACCAGCAGACCGAGGAGCACCACGATCACAGCCCCCAACATCGGCCAGAGAATCCAATGACGGGGATGCGGAAGCACCGCCATCCTGGCACGCGCGTCGGATATCGCCGTAGGCGAGGATGCGAAAACCGGGCGGGAACTCATACTTGAACGTTACGAAACGGGTCCACATGAATCGCTAAGAGTCCGTCGCCCGAGCCCCGGACCAGCGCCGAGGTCCTGCTCCGAACGGCCGGGTAGGTTGAAGGCATGGTTGCCCAACGGCTCAGAGTGCTCCTGGTCGAGGACGACGTGCGTCTCGGGCCTCTCATCGAGCAGGTTCTGGCCGAATGCTACGACGTCACCCGCGTGGTGGATGGCGAGGCCGGCCTCGCGGCGGGACTCGCCCGCGACTACGACGCAATGGTCGTAGACCGTCGGCTGCCCGGGATGGGCGGCGGCGAACTGGTGAAGACCTTGCGCGAGCGCCGGGTCGTCGCACCCATCCTGATGCTGACCGCCCTCGGCACCGTACGGGACAAGGTCGAGGGCTTGGATGCTGGCGCGAACGACTATCTGGTGAAGCCGTTCGAGTTCGATGAGCTTCTGGCGCGATTGCGCGCGCTGACCCGCACTTTCACGGGCGAGGGCAGAGAGCTACCCATCGGCGAGTGGCGGTTCTACCCCGAGAGCCGCGCGGTCTATTCGCCGTATGAAGGACGCATCCTCCTGACGGACCGCGAGAACGCGCTGCTCCGGCTGCTGGCCGAAAACCCGTTGCGCACGTTCTCGCGGCGCCAGATCCTGGACGCCGTGTTCGAGTCGGACGAGCAGCCGGGAACCGTGGACACCTACGTCCACTACTTGCGCCGAAAGACCGACCCGCAGATCGTGTCCACCGTGCGCGGTGCGGGCTACCGGTTGGGGCAGCCATGAAGCGCAGTCGCGATACGACGGAGTCGTTGGAAGTGCGGCGGGCATCGCGTGCAGTGGCCCTGCAGATCACGATCGCGTCCGGAGCCCTCGTCGTCGCAGCGGTCGGTGTCGCATTCTTCTTCGTGCTCGACCAGTTGCGTCCCGCCGAGGTGAAGGAGCCGCCAGCGCCAGGTGAGCACAAGATCTACATCGACACAACCGCGGCACTGATCGCGTTTGTCATCGTCGGGGTCCTGGCCATCGTGATCGCGGGAGTGCTCAGCATCATCGTGACGCGCCGGGCTGTCCGCCCCCTCGGCGAAGCACTGGAAGTACAGCGGAACTTCGTCGCGGACGCGAGCCACGAATTGCGCACGCCGCTCGCCGTGCTCGACGCTCGGCTCCAGGTCCTGCAAAGGAGCCTCGCGGCAGATGATCCGTCCGCTCCTGCGATCGCGGAACTCCGGAGCGATACCCGGACTCTGATCGACGTGGTCAACGACCTGCTGCTTGCCGCCGGACCTGAGCGGGAGACGCCAGCGGACCCGTCCCCGCTTGCCGAGCCGGTCGAGAAAGCCGTCCAATCGCTGCAGGTTCTGGCCCGCGATAATGCCGTTGAGTTGCGCTTCGAGCGACACGACGACGTGTGGACGACCATTCCGCCTACCAGTATGCAGCGGTGCGCGGTCGCTCTCCTCGACAACGCCCTCACTCACTCGCCGGTCGGATCCTCCGTTACCGTCGATGTCCGGCTGGACGGGCAGGACGCTGTGCTCACGGTCACCGATCAGGGCGCGGGCATCACCGGAATCGACCCGGCCCGAGTCTTCGATCGGTTTGCACGGACAGAATCGACCACAACCGGTCGTACACGAACGGGCTTCGGGATCGGGCTCGCGCTTGTCCGTGAGATCGCCGTGCGATACGGCGGCACGGTCGCTGTCGCGTCCACCGGCTCCGCCGGCACGAGCATCGAGATGCGGGTCCCGTCCGCCTGACGAGCGTGACCCGCATCCCGAATGCCCTCTCGCTGATCAGAGGTCGAGGCTGGGCTCCCGCGCCGCCGTCGACGACTCCCGAGCGGGGGTGCGGTCTCGTCGCGACACCGTCAGGAAAACCACGAGCGCCAGGATCGCGACGAGGAACAACACGCTCGTCAGGATGGTGCCGAGCCCGAGCCCGCCGTCGCCCGTGGGCTGGGCGAGAAAGTCTCCCAGGGATGCGCCCAGCGGCCGGGTGAGCACGTACGCGATCCAGAAGGAGACGATGGCTCCGAGCCGGAACGCGAAGTGGGCGATGGCGACGACCGCGATCGCGCCCGCGAAGACGCCGACGGACGCCAGGTAACCCACGTTGAGCTGTTCGGCGAGGAAGTCGCCGGCAGCGGTCCCGAGTGCGAACGTGAAGAGGATCGCCAGCCAGTAGAACCCCTCACGTCGCCGGGTGACGATCTCGTGGATCGACAGCGTCCGCTCGACGCGGTACCAGACGGCGAACGTGACGATCAGCGCAAGGGCGAAGACGGTGGTCGAGACCGCGAGCGGGACGCCGAGGCCGTCCGTCAGGTTGTCGGTGATCAGCGTGCCGACGACGCTGATCAGGACGACGGTCAGCCAGTAGACGGCCGGAACGTACCGTGTAGTACGGAACTGGGCGACCAGGACGACCAGGAAGAGCACCGCCATGACGATCGAGGTCAGTTGAGTGCCGAGGTGCAGGTTGGTTGCCAGCAGGTCAGCGGCTGTCTCGCCCACGGTGGTGGCCAGTACCTTGATGATCCAGAATGTCGCGGTCGGCTCGGGGACCTTGTTCCCGGTGAGCGCGAGACGGTTCGGCTCGGTCATGTTTTCTCCTTCGTGCGATCGGGTCGGACGCATCGAAGGCTAGGGTGCTCGCGCTCAGGCGTCGCTAAGAATCCGTTCGAGTCCGGCGACGCAGTGCAAGCACTCGGACCAGGACAGGGACGACCGAGATCACCACGATGCCGATGAGGACCAGATCCAGATAGGAGGAGACGAAGTCGGCAACCCCAGGGATGTGCCCGAGCCCGTAGCCGAGCATGATCACCGCCGTCGCCCAGAGCGCGGCACCGGCCACGTTGAAGACGGTGAAGAGGGGCCAGCGCATCTTCCCGACACCGGCGGCGACCGGGGCGAAGGTGCGCACCACCGGCACAAAGCGCGCAACCATGACGGCCGCCCCACCGAAACGGTCGAAGAAGTGCTGGGTGCGTTCGACGCTCGACCGGCTGAAGAACCCGGACTCCTTGCGCTCGAACACACGTGGACCGGTGCGCCGGCCGATGGCATAGCCGACCTGGTCGCCGAGCGAGGCCGCGACGATGACCGCGACGATGATCACCCACAACGGTTGGGAGAACCGACCGGCCAACGCAAGCACGCCGGTGAAGAACAGCAAGGTGTCCCCGGGCAGGAAGAAGCCGACCAGCAACCCGGTCTCGATGAACGCGATCGCGCACACGCCCAGTAGCGCCCAGGGGCCGGCCGCTTGGATGATGCCCTGCGGATCGAGTATTCCGAGATGTGCCGTCATGGTGTCCTTTCATAGAGGGCGATGAGGCCCCGGTGAGTGTGTATTGGCGCCGCCCCCTGGCGGAAGCCGAGACGGGTGAGGTCGCGTTGCCCGTAGCTGTCGGCGCGATCTGGGGATGGTGCGTACTCGATCAACCAGACACGATCGACGCCCGCGAACCGTGCGTGTGCTGCCGCCTCCGAGACCGTGTAGGCGACGTCATGCCAGGTCGTCGCCTCCTGGAAGCGCGTTCGCAGGGTGAGGTCACGGATGTGATGGAAGCCCTCCGGGTACCCATGCATCGCCAGTCGGGGGCGGCGTGACGGCCGCGTCGACTCATCGAACACGACTGCATCACCTGGTTTGGCGTTCCGGCCCACCGCTGCCGAGATCTGTGACCAGTCCGATTGATTCTTGGCGTAGGGAGTTCGCTGGGAAAGGTACACCGGGAGCGCCAGAATCACCACCAGGAGGCCCGCCGTCACTCCGAGCAGCCGGCGGACGCGGAAGAACTCGTCGATGCCGCATGCGATCAGCGCCGCGGCCGCCGGAGCGCAGAACGACACGTACCGAGCGGTGAAGTCCGGCACGAAACTGTGCACGCCCACCAGGAGGAGCGTCGGGACGAGCAGCCAGGCCAGCGACAAGAAGACCAACGTCGGCAAGCGCCGTCCCGACTGGAACAACGCTCCCCCGCCAACCGCCTGCGAGATCTGAACCCGGCGCCTGGCCTCGCCCCAGACAGCGACGGCGATCATCAACCAGGCAATCGTCGCGAACACCCACGTGCCGAACCACAGCCCGCTGAACAGGGTGGAGGGCGAGAGCTGCGGTGTCACGCCCAGGTACGAAATCTGGGCGCGCTCCAAGATCGCCGCAATGACCACCGGTGATGCTGCGGCGAGAGCGGACACGGTTGCGATCGCCCACCCGAGAACCGTGCGGCGCGACACTCGGGATGCGATCACGACGATCAGGTGCACTGCGGCGAAGAGGACGGTGTACAGAAAGAGATAGACGCCCATAGCAAGCGTCGTCCCGTAGACAGCCCACAGCAGGTTGCTGGGACGCGGTTTGGAGAGCGCGAGAATCAGAATGAGAGTGAGCCACGCGGCGACAGCGGCCGAGAACGCGTACGAACGGGCTTCTTCGCCCATATAGGTGACCCGCGGAAGGATCGCGCAGACGAGTCCGACCAGAACCGCCACTCGGCGGGAACGCAGACGATCGGCAAGGAGGACGACCGCCGCAGTTGCGAGCCCCACGGCCAGCGCACTCGGCAGACGCACGGCGAACGGACTGAACCCGAACGCGGCGCCCCACGCATGCAGACCGAGGTAGTACGTGCCGTGCACCGCGTCGACATGACCGAGCATGACGAACAGCGACCCAACCGGCCGCTGGGCTGACATCACACTCGTGACCTCGTCACCCCAGAGCGACGGGATCCACGATCCGAGCATCGAGCTGACGGATGCGAGAGCGCCAAGCAGCAGCGCCAGCACAGCAGCGGCGTCGCGCCGGTCGACACCCTTACCAGGCGCCGGCCGCGTCAATGTCACAGACAAGTCGGCACCGTCCTTCCGAATCAGTGGCCGAGCCCAGTCAAACCGAGGCCTCCCAAGAAACCTCCAAGCCGGCCACTCCGGAAACTTTGGAAGCTTCTTGGACTGACACCGTCAAACTGACCGAGTGCGAACATTCGTCGTCCTGCTCGCCGCGCTCGCGGCCACCACCGCCCTCGTGCTGGTGGTGGTCAAAGCATCCGACCTCGCGGAGGAACGGGACGAAACCGACGGGGCCCCTGACACCATCTGATCGATCGTCCAAGCAGTCCGGACTGCCAGCCGAACGAAAGACCCGCCGGGCAGCACCCGGCGGGTCTTTCGGTTCGGGCGGGCAGCGAACCTGCGCCCTACTGCCTCGGGGTCAGCCGTTGGCGCCTGCGGGCTTCGTCGTGGGTGTGAAGCCCTCGAGCTTGTTCGCGGCGTCAGCGTACTTGTTGGTGAAGGTGCTGGCGTAGGACACCTTGGACGTGTCCAGGCCCAGCGTCTTCTCCATGTTGAAGATCACCTTCGGGCCACCCGCGGGCATGATGCCGTCCGGGAGGAACTGGCCTTTGTCGGAGGTGAGCCCATCGATGTACTGCTGCTTGCTGATCGTGCTGTTCTGCACGAAGTCCTGCGGCAGCTTGTCGGCGATGTCCTTCGCGCTGTGAGTGGCGATCCAGTGCATCGTCGCGACGAGGGCGTCGACAGTCTTCTGCGCAGCGTCCTCGTGTGCCTTCACCCAGCTCGCGTTTGCGAGCAGCCCGGCTGCGGGCCACGCACCCCCCAGGGCCTTGGTCGCCCCGGCTGTGGTCGCCAGGTCAACGGCGGTGGTGGCGAGCTTCTGGGAGGTGAGGGCGCCCACGGTTGGCTGTGTGGTCATCACACAGTCGGCGCTGTTGCGTTGGATGGCAGCGATCGCCGTCGATCCGGCGTGGACAGCGATCGTGTTGTACTGCTTCTTGTCAATGCCATGCTTGGCGGCGAGGAACTGCGTCAACTCGTCGGTGCCTGAGCCGAGGTCGGTGACTCCGAGGTTCTTGCCCGCGAAGTCGGCGGCCGACTTCACACCGCTTTTCGCACTGCACATCTCACGCTCCCCCGGAGCGCCGGACAACTGGACGAGGTTGATGACATCCTTGCCCTTGGCTTGGAAGTCGACCGCGTGGATGTACCAGGCTCCAGCCATGTCCACCTGTCCGGACGCCATCGCCTCCTCGGCGCCGACACCGCCGTTCTGCTCGGTCGAGAGCTCCATGTTGACCCCGTACTTCTTGTAGTAGCCGAGGCTCTGGGCGAGCTGATAGGGCAGATAGATCTGCTTGTCGATCCCGCCGACCATCATCTTGACGGTCGGCATCGACGCGGCAGACGAACCGCCCCCGCCAGATCCGCTGCCGCCGGAACTGCAGGCAGCAAGTCCGAGAGCGACGATGCCCGCAGCCGCGATGACACCGATGGTGCGCTTGTTCATTGGGGTTCCTTTCGTGGTGCCGGCGTGCCGGCGTTCTGCGTCATTGCAGGTCTTCACAGCTCAGATGGCCTGGGCTTCAGAGCGGCTCGGTGGCCGCCACTTCAGCAGCGCCTTCTCGAGGAGGGTGATGAGGTACTCGGCGACCAGGGTCACGACCGCGACGATCACCATGCAGGCGAAGACGGTGTTCGGATCGAAGTTTCCTTGCGACTGGCTGATGATCAGTCCGATGCCATGCTGGGCGCCGAGCACTTCAGCGACCAGCGCGCCGATGATCGCGAAGCCGAACGCGGTATGCAGGCTGGCGATGATCCACGTCATGGCCGAGGGGATGGTCACGTGCCGCGCCACCTGTGAGGGCGAAGCTCCCAGGACGCGGACGTTAGCGACGAGGTTGGGATCGACCTCGCGGACGCCTTGGAACGCATTGAAGAACACCACGAAGAACACCAGCACGGCGGCCAGCAGCACCTTAGGTACCACCCCCAGCCCGAACGCGACGATGAAGATGGAACCGAGCACGATACGAGGGATGGAATTGACGATTTTGATGTACGGCCCGAACACCGACGCGAGGTAGCGGTTCGAGCCGAGGAGGATCCCGATCACCACGCCGGCGATGGTGCCCACGACGAAGCCGAGGAACGCCTCCTGGACCGTGATCCACAGGTTCTCCCAGATGGTGCCGAAGGCGGTCCCTTCGGTGAACAGCCGCACGAGACTGTCCCAGATGCCCGAAGGCTGTCCATAGAAGAACTTGTCGACCCAGCCCGCCGAGGTGAACCACTGCCACCCGCCGACGACGATCACGGCGACGGCGATGCGTCCGATCCACACTGCGGTGGTTCGGCGTTTGACGGCCTGGCGGCCCGCGAGTTGCAGATCGGTCTCGCGGGTGTCGGTGGGGCCGATCTTGGGTGTTCCGGTTGCGGTCATGGTGGTCACGCTGCCGCTCCTGATGTCTGCTGGTAGGCCCGGGTGACTTCGTCGCGTAGCGACTCCCAGATCCGGCCCTGGATCTCGAGGAAGCGCTCCTCATGGCGGATCTCCTGCACATCGCCGCGGGGGCGGGCGAGGTCGACGTCGAAGACGTCCTTCACCGTGCCCGGGCTGCTGGTCATGATGACGACCTGGTCGGCGAGCGCAACCGCTTCGTCGAGGTCGTGGGTGATGAAGAGCACGGTGGGGCGCAGCTGCTCCCAGAGCTGCAACAGCTCGGTCTGCATGATCGCCTTGGTCTGCACGTCGAGTGCCCCGAACGGCTCGTCCATGAGCAGGATGCGCGGGTTGTTGATCAGCGCCGCCGCCATGGCGACACGCTTTCGCATGCCGCCGGAGAGCTGGTGCGGGTAGCGATCCTCGAATCCGGAGAGACCGACGCGGCGCAGCCAGTCCAGGGCGAGTGCGGTCGCTTCCCGCTTGGGAGTGCCCAGCAGGGTGGGGCCGATCATCACGTTGTTGAGGACCGTTTTCCACGGGAAGAGGGAGTCGGCCTGGAACATGTAGCTCACCCCTGAGGTGATGCCCTCGACGATCCGGTTGCCCACACTCACGGTGCCCGCGCTGGGCCGTTCCAGCCCGGAGACTTGAGCCAGAGTCGTGGATTTACCGCAACCCGTCGGTCCGACGATCGCGCAGAAGCTTCCCGGCTCCACCGTGAACGTGACGTCCCGGATGGCCGTGAACGTCTCGCCCTTCGGGGTCAGGAACCGTTTGGTCAATCCGACGATGTCGATGCGCGCCGACTCGTCGGACGCAGGGGTCGTGACGCTGTCACGGGGTCGTTGTCCAACCATCTCGAAGACCTCTCTGTCTTTCGGTGTGTGAGGACGATGCTCCGTCAGTGGCCGCACCGGTGTCGCGCTTGTGGTCCATTAGCCGGGATCTGAGCGTTGCCGAAGGTTCTGCGCGTTCTGCGCGCGTGCAATGCGCGGGTCCGGGTGAAAGACTTTCCGGGATGCGACGACGGATCAGGCGACTGTCGAGCCAGATCCTGCTGGCTCAGGTGGCGATCCTCACCGCCTCGCTGGTGATCGGTTTCGTCCTCTTCGCGCAGACCGCGCGCAGCAACCTCGACGCCGACTACCAGGCGAGGGCGGCGGGAATCGCCCAGACCTTCGCGGGCATTCCCGAGATCCGCACCTGTATGACGTCGCCCGGCCCGGACTGCGCCGAAACGGTGCAGTCCCTCGCCTCACAGACCGCAGCACGCACCGGCGCCGACTACGTCGTCGTCATTGACCGCGACCGGGTGCGGCACTCGCATCCCGATCCGTCCCTCATCGGACAGAAGGTGTCCGAGCCGCTGGTCGCGGCAGACGGCCGGGTGCACCTCGGGGTGGACTCGGGAGCGACCGGTGTGAACGCCAATGCCCGCGTTCCGCTGTTCGGGGAGGGCACGACCGTGGTCGGCGAAGTCTCCGTCGGCATCCGGGAGAGCAGTGTCAGCAGCGAACTGCTGGCCGAACTCCCGACCTACGCGGCGTGGTTCGTGCTCGTCCTCGCTGTCGGAGCGCTCGCCTCCTTCGCGCTGGCGAGTCTCCTGAAGCGGCGCACGTTCGGCCTGGAGCTGGATGAGATCGCGCGGCTCCTGCAGGAACGGGAGGCGACGCTGCATGGCATCCGGGAGGGCGTCATCGCCATCGACCCGGCCGGCCGGATCACCGTCGTCAACGATGAGGCCCGGCGGCTGCTCCACCTCCCCGACGGCGCGGGAGGACGGTTCCTGGACGAGGTCCTCGCGGCGACCCCCATCCGCGACACCCTCACCGGAACGACAGTGATCACGGATGCGATCGCGATCACCGACGACTACGTCCTGGTCATCAACCGCATGCCCGTGACCATCGGGGGCCGAGAGCACGGCGCCGTCGTCACCCTGCAGGATCGGACGGAATTGACGGCCCTGACCCGACAGCTGGACGGCGAGCGCAGCTTCGCCGAATCCATCCGCGCGCAGCAGCACGAGTTCTCCAATCGGATGCATGCGCTGTCCGGGCTGCTCGAACTCGGCCGTCCGGACGAGGCACTGCAGTACCTGAATGAGATCCGCGGCACGACCGCCGACCTCGACAACACGCTGCGCACCCACATCGGCGCCCCGATGATCATCGGACTCCTCCTCGGGAAAGCCGCGGAAGCCAACGAGCGGGGCATCGACCTGGTCATCGCGCCCGACACCGACCTCGGCGAGGCACCGGACCGGGTCCAGGCGCTGACGACCATCCTGGGCAACCTCATCGACAACGCCTTCGACGCACTGACGGGTGCACCGGCGCCGCGTCGGACGGTCGTGAGCATCGTCGAGTCGCCCCAATCGCTCACCGTCCGCGTCTCGGACAACGGGCCGGGCGTCCAGAGCACGGAGGTCCCACGGATCTTCACCAACGGCTATACGACCAAGCAAGGCTCCGCCGTTCGCCATAGCGGGCTCGGCCTGTCGCTCGTCCAGTCGACGGTGGCGAAGCTCGGGGGCACCGTCACCGTGTCAGAAGGTCCGGGTGCCGCCTTCACCGTCGTCCTCCCCCGTACCGGGGCCCAGTCGGGTGAGGTGACACGGTGAGCGAGCACCCGATCACCGTCCTGGTGGTCGACGACGACTTCCGGGTGGCCGGGGTGCACGTCGGTTTCGTCGAGGCCGTGCCGGGCTTCCAGGTGGTGGGCACCGCGCAAACGGGGGCGGAGGCCCGGGCTCTAGCAGCGTCGCTTCGACCCGAGTTGGTGCTGATGGATGTGTACCTGCCCGATGAGGACGGCCTCGAGGTGGTGCGCAGTCTCCTCGCCGATCCGGATCCCCCGGCCGTCCTGATGATTTCCGCCGCGAACGACCTCGGCACGGTTCGTCGTGCGGTCCAGCTCGGCGCCCTCCACTACCTCGTGAAACCGTTCGGCTTCGCGGAGCTGGCGGAGCGGCTCGCCGCGTTCAGACGGGCGCAGGATGACCTTGCCCGGTTTCCGGCGGTGGCGACCCAGCAGGACGTCGACCGGATCTTCGATCTTCTGCGACCGGCGACGGCCGCCCAGGCGGATGCGATCCGCCGGCTCGCCCCGACCCTGCAAGCCGTATTCGACGTGGTCTCCGGCAGCGTATCGAGCATCTCCGCTTCCGACGTCGCCGCCGCGGTCGGTGTCAGCCGGACGACAGCGCAACGCGCGCTGACACAGCTGGAGCAGAGCGGCGTTCTGCGGTTGGAATTGCGGTATGGAACGACCGGCCGTCCCGAGCACCGCTATGCGGTCAAGCGGGGGTGATCCGCCCGCCGGCAGTCGTATCCCTCCCGACCAGCGCACACACGGCGAGTCCCGCTCCCGTAATCACAGCGCCGGCGACCAGCACCGCAAGCGCGATGATCAACGACTGAGCTGCGCGTTCCTCCGTGCGGGAGAGGGACTCCCCGGCCATCAGCACCTCGCCGTCCGGCTCCGCCTGAGCGACGATCGCGAACCGGAGTCCGGCGGAAGGTTCCCAGGTGACCGCGTCGGCGCCCCGTTCACGGGCCGTGTCGATCACGCCTGACGGCGGGTCCGCCAGCACCCCATGCAGGTACCCGTTCCCATGGATCGGCCGGTCAGTTCGGTCGTAGCGTGTCCAGAAGATGCCCTGGGAGCGAGCGAGGTCGACACGGGAGGGTTGCCCCACGACCTCTCCGGACAGAAGCGCCCGCGGTGCGTCCTCGACCGCACTCCGGCCCTCATGCTGGACGATCACGTAGGTCGACCCGACCGCCAAAGCAAAGAGGCCGTAGACGACTACAGCGAACACGACGCGTTGAACCCACATGCCGCCATGATCACCCCCCGCACCGGCCGGAGGCATCCACCTCCGGAGGTATGTCTGCCTTCGCGTTGGACGGTGAAGATGCGGGGACGGGTCAGACGCCGGCGGCAGTCACGACGAAGTCGGTCGCGAAGCCGGCGAACAATCCGATGAGGATCCCGGTGTACAGGGTGAGACCGCGGTTCAGCTTGAGGGCGACGCCGATAAGTTGCACCAGCACGTAGACGATCGAGCCGGCGGCCAATGCGAGGAATACCAGTGCGAGCGCATCGCTGACGACCACGCTTCCCAGCAGAGTGCCCACCAGGGTCGGGCCGCCTCCGATCAGACCCAGCAGGCCGAGCTGAGCCCACGGCGCAGGATGGACGGAGCCGGCCAGCGGAGCCGTGATCCCGAATCCCTCCGTGGCGTTGTGGAGCGCGAAGCCGATGACCAGCACGACCGCGAGCTGCAATTCACCGCTCGCCGCCGACTGCCCTATCGCGAGTCCTTCGGCAAAATTGTGCAGGCCGATGCCGACGGCGATGAGAAAGGCCAGTCTGCTCGCGGGTTCATTGAGACGCAGTACGCCGCCTCCGGCCGCCGCAGGGCGCCGCGATGCCCGGCCCTGTCGGCTGATCCACCGGTCGTACGCCACCAGCCCAAGCAGGCCGACGGCGACGCCGGCGAATAGCAGGGCAGCCAAGCCGATGAACGGCCACCAGGAGGCGGCATGACCGACCGACGCGGCAGTGAGCGCGGCCTCAACCGGTTCCACGGCATGCCCGAGCACGTCCCACAGTAGGAACAGCAGCACACCGATGGTGATCGCGTTCAGCATGGCGCGGATTCCGGTGCCCCGAGCGGCCAGTCGACCGATCGGGAGCCCGATGAAAATGGTCCCTCCCGCAATGACGCCCATCGCGATGACGGTCCCCGTGTTCACGCACTCTCACTTCCGGATGACGATAAGGCTCACCTAACCTACAGGATGCTTGCCACCGTCAACGCCCGAGCAGGTCCGTCATCGGCATAGCTGCCGCGCTCTGCCCCACAGGCGGGAGGCCGAGCCCGTCTTCGATCGTCCGTAACAGCGAGTAGTGCGAATAGGAGACGTTCGAGACGGCTCCGCGCCGGGCGGCCGGCCCGGCGAAGACGCACGCGACGACGTTGTCCCTGCTGTCGCCCTCGTCGAACGTCACGACGAGCAGCGACCGCTGCGATGTGAAGGCCGGGGATGCCAGGATCTCCGGAATGACGCGGGAGAGCCACGCGTCGCCGGTGCCGATCGGACAGCTGTGCATGTCGTTGCAGAGGTCCGGACTCACGAACGAGAACGCGGGAAGCGACGACGGGGTGGCGAGGTCCGCCGCGAGGGCGGTGAATGGCACATCGTGCTGGCGGCAGTACTCCGGAGACGCCGTCACGCTCGGGTAGTAGAGGAAAGGGTTGTGCTTCACCGCGTACCGGTCCGTGTTGGCGGCCGAGCAGGGCGCCGGCATGCCTTCCGCGTACATCCTCCAGCTTCGTCCCGCTGCGCGCAGGGAGTCGGCGAGGTTCGGGGAGGTGACCAGACAGGAGCCTCCCGGCGGGTTGCAGTCGGAGGTGATGCCTGCGGTGGTGCCGCTGGTGAGCGCCAGATAGTTCGGCAGACTCGGATGGGTGATAGCGCTGTACTGCGTCGCATGCGCATACTGCTTCAGCAACTGGTTGAAGTACGGCGCATCGCCGTTCCCCACGATGCGGGATGCGGGCTTGTTCTCCTCCAGGATCACGACGACGTGCTGCAGCGCACCCGACGCCGCCGGCGCACCGGTGCTGGGTACGGCCGTCGGCCCCGGTGTGGCACCGGTCGGTGTGGGGTGCGCGGAGGCCGAATGTGCGGACCCGCTCCCCACCCCGGTGCAGCTGCCAAGCACAAGTACGACCGCTGCGGTGACGGCGAGAACCGCCACGGCCGCCACGAAGCTCCGTGCCCTCATCACCCCATTATCGGCATGGCGCAACCAATAAAAGCAGGCGGCTCAGCCCACGCACGGCCGCCCGTTCATGCGTCGGCGAGAACCGCCAGCACCTTCTCCGCACGGCGGACACGAGGACCAACGGGGTCAACACTGCTCATGCCTCAAAGATGGAGGAGAAGAGTCACCGCCAAAGACCCAGGCTTCACCGATCCTTTGATACAGAAGCGTCACCGATGTGCTCACACATAACATCCATGGCGGTCCCAACCTCTCGGCGCAAGGCGGCTGTCGCTCAAGCGAAGTTGGACTCGCCGCCACGTTTGAGGCACCATCACCGGGCACTTTTGCGGGCGGGTCTTACGGGAATCGCCCAGCCGCGAAACAACGCTGTCCACCGAATCCGTCTAAACCACATTGGTGTGCCTCGCTGATGGACCGGCTACCGGGCAGAGTCGCAAGAGGACCGATATGCGATCGACGTTCGGCGTTTGTGGATAGTCTGCAGACGTCGCGATGTTTCCCTGCCCTATGGGGATCCGCAGGACCCGGCTGGGAGGGCCAGGACCGCGGATACAGACTTTGGGAAGGCCGGGATCACCCCATCTCGAGGCGGAATCGGCGTGGGCGAAGGGTTCTACGCGGGGATCGGAGGAACCCAACTGTCGGATCGAACGGTGAACAGCCGCAGACTGCTGGACGTTGCCTCGGTGACGACCGCGACCGCTTGCGTGCTCGCTGGTGGGATCTGCGCAATCGGCGCATCGGCGAAGGGAACGCCCTGGATCTACGGGGCGAGTTTTATCGTGGCCGCGCTGGTCGCGATGACCTTCGTACTGACGGCGGCCGTACTGGCGGTGACGTCCCGCAGTGACATCAAGGAGCGAAGGAGGTTGCGGACGATAGCAGCCGCCTGGTGGAAGCTTGCTCCTTCCGCGCACCGGTGGGTGATCGCGATAGCCGCTGCTGTGGGCATTGCCCTGACAGTGATCGGCATCGCCGGCTCACCGCAGCACGCTGATCTGGTGACCCGCGCGGGAGACTACTTTCTGATCACGGACGCAGGCGATCAGCAGGTGAGTCGGGCGGCCTATGACCAGTTCCTCTTCTCTCGCTACGTGCTCGGGCTTTGCGGGCCGTCGATCGCTCTCGGCACCTTCGTTCTGGCAATCCTTCGTGCCTTCTCCACGAAACTGGCCAGACCTGATCTATTCGACCTCGCCACGGCCGGCACCACACGTCCAGTGGCATAAATCGGCCGAGCCCCCGCGCGCGTACTTCAGGCGAGCGGCCGACCCATGCATCTAACTTCCAATATCGGTACTGCAGGGGTTGCGTGCCAGCGGTCGCTCCCAACAGTTACGACGTCGTCGGCCCCGAGGATGGAGGACGACGTTGGGGGCCGACAGGAAATGTCCGCAAGGCGATCGTCTAGAGGGCACGTTCCGGAGCACAAAGGCGATCCGATCGGACCGCGATAGTAGGGTGCCGATCGTGACGACCCGGAAGTGTGGGTGTCGAAGGGAGGCGCCATGATCGCGGACGTGAACAGGCTGGTCGAACTGGTCGAGGATCGTCTGAACGACGACCTCGACGTTGCATCCTTGGCGCGGGAACTCGGCACGACGGAGTACCACCTCCGGCGGATGTTCTCGTCGCTCGCTGGGATGCCGCTGTCGGATTACATCCGGCGTCGCCGAATGTCAGTCGCGGCAGCGGATGTTCTCGGAGACGACGACCTGCTGAGCATCGCGGTGCGGTACGGCTACGGCTCAACCGAGGCATTCGGCCGAGCGTTCCGATCAGTGCACGGCGTCAGCGTCGGCAGTGTCAAGCGAAATGGCGGCCCCCTTCGAACGCAACCGCAACTCAGGTTCCGCCTGACTGTAGAAGGGAACATCACCATGGACACCCGAATCATCGACCGGCCGGAGTTTCTCCTCGTCGGCCACGCCGCCCGCGTGCCCCTCATTCACGAGGGCATCAACGCGCACATCCAATCCCATATCGCCTCCCTGCCGGCGGCAGAGCACGCGCGCCTCAAAGCCCTAAGCGATGTCGAACCGGCCGGCCTGCTCCAGGTCAGTGCCGACGTCGACCCGGACTACACCGAGGGAAGCGAACTGACCTACCTGCATGGAGTAGCTGTCACGGGCTCGGCTCCGGTGGCGGACGATCTCGACACGATCGAGGTTCCGGCCGGCACGTGGGCGGTGTTCCACACCGAGGGCGAGTACCCGGCTGCGCTGCAGGAGGCATGGGCTGCGACCGCGACGGATTGGTTCCCGTCGAACCCCTGGCGGCTCCGGCCCGGACCGTCCATCGTCGCCGTACTCGACCGTGCCGACGACTTCAGCACAGCCACCTGCGAGCTCTGGCTCCCCGTCGAGCGCGCCTGATCAAGCGGACCTGTCGGCCGTGAGACCACGGCGCGATTCATTTCGCAACTGGCAGCCATCCCGTCTGGTCGAGAATCTCGCTGACGGAGTCGCCTACCGTCGCGGGGTGAGTGATAACACGGAAATGCCGGATGCGTTCGTGGTCCGACCGGCGGTGGTAGACGTCCACCCAGTTGCGTAGCGAGGCGGCCAGTTCGTCCGTCGGCTCTCGATCCGTCACACGCTGCTTCAGAATGTCGATGGGCGCGCTGGTCTCACAGATCATCAGTCGCGCGCCGGGCAGCGCCTCGCGGATCATCTGGACCTCCTGCTCGTCGTTGAACACCATGGGGATGATGAGCTTGACGTCGGGCACCGCCGCAACATAGTTCGGCCAGATCGCGCGAAGATTCTCTCGCGGGAACCACCGGCCAGGGTACGGATGAACGAGGCTGAGCTCATCCATGTCGATCACAGCCCACGGCATATCGGCCGCACCCAGGGTCAACGCAAGCGCACGGGCCAGAGTGCTCTTTCCCGACCCCGGGGAACCGTGGAGAACCAAGACATCAGCCACAAGCGTCGATTATTGCGCCCTCACCGGGGGAGCGCCATCCGCCCGGTCAAGCTCGCGTCCCACCCTCGACCAACTGGGTTCTTCCCTTGCGTTGGGCAGGACAAAACCCACATCCGCACGCCGCGCTTGTTCGAGGCAACGATCACCGCGCCCCGGGGCGTTGAGAATCGCCGGGATCGCGCGAGGCGGTCTTGCCGGGTCGCGGGCCCCGCACGTCGGATTGCATGTCCTCCGGGGAGCCGTACAGCCAGCGACCCCGGGGGCAGTGGCGCCTATCGGGCGCGACAAGCCCAGCCGACGGATGTCCCATCGGTCAAAGCCCGCTTAAAGGGAAGCACGAAAGAGGAAGAAGGAACCAAGGAAGACGAATGACAAACAGCTCGAGACGAGATGCAAAAGGGAACAGACAGAAGAAGACGGGCTGCGAGCAAGGCAGAGACACAACGGTCAACAAAGGCGAATGCACGTAGGCACTTAAGTGGCACGGCCCAACCGGGTCCGGTTCTCAAGGGGCGCCTTGTAAAGCTGGTTGCAGCGATCTGCACGATGCGCGGCGTTCGATGCTGCGCATCGCGGTACCACTAGCGCGCGGGCGAAGACCGTCTGCTTGCGGCTGGCGACGTCACGCCGGACGGCCGCCGCCAGCCTCCTAATTCGCGGACCCGGCGCCACATCCCTTTCGGCCGAAGGGCCTGTTCGAGGACGCCGCAGGCGGCGCTGCCCTGCTGCGGTTTGAGGGCCTTTCCGCCGCCCGATCGTAGCTCCTTCCCGGTGCTCCGTGCCGGGCTTTCGCGGCGTATCCTCCTCCGCTGCGCTCCCCCGGTACTCCACGGTCCCGGCACTACGCCCCTTCCACTCGCTCTCAATCACTCGCCGGAAAGGCACTCAAAACGATCGACCTTGGGAGTGAGTGGGATGCGGGTATTCATCATCGACACCAGAAGGATGGCCCCAGAGCTGCAAGGCGGACTCCTCGGTGTAGAAGGGGCCTCCAACCCGACTCCCGCAGAGAAGATGGAATGCGTGGAGACCGTCAGCCAGTATGCGATGGATGGGTGGGCGATCGCCGCCGACCCGACCACCCCCATCGGATGGCTCGCGGCGCTCACCGCAGAAACAGCATGCGTGCCCTTCGTCAATCTGGCCCGGCTCGCCGCCCATCTGCGGTCCCAAAAGGAATCGGCTTAGCCCTCGCCATCATCCTGCAGGGGTCTGTTTGGCGCCGGACTCAACGAATTTCGCGTTTTGCGCGTCAAAACCGGCTCGGAAACACAACGTGTAGGTATGAGGGCATTCGTTTCTGAGGCAGCACCGCGGCGCAACTCGCCTACCCGGTCGTTGGAGTGCCGGATGCGGCCGGTCGTCGCCGTTCCCGGAGGGAGCGAGTTCGGGGAAAAGCAGCAGCGCGCGCCAAATGCGCGCCAAAACGCCCGTCGAACCGGAAGTAGTAAGTAGAGGGCGATTTCCGACCAAGGACGAGACTGCCCAGTTGGGAAGCCCGGATGAGCTGCGAGGGAGGTGAGTTCAGGTGCGCGGCGGCGTAGCCAGATGGAAGCGGGGACAGCAGTCCCACGGGGTCAAGCAAGCGGTCAACTACGCCTTCAGCGGTGTCTGCGACGCCACCCTCACCGCCGAAACCACCGACGGGGTGATCGCCGCCGCCGGCTACGCCGACGCGGTGATGACCCGGTACATCGTCGAGAACGGGAACATCCGCGACGACCTCCTCACCCGACGCCAGCTCAAGAACTGGGTCGACGGTCTCGACCCACTCACCGCGGAACGCCGCGGCCGCGACCTCGAGTCCCCAGTCGCGGACCTGATCTTGGATGCGACGATCAACGCGCCGAAGTCGTTCTCCATCGCCGCCATGCTCGACCCCGAGCTTGCAGCCGCCTATGAGGACCTCCAGGACCGGCTCCGGGACCGGGTCATCAAGCTGTGGCAGTCCGAGCTCAACGCCCGCCGCGGCAAAGGCGGCGCCATTCGCGAGAACCTGGGCCGGATCGAGGTCGTCGAACTCCGCCACGAACGCTCACGGTCCTTGGATCCGCACAAGCACCGCCACCTCTGGCTCAACGTCAAAGTCCAAGGCCACGACGGCAAATGGTCCAACATCGACACCCGGGTCGCGTTGCGCTTCCAAAACGTCATCAACGCCGAAGGCGACCTCGCCTCCCGCACCGACCCCACCTGGATCAGTGCCCTTACGGCCAAGGGGTTCACCCTCAACAACGGCGGGGAGATCACCCAGTTGCAGCACGTGGTCCGGCCGTTGTCGAAGCGGTCGGCCCAGATCGAAGCCAACAAGGTCGCCCGCACCGCGTGGTGGAAGCAACAGCACCCGGGGCAGGAGCCCTCCCACGATGTGCTGAGCCAGATCGACCGGTGGGCATGGGCAACCGGCCGACCGAACAAGCCCGGCAACCTGAACGAAGATGACTGGGCGGCGCTCGTCCGGGAAGAACTACATACCGCCGACCCCGCGCTTGGGATGCCGCATTCTCCTGCGCTGTTGCCGTCTGTTACCGTCCAGGATCTCGACGTCGAGTTGCTGGCGGCCAAGGCCGTTGTCGACGCGGATGCCCGATCGACCGGTAACGGCGGCCGGTTCAGCCTGATGGACTTGCGAGCTGGCGCGCTCCGCGCGATCGCCGGTACCGGCGTTGTTGCCGACCGAGACGTCCTCACGGCTCTTGCCGACGAAGTCGTGGCGCACGCGCACACGGTGACCCTTATCTCGGAGCCGGATGCCCCGAAACACGTCAAACACCTTATGGCGGTCTCCACCGCGACCCTGAAGGCCGCCCTCGCGCAAAAGGTCGACGCGTTCTCCGCACCGGGGCAGATCTTGGACACAGCAGAGGTCGCTGCGATCGCTCACGCTATCGAGCGCGACCGAATGCTCGATGACGGCCAACTCGCCGGTGCCGCCGCGATCGCCGGCACATCCGGCAACGTCGTTATCTCCGGCCCGGCCGGCACCGGTAAGACAACCATGCTCAGAGTGGCCGGAGCTGCTCTGCGGCGACGCGGTCACAAGATGATCATCGTCGCGCCGACCAAGAAGGCTTCCGCTGTCGCTGGACGCGAAACCATGAGCTCGTCCTCGTCGCTTCACCAGCTCCTCCACGATTACGGATGGCGCTGGCAGACTGCCGCCTCTGGCGCAACCGTGTGGAAGCGGCTCTCAATCGGCGAGAAGGAACCCACGTCGCTTGAGCTTTATCGCGGCCCACGGATGAGAATCGACCCCGGGGATCGCATCATTGTCGACGAGGCCGGCATGTTGGATCTCGAGACGGCGTCCGCGCTCCTCGACGTCGCGCACGATACCGGCGCGTGCGTCGCTCTAATCGGGGATCAGCGACAAGTGTTGCCCGTTGGACACTCGGGGGCAATGGCGCTCTTCTGGCGCCGTTCACTTCGGCACGTGGAGCTCACGACTACTCATCGCTTCAAGGATCCGGAGTGGGCGGACCTTACGATGCGGGTTCGTGACCCGCGGAGCGATGACGAAATGCGCGATGTAGCTGACGAGCTGATTCGAACGAACCACGTCGTGATGACAAACAGCGACATCGCGGCGCGGGACGCGATGGTCGAAGGATGGTTCGATGCGACACAACGTCGCGAGACGATCTCGCTGGTGACCGCTACGCACGCTGAAGCGCAGGAAATCAGCGAATCCATCCAGGTCCGACGGATCGAATCCGGTGCGATATCCATCACCAGGGGGTTCTCCGGCCAGTCAGGCCAAGCGATCTTCATTGGAGACGTCGTCCAGACGCGGCGCAACGATAGCGAAGCTGATGTCCAAAATCGTCAGAACTGGACCGTGAAGGCGATCAGTGGAAACCATGTGATCCTTGCGGCGAGCGCCGACACGACGGACCTGCGGAAGGTCAGCCTCCCGTACGCCGAGGAGCACATCCACCTTGCTTACGCCACAACCGTTTACGGCGTTCAAGGCGAGACAACGGACCGATCGCTCGTCGGCCCCGGAGTGGATGCAGCTGGCTTATACGTCGGTCTCACCCGCGGCAAAGCGCACAACGCAGCGGTGCTAGTCGCTCCAACCGAGAGCTCCGCCAAGTCCCAGTTGACCGAAATGATGCAACGCGCGCCTGTGGAAGAGACGCTAGAAAAGTCGCGAGCAGCAGCGCAGGCCGAACTCCGTCGGGCTGCGCAACCTGTCACTCGACCGATCCTTCCGGCGGCTGATCGCCGACTTACATCGGCTGGCCTCGGATGACCGGGCTGTTTGGTCTACCCAGCGAGACCCGTCGCGTAGAGCTCTCGACCCAGCAAATTGCCCCCATCCAGAGTTCCGCCCTGCGGGTCGAACCCAAAGATGGCGACTCCGAGTTCGTCGGCCCGATCGACAGCCTGCGGGAGCACACCATACCGCACGAAGATCAGGCCCCGCCGCCCGTCGGCCGCACAAACCGATGCCGCTCTAATCACGCGAGAGACGTCCAGATTGCCGCGCTCGTTGTCGACCCACGCCAGGTAACCCGCACTGTAGAGATCACACGCCTGAACCGCTGCTCCGGAGGCCACGACGGTGTCAACAGCGCCGAGGTAGATCATCCACTCGCGGCACAGTGCGATTGCTTCATCGTCCGATGCACCGCGACGCTTCGGCTCGGGAGGCTGCCGTTCCACAAGACCAGTCTGCCCGAGACTGCCGTCCTCGCTCGTTGTGATCGTCTCCTCGAGACCGGATGTCAGCGCTTGCGCCTAGCCTGACGCCACCCACCTCATCGCGGGACAAAGCCTCGATCAGTGATTGGAACTGACGAATGGGGAGCATTCACGCATACGAAACGGCTGGCGGGAAGCGCTATCGCGTCCAGTACAGAACGCCCGAGCACGACCTCACTGGAAAGCGTGGCTTCCGAACGAAGCGAGACGCCGAGCTCTTCTTGGCCTCCGTCGAAGTCGCGAAGGCTCGAGGGGAGTTCGTCGACGCCCGCGCGTCGCGCTCAACTATCGGTGTTCTTGGTGCCGAGTGGCTCGCGAACCAGCACCACCTGAAGCCCTCGTCATTGCGCCCAGTCGAGATCGCATGGCGGCTCCATGTGGAGCCGAAATGGGGAAGCCGGCGGGTGGGCGAGATCCGACACTCGGAAGTGCAGAACTGGGTAACAGCTTTCTCGAGAGGTGAGAGAAAGCCTCGCTCCGCGACGACTGTGCTCCGCGCTTACGGTGTACTTGCGGGGATCCTCGACACAGCGGTCATGGATCGCCGCATCCCCTCCAACCCAGCACGCGGGGTCAACCTTCCGCGAAAGATCAGGAGCAAGCACAAGTACCTGACACACGCGCAAGTCGATCTCCTTGCGGAGAATGCGAAGAAGCACCGGGGCATGGTCCTGTTCCTCGCCTATACCGGTCTGCGATGGGGTGAAGCAACCGCCCTGCATGTGAGCGATGTGGACCTGAATCGCCGACGTGTCGACGTACACGAGAACGCCGTAGAGGTCTCGGGCACGATCCATGTCGGAACACCGAAGACCGGCGAAGCTCGCAGCGTCCCGTTCCCGCCATTCCTCGCACCGCTCCTGTTGACAATGACCGAGGGTAAAGGACCCACGCAGTTGCTGTTCGGCGATGGGAATAGCTACCTGCACCAGCCCGATCGACGTCGAGGCTGGTATGTCTCGGCGATTGCGAGATCGCAGGCCGCCGACAAGGACTTCCCGCGTGTCACGATCCACGACCTTCGGCACACAGCTGCGAGCCTCGCCATCAGCGCTGGAGCCAACGTCAAGGCGGTTCAGCGGATGCTTGGCCATTCTTCTGCCGCCATGACCCTCGACACATATGCAGACCTTTTCGACGATGATCTGGACGCTGTGGCCATCGCGCTCGATGAGGCTCGGTCGAAGGCAACGCATTCAGATGAAGCCGCCCCGTAGTCCCGCGTCTAACGTGCCAGCGCGAAAGTGCAGTTACGGGGTGACCGTCGACCGGCCCCGAATGCTTTCGGCCTGTCACGCCACCGGGGGGATCCGGACAAACTCTCTTGCCTAGTGATGCGCTGGGACCGCGAGAGTAATCCAAAGAGTCGCGCCGGCGACGACGAGCGATACGCCGGCGATCCAAAGCGCGTATCGCTGGACTTTGAACGCGTCAATTGATGCACCTAGGGACGCAACTGTAGCGAGGATGTCCCGATATGCGGCATCTGCGCGAGCAAGCTCACGAGCCGCCTTGCTCTGAGCTCTGCGGAGGCTTGTGTTCACGTGGAGCGGCTCACGTAAGGCGAGCTTCCCCTTCTGCATCTGCGCCTTCTGCCAGGGCGTGTAATCGCGAATGATCGTGGGCTCGCGGTCTTGCCAATAGCGCTCGCTGTTGAAGCGCTTCACGTCCCGTTCGAGGCTCTTTAGGTCCAGACTTGTTGTCAAGAAGCGCCGTCTCAGAAGCTTGAGGTCTCGCCGGGTGAACTTGCCATGCTGAGCTTGCGCCGCATCTCGCGCGGAGGCGCTTTGAGACCCAAGCAAGTCGAGCAAGTCTGAAAGGGCGAGCCGAGCTAGCAGGTTCGTAACGAGCCGATCGATGTCATGACCAATTGAACGATCAGTGCTTCTAGAGTCTTGGCCCATCAACCCGAAAGCCGCCGCACGCGCGCGCTGGCCCCAAATAGTCCATTTGCGCTCACCGTCCAGAGACGGAAGCATCCTGGTTTCCACCCGCTCGAACACGAGGCCAGGCAGATCGTCCGAAGTCCATCGCATGTAGTCCGAGCCTGAGATACCCACCGCGCGAAGCGCATCTTTTGTAGCCATAGAAGGCTCCGCGACGGTGGGGTCGTACTCGTCAAGCAGCAGCAGGTCCATGATGGGTTGGCTTTCTCCGGCCGCCGCGAAAACTCCGGGACACCGTTCGGCGAGCCATTTGCCTGCCGCTTGATGCAGCTTTACGCGCGCACTCTGCGTCATTCGATACGTCACCCAATTTCGGCCCTCCGCGACTGCAAGCTTGCCGGGGCTTCGATTCAGTGCCGGCTCGTGCTCAGCATGAAGGACGCGGTCCACCGAACCCGCTGCCCAATCACTCAAAGAGAAATAGGCGACCACCGCGGTGACACCCTCCCCGATTGTGACGCCATATAGCTGAACAGAGGTGAATTCAGATGGCAGGCGTTGCTGGACTCCGTCGGGAAAGCTGTAGCCCGCGCCGACGGCCGAAATTTCCGCCAGCCTCCACCAGGATGGCCCTCGACCGTGTCTCGATTGGTCCAACACTGCCGCACCCGACTCGAACATGCCGACGTGCCGATCGGGGTCCCATCTCTGTTTCTTGATGGACTTTCGAAGCGTGCCGATGTTACTGGGGGTGAAGAAATCGACGACCCAGATCGCGGGAACAGCGACGTGTTCGTCGTCCGGTATCGAGATGTTGTACATCTCCCATCGATCACCGTCGGCCTTGATCGCCTCAACTTCCCAAGTTTGAAAGAGGTAGTTTTCGAAGCGGTGAACCGCAGCTCGCCACGCCTCAGGCAGCCGCCTGCCGATGGCTGAGTACTGGGCCGAGCGGGACCAGCGGTACGGCGTGTCGTACCACCGAGTACCTTCTCCGATCGTCGGTATTTTGCCCATGTTGCACATGGTACCGATGGCTTACCAGGGAAGCCCTTCGCGACGAGATCCTTGTGGCCCTGCAGGCTTCGCCCGTTCAGCCCGGGCAACTCATGGGGCAAGTGGTTGCCGCACCTCCGAGACGTAAGCCAACCACCCGAGGCGGATGTGGCACGGAATCACGACCGCTTCGCGCCTCGGTCAGAACTCGACTGCCATCAACTGCGTGCGGCGCGGTCCTGCGCCACTCGGACGAACTTGCAGTTGTCTCGCGAAAGGTCGTCCTTCAACCCCTCGCTGATCGCCTCAGCTGCAGCGACGAAGTGATCTCGAATCTTCTGGATGCACCGATACGTTGCGAGCGGGCTCAGGTCTGCCCGCATCGTCTGGAAGAGTTCGTTCTCCAACGATTTGGTTGAGGCGTTGTATGCCGTGTGCTCCCCGAAGAAATAGACCTCGCCGGAGTAACCCAGCTCTTCCTCTTCGGGAGTGATCGGTTTCGCGGGAATCGCGGAGTAAAGCCTGCGCGCAAGGGTTAGCCGTCGATCCTCGCTGATTGGCGATCCGTAGCCGTGAACATAGAGATCTCTGAGGCTGCGAATCGCCCTGAACCCACCGCCGTCGACATTGAATGGTCTCTTTGGCGTGGTCTTGAAGAACAAGATCTCCAGCTCACGCGTCCAGGTCGAGCCGTTCGGGAAGACCCAGATCTCCGGGTCTAACAGTTGTTCTTTAGCCAGGAGAGCGAAACCCACCTCGCAGAGCGAAACTGCGCGGACGAGCGCCATTAACCCGGCGTGAGACTCGATGTCCCATGGGTTGAATCCGAGTTCTTGCTCGGCGTCCCAAATGGCGTCCCCGCCGTCGTAGCTCTCGGGGTCGTTTCCTTCAAGGAAGCGCTCGTACGCGGCCTCGAACTCGCGACGTGTGCTGGCGACCAGATACCGGTGCATTGCCAGTATGCCCTCAAGTTCATTCCTCACATCGGCCACTAGCAGTTCCGGACTATATGGGTCAGTAAGTAGATCGAGATGGCGCATCGGGGGTCAGCTCCGCTCAGGTAACGGCTGCGTTCTAGACATGTGTAGTCAAAATGTAGTCAAACGCCCGATTCTGGGAAGGCGAAAACCCCCGGATCCCTTGTAAATGCTGGGATCACGGGGGCTTCAAACTGGCGGTACCGGTGGGATTTGAACCCACGGTGGGCTTTCACCCACACAACTTTTCGAGAGTTGCACCTTCGGCCGCTCGGACACGGTACCGCGGACTATCGTACGCGATTCGTGCGGTCGTCTCCAATCGGCTGGGAGGCCGTGGCGGGGTCGGTCGTCCGGGGTACTGTTCCCTCCATGAAAGCTCTCCGACGCATCCTCGCCGCCGCCGTCGGTGTCGCCGTCAGCGCCGTGCTCGCGGCCGTCGGGTGGCAGCGCATCCAGGCGAAGCGGGCTTCGGTCGCCGAGGGGCGAGTGCGCCTGAACGAGCTGCTTCCGGTGCACTCGAAGTGGTGGCGGGATGCCGCGAAAGACCCGGGCGAGCTGCTGTATGTCGCCCTCGGCGACAGCGCTGCGCAGGGGATCGGCGCCTCCGCCCCGAAGAACAGCTACGTTGGCGTCATCGCCGACCACCTGCGGGCGGTGACCGGCCGCTCGGTGCGGGTGGTCAACCTGTCCGTCTCCGGCGCGACCGTCGCCCTGGCGGTGGCCGACCAGCTCCCCCGCTTCGCGACCCTGCACCCCGACATCGTCACGGTCTCGATCGGTGCCAACGACATCGCGGCGTTCGACCCGGAGCGCTTCCGGGCGGGGCTGCGCGCGGTGTTCGCGGCTGTCCCCGACCATGCGATCGTGGCCGACCTGCCCTACTTCTACCTGCCTTGGAACGAGCGGCTCGTCGCCGAGGGCAACCGCATCCTGCGAGAGGAGGCGGCGGCCCGCGGGCTGGAGGTGGTGCCGCTGCACGCCACCATGCGTCGACAGGGACTCCGTGGGGCGTTCACCCAGTTCGCCGAAGACCTGTTCCACCCCAACGACCACGGCTACCGGGTGTGGGCGTCGGCCTTCCTCCCCGCCGTCACCGCACGTGCACGCGAACTCTTCCCGCGGAAGGGCGAAACCGTGGAGCAGGAGTCACTCAGCGCCTGACATGCGCGGCGCCAGATGCGAGAGCATGCGTCCCCACGCGGGCACGACCGCGAGATGACCGACGCCCGGGACCATCTCCATCCGAGCATCCGGCAGCGCCCGCTGATACCAGGCCGCGTGAGCGTGGCCGGCGAGGGCGTCGGCCTGACCGGCGATGATCAGGGTTTTCGCCGCCACGTCCCCCAGCTCGAAGCCCCACGGGCGCGCGGTGTAGCTCAGGATGTCGCCGGCGACACCGCCTGTGCCCTGACGGAACGCGTCGGCGAGCATCCGGCCCAGGCGGTCGCGCACGCCCGGTCGGGCAAGCACCTGCTCATCCACCAAGCCGATGCCCAGCGCTTCGAGCGGGACCTCGTCCGGCTCGGAGGCCGCAAGGACGGCGTCGGCCTGCGGCTGCAGCAACGCGCCCAGTCGGGTCATGGCCTCGTCCGGCGCCATCGCGCCGAGCTGGTCGGAGAGCGCCTGCAGTTCCGGGTCGATCCACGGGACGGCCTCGTTGGGCGCGGGCGTGCCGACGATCGCGACACGGTCCACGAGCTGTGGATGCCGCGCTGCGACGGCGAGCGCGACCCGTCCGCCGGCCGACCAGCCGGCGACCCCGACGGTGCGTGGCCGCGTCACGCCGATCACGGACTCCGCGACGACCACAGAGCGGATGTACTCGGCGATGTCGTCCGCCGCCTGCACGATGCTCGGCCAGCTGCCCGCAGGCCACGGGTCGCTGGAGCCGTAGCCGGGGCGGTCGATGGCAACGATGTGCGCCCGGCGATCGGCGGAGGCATCGGGATCGGGGTCGAACACGGACGATCCCGGCGCGGGGTGGCAGAAGACGACGAGACGTTCGGCGTCCGGGTCGCCGAGACCGGTGAGTCCGAGCACGCGGCCGGAGCGAAGAGTGAAGGTGCGGTCAGCCATGCGGCCCATTCTGCACGTGACCGCCGACGCGCAGAAGTGCTCACCGCCCGGCCGCCGCGCAGGATGTCCACAGTGCGCCGCGATCCTCCCTCCGATGACGGTGGCTCCCCGTAATGTTGAGCCCGATCGAGGAGGTGCCGTGCCGAAAACGTCTGTCAACTACCGCTGCTCCGACTGCGGGTGGTCCACTGCCAAGTGGGTGGGCCGGTGCCCGGAGTGCCAGGCGTGGGGCACGGTGGCCGAGACGGCGCAGCCGACGGGTGTCCTCCGCGCGCTCAAACCGGTGACGATCGCTGCGGGCCGCGAGGCTCGGGCGATCACGGACATCCAGCCCACCGACGGCGCCCACCGACGGCCGAGCGGAATCGGCGAGTTCGACCGGGTGCTGGGCGGCGGGATCGTGCCGGGAGCGGCCATCCTGCTGAGCGGCGAGCCCGGCGTCGGCAAGTCGACCCTGCTCCTCGAAGTCGCCTCGCGGGCGGCGAAAGCACGCAACCGGGTCCTCTACGTCAGCGCAGAAGAGTCGGTGAGCCAGGTGCGGATGCGCGCCGAACGCACCGGCGCGGTCCACGACGAGCTCTTCCTCGCTTCCGAGACGGATCTGGCGACCATCATCGCGCAGATCGACGCGGTCGATCCCTCTCTCGTGATCGTCGACTCGGTGCAGACCGTCTCCAACAGCGCGAGCGAGGGTCTTGCGGGCGGCCCGAGCCAGGTGCGCGAGGTGGCCAGCGCCCTGATCCGGATCGCGAAGGAACGCGACCTCCCGGTGCTCATCGTCGGGCACGTGACGAAGGACGGCTCGATCGCCGGCCCTCGGCTGCTGGAGCACCTGGTGGATGTGGTGTGCCAGTTCGAAGGCGACCGGCAGACCGCGTTGCGGTTCATCCGGGCGCTCAAGAACCGCTTCGGTCCGACCGACGAGGTCGGCTGCTTCGAGATGGCCGGCGACGGCATCGCCGAAGTACCCGACCCCAGCGGGCTGTTCCTCAGCCGCAACACCACCCCGGTCTCCGGCACCTGCGTCACTGTCGCGATGGAGGGCCGACGGCCGCTGCCGGTCGAGGTCCAGGCACTCGTCGTGGGCACCACCGCGCCCAACCCGCGACGCGTCACCAATGGTGTGGATGCGTCCCGCGTCGCCATGCTGCTGGCCGTCCTCGAACGCCGTGCGGGCATCCGGCTGGGCGACAAGGATGTGTACGTGTCGACCGTCGGCGGGGTCCGACTGACCGAGCCCGGCGCCGATCTCGCCATCGCCCTGGCGATCGCGTCGGCGGCGACCGAGCGGGCCATCCCGCATACCCTCGCCGCCTTCGGTGAGATCAGCCTCGCGGGCGAGATCCGGCCGGTCGTCAGCGGCAAGCAGCGCACGGCCGAGGCTGCGCGGCTCGGGTTCGTCACGCGGGTCGACGACCGCAGTGCGTCGGTGCGCGAAGCACTCCGGCTGGCCTTCTCCGCGGGGACGACCGAGCGGGAACGCGAACTCGACGCCGCCTTCTGAATATCTAGTCGAAAAACAGTCACGCCAGACGACGACCTGATGACGACACCCTCAGACGGGAAGTAACCGCCATGCCGCAGTACGCCATCTTCATCTACAGCGACACCACCGCCGAGCACGACGCCGCAGAACTCGCCGAACACGACGAGCACGCGGACGACCTGATCCGCTCGGGCGCCCTCACCGCCGCCTACGCGCTCCGAAGCCCCGCGGCCGCCCGTTCCATCCGCGGAAGCGGGATCACCGACGGCCCCTACACCGAGAGCAAAGAACTGATTGCGGGCATCGGCATCATCGAAGCACCCGACCTGGATGCGGCGCTCGCCCTCGCGAGCCGCAACCCGGCCACCCGCTACGGCGCGGGCGTCGAAGTGCGCGAGATCGAAGGCGCCTACGTCCGAGACACGGGCGACGCGGACGACGCCTACACCGACGACACCGACAACCTCACTGCAGGATGAACTGCTTCGTCGCCGAGCTCTTGATGCCGGAGACGGTCGTCTCCAGGTGGTACGACGCCCCGGCCGCCGGAACCTGCTCCCGGTTCCCCTGACACGTCGACGGGTCCGAGCGGGTGCGGTCCCACGTGATCGGCGCCTTCGACGAGATCGTCTTGGCCGGCTGCAGCAGCACCTCGGCATCCACTTTGTCGCTCTGGCAGTCCGTCGACTTCCAGTACACCTCGGCGCCGCTGGTGATCGTGAACAACTGCTGCGCGGTGCCGGCGTCGATCGTGCACGCCTTCGACCCGGTGTTGGTCAGCGCCACCGAGAGCTGCGGCAACTCGCCCGCCGCATAGACGTCCTTGTCGGTGACCGCCTCCACCTTCACATCGCCCGGCTTGCACGGCTGCCCGTCCGCCGACGCGCTGCTGGTCGGGATGCTCGTCGCCGCGGCCGGCGTGTTCGTGCTCGCAGGCTGCTTCTTCGACGGTTCCCCGTTCGACGCTCCGGGCCGGACGAAGATGAGAACGATGATGACGACGACGGCGATCACGCCGAGCAGGACGACGAGCCTGCGGCGCCAGTACACGCTGCTGGACTGGGGGCCGACCGGATTCTTGAACGTCGACATGCCCGCACTATAACCAGCGTCCGAACGCATGCCGGGCAGGCGCGCGGTCGCCCGTGTCAGCGCTCAGAGACGCTTCAGCATCCGGGTGTTCCCGAGGGTGTTCGGCTTCACCCGGGCCAGATCCAAGAACTCGGCGACGCCCTCGTCGTGGGAGCGCAGCAGCTGGGTGTACACCAGCGGATCGACGGTCTCCTCCCCCATGTCCACGAAGCCGTTCCTGGCGAAGAAGTCCACCTCGAACGTCAGGCAGAACAGGCGATTGAGGCCGAGCTCGCGGGCATCGCCCTCCAGCCGGTCGAGCAGCGCGTGACCGATCCCTCTGCCGAGCCACTCGTCGGAGACCGCCAGAGTGCGCACCTCGCCGAGGTCGCTCCACATCACGTGCAGCGCGCCGCATCCGATCAGCTCGCCGGACGCGTCCTGGGCGACCCGGAACTCCTGCACGGACTCGTACAGCGTCACCATCTCTTTGCCGAGCAGGATGCGTCGCTGCACGAGAGGCTCCACGAGCTCCTGGATGCGCGGCACGTCACTCGTCCGCGCGCGCCGGATGCTGAACCCTGATCCGTTCTCGCCGTTCACCATCCCACCCTATCGAGACGGCGAAAGGGCCGGCCTCCGAAGAGACCGGCCCTGACGGTGAATCGAGTATCAGTCGTTGGCGGCGAGGTCCGGCGTTGCCGGGCCGGTGCCGATGGCGGCGGCGGCGTTGATGCCAGCACCGATCGGCTCCTTGCGGGTGCTCGTCGTGAAGACGAACTCGCCGTCGGCGAAGTCCACGTGGACGTGGTCGCCCGCGTTGAGCTCGCCGTGCAGGATCCGCTCACTCAGCCGGTCCTCGATCTCGTGCTGGACCGCGCGGCGGAGCGGACGGGCGCCGAGCGTCGGGTCGAACCCGACCTCGATCAGCCGTTCCTTGGCGGGGACGGTCAGCTCGATGGTCATATCGCGGTCGAGCAGGCGGGTCGACAGACGCTTGATGAACAGGTCGACGATCTGCAGGAGCTCGGCCTTGTCCAGCTGCGGGAAGACGATGATCTCGTCGACACGGTTCAGGAACTCGGGCTTGAAGTTCTTCTTCAGCTCCTCGTACACCTTGCCGCGCATCCGGTCGTAGCCGGTCTGCGAGTCACCCTCGATGACGAACCCGACGGGACCGCCGGAGATGTCCTTCGTGCCGAGGTTGGTGGTCATGATGATCACCGTGTTCTTGAAATCGACCACGCGACCCTGACCATCCGTCAGACGTCCCTCTTCCAGGATCTGGAGGAGCGAGTTGAAGATGTCCGGGTGCGCCTTCTCGATCTCGTCGAACAGCACGACGCTGAACGGCTTGCGGCGGACCTTCTCGGTGAGCTGGCCGCCCTCCTCGAAGCCGACGAACCCGGGAGGGGCACCGAACAGGCGGGAGACGGTGTGCTTCTCGCCGTACTCGGACATGTCGAGCGAGATCATCGCCGACTCGTCGTCGAACAGGAACTCGGCGAGCGCCTTGGCCAGCTCGGTCTTACCGACACCAGTGGGGCCGGCGAAGATGAACGAACCGGAGGGACGCTTCGGGTCCTTGAGGCCGGCACGGGTGCGCCGGATGGTCTTGGAAAGAGCCGAGATGGCCTCCTCCTGACCGATGACGCGCTGGTGCAGCGCCTTCTCCATGTAGACGAGTCGCGCGGACTCCTCTTCGGTGAGCTTGAAGACCGGGATGCCGGTCGCCTGGGCCAGCACCTCGGCGATGAGGCCCTCGTCGACCTCTGCCGTGGTCTTGACCTCACCCGAACGCCACTGCTTCTCGAGGCGCAGCCGCTCGCCGAGGAGGTTCTTCTCCTCGTCGCGGAGGCTGGCGGCCTTCTCGAAGTCCTGGTCCTCGATCGCGCCCTCCTTCTGGGAGCGGACGGCGGCGATCTTGTCATCGAACTCGCGCAGCTCCGGCGGGGCCGACAGGATCGACAGACGGAGACGTGCGCCGGCCTCGTCGATCAGGTCGATGGCCTTGTCCGGGAGGAAGCGGTCCTGGATGTAGCGGTCGGCGAGGTTCGCCGCAGCCACGATGGCACCGTCGGTGATGGACACCTTGTGGTGCGCCTCGTAGCGGTCGCGGAGACCCTTCAGGATGTTGATCGCGTGGGGCAGCGACGGCTCAGCCACCTGGATGGGCTGGAAGCGGCGCTCGAGCGCGGCATCCTTCTCGAAGTGCTTGCGGTATTCGTCGAGGGTGGTCGCACCGATGGTCTGCAGCTCACCGCGGGCGAGCAGCGGCTTCAGGATGCTGGCCGCGTCGATCGCGCCCTCTGCGGCACCCGCGCCGACGAGCGTGTGGATCTCGTCGATGAAGGTGATGATGTCGCCGCGGGTGCGGATCTCCTTGGTGACCTTCTTCAGGCGCTCCTCGAAGTCGCCGCGGTAGCGGGAACCGGCGATGAGCGAGCCGAGGTCGAGCGTGTAGAGCTGCTTGTCCTTCAGCGTCTCGGGCACGTCGCCGCGAACGATCGCCTGGGCGAGGCCCTCGACGACGGCGGTCTTGCCGACGCCGGGCTCACCGATCAGGACAGGGTTGTTCTTGGAGCGGCGCGACAGGATCTGCATGACGCGCTCGATCTCCTTCTCGCGTCCGATCACCGGGTCGAGCTTGTTGTCGCGCGCGGCCTGCGTGAGGTTGCGGCCGAACTGGTCGAGGATCTGGCTACCGGCCTGCGCGGTCGTCTGATCGTTGCCGCCCACCTGGACCTGCTCTTTGCCCTGGTAGCCGGAGAGGAGCTGGATGACCTGCTGGCGGACGCGGTTGAGGTCGGCTCCCAGCTTCACGAGCACCTGGGCGGCGACGCCCTCGCCCTCGCGGATCAGGCCGAGCAGGATGTGCTCCGTGCCGATGTAGTTGTGGCCGAGCTGGAGGGCCTCGCGGAGGCTCAGCTCGAGCACCTTCTTGGCGCGCGGCGTGAACGGGATGTGCCCGGTCGGCTGCTGCTGGCCCTGGCCGATGATGTCCTGGACCTGCTCGCGGACAGCGTCCAGCGAGATGCCGAGGGACTCGAGCGCCTTCGCGGCCACACCCTCGCCCTCGTGGATCAGGCCGAGCAGGATGTGCTCCGTCCCGATGTAGTTGTGGTTGAGCATCTTGGCCTCTTCCTGGGCCAGGACGACGACACGGCGGGCGCGGTCGGTGAATCTCTCGAACATGTCTACTCCTCGGCGACACCGTTGCAGGTTCGGCGTCGATACAAAGAGAGTAACCACCGCTCACCGTCTCGCGTGGCCCTGTTCGCCGTGGGCGTGACAGGTCTCAGCAGACGTTGCGGATTGTGTTCGCTCAGCCCTGACGGGCGGGCAACGTGAGCGTCGAGTCGGGCAGGACGACGTTCACCTCGCCCGTCTTCCCGATGCTCTCGGGCGTGGTGAAGACCGTCGTGTGCGGCACGTAGTCGCGGGTGCAGATCCCGCCGGGCGCCGGTGCGAGGGTTGCCTTGATGCTGTCGGCGGCGGTGGCGGAGATGTTCGCGACCTTCGGCGGGCACGACGAGCTGCCGTAGAGCACGATCGCGACCTTCGCGCCGTCGTCGAGCCAGGCCACCCACGACGCCCCGCCCGCACTGCTCGCGGGCGCCTCGACCCCCTTGGGCTCGCCGGCGTAGTCCTCGAGCGGCCGTCCGGGTGCCGACGTACAGCCGGCGAGCGTCGCAACGGCGGCGAGGGCGGCGACGGCGGTCAGGAGTCGGGCGGCGGTACGGGGCACGGGCACCATTCTAAGAAGCGCTGCTCCGAGCCGTCTGGCGGGCGCTTAGGATGCCGCTATGAGCAACGTGGAGCGCGACCCGGCCGAGCTGGTGGCCGAGTCCGCGGTGCTCACCGACGTGCGCGTGGAGATCCTCGAGCCGCGCGATGTTCCGCTCGGCGGCCCGCGCGCCATGACTGTGCGCCGCACGCTTCCGCAACGGCGTCGCTCCTTGATCGGCGGCTGGTGCTTCATCGACCACTACGGCCCGGACGACGTGTCGGCGACGGGCGGGATGCGCGTCCCGCCGCATCCCCACACCGGCCTGCAGACCGTCAGCTGGCTGTTCGAGGGCGAGATCGACCACCGCGACAGCGTGGGAAGCCACGCGCTGGTGCGCCCGGGCGAGCTCAACCTGATGACGGCCGGCCGTGGGATCAGCCACTCGGAGGTGTCCACGCCGCGGACCAACCGCCTGCACGGCGTCCAGCTGTGGGTAGCGCTGCCGTCCGCATCCCGTGACGTCGCCCCGTTCTTCGAGCACCACACGCCCGTGCAGGGCAGCATCGGCGTGGCGACCGTGCGCACCTTCGTCGGTTCGCTCGCCGGGAGCGGCACCACGGCGACCGTGTTCTCGCCGCTGGTCGGCGCCGAACTGCTGATTCCCGCGGGCGAGGCGATCGAGGTGCCGCTCGCCCCCTCCTTCGAGCACGGCGTCCTCGTGGATGCGGGCGAGCTGACCGTCGAGGCGGTCGACGTGCCCGTCGCGCATCTCGCCTACCTCTCTCCCGGTCGCACGAGCATCCGGCTGCACGCCGAGACTCCGGCGCGCGTCGTGCTCCTCGGCGGCGAGCCGCTGGGCGAGCAGATCGTCATGTGGTGGAACTTCATCGGCCGCAGCCACGACGACATCGTCTCGTTCCGCGCCGACTGGCAGGGCGAGGTCATCGCCGGAGCGGACCCGGACGGCCGCTTCGGCACCGTCGAGGGCTACGACGGGATGCCGCTGCCCGCCCCCGAGCTCCCGGGCGTGCGGCTGCGCCCCCGCGACTGACCAGCCGCGCTACATCTGACGCTGCTGGGCCAGGAAGTCTTCGCGTTCCTTGACGTGCCGGGCGGTCATCGCGGTGAGGTCGTCTTCGAGGTCGGCGATCGCCTGGGATGCGGCACGCGTGTTCTCGTCAGCTTCTTCGGAGACCCGTCGAAGGCCGGCTTGGAATGCGGGTTCAGTGACGACGTCGCGGTAGGTAGCGTGTTGGTGGAACGTTTCCTGAATCCGGTTGATCTGTGACCGGTAGTGGTTGAGGTACTCCTCCGCGTCCTCGATCTGCCGTCGCGCGGTCGTGACGGACTGCTGCTGGGCGTCTTCCAGGTCACTGAGCGTGCGATGGCCCATCAGCTGATGCTCTTCGCTGCATGGGTGTAGTCGTTGTGCCCGGTGAGTTCGGCGATGCCCTGCTTCACCTTGTCGGCGACCTTGCCGGAGAGCACGTCCTTACCAACATCCGCGGTGTTCAGCGTGTGAAGGATCTCTTTGGCCAGGTGGGTGATCGCATCCGACTCACCCGATTTCACCATGGCGTAGCGGTGATGCACATCCCGCGGCAGCGTTGTGTTCAACAGCTGCTCACTGGCGCGGTGAAGCTGGTCCTCCACCGCCTGCCGGAGGCTGTCCGCGGATACGCCTTCCTGTCGCATCCGCGATCGGGCCATCATTCGAGCTGTTGTTGTACATATGTCCTACTTTCCGGGCTGCTTCGTGAAGGCCGCCGCAGCCTGCACGTCGTGAGCCAAGGTGTTCACGATGGCGTTCTGGATACCGTCATGGAGCGCGTTCACCAGCGTGATGTGCTTATCCACGAGCGTGTTCACCGAGGCGACAGCGTCGTGATCGATGTTCTGGTGCACCTCGAGCGCATGCATTGCGACACATGTTTCGACGTCGACGTGGGAGACATACGGGTGGTTCGCGGGATACTCCCGCTTGGCCTCCTCCAGAGCCGACTGCATCTTCCCGGTCAGGCCCGTGTTCTTCGCCTTGATCTCCCGCAGTTTCTCCGCCAGGCTAGCGATCGTTTTCGCCAACGTCCGTGCCGGCTCCATCGCCACCAGCACCTTCGGATAGGGGGAGCCCTTCTGGCTGTTCCACATGATTTCCGCGACGGAGGTCTGGTCCAGGTTGTACAGGATGACCCCGTAATCGACCTGCTTGACCCCGGCCCCGACCATCTCGCCATCCGCACCGAACCGGAACGCGTTCGGCTTGCCCTTGTCGTCTTTTCCGATGTTGTGATAGTCGAGCAGGGTCCTGTTCGGGTCATCAGCGACGAAAACTGCGGCACCCGACCGGTTGACGAAGGAGTTGCCCACCGTGTCGTACTGGTTCACATAGTCAGTCAACGGATTCGTGTCCGCAGCGTTCTGCTCGTCCACCCATTCCTTCGTCTTGGGCGTCATCACCCGGTACGCATCCGGCGCGTTGAACGCCGTCGACGACCACCGCTTCTCCGCCGCGACACACATCGCCAAGAACCCACCCAATGAGTGACCCACGGTCGAGAACGTCGACCCCGGATGCTTACGTTCCACCTTCTCGGCGAACTTCATCGCCGCTTCCAGCTGCGCCGACTGCGTCGCCAAAAACACGCCCACATCCGCCGCAACATCATGGCCATCGGTGAAGTTCGTTCCCGCATACGCGATCTCGATATGCGACAGGTCCACCACGTTGTTCCTCACCGGAGCGACTGCGAACGCTTGGAACCCATTCCCCGCATTCGGGGACACTTCAACGACTTCCCACTGTTGCTTCGTCCGGTCGTGATCCGTGTAGAACTTGTCCCACACCTCCAGTGGCGGATTCTGCTTGAGCGGGTCGACGCGGTACACCTCGTTGGCGACCGATTCGTAGTCTTCCGCAGTAGTCATCCCAGAACCTCCGATGAGCCGTCGAAGTAATTGACCGTAACCGGCGTGGGTGCAAAGGGTGTCGCTGGATCAGGCAGGGGATCGCCTCCGATTTCCCAGGGGCCGATGATTTCTTGGTACTGCTTGCCCCCGATGGTCACTACGGCATTAGCTGCCCACTGACCCGATCCGGACCTGCTGCCCTCCTGCGTGAAAGTAATCACCTCGACGTCCGGCTGAAACTCCTTGAACTTCAAAGCCGTGGTCCTCTGCAACTCCAGGTTCTGCTCCGTGGTGGACTTCTGCTGCAACGTGTCTCCTATCGATGAACATCCACAAGACCCCGCCGATAGCGCGGTAACGATCGTCAGGGCAAGGGCTAGCTTTCGAACTCGCACCCAACGCGCGCGGACGGGTGCCCCCACCGCCGGGCCAGCGGCGGTCACCACAGCAGCTCACACCCGCGTGCCAACTCCGTCGCCATCAGCACATCCATGCGCAAGGTCGTTTCGCGGAGGCGAGCCTTGATGCTGTCGGCTGTCATAGTCATGCAGAATACTTCGTTTGTATCCGGCATGGCCTATTGAGGACACGCGACTACTGCCCGCGCGCGAGCGTGCGGCTGCGCCCCTGCGACTATCGCTGCGCGGTCAGCCGGCTACTGCAGCGCCGAGGTCAGCCGCGCGATGTTGTCGAGCACCGTCGAACGGAGCGGCTGCTTCATCCACTCGTCGAGGGTCAGCTCGCGGCTCTGCTCGCGGTAGCCGTCCTCGACTTTCCGCATCTCCTCGACGAAGGGGCGGCCCCGCACCATCAGCGAGACCTCCATGTTGAGCTGGAACGAGCGCATGTCCATGTTGCTCGACCCGATGACGGCGACGTCGTCGTCGATCGTGAAGTGCTTGGCGTGCAGGATGTACGGCGACTTGTACATCCAGATCCGCACGCCCGCCCGCAGCAGAGCCTCGTAGTAGGAGCGCTGCGCGTGATAGACGAGCGCCTGGTCGCCGATCTCGGAGACGAACAGGTCGACCTTGATCCCGCGCTGCACCGCGGAGGTGATCGCCATCAGCATCGACTCGTCCGGCACGAAGTAGGGCGAGGTGATGACGATGCGCTCCTGCGCGTAGTAGAGCAGGGCGAGGAAGAGCCGGAGGTTGTTCTCGCCGGCGAACCCGGGACCGGACGGCACGACCTGCGCATCCAGCTGGTTGTCGTCGATGTCGTCGGTGATCGGCTCGGTCTCACGGCGGAGCAGCTCGTCCGTCTCGCTGTACCAGTCGGTGATGAAGATCGCGTTCAGACCGGCGACGATCGGACCCTCCAGCCGGACGATGAGTTCCTTCCATTTGAGCCCGCGCCGGATGTTCGACTTCTTGTTGTAGCTGCGGTCGATGATGTTCTGCGACCCCATGAACGCCACGCGTCCGTCGACCACCAGCAGCTTGCGGTGGTTGCGGAGGTCGGGCCGCTGGTACTTGCCCTTGAAGGGCTGCACGGGAAGCATCAGGTGCCACTTCGCCCCCATGGCGGTCAGCCGCCTCAGGGTGCGCTTGTAATCGGGGGTCCGGAGGGACGCGATGTGGTCGAGCAGGACGCGCACAGTCACGCCGCGCTTCACCGCTCCCTCGAGCGCGTCGAACAGCGGCGCCGTGGTGTGATCGAGGGTCAGGATGTAGAACTCGATGTGCACGTAGCGTCGCGCTTTGCGGATCTCCTCCGCCATCGAGTCGAGGGAGCCTTGGTAGTCGCCGTTCAGCGTCGCCCGGTTGCCACCGACCAGCGGCATCGCACCCAGCTTGCGGTTGAGCTCGACGACGCCCTCCAGCCACGGCGGCCACGGGTGGTCACGGCGCACCCGCTCGATGCCCTCGGTGCTGTCGATGATGAAGCGGTTGATCTCCTCCTGCTTCTCCCGGCGGCGCTTCGGCAGCTTGTAGCTGCCGATGAGCAGGAAGAAGAGGATGCCGATGTACGGGATGAGGAAGATCGCCAGCAGCCACGCGGTCGCCGACGTGGGCTTGCGGTTGCGCGGGACGAAGATGATCGCGAGAACGCGGATGACGAAATCGACGAGCAGGGCGAGAACGATGGACAGGGAGACCCAGAAACCCGTCTCCATGCACGCACCCGTCCGTCAGCAGTCAGGGACGCGGACGCGTCCCCCGGAGATACCGTATCGGGTCAGGCCTTGGGCGCGAGGCCCCGGCGCGCGCGCTCCTGCGCCTCCAGGCGGTTGTACGCCTTGCGCTCGTTGCGGTCGGCCCGCACGATCGAGCGCATGATCGCCCAGAACAGCAGCCCGACCAGGACGGTCGGGGCGAGGGCCCAGACGATACCGCTGATGACGTCGTTCATAACGCCTCCATCGTACTGCTGCGGGCTGGGAGGCTACTTGACCAGCGGGAAGAGGATGGTCTCGCGGATGCCGAGGCCGGTGAGAGCCATCAGCAGCCGATCGATGCCCATGCCCATGCCGCCGGTCGGCGGCATCCCGAACTCGAGCGCCCGCAGGAACTCCTCGTCGAGCCGCATCGCCTCGTTGTCGCCGGCGGCCGCGAGCTTCGCCTGCTCGACGAACCGCTCGCGTTGCACGACCGGGTCGACGAGCTCGGAGTAGCCGGTCGCCAGCTCGAAGCCGCGTGTGTAGAGATCCCACTTCTCCACGACCCCTTCGCGCGAGCGGTGTGCGCGCACCAGGGGGCTGGTGTCGACCGGGAAGTCCATGACGAAGGTGGGCCGCACGAGGTCGGTCCTGACGTAGTGCTCCCACAGCTCTTCGACATACTTGCCGGGTAGGGGATGCTCGATCTCGATGCCGGCCAGCGCGGCCAGCTCGCGAAGCCGCTCGATGGGGGTCTCGGGAGTGATCTGCTCGCCGATGGCGTCCGAGAGGCTGTCGTACATCCGGATGCGGTCCCACTGGCCGCCAAGGTCGTACTCGGTGCCGTCCGCCCAGGTCACGACGTGCGATCCCGAGACGGCGACCGCGGCATCCTGGATCAGGGTCTGCGTGAGATCGGCGATGGAGTTGTAGTCGCCGTACGCCTGGTACGCCTCGAGCATCGCGAACTCCGGCGAGTGCGTGGAGTCGGCGCCCTCGTTCCGGAAGTTGCGGTTGATCTCGAACACGCGGTCGATGCCGCCGACCACTGCGCGCTTCAGGTAGAGCTCGGGGGCGATGCGCAAAAACAGTTCGGTGTCGAACGCGTTCGAGTGGGTCACGAACGGCCGGGCCGACGCCCCACCGTGGATGACCTGCAGCATGGGCGTCTCGACCTCGAGGAAGTCGCGCTCGGTGAAGGTCCGGCGCAGGCTCGCCACCGCCTTGGCGCGATCGACCACGGTCTTGCGTGCCTGGTCGCGGGCGATCAGGTCGAGGTAGCGGGCGCGGACGCGCGTCTCCTCGCTCAGCTCGCTGTGCAGGTTCGGGAGGGGCAACAGGGCCTTCGCGGCGATCCGCCACTCCTGCGCCATGACCGACAGCTCGCCACGACGACTGGAGATGACCTCGCCCGAGACGAAGACGTGGTCGCCGAGGTCGACCAGTTCCTTCCAGGCCGCCAGCGACTCCTCGCCGACCTCGCCGAGCGACACCATGACCTGGATGCGCGACCCGTCGCCCGCCTGCAGCACGGCGAAGCAGAGCTTGCCGGTGTTCCGCAGGTGCACGACGCGGCCGGCGATGCCGACGATCTCGCCGGAGCGCTCGTCGGCCTGCAGCTGCTCCCACTTCGCACGGACGGCGGGGATCGTGGTGGTCACAGGGACCTCCACGGGATACGCGCCGCCGCCGGGGCCCTCCGCCTCGGCCAGCAGGCGCTCGCGCTTCCCGAGCCGGACCGCCTTCTGCTCGCTGATCTCGTCGTCGGTGATCTCACCCTCGCCGAGCTGGTCGGCTCCGGGGGCGGCCGCGGTGGTCTGCGCGTCGGTCATCGCTGTCTTTTCCTTGATAGAAGGCGGGCGGTGCTCCGCGGTCACGTCGTGAGGCGCTGGTTGTCGATCAGCCGGGTCGTTCCGACGCGGGCGGCGATCAGCATCAGGGCGGGACCGTGGTGGTCAGGCGACGCGTCGCGGAAGGTTTCCGGGTCGACGATCGCGAGATAGTCCAGCTTAACTGCTGGCTCGGCCTGGATGCGCGCCCGGGCGGCCGCAAGCACGGCCTCCACCCCGTCTTCTGCCGAGTCGGCGCCCGCGGCGAGCGCCTGGGAGAGCGTCACGGCGGCGAGGCGGTCGTCGTCGGCGAGGTACCGGTTGCGGCTCGACAGGGCCAGCCCATCCGACTCGCGGACCGTGTCCACAACCGCGATTGCGACCGGCAGATTCAGGTCGTCGACCATCCGGCCGATCACGTGCACCTGCTGCGCATCCTTCTGGCCGAACACAGCGACATCCGGCTGAACGATGTTGAACAGCTTGCTGACGACGGTGAGCACCCCGTCGAAGTGACCCGGGCGGGAGGCGCCCTCGAACAGCGTGCCGGACTCGCCGGCGGTCACCCGCGTCTCGGAGGGACCGTTCGGGTACATCTCGGCCGCAGAGGGCGCGAAGACGATGTCGGCCAACCCCTCCAGGGCCACCGCATCGGCCTCCAGCGTGCGCGGGTAGCGGTCGAGGTCCTCCCCCGGGCCGAACTGCAGCGGATTCACGAAGATCGACACCACCACGACGCCGCCGAGGTCGCGCGCCTGCGAAACCAACCGCAGGTGCCCCTCGTGCAGCGCGCCCATCGTGGGCACCAGCACCACTCGGCCGGTCGGGGCGTCCGCCGGGCCGTCCTGACGCGCGAGACGTCGCGCATCGGCGACCCGCGCCCTCAGCTCGGCGATGGTGGTGATGATCTCTGGCATGCGCATCCCTTCAGCCGGCGGCGACCGGCCCGAACCAGGCTACTCGCCGCGGAGGAACCAGCCGCGCCCGTCGTCGCCGGGATCACCCGGGTCACCCGGCTTGGCCGGTCCTGACCCGTCCGCGGCGTCGCCCTGCAGCGCGTCGATCACGGCGTCGAGGTCGAGCCGGGTGGGAGCCCCCGCCCGCGTGAGGGCGTTGTCGACCGCCGAACGGATCAGCGAGCTGAGGAAGGAGCCGGGATTCTCCACGCCGATTGTGTGCAGCAGTCCCGTCGACTGCTCCACGATCGAGCGCGAGAAGGAGGTGGCGGTCGCGATGGCCTCCGCGTAGGCGGCCCGGTCGGCCTCCGCCACGACGACCGGCTCGCCGCCCATCTCCACGACCAGCGCCTGCGCGATCGGAAGGACGGCCGCGGGCGCGGTCACGGCGAAGTAGCTCTCGCCGAGCCGTGCGAGGTCGAGGCTCGTCCCGGTGAACTCCAGCGCGGGATGGACGGCGAGCGGGATGGCGCCGGCCGCGGCAGCCGGCTGAAGCACGTCGATCCCGAATCCGGGCGCCGTGTGCAGGACGATCTGTCCCGGCTGCCAGGTGCCGGTCGCCGCAAGGCCCGCGACGAGGCCGGGAAGCTCGGCGTCAGGCACCGCGAGGATGACCAGCTCGCTGCGCTCCACCACGGTCGGCACGTCGAGGATGGGCACGCCGGGCAGCATCCCCTCCGCCCGCTCCCTGCTCGGCTCGGAGACCGCAGAGACGCCGACGATCGCATGGCCGGCTCCGGCGAGCGCCAGGCCCAGCACCGGGCCGACTTTGCCGGCGCCGACGATGCCGAGACCCAGTCGTCCGGATCGCTGCGACGGCGGACGGGCGGACGGCTGCATCAGGACTCCTCGGTTCGGGGCGCATCGAGTGGGATCGGCGGCGCATCCACTGGGGTTCGGGGGGCAGCCGGCGCGGTGCGGGCCGCATCCGGTGCGATCCGTCCCCACCGGTGGCTGCGGTCGGCTTCGGCCGCCGCCACTGCACGGGCGGAGACTTCCTCGAACAGCCGGACGCCGTTCGGCGCGTCGATCGCGGCGAGGCGTGGCCTCACCGGCCCGGAGACCGTGTGGAAGCGTGCCTCGGCGAGCGCAAGAGCCGCATCCAGAGGCCCCTGCTGCAGCTCGAGGCTCTGCAGTCGCGCGAGCGGCACGATCGCGAGGCTGCGCCAGATGAGTCCGCGCCGCAGCAGGATGGCGTCGTCGACCAGGCGGTAGCCCGTGCGCTGCCACGACAGCGGCCGGATCCACGCCGCGCGGCGCGGGCTGCCCGTGAACTGGTCGCGGCCGCGCGACACCATCCCGGCTTGGATGATCTCGCGGTGCTCGTCGGTGACGAAGCCGGGGAGGACCAGGGACAGGACGCGCGAGACGTCCGTGGCGTCGCCGACCGGCAGCATGGTCGTGTTGGGCTGGCCTGCCGCGCCCTTCTCACGTGAGTGACCGGCGGTGTCGATGCGGATCTGCCACCAGCCGAACGGCCTCCACAGCAGCGGCTGCAGCACCTCGACGGCGTGGATACGCCCCGGTGGAAGCGTCTCGTTGCTCGTGCTCAAGAGGCCGAATCCGACGCGCACGCCGTCCGCGGTGCCCGCGATGGAGTACCGCAGCGACTTGGTGAAGCGGTTGATGTAGAAGCTCGCCGACCCGATGAGGCCCGGCAGCACCACGATGAGCAGCCACATCGCTCCGCTCGTCGCGCCCCAGATGAGCACTGCGACGACGACCACGACGAAGACGGTGAACCCGCTCAGGAGCAGCGACCCGAGCAGGCGCAGCGGCGGGATCTTCACGACGGACTCCGGCGGCGCGGCGTTCGGATCGAGCTCGGGGGCGAGGAACTCGTTCACCCGGCGGCCGACGAGGTCGCCGACGACCGCGGTCCGGGAAGACGCCTGTCCCGGCACCTCGCCGGGCGCCGACGACGACTGCTCGGCGGCCGCCTCCGCCTCTGCCGCCCGGACCCCCGACGCCAGCCGCAGCACGTCGCCGCGCAGGCCGTCGGCCAGCGACGAAGCGAGGTACGCGAGCTGCACGTTCGCGTCGTGTCCGGCGACCGACACATCCAGCTTGGCCGCGCCGAAGATGCGCGCGATCACCGGGCGGACGACGTTGATGCCCTGGATGCGGTCCAGGCGTGCCTTGCGCTGCGTGCGGAACAGGATGCCGCTGCGCACTTCGACCGCGTCGCCCGTGATCCGGAAGCTGTGCATCCGCCACGACAGGTAGAAGGCGCCGAAGCAGAGCAGAAGGACCACGGCGACGCCGAGCAGCGCCCAGCCCTCCCAGCCGTGATCGTAGATCGCGTCGAGCGGGTCGCCTCCGTACTGCGGCGTGCCGACGAAGAAGCCGATGAGCCTCTCGCGCAGATTCGACAGTACGAACCCGAAGATCGCGATGAACACGATCCCGCCGCGCAGCAGCGGCGTCGCCGGGTGGAGACGGTGCCACTCGCCGTCGGTGTAGCGCTCGGACGCGCGTTCCGCCCGGGTGAGCGGCGGACCCGCCGGCGCACGGCCGTCCGGCGTGGTCACAGCCCCGCCCGTCTGCTCTCCGCCAGCTCGACGAGCCGATCGCGCAGCTCCGCCGCCTCCGGCTCCGGGAGCCCGGGCACCATGACACCGGTGGACGCGGCGGCCGTGACGAACTTCAGGTCGGCGAGGCCGAGCATCCGGCTCACCGGGCCGCGGTTGATGTCGATCAGCTGCATCCGCCCGTAGGGAACAGAGACGAACCGCTGGAACATGATCCCGCGGCGAAAGAGCAGGTCATCATCCCGCAGTCGGTAGCCGATCGAACGCGCGCGACGCGGGGCGATGATGAGCGCCACGATCGAGATGATCACCACGACGGCGAGCGCGACCCAGCCGAAGGCCCATCCTCCGACCAGCCACAGGAAGACGGATGCGGCAGAGAGCAGCAGCCCGGTGATCACCGTGCTGGCGATGACGACCAGCACGTACTTCGGCGAGACGCGGCGCCACTCGCCGACGGTGAGGTCAATCCGTTCCGGCATGGACGCTCTCCGTACGCTCGTCGTCGTCGCCCGGGGGCAGCGTGCAGAACAGCTCGGCCACAAGCCCGGCGATCAGCAGGATCACCGAAGCAGCCGTCGCGACCGCGGTGAGGAGGATGGCGTTCCCGGCCGGGAGCACGTCGCGCGAGAGCAGGTACGCGCCCACCCCGACGCCGATGCCGGTCAGCAGGGCCCCGCTCAGCGCGCACGCCTTGGCCAGCACCACGATACGCGTCGCCTGGAACGGATCGATGCGGCGGACGCTGCGCCCGCGGACCGCGCGACGGATCGGCACGGCGAACGCGATGACGATGATCGCGACGGCGACCAGCGTGATCGGGAGGGTGAGCGGCGGGATGAAGACGGCGAGCCCCATCCCGGCGAACGCCAATTCGGCGAGGAAGCCCACGACAAGGCCGGCGACCCCGAGGCCGATGAGCGAGCTTGCACGGGTGCGCTTCACGAGCGGTCCTCCCACAGCCGGACCGGATCGGTCGCACGCGCAGCGAGGTCGGCCACCGCGCCGTAGCCCGGCAGCTGCGCCTCCGGGTCGAGGGAGGCCCACGGCACCAGCACGAACGCCCGCTCGTGGGCGCGCGGGTGCGGAAGAACGATCCGTGGGTCGTCGTCCGAGACGATCCCGCCGTAGTCGACGACGTCGATGTCGATCGTGCGGTCGCCCCAATGCTCCTCGCGGACACGACCCAGGCGGTCTTCGACCGCGTTGGCGACTTCCAGCAGGGCCAGCGGCTCCAGGAGCGTGTGCACGAGGGCGACGGCGTTCAAGTACGCGGGCGCCTCCTCGTCGATGCCCTCCGGCTTCAGGGCCGGCGTCTCGTACAGCGGGGAGACGGCGCGCACGTCGATCCCCGGCTCGGCGCGCAGCGCATCCACGGCGGCGTGGATGGTGCCCGCCCGGTCGCCGAGGTTGCTGCCCAGCGCCAGCACGGCGTGCTCGCCGACCCGCATGCGGACCGGCTTGCCGATCGGCGCGGCGCTCATGGCCGGCTCCGGGTGATGCGCACGGCGACATCGCCGAACGGGACGCTGATCGGTGCCTGCGGCTTGTGGATGGTGACCTCGACCGCATCCACCGGCTCGTGCGCGAGCACCGTCGCGGCCACCCGCTCGGCGACCGTCTCGATCAGGTCGACCGGGTCGCGCTCGACCGCTGCAACGACCTCCTCGGCCAGCTCGCCGTAGTGCACGGTCGCCGTCAGGTCGTCGCCGGACGACGCCAGGGAGAGGTCGAGCCAGGCCGTCACATCGACGACGAACTCCTGCCCCTCGGCGCGCTCGAAGTCGAACACGCCATGGTTCGCCTGAACGCGCAGGCCGGTCAGCACGATCGAATCGGCCGGCCGCGACTGGATGCTACTCATCGCGTCCAGCTTGCCATGCCCGCACCACGTCGAGGGCGATCCGCGTCGACGGCACGTCGTGCACGCGCACCGCCCACGCTCCTGCCTGCGCGGCGAGGGCGGAGATGACGGCCGTGGGCGCGTCGCGGTCCTCGGCGGGCGCACCTTCGGGCAGCAGGGCGCCGAGGAACCGCTTGCGGGAGGCGCCGATCAGCACGGGGTAGCCCAGCGTCTCGATGTCGTGCAGGCCACCAAGCACCTGCCAGTTGTGGTGCGCGTTCTTGGAGAACCCCAGGCCGGGGTCGAGGATGAGCTTCGCCGGGTCGACGCCGCGGTTCAGCAGGTCGGTGACGCGGGCGGACAACTCGGACCGCACCTCGGCGACGGTGTTGCGATAGACGGCCTTCGAGTCCGCGGCATCAAGCCGGCCGCGCCAGTGCATGACGACGTACTGCGCACCGGTCTCGAGCAGCACCTCGGGCATGCGCTCGTCCGCCAGGCCGCCCGAGACGTCGTTGACGATCACGGCGCCGGCCTCCACCGCGGCGCGGGCGGTGTCGGCGTTCAGCGTGTCGACGCTGACCGAAACCCCCCGGGCCGCCAGCTCGCGGATGACCGGGACGACGCGGTTCTGCTCCTCGGCCGGTTCGACCTGGCTGGCTCCCGGGCGAGTGGATTCGCCGCCCACGTCGACCAGGTCGGCGCCCTGCGCGACCAGCTCCAGGCCGTGAGCGATGGCCGCGTCGGGCTCGAGCCAGAGGCCCCCGTCGCTGAACGAGTCCGGCGTCACGTTGAGGACGCCCATGATGAGCGTCACTCGCCGCCGCGTCCGATCAGGGCCATGAGTTCGGCCCGCACGGTGGGGTCGGTGTAGGCGCCGCGAGCGGCGACCGTCACCGTGGTGCTGCCGGTCTGCCGGGCACCGCGGGTGGTCACGCAGGTGTGGGCGGCGTCCAGCACGACGAGTACGCCGCGCGCATCCGCACCGCGCTCGAGGGTGTCCGCGATCTGTTCGGTGAGCCGTTCCTGGATCTGCGGCCGCGCCGCGAGCGTCTCGATGACCCGAGGGATGCGGCCGAGCCCGACCACGGTGTCCCCCGGCAGGTACGCGACGTGTGCGACGCCGACGAAGGGCAGCAGGTGGTGCTCGCACACCGAGCGGAACTCGATGTCGCGCATCAGCACCGTCTCGGCTTGCCGGCCCTCCTCGAGCGGCACGGGAGCGCCGAGCTCCGCTGCGGCATCGCGGCCGATCCCGTCGAAGAACTCGGCGTAGGCGTCCGCCACGCGCGACGGTGTTCTCTCCAGGCCCGGACGCGACGGATCCTCGCCGATGGCGGCGAGGATCTCGGCGACGGCCGCTTCGATGCGCGGACGATCGATGCCGGTCATGCCCGCGACGGCCTTAGGCGGTCGCCGGCCGCGGCTTGATGGCAGGCGCGCGCTTCGGCTTCGCCGCCGGCGGCTCGGAGTCGACGCCGCCGTCGACAGCACCCGCGTCGATCGGAGCCTTGGGGAACGGGATGGGCGGGACGTCCGAGATCGGACGCTTGTCGCTGGAGAGCCACTGCGGGCGCTCCGGCAGCTTCTTCACATCAGCGAAGATCTCGGCGATCTGGTTGTGATCGAGGGTCTCGTGCTCCAGCAGGGATGCGGCCAGCCGATCCAGGATCGCCCGGTTCTCGTTGAGCACCTCCCACGCCTCGTCGTGCGCCTTCTCGATGAGACCGCGTACCTCGGCGTCGACGCGCTCGGCGATCCGCTCCGAGTAGTCGCGCTGGTGGCCCATGTCGCGGCCGAGGAACATCTCGCCGTTGGCCTGACCGAGCTTGACGGAGCCGATGTCGGCGCTCATGCCGTACTCGGTGACCATCTTGCGGGCGATGGACGTCGCCTTCTCGATGTCGTTCGACGCACCGGTCGTCGGGTCGTGGAAGACGATCTCCTCCGCGACGCGGCCGCCCATCGCATAAGCGAGCTGGTCGAGCAGTTCATTGCGGGTGATCGAGTACTTGTCCTCCAGCGGCAGCACCATCGTGTAGCCGAGGGCGCGTCCGCGCGGAAGGATCGTGATCTTGGTCACCGGGTCGGTGTGCCGCATCGCGGCTGCCGCGAGAGCGTGGCCGCCCTCGTGGTACGCCGTGATCAGCTTCTCCTGGTCCTTCATGACCCTGGTGCGCTTCTGCGGTCCGGCGATGACGCGGTCCACGGCCTCATCGAGGGCGCGGTTGTCGATCAACTGGGCGTTGGAGCGTGCGGTCAGCAGGGCGGCCTCGTTGAGGACGTTCGCCAGGTCGGCACCGGTGAAGCCCGGCGTCTTGCGTGCCAGCACTTCCAGGTCGACGGAGCCGGCGAGCGGCTTGCCGCGACCGTGCACCTCGAGGATCTTCTTGCGGCCGAGCATGTCGGGCGCATCCACGCCGATCTGACGGTCGAAGCGGCCCGGACGCAGCAGCGCGGGATCGAGGATGTCGGGACGGTTCGTCGCCGCGATCAGGATGACGTTGGTCTTCGGGTCGAAGCCGTCCATCTCCACGAGGAGCTGGTTCAGCGTCTGCTCGCGCTCGTCGTGCCCGCCGCCGAGCCCGGCGCCACGGTGACGGCCGACAGCGTCGATCTCGTCGATGAAGATGATGGCAGGCGAGTTCTCCTTCGCCTGCTGGAACAGGTCACGGACACGGCTCGCACCGACGCCGACGAACATCTCGACGAAGTCAGAACCCGAGATCGAGTAGAACGGCACGCCCGCCTCGCCCGCGACAGCGCGAGCCAGCAGGGTCTTACCGGTACCGGGAGGGCCGTACAGCAGCACGCCCTTCGGGATGCGGGCGCCGACCGCCTGGAACTTGGCCGGCTCCTTCAGGAAGTCCTTGATCTCCTGCAGCTCCTCGATGGCCTCGTCGGACCCGGCGACGTCGTCGAAGGTGACCTTCGGCGTCTCCTTGGTGACGAGTTTCGCCCGCGACTTGCCGAACTGCATGACCTTGTTGCCGCCGCCCTGCATGCCGGAGATCATGATCCAGAAGAACACGCCGATCAGCAGCGCCGGGATGAGGAAGCCGAGGATGTTGACGAACCAGTTCGGCTGCGGCACCTCGTCGTCGTAGCCCTTGGGCAGGTTCGCGTCGTCGACCGCCTTGACGACGTCCTGGCCGCGCGGGGTGACGTAGTAGAACTGCACCTGGTCGCCGAGGTTGCCGTCCGCCTGCTTCAGCGTCAGGTCGACACGGTTCTCACCGTCGACGATCTTCGCGCTCGACACCTTGTCCTGGGCGAGGTACTCCATGCCCTTCTGGGTGGAGACACTCTTGAATCCCGACATCGTGATCAGGCTGGAACCGATCCAGACCACGATGATCGCGAGCACGACGTACAGGATCGGGCCGCGGAAGATCTTCTTGACGTTCATGGTGCGACCACAGTACCGCCTGGGCGCTGTGGGCCGCCTGCGTGTTCGCTCTGGGCACTCTCCACGCGGGTGGGGCCGGTCTAGCTGTAGACGGCGGGGGCGAGGATGCCCACTCCGCGGAGCGTCCGGTACCGCTCGTCGTAGTCCAGACCGTAGCCGACGACGAACTGGTTGGGGATGTCGAATCCGACGTACTTGACGTCGATCTCGACCCGCGCCGCCTCTGGCTTGCGCAGCAGGGTGAAGATCTCGATCGACTCCGGCCCGCGGCTGCGCAGGTTCGACAGCAGCCAGGAGAGCGTGAGGCCCGAGTCGATGATGTCCTCGACGATGAGCACGGTCTTGCCGCTGAGATCGGTGTCGAGGTCTTTCAGGATGCGCACGACGCCGCTCGACTGGGTTCCGCTGCCGTAGGAGCTGACGGCCATCCAGTCCATCGTGACGGGGATGCGCAGCTCGCGCGACAGGTCGGCCATCACCATCACGGCGCCCTTCAGCACGCCGATCAGCAGGACGTCCTTTCCGGCGTAGTCCCGCTCCACCTCCCGCGACAGCTCGGCGATGCGGGAGCGGATCTGCTCCTCGGTGATCAGAATCTCGGTCAGGTCGTTCTGAACGTCCGTGAGTTCCATGGGGGTGGCGCTGTCCTTACGTGGTGGGCTGAAACGTGAGCAGGCCGTTCTGCCTGACAACTCTAACGCCTGGCAGGTCGACCGCACCCTGGCCGTGCCAGTCGGTGATCAGCGCTGCGACCGCGAGCGTCTGGGCGCGCGTCAGAGAGACGCCGAACTCGGCGGAGACCACCAGCCGGATGATGCGCTGGCGGAGCGCCGCGGGGTCGGCGGCGAGTCCGCGGACGTCCAGCGCGACGGCTCCCTCATCGGTCTGGCTGACCAGCTCCTGCGCCCACTCCAGCGCCAGCCCGTCGAGCGCCTCGTCGTCTTCGCGCAGCTGCTCGGCCGTGCGGGCGAGCGCCTCCGCGACACCCGGCCCGAGTTCCCTCTCCAGCACCGGCAGCACAGATGCCCGTACGCGCACGCGTGTGTAAGAGGGATCGTCGTTGTGCGGGTCGTCCCAGACCTTCAGGCCGCTGTCGTCGCAGAACGCCCGGGTGTGGGAGCGCCGGAGCCCGAGGAAAGGTCTCAGCAGGCGCCCGGTGTCGGGCAGCATCCCCTGAAGACTCGACGGGCCTGAGCCGCGCGCGAGCCCGAGCATGACGGTCTCGGCCTGATCGTCGAGGGTGTGGCCGAGCAGGATGCGCTGGGCGCCCGTGGCCGCCATCGCTCGATCGAAGGCGGCGTGCCGGGCGTCCCGCGCGGCGGCCTCCGGGCCGCCCTGGTTGTCGACCTGGACGCGCTCGACGAGCACCGGGTCGAGGCCCAGCGCCGTGGCCTGCTCGGCCGCGCGCGCGGCGACGGCGTCGGACCCGGGCTGGAGGGCGTGGTCGACGATCACCGCGCCGGCCCGGAAGCCGTTCCGCGGCGCCTCGAATGCCGTCGCTGCAGCGAGTGCCAGCGAGTCCGCTCCCCCGCTCAGCCCCACCAGCACGAGCGCACCGGAAGCAAGCGGCACCGGGCGCGCTGGACCGTGATCGTCATGCGGGTCGTGGGGTGCGAGAGCGGCTGCGGCGGTGAGCGCCGAACGAACAGCGCGACGGGCGTCGGCGATCGGCGGGGTGAGTCGCGGACGGCGCCGCCGGTCCGGCGAGGCCTGTCCGGCCTCCGATCCGTCGAGGTGCATCCAGTAACGTTAGTGCAGGTTTGCAACGAGTTTAAGGAGTACGGCATGGCCGAATACGACGTCGTCATCGAGATCCCCAAGGGAAGCCGCAACAAGTACGAGGTCGACCACGAGACCGGTCGCGTGTACCTCGATCGCGTTCTCTTCACCAGCTTCGTCTACCCCACCGACTACGGCTTCTTCGAGAACACCTTGGGCGACGACGGCGACCCGCTGGACGCCCTCGTGCTGCTCGAGTACCCGCTGTTCCCGGGCGTCGGCGTCAAGGTCCGGCCGGTCGGCGTGCTCAACATGAGCGACGAGGCGGGCGGCGACGCCAAGGTCATCGCGGTGCCGTACAAGGACCCGCGCTGGCAGCACATCCAGGATGTGAACGACATCCCGGAGCAGACCCGCAAGGAGATCGAGCACTTCTTCGCCCGCTACAAGGACCTCGAGCCGGGCAAGTTCGTCAACATCGACGGCTGGGGTGACGCTGCGGAGGCCGACGGGCTCATCCAGAAGGCGATCGCCAAGCTGGCCGAGCAGCACTGAGGCCGCCCCTCACGCACGAAGACTGCACGCGATCCGACCGGATCGCGTGCAGTCTTTTTCGTGCCCTGCCTTTTTTGTGCCCTACGCCGGGTCGTCGCCCTGGGCCGCGCCCTCGCGCAACGAACGGACCATACTGCGCAGGATGCGTCGGGCCTCCAACTGTCGGGTCTCGGTGAGGCCGGCGAGCATCCTGACCTCTACCGAGCGGACTGCTGCGGTCGCTTTCGCGAGGCTCTGTCGGCCGCGATCCGTCAGTTGGGCGGGAAGGGCCTTGCCGACGGGAGCCTCCGCGGGCCTCGTCACGGAACCGTCCCGCTCCAACGCCTGAAGCAGAACGTTCATCGACTGCCGCGTCACGAACGTGCCCCGCGCGAGCTCGGAGTTCGAGAGCCCGGGACGTTGAGCCAGCAATTCGAGGCAGGAGTAGTGGGTGACGCTCATTCCGAGCGGTCGCAGCACCTCCTCCATGGCGGCGCGGAGGGCACTGGATGCCTCCTTCAGCAGATAGCCCAGGGACGTTTCGAGGTCGACGCCATCTTGACTCATGTCAGTATTCTGACATAGGTTGATGCGTGTCAGAAAACTGACACAAATCGAAGGAGCATCTCATGCCCGCAACCGGCCCCGACTTCCTCTCTCTCCAGGTGCGCGACCTCGACGCGTCACAGGCGTTCTACGAGCAGTACCTCGGCCTCGTCCGCTCGCCGGCCGGACCGCCGCACGCCGTGGTCTTCGAGACGACGCCGATCGCGTTCGCCCTGCGGGACATCGTCCCCGGCACCGACCTGGCGTCGGTGTCACAGCCCGGCATCGGCGCGGCGATCTGGCTTCACGCGACCGAGGTTCAGAGCATCCACGATTCGCTCGTCACCCACGGGCACACGATCGTGTCAGCGCCGATCGACGGCCCCTTCGGCCGGACCTTCACCTTCGCCGACCCGGACGGCTACCAGGTCACTCTGCACGACCGCGCGTGACCGCGCTGCGCACCTCGGCACGGATGGGCTCGTTCAGGCGCTGGGACGGGCGACCATTCGCCAGGGGCTGCCCCACACCGACTGGGTCTTGACCACATCCCCCTCGGTCGGTGCCGCGATCATGCGGCCGCCGCCGATGTAGATGCCGACGTGATAAAAGTCGCCAGGCCCGTCGCCCCAGAAGATCAGGTCGCCGGGCTGCTTCGCGCCGTACGAGACGAGCTGTCCCCGGTTCGCCGCGTGGTAGTACTGGTCGTTCACCGAGTGCGAGCCGATGTAGACGCCCGCGTAGGCGTACGCCTTCATGGTGAGGCCGGAGCAGTCATAGCCGACTGGGCCCTCTCCACCGAAGATGTACGGCTTGCCGAGCTGAGCCTGCGCGTAGGCGATGGCCGTCTGGACGACATTGCCGTTGGGCGGGGCCGGAGCCGCCGGGGCGCTGGGAGCGCTGCCGCCTCCGCCACCACCCGAGGAGCCGGAGCCGCCCGACGGCGGAGGGTTGTTCGCCGCGGCGGCAGCTGCTGCGGCGGCAGCCGCCTCCGCCGCCTTGCGCGCCGCCTCCTGCTGTGCCTTGATCTGCTCGCCCTGCAGGTAGGCCGCCTCCGTCTGCGCCGACGTGTTCTTGAGGGTGGCGAGCTGCGCTACCAGCTCGGTCGACTTCTGCTGCTGCGTCGCGAGCGCGGCCTGGGCCTGCTGCTGGGCCGACTGGGCCGCGGCGAGCGCCTTGTCCGCCTCGGCGGCGAGGGACTCGCGTTCCGTCTTCGCAGCCTTGGCCTGCGCGGTGAGCGCGTCAGCGGTGTTCCTGTCCTTGGTCGCCTGCTCGTAGACGGCCTTGGACTGCTCCGTCAGCTTGCTCATAGTGCCCAGCTGGAAGAGCAGCTTGTCGGCGGCGGAGCCCGAGCCGCCACCCTTCAGCATGAGGTCGGTGGTGACGTCTCCCCCGCCCGACTTGGCCAGGTGGGAGGCGAGCAGGCCCGCGCGCATCTTCGAGGTCTTGGCCTTGTCGGCCGCGGCACTCGCTTGCTTCTGCAGGTCCGCGGCCTTGGCGGTCGCGGCCTCCAGCGCGTTCTTCGCCTGGAAGTACGCCTCTGCCGCCTTCTCGGACGCGGTGCGTGCAGCATCCACATTCGTCTGCAGGTTGCCGATCAGCGCCGTGATGTTGTCCACCATGGCCTTCTGGTTGGCGACGTTGTTCTTCGCCTGCTGCACGTCGTTCCACGACGGGTAGTCGACCGCCTGGGCGGGAGCGACGATGCCGATGGATGCGGTTACCGCTCCCATGACGCCCGCGCCGATGGCGAGGCCCGGGCGCACCCGGCTGCTCTTCGTATTCTCGTTAGCCAAGGGGTGCCTGCCTGTCTCTCATGAACGGGATGCCGTCGATCTTGGTCCCGCCGATGCGCACCTCGTAGTGGAGGTGGCAGCCCGTGGATGCGCCGGTCGTCCCGACACGGGCGATGGGCTGGCCCGCGCCGACGCTCTGGCCGATGCCGACGAGGATGCCCCCGTTGCGGATGTGGGCGTAGCCGGTGTCGACCCCGCCCCCGTTGTCGATGAGTACGAAGTTGCCGTAGGAGCCGTTGGGTCCGGCGTAGATCACGGTGCCCGAATGGGCCGCGTAGATCGGGGCGTTGCACGAGGCGCCGATGTCGATGCCCAGGTGGTAGGTGCTGCCGATGCCACCACCGGGCGAGGGGCGTGCGCCGAACCCGTCGGTGATGGGGCCGGCGGCGGGAACCGCCCAGCCCTGCGGGCCGACGTAACCGCCCGGGAGCCCGCCGGAGCCACGTGCCGCGGCTGCGGCAGCTGCGGCCGCGACGCCCGCCTCGTAGCCGGCGACCGTCTTCGCCGTGGCGTCCTTGAGCGCGGCCAGCTGGGCCTGCATCACGACGATCTGCTTCTGCTGCTCGGCCAGCTTGGCCTGAGCGGCCTTCGCCGCCTGGATCGCCGCCTGCATCGCCGCCTCGGCGATGACCCGGAGACGCTCGCGCTCGGCCTTCGCGTCGGCCGCCGACGCCGACAGCGCCTTCGCCGTGTTCTGGGCGGCCTTTGCATCGGTGTAGACCTTGTTGGAGCTCTCGACCAGCTTCGACATGCTGCCGAGGTCGGAGAGGAGCTGCTCGGGGCTCGTGGAGGTGGCGTTGTTGCCGCTGAGGAAGAGGTTCGCGGTCAGATTGCGGCCACCGGTGCGGTACAGCTGGGCCGCGAGCTTGCCCGCCTGGGCGCTCGCGTCGTCCGCCTTCTTCTGGCTGGCCGCGGCCTGCGACTCGAGGTCGAGGGCCCTCATGGTGGCCTTGTCGAGGTCGGCCTGGGCCGCCTCCAACTCTTCACCGCGTTTCACCGCGGCCGCCTGCGTATCGGCGACCTCCTGCTTCAGCTGCGCGATCAGCCCATTGATGCGGGTGACCTGCGCCGCGGCGGCGCCTTCGTTGGCCTTCGCGTTCTGGACGTCCTGCCAGCTGGGGTAGTTGTCCGCGTAGGCAGGCGCGGCGACCGCTCCGACCGTCGTCACGACGGCGATCGCGAGGGCAGCGAGGGCGCCTCGAAGTGCCCGGCGGCGTGGGCCGCTAGGCCTGGTCGGGGGAACCGTTCGGCTGGTCGTCTCGCGTTTCATAGAGTTTCTCGGCCCGCTCACTTGCGTCACATTGGTCACACGAGCCACGTAGGCCCCAGGGTCAACATGCACAACTTTAGCAACATGCCCCCAGCGCAGCCCCGTGGGGTGGCCGGAATTGGGGTCGGATCGGCGTGCGCTCGCACGGGCGGCCGGGGGACCACCTGCGCCGCAGACTATGGCGATCGGACGCCGGGCCGGGGGATTTGGGGGTGGCGTTGCGGGAACCGAGACATCCTCGACCAAGCCGACCCGCCCGGGATCCGAGACCGATTCGCATTCTCCCGAGGTCTTCCGTATGCTTGTTCGTCGGTGGTCCTCGGAAAGTGAAAGCTGTCCGGACGATCCGGCCCCATCGTTTAGCGGCCTAGGACGCCGCCCTTTCACGGCGGTAGCACGGGTTCGAATCCCGTTGGGGTCACGTCCAACGGTCCACTACAATTCAAAAAGCACCACAAGTTAGGCCCTGTAGCGCAGTTGGTTAGCGTGCCGCCCTGTCACGGCGGAGGTCGCGGGTTCAAGTCCCGTCAGGGTCGCTACGGCGACAAGCCCTTCCAATCGGAAGGGCTTCCGTCTAGGTCGACGCGAAAGCGTCTTCGGCTCTGTAGCTCAGTTGGTAGAGCGTTCGACTGAAAATCGAAAGGTCACCGGATCGACGCCGGTCGGAGCCACCACAGAAAACCCCCGGTCCCACGCGGAATCCGGGGGTTTTTCTCTGTCCGTGCAGCGGTGCCAGAAGCGCCTTTGACTACATTTTGACTACAACTGCTTGCGCAGCTCCGTCGTTCAGAGCGATCGCTACAGCATCCAAGTCATCGTCGAACAAGTCGGCATACACGTCCAAGGTCATGGCCGCGGACGCGTGCCCGAGCATCCGCTGCACTGACTTCACGTTTGCGCCGGCGGAGACCGCGAGCGACGCAGCCGTGTGCCGGAGATCGTGCGGAGTCAGGCGCGGGAACTTGGCATCATGTTCCATGCAACGTGCAACGGCGGCGTTGAAGACTCGGTTCCGAAAGTTGCCGGCCCGGAGAACTCCGCCGTCGGCGCCGCTGAACACAGGGTCCTCCGGATCGCGTCCAGCACACCTCGCCTCGAGGGCCGCAGACAAGAGCTCGGGGAAGGGAACCGAGCGACGCTCGTGGTTCTTGGGCGTACCCCAGACGATCACTCCCCTCGGCTCCGATACGGCGGCCGCCACATCGATCCGACGTCGACCGAAGTCGACGCGATTGATCCGTAGGCCAGCCATTTCACCCCACCGCAAGCCGGTATACGCGAGAAAGAGCACAACGTCCCCTTGCGGACCGCATTCCGTCACAAGTGCACGTACCTGAGCATGGGTGAGATAACCATGCTCTCGAGACGAGAGTCTCGGCAACTGAATGCCGTCGGACGGATTGGTGGTGAGCCGTCCATCGCGGATCGCATATCTGAGTACTCCTGCCAGAACCAGGTGGATCTGCCGCACCATGGACGGACCGAGAGTGGCGGCTAGCTCCCCCACCCACGCTTGAACGTCGCCGTGTCTAACATCGACCAGCCGGGTGTGGCCCCACCGCGGGAGGACGTACCTATCCAGATGGAACCGATAGCCCGATCGGGTGGTGGGTTTCACCTGCACCTGCGCCCGGAACCACTCCTCTGCGACGTACGACACGGGCGTCCGCGCTTTCGTCGGATCGACCCACTCTCCTCTTGCTTGAGAGACGTCCACGGAAGCAAGGAACAGTTCGGCTGCACGCTTTGTGGTGAATCCGCGCTTCATCGTGTTTCTGTGGTCTGGCGTCCGGTACTGGACCCGATACCGCTTCCCGGCCGCCGTCTCATACGCCTCAACCGATCCCATCTCTGACACCCCCAGAGTCGATGAGGTGATTGTGCGCCTGACTACCGACACCGTGTGACCGGTAGGCGCGGATCCTGCCGAGATTCACGAACGGAACGCACGCCGTCTCTGCAGTGAGCGCGGCCAGGTGCCCGATGGGGGTGTCTGGGTCGGCGGCGATCGCCCACCCATCCACCGCATACCGGCTGACCGTGTCCACGCATTCCTTCTTCTCCTCCGGTGTCGGGCTGGTTGAGCCAACCACACCGATCAGTCCCCGTTGCAGTTCTGGGCCCATGTGTGTGGTGTCGATGATGAATACCCGCATGATCGTTCACTCCCCTGGTCGATCGACCCTTCTATGGGCCGTGTCAAATTGGTCTGCTGGAGCGGCTCGTCCTGCCCTTGATCGTTTTTCTTGCCGTTCCGGCACAAAGATCGAGAGCGGGCGTAGGCAGCGCAGTGCCCGGAGGGAGCGGTTGCTAAGCGCAGGGAGCGCAGCGAGTGGACTCTGCAAAAAGCGACTGGAGGGAACGAAGCTGGTGGAGCTCGCTATGATCGGCTGCCGGATCGGAAAGAAAACCTAGGGGAACAGCACGCCGGAGGCGTTCCATCCGACAATGACAGCGCCGCCTCCGTGCGGCTCCGCTCCCCTGGCCCGCCAGCCTGCTGGTCCACCAGGGTCAGCTCATGACCGCACTGAGGTGACGGAACAGCTGCCGGGCGATATACCGCTTGAGGCTGCGGCGGATCTCGCGTTTGGTCTTTCCCTCCGCCAGCCGCCGCTCCAGGTAGTCGCGGGTGGTGGGGTCGCAACTCAACCGGACTCGGGCGATGACGTCCAATGCTCGGTTCAGTTGGCGGTCGCCGTGCCGGTTGAGCCGGTGCCGGGTCGTATTCCCGCTCGAGGCCTGCAGCGGAGACGCGCCTGCCAAGGCAGCAAACGCGGCCTCATTGCGGACACGCCCTTGATGCGAATAGGCGGCGACCAGGATGGCGCCGGTGACGGCCCCGACGCCGAGAAGCTTCTGCAGCCCGGGGGCGAGCTCTTGGACGTGACCGGCCAGCGCGGCTTGGTTGTCCTCGAGCTGGGCAGTGAGCGCTTGGACCGAGATCGCCAGGCGGCGCGCGGTCCCGTTGATCACGATGTCGACTTGCCTGCAGTTTTCGTGCTCTTGGCCGGCGCCCTCCGGCCGGAGTTCGACGTGATCGACACGATGGATGTCCTCATCGAGGCGAGCACACGCTTCACGTCCGCAGACGAAGGAGGGATCATGCTGGCCGACGGCGACGGCGTGCTGCACGTTGTCGCTTCCACAAGCGAGAGCGCCGCGGATACCGAGGAGTACCAGTTGTGGGTGGGCGAGGGTCCGTGCTTGGAGACCGCGCAGACGGGAGTTCTGCTGGACATTCCGGATTTGAGCCAGGAGGAGCACCGGTGGCCGCGATTCACCCGTATCGCCGCCGAGCAAGCCTTCGTGGCTTCCCACACGTTTCCGCTGTCGGTCCGCGGCGAGACGATCGGCGCCCTGAACCTGTTCTCGACGAGGCTGGGGAAGCTGGATGACAGGGAGACTTCGCTGATCCGGGCGCTGACCGAGGTGGCGACGATCGCCGTATTGCAGCAGCGGTCGCTCCAGAAGCAGGTGGCGCTGTCGGAGCAGTTGCAGCGAGCGCTGGACAGCCGGGTTCTGATCGAGCAGGCGAAAGGCGTGATTGCCCAAAAGCACCGGGTCCCCATCGAGCAGGCCTTCCGGATCCTGCGCACACACGCGCGCAGCACGAACACGCGCCTACACGACGTCGCCTTCGAGGTCGTGAACTTACGACTCGCTCTCTGAAAACCTGCGATGTCGACCCGGCGGTCGGGCAAGGAAACGCTTCGGCGGGCGAGCAGGTCGAGGCGTTTCTGCGGCGGACCTACTCTGTCTCCGTTGGCAGTTCGGCCCGTCCTCATTCCGGTGACTTACGCCTTCCTTCGCGTCGCGCGGCCGCCGCGTCGGTGAGCTCGGGCGGGGCGGCCAGTTCCCGACGGCGCCGTACCGTGAGGTAGAGCCGATGGGCGGTGATGATCAACGCGAGCCAGGCGGCGCCGAGAGCCCACGCCGCGAGCACGTCGGTGAACCAGTGGTGGCCCAGGTACATCCGGCTCAAGCCCACGGTGAACGCGTACACGGCGGCCCCGCAGCAGGACGCGTGCGTGAACGGAGTGGCGTCTCAGAATCAGCAGGTAGGCGATGATGCCGATCACGACGACCGCGTTCAAGGTGTGGCCGCTCGGGAACGAGGGCGAATACTCGTACGGGGGCACAGCGTCCGTCAGCGGTGGCCGGTGCCGTCCGATGAGGTCCTTTCCCGCGATCGTCATCGCGAGCGAGCCCAGTCCAGCAGCGCCGATGAGGAGCACGGGCGTCCACGAGCGGCGACGAAGGGTGAGGATGAGGATCGCCGTCACCGCGATGAGGGGCATACCGATTTCGCCTGCGATATCGGTGTATCCGATGGTGAACGCGTTCAGCATCGGCGAGCGCAGGTGGATGGCCGCGTTCAGGATGGGCAGGTCCAGCCCCGCGACTCCGTCCTTGTCGGTGACAGCGTCGTAGACCTGCGCCGCCACCAGGGTCAGGATGACCGCCAGCGTCATGCCGATGACCAGGGTGATAATGAGTGCAGCGTTGGGCCCGAGCCGGACGCTGATCCCGTGCGCGAACCGGGCGAGTTGCCGGCCGACCGGCGTGTACCAGTGGGTCAGGTCACGGTCACCGACGAAACGGTCATCGGTGAGCTCACCACGTACGCCGGTCTCTTTCGGATCGGGATTCAACGGAGAGCCGGTCATTGCTCGCATTGTGCCCGCGGTTTGTCACGCGGGACACCGCCCGGGGCTGTGTATGCACTCAGAGGGAATGAGACCCGGGCCTCGTGATGAGGTCTTCGATGCGTCGTGCACCGTTTTCGCGTTACGGGTATCCACGATCCGAGCAGCGGGGACAAGCGCCTCAAGCAAGAGCTTGGGCCAGGTCGCTGTCGCCGGTCGGCGCAATCAGCCGATGCTGATGGCGACGAGTCCGGCCACCCCGATCAGGTAGAGCACGAGCACGGTCAAGGAGTCGGGGCCCATGCCGGCCACGTGCTTCCGCGGACGAAAGACGAGCCCGATGGCGTAAACGATGGTGAGCAGCCCGGCCAGCGCGGTGAGATAGATGTCGCTGGCGTTTGCTTGCGGGAGAACGGCTTTTCCGCTGATCAGGGTTGCGACGAGGAAGAGGACCGGGAGGAAGGCGTTGCCTCCGAAGATGTCGCTGATGGCCAGGTTGTCATCACCTTGTTTCACTGCCTGAAGTCCGGTGGAGATCTCGGGGAGGCTGGTGGCCAGCGCGAGCACGGTGGCGCCGAAGAGCACGCCAGAGATGCCGATGTGCTTCGAGACTGCGTCTCCGGCCAGCTCCAAGGCGACACCGGAGGCCAGGGTGAGCAGTGCTGCCACGCTGAAGGTTACTGCTGCCTTTGCCGTGGTCATCTGTTCTGGGCTGGCCGGCTTGCGGGTGCGGTGCCCGCTGGGGTGAGGCGTCGTCGTGTCCGGGGCGGCGCCGTCCTCATGCCAGGGAAGACCCTTGCTGGCTCGTCTCACCAGGAACAGACCAATTAGCCAGATGGCGGCGATCAGGATCACGTCCGGGGTCAGGCGGGCGAACAGCAGACCCGCCGGGAGTTGACTTCCCGCGATCACTACTGAGAGCACTGCGACCACGATCACGGCTTCCAGGACGAGGCCGAGTGAGGCCGCCCGGTACGTGATGGGTTTCACGGCTTTCCCGCGCTTACCGAAAGCGTCAAGTATGACGATGACGACCGTCTGAAGCGCGATACCGCCGAGGATGTTGCCCACAGCCACATCTATCGACCCCGACGCTGCGGCACTGACCGTGATCGCGATCTCCGGAAGGTTGGTAGCCACCGCCAGCACGATCAAACCACCAAGCGCACTCCCGAGGTGCAACCGGTCGTCCAGAACGTCGGTGGTCTTCGACAGCTGGATACCGGAGAACCAGATCACCGCCGCGCCGGCCACAAAGATGAGCACCAACAACCACAGCGGCAGAGACTCCATGCCGCCCATGAAACTCCGGACGTGCACTTCTACAACTATTGCGCAATCGCAGCCATGGTGCATTCATGCTCGTCCGCGATCGCCCTGTCGCACAACACGTCGCCCGAAGAATCGGAGCGACCTCGCCCTGATCGCCGCAAGCGGACGACTTTGGCGTTTCCTGCTTGGGAGCCGCCAAAAGCCGGCCACGGCCGGTGCAGACTACTCGCGGTGCTCGCCCTCCCCGCGCGTGTGCGTATCATTCTCGTGCGTTTCGTGGTCGGCCTTCGGGTAGTTGCCGCTGCGCAGGTGCGAGTTGCGCACAAGCGGCTCCGAACCCTCGCGCTCCGAACCGACGTAGGCGCCAACAATGTCCGCTTCGGGGCCGGGGTGCCCGTCCGACTCGGTGTACTGTCCGTGGACGTCGCGCGGCTCGGCGGTCTCGGGCTCGGCCTGCGTGTACCGGCCCTCCACGAGGTCACGCTCATCTGCTTCTGCCATGACCATCGCCTCCTTAGTTGCGTTCCCGCAATCATCCCACCCGCGCGGAGGCGGGGGAAGCGGAATTCGTCGACTCGGAGCCCACTCGCAAGTTGCGCAAATGTTGCCGGTGCGCAAGCGATTCGCGGTACAACTGGAAGGGTGGGTGCCCAGAACAACGACTTGAACGATGTGGACGCCGCGCTCCTCGCTGCGGACGTGATGCTGGGCGTTGCGGCGCGCTCGGTGCTCGAGGTGGAGGACATCGTCACGTCGCCGCAGTTGCGCGTGCTCGTCACGATCGCCACCCGGGGGCCGCAGAACCTCGGCGAGATTGCCGCCGAGCTCGGTGTCCACGCCTCCAATGCGACCCGAACCTGCGAGAAGCTTGTGGGCGCCGGGCTTATCGCGCGATCGGAGGATCCCGACGACCGGCGGTTCATCCGGCTGACACTTACGCCACAGGGTAGTGCGCTCGTCGACCGGGTGATCGCTCACCGCCGCTCGGCGCTCGGCGACGTGCTCGCGGCGATGGAGCCGGATGACCGGGCGGCGGCGGCCGAGGGTTTCCGAGCGTTCGCCCGCGCGGCCGGCGAGCGGCACGGCGGCGACGGCCGGTTCACCCTGGTGCGCCTCCCAGCATCTGAGGGCGCGTAAAGCGGGCCGCCTCCCGACGATCCAGGACGACCCACTTGATGGCGAGGCGCCCTACGCCGCGCCGCAGCGCCGACACGCGCCGGTCGCCTCCCGCATCGCACCGCACTCGGGGCAGATGGATGCGAGCCAGCACGCCGCGTCGCCGCCTTCCGGCTCCTCCTGCTCCTCGGCCCAACGGTCGGCGGGTGACGGGGCGGCGGAGCCGCGTGCGCCGAGCGGCTCGCCGATTCCGAAGTAGTGGCGGAAGCTGTAGACGATCGGCTGCCACGCCAGCGGGTCGATGTGGTCGCCGTCGCGGACGATGCGGGAGTCGGCGTGGACGCGGACGACCTCGGCCTCCACGATCGCGTAGTCACCGGTCACGCCTGGCGTCACCCGCCGCACCTGCGCCTCAAGCTGCAGCAAGCACTCAAGCACGCGCGGCGGGTCAACCAGGTCGGAGGGTTGCGGCGTCAACCCCGCCGCGGCGAACTTGTCGGCGCTGTACGCGTACCGGGCGGCCTTCGCCTCCGGTACTTCGGGCTTCCCGGTCAGGTCGGCGATCTGCTCGACAGCGGGCCACAGCGGCGGCGACGGGAAGTTCACCGTGAGCTGCGGCCGTTCGCGAAGATTGGCGAGCGTGTGCCCGTCGGCCTCAAGCCCGAGCGCGAGCATCCTGCCGAGAGCCCAGTACGAGGAGGCGGGCGCGAGGTTCGCGCCGCCGTCGTCATTTCGGGAGGCAAGCAGCAGCACCGGCGTGCCCACATAGAGGACGGCGGGATTGATTACGCGGTGCCCACCGTGCTGGTGCCGGGCCTGCTCCCCTGCCGCCTCAGCGGCGGTCACCGGGCTGCCCCGTGCTCAGTGCGGCGAGGACTCCCGCCGGGTCGGTCCAGCGTGCCAGACCCGCACTCCGCCCATAGCCAGCGTCGCAGATCCATTCCGGGCTCCTCACATCGCGCGGGCGGAAAAGTTCATTGCGCAATCGCAACGGTTGCGTAACACTTACTATATCGACGTGGTGACACGCCGCTTCCATTGGAGGTGCGGAATGTCCGATGACACGATCCCGGTCCTCGTCCGAGGCTGGGGGCTCAAACGCCGGAGCGGCCTGTGGGGCGAGTGCCTCGCGGAGTTCCTCGGAACCTTCGTCCTGATCGCCTTCGGCGACGGTGTCGTCGCGATGGCTGTCGCCGCGCTGCCGGGATCCGGTCGCACTGAGGGGCCAACGACGTTCTTCCTCGGCGCCGGCGACTGGCTGCTCGTCACCTGGGGCTGGGCGATGGCGGTCGTGTTCGGCATCTACGTCGCCGGCGGCGTCAGCGGCGCACACCTCAACCCGGCGGTGACGCTGGCGTTCGCAGTGCGGCGCGGCTTCGCCTGGGTGAAGGTGCTGCCGTACATGCTCTCGCAGCTGCTCGGAGCCTTCCTTGGCGCGGCTTTGGTGCTCGGCGTGTACGCCGCGGCGATCGGTGCGTTCGACACCGCGAGCAAGGGTCCGAAGGTGAACGGACATACGCTCGCCTCCTTCTCGATCTTTGCCACCTTCCCCGCCCCGTACTACGACGGGAACATGTGGGGGCCGCTGTTCGACCAGATCGTCGGGACGATGTTCCTCGTGCTGCTGGTCGTTGCGGTCATCGACCTGCGAAACACGGCCGTCCAATCGAACCTGGGACCGCTGATCATCGGCTTCGCGGTCGCCGCGATCGGCATGTCCTACGGCGCCAACGCGGGATACGCGATCAACCCTGCCCGTGACCTTGGCCCGCGGCTCCTCGCCTGGATCGCGGGGTGGGGCGGCCTGGCGGTGCCGGGTAACGGCCCGTGGTTTAGCGGATACATGTGGGTTCCCATCCTCGGGCCGCTCATCGGCGGGGTGATCGGCGTTCTGGTTTACGACCTGTTCGTCGGCGACATCCTGCACGCCCGGCTGCTGCGCGCCGGCCGTGCCGCGCCCGAGATGGCCGGCCCCCCGTACCAGCCGCCCGGACCGGACACCGAAGAACCCCAGGCTCGACCCCCCTCCTAAGGCGCTGGTCGACGCGGACCAGCGGACCGGACAGGGAGGGACAGTCCACGACCCTCCCCGTTCCGTGCGGATCGGCCGAACGTATCGGTCAGGATCTGCTCCACCGACGCTGGTCTGTCGCGATGGAAGAAGCGATAAAGAGCGGTTCCGGAACGCCGAAACCACGCCCAGCCGCTCTTCTCACGCTCGGAGGGTTTGCCGCAGCAAAAGGCGCCAGACCCAGGACCCCTTAAGCAGTTGCGTTTGCGCAAACAAGTGGTTCAGTGGGCAGAGGACGAGGAGGAATGCATGAACTTGAACGGCAAGAGCGTTGTAGTGACCGGGGGAAACACCGGCATCGGCGCGGCGATCGTGCGGGCGCTGGCCGCGTCGGGCGCAGCGGTCGTGATCGACTATGTCAGTCGACCGGAGGACGCCGCGGATCTCGTGAAGACCATCACCGCAAGCGGTGGACGCGCGGTCGGGGTGGAGGCCGATGTGAGCTCGGTCGCCGGGATCGACAAGCTGATCCAGACCGCGGTCGACGAGTTCGGGCAGCTTGACGCGTTCGTCAACAACGCCGGCATCGAGAAGCGGCACAGCCTGCTGGAGGTCGACGAGCAGACCTTCGATCAGGTGATGGCCGTCGACCTCAAAAGCGCGGTCTTCGGCACGCAGCGGGCGGCGAAGCGGTTCATCGAGCAGGGTCGCGGCGGGATCGTAGTGAACATCTCCTCGGTGCACGAGGACTGGCCCATGCCCGGCAACCTCAGCTACTGCGTGGCGAAGGGCGGGATGCGGATGCTGACCCGTGCCGCAGGGGTAGAGCTCGGGCCGCAGGGGGTGAGGGTTGTCAACGTCGCTCCCGGGGCGGTCGACACCCCAATCAACGCCCAGACGATGAAGGACGACTCCCTGCGGCAGACGCTGGAGGACAGCATCCCGCTCCGGAAGGTCGCGGAGCCGAACCAAATCGGCGAGGTCGTGGCGTTCGTGATCTCGGACGCCGGCTCGTACCTGACAGCTACGACCGTCTTCGTCGACGGCGGAATCATGCACGGCAGCGTGGGACTGTGAGCGCGGCACGGATCGAGGACTACGCCCTGATTGGCGACCTCCACACGGCGGCGATGGTGTCGGCGGGCGGCTCCATCGACTGGCTGTGCCTACCACGCTTCGACTCCCCCGCCTGCTTCGCCGCCCTGCTCGACACGGACGCGGCCGGGCACTGGCGCATCGCCCCGCAGGACGCCGGGCGCAGCACGCGACGGCGGTACCGGGGCGACACGCTCATCCTGGAGACGGAGTGGGAGACGGCGGACGGCCTGGTGCGGGTCACGGACTTCATGCCGGTGCGCGATCGGGCCGCCGACCTCGTGCGCATCGTGGAGGGGGTCAGCGGCCGAATCCGAATGCACAGCGAGCTCATCCTGCGGTTCGACTACGGGCACATCGTCCCCTGGGTGACCCGGACCGAGCGCGGCGTCCGCGCGGTGGCCGGACCCGACGCCGTCCTCATCTCTGCCGATGTTCCGATGGAGGGGCGCGGCCTCAGCACCGTGGCCACATTCGACCTGGAAGCGGGCGACCGGGTGGCGTTCACGCTCACCTGGTACCCGAGCCACGCCGACGAACCCGAACCTGCCGACCCCGAGGCTGCTCTCGCGGCGACCGAGCTGTTCTGGACCAGGTGGAGCGACCGCAGCACCGCCTACGGCCCGCACACCGACGCCATCCAGCGCTCGCTCATCACCCTTAAGGCGCTGACCTATCTGCCCACCGGCGGCATCGTCGCCGCACCCACCACCTCCCTCCCGGAGCAGCCGGGCGGCCCGCGCAACTGGGACTACCGCTTCTGCTGGCTCCGGGATGCGACGCTCGCGCTCCAGTCACTGCTGACGGCCGGTTACACCGACGAGGCCGCGGCGTGGCGGGACTGGCTGTTGCGGGCGGTCGCCGGCGACCCCGCCGACCTGCGCATCATGTACGGCCTGGACGGACGCCGCCGGCTGCCGGAGGAGACGCTCGACTGGCTGTCCGGGTACGAGGGCTCGACCCCGGTCCGGGTGGGGAACGCGGCCTCCGAGCAGCTCCAGCTCGATGTCTGGGGCGAGGTGCTCGACGGGCTCTCGCTCACCCGATCGACCATCGGCGCAGGCGAGGACGCGTGGAACGTGCAGCGCGCCCTGGTCGACCATCTCGCCGACCACTGGCAGGAGCCGGACAACGGTATCTGGGAGATGCGCGGGCCGCGCCGGCACTTCACGCACTCCAAGGTGATGGCCTGGGTCGCGGTCGACCGCATGATCGACGGCGCCCAGCAGTTCGGCCTTCCCGGGCCGGTCCGCCGCTGGGAGCGGTTACGTGCCGAGATCCGCCGTGACATCCTCGCCAACGGCTTCGACCAGAAGCGCAACACGTTCGTCCAGTCCTACGGCTCGAAAGATCTGGATGCGTCCCTCCTGCTGATCCCCCGGGTGGGCTTCTTGCCGCCGGATGACCGTCGGGTCATCGGCACCATCGAGGCCATCCAGCGCGACCTCACCGAAGACGGCCTCGTGCTCCGCTACAAGCCGCAGGCAAGCGACGACGGGCTGCCTGGCGGCGAAGGCGTGTTCCTCATGTGCTCCTTCTGGCTGGTCGATGCGTTGATCGGCGCAGGCCGCCGTGACGAGGCAGAGGCGCTGTTCGCCCGGCTGCTCGGCCTCCGCAACGACGTGGGCCTGCTCAGCGAGGAGTGGGATCCGCACGCGGCTCGGCAGCTGGGCAACATGCCGCAGGCCTACAGCCACTTCGCCCTGGTCCGCAGCGCCTTCCACCTTCTTTCCGGCGCGGCGACCACGACCCAGGACCGCATCCCGATCGAGAAAGAGCGACCCTCATGACAGCACCGCACATCCTCGTCCTCGGCGCTGGCTTCGCCGGGTTCACGGTCGCCCGCGACCTGCGAAGGGAAGCCGCAGCACACCGGATCCGGCTGACCGTCGTCGACCCGCAACCCTACTTGACGTACAAGCCGCTGCTGCCGGAGGTCGCGGGCGGTGAGACGCAGGCGCGTGACAGCGTCGTCCCGTTGCGGCGGCCGCTACGCGACGCGGACCTCGTGTCCGGCTCGGTCGTCTCGGTGGACACGGGCGCGAAGATCGCCGTGATCCGGTCGCTGGACGGCACCGAGCGGGCGCTTTCCTACGACCACGTCGTGTTCGCCCTCGGCGCCGTGACCAAGACCCTCCCCATCCCGGGGCTCGTCGAGAACGGGATCGGCTTCTCAAGCGTGGAGGAGGCGGTCTACCTGCGAGATCACGTGCTCGGTCGGATCCGCTTCGCCGCCGCCGCCGCCGACTCCGCGGAACGCCGCCGCGCGCTCACCTTCGTGTTCGTCGGCGGCGGCTACACCGGTGTTGAAGCGATCGCCGAGCTGCAGCGCCTCGCCGCGGCGGAACTCGAGCGCTACCTGGAGCTCGACGGCGAGCAGATGGAGTGGCTCCTGGTCGAGGCGGCCGGCCGCATCGCCGCCGAGCTGACCGAGCCGCTGTCCGACTGGACGCTGCGGCTGCTGCGGCGCCGCGGTATCCGCGTGCTTCTGCACACCGAAATGACCGGCTGTGAGAACGGCGATGTCGTCCTGAACAACGGCGAAACGCATCCCGCCGACACGATCGTCTGGGTCGCGGGCGTCACCCCTAACCCGGTGCTCGACCGCGCCGACGTGCCGCGCGGGCCGAAAGGCCACGTGCAGTGCGACGCGCGCCTCCGGGTCGTCCGCGACGACGGCACGCCGGTAGAGGGCGCCTGGGGCCTGGGCGACGACGCGCAGATCCCCGACCTCACCGCGTCGAAGCAGCCCGCCTACTACCCGCCGAACGCGCAGAACGCGATCCGTCAGGCACGGGTGCTGGCCGGCAACCTCCGGCTCGCCCTCGACGGTCGCGCGCCCGCCGAGTACCGGCACACGTCTCTGGGCACGCTGGCCAGCTACGGCGGGATGCGTGGCGCCGCGGTGCTCCGCGGTGTGCCGCTGCGCGGGTTCCCGGCCTGGGCGGTCGACAAGGCGTACCACGCGATCGCGCTACCGAGCCCCGGCAGGCGACTGCGGCTGGTCCTCGGCTGGATCGGCAACGGCTTGACCAGACAGGACGCGGCACCGGTCGGCGCATTCCGCGATCCGAAAGAGAGTTTCCGCCGGGCGGCGCAGGAACAGGAGCAGGAGCAGGAGAAGAAATGAAGGTGCGGAAGACGAGGCGCAAAGCGGAACACGGCATCGACCGGCTCGTGCGCAACGTGGAGACCGGCCGCTTCGAGCGGTCGCTCTCGGGGCTGACCGCGGCCGGGTCGCTGGTGACGGCCGCCGAGATCTACTTCGAGCACGACAAGGCGAGCTTCGGCAATCCGTGGATGTGGGCGCCGGTCGTGCTCGGCCCAGTCGGCGCGATCGCGGGCGTGGTGGGTGTGTTCAGCCGCCGGGCCGCCAAGACGCTGCTGCCGATCGCCGCGGCGACCATCGTCGCCAACGGCCTGCAGGGCACCTATCTGCACGCCCGCGGCGTCGGGCAGAAACCGGGCGGCTGGCGCAACCTCCGCTACAACATCGAAATGGGGCCGCCGCTGCTCGCACCCCTGCTGGTCACCGTGGTCGGCGGGATGGGGCTGCTCGCCGCGATCCTGAGGCGAGAGAAATGAGCACGCCACCGGTGCAGCCCGGCACGGAAGTGCCGGCGCGGTTCCCGGGCTTCCGGGTGCTCGACCAGGCGAACCACTGGGACGACGCCACCCGGTCCGTCGTGCTGGCCCGCGTCGGACGCCCGGCCGACATCCGCTTCTTCGACGTGGCCGAGCAGGCTGCGGCCACCGCACTGTTCGACGAGCTGCTCGACCAGGAGGGCGATGGCCGGGTACCGATTACCGTGATGGTGGATGCGCGACTGGCCGAAAGCCAAACGGACGGTTGGCACTACGACAGCATGCCGACCGACGGCGACGCCTGGCACATCACGCTGGCCGCGCTCGACGACGAAGCCCGCGCCGTGCACGGTTGCTCCTTCGCTGAATGCGGCCGGGACGAGCGCCGCGAGCTGCTGGAGGGGATCCGCAGCGGCGACGGCGACTGGCACGGCCTGCACCGCGGGCAGGTGTGGAGCCTGTGGACCCGGTACGCCTGCACCGCCTTCTACAGCCACCCCGACGCTTGGGACGAGATCGGTTTCGTAGGGCCGGCGTACCCGCGCGGGTACAAGAACCTCGGCGTTGGCAAACGCGAGCCCTTCGAGGTCGCAGACGCCCATCCCGCCAAGATCCCCGCCACACGGACCGGAGGCGCATCGTGAGCGGGGCGACGGTGCGCGAGCGCAACGCGTCAGCCTGGCTGCTGACCGCGGACGGCTCGCGCACGCGCCCGGAACTCCTGAACGGGATGCGGCGCTTCGCCGACACCGACGAGGTCGACGTCGCCATCGTGGGGTGCGGTGCCGGCGGCTCCGTGCTGCTACAGCGCCTCGCCCGTGCCGGCTGGAGCGCGGTCGCCTTCGACGCCGGCCCGTTCTGGGACCCGGAACGCGACTGGGTCAGCGACGAGGCCGGCTCACACCACCTCTACTGGACAGAGCCGCGGCAGATCGGCGGGGCCGATCCCGTACCGCTCGGCTCGAACAACTCCGGTCGAGGCGTCGGCGGTTCGATGGTTCACTACGCCGGCTACACCCCGCGCTTCCACCCGAGCGACTTCCACACGCTCCGCGTGGACGGCGTCGGCGCCGACTGGCCCATCGCCTACGAGCAGCTCGCGTCCTATTACTCTGACATCGAGAACGAACTCCCGGTCGCCGGGGAGGACTGGCCGTGGGGTGACCCGCACAGCTACCCACACCACGCGCATCCCGTCTCCGGCAACGGCGAGACCTTCCTGCGCGGCACAGAGGCCGCCGGGATCACGGCGAAGGTCGGACCGGTCGCGATCGCCAACGGGCGGTTCGGCCACCGGCCGCACTGCATCTACCGCGGCTTCTGCCTGCAGGGATGCAAGGTCAACGCCAAGGCGTCGCCGCTCATCACGCACATCCCGGATGCGTTGGAGCACGGCGCGGAGATCCGCGCGGACAGCATGGTCGCCTCCATCGGCTACGACGAGCGCACCGGGCGAGCCACCGGCGTGCACTACTTCCGCGACGGCGTCCCCCGCTTCCAGCGGGCGCAGATGGTCGCGATCGCCGGCTATTCCATCGAGACCCCGCGCCTGCTGCTGAACTCCCGGTCCGACCGTTTCCCCGACGGGCTGTGCAACGACTTCGACCAGGTCGGGCGCTACCTGATGGTGCAGGGAGCGCCGCAGACCGCCGGCCGTTTCCCGGACGAGATCCGGATGTGGAAGGCGCCGCCGCCCGAGGTCAGCACCGAACAGTTCTACGAAACGGACCCCACCAAGCCATACAAGCGCGGGTACTCCATCCAGACCGTCTCACCGCTGCCCATCACCTGGGCTGAGCACGTGATGGCGCAGGGCCACTGGGGCGCCGACCTGCGGCGGTACATGTCCGACTACGTGCACTGGGCCTGCCTCGGCGCGCTCTGCGAGTTCCTCCCCCAGCCGGACAACCGGGTCACCCTCGCCGACGAAACCGACCGGTACGGCCTCCCCGTCGCGCACTTCTCGTACACCCAATGCGACAACGACCGGGCGCTGGCGAAGGCGGCGCAGGCGACGATGGAGCGCATCCTCGAGGCCGCCGGGGCGCAGGAGACCATGACCGTTCAGCGCTACGCGCACCTGGTCGGCGGCGCACGTATGGCCGCCGACGAAACGGAAGGGGTCGTGGACGGCGACTGCCGAACGTTCGCTGTACCTAACCTGCTCATCACCGACGGGAGCGTGCTTCCCACCCAGGGCAGCGCCAACCCCGCCCTCACCATCATGGCCGTCGCGGCACGCGCGGCGGACCGGCTCATCGAGCGCCCGGAGCCCTGAGCGGCCGGCGCAACACAAGGAGGACAGACATGGCACAGACGGTCAGCGAGTTCGTCATCGGACGGCTCCGCGAGTGGGGCGTGCGGCGGGTGTTCGGGTTCCCCGGGGACGGCATCGGCGAGTTCGACGGGATGCTCGGCAAAGCCGAGCGGGCAGGCGAGGGGCTGGAGTACATCCGCCCCACACACGAGGAGATCTGCGCGCTGATGGCGACCGCGCACGCGAAGTTCACCGGAGAGGTCGGCGTCTGCGTCGCCACCTCCAGCCCCGGCGGTTTCCACATGATGAACGGCCTCTACGACGCGAAGATGGACAACCAGCCGGTCGTCGCGATCATCGGGCAGCAGGGCCTAAACTCGTTCGGCACGTTCAACCAGCAGGAAAGCAACCTCGAGCAGGCGTTCTCCGATGTCGCCGAGTACGTGCAGACCATCGTCTCGCCCGAGCAGGCGCAGGCCGTCGTCGATACCGCGTTCCGCACGGCGATCACCCGCAAGCAGCCGTGCGTCATCGTCCTGCCGCACGACGTGCAGGGTATGAACATGGCCGAGCCCGGCGCCGAGATGTGGGTGTCGCGGTCGAGCGCCGTCGCCCCCTCGACGGCGATCTCACCGCCACTCGAACAGCTGCAGGCGGCTGCGGACATCATCAACGCGGGAAAGCGCGTCACCTTCCTCGTGGGCGCGGGAGCCGACGGCGCCACGGAAGAGGTGCTGGAGGCGGCCCGCCTGTCAGGAGCTGGTCTCATCACGACGCTGCGCGGCAAGCAGGTGGTGCCCGGAGACATCCCGTTCCACACCCAGCAGGTCGGCCTGCTCGGCTCCCGGCCAAGCTACGACCAGATGCAGGACTGCGACACCCTCGTGCTGCTCGGCACCAACTACCCGTACGGGCAGTTCCTGCCCAAGACCGGGCAGGCCCGCGCGATCCAGATCGACATCAGGCCGGAACAGCTGGGACTTCGATACCCCACTGAGGTGAGCATCTGGGCCGATGTGAAGACCGCGCTAGCCGGTCTGCTCCCCCTCCTGTGGCAAAAAGACGACCTGTCCTGGCAGCAGAAGGTGGCCGGGAAGATGCGCGACTGGGACGACGAGCTCGCCGCCCAGGCCGAGAAGCACTACGACGACGGCGTGAACCCGCGCAAGGTGTACGCCGAACTGAACAAGCGGCTGCCTGCTGGCGCCATCGTCACGTGCGACGCGGGAACCACGGCCGACTGGTACGGCCACTACATCCGGCTGCGCGACGAGATGCGCGGCGATCTCTCCGGCCGCCTGGCCACGATGTTGGCCGCCATGCCGTATGCGGAGGCGGCGAAGTTCGCCTACCCCGACCGCACCGTCGTCTGCACCATCGGCGATGGCGCCTTCCAGATGCTGGGAATGAACGAGCTCATCACGCTCAAGAAATACCTCTCGAAGTGGGACGACCGGACCTTCGTGGTACTCGTGCTGCACAACAACGACCTCACCCAGGTCTCCTGGGAGATGCGCACCGAGGACGCCAACCCAGTCTGGTCGACCTCGCAGGACGTCGAGTCCGTCGACTACGCCGGCTGGGCACGGCTGCTGGGGTTCCAAGGCATCACCGTAACCTCCGACGACGAGGTGGAAGCCGCATGGGATGCGGCCCTCGCGCACCGCGGCGTCACCGTGATCGACGCGCACACCAGCAAGAACGTCCCACCGCTCCCACCCCACATCACCTACGAGTTCGCGAAGAACACCGGCCTCGCGCTGCTAAGGGGCGACCCGGACGGCATCGGCGTGATCAAGGACTCCGCCACGTCACTGATCACTGAGGGGGTCGAGCGGGTGAAGGACGCACTCCACCTCGACCGGGACAGCCATGAGAAGTGACGACGACGCGCGGCTACACCGGATCACCGGGGATGCGTTTGAGGTTCCGACGGCGATCGGGGGTCGTGAACGACCGGAAACTGACGGCACCATCACTTGGAGCAGCACCGGCCTCCTGATCGTCCGCCTGGCGGCCGCGGATAAGACCGGGCTCGGATTCGCGCACACCCCTTCCGCAGCTCTCGGGATTGTCCGGGATGTCCTCTGGCCGGCGACCGAGGGAATGGACGGCCGCGACACCGAACGCATCTTCTGGGCGATGGCGCGCGCAGTCCGCAACATCGGATGGCGGGGCCTGTGCGCAAGCGCCATCTCGGCCATCGACATCGCCGTGCATGACCTCGCCGCCCGGCTGGCCGGAGTCCCCCTCGTCCAATATCTCGGCGGCGCGCACGATACAGTTCCCGCGTACGGTAGTGGCGGCTTCACCGACTACACCGACCAGGAACTGACCGAGCAACTGAGTTCCTGGGCCGAGCATGGCCTGCGGGCCGTGAAAATGAAGGTCGGATCCGATCCCGGGGACGACCCGCGCCGCGTCGCCCTCGCACGGGACACCATCGGCCCGCACGTGGAATTGTTCGTGGACGCGAACGGCGCGTACGAGCGCAAACAGGCACTCCACCTCGCTAACAGATTCGCGGACCTCGGCGTCACATGGTTCGAAGAGCCGGTGTCAAGCGACGACCGTGCCGGTCTCACCCTGCTGCGCGACCGTATGCCCGCACCGCTCCGGCTGGCCGCCGGCGAGTACGCGTACACCCCGGCCGACTTCCGCGACCTCATCACCGACGACTGCGTCGACGTGCTGCAAGCAGACGCGACCCGCTGTGGCATCACCGGGTTCCGCATCGCCGCCTCACTCGCCCGAGCGCACGACATCCCCCTCAGCGCACACACCGCTCCCGCCTTACATGCCTCTGTAGCCGCCGCGTTTGACGGAACGATCAACGTGGAGTACTTCCACGACCACGCGCGCATCGCCGGCACCTTCTTCGACGGTGTCCCCGGGTTGCGTAACGGCGATCTGGTACCGGACCGCTCATCTCCCGGGCACGGACTCGAGCTCAAAGAGGCGGACGCCCGGCCGTATCGGGTTGCCTCCTTCACTCGCGTAACGGATAGCTTCGCCACGGCGACAGCGCCCGCTCGGATACACAACAATTAGGAGGGATGCAATGACATATCGGCTGGTTCGGCTTCCCAGCGGCCGAGAAGTAGGGATGACTGGCCTCGGCGACCCGGCCGGTGAGCGCCTGGCGGTCCTTCTCCACCCGACCCCGGGCGCGTCGGGTTTCGACCCCGCACCAGAGCTAACGGCACGTTCCGGCATACACCTGCTGACATTCGAACGCCCCGGCTACGGCGCCACCGAACAGGACATCACCACCGTCAGCGGCTGGGTGGACGATCTCGCCGGTTACTTGCGGGAGGCGGAGGCGGGCGCACGAGAATCGACGCGCACTACCTACGGTGGAATCGGTGTTGTTGGGTGGAGGGAGGGAGGAATCTACGCGGCCGCGCTAGCTGCCAGGCATCCGCACCTGGTGAGGCGGTTGGTATTGGTGGGAGCGCCTGCGCCATCACGCGCGGTCAACGGTGCCTCCTGGCAGCGTGAACTCACGACGCGAGCCGCTCATTACGGGTTGCTCGGGTACCCAGACCGTTTGCAGCGGATGCTTGAGACCGCATTCACTCAAGGAGACGCGGGAACCGTCGCCGACCGTCGCGCTTTCGAGGAGCCGGACCTAGTTGCCCCCCGTGTCCACGTCGAAACCTTGATTCTTTACGGCACGACCGACGCCTACGCAACTGTGCACGACGCACAGTGGTACGCACATGCAGCGCATGAGGCGCGTGTCGAACGCGTCGACGGAGGTGCGGACATCATAGGCAAGCACTGGCAACACGTGATCGATTTTCTCAATTAGTGACTAACGGGACCCAAGGAGGACCTCAGGACGGCCAAGGGCGCCGGCGCGAAAGGATCCGTGTTCCCAGCGCCTCACGTCGTCGAATGCGCCGGGCCTGACTTCGAGTCAGCGCCTGCCCCGGCTGGTAGGTTCGCGCGTAGAGTCTCCGCATGTCCGAAGAAGATCTTGGATCTCACGAATCCCACGCGGAACAGCTCCGCGCTCGTGTTTCGGTGTCAGGGCTGACGAGCCAGGAACTGCGCCTGGCCGCGCTCGGTGCCGCTATCGATGACCGCGACGCTCCCGAACCCTACGGCACGCTGGTTCGCCAGATCATCGCGGACTCCGCACGAGTCAGCGATGGCCAAGTGCTCGCTGTCCGCGAGGCCGCCGGCTCTGACAAGGCCGCATTCGAGGTAATCCTCACGGCCGCGATCGGGGCGGGATTGGCGCGGTGGGACGCGGCGCAGCGCGCGATCACAGAAGCCAAAGATGCGGCTCCCTGAGATCGACCGTGGCGACAGTCTGAGGCATCGGACGCTCATCGGGATGATCTCCCGCGTCTCCGGCATGCGGCTCCCTGATGCCGCGCGGGTCGCGTTCTACCACCAGGATTTCGCCGGCCCCATCCTGGGCGCATGGGTGCAGAAGGCGATGCGCGGGCCCAGTGCGTGGAGTGTGTCTGAGCGGGAATTGATGGCCGCGACTGTCGCGAGTTGGAATGCGTGCCCGTTCTGTGTGGGGGCGCACTCGGCCATTGCTGTCCGCGGCATTAACCAAGCAGTCACAGACGCTGTACTGCGGGACTACCGTTCAGCTCCGATCTCACCCCGGTTCAGGGCCGCGCTGGCATTCATCGAGAAGATAACGCTCACACCGAACGATCTCACCGCCAACGACGCACGAACCGCCCTCGCGGCGGGATTGAACGTCGACGAACTGCGTGACGCGGCCGCCGTGGCCGCCGTGTTCAACATCATCGCTCGCTACGCAAACGCACTCGACTTCGAAATCCCCAGCGGCGCCGAGTTCGACAAAGCCGCGGGCATGCTGTTGCGTCGCGGGTACTCCTGAAGGCCTTTGGGGGCGGACCCAGCCGCAGCCGAACCCGCCCTCCGGGCCGGTGGGCTCAACCTACGTTTAGCGCTCGATGTCATCAAGACTTTGCTGGCCCGGCACGGTTCGTACCTGCTGTTGCGAGCTGAGCATGTGTTCCGAGACCGTGTGCCGCGAGGTAGTGCTTGGCGTCAAGGGCGGCGGAGCAGCCGGTTCCGGCGGTCGATGACGGCTTGCCGGTACCGCCGGTCGACCAGGTCGCCGAGGCGAACACGCCGGGCCGGGGAAGCAGGCGAGGGCGTCAGACCGCTTTTATCGGAGCAATCCCTACCCTGCTGGTTTGACAACTATGTGTCAAACCTCTCGAGCGGAATCAGGGGTGACCTGTGCGGGTGGCAGCCAGCTGGTCACGTCGAGGATCTCGCGGACGGTCTCATCCACTGTGGCGGGATGGGTCACCACCTGGAAGTGGCGGATCCGCTCATGATCTGAGCGGGCATGGTAGACGTCGACCCAGGTGCGTAACGCTGCGGCCAGTTCTTCGGTGGGCTCTCGATCGGACACCCGCTTCTTCAAGATGGCGATGGGGGCAGTCGTCTCGCAAATCATCAGCCGGGCGCCGGGCAGCGCTGCGCGGATGAGTTCGACCTCTTCCTCGTCGTTGAACACCATCGGGATGATCAGTTTGATGTCCGGGACCGCGTCGACGTAGTTCGGCCAGATCGCCCGGAGATTCTCCCGCGGGAACCATCGGCCCGGGTAAGGGTGCACAAGGCTCAGCTCATCCATATCGATGACACCCCACGGCACGTTCGCTGCACCGAGCGCCAAACTGAGCGCCCGAGCGAGGGTGCTCTTCCCGGAGCCCGGAGAGCCATGCAGCACTAACACATCCGCCATAACCAACGATTATTTCGCGGCCGCACAGGGCCCCCGTCGCTTCGGACCGTGCCACTTATGACGCCCCTTGCCGCCCGTGTACTCTCGTCCCAAGCAACGGCCCCAGCCGGTTGCGGCCGGCCGCCCGCTCCCCCCAGTGGGCGGCCTTATCTGTCTCCGCATCGGCCGGAATCACTCTCTAGCCGTTGGCGTAGGGCGGGCTTAGAGTGCCGCCATGAACGCGTTTGGGGTGTTCGTTGCCGTGCTGCTGCACGAGGATTCGAACCGTGACTATGCGGTCGAGCTCCCCCGCAACGAGAATCTCCCTCCCCGCCGGATACTGATTCCAACGGACTTTCTCGGCGCGGCCGCCTTTGACGCGTACGACCTCATAGACGCTTCAGAGTGGCCGTCCCAAGCTGTCTTTTGCCACGTTGAAGTGATCCCCCGAACAGTGCAGGAGGTGGCCGTCACATGCACCCACCGCAATTAACACCGCGTAGCTGGTGCGTAGGTCTCGCAATCCAACGCGCGCAGAGGGTCGGCGCAGTCGGCTGTCGATAACGCAGTGTTCGCCGGGAAGGAGTTCCCTCAGCTCGGCACCCACCTCCATGGTGATCGTCCTGAGGGCTCCCACCGTGAGCTTCATCCCGTTGGCGGAGAGCACTCCGGTCCGTACGAGGATGACCTGTTTCGTCGGACGAGTTCCACGTACTCCTCGATGTCTGTCGCTTCAATCAGTGCTCTCGAGGGGTGAACAGTGGGGCGGTGTAGTCGCCGTTCTGAATGGCTTCGCTCGCGGCCGCGTCCCATGTGCGGGGTCGCGTGGTCGACGTGCGAGCGCCGGGTACGCCGCATGTCGATCGCTACCAGGACGAGGATCGCGAGGGCGAGAACGACCACCCGGAGAGGATCAGCATCCAGTCGGCAGACGGCCGCCACACGCATGTGCCCTCCAAGGTGCCGAAGAACACGGAGAACGGGTTCAGCGGCAGCCCGGGATTCGGGCCGTCGATCTTGGAGCCGGGCGCAACGGCCGCCGGCCAAGTACTTCTGAACGGCGGAAGCGAGAGGCAGGAGGAACCTACAAAGAGCGATCAATAAGGCAGCGAAAACCAGACGGAAGCGAAAAGCGCGACGGAAGGAGGCAAGGAAAGGAGGAAGGCAGGAGACGAGCAGCGATAACGACCGACAAAACGTAATGCACGCAGGCACTTAAGTGGAGAGCGCCCAGCTGAGCACTCTCTTCAGCGCCCGTCGACGACTCCAAAGGCCGATATCTTCGGTTGAGTGTCACCTGTTTTGGCGGGTTCGGGCGCCTCGTCCAGGTCGCTAGCCTCGCTGAGGGGGTGACGCATGGGCAAAGGGTTCGCAGTCGTTGATTTAGAGACGACGGGTCTGTTTCCTACGAAGCATGACCGCATCGTGGAGATCGGAATCGTGTTGGTGTCGCCGGAGGGCGAGATTGAGACCCGGCACGAGACACTGGTGAACCCGAACCGCGACATGGGTCCGCAACATATCCACGGCATCACGGCCGCGGCAGCAGCTCGGGCGCCACTGTTCGAACAGATCGCTCCGAACGTCGCCGACCTCCTGGATGACCGCGTCCCGGTCACACACAATGCATCATTCGACTCGAGGTTCCTCGGCTTTCAAATGGCTCAGGCAGGCCTGCGCGTCGCGGAGCCAGAGCGCTGGCTCTGCACGATGCGGATGAGCGAAAGGGTCTCCGGTTATCGCCGATTGGCTGAATGCTGCACGGCCGTGGGAGTGCAGCTGGCCAGTGCCCACAGCGCTGGCGGAGACGCACTCGCGACGGCGCAGCTCCTCAGCCTGTATATGCGGACCGTGTCGAATCGGCCTTACTGGGACTCCTGGCTTGCTTCGGCTGGACATTACGGTCCGTTCGCGGTCGACCCGACCGTTCGATGGACCGCTCGAACAGAGGCCTTCGAACAGGATCACTCCTTCGTGGACCGGCTCGTGGGCTCGCTCACTGCCACACGTCTCGGAGCGCAGCTCAACGTCGACTATCTCGCCCTCCTCGATCGAGTCCTCCTCGATCGAGTTGTCTCGGTGTCCGAAGCCTCAGCTCTCGAGGCGCTCGCACAGGGGCTCGGGCTCACCCCCGAGGATGTTCGACTCGCCCACCGCGCATACTTCGACGGCCTCGTGGCCACCGCATGGGAGGACGACGTCCTGACCGACGCCGAAGCCGCCGAAATCCGAAGCGTCAGCGAGCTCCTCTCCGTCGACGAAGATGTCGTCGCCAGCTCATTGGCCGCGGCCCCATCCACGCCTGCGCCGTTGTTGACCAGCGGCTTCCGACTCGAACCAGGGGACATCGTCGTCCTGACGGGCGAGATGTCAAAGCCTCGAGAAGCCTGGTCGGAAGTCCTCACCCGACTCGGACTCATCGTGAAGAGCAATGTTGTCAAGAAGACCAAGCTCCTCGTCGCCGCCGACCCCGACTCCCTCTCCGGAAAGGCCAAGACAGCGCGTGAATACGGGGTCACGATCGTCAATGAGGCGGGCCTCGAGAAACTCCTCGATGCGTAGCAACTGCTTGAGTTAGCCGACAGATGGCCAGACTACCGACCGACGTGAAACGCCACATCCACCGCGACACCAACGTCACACTTCCGCGAGTCCGAGACCTGAAACGCGAATCTCTCAGCGTCAGGCTTCAGGTCCAGGCAGAGTGCAACGTCGCGCAGCAGACGACTCATCCAACATCGAGCTCGCACTCGCGGGACTCGTGATCGCATTCCTGGCGCTTTTGGTCGCGCCGACGAGTCCGATACACCTTGAACAAGTTCCCTGGCCGGGCAATCTGCTCACCGGCATTGTGCTCGGAACCTTCGCGGCACTCGCGCTCACACCCTTCGCAGCACACGCGCTTGTAACCCAGGAACGACGCGTGCGAGCTAACGTGTGGTTGGCAGCGTACGCGGAGGAGCCCGGAGCGACAACGCACCTTGCTCGCCGTGGACGCGTACTCCGGCGCAATCAACAAAGAGTGCGCTAGCCCAGGAACCACGCGATCCGCTCGCAAGTCGTGGTCGCCTCGGGAGGCGCTGTCCCGCAGAGGTTTGAGAGCCTTTCCGTCGCCCGATCGTAGCTCCCTCGCAGTGCTCCGCGCCGGGCTTTCGCGGCGTATCCTCAGTCCGCTGCGCTCCCCTCCGGTACTCCACGGTCCCGGCACTCCACACCTTCCGCTCGCTCTCGATCACCCGCCGGAAAGGCACTCAGAACGATCGACCCAATGAGGGAGTGAGCGGGATGCGGGTATTCATCATCGACACCAGCGACATGGATCCGGAACTGCAAGGCGGACTCATCGGCGTGAAAGGGTCCATGAATCCGACCCGTGCTGAGAAGCAGGAGTGCGTGGAGACCGTCAGCCGCTACGTGATGGATGGGTGGGCGATCGCCGCCGACCCGAACACTCCGATCGGATGGCTCGCGGCGCTTACAGCCGAAACGGCGTGCGTCCCCTTCGTCAACCTCAACAGACTCTCTCCAGAGGAGCTCACGCCACAGCCGGCACGCGCCTAATCCATCGACCTCTTATCCGGCCAGACGGCCGGGTCAGTGGTGCGCCGGGTCGATGGCGGGAGCGATTCGCCTGGTCGAGTCGCCGTGGATATCCGACGAGTTATGGATTTGCGCGTCAGAACTGGCTTGGAAACACAACGTGTAGGTGTGAGGGCAATCGTTTCGGACACGGCACCGCGCTGCAGCTGGCTGGCCGGGCGGTCGGGTGGCTCTGTCGTGAGCTGCCGCCGCGGCGAGACGTACGAATCTGCAATCGATGTGCTCGCGAGAACCGTTGCGGGCCGCGAATTCACAGATGAGAGGGCATTGCCCGCTCAAACGCCTGGAAACACGCCAGATCCGGCCATTCACTGTCCGCCGGGGAGGGAGCAACCTCCGGGAGGAATGCGGGTGCGCGCCTCCTGCGCGCCAAAACGCCCGCCGAACCGGAAGTAATAAGTAGAGGAAGTCATTTTCGAAAGGACAAGACTGCCCAGTTTCGAGAAGACCGAGACGAAGTAAGCGGAGGTGAGTGCAGGTGCGAGGTGGAGTAGCCAGATGGAAGCGGGGACAACAATCCCACGGGGTCAAGCAAGCCGTCAACTACGCCTTCAGCGGCGTCTGTGACGCCACCCTCACGGCCAAAACTGCCGACGGAGTGATCGCCGCCGCCGGCTACGCCAATGCGCTCATGACCCGGTACATCGTCGAGAACGGTACGATCCGCGACGATCTCCTCACCCGCGACCAGCTCAAAGCCTGGGTTGACGGACTCGATCCCCTCACCGGGGAGCGCCGCGGACGAGATCTTGAGTCGCCCGTCGCTGACCTGATCTTGGATGCGACGATCAACGCACCGAAGTCGTTCTCGATCGGGGCCATGCTCGACCCTGACCTGGCCGCCGCCTATGAAGACCTGCAAGACCGCCTCCGCGATCGAATCGTGAAGATATGGCAGGCAGAGCTCAACGCGCGCCGTGGCAAAGGTGGCGCCATCCGCGAGGAACTGGCCCGGATCGAGGTCGTCGAACTCCGCCACGAACGCTCCCGCTCCCTGGATCCCCATAAACACCGCCACCTCTGGCTGAACGTGAAGGTCCAAGGCGTGGACGGCAAGTGGTCCAACATCGACACCCGCGTTGCCTTGCGGTTCCAAAACGTGATCAATGCCGAAGGCGACCTCGCCACCCGCACCGACCCGGCCTGGATCCGCGCTCTCGCCACCAAGGGCTTCACGCTCAACGAGGATGGCGAGGTCGCTCAACTGCAGCACTTGGTGCGGCCGCTGTCCAAGCGGTCCGCGCAGATCGAAGCCAATCGGGCCACCCGGATCGCCTGGTGGAAGGAACAGCACCCCGGGCAGGAGCCGTCCCACGATGTGCTGAATCAGATTGACCGGTGGGCGTGGGCTGCCGGCCGGCCGAACAAGCCGGGCGAGCTGGACGAAGCCGACTGGGCCGAGCTTATCCGTCAAGAGCTGAGGTACGCGGACCCGACGATCAGTCAAACACGCTCCCCCGCTCGTCTTGCTGCGGTCTTGATTGACGACCTGGATCTGGAGCTTCTCGCGGCCAGAGCAATCGTTGACGCGGATGCCCGATCGACTGGCACGGGCGGCCGATTCAGCGACATGGACATCCGGGCCGGCGCCATTCGCGCGATCGCGGCCTCTGGGATTCTGGCCGGACGCACTGAGCTTGCCGCAACTGTTGACGCGGTCTCTGAGGCTGCTGCGAGCACTTATACGGTGACGTTGCTGAACGAGCCTGATATGCCGAAGCACGTCAAGCATCGGATGGCCATCGCAACGGTTGTCGTGAAGACCACTCTCGCGAACCGGATCGACGCGATGGCAGCACCCGGAGATGCCGTCCCAACCCGCGAGATCACGGCGATCGCTCACGCGCTCGACCCGGAGCGCGTCCTCGATGGTGACCAGAGCGATGGTGCTGCCGCACTTGCCGGCACAGCCTCGATCGTCTCCGTCACCGGCGCAGCAGGGACGGGTAAGACCACCATGCTCAAGGTCGCCGGAGCCGCGCTTCGCCGGCACGGACACAACATGATCATCGTCGCTCCGACCAAGAAGGCCTCTACAGTCGCCGGGAGGGAAACCAACAGCTCCGCTTCCTCCCTCCACCAGCTCCTCCACGACTACGGATGGCGGTGGACAACGAGCACCTCTGGCAGCACGGAGTGGACGCGACTGCTCCCCGGAGCTATCGACCCAACGACCGGAGCGGAGTATCGAGGCCCGCGAATCGCGATCCGCCCGGGTGACCGGATCGTGGTCGATGAGGCCGGCATGCTCGACCTCGAAGCCGCAAACGCTCTTCTGGACGTCATCGAACGCACGCGAGCAACTATCGCGGTCGTCGGCGACGACTACCAAGCCCTCCCCGTCGGACACTCGGGCGCCATGGCCCTGTTCCGATCCGCAGCCTTCGGCCGGATCGAACTCACGAATATCCATCGGTTCCGTGATCCCGATTGGGCCGACCTCACGTTGCGACTCCGCGACGCCGACGGTGCCGAAGAAGGACAGCGGATCGCAGGCGAGCTAATCGAAAAGGGGCATGTCACGTCCGTCACCACGGAGGGCGACGCCCGGCAGATGATGGTCGACGGATGGTTCGATGCGACCCGACACGGGCAGACGATCGCCCTGGTGACCGCCACCCATGCCGAAGCGCAACAGATCAACGAAAGCATCCAAACTCAGCGCATCGCGTCCGGCGACCTCGCAACTGAACGTCAGGTACTCGCTCAGGCTGATCAGCCGTGCTTTGTGGGCGACGTCGTTCAGACTCGACGCAACGACAGCACTTCCGGGGTGGAGAACCGCCAGACCTGGACCATCAAGGCCATCACCAAAGACCACGTGCTTCTGACTAGCCTCACCGACTCGTCTCACCTGAAGAAGATCACACACGAGTACGCCGGATCCCACCTGCATCTCGCATATGCCAGCACCGTCTACGGAGTCCAAGGGGAAACCACGGAACGATCCATCGTCGGCCCCGGCGTCGACGCTGCCGGCCTCTACGTCGGTCTAACCCGCGGCCGAGGAAGAAACGAAGCCGTCGTCATCGCGGGAACCACCCGCACCGCACTCACCGAGCTGGCCGAGACCATGCAGCGCCAGCCCCGAGAAGAGACGCTCGAGAAGTCCCGGATCGCAGCCCGCCGTGAGCTCACACGAGCGTCCCGCACCGACCCGACACGAGCTTCGACCGCGAGCGAAGCTCCATCGCCTTCCTTGCGCCTCTGACTTGGACGATGGATTAGGCCGTCCTCAGCCCTGAGGCCACGACCGCAAGACCGGGTCGACTCGCGCCTGCCAGGGTTGCGTCGACAGCGTGGTACCAGAGGATCGCCACGCCCAGGGCATCGGCCTGTTGCTGCGCCACCGGTCGAATTCCCCCTCGCACGAAGATCAACGCCTGCCGGCCATCGGAGGTCGCTAGCCTCGCAGCATTCTCCACCGCATCGATATCCAGGTTCCCCCGTCCGTTATCGACCCAGGCGAGGTACCGGGAACTGTAGAGGTCACAGAGTTGGCGGGCGGGATCGTGCGTCGCGACGGTGTCCACCGCGCCCAGGTAGATCATCCATTCGCGGCACAACTCGACCGCTTCATCGGCGGAGACACCGAACGGCCTCGGCGCCGGAGGCTCACGTTCCACCCCACCAGTCTGCCCGACGCCACGGTCACCCTGGGATGAGGTCTACTTTGGCGACGGCGTACCAGGCCGCGTCGGACGGTTCCGCTAGCTTGTTGTGGATTGAAAGAACTCGGCCGCGCAGGGCTCAAGATCTCTTCAGCTTGTCCACAAATTGGGGGTTTACCTTTGCCTAAAGTAACTCGTACGGTTGTGGTAGACGGGGCTTACGCGGAGATCGCCTGTGCGGTGCGTTCAGACGGCACAGTTCCCGCGATGGTCCTCCTCGAGGAGTTGGAGCAAGGAGTATGGAATGATCCCCAGGCCGTCGAACTACCGGACGAACGACAGGTAGACGACCGCATACGTTTACTCGCGTTGATCGAGATGCTCGGAGAAGACGGCGAGATCCCTCGCGACACCATACAGGGCGGGTACAACCGCCTTGGTGATCAAGGAATGTGGGAGTTGAAGGTCGGTGCCATCCGTCTGACCTTTTACGACACGGACGGAGTCGGAGGTTTCGTGCGGAAGCTTGGCACGAAGGAAGACACATGGAACGGGTACTACTGGCAACTTCCCGACGACTTTGACGAGTTCATCCGACTGGGCTTCGCTTTCGGCAAGAGCGAGGCCAAAACGAAGCGCGACGACCTATACGAAGCACACTCAGTAAGAGCAGAGGACCTTGAACATGACACCCCGTGAGTTGAAGCGGCGCAGCATCATCGACAGCGTCGAATCAACCCAAACCGGTCGCCAAGAACTCGCCGCAGCACGGCTTGCCCTTCGAACGGCAGATTTGCTTGCTCGCGCTCGACGGGCGAGCAACTTGACCCAGCGTGAGCTCGCGGATCTTCTTCAGGTCAGCGAGGGCCGAGTATCTCAAGTGCTTTCGGGCGAGACAGACCTCAAGCTCTCCACAATCGCGAGGTACCTTCGCGCAATGGGATACCAAGCGACTATTGACGCTGTGCCCGCTGACCCTGACTTGCCGCCACTTGTTCGAGAGCGACGTTCACGCAGGGTCCCAATGCAACACACGTCTGTCTACGCTGACACCGTTTTGCACAACGGCGAGAACGCGAACAGGATCACGATCGTCCCGGTTGGCGTCCACCCCAACGCGGCCAGTTCAGGACCGTACTCTTTCGTAGGTCACACTGACTACTCAAGCAGCGTTCTCAACGTTGCGAGCGGCCGTATCAACGTGACTCGCGCCCTAGAGGAGAAGTAGTGCGGATTGCAATCGCGGTTCTCGCTGATGCCGCAAACGCTCGCGAAGGCCTTATTAACGTCCTAGCTGCGGGGATCAATCGACTGGCACGTCCTCAGTACCCGGCTCCAATGGCCGCGCAATTGGTGCTGCTGGCAGAGCTTAGTGTTGCAGACGTGGCCGGCTCTGACGGCTTCGAAGTCGACGTAAGGATTCAAGGGCCAGACGGCAGCGAAGTCGCCCGAGCAGAGGCACAAATCGGGTACGACAGCCAAGTGGCCCTGGAATCAGGCAAAGCTGTCCATGTTCCACTTGTTCTGGATCTGTCGAATGCCCTCATGCCCGAACCGGGGACGTACCAGATCTCCGCGCAGTTTGGCTCACTAGGCGGGACCTCCTTCGAGTTCTACATGGAGACAACTCCAGTCGCAGTCGAGGCTGTTGGCGCGTAGTCGGGCACAAAGGCTTCGAGAGCAGCAGCCAATTCGGTGTCACCCGATTCCACCCCCGCGCCGAACGCCGCACCCGCCCGAAAGGGCGGCCCGTGCAGCAGATTTCCGAAAGCGGTGAGTAAACGGTGAGTTTGGCCACAAACCATTGAGCGGGTAGTCTGGGCCGCAGCCCCACTTCCCAGTGTTTATCTGGGATTCCGGGCCGCGCGAGTGTAGTTCAATGGTAGCACTTCAGCTTCCCAAACTGCACTGAAAGCTTGGCTGGTCCCAGGCGATCAGCCCCGTCGCTTCTTGCTAACACGGCTCCTTTCGGTCCTTCTGGCACGGACATGGTGCTCGTCTGTGCGCGGCACTAAGCGCTGATCGTGGACGGGATCGGATGCTCGTGCCCGACCTGTTCACATCGAGCGTCACAGGCGGCCTCGACGCGCAATGCCTCCCAGCCAGGAAAGACTGGGTTTCGGAGTTCGGGCGAAGGTGGTTCGGTCGACCGCGATGAGCCCGAAGGTCGGCTCCCAGTGGCCCCACTCGAAGTTGTCGAGAGCGCTCCAGTGGAGGTAGCCGCGCACGTCGATCCCGTCGTCGACCGCGGTGAGGAGGTGGGTCAGCGCCTCGGTCGTGTAGGCGATCCGGCGCGCGTCGTCGGCAGTGGCGATGCCGTTCTCGGTCACGAGGATGGGGAGGCCCCCCGTCACGTCCCAGGTGTGCCTGATCGCGATGCCGAGCGCATCCGGGCGGTAGGGCGTGCCGACCAGCGTGTTGTCCGGGCTGGGCGGGTTCGGGACGAGGCCGCCGTCATCGACCCCCTGCGTGGAGTAGGCCTGCACGCCGATGAAGTCGTCGCCCCGGGCCGCGTCGAGGAAGACGTCCTCGCGAGTCCAGCGCTCCTCCTTCAGTCGAGACTCGAAGGCGGGATCGGTGGCGTAGAGCGCGAGGTTCGCCACCGTCCAGCCGACCGCCGCGCCGGTGCGCTCGCGCACGATGGCGCGGGCGGCGTGATGCGCTTCGATCAGACGCTGCGTCGCCTCCGGCGTGGGAAGAGGGAGCACGAAGCCGTTCTCGGGCTGAACCGTCGGGGTGTCCATCGGCGGCGCAGCATCGGTGTTGATGGAGGCGGCCATCAGCATCATGAAGGCGAACATGTTCGGCTCGTTGATGGTGCACACCCATTCGACGCCGTCGAGGAAGTCGCAGACGCGTTCGACATAGGCGGTGAAGCGGTCGATGGCCGTGTCGCCGAGCCAGCCGCCCTCCTCGATGAACCAGCGGGGGCTGGAGAAGTGGTGCAGCGTGACGACGGGGGCGAGTCCGAGGCTCAGCGCCGTGTCGATCATGCGCCGGTAGTGCGCGATCTCGGCGAGCGAGAATGCGCCGGGCAGCGGCTCCACGCGCGCCCACTCGATGCCGAACCGGTAGGCGGTCAGCCCCGCTTCGGCGAGCAGGCGCATGTCCTCCTCGTAGCGGTGGTAGCTATCGACGGCGTCGCCGCTGGGGCCGAAGTGCGGCATCCGCTGCTCGTAGACCCACCAGTCGCTGTTGAGGTTGTTGCCTTCGACCTGGTGGGGGGCGGTGGAGGCGCCCCAGAGGAAGCCTGTTGTCGGTTCGGTCGTCATCGCTGTTCCTTCGCGGTCGTGACTCGCAGAGTGGTGGTGAGTGGGATGGTCGAGTCGCCGCCGACGCCCAGGTCGATGAGGGTCGCGTCCTGGACGAAGCCGCGGGTGCCTGCGCTCCAGTAGCGCAGCTCTTCTGGTCCGAGACGGAACGCGAGGGTGCGCTCCTCGCCGGAGCTGAGCGAGATGCGCTGGAAACCCTTGAGTTCGCGGACGGGCCGTGTGGAGGTGCCGTGGCGCTGGTGGATGTAAAGCTGCACCACCTCGTCCGCCGGCCGGTCCGAGGTGTTCCGTACCGTGACCGAGATGGTCGCTGCCTCGCCGATAGCTATCTCCTCGCGGTCCAGCCGTGGCTCGCCGTACTCGAAGGTCGCATACGAGAGTCCGTGGCCGAACGGGTAGAGCGGTGTGCTCTCCTCCTCGAAGTACCGGGCGTGCTGGTTCTCGGGCTGGAAGGTCCGGTTGTGGGCGTAGATCATCGGCACCTGGCCGACGTGACGCGGCCAGGTGAACGGCAGCCGTCCCGCCGGCGAGACATCCCCGAGGAGGACGGACGCGACGGCGTCGCCACCCCGGGTGCCGGGGTACCAGGCCTGCACGATCGCCGGGATGTGCTCGTCCGGCCACCGGAGGTCGAGCGGGCGGCCCGACACCACCACGACAACGACCGGCGTGCCGGTGGCGGCGATCCGCTGCAACTGCTCCAGCTGACGACCCGGCAGGTCGAGCGTGGCGGTGGACGCCTTCTCGCCGGCCTGGTTCTGCCGCTGGCCGACCACCACGATGGCGACATCGGATGCGGCGGCCACGTCGACGGCACGGGCGATCTCGGCATCGTCGTCCCAGTCGGTCGGCGTCGCCACGACCGTGGGGTCGGCCCGATCGAACTCGGACGGGAACAGCCGCTCGGCGATGCCGGCGCCGCGCGCATACGACACGGTGGCGTCACCGAGTCGCGACCGCAGCGCCTCCAGGATGGTGACGGTCTCGTCGGTGACATGGTCGAAGACCCAGGGCCCGAGCAGGTCGCGCTTGCTGTCGGCGAGCTGACCGACGACCGCGACGGAGCCGACCGCTTCCGCGTCCAGCGGCAGGACACCGTCGGCGTTCTTCAGCAGCACGATCGAACGCTCGGCAGCGACGCGCGCCACCTCACGGTGCACGGCGGCGTCGAGCACTGATGCCGCGGCGGCTTCGTCGGCGAAGGGATGCTCGAACAGGCCGAGACGGAACTTCGCCGTGAGCACACGGCGCACTGCGGCGTCGATCGCGTCCTCGGCGACCAGCCCGTCGGCGACGGCGCGGGGCAGGTTCGCGAACGCCGCATCCGACATCGCCATCTCCATGTCGAGTCCGGCAGTGATGGCCCGTGCGGCGGCATCCGTTTGGTCGGCCGCGAAGTGCTGGATCTCGAGCGAGCGCACCGCGCTCGCATCCGAGACGACGAACCCCTCGAACCTGAGCTCGCCGCGCAGCACGTCGGTGAGCAGCCAGCGGTTGGCGGACGCGGGGACGCCGTTGAGGTCCATGTAGGCGCTCATCACGGTGACCGCTCCAGCGTCGAGGGCGGCCTGGAACGGCGGCAGGTAGACGTTCCACAGCTCCGAGTCGGAGACCTCGGCGTCGTCGTAGTCGCGGCCTCCGCGCGCGGCACCGTACCCGGCGAAGTGCTTGGGGCCGGCGAGGATGCGGTCGGCTCCGAGGTCGCCCTGGAAGCCACGGACCTGGGCCGCCGCGACCGCGGCGCCCAGGACCGGGTCTTCTCCCGCCCCTTCCAGGATGCGGCCCCACCTCGGGTCGCGTGCGATGTCCACCATCGGGGCGAAGGTCCAGTGGATGCCTGCGGCTCGGGCTTCGCGGGCGGCGACGGTCTGCGCCTGCTCGATCAGGTCGACATCCCAGCTGGCCGCGAGGGCGACCGGAACGGGCAGGATCGTACGGAGGCCGTGGATGACATCGAACCCGAACAGGAGCGGGATGCCCAGGCGGGTCTTCTCGACGGCCACCCGCTGCAGCCGGTTGATGGTGGCGGGGTCGGTGACGAACAGTGCGGACCCGAGCCGGCCCTCGGCCAGCGCGGCCTCCACTTGCCTTGGCTGGTCAACGAAGGCGCGATGCTCCGGCGGAAGCGAGTCCAGGTCGAAGCCCTCGGGGAGCTCCGGGAGCCCGAAGTAGAAGTATTGGGTCAGCTGCCCCGCCTTCTCCTCCAGTGTGAGCCGGGAGAGCAGGTCCGCGACGCGCTCCTCGACGGGAAGGGCGGGGTCTCTGTAGGGCGGTGTGGTCATGGGTTCCTCGAAGTGGTCGGGGTGTAGTGGATGTCGTGCACGTGGATGCTGCCGGCCAGAGCCTCGACGCCGAACACCCGTCCGGTGAAGCCGCCGGCGACCTCTGTGGAGAGATAGCGGCCGTCGACCGCGCCGAAGACATGCTCGGCGCCGTCGACGACGACGGCGAGCTCGATGAGGTCAGGCTCGAGGGCGACGCCGTGGGGCAAGACCGGTGCGTCGTTTGCGCTGACGCGGAGGGTGGGCACGGTTCCGGCCTTCACGTCGTAGCGACCGAGCGAGTGCTCGACCGGGCCGATGGTCACGGTGGCCTCCACAGTTCTACCGTTGTAGGTCAGTCCGTACCAGTTGCGGTCGTCGATGCGCACGAGCAGCCGCCCGAAGCCGCCCTCCGAGGAAGGCTCGAAGCGGGCGGTCGCCGACCAGGCCAGATCTGTGGCGCGAGACGCGAGCAGTGCGTGACCTCGCCCATCGGCCTCTACGACGATCCCACCCTCGGGTATCACGCTTGTGAACGAGGCGGGGAAGCGCCCGACGCCTAGCCAACGCGGGTGCAGGTCAGCGTCCGTGAAGCTCTCAGCGAATGCGTGCTCGGCCGGGGACTGTGTGAACCGGGACTCGTCCACCACCGGCCAGCCGTCCTCCCAGTCGACACCGACCAGGAACGTCTCGCGGCCGTTGGTGTGGAACCCCGGAGTCTGGCCGCGAGGGCGCACGCCGAGGTGCACGGCGGCCCACGTGCCGTCGGCGAGCTCGACGAGATCCGCGTGGCCGGTGTTCTGAACAGGATGCGCGAGGCTGCGGTGACTGAGGAACGGGTTGTGGGGTGCGCCCTCGAACGGACCGTCGAGCGTACGGGCGCGAGCGATCGTGGCGGCGTGGCCGCGCTCGGTCCCGCCCTCGGCGAGCAGCAGGTACCACCAGTCCCCGATCCGGTAGAGATGCGGACCCTCGGGAAACGCGAGCCCTGTCCCCTGCCACAGCTCTCGCACCGGACCGGCCATGGCACCCGTCGTCGTGTCGACTGGGGCGGAGAGGATCCCGGGCTGCTCAGGGTTCAGCGAGCACCAGCTGACGCGAGCGGTGCCCTCTTCGTCCCAGGCGATGTCCGGGTCAATGCCGATCGCACCGGCCACGTGCACCGGGTCGGACCACGGCCCCGCCGGGTCTTCAGCGTGGATCAGGAAGTGCCCGCGGCCCAGCGGGATCTCGTTGACGTTCGTCCCGATGATCCAGAACCGTCCATCGTGGTGACGGATCGTCGGAGCGAAGATGCCGGCGCTGGGGTACCCGTCGTGCTCCCCGATCTGGCTCGGGCGCGTGAGGGCGTTGCCGACGAGCTTCCAGGTGACGAGGTCGGTGCTCACGTGGATCGGGATACCCGGCAGGTACTCGAAGCTGGAGTTGATGAGGTAGTAGCTGTCGCCCACACGACAGATGGACGGGTCGGGGTAGAAGCCCGGAAGGATGGGTTCCATGGCGCTCATGACAGCTCCTGTGCGGTGACGGCGGCCGGGTTCGTCTCGGCGTTCGTCGAGGTCAGTGTGAGGGATGCGGAGCCGTGGCGGTTCGAGCGGACATGGATGGTGACGTCGCCGGGATCGCCGCAGCCTCGGATGATGGCGAGCGCCCGGCCGCGGAAGGTCGAGCGGACGCCATCCACGAAGGACTCCTCGGTCGAGGGCGCCGCGCTGCCGAGCGCGGCGAGGGTCGCCGGGCCGGAAACGGTCACGACGACGGTGTCGTCGGACCCCGCATCCACGACGCCCGCGTCGTCGGCCAATTCGACCCACACGTATGCCAGGTCGTCCGGGCCGCGAAGCGCACCGGACTCGCCACGCAACCGCAGTCGCGGCGCTCCGGCGGAGGGGAGGCTGCTGCGTCCGATCTCCACGCCGTGGCGGTACGCGACGGCGACCAGGTCCCCGCGCTCGTACGGGGCACGGAATCGTGCAACGTATCCCTTCCGGCTGCCGGCCTTCCGCCGTCCGAGGGAGCGTCCATTGAGCAGGAGTTCCACAGTGTCGGCGGCGGAGTACACCTCGACGTCCGCGATGCCGGTGCGATCGCCCCATGACCAGCTGGAGACGGCGTCCGTTGAGAGCCACGGCGTCTTGTTCGGCCGAAGTCCCGCACGGTCGAGGGGGCGGACGGCGATCCCAGGATCTTCCGTGATGCCCCACACCGCCTGGGCGAGGTGCAGCATCGCGGTCGGTTCGCCGGTTATGTCGAAGACGCCGCAACCGGCGAGGATACCGGGGTACGGTTTCGCGATCCCCCCGGGCTCCGAACCGTAGCTCCAGTAGCCGATGCCGACCTCGCCAAGGTAGTCCCAGCCGGTCCAGCCGAAGTCACCGATCACGCCGGGCACAGAGGTGACGCGCTTCCAGATCGCCGGCAGGTCGCCCGGCATCGACTCGGTCCCGACGATCACGCGGTCGAAGTAGCGGCGCCGAGCACCCGGATAGCCGGCGTAGGCGTAGTTGTAGCCCGCGATGTCGACGACCGAGAAGACGTCCCGCGTGGCCCGGTCGGCGGCGGGAAGGAGGGACGCCAGCACCATGAGCCGGCCGATCCGCGCAGTCAGCTGGTTCGCGGCGGTGCTCGTCGCGGGCTTGCGCTCGGGAGGCGTATCGGCGGCGGGACCCCGCGCGCTCCGGACGGACATCATCGCCAGTAGTGGATTGACGGCGATAGTGGTGGGCCGGGTGGGATCAGCCTCGGTGAAGAACCGCTGCAGCTCCTGAGCCGCTTCGACGCCCCCCGGAGTCGCGGACTCCGCGATCTCGTTCCCGAGGGAGTACAGAATGACCGACGGCCGGTTGCGGTCCTTCGCGACCATCGAGGCCGCATCGGCGCGCCACTGCTCGTGGAATCGCGGCGCCTCATCGTGCGGGGTCTTCCGCCGGAACCAGACGTCCGTCAGCTCGTCCATCACATACAGGCCCAGCGCGTCGCACGCGTCCAGGAAGGCGCGGGAGAGCGGGTTGTGGGCGCTCCGAATCGCGTTGTATCCGGCTTCCTTCAGCAGGCGCGCCCGACGATGCTCCGCCGCAGCGAATGTCGCGGCTCCGAGCGGTCCGTTGTCGTGATGCACCGCGGTGCCGCGCAGCAGCACCGCTTCGCCGTTGACGCGCAGACCACGGTGCGCGTCCACCTCGATAGTGCGGAGGCCGACGCGCTCGTGGCGCTCGTCGATAGTCCTTCCGCCCGAAGCGATGGCCACATGCACGTCGTAGAGGTAAGGGTGTTCGGCAGACCACGGCCGGGCATCGGGGACGGACAGCTCCAACGAGATGCGGGCGTCGGTCACCGGTGCGGTAGTGCGTGCTACGAGCTCACCGTCCGAGGCGAACTCCACGGTGACATCCGCGCCGCCCGGCACGGGTCCCGCGACGTGAACGGCGATGTCGACCGCCGCGTCGATGACTCCGGAACCCGCCTTCGACCGCAGCGCTCGGGTGAGGACACGGATACCGTCGTCCGCGATGGACGTGGCCGCGACCGACTCGAGCCAAACCGGGCGGTAGATGCCCGAGCCCGTGTACCAGCGGCTGTTGGGCACGGCACGGTTGTCCACCTCCACGACGATCTCTGCGGTTTCGCCCGGCGCCACGGCGGAGAGCGAGACGCTGAACTCCCGGTACGGGCTCGCGTTGCGGGCCGTCTCGGTGCCGCCCACCAGCACCCGCGTCTCGCCGTAGACGCCCTCAAACATCAAGCGGTAGGTGCGCTCAGCGGCGTCGGCCGGCGCCGTCCAGGTCGTGCGGTAGAGATAGAGGCCGCCGGCGAAGTATCCGCCGTGTCCGTCCGTTCCCCCATCTGCGGACCGAGGCTCCCCGATCATGGCATCGTGCGGGAGGCGCAGCGGGGTGCCGGTGTCCTGGGCGCCGCGATGGAAAGTCCAGCCGTCGGTGAAGAGCGTCCTCGTCATCAGCGCACGCCCCGTACCTTCCACTGAACGATGATCCCGGCGATGATCGTCAGCGCCGCCGCGACCAAGAACAGTAGGCCGTAGTTCTTCTCGTTGCCGCTGACGCCGATCAGAATCAGCGGTGCGGCGACCAGCGGAGCGACGGCCTGCGCAATCGAGGTGGAGTATCCGTTGATCCCGAGGAAGCGTCCGGCGTCTGTGTCCTTCTCAGGGAGCACGTTGAGCACCAGGGCTTGGTCGACGGAGGAAAACACGCCGAGGGCGAGGCCGGTGAGGCAGGAGCCAGCGATAAGTACCGCGAAGTTGCTCCCACCGAAGGCGAGGGTGATCGCTCCGACGGTGTAGACGATGCCGGAACCAAGGACGAACACCCTGCGGCGGCCCAGCTTGTCGGAGAGGAAGCCGCCGAGCAGCGCACCGGCACCGGTGACCGCAATGCTGATCAGGGAGAGGACGACGATGATGCCGCCGATCTCAGAGACCTGTCCGCTCTGGGTCAGGCGGGAGGCGAAGAACAGCGAGGTGAATGTCGTAGAGAACGTGACGCCAGTCATGAACAGCAGTCGAGCGAGCCAGTTCCAGGCGAAATCGGGGTAACGACGCGGGTTGAAGACCAGGCTCGCGAGCACTTTGCGGGCGCTCAGCGAGTCAGCGAACCGCGCGTCGCGGGTGTCGCGTTCCGACACGAAGAGAAACCAGCACCCGGCGGTGAGGAGGCCGACGGCGCCGGGCACCAGGAAGACCAGGAAGTTATTGCCGATGAAGGCGCTGGCGAGCCCCACGCCGGCGACCGGGGCGACCATCTGGACGAAGCCCGACATACCGGCCACGCGTCCGTACTGCGACTCGGGCAGCCGGTCCGCCTGGGATTGGATGAGCGAGTTCATCGTGCTGCTCCAACCGAACGAGGCTATGACCCATCCGACGAGAAGCACAGGGACGGAAGGAGCGGCCGCAATAACGGCAAGGCCGATCAGACCGACGACGGCACCGCCGAGGGCGAAGGGGCGTCGACGTCCAAAGCGGGAGCGGGTGCGGTCGCTCCACATACCGACGAGCGGTCCTGTGATGGTGTTCACGATGGCGGCTATGCCAATGATGTAGCCCAGCACTTCGACATGCGCAGGATCGAGCTGTTGGATGCGCAGCGAAAGCGACAGGCCGATCGGCGCTACCAGTGCGACGTACGCTCCGAACATCGCCAGCAGCAGGAAGACGATGTACTTGCGCTTCACCGGCGCACGGAATGATCCGGTGGGTGTGTGCTCGGCCTGCGTGTCGGCAGCCAGCGCCTGCTGTGCAGGGGAGGTTGCGCTGCCGGGCGCTGCCGGGGCGTTCGGGTTGTCCGACATGAGGACTCCTTTGTCATTCGGCCGTCTGCGGCCGATTTGTCGATGTGGACGGCAGGTGGTGGGTTACCACGTGATAAGAAGTACAACACAGCGCGTTATCACGTGTCAACAGCGGTCGTTCGTGAGAGAATCTCCCCACAGCACAGATCGAGGGGTATGGAATGACGGCTACCAGCGCGGACGTCGCTCGGCACGCCGGCCTGTCGCGAGCGACAGTGAGCCAGGTCCTCAACGGTCACTCCCACCGATTCGCCCCAGAGACCGCTGAGCGCGTCCTACGTGCGGCGCGGGAACTCGGCTACGAACCGTCGGCGGTCGGGAGGATGCTTCGCAAGGGCTCCAGCGACTTCATCATCGCTCTCGTCCCGAACACCACGTTCGGCGGCAACCTCCAGAACATCTTCGACACGACCACCGAGCTGCTGGCGCAGAAGGGCCTGACCCTCGTACTCCGCCTGTCCACGCAGTCCACCGCATCCCTCGACCGAATCCTCGCCGGCATGCAACCTCGAGCCGTCCTCTCGCTTCAGCCGTTCACCGACGCCGAGCGCGAGGTGCTGACCGAGCGCGGCGTCCCCGGATTCGACACCACGACAGGCGGGAACCTGAACTACCAGATCGGTCGCATCCAGGCCGAGCATCTGGTGGCCCGCGGCTACACGCGCCTCGCGTTCGCCCACCTTCGCGACGCCCGCCAGGATCCGTACGGCGACGACCGTGAGACCGCCGTCGCAGACGTGTGCGAGGAATCCGGCCTCCCTGCCCCGACGGTCGTCGGCCTGGGGATCGATCGAAACGACGCGGCGTCAGCCCTCGACCAGCTCGAGGTCGGATACGGTGTCGCCTGCTACAACGACGACGTCGCCATCACCCTGCTCACGGCGGCCAGGAAGCGTAGCTGGCGGGTGCCCGAGGATCTCGGACTGATCGGCATGGACAACACGCCCTTGTCCCAGGTGACCGATCCTCCACTGACGACCGTGGGGTACGACCTGGCCGCCGTCGCACAGATGAGCATGGCGACCGCCCTCAGCGCTCTGGGTGAGGAAAGCGTTCCATCCGTCTCCGACATCGACCTCCGGGTCATTCCAGGCGAGTCGACCTAGCGGCATCAGCGGAACCATTGTCGAGGCTCGAGCTGCTTGCTCTCGAGAGCGCGCTCGGTCCGCTAGGGAGCCCGGTGTCACGGGGCCCGCTTAGAGCCCGGCCGTAGCGAGCGCGCCAGCAACTCGCCCCGGGTCGTGGCGCGTGTGCCCGCTTGACTACATTTTGACTACAAGCGCCTGAGATTCAATGCGAATCAACGTGATGACAGAGCATTTACTTCCGCGGAAAATCAACGATCTGTCACCGAAACATGCTCTGGGAGATGCCCCAGTTTCGACTGAAAATCGAAAGGTCACCGGATCGACGCCGGTCGGAGCCACCACAGAAAACCCCCGGTCCCTTGCGGAATCCGGGGGTTTTTCGTTGGCGTGAGTGCCGTCGGTTCGGCCACCGTCAACACCGAACGGCACCACGCCTGCGTGCGTCAGTCACCGGCATGCATGGTTCCGCGTCGCCAGACCGCGCGGATGTTGAGCGTGTCACCGATGGTCTCCGTCGGATTTCCGTCAACCAGGAGCAGGTCCGCTCTCATGCCCACGGCGACGCGACCGCGGTCGCTGAGGCCGAAGCGTCTCGCCGGAGTCGAGGTCGCCGCCCTGAGCGCCGCGATCGGTTCGAGGCCGGCGCGCACGAACATCTGGAGTTCGTGGTGAACGCTCGCACCGTGTGCCAACCCGCCGAAGCTGGGGAACGGCACCGAAACATCCGTGCCGACCAAGAGATCGACGCCCGCCGCGTGAAGTGCCAGGACGGACGCGAGCACGGCATCGAGATCGCCCTCGTGGTATCGGTCGAAACTGCCACGTAACGTTGCACGCCACGCGTCATCGATTCGGCGATCCACGCGGGGGTCGGCTGCGAATTCGGCTGCGCTGATTCCCATCATCGATGCGTTCAGTACGACGCAGGGCACGACGAATGCGCCGCTTTCCGCGATGAGGTCGATGATTGCGGGAGTGTGCGGGCGATCCATGAAGAGATGGGCCAGTCCGTCGATGCCGCTCTCGACGGCGGTCTTCGTGGCGTCGATTGTGAGCGCGTGCGCAACGGTGAGCATCCCGAGCCTGTGCGCTTCGGCCACGCCGGCGGCTACGGTCGGAGCCGTGAGCATGGGCAAGCCGGGGTGCCCCTCGACCGAACCATCATCGATCATGAACTTGATGTAGTCGGACCCGGTCTCGACCAACAGAGGAATGGACGCCACCGCCTCCTCCGGGGTGGTGACGAAGGGCATCACGATGGATGCTGCCTCATCGTGGTCGGCCGCGTCGTCAACCGTGCTGCCGTCGTGATCGGGACGGCGGTCACCGAACAGTTCGCTGGGGTGCCCGCCGGGCGGGGTCAGACCGAAACCCGCCGAGCGGACGTCGGCAACCGAATCGTCCTCCGCGATCTCGGTGCGATCACGGTTGGACGCCCCCTGCATCTCGAGCTCCGTCGTCACGCCGAACTGCAACGCCATCGCGAGAGCTGATCTGGACGTGTGGACGTGACTGTCGATGAGCCCGGGCAGGAGCGTCTGTCCTTCAGCATCGATCACCTCTGCGCCAGGCGGGATGTCGCCACCGATGCTGGTGATGAGCGGACCGTCGATGACAACGAGGCGCTCGTCGAGAACCGCCTCGCCGTCGAAGATCCGCGCATTGCTGATAGCGGTGATCATGATGTCTCCTTCGTGTTCGTAGACGCAACTATATGCATTCATGAACATAGTTGCAAGTTGCACACGTTTGCGCCTATTGTGGCTCTATGGCCGCGCTCGAGAAGGACGACGACTCGCTGCTTGACGCCGTCGGCATCGCATTCTCGCGGTTGCGGCGCAGGACCCAGCAAGCCGCGGTCGAGCCGGCTGTGACGCCGAAGGACGGCACTCGGAACCTGGTGATCAACCTGATCGACGAGTCTCATGGCACTATCACGGTCGGGGAAGTCGCCGAGCAACTCGGTGTGAGTCCCTCCGTCGGAAGCAGGATGGTGTCCGACTGCATCGATGAGGGGCTCGTTCGCCGTGTGGCATCCCAAAGCGACGGTCGTCGCGTCTGCCTGACCCTGACCGACGCCGGGGAGGCGATGCGCGAAGTCTTCCGTCGGCAGTACCGCCAAGCATTCGAGCAAATCACCGCAGACTGGGATCCGCACGAGCGAGTCGAGCTCATCCGCCTGCTGCTGAAATACTCCGACTCGACCGACGCACTAACAGGTCATCGCGCCGGGGAAGACGGACGAACTGTTCTCCGGTAGTCGCTCTTCGCGCGAGTGAGTATGAGGTCCATGTCTTTTAGGCCTGCGTGGCGTCACGTGGTAGCGATTAAGTATGAGCCCCAGTTGCCGGGTCCACGTCCTGTGGAGTTATGCGATGGACATGCAGATGTCGTTTGGCGTCTATGAATGCCTTTCGGACGCGCGTTGCGCGTGGGAGGCCATTCGAGCTACGGGCCTGTTTACACACACCGACGGAGCGGTGGTGGCCTTGTCAGACGCTGAACTTGTGGGCGCTTGGACGATCGAGTCTTACGCCCCTGGAGAAGAGCCGCTCGAGATGACGCTTCAACACTGTGAGCGGGAACAGTTATGACGTGCGTTCCCGAGGTGACATCGCGCCCAGTTCTCGGTCACGCCTCAACATCCCGCTCGGAGAGGAGAGCCTGAGCTCATCGTCCTCTCCGCGAACAACTCGGTGGGCCAGCGGAGTCTCCACTGGCCCACCTCATCGTGTTTTCCGGTTACTCCGCAGCGCGGCGTCGTCGGATGATCAGAGCGCCGAATCCGCCGCCGAGCAGAGCCAGTGCCAGGAGCAGCCAGCCGGCGATGTCGCTACCGGTGGAGGCCAGCCCGGGAGCCGGCGGGTCGACGTGGTGGTTGGTGGTGCAGTCCGGGTTCTGATCGGCCGCAGGCACGCAGGCCGCGGTCTTGTCCGGGCTGGTGACGACATTGAGGATCTTCTTGTCCCCGTTGCCGTTCACGGTCACCGAGTAGGTGATCGTGACCACCTGCTTGACTCCGAGATCCCCGCTCCAGGTCAGCCTGTCGCCGTCGCGGACGACGGTGCCTGCCGTGGCCTTCTCGTTTCCGACCCACGATGCGTCATCGAGGACCTTGGAGAGGTCATCGACCACGGTGCCGTGGGTGGGGCCTTCACCGGTCTGGGTGACGGTGACGGTGTAGTCGATGCGGTCTCCGACCTTCACTTCCGTGTTGGTCTTCGGGTTCGACGTCTTCGAGTAGGTGTAGCCACCGTACTTGTGGATCGTTTCGCAGTTCGGCGTACCATCCGGTGCCGGCACGCACACACCGCCTCCGCCTGGTGAGGTGACGGCGTTGCGGATGGTGGTGTCACCACCGCCGACCACGGTCACCGAGTAGGTGATCGTCACCGTCTGGCCGACCCCCAGGTCACCGGTCCAGGTCAGCGAGTTGCCGTCCCGGACGACGGTGCCGGCCGTGGCCTGAGCGTCCTCGTTGTAGGTGGCGTCATCGAGCACACCGCTGAGGTCGTCGACCAGAGAGGCGCCAGGGAACGCGGCCGGCCCGAACTGGGTGGCGGTCACCGTGTAGGTGATGGTGTCACCGATCTTCACGCTCGACGGCGACTTCGGGTTCGACATCTTGGAGTACTCGAAGTCCCCGATCGGGTGCACGGTGCGGCAGTCCGGGTTCTGGTCCGGTGCCGGCACGCAGGTGCCGCCTGGGGACTCGACCTGGTTGTTCACCGTCAGGTTCCCGCTGCCGTGGATGACTTTCACCGAGTAGGTGATCGACACGGTCTGGCCGATCGCGAGGTCGCCATTCCAGGTCAGCGTGTTCCCGGAACGGGTCACGGTGCCGGAGTCGGCCTTCTCGTTGCCGACCCACGTGGAGTCGTCGAGCACGTCGGAGAGGTCATCGGTGACGGTGACATCCTTCTGCTCGACAGCGCCGACCTGGTTCACGTTCACCGTGTAGGTGATGATCTGGCCGACCGTGACCGCCGTCCCGGGAGCCGGGTCGGAGGTCTTCGAGTAGGTGTAGTCACCCACCGGGTGGGTGGTCTCGCAGTCGGACTGCAGCACACATCCCGGGGAGGTCACGACGTTGTCGAGCTTCGAATCTCCGAGCGCGGCCGCGTCCTTCACCGTGACGGAGTAGGTGATCTTCGCCACTCCCCCGACCGGAACCGTCCCCGACCAGTCGATGATGTCGCCGTTCAGCGTCGCCGTGCCGAGATCGGCAGCGAGGTCGTTGTTGTAGGTGGCATCGTCGGTCACACCGGCCAGCGCGTCGTGCAATTCAGCGTCGGCGGGAACCGTGCCCTTCTGCGTGACGGTGATCGTGTAGTTGATCACCTGGCCGGGCTTGACCGTGGAGCCGGAGGCCGGGTCGGACGACTTGACCACGCTGTAGTCCACGACGTCGACGCCAGCCGGGTCGCAGTTGATCGTGGGCGTGATCCCGGAATCGGCGGGGACGTCAGCGGCAGCACAGGCCGTGTTCACGCCCTCACCGCCGGTGGCGACGATCTGGTACTCGTGCGTCTGGGTCGCCCCGGGTGCCAGCGAGTCGATCGTGAAGGAGCCGAGCTGCGGCTGCTTGTCGTCGGAGACGACGATGTTCGTCAGCGTGCCCTGGCCGGTGTTCTCCACCACGATCCGGTACTTGATCGTGTCCCCGACCTTGAACGAGGGGTAGTCATCGACGGTGTTGGCGTCATGCCACGTCCCATCCAGGCCCTGCACGTACTTCTTCAGCGACGCCGAGTAGTAGTTGGCGACCGAGATCGGTGCCGAGGTGCGCATGACCAGTTCGGAGTGCTCAGCACGAGCCTGAGCCCGGTTGACCAGCAGGTCACCGCCCTTGACCCCGTCCGTGGCGATCTTCACCGTGAACTTCTGAGTAGCCCCAGGAGCCAGTGCCGGGCCGACGACGCGGACAGCGGTGGCGTTGGCGGTGAAGGTCGTGCTCCATCCCACACTGTTGCCGGCCGGGTCGCCGGCGGCGCCGTTGGAGGGATCGGCCGGGTCATCCGACAGGGTGGCCGGGTCGGCCGTGGTGTAGTACACCGTCGAGCCTGCGGCCGGGGTGACACCGGTCAGCGCGTAGCTGCCCGAGTAGCTGGTTCCCCGGTCATCGCCGTTGTACGGGAGGATGTCGATCGTGTCCGTGAAGGTCTGAGCCGTCGGATCGAAGGACCGGAGCGTGACCGTCCAGGAACCGTCGCCCTTGCCATCCCCATTGACGTTCGGGATGAAGGGCGTGTCCGCCGCCTTACCGATCGACGTGTAACCATTCGCCGCAACCGTCACCTGAGCCGTGGCCGGCCTGGACGTGGTCCCGGAGACCGTCGCCACTGCGGAGTTCTGCAGCACAGTGCCGGGCGCGACGGTGGGGGCCGCGACAGCCTGGTAGGTCAGCGCGTGCTCGACATTCGTCGTCACACCATCGATCACCCAGGTCAGCACCTGCTGGCCGGACCCGTTTGTCGACACCGCCGGGGCGGGAGTAGCCGACCCCTCGATATACGTCATCCCGACCGGAAGCGTGTCCACGATCTGGTACCCGTCGACCGAAGCCGGAAGGTTAGAGGGCACGTTCGCCGAGTAGGTGAGCGAGAATCCGGCGGCCTGTCCAGGGTTCACCGCCCCACGGTCTGCGGTCTTCTCGATGTACGGCGTCGCAGCGACGATACGTACCAGGTCACGGGCGGCCCCTACCGTGCACGGGTAGCGCAGGCCCGGGGTGGGCGTGGCGCACGAGCCGCTGCCGGTGTTCGACCAGGTGGTGCCGTCCGAAGTGGTGAGCATGAAGTCCCAGATGTCCTGACCGACCGGAACATCGTCCTTGACCACGGAGTGGACCTGCCAGCCGGCGTTGACGACGCCCCACGACTCGGCCTGACCCTGGGTCATGGTCACGCGAACGGCCTTGACCGTACTCGGATCAGCCGGAGGTGTGGTGGCCCACCCTGTCGTCCCGCCACAGTTCGGGAAGGCCTGCGGGTCGTAGGAAGCGCTTGCCGGGTTGACCGTGGGGTCGTTTCCGACGTAGTAGGAGATCACCGAACCCGGCCAAGCCCTCGGCGCGACGATGTCCTTGAACGTGAGGTACTTGGTGTCGATCGGGGCGCACATCCCGATGCCCAGAGTGTCGGCACGGTCGAAGCCGGGCAGCCCGGTCACCAGGCCCTGCTCGATGGTGGTGCCCGGCGAGACGACATAGGTGTTGTCGTAGTTGGTGCCGCCCGACCCGGTGTAAGCCCGGTTCCACGGGTCGGTGAACGTGCCCGGGTAGAACCACGTCTTGCTCACCGAGTTGTTGGACGGGTCGTCCTGAGCGGTGTCCGTACCTGCCGCAGACGTATACGTCGGCGCGGAGGACTGCAGGGTGATCGACCCGGCGGTGGTGGGGACAAGGTGCAGCCAGATCGAGCCGCTCGCCAGGGCAACCTGGTCCGCAGGAAGACCGCCTCCGGTCGAGTCCTTCGTCGCAGGGGTGGCCGGGTTGTAGTTGATGCCCGTCAGGGTCAGACGGAAGGTGTTCGCACTGAGCTTCTGAATGGTGCAGGTAGTGACCGGCTGGACCATCGAGTCCGCCGGGTGGCTTCCTCCCGACCAGGGGTGGCCGTTCGCAACCCCGGTAGTGAAGGGAGTGCAGCCCTGAGCGCCGACCGAGATGCTCGAGAAGGGTCCGCTGGTGGTCAGGTCGTACGTGACCGTCTGCGGGCCATCGGCGCTGCGCTTGTCCTTGCTCAGCGTCCACTCAAGGTCGAGGTCGACCGTCGGGCTCGCCGGGTAGCCCTGCAAGCTGTACGTGCTGGTGGCGACGCCCCAGCGGATGTCCATGCCGAAGGTGTTCTTGATGTCGATCGGCGGAAGGTCGGCGCTGTCACCCTGGATCGTGCCGGTTCCGGTGATCTGTGAACCGGTGTTGCCATCGGCACGGATCGGAGTCTGGATCACATGGGAGGTGCCCTCGTCCTTTGTGCCGAGGTTGCAGATCATGGTCTGCTTGTCGGCAGAGATGCTCGACACTGGGGTGACACCCGTGGTCAGACAGGAAGCCGGGAGTTCCTCGAACGTGCCGTTGGCGATCGTCAGAGTGAAGTTCACATTGTCGACCGGGTCGTTCGCCGGGGCGGCCGCGTCGTCGTTGACGTTCACTCGCCATTCGGCGGTGAGGACATCACCCGACTTCACCGTCGTCGGGGACCCATCTGCCCACTTGGCGGTGATCTCATACACCGGCGCTGCGAGAGCCGGTGCTGCGAAGGACAAGCCGGTCACGGCCAGCAGCACGCCGGAAAGGCCGGCGGTGAAGCGGTGCACCATGACACGGGTCCGCTTCCTGTGCCGCTTCAGACGTCGCCGGCGAGGCGACAGACCCGTGCCGATCTGTGCATCCATTTTGTGCGTCCCCACAGAGACCTCCCCGAATATCCAAAGGGGACAGCGCTCCCCAATTCAGAACTCAGCTAATCGGCCACGACACGCCGATGTCAGGACGAAGAGGGAAAGTCCACCCTGGAACCCGGGAAACTCCATCACTTACTACCCCCAAACGGGGTACGCTCGTGGAGCCGGGCGCAGGACAACCTGGGGGCCCGCGCCCCCCTCGATCGGGTGACACGGGTATGGAGTTGCCCCCTTCTATCGCAGGAAATCTGAGTCGTTGGTAAAGCTGGCAAGCTTGTTCCGGTGAGTGAACGATGACCTCTGACGAGCAGTCCGGAGACGCGAACCCGGCAACGGTCGACCCGCGGGTGCGGCCGTTCGATCTACCGGTGCTCGTAGCGGATACGGCCGCCCGTGACGGCTGGGAAGCGGCGAACTCGGTGATCGAAAGCCACTGGGACGCGTTCGCCAGTGTTGCCCCGAAGTATCTGCTTGCCGCTCTGAAAGCTCTTCCCGGGGAAGCGTTCGTCAACATGCCGAGCCTGAGCGTTGCCGCAAACTATCTGCAGCACGTCGTCATCGACGGGGAGCCGCGCAGATTCTTCCACGACGGCCGGCTCACGCCGAACCCTGACCCGGAAGCTTCAGCCAACCTCGACACCCTCATACTCCTTACAGGCAAAGCCGCCGGCGACCGGACCGCGGGCAGGCTTGAGGAGGCGCGGCGAACCGCGTTGGAGGCCAAAGCGGTCCTGGGCAAGATCTCGTCGGCTGACCGGGGCGAGTTCGTGGGATCGCTCCCCCACCTTCGCTTCCAGTGGGGTCGCACGCTGGACGCCGCCCAAGCATCCGGCGCTCTTGCTGAGTACGAGGAGGCCTACGATCTTGCCCGCCTCACCCGGCAGCCGGTGATAGCCCGCCGCGCCGCCGGCCATATCGCCTGGATGCACGCCGACCGCGGTCGCCTCAATGACGCAGACCTGTGGCTCGCTCGAGCGCAGGCCGAACCGGCGACCAACGGCCGCTACGACGTGATTCTGTTCCTCACCTCAGCCTTGCTCAAGCAGGACAGGCAAGATCCCACTGCACACGTCGACCTCGGCCGGGCGCTCGGCCTCCCCCTCGGTGAGCAATGGGCGGCCGCCCTCTGGGTGTCCGCGCTACTCGCGCACGGCAAACCCGGGGCGTCCTCCGTCGACGCCCGCCTCGAGCGCGAGCTCGAGCGGCACCCCGAAGTACACCTCGGCGGCGCCGACGCCCGCTACGTCAAAGCCGCGCGCGCCCGGCTCGCCCGGGCAAGGCCGCGACTGCGTGACGAGATCGCTCTCATCCCGACCGGGACAGCTCTTGACCCTCTGCTGGAGGCGTCGCATGCGTACTTTGAGGGCCGGTTCACCGATGCTCTCGCCAGCAGCGAAGAAGCCAGGAAACTGACCGCCGCTCCCCGAGTCGAGGCGCCCGCTCTATTGGTGGCATCGGCATCCCATCACGAGCTCGGACACTTCCCCACCGCGGCCGACTCGTTCCGCGCAGCGAACGTGATCATCCAGCAGGAGCGGATCTTCAGCGCGTACACCTTCGTCCCTGCGCGCACCCTCGCCACCATTGCCGAGCAAGCAGGAGAGCCGATCCACGGCAAACCGCTCACCGTCGGCGAGGACATTGCCGTGCCGAAACTGACCAACCGCGAACGCACCGTCCTCGAACTGCTCAGCAGCGGTCTCTCGATCCAACAGATCGCCGCTGAACTCTACATCAGCCCCAACACTCTAAAATCTGCGATGCAGGACCTCTACCGCAAGCTCGGCGTGAACTCCCGCGCAGCCGCGGTCCACTGGGCCAAACAGTCCGACATCTCTTTCAGAACCAAGAACTGAGGCCGGCGTACTCGACGGCCGGCTCTCCGCTCTGGCGCTGGCAGCGAATCCGTGAGCGATCTCTTGCGCGCGAGGCCGATCGCCCGCCCGCCACGCGGTACCGCGGTCAGGCGATGCCGCCGCCGTCGACCACCAGGGCCGCGCCGGTCACGTAAGAGGCCTCGTCGCTGGCCAGCCACACGACGGCCGCGGCGATCTCGCTCGGCTGGCCCATGCGGCTCAGCGGCCGGTCGGCGGCCTCCGCGAGGAACGAGCCTGTTTCCTGGCCGAGCTGGCGGGCCTCGTCGCGCAGCATCCCGGTGTCCACGTCGCCCGGGTTGACGGAGTTCACGCGGATGCCCTGCGGACCGTGGTCGATGGCGAGCGCTCGGGTCATGTTGACGACGGCGCCCTTCGACGCGCAGTACGAGATGGCCTGGCCGCCTCCCTTCAGGCCCCAGCCGCTTCCGGTGTTGATGATGGAGCCCTTGCCCGCCGCCGCCATCAGCGGCACGACGTGCTTGCACATCAGGAAGATGCCGCGCACGTTCACGCCGAACACGCGGTCCCACTCCTCGACCGTCGTCTCCACCGCGGTGGTGCGACGGATGATGCCCGCGTTGTTGAACGTGACATCGATGCCGCCGAAGGCCTTCACGACGGCGGCGACCGCGGCCTCGACCTCCGGCTCGGACGACACATCGGCACCGATGGCGATGGCCTCGCCGCCTGCCGCCCGGATCTCGGCGGCGACGGCCTCCGCCGCTTCCTGCTGCAGGTCGACGACCGCGACTCGTGCGCCCTCGGCGGCGAAGGCGAGGGAGGTGGCGCGACCGATGCCGCCCGCCCCTCCGGTGACGATGGCGGATTTGCCGGCTAGACGCATTCGGATGCTCCTTCGGTGGGGGCCGCCGCGGTCGCGACGGCACTGACAGGGTAGATGCTCGCCGTTGCGGGGCCGGTGACCACGGGGATGTGGCCGGCCAGCCGTGCGTCGAGCGCGGGGTCGCCGGTGTCGACCAGGAGAGGTCGGCCGGCGAGGTCGATCAGCTTCTGCTCGGTGGCGACGACGAGCAGGGGATGCTGCCCCAGCTGCGTCAGCACGCGCGCAGAAAGCTGTTGGTTGCCTCGTCCGAGCAGGAAGCCCTGCCCGCCGATGATGGTGACGACGGCCTGCGCCGGATGCCCGGCGACGGCGGCCAGGGCCTCCTGCTCGGTGACGTCGCGCTCGAGCAGCCGCCCATCCTGGATGACGTCGACGCCGAGCGGACTCGTGTCCAGGCACAGGCGACGGCCGACCTCGCGGGTCGTTCCGCCCGGGCCGAGCAGGTAGCGCACGCCGGGGAGCATGCGGGAGGCGGCGCCGGCGGCGGCGCGCTGAACGGCATCCCGTTCGCTCGCGGGTGTCGCGGCCTTGCGCGCCTGGGTCCGGCCGGCCGCGGCCGGAACCGGGACCAGCGCGAACAGGCGCGGCTCCGGACGGCCGGCGCGCAGCAGGGCCTCGTCGAGGTCGAGGACCTCGGCCTCGCCGGTGGACACGTTGCGACCGGCCTCCCAGTCTGCGACGAGCGCGCCGGCCGCGGCGGCACCGACGGCGAAGCATGCCGAGTACATCTTGACGCCCGCCGGGATACCGAGCACGGGTGTGCCGGCCGCCACGCCCCTGGCGATATCGCGAGCGGTGCCGTCGCCGCCGGCGAAGAGCACGAGCGAGGCGCCCGCCGCGCGGAGCTCCGCCGCGGCCCGGGCCGTGTCGTCGGGGCTGGACGGCGTGGCCGGCGCGTACACGACACGCGGGGTCAGGCCCGCGGCGGCGACGGCGTCCTCCCCCATCGGCCCTGCGGCCGTGAGCACCTCAGCCGCAGGATACGCGGCGGCCAGAACGCGAAGCGCCTCGGTCGCGCGTTCCCCCGCCCGGGCGCGGGAGCCCCGGCGGAGCGCTTCACGCTGCACGTCAAGCCCGTCGCTCCCGGCGAGGCCGGCCGGACCACCGACGCCCGCGAACGGGTTGACCACGAGCCCCAGCGTCACGAGACCAGCACTCCGCGAGCCGGGTGGTGAGTCGCTGCTCCCCTTTCGGCGGAGCGGCGGCAACTCGCCACCGCGCGACGGGTGGTGCGGGAGGTCACGCGGCTTCCTCGTCCGACGCGGAGGCCGCGGCCGTGGCGCCGAAATACTTGCGCTGGTAGGCGCGCCAGGTCACCGCCCAGCGATCGGGGTCGTCGAGGTCGTCGTGGTGGGTGTGGTGCACGGTCTGGTTGTGCGGCGCTGACCGCACGACCTCGGGCTGCTCCCGGGCCTCGCGCGCCACCTCGGCCAGTACGGACGCGTACTCGTCCAGCTCGGCCATCGAGTACGACTCGGTCGGCTCCAGCGTGAACGGCTGCGGCACCACGTACGGGTGGTGGCTGGTCCAGTAGTGCATCCCGAAGTCCGCCGCGCGGATGCCGATCTCTTCCGAACTGATGCCGGTCTCCTCGAACAGTTCCTGCCACGAGTAGCGCACTTGCTCGATGCGGCGGCGTCCTGTCGCATACGGCGCGCTCGCGCCGGGGATCTCCAGGATGCGTTTCATCAGGTAGTTGTTGTTCAGCACGGCGGTCTCGGCGACCGCCCGCAGCCCGGGGGCGCCGAGCGCGCGGATCCACGCGTAGGTGCGGACGATGTTCGGCACGACACCGTAGAACGGCGCGACGGAGCCGATCGACTGCGCCCGGTCGGCGTCGAGCACGTACCGGTCGTCGACCTTCTCGACCACCGGGCCCGGCAGGAAGGGCGCCAGCTCCTCCGACACCGCGTTCGCTCCGGAGCCCGGTCCGCCGCAGCCGTGCGGCGTGCCGAATGTCTTGTGCAGGTTGAAGTGGCACACGTCGAACCCGGCGTCGCGGGCACGGGTGATGCCGAGGATGCCGTTCGCGTTCGCCTGGTCGTACGACGCCAGCGCGCCGACCGAGTGCGCCAGATCCACCCACTCGCGGATGTGCGGGTTGTAGATGCCCGTATCTTCCGGATTCGTGACCATGATGGCCGCGGTGCGCGGCGAGATGGCCGCACGGAGGGCCTCTACGTCCGGGTAGCCGTCGGCGTCGGGGAAGATCGTGATGACCTTGTAGCCGGCCATCTTAGCGGCGGCCGCGTTCGATGGGTGAGAGAAGATCGTCGTGATCACCTCGTCGCGCTGCTCGCCCTCCCCGCGGGAGGCGTGGTACGCGCGGATCATCGAGATGTTGGCCCAGATCGCCTCCGAACCGCCCCCGGTCTGCAGCGATACGCGGCTCATGCCGGAGATCTCGGCGAGCATCCGCTCGGTACGCCAGATGATCTCCAGGACTCCCTGCGCCGACGCTTGGTCCTGCAGCGGGTGCAGCTCGGAGAGGTCGGGCGAGCGGACGATGGTCTCGTTGACCTTCGGCGCGTACTTCATGGTGCAGGTGCCCTGGCCCACGTCGACGTTGAGGTCGGCGCCCAGGTTCTCCTGGCTCAACCGCAGGAAATGCTTGAGCACGCGCATCTGGCCGATCTCGGGCAGCGCGGGCGGCTCGGGGCGGCGCAGGGAGGCGGGCAGCGCGGCGACGACGTCACCGACGGCCGCGCTCAGGCGCTCCTCGGCGCGCGACGGGAGCACGCCACGCTCGCCGGGGGCGTGCAACTCGAACACGATCGGCTCATCCCACCTGGCCTGGTGGAACCGCCGGAGTGCGGGCTTGGGGGCGATCGGCAGACTCACGCGGTCTTCTCCTTGTCAGCGTCCGCGAGCGCCGCGGCGAAGGCGGCGGCGAGCTCGTCGATGTCGGTCTGGGTGTTCTGCTCGGTGACGCACACGAGCAGACGGTCGTCGTCGAGCGCGAGGCCCGGCTCGAAGCCGGCGGCGCGCAGCTGGGTCACCAGCGCGGGCGCGGTGAGCGCGGCGGCCGAGAGGTCGAGCACGAACTCGCGGAAGTGGACGGCGTCATCCGCGTCCAGCACGCCGGGCAGCGCGGTCAGCACCTGCCGGGCGTACGCGGTGCGGGCGAGGAGGGTCTCTCCGAGCTCGACCATGCCCTGCGGTCCCATCAGAGAGAGGTAGACGCCTGCGGCGATGCCCCAGAGGGCCGCGGCCGTTCCCACCCACTCCTTGCCTTCCTCGCGCACAGCGAACGAGGTGCGGTCGTAGGCGACGTCACCGAAGCCGTACTCGCCGGGGACGTCGGTCGAGGCCAGGCCGAACAGCCGGGAGGGCATCTCCATCACGAGCCGCGGGTCGTCGTCGACGGCGATGAAGCCGGCGTGCGCTCCACCGAACCACGGGTGCAGGCCGAGCGACTGGATGTCGCCGTGCACGATGTCCGCGCCGAGGTCCGCGGGCGACGCGATGACACCGAGCGTGATCGGGTCCGTGCCGACCACCAGGAGCGCACCCACGCGGTGCGCCGCGTCCGCAAGCTGCGGGAGACGCGTCTCAAGCGCGCCGTGGAAGCTCGGCGATTCGACCCAGATGGCGGCCGTGTCCGGACCGATGTGCGTGAGTGCCGCATCCAGGTCGGCCTCCCCGCCGACGGTCGGAACGACGATCAGGTCGGCGATCGGGAGCACGTAGTCGCGCACCTTCGACAGCTTGTCCGGATGCGCGTCGCTCACCAGCACGACTCCGCGGCGGCCGGTCGCCCGGGTCGCCATCGCGAGCGAAGTGGAGGCGGCCTGGTAGCCGTCGTAGGTCGGCACGTTGACCACATCGAGGTTGAGCAGCTCGCCCATCAGCGACTGATACTCGAACAGGGCCTGGAAGCGGCCGTGGTCCTCGTACGGCTCGCCCGCGTATGCCGTGAGGAACTCGCTGCGGTTGATGACCTCGTCCACAACGGCGGGAACCGCGTGCAGGTACGTGCCGGCACCCAGGAACAGGCGGCCAGGGTCGGCCGCGCGGTTGCGGCGCAGCAGCCCGCCGACGTGCCGGACGAGGTCCTGCTCGGCGACGAGCGGCTCCGGCAGGTCGAGGTCGCGGCCGAGACGCAGGTCGGCGGGCACGTCGGCGTAGAACTCGTCCACGCTCGCGGCGCCCACCGCGTCCAGCATCGCCTGGCGCGACGCGGGCGCCGTGTTCGGGATGTAGGGGTGGATGAAGGGGTCGGTCATGCTTGCCTCTCGTTCGCGTGCTGTGCAGGATGCTCGATCACGGCGACGCCGAACGCGTCGAGCGGCAGCCCTGTGCCGGCGTCCGCGCCTGTCAGCAGGTCAGTGCCGCCGGGGATGCGCGGCGCGGTACGCGCGTCGCGGCCGTGGTTGAGCACGAAGGTGAAGTCGGTGGTGCCGTCGGTGCGGGTGACGACCTCGAGGGCGGTGTCGGGAGCGCGGGCCGGGAGGTCGGCAGCGGCGAAGACCGCGGAGAGCACCGCGCGCATCCCCTCCTCGTCCAGACCGGCCGCCAGATACCAAGCGGCGCCGCTGCCGAGGGCGCGCCGGGTGAGGGCGGGCATCCCGGCCAGCTCACCGTCGGCGAAGCGGGCCAGCACGTCCGTGCCCTCGTCTGCATCGATCCATTCGCCCCAGATCCGCGTGGAGTGGACCCGGCCGCCGAGTTCCACCGTGCGGTGTCCGCCGTCCGGCACGGGCCACCACTCGTCGACCTCCACACCGAGCAGGTCACGCAGGGGACCCGGCGCCCCGCCCGCGTGGATCTGCTCGCGGTGGTCGACGACGCCGGAGAACGGACCGACGACGAGCTGACCGCCGTCCGCCACGAAGGCGGTGAGCGCCTCCGCCTGCTCTCCGGTCGCCGCGTACAGGTTGGGGACGAGCACCACGCGGTGGTCGCCGAACGGCCCGCCCGCCCGAGCCACATCCACCGGCTGCCCGAGCGCGAACGCGGCGGCGTGCCACGCCCGTGCCTCGGTCAGCCAGTCGAGGCGTTGCGACGGCATCGACTCGGTCTGGGTGACGCCCCACCAGGCGTCCCAGTCGGCGACGAGCGCGACGGATGAGCGCACCCGCGTGCCGCGCACGGACTCCAGCCGCTTCAGCTCGGCACCGAGCGCCTTCGTCTCGCGGAACGTCCTGCTGCGCTCTCCGCGGTGGCCGAGCATCGCGGAGTGGAACTTCTCCGGGCCGAACTTCGCCTGGCGCCACTGGAAGAACATCACGCCGTCGGAACCGTGCGCGACCGCCTGCAGACTGCCGAGGCGCATCTGTCCCGGTGCTTTCGGGACGTTGACCTCCCGCCAGCTGACCGCGCTGGGCGCCTGCTCCAGCAGCAGCCACGGCCTCCCTTCCTTCAGGCTGCGCATCAGCCCGTAGTTGAGGGCGGCGCCGACGTGGGCGAGTGGATCGGCGGGGTCCGGGTAGGCGTCGTCTGTCACCAGATCCTCGGCCGCTGCGAAGTCCCAGTAGTCGAGCTCACGGAACAGGCTCATGAAGTTGGTGGTCACGGCGACCTCCGGCGTGATCTCGCGCAGCACATCCACCTCGGACTGGAACAGCTCGAGCAGGGCGTCGGAGGAGAAACGGTCGAAGTCGACGAGCTCGGCCGGGTTGATCGGACCCGTCGCACTGCGCGGGGGCTCGATCTGGTCGAAGCTCAGGTAGTTCTGGCCCCAGCAGCTGGTGCCCCAGGCCTCGTTGAGACCGGCGATGTCGCCATAGCGGGACTGCAGCCAGCGCCGGAAGTGCCGCGCCGACTCCGGGCACCAACAGCGGGAGACGTGGTCGCCGTACTCGTTGGAGACGTGCCAGAGCGCCAGCGCCGGATGCTCGCGATAGCGATCGGCCAGGGCCCTCGTCAGGCGCAGTGCCGCCTCCCGGAACACCGGGGAACTCGGGCAGTACGACTGCCGCGACCCGAACTCCAGCCGCACACCGGACGCGTTCCACGGCAGGACCTCGGGATGCGCGCGCACCAGCCAGGCGGGCGGCGTCGCCGTCGCCGTGGCCAGGTCGACTTTGATGCCGTTCTGCCAGAGCAGATCGATGATCCGATCGAGGCCCGCGAAGTCCCAGACGCCCGGCTCCGGCTCCAGTAGCGGCCAGGAGAACACTGGGAGCGTGACCAGATTGACGCCCGCCTCGACCATGAGGCGCACATCCTCCGCCCAGACCTCCTCGGGCCACTGGTCGGGGTTGTAGTCGCCGCCGTAGGCGAGTGCGTCGAGTCGGATGGCGCGCGGTGGCCGGATGCTGCGCGGCACGGGGATCGTCATCGGTCTCCTGGATCAGTCGGATTCGGGGGTCGACACGGTTGTCTTCCAGCTCGTGTCGACTGTATTCTGTATACAGTAACGCTATGGCGTTCGCCGCGACGGGTCAACCCCTAAGCTGGCGTGGCCCGGCAGGCTGGAGGGATCCGATATGACGATTGAGCGCAAGAACCTGCGTTCCCAGGTGCGCGAAGAACTGATCGCGCGCATGCGGGCCGGCGAAGTTCGTCCCGGCGAGAGCATCAACGAAGTGCAGCTCGCCGCCGAGCTCGGCGTCAGCCGCACGCCGCTCCGGGAGGCGCTGATCGCGCTCGAGAGCGAAGGCCAGATCGAGAGCGAGAACGGCAAGGGTTTCCGCTTCGTGCCGCTCAGCGCGCAGGAGTTCGAGGAGCTCTGCCCGATCATCGTCACCCTCGAAGGCCTCGGCCTCGACCTGACGCCGGTCGACGAGCTCGCCGTGATCGGCGAGCGTCTTGCGTCGCTCGCCGCGGCCTTCTCCGACGACGTGGCCGAGCACGCGGTCGTCAACCGCAAAGACGACGAGTGGCACAACCTCATGCTGAGCGCCTGCCCCAACCGCAAGCTGCTGGAGCAGATCACGCAGGTGCGCAGCGCCATCCACCGCTACGAGTCCCTTCTGGTCGGAGATGATGTGCTGGTGGAGCGCTCCGCCGAGGAGCACTCGGCGATCGCGCAGCACCTGATCCACCGGGACGTCGCCGCAGCGAAGGCCGCACTCGCCGAGAACTGGACCAACGGCATGCGCCGCCTGCTGGCCGATGCCGGTATCAAGTGGGAACGGCTGAGCTAGCAGCCGCTCCCCCACCCTCGGCAAGCGGGACGAGACCACTCAGCCCTTGACCGCGCCTCCGAGCAGGCCGGAGACGAACTGGCGCTGGAACACCAGGAACAGCAGCAGCAGGGGCAGCGTCGCAAGCAGCGAGCCCAGCATCAGGCCGGAGTAGTCGACGCGGGAGAGGCCGATCATGGTGTTGAGGGCGACCGGGATCGTGTACTTGTCCTCGGTGTTCAACATCAGGAGCGGCCAGATGAAGGCGTTCCACTGGCTGACGAACGTATAGATGAGGAGTGCCGCCAGCTGCGGGCGTGCGACCGGGAGCACGACACGGTAGAAGGTGCGGAGCTCGCCTGCTCCATCGATCCTTGCCGCCTCCACGATCGTGTCGGGGAAGTCGAGGAACGCTTGCCGCATCAGGAAGATCCCGAACGCGTTGGCGAGGAACGGGAGGATCACCGCCTGGTACGTGTCTATCCACCCGGCGCTCGCCATCATCTGGAACAGCGGCACCAGGAGCACCTGCATCGGGATCATCATGGTGCCGAGCACCACCGCGAGCATCACCCCGCGACCCCGGAACCGGAACTTGGCCAGCCCGTAGCCGGCGAGCACGCTGACCGCCGAACTGAACACCGTGTAGATCACGGCGATCAGGACGCTGTTGAGCATCACCTGGGCGAAGCCTGTCTGCTCCTGCAGCCGCCCGAGATTACGCCAGAACTCCCCTCCGGGCAGGATCGGCAACGGCCGCGCGAACAGGTCGGCAGTAGTGTGCGTCGACGCGGTGAGCATCCAGAGGAACGGCACGACGCTGATCACGGCGCCGGCGGCGAGGAGCACGTAAGCGGGGGCGTGGCGGAGAGCGCGCATCACTTCTTCTCCCGGAGCAGACGGAACTGGATGATCGAGATGACGCCGGTGAGCAGCACGAGCACCCAGGCGATGGCGGAGGCGTATCCCGGCTCGAACTGCTGGAAGCCGACCTTGTACAGGTAGAGCACGGGGGTCAGCGTGGCATTGTTGGGGCCGCCCCCGGTGAGGATCACGTTCTCGTCGAACAGCTGAAGCGCGCCGATCGTCGAGGTCACGGTGGTGAACACGATTGCCGGACGCAGCTGCGGGACGACGACACGGGCGAAGGTCGCCCAGCGACCGGCGCCATCGATGCGCGCAGCCTCGTATTGTTCGGCCGGGATGCTCTGCAGGCCCGCGAGCAGGATGACCATGTTGTAGCCGGTCCAGCGCCAGGTGATGGACGCGATGAGCGCGACCCGCGCCCACAGCTCGCTGTCGAGCCAGTCGACCGGCGCGACTCCGACCAGGCCGAGCAGCTGGTTGACCGCGCCGCCGTCCGTCGCCAGCAGCACCCGGAAGACGACGGAGTACGCGACCAGGGTGGTGACGGCGGGCAGGAAGTACAGCAGCCGGAAGCCGGAGCGGAACCGCAGCCAGGTCTGGTTGAGCACGTACGCGAGGCCCAGAGCGACGCCGATCATCACCGGCACCTGGATCACGAGGATGAGAAACGCGTTGCCGAGGCTGGTCGCGACCAGCGGATCCTGGAACAGCCGCAGGTACTGGTCGAGGCCCACCCACCGCAGCTCCCCGCCCCGGGTGCTGAAGAAGCTCTGCCACAGCGAGATGACAAGCGGATACGCGAAGAAGACGGCGAACAGCACGGCGGCGGGGAGCGCGAACCACGCGCCCGGTCGCTGCAGCCTGCGCTGCAGCGACCGGGCGCGGGTGGGCGCCCGTCGCGCCTCCCCACTCCGGGTGACGATGTCTACGGCAGCCATCTCAGCGCGCGATGTCGCGGCCGGTGGCCGTCGCGATCTGCTTCGCTGCATCCTGCAGCGCCGCTCGCGGGTCCTTGCCGCCGAGCACCGAGGCGGACACGGCGGCGCCGACGATGTCGGTGGCCTTCGCGTTGTCGGAGGTATAGGCGATCGGCGGGATCTTCGCCGTCTGGTCGGCGAAGAGCGCGTACACCTTCTGGCCGCCGAAGTACGGGTCCGGTGCGCGGAACAGCTGGTCCTTCAGCGCAGGGAGATACGACGGGAACAGGCCGTCCTTCTTCATCATCGAGACCTGGTTCGCCCTGTCCGCCAGCGCGAACGCGACGAACGACGCCGCGAGCTGCGGGTTCTTGGCCTGGGCCGGGACCGCCAGCTCCGACCCTCCGCTGTTGGAGGTGCGCGCGCTGCCCGCGCTGAACGCGGGCAGCTCCGCGACGCCGTACTTCCCGCTGAGCTCTGGCGCTTCGCCCGTGAGGGTGGCGATCCACCAGACGGCCTCCGGCGTGACAGCCGAGTCACCGTTCTTGGCGCTCGTCACCCGCGCGTCCCAGCCCTTCACGTTCTTCAGCAGGCCTCTGTCGTTGAGCTCCTTCTCGAGGCTCAGGGCGTCGACGGCTTCCGGGGAGGAGACAGTGATGCGTCCCTTGGCGTCGAAGAGGCCCTGCCCCTGCTGCTGGAGGAGCATCTGGAACAGGCCGCCGGTGGAGACATCCGTCGTGACCAGGGTGTGGCCGGTGGCTGCCTTGATGCGCTCGCCCGCCGAGACGAGCTTGTCCCACGTTCCAAGGTCGGCCGGATCGACGCCCGCCGCCTGCAGGTAGTCGGAGCGGTAGAACAGGCCGACCGTTCCGGAGTCCCACGGGACGGCGCGGATAGCGCCCGAGGCATCGACCGACGCCGCCCACTTCGACGGGTCGAAGTCGGCCTTGCGCGAGCCGACGACCGGCGTGAGGTCGGCGAACCCTTTGGGGAACTGGCTGAGGTAGCCGGGGGTGTGGTCGGTCTCCATCGTCACAACGTCCGGCAGCCCGGTTCCGGCCTGGAGGCCGACGGACAGCTTGTCGTATGCGTTGTCGTAGCCGACGTCGACGACCTTCACCGTGGTGCCGGGATGGGACGACTGGTATTGCGTGGCCAGGCGCTTGAGGGCGGTCGCCGCGGCGTCCCAGGACCAGACCGTGATGCTGCCGGACGGCTTCGCGGACGGGTCCAGGGTCGCCTGGGAGCCGCCCGCCGTGCCGGCCATGGCGCAGCCGGTGAGGGCGAGCACGGCGGCCGCGAGGGGCGCGAGGGTGCGCAGACGTTTCATGTGACTCCTTCGTCGATGGAACGGTGGGATAGAACGGGTGGATCAGCCGGACACCGCCACGGCCAGGTCGATGAACAGCGCGGCGGACCACCCGAATGCGGTGGTCGCGGTCTGCGCTTTCCGCCCGGTGGACGGGGTGAAGTATTCGTGTGGGCCGCCTGCGTCGATGACGAGGCGGAGCGTGCGCTCGGCCAGCGCGCGCCCGCGCGCCGGGTGACCGGAGACCGCGAGCCCCTCCACCAGGAGCGCGTTCACGTTGACCCAGACGGGCCCGCGCCACATCCGCTCGTCGGAGAACGACGGGTCGCGGCGTGCGACGGTCGGAACAGGCCACAGGGTCGCGAAGCGGTCCGGGTCGTCGAGGGCGTCGAGGATGCCGGAGACGTGGCCCCCGCGCAGACGTCCGGTGAGCAGGGGCAGCAGCGAGACCGCGGTCTCGGCCTCCACGGGCACACCGGCGCCGGACGAACGGAAGTAGCCGGCATCTTCGTCCCACATCGCCTCCAGCAGCGCGAGCGTCCGGGACGCGCGTTCCGCGTGCCGCGACGCCGCGGCCCCATCCCGGACCTCGCGCGCCCTGGCGGCGAGCAGGTCGTCCTGCAGGATCAGGTACGCAGCCAGGTCGGGCGACGCGACGGGCAACTCGGCGTCGAACACCGGACTGTCGTCGAGGCCGGACGAGTAGGGGTGGCCGTACTCGGGCATCCCGTCGCCGTCGAGGTCCGAATGCGCGAACCACCACTCCTGGCTGCGGGCGACCGTCGCCCACGCGGCATCGAACCACACCGGGTCGTCGACGAAGCCCTCCAGCCGGCGCAGCGCCCACGCGGCCAAAGGCGGCTTGGTGAGTGGGATGGGCGCGGAGGGGTCAGCGATGGACGAGCCTGCGCGGCGCAGGGTGTCGCGGTCGCCGGCCGGGAGGTCGTCGCTGGAGGCGAGGATCCCCTCGTCGTGCACCACGTCCGGCAGCTGGCCATCGGCGGTCGGGAATGCGAAGGCCAGGTCCAACTGCTCCTTCGCGAGCTCCGGGTCGCCATGGCGGAGGCCCGCCGCGATGAAGTACGCGTCCCACTGCCAGAGGCCGACATAGCCGATCTTCGACGGCACGACGGCGCGGGCGCCGCGACCCGGCAGGGAGACGATGTTGGCTCCGAGCACCCACCAGCAGAAGGCGGTCATGTCGGCGAGGTCGTCCCGCACGGCGGGCGTCCGGACGAACCAGTCGTCCCAGATCCGGGCGGTTGCCGCCAACGCGTCGTCGTGGACGATGCGCGGGATGCGCGAGATCCCCGTGGCGGAGATTCGCACTGCGCCCGCGGAAGAGGAGAAGCGCACAGCCCGCTCATCATCGGGAAGCACGATTTCGGCATCCCACTCGCCGCCGTCGCCGCCGAGGCTCAGCGCATCCGGCCCCTCGAACGTCAGCGTCACGCCGGCCGCGCCGAACTCGATGCGGTCGGGACGGACGCCGGAGACGCGTGCGACCGCTCCCTCGGCGTCGAAGACGCGCAGCGTGCGCACGAGCACGCAGTCGTCGAGCGGCTTCTCGTACTCGGCCAGGCGCACGGTCAGGGCCTCCGGCAACCCGTCGCGGTCGCGGAGCACGAGGATGCGCGAGCCGGGGAGCGTGAACGGCGCCGACACCAGGTCGAGGAACCGCGCGGCGCGGGAGGCGGCCGGGATCGCGACGCCCGTCACCGGCCGCCCAGCCCTGAGGCGGCCATGCTGCCGATGATGCGGCGCTGGCCGATGACGAACGCGATCAGCATCGGAATGGTCGCGATGGCCGATGCCGCCATGATCAGCCCGTAGTTAATCGATCCGAATTGGCCGCGGAAGCTCTGCAGCAGCAGCGGCACCGTGAACAGCTCCTGCGAGTTCAGGATGACGAGCGGGAGCAGGAAGTTGTTCCAGGTGCTCAGCGCGACGATGATCGCGAGTGCGCCAAGGCCCGGCCGGAGGTTCGGCAGGATGACGCTCCAGAAGACACGCCAGCGGCCGGCGCCGTCGACGATGGCCGCCTCCTCCAGCTCCTTCGGCAGCGAGAGCACGAACTGGCGCATCAGGAACACCGCGAACGGGTTGGCGAGCGCCGCAGGCACGATCAGCGCCAGATGCGAGTCGACCCAGCCCAGCTTCGCCATGAGGAAGTAGAACGGGATGAGGGTGACCTGCATCGGGATCATCTGCGTCGCGAGGAACAGCACGAACAGCACTCGGCTGCCGCGGAACGGGATGCGCGCGAACGCGTACCCCGCCATGGCCGCGGTGATCAGCGTGCCGACGACGACGAGCACCGCGATGTAGATGGTGTTCGCGTACGCACTGCCGAACGGCACGTCGCTCCAGGCGTCGGCGTAGTTCTGAAGCGTGAACGGCTGCGGCCACAGCCCGAGCGGGTCGTTCAGCAGCTGGGGCAGCGTCTTGAACGACGTGATCAGCATCCACAGGAACGGGAAGACCATGAGCACGCCACCGACGACGAGCGCCGCGTGCAGGACGGCCGTGCGCGTGCGGGTGACTGCGCGACCGGTGCGGGGTGCCTGAGCCCGGGCGGGGGCCGGGGCTGCGGATGCGGGGGCGGTCATGCGGCACCATCCTCGTAGTGAACGAACTTCTTCTGGGCCGTGAACTGGATCGCGGTGATGATCAGCGTGATCAGGAGCAGGATGATCGAGGCCGCACTGGCGGGCCCGAACTGGAACTTCCCGAAGCCGAGATCGTAGATGTGGTAGACGATCGTGCGGGTCGCGTTGTCGGGTCCCGCGTTCGCCGTGAGGATGAACACCGTGTCGAAGGTCTGCAGCGAGCTGATGAAGGCGATGACCGTGGAGAAGAAGATGATCGGCGAAAGCAGCGGCAGCCGGACACGGAAGAACAGGGTGAGGGCGCCCGCGCCGTCGAGCCGCGCCGCCTCGATGACGGACGGCGAGATGTTCTGCAGCCCCGCCAGGAAGATGATGACGTTGAGGCCGACCGACGACCAGATGGTGACGATGCACACGGCGATGAGCGCCAGGTGCGGGTCGCCCAGCCAGTCCGGCGGCGCCACATGGAACACAGTGGCGATGAAGCCGCTGATCACGCCGTCCTTGCGGAAGAGCTGCTGCCAGATCATGGCGACCGCGACCGACGAGGTCACGACTGGCGCGAAGAACAGGACGAGGTAGAGCGTGCGCGTCTTCAGCCGCTCCAGGGCGACAGCCAGGACGACGGCGAGACCCAGACCGATCGGCACGGTGATGAGCGCGATCAGCAGGGTGTTGACGACCGAGCGCCAGAACAGGGGGTCGGCGAACTCGGCCCGGAAGTTGTCGAAGCCGACCCAGCTGAGGTCGTTGAGCCCGTCCCAGTGGGCGAAGGCGAGCACCAGGCTCGCGACGAACGGCACGACGACGAACAGCGTCATGCCGAGCAGCTGCGGCCCGACGAACACATAACCCCAGCGGCGGTCGCGACGCCGCCAGGCGGACTCCTTACGGAGCCCGCCCGGCGTCGCGGGCACAACCTCGGCCTCGGCGGCCACGGCTGCTTCGCCCAGGGGCCGGTCACTCAGTGCAGTCACGGGCACGGCCTCACTTGCCGCCGGTCTTGTCGGCGATCATCTTCGCGACCTCGTTCAGCGTCTCCTTGGCGGTGGACTTGCCCTGATAGAGCGCAAGCATCTTGTCGCTGATATCGGAAGACAGGCCGGGGACGGAGGCCTCGGTCGCGTTGTCCTCGAAGCCGATGTCGCGCATGTCGAGCAGGGTCTGCGCGTGCTGCGGGTAGCCGTCGAGCACGACCTTGTCGGCGCCCTTGATGGACGGGACGGCGTTGCCACCGCCCTGCAGGCGCGCGGTCTGTCCCTGGGACGAGAGGAAGTTGGTCCAGAACTCGAACGCCGCGTCCTTGTTCTTCGTCTTGGCGTTGATGGCCAGGTAGCTCACCGCTACGCCGGTCGGGGCCGCCTTGCCGGACGGGGTCGGCCACGGGGCGACGTCGTAGTCCTGCGGGTCGCCTGCGGCCTTAACGGTGCCGATCGTGTAGCGGCCCTGGACGAAGAAGCCGGCCTTGTGAGTGACGAAGACGCTGTCCGCGCCCGCTCCCTCCGGCAGGGTGTCGGCGACGATGAACGTGCCGTCCTGGAAGTTCTTGGCGAGCACATCCACCGCTTTGACGCTCGTCTGGTCGGTATTGGCGACGAACTTCCCGGAGCCGTCGAATGCTTTTCCGCCCTGAGAAGAGATCCAGCTGTAGTGGGTGCTCCAGTAGTTCCAGAACATCGAGCCGGTGAGGCCCGCCTTGTGCAGCTTCTCGTTCATGTCGAGGAACGCGGCCGTCGTCCACTTGCCCTGGGAAGCGAGCGTCGCCGGGTCCTGCGTGATGCCGGCCTTCTTCAGCGCCACCTTGTCGTACCAGAAGGCGTCCGGGTTGGAGTCATTGGGCGCCGCGTAGTACTCGTCGCCCTTCTTCGTCGCACCGAACAGGCCCTGCGCGAAGTCGGCGGGTTTGGTCTTGCTGGCCGAGGACTCCATCAAGGAGGCCAGCGGCAGCAGAGCCTTCGAGTTGACGAACTGGCCGATCTTGTCGTCGCCGATGTAGAACACGTCGGGAGCGGTGCCCGAGGCCAGCTGTGCGAGCAGCTTGGTGTGATAATCGCCGTAGTCGGCGACGGGCTGGAGGACGACCTTGATGTCCGGGTGCTCCTTCATGAACTTCTGGTCGAAGTCCTTGTAGCGGGTGAGCTCCTCCGGGGTGCCCCAGGTGGACCAGACGACGGTCTTGGTACCGGAACCGCCTCCCGAGCCGGAGCAGGCCGCCATGCTGAGCGCGAGCGCGGCTGCGGCCGTGATAGCCAGGGCCCTTCTCACCGTTGAGTTGACGCGAGACATGAGTACCTCGTTCCTTGAAGTGTCTCTGCTGTGGGTGGGTCTGTATTCTGTATACAGTAGGCAGCCACGGAGTGCAACAGCCTCAGGGACCTGGGCAGAACGAAGCGGGCGGTCGCACGAGATGTGCTTCGCGCCATGGTGCAGCATTCGCGCCCGGCGGGAGAGGGTCGCTGCCCGCCCCGGCGGGATGCGATACCGTTCTGCTCACTGCACGTCGCCGGGGGGAGCGCTGTTCATGTCATCGTCACGTCGTGGTCCGACAGCCGCGTCCGCGCACGGGCGGGCCGAGTCGCTCGTCATGGGAGGAGCCCTCGGCTTCGCCTCCGGCATCATCGGCCTGCTCCCGTGGCTCCTGAAGGGCGGCCGCCTCCCGCTGCAGAACCTCTGGCAGACCGAGACGCCGCCGGACGCCATGCCCTTCGCCATGCTGCCGGTGAGCCAGTACTCCGCCACGACCCTCCTGGTCCTGCTCCTGGTGGGCGGCGTCCTGGCGGGCGGTGTGACCCGACTTCTTCGAGGCACGGGACGGGTGGAGGCGTGGAGCGTCTCCGCAGGACTGCTGCTCCTCCAGCTCGCGGCGCTGCTGCAGGCGTTCCTGGTGATCGCCGACGGACTGGGTATCGGCCGGCCCGGTGTCGACAGCCGCGCCGAGCTGTACTTCGGCGGCATGCTCGCGGGCACGATCGTCTCCGTCCTGCTCGCGCAGGGACTGTTCTGGCTGGTGTCCCGGCGCGCCGTCGGTCCCGCAGCACTGGGCCTGGTGTTGGCGGCGGTTCCTGTCACCTCCTGGATCGTGGGCGCCATCACGGCTTTGGTCGACCCGTACGGCGCTGCGCTCGCGCTCGGTTCGGTCTTCCGCTGGCTGCCCGCGGTCATCGTCGGCGCTGTCCTCGGCTGGTGCGGCGTCATGCCGCTGCGACGCCTCGGTGTGTGGGTCGCGGGACTGGCCGCACTCTGGGTGACGCCCGCCCTGTTCACCGCCGTCTCGAGCGCGCTCGGCATGCGTGTGCTCGACGGCGACCTCCGGGAGATGGCGCAGATCGCCGTCAAGATCTTCCCCGCCGCCCTCGGGATCGGCGTCGGCCCTGTCATCCTGGCGGCGGTTCTGGGCGCGGCCATCGTCCTCGTCCGCTGGGCCGTCGCTCGCGGCGCACGGGGACGTGAGACGCTCGCTCGCCCCGATGCGTGACACCGCAGGGGCCGGGACAGAAGGAGACAGGGTGACCGATCGGGTCGAAACGAGCGACTCGGGAACAGCCGAGAAGGACGGCGCAAGCCTTCAGCGCTTCCTCCGCTCGGCCGGCGCGCCGTTCCGCGCGGCGCTCACCTCGCGACGCGGACGATGGTGGCTGCTCGCGATCGTCACGGCGGCGGGTTGGCTCACCCTGGCGCTCTGGATGGCGTCCGCCGACGACACGGGCGACGACGATGCGCTCTGGGCGATGCTGCTGATCTGCGGCCTCGTCGGTGTCGGACAGCTGCTGGCGCTCCTTCCGCTCGGGACGGACGCGCCGCGGGCGAAGCGCGCCAAGGCCGGCAAGCCCGGCAAGCCCGGCACGTCACGTAAGCGGACCGTGGGCACCTGGCTTCTCCGCTGGTGGCAGGTGCTTGCGCTGGCCGCCGCGCACATCCTCATCGTCACGGCGCTCGCCTTCGCGCTGGTGCAGCCAGAAGAGTACGAGGACAACCGGCTCGGTACCGCGGCCCTCGTGCTGTTCATCGGTACGCTTGGCTGGTTCCTCGTCCCGCTCGTGCTGTTCGTCGCACTCATCGTCATCCTGGTCGTCGTCGGGCTGATCGTGGCCGGAGTCTCCCTGATCGCTTCGGGCTCCCGGGCTAACGGGCTCTCCCCGCTCTCCCGTGCCCGAACTGTGGCTCGCGGAATAGCGATGATCGGCGGCGGGGTGGCGCTCGCCTCCCTGATCACCGCCATCCCGTTCGTCTCGAGCGGCCACGCGGTCGGCAGCTACAAGGGCGCCGCCATCGCCGCCGCGATCGTCCTGCTGCTGCAGGCGATCGGGGTCGTCCCCTCCCCCGATGCGTGGTGGTACGCCATCCTCCGCTTCGGTTACCTGGTCGGCGTAGTGGCGGTGCTGCAGTACGCAGCCTTCCGCTGGTGGGGACCCCGGTTCTGGCGGGAGGGCGAGCAGAACGCGGCTGAGGAGCGGACCTGAGGGCCGACCTCGTGCAGTGCGTCGACTAACCGGCGTCCTGTCACGCGAAAGCGGGGGATCGGGGGTGCGCGCCCGCTGCTAGCATCTCGCCAGAGCATCACTGTGCTCCGTGTAGAAACGATCGGATCCAGCCATGCTCGTGAGCGCATCCACCCGACTTCTGCGTGTCTCCGCCACGGCTGCGGTGACCATCGCCCTGGTGTCGGCTGGGGCGATCGCCCCTGCCGAAGCCTCGACGCCGAGCACGATCAGTGGGTCCGCCTCCGCCCAGAGCGCGCCGGGGGCGAACGTCTCGTTTCTCGTGCGGCTATTGAACAGCACCGGTACGGAGATCAGCGAGGTCTCCGCCGCGGCCGACGGGTCATTCACGTTCGACCAGCTCTCGCCCGGCGATTACAAGATCGAATACGACCACCCGTACGGGGCGATCAATGCTCTGACGCCGTACTGGTCTGGAGCCGGATCGGCCGCTACGGCCCCGGTGGTGCACCTGGCCGCAGGTCAGACACTCGTACTCCCTCGGGTGGCCGTCCCTCCGGGCGCGTCGATCTCCGGCAGCATCGCCCAGACGGATGGCACGGCCGTGGCGAACCCTCGGCTGCGATTGCTGGCAACGAGTGGGACGGCTACGGTCGTGCCCGGCATGCCGAGCGATGACATCCCGGTTGCCCCGGGGGCGTGGACCGTGGCGGGTCTATGGCCGGGGACCTACACCGTCCAAGCGGTCTCCGATTCCGATGTCTTCCCGGTCTTCTGGAAGGACACTTACCAGCAGCCGGATGCGACTCCGATCCCGGTCGGTGCGGGGAAGGCGATCGCCGGCATCGACATCCGCATGCTGCCGAAGGCGTCGATACGCGGCACGGTCACGGGCACCGACGCGAATGGAGTGACCACGACGCTCCGGGGAGCATCGGTCGAACTGACCGACTCCACGCACAACCCGATCAATTGGGCGACCACGGACGACAATGGGAACTACCTCATCCGCGATGTGTTCCCCGGCGATTACACGATCCAATTCGCTGCCACCGGGTTCGGAAGCCAGTACCTCGGCGGCACCGCGTGGCCCTCCCAGCGTCTCACCATCACCGCAGGGCAGGAGGCAGTCGCCAGCGCCGCACTGTCTCCGGATTCGAGCATTTCGGGCACGCTGACCTATCTCGGTAAGCCGCTCCCGGACAAGATGGGTGCAGAAGTCGCCGCCTGGGTGCTCAACCCGGCGACCGGCGCCTACACGTGGGCCGCCGACGAGTTCACCGATGCCTCGGGACACTACGAGGTCGGCGGCCTCTCCGCCGCGACCTACCGTATCGAGTTCCTGCCGATGCCCGGCCTTCCCTTCGCCCAGCAGTATTGGCCAGGTGCACCGACCGCGTCCCAAGCGTCGCCCGTCCCGGTGGCTGCTCAGACCGTCGTCACCGGCATCGACGACGATTTGCGGTCATACACGGCGCTTTCCGTGCCGCACGACTACGCGACCGCCGCCCCGCCGGAGCTCCTCGCCCGCAACGCCTCGGGAGCACTGTTCGCGTACCGGCTCAACGGTCAGGGCAGCTGGAAGAGCCCGGCCGCAGTCCAGGTCGGGAGCGGCTGGAACGGGATGCGCGTCGTCGTCACGCCGGGTGACTTCACCGGCGACCGCAAACCCGACGTCATCGCTGCCGACGCGGGAGGATTGCTGTGGCTCTACCCGGGCAACGGCGCGAACGGATGGGGCGGCCGCTCCCTGATCGGGTCCGGCTGGGGCGGGATGAGGTCGATCCTCGGCGTCGGCGATTTCGACGGCGACGGTAACGCCGACCTTGCCGCGGTCGACGGCACGGGCGGTCTCTGGCTCTACCCGGGCGACGGGCACAGCGGCTTCAAGGCCCGCTCGCTCATCGGAAGCGGCTGGAACAGCATGACGGCGATCATCCCCGTCGGGGATTGGGACGGCGACCGCGAGCCCGATCTGCTCGCGCGGGATGCAGCGGGCAACCTGTGGTGGTACCAGCACTACTGGGGTCCCACCGCGAGGCAGTGGAACCCGCCCCGAAAGATCGGAACCGGCTGGAACATCATGACGTCGATCGTCAGCGTCGGCGACGCGACAGGCGACGGATACAACGACCTGCTCGCCCGTGACAGCACCGGGAACCTCTACGTGTACCCGCGAAAGGGCTTCACCGACTGGGGGTACGCGTACCGGGTCGGCACGGGCTGGAACGTTATGAATTGGTTGGGGTAAAGCGCTGACGGATGTCAACGGCGACGGATACCCGACGAGACCCGATCAGTTGACGGCCGAGGTGAGGCGGGCGACGCCGTCGAGGAAGGTCGCTTTCCCGGGTTCCCGCTTCCACTCCTCGAGGGTGAGCTGGCGGCCGGCATCCCGGTAGGCCTGCTCCACTTCGCGCATGTCGGCGACGAACGACTCGCCGAGGACCAGCAGCGACACCTCCATGTTGAGGCTGAACGAGCGGATGTCCATGTTGGACGATCCGATCACGGCGATGTTGTCGTCGATGGAGAAGTGCTTGGAGTGCAGGATGAACGGCGCCGGGTAGAGGAAGATCTTGACGCCGGCTTCGAGCAGCGCGTCGTAGTAGGAGCGCTGGGCGTGATACACCAGCCCCTGGTCGCCGATCTCCGACACGAAGAGCTGCACTTCGAGCCCTCGCTGACAGGCGGTGGTGATCGCGTAGACCATGGCTTCGTCGGGGACGAAGTACGGCGACGTGAGGATGATCCTCTCGGTGGCGCCGTAGATGAGCGACAGGAAAAGCCGCAGGTTGTTCTCGGTCTGATAGCCCGGGCCCGAGGGCACCACTTGGCAGACCACGGCGTCGGGCGAGGTGTCGACGGGAAGGTCCGACACTCGGACGTGCTCAACGTCGGCCAGGTCCTCGTCCGTCTCGATGAGCCAGTCCGACAGGAATACCGCGTTCACGGAGGCGACGACCGGCCCGGTGAGCCGCGTGACCAGCTCCTGCCATTTGAGCCCGCGCTTGATGTTCTTCTCGGAGTCGTAGTCGCGTGAGATGAGATTCTGCGAGCCCATGAACGCGACCCGGCCGTCGACGACGACGATCTTGCGGTGGTTGCGCAGGTCGGGGCGCTGGTATTTGCCCTTGAACGGCATGACGGGAAGCATCCACGCCCACTTCACGCCGATGCGGTCGAGCTCGGCGAACGTCTCCTTCGAGTGCGCGATCTTCTTCGACGAGACGTGGTCCGCCAGCAGCTTCACCTCAACGCCCCGTGCCACGGCGCGTTCCATGGCCGAGAAGAAGCCGCGGGTGGTGTCATCCCATCCCACGATGAAGAACTCGACATGCACCCACTGCTGCGCACGGTCGATCTCCGACGTCATCGCGTCGATGGAGGTCTGGTAGTCGTCGTAGAGGGTCGCGTTGTTGCCGGGCAGCGCCGGAAGCGCGGTCAGTCGCTCGTTCTGCTGCGCGATCCGCTGAAACCAGCGCGGCCAGTTGCTCTCGTCGGCCACCAGCTTCCCTGCTTTGGCTGCCCTGCCCTTGATGAGGGTGTCGATCCGCGCCTGCTCCTCGCGACGCTTCTTCGGCAGCGTGAAGTTGCCGATCAGCAGGTAGAGCACGATCCCGAAGAAGGGGAACAGGATGATCAGGAGCAGCCACGCCATGGCTGCCGTGGGCTTTCGGTCGCGCGGGATGTAGATCAGCGCCAGCACGATGACCACCAGGTGCACGGCAAGGCTCACGAGCCAGATCAGATTGGCGAGAAGTGAGCCGTCCATGCGAATGCCCGTCTGTTTACAAGGTGGGCATCGATCGCCGACCGTAGCCGACTGAAGCACAGGACGGTGGCCCGCGGCTAGCCACGCCTTCGCGACCATCGGCTGGACCCCTCCCACGCTGTCCGCTATTTGGCCTGCTTGCTGACTCTGAAAACTGTCGGAAGCGCCACCGGCCAGCGAGAACTGACTCAGCGCTCACCTGTGATGCGTCTTATTCTTCGTATCAATTCACGCCGAGCCTTCATGGAGAAGTAGCGTCTTCCAAAGATCGCGGGTGACCCTCTGCAAGCGATGCAGGACCTACCTCCCGAAGGAAGAGCGAATGAGAAAGCACATCGTGATGTGGATGGGTGGTGCCGCGCTTGCCGGTGCCGCAGCGACGGGTTTGATCGGCGCGGCACGGCCCGCGGTCTCGCATCCACCTCAGGCCGGCGCCGTGACGGTGGCTGATGACGTTGAGGGCACGAGTTCAGTCGTGGCGGCCTGCACCGTGATCTTCACGAACACGCCGGATGTCACCGATGTCGAGTCCTTCGCCCCGGCGCAGCAGGCTGCGACCGACGCCACGAAGGCCGGAGCTGCGTGGCGGCCGTTCGCCGATCATCTGGACGCGTATATCGCCCGGTATTCCGCCTTCCGGGACAGCGGCTGGACGGACGGCGATGTCGAGTTCGCTCAAGCACAGGATGCTCTTGCTGCGGACTGCGGCGCCGTGGGGGTCACTGCTGATGAGAAGTAGATCCGAAGCCATCAGCATCCTCGCGTTGTGGCGTGGATGGTGGCGCAGAGAGCGCTCACCGATGAAGGTGCGCCTCGCCATCGCAGGCGTGATCGCCCTCGCGGTGGGCGTCGCCGTCCCGGCAGGGAGTGCGTCTCCCGCCCGGGCAGATGCCGGATGCGGCGCAGCGTGTACCAACGTCTCATCCAACCCCAGTGTTCTTGCGACCGAGCTCATGCAAGCCCGCGGCGCCGGAAAGCTCACCGAGGCCACCATCACGCACGGCAGCATCTTCGACAACGAGATCGGCCGGATCGCGAACGGGAGCATCGGCAACTTCCCGGAGTGCAACATCGACACCCGAGTTCTCCAGACGCTTGTGGTCACCGTGCGGACCTATACAAAAGTCCAGCTCACGGACCTCAGTCGTTGGTGTGCGCACGACGGCAAGAACACGTGCACGAACGCGCATCCGAGCCCGTGGCACTGTAAACGGCCGGCCGTCGCGATCGATTTCGGGGCGATCAACGGGAACAGGCTGGACGGTTCGAATGCACAAACCTACGACCTTCTCCGCTTGCTTAATTCGTTCGAGCCCCCGAACATGCACGTCGGGCAGGTCCAGTGGCGCCATGCCTCGCTACCGTCGCAAGGACTCACGAACCTCAACAACGAATTCAGTGACTCCAACGACCACCTTCACGTCGACTTCGGGCTTGCCGGAAACGGCCAGCTCCGAGTGACCAACTCCGAAGCCGCTCCTGTCGGAGTCTTCGATTCGGCCTCCAGCCCCTCGGCCGGTGCCCTCGCGGTGACGGGATGGGCCTACGACCCGGACGCTCCGGCGGCGTCGATCCAGATCGAGGTTTGGGTCGATGGAACGCGGCTCGCTCTCGTCTCCGCCAACACGCCCCGACCTGACGTCAACGCCGCACGAGGCGTGCCAGGAAACCACGGCTTCAGTACGACGGTGACCACGACTCCTGGCGTTCACCAGGTGCGAATCAACGCTCTCGACTCGACGACAGGTGCAAGACAAGAACTTGGGGTGCGGTCTGTGACCGTCATCGGCGCCGCGATCGCATCCGGGCGGATCTATGGAGCAACTCGATACGACGGAGCTGCTGACGTATCGAAAGCCGCGTTCCCGACCGGCGCCCCCGTGGCGTACATCGTGAGCGCTGCCAGCCCAGTCGATGCCGGCTACACGGGCGCAGTCGCGGCGAAAGCCGGCGGACCGCTGCTTCTCACCGACGCCGGCGCACTTCCCGGAGCGACTCAGAACGAGCTCAAGCGGCTGAACCCACAACGAGTCGTCTTCGTCGGTGGAGTTACAGCCATCCCGGACGCTCGGCTCACGGATGCGAAGGGGATCCTGCCGACCGCCACCGTTTCCCGGGTGAATGGAGCAGACAGGTTCGAGACGGCACGCAATGCGATCCGGTCGACCTTTACGGCCGCTCCTGTCGTCTTCGTCGTCGATTCCAATTCGTGGACCGACGCAATCGCGGCTGGGAACACCGCTGCGTTCAACGGCGAGCCGGTGATGATCGTCAACGGTCCGACAACGACTGTCGATCCCGCAGATGCAACGCTCCTCCGCGATCTCAAGACGGCGACGATACGCGTGGTCGGCGGTCCCAACTCCGTCTCCGACGCCCTCGTGAGCAGGTTTGCCGCAATCGTGCCGAACACAGCGCGGATCTACGGGGCCGACCGATTCGGAACGGCAGAGATCGTCGCCAAGAACACGTACGGGACCGCTTCGACCGCGTACCTGGTTTCTGGGCTGAACTACCCGGATGGACTCACCGCCTCCGGATTCACCGGCAGAGGGAAGTCTCCGCTGCTTCTGGCCCGCCCGGAGTGCGTCCCCCAGAGCACGCTGCAAGCCATCTATGCCATGCGTGTGACAAAGGTGGTCCTCATCGGAGGGCCCGCGGTGCTCGGCACCGACGTGGCGGCGCTCAAACCCTGCGGTTTGTGATGTGAACCGTGGTCGCGGGGACGGTTCTCCGCGACCACGGCTACTCGAGGTTGGCCCGGTCGGCGCCGTCGTACGGCACGTCCGTGTCGTCGCGGCGGTCGTCGTGCTTGTCCGCGCTGTCCTTCACGTGCGCCTTCACGTCGGCGACCGTGTCCTTGACGCTGCCCTTCGCCTGCTCGGCTTTGCCCTTCACCACGCGCGACTCGTCGTCGGTGATCTTGCCGATGACCTCGTCGACCTTGCCCTTCAGCTTGTCGCCGGTCGCGTCGGCCTTGTCCTCGATACCCATGACGACCTCCTCATCGGTCCGCATCCATTGGTGTGTTCCGTCGCACGGTACCCGGGTCGGAACGGGCGGTTAACCGGTCAGAGCGTCGTGTTTCAGCGATGCAGGGGATGGTAGACCCGCCCGCTTCTCGGGCCGACCCTCGGTTCAGGGCCCGGCAGGGCCTCGAGGTTCGTCCCAATGGCCGCCCTGCTCCGGTTCCCCGGTCGCGGCGAGGATGGCCTCCTCGACCAGACGGGAGCTGGACCGACGGCGGTCGACGGCGAAGAGGTAGACGGCGTCCAGGACGCCGAGTGTGTTCGTCAGCAACAGCGCGACGAACCACGGCTTGCTGTCGTTCCTGGCCGCACGCCAGAGGGATGCGCCTTTCCAGGCGATGCTCCAGGCGATCGCTGCAACGAAGAGCGCGCGTCGGGCCGGAGGGATGTCCGGCATTCGCATTTCGAAGGGGCTTCTGTTGTTTCTCATGGGCCCCATTGGACTGCCGTCGCTCTCTGGCTGGCAAGGGGGCGGATGGTACGGCTGGAGGTTACCCGGCGCCCAGGAAGCCCATCAATGACTGCGCCGCCACGACGATGCCGATCACCAGGGCGCACCCTGCGACCGACGCACCGAAGGCGAACAGGCCGCGGCGGGATCGCCTGCCGGCCACCGTCCGCCCATCGAACGACAGGGCGGAGATCTTGTCGATGTTCGGAGCCACCGTCGCCACGAACGGCTCTTGCGGGTCTTCACGCAGCCCGTACGGCAGCGGCCTCCCGGGTCCGTCGGCTCGGAACATCCCGTCCTCGTCCCCGCGCAGCTCGATCATGATTCCCCTCTCACGGCCGGTAGTCGCGATTCCGGCGTTCGTACAATGCGCGCGCTTGCTGGTCTCCCGAGCGCGATCCGTTGAGCGAACCGCCGACGATCATGAGAACAGCCACCACCCGGCGCGCAACGACGCTCACTGCGTGAGCGATTCGCCTCACCACCTGATTGGACTGCGTCGCCATCGTCCATCTCCCCCGATTGAGTCTGACCATACTCGAACAGTTGGGCCGGAGGCGGTACCTCGACCCATCGTCCAGCGCGGTGTCAGACTGTGCGCATGACTGCCCCCGTACTCCTCATCACCGGCTCGTCGTCGGGCATCGGGCTGGCCTCCGCCGTCGCCGCAGCCCGCCGCGGTTTCCGGGTCGTCGCGACGATGCGCGATCCCGCCAAGTCCGGAGCACTTCTGGACGCCTGCCGCGAGGCCGGGGTCGAGCTCGACATCCAGCGCCTGGATGTGACCGATCGGGAGTCCGTCGCGGCCTGTTTCCGGCACATCCGCGACACCTACGGACGCCTCGACGCCCTCCTGAACAACGCGGGAGCTGGGCACGTGGGAACCGTGGAGCTCGAGAGTCTGGAGGAGATCCGGGCGGTGCTGGAGGTCAACTTCTTCGGGGTCGTGGCCGTGACGCAGTCGGCGCTGCCGCTCCTGCGCGAGAGCCAGGGGCGCCTCGTGACCGTGTCCAGCGTCGGCGGAGTGGTCGGCCAGCCGTTCAACGAGGCGTACTGCGCGGCGAAGTTCGCCGTCGAGGGCTTCCTAGAGTCGCTGACGCCTGTCGCCGCGTCGCTCGGGGTGCAGGTCACCATCGTTGAGCCGGGGGCTGTGAGCACGGAGTTCGTCGCGAACGTCGGGCTGGGCGAGACGCCGGCGGCGTTCGGCACACCCTACGAGGATGCGCTCCGCTCCTACCTCGCACGCACGGCGGGGGCGTTCGACCCCGGCGTGGCACAGGCACCGGAGAGCGTCGCCGAGGTGATCGTCGGTGTGCTGGAGGCGGCAGAACCGCCGGCGCGCATCCAGACCTCGGAGAACGCGTCGCGGTTCGCGGGTGTGAAGCTCGCCGACCTCGACGGGTCCCGGGTGCAGGCGGTCACCTCGGGCTGGGTGGCACCGGCAGGCGCGTAGCCGCAGGCGCGCAGCCGCGGACGCGTAGCCGCATGGCGGCGCCCCGGAATCGGGCACCGCCCGAGCCCGGTACTGTTGTGTTGCGTGAGCGAAAGTGTGTGGGCTGCGCGTGCTGGAGACCTTCTGGAGAGGACGGCGTCCGCAGATCCGACTCCCGGAGGCGGCTCCGTGGCAGCCGTGGTCGGCGCCTTCGGCGTCGGACTCCTGACGATGGCCGTCGCCATCACCGCCGACGGCGAGGGGGTCGGGCGACACCGACCGGCACTCGACGGTCTGCGCGACCGGGTCGCTCGTGCAGCGGATGCGGACACGCGCGACTTCGAAGCCGTGATGTCGGCGTACCGGATGCCCGCCGAGGATGACACGGAGCACGATGCGCGCACGAGGGCCATCGAGCAGGCGAGCATCCCCGCGACCGAGGGGCCGCTCGACCTCGCGGCAGGGCTCCTCGACGCGCTCACGCTGTCCCATGAACTGGAGCCCGGCGTGAAGCGGAACGTCGTCAGCGATGTGCTCGCCGGACGGGACGTGATCGCCGGCGCCGCCCGCGCGGCGCTCCGCACCGCCGACATCAACCTCGCCCAGCTCGAACGCCTCTCCTCCCCCGCAGCGCCCGGACTCCGGGCGCGCAGGGACGAGCTGGCGCAGTCCGTGGAGGATGCCGCATGACCGCAACCGTGCTCAACCCGTCTCCGATCGCGAAGGAGTACCTCGAGGAGGTGCGCCGGGACGTCACCGCCCTCGTGGAGGGCGGCCGCCGGCAGCCGCGCATCCTGGGCCTGCTCGGCCAGGAGGAGGGCCCCGCGGCCACCTACGCGCGCTACGCCCGGCGCGGGTGCGAGGCGGCCGGCATCCAACTCGATGTCGAGCACGTCGAGCCGTCGGAGGTCGAAGCGCGCATCGCCGCGGCGAACATCGATCCGGCCATCGACGGAATCTTCCTCTATTACCCGCTGATGGACCGCGCGAACGACCACTGGCTGCGCGAACTCGTCGACCCCCGCAAGGATGTGGAGGGCATGCACTCGTTCTGGGCGCGGCTGCTCTACGAGAACCAGCGGCACGTGGATGCAGGAGGCGAGCTTCGCGCCATCCTCCCGTGCACGCCGTTGGCGATCATCAAGCTCCTGCAGCACGCAGGCCTTCCGACCGAACGGGTCGGTGACGAGCCGCCGCTCGCGCGGATCACCGCCTGCGTCATCAACCGCAGCGAACTGGTCGGCCGGCCGCTCGCGGCGATGCTCGCGAACGACGGCGCGCTCGTGCACTCGCTCGATGTCGACGGGACGATGACGTTCGAGCCCGCGATCGGGCGACGCGCGTTCGACGTCAGGGACTCCGGACTCGATCGCGCCGCAGCCCTCCGGGATGCGGACGTCGTCATCTCCGCGGTGCCGTCACGGGACTTCGAACTGATCCGCGGCGACGAGATCCGCGAGAACGCGATCTGCGTCGACGTCGCCGAGTTCACGAACTTCGACCCGTCCGTGCTGGAGCGCGCGAGCGTCTTCGTGCCGCGGGTCGGGCCGCTGACCGTCGCGATGGCCGCGCGCAACCTGCCACGCCTGCTCCGGCTCCGCGGCGACCAGTCGTAGACCGAGGTCGACGACCGGGCGCTACGGGAACCGCAGTGCGAAGGAGGCTCAGGCGGCCTGGCGCTGGCGCGGAGCGAGGAGGTCGACCAGCTCGTGCTGGCTGCCGCCCGTGCACACGAAGAACGTGAACTCGGCCGGCGATTCCACCGTGATCGTCAGCGCGACGTTGTCCCAGGCGTGGGCCGGCACCTCGAGGAGGCGGCCCATCTCGAAGGATCGTCGCTCCGCATCCCGCGCCGAGCCCTGAACCGTGAAGAACGCGTCGAGGGCGTCATCGTCAGCGGCGTCGGCCAGCCAGCCGATGATCGGCTCGGCCTGCGCGCTCAGCGGGACGACCTGGAACAGCGCGGGCGCCATCCGGTCGAGGGGGGTGTCCACGTCGATCGTGGGAACGGCGGCCGGACCTCCGACGGAGGTGATCGCGATCCAGCGTCCCGGCTTCACCGCCTCGATGGCAGTCAAAAGGGGACCTTGAATAATGGGGTCGATGTTTCGCAGCATGGAAGCTTCGGGTACTTTCCATAAAAAGCGCAAACGTTGATGTGATGACGCACGGGCATCAGCGTCGACGGTATCGGATGATCGGGTTTTCCATCGCCGATTGCTCGACGACGGTGCATCCCCCCATTGGTTCGGGGCCGCTGGGGTTGGTACGACAATACCGTTCTGTCCACCAAAGTGCGGACCCCAACTCGGGGGTCAAAATGGGGGCGTTCAGGTGTCGGCGGGCGCCCCGGGCGCCACGATCGCGGCTTCCAGACGGCGGACGACTTCGAGGTAATCCGCCGTCCAGATGATGCGCACGGCGGTGGCGGTCGGCGTCATGTCACCCGCTTCGCCGAGCACGGCGGCCGCCAGCACGCCGTTGGCGGACGGGTCTGCGCCGGCAGGGCCCGGCAGGTCCTCGCGTGCGACGAGCGCGGTCGTCAGCCCGCTGTACCAGGACACGAGCCGTTCCACCCGGCCGTCGAGGGCCTCCCGAGCGGCGCTCCGGTCGCCGTCGCCGGCTGCCTGCCCGCGCCAGAGCTCCACGATGGCGTCGGCGGCGAGGCGCACGCCGGCGACCCCCGTGATCAGCGCCGACACCTCGGCGAGCGGACGCTGCTTCGACCCGCGCTCGGTCAGGTAGGTGCGGAACGCGTCATCGAGCCGACGGGAGGCCGCAGCGGCCCGCATCGACTGCTGCCTGGGCTCGGGACGGTCGGATGCCGTCTCGTCGCAGCGCGTCATCCCGTAGTCCACCGCGGCGCGCAGGTAGTCGACGCTGGCCAGGTAGGCGTCGCCGATCGCGGAGCGCAGCGACGCCGACGCGCCGCGCGGCCAGAACAGTGCGCCGACGCCCAGGCTCACCGCGCAGCCGAGCGCCACATCCTCGATCCGGATCAGGCCGACGGTCCAGCCGGTCGGCGCGATCACGTTGAACAGCAGGACGATGACGATGGTGAACGCCGCCTGGCCGGCCGCGAACGAGATCGCCGCGGGCGCGACACCGGCGACGAGGATCGCGAGCGGCAGCACCAGCCACAGCACGACAGGATGCGCCCCGATGACGAACAGCGCCGCAGCCCCGACGACCACACCTACCACCGTGCCCACGACACCGCGCAGAGCGGTCTGTCCGGTGCTCAGAGCACTCGACCGGAGCACCGACATCGTGCCCAGCACCACCCAGAAAGAGTGCTGGACGCCGGTGAGCTTCGCCACCAGGACGGCGATCCCGAGGCCGATGCCGCCGCGGATGCTGTTTCGCAGCCACACCGACGTCTTGCCGACGAAGCCGGTGGCCCGCTCGGTCGCGGCGGCGAGCGGGCCGCTCAGTCCGCCCGGCTGCCGACCCAGCATCCGCTGCCACCAGGTCCGGCGTTCCGCGCGGGCGGTGAGGACGATGTTGCCGGCGACGGTCGCCACGGCGTACGCGAGCTCCTGCGCCCGGAAGCCCGGGCCGAGGGCCGCCGCGAACTGCTCGGCGGCGCCGAGGCCGACGAGGCCAGAGGGCATGGGCGCCGGGGCGAGGGTCACGACCTCCACCCTGCTGCGCTCATCGGCGAGACGGCCGAGCGCGGCCTCCACCGCCGCCGGGTCGCCGCCGTGCTGCGCGAGGAGCGCGGCGCCCTCCTCCAGCACATCCGCCGCGGTGGCGCCCAGGCTCCAGGCGGCCGAATCCGCCGCAGACGGAGAGCCCGCCGCGGCGGGAGAGCCCGAGTCCGACGCTGCAGCCGCCCCGCGCCCGTGCCGGAGGAACTGGCCGATCACCGCATCCAGCCAAGTCAGCTCGTCGACCAGCCGGACGACGGTGCGCGCCGGAGCGCTCAGGCCGGTGGGACGGTAGGGCGTTGCGAGGAACACCCGCTGCAGCGCCGCTACGGCGGCATCGCCTCCGGGATCCGCCGCCGCCGGTTCAGCGGACGAGGCAGGGTCGACAGCGGTGCGGAGACGGGCGGCCAGCGCGCGGCACGCCTCCACCGCCGGACCGCGCAGCGGCTCCCGCACAGGCGCGGGCCAGAGCACGGAGATGGCCAGGACGCTGACCACCGTGGCGAGACCCCAGCCGAGCAGCCGCGGACCGATGGATGCGGCCGTGCCGGACAAGGTCACCGGGAGGATGAAGGCGAGCAGGAGGGACGTGGACGCCGACGCGATCACCGAACTGACCGACCCTGCGAAGAGCACACCGAACGCCACGACGGCCATCGCGACCGCCGACAGCCACACCGGCGAGGACGCCAACGTCCCCAGGGTGACGAGCGCGGCTCCTGCCACCGCGAGCGCCAGTTGGGCCTGGATGCGCTCCCTCAGCGGCCCGCTGAAGTCGACGAACAGCAACATGGCGAACGACCCGAAGGCCCCGAACAGCGCGACCTCGGGATTCCGCAGCACCTGGCTGCCGACCAGGAACAGCAATGGCACGACGATCGCCGCGCGTCCGGCCCGGCGCAGGGCGCTGAAACCGGGGTCGTGCCGGCCGAGCCAGGTCACCACCCGCACGCAGCCTCCTCCCCGTGAGCGCGGCATCGCGGGGATCCGACGCCGCGAGGCCCAGAGTACGCACGCCAGACTAGCTGTCCGCGGCCCGGCGCAGGAGGGGCGCTAGCCGGCCGGTCGCGGCTCCCGCTCGGACGCCCCGGTCTGGTTGAACAGGTAGTACAGGCTCAGCGCGGCGGCCGCGAGCAGCATCGCGGGAGCGCTCACCAGCCCGACGAGGGTGATCACCGGGTAGAGCACGGTGCCGGCGCCGAAGCGCAGCATCGAGCGCTTGCGCGCCGCCGCATCCATCTCCCCCGTCGTGACGAGCACAGCCGAGATGCGGCCGTACAGCAGGGTGAACATGACGGCCATCCCGGTCATCGCTCCGCCGTACAGGACGGCGGCGACGCGGATATCCGCTGCATCCCCGTCCGCGAGAGCCCCGGCGAGTGTGGCCGTCGTGAACGGGATGGTCGTGACGAACATGAGGAGCATCAGGTTCCAGAACAGCAGCATCCGGTCCACCACCTCCACCAGACGCACGACCGCGTGATGGTTGACCCAGATCACCCCGATCACCAGGAAGCTGACCACGTAGGCGGCGAACGACGGCCAGGCGGCCAGCAGCCGCGCGAGGAGTCCCCCGGGCTCCCCCGGTTCGACGCGGAGATCGAGGACCAGCAGCGTGATCGCGACCGCGAGGACGCCGTCGCTGAAAGCCTCGAGCCGCGTCTTGGACATCGTGGTCACCCCCTCATCAGCGGTCGAGGACTCCGATCTGCGTCCCGGCCGAGTCGTAGACGTTCAGGGTGTCGCCGTCCGTCCGGGCGCTCGCCGCCTTGCCGAGCCACGCATCCACGCCCTCACACGCCATCTGCGTGGTCGCCAGCTTGCTGAAGGTGATCGCGTTCTTCGACTCGGTCCAGGTGCCGGTCAGCGAGTTGCAGCCGTCGTTGCCGGAGAGCTGGCCGCCGTCCTTCAGATCGAGGGTGGTCCCGGACGGGTGGTCGGAGGTCCAGGTCCCGGTGAAGTTCGAGGGATTGGGCGACGAGCAGCCCGCCAACGCCGCGATCAGGAGGCCACCTGAGGCCATCGCCACCAGTCGACGGGCGGTGCGTCCGCGCCTGTCTGCCGTCATCGCATCCATCGACGACCCCCTCGTCTGCTCGCCGGCCGGACCGTGCTGCGGCCGATCTGGGCCACAGTATGGGCGCGGTCAGGGGATGCGCGCTAGCCCGTCCCTGCGGGGCTCAGGACGCGAGCGCCAGCTGCCGGAACCGGATGACGGACGAGTCTTCCCGTCCGTCCGCACGGTCGTAGGCGGCGCGGATCGGGTTCACCGCGCGGCCGTTGGGGAGCACGACCTCCAGCCCCGCGTCCTCCGGCGCGCCGCGGCGGTGGGCGGTGCGGGACCAGTGGCCGCCGTCCGTCCGCACCAGGATCTCGCCGATCAGGCAGCCCAGGCTCTGCAGCGTGAACTCGTCCCCGACGAAGCCGTCGTCGCCGGCGAGGTCGGTGAACAGACGCTCGACGTAGACCAGGTCCTCGGGGGCGTAGGTCACGGTGTGGCCGTAGATGTCGCGGATCCCGCCCGCCATGGCGCCCGCGAGCAGCGAACCGACAGCGGGGTCGGGCCGCCGCCGGCGCGTCGCTTCGCGAGTGAACGGGAACATGCCACCCACGGTAGGCCCACGCGTCAAGGCCGGGCTCGCCCCACTTCGAGTGGCCCCCGGAGCGGTCACCCCGCATCCCCACGCCGAGCCCGCACGAAGCCGAACGCGACCAGCGCACCGGCGGCGGCGGTGAGCGCGAGGCCGGCCACGGTGACGGCCGTACGGAACTCGCCGGTCTGCTGCGCCGACCACCCCGCGTGTGCGAGGTCACCCACGAACAGCGCGGCCAGGATGGTGCCGGCGACGGCGAGACCGACCCCGGAGGCGACCTCGGAAGCCGTGTCGGTGAGGGCCGCCCCCGTGGTGGTCCTGCTCTCCGGCAGTCCCCGCAGAACGTTGGTCCCGGCCACCACTCCGACCACCCGGATGCCCGCCGCCACGAGCGCGAGCGCGAGGGCGATCCAGACATAGCCGAGCCGGCCCAGCGTGGCGTAGACCGCGAGGCCCGCGACCACGGCGACAGCGCTCATCCCCGCCGCACGTTCGAGCCCCACCTTCCGCACGAAGGGGCCGATCACCGCTCCGCCCGCGATCAGCACGACGACCTGCGGCAGCATCCCGACGGCGGCGAGCGCAGGCGGCCACCCCCAGTCCACCTGGAGTTGCAGAGTGACCAGGTACGCGAGCCCGGCGGTTGCGAGAGAGGCGGCAGCCTTGAACGCCAGCCCGCTTGCGACGAGGGGATGCGCGAGCAGCGCGAGGTCGAGGAGCGGATGACGCGCCGATCGCTCGCGGAGCACGAACAGCACGCCCGACGCCAGCGCGAGGCAGACGACGACCCATGGCTCCCAGGAGAGAGCGCCGGCCTCCACGAACACCGTCGGGGCGATCAGCGCGAGCACGATCGTGACCGTGCCGAGCGCGGCGCCGGCGAAGTCGACCGGGTCGCGGTGGAGTCCGGACGGGTCGTCCGCCGGGATGCCGAAGCGCACGCCGACGATTGCCAGCGCCGCGATCGGTACGTTCACCAGCAGCAGCACCTGCCACGGCGCGACGGCGAGAACGAGGCCTCCGACGGTCGGTCCGATCGCCAGTCCGACCAGTCCGACCGTCGAGATGAGGGTCATCGCTTTCACCCGGAGCTCGTCGGCGGCGAACAACCGGAAGGCGAGGGCCATCGAGCCGGGAGTGGTCATCGCCGCGGCCACGCCCATGGCGACACGGACGGCGATGAGCTCCTCGGCGGTCGTCACGAAAGCCGTCGCAAGGCTCGCGAGCCCCAGCAGCACGAGGCCCACCAGCATCACGCGTCGACGGCCGTACCGGTCGGCGATCGCGCCGAAGGCCAGCATCGACCCGCCGAAGACGACGGCGTACGCACCGGTCACCCACTGCAGTCCCGTCGTCGACGCGTGCAACTCGCGGCCGATGGTCGGCAGCGCGACGTTGAGGATGGAGTTGTCGAGCATCTCGAAGAGGAAGACGGCGGAGAGCCCGGCGAGCGCGATCCACGCCTCCCCCAGGGAAGCCGGGGTGCGGCGCGCGGACGACGCCGTCGGGTCGGGGATGATGGGAGCGGTTCGTTCGGCGGACATGAATGTAGATTATGTCACTAAACTTAGTCGCACAACCCTTACGCGAGAGGGAATCGGGAGAGCATGCCCAGGACAAGTGAACGCGGCGGCCCGGAGACGCGCGCCCGCATCGCCGGGATCGCGTCAGGACTGTTCGTGCAGCACGGGTTCGACGCCGTGACGGTCGCCGATGTCGCCCGCGCAGCCGGCGTCTCCAGCGTCACCGTCTTCAAACACTTCCCCCGAAAAGAGGACCTCTACCTCGACCGCTCCGCCGATGCGGAAGAGCTGCTCCGCGCGGCCGTCCGCGACCGCCCAGACGGGATGGATGTGCTCGACTCGCTGCGGGTGACAGCGCTTCGCCTGCTAGAGGAGCGGCATCCCCTCTCCGGCATCGACGAACGCTCCATCCCCTTCTTCCGCACCGTCGCCGGTTCTCCCGCGCTCACGGCCCGCGCCCGGGAGCTCGGCGCCGAGCTGAGGGGGACGCTCAAAAGCGAGCTCGCGGACGACCCGGCGTTCGAGGGCGATGCCGCGCTGCTCGCCGCCCTCTTCACGGCCGGGTACGAGACCATGCTGGTGCACGCCGCGCGTCGCCTCGTCGCCGGCGATCCCGCGGAATCGCTCGAAGCCGACCAGCGAGCGCGGCTCGATGACCTGTTCGACGTGCTGCGCGGCGGTTTCGGGGCGGCCGGATCGGACAACCGGATCCGTCCACTGCGATAGTAAAGTTTCCCCAGGCCGCTCCGGCGGCCGACTGCACACGGCACGGATGAGGAGGCGCCGGTGGCGAAACGGACGCGGGCGACCGCCACGACGAGCACGCTCGCGCGCGTCAACCAGACGGCGATCATCGAGGCACTGCGCGAATCCGGCGCCCTCTCACGCCAGCAGCTCGGCGTGAAGACCGGCCTCAGCCCTGCCACCATCAACCGGCTCACCGCATCCCTCATCGAGGACGGCCTGGTGGTCGCCGCGGGGCAGGAGCCGTCGACCGGCGGCCGGCCCTCGGTGCTGCTGCGGTACGCCGGGAGTTCGCGCCTCGTCGCGGCGATCCAGCTGCGCGCCGAGACGGTCACCGGCATCCTCGTCGACTTCGACGGCAAGGTCGTCTTCCGGCGGTCGGTCCCCCTGGGGCCGCGGACCGCCGACGAGGGCACGACCGGCGCCGGTGGCGCTGCTGCGCAGCGCGCGCCCGACCAGGACCGCGAACTCCGCAAGGTGTTCCGGCTGTTCGACGACCTCATCGCGACGGCCGACTCGATGGGCACCCCCTGCCTCGCCGTCGGCATCGCCGTGCCCGGTGTCGTTCAGCAGCCGGAAGGCGTGGTCGGCACCATGCCCGAATTCGGCTGGACCGGTGTGCCGTTCGGGACGCTGCTCCGGGAGCGTACGCACCTTCCGGTGGTCGTCGAGAACGACGCCAACGCGCTCGCCTACGGCGAACTGCACACGGGTGCCGGCCGCGGGCTCTCGAGCCTCGTGGCGCTGTTCCTGGAGAACGGGCTCGGCGCCGGCATCGTCGCCAACGGCGAGCTGCACCGAGGCGCCCGGGCGGAGGCCGGGGAGATCGGCTACCTGCTGATGGAACGGTCGTCGCTGGAGCGCTCGTACGACGCGCGCGGCGACCTCGAGGACCGCATCGGCTCGCTCGCGTTGACGCAGCGAGCGCGAGAGCGGGGGATGCCCATCCCGGCTACCGGATCCCTCACGGCGGAGGATGTGTTCGAGCTGGCACGCGACGGCAACCCCGACGCCAAGGAGCTCGCCGACGAGATCCTCGACATGGTGGCGATCGCGGTCGCCGCGCTCGTGATCGTGCTCGATCCGGAGCTCGTCGTCGTCGGCAGCAGCTTCGTCGGCAGCTCCGACACGGTCATCCCCGGTATTCAGGAGCGGCTGCGCGGCCGCATCATCCGCGTCCCCCGCATCGAGCCGGCCACCCATCGTGAGGATGCGGTGCTGCTGGGCGCGGCGGAACTCGCCGCCGCCGAGGTCAACGGCTTCGCCTACCTCGCGTTCTGAGGCACTCATCCCCGCGTGGGGCGGTGCTCTTGACAGGTGCCGCGAGCGGGCTCTAGGTTTGGCGTACTTCTTCTCACTCCGATAGGAAAGAAGAAGCCTTCCCTACAGCGACGCAGAGGAGCAGACGTGATCGTCGGAATCGACATCGGCGGCACCAAGACGCACCTGTGCGTCGAGGACGACGCCGGCGCCGCGCTCCTCGACCGGTCGGTGAAGACCGCCGACTGGCAGCACGGCGGCGACCTCCACGCGGAGGACAACGTGCGCGGCCTCCTCGCCCTGCTCGCTGATGTGCCCGGCGCGGCCACCGCTCCCCTCGTCGTCGGCGCCCACGGCCTCGACAGCGAGGCGCAGACCCTCGCCTTCTCGGAGACCCTCGCGCAACTCCACGACGGCCCCGCCCTCGCGGTCAACGATGTCGAGCTGGTCGGCCCCGCCGCCGGCTTCGACGAAGCGATCGCGGTCATCGCCGGCACCGGCAGCAAGGTCGTCGGCCGCCGCGCTGACGGGACGCTGGTGAGCGCAGGCGGCTACGGCTACATCCTGAACGACCCGGGAAGTGCGCCGGCGCTGGTCCGCGACGCCGTCCGCACCCTCTTCGACGCGGTGGATGAGGACGAGCCGCGCGATGCCCTGGCCGACGCCCTGTACGCGCACTTCGGGGTACACGAGATCGTCGGCCTCTCGAACGCGCTCACGGTGCGGCCCCGGGTCACGGTGTGGGGCGCCGCCGCACCGCTCGTCTTCGCCGCCGCCGAGGCGGGAAGCGCCCGAGCGGCCCGGGTGATCGACGCCGCAGCGGACGAACTCGCGCGCAGCGTCGAACTCGTTTACCGGCGCGGGGCCGCAGGCACCGACGTCGTCTGCGCGGGCGGCGTGATCAGCCACCAGCCGCGGCTCTTCGACGCGCTCGGCGAGCGCCTCCGCGCCCGCGGGCTCACCCACTCCATCCACCTGCTGGACGTCCCGCCGGTACGCGGCGCGCTCGCGCTCGCCCGGCGGCTCACGGAGGCGGCCACCGCTGTCCCCTTCGCACCAACAACACCATCACGGAGGAAGTCATGAGAATCACATCCACCGGGCGCCGCCGCGGGCTCGCGGGCCTCGCGCTCGCGGCGACCGCTGCTCTCGCGCTCAGCGCGTGCAGCGTCACCGGCGCCGGCAGCTCGTCGGGAGGCGAGGGCGACGGCACCGGGACCATCAACGCCCTGTTCATGAAGCAGGCGGGCTACTCGGAGTCGGACGTCAACGCCATGATCAAGTCCTTCGAGGCGAAGAACCCGAAGATCACCGTCAAGCCGACCTTCGTCGCGTACGAGGCGCTGCACGACAAGATCGTCACCTCGGCCCCCGCCGGCACCTACGACGTGGTCCACCTCGACGTGATCTGGCCGGCCGAGTTCGCATCCAAGGGCATCATCACGGATGTGACCAAGCGCTTCCCCGACTCGTGGAAGAGCGACATGCTCGGCGGCGCGCTCTCCAGCGCCGAGTACAAGGGCAAGTACTACGGAGTGCCGTGGGGACCCTCCACGAAGCTGTTCTTCTACAACAAGGACATGCTCGCCAAGGTGGGCGCCTCGGCCGACGACGTGAAGACCTGGGACGGCGTCCTCGCCGTCGCGAAGAAGCTGAAGGATGCGGGCGTCGTGCAGTATCCGATCGCTTGGAGCTGGTCGCAGGCGGAAGCGCTGGTCTGCGACTACGCCGAACTGCTCGGCGCTTACGGTGGACAGTTCACCGACTCCAGCGGCAAGCTCGCCATCAACAAGGGCGCGGGCGTGCAGGCGCTCGAGTTCATGAAGAAGTCGCTGGATGAGGGGCTCACCGACCCGGCGTCGACCACCTTCCTCGAAGACGACACCGACAAGTCCATGGCCTCCGGCAAGACGGCGATGGAGCTGAACTGGGAGTCGACCTTCCGCGACCAGAACGACCCGTCGATCTCGAAGGTCGTCGGCCAGATCGCCGTCACCCCGCCACCGGCGGGACCGAACGGCGACAACCCGGGCGTCAACGGCTCGATGGCCCTCTCCATCGGAGCCAAGTCGAAGCACCAGCTGGCCGCGTGGAAGTTCGTCGAGTACATGACGAGCGAGGCCGTGCAGGACAAGTACGTGAAGAGCTCGATGACGAACTGGAAGTCGAGCTACACCAAGGAGGACATCACCAAGACCAACCCCGAGGTCTTCGCGGCCGCCGGCAAGGCGTACGACTCGATGATCCTGCGGCCGCCGGTTGCGAACTACAACTCGGTCTCGCAGGAGATCCAGGTGGAGCTGCAGAACGCGCTGCTCGGCAAGAAGTCCCCGCAGCAGGCCCTCGACGACGCGGTCAAGGCCGCGAACGAGACCCTCGGATGACCGGCGTGTCGGTCGCCGGAGTCGAGACGGAGCGACGCACCCCCACCACCGAGGGTCGCCGTAACCGCCGCAAGCGCGACAACCAGGGGAGGCTCGCCTTCTGGCTGCTGCTCCCGGCCGCGCTCGCGGTGTTCGGGGTGATCGTCTACCCCATCCTCCGCACCCTCCTCATCTCGTTCTTCGAGGTGAATTCGGCCCTGGCGACCGACACCCCGTTCGTCGGCCTGCAGAACTACGTCGACGTCCTCACCTCGTCCGGGTTCTGGGCGGCGATGGGACGGACGCTGTACTTCACGCTCGTCTCCACCGCCCTGGAGCTGGTCTTCGGCCTGATCGTCGCGGGGCTGCTGAACGCCAAGCTGCGGGCGCGCTGGCTGTTCCGCGCGATCGTCATCATCCCGTGGGCGATCCCCACCATCGTCAACGCGGCGATGTGGAAGGGCATCTTCAACGCGCAGTACGGGTCGCTCAACGCCGCGCTCACGCAACTCGGCATCATCGATCAGTACCAGGCGTGGCTCGGCGACCCGACGCTTGCCCTCAACATGGTGATCATCGCCGATGTGTGGAAGACCACCCCGCTGGTCGCGTTCTTCCTGCTCGCCGGACTCGCGTCCATCCCCACCGAGATGTACGAGGCGGCGAAAGTGGACCGGGCGAGCTGGCCGCGGATCTTCCGCTCGATCGTGCTGCCGATGCTGGTGCCGTCGATCTCGATCGTGCTGGTGCTGCGCACGGTGGAGGCGTTCAAGGTGTTCGACATCATCTACGCGATGACCCGCGGCGGGCCCGTGAACGGCACCCAGACAGTTGCGTACTACGCGTACACGACCGCCTTCTCCGACCAGAACTTCGGCGTCGGGGCTGCGCTGTCGTACATCATCGTGCTGGTCATCCTGGTGCTGACCTTCATCTACCTCCGCATGCTGCGCCGATCCGAGATGAGCCTGCTGTGAAACGGACCACCCGCAACTCGATCCTCATCCACGCGGCCGCGGTGGTCGTCTCGATCATCATCCTGCTGCCGTTCGGGTGGATGGTGGTCGCCAGCGTCACGCCGCAGCGCATCCTCATCTCCACACCGCTGCAGTGGATCCCGGACACGCTCGACTGGAGCCGGTACGAGCTGATCTTCCGCGGCGGCGGAGAGAGCGTCGGGGCGACCTTCCGCGCGGCGCTCGCCAACACCACCATCGTCGCCGTCGGGACCGTCGCCGTCTCGATGGTCGTCGGCATCCTGGGCGCGTACGCGTTCGCGCGGCTGCGGTTCCGCTTCCGTCAGGCGGTGCTCATCCTGTTCCTGGCCACGTACATGCTGCCGCAGATCGCACTGCTGATCCCGCTGTACCTCATCCTGAACTCGCTCGGCCTCCTCGACAGTGTGATCGGCCTCATCATCGTGGACTGCTCGCTGGTCGTGCCGTTCGTGCTGTGGATCCTCAGCAACTACTTCCTGACGATCCCGGAGGAGCTGGAGGAGGCCGCGCGCATCGACGGCGCCACCCGGCTCGGCGCGCTGTTCCGCGTCGTCCTCCCGGCCGCCCGGCCCGGCATCTTCGCGGCCATCATGTTCGCGTTCCTGCTGGCGTGGGACGAGTTCATGTACGCGCTGATCTTCACCTCGTCGAACGCGGCGAAGACGCTGCCGGTCGCGATCAGCGAGTTCGCCGGCCGATACACCACCGACTTCGGCCTCGTCGCGGCGGGCGGCATCCTCGCGGCAATCCCGCCGATCGTCGTCGCCCTGATCTTCCAGCGCTACGTCGTCAGCGGCATGGCCGCGGGCGCCGTCAAAGGCTGACCGACCACCCCTCCCCTCACAGAAGGATCTCCATGGAACCCACAGCCTCATTCGTCGACGCCATGCGCGCTCAGCCCGAGAACCTCGCCCTCGCCCACGAGACGCTGCTGCGCGACCTCGCCGCCGCCTCGCTGCCGCGCTGGGGCGCCGACGACAGCGTCGCGGTCGTCGCGATGGGGGCATCCCTGAACTCGTCGCACACACTGGTCGCCGCTCTCGGGGCCGCCGGTCGGCCGGCCGCCGCCTACGTCGCGTCGGACGTCGCCGACGGGCTGCAGCGGGTGCGCGCCGACCACAGCATCGTCGTCTCCGAGTCGGGTCGCAGCCCCGAGCCGCTCGCGGCAGCGCGCACGCTCGCTGAGGGCACGCGCATCGGACTCAGCAACTTCCCCGCCCAGCCGATCAAGGACGAGGTGGATGCGGTGCTCGGCTTCGGCGGCTTCCCCGACTCCCCCGTGTACACCAGCGGGTTCACCGCGACGATCCTGGCCTACGCGCTGCTGCTCGACCGTGTCGGTGCCCTCGATTCGGGCGCGGAGGGCGCGCGCATCCCGTCGCGGGCCGCCGACGCGCTGCGGGACTACGCCGACGCGGCGGAGACGGTCGGCCGCGTGCTCGCGGCGGCGAAGACCATCGACGTCGTCGGCCGGGGCGGCTCGCTGACCGCGGCGGCCGAGCTCTCGCTCATGGTGCGGGAGGGACTGCGCACGCCGAGTGCGGCGTTCGAGACGTTCCAGTACCTGCACGGGCCGATGGAGGTGCTGTCGGACGACGACGCCCTCGTGATCTTCGGGGACGGGCGCGAGCTCAGCATCCCCTCGTCGGTGCTGGATGCGGGAGTACCGGTCGTGCTCGTGACGGCCGCCGACGAGTCGACGGTCCCGGGAGCCGGCCACGCGAACCTCACGATCGTGCAACTCCCGGCGGGGCTGGGCGTCTTCGAGCGCGCGGTCGTCGAGACCGTGATCGGACAGTTGGCGATCGCCGCGGCCATCGAGCACAAGCCGTATCCGCTGGAGGTGTTCCTGTACCACCAGGACGACACCAAGCTGCCGGTGCGCTAGGCACGCCCGAGATGCCGAGCCTGTTGACGAGACGGCTCAGCGGGAGTCAGATGAAGGCATGATAGCTCTCATTGTGATTCTGCTGGTGATCTGGCTGGTCCTCGCCATCCTCGGCTTCGCCATCAAGGGGCTGCTGTGGCTCGCCATCATCGGCCTGGTGTTCTTCGTGATCACCGCGATCGTCGGCTGGATGAGGAGAGGCGCCAACCGGACCTGATCACTCCTTCGACCGCAGCGGCGGCCGTGCTCGTTTCGAGCGCGGCCGCCGCTGTCGTGTTCGGGGGCACGGAGGGGCGGACAACGCAGACGACCGGCGAGGTCGGTCAGGGCTGCTCTTCGTCGGCGAGCGCGTCCGTCTGCAGGGTGTCGGCGTTCTCCTCGTCGGCCGGGAGCTCCGGAGTGGGATCGAACGCTCCTCCCGAGGGCGCCTGGCCTGCGGCCGTCGGCTGGTCGTGCGCGGGGGTGTCGGACGGTGCGGGGGCGCCCTGCGGAGCGCCCGGCGCCGTGGAGTCGTCGCTGGGGGTCAGTTCGTCGGTCATGGCACCAGTCACGCCCCGACCGGCGGATGTAGCAAGGGGGTCGATGAATCCGATCACCCGCAGCGGTTGGACTTCCCACGGCGTTGGGACGAATGTGGAGACATGGCCTACGTTGCGAACCCCTCCCGCTATGACGACATGATCTACCGCCGCACCGGACGCAGCGGCCTCGACCTGCCCGCGCTGTCCCTGGGCCTCTGGCACAACTTCGGCGACGACCGGCCGTTCGAGACGCAGCGGGCGATCGTGCGGCGGGCGTTCGATCTGGGGATCACCCACTTCGACCTGGCCAACAACTACGGCCCGCCCTACGGCGCCGCCGAGATCAACTTCGGCCGCATCCTCACCGAAGACCTGGCGCCGTACCGCGACGAGATCATCGTGTCGAGCAAGGCCGGCTGGGACATGTGGCCGGGCCCGTACGGCCAGGGAGGCGGCGGCCGCAAGTACATGCTCGCCAGCCTCGACCAGTCGCTGAAGCGCCTCGGCCTCGACTACGTCGACATCTTCTACTCGCACCGGCCCGACCCCTCGACGCCGCTGGAGGAGACCATGCAGGCGCTCGACACCGCGGTCCGCTCAGGAAAGGCGCTCTACGTCGGCATCTCCTCCTACAGCCCGGAGGAGACCAGGCGAGTCGCCGAGATCCTGAAGGACCTCGGCACGCCGCTTCTCATCCATCAGCCGTCGTACTCGATGCTGAACCGCTGGATCGAGACGGAGGGACTGCTCGACACCGTGGACGAGCTCGGCGTCGGCGTCATCGGCTTCACTCCGCTGGCTCAGGGGATGCTGACCGACAAGTACCTCGAGGGCGTGCCCGAGGGGTCGCGGGCCAGCAGGGGCGACTCCTTCGACACCGGCTGGCTCACCGACGGGGCGATCGGGCACCTGCGGGCCCTGAACGACATCGCCGGCGCGCGAGGCCAGACGCTCGCGCAGCTCGCCCTGGCGTGGGCGCTGCGCGACGACCGCGTCACCTCCCTCGTCATCGGAGCGAGCAGCGTCGGCCAGCTGGAGCAGAACGTCGCCGCGCTGGGCGCGACGTCGTTCACGGATGCCGAGCTGGCTGCGATCGACGAGCACGCCGTCGACGCCGGCGTGGACTTGTGGGCCGGCGCCCGGCGCGGCGAGGTGTGAGCGGCCGCGGCTACCACTTCCGCTGACGGCCGTCATCCCCTGCCGCCTTTCGGTGCGCCCGCTTAGCGTTGAGAATGAGCACGCTGGATGTGACGACGGCGCCGCACGGCGCCGGAGTGTTCCCGGCGTGTGTGGGGCGGATCCCGGGCACCCGGCGTGAGCAGCAGGGCTGCCCGGGGTCCGGTTACCCGCCGCCTGTGAGTTTCGGTAGCGCTCGCCCATTCGTAGCCCAGGGTTTGCTGGTTGTCTCGACAGTGTTCCCGTCCGACGTCTAGAAGCTGAGATATGACCGTCCTCGTCGAGCCGGACACCCGAGCCGTCCGGCCGCCGCGCAGGCTCGGGCCGTGGACGATCGCGCTCGCATTCGGGCTGGCGGCGACGGTGCTGTCCGCCGCGTTCAGTTGGGTCCCGTCGCTGTGGGGCGACGAGGCGGCGACCCTCCTGTCGGCGAAACGCCCGGTCGGCAGCCTGCTCGGGATGCTGCTCCACGTGGATGCGGTGCACGGCCTCTACTACCTCGGCATGCACGGGTGGATCCGGTTGGCCGGGGAGAGCGCGTTCGCGCTGCGCCTGCCGAGCGCGCTGGCGGTCGGGGCGACTGTCGCAGCCGTGACGCTGATCGCCGGTCGTCGCGGCGGCAGGCGCGCGGCACTCGTGGCCGGGGTCGTCGCGTGCGTGCTCCCCCGTCTGACCTACGCCGGCGAGGAGGCGCGGTCGTATGCCTTCACCGCTGCCGCGGCCGCGTGGCTCACCCTCCTGCTGCTGTGGCTGATCGACGGAGGCGGCCGGCGGCTGACGCCGGGCGCACGCAGGCTCGCCTGGGTGCTGTACGGCGCGGGGATGGCGCTGACCTCGTACCTCTTTCTCTACACGGCGACACTGATCGTCGCCCATGGAGTCGCGTTGCTGGCCTCGCGGGCGTCGCGGGCGACCGTGCGCTGCTGGGCCCTGGCCTCGGGGGCCGCTGTGCTCACCCTGGTACCGCTCGCGGTTCTCGCCTATCTCGAGCGCAATCAGATCGCGTACCTGGGCGAGACACCGGACGACCCGTCCATCTGGTACTACTTCCTCTGGTTCGGGATGCCGTGGGTCGCCATCGCCGCCTGGGCGCTGATCGGTGTGGCGCTGTGGCCCGTGTGGCGGGCCTGGCGGCTTCGGACATCCCACCCGGTCGCTCCCGGTCCGCGTCCCGTGTCAACCGTGCTGATCGCCTCCACCTGGCTGTTCCTCCCGACGGGCGTGCTGCTGCTGGTCAATGCGGCGTTTCCGCTGTACACCGGCCGGTACTCGACGTTCGCGGCGCCGGCGGCGGCCCTCCTGGTCGCCGAGGGCATCTTGGTGCTCGGGCGGCGCCTCGGCCGCGATCCTCGACGCGTGGTCGGCGCGACCGTCACGGCGACCCTGGTCTTCGTCGCCCTGTGCGCGCCGGTCTACGTGCTGCAGCGGGGGCCCTACGCCAAGAACGACAGCGACTGGGCGGAGGTCAGCGCGGCCATGGCCGCCAATGCGGCTCCGGGCGACGCCGTGGTGTTCGACCAGTCGGCGAAGCCGTCGCAGCGCCCTCGCCTGGCGATGCGCACCTACCCGGCGGGGTTCGCCGGGCTGAAGGATCCGACGCTCCGCGTGCCGTACTACCGCAACGACGGCTGGGCGGACCGCCAGTACTCGGTCGCTCAGGCCGACCATCGCGGACGGTTCGACGGTATCGAGCGGGTCTGGCTGATCGAGTTGGACATCGAGGGCGTCGAAGACACGTGGGGCCTTCGCGACCTGCACACGCTCGGGTTCGCCGAGACGGGACGGCACATCGAGACCCACCGCAGCGACATCATCGAACTCACCCGGTGAGCGGGCTCACCCGGTGAGCGGGCTCAGGCGGCGTCGACCGGCTGGATGAGCTGCGGCCCGTCGTCGCTCGTCTTGAACGGAGCGACCTGGTCGAACTTCAGCGTCTGCGCCTCGGCGACGCCCGCGCGCACGGCTTCGTCGACGAGCGCCTGGTCGCCGACGATCGACGGGTCGATCCAGTGCTGCCACAGCTCCTCGGGCAGGATGACCGGGTTGCGGTCGTGGATGTCGGCGAGAGTCTGCACCGCATCCGAAGTGAGGATGGTCGCCGTCAGGACCCAGCGCTCCGGGTCGTCCTCTCCCTTGCTGTGGTCGCGCCACCACGAGTAGAGGCCTGCGAAACCCATCAGCCGGCCTTCGGGATAGCGGATGAAGTACGGCGTCTTGTGCCCCTTCGGACCCTGCCACTCGTAGTAGCCGCGGGCGAGCACGATCGCGCGGTGCGATTGGACCGGCTTCCGCCAGGTCGACTTCTCGGCGATCTCCTCCGCCCGCGCGTTGAAGGTGGGGAACTTCAGCTTTAAGGTGTCGGACCAGGAGGGCACCAGCGACCAGCGCGCGTGCTCGAACCGGAGTTCGCGGGTCTTCGCCGAGTCGATCAGCACGGGGATGTCGTCGGTCGGCGCGATGTTGTAATCGGCCTCCCAGTCGGCCGTCCACTCCTCGGGCCGACGCCCCGTCGCCTCGACGAATTCGGTGATCTCGGCGTTGACCCTGTCGTCCATCGCGAACCTGCCGCACATGGCCCCAGCATAGGCGCGACGACCGACACGGGCGTTGTCAGCACCTTCGCCGAGCGAAAATGAGCAATTTTCACCCCCGAAAGCGGGTGACGCGAACCTGTGAAAGCGATGTATTCTCACTTTTGTGCATTGGTGAGGAACAGTCACTTTAAGTCTCTCGACCACATCCGATCACACCACCCGATGCAACACCAACCCGACCCGCAGGTGACACCCGTGTACCCGATTCTGCCGCGCCGAGCGCTTCCCGCACTCAACCCCATCCGTTTGGGGAGCGCTCGGCGCGCGCAAAGCCACGGACGTCACCCCCTGAGCGGAGTCGGCGGCGGTGAAGCCGTTCGAGACCACGGTTTCCCCCCAGCCGCCGTCGGCTCCCCGGTGGCCCAGCAGACGGAGGCGGCCGCATGACCGTCATCCGCCCCCGCCTCCACGCACCCGTCGCCCCCGCCGAACTGGCCGGGCTGATCTCGGGACGCACCTGGGCCCGCCTGTACCGCTATCGTCTCCTCGCAACGGACACGGCCATCATCCTGGTGGCCACCATCGGGGCGGTGTTCGTCCGCTTCGGCTTCGACGACGCGGCCGCCCCGACGTCCGGCTTCCACATCGACTACCTCTACCTGTCGCTGCTCATCGCCGCGACCTGGCTGTTCACGCTCTCCGTCTACCACACCCGCGACCCGCGGGTCGTCGGCCTCGGCGTCTCCGAATACCGCCGGGTCGTCTCGGCGAGCGCCATCACGTTCGGCGTCCTCGCCATCTTCTTCCTGGTCGCAAAGGTCGACATCGCCCGCGGCTACTTCATCGTCGCGCTCCCGGTCGGGATGACCGGGGTGCTCTTCTCGCGCTGGCTGTGGCGGCACTGGCTGATTCGCCAGCGCACCTTCGACCACTACCTCTCGCGAGCGCTCGTGGTCGGCCGCTTCGACGACGTCGACTACGTCGTGAACCAGATCCACCAGAATTCGGGAGCGGCCTACAAGGTCGTGGGCGCTGCTCTCGATACCGGGAAGCGCAAGGGGGCGAAGAAGGACGCCGAAATGCGGCGCCACATCGCCGCCCCCGAGCGCGAGATCCCAATCGTCTCCGACCTGTCGGGGGTCGCGGACGCTGCGGCGCGGCTGGGCGCGGACACGGTGATCGTGGCCGGCCGCGCCCTCAGCAGCGGCGACTTCGTCCGCAAGCTGGCCTGGAAGCTCGAAGGCACGGCGACCGAACTGGTGCTCGCCTCGCCGCTGACCGACGTCGCGGGTCCCCGCATCCACTTCCGTCCGGTCGAAGGGCTCCCGCTCATCCACGTGGAGATCCCGCAGTTCGAGGGCGGCAAGCACGTGCTCAAACGGGCCTTCGACTTCTTCGCGTCGGGGCTCGCGCTCCTGATCCTCTCTCCCCTGTTCCTCGCCGTCGCGATCGCCGTGAAGCTCGACGACAACGGGCCGGTCATCTTCGCCCAGGAGCGCGTCGGCCGCAACGGCGAGCGCTTCACGATGTACAAGTTCCGGTCCATGGTCATCGACGCCGAGTCGCGGCTCGCCGCCCTCCGCGAGAACAACGACGGCCAGGGCCTCCTCTTCAAGATGAAGCACGACCCGCGCGTGACCCGCGTCGGTCGGACGCTGCGCAAGTTCTCGCTCGACGAGCTCCCGCAGCTGGTCAACGTCTTCCTCGGCGACATGAGCCTCGTCGGCCCGCGCCCGCCGCTCCCCTCCGAAGTGGAGGTGTACGAGAACCACGTCCACCGTCGCCTGTACATCAAGCCGGGCCTCACCGGCATGTGGCAGGTGAACGGCCGCTCCGACCTCTCATGGGAGGAGAGCGTCCGCCTCGACCTCTACTACGTGGAGAACTGGTCGCTCACCGGCGACCTCGTCATCATGTGGCGCACCGTCAAGGTTCTGACACATCCCGTGGGGGCGTACTGATGCGCCCCCGCCCCACCCCCGGCAACGAACCGCTCCACCAGCACCGCCCCGACCACCCCCTCCCCGACCACCGTCTTCCCGACCACACAGACACCGAGGTTGTCATGCGCACACCACACCGCCCTCGCTCTCGCTCGCTGGGCATCCTGACCGCCGCACTCGTGGGCGCAAGCCTCGTGTTCGGCGGCCTCGCCATTGCACAGCCCGCAGCTGCGGACACGGCGCCACCAGATCCCACCAACCCTGCGACGCCGGTGACCGTCAGCGACGACGTGCTCCCGACGCCGCAGGTCAACGGTGTGGTCTGGGCGCAGACCGTCGTCGGCAACACGGTCTACGTCGCCGGCAAGTTCACCTCCGCCCGCCCGGCAGGGTCGCCGGCAGGCACGAACGAGGTCGCGCGCAACAACCTCCTCGCCTACGACATCACCACGGGCACGCTGCTCCCGTTCGCGCCGAACCTGAACGCGCAGGCGCTCGGGATCACAGCGTCGCCGGACGGCACCCGCGTGTACGTGGTCGGTGACTTCACCTCCATCGACAGCAAGGGCTACTACCGGCTCGCGGCGTTCTCGACGGCGACGAACACCATCGTCAGCTCGTTCAAGCCGATCATGGAGTCGCAGACCCGCGCGGTCGCCGCATCCAACACGGTGGTCTACACCGGCGGCGACGCATCCACCATCAACGGCGTCGCACGCAAGTACGTCGGAGCGGTGAGCGCGACCGACGGCTCGACCCTCAACTGGCAGGCCGACGCGGACGCCGCAGTGGATGCGCTGACGCTGACCAAGGACGGCTCCAAGCTGATCGTCGGCGGCCGCTTCCAGAACATCGGCGGCGTCGCCAACTACGGCCTCGCCGCGGTCGACGCGAACACGGCGGCCATCCTGCCGTTCGCGGCTAACCAGACGGTGCGCAACGCGGGCACGCAGGCCAGCATCACCGCCCTGTACGCCACCAGCGACCGCATCTACGGCTCCGGCTACGTCTTCGGCGCCGGCGGCAACCTCGAGGGCAGCTTCTCGGCCGACCCGAACACGGGCGCGATCAACTGGGTCGAGGACTGCCACGGCGACACCTACTCGATCTACCCGCAGGGCGACAACGGCCCGCTGTACGTCGCCGGCCACCCGCACTACTGCGGCAACATCGGCGGCTTCCCGCAGACCAGCCCGACCTGGACGTTCTACAACTCCATCGCGTTCAGCAAGGCGGCGACCGGGACCATCACCAATGACCCGTACGGCTACTACAACTGGGCGGGCACCCCGTCCCCGTCGCTGCTCGACTGGTTCCCCAAGTGGACCGTCGGCACCTTCACCGGGCAGAGCCAGGCCACCTGGAGCGTCTCCGGCAACTCGAAGTACGTCGTCTACGGCGGCGAGTTCCCGACCGTGAACGGCATTGCGTCGCAGGGCCTCGCCCGGTTCGCGGTTCCGTCCTCCGCCCCCAACAAGGTCGGCCCGCAGGGCATCCCGCTCACCCCCACCGCGGCGTCGTTCAACGCCGGTGAGGTGCGCGTCAGCTTTGCAGCCACCTACGACATGGACAACGGCTACCTGACGTACAAGGTGTACCGCGACGCCGGCACCACGCCGGTGTACCAGACGACGGTGCGTTCCAACTTCTACACGCGGCCGATGCTCGGCTTCACGGACAAGGGCCTCACTCCCGGCAGCCACCCGATCTACCACGTGAAGGTCTTCGACCCGTTCAACAACACCACCTCGCGTGACACCAACGCGGTCACGGTCGCGGCCACCAGCAGCGGCGGACCCTACGCCGACTCGGTCAAGCAGGCGGGCGCAGCCTCCTACTGGCCGCTGGATGAGGCGAGCGGCACCAGCGCGTTCGACCACATCGGCTTCAACGACCTGCAGGAGACCGCGGTCACCCAGGGCGCGGCAGGACCGATCGCCGGAGTCACGGCGAGCACGTTCAACGGCAGCACCAGCCTCGCCGTCACGCCCACCGCGATCACCGGGCCCGACACGTTCACCGTCTCGGCGTGGTTCAACACCACGACCACCAGCGGCGGCAAGATCATCGGCTTCGGCAACGCCAACACCGGCACCTCGGGCAGCTACGACCGTCACGTCTACATGGACAACAACGGACGCATCTACTTCGGTGTCTACCCGGGATCGGTCCAGACGCTGAACAGCGCCGCCGGCCTCAACGACGGGCAGTGGCACCAGATGACCGCCTCCCTCGGCGCGAACGGCATGCGGCTGTACATCGACGGCAAGCAGGTCGGCTCCCGCACCGATGTCACCAGCGGCCAGGGCTACACCGGCTACTGGCGGGTCGGCGGAGACAACATCGGGGGCTGGACCAGCCAGCCGTCGAGCAACTTCTTCTCCGGCAGCATCGGGCAGGTCGCGATCTACCCGACGGTCCTCGACCGCACCACGGTCGTGAACCAGTACGTCGCCTCCGGACGCCCGTCCCCCCTCGCGCCGGCCCCGGCCGACGCCTACGGCGCCGCGGTGTACAACGGCAACCCGGACCTCTTCTGGCGTCTCGACGAGACCAGCGGATCGACGGCGAACAGCGCTGACGCCTACACGAACAACGGCACCTACTCGGGTACCGCGACCACGAAGAACCAGACCGGCGTGCTCCCGGGCACCGCTGACAAGGCGGTCCGGTTCAACACCAACATCAACGGTTCGAGTGGCGGCATCGTCACCAGCAACCAGCAGTTCGCCAACCCGAGCACCTACACGGAGGAGGTCTGGTTCAAGACCTCCACCACCCGAGGCGGCAAGCTGATCGGGTTCGGTGACGCCAAGACCGGCCTGTCGAGCAACTACGACCGTCACGTGTACATGCAGGACGACGGCCGCATCGTGTTCGGCACCTGGACCGGGCAGGCGAACACCATCACCACCCCGAACCCGCTGAACAACAACCAGTGGCACCAGGTGGTGGCCTCCCAGGGCGCCGACGGCATGAAGCTCTACATCGACGGCCAGCTCGTGGGTACCAACCCGCAGACCGGCGCCCAGGCCTACAACGGCTACTGGCGCATCGGCGGCGACAACACCTGGGGTTCCACCGGCCCGTACTTCAGCGGAACGCTGGATGAGGCCGCGGTGTACTCCACGGTGCTGTCGGCTCAGGATGTGGCCAACCACTACAGCCTGGCGACCACCGGCACCCTGCCGAACCAGACCCCGGTCGCCTCGTTCACCCAGAACACCTCGGTGCTCACGGTGAACGTGGACGCCTCGGCCTCCACGGACGGGGACGGCACCATCGCGTCCTACGCCTGGGACTTCGGAGACGGCACGACGGGGACCGGCGCGACCGCATCCCACACCTACGGCGGCACCGGCGTCTACGCCGTGACGCTGACGGTGACGGACAACCAGGGCGCGACGAACGCGACCACCCAGAACGTCGGGGTGACCGCACCGCCTCCGAACCAGCCCCCGGTGGCCGCATTCACCTCGAACGCGACCTTCCTGGATGCTTCGTTCGACGCCTCCGGCTCGTCCGACCCCGACGGCACCATCGCGTCCTACGCCTGGGACTTCGGAGACGGAGCGACGGGGACCGGCGTGACCGCGACCCACAGCTACGCAGCTGCAGGTCCGTACACGGTGAAGCTGACGGTGACCGACGACAAGGGCACCCCGGTGAGCATCACGCACGACATCACCGTGCAGGCTCCGCCGCCGAACCAGGCCCCGGTGGCCGCGTTCACCCCGTCGGTGACCAACCTGTCGGCCTCGTTCGACGGCACGGCCTCCAACGACCCGGACGGCACCATCGCCTCCTACGCCTGGGACTTCGGAGACGGAGCGACGGGAACGGGAGCGACCACGACCCACGCCTACGCCACCGGTGACACGTTCACCGTGACGCTGACCGTGACCGACAACAAGGGTCTGACCACCTCGGTCCAGCACCCGGTCACGACCACCGTCCCGCCGAACCAGTTGCCGACCGCGTCCTTCACGGCCACGGTCACCAACCTGGGAGTCGCAGTCAACGGAGGAGCGTCGTCCGACCCGGACGGCACCATCGCCTCCTACGCCTGGAACTTCGGTGACGGATCCACCGGCACCGGGGCAACGGCGAGCCACACCTACGCGGCGGCCGGTAACTACACGATCACGCTGACGGTGACGGACAACCGCGGCGGCACCGGGACGGCCACCAAGCCCGTCACCGCCACCGCACCGGCACCCAATGCGATCGCGCAGGACGGCTTCGAGCGGACCACCGCGAACGGCTGGGGCACCGCCGACATCGGCGGGGCGTGGACGCTCTCGGGCGGCGCGACCAGCTTCAACACCACCAACGGCCTCGGCCAGCAGGTGGCGGCGGCCGGCGCAACGAAGACGGCGACCCTCAACACGGTCACCTCGACCAGGTCGGATGTGACGGTGACGATCTCCGCGGACAAGGCGGCGACCGGCGGCGGCATCTACTACTCGGCGATCGGCCGCATGGTCGGCTCGGCCGACTACGAGGGCCGGGTCTGGGTGAAGGCGGGAGGCGCCGTGCAGCTCCAGTTGCTGCAGGGCTCCACCAGCCTCACCGCCGCCAACATCGCCGGGCTCACGGTCAACGCGGGTGACCAGCTGAAGGTGCGGGTCCAGGTGTTCGGCACCTCGCCCACCACCGTCCGCGCCAAGGTCTGGCTCGCCAGCGGCACGGAGCCGGCGAACTGGACGCTCAGCGCGACCGACAGCACCGCCGCCCTCCAGGTGGCCGGTACGACAGGCCTGCGGACGTACGTCTCCGGCACGGCGACCGACATCCCGGTCACCACCCGCTGGGACAACTTCGCGGTGGTCCCGGTACCGTGACCCAGGTGCGGAGGTCTCGCCGCACCATCCTCGTGGCGCACCCCGGTTCGGAGCTGTACGGCTCCGACCGGGTGCTCCTCGAGTCGGTGACCGGACTGCTCGACCACGGCTGGGACGTCCTCGTGGCCGTCCCGGCCGATGGCCCCCTCGTCGCCGAACTCCGGCGGCGGGGGGCCCGGGTCGAGCTGTGCGTCACCCCGGTGCTCCGCAAGAGCGTCCTGCGGCCGCGCGGCTTCGCCCGGTTCGCTGCGACGACCGCGCGGGGCATCATCGCAGGCGCCGCCCTGCTGCGCCGCGAACGCCCGGCTGCGGTGTACGTGAACACGGTCACCATCCCCCTGTGGATCGGACTGGCCAGGCTGGCGGGCGTGCCTGTCGTCGCCCACGTGCACGAGGGTGAGGCGACGGCCTCGCGGCTCGTCAAGCGCATCCTCTCGGCCCCGCTGCTGCTCGCGCAGGGCGTCATCGCCAACAGCCGCTTCAGCGTCGGTGTCCTGGAGAGCGCGTTCGCGTCGCTCGGCCGGCGCACCCAGATCGTCTACAACGCCGTCCCCGGACCCGAGAGCCGCAACCCGGCCCGTACGGAGCTCGACGGCGACCTGCGCGTCACCTACGTCGGCCGGCTGTCGCCCCGCAAGGGCGTCGACGTCGCGATCGACGCGATCGCCGAGCTCGAAGCGCGCGGCGTCCCGGCCCGCCTCGACCTAGTCGGCGCGGTCTTCCCCGGCTACGAATGGTACGAGCGCGACCTCCGCGACAAGGTGGAGGCGAAGCGCCTCCAGTCACGGGTGTCCTTCCGCGGGTTCCAGTCCTCGGTGTGGGACTACCTCAGCAAGGGGGATGTCGTGCTCGTCCCCTCGGTCGCCGACGAGCCGTTCGGCAACACGGCGGTGGAAGGCATCCTGAGCGGACGCCCGGTCATCGCGAGCGCCACCAGCGGGCTCCTGGAGGCGACGGACGGGTACCACACGGCCGTCACCGTCGAGCCGGGCGACGTCGCTTCTCTGGCGGACGCGCTCGAGCGCACCATCGCCGACTGGGACACCGCCGCCGCCCTCCTCGAGGAGGACGTGGAGCACGCCCAGCGCAAGCACAGCCCCGAGTCGTACCGGCAGCGCATCGCGGAGATCGTGGGCGGGGTCGCGCGTCGCAGCTGACGCTGCGTCGCACGCTCCGCTGGTGCTCGAGTGGTGACTCGTTGCTGCTTCGCCCGTCGAGTGGCGACATCCTGTCACCTCTCGATCGCTTGACCGACGGGCTCACGACGAAGGAGATCGGTGGCCAGTGCTCCTTCGAATGGCAGTACTGAAGGAGATTCGTCGCGTTCCCGTCCGAGTCTCCTCCGTTGCGAGGCCGTTCGGCGCGTAGGACGCTGCCGACGAGACCGCTCCCTTCCGATCCCGCTGAGTGGTGACTCGTTGCTGCTTCGCCCGTCGAGTGGCGACATCCTGTCACCACTCGATCGCCGCGGGTTCCGCCTCGTCCTGAATACAGGTCGGTCCTGAATACAGGTCGGTCCTGAATACAGGAGGGTGGGATGCGTTTCGGAGGAGATTCGGACGCTAGAGTGACGAATCTCCTTCCGCACCGCGGTTCGTAGGAGATTCGGGAGCCGATCTCCTTCGATGCGGCGCCGGTATTCAGGAGCGGGGGCGCGTCAGGGACGGTCGGGCGCCGCACCGGGCGGGCCGGCGGCGGCGGCCGCCGCCGGCTCCAGCCGCCGGTGCGGCCGGCCGAGCACGAGCAGACGGCTGGAGTCCGGCGCCAACTGCGTGGTCGCCGCAAGGCCCGCGATGAACCACACGAAGATCGAGTACTGGGTGATCAGCGCCACCGTCGCGAACGCCGGGATCTGCGCCACCAGCGCGATCGTCGCGGGCGACGCCTTGCCGCGGATGACGAGCAGGATGCCGAACGCCAGCGCGACGACGACGGCGATCAGCACGATCAGCCCGTTCGTCAGTCCGGTCAGGATGAGCTGGCTGTCGATCGAACGGAAGTTGCCGAAGTACAGCGACCCCGCCGAGTTCTTCTGCGCGGACTGAGCGACCCCCACCAGGTTCATCGTCCCGAACAGGGACGTCAGGTCGCCGCGGTAGTCCGCGCTCTCGGTGGCCTCCGAGCCGGCGTCGTCGAAGACCGCCGACACCAGCGGGAACAGCACGGCGGACACGATGACGACGGCGGTCGTGATCGCGATGCGTGCGCGGCGCGAGATCGCATCCCGCATGAACAGCACCGACAGCGCGACGCCCAGGAGGGCCGAGATCATGCCGATGCGGCTGAAGGTGTAGACGGTGGCCACGACCATGGTCAGCACCATCAGGCAGCGCACCCAGAGCCGGAACGGCGACGCCAGCGTGAGAGGCACGGCCATCGCGAGACTCGCACCGAGGGCGATGGAGTGGCCGAACGCACCCTCCGCGCGCGGAACGCCACCGCGCTCCTGGATGGTTCCCCAGATCGAGTAGAGGGAGTTGCCGGTCTTGAGAAGCACGAACGGGTTCCAGTGCGTCAGGCCTTCGATGATGGCGAGCACAGCGACGATGGTGAAGGTCACGGCGATCGCGCCGTGCACCCACGCCGGGTCGACGCGCAGCGGTGCCACCCGGCCGACGATGTAGCCGGCCACGAAGTAGGTGACCACAATGATCGCGGCGCCCAGCGCGATGCCCGCATTGCCGACGAGGATGGAGCACAGCGCGGCGACGACGACCAGCGTCATCAGCGCGTCCATCCAGCTCAGCCGGAAGCGGCGGATCGGCAGCAGCGCGGCGACCACCAGGAAGGCGGCCGCGGAGGCCGGCGGCAGGTAGTAGTTGCCGTTGAAGCCGATGCCGAAGCCGGCCCAGATCGGCGCGAAGCACAGCACGACGATCCAGGTGGCGACGGCGAGCTTCGGCGAGCGGCGGAGGACCAGGAACCCGAGCGCCGCGACGCCCACCGCCACCGCCAGCAGCAGCATCCGGTCGACGAGGGCGCCGCTCAGGAAGTCCATGAGGGTCAGGATGCGGAGTGCGTGTGGGCCGCGTCGCCCGCAGTACCGGTCTCGTCGGCGCCACTGGTCGCCTTGGCGGCACTGGTCTCTTTGGCCGTACCGGTCGCTTCGGCGCCCTCGGTGCCGGTCGAGGGCTTGTCGCCTTCCGCCGCACCCTTACGCCCTGGAAGCCCGAGCCGCCGCTGCGTCGGCTCGGCGACGTAGTACGCGTTGCGCTCCTTGCCCGCGGCGACGCGGTTGAGCACGATGCCCAGGACGGCCGCTCCCGACTTCTGCAGGGAGTCCACCGTCTGCGCCAGCTGCTGCTTGCGCACCCGGGTGCGGTCGACGACGACGAGCGCGCCGTCGACCTGGCGGGCGAGGATGGACGCGTCGGCGACCGAGCCGAGCGGCGCGGTGTCGATCACGATCACGTCGTACCGCGCGCGCAGCTTCTCCAGCAGGTCGCTCATCGCACGCGACGAGAGCAGCTCGCTCGGGTTGGGCGGGATGGGGCCGGCGGCCAGCACATCCAGGTCGCCCGCGCCCCAGCGCTGCACGACATCCTCGAAGTCCGCTCGGCCGGCGAGCACCGAGGTCAGACCCGCGTTGCCGGGCAGCGTCGTGTATGTCGCGATGGTCGGGCGCCGCAGGTCGGCGTCGATGAGGAGGACGCGCTGGCCTGTCTCGGACAGTGCCAGCGCCAGGTTGGAGGAGATCAGCGACTTGCCCTCGGAGGGGATCGACGACGTGATCACGAACGACCGCGTCGGAGAGCCGAGGGTCACGAACTCCAGGTTGGAGCGCAGCTGCCGGTAGGCCTCCGCGGCGTTGGAGAGCGGTGCGGAGACGAGCACGGGGACGCCGTCCTTGTTGCGCTCGCGCTGGATGGATCCGACCAGCGGGGCCTTCGCGACCTCTGTGGCCGTCTCGGCGTTGTGCACGCCGGTGTCGAAGGTCGCCCGGAGGACGACGATCAGCGCGCCTGCGATGAGCCCGAGCAGCAGACCGGAGAGGACGTTGAGGCGCGTGTTCGGCGACGACGCGAACTTCGGCGGCGACGCATGCTCGATCACGCGGACGGAGACAGTGGCAGCGCCCTGCGCGGTCTTTGGCGCGATCTGCTCCACCGTGCTCGACAGGCTCGCGGCCACCGCGTTCGCGATGTCGGCGGCTTTCTTAGGGTTCGTGTCCGTCACCGCGAGCTCGAGGATGACGGTGTTCTGCGGCGTACTCACCGAGATCGCGTCGGCGAGCTGGCCGGGCGAGATGGACAGGTCGAGCTGGTCGACGACGGGCTTCAGCACCACGGGCGATTCGGCCAGCTGCGCGAAGGACAGCATCTGGTTCTGCGTGTAGGTGGAGCCCTGGCTCAGGTCGTTGGCCGAGCCGCCGAAGTTGAGCGAGAAGTAGAGACCGGAGGTCGCCGTGTAGCTCTTGGTGGCGAGCTGCGACAGCCCGAACCCGAGGAGCGCCCCGGCGATCGTGGCGATGACGACGACGTACCAGAACCGGCGGAACGCCTGCGCGTACTGCTTCGAGTTCATCGTCTCTCCTCGCCGGTCGCCGGAGCGATCACTGGAACACCACGAGCTTTGCGCCCGCCTGATCGCTCAAGGTTACGGTGACCTTCGCATCCTGGTCCGCAGGAACGGTGAAGACGTACACAGCGGTCGTGGATGCGCCCGGCGCAAGTGATCCGGTGAACGGCTTCGCGGCCGGGTCGTTCGCGACAGGCGATGCGGGTGTCGTACCCGAACCGTAGTAGGCGTTCACGCCCGCCGTCGAGACGGGAAATGCGCCGCCGGTGCCGTTGGTGAGGCGCAGCGTCACCTTGACGGCGGGTCCGCTGACCTCGCCAGCGCGCTTCGCGGTGGCGGTGTACGACTCGACCGAGACGACGCTCGCGGTGAGCCCGGACGGCGTCTTGACGTCCTGCTTCACCTCGGCCGTCTGGGCGACGACGCCGCCGAAGCGCGCATCTATCTCGCCGGGTTTCGCCGGAGCAGGAGACGCGGGCGTGTCGGTCGCGCCGGCGGAGGGCGTTGCGCCAGGTGTGGCGCCGGCCGTTCCGCTGTCGCTGGGGTGCGGCAGTTGGGAGGCGGCCGGCTTCAGCGCGTTCGCGACGGGACCGCCGGCCGGGCGGGAGAACGTGTAGACGGACGCGATGACGATCGCGGCGATGATCGCGAGACCGCCGACAGTGGCGAGCGCGACGAGGCCGATGCGCTTGCGCGACCATCCGCTCTTCTTCTCCGGCGTCTCGTCCGGGGTGGGCAGCTTCTGGGTCTGGTCGTCGGATGTCATGGCCGGTCTCCTTCGGAGCGGAGTTCGCGGAACCAGCTGACTGCTGCGGCGAACAGGAAGAGCGTCGTCGCGAGGACGATGAGGGTGTAGAGGACGAGGAAACCGGGCAGCCAGCCCAGCAGGACGAAGGACAGGCACAGCACGCCGTAGTCCATCGGGAGGACGAGCACCGCGCGCATCCAGGACGGTCGCCCGGGGGCGTCGGTGGCGAGGGAGACCCGGCCGTGCTGCCGGCGGAGCTGCTCGGTCAGGATCATGCCGAAGAACAGCACCGACGAGACGATGGTCGAGATCAGCGGGACGATCAGCCACGCGACCGGGGTCGACGAGTGGAGGTAGAAGCCGAGACCGAGCGCCAGCGGCATGCTGACGACCTTGGTGGCATCCACCATGTGGTCGAGCCACTCCCCGGCGGGGCTGCTGCGCCCGGTCAGGCGGGAGAGCTGGCCGTCGGCGCTGTCGAAGGCGTAGCCGACGAGCAGCATGATCGCCACACCGATGCCGAGGATCCACGACGGTGGGAAGACGACGAGCAGGATGAGCGCAGCGAATGTCCACACCGCGCTGATGGCGGTGACGGCGTTGGGCGTGAGTCCGGCACGGAACGCCCACGCGGTGAGGTAGCGCCCGAGCCTCCTGTTGACGAACCGGGAGTACGCCGGCGCGCTGCGGGCGGCAGGCTTCTGGGCGGCGGCGAGCCGTCGCAGCACCGAGCCGTAGGATTCGCGGGCGGTCGCGCCGTCGACGGTGTCGCCGGTCATGACTCCACCGCCTCTCCGGTCAGCCGCGGTCGCTCGGCGCCGATACGCTGCGCGGTGAACGGGCGCCGGGAGCGGACCTGCACGCCGTCGGCGAGGTCTCGGCAGAGGGCTTCGTACTTGTCGGCGACGTCGTCCCAGTCGTAGGCGGCGGCGCGCTGCCGGGTGGCCTCGCGGCGGGCGGGATGCCCGGCCGGGTCGGCCTCGGACCTCTCGATCACACGCGCGGCGTCGTCCTCCGTGGTGAAGTAGCCGCCTGCGGCTCCCAGCACCTCGCGGTTGAAGACCACGTCGTAGGCGAGCGTCGGCGCTCCGGCCCCGATCGCGCGGAGGAGGGACGGGTTGGTGCCGCCGACCGAGTGGCCGTGCAGGTAGCTGAAGGCGTTCGCGTACAACTGGTCGAGCAGGCGCTGGTCCCACACTCCGCCGAGGAAGCGGACGCGGTCGTCGGCGAGCGCGTGCACCTGGGCGGTGTACGCGTCAGCGTAGGGCGCGGAACCGACGACGATGAGCGGACGGGTCGCGCCGCTGCGGCGGTATCCGTCGACGATGGTGTGCACGTGGTTCTCGGGTTCGAAGCGGGCGACCAGCAGGTGGTATCCCTGCGGCCGCAGTCCAAGGCCTTCGAGAAGGTCGGACTCGTCGGCGACCCGCGGAGCGCCGTAGGCGATCAGCCGGGTCTCCGCGTGGAACTCGTCGCGGTAGTAATCGGCGATGCCCTGGGCGTCGGCGATGAGGCCGTCGGACCAGCGCACGGCGGCCGACTCCGCGAGCCGGTAGTAGCGGCGACCGGTGCCCTTCCACTTGTCGCGCTTCCATTCGAGGCCGTCGACGTGAGTGGCGACCGGGATGCGCGCCGCGCGGATCAGCGGGAGGTACGGGGAGTTGGCGGCGTTGAAGACGAGGGCGGCGTCCGTCCGGTGACGCAGCAGGTGCGCGACGGAGAGGCCGGTGTGGCTGAGGGTCTCGAGCGACCGGCGGTGCAGGGCGCCCTTGTGGACGAGTTCCATCCCGCGGTACTCGGCGGGGCGATCACCGTCGTCGGCAGTCGGGCGGCAGTAGACGACGACGCGGTGTCCGCGTTCGGCGAGGCGGGAGCCCACTTCTTCGATGGCCGTCTCGAACCCGCCGTAGCGGGCGGGCACGCCCCGCGTCCCCACCATGGCGATGCTGAGCACATCCCCTGAGCGCTTCCCCCTGGTGTGCATCGGCTTCTCTCGTTCGCGTCGGTCGGTACGGCGATTCCCGACGACGGAAACGGAACCGTGGCAGCGGGCGAGTCTCCGCGTATCTCGGTTTCGGTGTGCACCAGGGTCGGGTCTCTGTTGCCCTCACAGTCTATGACGAGAAATCCTCAATTGTTGCTCCCCTTTTCGGGGGGCGTTCACCGGGATGTGCTGTTTCGCGCGGCCCGGAGACCGTCGCGGACCCCTCGGAACGCCGCCCACAACGGCGCCGGCGAGCGCAGGAACTGGCGCCTCCCGCCCTGCAGCAGCACCTCCCACGCGATCGGCAGCGAGGCACGCCTCCAGCGCTTCACCGCATCCCGGTCGAGGTTTCGGGATGCGAACACCAGCCGGTTGCGGATGTTGAAGTAGTAGTAGGTGCTCGACTTGGCCTCGCCGCTCGACGCATGGCCGTCGCCCTGCGTGCCGCCCTCGGCATGGACCGCCGTCGCCTCGGGCACCACCTCGACGCGTCCGCCGGCGCGGCGTGCCCGGTACGAGAGCTCGACATCCTCCCAGTACAGGAAGTAGCCGTCGCCGAAGCCGTCGATCGCTCGCCACAGCTCCGCGGTGACGAGCAGGCAGGCGCCGCTCAGCCACTGCTCGACGTCGGTCAGCCCCAGCTGCTCGCGCTTGCGGGACGCTGTGATGCGTCCATCCTTCAGGTGCAGGTCCGAGCCGTCGAACCAGACCGTACCGTCGGGGCGCAGGATGCGCGGCGCCAGTAGCGCGAACGGCTCGTCGCCTGCCGTAGCCCGCAGGGTCTCGACGTCGGCCGGTTCGATGGTGGCGTCCGGGTTGAGCAGGAGCAGGTGGGTGGCGCCTTGCGCCAGCGCGCGTTCGGCTCCCGCATTCATCCCGAGCCCGAAGCCGAGGTTACCGTCCGGCTCGACGAGCTCCCAGCCCTCCGCGGCGGAGAGGCGGCGCATCGCCTGACGCTCCTCGTCGGTCGTCCGGTTGTCGACGACGATGGTGCGCGCCCCGTCCAGCCGGCGGGTCAGCGGCGCGAGGTTCTGTTCGAGCAGCCGCGACGAGCCGTAGCCGACGACGATAACGGCGAGCCCGTCGAACGTCATCCTGCTCCCCTCGTCCGGCCGCCCCCGTCCCGGGCGCTGGCGTGAAGCCTATACCTGTGTGAGCATGGTGACTCCGCCACCCGACCCGAGGACCGGTACTCGATGACCGACCAGCGCCTGCCCGTGACGATCGCCGTGCCGACGTTCCACCGTCCCGACGAGCTGCGCGTCCTGCTGCCGATGCTGCGCGCCCAGGCGGACGAAGTGGATGCGACGGGCGCCACGGAGACCTCGGTCCTGGTGATCGACAACGACCCTGGTGCGAGCGGTCGAGTCGCCGCCGAGGAGGCGGGCGTCCGCTACGTCGTCGAGCCGCATCCCGGCATCGCCGCCGCCCGCAACCGTGCGCTCGACGAGAGCGCCGGCTCACGGCTGCTCGCCTTCATCGACGACGACGAGCACCCGCATCCCGGCTGGCTGCACGAGCTGATCCGCGTCTGGCGCATCTCGGAGCCGGCACTGGTCGCAGGCCGCGTCGTCGCCGAGTTCGAGCGTCCGCCCGGCCGGTGGATTGAGGAGGGCCGCTTCTTCGTGCGCCGCTCCCTGCCGACCGGCACCCCGCTGAGCGTCGCCGCCGCCGGCAACCTGCTCCTCGACCTCGACCAGGTGCGCGAGAGCGGTCTGCGGTTCGCGCTCGACCTCGGGCTGAGCGGCGGCGAGGACACCCTGTTCAGCAGGCAGCTCGCCCGCGCCGGCTACCGGATGGTCTGGTGCAACGAGTCCGTGATCACCGACCTCGTCCCGGCCGCGCGCATCAGCCGCCGCTGGGTGCTCCGCCGCGCCTGGAGCCACGGCAACTCGGCCGCCGTCGTCACTGTCCGGCTGGCATCCGGCCCGGTCGGCACCCTGCTCGCGCGGGTCCGCGCCGCGGTCGGGGGTGCCGGTCGCGTCGTGCTCGGCGTCGCCCGCACGGCCGTCGGACTCCTGCTGCGCTCCCCCGGCCATCAGGCTCGCGGCTCCCGTGCGGCGTACCGCGGCGCCGGGATGGTGTGGGCGGCGTTCGGCGGCGTCTACCAGGAGTACGCGCGCCCGACCGACGGGCCTCAGGCGTGAGCGCGAGAGACCGGGCGGTCGCCTTCGTCCGTCGCGTCGGCGGCCCGTTCGGTTCGGTGATGCGCGTCCGCACCGAGGAGCCGGTCGTCGTGGCGACGTTCGATGACGGGCCGTCCTTCCGCACGGCCGGCGTGCTTCAAGCGCTGGCGGATGCCGGAGCGACCGCGACCTTCTTCGTGCTGCTGACGCGGACCCGGCGCGACCCGGGACTCCTCGACGACATCCTGGGGGCGGGTCATGAGGTCGCCCTGCACGGACCCGATCATCGCCGGCTGACGACCGTGCCGCCGGAGACCCTCTCCGGCCGGATGCGCGACTCCCGAGCAGAGCTCGAAGACTTGACGGGGCGGCACATCCGCTGGTTCCGTCCGCCGTACGGCGCTCAGAGCCTCCGCTCCTGGCGCGCCGTGAAGGCAGCCGGGATGGAGCCGGTGCTGTGGGGACCGACCCTCGCCGACTGGCGCGACGCCCCGCATGACGAGCGGATGCGCCTGGCACTGGCCGCGGACCGGGGCGCGATCATCCTCGGCCACGACGGTCACGCCGACGCGGTAGACGGGGTCGACGACGGCCCGGCTCCGCGCCTGGACCACGGCGTCCTGCTGGCCCAGGTGACCGCGGGCTACGCGGCCCGCGGCCTGCGCTTCACTTCACTCGGAGAAGCGGCGGCGAACGGACGGCTCGTCCGGGAGGCGCGCTTCAGGAGCTGATCGGCTCGCGTGCCGCGGCCTGCGCAGCACCGCGACGGCGCCGCACCAGCGCGATCGCCCGCCGGTATGCGGCCTCGTGCTGCGGCCCGGTGTCGGACCACGAGCGGGCGCTCAGGTCCGGGTGCCCGTCGACGCCGGCCGCCCGCTCTACCGCATCCCGGAGCACCTCCGGCGTCAGCTCCGCATAGCGCTGCACCCACTGCTGTCCGACCTCGTCGGCGAGCGCGGCGGTCGTCTCGTTGTCCGGCACGAGCACCGGCCGGTCGAGCGAGAGCGCGGTCAGCACTCCGCCGGAGTTGTGCATGTCGCGGTACGGAAGCACGATCAGCTCGCTACGGCCGACCACGTCGGCGAGTTCCGCATCCTGCAGGAAGGCCAGCTGCACCCGCACCCGCGGATCGTGGTCGGCGAGCTCGCGGACGGTCGCCGCGAGCTCGTCGCTGGACGGCTTGCCCGCGACGGTCAGCCGCAGATCGTCCCCCGGCGTCTGCGCGAAGACCTCGAGCAGCTGCTCCACTCCCTTATACCGGCGGATGAGGCCGAAGTAGCCGAGACGGCCGCGCTCGCGTCCGGGCCTCGGATAGCGGCCGAACCACTCCCGGTAGTCGCCGTGCAGGATCGTCTCATAGGCCGCGTCCGCCGGGAACGGCGTCGTCGGGTTGAGCCGGATGCGCAGTGCCGTCCACCGGTCGAACCAGCGCAGGAGGGCACGCTCGCGGCGGGAGATGCCCTCGGGCAGGTGCAGGTTGTGCACGGTCCGGACGATCGGCGTGCGCGTCAGTCGCAGCTTGAGGAGGAGCACGGCCGTCAGCCCCTGCCGGACCAGGGCCTTCAGCGGGCTCTGCCCCGCGACCAGGATCTCGGGCCAGTGCGCGTGGAACACGTCGTACCGGCCCAGCAGCGCGCGCTTCCAGGAGAACGTGCGCACTTCGAGCCCGGGCGTCGCCGCGAGGGCGTCACGCAGCATCACGATGTACGGGTTGGTCGTGGGCCGTGGATCGGGGAAGGACTGCTGGACGACGATTCGCTCGGGCTCGGTCATGGTGCGACCAACTTTAGGGGCGGTACGCATCCAGAGCCAGCACTCACCCCCAAGACTGGGTGCATTTGTGAGAATGTCTCGTTATTTGACGCCGGGCTCCCTAAACTCGGCTCAAGAGGCCCGACACCCGACTCGACGGCCCCGAGCAGACCCGGAGCGGCCCGTGGCGACTGAAGCGCCAACCCTTCATCACCAGCACGTGCGACTGTACGACCAGGTGCGCAGCGTGCACCTCGAACGCGCGCACGAACTCGACCCCGCGGCCATCGTGTACCGCGTCAAGCGGTACGACTTCGACCCGCAGCTCGCGACCGGGATCGAGCTCGCTCAGGCGGGCACCCTCGGCGCCGCACGACTCGCCCTGCGCAGCCGGATCACCCGCGTCGAGGTGGACGAGCCGCTGTACCTGGACTCCCTCCCCCGCACGGCCGCGATGCTCGCCGCGCTCGGACTGAAGCGCCTCTTCGGAGCCCCGCGCGCCCAGGTCGCGACCTACGCGATCGAGAACCTCGACCCGTTCGCCGCCCGCCCGCCGCGCCTGCGCAGCCGCATCCGTCGCACCCTCGAGCGGATGCTCTCCTCCTACATCTGGCACCGGCTCGACACCGTGGTCTACGGCACTCCGGGCGCCCGCGACCTCTACGGCGAGCGGTTCGCCCGCCGCCCCCGGCGCCAGCTGACGGTCGAAGCGCTGCCCAGCCCGTGCCACTGCGACGAGGGACGGACGGTGCTGCGCGACCCCGACGGCGTCGTCTTCCTCGGCTCGTTCTCGCCGCGCAAGGGCTTCGGCGACGTGCTCGCCGCCTGGCCCGCGATCCGCTCGCGGCGTGAAGGCGCAACGCTGACCCTCATCGGGTCGGGCGGGATGCTGGAGCAGGCGGAGGCCGCCGCAGCGGAGGACCCGTCCATCCGGCTGATCGTCGACCCGCCCCGCGACGTCATCCACACCGAACTGTTGCGCGCGCACGTGCTCGTGCTGCCCTCCCGCCGCGTCGGCGGCTGGCGCGAGCAGATCGGCCTGCCGCTGGTGGAGGCGCTCGCCCACGGCTGCGAGGTGATCACCACCTCCGAGACCGGCATCGCCGAGTTCCTCATCGATGCCGGCCACCTCGTCCTCCCCGGCGACGCCGACGCCGCGCGGATCGCCGACGGGGTGGATGCCGCCCTCGGCCGTCACCGCAGCGCGGCGGACATCCGTTCGGCGCTGCCGCGGGTCGACGGTCGCATCGCCGCCGGCCGCGCGCTCTTCGACGACCGGCCGACCGCATGACCACAATCAAGGCTCCACGCAAGCACGGGATGGTGCGCGCCGTCGGCTCGACGGCCGTCATCAAGGTCGTCGTCATGGGCCTGTCGGGCCTGATCGGCATCGTGAACAGCCGGCTCATCATCCAGAACTTCGGCACCGACGCCTATGCGCAGTACGGCCTGCTGGCCGCACTGCCCGCGCTGCTGCCGTTCGCCGACCTCGGGATCGCGGCGGTCGTCATCAACGCCGTCGCGGGATCCGACAAGCCGGCATCCGACCGCCTGGTGCGGAGCACCATCGTGACGGCGTTCCGCATCCTGCTCACCTCCGCTGCCGCGATCGTCGGCGTCGGCATCGTGATCTCCGTCCTCGGCTGGTGGCCGGTCATCCTGGGCGGCGCCCTGCTGCCCGACGGCGGCAGCCTCGCGGCGTTCCTCTGCCTCGGGACGTTCGCGCTCGTCCTGCCCCTGACGGTCGGCTCGCGCGTGCTCGTCGGCCTCGGCCGCACCAGCATGCAGACCGCCAGCCAGGCGGTCGTCGCTCCAGCGATGTTCCTCGGCCTCGCCACCCTCGTCGCCCTGTCGGCGCCGGCCGGGAGCTTCCTCGCGGTGCTCTCCTACATCGCGAACGGACTGGCGTCGTTCATCTGCCTCCTGCTCGCAGCGCGCATGATCCGCCCGCAGATCGGGAAGGCGCTCCGCGAGGTGCCGTTCCCACGGCGCTATCCCGGAGTCCCGGCCATGGGCGTCGCCTGGCCGATGCTCGTGCAGATGGTCGCGCTCCCGATCGCGATGCAGACCGACCGGCTGCTGCTCAGCCACCTCACCACCGGCACCGAGCTCGCGCAGTACAACCTCGCATCCCAGCTCTTCGGCCTGGTCGTGCAGACGATCGCCGCGGCGGGCATCGCGCTCTGGCCGATCTACGCGAAGGCGCGCTCGGAGTCGCGCATCGAGTCGCCGATGAAGCCGACGCTGTGGTTCCTCGCCGGCGGCCTGGGCCTCGGCCTCGTGCTCGCGGCGATCTCGCCGTACCTCACCCACTTCATCGCGGGCGACCGCTTCACCCTCGACCCGTGGCTGGTCGGCGGGTTCGTCGTGTTCGTCGCCCTGCAGGCCGCGAAGTACCCGGCCGGCATGTACATGACAGACAAGCGCGGGCTCACGTTCCAGGTGTGGCCGATCCTTGCCAGCGTGCCGCTCAACCTCGTGCTGTCGTGGTGGCTGATCGGCGTCATCGGCGCGGGCGGTCCCATCGTCGGCTCCGCCATCAGCGTCGCCCTCTGCCAGGTGATCCCGAACCTCTGGTACGTCACACACGACCTCGGCCGCCGCCGGGCTGAAGTGCCCGGCGACGGCCGAGGGGACGTGCTGTAGAGACGACCGGAGATCCGGTCACCCGGTGATCAGCGAGTGATCACCAGGCGCCGACGTGGACGGATCCGGCCGGCTTGCCGATGAGCGACGCGAGGTCCGCCGGAAGTCCGGTGGCCGCGCCCGTCACCGACGCCAGCAGCTGGGACGGTGCGAGCGACGGTGCGTTCTCGTTGACCGTCGAGTGCGCCTCCTGACCGGTGGCCGCCGTGAACGCCGCGAAGGTCGTGTACACGGCCGGGTCGGCGGCGCCGCGGGACCAGATCACCGCCCAGTTGGGCGAGGATGCGGAGGTGCGGCGGTACACGTTGTAGTCGCTGGACACCTGCAGGCGCTCGGCCGAGTACTGGTGGGAGTAGTCCTCGACGCAGAGCAGGCAGTTGCCCGAGCCACCGGAGATGATGTTGTTCCGGATCGTGGTGGGACCGGTGATCCAGGTCATCGTCGGGTCCGGGAACGCCTGCCGCGGGTCGTGGCCGGCGTCCGACGCGTTGTTCCCGCGCCGCGAGTCCTGGGTGATGTCCAGGTTCCGGGCGTTGTCGCTCAGCGTGTTGTTCCAGACCTTGGCGTTGCTGATGTCATTCAGCTTGATGCCGGCGGAGGTGTTGCGCGACGACACGTTGTCCACGAGGGACGCGTTCGCCGAGATCTCCAGCACGATGCCGTTGCCGGCGTTGCCGATGGAGTCGTTGTGCGAGATGGTCATGCCGTACACGGACTCGTCCATCCACAGGCCGTGCGACTGGTTGCGCACGAACGCACTGTTGCGGACATCGATGATGCGCGACCGGGTGATCTTCACGCCGCCCGAGACGGGCGAGGTGTTGAAGTGCTCCGCGTTGTTCCCCGCGGCCAGCACGTGGTCGAGGGTCAGGTGGTCGGAGCCGTTGGCGTGCACACCGAGCAGACCGTTGCGGGCGGCCGTGACCGAACGCAGCGTGTTGCCGTCGCCGCCGAGCGAGACGCCGGTCGTGGCGTTGTCCGTGAACGCGACGTTCTCGAACAGCGCGCCGCCCTTGTACGCCGTCACCGTGCCCATGTCGGGCACCGAGGGAGCGTAGCGGCGGACGCCGACGCCCTTGAGCGTGAAGCCGGCGGATCCGACGCTGATGGCCTTCTGGAGGTCACTGGCGCGCACCTGCTGGCCGCCCGGGTTGGTGCCGAGCACGAGCTGCTTGGCGCCGGTGTCGTAGAAGAACGTGCCGGCGCGAACCTGCGAACGGCTCGCCACCTGCTGCTGCGCGGCCGAGCCGATCCACACCTGGTCGGGGTGGGCGGCCATCGGGTACGACGAGTTCAGCCACTGCCAGCCCGGGGTGGAGCTGTCGCCCGATCCCCGGTCGTACGTGGGGCTCGAGTCGAAGACGTGGTTCCAGTTGCCGGCGACCCAGGTCGAGCCGCTCTGCGCCCAGCCGCTCACGACGGAGCTGCCGTCGAGGTACGCGGCCTCCTTCGGGTACGACTGGATGGTCAGCTTCTTGTTACCAGGGACCGTCAACGACTCGTGGTAGTTCCCGGCACGGAGCACGATCGTGGCGCCGTTGGGCGCCGCGTCGATCGCGTGCTGGACGGTGCGGAACGGGGCCGATGCGTTGCCGGCCGCGCTATCCGAACCGTTCGGAGCGACCAGGATGGCGCCCGAGGGCACCGGGTACGAGGTCGTGCCGATGGCCGCAGCCCCGGTCGCGAACCGCGTACCGGAGGTGTCGATGCTCGGGTCGCCCGCCGGGGCCGGATCGGTCGGCGTCGGGTCGGTGACCGGCGGCGTCGGCTGAGTCGGCTCTGCCGGCTGGCTCGGCGTCGGGGTCGGCGTCGGCGTGGGCGTCTGCGTCGGCGGCGTCGTGGGGGTCGGCGTCGGGGTCGGCGTCTGGTCGACCGGCTTCAGCGTCGCCGCGGTCAGGGAGTCGAAGGCGACCGGCTCTGCGGCCGTCGACCCGGAGACGTACGACCACGCGGCAAGCGTGCCGGACGCGGTGAGACGCTTCGCGCTGGAGTCGTCGGCGACGGCCTGCCAGTTCGGAGTGCTCTGGCCGTCGAGCCAGGCACGCGCCTGCAGGTGGACGGGGTTGGACCCGGTCGCCTGGAACTCGAGGCGCACGGAGGCGCCCGCCTTCAGGCCGGTCGCGACGCGGATCTCCTTGCCGACCGTTGTCTGGTCGGCGGTGGAGCCGTTGATCCGGAGGATCGTCAGCGTCAGGACGCCGCCCGCGTTCACGCGGACGTTGGCCTGATAATACGAGCCGCCGGAGACGCGGGTCTGGACGCCTGCGAAGAGGCCGTTCCCGCCGGTGGGCAGGCGCGGAATGTCGATCGTCGCCGACGTCGTGACATCGGCGGCCGTGACCGACGGCAGAGCCGCGGTCAGCGAGGTGCCGGGACGCGGAAGCGCCATGCTGCCTGCGCTTCCGGTGGCCGAGAAGGCCGAAGCGCCGGACGTCTTGTAGGCGCCGCCGATCGGCGCGCTGCCCCATCCACTCGCCATGACGCGCGAGAAGTCGTCGGAGACCAGGGGGGTCCCGACAACGTAGTTGGAGGGTGCAGCAGACGCAGTGATCGCCGGCAGGCCGACGACCGCGAGACCGGCGATGGCCAGTGTCGAGGTCGAGGCGACCAGGATGTTGCGGGGTGAGATTCGGGGGGCGGGGGACTTTGCGGTGTTGGTGAGGCGGTGTCTGGCCTTGCGGACCATGGACTGTCTTCCAATACTGATAGTTCGCGAACAGAAAAACACAGAGGTGAGACCAGGCCTTCTGCGCGGATTGGAGAGACGCTAACACGAGGTTCGGCGGAATGGCGAACAAAATCACTGAGTTTACCTCACGTACCTGATCTTCTCCATGGATCCGACACCCCCCATTCGGGTGGCCCAGCGCCTCAGCGGCGAACTCCCGGATGAGGATGTGAGGTTTCCGGGAGAATGGTTCCATGCCCGAATCCGGCCCCTTCCGCATCCTCACCGTGTGCACCGGCAACATCTGCCGTTCACCCGCGATGGAGTTCCTGCTCGCTGACGCGCTCCGTCCCGACAGCCGGTTCGACGTCCGATCCGTCGGCACGCACGCCGAGGTCGGCTGGCCGGTGAACCCCCCGATGGACCTGCTGCTGGAAGAGCGCGGCATCGACGTCGCCGACTTCGCCGCTCGCCAGGCGAACAGAGGGATTCTGGCCGAAGCGGACCTCGTTCTGACGGCCACGCAGCAGCATCTGGCGTGGGTCACCGAGCACGAGCCGCGGGTGGTGCGGCGCGCGTTCACGATGACCGAGTTCGCGGACGCGATCGCCGGCGCACCGGCCGGTCTGGAACTCCGGGAGCTGGTGGCGTGGGCGGCGGCGCATCGGCCCGGGCTGCGGGTCCGCTCGCTCGGCGCAGCGACCCGGCGCGGCTACGACGAAGGCGACATCCTCGACCCGTACGGCCGGGGCAACGCGGCGTATCGCGCTGCGCTCGGTCAGATAGAACCCCTGGTGGGACGCATTGCGCCCCTTCTTTTGGGGGCGTCGCAGGCGGCCTGACAGGCCGCGCCGGGCGGTCCGCACGGCCCCGGAAACCTCGTGGTGACAAATCCTCACTAATCCGACAGAATAGGTGAGGATAACTCAACCCGAGGGGGGAAGCCCGTGACCCGACGTGTCGGCTACGCCGCAGGAGCGTTCGATCTGTTCCATATCGGACACCTGAACATCCTGAAGCACGCCAAGAGCCAGTGCGACTACCTGATCGCGGGCGTCGTCTCCGACGAGATGCTGGAGCTCACCAAGGGCATCAGCCCGGTGATCCCCCTGGCGGAGCGCCTGGAGATCGTGAGCAGCATCGAGTACGTCGACGAGGCGGTCGCCGAGACCGTCCCCGACAAGCTGGACACGTGGCGCGAGCTGCAGTTCGACGTCTTCTTCAAGGGCGACGACTGGCGCGGCACCGAGAAGGGTCTGCGCCTCGAGCGCGAGTTCGCGGCCGTGGGCGTCGAGGTCGTGTACTTCCCGTACACGATGACCACGTCATCCACGCAGCTGCGGAAGGCGCTCGCGGTCCTCGCGGGTTGACCCGCTAGCCGGCCGCACCCTCGGCGAACCGGTCCGTCGCCTCCACCAGCGCATCCAGAATGCCCGGCTCGTCGAACGCGTGCCCCGCATCGGGGATCATGCGCAGCTCCGCCTCCGGGAGCGCCCTGTGGAGGTCCCAGGCCGTCATCGGCGGCGTGCACACGTCGTAGCGACCCTGCACGATGACCGTCGGGATGCCGGCGAGCGTCGGCGCGTCACGGATCAGCTGCCCCTCCTCGAACCAGCCGCCGTTGATGAAGAAGTGGTTCTCGATGCGCGCGAACGCGACCGCGTACTGGCCTTGCGTGAACGTCTCTACCAGGTCGGGGCGCGGGAGCAGCGTGATCGTCGAGGACTCCCAGCGCGACCAGGCCACCGCGGCCGGCTCGTGCACCGCGGGGTCGGGGTCCGTCAGCAGCCGGTGGTACGCCCGCATCAGGTGCGAGCGCTCCTCCGCAGGGACCGGCTCGAGGAACCCCTCCCACAGGTCCGGGAACAGCGCCGCCGCGCCGCCTTCGTAGAACCAGTCGAGCTCCTGCGCCCGGAGCGTGAAGATGCCGCGGAGCACCAGCTCGGTCACCTGCTCCGGATGCGTCTCCGCATACGCGAGCGCCAGCGTGCTGCCCCACGAGCCGCCGAACACCTGCCAGCGCTCCACACCCAGGTGCTCGCGGAGGCGCTCGATGTCCTCCACCAGGTGCCACGTCGTATTCACCGACAGATCGGCGGCCGGCTCGCTGGCGTGCGGGAGGCTCCGGCCGCACATTCGCTGATCGAACAGCACGATGCGGTAGCGCTCGGGATCGAACAGCCGGCGGTGCGCAGGGGCGGTCGCGCCACCCGGGCCGCCGTGCAGGAAGACGACCGGTTTCCCGTCCGGATTGCCGCTGGTCTCCCAGTACAACTGCTGGCCGTCGCCCACATCCAGCATGCCGCTGTCGTAGGGCTCGATCTCGGGATACAGGGTCCGCATGGGTTGAGGCTAGCGTCAGACGGCGCCGGTCATCACAGGCGTGAGCCTTCGACCGAGAACGTGTCGCACGCGCCTGCGCCCTGACGGTACCCGGTCGTGAACCACCGTTGCCGCTGCTCGGCCGATCCGTGCGTCCATCCTTCGGGGTCGACGCGGCCGGTCGATGCCTGCTGGATGCGGTCGTCGCCCACCGCCGCAGCAGCGCTCAAAGCATCCTTGATCTGCGCGTCGGTGATCGGCTCCAGGAACGGCCGCCCGTTCTCGTCGGCGGTCGTTGATGCCGCCCCCGCCCAACTGCCGGCGAAGCAGTCGGCCTGCAGCTCGGTGCGCACGCTGTCGGAGGTCGGACCGGTCTCACGTCCCGAGTGCTGCTCCATGATGCCGCCGATGTTCTGGATGTGGTGCCCCCACTCGTGCGCCACCACGTACATCTCCGCGAGCGGACCGCCGCTCGCGCCAAACCGGGACCGCAGCTCGTCGAAGAAGCCGGTGTCGACGTACAGTGTGCGGTCGGGCGGGCAGTAGAACGGGCCGACCGCGCTGGTCGCCGAACCGCAGGCCGTGCCGGTCTGATCGGTGAACAGCACGAACTCCGGCGACGAGTAGTTTCCGCCGAGCTGTGGGAGCTCCTTCGACCAGTAGGTCTCCAGCGATGCCGCTGCCCCCTGCATCCGGCAGTCGACGCTGGCGTTCGCCTCGGCGCCTGTCTTGCAGTCGACGGCCTGGTCGCCGGTGCCGATCTGCTGGGTGCTGCTGCCCGCGTCCTGTCCTCCGACGAGGCCCGTGAGGTCCACTCCCAGCAACTGGGCGACCAGGAAGATGGCGATGGCGCCGAGCCCCACCCCACCGGTCGCGATTCCTGCGGTGCGGCCGCGGCGGCGCACCCGGCCGCCGCTGATGTCGGCATTCGGATCGAACGTCATGCCGCACACCGTACGCCGCGATCGGGGTGGCCCGCGGGCGGACGGCGCGGTCTAGGCTCGGCGGCGTGAGCGCATCCACCACCCCTGTGAACGTGACTGTGACCGGGGCGGGCGGGCAGATCGGCTACGCGCTGCTCTTCCGCATCGCCTCGGGGCAACTGCTCGGGCGGGACACCCCCGTCCACCTCCGGCTGCTGGAGATCCCCGCCGGCCTGCGGTCGGCCGAGGGCACCGCGCTAGAGCTCGAGGACGGCGCCTACCCGCTGCTCCACGGCATCGACGTGACCGACGACGCCCGCGTCGCGTTCGACGGCGTCAACGTCGCGCTGCTCGTGGGGGCGCGCCCGCGTGGACCGGGGATGGAACGCAGCGATCTGCTGGAGGCCAACGGCGCGATCTTCGGGCCGCAGGGCGAAGCGATCAACGCGGGTGCGGCATCCGATGTGCGCGTGCTCGTCGTGGGCAACCCGGCGAACACCAACGCGCTCATCGCCGCCGCGCACGCGCCCGACGTTCCGCCGCAACGGTTCACCGCGATGACCCGCCTCGACCACAACCGCGCCGTCGCGCAGCTCGCGCGTCACCTGCACGTGCGCGTGCGCTCGATCGACGGGGTCATCGTGTGGGGCAACCACTCGGCCAGCCAGTATCCCGACCTGACGCATGCGACGGTGGATGGGCGCCCGGCCACCGAGCTGGTGGACGAGCGCTGGCTCGCCGAGGAGTACATCCCCCGGGTCGCCAAGCGCGGGGCCGAGGTCATCGAGGTGCGCGGCTCGTCGTCTGCGGCCTCCGCGGCGAGCGCCGCCATCGACCACGTGCACGACTGGGTCACCGGCACCGGGGACCGCTGGACCAGCGCGGGCGTCGTCTCGGACGGCTCGTACGGCGTGCCCGAGGGGCTGGTGTCGTCGTTCCCCGTGCGTTCGGTAGACGGCTCGTGGGCAATCGTGCCGGACCTGCCGATCGACGCGTTCTCGCGCGAGCGCATCGACGCCTCCGTCGCCGAGCTCGTGGCCGAGCGCGACGCCGTCCGCGCCCTGGGCCTGATCTAGCGCCGCCAAGCCAACAGCTCCTGAGTTTTTCGCGCGGAACCGTGCGGAATGCGCGAAAAAGTCAGGAGCTGTTGGCTTGGACGGAGGAGGAAGCGGGCCTAGCGCTTCTTCTGGGACTTCTCCTGCTCGGGGAGGGTGCCGGCGGCGCGCCGCTCCGCGTAGTACGCGCGGGCCTCGGCCTGACGCTCCGCCTCCGCGCCGGACGCGATCTTCGCCCGCACGAGCTCCGGGCCGTAGCCGAACGCATCCACCAGGTCGACGGCGTGCGGACGGATGCGCGTGAGCAGCCGGTCGATGTACGCCTCGACGGCCTGCGCGCGCTGCGGCGAGAGGCGTCCGTTCATCAGGTACCAGGCGAGGTGCTTCTCGATCAGGCCGAAACCGAACAGGTCGCGCAGCCAGGTGAGCACCTGCTTCGTGCCGGCGTCGGGAGCCTGCTCCAGCACATCCGTGAACGCCTCCCACTGCAGCAGCTCGGCGTGGGCCCGTGCGGCCTCGATCAGCTCGTTCTGCTGCGAGTTGAACAGGTCGGCCGCTGCCTTCTTGCCCAGCTTCGAGGCGGGACGGAGGCGACCGGCGATCTGCGCGATCATCGTCGCGACCCGGTCGGTGAGCAGCTCGCGCTGCGTCGCCGGCTCCTGCAGCCAGTTGACCGCGCGTGCGGTCGACCCGAAGTCGCGGACCGTCTGGGCGACACTCCGCAGCCCCGACCCGTGGTACGCCTTCCCGGCCGCCTGGGTGACGACGTACCGGGCGAGGGCGCCCGCGTCCGCCTTGGCGAACTTGCGGCTGTAGTCGGTCAGCAGACGCTTCGCGACCAGCTGCAGCAGCACGTTGTTGTCGCCCTCGAAGGTGACCCAGATGTCGAGGTCCTGACGGAGCGACGTGAGCCGGTTCTCGGTGAGGAAGCCCGAGCCTCCGCACGCCTCGCGCGCCTCCTGCAGCGTGTCGAGCGCGTGCCAGGTGCTGAGCGGCTTGAGCGCCGCCGCGATGGTCTCGAGGTCCTGCCGGTCGGTGTCCGTGTCGGTCCTGCCGCTGAACACGTCGTCGAACTTGCGCAGGAACACCTCGTGGGCGAAGCTCGCCGCGTAGGTGGTGGCGAGCAGGGGCAGCAGCCTGCGCTGGTGCCGCTGGTAGTCGAGGATGACCTCCTCGTCGGTGGGGCTCCCCGCCGTGAACTGCCGGCGCTGGTCCGCGTACGTGATCGCGATCTTCAGGCCGATCTTGGAGGCGATGACCGCGGAGCCGTCGAGCGACACACGACCCTGCACCAGCGTGCCGAGCATCGTGAAGAAGCGGCGGCCGGGGCTCTCGATGGGCGAGGTGTAGGTGCCGTCCTCCGCGACATCCCCGTACTTGTTGAGCAGGTCGGTGCGCGGGATGCGGACGCCGGTGAAGTGCAGGCGGCCGTTGTCGATGCCGTTCAGCCCGCCCTTCTGGCCGTCGTCCTCGCCGCCGATGCCGGGCAGGAAGTCGCCGTTCGCATCCCGAATGGGGACGTAGAAGGCGTGGACGCCGTGGTTCACGTTCTTCGTGATCAGTTGGGCGAAGACGACGGCTGCCGTGGCGTCGACCGCAGCGTTGCCGAGGTAGTCCTTCCAGGCTCCGCGGAACGGAGTGTCGATGACGAACTCCTGCGTCTCCGGGTCGTACGTCGCGGTCGTACCGACGCTCGCGACGTCGGAACCGTGCCCCGTCTCCGTCATGGCGAAAGCGCCGGGGACCTCCAGCGACATGATCCCAGGGAGGTACTTCTGGTGGTGGCGCTCGGTGCCGAGGTGCATCACCGCGGAGCCGAACAGGCCCCACTGCACACCTGACTTGATCTGCACCGAGGGGTCGGCCGCCACCAGCTCCTCGAACGCGGCGATGTTGCCGCCGTTGTCCTCCTGGCCGCCCACCGACTTCGGGAAGGCGCGGTGCACCTGACCGTTGTCCACCAGCAGCTTCAGCTGCTCGAACACACGCGTGCGGTGGTCGGCGACGGACAGCCCCTCCTGCTTCTGCATCTCGGGACGCGAGGAGAGCTCCCGCGAGGCGAGGCGAGCCTCGGCCCAGTCGCCGAGCAGCTGTCGACCGAGGGCCTCCACATCGACACGCGGCGCGGCACCGGTCGGCGGAGTCGGGCGAGTGGATGCGGACGCGGGGGAAGCGGCGGAGGTGGATGCGGGGGTCGCGCTGGGGACGCGTTCGGCAGTGTCGACCATGACCTCTCCTAACGAAAATCGTGGAATGCCGCCACGCTACGTCCCGGCCCTGCGGAACCGGAAAACGTCGGTGCGCCGCCTACAAAGGTCGGGTCGGACGCCCGACCTTCTGTTTGTGGGAACCTCCAAATACGGTGCCGTCGGGCGTGACATCGCGCACAACGCCCGGTTTAGCCGCCGAACGCGAAAAAGCGCCGCCCCGGAGGTCGGGGCGACGCTTTCGGTTCGCTGGTGGCAGCGAGGCAGACGCTAGGCCGCGCGGCGCGAGGTCCGCGGAGCGCGGGTGTCGCGCTGCTGCGGGCGTGGCGGACGCAGCGGGGTGGTCAGGGCCGCGCGCGCGGCCGCCGCTCCGCGCAGCTCGATGACCGCACCGGCGGGCACCTGGGTGTCGCGCTCGACGCGCGCACCGTTGCCGACCATGGCGTTCTCGCCGAGCTTCACACCGCTGCCGATCTTCACGCCACTGCCGACGACGCATCCCGCGCCGACGTGGACGTTCGCGCCGACGAAGGCGCGGTCGCCCACCGTCGCGCGCTTGTCGATCCAGCTTCCGGCGCCGATGTACGCCTCCATGCCGACGCGCGCGTCGGCCTCCACGTACGCGGTCGGCTCGATGTAGGCCGACTCGGCCACTCGCGCGGTCGGCGAGACGAGTCCCCTGCCGTTCGCGTGACGCTTGTACTTGATGACGGCGCCGGTCTCATCCTCGAGCTCTTCGATCATTCGTGCCATCTACCGTTCCTCCTTCGAGATCGCCGCAGTAATCGTTCAATGTCATAACGCCGGGCGGCCGGAAAAGATTCCCTGGTCCCCCGCCGGAACGACGGACGATACGCCGCCGTTGCGCGCCTGCAAAGGGGGCACGGTATTCACGACCGCGGAACCGTCGCCCGCGGCAGATCACCTGCGCGTCGCCCGGCGTTCACCCCCGATTCGCACGAGTGCCGGATGCTGCGGCTGAGCCTCGTCTCGGTGTCCTCTGACAGAGCACCGGCGCATCCACCCGAAGGAGAACACGCTTGCGCATCCACTCGACCGCGCGTCCACGGATCTGGGCGGCCCTCGCGGCCGTCGGCCTGTGCGCCACCGCCGCCCTCGCCGCGGCCGTCCCCGCGACTGCCGCGACCGCCGACGCTGCCGCTGCCACCGCCGCCGTCACCGCGGCCGCCGACCCGTCGATCGTGATCAACGAGGTCGAGTCGAGCGCACCGAACGGCGGCCCGGACTGGGTGGAGCTGAAGAACACCGGCGCCACCGCTGCCGACCTGGCCGGCTGGTCGGTCCTCGACAACGACGACACCCACACGCGTGTTCCGCTACCGGCAGGGTCGATCATCCCCGCCGGTGGATACTTCGTCATCGACGAGAGCACGCTCGGCTTCGGCCTCGGCAGCGGCGACTCCGCCCGCCTGTACGATCCGGCCGCCACGCTCGTCGACACCTACTCGTGGACCTCGCACGCCGCCGTCACGTACGGCCGCTGCCCGGACGGCACCGGCGCGTTCCGCAACACGACCTCCTCCACGCAGGGAGCCGTCAACGACTGCAGCGTTCCGGCCGTCCAGGTGACGATCAACGAGGTGGAGTCGGACGGCGACGCCACCGACTGGATCGAGCTCATCAACAACGGGGGCGCGTCGGCCGACCTCGGCGGGTACATCCTGCGCGACGACAAGGATGCCGACGCGTTCGTCATCCCGGCCGGTACTTCGGTTGCCGCGGGCGGCTACTACACCGCCGATGTCTCGGCCTTGTTCGGGCTGGGGAGCGCCGACCAGGCGCGGCTGTTCGCGCCGGACGGCACCACACTGGTCGACTCCTACGCCTGGACGGCCCACGCGACCGCCACCTACGGCCGGTGCCCGAACGGCACCGGTGCCTTCGCGACCACCAGCGCTCCAACGAAGAACGCGCCGAATGCGTGCCCGGGCGACATCCAGCTGGGGACCTGGCCGGGCGGCACCGACATCCGCACCGTCGACGACGCGAACGTGCTCGGCGGCAACATGAGCGGCCTCTACTACGAGCCCTCCGGCACCGCCGCGACGGGCGTGCTGTGGGCCGTGAAGAACGGGCCGGGGACGCTGTACCGCCTGCTCTGGAACGGCACCGTGTGGACGCCGGACACCGCTAACGGCTGGGCCTCCGGCAAGGCGCTGCACTACACCGACGGGACGGGCGACCCCGACTCCGAGGGCGTCACCATCACGGGCGCCGGTCCGAGCGGCGGGATCTACGTCTCCACCGAGCGCAACAACTCCGCGAACACGGTCAGCCGCCCGGCCATCCTGCGCTTCGACCCCGCACAGCCCGGGACCTCGCTGACGGCTGCGGCCGACTGGAACCTCACCCCGGACCTTCCCGTGGTCGGCCCGAACCTCGGGCTCGAGGCGGTCACCTGGGTTCCCGACGCCTACCTCACCTCCCACGGCTTCGTGGACCAGAAGACGGGCCACGTCTACGACCCCGCCACCTACCCCGGGCACGGCGACGGACTGTTCTTCGCCGGGCTCGAGGCCAACGGGAACGTGTACGCCTACGCGCTCGGCGCATCCGGCTCGTACACCCGCGTCGCGACCATCTCGACCGGAATGCCCGGAGTGATGGACCTGCAGTTCGACCCGGAGCGCCAGGCGATCTGGGCCGTCTGCGACGACACCTGCCACGGACAGCACGAGCTCCTGACCGTCGCGGCCTCGGGCGCGAATGCCGGGACGTTCCAGGTCGCGCAGGCTTTCGCGCGGCCGAGCGGGATGCCCGACTACAACAATGAGGGCTTCGCGCTTGCGCCGCAGGCCGAGTGCGTGAACGGACTGAAGCCCGCGATCTGGGCGGATGACACCGCGGACGGCGGGCACGCGCTGCGCCAGGGGACGGTCGCGTGCACGGTGCTTCCCGGCGGTGGGAATGGTGGCGGCGGCACCGGTGGGGGAGGTAACGGTGGGGGCACCGGTGGCGGGGGTAACGGCGGCGGCGGCAACGGTGGGGGCACCGGTGGGGGCGGCTCGCCGGCGGCGCCGACCGCACAGGTATCGGCGAGTTCGGTCGGGATCGGTGGCAAGGTCACGGTCTCGGCGACCGGGTTCGCCGCCGGCGAGCAGGTGGAGATCTGGCTGCACTCCGACCCCGTCCTACTGGCCGTAGTGACGGCCGGCCCGACGGGCGCGGTGACCGCGACGGTCACCATCCCGTCGACGGTGCCCGCCGGTGCACACGCGCTGGTACTGCTCGGACGGACGTCCGGTGCCACGGTCACGGTCGCCCTCACGGTCACCGCGATCGCGGCCGCGAACGGGGAGACGGCCGGCCTCGCCTCGACGGGATCGGATGTGACCGTGCCGCTGGGTGCCGCGCTCCTCCTCGGAGCGGTCGGCAGCGGCCTCCTCCTGGCACGCGGCGTCGCCCGCCGTCGCTCGGCCTGAGTCCGACCAGGGGCCCGGTCGCCTGTGCGGCCGGGCCCCTTGCCATTTCGGGACGGCCTGCTTGCGTAGGAGAAACGGCTCCACATCTCCGACCCACCGCGGTGCGGATGGAGTTTCGGACGCCGACCCGCCGATTGTCCTTCACTAGCCTCTGAATCGCCGCCCGTCCGTCCGGCCGCCAGCGTCGGAGAAACAGTCCCGAATCTCCTTCGATTGGCAGTGCTGAAGGAGATCCGGGCGGTTCGAGGCCCGAATCTCCTTCGATAGCCGGAGGCCGACAGCAAGGCGGACGCGTCAGACGGCGGCGGTGGCGGAGGCCACGACGCCCAGGAGCGCTTCTCCGTAGGCCTCGCGCTTCTTCGCGCCGATCCCCGAGATGCCGTCGAGGTCGGCGAGCGAAGCCGGACGGGCGGAGGCGACGGCGCGCAGCGTCGCATCGCCGAAGACGATGTACGCGGGGACGCCCTGCTCCCGGGCCTGACCGGCTCGCCAGCTGCGCAGCGCCTCGAAGAGCGGCTGGTCGGCCGCGGCCAGATCGGCCGCCGCCGTGCTGCGCGTCGAGCGCAGACTCCGTTCCGGCCGGTCGGGCTCGCGCCGGAGCACCACCGTCCGGCCGCCCGTGAGCACCTCGGCGCTCGCGGGCGTGATCGTCAGCACGCCGTACTCGCCCTCCGGCTTCAGGAGCTCCTGCGCGATGAGCTGGCGCACCACCCCGCGCCACTGGCTCTCGCTCAGGTCGTCGCCGATGCCCCAGGTCGCAAGCCCGTCGTGGCCGTATTGCTCGACCCTCGGGGTGCGCTTGCCGCGCAGGATGTCGACCAGGTGCCCAGCACCGAACCGCTGATTGCGCTCGCGCTGGAGTCGGACCACCGTCGAGAGCAGCTTCTGTGCCGGAACGGTGCCATCCCAGCTCTCGGGCGGCGTGAGGCAGGTGTCGCAATTGCCGCACGGAGTGGATGCCTGACCGAAGTAGCCGAGCAGGTTGACCCGACGGCACTGGACGGTCTCGCAGAGCGCGAGCATCGCATCCAGGTGCTGCGTCAGACGCCGCCGGTGTGCCAGGTCGCCCGGGGAGTCGTCGATCATCCGCCGCTGCTGCACCACATCCTGCAGGCCATAGGCGAGCCACGCGGTCGACGGCAGACCGTCACGCCCCGCGCGGCCGGTCTCCTGGTAGTAGCCCTCGACCGACTTCGGGAGGTCGATGTGGGCGACGAAGCGCACATCCGGCTTGTCGATGCCCATGCCGAACGCGATGGTGGCGACGACGATCACGCCCTCCTCGCGCAGGAAGCGCGACTGCGTCGCCGCGCGCTGCGTCGCTTCGAGTCCGGCGTGGTACGGGAGCGCCGTGAGACCGCGGGCCGAGAGGAACTCCGCCGTCTTCTCCACCGACGCCCGCGAGAGGGCGTAGACGATTCCGGCGTCGCCCGGGTGCTCGCTGGTGATGAAGTCGAGCAGCTGCTTCCGCGGCTCGGCCTTCGGAACGATCCGGTACTGGATGTTGGGACGATCGAAGTCGGAGACGAAGTGCTCCGCGCCCTCCAACCGCAGCCGCGCAGTGAGCTCGCGGTGGGTCGCCTCCGTCGCGGTCGCCGTGAGCGCAATGCGCGGGACGTCGGGCCAGCGATCGGCCAGCTCGGACAAAGCGAGGTAGTCGGGACGGAAGTCGTGCCCCCATTGCGAGACGCAGTGCGCCTCGTCGATGGCGAAGAGTGCGACGCGCCCGCGCTCCAGGAAGCGCTTCGTCGCCTCCGACGACAGCCGCTCGGGTGCCACGTAGAGGATGTCGAGCTCGCCGCCGAGGTACGCACGCTCTACCGCGCTCCGCGCCGCGCCATCCTGCGTGGAGTTGAGGAACGCGGCGCGCACGCCGACCGCGGTCAGCGCATCCACCTGATCCTGCATCAGGGCGATCAGAGGTGACACGACGACCCCGGTGCCCTCGCGCAGCAGCGACGGGATCTGGTAGCAGAGGCTCTTGCCCGCTCCGGTCGGCATGAGCACGACCGCATCGCCCCCGGCCGCCACCCGCTCGATGACCGCCTGCTGCTGGCCGCGGAATTCGTCGTAGCCGAAGACCGTCTTCAGTGCCTCCGCAGCCGTGCCGAATCGCGCGGGCGTGACCGCAGGCTGTGCGGACGCCATCGGCCGTGCCTGCGCCGTCGAACCCACCGCAGGGCCGGCCGCCCGGGGTGACCCGGCGTACGGGTCGCCGAACTCGGGCAGCGGCGGCTCCTCGTCGAGAGGAGGCGCGTCCCGGTCGTCGGGGATCCAGCCGTCGGTGAAGCTCATTCCTCGATCGTATCGGCGGCCGCTGACCACCGGCCGGACGAGCGCGATCTGTGGATAAACCGCGCACCCGCGACGGCCCCTCCGGTACCATCGCCCACATGCGCCGGCTCATCGTGACAGAGTTCATGACCCTCGACGGCGTCGTCGAGGCGCCCGGCGGCGAGCCCACTCACCGGCACTCCGGCTGGACCATCCCGTTCAGCTCCGACGACCTCCGCGCCTTCAAGTTGAGCGAGGTGCTCGAGGCGGAGTCGCTGCTCCTCGGCCGGCGCACGTACGAGCAGTTCGCCGACGCCTGGCCTCCCCGCGAGGGGGAGTTCGCGGACGCGATGAACGGCATGGCGAAGCACGTCGCCACCTCGCGGCCACGCGAACTCGTCTGGAACGCCACCGCGCTCGAACCGCCCGTGCGCAGTTCTGTGCAGTCGCTGAAAGACGGCGACGGCGGGCCGATCCTCGTCGCGGGCAGCGCCTCCCTCGTCCGTTCGCTACTGGTCTGGGGCCTCGTCGACGAGCTGCGGCTGCTGGTCTACCCGGTGATGATCGGCGGCGGCTTGCGGATCTTCCCCGACGACCGCGAGAAGTGGACGTTCGAGCTCGCCCAACTGACACGGTTCGAGTCAGACGCGGTCCTTCATACGTATCGACTGGCCGGGAGCTGATGCCCGCCGCAGTCCTCGGGCTGCTGGGCGCCGTCGTCTACGGTTCCGCCGACTTCCTCGGCGGGGTGGCCGCCCGGCGCATCGGCCCGCTGCGAACAACGGCGGTCGGCGCGGTCAGCGGCCTTGTCCTTCTGCTCCTCTCCTATCCCCTGGTGGGAGGGGTGTGGTCGGCCGCCGCGCTCGGCTGGGGAGCCCTGTCCGGACTGGTCGGCACGGTGGCCGTCGCGCTCTTGTACGCCTGCCTCGCGATCGGCCCGATGAGCATCCTGTCGCCGCTGACCGCGGTGGTGTCCGCCCTCGTGCCGATGACGTGGGGGCTGCTCGGCGGCGACCGCTTCGGCACGGTCGGCTACCTGGCGCTGGGGCTGGCGCTCGTCGCGGTGGTGCTGGTCGGATTCGTGCCCGAGAAGGGCGCGGTGCGACCGAGCGGGCGTGCGCTGCTGATGGCGGTTGCCGCCGGTGCGATGATCGGCGTCTTCCTGATCGTGCTCGATCAGACTCCCGCCGATTCGGGCGTCGTCCCGCTCCTCGCCAACCGGACCGTGAACGGCGCGGTCATGTGGGCGCTCGTCGGGACGCTGGTCCTGTTGGGACGCCGCCAGGCCCGGGCAGAGGGAGGGATGCGGCTCGACGCGCGCGGGTCAGGGATCGCCGCCGCCGGTGGCGCGCTGGACGCATCGGCCAACCTCATCATCCTGATCGGGCTGCGGCTCGGCGACCTGACCACCATGTCGGTGCTCGTCGCGCTCTACCCGGCCGGCACCATCCTGCTCGCGGCGATCGTGCTGCGGGAGCGGGTCGCACCGGTTCAGTGGGTCGGCCTGGTGCTCGCGGTGCTCGCCGCGGCCCTGCTCGCCGTCAGCTGAGTCGCCCGCCCTCCGCCGCACGCCTGCCGTCGAAGTGCTCGTAGATGCGCGCACACGCGGCGTGTCGGGCGCAACTACGAGCACCTCGACGCGGAGGCGGTCCCGTATTCAGGACGAGCACCTCGGGGGAAAGGGCGGTCCTGTATTCAGGACGGGGACGGCGGCGCGACCTGCGCGACCTGCTCCAGCGCGGGCAGGGCGGCGCGCACCGCCTCAACCTGCTCGGGCGTCAGCTCGCCGAGGACCTCCGCGACCGCGCGGGCGCGGTCCGAGCGCGCCTCGAGCAACAGCTCGGTCCCCGCCTCCGTCCCGGAGACGAACAGCGAGCGGCGATCCTCCGGGTCGGGCATGCGCTCGACGAGGCCCCGGGATTCGAGCTCGGCGACGATCCGCGTGATCGTCGGCGCGGCCGCCACCTCGATGGCGGCGATCTCACTCGGCCGGATCGGCCCGCGGCGGACGATGGTGGAGAGGGCGGACAACTGTCCGTGACTGAGCCCCCCGGTGGACGAGCGGATGCGGCGGTTCAGGCGCCCGACGGCCAGGGCCAGGCGGCCGGGGACATCGTCGTCTCGTCCGGCCGCCGGCCGATCGTCAGCTTCATGCGCGCTGGGCACCGACTTCCTCGCCTTCCTCGCTGGCCTGCCGCTCGGGTGCGGCGGCCTCCTCATGAACATACTTTGCCCCGCCGAGGAACGAGGCAACAGCACCGATGACGCTCATGATGGCGGCGGCGATGAACACGACCACCAACCCGTCGTGGAAGGGACCGGAGATCAGCTGCGGGAAGAACTCCTTGCCCGTCAGCGTGGCCCCGTCGACGTGCGGGGCGGTGAGGATCCCGGTCGGACCGAGGAGGCTCTGGATGGGGTTGTAGCCGAGGAACGCGGCGAACAGACTCCCGACAGGCGGGGTGTTGCCCACCTGCGCCGCGATGTTCGTGGGGACGCCGTGCGAGGTGAGCCCGTTGGTCAGCGCGGACGGCAGCGCGACCGACAGCCCGGCGATCATCAAGGAGAAGAAGATGCCGATCGAGAGCGAGCTCCCGGCGTTGAGCGCGACGCCGGCCATACCGGAGGCGGCTCCGCGTTCGTTCGCGGGCACGCTGTTCATGATCGCCGTGCGGTTCGGCGACGAGAACAGACCGGATCCGATGCCGTTGAGCCCGGTGAGCACCGCGAACTGCCAGTACTCGAAGTTCACCGGGATGAGCAGCAGCCCGATGAAGGTTGCCGCGACGAGCAGCAGGCCGACGGTGGCGAACGCGCGCGAGCCGAATCGGTCGGAGAGCGCCCCTGAGATCGGGCCGGCGATCAGGAAGCCGATCGTGATCGGCAGCATGTAGATGCCGGCCCAGAGCGGCGTGGACTCGTAGCTGTAGCCGTGCAGCGGCAGCCAGATCCCCTGCAGCCAGATGATGAGCATGAACTGGAGGCCGCCGCGCCCGATGGCCGCGAGGAAGCCGGCGAAGATCCCGGAGGAGAACGCCCGGATGCGGAACAGCCGCATGTCGAACATGGGCGACGGCACCCGCTGCTCGACGAAGACGAAGGCGACGAGCAGCAGGATGCCCCCGATGATCGATCCGAGCACCCACGGGTTCCCCCAACCCTGCGAGGAGCCGCCGTAGGGCTGGATGCCGTACGTGATGCCGGTCAGCAGCGCGATCAGGCCGATGCCGAAGGTGGCGTTGCCGAGCCAGTCGATGCGCCCGGGGTTCTTCTGGCCGACCTCGTGCAGCGACTTGATGGACCAGATGGTGCCGATCACGCCGAACGGCACGGAGACGAAGAACACGGCGCGCCAGTCGATCTCGGCGAGGATGCCGCCGAGGATGAGGCCGATGAAGCTTCCCGCGATCGCCGCGACCTGGTTGAGGCCGAGTGCGAAGCCGCGCTTGTTCGCCGGGAACGCATCCGTGAGGATCGCCGTCGAGTTGGCGAACAGCATGGCTCCGCCGACGCCCTGGACGAACCGCCAGACGATCAGCCACAGCGCGCCGGGCCCGCCGCTGAACGGGTCGAGGCACAGCGCGATGGCGGCGAGGGTGAAGATGACGAAACCGAGGTTGTAGATGCGGACGCGGCCGAACTGGTCGCCCATCCGCCCGAACATCACAACGAGCACGGCGGTGACGAGCATGTAGCCCATCAGCATCCACAGCAGGTAGGAGACGTTGCCCGGCTCGAGCGGGTTGAGCTTGACGCCCGTGAAGATGGCGGGCAGGGAGATGATCACGATCGACGAGTTGATCGTCGCCATCAGCATGCCGAGGGTGGTGTTGGAGAGCGCCACCCAGCGGTAGTGCGGGTGGTCTTTGGTGAAGATGCCGGTGCGGGCCACGGGAGTCCTTGTCAGAGTGCGCGCGAGTACGTGGAAATGTAGTTGTTTATATGCGTCAACTATATAACCGCGTCGCGGCTCTTGCACGTGGGCGGCGGCCGCTACGGCCGATCGCGACGCGAGCCGGGTCGCAGCCGACGGAGGGCCAGCACCCCGGCGCCCGCGCACACGGCGACCAGGCCCATCCACCCCCAGCCGCCCACCTGGGAGCCGGTGCCCGCTAGCGGTCCGCCGGCGGCGTCGCCTCCCGCGCCACCTCCCCCGGTCACCGGAGGTGTCGGCCCGGGACCCGGCGCCACAGGAACTGCGGTGACGGTGAGAGAGACGGTCGCGTCTGCGCACAGGTCGGCGGCATTCACCGCGCAGATGCGGTAGGTGAAGGAGTCGGTTCCGGCGAAGCCCGGAGCCGGCACGTAAGTGAACGACCGGCCTGCCAACGTCACCGATCCGTGCGCCGGAGGGGCGACAACGCTTGGAACATCGACCGACCCGGTGTCGTTGGCCGTCACATCCACGGTGACCGCGGTGCCCGCCGACGTCGTCGCCACGTCGTCGACGGCCAGGGGCACGACCTCGACGGTGACGAGGCCCGTCGAGCAGAGTTCGGGGTCGGCCGCGTCGCAGGCGAACACGGAGTACTGGTCACGACCGGCGAAGACGCTCAGCGGCGTATACGTCGTCAGGCCGCTCGCATCCACGGTGGCGGTCCCGCTCCGCGGCGGAATGCCCCTCGCCACCACGAACGGATCCCCTTCGGGGTCGACGATCGACAACCGGTCCTGCACCGGGACGCGGACCGTGGTCCGCATGGTCAGATCCTGGATCACCGGCGGGAGGTTGAGGCGGAGGACCGTGATGGCGACGACGGCGTCGTCGCAGACGGTCGGCGCGGTGGGCGAGCACACCCGGTATCCGAAGGAGTCCGCTCCGAGGAAGCCGGGATCGGGCGTGTACAGAGCGGTCCCTGCGGCGGTGTCCAGCACGACGACGCCGTGGCCCGGGGGCGAGGACGGCGTGCCGACCAGGACGGCGCCCGGTGTGACGTTGTCGGGGACGAGCGGGATCAGGACCGCCTGGTTCTGGAAGGTCTGAGCCGCGGCATCGCTGGCGACCGGGAACACCGTGATCGTGATCGCACCCACATCGCACAACGACGGCGTCCCGTTGTCGCACACCCGGAACGTCGCGACGTCCACGCCGGTGAACGCCGAGCCGCTCCGATACTCGAAGGCGCCGGTCGGCAGCATCCTGAGCCGTCCGCTCGAGGGACCGGACACGACATCGAAGGTCAGGACCTGTCCGGGTTGCGGATCGGAGGCCGTCGCGGTTCCGAGAATGGATGCGCCGGTCACCCCCTGCACGGCGGTGTCGTCGGCGGTCGGTCCGGTGTTCGGCAGGACCACGGGCACGACGACCGTGCTCGCCCGGCTCGACTCGGACGTGCCGTCATTGTTCTCCGGGTCGGGGTCCGGCGTCGTGGAGGTCGCGCTGGCGATGTCCGTGAGCGTGGTGTCCGGGGCCGCGGCGGCGGTTCCGGTCACGGTGAGCGTCTGGCTGGATCCGGCCGCGAGAGTCCCGAGCGTCCAGGTCACCGTCGTGGCTCCCACGACGCCGCCCGCGGACGCGCTCACGCCGACGAGCCCGGGCGGCAGGGCGTCCGTGACCACGACTCCTTCGGCGGATGCGGGGCCGTTGTTGGCGACCGAGATCGCATACGTCAGAACAGAGTTCTCGGCGACCGTCGCCGGACCGGTCTTGCCGACCACGACATCCGCCGACGGCCGCGGCAACGCGCACTCCGGCGCCGGGTAGGAGAGTTCGGTGAACCGGGCGACGTTCCCGCGCACGACGTTGACGACAGTGCCGGTCTGCACGTCGAAGATCTGCCCGGGAGGCGCCGTACTGTCGACCACGATCGGCGAGGCGGCCGAGAGACCGGTGAAGGATCCCTGCACGCTGGTCGATCCACTGAAGCGGTACATCCCGAAGCCGGTGACCTGACCGTCGACGGTGAGGGTCGCGGCGTCGAGCATCCCGGACGCGGACTGGCTCCACGTGCCGTTGTTGCCGAACCGTCCGCCGACCAGCACGAGTCCCTGGTTGCTCGACGACGGCCCGTTGTTGCTCAGGTCGCCGGTCGTGGCCAGGGCGCAGTCGTTCTGCACCACGCCCGAACCGTTGACGATGAGGCTTCCGGCGATCCGGACGATGCCGGTGTTGACCAGTCGCCCGTTCACCGTGGCGGCGCCGTCGACGGTCATCGATCCTGAATTCAGGATGCTGAAGCCGCTGTTCTCGTTCATCACGCCGCCGACGTGCAGCGAGCCCGCGTTGCGCAGCTGGCCGACCGAGGGCGAGAACGACTGGGCGATGTCGAGCGCCCCGCCTGCCGCCACGTCGATCAGTGACGACCCGTTGATGTTCAGCCCCTCGGCGCTGGCCGTCCCTTCGACCGTCATCGCGAATCCCGTCCCCACGGAGACGAACGGGAGCGCGACCTGCGCGCCCGGGGCGATGAGGAGCGCTCCCTCCGCGTTGTTCAGGTACGGCGGCTGAAGGACCGCCCCGGTAGCGACGCAGAGCGTGCCGCCTGCCGGAAGCGCGTCGACACCGCCCAGGAAGGCCCCGCCCGTAAGGAGCACGGTCTCTCCCGGACGGACGGCGATGGTGGAGGAGGTCGGCGTCAGGGTGCGGTCGGGCGATGCGCACAGATCGGCGAACGCTGCAGCCGCGGGGTGCGGGGACGAGGAGAGGATGAGCGTCGCCGAGAGCGCGCAGACGCACGCCGCGAGTGCGGCCAGGTGTCGGAGAGCGCGCTTGTGTGCCGTATCGGCTCCTTCACATCGGCTCCAGTGTGCTCGTCGGCCGACCCGAAGAGAAGAGGGAGCCCAACCGACGCGACGGCGTGTTCGGCGGGACGATGGACTCGATAGATTGCTGATGCGGCTGGAGCGCGCCCGCGCCGGCCGTCCGTCATCCCGAGGAGCCCCCGAATGAATGAAGAGCGTCCGCTGCGCGTATCCGTCGTTCAATTCGAGGCAGCACCCTCCGATCCGGCCGCCAACCTGGACACGGTCCGGCGTCTGGCGTTCGCCGCCGCTGCGGACGGCAGCCGCCTGGTGATCTTCCCCGAGATGTGCCTGCTCGGGTACTGGCACCTGACGAAGCTGCCGGCCGAGGAGCTGCGTCGACTCGCCGAACCCGCCGACGGCCCTCTCGTCACGAGCCTGAGGGAGCTGTCGCAGGAGCTCGGGGTCGGCATCGGGGCCGGCTTCCTCGAATCCGCCGATGGAACGCTCTACAACTCCTACGCGGTCTGTTTCCCGGATGGCGCCACCCACATCCATCGCAAACTGCACGCGTTCGAGCACGAGGCCATCTCCAGCGGCGGGCAGTACACGGTCTTCGACTCCCCGTGGGGCGTGCGGATGGCCATCCTGATCTGCTGGGACAACAACCTCGTCGAGAACGTGCGCGCCACCGCACTGCTCGGGGCCACCGTGCTGATCGCGCCGCATCAGACCGGCGGGACCAACTCGCGCAGCCCGCACGGCATGAAGGTGATCCCCGCCGAGCTGTGGCACAACCGGCACCAGGACCCGGCAGCGCTGGAGGCCGCCGTCAACGGCCCGTCCGGCCGCGAGTGGCTGATGCGCTGGCTGCCGTCGCGCGCGCACGACAACGGGATCTTCGTGCTCTTCGCCAACGGCATCGGCCCCGACGACGACGAGATCCGCACCGGCAATGCCATGATCCTCGACCCGTACGGCCGGATCGTGGCCGAGACGCCCGCGCCGGGCGAAGCGGTGGTGACCGCCGACCTGGACCTCGAGCTGCTGCCCCTCGCCACCGGGAGGCGGTGGCTGCTGGGGCGGCGGCCGGAGCTGTACGGGGTGCTGACTCAGCGTTCGGGACTGGAGCGCGACGCACGCACCGCACGGCACTCCTCGGAGGAGGTGCCGGCATCCTTCCGCGTCGGTCCGCAGCCGGGCGAACCCGACGCGCGCTGACGGCGACAGGACAGGCGCCCGGCCGTTCCGGCGGCGAATACGGCTTTTCCAAAACTTTTGACACCCATCCGGGGGCCGAATTAGCTGGATGACGCAACAAATCCACGAGGACGCCGCAATGCCGCGACGCCCGACGCATACAAAGGAGTAGCAGCGTGTCGATTCGCCTTCGAGCCGGTCTCATCACCAGCGGTCTCATCACCACCGCGGTGATCGGGGCCGGAGCCGTCATCCTCGCCCAGGGAGCCGCCTTCGCGGCTCCGCCCGCAGCCCCGTCCCACCACAGTCCCGCTACGGCGGACTCCCTCCGCGCGCTCGCCTCGCAGTCCGGCCTCCGCATCGGCACCGCCGTCAACACCGACGTTCTTGCGCAGAACAGCGACTACCGGGCGATCGTCGCCTCGCAGTTCTCGACGGTCACGCCGGAGAACGTCATGAAGTGGGAGGTCGTCGAGCCCACGCAGGGCACGTACGACTGGTCGGCGGCCGACAAGCTCGTCGCCTTCGCGCAACAGAACGACCAGCTCGTGCGCGGGCACACGCTGGTCTGGCACAGCCAGCTTCCCGCCTGGCTGACCGCCGCCGCGCCGTCGATGACACCCGACCAGCTGCGCGCGATCCTCAAGAAGCATGTCACCGATGAGGTCAGCCACTTCAAGGGCAAGATCTGGCAGTGGGATGTCGTCAACGAGGCGTTCAACGACGACGGAACCCTGCGCGACAGCATCTGGCTGCAGAAGCTCGGCCCGAGCTACATCGCCGACGCCTTCCGCTGGGCGCACCAGGCCGACCCTCGGGCGCTGCTGTTCTACAACGACTACAACATCGAGTTCACCGGGCCCAAGAGCAACGCGGTCTACCAGCTCGTCCAGGACCTCAAGGCGCAGGGCGTCCCGATCGACGGCGTCGGCTTCCAGACGCACCTGGACACCCAGTACCCGCTGCCGGATCTGCAGAACAACCTCCAGCGGTTCGCGAAGCTGGGGCTGAAGGTGGCGGAGACCGAGGTGGATGTGCGCACCACCCTGCCGGTGACTCCCGTCGAGCAGAACGCGCAGATTGCGGGCTACACCACCACCCTCCAGGCGTGCCTCGCGGTGCGGGCGTGCCTGTCGTACACCGTGTGGGGCGTCGGCGACGCGTACTCGTGGGTGCCCGGCGTCTTCCCCGGTGAGGGCGCGGCGACCATCTACGACGAGAACCTCCAGCCGAAGCCGGAGTACACCGCGGTGCAGCAGACGCTCGCCCTCGGGGCGGGCACGCCCGGGCGCAACAATCCGCGGCGCTGAGCCGGCGCTGAGCCGCCGCACCTGATCGAGGGGCCGTACGACTGCGTTCGTGCGGCCCCTCGTGACGGGCGCGGACATGAACGCACAGGTTGCGCTGCTACGGTTCAGCAGCCGGTACTGTGCCGGCTTCAGGGAAGACGCCTCGTTGACAGAAGGATCCTTCGGATCCGGCCACGATCCCGTCGCCTCCTCTGTGCATACAAGAGGAGCGCCATGTCCGCGTCCGTGAAAGCCGTCGTCTACTGCGAAGGGCTGTTCGGAAGGCTCGATGGGAAGACCGCCAACGGTCTGGTCCGTCATTCCGAGAAGTACGACATCCTGAGCGTCATCGACAGCTCCTGCGCCGGTCAGGACGCGGGGATGGTCCTGGATGGGGTGCCCAACGGCATCCCGGTGCTCGCGAGCCTCGACGACTCCATCGGACGGGCCGGTTTCGTGCCGGACACGCTCATCTTCGGGATGGCCCCCACCGACGGCCTGCTCACCGCCGACCACCGGGCGGTGCTGCTCGACGGCATCGACCGCGGGATGAACCTGGTCAACGGGCTGCACGAGTACCTCAACGACGACGCCGAGTTCGTCGCCGCCGCTCTGGTGGCCGGGGTGACCATCGTCGACGTGCGCCGCCCCAAGGAGATCAAAGACCTGAAGCTGTTCAGCGGCCGTATCTTCGACGTGACGTGCCCGCGGATCGCGGTGCTCGGCACAGACGGATCGGTGGGCAAGCGCACGACAGCGACCCTGCTCACGCAGGCGCTCAACGCGGTCGGGATCCGGGCCGTCATGGTCGGAACCGGCCAGACGTCGCTGATCCAGGGCGCCCGGTACGCGGTCGCGCTGGATGCGACCATCCCGCAGTTCTGCTCCGGCGAGGTGGAGGCGCAGGTCGTCGCCGCGTTCGAGGAGGAGGACCCGGACGTGATCATCGTCGAAGGCCAGGGTGCGCTGAGTCATCCTGCTTACCTGAGCTCCGGCGCCATCCTGCGCGGAAGCCGGCCGGAGGGCGTCATCGTGCAGCACGCACCCGGGCGGGTGATGCTGGGCGACTTCCCGATGATGCCGGTCCCGACCGCGGCCAGCGAGATCGCCCTGATCCAGGCGTTCAGCGACACCCGCGTCATCGGCATCACCATCAACCACGAAGGCCTGACGGCGACCGAGCTCGACGACACCATCGCCGAGCACGAAGCGCAGCTGGGCCTGCCCGTGACCGACCCGCTGACCCGCCCGCAGGAGGAGCTGGTCGACATGGTCCTGCTCGCATTCCCGGAGCTGGGGCTCGGCGCCGGGGCAGCACTGGCTGGTGCCGCCGGGGCGGCCTCGCGCACGCGCTAGGGCCCTCTGTCGGAGGTCGTCGCTACGCTGTGGCCATGGCCGTCGAGGTACTCCCCGCCACCGGTCGTTTCGACGACTTCGCGACGTTCATGGTGCCGCGGAAGCCCGGCGGGGGCGGGTGCGTGTGCATGTCGTACCGCGACTCCCGCCTCGACATGCCCGCACGGATCGAGTACATGCACACGGAGTGCTCGACGCAGCCCGGCCCCGGCGTGCTCGCCTACCGCGACGGCGATGTCGCCGGCTGGTGCTCGGTAGCGCCTAAGTCGACGTACCGGCGGCTGATGAACTCCCGCACCATCCCGCACGTGGATGAGGACCGCGATCCGTGGTCGATCGTCTGCTTCGTGGTGCGCGGCGGCTTCCGCAAGCGCGGCCTGATGCACGATCTTCTGGATGGGGCCGTCGAGCACGCCAGCGCCTCCGGTGCCGCTCTGGTCGAGGGCTACCCCGTCGACACCGCCGGCGAGCGGGTGGATGTGATCAGCGGCTACGTCGGGACCGTCGAGCTGTTCGAGAAGCACGGCTTCTCCCGGGTGCTCGCGACCGACGCGCATTCCGGCGGCCAGGTCCGGTGGCTGATGCGGCGCGAACTGAACGTCTGAACGAGCGGGTCCTTCTCACCCCTCAAGCAGACGCGTGAAGTGGTGCGGGACTCCCGACCACACGGTGGTGACCTCCACAGGCCGGCCCTCCTCGGGCGCCTGGATGATCATCCCGTCGCCCAGGTAAAGGGCGATGTGCTCGTCGTCGTCGAACACCACCAGGTCGCCTGGCTCGGCGTCCGCCTGGTCGATCCTCCGCCCGGCGTCGTCCTGCAGGTGAACAAGGTGGCCGAGCGGGATGCCGACCGCTGCGTACGACACCATGACGAGACCCGAGCAGTCGATGCCCGAGTGGTCCGCCCCATCGAGGACGTACGGATCGCCGAGGTAGCTCAACGCCGTCGCCACGATCCGCTCGCGTGCGCCGCCGGCTGCGAGGGCCGAGACGATCGCACCGGCCGCCCGCTCCCCCGCCGCGCCGCCGTGGCCGGCGACGATCCCGGCGACCGCGGACGCGACCGGGTCGTCACGGTCGATCCGCGCCGCTGCGACGATCGCGGAGACAGTGAGATGCTGCGCGGCCGCATGGCCGGTGGCCGCCGCCGGCACGAGCTCGAGGGGTGCTGCGGACGCCGGCGGGGCCATCGCGATCCCGAGCAGAAGTGCGATCGTCGCGCCGGAGGCTCCGAGTGCCGCTCCACGCCGCCGTCGCCTCCGCGGGACACGTGAGGAGGCGGCGCGCTCGCGCTCCAGTGCCCGCCGTCGTTCGCCGCCTGACATGCAGACCTCGTCTGTCTCGCGACCCGCACCCCATCGCCCGATGCCCGTGCGACCGAAGACGAGCCTAGGGCGGGGACGCCGACGCAGACGGGGAGTCCTCTGTGTCGGCCTGATGCTCCTCTCAGGGACGGCGGATCCGTCCGGCCGACGCCTGCGCGCGGGGCGAGAATGAGGCGCCCGCCCTCGATCCGGAGCCGATCACGCCGCCCCTCGCCGTCTTCCTCACGACCTGGTCGTTCGACCCGGCCGCCGCCGCGCTGTTGCTCGCGGCCGTGGTGCTGTACCTCGGCGGTGTGCTCCGGCTGCGTCGGCGCGGGCACCTCTGGCCGCTCCGGCTGACGGCGGTCTACCTTCTGCTGGGGCTCGGCTCGTACGCCGTGGTCTCGTTCGGGTTCCTGGGCGCCGAGAGCACCGACCTGCGCTGGGCGTTCACCACCCGCATCGCGCTGCTGCTCTTCGTCGTGCCGGCCCTCGTCTCCCTCGGCCGTCCGATCGCTCTGGCACGCGTCGCCCTGAGCGCGGACGGACGTCGCCGCACCGAGCGGGCGATGCGCTCGTGGCCGGTGCGGGCCTTCGGCAACGCCATTGCCGCGCCGGTGATCGCGTGCGCGATCTTCCTGGTGTTCCTCACTCCGGTCGCGGCCATCCTGCGTGACTCGCCCTGGTCCGAGTGGACGATCTCGGTCGTGACCCCGTTGGCCGGCCTGGTGCTCGTGCTGCCGATCGCCGCGCACTCGGTCCTCCGCACGGGCTTCTTCGTCACGGTCGAGTTCCTCCTCGCCTTCGTGGAGCTGCTGCTGGACGCGATCCCGGGCCTGCTCCTGCGACTCAACGACGGCATCCTCGACCATGCGCCCGCGATCACGGCGCGCCTCCCGTTCTGGTTCCCGACGCCTCTGCACGACCAGCACCTCTCCGGCGACCTGCTGTGGTTCATCGCCGAGGTCGCCGACGTGCCTGTCCTCGTCCTCCTCTTCGTGCGGTGGATGCGCGTGGACCGGCGCGAAGGCAAGAGGCTCGACGAGCTGAGCGACGACGAGATGGCCGAGCTCACCCGGCAGCACCTCGGGCAGCGCGGCCCGTAAGCGTGCAGGTCGTTATGCAGGAGCAAGCGAGCCTGTGGCGATTTTCAGAATGACCCCTAGCCACCGAACGCGGATTGTTGGCCAGACTGTGCGCTGTACGAACAACACACGCCTGCTGCTGGGGAGGGCGATCATGGTGCAGGACGACAGCTACATCCACCCGCCTCATCAGCCGCGGGCCCGGGAACACATCGGACTGATCCACTGGAGCCTGACCGAGCAGGGAGAGTGGACGACGCAGATCGTCCGCGGGCAGTTCGTCAGCGGCGATGTGCACACCTGGCGGATCCGCCTCTACGACGACATCGAGCTCGAGTACGACATGGACGCGTGGGCGCACTTCCAGCCGTGACCAGCCGCGGCCAGCGCTCGTTACGCACCATGACGGCCCGCGTGCGGCGCCGGCGGGCTTCGCCCATCCTGGAGCCATGACCAGGCAGATCCGCCTCAACGCGTTCGACATGAACTGCGTCGCCCACCAGTCGTCCGGCATGTGGCGTCACCCGGAGGACCAGGCGTGGCGGTACAAGGACCTCACGTACTGGACGGAGCTGGCGAAGCTCCTCGAGCGCGGTACCTTCGACGGCATCTTCATCGCGGATGTCCTCGGCACCTACGACGTGTACGGCGGCAGCAACGAGGCCGCCATCCGTCACGGCGCCCAGGTTCCGGTCAACGACCCCGTCCTGCTGGTCTCCGCGATGGCGCTGGTGACCGAGAACCTGGGCTTCGGAATCACCGCGGGCACCGCCTACGAGCACCCGTACCCGTTCGCCCGCCGCATGTCGACGCTCGACCACCTCACGAACGGCCGGGTCGGCTGGAACGTCGTCACCGGCTACCTGCCCTCCGCCGCGCGCAACATGGGCCACGACGACCAGCTGCAGCACGACGACCGCTACGACCACGCCGACGAGTACCTCGAGGTGCTCTACAAGCTGTGGGAGGGGTCGTGGGAGGACGACGCGGTCATCCGCGACCGCGAGTCCGGTGTCTTCACGGATCCGTCGAAGGTGCACGAGATCGGCCACCAGGGCAAGCACTTCACCGTTCCGGGCATCCACCTCTCCGAGCCCAGCCCGCAGCGCACCCCCGTGATCTACCAGGCGGGCGCGTCGAAGCGCGGCATCTCCTTCGCGGCCGAGAACGCCGAGGCGATCTTCGTCGCCGCCTCCACCAAGGAGGGCCTGAAGGCGACGGTCGGCAAACTGCGCGACGCGCTGGAGGCGGCAGGACGCGACCGCTATTCGGCACGCATCTATACGCTGCTGACGATCATCACCGACGAGACCAGTGAGAAGGCGCAGGCCAAGTTCGAGGACTTCCTGCAGTACACCAGCGACGAGGGCGCACTCGTGTTCATGTCCGGCTGGATGGGCGTGGACCTGTCGAAGTACGACCTCGACGAGCCCATCGGCAACGTCGAGAGCAACGCCATCCAGTCGGCTGTGGCCAACTTCCAGCTGCCCAACGCGGACGGCGGCGAGTGGACGGTGCGCGACATCGGCAGGAACGGCGCGATCGGCGGCCTCGGGCCGTTCATCGTCGGCTCGGCGGTGGAGATCGCCGACCAGCTGCAGGAGTGGGTGGAGGACACCGACGTGGACGGGTTCAACCTCGCGTACGCCATCACCCCCGGCACGTTCGAGGATGTGGTCGAGTTCGTCATCCCCGAGCTGCGGAAGCGCGGCGCCTACCCGGAGGAGTACGAGACGGGCACCCTGCGCAACAAGTTGCACGGCGCCGGCGACCGCCTTCCCGACACGCACCGGGGCGCCCGGTACAAGGTGGGCGCATCCCGCTGATCGCGTGGCCCTCGGCGTCGTTTTCTAGCCAGGCTAGCGATATGCTGAGCCGGAGACCGGCGAGCGATTCACGCCGGCCGGAATGTGGAAGGCACGGCGAATGACGGACACGGCGACGATCCAGGCTCAGTTGCGCGCCCTTCTGGACGAAGAGCGCGGTCTCGCGGAGCTCTTGGACGGCGCGCCCGGCTGGTATCCGGCCCTGATGCGGCAGCTGGAGCTCGCCATCGGCGACGACCGGATCATCTACCTGGGCGCTGCGTCCGCATCCGCCCTCTCCACGGTCACCCTCCGAGTCGGTGTCTTCACCGACCACACGGTCGTCGCCGCAGAGGTCATCGACGACGGCGAGGCCGCAGCGCAGGTGATCACGCGGGTCGAGAGCCGCGCAGACCTGCTGCGGTTCGAGCTGTCCGGCGGCACCGACAACGACAACGGCGCCGAGACGTCCTGGCCCGGTGGATTCCGCGTCCGCGCGTTCTACCAGTCAGGACTGGTGGTGACCGTCCCAGCGAACGTGGTGGACACCGAGGCCAAGCGCGTCTCCGTCCACGCGGTGCTCGACGGCATCCGCGCAGACCTCCACGCGTCGCCATCGACGGACCCGGTTCCCGACTGAGGCGTGAGCCTCACGGCCGAGGAGGCGCCATGATCTCGTCAGCGATCTACCTGAGCTACCGCGACGCGGCAAGCGCGATCGCGTGGCTGGAGGCGCTCGGCTTCGAGACCCTTCAGCGCCAGGTCGGCCCGGATGGGTCGGTGCTCCATTCCGAACTGCGCTGGGCCGACACGGTCGTCATGCTCTCCTCGTACGACGCGGAGTACCGGATCGCGCCGCTCGTCGGCTCCTCCACCGGCGCCGGCGTCTACCTCGTCACGCAGGACGTCGACGGGATGTACTCCCGTGCCGTCTTCGCGGGCGGCACAGCAGTGCTCCCTCCCACCGACATCGGATGGGGCGGCAGGCGGGCACGCGTGCTCGACCCGGGCGGACGGGAGTGGAGCTTCGGCTCGTACCGTCCTGGCGAACAGTGGATGGCCTCCGACTGACGTCAGAGACCCAACGGAAGGCGCGGATGATGACGAAGACGTATCACGAGACGACCGTCGTGGAGTATGACCGCACGGGTGACGTGGATGTGCTGGAGCGGCGGGTCCGCCCGCTCCGGCCGCCGGGACCGGGCCAGGTCGTGGTCGAGGTGATCTCCACGGGCATCAGCCATATCGACGGTTTCATCCGGACGGGTCGTGAGACGGCGTGGGCGGACGAGGCGTTCCCCCGCGGCTCGGGCAGCGATTTCGCCGGCATCGTCGTGGTGGGCGACCCCGAGGGGCTGTTCCGCCGTGGCACCGAGGTGATCGGGCACGTCCGGAGCGGAGCCCACGCGCGGCATGTCGTCGTCAGCACGGCGGCCATCGTCGTCAAGCCGCCGCACGTGTCCTGGGAGGTCGCCGGCGGCTTGTACCTGGCGGGCGCGACCGCCCTCGACATGCTCGACGAGGTCCGGGTGGGAGCCGGCGACACCATCGTGATCTCTGCTGCGGCGGGCGCCGTCGGGAGTATCGAAGCGCAGGTCGCCAAGCACAGGGGCGCCGGGGTGATCGGAACCTGCGGTGACCGCAACTTCGACTATCTGCGTCAGCTGGGCATCAAGCCGGTCCGTTATGGCGACGGCATCGAGGAGCGCATCCGTGAGCTGGCGCCGGGAGGCGTTTCGGCCATGATCGACAACTTCGGGCAGGACGGCAAGGACCTCGCCGACCGGCTGGGCGTGCCACCGGCCCGCTATCGCTCGAGCGAAGACCGGAGGGACACCGAGCTGCGCCTGCTGCAGGACGACCCCGAATCGGTGGCGCACGGGACCGCGCAGCTTCAGCAGCTCGCGGAGCTGGCGGAGGCGCGGGCGTTCACGCTGCTCATCTCCGGCTTCTACCCGCTCGACGAGATCGCCTACGCCTACGACGACCTGCAGAACCTGCACTCCCGGGGAAAGATCGTGCTGGGGACGCATCCCGTCACCACGTACCGCACGCTCAAGGCGCGGGACGTTCACGAAGCGCAGGCGTGACGCCTGCGACGTCTTCGCTCGAGTCCGACTCGGTCTCCGACGGGCGCCGACCGCCCAGCGACAGGGTCGCGATGAGGCCCACCACGAGGAAGCCCGCCGCCGAGAACGCCGCCCAGCGGGTGCCGTCGCTGAACGCCTCCTTGGCGTCCGCGGCGATTGCTGCGGTGGCGGGATTGTCCTCCAGACCGGCGATGGCTGCCCCGGAACTATCGATCACGGCCGAGACGAGCTGATTCCGCGTGGCCGTCGGCACCCCACGCTCGTCGAGGCTGCTCTGGAAGACGGCGGTGGCGGTTGCGAACAGGACGGTCCCGAGGATGGCGATGCCCAGCGCCGAGCCGATCTGGCGGGCCGTGCTCTGGGTGCCCGAGCCCTGACCGCTCTGCTCGACAGGCACATCCCGGAGCACCACACCGGTGAGCTGCGCCGTCGCGAGCCCCACGCCGAACCCGTACACGAACAGGAACGGCAGAAGGATGCCCCACGGCGTCGTCGAGGAGATGACGAAGCCGAGGCCGGCCACGCCGACGATCTCGGCGGCGAGCCCCACGCGGACGATGGTCACGGGCGGGATCCGGTTGCCGAAGGCCCCCGCGAATCCGCTCGCGACGAAGGAGCCGATCGCGAGCGCCAGGAGGATCAGCCCGGTGTCGAGTGCGCTGTAGCCGAGCACGTTCTGCAGCCAGATGGGCAGCGCCAGGATGATGCCGAACTCTCCGAGCGACACGATCGTCGCAGCGATGTTGCCGTTCCGGAACGACGGGATGCTGAACAGGTCGAGGGCGAGCATCGTGCTCTTCCCGCCCCGGATGCGCGCGCGACCGCGAAGGACGAACAGGATGCCGCCGATGACCGCGACGGCGAAGGCGATCGGCACCGGCGACAGCGCGAACGGCCAGGTCCAGTCGCCGATCGCGGGACGGGTGTCCACCAGCCACCAGCCGTAGGTACGGCCCTCGATCAGCCCGAAGACCAGGCTCGCGCTCGTGATGACCGACAAGAGCGCGCCGATCCAGTCGATGCTTCCGGCATGGCGGGTGTCCCGCGACTCCGTGACGGTGGCGAGGACTCCGATGATGATCAGGATGCCGAGCGGGATGTTGATGCCGAACGCCCAGCGCCAGGAGAAAGCCGTGGTGAGCCAGCCGCCCAGTAGTGGGCCGAGGGCCGTCATCCCGCCGATCGTCGAGCCCCAGACCGCGAAGGCGATCGCGCGCTCCTTGCCGCGGAACGTCGCGTTGATGATCGACAGGGTCGTCGGCAGGATCATGGCTCCGCCGACTCCCTGGACCAGCCGGGCCCCGATGAGGAAGGCGCCCGTCGGAGCCAGCGCGGCCGCGACCGACGCGAGCGTGAAGATCGCGACGCCGACCAGCAGGATGCGCCGGCGGCCGAGCCGGTCCGCCAGCGTCCCGAAGACCAGCAGCAGGGCCGCGAAGACGAGCGTGTACGACTCCTGCACCCACTGCACGCCCGTCGACCCGATCTTCAGTTCCTCGACGATCGACGGGATGGCGACGTTGACGATCGTCGAGTCGACGATGATCAGCGCGACCGCGATGCTGATGAACACCAGCCCGGCCCAACGGGATCGTGCGGTCATGAAAACTCCCTCGCTTAGAAATTAGTCAGCAAGCTTATGGTCAGGTTACGCTATGAGGGTGAGCCGGTCCAGCAGAACCTTTCGACGCGTCCGAACCGCCGCCGTCGCGGTGCTCGTCGTTCTCGGGCTCGTGGTCGTCGGCTTCCTCGCCTGGGCGTCGACGCCGATGATGGGCGACCGGTCCGCCGCGCTCGACGCCTGGCGCGATCCCGCCGTCCGCATCCACGACACGGGTGACGCCGTGGTCATGGAGCCGACCGCAGAGCCGTCCGGCCAGGGCCTCGTCTTCGTGCCCGGCGCACTCGTCGACCCGTATGCGTACCTCTACAAGCTCTCGGGCGTCGTCGCAGACACGGGACTCACCGTGGTCATCACCAAGCCGACGCTCAATCTCGCGTTCTTCGACCAGCGGCCGGTCTCGACCTTCACCGAGCAGGCGCCCGGCGTCACCGAGTGGTACGTCGGCGGTCACTCCCTCGGTGGGGTCCGCGCCTGCCAGCTCGCCCGCGATCCGCACATCAGCGGACTCATCCTGTTCGGCTCCTACTGCGCCGACGACCTCAGCTCGACCGACCTACGCGTGCTCTCGATCGGCGGGAGCCGGGATGGGCTGAGCACTCCCGCGAAGATCGCCGGCGCCAGACACCTGCTTCCGGCGAGCGCACGACTCGTGCAGATCGAGGGGATGAACCACGGCCAGTTCGGAGATTACGGGCCGCAGTCGGGCGACGGTGTCGCGACGATCGATGACCGGACCGCCCGGAGCGAACTGACCGATGCGCTCACCGAGTTCCTGACGGACGGATCGGCGGCCGGCGGCTAGCTGGTAGTGGGTAGTGGGTAGTGGCCGGCGGCTAGCGGCCGGTCGGCGCCCACCGGCCGTCGACGACGCGTCCGGCCCTCAGCTCGGGGAAGTGCGCACCGACACCCTGCACGCGATCCGCGGCGAGGGACCGCCAGAGCTCCTGCCTGCTGCGTTCGGCGAGCGCCGCATCCACGTCGCCCATCGAATGCCAGCCCACCTCCGCCATCTGCTCGGGCGTCGTGATCGCATCTCCGAGAAGGATGAGGCGCTCGCCGTCCGACTCGGCCACCACGGCGAGGTGCCCGGGTGTGTGACCGGGGGAAAGGATGGCGCGGACACCCGACGCGACGTCCGCATCCGCGCGGAGCGGGCGCAGCCGGTCGGTGCCGTCGAGGGCGCGGAAGCCCGAGCGGATGTGCGGGGCCATCTCCCCCGGGCCCTCCACGAAATGCTCCCACTCGGCTGCACCGAACCAGAGGCGTGCGTTCGGGAACATCGGGCGGCCATCCTGGTCGAACAGCCAGCCGACGTGATCCATGTGGAAGTGCGTCACGACCACGTCGGTGATGTCGGTCGGGTGCAGGCCGAGCGCGCGGAGGCCGGTGAGCAGCTGTCCGCCGACGAGGAACATCCCGTCAGGCATCGGGTCGAGCGCTGGACCGAGCCCGGCATCGACGAGGACGACGGAGCCGATCGCTCCGGCCGCCGCGTCGCGGATCACAAAGCATCCGATCGGCAGCCAGGCGGCGCCGTCGCGGTCGAACAGGTCCGGACGGGCGGACGCCTGCACGTGTGGGCCGAAGTAGCCCGGACGGGCGACGAACGCGCCGTCGGAGATCGCATCCACCCGTAGTCCGCCGACTCGCATGGACGCAGCTTACGGGCGGAAACGCAGCCGGCGCGGCCACGCAGCGGATCGCTGCACGGCCGCGCCGGATCGGCGGTGCCTGGCTTACTTGGCCGGGGGCATCAGCACCGAGTCGATGAGGTACACGGTCGCGTTGGCCGTCTTGACGCCGCCGCAGATGACGCTGGCGTCGTTGACCTTCAGCGAGTCGCCGGAGCCGGTGACGGTGAGGTCAGAGCCCTCGACGGTCTTGTGCGTTCCGTCGATATCCGCCGGCGCGATCTGGCCGGGGACCACGTGGTAGGTGAGGACCGAGGTCAGCGTCGCAGCGCCCGCATCCGTCTTCAGGGTCTCGATGGTGGCCGGGTCGATCTTCTTGAAGGCGTCGTCGACCGGGGCGAACACGGTGAAGTCGCCGCCGTTCAGGGTGTCGACCAGGTTCACGTTCGGGTTGAGCTTGCCGGAGACGGCCGCGACCAGGGTCGTGAGGAGGGGGTTGTTGCTGGCGGCGGTGGCCACCGGGTCCTCCGCCATACCGGAGACCGAGCCGGCGCCGTCCGGAACCTGCTTGGCGTAGGCGGCGCAGCCGGGACCGACGAGGTCCGCGGCGGGATCCATCGACTTCGACGCCGACGGGCTGGACGAGCTCATCGACGAACCGGAGTCGGACGACGAGGCGGTGCCCGCGCCGGACGAACAGGCGGTGAGGGCGAGGGCTGCCGCGGCCAGGAGGCCGGCTGCTGCAAGACGAGCGGTGGATCGCATGATTCTCTTCTCCTTCGAGGGATGGTGACGATCGTTCGGCCGCTGCTGGGGCGGTCATGAGGGGTTCGGGCTCGGCGGCGAATCGGATTGGACCAATCCGCGGCGGCCCTCCGCGACGAACTCAGAGACGTGACAGCGAAGAAGAGAATCGGCACGGCCGCCTGGGCGGCGCTCGCGGGCGCCGTCAGTGGCGGAGTCTTCCTGGGTGCGGCGGAACTGGTCGCACTGCTGGTGGCGCGGGAGGCCGGTCCGATCATCGCGGTCGGATCCTTCGTCATCGATATCGTGCCGCGGTGGGCGAAGGAGTTCGCCATCCAGCTGTTCGGGTCGAACGACAAGCTGTTCCTGCTCGCCTCGTTGGGTGCAGCCGTGTTCGTCGCGGCGGCGGTCGCCGGGATGCTGGAACTGTGGCGTCGCTGGGTCGGCGTGGCGCTCTTCGCCGTCGCGGGCATCGCTGCAGTGGTCGCCACCGTGACCCGCACCGGGGCGAGCCCGCTCGCCTTCCTGCCCGCCACGGTGGGGGCGATCGCGGGTGCGGTCGTGCTGCGGCTGCTCATCGTGCGGCTCCGACGGTGGCGCGATGACTCGGTGGAGTCCGCGACAGCGGGGGTCGACCGTCGCCGCTTCCTGGTGCTCACCTCCATCGCCGCGGCCGGGGCTGTGGTCGCCGGCGTCGGTTCGCGGCTCGGCTCGGCGGCCACCTCCTCCATCGCGGCGGTCCGCTCCGCGCTGCGGCTGCCGGCGCCCGCATCCCGCGTCACCGTCCCCGCCGGCGCGGAACTCGACGTCCCGGGTATCAGCCCGCTGTTCACGCCCAACAAGGACTTCTATCGGGTGGACACGGCGCTCACCGTGCCCTCGGTCGACCCCTCCACCTGGCGGCTCACCATCGACGGCATGGTCGAGAAGCGGGTCGAACTCGACTTCCAGGACCTGCTCCGGATGGGCCTCGACGAGTACTCCGTCACGCTCACCTGCGTCTCCAACGAGGTGGGCGGCAACCTCGTCGGCAGCGCACGATGGCTCGGCGTCCCGGTCCGCGACATCCTCGCCCTCGCCCGTCCGCGGCGCGGAGCCGACATGGTGCTCTCCCGCAGCGTCGACGGGTTCACTGCCGGCACGCCGCTCGACGCCCTCACCGACGGCAAGCGTGACGCGATCCTCGCGGTCGGGATGAACGGCGAGCCGCTGCCGCTCGAACACGGCTTCCCGGTGCGGATGGTCGTGCCCGGACTGTACGGGTACGTCTCGGCGACGAAGTGGCTGACGGAGTTGAAGGTCACGACCTTCGCGGCAGATCAGGCGTACTGGACGCCGCGCGGGTACAGCGCGAAGGCGCCGATCAAGCTGTCCAGCCGGATCGACACCCCACGCGTCGACAAGGCGCTCGCGGCGGGTCGCACCATGATCGCGGGGGTCGCCTGGGCGCAGACGGTCGGCATCCGGCGCGTCGAGGTGCAGATCGACGGCGGCGCCTGGCGGGAGGCGAAACTCTCCAAGCCGATCAACGCCGACACCTGGGTGCAGTGGTCCCTCGACTGGGATGCGACACCCGGCACCCACACGCTGGGCGTGCGCGCGACCGACGCCGCCGGGCGGCTGCAGGAGCGGAAGCGCGCGCCGATCGCGCCGGACGGGTCGAGCGGGTGGCAGCAGACGCTGGTGCGGGTCGGCTGATCATCGCCTGCGACATCCACGGGGCTCCCAAGCGCCGCGGGTAGCGTCGATCGCATGACAGGACCGACGCTCGCCCTGCCCGCCCTCGCCGCACCCTCGGCGGCGACCGCCCCGGAGGATCTCGGAGGCATCGCCGGACTCGCGGCCCGCATCATGGTCGCCCTCGGGGAGTTCGGGGTCGGGGTGTGCGCGCTGGCCGAGGTGGTCTTCCCTCCCATCCCGAGCGAGGTGATCCTGCCGTTCGCCGGATTCCTCGCGTTCCAGGGGTCGCTGAACGTCGTGCTCGTCGTGCTCGCGGCGACGCTCGGCAGCTTCGCCGGGGCGGCCATCCTGTACCTGCTCGGTCGCCGTCTCGGCGAGGAGCGCGCCGTTCGGCTGCTCTCGCGGCTGCCGCTGGTGGACGCGGACGACTTCACGAAGTCCGCCGACTGGCTGAAGCGGCACGGGCGCGGCGCCGTGTTCTTCGGGAGGCTCGTCCCGCTGATGCGGAGCGTGATCTCGCTGCCTGCGGGAGCGACGCGGATGCCGTTCGGCCGGTTCGCTCTGTTCACCCTGGCCGGGACACTGCTCTGGAACGCGCTGCTGGTTGGCGCCGGATACGCGCTCGGCACGCAGTACCACGTGGTCGAGCGCTACACCGAGTACCTCGACATCGTCATCTACGTCGGAGTCGGGCTGGTGGTCGGTTGGCTGGTCGTCCGTCGCATCCTGCGGGGGCGAGCGTCCCGGAACGAGCCGGACGCGGAGTCGTGAGCCGCACGCGCGAGCCGGCGACGAGTGCGGGGGGAACGCCCCGACCCACAAGCGAGACGGGGCGCACTCCCCCCGGATGGCGACGCAGAGCGTCGCGGGTGTCCCCGCTTAAAACATACGGACTCACCGGTTTCGTCGCAAGTCCTCGCTAGCGGCCGCCCAAAGCGGCCCCGAGAACCGCCCAGAGGCGGGCGATGTCAGCGGGAAGCGCATCCAACCTCCCCAGCTCGTCGGCGATCAGGTAGGCGCCGAAGAACGTCTGCACCGCGACGACCGCGAGCGCCTGAGCATCCACACCCTCGAGGTGTCGATCCTCCGCCTCCTGAGCCAAGAGCCCGGCGATCACGGCGGCCCAGCGGTCGTACGGGTTGTCCTCGGCCGTCGGCGGCAGCACCGTCTGTGTGAGCTTCATCGCCGCGCGGACGCGGACATCCGCCGCGAACACCGCACCGACCCGCACAGTGATCTCCTCGGCCGCGGCGAGTCCCCGGAGTCCCGACGCGATCACGTCGTCGATGATCACCGGCCAATTGCCGTACTTCTCGGCGACCAGAGCTCGCGCGATGTCCAGCTTCGACCGGAAATGGAAGTACACGGCGCCCTTGGTCGCACCGGTGCGCTCGACGATCCGCTCCAGCCGGGCACCCTCGTAGCCGTGCTCGTCGAACTCCGCCGCCGCGGCGTCGAGAATGGCGAGCCGCGTGCGCTCGGCGCGTTCCTGTCTCGGCATCCGCGTCGCCCGTCTCCCGGAGTGGTGTTGTTGTCACGACGATATCGCGAGCGCCCCCAGCCGGGGCGGAAAGCGGTCATCCGGGCGTCGGGAAACGAACAGGGACTCAGCTCTGCGGCAGCTCCCGCACCTGCGTCGTCCGCTCGCCCGGGTTGTCGCCCGTGTTGACGGTGCCCTGCGGCTCGAACAGCACCGCGAGCACCTCCTCGTCGGCCCGCGGGCAGTGCTCGACCCCGCGCGGCACGACGAAGACGTCGTGCGGACCGAGCTCCACATCCCCGTCGCGCAGCTGGATGGTGAGCCGCCCCTCCAGCACCAGGAAGAGCTCGTCGGTGTCGGGATGCGCGTGCCAGACGAACTCGCCGCGCAGCCGGGCCACCTTCACGTCGTAGTCGTTGATGCTGGTCAGCCGGTGCGGCTGCCACGGCTCGGGGACGAGAGCGAAGGCGGCGTCGAGGTTATGGACGGTGTTCATCGCGCCAGCGTAACGTCGGGGGCCGGTGGTTGTATGGGGTCGTGCTCCTCGATGCGCTCGTGACCACGGCGGAGGCCGTGACGGCCACCCGATCCCGCTTGGCGAAGGTCGACGCGCTCGCCACGCTGCTTGGCAGTCTCGCGCCCGAGGAGATCGCCCCGGCCGTCGGGTTCCTCGTCGGGAAGGCGCGGCAGGGCCGTGTCGGCGTGGGCTGGCGCGGGCTGAGCGGCGCGATGGCCACTCCCGCGTCGGAGCCCTCGCTCACTGTGGACGATCTGGATGCGCTGCTCGACCGGATCGCCGCACTCTCGGGCTCCGGTTCCGCCGGCGAGCGCACCCGTGCGCTGCAGGAGTTCACGGCGCGCGCGACCGCCCGCGAACAGGACTTCGTGGCGCGCGTCCTGCTCGGCGAGATGCGCACCGGCGCCCTCGAGGGCGTGCTGACCGACGCGATCGCCCGGGCGTCCGATCGCACCGGCGAAGCGGTCCGGCGGGCTGCGATGCTGTCCGGCGACCTGGGCGAGACCGCACGGCTCGCCCTCACCGGCTCGGCGGAGGAGCTCGACGCGGTGGGACTCGTGGTGGGGCGCCCCGTGCTGCCGATGCTGGCCGCATCCGCGCCGACCGCGTCCGATGCGCTCGCCACGACGGGCACGGCCTCGGTCGAGTACAAGCTGGACGGCGCGCGCATCCAGGTGCACCGGCACGGCGACGAAGTGCGCGTCTTCACCCGCAACCTCGCCGACATCACCCACCGAGTGCCGGAGGTGGTCGAGGTGCTGCGGCGACTGCCCGTGCGCGATGTGATCCTCGACGGCGAGACGCTGTCGCTCGACGAGGACGGGGCGCCGAGGCCGTTCCAGGAGACGATGTCCCGTTTCGGCGCCGAGGCTGCGCGCGAGGCCGTATTGCATCCGTGGTTCTTCGACGTGCTCCACGTGGATGGGCGCGACCTCCTCGACGAGCCGCTGTCGACGCGGCTGGCCGAGTTGGAGCGCGTCGCCGGCGAGCACCGCATCCCCGGCGAGGTGACCTCCGATCCCGAGGTCGCCGAGCGGGTGTCGCGGGATGCCCTCGCGGCAGGGCAGGAGGGCGTGGTCGTCAAGGCGATCGAGTCGCCCTACGCGGCGGGCCGTCGCGGTTCCAGCTGGATCAAGGTCAAGCCGGTGCACACGTACGACCTCGTCGTGCTCGCGGTCGAGTGGGGATCGGGGCGGCGGCAGGGACTGCTGTCGAATATCCACCTCGGCGCCCGTGATCCCGAAGGTGCGTACGGTGAGCCGGGCGGCTTCGTCATGGTCGGCAAGACCTTCAAGGGCCTCACCGACAAGCTGCTTGCCTGGCAGACCGAGCACTACCAGGAGATCGAGGTGCGGCGCACGGCCGGGACGGTCTGGGTCGCCCCGACTACGGTCGTCGAGATCGCGATCGACGGCGTCCAGCGCTCCAGCCGCTACCCGGGTGGCATCGCGCTGCGCTTCGCCCGGGTGAAGCGCTACCGCGACGACAAGGATCCGGGCGAGGCCGACACGATCGAGACGCTGCGCGGGATGCTGCGGGAGTAGCGCCTCAGCGACGGTCACCGGCCCCGTCGCGTCGGTACGATGACCGCATGACGACCTCCTCGCCCGTATGGGGCATCCTCGGAACGGGCGGTATCGCCGCCGCCATGACGCGCGACCTTCAGCTCGACGGTCACGCCGTCGCCGCCGTCGGATCGCGCACACCGGAGGCCGCGGCGCGGTTCGCGGCTGCACATGGGCTGCCGCGGTCGCACGGCAGCTACGAGGAGCTCGTCGCGGACCCCGACATCGACGTGATCTACGTGGCGACGCCGCATCCGCAGCACGCCCCGAACGCGCTGCTCGCGCTCGCGGCCGGCAAGCACGTGCTCGTCGAGAAGCCGTTCACCATGAACCAGCGAGAGGCGCAGCAGATCGCCGACGCGGCGCAGGCGGGCGGTCTGGTCGCCCTCGAGGCGATGTGGACGCGCTGGCTGCCGCACATGGACCGCCTGCAGGAGATCATCAGCGACGGCACCCTCGGCGAGCTGCGCTCGGTCGTCGCGCACCACGCGCAGCTGACGAACCCCGACCCCGCCGGGCGGATGCTCGACCCGGCCCTGGGCGGCGGCGCCCTGCTCGACCTGGGCATCTACCCGGTGTCGTTCGCCTGGGATGTGCTGGGAGCGCCGAGCGAGGTGCTCGCCCTCTCGACGCCGACCGCGACCGGCGTCGACAGGCAGACGTCCATCCTGCTCGGCTACGACAGCGGCGCCCAGGCGGCCCTGACCACCGAACTGGATGCGGCCGGCGACAACAGCGCCACCATCGTCGGGACGGACGCGCGGGTGGAGCTCGACGCGACCTTCTTCGCGCCCACCTCGTTCCGCGTGGTCGACCCGAAGGGGCACGTCATCGAGACGTACGAGTCCCGCATCGACGGGCGCGGGATGCAGTACCAGGCGCGCGCGATCGAACGCCTCATCGCCGCGGGCGGCGCAGAGGATGTGCGACTGCCGCTGCCGCAGTCGGTCGCGATCATGGGGACGCTGGACACCATCCGGGAGCGCATAGGCCTCGTCTACGAATGACCCTGCCGCCCTTCCCCGGGCGGCGCGCCCGGCGTTAGAGTGCGGCGAGGGCCGCCGCAGGCCCGGCGGGAAGGAGCGTCGACGATGACCGATCTGACCGGGAGGCGCGCGCTGGTCACCGGCGGCGCCAGCGGTATCGGCCTGGCCTGCGCGGAGGCATTCGCCGCGGCCGGCGCGCGGGTCACGATCGCCGACCGCGACGGCGACGGTGCCCGCGCGGTCGCTGCCAGGCTCGGCGGCGACGCGTGGGAGGTCGACCTGTCGAAGACCGCGGAGCTGGCGGACGCCTCGGTCGAGACCGACATCCTGGTCAACAACGCGGGCATCCAGCACGTCAGGGCCATCCCCGAGTTCGAGCCGGAGACCTTCTCGCTCATGCTCCGAATCATGGTGGAGGCGCCGTTCCTCCTCATCCGCGCAGCGCTGCCTGGGATGTACGACCGCGGCTTCGGCCGGATCGTCAACATCTCCAGCGTCCACGGCCTGCGCGCTTCCGAGTTCAAGTCGGCCTACGTCACCGCCAAACACGCCCTCGAGGGGCTCTCGAAGACGACGGCGCTGGAGGGCGGACCGCACGGTGTGACCTCGAACTGCATCAACCCCGGCTACGTGCGCACACCTCTGGTGGAGAAGCAGATCGCCGACCAGGCCCGGCTGCACGGCATCCCGGAGGACGAGGTGGTCGAGAAGGTGATGCTGACCGAGGCATCGATCAAGCGGCTGGTCGAGCCGGCCGAGGTCGCCAGCCTCGCGCTGTGGCTCGCCGGCGACGACGCGGGCATGGTCACCGGCGCGAGTTACACGATGGACGGCGGGTGGAGCGCCCGGTGACGGCCTACGCGCGCGTCACGGCGCCGGTCGATGGCGGCGAGCTGGCTGTCGGCGTCTGGAGTCCCGACGCGGGCGGCACGCCCATCCTGGCCGTGCACGGCATCACCGCCAGCCATCGCGCGTGGCTCCTCGCCGCCGAAGCGCTGGGCGGCACGCGGATCATCGCGCCGGACCTCCGGGGGCGCGGCCGCAGCTCAGGACTCCCGGGGCCGTTCGGACTCGAACAGCACGCCGACGACCTCGAGCGGGTCCTGGATGCGCTGGGCGTTGAGCGCGCGGTCGTCGCCGGACACTCGATGGGCGCGTTCGTCGCCGTTCGGCTCGCTGAGCGGCATCCCGAGCGTGTCGACCGCCTGGTCCTCGTCGACGGCGGACTGCCGATCGCGCCGCCCGTGGGCGTTGCGGCGGAGGACGTACCCGCCGTCGTGCTCGGACCCGCGCTCGAACGGCTCGGGATGCGGTTCTCCTCCCCCGAAGAGTACGAGGCGTTCTGGCGGCGGCATCCCGCGATCGGGCCCTGGTGGAACCCGGCGATCGCGGACTACGTCGCGTACGACCTTGCGGGCGAGGCTCCCGCGCTGCGGTCGAGCGCCGACGCGGAGGCCGTCTCGGTCAACGCCTTGGAGCTGGACGGCTCGGCCGGGTACGCCGACGCGCTGACCGGGCTGGACGTGCCGATCGACTTCCTGCGCGCCCCACGTGGACTGCTGGACGGAGCCGCGCTCTACGAGCCCGCGGTCGTCGCCGAGTGGCGGGAACGGCTGCCCGGGATGCGCACGCACGAAGCGCACGACGTCAACCACTACACGATCGTCATGACCGACGCCGGAGTACGTCAGGTCGTGCCGTTGCTGAAACCGCTCGTCACCGACCCGAAGGAGACACCCGCATGAGTGGAACACTGCTGCCCGGTATCGAGGCCCGCGCCCTCCGCACCTCCCGCTACACCGCCAACGTGCTCGAACGGCCGGCCGAAGGGGAACCGACCCGGACCGTGCTGTTCGTGCACGGCAATGTCTCGTCGTCCCTGTTCTGGCAGCCGCTCATGCTGTCCCTTCCCGCTGGTGTGCGGGCGCTCGCGGTCGACCTCCGCGGCTTCGGCGACAGCGAGACGCTGCCCGTCGACGGCTCGCGCGGGGTGCGCGACTTCTCCGACGACGTCGCCGCCGTCGTGGACGAACTGGGCCTCGGCGCATCCCACATCGTCGGCTGGAGTCTCGGGGGAGGCGTCGTGATGCAGCTGCTGCTCGACCGACCGGACCTGGTCGCGAGCCTGACCCTGGTGTCCACGGTCTCGCCGTACGGCTTCGGCGGCACGGCGGCCGACGGGAGCCTTCTGAATGCGGACGCCTCCGGCACCGGCGGCGGAGGCGCGAACCCCGACTTCGTGGCGCGGCTCGCAGCCGGCGACACGAGCGAGGAGTCGCCGACCTCGCCGCGCGCGGTCTACCGCTCCTCGTATGTCGCCCCCGGTTTCGTCTCCGAGTACGAGGACCTCTGGGTGGAGTCGATGCTCTCCACCGCGACCGGACCGGACAACTACCCCGGAGACGCAGGGCCGTCCGAGCACTGGCCCGGGTTCGGCCCCGGGACGCGCGGCGTCCTGAACACGCTGGCGCCGACGTACTTCAACACGGCCGGGATCGTGGATGCGCCCGCCAAGCCGCCCATCCTCTGGATCCACGGGGCCGTCGACGCGATCGTCGGCGACGCCTCCTTCTTCGACCTCAACCAGCTCGGCGCCGCGGGCGTCATCCCGGGCTGGCCGGGTGAGGAGGTGGCACCGCCGCAGCCGATGCTCGCCCAGACGCGGGAGGTCCTGGCCCGCTACGCCGAGGCGGGCGGAGCGACGCGCGAGGTCGTCTTCGAGGACTGCGGCCACTCCCCGCACATCGAGAAGCCGGACGAGTTCCGCGCCGAGCTGCTCGCCTGGATCAGCTGAGGCCGGCCGAGTTGCGACATCCCGTCGCGACTCGGCGCGGATTCTCGCGATTACTCACGTCTCGGCGGCCGCCGTGGCGAGCGAGCCGCGCGGGAGGCCCAAGACGCCCTCGACGGCACGCGCGAGGACCGGGCCGCGGTCGCCGCCGGCGCCCCAGCGGACGAGGGCCTGGGCATTGAGGCCGTCGATCATCCCGAGCAGCTGCCAGGCCGCCTGCGCCGGGTCGTCGGCGTGGAAGGCGCCGCTGGCCACGCCTTCGTCGACCACCGAGAGGATGAGCGCCTGCCACGCATCCATCTGGTCGCGGACCGCGGAGGCGAGCGCCTCGTTGCGGCGGCCGAGCGCCCATGCCTCCACCCAGACGAGCGTGACGTCGTCCCGCGTGCCGTCGAGCAGCGTGCGCAGCAGGGCCGCGAGGCGCTCAAGCGGGCCGTCGGCCGCGGCGAGGAGGGTGCGCACCTCCTCCAGCTCGGCCGCGACGACCGAAGTGAACGCCGAGGCGACCAGTTCGTCCATCGCCGGGTGGTAGTGGGCGACGAGGGCGGGGGCGACTCCGGCGCGGCCGGCGACGGCGCGCAGCGTGACTGCGGCGAGCCCGTCGGCGAGCGCCACGTCGCGCGCCGCGAGCGCCAGTTCGGCGCGGCGTTCGGCGGGCGGGCGGCGGGCGGCTCTTGACATCGTCCGCCCAGTATAGGTACGTTCGCTCACATATTGATCATTCGATCAACAAACGTCGCCGACCGCGGAGGACACCGATGACCTGGCGCATGCCTGCCGAGACCGCACCCCATGAGCGCACCTGGATGGCGTTCCCGCGAGAGGGACTCACCCTCGGCGACGACGCAGCATCGGCCGAGGAGGCGTACGCCGCCTGGACCGCCGTCGCACACGCCGTCGCCGACTACGAGCCGCTGACGATGGTCGTCGACCCGAGCGAGCGCGAGCGTGCTGCCCGCATGCTGGGCAGCCACATCGAGCAGGTGGAGGCCCCCCTCGACGAATTCTGGATGCGCGACTTCGGCCCGACGTTCGTGGTCGACGACGAGCGCCCCGGCGTCCTGGGCGCGGTCGACTGGACCTTCAACGGCTGGGGCGACCCCGAGTGGGCCGAATGGCAGAAGTCGGCCGAGATCGCCCGCTTCGTCGCCGAGCGGACCGGAGCGGAGCTCATCAGCTCGCTGCTCGTGAACGAGGGCGGCGGCATCCACGTCGACGGCGAGGAGACGGTGCTCCTCACCGAGACCGTGCAGCTCGACCCGCGCCGCAACCGCTACGCCGACAAGGCACGCGTGGAGGCGGAACTCGCGCGCACGATCGGCGCCACCCACGCGGTCTGGCTGCCGCGCGGCCTCACCCGCGACTACGACGACTTCGGCACGAACGGGCACGTCGACATCGTCGCGACCATCCCCTCTCCCGGCACGCTCCTCCTCCACTCGCAGCGAAACCCGGAGCACCCCGATTTCGAGGTCTCGCGCGAACTGCACGCGCTGCTCTCCGAAACGACGGATGCGCGAGGCCGCGCGTGGGAGATCGTCGACCTGCCGGCTCCGGCGACGCTCCACGACGAGGAGGGCTTCGTCGACTGGAGCTACGTCAACCACCTGGTGGTCAACGACGGCATCGTCGCATGCGGTTTCGGCGAGGAGCGAGCGGACGCTGCAGCGACGGAGATACTGGAGGCCGTCTACCCGGGGCGGACGGTGACCATGGTGGATTCGCGGCCGATCTTCGCGCGCGGCGGCGGCATCCACTGCATCACCCAGCAGCAGCCGGCGGTGGAGGCGACAGCGACCGAGGCGACCCGATGACCGTGGATGTCGTCGAAGCATCCATCGCCGACCTCCGGCGAGCGCTGGAGTCCGGAGAGACAACGAGCGAAGAGCTCGTGAACGCCTACCTCGCGCGCATCGATGCCTTCGATGCGGCGGGTCCGCGGCTCAACGCGGTCGTCGTACGCAACCCGGACGCGCTGGCGGACGCCCGCGCCTCCGACGCACGGCGCCGACGGGGTGAGACGCTCGGACCGCTGGACGGCATCCCCTACACCGCCAAGGACAGTTACCTGGCCCGCGGGCTGACCGCTGCGGCCGGGTCCCCCGCGTTCGAGCACCTGGTCGCACAGCGGGACGCCTTCACGATCGAGCGCCTGCGAACGGGCGGGGCCATCCTGCTCGGCCTGACGAACATGCCCCCGATGGCGAACGGCGGCATGCAGCGCGGTGTCTACGGCCGGGCCGAGTCGCCCTACAACGGCGACTACCTGACGGCGGCGTTCGGGTCCGGGTCGTCCAACGGGTCCGGCACCGCGACCGCGGCGAGCTTCGCGGCGTTCGGACTCGGCGAGGAGACGTGGTCGTCGGGGCGAGCCCCCGCATCCAACAACGCCCTCTGTGCGTACACGCCGTCTCGCGGTGTCATCTCTGTGCGCGGCAACTGGCCGCTCGTGCCGACGATGGATGTGGTGGTGCCGCACACGCGCACGATGGCCGACCTGCTCGAGGTGCTCGATGTCATCGTCGCGGACGACCCGGAGACGCGCGGCGACTTCTGGCGCGCCCAGCCGTGGATCCGGCTGCCGCGCGCGTCGGAGGTGCGGCCGGAGTCGTACCCGGCACTCGCCAGCTCGGCGTCGCTGGAGGGCCGCCGGTTCGGTATACCCCGCATGTACATCAACGCCGATCCGGAGGCCGGGACGGCGGAGAACCCGGGGATCGGCGGACCGACCGGCCGGCGCATCGAGACACGCACGTCCGTGATCGCTCTGTGGGAGGCCGCTCGTCGCGACCTGGAGGCGGCCGGCGCCACAGTCATCGAGGTCGACTTCCCCGCGGTGTCGAACTACGAGGGCGACCGCCCGGGGGCTCCGACGATCGCGACGCGGGGGCTCGTCAGCCCCGCCTACCTGCGCCGCGAGATCGTCGACCTGTCGGCCTGGGCGTGGGACGACTTCCTAGCCGCCAACGGCGACCCCGCCCTCAGCACGCTAGCGAAGGTGGACGGCGCCCGCATCTTCCCGCAGCCGGACGGCGCGCTGCCGGACCGCTACGACGGGTTCGAGGACGACATCGCCGACTACCCCGCCTGGGTGCGCGCGCATCCCGGAGCGACGCTCGCGAGCATCCCCGAACTCGAGGAGGGTCTGCGCGGGCTGGAAGAGACGCGCCGCGTCGACCTGGAGGAGTGGATGGACGGGCTCGGCCTCGACGCCGTCGTCTTCCCGGCGGTGGCGGACGTCGGCCCGGCCGACATGGACGTGAACCCGGCCTCGGCGGACCTCGGCTGGCGGAACGGGGTGTGGGTCGCGAACGGCAACCTCGTGCCGCGGCACCTCGGCATCCCGACCGTCACGGTTCCGATGGGGACGATGCACGACATCGGGATGCCCGTCGGCCTCACGTTCGCCGGTCGCGCCTACGACGACACAGCGCTGCTGGCGCTGGCGGCCGCGTTCGAGTCGACGGGTCGCCGCCGCACCGAGCCGCCACGCACGCCGCGCCTCCCCTAGCGCCGCCTCAGCGGGGACCGGCGATGCCGACGGGGGCGCGGATCGTCTCGGGTCGCTGGAGGGACTCGAGCATCGCGGCGGCGAGGTCGGCGCGCGAGACCGTGAATCCGCGCGGCACCGCACCCCCGATCAGCGTGCGATACCGGCCGGTGGCGGGTCCCTCCGTCAGCATCGGCGGGCGGAAGGCCGTCCAGCCGCTGGATGATGCGGCGAGCGCCTCCTCCATGTCGCGGAGGTCGTCGTAGACCGGGCGCAGCATCCGCCCGACGAGCGGCAGCGCGATGCGCCTGCTCACGAAGCTGTCGTCGGCCGGGGGCGGCGCGACCGGCGCCGCGCTGATGACCACGATGCGGCGGGGACGCGCGGCAAGCAGGTGCCGCGTCGCGGGGGCGGCGACCGGTGCATCCTTGCGGCTGCGCGGTCCGATGGCGGAGAGGATCGCGTCGGACCCGTCGATGGCGGTGCTCAGCGCGGCCGTGTCGGCGAGGTCGGGGATCACCGTGACGGAGGCGCGGGGGTCGTGCTCGGACGGACGCCGCAGCACGATCCCGACCTCGTGTCCGCCGTCGAGCCCCTTCTCGACGATGCGCCGGCCGGTTCGACCGCTGGCCCCGAAAACAATGATCTTCATATCGTCATGGTAAGTGATCATCACAGTTACGTGCAATCACTTGCCGGTACAATCTTTCCATGGAGTCGTCCGCACCACGCCCGCTCGAGAGCCGGGCCGCCTTCCTGCTCTCCCAACTCGGGCTTGTCAGCGCGCGGCGTTTCACCGCGGCCCTCGCACCACTCGGCATCACCCCCAACCGCTTCGGCGTGCTGGCCGAGATCGCCCGCGCCGAAGGGCCCACCCAGCAGGAGCTGGCGACCGCCCTCGGCATGCACCGCAACTCGATGGTGGCGATGATCGACGACCTGGAGGAGCGCGGCCTGGTCGAGCGGCATCGCCATCCCGCGGACCGGCGCGCGTACGCCATCCGGCTGACCTCTGCCGCCCGGGAGGTGCTCGATGCAGGAGCGCGGATCGCCGACGAGCAGGAGGATGCGCTGCTGGAGCCGCTCGACCCCGCGGAGCGCGCAGCCCTCGTCGACACCCTCGCGCGGCTGGTCGCCGCCTCGGGCGCGCGCCAGGGCGTGCATCCCGGGGTCGGCAGCCGCCACTGACGCGAGACCGGCACGCGCCGCCGCGTCGAGCGCGCCGACCGGGTCGACCGCGTCCACCGCGTCCACCGCGTCCACCGGACGATGGATGCGGATGGGCCTCCCGGCCGACGCGGCGCCGGCACGGCCCCTGCGAGCGTGGAAGCATGCACGCACACCGCTCGCGCCTCGTCGGCGTCGCCCTGTCCGTCCTGCTCGCGGTCTCGCTCGCGGGCTGCTCCTCCGCCGGCGCGCTCGCTCAGGCCGTCGGAGCGCCGGGCCACGGACCGGGCACCACCCGCAGCAGCACCGGACTGACCGACGACGACGGGTACATCCCGGACGGCACCTCGCTCGCCCTCGACTCCGACCTCCCCGCCGTCACCCGGCTGAATCCCGACCTGCTGTCGGCGCTGCGCGACGCCCAGGACGCGATGGCGGCCGAGGGCGGCGGCTCCGCGATCACGATCGCCGACGGCTGGCGGTCGGAGCGCTACCAGGAGTACCTGTTCGCCCAGGCGATCTCGGAGTATGGCAGCGAAGAGGAGGCGGAGAAGTGGGTGAAGCGCGGCAGCGACTCCGAGCACGTGCGCGGCGGCGCCGTCGACATCGCCGACGCCGGCGCGATGGACTACCTCAACCGGTTCGGCAACGAGTGGGGCCTCTGCCAGGTGTACGCGAACGAGGCGTGGCACTTCGAGCTGCGCACCGATCCGGGCGGAATCTGCCCGCCACAGTCCGCCGACGGCCGCGGCTGATCCCGAATGTCGCAGCCGGCCGGCCCCAGTAAGCTGGGGGCGTGTCCAAGGTTCTGAGCAGTCTGCCCGTCGGTGAACGAGTCGGCATCGCGTTCTCGGGAGGTCTCGACACCTCCTGCGCGGTCGCCTGGATGCGCGAGAAGGGCGCGATCCCCTGCACGTACACCGCCGACATCGGCCAGTACGACGAGCCCGACATCGACGCCGTTCCCGGCCGCGCGCAGGAGTACGGCGCCGAGATCGCCCGGCTGGTGGATGCCAAGCGCGCCCTGGTCGAGGAGGGCCTGATCGCCCTGCAGTGCGGCGCGTTCCACATCCGCTCGGCCGGCAAGACCTACTTCAACACCACCCCCCTCGGCCGCGCCGTCACCGGCGTCATGCTGGTGCGCGCGATGATGGAGGACGGCGTCGAGATCTGGGGCGACGGGTCCACCTACAAGGGCAACGACATCGAGCGGTTCTACCGCTACGGCCTCATCGCCAACCCGCGGCTGCGCATCTACAAGCCGTGGCTCGACTCCGCGTTCGTGGAGGAGCTCGGCGGCCGCACCGAGATGAGCGAGTGGCTCGTCGCGCGCGGCTTCCCGTACCGCGACCCGAGCGAGAAGGCGTACTCGACCGACGCCAACATCTGGGGCGCGACCCATGAGGCGAAGCGGCTCGAAGAGCTGGATGCGGGGCTCGACATCGTCGACCCGATCATGGGCGTCGCCGCCTGGCGTGACGACGTCACGGTGACCCCCGAGACGGTTTCCGTGCGCTTCGACTCGGGTCGTCCGGTCGCGATCAACGGCGTCGAATTCGACGACCCGGTGGCGCTGGTGCTCGAGGCGAACGCGATCGGCGGCCGGCACGGCCTCGGCGCGTCCGACCAGATCGAGAACCGCATCATCGAGGCCAAGAGCCGTGGCATCTACGAGGCGCCGGGCATGGCCCTGCTGCACATCGCCTACGAGCGGCTGCTCAACGCCATCCACAATGAGGACACTGTCGCGAACTACCACAACGAGGGCCGCCGCCTCGGCCGGCTCATGTACGAGGGCCGCTGGCTCGACCCGCAGTCGCTGATGCTGCGCGAGTCGCTGCAGCGCTGGGTCGGGTCCGCGATCACCGGTGAGGTCACCGTTCGCCTGCGCCGCGGCGACGACTACACGATCCTCGACACGACGGGGCCGGCCCTCAGCTACCACCCAGAGAAGCTGTCGATGGAGCGCGTTGGCAACTCCGCGTTCGGCCCCGGCGACCGCATCGGCCAGCTCACCATGCGCAACCTCGACATCGCAGACTCCCGCTCGCGGCTCGAGCAGTACGCCGCGTCCGGCCTCATCGGCGGCCCGACCGGAGCCCTCGTCGGCGAGCTGGAGCCGGGCCACGCCCGGGCGATCCTCGAGGGCGTCGAGCCGGTGGATGCGGAACTCTCCCGCGACATCGACCTCAGCTCCGAGGGCGCCGCGTTCGACTCGGGCACCGACTGACGCCACGGCTCGGCGCGCGGGTCAGGCCGCACGTACGATGAGCTTATGGACAGGCATGCGGCGGAGGCGGACGAGCACCGCCCCGAGAACTGGCCGCTCGGCCGGCTGCTCGGGGCCGCATCCCGCGCCGTCGAGCGCGCCTGGGCGGATGCGCTGGAGCAGCGCGGACTGACGCACGCCGGCCTGATCGTCCTGCACCTCGTAGAACTGGGCTTCACCTCGCAGTCGGACCTGGCACGGATGGCGCAGGTCGAACCGCAGACCATGTCGCGCACCGTCGACCGGCTGGAACGGGAGGGGCTCGTCACCCGCGCCCCGGATCCCGCCGACCGCAGACGGCACGTCCTCGCGATCACCGAGGCCGGGCGTTCCGCGTTCGCCGGTGTGCGTGGGCTCGAGGACGAGGTGTTCCCGGACGTGGAGGATCCGGCCGCGTTGCGGACGGCGCTTCTGCAGATCGTCTCCTCCCGGTCGTGAGCGGCAACCACGTCGTCGCGGTGCTCGTGCTCGGGGGCGCGAAGCCGCTCGACGTCGGCATCCCGGCCCAGGTCTTCTCGAACCGTCCGAGCATGCCGTACGAGGTGCGCGTCTGCGGCGCAGCTCCCGGGCTCGTGACCGGCGGCGACGGCCTGTCGTATCACGTCGCCGAGGGGCTGGAGGCGCTGGCCGAGGCCGACACCGTCTTCGTCCCGGGCTACCGCACGCCGGCCACGACCGACCCGCCCCCGGCGGTGGTGGATGCCCTCCTCGCCGCCCACGACCGCGGCGCGCGCCTGGCCGCGATCTCGACCGGAGCGTTCGCCCTCGCCGCGACCGGCCTGCTCGACGGCAGACGCGCGACGACCCACTGGCACTACACGCGGGCCCTGGCGAAGCGCTACCCGCTGATCCGGGTGGACGAGAACGTGCTCTTCGTGGACGAGGGCGACATCCTCACCTCGGCGGGCGCCGCCTCCGGCATCGATCTGTGCCTGCACCTGGTGCGACGCGACCACGGCGTCGGGCTGTCGAACCACGTGGCGCGGCGCCTGGTGGCGGCGCCCTACCGGAGCGGCGGGCAGGCGCAGTTCGTTCCTCGCAGCGTTCCCGAGCCGCTGGGCGACCTCTTCGCGGACACCCGGGAATGGGCGCTCGCGCATCTCGCCGAGCCGCTGACGCTCGAGACCCTGGCCCGCAACGCGAAGGTATCGGCCCGGACCTTCTCGCGGCGGTTCGTGGAGGACACCGGCTACACACCGATGCAGTGGGTGCTGCGGGCGCGCGTCGACCTCGCTCGTGAACTGCTGGAACGCTCCGACCTCGGCGTCGAGCAGATCGCGGCCAGGGTCGGGCTCGGACGGCGGCCAACCTCCGGCTGCACTTCCAGCGCATCCTGGGCACCTCCCCGACTGAGTACCGGCACACGTTCTCGGCGTAACGGCGGCCCCCAGCGCTGCTGGCGTGATCCTTGCGCTCGGTGTCCCAGCGTCTGGCGTGATCCTTGCCCACCCTGTCGTCCACGCCACTGTCGAGCGGCGACGCGAGCACAGAACATAGATGCGGCACACGAAAGGAACCCCCATGACCCGCATCGCCATCAACGGCTTCGGCCGCATCGGCCGCAACACCCTCCGCGCCCTCCTCGAGCGCGGCTCCGACCTCGAGGTCGTCGCGATCAACGACCTCACCGCCCCGGCCACCCTCGCGCACCTCCTGAAGTACGACAGCTCGCTCGGCCGGCTCGGCCGCAGCGTCGAGGTCGACGGCGACGCGCTCGTGGTCGACGGCCACCGCATCCGCGTGCTCGCCGAACGCGAGCCCGCCGACCTGCCTTGGGCCGAGCTCGGTGTGGATGTCGTGCTCGAGTCCACCGGACGCTTCACCTCGGCAGACGCAGCCCGCGCCCACGTGACCGCCGGCGCGAAGCGTGTCCTGGTCAGCGCCCCCGCCGACGGGGCCGACGTCACGCTCGCCTACGGCGTAAACACCGACGCCTTCGACCCCGCGAACCACGTCATCGTCTCCAACGCGTCGTGCACGACGAACGCCCTCGCACCCCTGGCCGCCGTACTGGACGACCTGGCCGGCATCGAGCACGGGTTCATGACCACGGTCCACGCGTACACGCAGGAGCAGAACCTCCAGGACGGGCCGCACCGCGACCTCCGTCGCGCCCGGGCCGCCGCCGTGAACATCGTCCCGACCACGACCGGCGCCGCCAAGGCTATCGGCCTGGTGCTGCCCCAGCTCGACGGCAAGCTCTCGGGCGACTCCATCCGCGTCCCGGTCCCGGTCGGCTCCATCGTGGAGCTGAACACGACCGTCGAGCGCGAAGTGACCCGCGAGGAGGTGCTCGCCGCCTACCGCACGGCAGCCGACGGTGCGCTGCGTGGCATCCTCGACTACGCCGACGAGCCGCTGGTCTCCAGCGACATCACCGGCCAGCCCGCCTCGTCGATCTTCGACGCCGCCCTCACCCGGGTGGACGGCCGGCACGTCAAGGTCGTGGCCTGGTACGACAACGAGTGGGGCTTCTCCAACCGCGTCGTCGACACGCTGGAGCTGCTCGCCCGCGCGTAGGTCATGGGGCGTCCGTTACTCAGCCCTTGGCACCCGCACCTTGAGGCTCGACGGGTCGACCCACGTGCGGAGGGCGGACGCCCGGCCGAACAGGTCGCCGTCCAGGTCGACCTCCTGGGGGCGGCTCAGCCGCATGACGAACTCGCGGCCCTTGAGGTAGTTCATCGCCCGCACCTCCCGGTCGGCGCCCATCAGGCGCCGGCCGACGGTGGTGCGGCGGAGGACGCCGTTCTCCCAGAAGATCTTGACGGCGATCTGGATCCAGCCGATGAACCCCTCCGGCCGGAGGACCACGATGTCGAACTCGCCGTCGTCCACCGCCGCCTCCGGAAGGAGCAGGATGTTGGCCGGCAGCGAGCCGCAGTTGCCGATGAGGACAGTGTGGGCGCGTACCGAGCGCACGCCCTTCTGGTCCAGCTGGTAGCGGATGCGCAACTCGTTCTTGTCGCGCAGCACCGTTCCGATCGCCTTCACGTAGGCCAGCCATCCGTGACGCGCCTTCAGGTCGTCGTCGGTCGCGGCGATCATCTGGGCGTCGATTCCGACGCCCGCCATCACCAGGTACGAGTGCTTGCGGGCCGGCCCGGTGCCCTCCCGGAGCTCCACAACGCCGACGTCGATGGGGCGGTCCTCCCCGTCGAAGGCGGAGTCGAGCGCGTGGCCCACGTCGTCGAGGGTCAGGTTGAGGTTGCGCGCGAGCAGGTTGCCGGTGCCGGACGGCAGCAGGGCCAGCGGCACCCCGGTGCCCTGCAGCTTCTCGGCGACCGTGCGGACCGTTCCGTCGCCTCCGGCGGCGATCACCACATCCACGCCCTGGGCCAGGGCCTGCTCGGTCTGCCCGGACCCGGGGTCGTCCTCCGTGGTCTCGATCCAGAGCGTCTCCGCCCAGCCGTGCCGCTCCTCCGCGGCTCGCAGCGCTTCACGCAGGGCGGGCTCATCGACCTTCACCGGGTTCACGACGATCGCGGCGGTCCTCGTTTGCTCGGGCATCCCCCGACAGTACCGGCGGACCGGGGGCGGGGGAAGCGGGCTCAGGGCTTGCTTTTGTCCTTCCCGTTGCCCTTGTCCTTGCCCGACCCGGGCACGCCCTTGCCGGGTTTGTCCGCGGGCGGCCCGGGCTTCGTCTTCTCGCCAGGACCCGTCTGCGTGGTCGGCGCCGGCTCAGGGGCAGGGGTGTCGCTCGTCGTATCCGTCGAGGTATCGGCGGGTGCCACCGTCGCGGGAGGCGCGACGACGCTGGGCGTCGGCCGGGGCGTCGTCGGGACCGTCCGCGGCGTCTCTGCGGGCGCGAGCAGGCTTCCGAGCGTGAGCGCGGAGACGACGGCGACGACCGCCCCCGCCACCACGCCGGAGACCACGAGGCCGCGTCGGCGGCCGCGATTGGGGCTGCTGGTGCTGGTGCTGGGGCTGCGGGATGCACCCGCCGTGGGCAGCACCCGCGTCGGCGCGACGTCCTCCTGCGCAGCAGCAGGCGCCTCGGCCGCAGCCAACGGCACCGTCACGTCGTCCACCGCCGGGTCCGGCACCCAACCCGCGAGCTCCGGTGCGAGCTCCCGTGCCATCACCGCGACTTCGAGCGCGGTCGGGCGCAGCTCGGGATCGCGCGAGGTCATGGCCCCGAGGAGGCCGCGCCAGTCCTCCGGGAGGGACAACGGGATGCGCGGGTCCCGCGCGGCGCGTGCCGCCACGGCCTCGACGGCGGTGCCCGGATACTCCCGGACCCCGGTGAGCGTCTCCAGCACGACCAGCCCCAGGGAGTAGATGTCCGCAGCAGGCCCGGGCTCTCCGCCGAAGATCTGCTCGGGGCTGAGGTACCCCGCCGTCCCGATCACGGTGCCGATCGTGGTGATGCGCTCGGACCCCACCAGATGCGCGATGCCGAAGTCCGCCAGCTTCACGACCGGGCGACCGCCGGGGACGCTGGATTCGGAGAGCAGGATGTTGCCCGGCTTCAGATCCCGGTGCACCATCCCGGCGTCATGCACGACCACGAGCGCCTCGGCGATGCCGATCGCCACCTGCAGCACGTCCTCGACCGGCAACGGGCCGAGCTCGAGGCGCGACCGGAGGTCCTCGCCGTCCACCAGCTCCATCACGAGGAAGCTCGGCGTGGTGTCGCCGTCGGCCGCCAGGTGGGCGTCGTGGAGGGCGACCAGGTTGGGATGGCTGAGGCGCGCCAGCATCGTGGCCTCGGAACGCCTGCGGGCGTCGTCGACGGCCGTGCCCGCCGCGAAGACCTTCACCGCGACCTCCCGGTCGAGCCGCCGGTCGAGGGCGCGGAAGACCGTCGCCATGCCGCCGCGCCCCAGACGGTCCTGAAGCTCGTAGCGGTCGAGAAGCACTCGTTCGTCCACCGAGCGAGCATACGCGTCGATTCCGTGGCCGTGAATCCGCCGACAGTCGGGTACACCCCCGTTGCGAACATTCGAGACCAGGGCATGACTGGAGAAGGTGAAGGACGAATCGGAGATCCCGCAGCCGGACACGGCGGTCCTCGAAGCGTTGCAGGTCTATCGAGCCGCCGAAGCCGCCATGCGCAGGCGCACGGGCGCCGCAATGGGAATCGGCGAGAACGACCTGCTGGCCCTCCGCCTCATCCTCGACAACACCGCCGCCGGGCGGACCACCTTCGCCAAGGAGGTGAGCGCATACCTCGGCGTCTCCAGTGCCTCGACGACTCTGCTCGTCGACCGGCTGGTGCGCAGCGGCTTCGTCGAGCGCCGGCAGAGCCGCGCCGACAAGCGCTCCGTCGAGTTGGTCCCGACGCGGGCCGCGCTCGGCGACACCGGTCCTCTGCTGGCCGCCGCACAGGAGCAGCTGGCCGCGGCAACCGCCGAATTGAGCCCGGATGAGGCGGAGACGGTCACCAAATTCCTCGTCAAGATGCGCCAGACGGTCGATCGGATCGCGGCGGAGAGGGCAATTAGGCCGAAACGGACCTCAAGTCAAGGGGATTCCTAGGCATTTGAAGTAGTTGTTGGCTGGAGGGCGTCTAGGAAAGGACACTTCTCCATGAACATCCTGCTCATCATCATCGCCATCATCGCGATCATCCTGCTGCTCACCGGTGGGTTCGTGCAGTCGTTGAACTTCCTGCTGTGGGTGGGAATCATTCTGCTCGTCCTCGCCGTGATCGTCTGGCTGGTGCGACTGCTCACGGGGAGCCGACGGGTCTAGTCGGCCGGCCGAGGAGGCACACATGAGTCTCGGCGCAGGCATTTTCCTGGTCGTGGTGGGCGCGATCCTCGCGTTCGCCCTCAATGTCCAGGTTGCTTGGATCGATCTCCACCTGGTGGGTTACATCCTGATGTTCGCCGGTCTGATCGGCATCATCATCGGGATCGTACTGATCACCCGGCGTCGCACCTCCGTCGCCACCACCCGCACGGCCGTCGATCCTGCGACGGGCGAGCGTGTGACACGACGGACGGGCGAATCGGACGACATCGTCTGACACCATCCCCGTCTTGAACGACAGAAGGCCCCGTGCTTGCGGCACGGGGCCTTCTGTTCGTCTCCGGCAGGATCACTCCATCGTGTCGAGGATCCCGACCAGGTCGTCGAACGTCGTCAGCGGGTTCAGCACGGCGAACCGCGTGTTCGGACGGCCAGCGTGCGAGCTCGGCGTGACGAACGCACGCTGCTCCTCGAGCAGACGGGCCGACCACACGGCGTAGTCCTCCTTCGTCCAGCCCTCGCGCTCGTAGACGACGACGGAGAGCTGCGGCCGGCGCACCAGGCGGAACCCGTCGCGCCGCTCGATCTCCTCGGCGATCTGCTCGGCGAGCCGGATGGAGGCGGTGACCGCGTCGCGATAGGCCGCCGCGCCGTGGGACGCGAGGGAGAACCAGAACGGCAGTCCGCGCGCCCGCCGCGTCAGATGCGCGGCGTAGTCGGACGGGCTCCACTCGTTGCCCTCGGTGAGCGTGTCGAGGTACTCGGCGTGCTGCGTGTGGGCGCGCCGGCCCGCTTCAGGATCGCGGTAGATGAGCGCGCAGGCATCGAACGGCGCGAACAGCCACTTGTGCGGGTCGACGATCACCGAGTCGGCGTGCTCGACGCCCTGGAAGCGGTCGCGCGCGAGCGGCGACAGCATCCCGGCGAGCCCGTAGGCGCCGTCGACGTGCAGCCAGAACGAGAAGTCCGACTTCAGGGCCGCGACGGACGCGATGTCGTCGACGATCCCGAAGTTGGTCGAGCCGCCGGTGACGACGACCGCGAACACGGCATCCCCGTACTCCTCGAGGGCCGGCCGCACCGCCTCCCCCGTCAGCACGCCCGTCTCGCCCGGTGAGACCGCGACCACATCCACATCCATCACCCGGGCGGCGGACGAGACCGAGGAATGCGCTTCGGAGCTGCACACGATCACCCAGCGACCGGACGGGTTGCCCCGCTCGGTGCGCGCGGCATCGCGGGCCGCGACCAGGGCGGACAGGTTGCCGAGCGTCCCGCCCTGCACGAACACGCCGCCCGCCGTCGGCGGCAGCCCGAACTCGGCCGCCAACCACGACAGCACCTGGTTCTCGGCGTAGACGGCGCCCGAGCCCTCGAGCCAGGATCCGCCGTAGACGGCGCTGGCCGAGACCACCAGATCGAACGCCGTCGCGGCCTTCGTCGGGGCCGTGGGGATGAACGAGAGGTAGCGCGGGTGGTCGGTCGTGATGCAGGCGGGCGCGAGCACGTGCTCGAACAGGGCCAGGGCGCGCTCGGCGCCCATGCCGTTCTCTGAGACCGTCTGGCCCGCGAGACGGCGCAGCTCGAACTCCGGCAGCGGCTTGTCGAGCGGCGTGTCCTCGCTGAGGATGCGTCGGCGCGAGTAGTCGAGCACGAGGTCGACGAGTTCGCGGGTCTCCGGCGTCACGGCGTGCATCCGGTCGTGGGACGGGGTGGGCTTCTGGGTCATGGATCCTCCGTCGGACATGCTTTCACAAAGAACTCGCACGAGTTTGACGCCTCACGCACGGAAACTGCGCGTACGCGCGGGAAGTGCCATATTTGTGCGCGCGGCCGCGTGTCGCCGACCGGCCTGCTAGCGTCGAGCGGTGAGCGACACACCCCCCACGGACATCCGCACCGACACCGCTCTCGTCACCCGCATCCTCGCAGAGCAGCATCCCGACCTCCAGGGCGAGCTGCGTCTGGTCTCGGACGGCTGGGACAACCAGCTCTACCGTCTCGGCGACCGCCTCGCGGTGCGCGTGCCGCGACGGGAGGTGGCAGCACACCTCATCGAGCACGAGCAGCGGATGCTGCCGGCGATCGCCGCACGCGTCAGCGTCCGCGTGCCGGTGCCTGTGCGCGTCGGCGCGCCGTCGACCGCCTTCCCGTGGCCGTGGAGTGTGGTCGAGTGGTTCGACGGCATCGACGGCGCCTCGGTCGAGAGTGCCGATCGTGCCGGGCTCGCCGAACCGCTGGCCCGCTTCCTCGGCGAACTGGCGGTGCCCGCCCCGGACGCACCGCGGAACCCGGTCCGCGGCGTCCCCCTGGCGTCCCGCCACGACGTGGTCCAGACGCGCCTTCGTTCGCTGAGCGGCCGGATGGAGGTGGCCGACCTCGAGCAGGCCTGGCGTGAGGCGCTCGACGCGACCCCGTGGGAGGGCGAGCCGCTGCTCCTGCACGGCGACCTGCATCCCGGGAACCTGCTGCTCACGCCGGACGGGGGGCTGTCCGCGGTGGTCGACTTCGGGGATGTGACCTCGGGCGACCCGGCGACTGACCTGGCCACGGGGTGGCTGACCTTCGACGGGGACGCGCGCGAACGCTTCCACGACGCCCTCCCGGTGCGGCCCGACGCCGCGACCTGGCGCCGTGCTCGCGGGTGGGCGGTGGCGATGGCGTCCGCTCTGGCCACGGCGTCGGACGACAACCCGCGCATGGCCGGGCTGGCGCGACACGCACTGGCCCAGCTCCCCGACTGAGCGGGCGCTCTAGAGACCGCGTTCGTGCGTGGTGGCGGTCACCGGCTGCCCGTCCTCATCGATCGCGATGAGACCGGACGAACTCGCCGCGGCAGCCGCGAGGTGCTCGATCCACTCGCGGTCGAGCGTCGGCGGGCGTGACCCGCTGAACCGGAACCGCAGCGGGATGGACGGGTCGATCCAGACGGTCGTCCGGCCGTCACCGTTCTCTGGCGTCTCGCGCCAGCTGAGGGCGAACGACTCCTTGCGACGCAGCTTCGACACGATCACCACTTCCAGGTGCGCGAGGACGCGATCGTCGAAAGAGATCTGTGTGCTGCTGTCGTAGACCATGTATCCCATCGGGCACCTCCAGGATTACCGTACGCCAACGACGCGCAATCGCACCTGGCGATCAGCGGGTCGGCGGAACCGGTCAGGCTCGGCGGTACGTGCCGGCGACGGGGCAGTCGAACGGGTTGCGGGCGGCGAGGCCGACCCGGTTGAGGTAGCGGATGACGATCCCGTACGAGCGGACCAGCGTCGTCTCGGTGTACGGGACGTCGTGGGCGGCGCAGTGCGCCATGGTGAGCTTTCGGGCGCGAGCCAGGTGCGGTCGGGGCATGCTCGGGAAGAGGTGGTGCTCGACCTGGTGGTTCAGGCCGCCCATGAGGAGGTTCATCCACCAGCCGCCGGTGATGTTGCGGGAGGTGCGGACCTGCTTGTCGAGGAAGTCGACGCGCGATCCCTCGGGCAGCTGGGGCATGCCCTTGTGGTTGGGGGCGAACGACGCACCCATGTAGAGGCCGAAGACCGCGAGCTGAACGCCGAGGAACGCGAACCCGACACCGACGGGGAGGAGTAGGAAGATCGCGCCGACGTAGAGGGCGAAGCGGACGAAGATGGCCGTGAGCTCCTTCGCCCGGCCGGGGACCGGCTCCTTGGCGACCAGCGAACGGAGCGAGGTCACGTGGAGGTTGACGCCCTCGAGAAGGAGGAGCGGGAAGAACAGGTAGCCCTGCTTGCGGGTGATCGCGCCGAGGACGCCCGTCGCGCGCGCCGCATCCGCCTCGGTGAACGAGATGGTGTCGCGGGCGATGTCGGGGTCTTTGCCGATGGTGTTCGGGTTGGCGTGGTGACGCGTGTGCTTCGTCATCCACCACTGGTAGCTCATGCCGACCAGCCAGGTCGCGACGAAGCGGCCGGCCCGATCGTTCGCCGGACCGGAGGCGAACACCTGTCGGTGGGAGGCCTCATGGGCCAGGAAGGCGAACTGGGTGAAGATAATGCCCAGGGCCGCTGCGATCAGCAGCGAGAACCAGGAGTCGCCCAGCAGGATGAGGCCGGCGAATGCGCCGACCAAGGCGACGGCGATGCCGACGAACATGGCGATGTAGAAGCCACGGCGGCGCTCGAGCAGCCCTTCGGCCCGGACTTGACCCAGCAGATCGCTGTAGGTGCTCGTCATGGACGGCCGATTGGAGCGGGCTTTGGTGGGCCGGATCGGACCCAGAACAGTTGCGGTCATGCTTCCTCCGCTGTGTCAGACGACTTCCCAGCCGAGGAGTTGAGCATCACGCCCTAGATGATTTGAGCATATGCGCCATTCCTGGGCACCAGCACCGAGGTTGGTGGGCATTGCTCCGATGAGAGGGGGATGCGGGACCGGGATACCCGGTCCCGCATCAGGACCGGTCAGACCGGTCGGATGTTGGATGCCTGGAGGCCCTTCGGGCCGCGGGTCACCTCGTACTCGACCTTCTGATTCTCGGCCAGGTTGCGGAACTCGCCCTGCGACGCGATCTCGCTGAAGTGGGCGAAGACGTCGGCAGTGCCGTCATCCGGGGCGATGAACCCGTAACCCTTCTCCGTGCTGAACCATTTGACGGTACCTGTGGCCATCGTTTTTCTTCCTTCTTATTTGTATTGGAGGCCGCCGGAGCAGCCCCTGTTCGCCGCGCAGACAGCGCGGACGTTGTGGGACGCGACTCGGGTGGACCGGTCGCGGCGTATCGACGGTGAGGGAGTGTCCCTCGCCGGAGGTGTTGACGGCTTCAGATGCCGTACGGAGGGGGTGATATCGATCCTTTCGCGGCGGTGCCGCGGGTACTGGTGCGCTGTGCCAATTCTTCAGCGACGCGCTTTCATCACTCCGGGATCGGGCGCCATCGTCCGACCGGAGTCCCGCCAGACTACAGGACATCTGCCCTTCGTTCAGTTTCCGTGCAGAAATAGTGTCCAGGAGAGAACAAAGGAGTCCGTGGCCGAACCGGCCACGGACTCCTTTGTTCGATCCGGTCAGACCCGGATCACCAGTCGTTGCCGACCCGGATCAGCTTCTTGTTGACGAACTCGTCGGCGCCGAAGCGACCGAGCTCGCGGCCGGAACCGGAGCGCTTCACACCGCCGAACGGCAGCTCGGCGCCGTCGGCGAGGACGACGTTCACGAAGACCATGCCGGCCTCGATGCGGTCGGCGACGCGGGACGCCTGCTCCTTGTCGGTCGTGTAGAGGTACGAGCCGAGCCCGAAGGGGGTGTCGTTGGCGATGCGGACGGCCTCCTCCTCATCCGAGGCGCGGTACACCTGCGCGACCGGCCCGAAGAACTCCTCCTTCGAGGCCGGGTTGTCCGGGGTGACGTCGGTCAGCACCGTGGTGTCGAAGAAGGCGCCGTTGCGGCCGCCGCCACGGACCAAGGTGGCGCCGTTCTCGACGGCCCGCTTCACCTGCTCGTCCAGGTTCTCGGCTGCCTTCAGCGACGAGAGCGGGCCGAGCGCGGAGTCTTCCGCAGTCGGGTCGCTCGCCTCGACCTCGGACAGCTTCGCCGTGAACTTCGCCAGGAACGGCTCGTACAGCTCGTCGATCACGACGAAACGCTTGGCAGCGTTGCAGGACTGACCGCTGTTGTCGAGGCGCGCATCCACGGCGTTCTGCACCGCGGCATCCAGGTCGTCGGTGGAGAGCAGGATGAATGGGTCGGATCCGCCGAGCTCCAGCACGACCTTCTTCAGGTTGCGCCCGGCGATCTCGGCGACCTTCGCGCCGGCCCGCTCCGATCCGGTGAGCGAAACGCCCTGGACGCGCGGGTCGGCGATCACGGTCTCGATCTGCGGATGGCTGGCGTAGATGTTGACGTACGCGCCCTCCGGGAAGCCCGCGTCGAGGAAGATCTGCTGGATGGCGGCCGCCGACTCCGGGCACTGCTCGGCGTGTTTGAGCAGGATGGTGTTGCCGATCACGAGATTGGGCCCGGCGAAGCGGGCGACCTGGTAGTACGGGAAGTTCCACGGCATGATGCCGAGCAGCACGCCGAGCGCAGAGCGGCGGACGACCGCGGAGCCGTCGCCGTCGAGGAGCCGGATCGGCTCGTCCTTGAGGAACTCGTCCGCGTTGTCCGCGTAGTACTCATAGATCGCACCGGCGAAGTCGACCTCGGCGAGCGCCTGCTCGACCGGCTTGCCCATCTCCTGCACGATGATGTCCGCGAGCTGCTGGCGGCGCTCCACGTGGAGTTCGCCGACGCGCCGGATCAGCGCGGCCCGCTCCTGCGCGGTCGTCGAACGCGACCACGTCCGGAAGGCGTTGTCGGCCGAGGCGATCGCGGCCTCCAGGTCGGCATCGCTGATGGTGTCGAAGGTCTTGACCGTCTCGCCGGTGGCGGGATTGGTCACGGCGTAGTTCATGGCGCTCCTCTTCTTCACTGAAACGGGTCTAGCCCACGTTGAGAATACGTCCTCAGTGGCCCGGGTGACTCGCCACACCGTCCAGAGCGACCTCCTGCCCTCGACACGGCGTACAGGGAATTCATCACAAAGCGCCCCTGCCGCACCCGTTGCCTTTATGCGACGGCAGCGTTCAATGGGGACGATGACCGAACCGCACATCCTCATCCTGGGCGCCGGCTTCGCCGGTTTCACGCTCGCTCGCGCGCTGCGCCGCGACGCTGCGGCGGGGCGCGTGCGACTCACGGTGGTCGAGTCGCAGCCGTACCTCACCTACAAGCCGCTGCTGCCCGAGGTGGCCGGCGGCGAGACGCAGCCGCGCGACACCGTCGTGCCCCTGCACCGGCCGCTGAAGAACGCCGAGGTCATCGCCGGCGCGCTCGAATCGGTCGACACCGGCGCGAAGGTCGCCGTCGTCCGGTCCCTCGACGGGAGTGAGCGGCGGGTGCAGTACGACCACGTGGTCTTCGCACTGGGAGCGATCACCAAGACCCTGCCCATCCCTGGGCTCGCCGACAACGCCATCGGGTTCTCCAGCGTCGAAGAGGCCGCCTACCTGCGCGACCACGTGCTGGAACGCATCCGGTTCGCCGCCAGCACGTCGGACGCGGCAGAGCGCAAACGCGCTCTGACCTTCGTGTTCGTCGGTGGCGGCTACACCGGGGTGGAGGCGATCGCCGAACTGCAGCGGCTCGCGAGCAGCGAGATCGCCCGGTACCGCGAGCTCGACGGCGAGCGGATGGAGTGGCTGCTGATCGAGGTCGCCGGCCGGATCGCCGCCGAACTTCCCGAGCAGCTGTCCGCCTGGACCCTCCGCCTCCTCCGCCGCCGCGGCATCCGGGTTCTCCTGAAGACCGAAGTGAAGACCGTCGAGCACGGGGCCGTGGTGCTCAGCAACGGCGAGACGCATCCCGCCGACACCCTCGTCTGGGTCGCGGGGGTCACCCCCAACCCCGTCCTCGACCGGGCGGATGTGCCGCGCGGCCCGAAAGGCCACGTGCAGTGCAACGCTCGCCTGCAGGCGGTCCGCGACGACGGGTCGACCCTCGACGGCGTCTGGGCGCTGGGCGACGATGCACAAGTCCCCGATCTGACGGCCGAGAAGCAGCCGGCGTACTACCCGCCCAACGCGCAGAACGCGATCCGCGAGGCGCGGGTGCTGGCGGAGAACCTCCGCCGGGCGGCGTCCGGACGGGAGCTGATCGAGTACCGTCACCGCACGCTCGGCACGCTCGCCAGCTACGGCGGCATGAAGGGCGCGGCGGTCGTGCGCGGCATCCCGCTGCGTGGCCCAGCGGCCTGGGCGGTGGACAAGGTGTACCACGCGATCGCGCTGCCCAGCCTGTCCCGGCGCTTCCGGCTGGTGCTCGGTTGGGTGGGCAACGGACTCACGCCGAGGGATGCCGCACCCGTCGGCACGGTGCGGGAGCCGCGCGCACGATTCCGGGAAGCCGCAGAAGCGCAGTCGAAGGCAGCAGCACGAGGAGAGTGAGCATGGCGCAGACGGTGAGTGATTTCGTGGTCGGACGCCTCCAGGAGTGGGGCGTCCGACGCGTGTTCGGGTACCCGGGCGACGGCCTCGGGGAATTCGACGGAGCCCTCGGGCGGGCCGAGCGATCCGGCTCGGGGCTGGAGTACATCCGTCCCACCCACGAGGAGGTCGCCGCGCTGATGGCGACTGCGCACGCCAAGTTCACCGGAGAGGTGGGGGTCTGCGCCGCGACCTCGAGCCCGGGCGGCTTCCACATGATGAACGGGCTGTACGACGCCAAAATGGACAACCAGCCGGTCGTCGCCATCGTCGGACAGCAGGGCCTCGACTCCCTCGGTACCTTCAATCAGCAGGAGAGCAACCTCGAGCGCGCGTTCCAGGACGTCGCCGCCTACGTGCAGACGATCGTTTCCCCCGCACAAGCGCAGGCCGTCGTCGACACGGCGTTCCGGACGGCGATCACCCGCCTGCAGCCCTGCGTCATCATCGTCCCGCACGACATCCAGGGCCAGAAGATGGAGGAGCCGACGCCGGCGATGTGGATGTCGCGGTCCAGCGCCGTCGCACCCTCCACGGCGATCGCGCCCCCGCTCGAACAGCTGCAGGCCGCAGCGGACCTGATCAACGCCGGCGAGCGCGTCACCTTCCTGGTCGGCGCCGGGGCCACGGACGCGACCGAGGAGGTGATGGAGGCGGCCCGGTTGACGGGCGCGGGCATCATCACCACCCTTCGGGCGAAGGATGTGGTGTCCTCCGACGTGCCCTTCCACACGCAGCAGGTCGGCCTGCTGGGGTCGCGCCCCAGCTCCCGCCTGATGAAGGAGTGCGACACGCTCGTGCTCCTCGGCACCAATTACCCGTACGGGCAGTTCCTGCCCGACACCGGCCAGGCGCGCGCCGTGCAGATCGACCTACGGCCGGAGCAGCTGGGGATGCGGTATCCCACCGAGGTGAGCATCTGGGCGGACGTGAAGACGGCGCTGGCCGGTCTCATCCCCTTGCTGAAGCAGAAGAACGACCTCACCTGGCAGCAGAAGGCGGTCGACGGGATGCGGGAATGGGAGTCGGAGATGGCCGCCCAGGCCGAGCAGACCTACGACGATGGCGTCAACCCGCGCCGGGTCTTCCACGAGCTCAACAAGCGGCTCCCCGCCAGGGCGGTCGTGACCGCCGACGCGGGCACCACGGCTGACTGGTACGGCCAGCACATCCGGCTCCGTGACGGCATGCTCGGGGACCTCTCCGGGCGGCTCGCGACCATGCTCGCGGCCATGCCGTACGCGGAGGCGGCCAAGTTCGCGTTCCCGGAGCGGACGGTCGTTTGCACCATCGGCGACGGTGCCTTCCAGATGCTCGGCATGAACGAACTCATCACGCTCAAGAAGTACCTGTCACGCTGGGAGGACCCGTCGTTCATCGTCCTGGTGCTCCACAACGACGACCTCACGCAGGTGTCGTGGGAGATGCGCACCGAGGACGGCAACCCGGTGTGGCCGACGGCGCAGGATGTCGAGTCCGTCGACTACGCCGGCTGGGCACGGCTTCTGGGCTTCAACGGCATCACCGTGGAGAAGGACGAGGACGTCGCTGCGGCGTGGGATGCGGCCTTCGCGCACCGCGGAGTGACGCTGATCGACGCGCACACGAGCAAGAACGTGCCTCCCCTGCCGCCGCACATCACGGCGGAGTACGCCAAGAACACGGCGACTGCGCTCCTGAAGGGCGATCCGGAGGCGCTGGGCGTCATCAAGGACTCCGCGACCTCGCTGGTCACCGAGGGCGTCGAGCGCGTAAAGGGGGTGCTGCACCGGGACCACGACGACGATGGGTCGTGATCCCGGCGCCTGGCCTCACCTGCCGTGCTCTGCCTTGGGATAGTTGCCCGAGCGCTGGTGTGTGCTGCGGACCAGCGGCACCTCGCCGTCCCGTTCGGCCCCGATGTAGGTGCCGGACACGTCGGCGCTGGGGCCGAGGCCCTCCCGCTCGGTGTACTGCCCGTGAACGCCGCGCTGTTCGGGAGCCTCCGGGTCGGCTTGCGTGTAGCGGCCTTCGAGTCCGTCGCGTTCGTTCTCCTGGACCATGGTCACCGCCTCCTTGTTTGCGATAGCGCAATTATCTCACCGGTGACCGCGTCGCGCCATGCAGCCCGCAAAGGTTGCACGAACGCAACCGATCTGCGGTAGAAAAGACCTGTGAGCGACGACGAACAGGTGGAGGCGGCCCTCAGCGCGGCGGACGTGCTCATGGGCGTCGCCGCGCGCTCGGTCATGGAGGTCGACGATGTCGTCACGTCGCCGCAGCTCAGGGTCCTGGTCTTCATCGCGACGCGCGGCCCCCGGAACCCGGGCGACATCGCCGTCGAGCTCGGAGTTCACGCTTCGAATGCCACGCGCATCAGCGAGAAGCTGGTGCGGGCGGGTCTCATTGAGCGCAGCGAGGACCCGGCGGACCGGCGTTACGTGATGCTCAGCCTCACCGGGGAGGGTGAGCGGCTGGTCGAGCGGGTGATCGAGCACCGCCGGAAAGCCGTCGCCGCGGTGCTCGCCGCGATTCCCGCCGACGAGCGGGAGGCGGCTGCGCGCGGCTTCGCCGCCTTCGCCGCCGCGGCCGGCGTGGCCCCGACCGAGGACGGCCGCTTCACGCTGCTGCAGCCGCTGGCGCAGCCCGGTTAGGGGCGGGAGCGGTCGAAGCGGGCGCCCTGGGGCTTGGAGCGCTCGGCCGCCAGGCAAAGCAGGAGAAAGCCGCCGATGGACGGGATGAGGCCGAAGAGGAAGAACAGTCCAGAGTGGTTGCCGTCGTGAAGACGCCGCCACATCAGCGCCGCCTGGGGGACGATGGTGCCGACCTCCCAGAGGACGACGAACAGAGCTGGCAGCCAAGACAACGGCCCCGGGGTCGTAGTGCCGTCGTCGTTCACCGTCGCGCCGCCTCCGGTAAGAATGCCGATGACGATCATCCCCCCGCAGAGGACGACGGCATTGAAGAAATACCACCACCAGAACTCACTGCGGCTCGCACGGCCGGTGAAGTCCGCGTACTTCGTGAAGAAGCGCTGAATGGCCTGCGCCGGGGAAGCGCCGTACAGGGGAGCCCACAGCGGGGTGTCGCGGGGTGAAGGGTCAGCCGCGAAGGTAGGCGGGGCGGCCGGGTAGTGCGGAGACGTCACGGGGGTCCTTTCAGGACACGGATTGATTGGGGTGAAGCACGCCTCGTTCAGTGGGCGCGGGTGCGGTGGCCTGCACGCGAGGAGCGTCACTCAACGAGCAGTGCCTGGGTCTGCTGGCGCAATGGACAGCACCGTCACCACCGTCGTCTTGTCACTAGCCGGAAGGGGATCGAAGAGCGCGAAAAGGATGGCTGCCCCCGACAGCGAGGTGCCGACCTAGAGCACGATCTCCGGGAGCGACCCCAGTGCCTTCATTCGAGCCCGCTTCCAACGGAAACCGACAACGCCTCCGGAGACGTCAGCGCAGGATCGTCATCACTCTCGCTCGCATCTCGATAGCCCACGAAGACCAACGCGTACGGCGACGAGTCCTTGTGAACGACGTGGAAGAACGGGGAATTGATTTCTAGGCTGTTTGCTTCCAGGGTCGCCAGAAGTTCCGCGTAGACCCTTTCGGTCTGAGTCTCGAAGTTGCCTCTCACCACACCCGTCAGCAGGGGGAAGACCTCAAAGTAGGAATGGAACCGGAGCCCGTCTTCGGCAGCGAACGTCTCTTCTTGGACGGGCAGGAACATCTCAATATCGACTATCTCGTCCAACGGCACGTTGTTGAGGCTGTAGAACAACGGCCCCTTGGGGCTGTGGCCCTTCGCGGCGATCCTTGCGGCGAAACGGTCGAAGTGCTCACCCATCTCGGTGTAGTGGAACTTCAGCCGAGAACTGACCACGTTCTGATAGGCAAGTCTCTGCCCGAACGACACATCACGGAAAATGGTCTCCATCAGGATTTCTCCGCCTCGACATACAGGTCGAGCATTGTCTCGCCATGGACATCGAGGATCACATGATGGATGTTCCGCACCCTCGACCCGGCCTCAACGACCGCGCTCTGGATCTCTGCGTACGGCACCGGCTCCTCGATATCGCAGTGCCGGTAAAAGAAGTCCGTCTCCACCTCCAGATGCTGGTGGAACTCGAACCCGGTATCGTTTCCGCCGATAAGGTTCACCGGATTGCCCAGAGCGGTCAACATCGTGAACTCCCGCGAATCAGGAAGCCCCCGAAACACCATCGGGGCCGTGGTGTAGTAGCCGTTGTGGACGAGCACCTGCCGGAAGTAGTCCACCGTCTCGTCGATGACCTCGAACAGGCGATCGCCCTCACGCAGGTCTATTCGATAACTCACAACATTGTTCAGGCTCAGCGTGCGGCGCTTCAGCTTCATGGTCCGGGTTCCTCTCACCCTCGTGTTAAAGGTCTTCAACGTGGTTGGCCGCATGGCGAGGCGGACCCTCAGAGGCCCGACTCTTTGAGCTCCAATGAGGCTCCCAGTAGACACGATCCTTCGACTTCAAATAGGCCAGATACGCGAACTCGACCGGAAGACTTGTGGTGACGCACGCGAAGAAAACCAGCAAGGCGACACCGATGGTGTTGGGGAGATATTCACCCAACGTCAGCACGTTCGGCACCAACATCACCACACCAAGGGTGATCCAGAAGGTCTTCGACGTGTTTGATCCGGAAACCGCCACGATGTTCCCTAGTGTGCGACTCTGCGAATGCCCCAGCCGCAACCGGCGTCGCAACAAGAACACGTGCACCGCTGTTGCACCAGCCACCAGCACCACTGTGCTCAAGCCCGTGACGGTAAACAACGTCGCAGAGAATGCCTCGGCTCGCGTTTGAATCAGCGTCGCCATAGGGAGCGCAAGCAAACATACGCTGTAGACAAGCCCTACGGCCATGGCTGCCATGACCGCCGAGAAGAGCACCTGAAACCGGTAGATCAGCTTTTTGAACATTGACAGGATTAGGAATCCAGCACACACCCAGATGACCACCACGTTGGTGTCGCACACAAACGACAAGACCTCATTGCCCTTCAAGCCCGTGAACGGCCTCAACGGGCCAATGTTCACAACGCCCAAAAGAATCGCGATCAGGACTCCCATGATCGGAAGCCTGCCTAGGGATGCTCGTGTAGTGGCTAGGACCACGAAATAGGCGCGGTTCGCCTCAGCAACAGTTTGCTCGGCATTCTCATTCGTCTTCTTTGCCACGATGTCAGTGATACGCCTTCTTGATCGCCTCTTTCGCGGGATCCGCTGCAGCACTCAGACCCCAGCCCACGAGAAACCCGACACCCGCGCCGAGCACCGTACCGAGCGGGGGCAACAGGACCGACCCGACCGCAGCCCCTACGGCTGTCGCCGCCGCTGCGGTTGCAAGGTCGACGCCGGTATCCACTCCGAAGTCTTGCCAATCGTGTTCTTGTACACCGTCGTGGAAGTACTTGTCGGCGTTGGCGCCCACGGTGATCAGCGTGCCCGCGGCGCCGAGTCCCTTGCCCCATCTGCCGAGCTTGGAAGCGTCCTTCCATCCCGCGAAATCCCCCACCGGACTTGCGATCGCCGCCCGCACACCGGCCTTGATCGGATGCTTGTAGGTATTGATTTTGGTATTGGTAGCGTCGGTGAACTCTCTGCCCTTGTCCCACAGGCGGTTGGTCGCCGGCTTGTAGAGGGGGTCATTCCCCAATTTCACCCGGCCATACGGATCGACCGTCAGTTTCCCTCCCGCCAAGAAATCAAGGATTCCTTGCCTCTCGGCGATAGTCCCGACTCCGGCCTTGAGGACACCGGTATACGTGAGCCCGATCTTGGTGTCGTTTAGCTGCTTGAGCAAAGACACGGTGTCGCCCAGGGCAGCTCCGAGCTTGACAAGACTGTCGAGGAAGAGCTGCGAGGTTGCGGAGACGAATTCCTGCAGCGCCTTGATTTTGTCTTCCAGCTCAAGAAGATCCTTCTCTAGTTGCGCCAGCACCATTTCCAACTGGTCGTTCTTCACCTGCAACGCATCGCCAATCCGGGCACTGTCGCGGAGGCATTCGCGGCGCGCGTGTTGTTCGCGATCTGGCGTATGGTCGCGTCCCGCTGAGTTGTCGTCGCCGTGAGCTGCTTCTTCAGCTCGTCCTCTTTGAGCACCCCGTACTGGCTGACCTTGGAGTCCGCCCAGGTGTACTTTTCGAGCTCACCCTGAATGTTGCCGAGTTCGTTCTTCCCAGCCACGATGCACGGGGCAATGATCTGGGCGAACAACGCATCGACCGCCGAGTAGCCCTCCCCAGAGAGCTCTCCCGTGCCCAGGGCGGCGACAAGCCGGTTGGACGCGCTGTGTGCAGCATCGAGCACAGACGAAGCGGTAGCCAGGTTCGCGGTCAGGGCGGCCTTCATGCTGGCCGAGTCACCGGAATCGTAGATCAGTCCCAAGACGCACCAGCTCTCTCGTTCCGCAACCGGTCCAGTTCCGCCTCAGACTCCGACCGGATGCTCTGTGCCGTCTCAGCCAAGGACTCTTCTTGCTCGTAGGCGAGTCGGCCTACATAGCTGTCGAGCTCTTTCCGCGCCGCCAACTGCTTCTGCACGAAGTAGTTGTCCGAGCCGATCGCGATGCTCGCCTCTTCGAACCGGGCCGTGTTCTCCCGCATCACCTGCCGGTAGTCGTCCCACTCCTGCTCCAGCACCCGGATCGTGGACAGATCCTCCGCGACCTGGTCCTCGTGAGCACGGATCTGCCGATCGAGAGCGTGCCGCTGATCCTGTGCGTTCATCGCGCTTCGCACAGAGTCTGCGCGTCCTGGCGGTCGCGCTCCTCGATCTCCGTCGCCAGAGCCGTGACGTTCTTGGCCTGGGCCTTAACTCCGGAAACCAGCCCCGAGATGCACCCCAGAATCCCGTTCGCCACGTGTGCTCCACCCACCATGCCCGCGACGTTGCTCGACCCCAGGCTCACCCGCTGACCTTTCCCGCCAGAGTGGATCGGAGCAAACCCGGACACCGCATCCTGCGCGGCACCACTATTTGATGCGACCTTCACTACTCGTCCCTTCGATATTGCTGGTCAACTAATCTCTGAAGCTCGAAAAAAGGGTCCACACCCGCCGCAAGACCGTCGTCCTCCGGCGCAATCGCTTGCACTTCCGGAATGACAGTGAGCGATCCCTTGAACTGTTGCGCGGACGTTGTCGGACGTCGCCCGTTCTCCATCTGGTCGAGGAGATCCTCTAAGAACGCGGCGTCGGCCGCATCCGTGTACCCCTCGTGGACAACCTCCTGGACCTCCGCGGCGAGAATCGGAAACGTCTCTCTATCAGGCGTTTCACCGTAGGGATGCGGCCCCACCAGATAGCGGGGCACCACCTCGTTCCGGTCACCATCCGGCCGGAATGCTCCTCGCGCGAGCACGACGAAGAGACCAGTAGCGTCCTCGTTGTCCAGCCGGACCATCGAGCCCAAGCCGAGGACTGCGCCTTTCAGTTCGAGAGTCATCGCTCCTCCTCGCTCTCATCGACGGTGGGGATGACGATCTCGGAGAGTTCGTCATCCTTGAGCGAATGCAGCACGTTTTTACCCGGCGGCTGCTTCTTGACTCCGAGTGGCAGATTGTCGACGAAGCGTTGCGTGCCCAAGTCGCCACCGAAAAGGATCTGATCGAGGTTCTCTTTCATCGTGCCGGCCAGGCCGAAATTGCCGTTCACCTTCGAGACCTGATCCAGGACGATCATCTGGACGTTCTCGCCGCCGACACCAAGAAGCTCCGCAACCTGATCGTTAGGGAGCATGAGCTTCTCGAACACATCAGTCATGCCATTGATTACGATGCACCGCCGCGTCTGCGTGCCACCCTCCACCAGGCGCGCGAGGGCTCTCTTCACCGCCTCGACATGACCCTTCAGCGTGGTCTTGCCAATGTACAGAGACGCCGATCCGAGAAACGGCTTCAGCGTGTCATGAGCATCGATCACCACGAGGTCTTCGCGGGCGACCGCATCCAGAAGGCTGCTCATCAAGAAGGGATACATTGCCGCAGCCTGTTTCCCGGTTGCAGGGAAGATTGCGAGCGCCTTTCCGCGGAACAGTTCGAACCTTTCCGGTATAGCGCGGCTCTTGTTCGCACCCAAGAACAGCGTGTTGCGCGTTGCGTCACCGCATACGTAGCCCGCGAAACCTTCCAGCGTCAGCTTCTCTGGCACCATGGGTATCCTGGCCGGCCGGCCACCGGTCCAGGACGCGTCGATCCGCTTGACCTCCGCTTCCACGTTCGCGAGGATCTCCGTGTCGGTCTCGCCTGGGGCGGGCAGATAGAACTGGACCGCCGTCGGCGCGTCGAGCCTGAGCTGGCCCCTTCCCAGGATCTCGGCCTGCATGACCCGTTCACGGCCGAATACCGCGGTCAGATCGGCCTCATCGTTCAGATAGAGGGCGAACTTGGTCGGGATGTTGCTGCTCATGTTCATGCGGATGGAGTTCGCGCGGTTCGCGGTCATCACCAGGTACACACCGAGTGCGGCGCCCTCTCGGAGCAACTGGATGAGCCGGCCGTCGATCTCGTCCCTCCGCTTGTCCTGGGCGAGCGCGTCATAGCCGTCGAGCACGTTCACGATGAGCGGCAGCTCCGCTCCGGTCTTCGCGCTGTACTGGGAGAGTGAGGCGACCCCTGCAGCCCGGAGGAGACTCTTCCGCTCGGCGAGGACAGCGGCGATCCGCTCCAGCATCTTCCGGAACTTCTCCTCCTCTTCGAGCGTGACGATATCGGCCACATGCGGCAGTCCCGCGACCGGCAGCAGACCGTTGTTACCGAGGTCGAGAAGGTGGAACTGCACCTGCTCCGGCGTGCTCTTCCTGGCCAGATTGAGCACGATGGTCTGCAGCAGAGTCGACGCGCCGAAGCCCGGGCTCCCGAAGACCACCGTGTGCGAGGCGTCCTCGATGGTGAAGTGGTAGCTCTCCTGCGCCTGTCGGCTCGGAATGTCCATCAAACCGAGCGGAATACCACTATCCGATCCGACCGCGGGGGTCACGATTCGAGACTCGAGCGGAGGGAGCCAAGGCTTGTCCGGCAGGACCGCGCCCACGTTCTGCGCGATGGCGGCGATGTGGTCGACGACCGCGTCCAGCTCGCTCACCTTCTCCTTGCGGATCTCCTGGGCTGCCTCGTCTCCCGAGAGGTCTTGGGTCCACAGGTCGTACTGACCGAAGTCGTTGATCAGGTAGATCCGCTCGTCGACCGTGTGCTTCTCGGTCTTGGTGGGGTCGTAGTCGGCGCCGGACCACGCGGACTGGAACAGCTCGTAGATCTCGTTGTTGCCGACCTGCAGATACGCCCGGCCCGGCTCGACGATGCTCGCGGCATCCGGCGTCTTGATGATCTCGTTCGAGTCGGAGACGTCGGCGACCTTGAGCGCCAGCTTGAAGCGGCTGTTCGACCAGATCTGATCGTTGACGACACCGCTGGGCTTCTGCGTGGCCAGGATCAAGTGCACGCCGAGGGACCGGCCGATTCGCGCCGTCGAGACCAGCTCCTCCATGAACTCCGGCTGGTTGGCCTTCAGCTCCGCGAACTCGTCGGAGATCAGGAAGAGGTGCGGCATGGGCTTCGACGGATACTTCGCCTTCTCCGCCGGCTCGGCGATGTCCTTCCCGAGCTTGTAGAGACGGGTGTAGCCGTTGATGTGGTTCACATCGAACTGACCGAACAGGCGTTGCCGCTTCTGCAGCTCGGCGCGGATGGACGCCAGCGCTCGGGCAGACGCGGCACCGTCGAGGTTGGTGATCGACCCGAGCAGATGCGGGAGACCGGTGAAGAGGTTCGCCATGCCGCCTCCCTTGAAGTCGATCGGGAGGAAGCCGACGTCCTCCGGTGCGAAGTTCACGGCGAGAGACAGGATGTACGACTGGACGATCTCGGACTTGCCCGAGCCGGTCGTTCCTGCCACCAGGCCGTGGGGGCCGTGCGCCCGCTCGTGCAGGTTCAGGTCGACGAGATCGTCCTTACCGCGAAGCCCGAGCGGGACTGCGAGAGTCTTGGAGGTATCGGCAGCATCCCAGCGCTGCCCGATCTCCAGTTCCTCGACCGCCTTCACGTCATACATCTCCAGGAAGGTCACGGCTGAGGGGATGGCGTTCTTCTCCACCTCCACATGCTGCAGATTCGAGAGCCGACGTAGCGCCTGCTCGAGACCCGCCGGTGCCGCAGAGGGAGTGAAGTCCCGTGCGACGTGCACGCGATCGTCATTGACCACGGTCGCGGCGTTCCGGTTCGCGTACTCGATCAGAGCGGTCACCGTCTCGGGAAGCAGTTTCCGGTCTTCCTTGCACCACACGACCGTCACGCCCAGGTCGCTCATATCCTCCGCGAGGAACTCGTTGATCCCATGTCCGGCGAGATAGGCGTCGTCGAACACCGTGAAGATATAGTGCGGTGCGAAGACGGTCTTCTCGCGTCCTGCCCCCGAGAGAGCCTGGCGGCGCTTGGTGAGAATCTGGGTGAAGCTGGTCAGAATCATGTCGCGCGTCTTGGCGTTGTGCACCAGGCCGCGGACGTTAAGGCCCTGCATCGTGAAGTGGGGAAGGAACCGCCACGGGTACCAGTCGTCTCGGTACGACTTCTCCGGCACCAGCGCGATGAACTCGACGTCACGGTAGGAGTGGAATGCGGCAACTTGGAACAGCAGGTTCGCTGCTGCCGGGCCGACCACATCGTAGCTGCCCACCAGCCCCAGCGTCTGGGCGCGGACGTTGAGCCGGACCGGCGCCTGACGCTGCGTCGCGAATCTCGCGATGAGGTCGGTCACACGACGGGCATCCTCGTCGTCATCCCGTTCACTGATGTCGGAGGTGATGGTGAGGGAGGACGGCGTGTCGCCCGTCCCGAGGGAGACCTCCAGGAAGTCCTTGTTGTTCGGCATTCGCTCGTAAATCCGCGAGTCGTACCGACGCACCATCGCGGCCAGGACAGCCGGAGCAGGCAGCGCGTACTCCCGCACCTGCAGCTCCTTTTCGGAGAGGCGAGCGAGGGTGGCGGCGACACTCAAGAGGTAGCGCTCGTATTCGTCGTGCCGGGTGGCATCCTGCGCCCGCCGTCCACGTCGATCGCCGACGAATTGCGAAAGGGTGAAGGCCGCAGTCACGACACTCATCAGCGCCATGCCCAGCATCATCAGCGGGTTGCGTCCCGAGAGAATGGTGGTTGCGGCCCCGACCGCGACCATGCCCAGAGGCGGGAGCAGCGCCTTCAGGATGCTGTTCTTGTCCGGCTTCTCCGGGGCGCCGATCTTTTCGACTTTGATGGTGTCGGTCGGCACCTCCAGGGTGATCCGCGGGCTGCGCCGATACTCGGGGAAGTCTGGGGGGAACTCGGCGGTCTTCTCCTGCTCAAGGAATGTCGAATAGTCGAAGACGACGTCCTCGGCGAAGGTGGTGACCCTCCACTGCGAAGCGCGCTTCTCCAGCAGATACTCGGGCGTCAGCACGCGGTCGCCCGTTTGGAGGCCATCGATCAGACCGAGCTCCGTGATCCGCTTGTCGTTCAGATAAAGGAAGCCCCCGCCCGGATTCAGCGTCAACCCGTCACCGTGAACGAGGACCATGCTGTCGCCCTTCGTTCTCACGCCAGCGACGGGCGAGCTGCCGAGCACGAAATGCTGGTCGGCGTCGAACAGCATGTGTTTCGTCTGCGCGCGACGCGCATCCACGACGAAGAGGCTTCTGCCGTCGAATTCCTGGCGGCCCTGCGCCAGAGCGCTCCCGTTGACGAAGAGCGTGTCGTTGACGACGCCCAGCGTCAGGTCTTCGTAAACGGCGGACCGATGGTCCTCCGTCAGCGGGAGGGTGGTCAGCCGCTCCGCGAGCACATAGACCGTGAACAGCAGGGCCGCCGGAGCCAGCCGATCATCGACCAGTCGAGGAGACTCCTGTGCGGTGGAGGCGAGGCCGAAAGCGCTGTCCATCACCTGCCCGCTCACTTGGCCACGCCCAGCTGCGCCGTGAGTTCTTCGATCTTCTTGCCGTACTGATCGAGCAGCTCCTGCTTGCGAGCGCCGTCCATCGTGGTGTTCAGCTTGGTCGCCTGGTACAGGTCGGTGTACGCGAGAAGTGTCAGCTGCTCGTCGCCCAGGTTCTGTGCCAGGTTCAGCGCCCGGTCGAGATCACCCCTGGCGAGGTGGATCCAATAGCTCAGGGTGTTGTCATCGGTCTTGGTGGACATGGTGTCGAGCACGGCCTGCTTCTGCTCGCCGGTCAGATCGGTCAGCTTGACCGAGCTCACGGCCAGCACATAGCGAGCGGGCTTCGGGAGCTCGTCCGGGCTGTAGTCCGCAAGAGCGGACAACGTCTGGGCGTAGTCGTCCGTGACGAAGTGAGACTGGGCGGTGATGATCGCATCCTGTCGTGGCTGCGCCTGTGCATATGAGGTGTACGTGAACCACCCGAGCACCGCTGCCGCGACGGCGGTCAGCCCGGCCAGTACCGTCACCATCCGGTACCGCGCCTTCGGCACGGACAGCATCTCGCGTGCCGCTTTGACGGTGGCTGCGGCCAACTCGGCGTCGACGAAAGAAGCGACCTCCTCCGCCGTTGCCAGCTCGGCCAGACCCTGACTGTACGGGTCCCTGAGAACGGCAGACCCATCGACCAGCTTCTCGAACGGAAGGCGGGGGTGGAAGACACTCAGCACGAGTGCCTTGTAGCCCTTCACGAACAGCGCCTCGTCGAACTCCATCGGTGCGAGCATGCCGACGAGCCCGAAATGCGCAAGAGAGACTCCCCCGCCGCTGAGGGAGACGTTGTCGGGGTGCAGGAACGGCACGCGGAATTTGTTCGCGAGACCCCTCACGGACGAAAGCTTCTGCGCCAGCTCCAGCTTTGCGACCCGCGTCTTCGCCTCGAACGAGGCCCGGCGCAGCGTCCGCGAACCCGCGGCGACCGCATAAGTGATCGCCGCCTGGTATTCCTCGGGAGTCTCGTCGTCGATCGACGCATGCTGACGGATGACATCCATCGAGGCCATCCGGATCTGATTGCCGGTCAGGAGTACCCTCAGCTCCTCCCCCGTGCGCTCGAACTCCAGGGTCTCGCGACCATCAAAAACTCTCATACCAACACCGCTCCAAAATCGTTAGAAATGACCCTATCGACATCTGACATCTCACATCCTGATAAGGTCACCTTCTGGCCGTTCCGGTCCCGAACGGAAGCCGAAGCAACGCCGGTACCGTGCCGGCGGCAACACCCCGCAGGAGAGCAGCCATGTTGAAGAAGCTTCTGGTCGCGCTGGTGACGGTGGCTCTGGCCGCGCTGATGGTTGCCTCGACCAACCCATCAGGCGCAGCAACCGCCAGCCGCCCGTCGACGATGCCCACAATCGCGCTGGTGAACGAAGATCAGCCGTCAGCGTTCAACGGCGCGAATTACCTGTTCGGCAAGGACTTCGTCAGCCTGGTCTCGAACGACAGCACGTACGATTGGCAGGTCGTCTCACGTGCCGTCGCCGAGAACGCCTACGCCGACAAAACGGTCAGCGCGGTGATCGTCCTCCCGCAGTCGTTCTCCCGCGACATCCTGACGTTTCAGGACATCAATCCGGTCAAAGCCGCCATCGACTACAAGGTGGTGGCCGATGGCGAGCTGTCCCACCAGCGCCTGCAGAACGAGGTATTCTCGATTCTTCGCGATTTCAACACGCGCGTCGTGAAGATGTATTTCGCGAGCATCGCCGGCAACGTCTCCGGAGCACAGGTGAATATGAGCGCCGTCGTCGCAAGCGAATCCGCCCTTGTCGACAAACTGTCCGGCTCGCTCTACCCCGATCTCGAGACGACGGGCAAGCGCTACGAGAGCAGCGTGAGCCTCGCCGGCATCCTTCAGAAGCTGAACTCGGGCTGGATCTCCGCGCAGAACGGCTTCACCAACAGCACTACTGACACGCTGACCTCCATCGGCGACTCGCTCGGCCGCCAACAGCCCTCCCTCACCGAGTACTTCGCCCAGCAGGAGGACATCGCCCGCACGAACGTGACCAACGGGAACACGGCGATCTCCGATCAGGGAGCGTCCGACAAGGGCTTCTACGACAAGGAGTTCTCCGACCACGTCGACGGGCTGATCGCGGGCAATGGCGCCTGGAGCGGCTTCAACGGCTTCTCGTCCTACGACAAAGACGGCAACCGCACCGGTGTGCTCGCGACCCTCGTCAAGAAGGTAGACGAATACAACGAGCTCGCCGTCGACTACAACGCACGCGCCGCAAGCGTGAGCGGTGTCTTGCTGAACCAGCAGAACGCCACCATCGAGGCCATGAGCCAGCTGGAGCAGTTGGAGACCGCTCTTCTCAAGGAATACTTCGGCATCGAGATGCCCGTCGATGACTCGAACTACAACGTCGACACCGGTTCCGCACTGACGGAAACCCTGGCGAGGCAGGCGCTGGCCCAGAAGGTGGCCAGCAGCTTCGACACCGACTCGACCGCCACGGCTGTGAGCGCCTACGAAGAGAGGATCAGGAACCTCGTCGACACCATCCCGACCGACCCCGCGCAATACTCGGAACTCCTGGCTGAGTTGCAGAGTAATACCGCCTTTGACACGGCCGCGTTCCTCCGCCGCCTCGATCTCATCCGAAAGTATGGAGAAGCGCCCGGCACCAGCTCACCGAGCCTGCACCTTGTGTATCCAGCTGCGAGCTCCCCTGCCCCATCCGTCACGAAGAGCCTCCCTGTGACAGTGCCCGCCGGTGCGCGGTACGCGGTGAACGTCGCGGTGCCCCCCACTCTCCACCTCACCGAGGTGACGGTGGATCTCGGCTCACCCGCCGACGTCTGTCCAGCCATCGCTCCTGATTGCGTCAGTATCGACCGCGAGGCAGGGACGACCACCGTCGACAACACCGTCGGCACCGACCCGCTGACGGTCACGGTCACGTATGACATCGACCTGGGAGGCCTCACAGGGAGCGCAACCGTCGCCTACACGGCTCAGGACATCGCGCCGGCAACTCCACCCGCACCGGAAAGCCTGGGAGCCGACGTCTATCTGCTCGATCCTTCGAGCCCGACCAAGGAGAAGATCGGCGGGGAGGACTTCGCCGCCATCACCGCCTACCTCGGAAACGTCCAGTCGGCGGCCGATCTGCTGCACTTCCTGTACGGAGGCCCTGAAGAATCGTTCGAAGAGTTCAGCGCGACTCTCGTCGCCACGGGCCAGTTCCGTACACACAGCACCGAGTCTGTGTTCAACCGATACGGCAGCATCGACGCGTCGAAGATCGCCGAACGATTGAGCGACGGAGATGTCGCCGCCTTCAAGACCCTCGGGGAGCAGCACATCGCTGCGATAGTCGCGCAGATCATGGCGGCGGAGGAACAGCTCCACGGTATTTCCGCCAATATTCACACACTTACCGTCCCGCCCTTGCCCGAGACCTACTTTTCGGATTCAGTCGCTCAGCTGAATTCCTGGTACACAAAGGCCATGGCGAGCATCAGTGCGGCGCCTTCCCAGTGGGAGCAGAACTCCAATTCTGTCATCCAGCTGAGCACCATCCCGTGGAGCGGGCAGGAGTCGGGCAAGGCGGAGCTCTACCTCGACGAGCGGACGGGTCCCGCCCTCTACGAGAGCTTGTCGAGCCTGGTTGCCGCGACTAGTCAGAGCGCCAAGAGCGTCGCTGCCAGCGCTGAGATCATCACCGACAACTCGGCCGAGTTCGACGAGCTGGTCGCCGGCGTGACGAAGACGAAGGCCGACACACAGGCCGTCCTGGACGCGATGAAGGGTACGGTCGCTACCGGAACCGGTGACCTGGCGGTCAGCAGCGAATACAGCAAACGCTTCGCCACGGTGTTCTCCAACACCCGCGCGACGGGTGCGGACCCCGCGACGATCTACGACGCCTTCGCCAGCCCGGTGACGACTACGGACCGGACTCCTGTGGCCGAGCCCACTGCCGCAGCGTGGTTCGACTACAGGTGGCTCGTGCTCTTCGCCGCTGGCTCTCTCATTGGTGCTCTCGTCTGCTGGCTCGCACTTCGGCGGAAGAAGAACGAGCCCGCGACTGGGACGACGCCGTGAGGTCGCTTGCACTCGTGACCCGTCGTTCCGCGTTGTCGTTCGGTGGATGTCAGAGTCGGGATGGTGACGCTCGACGCGGTTGGTCACGTTCGCAGCCCTAAGGTTGGTGGTGTGTCAGGGCTCGGTATTGAGCTGTGCGCGCGGAGATCGACGCTTTGGACGGCGAGATCGTTCGTTTGATCGCGCAGCGGCAGCGTTGGGTCGTCGAGGCCGGAGCGTTGAAGCAGGACCGTGGCGCCGTCAGCGCTCCTGATCGAGTGGCGAAAGACCTGAGCGAGCTGATCCAGGCGCGCAGCGAGCGTTTGCCGGGGGCAGATAGGCCCGGCGCAGTGATTCAACGGTGATTCTCGGGGCGTATTCGCCCCGGGCGAGTAGTTGCGTTCGGTCGGCGATGGAGGGGCGTAGGTCTCCACTCAAGCGCCATGGTCATGGGAGCTGCGGCGAGGAGCGTCTTAGGCTGTGACGACGGTGAACACGTCCCCCTCGCCGACGGGGAAGTCGCCGATGACGTCGAAGTCGCCAAGCGCGATCGGCTTGTCTTTGAGCCGCAGGTGCCAGTCTGGCGGCATGGCGATGTTGTGCTCCTGGAGCACGCGAGCGATCAGCTCGCTCAGCCTCGCAAGGGTGACGGCGACAGGCACGCGAAGGTCGAGTTGTTGCTTGTTCAGCTCGATGCTGACGTTAACGTGTCGCTCTGGCATGTTTGCTCATTCTTCTCGCGGCGTTCTTTCGCCCCAGGAGCACGGCCAGAACGATGATCAGCAACGCAGCCACCACCATGATGGTCATCCAGAGATCGCTGCTCCGGGCAGCGCTGTCGACGCCGGTGCTGGGGAGGGCTTGGGGTGTGTAATCGGTGAAGAGGTGACGTCGCACTTCCGCGTTGTCGCGGGCGAAGAGCGGGTTCAGGTGGGGAGTGAAGCTGACGGTGTGGATTGGTGCGGTGATCGCCGCTGCGGCCGTCTCGCGATTCTTGGCCCGTTGATCCATGGCCGGCAAGAACAGTTCGGCCTTCACAGGGAACTCGTTCGAGCCTCCGGCGCTCACGCCTGAGTTGGTGATGACGTCAGGGATCAGCTGAAGGCTACCGTCACCCCCCGAGCCGACGCCGGTATCAGCCTCGGCTCGGGGGGCAGCGGAAGCGAACGAAACGAGACCAACCGCAAGAAGCAGGGTCATCGCAGCCGTACGCACCCGTCGCAAGACGCGGCTGAGCTCAGAAACCGAAGCTCTGGGCATCCTGCTTATCGCGATCTGCCACCGTGTCCGCGTACTTGTTCAGCTGCTGGTTGATGCTCGCGAGGAGCTCCTCGAACTGCTGGACGTTCTTGTACAGCTGCTCGTACTGAACGAGGTATGCCTCGAACGCAGCACCCTTCCACTCTTCGGCGATCGTGCTGTTCATGCTGCTCACCTTCTGAACAGCAGACTCGATCTCGTCCTTGGCGTGGAGATAGACCGCGGCCTGGGTCTTCAGCTCTTCGGGGGTAACACTAATAACAGCCATAGGAGGCCACCTTTCATCCAGAACTCATGTTCTTACCAAAAATATCGTATCGAGCATGGGCTGTTTTTGCTTGACCGCAGAGTGTCCGTTGCCGTGCGCCGTTAACGACGTCCGCCCGCCCGCGAGCTGGAGACTCGCGGGCGGGCGGAAGACGTACGACGGGATTACTGCCCGAAGGTCAGCAGGATGTCGTCGCCGGGAGCGGTGGGCACGAAGTCGGCCTCGATCTCGGCGCGGCCGAGCAGCTCGGACATGCGACGCTGACGCTGACGCGGGATAAGGGTGATGACGGTGCCCTGCTTGCCGGCGCGGCCGGTGCGGCCGGAGCGGTGCAGGTACGTCTTGTACTCGTCCGGGGCGTCGGCCTGGATGACCAGGTCGATGTCGTCCACGTGGATGCCGCGGGCGGCGACATCCGTTGCCACCAGCACGTTCACGCGGCCGCTGGTCAGCTGGGCCAGGTTGCGGGTACGGCGCGACTGGTTGAGGTCGCCGTGGAGGCTGACGGCCGGGATACCGGCGTCGTCCAGCTGTTCGGCGAGCATCTCGGCGAACGCACGGGTGCGGGCGAAGACCAGGGTCTTCCCCTCGCGGTCGGCGAGCTGTTCGATGATGGCGCCCTTGTCGCGGTGCTCGATCACGAGCACGCGGTGGTCGATGGTCGAGGACGCCTGGTCCTCGCCCGCCACCTCGTGCACGGCCGGGTCGACGAGGAACTCGTCCACCAGCTGCGCCACACCCGAGTCGAGGGTCGCCGAGAACAGCAGCTTCTGGCCACCCTCGGAGGTCTGGCGCAGGATGCGCTGCACCGGCTCGAGGAAGCCGAGGTCGCACATGTGGTCGGCCTCGTCGAGGACGGTGACCATGACCTCGCTGAGGTCGAGACGGCCCTGCTCGACGAGGTCCTCGATGCGGCCCGGGGTGCCGATCACGATGTCCACGCCGCGCTGCAGAGCGCCGACCTGGCGGCCCTGCGGAACACCGCCGTAGATCTGCGTGGTGAAGAGGCCGACGCTGCGGGCGATGGGCTGGACGGTGCGGTCGATCTGCAGCGCCAGCTCGCGGGTCGGAGCGAGGATGAGCGCACGCGGCGCACGCCCGAACTGGCGCTTGCCGCCGGCCTTGCCCTGTTCGGCCCACTGCTGCATGAGGCGCTCCACGAGGGGGGCGCCGAAGGCGATGGTCTTGCCGGAGCCGGTGCGGCCGCGGCCGAGCACATCCTTGCCGGCGAGAACGTCGGGGAGGGTGGCCGCCTGGATCGGGAACGGCTTCTCGGCACCGAGCTCGGCGAGCGCGCGGACGATGTTGCCGCCGAGTCCGAGGTCGGCGAAGCTCACACCCTCGACGTCCTCCGCTTGGATGGCGTCGGCCTGGAGGCGCTCGAGCACGACGTCGTCGGTCGGCTGGAAGGCCGGCTTCTCGTCACGCGACGGGTAGAACGAGGACTCGCGACGCGGACGCTCGTCGGCGTCGCGACGGGGGCGCTCCGTGCGGTCACCGAAGTCACGACGGGGACGCTCGGCACGGTCGTCGAACTGACGGCGCGGGCGGTCGTCGTACTCGCGACGCGGACGCTCGGCGAAGTCACGGCGAGGACGCTCGGCACGGTCGTCGAAGGAACGGCGCGGTCGCTCGTCGGCGTCACGACGGGGACGCTCGGTGCGGTCACCGAAGTCACGACGCGGACGGTCGGCACGGTCATCGAACGAACGACGCGGACGCTCGTCGGCGTCACGGCGCGGACGCTCGGTGCGGTCACCGAAGTCACGACGCGGACGCTGGGCACGGTCATCGAACGAACGACGCGGACGCTCGTCGGCGTCACGGCGCGGACGCTCCGTCCGGTCACCGAAGTCACGACGCGGACGCTCAGCGCGGTCGTCGAACTGACGACGCGGGCGGTCGTCGGCGTCACGGCGCGGACGGTCCTGGCGCGGCGCGCGCTCTTCCCACACGCGCTCGGTGCGGCGGGCATCCTTGCCGCGGGGCTCCCAGTTGGGGCGCTCGCCGCGGGCGCGGCCGGCGTTGTCGTCGCGCGAGCCGTAGACGGTACGGCCGCGAGCGGCGCGGTCCTCCGCGCTCCAGCGGGCCTTCTTGCCGTCCGCGGGCTCCTCGGCGCGGTAGCCGCGGTGCTTGGGGCTGCGGCTGCCGTTCTTGGGCGCTCCGCCTCTGGACGGCTGCTGCGATCGTCGGTCGTTGTTATATCCGGGCATGGATGTTCTTCCTGGGTTCATGTCGAGTGCGCGGCGGCACGCCGAAGCGCACCGTATGAATCCCGGGCGAACACTGTCCGGGGCCGTTCACGATTGTGTGATCTGCACCGCTGATCGGGTGCAGAACCGGCCCACTTGACTTACAAACCCATCTACGCAGATCGCGCAGTGTCAAGAGCCGACCTTTCAACGATACTGCATGGATGCTGAGAACGGGCTGCCCATCGCCCTCGGCGGGGATGCGGCGACGGGGTATACAGGGGGTATGACGTCCTCCTCGGCGAATCGGCTCGACGCCGTCGTGATCGGCTCGGGCCCGAACGGGCTCTCCGCTGCTGTGACGCTCGCTCGCGCCGGGCTGTCCGTTCGGGTACACGAGCGCAACGCCACGATCGGCGGCGGCCTCCGCACCGAGGAGCTGACCCTGCCAGGGTTCCGGCACGACATCTGCTCCGCCGTGCATCCACTGGCCTTCGCATCCGGCTTCTTCCGCCGCTTCGGCCTCGACAAGCGCGTGCGCTTCGTGGTTCCGACGGCCTCGTACGGCAATCCGCTCGAGGGCGGCCGCGTGGCCATGGCCTACCTCGATCTCGAGCGGACGGTCGACGGGTTGGGCGTGGACGGGCCCGCGTGGCGGGCCCTGCTGGGTCCGCTGGTCCGCGAGGCGGACGCGGTCGCCCAGTTCACCGGGTCGGCGCTGCTCCAGGTGCCCCGGCATCCTCTCGTCGCTGCCCGGTTCGGGCTGAGCGCGTTCGCTCTGGGCGGCCCCTGGTGGGACATCCCGTTCCGCACCGAAGCTCCCGGCGCCCTGCTCGCGGGAGTCTTCGCGCACACGACCCTCCCGCTGCCGAGCGTCGCGGGCGCGGCCGCCGGGCTGACCCTCGCGACGTACGCGCATGCCCGCGGCTGGCCCATCCCGGTCGGCGGCAGCCAGTCGATCGCGAATGCCATGGTGGCCGACATCGAGGCCCACGGGGGCGAGATCGTGACGGATACGCCGGTCGACTCGCTGGCGGAGCTGCCGGAATCCCGCATCGTCGTGTTCGACACGCACGTCAAGGCGGCGGCCCGCCTCGGCGAGGATCGGCTCGCGGCCGGGTACCTGGCGAAGGTGTCCCGGTTCCGAGACGGCAACGGCGTCTTCAAGGCCGACTTCGCGCTCTCCGGCCCGGTGCCGTGGACGAACCCGGAACTGTTCGAGACCGGCACCGTCCACCTCGGCGGCTCTCAGGGGGAGGTCGCTCGGGCCGAGCGGGAGGTCGCGGCCGGCCGCCACAGCAACCCGCCCTATGTGCTCGTCTCGCAGCCCTCGCTGTTCGACCCCACCCGCGCTCCGGCGGGCAAGCACGTGCTGTGGACCTACACCCACGTTCCCCGCGGCTCCACGGAGGACCAGACCGAGGCGATCATCCGCCGCATCGAGCAGTTCGCCCCGGGCTTCCGCGACCTGATCATCGGGACGTCGACCATGAACGCCGTCCAGATGGAGCAGCACAACCCGAACTACATCGGGGGCGACATCTCGGCGGGGGCACCCGACTTCGGGCAGCTGATCGCGCGCCCCGTCCTCTCCCCTGATCCCTGGCGGATGCCGGGTCGTGGCCTCTACCTGGCCTCCGCATCCGCGGCGCCGGGCCCCGGCGTGCACGGACTCGGCGGCTACTACGCCGCACGCAGCGCGCTGCGCCACGAGTTCGGTATCAGCCGGATGCCCGACCTTGCACCAGCCCCGGATCAGACCTTCTCCTCCGCCGCGCCGCCGCTCGTCCCCGATTCCCTCCATCCGCCCATCAGCCGGGAGCAGTGATCAGATGTCCGTCAACGTCCGCCGTATGGCCTGCACGCCAGAGCAGGTCTTCGCCGTCCTCGCCGACCCCTGGGTGTACCCGACGTGGGTGGTCGGGGCGTCCCGCCTACGCGCCGCGGACAGCCGCTACCCGGCTGTCGGCTCCCGCCTGCACCACTCCATCGGGGTCTGGCCGCTCGTCCTCAACGACGCGACCCGCATCGACGAGTGGGATCCGCCCCGCCGGATGGTGCTCGAGGCGAAGACCCGGCCGTTCGGCTCCGAACGCGTGATCGTCGACGTCAAGCCGCGCGCCGGCGGCTGCATCGTGCGCATGGAGGAGTACCCGCACACCGGGCTCGTCACGCTCATCCCGAAGCCCATCGCCGACGCCTTGCTGCACGTTCGCAACGCCGAGACGCTGCGGCGGCTGGAGTGGGTGGCGCGAGGGCGCGCCGCCGCCTGACGACGCGCCCTCGTGCGCTGGTCCGGTTGGTTGCGATCAGCCGGCGGGGACCTCAGCCGGCTGAGACCGCCTTAGCACCGCTGTCGTGCGACGACTCCACCGCGATCTTGCGCGGCTTGGCCCGCTCGGCGACCGGGATGATCACGCTGAGCACGCCGTTGTCGTACGAGGCGGTGATGCCGTCCGGGTCGACGTCGTCGCCGATGGTGAACTGCCGCATGTATGCACCGTACGGGCGCTCCTGGGCGAGCCAGCGCGCCCCGTCGCGGTCGGCCGCGCTGCGCACCGCACGAATGGTGAGCAGGTGGCCGTCGACGTCGATGTCGACCGACGCCGGGTCCGCGCCCGGCAGGTCGGCGTTCAGGACGTAGCGATCCCCCTCACGGAAGAGGTCGACCGGCATCAGACGCGGCTGGCGGCTGGTGTCGAAGACGCTCTGTGCGATCCGGTCCAGCTGGGAGAAAGGATCAAACGACATGGCCATTGGATGTACCCCTTTCTTCTCGAGTAACTGCTGGTGAGAGCACCTTTGCGCTCTCTTTGCGACCACAGATATTAGCACTCTCGACTAGAGAGTGCCAAGGGTTTTCCGACACTGTCAACCCGGTTCCGCAAGCGCCGTCCCCGGCCTATCGTCTGCGGTGTCCATCGAACAGAAGGGACCCATCGTGGCCACCAGCCAGACCAAGACGAGCACCAAGAAGGCCGCGCCGAAGGGCGCACCGAAGACCGCCGCCGTGCGCCGCACTGCCGCCGTCGGCGTGGCACCGACCCGCCGTGAGCACGCCGAGCACGGCTTCGTCGCCTCCACCGAACTCGCCCAGAATCTCCAGCGCGTGCATGTCGACCTGATCGAGCTGCACCTGCAGGGCAAGCAGGCGCACTGGAACGTGGTGGGACGCAACTTCCGCGACCTCCACCTGCAGCTGGATGAGATAGTCGAGGCCGCCCGCGAGTTCAGCGACGACGTCGCCGAGCGTCTCCGTGCGCTCCACGCGACCCCGGACGGGCGCAGCGCGACGGTCGCCGAGCAGACGAGTCTGCCGGAGTTCCCCAACGGCGAGGTGGACACCACCGAGACGGTCGATCTGATCACCGAGCGCCTCGAAGCGGTGGTGCGGACGATGCGCGACGTCCACGACGACGTCGACGAGGAGGACCCGACCTCGGCCGACCTCCTGCACGCGATCATCGAGCGGCTCGAGCAGTTCGCGTGGATGGTCAGCGCCGAGAATCGCACGCCTGCGCGGGCGTGATTTCACCGAAACATCGCGCGGATACGATCGATGCATGTCGATCCAGATCCGACCGGAGCCTCCCCGTCAGCCTGAGGTGGAGGAGCTCCTGCGGCTGAGCGACGAGTTCGCGTTCGCGTTGTATCCGGCCGACAGCTGCTACCTCCTCGACGTCTCCGAGCTCGAGAAGCCCGGAGTCACGGTGTTCGTCGCGCGCGTGGATGGGCGGGCACTGGGGATGGCCGGCTTGGTCGTGAGCGCGGCCGACGGCGAGCCGAACGCCGAGCTCAAGCGGATGTTCGTCCACGAGGATGCTCGCGGTCGCGGGCTCGCGCGCTCGCTGCTGGGGGCGCTGGAGGCTGCCGCAGCGGATGCCGGCGTGCCGGAAATCCGCCTGGAGACCGGCCCGCTGCAGCACGCCGCGATCGCGCTGTACGAGCGGGCCGGCTACGCGCGCATCCCCAACTTCGGCCCGTACGTCGGCGACGAGTTCTCGGTCTGCTACGCGAAGGCGCTCTCGGTCGCGACCCACTGACGGGGTGGGCCGTCAGCTACCCCGGATGCGCCGGGAGAGCTCGGCGGCCGCCTCACGCACGCGGACGGCCAGCGCATCCCATCCCCCGGGCGGCACGTTGTCGCGCGGGAACGTGACGGCGATCCCCGCGGCAGGCCACCCCGCATGGTCGCGCACGGACACCGCGACCGAGGCGAAGCCCGGTGTGACGTCGCCGTCCTCGGTCGCGTAGCCGCGCTCCCGCGCCTCGGTGACGACGCGGCGGAGCTCGGCGTATGAGTGCGGGCCGGAGCCGGTGCGGTCCTCGAACGCGTCCGAATCCGGGTACAGCGCGCGCAACTGCTCCCGCGGGAGCGTAGCGAGGAGCGCCCGTCCACTCGCAGTGAGGTGCGCCGGGAGCCGCACGCCGACATCCGTCACCAGCCGCGGCCGCCGGGGCGCGCGCTCCTCGACGATGTAGACGACGTCCCGGCCGTGCAGCACGGCGACGTGGCCGGACTCGCCGATGGCGTCGACCAGGGCCGCAACGATCGGCCGGCCGAGCCGGCTGAGGGGCTGCTGGCGGGAGAAGGCGCTCGACAGCTCGTAGGCGGCGACGCCCAGGCCGTACCGCCGGGCTTCGGGAAAGTGCAGCACGAAGCCGTGCTCGGTCAGGACGGCGAGCAGGTGGTAGACCGTCGAGCGCGGGAGCCCGAGAGCGGTGGCGATGGCGGCGGCAGGAGCGGGCCCCCGCTGCGCGCCCAGGTACGCGAGCACCCGGAGGGTGTTCTCGGCGGCGGGCACCTTGCTCATCGCATCCCCTCTCCACTCGTTCGTCTGGGATACCGGACACCGAGGAGCCTACAGCGGAGGCGCACCAGAACGCCCGGCGCGAGTATCGGAACATGCTCCAGACCCAGACCTCCGTCACCGTCGGCGCCGGACCCCTCACCATCGCCGACGTCGTCGCCGTCGCCCGGCATGACGCCCGCGTCGAGCTCGACCCTGCCGCGCTCGACGGCGTCGCCGCCTCCCGCGCCATCGTCGAGGCCCTGGCCGACGACACCGAACCGCATTACGGCATCTCGACGGGGTTCGGCGCTCTCGCCACCACGTTCATCCCGGCCGACCGCCGCGCGCAGCTGCAGGCGAGCCTCGTGCGCTCGCACGCCGCCGGGTCCGGGCCCGAGGTCGAGCGGGAGGTCGTCCGTGCGCTCATGCTGCTGCGACTCTCCACCCTCATGACCGGACGCACCGGAGCCCGGCCGGAGACGGTCGAGACCTACGCCGCCCTCCTCAACGCCGGCATCACCCCGATCGTGCACGAATACGGATCGCTCGGCTGCTCGGGCGACCTCGCGCCGCTCGCCCACTGCGCACTCGCCGCGATGGGAGAGGGCACGGTCCGCGTCGACGGCGAGCTGGTGGATGCGGCCGACGCGCTGGCCGCCGCGGGCATCCGACCCGTCGTGCTCGCCGAGAAGGAGGGACTCGCCCTCATCAATGGCACCGACGGGATGCTCGGGATGCTCACGCTCGCCATCCACGACCTCAACGGACTGCTCACCGACGCCGACATCGCCGCCGCGATGAGCGTGGAGGCGCTGCTCGGCACCGACGCCGTCTTCGCCGACGACCTGCAGCGGCTGCGGCCCCAGGCGGGGCAGGCGATCTCGGCCGCCAACCTGCGTGCGCTGCTCGCCGCATCCCCCCTCGTCGCCAGCCACAAGGGACCGCAGTGCACCCGCGTGCAGGATGCCTACTCGCTGCGCTGCTCGCCGCAGGTGCACGGGGCCGCCCGCGACACCGTCGCGCACGCGGAGCTCGTCGCCGGTCGCGAGCTTGCCTCCGCCGTCGACAACCCCGTCCTCACTCTGGATGGCAGGGTCGAGTCGAACGGCAACTTCCACGGGGCGCCCGTCGCGTATGTGCTCGACTTCCTGGCCATCGTCGCTGCGGACGTCGCCAGCATGTCGGAGCGCCGCACCGACCGCTTCCTCGACCCGGCCCGCAACCAGGGGCTGCCGCCGTTCCTGGCGCACGAGGTGGGCGTGGACTCCGGACTCATGATCGCCCAGTACACCGCCGCCGGCATCGTCTCGGAGCTCAAGCGGCTGGCCGCACCCGCGTCAGTGGACAGCATCCCGTCGTCCGCCATGCAGGAGGACCACGTGTCGATGGGATGGGCGGCCGCCCGCAAGCTCCGCCGTGCGGTCGACGGCCTCGCCCGCGTCATTGCGATCGAGGTCATGACCGCCGCCCGCGGCGCCGACCTGCGCGCACCACTGCAGCCCGGACCCGCGACCGGCGCCGTGATCGCCGCCCTGCGCGAGACCGTGCCCGGCCCCGGACCCGACCGTCACCTCGCCCCGGAGATCGAGGCCGCGTACGCCCTCGTCACCTCCGGCGCCCTGCGGGCCGCCGCCCGCCTCCCCTAACCCCTCACCCTTCCGACCCCCAACACGGCCCCACGCCAACAGCTCCTGATTTTTTCGGCCGAATCGCCGCTGATAGCCGGAAAAACTCAGGAGCGGATGGCTGAGCGACAGAGAGGAACCACCGATGGATGGAGCACGACCGGTCCGCGCCGCACGCGGCACCGAGCTCAGCGCCAAGAGCTGGCAGACGGAGGCCCCGCTGCGCATGCTCATGAACAACCTCGACCCCGACGTCGCCGAGCGACCCGACGACCTGGTCGTCTACGGCGGCACTGGCCGCGCCGCACGCAGCTGGGAGGCGTTCGACGCGATCGTCCGCACCCTGCGCGACCTGGAGTCCGACGAGACCCTGCTGGTGCAGTCCGGCAAGCCCGTCGGCGTCTTCCGCACGCACGAGTGGGCGCCGCGCGTCCTGATCGCCAACTCGAACCTCGTCGGCGACTGGGCGACCTGGCCCGAGTTCCGCCGCCTGGAGGCGCTCGGGCTGACGATGTACGGCCAGATGACCGCAGGATCCTGGATCTACATCGGCTCGCAGGGCATCCTGCAGGGCACGTACGAGACCTTCGGCGCGGTCGCCCGCAAGCGATTCGGCGGCACCCTCGCCGGAACCCTCACGCTCACCGGCGGCTGCGGCGGCATGGGAGGCGCGCAGCCCCTCGCCGTCACGATGAATGGCGGCGCGGTACTGATCGTGGATGTGGACCGCTCGCGACTGCAGCGCCGCCTCGACCACGGCTACCTGGATGTGCTCGCCGACGACCTGGACGACGCCATCGCGCAGTCCCTCGCCGCCAAGGACCAGCGTCGTGCCGTATCGGTGGGCGTGGTCGGCAACGCCGCCGAGGTGTTCCCCGAGCTGCTGCGCCGCGGCGTCCCGATCGACATCGTCACCGACCAGACGAGCGCCCACGACCCGCTCAGCTACCTGCCGATCGGATACGGGGTGGACGAGTGGCGCGAGCGCGCCGCAGCCGACCCCGAAGCCTTCACCGACGACGCCCGCCGCTCGATGGCCGCGCAGGTGGAGGCGATGGTCGGTTTCCAGGATGCGGGGGCCGAGGTGTTCGACTACGGCAACTCCATCCGCACCGAAGCGCAGCTCGGCGGCTACGACCGCGCGTTCGATTTCCCGGGGTTCGTCCCGGCCTACATCCGTCCACTCTTCGCCGAGGGCAAGGGACCGTTCCGCTGGGCGGCCCTCTCCGGCGACCCGGCCGACATCGCCGCCACCGACCGCGCCGTGCTGGAGCTCTTCCCGGAGGACGAGCACCTGCGTCGCTGGATCACCCAGGCGGGCGAGAAGGTGAACTTCGAGGGGCTGCCCGCACGGATCTGCTGGCTGGGATACAAGGAGCGGCACCTCGCGGGACTCAAGTTCAACGAGATGGTCGCCTCCGGCGAGCTCTCTGCTCCGGTGGTCATCGGGCGCGACCACCTGGATTCCGGCTCGGTCGCCTCGCCCTACCGGGAGACCGAGTCCATGGCGGACGGTTCGGACGCGATCGCCGACTGGCCGCTGCTGAACGCCCTACTGAACACCGCATCCGGAGCGACCTGGGTCTCGCTGCACCACGGTGGCGGCGTCGGGATCGGGCGCAGCATCCACGCCGGACAGGTCGTCGTCGCCGACGGCACACCGCTCGCGGCCGAAAAGATCGAACGTGTGCTGATCAACGACCCGGGCACCGGCGTGATGCGACACGTGGATGCGGGCTACCCCCGCGCGGTCGAGGTCGCGGAGGAGCGCGGGCTCCGCATCCCGATGCGCGAGAACGCCGCTGCGCAGGCGGCCGCCGACCGATGACTGCCACCCTGATCACCGGGATCGGTGAGCTCGTCACGTTCGACCCCGCGCATCCCGGGCCGCTCGGGATCGTCCGGGATGCCGCGGTGCTGACGGTGGACGGGCGCGTGACCTGGACCGGTCCGGCGTCCTCGGCACCACGCGAGGATGCGGACGAGATCGTCGAGGTCGACGGCGCGGCGGTGATCCCCGGTTTCGTCGACTCGCACACACACCTTGTGTTCGGTGGCGACCGAGCTTCGGAGTTCGAGGCGCGCATGGCGGGGCGACCGTATACCGCGGGCGGCATACGGTCCACGGTGGCGGCGACCCGGGCTGCGACAGACGCCGAGCTGCGTAGCCGTCTGGCGCGGTTCGTCGCAGAGTTGCACGCGCAGGGGACCACGACGTTCGAGGTGAAGAGCGGCTACGGATTGACGGTCGCCGATGAGGATCGGCTGCTGCGACTGGCGCGCGAGGTGACGGAGGAGACGACCTACCTGGGGGCGCATGTGGTCCCGGCCGAGTACGCCGACGATCCCGAGGCGTACGTGAACCTCGTCACCGGCCCGATGCTGGACGCCTGCGCGCCGCACTCCCGCTGGATCGACGCGTTCTGCGAGACCGGCGCCTTCACCGTCGAGCAGTCGCGGCGCATCCTCACCGCCGGCGCCGCGCGCGGACTGGGTGTGCGGCTGCACGCCGCCCAGCTCGGGCCCGGCGAGGGCGTGGCCCTGGCGGTCGAGTTGGATGCGGCCAGCGTCGACCACTGCACCTACCTGAGCGACGGCGACGTGGAGCAGCTGGCCGCCTCGCGGACGGTCGCGACGCTGCTACCAGGGGTCGAGTTCTCGACGCGGCATCCGTATCCGTCCGGGCGGCGGCTGCTGGAGGCCGGTGCCACGGTCGCACTGGCGAGCGACTGCAACCCCGGCTCGTCGTTCACCTCATCGATGCCGTTCTGCATCGCGCTGGCCGTGCGGGAGATGGGACTGACGCCGGGCGAGGCGCTACAGGCCGCGACGCTCGGCGGCGCGGCGGCCCTGCGGCGTGACGACGTCGGCCACCTGCGCCAGGGCGCCCGCGCCGACCTCGTCGTGCTCGACGCGCCCAGTCATATCCACCTCGCGTACCGCCCCGGCGTCCCGCTGGTCTCACGCACCCTGCGCGCCTAGCCCCCCGTCTGCTCCGCGCCGTCGAGTCCGCAGAGATTGCACGCGACGCGCCCGGGCGGCGTGCAATCTCTGCGGACTCGACGGAGGGGGCGGGGGTCAGCGCAGGGCGAGGCCGGCGGCGGACTCGAGGATGAGCAGGGCCGCGAGGCGGACCGTGCGTGCGTCGGGGGCGTCGGCGGTCGCATCCACCTCGGCGATGTCGATCGAGCGGACCAGCGGGGATGCACCGGCCAGCCGCGCGAAGCGGCGCAGCTCCCAGGCTGCGAGACCGCCGGGGATGGATGCGGGGCAGCCGGGCGCCACGGAGCGGTCGCAGACGTCGACGTCCAGGTCCACGTGGACCGGGCCTCCCCCAGCTCCCGCGAGCTCGAGCGCCTCCACCATGACGTCGTCGAGCGGTCGCGTGTGCAATGCATCCCGTGTGATCACGGTGATGCCGAGCTCGGCGGCACGGCGTGTGTACGCGGCGGAGTTGGCGAAGTCGGCGATCCCGATCTGGACCACCCGGTGGCCGTCGAGGCCCGCCTCGATCAGCTCACGGACCGGGGACCCGTTCGACGACCCGTCCCGCAGATCGTGGTGCGCGTCGAGCGTGATGAGTCCCGCCCGACCGAGGTCGTCACCGTACGCGCCGAGTGCCGCGGGAACCGTCAGCGAGTTGTCGCCGCCGACCGCAACGGTCAGGCGCGAGCGCCCCACGGCATCCGCCATGGCGGCCCGCGCGCGCTCGCGTCCCGCGGGGCCGTCGGGTGTGGCCACGTCGCCCGCGTCGGCGAACCGCAGCGCCTCCACGTCGAGCCCTGCAGCGAACGCGGAGTATCGCCGGAGCGCATCCCGAACGGCGGCCGGAGTCTCCTGGGCGCCAGTGGGCGACAGGGACGTCTCGTGCGTCGGGATGCCGATCAGCGTCAGGTCGGCGCCGTCCGGTCCAAGAGACGGCCACCCGCCCGCTCGCGGCCACAACGGATCGGCGGAGAGGGTCTGGGCGTTCATACCCGCGACACTAGCGAGGTCATGCCCGGGAGCGACCCGGTCCACGGGCGTCCGCCGTCTGGGATCCCGGACGGCGGACGCTCCAGTCTGCGCCTAGACCTGCGAACCGCCCGCCGGCCGGGTGAACACCGGCGGCTCGAGCACCTCCCGCGGAGGAACCTCGCCGGCAGAGCCGTCCCCGCGAGGACCATCGCCTCGCGGACCATCGCCGCCGCCCGGCCCACCGGCACCCGGGCCACCCGCGTCGGGCCCGTCTCCGCCCGCAGCCGCCGCCTTCGCGGCCCTCCGCAGCGCCCGGCGCTCCCGCCAGCCCTCGACGAGGTTGTAGAGCGTCGGAAGTACGACGAGGGTCAGCACCGTCGACGAGATCAGGCCGCCGATGACCACGATCGCCAGCGGCTGCGAGATGAACCCGCCGTGCCCGGTCAGCCCGATCGCCATCGGCGTCAGCGCCGCGATCGTCGCCAGCGCCGTCATCAGGATGGGCCGCAGACGACGGGAGGCGCCGTGGGCGACCGCGTCCGCCACCTTCAGCCCACGCCTGCGGTACTGGTTGACGAGGTCGATGAGCACGATCGCGTTGGTGACCACGATTCCGACGAGCATGAGCAGTCCGATGAGGGATGCGACGCCGAGCGGGATACCCGACGCGATCTGCAGCAGGATGGCGCCCGTCGCCGCGAACGGCACGGACGACAGCAGCAGCACCGGCTGGAGCAGCGAGCGGAACGTCGCCACCATCACGATGTACACGATCAGGATGGCCGCGAGCAGCGCGATGAGCAGTTGGCTGAACGCATCCGACTGGCTGGAGGTGACGCCGCCGACCTTGGCCGTCGCGCCCGCCGGAAGCTCCGCGGCCTTGAGCGAGGCGGTGACGTCCGCGTTGGCAGTGGCGAGGTTGTCGGTCGCAGGAGTCGCCGTGACGCTCGCCGTCCGCAGCCCGCGCTCCGTCGTGACTGTCGCCGGACCCTTGACCTCCTTCACCGAGGCCAACGTGTCGAGCGGGACGATGCCGGCGGCGGTCGGGATGGGCAGCACCGAGAGCCCGGCCACGGTCGTGGGCGGGTTGTCGCTCTGGAGGTAGATCTTCAGCGTCGTGTCCTCGATCGCGACGGAGCCCGCCTGCGTCGGCTGCATGGCCTGCGACACGAGGGTGCCCACCGCGACCTCGCTGAGCCCAGCGGCCGCTGCCTTGCTGCGGTCAACATCCACGGCGACATAGGGCAGCGACGCACTCAGGTTGTCGGTGACCTGCTTGAGCGACGACTTCTTCCGCAGCTGCTCGACCACGGCATCCGTCGCCTTCTGCAGGTCGGCGTTGCTCGTCGCCGTGACGTTGACTTGGATGTCGGTGGAGCCGCCGAAGCCGCTGGAGGCGGAGAGTGTGATCTCGCCCTGGTCCTTGATGCCAGCGAGCTCGTCCTCGATGGTGTTCTGCAGCTTCTCCTGGTTCGCGTCCGGGTCGGTGGTGATCGAGAACGTCGTACCGCCGCTGCCGCCGGTGAAGGCGTCACGGAGCGACGACCCGCTCGAGCCGATCGAGACCTGAACCGTCTTGATGCCCTTCGTGTCGAGCAGCTTCTGCTCCACCACCTTCGCGGCGTCGTCCTTCGCCTGCAGGCTGGCGCCCGGGTCGAGGGTCTGGGTGACGGTGAGCGAGTTCTGTCCGCTGGAACCGAGGAAGTTGGTCTTCACGAACGGGAGGGCGAAAGCGGTGAGGACGAGGACGATCGCCGCGGCCACCACGGTCAGCCAGGAGTGCTTGAGGGTCCAGCGGATGATCGGCAGGTAGCCCGCCTGCAGGCGCGACGGGTGCTCCAGCTCGTCGACGCCCGCCGCGGCCGCCTCCTCGACGGAGAGGTGCGCCGTCTCGGTCTCCTGGCCGCCTTCGTGCTTGTGCGCCTTGGGCGCACGGAGGAACCAGTAGGCCAGCACCGGCACGATGGTCAGCGCGACGAGCAGCGACGAGAGCAGCGCGATCGTCACGGTCAGGGCGAACGGCCGGAACAGCTCTCCCGTCACATCCCCGACGAACGCCAGCGGCAGGAACACAGCCACCGTCGTGATGGTGGATGCGGTGATCGCGCCCGCGACCTCCCGCACGGCACGCACGATGGTGACGGCGCGGTCGGAGCCCGCGACCAGTTGGCGCTTGATGTTCTCGATCACGACGATGGAGTCGTCCACCACGCGCCCGATCGCGATCGTGAGCGCGCCGAGCGTGATGATGTTGAGCGTGTAGCCGGTCGCCCACATCACGATGAACGTGATGAGCACGCTGGTCGGGATGGACACGACCGTGACGAGGGTCGATCGGATCGACATCAGGAACACCAGGATGACGATCACCGCCATCGCGAGGCCCAGCAGCCCCTCCTCGGCGAGCGCGTTGATCGACTGGGTGATGAAGGGCGCCTGGTCGAAGACCACCGTGATCGTGGTGTCCGATCCCAGCTTCTTCTTGAGGTCCGGGATGAGGTCGGTCACCGCGTGCGAGACCTCGACGGTGTTCGCCGAGGGCAGCTTGGTGACGGCGACCGTCAGGGCCGGCTTGCCGTCCACGCGCGAGAGGGAGGTGGTCGGGTCGTCCGTCTCCGCGACAGCGGCGACCTCGCCGATCGTGGGCGGCGTCGCGGCGGCGGCAGGAACCGCGGCAGCAGCGCCCGCGCCAGCAGCAGCACCCGCACCCGCAGCAGCACCCGCGCCGGCAGCAGCACCCGCGCCAACAGCAGCACCCGCACCGGCAGCAGCACCGGAGCCTCCCGCCGACCGCACCAGTGGCAGCGCTGCGATGCCCTCAACCGACGACAGCTGCGTGCCCGACTGGATGGACAGCGTCTTCCCGTTCTCGGTGATCGCACCGCCGGGGATGAGCACGCCGCTCTGCTGCAGCGCATCCTTGATCGCCGACGAGGAGACGCCCGCGGCCGCCAGCTTCGCCGGGTCCGGCGTGATCGTGATGCGCTGGCCGATCTCGCCGACCAGCTGGGCGTCGTTGACGCCCTTCAGGTTCTTGATATCGGGCAGCACGAGCTTGGTGATGTCGTCGCCGAGCGCTCGCTGGTCGCCCCCGCCGCTTACGGCGAGCTGAATGACGGGAAGATCGTCGATGCTGCCGGAGAGCACCTGCGGCTCGACCCCGGACGGGAGCGTCGACTTGATGCGGTTGATCGCCTGGTCGATCTTCTGCTCGGCGGTGGCGAGGTCGGTCCCGTACGTGAACTTCGCGGTGATGATCGACTGGTTCGTGCTGCTGACCGCGCTGGTGCTGTCGAGATCCGGGACCCCCTGGATCGCCGCCTCCACAGGGGTGCTGACGTCGTTGTTGACGACCTCGGGAGAGGCGCCCGGGTAGCTGGAGAGCACCACCAGCTGCGGGAAGGAGATCGACGGGACGAGCTCCTGCTTGAGGTTGGTGAGCGCGAGTCCGCCGAAGACTGCTGCGACAATCGTGACGAGCGCGATCAGAGCGCGGTTCTTCATGCTCAGGACGGCGAGGAAGTGCACAGGGTTCCCCTCGGGAAAGGCGGGTTGCAGGACAACGCCGACGCTGGCGCAGGGGAAGTATCCCATTCCGGAGTGGGCGGCAGCTTCATGCCTGGGTACGACATCGCACTACTCCCGAGGGAGTGCGCCTGTGGACGGTTTTGCTCAGACCACGCTCGGCAGGGCACCCGCATCGAAGTACGGCACCGGCTCGTTCGCGGCGACCGCCCAGGCCCGCGACAGCGCATCGAACGCCCGCGCGTACTCCTCCGGCGTGTACGTGATCGGGATGCGGAGGAAGCGCTCGAAGGCGCCGTCGATCCCGAATCGCGGGCCCGCAGCGATCAGTAGCCCGTGACTGCGCGCAGCAAGGGCCAGCGCCGAGCTGACCGGGGCGCCGACCCCCACCCACGCCGTGAGGCCGCCGTGCTGCACGGGCACGGTCCAGTCCGGGAACGTCTCGCTCACGAGCCTCCGAACGGTGTCGCGGCCCTGCCGCAACTGCTCGCGGCGTTCCTCCATGATCTCTTCCAGCTGCGGCAGCATCCGCGCCACCACCAGCTGCTCGAGCACCGGGGTGCCGAGGTCAGTGGCCGGCTTCGCGGCGATCAGGCGCTGGATGTGCGACCGCTCGGCGCGGATCCACCCGATGCGCAGGCCGCCCCACAGCGTCTTGCTGGCCGATCCGATCATGATGAGCGGTGCCCCGGCGGAGGCGGTGTCGGCGTAGCGCGGCAGGGGCAGGTACTCCCCGACCCTGTCGATGTCGAGCTCGGCGGTGGTCTCGTCCGCCACGACGATCGCCCCGTGTCCGGCCGCGGCGGCGAGCACGCGCTCGCGCGTCTGGGGCGACATGGAGGCGCCGGTCGGGTTGTGGAAGTCGGGGATCAGGTACGCAAGAGCAGGATTCGTCCGGCGGAACGTCTGCTCGATCGCCTCGGCGTCCCAGCCGTCGGTCTCCTCGCCCAGCCGGTGCGGCCCCTCCTCGGGCGCGGTCACCGTGATCGGGACGAGTCGCGCACCCGCCAGCCGGATCGCCTCGATGGCGTGCGGGTAGGTCGGCACCTCGATGACGACCCGGTCGCCGCGGCTGAGGAACGTCCGCGCGATCAGTGCGATCGCCTGCTGGGCGCCCACGGTCACGAGGATCTGGTCGGCCGTCGTCGGCAGGCCGCGGCGGGTGTAGCGCTCCGCGATCTCGGCCCGCAGGTGCGGCAGCCCGACCGGGTCGTAGCCGGGGTCGGGGAGGAAGCGCGGGAGGTCCTCCGCGGCGGCACGCGCGGCCGCCGGCAGCGTGGAAGCCGCGGGGAGGGACGCCTTGGTGAAGTCGAGCATCCCCTCGCCGGCCACGGCCGGCAACGGAAGGGCACGACCGGGGAGACGCGTGACGCTTCCGGAACCGCGGATGCTGTCGATGAAGCCGGCCCCGCGCAGCTGGCGGTAGGCGGCCGCGACCGTCGTGCGGCTGAGCTCCAGCCGCGCGGCCAGGTCGCGTTCGGCGGGCAGCCGGGTGCCGATCGGGATGCGGCCGTCCAGCACGAGAAGCCGGATGCGGTCGGCGAGCGCCTGGTAGCTCGCGCCGGCGTTCCGCCAGGTGCCGAGGAGGTGCTCCAGTGAGCGGGCGGTGAGTTGCGCATCCGACATGCAGTCCACTTTAGTCAGATTGGTATCTTGATGCGAGTCCAATCGACGCGATTGGATTGGGCTATGGCCGCTCCACTTCTCCTCACCCGCCGCCTCGTGCAGCTGCTGATCGGGCTCTTCCTCTACGGGATCGCGATTGCACTCATGGTGCGCGGCGGCATCGGCCTGTCGCCGTGGGATGTCCTGGCACAGGGCGTCTCGCTGAAGACCGGCATCCCGTTCGGCTTCGTCACCAACCTCATCGGGCTGGTCGTGCTGGCGTTCTGGATCCCGCTCCGGCAGCGCCCGGGGCTGGGCACCATCCTGAACGTGCTGCTGGTCGGCCCCAGCGCCCAACTCGGTCTCGACCTGCTCCCGCAGCAGACGGAGCTGTGGGCGCAGGTGCTGTTCTTCGCGGCCGGCCTCGCGCTGCTCGCGGTGGCCACGGGCCTGTACATCGGCCCGCGGCTCGGGCCGGGCCCGCGCGACGGGCTCATGACGGGCCTCCACGCACGCACCGGCCGGCCGATCTGGATGGTGCGCACGGGCATCGAGGTCACCGTTCTGATCATCGGGTGGGCACTCGGTGGAAACGTCGGAGTGGGAACGCTCGCGTTCGCGCTGCTCGTCGGTCCGCTGTGCAGCCTCACCCTCCCCTTCTTCGCGATCCGCCTGCCGCAGGACGCTGCAACGGCTGCGGCGGGAGTGGAGAGCGAACTCGAGGGAACGGCCGAGCAGTCGGCCGGCCTCGAGGGCGAGCAGGATGCCGTCCGTTTCGACGTGCGCGACGGCATCCTGCTCGAATCCGACCGTTCGGCGCACGACCGTGGCGCACGGGTCGACTCCCCCTTCGTGCGCGGTCCGCAGCCCGATCGGGCTCCGCGCTCGCCGGTCCCGGACCGTGCAGAGCGCCCGTCGCGGCAGATCGCCGCCCACTGGCTCGACGACCGCATCACCCGCCGCCCGCGCCACCCCTGACCAGCGAGTCCCGCCACACACACCGACAGCTCCTGAGTTTTTCGGGCGAATCGTGCGATTCGGACGGAAAAACTCAGGAGCTGTCGGCTTGGATCGAGAGGCGCGCGGGACGGGGGGGTTAGGCGAGGTGTGCCGCGGCGTAGGTGCGGAGGGCGTCGCGCACGAAGGCGGCGCCGGAGGTGCCGCCGTAGTTCGCGGCGAACCGGTCGTCGGCGACGTACATCTCGCCGAGACCGGTCAGGTAGGCGGCGCTCGGCGCGCCCGTCCCGTATCCCGGCGTCCCCGGGATGCCGGCCAGCCAGTCGGCGTGACGCCGGGCGAGCGCCTGCGCCTCCTCCGAATCGGGGGCGACGCCGCTCGCGGCGGCGGCCTGCCAGTCGGAGGCGAGCTGCGCCTGCCGCTGCTGCCACTCCGTCCGCTCCTCCGGGGTCTTGCTGCGCCACCAGCGGTCGGACGCCGCATAGGCGTCCTTCCCCCAGCGCTGCTCGACCTCGTCCTTGTACTGGGTGTGATCGAATCCGTCGAACATCTGCTCGGCCACGATCTCCTCTCCTTTCTCCACTGCGTGGATCGTCGACTCGACCGACGCGATCTGCCGCGCCAGCCGTTCCCGCTCCGCCCGCAGCCACTCGAGGTGGTCGCGCAGGGCGGGTGCCGCATCCGTGCGGTCGTCGAGCACCCGGCCGACGGCGTCGAGGCCGAGGCCGAGCTCCCGGAGAAGCAGGATGCGCTGCAGCCGCACGAGGGAGTCGCGGTCGTAGTACCGGTAGCCGTTACCGCCGACGCGGCTCGGCTTCAGCAGCCCGATGGCGTCGTAGTGGCGGAGCGTGCGGCTGGTGGTGCCGGCGATCCGCGCGATGTCCTGGATGCCCCAGTCCATGCTTTCCTCCTTCCGTGCGGTGCGTCATCCACGCTAGGAGTTGACGTTACGTCAAGGTCAAGCGGGGAGGCTACAGTGACCTCGTGCGCAGCATACGGTCCACCACCCGCGTCGCCCCCGGCATCCTCTTCGTCGAGGGTCCGCTCTCGAACTGGACGGTGTTCCACGGGAACGGCGCCGTCGAGCTCGTCGACTGCGGCTACCCGGCCGACCGGCCGCTCGTCGAGGAGTCGATCCGCCTCGCCGGAGCCGACCCCGCCGACCTGAAGCGCATTCTGATCACTCACGGTCACTCGGACCACCTGGGCGCGAGCGCGCAGTTCGCCGCCGAGCGCGGCGTGGTGGTCGCGACGGCGCCTGAGGAGCTGCCGAACGTCCGCAGGCAGGTCACCGAGCAGGTGACCGTGGCCGAGCTGCTGCCCTCCGCCTTGAAGCGCGGCACGGTGCGCTGGGCCGCGGCGGCGATCCGCGCAGGGGGCCTCGGGGATGTCGGGGTCCCGGCGGCCGTCGCGCTGGAGGGCGACGAGGTGCTCCTCAGCACCGGTCACACGCTCACGATGGTGCCGGCCCCGGGGCACACCTCGGGCAGCGTGTGCTTCCTGGAACCCGAGTCGCGGGCGCTGCTCACCGGCGACGCGATCGTCACCGGCCACCCGCTGCTGCGCGAGAGCGGCGAACTGCAGCAGCTACCCGCGTTCTTCCAGCACGACCCCGACGAGGCCGCACTCAGCGCTCGGCGGCTGGTGCTGTGCGACGCCGCGCTCGTGCTGCCGGGCCACGGACCGCTGGTCGTGTTCCCGGAGAGCGCGCGCCCGTAACGCCCGAGGCGCTCGGCGGGATGACGGCGGCGCCCTAGCGCTTCGCCCGGGCGGGCACCTTCTTCTGCGGCGTCCCGGTCGCTGCGGGCGGGCTGCCCTGGGGTGCCGACCCCGGCGCAGTCCCCTGCGGCTGCGGCTCCGGGATCGTCGCGGCCACCGACTCCGCGCTCTCCTGCGGGTCGCCGATCGTGATCGGGACCTCGTGGATGTGGATACGCGTGTGCATCCGTGACGCCGGCACCAGCGGCCGCCGCGCGACCGGGCGCACGGGCTCGCCGCGTCGGTCCTGTCCGGGCAGCGGACGGGAGCGGCGCCCGTAGATGAGAGACGACGAGTCGAGTAGCCACGGAACCAGCGCCACGGTCACGCCGTGGCACAGCATCAGCTGCTTGCTGATGCGGCGGGCGCGGTGGTTGTGCAGGATGCCCTCCCACCAGTGGCCGACGATGTACTGGGGCAGGTAGACGGTGACGACCTCGGAGCCGTGCTCCTCGCGCCGGTGCTTCAGGTACTTGACCAGCGGGATGCCGAAGTCGCGGTAGGGCGACTCGATGATGGTGAGCGGCACGTGGATGTTCTGCTCCACCCACTGTCGCTGCAGCTTCTGCGTCGCCTCCTCGTCGATGGAGACGTGCACCGCCTCGATGGAGTCGTGCCGGGCCGCGATCGCATAGTCCAGCGCCTTCAGCGCGGGCTTCTGCATCTTGCCGATGAGGACGACGGCGTGGTCGCCGACGCTGCCGAAGGTGGTGACCGGGTCGACCTCGACCTCTTTCTCCACATCCCGGTAGTACCGGTTCACGCCCAGCATCAGGAACCAGAGGATCGGCATGAAGATGAAGACCAGGTACGCGCCGTGCGTGAATTTGGTGATCGTGACGACGATCAGCACGATCGCGGTCAGGCAGGCGCCGAACGCGTTGATGCAGAGCGAACGGACGATGCCGCTGCGTTCCCGGCCGGTCTGCCCGCCGGTGCGCAGCAGGCTGATCCAGTGCTTCACCATCCCGGACTGGCCGAGGGTGAACGAGACGAAGACGCCGATGATGTAGAGCTGGATGAGCTGGGTCAGGTTGGCCTGGTACACGACCAGCAGCACGGTGGCCGCGAGGGCCAGCACGATCATGCCGTTGGAGTACACGAGGCGGTCGCCGCGGGTGTTCAGCGCCTTGGGCGCGTACGAGTCGCGGGCGAGCACCGAGCCGAGCAGTGGGAATCCGTTGAACGCGGTGTTGGCCGCGAGCAGCAGGACGATCGCGGTCGCGGCCTGGATCAGGAAGAAGAGGATCGTGTTGTTGCCGAAGGTGGCGGCCGCGATCTGCGCGATGAGGCTGCGCTGCGGGTCTGTCGCACACTGCGCCCATCCCTGCAGATCGCACGGGTTCTCGGCGTAGTGGACGCCGCTGATCAGCGCCGTCGCCGTGAGTCCGGCGAACAGGGTGATCGCGATACCGCCCATCATGCCGAGGGTCGCGCGGGCGTTACGGATCTTGGGGGTGCGGAATGCGGGGACGCCGTTGGCGACGGCCTCCACACCGGTCAGCGCCGAACATCCACTCGAGAACGCCCGCAGCAGCAGGAGGACCACGGCGGCCTGGGTGAGAGAGCCTGTCGTCTGCACCTGGTAGCCGGCAGACTCGGCCACGGGTGCGTCGCCGAACGCGGTGCGGATGAGTGCCGTCACAATCATCAGCAGGATGCTGCCGATGAAGATGTAGGTCGGCAGCGCGAACGCCTTCGACGACTCGCGCACGCCGCGGAGGTTGACCGCAGCCAGGATGATGACGCAGAGGACGGCGAGTTCGACGCGCCAGGGCGCGAGGAAGGGCAGCGCCGAGATGATGTTGTCGACGCCCGAGGCGACCGAGACGGCGACGGTGAGGACGTAGTCGACCAGCAGGGCTGAGGCCACGATGAGGCCGGCCTTCTCGCCGAGGTTCTTATGGGCGACCTCGTAGTCACCGCCGCCGGACGGGTACGCCTTGACGAGCTGGCGGTAGCTGAGGACGACCGTGACGAGCAGCACGACGACGGCCGCCGCGACCCACGGGGCGAAGCTGAGGAACGCCAGGCCGCCGAGCAGCAGGATCATCAGGAGTTCCTGCGGAGCGTACGCGACACTCGACAGCGCGTCGGAAGCGAAAATGGGTAGGGCGAGGTGCTTCGGGAGCAGTTGTCCCTCGAGCTTTTCGCTCGGAAGCGGGTCGCCGATCAACCAGCGCTTCGGGGATCTCCCCTCAGTTGTCACGAGGTGCGAGCATACTCGCTGGCAATGCACTGTCAAGTCGGCGCGTCGGGCGCGGGTCCGGCGCGTCTTCTGCAAACACTGGGGGTCGCACCGCCGGTGACGCCTCCGCCGCGGATTCGCGCGGCGGGGCGACCAGTAGCGGTCTCACTGGGAGCGAGATGAGCATTCGCTTACTCTTTCCAAAAGCCTTCCCCGAGCCGACGGCGTGCGTCAGCGGCGGGCAGTTGCCTCCACGATCACCCGGCGCACCCTCTCCAGCTCATTCCTGAGAAGCGGGACGACGTCGGTCGAGAGGATGCCGCGAGCGGCCAGCTGGCGGAGGTCCGTCCGGAGGTCCTGACGGAACTCGTTCAGCACCGCCTCCGCGTCGCGGGCGGCCGAGTTGGCGGTGGCGCGGGCATCCCGTCCGGCGTCCCGCGCCTGCTGGCGCGGGTCGACCCGCGACGAGTTGCGCTTCGCCTCACGGGCCGCCGAGGCGAGCTCCGCGCGGAGGGTGCGCATGGCGTCGTCGACGCCCGCCCGCACCTCGTCGGCGAGCCGGCGCACCGAGTCCGTCACCTCGTCCTCGATCGCGTCGAGTTCCGGCCGCCGTGCGGCCAGTTCCGCACGGCCGGTGTCGGTGATGGCGTACACCGTCTTGCGGCCGTCGGCGCTCTTGGTGACGAGCCCCTCCTCCTCCAGCTTCGCCAGCCGGGGGTAGATGGTGCCGGCGCTCGGGCTGTATGTGCCGCCGAAGCGCTCGGTGAGCGCCTGGATCAGCTCGTATCCGTGCCGAGGCGACTCATCGAGCAGGCTGAGGAGGTACAGCCGGAGGCTGCCGTGGGAGAAAACGGGAGTCACGCGGATGCCTCCGCATTCCGCTCTGCGGCGGCGCTGCGGAGCACGGACGCGTCGCCGGATACCGAGTTCACACTGATCTCGACCCAGCGGCCGTCGAGCGAACCGGAGGTGCCGGTGTAGCCCTTGCCCATCCCTCCGACGATCGTCATGTTGTCCAGCTGCACGCGGCCCGAGACCGTGTTGACGCGGTAGCGCGCGCCGATGGCCTCCGGGATGCGGATGGTGGTGTCGCCCGAGACGGTGTTGATGGCGATCTCGTCGGGCGTGCCCGCGACGTCGATCATGACGGCGGCCGACACCCCGTCGGCGGAGAAGCGATCCAGGGCGCCGGAGGCGGTCACATCCCCGGAGACGGTGTGCGCGACGATGCGGCCGGTGTGGTCGCGGACCGACAGCTCGCCAGTGACCGAGTTCAGCTCGATGTCCCCGGTCAGGCCGTCGGCGACCACATCCCCGTTGACGGTGCTGAGGCGCGCATCCGTGTGCAGACCCGAGATGAGGGCGGTCGCCGAGATGACGCCGAGCTTCAGTTCGACGTCGCGCGGGACGAGCACGCTGACGTCGGCGCGGGCGCTCGAACGCATCGACTTGAACACCTCGATGAAGTTGTCCCAGCGCAGCTGCGGGTGGTCGATTTCGAGGCGGTCGCCGTCGATGACGATCTTGAGGTCGCGGCCGGCGACCGAGTGCACCTCGATCCGCGCGCCCGGCTCGTCGTGACCGACGATGTCGATCTGGCCGCCGATGAAGCCAACCTTGAGCGCTCGGACGACCTCGAGATCGATCGTGCGGCTCTCACCGGGCTGGATCAGCCACTTCTCCTGTGCCATGCTTCCTGCTCCTCACTCTTCCGGCTGTGCCGGGACCTGCGATGACTCGCGTTATATCGCGACTGTTGACGAAGATCACGATATATCGCGAGTGTGACGGATGCAACCCGTTTCGGAGGAGATCGAGGAAGTTCAGGGTCGCCTCAGGGAGAACCCTGAAGAGCGGCGATTCAGCGGCGCATTCAGCGGCGCAGCCAGGGCTGCAGCACGCGCGTCACGAACGGGAGCAGCAGGTACGTCATCGTCGGTGTCAGGCACAGGGTCGTGATGAGAACCGTGGCGAGCGGCCAGAGCTGGTGCCACGCGGGCACGAACGTCGTCACCAGATACGTGAAGGCGAGCGACAGCGGGAAGAAGCCCAGCCAGATCGTCACGGCCTGCTTCCAGCGGGGCGGCGCGGCCGGCACGCCGGGTTGCGGCTGGTCGAACCAGCCCTCGATGCCCGTCCGCTTCTCCACGCGCGACACCTCCACCAGTTCCCGGCCCTCGTACAGCCAGTCCGCGCGGTCGTCCGACGCCTCCCAGGCCTCGAGGGTGTCCGCGTCGGCGAAGCGGTACAGCATGTGCCACTCCTCCGAGTCGGCGTGCGCACGCACCCATCCCGAGCCGAGGAACCCCTCGTACGTGTTCGCCAGATTCACACCGGCCTGGACCCAGTGGGTCACCTCCGGGAGGCGGTCGCCGACGACGCGGCGCGTGATGGAGACGGTGACCGGGAGGCGACGCGCTCGTGACGCGTCCAGCAGGGACTCTTGTGGAGACATGCTCCTATTTTCTCCGAGGCGCGTTACGTGCGGATTTCGCATGCTCCGCATTCTCGCCAGGACGCCGGGTCAGCGCGCCGCCGGGTCAGCGGGCCCAGATCAGCGGCGGTCCGTCGCGCACCACCAGCCGCGGAGCGACCAGCCGGTGGCGGGGATCGGAGACGTCGCCTCCGGGCTGCACCCGGCCGCCGTGGACCCCGGTCAGCAGTTCGAGCACGCCCGCCGCGACCTCGTCGAGCGGCTGGGCCACGCTGGAGAAGCCGAGCGACGCGGCGACCGGGGTGTCGTCGTAGCCGACCACCGGGATGCGGCCGCCGGTCGCCGTCAACACGCCCAACGCGAGCGAATCGGAGGTGCAGACGACGCCGTCGAGCCCGCCGGCCTGGGACTCCAGCCGACGGATCGCGTCCGCGCCGAACGTCACGCCGTCCTCGGCCGCCACCTCCAGGCGTTGGAGCTCGGCGTCGGCGAGTCCGCTGTCGCGCATGGCCTCGAGCCACCCCTCACGACGGTCATCGCCCGTGCCGGATCCGGCGGGCCAGCCGAGGAAGCCGATCCGGTTGCCGACCGTCGACAGCAGGTGCTCGGTCGCATCGCGGAGACCCGAGCGGCCATCCACGTCGACCCACAGGTGTTCCGGGTCGGTCATGTCGTCGATGCCCCACGGGCGGCCGAAGGTGACGAACGACTGGCCGTGGTCGATCAGCCACTCGGTGCGGGGGTCGCCGTGGAACGTGGAGGTCAGGACGAACGCATCCACATCGGCGCCGTCCGAGAGCCGGCGGAACTGCTCGATCTCGCCCTCCGGATCATCGGCCGTGAACAGCAGGACGCGCAGGCCCTGACGGTCGGCCAGCTCGGTGAGCGCGTGGAGGAAGCGGTCGAGGATGCTGCCGGAGATGCCGTCCTGGGTGATGGGATCGAGCCGGATGCCGATGGTGGAGCTCTTTTGCGTGCGCAGCCGGCGGGCGGAGGCGTGCGGCCGGTAGCCGAGCGTGCGGATCGCCGCCTGCACGCGCTCCCGCGTCTCGGGGCGGACGACCTCGGGGGCGTTGAGCACATTGGAGACGGTCTGGCGTGACACCCCGGCGGCGCCGGCGACGTCGGTGACGGTCGGCTGAGCGCCCATCGCATCTCCTCACCCTCGACTGGATATGACCCTACTGGTGCGCTTGACACCCACGTAACCGCGTGGCTACTGTGGCAGGCATCCCGGTTTGATCGTTCAAATGTAGCGTAGTGGTTGTCGATTTGATCGATCAAACGGGAGTGACGCACCACGTTGGAGACCAGAGGAGGTCGGATGCACGCATCGCCGCGCAGCATCAGCACCGCTCCTCGCTCTGCCCTGAAGTCGCTCACCGTCCGCACCACCACACGGGTTATCCACGACCAGCCCGACCCTGCACGCGTGCGCCCCTCCACCGGGCACACTCACACCAAGGAGAGACACGAATGCGCAAGATCACACACCGTTGGCTCGCAGGCGGCGCCGTCGCCGCTGCGACCGCCCTCACCCTCACGGCCTGCGGCTCCGGCTTCAACAGCGGCAGCAGCGGCGACGACACCGGCAAACTGACGTCATCGGACAAGGCCCTCACGGTCATGATCGGTTCCTCGGGCGAGGCAGAGACCGCCGCGGTGAAGTCGGCCGTCTCCGACTGGGCGTCGAGTTCCGGCACCAAGGCGAGCGTCGTGGCGGCGAGCGACCTCAACCAGCAGCTCTCACAAGGCTTCGCCGCCAAGAAGCCGGCCGATGTGTTCTACCTGTCGACCGACGCCCTCGCCGGGTACGCGTCCAATGGCTCCCTGCTGGCCTACGGCGACCAGCTGAGCAACAAGAGCGACTTCTACCCGAGCCTGGTGAAGTCCTTCACCTACGACGGCAAGTTCTACTGCGCTCCCAAAGACTTCTCGACCCTGCAGCTGATCATCAACACCGACGCCTGGAAGGCCGCCGGCCTCACCGACGCCGACATCCCGAAGACCTGGGACCAGCTCGAAGCGGTCTCCAAGAAGCTCACTACCGGGAGCCAGGTCGGCCTCGGCATCTCCGGCGAGTATGCGCGCATCGGCTCCTTCATGGTGCAGGCCGGCGGCAACCTCATGAACGACGACAGCACTAAGGCCACCGCGAACAGCGACGCAAATGTGCAGGCGCTCGACTTCGTCAAGAAGATGCTCAACGGCGGCGAGCTCAAGTACGCGAAAGACCTCGGCGCCGGCTGGGGCGGCGAGGCGTTCGGCAAGGGCCTCGCCGCGATGACCATCGAGGGCAACTGGATCACCGGTGCCCTGAAGTCCGACTTCCCGAACATCAAGTACAAGGTCGCCGAGCTGCCGAAGGGCCCGGCCGGCCAGGGCACCCTGCAGTTCACCAACTGCTGGGGGATCGCCGCCGACAGCCCGAACCAAGCCGCAGCGCTCAAGCTCGTCGAGAAGCTGACGAGCAAGAGCGACCAGCTCGAGTTCTCGAAGGCGTTCGGTCCGATGCCGTCGATCAAGTCGGCCGCCGACGAGTGGAAGTCGGCCAATCCCGACCTCGTGCCCTTCCTCGCCGCGGCGGACTACGCGAAGGGCGTCCCGACCGCGAAGGGCTCCGCCGACGTGGTCACCGACCTCAACAGCAAGCTCGAGTCGCTGGCCACCGGTGACCCGAAGACGATCCTCGACGCCACGCAGAAGAACCTCGAAGCGCTGCTGAAGTAGCAAGCGCCGGAGAAGAGGAAGGCACCCGCCATGTCTGCAACCACGAGTCGGTCTCGTCGCACCGGAATCCGGCGCGGCGAGACCGCCTCGGGGTGGTTGTTCACCGCCCCGGTCATCCTTCTGCTCGGCGTCTTCCTCGTCGTTCCGGTGCTGATGGCACTCTGGGTCAGCTTCTCCGACTGGGGCGGGCGTGGGAGCCCCTTCGCCTCCGACGTGAACTTCGTCGGTCTCGACAACTACTCGAAGCTCCTCACCGGGGGCGGGCTCGCCGAGCAGGACTTCGGTATGTCGCTGAAGAACAACGCCTGGTATGTGGTGCTCGTCGTGCCCATCCAAACGGCCGTATCGCTCGGCCTGGCGGTACTCGTCAACCGGGCGATCCTCCGCGGGCGCGGCTTCTTCCGCACGGCCTTCTACTTCCCGTCCGTGACGAGCTCGGTGGCCATCACCGTGCTGTGGCTGTTCCTCTTCAGCACGAGCGGCGCTGTCAACAAGGTGCTCTCGTGGGTCGGCATCCACGGCCCGAACTGGTTCAACGACCCGTCCGGCATCATCCACGACCTCCTCGCCGCCTTCGGCGTGACGCAAGGGCCGGCCGCGCTGACGCAGAACACGGCGCTCGGCGTCTCGTGGTGGGACTGGCTGGGCGGCCCCTCGGTCGCCATGACGGCGTACATCATCATGGCCGTGTTCACCACGAGCGGCACGTTCATGCTGCTCTTCCTCGCGGCCCTGCAGAACCTGGGCGGCGATGTCACCGAGGCCGCGATGATGGATGGCGCCAGCGGCTGGCAGCGCTTCTGGCGGGTCACCCTCCCGCAGCTGCGGCCGACGCTCTTCACCGTGCTCACCCTCGGCCTGATCGGCTGCTGGCAGGTGTTCGACCAGATCTACACGGGCACGCGCGGCGCGCCGGGCAAGACCACGCTGACGCCCGCGTACCTGTCGTACCAGACCTCGTTCGTCAACCAGGAGTGGGGGCAGGGCGCGGCCATCGCCTTCATCCTCTTCGTGATCATCGTCGTGTTCACGCTGTTCCAGCGGTGGGTGCTCCGGGAACGCCCGGTCTCCCAGCGCCGGATGCGGCTGTACCAGCCGGCCCTGGCCGCCGGTACGGGCGCGGGCGGGGCGCCCAGCAGCGTCCCGGCGAACGGGAACGACGACTCCGGCAAGAGCGACGACCCCGACAAGAGCGACGACTCCGACAAGAAGGGAGCGCTCCGATGACCTCGACCGCCGTGGAAACCCACGAGTCCCGCGCCACCCAGGAGCCGGCGACCCGCACCAGCCGCCCCCGCCGTCGACAGCGGTCGACGCGGACCATCGTGGCGACCTCGATCACCTACGCGATCCTGATCGCCATCGCCGTCGTCTATATCATGCCGTTCCTGATCCAGCTGGCGACGTCGTTCAAGACCGACGCCGAGGCGACGGCGAACCCCATTGCGCTCATCCCGCAGACCTTCACGACGGCTGCGTACACGAAGCTGTTCGTGAACTCCGATTTCCCCATCTGGTTCGCCAACTCCGTCGTCGTCACGGTGCTCGTCACGCTCGGCCGCGTGTTCTTCGATTCGCTCGCGGGTTACGCGCTCGCGCGACTGCACTTCCGCGGGCGAACGGTGGTCTTCGCCGCACTGATCGCCGTGATGTCGGTTCCGATGGTGGTGCTGCTCATCCCGAAGTTCCTCGTCATCAACCAGCTCGGCATCTACGACTCGTACACCGGCATGATCCTGCCGTTGCTGACGGACGCCGCAGGCGTCTTCATCATGAAGAACTTCTTCGAGTCCATTCCGGCGAGCGTGGAGGAACAGGCGCGGATCGACGGCGCGGGTACGTTCCGGGTGTTCTGGTCGATCGTGCTTCCCATGGCCCGGCCGGCGCTCATCACCATCATCATCCTGTCGTTCCAGGGCTCGTGGAACGAGCTCGCGCACTTCATCGTGTCGACGCAGAGCCCCTCGCTGACCACGCTCACCAAGGGTGTCGCGGGGCTGGCCAGCGGACAGCTCAGCCAGGGCAGCCAGTATCCGCTGAAGCTGGCTGCGGCAGCGATCATGACCATCCCGGTGGCCGTGCTCTTCTTCGTGTTCCAGCGACGGATCATGAACTCGAGCGAAGGAGCGGTGAAGGAATGACCGGCCCCGAACGCTCCCTCGATCCCGATCACTCCCTCCGCCCCGATCGCTCCAGCACCCTGTCCCGGACCCGCACCACCGACGAACACGAAGGCACGACCCTCACGATGACCCAGCCCCTCCAGCCGCTCCTCCACGACAGCGTCGTGGTGCTGACTGCTCCCTCCCAGGCCTGGTCGGCCCCCGACGGGCGGATCGACGGGCACGGCATCCACGGGTTCTATCACTCCGATGTCCGCGTGCTCGATCGGGCGCTCCTGAGCGTTGGCGGCGCCGTGCCCGAGCACATCGCGACCGCGGGCCCCGATGCGGCGACGGCCGTGTTCACGGCTCTCGCCCGCGGACTCGACGACGCGACGGCCGACCCGCGGGTGCGTGTAGACCAGACGCGGACGGTCGTCGCCGGGTGCTTGGCAGAGCGGATCCTGCTACGGAACGCGCTGGGGACGGCGATCCGCACCACCGTCGAGGTGGAACTCCGCGCCGACTTCACGCCCATGCAGGTGATCAAAGCCGGCCTCGCGGGTCCGGAGCATCCCGTCACCGCGACGTCTCCCTCTGCGAGCGAGGCGGACCTGCGAAGCGGACCGGTGTCCGCGCGGGTCACGGCCGAGGGGGCCGACGTCGAGGTGACGGACGAGACCGTGTTCCTCCGCTGGGAGGTCGAGGTGCCTGCGCACGACGAGCTCGCGCTGACGTGGCAGGTGGAGGTCTCCGATCCGACCGCGGTCGTCGCTGGTGCCGCCCCGTCGGAGACATGGTCGGAGTTCCGTGCGACCACCGGCGACTCGCGACTCGCCTCCTGGCTGGGCCGAGCGGTGAGCGACCTGCAGGCGTTGCGCATGTCGACGGTCGAGCATCCCGACGAGGTCTTCCTCGCCGCGGGGGCGCCGTGGTTCTTCACACTCTTCGGGCGCGACTCGATCTGGGCCGCCCGGATGCTGCTGCCGCTCGGTCACGAGCTCGCCGCCTCCACGCTGCGGGTGCTCGCCCACTACCAGGGCACGGGAACCGTCGCGGCCACGGCCGAGCAGCCGGGGAAGATCATGCACGAGCTGCGACCGGCTGCCCTCACCATCCCGGGCGAAGGTGTGGTACTGCCACCCCTCTACTACGGGACCGTGGACGCGACCGCGCTCTGGATCTGCCTGCTGCACGATGCCTGGAAGTGGGGCATGCCCCGCGACGAGGTCGAACCGCTGCTCCCTCACCTCGAAGCAGCGCTGGCGTGGATGCGCGACAGCGGCGACAGCGACGGTGACGGCTTCCTCGAGTACATCGACACGACCGGCCACGGGCTCGCCAACCAGGGATGGAAGGACTCGGGCGACTCCATCCAGTGGCGCGACGGCACGCTCGCCGACGGCCCGATCGCGCTCTGCGAGGTGCAGGGGTACGCCTACGAGGCGGCGATCGGCGGAGCGGCGCTCCTGGAGGCGTTCGGCCGTCCGGGCGCCGAAGAGTGGCGGTCCTGGGCGGCGGAACTGAAGGCGCGGTTCGCCGCCGAGTTCTGGATCGAGGACCCGGCAGGGGCATACCCGGCCGTCGCGCTCGACGCTGCGAAGCGCAAGGTCGACACGGTCACCAGCAACATCGGGCACCTGCTGGGCACGGGGATCCTCGACCAGGAGCAGGCCGAACTCGTCGCACGCCGGCTCATCTCCGCCGAGTTGTCATCCGGCTTCGGCCTCCGCACCATGTCGACGGACTCGACCGGCTACTGGCCGCTCAGCTACCACGGCGGCAGCGTCTGGGCGCACGACACCGCCATCGCCATCGGTGGTCTGGCGCGGGAAGGGTTCCGAGAGGAGGCCGGTCAGCTCGCCGACGGTCTCCTCGCTGCCGCCGAGGGCTTCGGGTATCGCATGCCCGAGTTGCATTCGGGCGATAGCGCACTGGACACGTCCTCGCCCGTGCCGTATCCGGCGGCGTGCCGCCCACAGGCCTGGTCGGCAGCAGCCGCGGTGGCCGTGCTCAGTGCCCGGCTCGGTCTGCGCGCCGACGCCCCGGATGGCATCTTCACGACGGACCCGGAGCCTGGCACCGGCAGCATCCACGTCTCGGGCCTCCGCTTCGCGGGCGAACCCCGCGACGTCACCGTCTGAGGTGTGCCGGCACGCCCGGCGGGGCGGACCTAGAGCTGGGCCATGATCTGGCGCGCGATGATGCGGCCCGCACGGTTGGCTCCGATCGTCGACGCCTGCGGGCCATACCCGGCCAGGAATATGCGCGGATCGTGCCAGGATGCTCCCGCCCCGACCGCAAGACCGCCCGTCTTCTCGCGCAGCCGGAGCGGCGCGAGGTGCCGCAGCTCCGGGCGGAAGCCCGTCGCCCAGATGATGGCGTCGGCCCGGGTGAACGAGCCGTCCGGCCAGCGGACGCCGTGCTCCTCGATGCGCGTGAACATGGGCCGTTCGGTCAGCACTCCGCGCTCGATGCCCGCCGCGATCCGTCGCGTGCGGGGCACACCCGTCCCGCTGACGATCGACGGGAGCGCTTCGCCTGCGCGAGCGGCGGCATCCTGCATGGCGACGGCCGCCACACCGCCCTCGATGGTGAGCTCCGATTCGTCACGGAAGTCCACCGGCCGCCGGGTGGCCCAGGTGAGTGCCTCGGCGACGCCCTCCAGCTCGAGGAGGAAACCGATCGCGCTCGTGCCGCCTCCGACCACGACCACCGACTGGCCCGCGAACTCGGCCGCCGACTGGTAGGTCGACGTGTGGACATGCCGACCGGCGAATGCGTTCATCCCCGGGTAGTAGGGGATGAACGGCGAACCCCAGGTGCCGGACGCGTTCACGACGATGCGCGTGGCCGTCTCACCCGCGCTGTGCTCGACGATGAGGTCGGCGCCGCGGTCACGGACGGCGTGCACCGACACCGGGCGCTGCACCTGGAGACCGAAGTGCTCCTCGTACCGCCGGTAGTACCCGGCGACGATGTCGCGCGCGGGGAGGGAGCGATCGGCCGTGTCGAAGCTCAAGCCGAGCTCCGCCATCCCCGGGAGGTCGTTGACGTGATGGGCGCTGCCGAGCTTGAGCGCGTCCCACCGGTGCTGCCAGGCTCCGCCGGTCAGCGGACCCCGGTCGTAGACGATGAAATCGGCGCCGGGAGTCAGCTCGAACCGCCGAAGATAGTAGGCGACGGCGAGGCCCGCTTGGCCCGCGCCGATCACCACCACCTGGGTGTCGGTCCTACTCGCGCTCACACGCTCATCCCATCACTCATCGCTGTGCGGGAACTCGGGGGTCGGTGATGTCCGCATGCTAAACTCCATGCTAGTTTTCACCGTTCTTATTCGATCCCCGGGGAGCCTCCCTCGCCCGGGCTGGGACCAAAAGGGGGTCACGCATGGGGCGCGGCCGTCAGAAGGCAAAACACACCAAGATCGCGCGGCAGTTGAAGTCGTTCAGTCCCAATGTGAACTACGACGCCCTGGAGCGTGAGCTGACCGGTCACTCCCATGGCGAAGACGAGCAATACGCCAAGTGGGCCGAGTACGACGCGGACGGCGAGAGCGAGTCGGAAGACACGTACGAGTACGAGGATGAGGACGAGGAGACGGGCACTCCGAAGCGCGCGTAGCGCTGCCCGCACAGTTCAGAGCCAGCCCTGGCGGGTGGCGATCGACACTGCCTCCGAACGGTTCCGCGCGCCGGTCTTACCGATCGCGCTCGAGAGATGGTTCCGCACCGTCCCTTCGCTGAGGTGCAGCCGGCGTGCGATATCGGAGATGGATCCGCCGGTGCCGGCCACCTCGAGCACCTCCGCCTCCCGGACCGTGAGCGGCGACGCTCCGGACGCCAGCGACTCCGCGGCCAATGCGGGATCGACCACCCGCAGTCCCGAAGCGATCCGGCGGACGACGTCGGCCAGTTCACTCGACGGTGTGTCCTTCACGACGAACCCGGAAGCGCCCGCCTCCATCGCCCGTCGCAGGTAGCCGGGACGCCCGAACGTGGTGACGATCAGCGATCGGCAGTGCGGAACGGCCGTCCGCAGGGCCGCCGCCGCCTCGATGCCGTCCGCGCCCGGCATCTCCACGTCGAGGAGCGCGACATCGGCCCTCGACGACTGGGCCGCTGCGACGACCTCGTCGCCGCGCCCCACCTGCGCGACCACCTCGAGGTCCGGTTCGAGGTCGAGCAGGGCCGCGAGCGCCCCGCGCACCAGTGCCTGGTCGTCTGCCAGCAAGAGCCGGATGGTGCCCGTCACGCCGACCTCCGCACGCTCAGGAGCGTGCCACCGCGTGGCCCCGCTCCAATGGTCACCTGTGCGCCGACAGTGGCGGCACGGGCGGTGAGTCCCGCGAGCCCGGACCCTCCGGCGGCGGCCATGGCGCCAGCGCCGACGGGCGAACCGACCGGGGCCGGGACGAGGCCGCTCGTCGTCGCCGTACTGTCCCCGGCGAGGCCCGCGATACGCCCGTCGTCCTCGATCTCCAACCGGTCGCGGCCGACCGTGACCCAGCAGTTGCGCGACCCGGAGTGCCGGATCACGTTCGTGACCCCTTCCCGCAGCACCCATCCGAACAGCTCGCGCAGTTCCGGGTCGACGTCTTCGCCGTTCCGCGGGAGATGGGCCTGGATGTCCGCCGCCGCCAGGCTCGCCTGTGCGGATGCCAGCTCGGTCGACAGGCTCATCTCGCGATACCCGGCCACCGCCGCGCGCAAGTCGGCGAGAGCCGACCTGCTCAGCCGTTCGATGTCGGCGATCTCGTCCGCCGCACGCCCGGGGTCGACCGGCACGAGTCGCCGAGCCAGCTCCGACTTGACGGTGACGACGGTGAGCGTGTGGCCGAGCACGTCGTGCATGTCGCGCGAGAAGCGAGCGCGCTCCTCGATGACGGCGAGCCGCGCGATCTCGCTCTGCGCGTTCCGCAGCCGGCGCAGGGTGTCGATCTGTCGGGCGAAGGCGCTCATCATGACGCCGATGGAGACGGTGACCAGCGCGATGAACCAGTAGTCCGCGACCGTGCCGTCGATCGTGAAGACGACGAGCTGGAGCCCGCCGAGCGCGCAGATGATCACGACGGCGATCGCAGGGCGTGCCACCACCATCCCGGCGACACAGGCGACGTAGACCCAGGTCCAGCAGGCGATGGTGCCGATCAGCGGGAAGAGTGTCAGCGTGAGGGCGAAGTAGAGGATGACCCCGATCAGCCGGGCGCGGTCGTCCATCCACCACAGCAGCGGCGGGAGCACCAGGAAGCCGACATAGACCACGGCGAGCAGAGCCGTGGCGAGCAGTTTCCCCGGAAGCGGGATGGTCGAGGTCCACAGTCCGACGAGCACCGATATCTGGTAGAGCAGCCCGATCGCGGCACCCGGGTACCAGCGGAACGCCGACGGATGTGTGAGCCGGGCCCACCCTCCGATCGGGCGGGCGTCCGGCACCTGGCTCGAGAACACGTTGCTACCTTAGGTCAGGGCGGCCGGGCCGCTCAGCCGCGGGCGGCGTCGCGTCGGTACCGCCAGACGATGAGGGCTCCCAGCGCCAGCGCCCAGGCCGCGAGGACGATGGCGGGGGTGACCGCGTCGCCGCTCTGCAGCGCGCCGAGCTGACCCACCCGGTTCAGCCAATACGACGGCACCGCCTTGGCGACATCCGCCACCCACGCGGGGAACACCTGCAGAGGAATCCACAAGCCGCCCAGCACCGCCATGCCCATGAACACCGCCATGAACATGGGCTGCGCGAACTCCGGCTTGGCGAATTGGCCGATCAGGATGCCGAGCAGAGCGAACGGGATGACGCCGCACCAGATCGCGAGCCCAGCCAGCACCCAGCTGCCGGCCGCGAGGTCGGGGTGGTACAGGGCGATGGACACGCCCACGATGACGAGGATGCTCAGCAGCGCGAGCGCGAGCGCCGCGATCAGCTTGGAGACGAGGTAGCCGGTGCCGCTCAGCGGCGTGATGCGCAGCTGACGGTTCCAGCCGATCGACCGCTCGGTGACGATCTGGAACGCCTGAGACAGCGCGGACATCATGCCGCCGTACGCCGCGACCTGGACGGTCGTGACGACGATCCAGGGCAGGTGCGTCACCGCATCCACTTGCCCGGCGCCGCCGAACGTGCCGCCGAATGCGATGAGCATGACGAGCGGCACGGCGAGGGTGAAGACCATGGAGCGCATGTTCTTCAGCTGGCGGAGGGACTCGCGCCCCAGGTAGGCGATGCTCATGAGCGGGCTCCTTCGGTTTCGCGCGCTTCGGTGAGGGCGAGGAACGCCTCATCCATGGTGTGCGCGGTGACTTCGATGTCGTGGATGTCGTGGTGCGCCGCGAGGAGCGCACGCAGGGTGGCGTCGGAGTCGTCCGAGACGAGGGTGAGCTGGTCTCCGCGGCGGTCGGCCGAGCGCACGCCCGGGAGGTTCGCCAGGGCGTTCTGGCTCTCGCTGGTGGCGGCGAACGCGGCCGTGGCGCGGATCCGCCGGCCGGAGACGACCGCCTTGACCTCGGTCGGCGTGCCGTCGGCGACGACCCGTCCGCGCGCCATCATCACGATGCGATCGGCGTACTCGTCGGCTTCATCGAGGTAGTGGGTTGCGAAGACGACGGTCCGGCCGGCCTCGGTGAACTCGCGCATCGACTGCCAGAACGTGCGGCGAGCTTCCACATCCATGGCGGCGGTCGGCTCGTCGAGGAAGAGGAGGTCCGGGTCGGAGACGACGGCGACGGCGAAACGCGCCCGCTGGAGCTGACCGCCGGACAGCTTCGCGACCCGCTGACGGGCGATCTCGGTGCACCGGGCACGTTCGAGCGCCTCGGCGACGGAGAGCGGGTGACGATGCGCCGCTGCGACGAGGGCGACGGACTCGGCGACGGTGAGCGTCGGCAGCAGCGCACCGCCCTGCAACATCGCGCCGACGCGGCCGTCGCGGATGGCGTCGCGCGGCAGTCCGCCGAAGAGCTCCGCGGTGCCCGACGTGGGCCGCGCAAGTCCGAGGGCGAGGTCGATGGTGGTCGACTTGCCCGCGCCGTTGGGGCCCAGCAGGGCGACGACCTCTCCCGCGCGGATGTCCAGGTCGACGCCGTCGACGGCGGTGAGCGCGCTGAAGCTCTTGCGGAGGGCGGTGAGGCGGATGGCTGGTGTCTCGTTCACCTTTTCAGGATGGCGAGGCGCGCGGTTCCGCACCCAGAGCGGGTGTCAGGTTCCGAGTGTGACGTTTGTCATGCCTCGGCGAGGGTGCCCTCGGCGACGGTGCCCTCGGCGACGGTGCCCTCGATGTCAGGCACGGACCGCGCGCCCGCCTGCGGCTCGCACCAGTCCGACGACGCCGACGATGCCGCCGCCGGTGAGCAGGATGCCGCCGAGCATCATGGCGAGGTCCGCGCCGGCGAGAGCCGACGCGGGGTTCGCTGCGGTCGGGTCGCCCGCCGGCAGGGCGGAGGCGAGCGCGACGCCGCCCGCGCCTCCGTGCGTGGAGGGGCCGGCCGGTGCTACGGCTGCAGCGGAGACGGCGGGAACGGCCGGCAGCGTGATCGTGGCCGACGCGGAGCTCACGGCGGTGGATGCGCGCTGCAGCAGCACGAAGAACGTCGACGCCGGCGAACCCGGCGGCCGCGCGGGAAGTGCGACGCGGAGAGTGGCGGTGCTCTGTCCGTCGCCCAGTCGCACGGTGGTGGCAAGCGCGGTGTAGTCGGTCCCTGCCCGCGCGGTGCCGTCCGCGGTGACGACGTCGACGGTGGCGACGCCCTCCGCTGACGGGCGCGCCACGGCGATGGACACGCTGGTGCTGCCGGCGACGACCGAGTCGGCGGCGATGCTGAGCGGTGCGCTCGGCGCGCTGGAGCCGAAGATCGCCGTGCCGGCAGCGGGCAGCAGCCCCGATCCCGAGACCGGTTGGTAGGTGGCCGTGACGGTGTGCGGGCCGGCGTTCGGGACAGGGAGGTCGGCCCGGGCGACGCCCGCCGCGGAGACGGGAACCACGACGGGCTCGCCACCGTCGAGCGTGAAGGACACCGCGCCGGTGCTGGGCGCCGCGAGGAGCATGCGGCTGACGGTCGCCGTCAATGCGGCCGTGGCGCCCGCGGCCACCGTCGCCGGAGCGCTGACCGTGACAGCCGTCGCCGCCGTGCACGCGGGTGCGGCGTCGAAGCGAGCCTCCGCGCTGCCGAGACGCCACGCGAGGTCCGGCTCGGCCGCCGCGTCGACCGTCAGCAGCCACACGCCATGGTGCTCGCCCGGCTCGAACGATGACGGCTGTCCGCGTTCCGGCACGCCCGCGGTGAGGTCGTTGACGCCGGATCCGGGCGCGACGGAGATCGGAGCGGATGCCGACGAGCGGTAGCCCAGCACGACCGTGCGGGAGGAGACGGCGCCGAGCGGCGCATCCTGAACGCAGTCGACCAGGGGCGTGAGGGCGTCCGCCGGGGTGGTGACCGTGGACACCGGCACGGCGGCAGCCACGGAAGCCGCGGCCACGGCAGGAGCGGCGGAAAGAGCGGCAGCGAGAGCCGCGAACCCCGCAAGGGTGACCGCGAACGCCAGGCGAAGGCGGGCGTTCGGTCGGCTCACACGCGTCACTCTAGCCGGGCGAAGGCCTTCTCCGCTCCGACCAAAACGGGTGACGTGGGCTCAGCCCGCGTACGACCCGACAAGACGCACGGCGCCGCCGTCGACACCCTTCGCGCCCTGCTCGAAGCCGGTCAACTCGCGGGATGCGGTCGACACCGTCCCGGCGCGCCAGGTGGGGATGCCGTCGGCCGTGATCGCCGCGGCCACCGCATCCGCGGCCTCCGGAGCCACGACCGCGAACATCCCGATGCCCAGGTTCCAGGTGCCCTCACTCGACTCGAGCGACGTGCCGGCCAGGTCGCTCAGGACGCGGAACACCGGCGTCGGCGACCAGGTCGAGCGGTCGACCTCGACCCATGAGCCGACGGGCAGGACGCGGGCGAGGTTGGCCGCGATGCCACCGCCGGTCACGTGGCTGAGCGAGTGGATGGCGCCGGCAAGGGACGCATCCTGAAGCACCCGCAGCAGCGGGGCCGTGTAGAGCCGGGTCGGTTCGAGCAGCGCCTCGCCGACGACCCCGCCGAACTCCTCCGAGTGGTCGGTGAACCCGATGCCGCGGGCCGCGAGGATGTGGCGGACCAGCGAGAAGCCGTTCGAGTGCAGCCCGGAGGAGGCCATCGCGAGCACCACATCGCCGTCGCGCACGCGCTCCGCGCCGAGCACCGCATCCGCCTCGACGGCGCCGACCGCTGCACCGGCGACGTCGTAGTCGTCCGGGCCCAGGAGACCCGGATGCTCGGCCGTCTCGCCGCCGACCAGGGCCGTGCCCGTCTGCTCGCAGGCCCGCGCGATGCCCTCGACGATCGCGGCGATCCGCTCCGGGACGACCCGACCGCAGGCGATGTAGTCGGTCATGAAGAGCGGGCGCGCGCCGACCACGACGATGTCGTCGACGACCATTCCCACAAGGTCCTGTCCGATGGTGTCGTGCTTGTCGAGCGCCTGGGCGATGGCGACCTTCGTGCCGACGCCGTCAGTGGAGGTCGCCAACAGCGGCCGGTCGAAGTCTTTCAGGAAGGACACGTCGAACAGGCCGGCGAAGCCGCCGACTCCGCCGAGCACCTGCGGACCGTGCGTGCGACCGACGGCGGCTTTCATCAGCTCCACGGCCCGGTCGCCCGCTGCGGTGTCGACGCCGGCTGCGGCGTAGGAGGCGGACGAGGAGGCGGTGGAGTCGGTCACGGCTCCATCGTATCGGCGCGTCGCGGGCAGGCGAAAAGCACCCCCACCGGCGAAGGCGGTTACTCCTGGCGGCCGGGGTCGCCGAAGCTCAGCAGCGGCTCCAGCTCGGAGTCGGGGCCCGGCTCACAGCCGTCGGAGGTCGCATCCGATCCGTCGTCGGTGGGGGCGACGACCGGGCGCTCCAGCAGGTTCTTGCCGAGGTGGTGGGCGTCGGGGAGCTCGATCGGGTAGACACCGGTGAAGCACGCCGTGCACAGGCGCTCGCGCGGCTGCTCGGTCGCTTCGATCATCCCGTCCTCCGACAGGTAGCCGAGGCTGTCCGCGCCGATCGACTGGCGCACCTCGTCCACGCCGAGGCCCGTTGCGATGAGCTCGGCGCGCGAGGCGAAGTCGATGCCGTAGAAGCAGGGCCAGGTGATGGGCGGGCTGGAGATCCGCACGTGCACCTCGGCAGCGCCGGCCTCACGCAGCATCGACACCAGGGCGCGCTGCGTGTTGCCCCGGACGATCGAGTCATCGACGACGATCAGGCGCTTGCCCTTGATGACCTCCTTCAGCGGGTTCAGCTTCAGCTTGATACCGCGCTGGCGGATGGTCTGCGACGGCTGGATGAACGTCCGGCCGACGTACGAGTTCTTCACCAGTCCCTGACCGAACGGGATGCCGGACGCCTGCGCGTAGCCGATGGCGGCGGGCGTGCCGGACTCCGGCGTCGGGATGACCAGGTCGGCCTCGACCTCGTGCTCCTGGGCCAGCCGGCGACCCATCTCGACGCGGGCCTCGTAGACGCCGCGACCGGCGATGGTGGTGTCGGGACGCGCCAGGTAGACGTACTCGAAGACGCAGCCGGCGCGCTTCTCGGCCGCGAAACGCTGGCTGCGGAGGCCGTTCTCGTCGATGGCGATCAGCTCGCCCGGCTCGACCTCGCGGACGAAACTTGCGCCGACGATGTCGAGGGCGGCGGTCTCGGAGGCGACGACCCAGCCGCGCTCCAGGCGGCCGAGCACCAGCGGGCGCACGCCCTGCGGGTCCCGGGCCGCGTACAGCGTGTGCTCGTCCATGAAGACCAGGCAGTAGGCGCCGCGCAGACGCGGGAGCACCTCCAGCGCGGTCGCCTCGAGGGTGTGGTCGAGGTCGCCGGTGAGCAGTGCGGTCACGACGGCGGTGTCCGTGGTGTTTCCGCGCGAGAGTTCGCCGTCGTGCTGCGGGTAGCGCTCGTGGACGAGCTGCATCAGCTCGGCCGTGTTGGTCAGGTTGCCGTTGTGGCCGAGGGCGACCGTGCCGCTCGCGGTGGAGCCGAGAGTCGGCTGCGCGTTCTGCCAGCTGGAGGCGCCCGTCGTGGAGTAGCGCGTGTGTCCGACGGCGATGTGGCCGGGAAGCGAGTTCAGCGCGTTCTCGTTGAAGACCTGTGAGACGAGTCCCATGTCTTTGTAGATGAGGATCTTGTCCCCGTCGCTCGTCGCGATGCCTGCCGACTCCTGGCCGCGGTGCTGGAGCGCGTAGAGCCCGAAGTAGCTGAGCTTGGCGACCTCCTCACCGGGTGCCCAGACGCCGAAGACGCCGCAGGCGTCCTGCGGCCCCTTCTCGCCGGGAAGCAGATCGTGACTGAGAAGACCGTCGCCTCCGGCCACAGCGGACCCCTTTCAGAAGTCGGGATGTTCAGCTCTGGGTGTCGCTCGTGCTGTCGTTCTGCGTGCCGGGCTCCGGCTTCGAACCCTCACGCCGCGCGGGCGACGAACCGGGTTCGGGGGTGCGCACGTCGATTCTATCCGCCTGCACGCTCCGCGCTCGACGGGCCGTCGCTCGGTCGACCAGGAGGGCAACGACGGCGCCGACGGCCACGCCGATCGTCGCGCAGATCGCCAGCAGGAAGCCGAAGACGGATCCGCGGTCGTAGGTCGGGTTCTCCGGGAAGGCGAAGGTGAGGATGAGCGCGATGATCGCGAACAGGACGGCGCCGGTGATCATGAAGCGGAAGTAGCGCGGCGAGCGCCGCACCCGGACCTCCGCGGGCGTGACGGTCTCCTCGGGAGGGGTGTCATCGGCCGGAGTGTCGCTCATGCGTTCATTCTCCCAGACGGAAGCTGAGGGGCCGTCGGGCGTCAGGAGGGCGTCAGTAGCGAAGCGGCACGAGCCCTTCGAGGGATGCGCGCTGCCCGGACGCGTGCACCGAGCCGGAGGCCAGGGCGTCGTCCCACGAGAGGCTGCCGGACGCGAGCGCCAGCCAGGTCTCGGCATCCGTCTCGATGACGTTCGGCGGCGTCCCGCGCGTATGGCGGGGGCCCGGGATGCACTGGACGGCCCCGAAGGGCGGCACGCGCACCTCGACGGTGTTGCCCGGCGCCCGCTCCGCCAGCAGCTGCAGGAGGTAGCGCACGGCCGTCGCGGTGGTGTTCCGGTCCGTTCCGCCGGCGACCGCGGCCCGAGTCGCCGGTCCGCCTACCTCGTCGGGGATCTTCGCTCTCGCCATGCCTCTATCCTTCCCCCTCTAGCATTGGGGGCGTGAAGATTCTCGTCCTCGGTTCCGGTGCCCGCGAGCACGCCATCATCACCGCGCTCCTCGCCGAGGAGGAGCGGCACGATATCGTCGCCGCTCCCGGAAACGCCGGCATCGCGCAGGATGTCCGGGTCGAGCTCGGCCTCGATCCGCTCGACGGCGAGGCGGTCACCGAGTACGCGATCGAGAACGGCATCGAACTCGTCGTGATCGGACCGGAGGCTCCGCTGGTCGCGGGCGTCGCCGATCCACTGCGCACCCGGGGCATCGCCGTGTTCGGCCCCGGTAAGGCGGCGGCCCAGCTCGAGGGCTCGAAAGCCTTCGCCAAGCGGATCATGGAGCTGGCCGGCGTCCCGACGGGCCGTGCCGTCCGCGCCGAGACGCTCGCCGAGGCCGAGAAGGCGCTCGACGACTTCGGAGCGCCGTACGTCGTGAAGGCCGACGGCCTGGCGGCGGGCAAGGGCGTGCTGGTGACGGAGGACCGCGCGGCGGCCGGCGAGCACGCCACCCACTGGCTGCACCACGGCGGTGTGCTGATCGAGGAGTTCCTCGACGGCCAGGAAGTTTCCCTGTTCCTCCTCAGTGACGGGCACGATGTGCTGCCCCTCTCGCCCGCGCAGGACTACAAACGGCTGCTGGACGGCGACGCCGGCCCGAACACCGGCGGGATGGGCGCCTACTCGCCGCTCCCCTGGCTGCCGGACGGATTCGTCGACGAGGTCATCGAGACCGTGGCTCTGCCGACGGTGCGCACGATGGCGCGCGAGCAGACGCCCTTCATCGGCCTGCTCTACTGCGGCCTCATCCTCACCGCGCGCGGCATCCGGGTGATCGAGTTCAACGCACGCTTCGGCGACCCCGAGACGCAGGTCGTGCTCCCCCGGCTCGTGACCCCTCTCTCGTCCCTGCTCTTCGCCGCCGCGACGGGTGGGCTGGGCCGCCTGCCGCGTCCCGAGTTCGCGCTCGACACGGCCGTGACCGTCGTCCTCGCCAGCGAGGGATACCCCGAGGCGCCTCAGACCGGGCGGCCCATCACCGGGCTGGCGGAGGCCGCGGGCGTACCCGAGGTGACCATCGCCCACGCGGCGACCGCCCGCGACGAGGCGACCGGGGAGCTGCTCGCGACCGGGGGCCGGGTTCTCTCCATCGTCGCGCGCGGCACCGGGTTCGCCGAGGCGCGCGACCGCGCTTATGAGGCGCTCGGTCACATCCACCTCGACGGAGCCCAGTACCGCACCGACATCGCCGCGCGCGTCGTCTGACGCGCGGGCGACGCGGCCGGCTCAGCCGAGCAGGCGGGTGAGGAACGGGTTGCGGAAGCGGCCCTCGGGGTCGAACCGGGACGCGAGCGCGCTGAAGTCGGCGAACTGCGGATACAGCGCGGGCACCACACCGTCGCGGTCGACGTACAGCTTGCCCCAGTGGGGCCGGGCGCCGAGCGGGAAGAGCACCGCCTCCAGCTGAGGAAGCACCGCCTCCACCCCGGCCTGGTCGCGGAACCAGGTGAAGTGCAGCCCGACCGCGTCCGTCCCGTACGCGCCGGACAACCACAGGCCGTCCGCCGCCATCGTGCGGATCTCGGAGACCTGCAGCAGCGGGGCGACCACGGGCGCGAGCGCCCGCACCGCCTCGATGGCTTCGACGGCGCGCGCCCGCGGAACCAGGTACTCGGACTGGATCTCGGCACCGTTCGACGGGGTGAACTCGAACCGGAAGTGCGCCAGCCGCTCGCTCCAGGGGCCCACCACCCCCAGTTGCTCGGTGGTGTTGCGCACATCCATCGTCGGGATCATGTGGCGCGCCTCGGTCAGGGCCGGGGCTCCGAAGAAGTCGTCCTGGATGAGCGACTCGACCCCGTCGAGCTCCTTCAGCCAGGCGAGCGAAACAGCTTCCTCATCCCAGGTGGTGAAGAGGCTGACGCTGTACGCGGCAGAGGTCACCTCGTCGAACCGGCCGAGCACCGCATCCCACGGGACACCGCCGAAGAGACGCTGCCGAGCATCGTACGTGGGACGGATGTCGAGGGTGACCTCGGTCACCACGCCCAGGGCGCCGAGGTTCACGACGGCTCCCTCGAACCCGTCGTCGCCGCGGTGGAGGTCGACCAGCTCGCCGGAGCCGTTCAGGATGCGCAGGCCCGCGACGGCGGTGGCCAGGTTGCCGTTGCGGTCGCCCGAACCGTGCGTCGCCGTGGCGATGGCGCCCGCGACCGAGATGTGCGGGAGCGAGGCGAGATTGTGCAGCGCCCAACCGGCATCCTGCAACTCGCGGGCGAGGTCACCGTAGCGAACGCCGCCGCCGACCGTGACGGTCCGTGCGGCCTCATCGATCCGCACTGGTCCGGGAAGATCCGCAGTACTGACGAGCAGTCCCGGAGTGTCCGCGAGGTCGTTGAAGGAGTGCCTGCTTCCGAGAGCCCGTACCGCCGGAGAGGCCACGACCAGGTCGCGCAGCTCGTCCACCGACGTCGGACGGGCGATGCGTTCCGCCCGGTACTCGTAGTTGCCTGCCCAGTTCTTCTCGCCCATGCCGGTGCTCCTTCGGTCGGCCTCCGAGAGCGGCGTTCCGCTTCGGTCGATAGTCCCATTCTAAGAATGTGACCGGACACATCCTGCCAGCGACGGAGGCGCCGAAATGATGCATTGCCGGGCCGCGACGCCGCGCAGTATGGTGCGCGTGAACGCGGGGTGGACCGCGGGAAAGGGGCTGACATGGCCGAATTCGAGTTTGGTCCAGCGGAGTTCATCGTCGCGCAGTTCGACACCGACCGGCCGTCTCCGGGGGTGGTCGAGGCGATCCTCGACCTCGTGGACAACGGAACCGTCCGGCTGCTCGATCTGGTCTTCGTGGAACGGCATGACGACGGGAGCGTCGACATCATCGAGCTGGAGGAGATCGGCGACGAGATCGGGATCACCGACATCAACCTGGAAGCCAGTGGAATCGCCGGCGACGAGGATGTGGAGCAGATCGCCGAGGCGATCGAACCCGGATCGACCGGCGCTGTCCTCGTGATCGAGCACCTGTGGGCGAAGACCCTGGCGAGCCGGTTCTTCGAGTCGGGCGGAGTCGTGGTGCACAGCGAGCGCATCCCCGCGCCGATCGTGAACGCGGTGGCTGCGGAAGCGTACGAAGAAGAAGCAGAAGAGATCGCGGAGAGCTGAGGAGAACACCATGCCGCTGAGACGAATGGGACGCCCGGGACTGATCGGGATGGCGGCGCGCACGGCGGTCGTCGCCGGGACCGCCACGGCGGTCTCCGGGAATGTGCAACGCAGGCAGGCGGAGAAGGCGCAGGGGCAGTACGAGCAGCAGCAGTACGAGCAGCAGCAGGCAGCCGCCCAGCAGGCCGCGGCCCAGCCGGCCGCAGCGCCTCAGGCGGCTCCTCCGGCCGAAGACGACATGATGGCGAAGCTGCAGCAGCTCGCCACCCTGCACTCGCAGGGTGTGCTCACCGACGAGGAGTTCGCGGGCGCGAAGGCCAAAATCCTCGGCTGATCGAGCATCGGTCGTGCCCGTCGCCCCGGCGAGGAGCACGACCGATGCCGTCAGAGCACGCCGTCGTAAATCGGCTGCGACCCGAGAGTGACCGTGACGTGGTCGCCGTGCACGGCTCCGCCGTCGAGGGTCGTCAGGTGAGCGCCGTCGCCGCCCACGTAGCCTTCCATGTAGTAGGCCGAGCCGAAGGACGTCGATCCGCGGTAGGCGCCGTTGACGGTGACCGTCACTGCGCCGCTCGATCGGAACAGCGCCGTAGCGAGGTGCACCGCGACGCGACCGTCACCCGTCAGAGTGGCGCCGTACACGGAGTCGATCTGCGTGTCGACGAGCTGGTAGACCGGGTCGGACGACGGAGTGGTCGGCTGAGTGCCCGGGGTCCCAGGAACGATCGCTACCTGCACCCGGTCACCCGTCTTCACGGTCACCCCGGGGAAGACGTTGATAGCAGTGGGCGTGATGTCGACGCCGGAGTAATACGACGACCCGCGATACGTCTCGCCGACGTACGCGCCGTTGACCCAGAACATGACCCGAGTCGCCGACGCATAGAGGAACGGCGTCAGGGACACGGTGAGCCGTCCGTTCGAGGCCGACACCTGGGCCGGGAGCTTCGGGGCAGTCAGCAGAGCCGCGATGCGTGCGTGCCCAGCGGCATTGATGTGCATCCACCCGGACGGCACACCCTCACCCACATTGTTGATCCACGGCGTCGTGGAGCAGACCCCGTGCCCCGAGAAATCCTTGCGCACGTCGCGGTAGGTGAACCCCGCGGCGGACGCCCGCGCCGTGATCGTGTCGGACAGCCTGTCGGCCATGGTGTTCAGCGCCTGACGCTTGGTGACGGACCACCCGCAGTCAGCCGACCCGGTCTCCTCCATCAGCCGGGGATAGCCGACGATTTCCACGGCGGCGTGCGGCGCCCGTGCCTTCAGCGTGGTGTACAAGGAGTCGAGCTTGGCCGACAACGCACCGATCGCCGGGGTCACGGTGTTCTGCAGGTAGTTCGTGCATTCGGCATCGGCGCCGAACACGCACGTGGTGATCGCGTTGGTGAAGCCGACGTCATTGCCGCCGACCGTCAGCGTCACTTTCGTCGCGGTCGACAGCGCCGCATTCACCTGGGCGGGTGGCCCTCCCGCCGTCAGGACGTTCTCGGTCGTCGCGCCCCCGCACGCGAACGATGCGCTGGCCAGGGTCGGGTATGCCCTCGACCAGACGGACCAATACGCGTTCGTGCTGCGGTAGCACTCACCGCTCGATTCGATGTAGGCGCCCGCGCCGTTGCCCGAGGCGTACGAATCTCCCAGTGCCACATACGAGCCGGTGAGCTGCCCGGACGACAGGGCGGAAGAGGGAGCGGCAGCCACTACTCCACCCGCAACCAGTGCTACGGCCGCGAATGCGGTCGCCATGATTCTGATGCACTTCACAGTGCCTCCATCCGTTGTCCATAATCCATTCGTTATGAAAGACGGACGTGATGAGGAGTCATGACGGCATCCCTCTACGATGGACCGGGTGAGCGAACTTCCGGGATGGTCCCACGTCTACTCGGGCAAGGTGCGCGACCTGTTCGTGCCCGCCGGGGCTGACGGCCTCGACGACACCGATAGCGTGCTGGTGGTCGCGAGCGACCGCGTCAGCGCCTTCGATCACGCCCTCGAACCGGGCATCCCGGGCAAAGGGGAATTGCTCACCACCCTGAGCCTGTGGTGGTTCGACCAGCTCGACGATGTTCCGAACCATCTCATCCCCGACCACACGCTCGCCGGTGAGCGCGTGGTGGAGCGCATCCCCCGCGACGTCGCCGGGCGGTCGATGCTCGTGAAGCCGCTCGACATGTTCCCGATCGAGTGCGTCGTCCGCGGCTATCTCACGGGCAGCGGCTGGGCCGAGTACCGCGAATCGCAGAGCGTGTGCGGCATCCCCCTGCCGTCGGGACTCCGTAACGGCGACCGCCTGCCTGAGCCCATCTACACCCCCGCGTGGAAGGCCCCGCTGGGTCGGCACGACGAGAACATCAGCTTCGAGCGCACGGTGGAGCTCGTGGGCGCCGACGTCGCCGAGGAGCTGCGGCGCGCCTCCCTGCACGTGTACGAGCGCGGATCGGCCATCGCCGAAGCCCGCGGCGTCATCATCGCCGACACGAAGTTCGAGTTCGGCGCCGACCGCACCACCGGCGAGATCACACTGGCTGACGAAGTGCTGACCAGCGATTCCAGCAGGTACTGGGATGCGGCCGCCTACGCAGCGGGCAGCACACCGGAGGAGCGGATGGCGAGCTTCGACAAGCAGATCGTGCGCGACTGGCTCGCGGCGAACTGGGACAAGACGGGCACGCCGCCCGCACTGCCGGCCGACATCGTCGAGCGGACCGCCGATCGCTACCGCGAACTCCTGGAGCGCCTGACCGGCGAGTAGGTCGCATTCGCCTTGGCGCATGCGCCGTGGCGCATGCGCCGTGGCGCATGGCCCGCGGTATAGCGTCGGCTCATGGACGCCACACCCCCTCCCGCCACCGCCGCGATCGCGGACGCCGCCGTGCGCTTGGGCGTCGCGGTCCATACGGCTCCGGTCGACCTCGTCGCCGTGCTTCCCGGGCGCCCGTTCGCAGGCCCGGCCGCGCCGGTGACGCATCTCGGCAGCGTGGATGTGCTGCTCGAGACCATCGACGACGCGCCTCCGGGCGCCGTCCTCGTGGTCGACAACGGCGGCCGCGACGACGAGGCCTGCGTCGGGGACCTCATGCTGCTGGAGGCGGCGACGGCCGGAATGTCCGGCGCAGTCATCTGGGGGCGGCACCGGGACACTGCACAGCTGCGCGAGATCGGGCTGCCGGTGTTCAGCCGGGGTGCGCATCCCTTCGGTCCGCGGCGCGTCCCGCCGGCGGGCACGGCGATGCGCTCGGCGTTCCTGGACGGCGTCGCGGTCAGCCCGGCGCACTGGATCGTCGCGGACGACGACGGCGTCCTGGTGCTGGACGCGACCGACCGCGCGGCCCTGTTCGCCGAGGCGGCGCGCATCCAATCGGTGGAGGGCGCCCAGGCCGAGCGGATGCGCGCCGGCGCGTCCCTCCGCGATCAGCTCGACTTCGCCCGGTACCGCCGGATGCAGGCAGAAGACCCCGCCCTCACCCTGCGCCGCTACCTCGCCGAGACCGGCGGGGCGATCGAGACCTGATTAGCCGCGACCTCGTCGTCCTCGCGTACGAGACCGGGCTGGTGCAGCCGGGGTGCAGTGGGGCTCGGTCCTGTTTTCAGGACCGTTGCCCGCTCCTGTATTCAGGAGATCGCGGCTCTTGCGTGCCGCCATGTCCTGAATAGGAGGGAAAGTGCGCTCCCCCAACGTCGATGTCCTGAATACAGGACTGCGTCGGTCGCGTGGGCCGCACGACCCGACCCCGGGGTGGGGATGCGGCCGGGGCCCTGTATTCAGGAGATCACGGGCTCTGCGTGCAGCCATGTCCTGAAAAGGGGGAGAAATCGGGGTCGCGGAGCTCGGATGTCCTGAAAACAGGACGCCCCTGTCGCGCCACCACACGCCGGCCCCGAAATATCGGGGCGAGCTCGCCGGTTGATGTATGTATGGACCAACTGCTCCCCGCCGCTTCGACGATGGGTGCCGTGACCCTCCGCGTCGCCGATCTCGACCGGATGACGGCGTACTACCGAGACGCGGTCACGCTGCGCGTCCTCGCCTCGGAGGGCGGCCGGGTGGTGCTCGGCCGTGGGTCCACACCGGCGGTCGTGCTGGAGCACGCACCGGAGCTGAAGCACGCCGGGCCCGGGGAGGCCGGGCTGTTCCACACCGCGATCCTCTTCGACAGCGAAGAAGCACTCGCGGCGGCCGTGTACTCCGTTGCCCGTCGCGCGCCCGGCACGTTCACCGGGAGCGCGGATCACCTGGTCAGCAAGGCGTTCTACTTCACCGACCCGGAGGGCAACGGCGTCGAGCTGTACTGGGACCGCGACCGGACGCTGTGGAGCTGGACGCACGGTCAGGTGGAGATGGCCACACTCTTCCTCGACCCGCAGACGTTCCTGTCCGAGCACCTCACCGAGCGCGGGGCCGCTCTCGCCGAGTCCACGACAGACGCCACGGCCGTCTTCGGCGACGCCGCCGTCGGGCACGTCCACCTCTCCGTCGGCGACGTCGCCACGGCCCGCGAGTTCTACGTCGACCGCCTCGGTTTCGAGGCGACGGCGGCGCTCGGCGGTTCCGCCCTCTTCGTCAGCGCAGGCGGCTACCACCACCACATGGCGATGAACACCTGGAACAGCGGGGGCGCGGGCCGCCGCCGCCTCGCCCTGGGCCTCGGTGAGGTAGAGATCCGGCTCCCCTCTACGGACGACATAGGGGCCCTGGAAGAGCGGATGCGGCACTACGGCGTGCAGACCCGCGACGACGGACGGACGCTCGCCTTCGACGACCCGTGGGCGAACGCCGTGCGCGTGGTCGCCTGAGCCCTCCCGGAGGCGCGATGTCGGAGGTGCCCGCCAGGCTGGTCGAGACAGACATCCCCAGCCGCTCAGGAGGAGCCCATGCGCTTCGCATCCATCCGCATCGTCACATCCGACGTCGACCGTCTCGCACGGTTCTATGAGGACGTGACGGGCGTCGCGCCACTCCGCCCCGCGCCGGTCTTCGCGCAGTTCGAGCTGTCGGGCGGCACCATCGCCATCGGCGCCGTCGAGACGGTCGCCATGCTGGGCGCGGCGGCCCCGCAGCCGGCGTCGAACGCGTCCGTGATCGTCGAATTCGAGGTGGACGACGTGGATGCGGAATTCGCGCGCGTGAGCCCCGCGGACGTCGTGCTCGAGCCGACGGTCATGCCGTGGGGCAATCGCTCTGCGCTCTTCCGCGACCCGGACGGCAACCTGGTCAACCTGTTCAGTCGCCCTGCCGGCTGAGGCCGAGTCGGCGCAGCGAGATGCCCCCGGGCCCTGTTCGGGCGGCCGGGGGCGTCTCGGGCATTCAGACGCGCGGGATGCGTCAGTCGGTGACGGGCGCAGCGTGGACGCCGTGCGGCGGTTCCTCGCCCGGGGCGGCATCCGTCGCGGGCGGCAGGTCGGCCGCGTGCGAGCCGTGCACGGTGGCATCCACCGGGACCGGAGCAGCGTGGGCGCCATGCGTGGCGGCGGAGGCGCTGGCACCGGCCGCCACGGCGGCGCCCTCCGGCGCACCCGCGCCTTCCGGCGCACCCTGGGCGGCGCCGGCCTGGCGGGCCCACGCGGGCGGCTTGGGCCGCTCCCACCAGACGACGATCAGGGCGCCGAGGAAGGCGACGATCGCGGGCAGCAGCAGCGACTCCGACATGGCCTGGGTGAATCCGGCGTGCAGGAACTCCGGCAGCTCGGTGCCCGAGGTGGCGCCGGCGGCGTTCGCGGCCCCGCCCGGCGCCTTCGGCAGGTCGGCGGCGAGCCGGCCCGAGATCAGTGCGGCGATCGAGGCGCTGCCGAGCACCGCGCCGATCTGACGCGTGGTGTTGAACACGCCGGAGCCGGCGCCCGCCTGGTTCATCGGCAGGTTGCGCGTGGTCGTGGTGGAGATCGGACCCCACACGCCCGACATCGCGATGCCCATGAGCGCGCTCGGGATGAGCAGCAGGAAGATGTTGACGTCCGGCGACAGCATCCGCGAGTAGAGGAACAGGGAGAAGGCGAACAGCACGAGCGCCGGGGTGGCGATGTTGCGCGGGTTCACCCGGTCGATCAGGCGGCCGACGAACGGCGCGAGCACGCCCGAGAAGACGGCGGTCGGCGCGAGCATCAGGGCGGACTGGGTCGGGGTGAGCCCGCGCACGGTCTGGAAATAGAACACCAGCGGCAGCGCCATGCAGGTCACCGCGAAGCCGACCGTGGTGATAGCGGCGTTCGAGAGCGAGAAGTTGCGGTCGCGGAACAGCGGGAGCGGCAGCAGCGGCTCCTTCTTGTTGACGGCCTGCCAGACGACGAACGCGGCGAGCACCACGATGCCGGCGATGATGAGTCCCCAGACGGAGATCGGGCCCCAGATGACGCCCCAGTCGTAGGTGCCGCCCTCCTGGATGCCGAACACCAGCAGGAACATGCCCACGGCCGACAGGATCACGCCGAGGATGTCGAAGCTGTGCGAGTGCGTCGGGAGCTTCGGCACCAGACGCATCGCGAGGATGAACGCCACGATGCCGACGGGCACGTTGATGAAGAAGATCCACTCCCAGCCGAGGCTGTCGACGAGCACGCCGCCCAGCAGCGGGCCGATCAGCGTGGCGACACCGGCGACGGCGCCCCAGAGGCCCATGGCCGCACCGCGGCGCTCCGGCGGGAAGATGCGGGTGATGACGGCCATCGTCTGCGGCGTCATCAGCGCAGCGCCGAGTCCCTGCACGACACGGGCGGCGATGAGGAAGCCGATCGAGCCGGCGAACCCGCACCAGGCGGATGCCAGAGTGAAGATGACCAAGCCGATGAGGTACAGGTTCTTCGGTCCGAAGCGGTCACCGAGCCGGCCGGTGATCAGCAGCGGCACCGCGTAGGCGAGCAGGTAGGCGCTCGTCACCCAAATGACGGCGTTGTAGTCGGTGCCGAGGTTCAGGCCCTCCATGATCGACGGGTTGGCGACCGACACGATGGTGGTGTCGATCAGGATCATGAAGAATCCGATGACCAGCGCCCACAGGGCGGGCCACGGCTTCAGTTGGCGTTCCATAAGGTCTTCTCTCAGTGCTTGTCCTCGGACCAGGACACTACGCCGGTCTCGAGGTCTGCGATCAGGGATTCGAGCAGTGCCGCGTCGGCCGCGGCGAGGGCTCGTTGGTAGCGCACATCCAGCCAGTACTTGGCGGGAACTCCGCGCTCGGTCAGCTGCGTGACGGCGTCATCCAGAACCGTCGTGTCGGCGCGGATGAGGGACACGCGTTTGCGGAGCAGCGCGATCACCGTCTCGATCGGCAGGTTGTGCGCCTCGCCGAGCCCGAGTGGGAACTCGGGGTACTCGTTGATGGGCGTGCCGATGATGTCGGTGATGCGCTCACCGAGCACGCGCGTGCCCGCGTCGGTGATCTCGTAGGTGGTGCGCTCGGGTCGGTTGCCCTCGCGCTCGGTGCCGGTGGCGCGCACGAATCCGTGCGCCTCCAGCCGGTCGACGGTGTGATAGAGCGACCCCGGCCGCACCTTGACGAGCCGGTCCTCGGAGCGCTGCATGAGCGTCTGGTACATCTCGTACGGATGCGACGGACGCTCGGCGAGCAGCGCGAGCGCGGCCACGGCGAGTGGGGTGAGGGTGCGGGGTTCGGACATACCTTTTCGTGCTTCCGTGTTGATTATTCCATGAGGAATATACGGCACGGGCCAATCCGCGTCAAGTAGCGTGAGGTCGTCGAAAGGAAGGACCGGCCATGCTCTACGCCCTCCCGGGGAACCGCTCGCCCAAGGTGGCCGACGACGCCTGGGTGGCGCCGGGCGCGACCGTCATCGGGGAGGTCGAACTCCGAGCCGGCGCGAGCGTCTGGTACGGAGCGGTGGTGCGAGCGGACAACGCCCCGATCGTCATCTGCCGGGACTCCAATCTGCAGGACAACGTGTCCGCCCACGCCGACCCCGCCTTCCCGCTCACCGTCGGCGAACGGGTCTCGGTCGGCCACAACGCGGTCCTGCACGGCTGCACCATCGAGGATGACGTGCTGATCGGGATGAGCGCCACCGTCCTGAACGGCGCCCGCATCGGCGCAGGCTCGCTCGTCGCCGCCGGGGCGGTCGTCACCCAGGGCGCCGTCATCCCGCCGCGCTCGCTCGTGGCCGGGGTTCCGGCGAAGGTTCGCAGAGAGCTGACCGACGAGGAGCTGCGCGGCATCGCCGAGAACGCGGCCGTCTACCTGGAGAAGACGGCTCAGCATCGCGCCGCGGTGGCGATCGACTGACGCCGCGCCCCGCTCACCCGTCAGCGGCGGGGCTTCGACATCCTGTCGATAAAGGCGAGCGCGACAGCGGACAGGATGAAGATCGTGTGGATGACGACCTGCCAGAACACGCCCTCGGAGGTGTAGCGCTCCGACCCGAGAGCCCCGCCTCCCGCGATCCCGAGGTCGCCGACAGCGATGAACGTCTTCAGGAGGTGGATGGACGAGATCCCGATGATCGCCATCGCCAGCTTCACCTTGAGCACGTTCGCGTTGACGTGGGAGAGCCACTCGGGCTGGTCGGGATGGCCCTCCACCTTGACGCGGGACACGAAGGTCTCGTAGCCGCCGATGATCACCATGATCAGCAGGTTGGCGATCATGACGACGTCGATGAGGCCGAGGACGGCCAGCATCACGTCCGCCTCTTTGATGGATCCGGGATGTGCGATCACATCCTCGGCGAGATGCCACAACTCGATCATGAACACCCAGACGTAGATCAGCTGCGCGGCGATCAAGCCTAGGTAGAGCGGCGCCTGCAGCCACCGGCTCGCGAAGATCAGCGCGGCGATCCCGTTGCGGACCGGGCGCGGCCCGGCGGGTGCACTCGGCGTCGGATGGGTGGCGGAAGGAGGGGCTGGTGCGTCGACGAGCTCGGTCACGGTGTCCTCAGCGTTGTGGGGGCAAGGGGCCACCACAGCCTAGAGAGATATTCTTGAGAGAACGCTCAGGCGTCGAGCATCGCCCGGTTCAGGGCGATCAGCTGCTCGGCGAACATCCGCGCACCGCCCTGAGCCGGATGCCGCACCGCCGGTGCCTCGATGCCCGCTTCGGCGAGCGCGCCCTGCGCTTTCCGCCCTACCGCCACGATCGTCTCGACGCCCAGAGCGCGGATGAGTTCGAGCGCGACCGGGGCGCCCTGCCGCACCTCCGACGACCGCGGCGTGCGGTTGGTCTGCGGACGCCCTGCGAGGAAGGGATGGTGCGGGTAGATCGGCCACGACAGCGGCAGCGGACCTCGCCAGTCGCGCATCGTGTCCCACACCACGCGGCTGGATGCCTCCCACGGCGCCTGCGGCTGCGGCGGGAGCTCCAGTCCGGGCAGCACCCCGGCCTCCACCTCGCGCACCGACGTGAACGGCACCCCGGTGATCGTCATGCCGCGCCATCCCGGAGCCTCGCCGAGCAGCAGGATGGGCGCGTGCTCGATCTCGAGGTAGCGGCGGAGGTTGCGTTCGCGGAGCCGGCTCAGCTCGTCGTCGCCGTAGAGCAGTTCCGCGTCGTCGGGCACCGGAACCGCCCGGATCATTCCGAAGAAGTCGTCCAACACCCGACCAGGCTACGGCCGAACGCCGACACGGGGGTGCCCGGTTGCGGCGAGCGCCCGATCCACCTCCCCGAGCGGGAAGGTCTCGCCCACCTGCTCGGCGAAGGGATAGCGCTGCCACGCATCGACCAGGAAGTGGACCGCCTGCTCGAGGTGGCGGGGCGCGTAGTTGTGGACGCCCCGGATGGTGAGCAGCCGCCGGACCAGCTGCTCCGGCGCGATGTCGAGCTCCGGACCGGGCGACACCGACCCGACGAGCACGAGGACGCCGCCGACATCCACGGCGCTGAACAGCGAGCGGACCGCCGCGGGATTACCCGAGAGTTCGAGGGCGATGGTCGGAGCCGGGGAGCGGCCGCCCGTCTTCGCGAGCACGGCAGCGAGCCCGGCCGGTGAGCCGGGGGCAGCACGGGGGTCTGCGACAGCGGAGGCGCCGAACGCCCGGGCCGCCTCACGCCGCTCGGGCACGGGGTCGCTGACGACGACGCGCGCGCCCGCCTCCACCGCCATCGCCGAAGCGGTGAGGCCGAGCATCCCGGCGCCGGCGATGAGCACGAGCGCGCCCTCGAGGGGGACGATCACCGAGGCTGCGTCCACCGCGGCGGCGACTGTGGCTGTCGCGCAGGACGCCGGCGCGAGCACCTCGGCCGGGATGTCATCGGGAACACGGACGAGCGGCGTGCCGTCGAGGATGTGCGCGTGCGTCGCGAAGCCGCCCGACAGCTCCCAGCCGCGGCGCATCCGCTCGTGGCCGTACTTCTGGAGGCTCAGGCACTTCTGCGGGAGCCCGCGCCGACAGCGCACGCACCGGCCGCACGGCACGGCGACGGACCACACGATCCGCTCGCCCAGCGCCACCCGGTGACCGTCGGTCGTCTTCGCCCCGCCCCGTCCGAGCGCGACGACGCGGCCCACCTGCTCGTGGCCGAGTACCAGCGGCGCGGGAGCCTGCCGGTGACCGAGGACTGTGTGGATGTCGGACCCGCACACCGTCGCGAGCTCCACTTCCACGAGCACATCGCCGGGTGCCAGCCGGACGCCAGGCACCGCGACCGCCTCGTGCGCGTGGCCCTCGCCCGGCCACACCATCGCCGTGGCCGACGGGAACACGCTGACCCCCATCCCGAGGCGCGCCGGTGGTTCGACGACGCGCGGGGTGACCGCCTTGATGGTCATCGGATCCTCTCGTGGCGGGGTCTGCAGCGTGCCGTCAGGCTAGGAGACGGTTGCGACGGCGCGCGCAACTGACGGTTAAGCGGGAGTGAACGACGGGAGACCGGACGGGTGTATTGCACTTCGTCGCCGATCGGCGCAGAATTGCAGCATGGCCGAAGGCGACAACACCCGCGAGTTCGATCCCGACATCGTCACCGACTTCCGCGAGCGGATGTCGTACGGCTCCTACCTGGACCTCGAGACGCTGCTCAGCGCTCAGCGCCCCGTGAGCCGGCCCGCGCACCACGACGAACTGCTGTTCATCATCCAGCACCAGACGACCGAACTCTGGCTCAAGTTGGTCCTCCACGAACTGGAGTCCGCGCGAGACCTCCTCCGCGCGGACGACCTCTCGCCGGCACTCAAGCGGATCGCCCGCGTCAAGCACATCCAGCGCACCCTGACCGAGCAGTGGTCGGTGCTCGCGACCCTCACTCCGACCGAGTACGCCGAGTTCCGCGGGTTCCTCGGCAACTCGTCGGGCTTCCAGTCGTACCAGTACCGCGCGGTCGAGTTCGTGCTCGGAAACAAGAACCGCCGCATGCTCAGCGTGTTCGAGAGCGACCCGGCCGCCCACGCCCTGCTCGCCCAACTCCTGGAGGCGCCCAGCATCTACGACGAGTTCTTGCGCTACCTGGCGCGCGCCGGCTTCGCGGTGCCCTCCGCTCTGCTGGAGCGGGACGTGACGCAGGCCCACACCTTCACCCCGGAACTGGTGCCCGTCTTCCGGGACATCTACGAGCACGCGAACGACCACTGGCGCGAGTACGAGGCGTGCGAGGAGTTCGTCGATCTGGAGGACAACTTCCAGCTCTGGCGCTTCCGCCACCTCAAGACCGTCCAGCGCACCATCGGCATGAAGACCGGTACCGGTGGATCGAGCGGCTCGGCCTTCCTCCAGAGGGCGCTCGACCTCACGTTCTTCCCCGAGCTCTACGCCGTCCGCACCGAGATCGGCTCGCCCGCATGAGCGACGCGCATCCCGCCCCCGCCGACGCCTACCTCACGGTCGACGCCGTCTGGAACGGGCACCGCTTCCTTGGTCCGACCACCTTCCGAAGCGACGGCGAGCGCCTGCACCCTGCCGACGACATCCCGGCGCGCGCGCCTCATCGCCACCTCGGCGGGACACTCTTCCCCCGCCTCACCGACCACCATACGCATCTCGGACTGACCGACCAGCCTGCCGTCTTCGCCGGTGGCATCACGCACGCGATCGATCTCGGCTGGGTGCCGGCCATCGCTGCGGGCTGGCTCACCGACGATCTCGCCCGGCCCTCCGTCTCCATCGTGGGCACGCTCATCACGTGCCGGGGCGGCTACCCGGTCAATGCCGGGTGGGGGCCGCCGGGCTCCTCGACGGAGGTCGGCGGCGAACGCGAGGCGCGGCTGGCGGTGCGGGAGAACATCATGTTGGGAGCCTCCCGCATCAAGGTCACCCTCAATACGGAGGCGGGCGAAACGGTGGACGACCGCACCCTCCACGGAATTGTGAGCGAATCCCACGCGCACGGCGTTCCCGTCACCGTCCATGTCGAGGGCGACGGCCAGACCGCTCGCGCCGTCCACGCAGGCGCGGACCAGCTCGCCCACACCCCGTTCACCGAGCGGGTGGACGACGACCTGATCGCCGAGAGCGTCCGCCGAGGGATCGGCTGGGTCAGCACCCTCGACATCCACGGCTGGGGGGACCCGACGGAGCAGCACGGCATCGCCTCCGACAACCTGGGCCGGTTCGCGAGCGCGGGCGGCCGTATCTTGTACGGAACCGACCTCGGCAACGGCCCCCTGGCCGTCGGCGTCAACGCCCGCGAGCTGCGCGGGATGCTCGAGGCAGGCGTCCATCCCGACGCGGTGCTGCGCTCGATCGGCGGGCTCCGCCGCCCCGACGACGGACGTGCACCGACGATCGGCCCCCGGCTGGCGTGGGTCGAGGGAACCGCCCCGAGCGATCCCGCTGCCCTTCCGGACTGGCTCGCCTCCGCGCACGGCCTCACCGTACGAGCGCTGACCACGCCGCCCGAGCACGTCGACGGCCCCGGCGCCGCCGCCCCGGCCCACCCCGCTCCCGCTTCCGCTCCCGCTCCCCCCAAGGACCTCGCATGACCGACTTCGACACCGCCCCTCCGCGCTCCCTCGCGCCCGACGCTCTCACCGTGGCGCGCGAGCGGGACGCCGCCGACCCGCTCGCCGCCTTCCGCAGCCGATTCGTCGGAATCGACGACGGCAGCAACGCCGTCACCGCCTACTTCGACGGCAACTCGCTCGGCCGCCCGACGCGCGCGAGCGTCGACGGCATCCAGCGTTTCCTGGTCGACGGATGGTCCGACCGCCTGATCCGCGGCTGGGACGAGGAGTGGATGGAGCTCCCGTTCACGATCGGCGACCACCTCGGCCGGGTCGCCCTCGGGGCGGCGCCCGGCCAGACGTTCATCGGCGACTCCACGACGGTCCTCCTCTACAAGCTGGCGCGTGCCGCGGTGGACAGCCTCCCCGAGCGCAGCGAGATCGTGCTCGACACCGACAACTTCCCCACCGATCGCTACCTCCTCGACGGCATCGCGCGTGAGCGCGGCCTGACGCTGGTGTGGATCGAGGCGGACACGGAAGCGGGCGTCACGCCCGAGCAGGTCGCTGCGGCCGTCGGCACCCGGACCGCGCTGGTCGTGCTCAGCCACGTGGCCTACCGGTCCGGCTTCCTGGCCGACCTGCACACGATCACGCGGATCGTGCACGACGCGGGCGCCCTCGTTCTGTGGGACCTCTGCCACTCCGCCGGCTCCGTCCCGGTCGAGCTTGATACGGCCGACGTCGACCTCGCGGTCGGCTGCACCTACAAGTACCTGAACGGCGGCCCCGGCTCCCCGGCCTTCGGCTACGTGAACGCCCGGCTCATCCCGCACCTGACCCAGCCCATTCAGGGATGGATGGGAGCGAGCGACGTCTTCCTGATGGGACCGGACTACCGCCCGGCGGAGGGCATCCGGCGCTTCCTCAGCGGCACGCCGCCCATCGTCGGCATGCTCGCGATGCGCGACACCATCGCGATGATCGAGGAGGCCGGCATCGAGGCCGTCCGCGCCAAGTCCGTGGCGCTGACGGACTTCGCCATCGCTCTCGCCGACGAGTGGCTCACCCCGCTGGGTGCCACGCTCGCCACTCCGCGGGAGCCGGAGCGCCGCGGCGGCCACATCACGCTCCGCCACCCGGCCATGCGCGACGTCACGGCGCTGCTGTGGGAGCGGGACGTCATCCCGGACTACCGCGACCCCGGCGGTCTGCGCGTCGGCCTCTCGCCGCTGAGCACCTCGTTCGAGGAGGTCTGCGCCGGGATGGCCGCCGTGCGCGACGCGCTCGGCGAGCTCACGCATGACTGAGGCCGCCGCCCGCGACGACCTCGAGGCCACGAGCGGCAGCGCGACGGCGCTGCTGCGCACGGTCGTGGGTAGCGTCCTCCGCCCGATCGGAGGGTGGATGAGCGCGGCAGGCGCTGTGCGGCTCATGGACGACCTGGGCATCCCATCCACGACCACGCGGTCGAGCCTGGCGCGACTGTGTTCCCGGGGCGTTCTCTGCCGTGAGCCCCGGGATGGGATCGCCGGGTACGCACTCGAGCCGGCCGCCGTCCCGATGCTGGAGAGCGGGGATGCGCGCATCTTCAGCGAACGCACGGAGGCCTCCTCCTGGTGCCTGTTGTCGTTCTCCTTTCCCGAGCGTCGGCGCACGAGCCGTGACCGGCTGCGCCGCCGGCTCGCGGCGCTCGGCTGCGGCAGCGTCGCCGACGGTCTGTGGATCGCGCCCGCCGCGCTGGAGGACGAGGTCGCAGCGGCCGTCGGCATCCCTTCCGACGACCATGGCGTCGTCGCGCTGTTCGCCGACACCGTGCCCCGCGGCGACCTCGCCGCCGGCCTCGCGCGCTGGTACGACCTTCCCGCGATCCGCGCCGTCCACGAGTCGTTCCTGGGGCACTTCTCTGGGGTTGCCGCGCCCATGAACGACGGCCAGGCCTTCGCCCTGTGGATGCGCGCGCTCGACGAGTGGCGCGTCATCCCGTACCGCGACCCCGGCCTGCCCTCGGCGGCCCTCCCCGCCGACTGGCCGGGAGCCGCGTCTGCGGCGCTCTTCCAGAGGCTGCGGACCGACCTCGAGAGCCGTGCCGTCGCCTATGCAGCCGCCGTCGCAGCCTCGGACCGCACTGTCGGCGCCGCACGGTAGAATCGTCAGCGAAACCCCACCCCGACGCCCGAGTGAGCGGAGTATCCCCGTGCCGACGATCGTTGTTGAAGTGATGCCCAAGGCCGAGCTGCTCGACCCCCAGGGCAAGGCGGTCGCCCGGGCGCTCGCCCGCACCGGCCGAGGCGGCGTCACCGGCGTCCGCGTCGGCAAGCGCTTCGAGCTGACCGTCGACGGCCCGATCGACGACGACGTGCGCGCGATCGTGCAGGAGATCGCCGGCGAAATCCTCTCGAACTCCGTGATCGAAGACGTGGTGGGCATCCACTACCCGGCGGAGGTCGACGCCTGATGCGCATCGGCGTCATCACCTTCCCCGGCTCCCTCGACGACCGCGACGCGCTCCGCGCCGTCCGCCTCGCCGGTGCGGAGCCGGTCGCGCTCTGGCACGGCGAGCACGACCTGCAGGGCGTCGACGCCCTCGTGCTCCCCGGCGGCTTCAGCTACGGCGACTACCTGCGCTGCGGCGCCATCGCCTCCCTCTCGCCGATCATGACCGAGGTCGTGGACGCCGCCGCCAAGGGCATGCCCGTGCTCGGCATCTGCAACGGCTTCCAGATGCTCGCGGAGGCGCACCTCGTCGCCGGCGGCCTCATCCGCAACGACCACGGCACGTTCATCCGCCGCGACCAGCACCTGACGGTCGAGAACGCCGAGACGCCGTGGACCAGCGGCTTCGAGCAGGGCCAGGAGATCGTCATTCCGCTCAAGAACGGCGAGGGCGGCTTCATCGCGTCGGCCGACGAGCTGGCACGGCTTGAGGGCGAGGGGATGGTCGTCTTCCGTTACGCGGGCGTCAACCCCAACGGCTCCCTCAACGACATCGCGGGCGTCCGCAATGAGCGCGGCAACGTCGTCGGCCTGATGCCGCACCCCGAGCACGCGGTCGAGCCCGGCTTCGGGCCGGACACCCACGACGCCATGCGCTCGGGCACCGACGGCCTGACGTTCTTCACGTCCGTCATCCGCTCGGCGCTCGTCGAGGCTTAAGGGGCCCTTACTTCGCGGTCGACTTCCGCGGCTTCTTGACCTTCGGCGGCATCCGGCCGACCTGTTCCAGAGCCACGCCGATCCACTCGCGCAACCGGTCCGGGTCGTCCTTCCACGCCTCGGGCAGGGCGACGTAGGCGACCATTCCGCGGGCCCGAGGGCCGTACGGTCCGGTGCCCTCGATTCCGAGCAGTCGGGCGCGCACGTCCGCGTCGGGCAGGCGAACCCCCAGTTGGTCGCCGAACAGCCCGGCGAACATGTTGCCGTTCACGAAGGCGCAGAGGTTGCCGAACATCGGCTTGACCTGCACGCCGGGCGCCTCGGGCACAACCGACCGGAACAGCTCCTCGGTCTCCTTCGACGGGCGCGGGACGTGCATGGCGGGCCTCCTCGCGCTCACCCTAGCCCCGTGCTGTGCGACTCACCCCGAACGAGTTCGGGAACCGCGACGCCCGTCCCGGACACTTCATAGATGTGAGGGGAATCCAACTCGACGAGCCGGCTGTGCTCGAACGCGTGAACGCGGGTGACGCCGACGCGTTCGGGGCGCTGTTCGATCTGCACCACGACCGCGTCTTCCGTCAGGCGATGCGGCTGACGTCGTCCATCCACGACGCCGAGGACGTGACCGCCGTCGTCTTCCTGGAGGCGTGGCGCCGTCGCGACGCGATGCGGATCGTGAACGGTTCGGTCGTCGGCTGGCTGCTCGTGATGACGAACTTCGTCTTCCGCAACTATGCGCGGTCCTCCCGTCGCTACCGCGAAGGCCTGCAGCAACTCCCACCGCCGGAGAATTCTCCCGATCACGCTGCCGCCGTGGACGACCGAATCGACCGGGATGCTCGCCGCAGCGCCCTGAGGACGGCGCTTGCCACGCTGCCCACACGCGACCAGGACATCCTGACCCTTTGCGTGCTGGAGGAGCTCAGCACCGCCGAGGCCGCCGAAGCGCTCGGGATCGCCCCTGGCACCGTGAAATCGCGGCTTTCCCGGGCGAAGACCCGGCTGGCCGCACTGCTGAACGACGACGCACTTCAGACGAACGGAGGAGAGCGATGAACGACGAGCCCACCTTCGACCCGCGTCGCAAGGCGGCGATCCGCGACCTGGTGGTCGCCAACGCGGCCGCGCATCCCGGACGCGCCGGAGGGCGAAAGCGCACGGCACTCGTCGCCACGCTGGTGGTCCTCGCGGTCAGCATCTCGGGCGGCACCGTCGCCTACGCGTTGGGGACTGGCCTCCTCGACCCCAAGCCGGTCGTGACGCAGACGCCGACATCGACGCCGACAGTCACGCCGACGCCGACGCCCACGCCGACCCCGACTCCGACCCCCACGCCGACCGCGATGGCCCCCACGCAGGACCCGGCCGATCCCTCGACGTGGGTGATCGGATTCGATGGGGTCGGACCCGTCTCTCTGGGGACGCCGTTCCGCTCGCAACACGACGTGGTGCCCACCTTCGCCGACGAGACGGATTCGATCTGCGTGGACGTACAGGCCGTCTTGAAGTCCCCCTCGGGATTGTGGTTCTACGCCATCGGCGCCCAGGGCGAATCCGGCCAGACGGCGACGATCGAGTTCGGCAATCTGGGAGTCCCCGACCGGAACGATCGCGCTATCACTCCGAAGACGGCGGAAGGCATCGGCATCAGCTCCACTCGGGCGGAACTGCTGGCGGCATACCCCGGAATCGAGAGGACCGGCGGATACAGCGACAAGGTCGACTATTACGGCCTGACCGACGGTCACGGGGGATGGATCGTCTTCGCGGTCATGAACGATGTCGTGTGGAGCATCCAGATCGGCAATGAGGCGGTCCTTCCGTATGGGATGAACTCTGTTCGGGCGATGCCCTCGGAGCACTGCCCGGCGTGACCGTCTCCGACGCCCGGTAGACTGGACGCATCCCCGCCCAGCCCCGCCCCGACTGGAGTGCCCGCGTGACCGACACCACCACCACGCACGTCGTCGACACTGTCGCGAACGCGTCCGAGACCCCGGAGCGGGAGCAGCCGTTCGCGGCGCTCGGGCTCAAGGAGGACGAGTACGCCCGCATCCGCGAGATCCTCGGCCGCCGGCCCACCAGCGGCGAGCTGGCCATGTACTCGGTGATGTGGTCGGAGCACTGCTCCTACAAGTCGTCGAAGATCTACCTGCGGCAGTTCGGCCAGAAGGTCAGCCCGGCGATGAAGAAGAACCTCATGGTCGGCATCGGCGAGAACGCCGGCGTCGTGGACGTCGGCGAGGGCTGGGCCGTCACCTTCAAGGTGGAGTCGCACAACCACCCCTCCTACATCGAGCCGTTCCAGGGCGCCGCGACCGGCGTCGGCGGCATCGTCCGCGACATCATCTCGATGGGCGCACGTCCGGTCGCCGTGATGGACCAGCTGCGTTTCGGCGCCATCGACAACCCCGACACGGCGCGCGTCGTGCACGGCGTCGTCTCCGGCATCTCCTTCTACGGCAACTGCCTTGGCCTGCCGAACATCGGCGGCGAGACGTACTTCGACTCCGTCTACCAGGGCAACCCGCTGGTCAACGCGCTGTCCGTCGGCGTCCTCCGGCATGAGGACCTGCACCTCGCCAACGCGTCCGGCGCCGGCAACAAGGTGGTCCTGTTCGGTGCGCGCACCGGCGGCGACGGGATCGGCGGGGCCAGCATCCTCGCGTCCGACACCTTCTCCGCGGGCGGCCCGACGAAGCGTCCTGCTGTTCAGGTGGGCGACCCGTTCGCCGAGAAGGTGCTCATCGAGTGCTGCCTGGAGCTGTTCCGCGACAAGCTCGTGGAGGGCATCCAGGACCTCGGCGCCGCCGGCATCTCGTGCGCGACCAGCGAGCTTGCCTCGAACGGCGACGGCGGGATGTTCATCGAGCTCGACAAGGTGCTGCTGCGCGATCCGAGCCTCACGGCGGAGGAGATCCTCATGTCGGAGAGCCAGGAGCGCATGATGGCCGTCGTCAAGCCCGAGCTGCTCGACGCGTTCCTCGCCGTGACTGCCAAGTGGGATGTGGAGACCAGCGTCCTGGGCGAGGTCACCGAGACCGGCCGCCTGGTTATCAACTGGAACGGCGAGGAGATCGTCAACGTCGACCCGCGCACGGTCGCGGTCGACGGTCCGGTGTACGAGCGCCCGGTCGCCTACCCCACGTGGATCGACGCCCTCCAGGACGACTCGGCTTCCGTGCTCGCCCGCCCGACCTCCGGCGACGGGCTGCGCGAGCAGACGTTGGCCCTGCTCGGCAGCGCCAACCTGGCCGACAAGGGCTGGATCACCGACCAGTACGACTACTTCGTCGGCGGCAACACGGCCCTCGCCTTCCCGGACGACGCCGGCATGATCCGCGTCGACGAGGAGTCGGGCCTCGGCTTCGCCATCGCGACCGACGCCAACGGCCGCTACTGCCAGCTCGACCCGAAGCAGGGCGCCAAGCTCGCCCTCGCCGAGGCGTACCGCAACGTCGCCGCCTCTGGCGCCACCCCGGTCGCCGTCACCGACTGCCTCAACTTCGGCAGCCCGGAGAACCCCGAGGTCATGTGGCAGTTCTCGCAGGCCGTCGAGGGTCTGTCGGACGCCTGCCTGGAGCTGGAGATCCCTGTCACCGGCGGCAACGTCTCCTTCTACAACCAGACCGGCGACACCCCGATCTTCCCGACCCCGGTCGTCGGTGTCCTCGGCGTGATCGACGACGTCGCCCGGCGCATCCCGAGCGGCTGGCAGGACGAGGGCGAGAACATCTACCTCCTCGGCACCACCCGCGAGGAGCTCGACGGCTCGGCCTGGGCGGGGACCATCCACGGCCACCTGGGCGGTCACCCGCCGGCGGTCGACCTGGCCGCGGAGCGTTCGCTCGCCGAGGCACTGCACGCGGCGTCGGTGGAGGGGCTCATCTCGTCGGCGCACGACCTCGCCGACGGAGGTCTCGCGCAGGCCCTCGCCGAGAGCGTCATGCGCTTCGGCGTCGGCGCCCGCGTCTGGCTGACCGAGATCGAGGAGCGCGACGGCGTGGATGCGGCGACCGCGCTCTTCTCGGAGTCGACCGCCCGTGTGCTCGTGACGGTCCCACGCGAGGACGACGTGAAGTTCCGCGGCCTGTGCGAGGGCCGCGGCATCCCGAACCTGCGCATCGGGGTCACCGACGCCGAGGTCGGCGCCCAGCCCGTGCTCGAGGTGCAGGACCTCTTCACGATCGGCCTGGAGGAGCTCCACGGCGTGCACCGCTCCACCCTCCCTGAGCACTTCGGCCCGACGGTCGCCTGACCCGGTCCCCCTCTCCGCCCAGCCAACAGCTCCTCACTTTCTCCGCCCGACACGCCGTCGGAGGGCGGAAAAACTGAGGAGGCGTTGGGCCCCGACGATACGGTGAGCGCATGACCCGTGCGCGCGCCGACGAGCTGCCAGTGCGTCCGATCCTCTCCCGGCGCGCACGTCGCGTCGTCTCCGTCACCGCTCTCGTGCTGCTGTGCGTGCTCATCCTCGCCAGCCTGGCGTCGGCGTCGCCGTGGCCGTCGGCGCTGGTGATCCGCAGCGTCTTCGAGAAGGGCGCCGCCGAGACGGTCGCCGAGATGAAGCCGTTCGTGCCGACGAGCGGCATCCGCGCGCAGACCGGTCTGCGGTACGCGCCGGGATCGCCGGACACGACCTTCGACATCTTCCGCCCGGACACCGCCGATGGGCCGCTGCCCACGGTGGTGTGGATCCACGGGGGCGCCTGGATCTCGGGCGCGAGCGAGAACGTCGACCCGTACCTGCAGATCCTCGCCGCCGACGGCTTCACGACGGTCGGGCTCAACTACACCGTCGGGCCGGAGGCGACCTATCCGACCGCCGTCCGCCAGCTCAACGAGGCGCTCGCGTACCTGACCGCCCACTCCGACAGTCTCGGCATCGACCCCGACCGGATCGTCCTGGCCGGCGACTCCGCGGGTTCCCAGCTCGCCAGCCAGCTCGCGGTGATGACGACGAACCCGGAGTATGCCAACCTGCTGGGCATCGCCCCCGCGCTGCAGCCCGGCCAGCTCTCGGGCGTCATCCTGAACTGCGGTGTGTACGACCTGGGTGCGCTGGCGAGCCTGACGGGCATCGACGGCTGGGGGTTCAAGACGGCGCTCTGGTCGTACAGCGGCACCAAGGAGTGGTCGCAGACCTACGTCGGGGAGTCGATGTCGACCATCCAGCACGTGACGCCCGACTTCCCGCCCACCTACATCTCGGGCGGGAACGGCGACGGTCTGACCTGGACGCAGTCGGTCCCGATGGCGGCGGCCCTGCGCTCGAAGGGGGTGGACGTGACCGAGCTGTTCTGGCCGGCCGAACACCAGCCGGCCCTCCCGCACGAGTACCAGTTCCACCTGAAGTTCGCCGAGGCGCACCAGGCGCTGGAGGCGACGCTCCGGTTCCTCCGCACGCACACCTAGCGGGCGGCTGCCTCCGCGGCGGCGAGTTCCGCCTGGCGCCGCGTGAACAGACGCACGCGCTGCTGCGTGAGCAGGATGCCGGCGATCACGACGAGCGCGCCGACCGGCTCGTTCCAGGTGAGGTGCTCGCCGAGGATGAGGATGCCGAGGGCGACACCGACGACGGGCGTGACGTACGTGACGCCCGAGGTGAGGGTCGGTCCCCACGCGCGGAGCACGTTCATGTTCCAGATGTAGACGACACCGGTTCCGAGTGCCCCGAGTGCGAGCAGCGACAGCAGCACCGGCCAGCTGAACGTGATCGGATGCCAGGCGATCACCGGGGTCAGGATGATCATGATCACGGCCGCCAGCCCGATGTTGAGGAACGCGCTCGTCGTCGCCGACACCTCCCGCGGGCTGATGAAACGGCGGATGTAGCCGAAGCTGAACCCGTAGCACGTGACGGCGCCGAGGCAGGCGAGCTGGCCCCAGAGACTGCCGGCGAGCGCATCCACTGCCCACGGGCCCACCACGATGACGACGCCGACGATGCCGACGAGGACTCCGAGCACCTGGTCGCGGTTCAGCTTCTCGACCCGGAAGGCCGCGGTCGCGAGGATCGCCGTGGTGATCGGCGTGACCGCGTTGTAGATGCTCGCGAGACTCGACGAGACGTACTGCTCGGCCCAGGCGAAGAGGAGGAACGGAATGACGCAGTACGTCACCGCGACCACCGAGAAGTGCACCCACACGATCGGCTCGCGCGGCAGCCGGACGCGCATGATCAGGGCGATGATGCCCAAGGTCACCGCGCCGAAGACGAGTCGCGCCCAGGCGACCTGCCCGAAGCTCACCCCGGTGAGGGCGACTTTCATGAAGAGGAAGCTGGCGCCCCAGATGAGCCCCATGGCGATGAACTGAACGGCAACCTTCACCATCTGACGCTATCGGTCGCCACCGACGCGGACCAGCGGGAATCGGACGAGGATGCATCAGATCCGGCCAGCGTCGCCGGCGCTCTCACGAGATGGTTGAAAACCGGTCGCTCTGTATTGATAACCTTCCGGTCGGGGGGACAATGACTCGTCAGACTACTCACCGCCGCATCGTGACGCTCGCGGGCGCCGCCGTCGCGCTCGGCGCCATGCTCACCGGGTGCGCACTCTTCGCGGGGGCAGCGCCCCGCCCGGTGTCGGCGCACACGCATCATTCGACGCCGAAGCCGCACGCGACGCCGAGTGCGACGCGCACGCCGGCCTCGCCCACGCCGTCACCGGTCGCCGCGCCTCCGCCGCCGCCTCCAACACTGACGCCCGTCCCCCAGGGGACCGTTGTGGCCGAGGGCAACGTCGCGTCGCCCAAGGGCAGCATCCACTTCCATTACCGGATGGTGTCGAACGGCGACAACACCTACTCCGCGGTGTACACGGACTTCACGTCGACCGTCCCCGTTCCCGTCTCCGTCACGCTGTTGGAACTTCCGCCGAGCGTGGGCGACGGGCTGACCTACCACGGGATCGGCGATCACCAGCTCGGCGGACCCACCACGTCCGCCGCCCCGGCCTCGTCGGCGCCTCTCGGCTATGTCGGGAACGCGTCCTTCCTCGGAACACTGGTGACGTACTCGTCGGTCGCCTCACCCGACGGCGTACCGCTCGAGCTCGGCCCCGACAAAATCCTCGCAGTGAACACCATCCACTGGTCGATCCCGCCCCGGCAGACGAACGTTCATCCTGTCGACGGGGGCACTCGGCCGCACGCGTCGGGAGCCGTCACGGCGACCACCGCCTCCGGCGCGCCCGCGGGCTACGTGGTCGGGAGCGACGACACCTTCGACATAGTGGCGGAGCGCTTCGGCATCACGTCACAGGCACTGCTCTGGCTCAACGCGAACGGGCAGCAGTTCGACGGCCGGCTGAACCTCTACCAGGGCACCACCCTGAACCTGGATCCGGAAGCGCTCTGAGCCGCTCTACCCGCTGACCGTCGCCCGCGGCAGGATGGGAATACCTCACCGCCTGTCGCGTTGTATGCATTTGCATAGAAACGGCGAGAACAACCAGAGGAGCCAGACATGCAGTACGGAATCTTCTCCGTCAGCGACATCACCCGGGACCCGGTCTCCGGTGAGACGCCGAGCGAGGCGGAGCGCATCGACGCGATCGTGAAGATCGCGACCCACGCGGAGGAGGTCGGCCTGGACGTCTTCGCGATCGGCGAGCACCACAACCCGCCGTTCTTCTCCTCGTCCCCCACCACCCTGCTGGCCCACATCGCCGCCCTCACCGAGAAGCTGACGGTCACCACCTCGACCACGCTGATCACGACCAACGACCCGGTGCGCATCGCCGAAGAGTACGCGATGCTCCAGCACCTGTCGAAGGGCCGCATGGATCTGATGGTCGGCCGCGGCAACACCGGCCCCGTCTACCCGTGGTTCGGTCAGGACATCCGGCAGAGCCTGCCCCTGGCGCTCGAGAACTACAACCTCCTGCACCGCCTGTGGCGTGAGGACGTCGTGGACTGGGAGGGACGCTTCCGCACCCCGCTGCAGGGCTTCACCTCCACCCCGCGGCCCCTCGACGACGTTCCGCCGTTCGTGTGGCACGCCAGCATCCGCACGCCGGAGGTCGCCGAGCAGGCCGCCTTCTACGGCAACGGCTTCTTCGCCAACAACATCTTCTGGCCGAAGGAGCACTTCCAGCGGCTGATCGCGTTCTACCGCGAGCGCTTCGAGCACTACGGCCACGGCACAGCGAAGGAGGCGATCGTCGGACTCGGCGGCCAGGCCTTCATCGCGAAGAACTCGCAGGACGCCAAGAACCAGTTCCGCCCCTACTTCAACGAGGCGCCTGTCTACGGCAACGGCCCGACGATGGAGGAGTTCACCGACGCCACGCCGCTCAGCGTCGGCAGCCCGCAGGAGATCATCGACAAGACCCTCACGTTCCGCGAGTGGGCCGGCGACTACCAGCGCCAGCTCTTCCTCATGGACCACGCGGGCCTGCCCCTGAAGACGGTGCTCGAGCAGCTCGACCTGCTGGGCGAGCACGTCATCCCGGTGCTGCGCAAGGAGACCGAGGCCCGCAAGGACCCGGAGACGCCGGATGCGCCCACCCACGAGTCGCTCGTGAAGGCCAAGTACGGCGACGCCGACCCGCGCCAGCCGCGTCCCAACGCCAACCGTGGCGACAACGTGACCGGCGGATCCCCGTACCAGGACACCGAGGCCGAGGTCGAGGCGAGCTACCCGGCGCTCTGACGTCGACGCTCACCGAGACTCGACACTCGATCCGAGAGAAGGACAGACCATGACCACAACCGCCCAGCGACCGTTCCGCGTCGTCGTGGTGAACGCGGGCGTCAGCGACCCGTCGTCCACCAAGATGCTCGCCGACCGGCTCGCCCTCCGCACGGAGGCGGCCGCCCAGCGCGACGGCCGCACGGTGGAGACGCTCAACCTCGACCTCCGCGAGCTGCTGCCGGAGCTCGGCGCGGCGCTTGCGTCCGGGCACCTCGGCCCGAAGTTCACGAAGGCGGTGGAGGCGCTGAAGTCGTCCGACGGGATCATCGCGGCGGCCCCGGTGTACAAGGCCGGCGCGAGCGGGCTGTTCACCTCGTTCTTCCAGGTGCTCGACAACGACCTCCTCATCGCCAAGCCGGTCGTGCTCGCCGCGACCGCCGGCACCGCGCGCCACGCGCTCGTGGTCGACGGCGAGATGCGGTCGCTGTTCGCGTTCCTCCGCACGATGACCACGCCGACCTCCGTGTTCGCCTCCACCGAGGACTGGCAGGACAAGGCGCTCGGCAAGCGCATCGACCGGGCGGCGCGGGAGCTGGTCGTGCTCATGGAGTCCGAGGTCGAGTCGAAGATCACCGACAGCTCCTGGGACAGCTACCAGCACGAGTTCGGTTCGGCCGGCGGCAACGAGCTGGGCATCGACCTCGGCTCGGACCTCATGCGGCTCGCCGCGGGCGGGACGTTGCCGGGGGCGCGCACGTAGACGCAGCCCGCAGGGCACTGCGCCACGCCTTCCATCCGCGAACAGGCCCCGGGTCTCCCGGGGCCTGTTCGCGCGTTCGGGCGCCGTGCCACGCGGTAGGGTGCAGGGTAGAACAGGGAGGTCTTGGGGTTGGACGTTCTCACCGTGCTGCAGTGGATCGGCGTCGTCGTGTGCCTGATCCTCGCGCTCTCCGGTCTCATCCCGGTGGTCGCTGCTGCCGCGACCTTCGTGGTCATCCCGTTCCACGCGTGGATCAACCACTACAAGAAGGCCGCCCCGTACCTCCCGCGCGTCGCCATCGTCGTTCCCGCCTGGAACGAGGGCGCGGTGATCGGCGCCTCCATCGACCGGCTCATGAAGCTCGACTATCCGCGTGAGGCGCTGCGCATCTACGTCGTCGACGACGCGAGCACCGATGACACCCCGGACGTCGTCACCGACCGCGCCGCCCGGTACCCGGGAAACGTGCACTTGCTGCGCCGCGAGCAGGGCGGCCAGGGCAAGGCGCATACGCTCAACCACGGCATCGAGAAGGTGCTCGAGGACGACTGGATGGAAGCGCTCCTCATCATGGACGCCGACGTCATCTACACCCCCAACTCGCTGCGCCGCATGACCCGCCACCTGGCCGACCCGGAGGTGGGCGCGGTCTCGGCGTACATCCACGAGGGCAGCGAGGACCGCAACTGGCTGACCAAGTTCATCAGCACCGAATACGTGCTGTCGCAGCCCGCCGCGCGCCGGGCGCAGAACGTGCTCGGGGCGCAGGCGTGCCTGGCAGGGGGCGCGCAGCTGCACACCCGCGAGAACCTGCTCGCGATCGGCGGCCGGATCGACACGACGACGCTGGCCGAGGACACCATCACGACGTTCGAGACGCAACTGCAGGGCCGGAAGGTCGTGTTCGAGCCTCACGCGCACGTGCTGGCGGAGGAGCCGCGGGCGATCGACGGACTGTGGAAGCAGCGGCTGCGCTGGGCGCGCGGAAACGTCTCGGTGACCGCGCGGTACGCCAAGGTCTGGTTCCGCCCGTCGCGGCGTCACAATCTGGGCGGGATCAGTTTCGGGATCGTCTGGTTCAGCCTGTGGCTGCTCCCTCTGATCATGATCATATCCTCGATCGGACTGGCCGGCCTGCTGTTCCTGCAGAACGAGCTCGCCACGGGCATCTTCCGGGCGCTGTGGATCTCGGCCTCGCTCGCCTACCTTTTCGTCTTGATCCTCGGTTCGCTGACGGACGCCAGAACGACAAAGCGCGAGCTGGGCCATGTCCTGCTGTTCCCCGGCATCATCAACATGATCGTGATGATCACGGCCCTCTTCCCGCCGGTGACCCTGGTCTGGTTGCCCGGCCTCTTCGGGGTGACGCTCGACAGCACCGCGCTGTTCGCCCTCACCCTCGCCATCTACATCTGGATCCCGTTCTCGATGGTCTTCGCGTGGCTTGCGCGGAAGTCCGAGAAGACGCGCGCCGGCCGCTGGCTTGCCCCGACGCTCATCTACCTTGCGGGCTACGGGTCGCTGCTCTGCGCGATCACGTTCGACTCCTACCTCAAGGAGCTCGCCGGCGCCGAAGCGCGGTGGGACAAGACGGAGAAGGTCGGCCGGGTCGCCGCCGGCTGATCCCTCATACCTCGGGACCACATCCTGAGGATGACGCGGGTGCGCTGGGATGCCTCTGGCGACCGATGCCCTCCGTCCGGCGCTGCGCCAGCCTGAGGGCATGACAACTGCACCGCCTCCTTCTGCCGCCCCGGCCCCGGCTCCCACCTCGGCCCTCACCGCCTCCCGGCTCGTCAAGACCTACGGCCCCTCGACCGCGCTCGCCGGAGTCGACTTCCGGGTCGACCCCGGGGAGTCCGTCGCCATCATGGGCGCGTCCGGCTCGGGGAAGACGACTCTGCTGCACTGTCTCGCCGGGATCGTCCGACCGGACAGCGGCTCCGTGATGCTCACCACCGCGCGCGGACCCCTGGAGGTGACCGCGCTCGACGAGAGGGGTCGCTCGCGGCTGCGGCGGGAGTCGTTCGGTTTCGTCTTCCAGCAGGGGCTGCTGCTGCCCGAGCTGACCGCAGTGGAGAACGTCGCCCTCCCGCTGATGCTCACCGGAACCGACCGGCGCGCGGCCGAGCAGACGGCCGCCATGTGGCTCGCCGCCCTCGGTCTCGCCGGTTTCGAAGCACGGCGCATCGGCCAGCTCTCCGGCGGTCAGGCGCAGCGCGTGGCCATCGCCCGCGCGCAGACCACTGGGGCATCCGTCGTGTTCGCCGACGAGCCGACGGGCGCGCTCGACTCCGCCACGTCCGCGGAGGTGATGGATGCGCTCATCCGCTCGACCACCGACCGCGGCCGCTCCCTCGTGGTCGTCACGCACGACGAGTCCGTCGCGGCGCGCTGCTCGCGCGTCCTGCGGCTGGCCGACGGACGGATCGTCGACGAGGTGACCGCGCGATGACCACCCTTCGTCTGGCGTGGCTGTTCGCCCGCCGCAGCTTCTCCGCCCGCTCCACCGTCGTGCTCCCGGTGACCGCCTTCGCCGTGGTCACCGCGCTGCTGCTGATCGTCGCGGGCGGCGCCCAGGCCTTCTTCTCCTGGACCGACGACATGGCCGGGATGTACCAAGCGCTCGCCGTGATCGCTCTCGCTCTCCTCGTGGTGCCCCTTCTCGCCCTCGGCGGCTCGGCCGCGCGACTATCGGCGCGGCGACGCGACGACCGGTTGGCGAGCCTGCGGCTGCTCGGCGCGACCCCACGGATGGTCACCGGCCTCACCGTCATCGAGTCGACCGTCCTGGCGCTCGCCGGCGCCCTCGCCGGCGTCATCCTGTCCCTCCTGGCCTCTCCGTTGGTCGGGCTCATCCCCTTCCGTGGCGAAGCCCTCGGGATGTCGGTACTTCTCAGCCCCGGATGGATGGCCGTCGCGGTCGCGGGGATCGGCGCACTGGCTGCCCTCAGCGCGGTCGTCGGCCTGCGCGGTGTCATCCTGTCGCCCCTCGGCGTCCGCACCCGGGAGCAGGCGCCGCGCATCCACTGGGTTCGTGCGGTGGTGAGCGTTGCGGTGATCGCAAGCGTCTTCGCCGTGCTCATGGCGCTGCAGGCCGTCGCCGACGTGGGCGTCGTGCTGGCGGTCCTCGCTGTCGGGTTCGGGGGAAGCGTCGCCGTGCTGAACCTGATCGGTCCGTGGGTGCTCCGCCTGGTCGCCACCGGACAGGCCCGGCGTGCCCGGACCGTCCGGCGACTGCTCGCGGCGCGCAGCATCCTGGAGTCGCCGAAGGCAGCCTGGCGGCAGGTGTCCGGTGTCGCCATGACGAGCTTCATGGCCGTGTTCGCCGGGGTCGGCGTCTCGCTGATGGATGCGGCGGGCGATTCAGCGGATCCGACGTCCCGCCTCCTCGTCGCCGACATCCGCACCGGAGTCATCATCACGGTCGTCGCCTCGTTCCTCATGGTCGCGTGCTCCGCGGGCGTCAACCAGGCGGCCGGCGTCCTCGACCGCCGTGACCTCTATGTCAGCCTCGACCGGATCGGGATGCCCGTCTCCGAGATGAACGCGGCCCGCAGCCGCGCGGTGCTGTCGCCGCTGCGCATCGTGGGGATCGGCTCCGCCGTCACCGCTGCCGTGGTCGTCTTCCCGCTCACCGGGATGAGCCTGCTGCTGTCACCGCTGACCCTGATGGTGGTGGCCGCATGCCTGGCGGCGGGCGTCCTGCTGGTCTGGGCTGCGCTGCGTGCGACCCGGCCGGTGCTCGACCGCGTGCTCGCGGAGCCGTCGCCGAGCCTGTGAGCGGGCGCGCGCTACGCGTCCAGTAGGGTCGAGGCATGGGTGAGAACCGGGAGCGGGAGGATGCGCTGGCTGAGCTGCACAGCATCCGGCAGAGCATCGACAACATCGACGCGGCGGTCATCCACATGCTTGCCGAACGGTTCAAGTTCACTCAGCAGGTGGGTGCCCTGAAGGCGGAGCACGGGCTGCCGCCCGCGGATCCGGAGCGCGAGAAGGAGCAGATCCAGCGCCTGCGCGCTCTCGCGGAGGAGAGCCACCTCGACCCGGCCTTCGCCGAGAAGTTCCTCACCTTCATCGTCGCCGAGGTCATCCACCACCACGAGCGCATCGCCGGCGAGAACGGTCGCTAGGGGTGTCCTGGGATCCGTCGGCGCTGCCGGACGCCCACGGGCGCACGGTCGTGGTCACCGGCGCCAACGCCGGGGTCGGCTACTGGACCTCGGAGCAGCTGGCCCGCGCCGGCGCCCACGTGGTCCTCGCCTGCCGCGACCCCGAGCGGGCCGAGGCGGCCCTCTCGGCGATCCGCCGCCGGGTGCCGCGTGCGAGCGTCGAGGCGATGCCGTTGGATGTCACCGACCGGCGCTCGATCGATGCGACGGCTGACGCCCTGCTCGGACGCGGCCGAGTGGATGCGCTGGTGCTGAACGCGGGAATCGTGCACCCGCCGGGCGAGCGGCAGACCGACGCGTACGGCAACGAGCTCGTGCTCTCGACGAACATCCTCGGGCATTTCCGTCTGGTGGCGCGCACGCTTCCGGCGCTCGTCGCCGCGACGGATGCACGCGTCGTCACGCTCGGCTCCCTGGCGTCCCGCCTCGGCCGGCTGCGCCTCGACGACCTGCAGCTCGAGAGCGGCTACACGTCCTGGCGCGCCTACGCCGGCTCCAAGATCGCCGCGCAGGTGTTCGGCTTCGAGCTCGACCGCCGGCTGCGTGCCGCCGGATCGTCGGTGCAGAGCGTCGTCGTGCATCCCGGCTATTCGACCTCGGGCAGGACGCCGGGTATCCGCGGCGTCAACCATCCGTCGCGCCTGAAGCGCTTCGCCGACAACCTGCAAGCGGCGTGGACTCAGGGCAAGGACTCAGGAGCGCACGCTCCGGTGCGCGCGGTCCTCGACCCAGCGGTCTCCGGCGGGGACTATCTCGGACCGGCCGGCTGGACGAAGGGGCCGCCCATCCACACGCCGGCGACCCGCGCCTCCCGATCGCCGCGGCTCGGGGCCGCCCTGTGGCCGCTCCTCGAAGACGCGGCCGCGCAGCCGTTCCCGCTTCCTTAAATCCCGTATATCTGCTTCTGCGGGCGCACCCAGCCGTCATGAACCGCCGTGGGGTGCCGTCTAAACAGACGAGGCCGACGGACACACCGCGGCCGCGCTACAGAAGGATTTGCACGTGATCACGTTGGATCGATTGTCGAAACGCTACGGGGACCGGTTGGCGGTGGACACCGTCTCAGCAACCATCGAGCCGGGCCGGGTCACCGGCTTCCTCGGCCCGAATGGGGCAGGAAAGTCCACCACCATGAGGATGATCATGGGATTCGATCGACCGGACAGCGGGACCGCTCTCGTCGCCGGCGGCCGGTACGCCGAGCTGCGGTCGCCGCTGCGCACCGTCGGAGCCCTGCTCGACGCCAAGGCCGCCCACCCGGGCCGCACCGCCCGACAGCATCTCCGGGCGCTCGCGGCCACCAACCGCATCCCACGTCGTCGCGTCGACGAGGTGCTCGGCCTCGCGGGCCTCGACTCCGTCGCCGACAAGCACGTCGGCGGTTTCTCGCTCGGGATGGGGCAGCGCCTCGGAATCGCGACAGCGATGCTCGGCGACCCGGAGATCCTCATCCTCGACGAGCCGGTCAACGGCCTCGATCCCGAGGGTGTGCGCTGGGTGCGCGAGTTCACCCGGTCGCTGGCCGACGAGGGCCGCACGGTGCTGCTGTCGTCCCACCTGATGAGTGAGATGGCACAGACCGCCCACCACGTCATCGTGCTCGGGCAGGGCCGCCTGCTGGCGGACGCTCCCATCGCGGACCTCGTCGCCGGCGCGACCACCGATTTCGTCCGCGTCCGTGCTGAGCGGATCGGGGCACTGGCAGACGCGTTGGCCTCTCCCGACGTGACCGTCACGCGCGCGACCGACGGCGCCCTCGAGGTGCGCGGTCTCGGCGCAAGCCAGGTCGGCCGGTCCGCAGCCTCGGCCGGCATCGCGCTCGAGGAGCTCCGCGTCGTCCGAGCCTCACTGGAGGACGCCTACCTCGAGCTGACCAGGGATTCCGTCGAGTACCGGACGGGGGCGACCCGATGACCGCGATCCGCACTACTCCGCCCACTCGCCGGATGTCGGGCTCCGCGGTCACGTTCGGCGGCATCCTCGCCTCCGAGTGGATCAAGCTCCGCTCGCTTCGCTCGACGTGGTGGATCCTGATCTCCGTGGTCGCCGTCGAGCTCACGATCGGCTTCCTGGTGGCCTTGCTCGCCCCCGGCGACTACCTCACGCAACTCCGCGGCGCTGCGGCCCTTCCGGGCCTCTCCTTCCTCGTCGGCATCAGCCTGCTCTTCGTGCAGTTGATCGTCGTCGTCCTCGGATCCCTCAGCATCACGTCGGAGTTCGGCACCGGCATGATCCGTGCATCGTTCGCCGCTGTCCCCAACCGGGCGTCACTTCTGGCGGGCAAGGCTGTCGTCGCCGCCCTCGTCTCCTTCGTCACCGGGACCGTCGCCGCGGCCGCGTCGTGGGCCGTCGTCTACTCCGTGCTCGTCGCGCAGGGAGCATCCATTCCCCTCGACGATCTCTCCCCCGTCTTCTGGTGCGTCTTCGGGACGGGGGCAGCACTCGCGTGCACCGCGGTGTTCAGTCTCGGCATCGGGTCGCTCGTGCGTTCCTCGGCTGCGGCGATCGCGATCTCGGTCGGCGTGCTCTTCATCCTGACGGTGGTCCTCCAGACCGTGATCGGCCTGGCGTCGATCACGTGGCTGACTCCGGTGCAGAACTACCTCCTCGGCCCGGCTGCCAGCGGTGTCGTCACCGGCATGAACGGCTCCCTGAGCCAATGGCAGAGCCTGCTCGTCGTCCTCGCGTGGGCGGCGGTGCCGTTCTTCAGCGGCGTCATCGCGGTACGTCGACGCGACGCGTGACCTGCACGACCGGCGGTCGCCTCACAGGTGACCGCCAGTTCTCGTCGCTGCCCGCCTCGGGCTACTCCGCGACGACGATGGTCAGGAGGCGATGGTCGCCGGGGACCTTCGCACGGAGGGCCTCACGCGCGGAGGCGTAGTCGGCTCCCTCAGCCTCGATCTCGGCGACGGCGGACTCGCGGATGATCGCCTTCGCGATCACCCGGCCCCCTCGCGGCATCGCATTGTGCACCTGCAGCAGGTCGTATCCCTCCGGCACCTGCTCCACGATGAGCGCCCGTGCCGACTCCGCGTCATCGGCCTCCGCGGTGAGCTCCTGCGTGAGGCTGCTCTGGATGAGACCGTGCACCTTCATGCTTCAACGCTAGCGGAACCCGCGGGCCTCCCGTCGCCGGAGCCCGCCCGATACGGTGAGGGGATGGACTTCCTCACCCAGCCCATCGACCCCACTTCTGAATGCGACCTCGCCGCCGGGAGCTTGCGCCTGACACTGGTCGACACGACCGACGCGGCCGCCTTCGACGGCTGGATCCGCGCCGACTTCCGCGGCTTCCACAGTGAACGGCCGAAGGAGGAGGTGCTGGAGGAGGCGCGCGGGTACCTCGGTGGACGACGCACCACCGGGGTCTACGACGATGCGATTCCGGCCCACGAACCGGTGGGCACGGTGAACTCCTGGGTAGCGCCTCTGACCGTCCCGGGCGGCGAGCGGGTCGACGCGTGGGCGATCAGCTCCGTGACCGTCGCGCCGACGCACCGCCGTCGTGGCATCGCCCGGGCACTCCTCGGCGGTGAGCTGCGCACGGCGCATGAGCTCGGCATCCCGCTCGCGATCCTCACGGTCTCCGAGTCAGTGATCTACGGACGCTGGGGCTTCGGCCCGGCGACGTATGCGACGGCGTGGTCCGTCGACACGAAGCGGGTGCGCTGGGCGGGCTCGGAGACGACCGGGCGGCTGTCGTTCGCCGAGCCCGAGGAGTACCGGGAGACCGGGGAGCGCGTACTCGAGAACGTCATGGCCGGCCGAGCCGGCGAGATCGGACTCGAGCCGTACCTGGCGCACCGCCTGATCGGCCCGCTGAAGGGCAACTCGGAGGCGGACAAGTACCGCCTCGTGCGCTACGACTCCGTCGACGGCGAGCCGGAGGGCTTCGTCTCGTACACCGTGAAAGGCGACGACGACTTCACCCGCCACACGGTCGAGGTGAACTACCTCGCGGCGGCGACCGACGAGGCTCTCGCCGCGCTCTGGCGGTTCCTGCTCGAGCTCGACCTGGTGGCCTCCGTGAAGATCTGGACGCGCGGGGTCGACGAGCCGCTCCCGGCTCTCGTGTCAGACATCCGCGGCGCCACGGTGACGGCCGTCGAGGATCACCTGTGGGTGCGCATCCTCGACGTCCGGGCCGCCCTGGAAGCGCGGACCTACGAGCGCGACGGCTCTCTGGTGCTGGAGGTGGCGGACGACCTCGGTCTCGCGGCGGGCCGGTTCCGGCTCACCGTGACCGACGGACGCGCGTCCGTCGTCGCGACCGACGACCCGGCCGACGTCACGCTGCCCGTGAACGCTCTCGGCAGCGTCTACCTCGGCCACGACGTCGCGCGCGGCCTGGCCGTCGCCGGGCGCATCCACGGCGACGCCGCCGCCCTCGACCGCCTGTTCCGCACGCAGGTTCCCCCGCGCCTCAGCACCTGGTTCTGACGCCTAGTTGACACGACACGCCGTCGCGCCAGGCGGCGTGACGGCGTGTCGTGTCAACTGGATGGGCTGGGATCAGTCGATCAGGTCGTGGCGGACGATGATCTGGTCGCGGGCAGGGCCGACGCCGATCGCCGAGATGCGCGCGCCGGAGAGGCGCTCCAGGGCGAGCACATAGTCCTGCGCGTTCTGCGGGAGATCCTCGAAGGCGCGGGCGCCGCTGATGTCCTCGGTCCAGCCAGGGAACTCCTCGTAGATCGGCGTCGCGTGGTGGAAGTCGCTCTGCGACGCGGGCACCTCGTCGTGGCGCACGCCGTCGACGTCGTAGGCGACGGCCACCGGGATGCGCTCGATGCCGGTCAGCGTGTCGAGCTTCGTGAGCACGAAGTCGGTCACCCCATTCACACGGGCGGTGTAGCGGGAGACCGGCGAGTCGTACCAACCGGTGCGGCGCGGACGGCCGGTGGTGGTGCCGAACTCGAAGCCGCGCTCGCGCAGGAACTCGCCCCACTCGTCGAACAGCTCGGTCGGGAACGGGCCGGCGCCGACGCGCGTCGTGTAGGCCTTCACGATGCCGATGACGCGGTCGATGCGGTTCGGCCCGATGCCGGAGCCGGTCGCCGCGCCGCCGGCGGTGGAGTTGGAGGACGTGACGAACGGATACGTGCCGTGGTCCACATCCAGCATCGTCGCCTGGCCGCCCTCGAACAGGACGTACTTGCCGTCCTCCAGGGCGGTGTTGAGCAGCAGCGAGCTGTCGACCACCATCGGGCGCAGGCGCTCGGCGTACTCGAGCAGCTGCTCCACGACCTCGTCGACCGTGATCGCGCGGCGGTTGTAGACCTTCACCAGCAGGTGGTTCTTCTGGTCGAGTGCGCCCTCAACCTTCTGGCGCAGGATGTTCTCGTCGAAGAGGTCCTGGATGCGGATGCCGACGCGGTTGATCTTGTCGGCGTAGGTCGGGCCGATGCCACGGCCGGTGGTGCCGATCTGGCGCTTGCCGAGGAAGCGCTCGGTGACCTTGTCGATGGTGCGGTGGTACGAGGTGATCACGTGCGCGTTCGAGCTGACCTTGAGGCGTGAGACGTCGACGCCGCGCGCGATGAGCGCATCCAGCTCTTCGAAGAGCACCTCGATGTCGACGACGACGCCGTTCGCGATGACCGGCGTGACGCCCTCGGTGAGGATGCCAGACGGCAGCAGGTGCAGGGCGTACTTCTCGTCGCCGATGACGACCGTGTGGCCGGCGTTGTTGCCGCCGTTGAACTTGACGACGTAGTCGATACGGCTACCCAGGACGTCGGTCGCCTTGCCTTTGCCTTCGTCGCCCCACTGGGCGCCGATGATCACGATCGCGGGCACGTTGGAGTCCTCTCGATGGATGGAACGCGTCGGCGCCACGCGGACGACCGTCGCACTCGATCCTATCGTGACGGCCATTTTCGGCCGGACACCCGCTATTGTCGCGGGGCCCGGTGCGGTCCTACATTGAGCGCGATGTCGTCCCTGCTGTACCGCCTGGGTCGGTACGCGTACCGCGCGCGCCGGCGGGTGGTAGCGGGCTGGCTCATCCTGCTGGCCCTGCTGATCGTCTCGGCGGGCCTGCTGAGCCACGGCACGGACAACACGTTCACGATCCCCGGCACGGAGTCGCAGAACGCGCTGGATGCCCTGGCTCGCACGTTCCCGGAGGTGAGCGGGGCGTCGGCGCAGTTGGTCGCCGTCGCACCGAAGGGCGGGAGCGTAGAGGAGGCCGGATTCGAGTCCGCCGTCGAGCACACGGTCACCGAGCTGGCGGCCATTCCGCAGGTCACGGCGGCTTCGTCCCCGTACTCCGGACCGTCGACGGGCAACGTCAGCGCCGATGCCTCCGCGGTGCTGGTGCCCATCCAGCTGTCGGTGCCGACGACGCAGGTGCTCCCGAGCACGAGCGCGGCGCTGCAGGCGGCGGGTTCGTCGCTGGAGAAGTCGCTTCCGCCGGGGTCGCAGGTGGCCGTCGGCGGTCAGGTGTTCTCCTCGTCCGTTGCAGGCATCAGCGTGACGGAGCTGCTGGGTCTCGCGGTCGCCTTCGTGGTCCTGGTGCTGACGTTCGTCTCGTTCGTGGCCGCCGGGATGCCGCTGCTGACCGCGGTCCTCGGCGCAGCCCTGTCGCTGTCGGCGATCTTCATCTCGACCCACTGGCTCACGGTCGCCTCGACCACCCCGCTGCTCGCGCTGATGCTGGGGCTGGCGGTCGGGATCGACTACGCCCTCTTCATCATCTCCAGACACCAGGAGCAGGTGAAGGAGGGGCTGGATGCGGAGGAGTCCGCCGCCCGCTCGACCGCCACTGCGGGCTCGGCGGTGGTGTTCGCGGCGGTGACCGTCATCATCGCGCTGCTCGGGCTGGCCGTGGCGCGCATCCCGTTCCTGACGACGATGGGCGTGGCGGCGGCGCTGGCGGTCGCCGTCGCGGTGCTCGTCGCGCTCACGCTGACGCCGGCGCTGCTCGGGTTCGCGGGGGTGCGGATCGTGGCGAAGCGGTTCCGGCCGGGGGCTGCGGAGGGGGCGCCCCCGCATGGTCGGCGCCGGCCGGCGCGTCCACGGCGGCCCCGTTCCGAGCATCCCGTCGCCCGCGGCTGGGTGCGCCTGGTGACGCGCATCCCCGTGCTCACCATCGTCGTGGTGATCGCGGCCCTGGGCGCCCTCGCGCTGCCCGCCGCCCAACTCCGGCTCTCCCTTCCGGACGCCGGATCTCTCGGCGAGGACGAGCCGGCCCGCATCACCTACGACCTGGTGGCGGAGCATTTCGGGCCGGGATACAACGGGCCGCTCGTCGTCACCGGCTCCGTCATCGGCAGCACCGACCCCGTGGGGCTCATCACCGACGTGGCCGACGAGCTGAGGTCCGTGCCGGGCGTGGCGGCGGTGCCGTTAGCGACCCCCAATCCGGACGGCGACACCGGGATCGTGCAGGTCATCCCGGACGGCGCTCCGGACTCCGAACGCACGCAGGAGCTCGTGGCGACCCTGCGCTCGCTGCACGACCACTTCGAGCGCGAGTACGGCATCGACCTCTCGGTGACCGGCTACACCGCCGCGGGCATCGACATCTCGGCGCGGCTGGCCGGCGCACTCCTCCCGTTCGCCCTGCTCGTGGTCGGCCTGTCGCTCGTGCTGCTCGCGATGGTGTTCCGCTCCATCGTCGTGCCGGTCACCGCGGCGCTCGGCTACCTGCTGAGCATCGGGGCGGCGTTCGGAATCACGAGCCTGGTGTTCATGAACGGGTTCCTCGCCGGTCCGCTGCACGTCGCCCACCTCGGTTCGATCATCAGCTTCATGCCGATCATCCTGATGGGCGTGCTGTTCGGCCTGGCCATGGACTACGAGGTGTTCCTGGCCAGCAGGATGCGCGAGCGCCACATCCTCGGCGATGCGCCGCGCGATGCCATCCACAACGGCTTCGTCGGGTCCGCCCGTGTCGTGACGGCCGCCGCGATCATCATGTTCGCCGTGTTCGCGGCGTTCATCCCCGAGGGCGACGCCTCGATCCAGCCGATCGCTTTGGGCCTCGCGGTGGGCGTCGCGATCGACGCCTTCGTCGTGCGCATGACGCTCATCCCCGCTGTTCTTGTGCTCTTCGGCGGGGCGGCATGGTGGATGCCGCGCTGGCTGGACCGCGCTCTGCCGCACTTCGACATCGAGGGCGAGGGGCTGCGCTCCGAGCTGGAGGCCGCCGATTGGCCCGTGCCCGACGAAGCGTTCGCCGTCGCCGCCGAGGGCGTCCGCGCCGGTGGCTCCGGGCCAGTGGATGCGCTGCTCATGCCGGGCGAGGCGCTGATCGTCGCCGACCGCGAGCACACGGCGCTGTGCCTGGCGATCGCTGGACGCATCCCCCTCGCGGCCGGGCGGCTCAAAGTCGCGGGTCTTCTCCTTCCGGCGCGGCGTGCCGACGTGCGCGGGCGGGTGGGGGTCGTGCTGCTCGACCGCACCACGGACGCCGCGGACGCGGTGCGGGTCGCGCTCCGCGGGCCGCCCGCCGTCCTCGTCGTCGACGGGGCGCAGACGGTCACCGGCGAGGAGCGGGAACGGCTCGCCGCACTGCTTCAGGGGGCGCTGCTCGACAGGGTCGCCGTCGTGCTCGGCGCGAGCAGGAAGGCCGCCGTGGCCGACCTGCTGTCGGCAGACCCGGAACCGCTGGACGAACCGAACGAACGGGAGCGCATCCCATGACCCACACGCCCTTCGACGCCCACGCCGGGAGCGAGAGGACGCGCGCGCTGACCCTCGTCGGACTCGCCCTGGCGCCCCTGCTCGTGACGGCCGCGCTCACCTGGGGGCTGCTCGCGCCCGGCCAGCACCTCGATCGCGTGACGGCGGCCGTGGTCAACGACGACACACCCGTCACGGTCAACGGGAAGACCGTTCCGCTCGGGCGACAGTTCGCGGGCGCCCTCATCTCGGGCGGCTCGATCTCGGTGACGGATTCCTCTGGCTCCTCCTCAACCGCAGCTGAGGCGCCGCCGGCGAACGGCTCCTCGAACTTCACGTGGGTCCTCACCAACGACGACGACGCGACCAGCGGGCTCGCCAGCGGAGCGTACGCGGCTGTGCTCACCATCCCGGCTTCGTTCTCGGCTGACGCGACCTCGATCGGCGGCCCAGCTGCGAGCGCGGAGCACGCGACGGTCACCGTGCGGACGAGCCCGGCCGCGTCCCTGATCGACCCGGCGCTGACCGCGGCCGTCACCCAGGCGGCCACCGCCTCCCTCGACCGGCAGCTGACCGTCCAGTACCTGCAGAACGTGTACGCGGGCTTCAACACGATCGACCAGCAGATCGGGCAAGCGGCGACCGGAGCCGAGAGCCTGTCTTCCGGCGCGGCCTCGCTCGCGAGCGGGACGCAGACGCTCGCGACCGGCGCGGCCTCCCTGAATTCAGGAGCGCAAGCCCTGTCTGCCGGAGCGCAGTCCCTGTCTTCAGGACTGGACGTCCTGAGTTCAGGCACACAGGCCCTTCCGAGCCAGACCGCCGACCTGGCCGCGGGGTCGGCCGCCCTCGCCTCCGTCGCCGACCAGGCCGCCGCCGGGGCCGCGGACGCGACGACCCGGTTCACGCAAGTGGTGGCCGAACTCTGCGCGACAGGGCCCGCCGCGCTGTGCTCCCGGGCCAACGCGGCGCTCGCCCGCCTGCAGACCGCGAACGGGGATGCCGCTGCCCTGGCGGGCGCGACGGATCAGCTCGCCGCCGGCAACGCGGCCCTCGCCACGGCAACCCCGCAGATCGTCGACGGCATCGACGCGTCGGCTTCGGGCGCCACGCAGGTGGCCGCGGGTGCCGCGCAGACCGCCGCCGGGGCCGCGCAGGTGAGCGACGGAGCCGCCTCCGCCGCGTCCGGCGCCGCGCAGACCGCGTCGGGGGCTGCACAGCTCTCCTCGGGACTGCAGCAGGCGGCCGGATCGATCCCCACCTATTCGGACAGCGACATCACCACGCTCTCGGCAGTGGCCGCCCAGCCGGTGCTGACCCAGCAGAAGCCGCCGCCCGCGGGCATCGCGTCCCTTCCGCTGTTCGTGGTGCTCGCGCTGTGGCTGGGCGGGCTCATCACCGCGCTCGCTCGCCGGGCCGTGCCGTCGCGACTCCTGATGACGACCGCTCCCTCCGCGGAGATCGCGCTCCGGTCGGCGGGAATCGTCGCACTGATCGGGGCCGGGCAGGGCGTGATCGTCGCGGGTGCCGCGCAATTCGCTCTCGGGCTTCGCCCCGACCTGTGGCTCGCGTTCGCGCTCGCGGCGGCGTTCGTCGGGGCCGTGTTCGGCATCCTCAATCAGGCTCTGGCGGCGGCGTTCGGTGGCGTCGGGCGGCTGATCGCGCTCGCCATCGGGCTCATCGCCCTGGTCGCCGGGTTCTCGTCGACCGTCCCACCGGCGCTGTCCGGACTCGCCGGAGTGCTGCCGACCGCGCCCGCCCTGCAACTGGTGCGGTCGGCCGCGGTGGGCGATGCGCCGGCGGCGTGGGGCGCGGTCGGCCTGCTCCTCGTCTGGGCTGTCGGCGGCCTCGCGCTGACCTTCGCCGCCGTGGCCGCGCGGCGGAACGTCCCGCTGAGGGAGCTCATGCCCAGCGTGACCCGCGCATCCACCGTTCGATGACGGAGTGGGGCCGGACGATGGATACGGGGATGCGGCGTTCCACGCGACCCTGAGGACATGACCAACACGTTCCCCCCGCCAGGCGTGGCCGAAGCCGCGCCGACGGCCGCCGCGGCGCGCCGCTCCGCCTTCCGTCCGATCCTCGCCCTCCTTGCCGGCTTCGGCGTGGTCAGCCTGGTGATGATCGCCGCACTCATCACCCTGTCGATGCTGGGCAACTCGATCGACACCGCCGTCTGGGTCCGCTGCTCCCTGGTGCTCGGCAGCGCGATCGTCCTCTACGCCATCGCGGTCAGTGCGTCCCGTGGCTCGCGCCCGGCCTGGCTGCGCCTGCGAATCATCAGCGTGGTCGTGGTGGCGGCCGTCGTCGTGATCGTGTCGATTCCGGGCTTCCTCCCCGGCTGGGTGCGCGTCGAGCAGGCCGTCTGCGGTGTGCTCGTGCTGCCCGCCGCCGTCCTGATGAACCTTCCCAGGATGCGTGCCCACTTCCCACGGCGCGCGTAGGGTCTGCCTATGGTCGATCCGCGCTGGCGGGCCGTGCTCGCGGTCGCGCCCTACGTCGTGCTCGGGATCCTGGTCGCCTTCGTGCTCGGCGTGCAATGGGGCGACCAGGCCGAGCTGGTCCCGGAACTGCTGCTCTGCGCCGGCTACGCACTGTTGCTGATCGTGCTGCGCGACGTCCCGACCCCGTGGCGAGGCCGCCCCGTCACGATCGGGATTCTGATGACCGGGCTCATCGGCATCAACTTCGCGCTCGTGCTGCTCCAGCCCTCCTTCGCGTTCCTCACCATCGCGACGTTCTCGGTCGCCTACTCGCTGGTGCCGTGGCCGTGGGAGTTGCTCTCGGTCGGCGCGACCGCTGTGGTCGCCGGGCTGGCGCAGGGATCGGGGTTCGGCTCCGGGGTCGCGGGGACCCTCGGGCGCCTGCTCGTGGTGACGGTCAACGTTGTCGCGATGTGCGGCCTGGCCTGGGGTCTCCGGCTCTCCCACCAGCAGCTGATGGTGACCACCACGGAGGCGGAACGGGCACGGCTGGCGCGCGAGATCCACGACACGCTCGCCCAGGGTTTCGCGGGGATCGTCGCGCAACTGCAGGCGGCCGAGCACGCTCCGGACGATGCGGCGCGCAGCCATCACACCGACGCCGCCCTCGCCCTGGCCCGCGACGGCCTCGCCGAGGCCCGGCGGTCGGTGCGGGCCCTTCGCCCCGCCGCCCTGGATGCGGTCGGACTGCCCGAGGCCATCGCCGAGACCGCGCGCCGCTGGTCCGGCCGCACCGGCATCCCGGTCGATGTGCGGGTGAGTGCCGACGCCCGGCTGCTGACGACGGAGGCGGAGGTCGCGCTGCTGCGCACCGCCCAGGAGGCGCTCGCCAATGTGGAACGCCACGCCCACGCCGAGCGCGTCGCCGTCACCCTGCGGCACGACCCGCGCGCCGTGCGACTCGAAGTGCGCGACGACGGCCGCGGATTCGAGTCGGCGAAGGACGTAGTCGCCTCGGCCGGCTACGGAGGCGGCGGCTTCGGCCTGATCGCGATGCGCGAGCGGATCGCCGCCCTGGCCGGCGACCTCGTCGTCGATTCGGCTCCGGGACGCGGAACCACGATCCGGGCGGAGGTGCCGCGGTGAGCCCGGCCGATGGCGTCACTCCGCCGGTGCGGCTGCTCGTCGCCGACGACCATCCCGTGGTGCGCGACGGCATCGTCGGCATGGTCTCCTCGGACCCGGGGATCGAGGTGGTCGGCGAAGCGTCCGACGGCGCGGAAGCGGTGCGTCTCGCGCGTGCGCTGGAGCCGGATGTGGTGCTCATGGACCTGCGGATGCCGGGAACCGACGGGGTCACCGCGATCCGCGAACTGCATCGCCTCAGGGTCGCGGCCCGCGTCGTGGTGCTGACGACCTACGACTCGGAGGCCGACGTGCTTCCCGCCATCGAGGCCGGCGCAACCGGATACCTCCTCAAGGACGTCCCCCGCGACGAACTCCTCCGCGCCGTCCACGCGGCGGTCGCCGGCCACTCCTCGCTCGCCCCCTCCGTCGCCTCCCGTCTCGTCGATCGGGTGCGGACCCCGGAGTCGAGCCTGCTCAGCCCCCGCGAATTGCAAGTGCTCGCCCTGGTCGCCGACGGCGCCACCAACCGCGACGCGGGCGCACGGCTGCATCTCAGCGAGGCCACCGTGAAGACCCACCTGCTCAGCGTCTACACGAAGCTCGGCGTCGGCGACCGTGCTGCTGCGGTCGCCGAGGGCTTCAGGAGGGGGCTGCTCGACACGGGCGAGCGCGCTGGGCGGTAGCGACGGCCGACCTCGGTCGCTGCCGCAGCACTCGTCGCTAAGTTGCACACCGATGTGCAAGAAGCGTACGATGGAGTCATGCCCACCCCGACAACACGCGCTCCACGGCGCGACGCGACCGCCAACCGCGAGGCCATCCTCCAGGCCGCCGCCGTCGCCCTGAACGAGGACATCGACGCGTCCCTCGAGAGCATCGCCGCGCGCGCCGGCCTCAGTCGCCGCGCGGTCTACGGGCACTTCGCCACCCGAGACGAACTGCTCGTCGAAGTCTTCACGCGCGGCGCCCGTCGCCTCGCCGTCCTGCTCGACCCGGTGTCGCATCCCGACCCCCTGGTCGAGATCGCCCTGTTCGGTGCCACGCTGTGGGCCGAAGTCGAGCATGTGCGGGTGAGCGCGGCGCTCGCCGTCCGCGGACCGCACCGCGAGATGGTCGGCACTGCGCTCGACCCGGCGCGCGAGCGGCTGCGCGAGACCGTGGGCCGGGGCAGGGAGTCGGGCCGCATCCGCACCGACCTCGACCGCGAGACCGTCACCCGCCTCATCGAGAACGCCGCGGTTTCGGTGCTCGACGAGGCCACGCGCGCACGACTCAGCCCTTCGGCCGGCCATCGGCTGGTCATGCTGGCCGGGCTCAGCGCCGCCGGGATGGGCTGGCGCGAGGCGGGCGACCTGATCGCATCCAGCCCCGAACTGGCGTTCCGAGCGGCGGAGCACACCGACGAGACCGGAGGACAGGCCCGATGAAGGTCGAACTGCAGAAGGTCGCCAAGGGGCCGAAGAGCGCCGCTCTGCCGCCCACCTCCGCGAGTTTTGAGACCGGCCGCGCCTCCCTCGCGCGCGCCGAGACGGAGCAGCGACCCACCGTGCTCGGGCTGATCGCCTCCGGGAGGATGCGTCCCGACGCCGGCACCGTCACGATCGACGGCACGACCGACTACGCGGCTATGCGCCGCCGGATCGCCCTCATCGACGCGCCGGACGTCTCCGAGCCCGCCCCTGACGTCACGGTCGCCGGGATCGTCGCGGAAGAACTGATGTTCGCGGGCCGCCCGTCGCATCCCGTCGCTGTCAACCGCTGCCTGCGCGACCTCGGCGCCTCCGAGTGGGCGCGATACTCCATCGGCACCGTGCCGCCGACCGTCCGCATCCGCCTCCTCGCCGAGCTCGCGCTCCTCCGCAAGGGCGTGGATGCGCTGGTCATCGTCTCGCCCGACCGGCACGGCGGCGACCCGGTCGACTGGTGGCGGTTCGCCCGCGAGGTCGCCGGGCGCGACAAGGCCGTGCTGGTCGTCGCCGGCGACGCCTCCGCTGCGGCCATCGCGGCCGCCTCCCTGGTCGAGCGCTTCGGCGAGACCGGGCCAGACACTTTCGACGAAGACCCCGGCCGGGACGACACTGACGAGCTCCCGGACCTGATCGTGACCGAGCCCCTCGAGGAGGGCGTGTGAAGATCCCGCAGATGATCGCGGCGGAGTTCCGCCGCCTCACGGCGAACCCCATGTCCATCGTGGCGCTCGTCGCCCTGATGTGCGTCCCTGTGCTCTACGGAGGCCTCTACCTGTGGGCGAACCAGAACCCGTACGCGAACCTCGACCGCATCCCCGCGGCCATCGTCGTGGACGACGCGGGCACGACCGTCGACGGGAAGACCGTGAACTACGGGGATGACGTCGCCGACCAGCTCATCGAGGACGGCTCGTTCCAGTGGCACCGCGTGCAGAAGAGCTCTGCGGCACGTGGCGTGGACGACTCGAAGTACGACTTCAGCATCACCTTCCCGAAAGACTTCTCGTCGGCCCTCGCCTCGGCGTCCAGCACGAGCCCGCACCGCGCCGTCGTCACCCTGACGACCAACGACACCAACAGCTACCTCGCCTCGACCATCGGCACGCAGGCCGCGGAGAAGATCCGCACGTCGATCGTCAAGCAGGTCAACGAGCAGGCGGCGAAGCAGTTCCTCATCGGCCTCGCGGACATCCGCTCCAACCTCGTCACCGCGGTGGATGGCGCGAACAAGCTGGTCGACGGGAGTGCCAGCGCCCAGACGGGAGCGGCACAACTGGCGGACGGGACATCGCAGCTCGCGTCCGGCTCGCAGGAGCTGGCGGGCAAGCTCGGCGAGCTGGCCTCCGGCGCACAGCAGGTCAGCGACGGGGCGGCGCAGGTCGCCGCAGGCAATCAACAGCTCGCCGCGAAGGCGGATGAAGCGGGAGCCGCAGCAGCCCAGATCGCCGCAGCCGCACCCGCGGCACAGCAGGACCTGCTGAATCGGCTGGCCGCGGCCGGAGCCACCGAAGCCCAGCTCGCCGAGGTGAAGACAGTGCTCGGCGACCTCGACACGAAGGTGCAGTCCGGCAACAGCCAGATCCAGGGCGCCGTCGGCCAGATCAACCAGCTCTCCGCGGGCGCCGACCAGGTGGCGGGCGGCGCTTCGCAGGTCGCGTCAGGCTCTCAGCAGGCCGCGACAGGCGCGTCCCAGCTCGCGTCCGGCGCCTCCACGGCGGCGACCGGAGCGGCGCAACTGCGTGACGGGCTCACCACCCTGCACGACGGCACCGCTCAGCTGCGGGACGGGCTGAAGGAGGGTGTCGACCGCATCCCGGACAACTCCCCCAGCCTGCAGAGCAAGCAGGCGTCGACCATCGCCGACCCGGTGAACCTCAAGAACGACTCGATCACCTCCGCCGGCACCTACGGCGCGGGCCTCGCCCCGTTCTTCGTGTCGCTTGCGGCCTGGATCGGCATCTACGCTCTGTTCCTCATCGTGAAGCCGGTGTCCCGCCGCGCCATCACGGCACTGCACTCGCCCGTGAAGATCACCCTCGCGGGCTGGCTCACCCCAGGGCTCCTGGGCGCTGTGCAGATGATCGGGCTATTCGCGATCGTGGCGGGCGCGCTCGGCTTCCGGATCGACAATCCGCTCGGGATGTACGGGCTGATGGGGCTCGCATCCATCACCTTCGCGGCCATCATCCTGGCGCTGAACGTGTGGCTGGGAAGCGTCGGGCAGTTCCTCGGCCTGGTACTGATGGTGCTGCAACTGGTCACCGCGGGCGGCACGTTCCCGTGGCAGACGCTGCCCGGTCCGCTCGCCGCGCTGCACCACGCGCTGCCGATGTCGTACGCGGTGGACGGCATCCGTCAGCTGATGTACGGCGGCAACCCGGCAACCGCCTGGGCGGACGCGGGGGTGCTCGCCCTGTGGATGCTCATCGCCCTGCTGGTCTCGGCGATCGGTGTCACGCGGATGACCCACTTCCGGACCCTGCGCGACCTGCGTCCGTCGCTCATCGGGTAGCCGCAGCGCACCCCTGGTGGGCGGGCCGCCACCGGCGCTAGGGTGACGCCACCAGCAGACGACCCTCAGGAGGACGACCATGGCCGATCTCGAAGTGCAGGCGGCGCTCGCGCAGGCGCGCCAGGCGGCGAGCGCCGCGAGCTACGACATCCAGAAGCTGTCCGAGGACTCCATCGAACGGCAGGCGCTGCACAACCTCATCACCGCGGTGGACGCCATCATTCAGGCGCTCGACACCGAGTGAGCGACGGTGGCCGGCGCTAGGGTGGCGGCGTGACAGAAACGCTGCGCATCCTGCACCTCTCCGACACGCACCTCTACGGAGACGGCCGGCTGCAGTACGGGATCGTGGACACGCTGGCCGCACTCGATCGGGTCCTCGCCCGCGCGGCCTCGCTGCCCCGCGTCGACCTCGTCGCCGTCTCGGGCGACCTGTCGGACGACGGGAGCGCCGAGTCGTACCGCAAGCTCGCGGCCACGCTCGAGCCGTGGGCGGCCAAACGCGGCGCCGCACTGGTCTACGCGATGGGCAACCACGACGCGCCTGAAGCCTTCGAAGAGGTGCTCGGCGCACGAGAGACGGAGACGACCGTGCGCGGGTTCCGCGTCGTCACGGTCGACACGAGCGTGCCGCAGGCTGGCTATGGGCAGGTCGACGAGAGCCAGCTCGACCGGCTGCGCGACCTGCTGGCGACGCCGTCCGAGCGCGGCACCGTCGTCGTGCTCCACCACCCGCCGGTGAGTCCGACGACCGTGCTGTTCGAGCCGCTGCGACTGGTCGACCCGCAGCCGCTCCTCGACGTGTGCAGCGACGGGGATGTGGATGTGCGCCTCATCCTGGCCGGGCACTACCACCACGGCCTCGTGACGGAAGCGGGACCTGCGGGCATCCCGGTCGTCGTCGCGCCGGCGGTCGCCAACACGACCGACGTGCTGTGGCCGGCACCGCACGAACGGGCCGTCCGCGGGGCGGGTTTCGCATGGATCCAGCTGCCGGAGGACGGACCGATGCGGGCACACATGGTGACCGCGCCGGCTCCGGACGACGGCGAACTCGTCTACGACCTTGACGCCGAGGCGATCCAGCGCATCGCCGACGACGCCGGGTGGCATGGATGACGCCCACCGCAACCGGGTCGTCCGGCATGGCCGGATACTCGGGCACCCCGCTCTGGAAGAAGCTCGGCCTGAAGCCCGGGATGCGGGCAACGGTGCTCCACGCCGATGAGGGCTGGCGCATCCCCCTGGAGGACGGCCCGGAGGTCGTCTGGGCCGACGAGGGCGCACGGGGACTCATCCTCGCGTTCTACCGGAGCGCCGGCGAGATCCTGGCCGAACTCGACGCCCTCGGGGAGGACATCCGGCCCGACGGGATGCTCTGGGTGTCCTGGCCGCGCAAGGCCGGAGGACACGTCAGCGACATCGACGAGAACTTCATCCGCGACGCCGCACTCGCCCGCGGACTCGTCGACGTGAAGGTCGCCGCTCTCGACACGGACTGGTCGGCGCTGAAACTCGTCTGGCGGCGCATCAACCGGTAGCGCGCCAGCGCATCCCGCTAGGAGAACTGCACGTGCCGGCGCACCCACGCGTGCATGGCGATCGCCGCCGCCGCCGAGGCGTTGATCGACCGGGTCGAGCCGAATTGCGAGATCTCGACGACCGCATCCGCCGCCTCCAGCGCCCGCTCCGACAGCCCGGGCCCCTCCTGCCCGAACAGCAGCACGCAGTGGAGAGGCAGCGCGAAGGTCTCGAGTCGCACGGACCCGGGCACGTTGTCGATCGCGATCACCGGCAGCTTCTCGCTGCGCGCCCACGCGACGAAGCCGTCGACGTCGTCGTGGTGCACCACGTGCTGGTAGCGGTCGGTCACCATGGCGCCGCGCTTGTTCCAGCGCCGCCGGCCGATGATGTGGACGGTGTCGGCCGCGAACGCGTTGGCGCTGCGGACGATCGAGCCGATGTTCATGTCGTGCTGCCAGTTCTCGATGGCGACGTGGAACGGGTGGCGGTGCTGGTCGAGGTCGGCGACGATCGCCTCCATGGTCCAGTAGCGGTAGCGGTCGACCACGTTGCGGGTGTCGCCGTGCCGGAGCAGCTCGTGGTCGTATCGCGGGTCGTCCGGCCACTCCCCCGGCCACGGCCCCACGCCGTACGTCGTCAGCTCGTGCGTCGGGTTCGGCGTCTCATCCACTCGTTCAGCGTATCCACCAGCGCCCGTCGCCTCACTGCGTCCGGGGGACGGCCCCTAAGCTGGACGCATCCGCTTCCTGGTGAAAGGGGTCCACGTGACGCGTCGCGACGAGATCGAATGCTGGCTCACCGACATGGACGGCGTCCTCGTGCACGAGAACCAGGCGCTGCCCGGTTCGTCCGAGCTGATCCAGCAGTGGCGCGACCAGGGGACTCCGTTCCTGGTGCTGACCAACAACTCGATCTTCACGCCGCGCGACCTGGCGGCGCGCCTGCGCACCTCCGGGCTCGATGTGCCGGAGGAGTCGATCTGGACTTCCGCCCTCGCCACCGCCGACTTCCTCAAGTCGCAGATGCCCGGCGGCAGCGCCTACGTGATCGGCGAGGCGGGCCTGACGACAGCGCTCCACGAGGCGGGCTTCATCATGACCGACACGAACCCTGACTACGTGGTCGTCGGCGAGACCCGCAGCTACTCGTTCGACGCGATCACGAAGGCCATCCGGCTGATCGGCAAGGGCGCGCGGTTCATCTCCACCAATCCCGACGCCACCGGCCCGAGCGCCGAGGGACCGCTGCCGGCAACGGGCGCAGTCACCGCGATGATCACGAAGGCGACCGGGCGCGACCCGTACGTCGTCGGCAAGCCGAACCCGATGATGTTCCGCTCGGCGATGAACCGCATCGGCGCCCACTCCGAGAACACGGCCATGATCGGCGACCGGATGGACACCGACGTCGTCGCCGGGATCGAGGCGGGGCTGCACACCATCCTCGTCCTCACCGGCATCAGCGACCCGGCCGAGATCGAGCGGTACCCGTTCCGGCCCGACGAGGTGCTGCGCGGCGTCGACGAGTTGGTCGTCCGCGACCCGTTCGAGACCGAGCTCTGACGCGCGCCGCGGCGCACGGGGGACATGGTGGACGACATCGCGCGCATCCGCTCGGCCCTCCGGGATGCCGCGCGACAGGCCTGGTCCTCCCTGCGTGAGGAGCGGCCGGCGGAGGCGTTCTACTATTTCGGGCTGTGGACGACCTCGCTCGCTCACCGGCCGGTTCCGACCGCGTGCTCGTACGAAGGGTTGCAACAGGCGGTGGAGGCGGCGCGCGCCGAGGGCCTGGACGTGGAGGAGGATACCCTCCGGTGGTCGGTGAACGACTCGCCGTACGACCTGTACGGCGACGAGCTCTTCGCCCGGCTGGAGCCGCTCTTCGACGCGTTCGGGGGTCCGTACGACCGCCCGCGGGCGGTCAACGAGGAGTTGCTCGAAGCGATGATCGGTGCGCTGGCCGACCTGGACGCCGAGGGATTCTTCGGCGTCGGGGCGGCCCGTGAGGCCGTCGTCGTGAATGTCACGCTGCCGGAACGGGACAGCGTGACGGGCGTCCTGGAGTCCGCCCGTCGACTCAATCCGCCCCGAGCCCTCGCGCGGTATGCGAGGGAGCTGGGCTCCGCCGCGGACGCCTGACCCGCGGTCTGGCTACCCCGGACCGGGACCGGCGACCGACGACGTGAGCGGCTGCCCGCTGACCCGCGACGCGAAGCAGTAGTACGACCGCTGGCCGTCCTTCCACTGCTGCTCGGTCGCCGGGAACGAGCCGGTCACCTGCACGTCCGGGTAGGCACCGGCCGCCCCCAGATCGATCACGCCGCCCGCAGTGCAGAGGCCGGGGACCTGCTGTGCCAGAGCGTCCGGTCCCGGGTACGGGGCGGCCGGATCGGCGGAGAGCAGGTTCGTGTAGACCAGCTGTGCCGTGTGCGGAGTGGCGCAGTCGACGACGGTGAAGTCCTCGGCCCACACGGACGTGAAGGGCTGGATGCACTCCCCTCCGCCGAGGCTGTCCCACGGATGCGTGCCCGCGCCGACAGCAGCGGCGGGCTTCGGTGTGACGGTCGGGACGGGGGTCGGCGTGGGGCTCGGCGTGGTCTTGGCGCTCGGAGTGGCGGATGCGGCCGGCTGTGCAGCGGGTTTCGCTGCGCCGAACCAGGAGGGGATGCGCGTCCCGAGCGCGAAGAGGCCGATCAGCACGAGCACGACGGCCAGGGCGGCGACGACGGTGAAGAGGATGCGGTTGTTGCGCGACTCCCAGAGGCCGGGTGCCGAGGGAGGTGCCGGCGGCGTGGTGGCGGAGCCGTCGGCGCTGGTGGAGGCGGAGGTGGAGGCGGTGATCGGGGCGCTCGTCGCGTCGACGTCATGAGCCGCGCGAGCGGCGTGCACGTCTGCGGGCGGCACCGTGAACGGCGTCGTGGCCACGAGCTGCGGTCCTTCGGCCTCGGCCGCCGGTTCGGGCTCCGCCTCGGGCTCCGGCTCGACCTCGGGTACCGGTTCGAGCTCTGGTTCCGGCTCCCCCGCGAGCTCTGCCTCACCGAGGCCGTCGCCAGCGAACGTGTCGTCGCGTTCCGGCTCTTCTGCCGCGTCCCCGAACAGCCGCGCGAGCCCATCCGGCTCGGAAGCGACAGCGATGCTCTCGGCGTCGATCGGGCTGGTCGCCGGCGACGGGATGCCGCCCAGCGCGACCTCCGCCTCGGCCGCCGGGATGTCGGGCTCGGACGGCAGGACGCTCGGCGGCTCGACGGGCGGCGGCTCGGCGGGCGGCGGCTCGGCGGGCGGCGACTCGACGCTCGGCGACTCGGCGCTCGGCGACTCGGCGCTCGACGGCTCGGCGGGCGGTGGCTCGGCGGGCGGTGGCGGGGTCGCCTCCGGCATCCGGAAGTCCGGGTCGAGCGGGATGACGCTCGTCGTGTCTCCGATCACCGAGCGGCCCGACGGCTCATCCGTCGCGGAACCGCCGAATCCCAGCAGGGCCGCCAGACCGTGGCTCTGCTCCCCGTCGTCGCCGGATTCCGATTCATCCTCTGGCGCGGGCGCGTCGAAGATGCTCCGGGGTTGCTCCGGCTCCTCGGGCGCGGCAGGCGTCGGCTGCTCGGGCTCGATGACCCACGAGCCGGCCGCGGTGGGCTCAGTGGGCTCAGCGGGCTCGACGGGCGGCGTGGGCTCCAGCGTGGGAACCGTGGAGGCGGGCCCTGTCACGGGCTCGATGTAGTTGGAGCGTCGCACCGGCGGTGTGAACGGCTCGCCATCATCGGGCTCGGGCTCGGGCTCAGGCACCTCGGGAACGACCGGTTCGAACAGCGCAGGCGTGTGCTCGACCGGGCGCGTCACGGGTGCGGCTGCCTCCGTCGCCGGCTCAGACTCCTCGACGGGTTCCGGCTCAGACTCCTCGGCGGGTACCGGCTCGGACTCGACCAGCGGGTCCCCGCCGGCACCCGGCGTCAGGTTCCAATTGAAAGCGACCGGGAACTCCGCGGCAGGTTCTTCCTCACGGACCGGCTCCTGCGTGGGGCGGCCGAGCAGCTCGTCGAAGGGCGCAGGCTCTGCGTCAGCGTCAGCGTCAGCGTCGGCGTCCACGTGGGCCTCGGCCTCGGCCGTGTCCGCGCCCTCCGCATCCTGTGTCCGCTCCTCCGCCAACTGCTGGAACAGCCAGTCGGCGCTGCCGAATTCCGGCTCGTCCGGCTGCGACTCGTCCGGGTCTCGCGGAGGTCCCCCGTCCTCCCCACGCCGCCCGCGCTCGTCGGACACTAGGCCAGCCCCAGATCCTTCAGCCCGATGGCGGCGTAGTACGGGTAGCCGGCGCCTTCGATGACCTCCCGCGCTCCCGTGTCACGGTCGACGACGACGGCCACGGCGGCGATCTCAGCTCCGACCTTCTTCAGGGCTTCCACGGCCTTGAGCGGCGAACCGCCGGTCGTGGAGGTGTCTTCCAGCACGATTACGCGCTTGCCTTCGAGGTCCGGCCCCTCGACCTGCTTGCCACGACCGTGGTCCTTCGGCTCCTTGCGGACGACGAAGGCGTCGTAGGAGACGCCCTGCGCGCCGCCCTGGTGGAGGATGGCGGCGGCAACGGGGTCGGCGCCCATCGTCATCCCGCCGACGGCGACGACGTCCGGGATGTCGCGGATGAGCTCGATCATGACCTGCCCGATCAGCGGCGCGACGCGGTGATCGAGGCTCACCTTGCGGAGGTCGACGTAGTAGGTCGCCTTCTTGCCGCTCGTCAGCGTGAAGTCGCCGTGGAAAACGGCCTCGGCGGCGATGTAGTCGATGAGCTGCTGTCGTGCGTCGGTCACATCCCCGATTCTAGAGGGGAACGCCATTTCGTCCGGGAGTTCTCCACAGGTTGTCTGCTCTCCACGCACTCGCGCCGGTCCCTGGAGGGCCGGGGCGGCGTCGGCGGCGGCCGATACGATCGAGGCATGCGCGTCGCCACCTGGAATGTGAACTCGATCCGCACCCGTGTGGGCCGGGTGGTCGACTGGATGGTGCGTGAGGATGTCGACGTCCTCGCCATGCAGGAGATCAAGTGCAAGCCCGAACAGTTCCCCTATGCGGCGTTCGAGGAGGCCGGCTACGAAGTCGTGCTTCACGGGCTCAACCAGTGGAACGGCGTCGCGATCGCCAGCAGGCTCCCCATCGAGGACGTCACGATCGGCTTCCCCGACATGCCGGGCTTCCTGAAGGACCACGACGGCCCCGACCTCCCCAAGGAGGCGCGCGCCATCGGTGCGACGGTGGAGGGGGTGCGGCTGTGGAGCCTGTACGTGCCGAACGGCCGGGCGCTCACCGACCCGCACTACGTCTACAAACTCGACTGGCTGGCCGCCCTCGCCGCCGACACCGAACGCTGGCTCGCGGACGACCCGAACCTCCAGCTGGCCCTGATGGGCGACTGGAACGTGGCGCCGCTCGACTCCGACGTGGGCGACCCGGCCCTCGTCCCGGGCCTCTCGACCCACATCTCGCCGCCCGAGCGCACCGCGTTCGCGGCGTTCGAGAAGGCGGGACTGAGCGACGTCGTCCGCCCGATCGTCCCCGACGGCTTCACCTACTGGGACTACAAGCAGTTGCGCTTCCCCCGCAATGAGGGGCTGCGGATCGACTTCATCCTGGGCTCCCGCGCGTTCGCCGATCGGGTGGTCGGCGCGAGCATCCACCGCAACGAGCGCAAGGGCACGGCGCCCAGCGACCATGTCCCCGTCCTCGTCGAGCTCGCTCCCGTCGCCACCGCCGAGGAAGACGACGACGACCGCCCGATGATCTTCGGCTGACCGGCGAGCGCCCGACGATGACTGCCATGCCGCCGGCCGCCTACCCGGCTCCACCGGGCGCGCAGCGTCGACCGGTGATCGTGTGGGACCTGGTGACCTCGATCGTCCTCCAGGTCCTCGCGGTCGTCATCGCCGGTGTGCTCACCTTCGCCGCGTTCTTCCTGGTGTTCGCCAGCGACCCCTGCGGCGGAGCGACCGCTTGCGACACCGACCGCATGGGCGCCGGCTTCCTGGTGGCCCTCCTCGGCCCTGCGGCGGTCACCCTCGTGGCCGTGATCGTTGCGATAGTGCTGGTGGTCCGCCGCCGCATCAGTTTCTGGGTGCCGATCGTCGGCATCCTGCTCGCCATCGGCGTCTGGGTGGGCGGGGCTGCTCTCGTCATCTCCGGGGTCCCGGGCGCCACTTTCTGACCACCGCCCGAGCGGGGGCCCGGCAACTTCCGTTACGTCGCGTTTCAGCGGGCCAGCGGGGTCGCGCCCAGCGTCGATAGCGTCGAAGCACGATGACCTCTTCGTCCACCGCCTTCCCCGTCGAGTTCTCGGGCGTCACGCGCACCTTCGCGACACCGAACCGGCGTGGCGGTCGCGGGTCGGCCGCCCCCGAACTGCGACCGGTGCTGCGGGACGTCTCCCTCCGCGTCCGCGCGGGCGAGGTGGTCGCGATCCTGGGCCCGAGCGGCTGCGGCAAGTCCACCCTGCTGCGCATCGCCGGGGGCCTCGACGCCCCGTCCGGGGGAACCGCCCTCATCAACGGGACAGCCGTGGCCGGGGTGGATGCGCGGTGCGCGGTCGGCTTCCAGGAGCCACGCCTACTGCCGTGGCGTTCTCTCGCGGACAACGTCGCCCTGGGCCTGCCGCGCGGCCTCGACCGGGCGGCCGGGCGGGAGCGGGTCGCACAGCTTCTGGAGCTGGTCGGGCTTACCGCGTCCGCCACCCTCCGACCGCGCGAGGTCTCCGGCGGGATGGCCCAGCGCGCTTCGCTGGCCCGGGCGCTCGCTCGCAATCCGGGCGTCCTGCTGCTGGACGAGCCGTTCGGCGCCCTCGACGCGCTCACCCGGATGCGGATGCAGGACCTCCTGCTCGACATCCACGCCGCAGCGCCCACCACCATCCTGCTGGTCACCCACGACGTGGATGAGGCGCTGCAGCTCGCCGACCGCATCGTTCTGCTCGGCGGCGAGCCGGACCGCGCGGGGTCGACCATCGTCAGCGTCACGACCGTGCCGGGCGACCGGCCGCGCGACCGCGGGTCCGCCGAGCTTGCCGAGCTTCGCGCAGACCTGCTCGACGGCCTCGGCATCGACCGCCACGGCCGCGCCCACGACGACCGGCACGCCGCGGCCGTCCCGGCTTTCCCATACTGACCGCACCACACAGCACCGTCCGCAGCACCCACACCAGACACAGCACCCCACACCCCGAGAGAGGCCACCCATGCGCCGCAGATCCACCGCCCTGACCGCCGCCGCCGGCATCGTCGCTGCCGCCAGCCTGCTGCTGACCGGCTGCGTGGCCGGCGAGGGCTCCGCCGCCGGCGCGACCAGCAGCGCCGGAGTCACGAAGGGCGGCACGCTCAACATCGACTTCGCGACGTACAACCCGCTGAGCCTCGTCATCAAGAAGGAGGGCTGGCTCGAGAAGGCGCTGAAGAAGCAGGACATCACGGTCAACTGGGTGCAGTCCGCCGGCTCCAACAAGGCCAACGAAGCACTCCGCTCCGGCGCGATCGACGTCGGTTCGACCGCCGGCTCCGCCGCGCTGCTGGCCCGCTCGAACGGCTCCGCGATCAAGACCATCGACATCTTCTCGCAGCCCGAGTGGTCGGCGATCGTGGTCGGCCCGAATTCCTCCATCACCTCGGTGAAGGACCTCAAGGGCAAGCAGATCGCCGCCACCAAGGGCACCGACCCGTACTTCTTCCTGCTGCAGTCGCTGGAGGCGAACGGTCTCTCGGCGAGCGATGTGACCATCCAGAACCTGCAGCACGCCGACGGCTGGGCCGCGCTGCAGAACGGCTCGGTGGACGCGTGGAGCGGCCTCGACCCGATCATGGCGAACGCCGAGAAGTCGGGCGCGAAGCTCATCTACCGCAACGTGAAGTTCAACACCTACGGCTTCCTGAACGCGACCGAGTCGTTCCTGGACTCCAAGCCGGATGTGGCGCAGACCGTCGTGAATACGTACGAGTACGCCCGCGGCTGGGCGCTGAAGCACAAGGACGAGACGGCGAAGATCCTCTCGGATGTCGCCGGCATCGACCCTGCGGTCGCCACGACGGTGATCACCGAGCGCACCAACCTGGACGTGTCGAACATCCCCGGGAAGGCCCAGCTCACGGTCCTGAAGAAGGTCGGCCCGATCTTCGTCCAGTCGAACGACGTGAAGTCGCAGTCCGACATCGACGAGGCGCTCGACACACTGCTCGACCCGTCCTTCGCGAAGAAGGCCGACCCGAGCGCCATCGGAGGTTGACGGGCGGATGACCGTTCAGAGCGCATCGGAGGCCGTCGCCGCGGCGAACGTCCGCACGCCCCTGCTGGCCCGCCGGGGGGTGCGGATCGCGGCAGGGTTTTTCATCCCCGTCGTCGTCTTCGTGGTGTGGCAGCTGGCGTCGACCTCCGGTGCGTTCACGTCGTCGCAGCTCCCCTCGCCCGCGATGGTGTGGGAGGCCGCGGTCGACCTCGCGCAGCGGGGTCTGCTCGGTCAATACGTCGCGATCTCGACGCAGCGCGTCCTGATCGGGTTCGCGTGTGGGGCTGCGCTCGGTCTCCTGCTCGGTGCCCTGGTGGGACTGTCGCGGTGGTCCGACGCGCTGTTCAGTCCGACTCTCGCGGCGATCCGCGCCGTGCCGTCGCTCGCGTGGGTGCCGCTACTGATCCTGTGGTTCAAGATCGGTGAGGATTCCAAGATCATCCTGATCACGATCGGTGCGTTCTTCCCCGTCTATACGACCGTGTCGGCGGCGCTCAAGCACGTCGACCGGCATCTGGTCGAGGCGGGCCGCGCGTTCGGGCTGAACGGCGTCCGGCTGTTCACCACCGTCCAACTCCCAGCGGTGCTGCCGTCGGTGATCTCCGGGCTGCGACTGGCGATGGCTCAGGCCTGGCTGTTCCTGGTCGCCGCCGAACTGATCGCCTCGTCGATGGGGCTCGGCTTCCTGCTCACCGACTCGCAGAACAACGGCCGCACGGATCGCCTGTTCCTGGCGATCATCCTGCTGGCGATCCTGGGGATCATCACCGACTCGCTGCTCGGCCTGTTCGAGCGCTGGTCGGCCCGGCGCTGGGGCTGAGCGCCGGGCCGTACCCGCTCAGCTGCCGCTGATGCCCTCGGTGACCTGCACCGGGCTCTCGAACTGCCGGTCGGGCAGTCCTTCGAGCGCGTCGATGACCTCCTTCGGGGCGCCCTGACCCTGCGCTGTGCCGACGAGGTCGGCCTTGCCTGCGGGGTAGTCGACCCCGCTCAGGTACTTCTGCACGTCGATCTGGATGGGCCGGTCGGCCATGTCCTTCTCCTTCCATTCCGGGCGGATGAGTCCACGCCTACCCCCATCTCGCCGGGTGGCAAGACCTTGCAGGGGCTTCTGTGCGGTGGTTCTTTCTGTGACGTTCCCGGCTTATCGAGCCGACGACGCGGAAGGAGTTCTCATGGCCGAACGCGGAAACACCAAGCACGGGCCCATCCAGGATGAGGAGCTCAAGCACGAAGCGCAGTCTTTCGTGCAGGGTCACGGACCGAGCCATGTCGAGGAGTGGCGGCAGACCGAGCCGATGCCCGACGACACGGACGACCCCGAAGTGGTCACCGCCTCGGGGATCGACGGGGTCGAGGCCCCGGCGGGCGACGGAGTGGTGGATGCGGAGGGCGGGGGCGACCCGGGCGCAACCGGCCCCGACACGCTCGCCTACACGACGGAGACGCCGACGGACGGATCGACGGACGACTCGCCGGATTCATCGACGGCCGGGGAGGAGGGCCGATGAGCGCCCGCGACATCCTCGGCGGGCTGCTGGCCGAGCCCGGCCCGTGGACGACCGTGCTGGCCGACATCTCGCGCGACATGCACGACCCGCAGCGAACGGTCGACCTGCGCCACCGCTCGCTCCTGCAGTCGCTGGAGCAGCAGGGTGCTCCACGCGCGGACATCGACGCCGTTGAGGGCGCGCTCCTGACGGACTACCGCACCCCGAGCCCGAGTGCCCGGTTCATCGCAGTGCGGGGAGGCCAGGTGGAGGTCGACGAGGTGATCCTCGGCGCCATCCCGCGTGACGGCTGGGCCTGGCACGCGCCGGTCATCGACCCGCTCCCTCTGCTCGCGCGCGACGCCTTCGGCTTCGACGCACTGCTCGTGGAGGCCTCCCGGGACGGCGCGACGATCTGGCACCGGCGCCCCGACCTCCAGCACGATGCGGACGCCCCCGCCATCGGCGAGGAAGCGCAGCAGACCGACGAGCCCGAGCGCGTGGACGGCACCTCGCACGGCATCGTGCACAAGGTCCCCTCGGGCGGCTGGGCCCAGCTGCGCTATCAGCACTACGTCGAGGACACGTGGCGGGACAACGAGCGCGCTGTCGCGGAGCGGATCGGCGAGCTGGTCGAGCGCTTCCGGCCCCGGCTGATCATGGTGGCGGGCGACCTCCGGGCCGTCGAGCTCCTCACGGAAGAACTGCCTCAGGCCGCGAAGGATGTGCTCTTCACCGAGCAGCTGGAGGCGACGCAGGGCGACGATCAGGAGGAACTGTTCCGGCGCTTCGAGGCGGCTGTGGCCCGCGTGGCAGCAGAGGAGGAGACGGCGGCTCTCGAGCGGATCTTCACGCGCTCCGAGGGCGAGGGCCGCAGCGAAGCCTTCGGTATCGGCGAGGTGGTCGACGCGCTGGGGCAGAGCCAGGCGGACACCGTGCTGGTGACCGTTCCTCGGGAGGCGGAGCGCACCCACGACCAGGAGCGGAGGGCCATCGCGCTCGACGCCCAGCCGTGGATCGCCTCCGCGCCCGAGCAGGACTACGGAGCGGGCGAGCTCGGCATCGTGCCGGCGTCCGTGGCGATCGCCCGCGCCGCCGTGCTGACCGACGCACGCGTGATGGTCGTCTCCCCCGGAGAGCTGCCGGACGACGCGCCGGCGGCCGCGCTGCTGCGCTGGCCGGTAGGGCCCCCTCAGTCGGTCTGAGAAGCGCATCCCGTCGCACGATCCACCTGTGAAATCCAGGCCCTATAGCCCGTCCGTCGCCCGGCCTACCGTCGGCGCGGAAACGAGAAGACAGCGAAAGGAGCAGCAATGGCTGCAGTGACCCAGTCCATCGACGTGAACGTCCCCGTCACCACGGCGTACAACCAGTGGACCCAGTTCGAGTCGTTCCCCCACTTCCTCGACGAGGTCGAGGAGATCACCCAGGTGGATGACACCACCAACCACTGGCGCGTGAAGATCGGCGGCGCGGAGCGTCAGTTCGACACCGTCATCACGGAGCAGCTCCCGGACGAGCGCGTGGCGTGGAAGTCCGTGGCCGGTGACACCGAGCACGCGGGCGTCGTCACGTTCCACCGGCTTTCCGACGCCGAGACGAAGGTGACCGTGCAGCTGGAGTGGGCGCCGTCCGACGCGCTCGAGAAGATCGGCTCCGTGTTCGGCCTCGACGACCACGCGGTGAAGAAGGACCTCGAGAACTTCAAGAAGTTCATCGAGTCGCAGGGCACCGAGACCGGCGCCTGGCGCGGCGAGGTGGACCGCGGCGAGACGGTCTGACCCGTCCTACGACACGACGACGGCGCCGGTGGAGTTCCACCGGCGCCGTCGTTTCGTGTGTGGTTTCTGCGGGCTACAGGATGGGCCGGCCTCCCGTGACCGCGATCCTCGCGCCCGAGATGTACGACCCTTCGTCGGAGGCGAGCAGGACGTAGACCGGCGCCAGTTCCGCAGGCTGCCCGGCGCGGCCGAGCGGGGTGTCGCTGCCGAACTGGCTCACCTTCTCCTCCGGCATGGTGGAGGGGATGAGCGGCGTCCAGATCGGACCGGGCGCCACACTGTTGGCGCGGATGCCCTTCTCGCCGAGCAGCTGCGCGAGCGACGCCGTCATGTTGGCGATGGCCGCCTTCGTCGCCGCGTACGGCAGGAGCGTCGGGGAGGGCATGTCGGAGTTGACCGACGACGACCCGATGATGCTCGCGCCGGGCTTCATGTGCGGCACCGACGCCTTCGCGAGGTGGAAGAACGCGGACAGGTTGGTCGCGATCGTGAAGTCCCACTCGTCGTCTGGGATCTCATCCAGCGATTCGTGGTTCATCTGGAAGGCGGCGTTGTTGACCAGCACGTCGATGCCGCCGAGCTCCTCGACCGTCTTCGCGACAATGTCGCGGCAGTGCTGCGGGTCGGACACGTCGCCGGGCAGCAGGAGGGCCGTGCGGCCCGCCTCGCGCACCCACTTCGCGGTGTCCTCGGCGTCGTCGTGCTCGTTCAGGTACGAGATCGCGACGTCGGCGCCCTCACGGGCGTAGGCGATGGCGACCGCCTTGCCGATTCCGCTGTCGGCGCCGGTGATGAGCGCGACCTTGCCGGTCAGCTTGCCGCTGCCCCGGTAGCTCTCCTCGCCGTGGTCGGGCCGCGGTTCCATCGCCTCGGTGCTTCCGGGCGGTTGCTGCTGTTGTTCAGGGAAAGACATCCATTGACCTCCGTTCGTGTGTCCCCAGGCAACACCCCGCACCAGCGCACGTCAGGGGCTTGGGTGGTCCCGGATGTGCGCGTACCGTCCCTCCAATGAACGCGACACCGGACGCACCCGACGAACACCAGAGCGACGCCGCCCAGACGGCAAAGGACCGCTCGTACAGCCCGTCGAGCGAACGCGAGACCGAGGTGAAGCAGGATGAGTCCGGCGGCACCGCGGTACGCCCCGGCACCGGCGGTCCCGACGACGTGGGCGACATCCCGATGCCGCCCGAGGACGACCTCGACCCGGCGACCATCGTCGAGCGCGGCGACCCAGGGCACCGGGCCGGCGACGCCTGACGCGCGCTACGAGCGGCGCGACTCCGCCTCCACGCGAGAACCGGCGCGGCGGGCCGCGGTGCGCGAGTAGATGCGCTCCGCGATCCACAGCAGGATTCCGATCGCGAGAAGCCCCAGGGCGATCGTGTACTGACCCGCCGGGCGGCCCGACGTCCACGGGAACACCAGGTAAAGGCAGGTGATCGCGCCGACGATCGGCAGCGCGGTCGGCGTCCGGAAGTGCTTGTGGTCGACCGGCTGCTTTCGCAGCACGAGTACCGCGACGTTGACGACCGCGAACACCGCCAGGAGCAGCAGGGAGGTCGTGCCTCCGAGCAGCGCCACGATCGAGCCCTTCGGGTCGAGCGAGACGTAGCCGATCAGGGCGACGGCGAGCGCCGACGTGAAGAGGATGGCCGTCCACGGCGTCCGGCGCTTCACCGACACCCTCGCGAGGAACGGCGGCAGCACCTTCTGCCGGCTCATGCCGTAGAGCAGGCGGCTCGCCATCATCATGTTGATCAGTGCCGTGTTGGCGACCGCGAACATCGAGATGAACGGCAGCAGGTCGTTGATCGGGAAGCCCGGCGCGGCCGCCTCGACCGCGGTGACCAGCGGCGTCTCACTGCCGGCGAGCTGTCCGATCGGGACGAGGGCTACGACCGTGATCGACACGAGCACGTAGATGATCGCGGCGATCCCGAGGCCGCTGAGCATCATCTTCGGGAAGATGCGGCTGGGTTCCTTCGTCTCCTCCGCCATGTTGACCGAGTCCTCGAAGCCGACCATGGCGAAGAACGCGAGCGAGGTGGCGGTGCTGACCGCCAGGATGACTCCCTTGTCCTCCGGCGTCTCGAACGCGACGACGCGCGACCAGTCCGCGTTGCCGCCGACGATCGCCCACAGGCCGATGAAGATCACCAGCAGGAGGCCGGAGAGCTCGACGAGGGTGAGGACGACGTTGAGCCAGACGCTCTCCGCCACCCCGCGCAGGTTCACCAGCATGATGAGCACGATGAACGCGAGCGCGATCAGCAGCGTCGAGACGTTGTCGCCGGGCAGGCCGAACCCGACCGAGAGGTTCACCGCGAAGGCGCGGGACGCCGTCGACGCCGAGGTGATCCCGGAGGTCATCACGATGAAGCACACGATGAACGTGAAGAAGTGGATGCCGAACGCCTTGTGCGTGTACAGCGCCGCCCCCGCCGCCTGCGGGTACTTGGTGACCAGCTCGAGGTAGGAGAAGGCAGTGACCGTCGCCACGGCGAATGCTAGAAGGAACGGCAGCCATGCCGCCCCGCCGACCTCAGCGGCGACCTGACCGGTCAAGGCGTAGATGCCCGTTCCGAGGATGTCGCCGACGATGAACAGGAGCAGGAGGCCTGGCCCGAGAGCCCGCTTCAGCTCCGGCTGCTCCGGCTCGACGGTCTTGACCACCTGGGTCCATGACGGATCGCTCACGATCGGCTCCCTTCGACATTGCTCGGGGAGTCACTGTATGTGAGTTCTCACAGAAATGGGAGCCCCACGCGGCGGCTATTGCCTGCCGGTGAACTCGTCCATCGAGTCGTACACGCCGAACACGCGGCCTGCAACCACGTCCCAGGCCCGGGTGGGCAGGATGCCGCGCAGCGTCCGCGCGAGCCCGACCGTCCACGGGAGCATCAGCATCGGCCGGCCCGCGAGCATCGCGCGCCACACGCGGTCGACGACGTACTCGGGGGTCATCACGGGCGTGAGCAGCGGGCCGCGCGCCCCCTCGAACATGCCCGTGTCGATGTAGCTCGGGGCGACGGTCGTCACCTTCACGTGCCCGAAGCCCTGCCGTTCGAGTTCCAGCCGGACGCTGTCGCTCCAGCCGATCAGCGCCCACTTGCTGGCCGCGTAGACGCTCATGCGGGGATTAGAGAGCGTGCCGGCGGCCGAGGCGATGTTGACGATCCGGGCCTCGCGGGGGCTCTCCAGCATCCCGGACACGAACTCGCGCGTCACGTACATCGGCGCGAGCGCGTTCACTTGCATAGTGGTGCGCGTGTCCTCGCCGTTGTCGTGCTCCCAGAAGAACTTGCCGCGCACGATCCCTGCGTTGTTGATCAGCACGTCGATGCCGCCGAGCTCCTTGCGGACGGCCTGCGCGCTCTGGGCGATCGCGCCCAGTTCCGACAGGTCGACGACGTAGGGATGCACGCTCGTCGAGGGCCGTCCGACCGACGAACTGGGCGAGCGCGGCGGCGCCCCCCAGGCGGCAGCCGTGCGGCCGGCGAGGATCTCGTGCCGCAGCCGGTGGGTCAGCTCGCTGAGCGCCGCCTCATCCCGATCCCAGAGCACGACCGCTCGCGCGCCCTCCAGAACCGCACGTTCGGCGTACAGCCGCCCCATCCCCGAAGCCGCGCCGGTGATGAGCACGCGCGCACCGCGAACCGTTCTCGCCATACCCCCATCATCGCAGGCCGGGGTGAACGAGCGGCTTCAGGGCTTGCGGAGCTCCAGGAGGTGGCGGCTGGAGTAGGTGACGAAGACGCCGTCCCGGCGGAGCTGGGCGTCGAGGTCCCGCAGCCGGTCGCGGTAGGCCTCGACAGTGAAGCCGGGAACCCACCAGATCACCCTGCGCAGGAGGTAGACCACCGCCGCGATGTCGAAGATCTCGATCCGGGTGCGTGTGGTCCGGAGGTCGACGAGTTCGAAGCCGGCCCGCTCAGCCGCCGCGACCTCGTCGTCGTGATGGCGGCCCTTCCGCGCCTCCGGAAGCGGGCCGAGAAAGAACTCGATCAGCTCGAATGCGCTCGCAGGTCCGACGTGCTGCGCGAAGTACGTGCCGCCGGGGCGGAGCACGCGGAACAGCTCGTCCCACCAGATCGTCGCCGGATGACGGCTCGTCACCAGGTCGAAGGCGCCGTCGGCGAACGGAAGCGGCGGCTCGTCCGGGTCGGCAACGACGACCACACCGCGCGGGTGCAGGAGCTGCGTGGCCTTCGCGACATTGGGCGGCCAGGATTCGGTGGCCACCGCGGTGGGAGGGAACACCTCCGCCTGGGCGAGCACTTCACCGCCGCCGGTCTGGACATCGAGCGACGCCTGCGTGACAGCCAGTCGCGCCGCGAGCTGCCGCGCGTAACCCCACGGCGGGCGCTCCTCGGTGGCGCGGCCGTTCAGCCAGGAGAAGTCCCAGCCGGACACATCCACCTGCTCGCCGAGCGCGATCAGTTCCTCGAACGGGGGCAGCGCGGCCCGCTGTGCGTCAGCATCCACGCGGGCCAGGCTATCGCGGCGTACGCTGCGACCGATGAGCGTCGTCCACACCATCGGCCACTCGACCCGCAGTCTCGACGACGTGGTCGGGATGCTGCGCCAGAACGGAGTGGACGTGCTGGCGGACATCCGCCACTTCCCCTCGTCCCGGCGCCTGCCGCAGTGGAATCAGGACGCCATCGTGGAGGCGCTGCCGCCCGACATCGGCTACCAGTGGCTGCCACAGCTCGGCGGCCGCCGCCACACACCGGCGGCTGTCGTCAGCGTCAACGACTACTGGCAGGTCGCGGCGTTCCGGGCGTACGCCGACTACATGGCCACGGAGGAGTTCGCCGGCGGGCTGGGCGAGCTGCTCGCGCTCGCCGACCGGTCGCGGCCCGCCATCATGTGCAGCGAGGCCGTGCCGTGGCGCTGTCACCGCCGGCTCGTGACGGATGCGCTGATCGTGGCCGGGGTGGAGGTGTACGACATCCTCTCCGAGCACTCCGTACGCCGGGCGGAGCTCAATCCGCACGCCCGCGTGCAGGACGGCCACCTCGTCTACCCGGCGGCCCTCTAGCGATTCGCTGCGTCCCGCGGGCATCCCGCGCGCTTTTCCGTCGGAACGGACAACAAAACGCACGCGATCCCCGGATAGGCTCGTCTCATCCACAAAGCTGCCGCGTGCGAGCGGCCGACCAACGACGGGAGGTTCGTCATGTCTCAATTCGTCCAGAACTTCACTTCAGACGCCATTGTCGGGGAGCCCGAGGTCGTTGAGGACGGCCGCCCGGTCCGTGAGGTCGCGAACGACCCGGCCTGGCTCCGGCTCAAGGACGCGGCCGTCGCCCTGCAGGCGCTGCAGGTCAAGGACGGCTCGATCGAGCAGGAGTCCGATCGTCCGGCAGCCGCCGAGCACGTCCGCACCATCGTCGACTCGATCGCCGCACTCGCACCGGCGTTCCCGCACGACGCGTCCTACCTGGCCGCTCTGCAGCGCGACTTCGCCCGCTGGGCGGACGAGGGCTTCGGCGTTCCCGACTTCCTCGACGCCCTGAACGAGTTCCAGCCGCAGCAGCACCGCGTGGATGGGCTCGGTCACCTGGTCGTCTTCCCGATGTACACGCAGAACGGCAGCTCGAACCGCTTCGTCGAGGCGGTGCTGGTCGAGGTCATCTGGCCGGAGTTCATCGCGGAGTTGGAGGCCGGCGACTACGGCAACAAGCTGTTCGTCGCGCTCCGATTCGTCGACTTCACCCCCGGGTACGACACCAACTCGGCGGTGCTGTTTCCCGAGACCGTCGCGATGCGCGAGATCCCGTCCTTCACCTGGGGCGCGATCTTCCAGGACCGCGAGGCCGCGCGCTACCGGCGCGTCGTCCGGGCGGCCGCGGAGATCACCAAGCTGGAGCTGCCGGCGGACGCCGCCGCGATGCTCGACGACCAGCACCTCACGGAGGAGACCTTCGTGATGTGGGACATCATCCACGACCGCAGCCACATGCGCGGCGACCTGCCGTTCGACCCGTTCATGATCAAGCAGCGGATGCCGTTCTTCCTCTACTCGTTGGAGGAGCTGCGGTGCGATCTGACCGCGTTCCGCGAGTCGGTGAAGCTCGAGCGTGAGCTGAGCGCTCTGCCGGATGCGGAACTCTCGGAGGCGCAGCGCGCCATCCGCGACCACGCGCACCTGGTGCAGTACGCGGTGATCTTCGACCGGATCTTCCGGTTCGCGATCACCGGCAGCCGCGTGCGCAACTACGACGGACTCGGCGGCCAGCTGCTGTTCGCGTGGATGCACCAGCACGACGTTCTGCACTGGACGGACACGCAGCTCACCATCGACTGGGAGAACGTGCCCGAGGTGGTCATCGCTCTCAGCGACCAGATCAACGACCTGTACTGGCGTTCGATCGACCGGCCGAAGGTGGCGCACTGGCTGGCCGCCTACGAGATGCTCACCCGCACACTGACCCCGCACCCGGCCTCCAACTGGGCGCGCGGACTGTCGGACGAGGTGCTCTCCGGCGCGCCGAAGGGCTACACCGACCAGGTGCTGGACGACGAGTTCCCGCTGTCGATGTTCTACGAGGCGCTGAACAAGAAGATGACCGCCGTCATCGAGTCGACGGCCGGCATCACGGGCACCACGGACGCGGCGCCCGCGGGCGCGGCATGACCGACGCCTCCACGGCGCACTCGGCGGCCCGGACCTCTTCGGAGTCCGGGCCGTCGGGCGCGGCCGGACGACTCGTGCTCATCGCCGGTGCGACCAGCGCCGCAGGCGAGGCCGTCGCGCGCGCCCTCGTCGCGGCCGGGGCGACGGTGCTGGCCGTCGGCACCCGCCAGGAGGCGCTCGACGCGCTCGCTACGGCGGTCCCCGGCGTCGAGACCCGCATCTGCGACCTGGCGGACCGGGATGCGGTGACCGAGCTGGCGATGCGCATCCACGTCACCTTCGGGCACGTCGACGGCCTCATCCACCTCGTCGGAGGATGGCGGGGCGGCGGCGGGATCGCCGGCCAGAGCGACGAGGACTGGGAGTTCCTCGAACGCGGCTTCCGCACCCTCCGCAACACCAGCCGGATCTTCTACGACGACCTGGTCGCCTCCCCCGCCGGCCGTCTGGCGATCGTCTCCTCCACCGCAGTGGACCGGCCCTACCCGGGCGGCGCGAACTACGCGGCGGCGAAGGCCGCGGCCGACGCCTGGGTGCGCGCGATCGCACAGGGCTTCACGAAGCAGGCTCCGCAATCGGCGGCGACCGTGTTCGTGGTGAAGTCCCTGGAGGGCCTCGAGTCGCGGCTCGGGGAAGAGGTCGTGCGCCTGTGGGAGCAGGACGCCGCCGAGATCGACGGCCGACGCATCCCGCTTGCTCCAAAGGAGGGCCTGGCGCCTGAGAGGATGGACGGGTGACGCTTCAACTCCACGACTTGAACCTCCGCGGCTTCGCCTCCGACAACTACGCGGGTGTGCATCCCGAGATCCTCGACGCCATCGCGGCCGCGAACAGTGGCCACCAGATCGCCTACGGCGAGGACGTGTACACCGCTCGCCTGCACGAGGTGTTCGCCGAGCACTTCGGCGAGGGCGTCGAGGTCTACCCGGTGTTCAACGGGACGGGCGCCAACGTGGTCGGACTGCAGTCGATGCTCCCGCGCTGGGGTGCCGTCGTCTGTGCCAAGACCGCGCACATCAACACCGACGAGGCCGGTGCGCCCGAGAAGGTCGCCGGCATCAAGCTGCTGCAGGTGGAGACGCCGGACGGCAAGCTGACGCCCGAGCTGATCGACCGCGAGGCGTGGGGCTGGGGCGACGAGCACCGGGCACAGCCGCTCGTGGTCTCGATCACGCAGACCACCGAGCTCGGTACCGCGTACACCGTGGAGGAGATCCGCGCGATCGCCGACCACGTGCACGCCCGGGGCATGAAGCTCCACATGGACGGCTCGCGCATCTCGAACGCCGCCGCGACCCTCGGTGTGCCGCTGCGTGCCTTCACCACGGACGCCGGCGTCGACGTGCTCAGCTTCGGCGGCACGAAGAACGGGATGCTCTACGGCGAGGCGGTCGTGGTCCTGAACCCGGAGGCGTCGGAGGGGCTGGTGTTCCTGCGGAAGCTGAACATGCAGCTCGCCTCGAAGATGCGCTTCATCTCGGCGCAGCTCATCGCGCTGCTGACGGACGACCTGTACCTGCGGTCGGCGTCGCACGCGAACGCGATGGCCACGCGCCTCCGCACGGCGCTCGAGCAGCGGATCGCCGACGGCAGCATCCAGGGCGTCGGATTCAGCCAGAAGACCCAGGCGAACGGTGTCTTCGCGACGCTCCCGTCGGGCGTCGCCGACCGGCTGCGGCAGCACTTCCGCTTCTACGACTGGGATGCCGCGAACAATGAGGTGCGCTGGATGTGCGCCTTCGACACCACGGAGGACGACATCGACGCCTTCGTGGCCGCGCTCGTGCAGGAACTGAACGCCTGACGGACGCCGTACCCCGCATGCCCCTCAAACTGGGGGCAGACCGGGGTACAAAAATGTCCTCCAAATGACCTACACGAAAGCACTTCTTCGTGTAGTCTCAAAGAGCGGTGGAGGAACCCGAATATCCATCTACCGTAACCCCGAAACGTATGCCGGGCCGTAGGAAGAAACCCTAGTCTTCCCACAGCCCGGCATCGTGGTTTAACGGCGAACGCACGGCCGATGGCGACGCCGTGACTTCTAGCTGGTCTTCGGTGGCGAGTAGCGGCCGTGCCTTCGACGTCGATCCCGCGTAGCCACCACGAGCATCGACGCCCCGAATACTGCCGACATGACAGCCAGAACGAACGGCCAGGCACCAGCCGGTCCACTCAGCCCCATGACAACGCCGTATCCAGCCCAAACAACGGCGACGACGCACCATACGACGCCGTTCCAAATACGAGGCTTGCCCACAGCGAAACGGACCCAACGGGGGTAATCAGGAGCGGTGCTCATTTGGCTATCTTCCCGCCTCTGGGCAGATGATCACTGATCGACATTCAGCCCCTACACGCGGTGATATTCGGCAGGCCCGAAGAGATAACGTAACCGATAGTCCCAGCCAGCGCCCGCACGATCACACCTGGTCCGTAGATAGATGTAGCGGCGTAACCGATCGCAATGTAGCAGTCAAGAGTTCCGAAGGCCTTTGGATTCGCCGGGTATCCGTAGCCGGTCAGCGGGATTGACTGGACCACCGCCCCGTTGATGTACTTCTTCAGGTAGCTGCCTTTGCAGTTGTTGAGCGGCGTACCGGCGGCAATTACGTAGCTGCTTCCGTTCTGAAGGATACAGATGTACGAGTAGACACCGGTGGACGGGTCGGCAACCACAGGGAAAGCGGTCGTCTGGCTGAATTCCACCACCTGGGTCAGCGTGTTTCCGTGCACCTCGTAGTGCGTGGGTACGGCCTTCCCGTTGGCATCCTTCGCCCACGCCTCGCCAAAGACGCTCAGCGGCGAACCGTCCGCTGTAACCACGGCAACGGTCCCGTTTGCGTCCTGCGTGAGCGATGCTCCCTCGGGCACGCTCATCGGGTAGTCGTACCGCTTGGGAGCGCTCGCGTTCTCGATCACCGTGCTGATCTGCAGCGTTCCGTCAGTGTGCGTCACCGGCACGGTCGAGGAACCGTTGTTGTTGTCGTACACGAGAACGCCGGTCTTCTGAGAGTCGGCCGCAGTGCTTGCCTGGTCTGCGAACGGAAGCCCGATCGTCAACTCTGCCCCACCCGATACCTGGACACCGTCGGATGCGTCCTTCGGCACCGACACCTCCACACCCGACACGGAAGCCTGCGCCGCGGTATCCGTGTCCGAGGTCGTCTTCGCGAGATCCGATATCGCCTCCGGCGCGACCCGCTGCACCGCAGCGACAGCGTCGGTGGCGTTTACCGTCTCCGCGTCGGCAGAGAATCCCGTCAACGTTCCACCGATAACGCACATGCCGACGACCGCCGCGCACACCGAGACGGCCCTCAACTTCTTCGTTGCTTTCACGGCAGCCCTTCCTGTTGCATGAACGCCGCAAGCAAGCGACGCTCTGCTTAGGTAGACGCTGCCTTCTACGGGTTATGACGCGAATTGGCGGGCGGAATACCTCCCGCCATTCGAGGGCTGCGTTTGACTACAGACTCGCAACTGGACGGTAAAGAGTCGCCCTACGCGTCGCCCATCATGAGGCCCTCGATGGTGTGCTTCTGCGTGATCGGGGTCAGTTCATCCACGACCGGGCAGACCAGGTGGCGCTTCACGCGCTCCGGCAGGGTGTCGTAGAACTCGTGGGTCACCGCCATGTCGTGGTGCTCGGCGTTTCCGGCGCCGGGCGCATCCACTCCGAGCACCAGGACGGGACGCGACTTCTGCGACGTGTTCTGCGTGCCGTGGTGCACCGTCAGGGCCGACCGCACCGAGATGTCGCCGCGCTGCGGGTACTTCCGTTGCGCCCGCTCGATGAACCGGGGGTAGAGGGAGGCGTCCGGGAACATCTCGTGCTCGAACCCGACAGGCAGGTCCCACTGGGTGCCCGGCGCGATTTCGAACGGACCCATGTCCTCCTCGGTGTCCACCGCGGTCAGGTTGAACGCGAGCGAGGTGAGCCGGCCGGTCTGCTTCGTCTCCTCCGGCATCGGGAAGTCGCGGTGCCACGGCTGGTCCTTCGCGCCGGGTCCGGGCACATCGAAGCCGAGTTCGATGATCTGGTATTCGGGACCGAGCACGGCCTCGCAGACGCCGCGCACCCAGGGATGGTCGACGAGCTCCAGCCAGCCACGCATCTGCTCGGGGTGGATCTCGACGTAGTAGCGCTTGGTGCCGCGACCGACGGCGCCTCCTGGACGCTGCAGCGCCTCATCGAACGCGACCTCGATGTCCTCGCGGAGCCGGTCGGCCCACTCAGGGCTGAAGGCCGCCTTCTTGCCGAGGGTGCCGTCGGTGTAGAGGGCGGTCACGGCATCCCGGATCTCGGGGTCGAGCCCGGTGGTGTCCGGCATCGCCGGGGTGACCCGGGGAACGTCGTCGTTCATGCTCATTCCTTTCAAGGGATGCATTCAGGGCTGATGGATGCGCAGCGAACCCAGGTGCAGCTGCCGCGCCGTCGCGTCGGCGTTCCAGGAGTGGAACGCGATGATGTCGGTGCCGTCCGGCGCCACGGTGAGGGAATTGTGGCCGGGACCGCGCAGGTCCCCGCCGCTGCGGAGGAGGGCCGGCTGCTCGAGGTGTGACCACGGGCCGAGCACGTGCTCTGCGGTCGCGACGCCCACCGCATACCCGGGGCCCGTCCATGCGCCGCCGGAGTAGGTCAGCCAGTAGCGCCCGTCACGCAGCACCACCGCGGGACCCTCCAGCGTGTGCCAGTCGAAGCGGCGCCCGTGGATGAGGCGGTCGCGCTCGTACAGCTGCCAGTCGGCGTTCGGCGCGAGCACCGGGACGGGCGGTCCGGCGAGCGAGGCCATTCCCGGGTCGAGCGGAGCGACGGCCAGGTGGGTTCCCGGCCGCTCATGGTCGAGGACGTCGCGGGCGAAGAAGAGGTACCAGCGGCCGTCCGCATCCCGGAACGGATGCGCGTCGATGGCGAACAGCTCGTCGGGCGTCAGGTCGACGCCGAGGTCGCGGAACGGCCCGGTCGGCGAGTCCGAGCGGGCGACCCGCAAGTGGTGGCCCTCGATGCCCCGGCCGACCGAGTAGTACATCCAGAACGCCCCGGCGGCCTCCGCCACCTCGGGCGCCCAGTAGTCGTCGCCGAGGGTGTCCGCGACGCGCTCGAGCACTGGGCCGGCGCTCGTCCACTCGGTCAGGTCGGGCGACACCAGCGCCTCGAAGACGCGGTCGCCCTCGCTCCCGGGGTGCGTGCCGTAGGCGACGTACCCGCCGTCGGAGAGACGCAGAACGAACGGGTCGGCGAAGTAGCCCGGCCACACCGGGCCCCAGTGCCGGGTCACGCGCACCGCGGCATCGGTCACGGCGGTGTCCGTCACGACGACAGCTCCGGGAGGCCGTTGCGCCAGGTCACGGGGACGGCGTGCATGCCGCGGTATGCGAACGCCTCGTCCCAGGAGTGGAACAGCATCCAGTCCTTGCCGTGGAAGCTGACCAGATCCTCGCCGCCGGGGCCGAGGTACTTCCCCTTCGAACCGGGCGTGGAGAGCAGCGGCTTCTTCGCCTTCGTATACGGACCGAGCAGGCTCTTCGCCGTGGCGACGCCGGTCACGTAGGAGGAGTTCGCGTAGTCGTTCGCCGAGTACAGGAGTACGAACTCGTCGTCGTGGCGGACGATCACGGGCGCCTCGACGAGGTGACCCTCCCACGACTCGGTCTGCTTGATGAGCCGGGTCGGCTCTCCACTGAGGGAGGCGCCGTCGGCCGCCAGAGGCTGCGTGTAGATCCAGGTGTCGTAGCCGCAGCAGTTGCCGTCGTTCTTCCAGACGAGATACGGCTGGCCCTTCTCATCCGTTGTCACGCTCGCGTCGATCGCGCCGCCCTGGTCCACCGGGCAGACCAGCGGCTTGTCGGCGGAGGAAACGAACGGCCCCTCCGGCTTGTCCGCGAACGCGACGCCGATGCACTGGTACTTGCTGGCGGTGTCCGACGCGGTGAAGTACAGCGCGAACCGGCCGTCGGCGAGCTTCGCCGGTCCGGGCGCCCAGGTCTTGCCCGGCGCAGCCCACGACGGGAGCTCGGGAAGCGCATCCTTATCGCTCAGCTTCCACGTCTTCATGTCGTCGGTCGTCGCGACCTGGACGTTGACCGACGGAGTGTTCGTCCCGTAGGCGAAGACGCGGTCGCCGACCACGAGGGCGCCGGGATCGGGGAAGTCGCCGTCGATCTGGAACGGGGCGATTGAGGGCGACGACTCCGTGCTCGACGGCGAGCCCTGCGAGCATCCGCTGAGGCCGGCGGCGAGCACGAACGCGACCGCCGCGACGGCGGCTCGGCGCATCCTCACCCCTTGACCCCGCTGGTGGCCACGCTCTCGACGATCTGCTTCTGCGCGAAGAAGAACAGGATGAGGACGGGGATCGACGCGATCACAGCGCCGGCCATCACGATCGCGTAGTGGGTGGAGTACGCGCCCTGCAGCTGCGACAGACCGGGCTGCAGCGTCAGGTTCTCCGGGCTGAGCAGCACGTACACCGGCCAGAGGAAATCGTTCCAGTTCGCGAGGAAGCTCAGGACGGCGAGGGTGGCCAGCGCCGGCCGCGCCAGTGGCAGGACGAGCTGCAGGAAGATCCGCCAGTCCCCCGCGCCGTCGATCCGCGCCGCCTCCTCGATCTCCGGAGGGAGCCCGATGAAGAACTGGCGCAGGAAGAACACGCCGAACGCGCTCGCAGCCCCAGGGATGGTGATCGCCCAGATGGTGTCGAGCCAGCCGAGGTTCTGCACGATCAGGTAGTTCGGGATGAGGAAGATCACCGGCGGGACGAGGAGGGTAGCCACGATCAGGCCGAAGACGATCCGCTTGCCCCAGAACTCCAGGCGCGCGAGGGCGTACGCCGCCATCGAGGCGGTGACCAGGATGAGCACCGTCTGCAGCGCCGCAGCCGCCAGGCTGTTCAGGAACCAGCGGAACACCGGCTGCTGCCCGCTCGACAGCGTGGTGTACGCCTCGATCGAGAACGGGTTGGGGATCGCCGAGTACGGGTTGCGGATCGCGTCGCCGTCGGTCTTGAACGACGTCATCAGGATCCACAGCAGCGGCAGGATGACGACCAGCGCCAGCACGATCAGCACGGCGTACAGCACGCTCTTGCGCAGTGCCGCCTGCGGTGTCTGCTTGCGCCGGGCGCGGACAGGCGCGGGCTGCGTCGTGTCGGTCTTCTCGGGGACGGTCGTCGTCATGAGGAGCTCTTCTCTGCCCGCTCCCGCTGGAGCCGGAAGTTGATGATGCTGATGATCGCCAGGAACGCGAAGAGCACGTAACTCATCGCCGACGCCGCGGCCATGTTGTTCTGCGAGAGACCCTGATCGGCGATGTACATGATCGCCGTGCGCGTCTGGTTGCCCGGCCCGCCCTTCGTGATGATGAAGGACTGCCCGAACATGTTGGCGCTCGCCAAGATCGTGATGGTGATGACGAAGGTCATGACCTGACGCAGCCCCGGCAGCGTGACGCTGATGAACTGGCGGACCGCGCCGGCGCCGTCGAGCGCCGCCGCCTCGTACAGGTCGGTGCTGATGCCCTTGAGGCCGGCGAGGATGATCACGGTGTTGAAGCCCATGGTCCACCAGACGGTCACGCCGGCGAGGGTGACCCACGCCCACGGCACGTCGACGGTCCACGGGATGTTGTCCGGCAGGCCGAACATCCCGAGCACGTGGTTCACGATGCCCGACTGCGTGTCGAGCAGGTACTTCCAGATCACGCCGATGACGGCGACGCCGAGCACGTACGGCGCGAAGAAGACGCCGCGGAAGAACGATCCAGCACGGATCCGCTGGTTCAGGAGCACGGCGATCAGCAGCGGGATGATCAGCAGGAACGGCACGCTCGCAAGGGTGAAGATGCCGGTCGCGGCCATCGACTGCCAGAAGTCGCCGGAGGTGGCGGAGCCGGGCGTGAAGAGGTCGATGTAGTTCTTCAGGCCGATGAAGGACTGGTTGACCCGGAACGGGCTCCAGTTGGTCAGGCTGATCCACAGGCCGAAGATGGCCGGGCCCAGCACGAAGACCAGGAAGAGCACCAGGAACGGCGCCAGGAAGATGTAGGCGGTCCCGGTGCGGCGGCGCCCGCCCGGCCGCTTGGTGGAGCGCCCGGAACGAAGCGGGCGTGGTGCCCCGGCTTCCCGGGGCACCACGATCGAAGCGGTTTCAGTCACCGTACTTCTCTTTGTTCTGCTTCAGCAGGGTGTCGGCCTTCGCTGCTGCGTCGTCCAGCGCCTGCTTCGGCGTCTTCTTGCCGGTGATGGCTTCGTTCACCGCAGTGGTGATGGTGGCCTCCACCGTGGTGATGCCCGCCGCGATCGGCTCGTAGTGGGCGTACTTCAGCTCGTCGAGGAACGGCTTCAGGTTCGGGTAGTCCTGCACCAGCTTCGGGTCGTTGCGAACCGAGTTCTTGGCAGGGAGCTCACCGGTCTGCGGCCAGTCGGCCGAGTTGTCGTTCATCCACTTCACGAACGTGGCCGCAGCGGCGGTCTTGTTCTTGTCCTGGCCCTTGTTGTTCATGAACATCCAGTGGGTGGAGCTCGACCAGACGGCCTTCTGGTCGCCGATCTGCGGCACGGCCACGGCCTGCCACTTCAGCTTGTCGAAGGCGGTGTTCGTGGTCTGCCAGACACCGTTCCAGTTGAACGCCGTCTTGCCTGCGATCAGGGCGTTGATGTTGCCGTCCTGGGCGACGTCGGCCGGGCTGTAGCCCTTCTTGATCAGGTCCGTCATCCAGGTCAGCGCCTTCACGCCGGCGTCGGAGTTGAAGGTCGCCTTGCTGACGTCCTTGTTGAAGAGGTCGCCGCCGTACTGCCAGAGCAGGCTCTCGAACTCGAAGGTGCCGGTGAAGACGTAGCCGTCGACCCATTCGCCCTGGACGCCCGCGGCCTTCAGCTTGTCGAGCGCGGCCAGGTAGGACTCCTTGTCCTGCGGGATGGAGCTGGGGTCGACGCCCGCCGCCTGCAGCACGTCCTTGTTGACGTACAGGCCGAGCGGGGTGACGCTCCACGGCACGGCGTACTGGCCGCCGTTGTACTTGCCGGCGTCGAGCAGCCCCTCCGGGAAGTCGCTGGCCTTGTAGCCGAGCGACTTCACGATGCTGTCCGCCTTGAGCACGAGGCCCTGGGCTGCGTAGGTGGCGATGTCGTCGCCGTGTCCGACCGCGACATCTGGTCCCTTGCCGGCCTTGACCGCGAGCGGCATCTTGCGGGCGATGTCTGCCCACTCCATCGGCACGTCCTTGACGACGATGTTCTTGTGCTCGGCGTTGAACTTGTCGACGAGCTTCGGCACGAGCACGGGGGCGGCGCCGCCCGTCCAGCCGTTCCAGAAGCTGATGTTGACCTTCGGTCCGGTGTAGTCGCCGGAGGAGACTTCCGCCCCTCCCGACCCGGCGCTGCTTCCGCAGGCCGTCAGAGCGAGCCCGAGGCCCGCGGTGACCGCCACGGCGATCGCGCGTGCTGCGAATCGCTTCTTCATGTGATCTCTCCCTTGAGTGAGCCTTTCACGCAGCCCTTCCGTCGGGGCGGCAGCGTGATCGGTGGTGCTAGAGCCGGTACACTCGGCGTGCTTGGCGAATTTACAGCGCTGAACAAGGTGTGTCAACCTCACAATGTCTTCATTGGATCGCTCGCTGTAGAGTGACCCAGCGAGCAACGACCCGATGACGCGGAAGGAGGCACGATGGCTGTCAGGCTCCAGGATGTGGCGGAGCACGCCGGCGTGTCGATGAAGACCGTCTCGAACGTCGTCCGCAATTACGCCCACGTCAGCCCGGCGATGCGCGAGCGTGTGCAGCGCGCGATCGACGAACTCGGCTACCGCCCGAACGTGATGGGCCGCCGCCTGGCGACCGGTCGCACCGGCCTCCTCGCGCTGGCCTTCGCCGACGTGACCCTGCCGTACTTCGCGGAACTCGCCCGGGTGGTCGCCGACGAGGCCGAGCGCCGCGGCTACCGCGTGCTGCTGGAGCAGACCGAGGGCACCATCGAGGGCGAGCGGGCGGTCGTCTCCGCCGGTGAGTCGGGGCTCGTCGACGGCATGATCTTCCAGCCGAGCGTCATGAACTCGTCCGAGTTGGCGCAGACACGCACCGACATCCCTCTCGTCGTGCTGGGTGAGAACGCTGCGCCGCTCACGGTCGACCGCATCATGATCGACAACGTGGAGGCGGCGCGCACCGCGACCGAGCACCTCCTGGCCCAGGGCCGCCGCCGCATCGCGTTCGCCGGGCACGAGACGTCGCGGCCGACCCGCACCTCGAAGCTGCGCATCGCCGGCTACCAGCAGGCGCTGGAGGACGCGGGCCTCACCCCGGAGCCCGAGCTGATGATCTCGAGCGTCGCCGTCTCGGCCGGCAACGCGGTGCGTGCCGTCGGCGCCGCCCTCGACGCGGGCTTGCGCTTCGACGGCCTCGTCTGCCGCGACGACCTGGCCGCGATCGGCGCGCTGCGGGCGCTGCAGGAGCGCGGCATCCACGTGCCGGACGACGTGGCGGTGACGGGATGGGACAACACGCCGATGACGGCGGTCACTTACCCGTCGCTCACCTCGGTCGCTCCGGACATGCGCGGCCTCGCGTCTCGAGCCGTCGAGATGCTGCTCGAGCGCATCGCCGGCTTCGACGGGATGGGCCGGCACGAGTTCGCGCCGTTCTCACTGGTCGCGCGGGAGAGCGCACCCGCCATTTCCTGAGCGCCGAACTGACTTTACAGCGCTGCACGGATCGTGCATGCTAAGTGGATGCTCACCGAGGAACGCCGCGTGGATGCGGCCACCGCCCAGGAGGGTCGCTACCCGCGACCGCAGCTCGTCCGGGCCGACTGGCTCGACCTGTCCGGTCCATGGTCGTTCGCGTTCGACGACGACGACCGCGGCCGCCGCGAGCACTGGGAGCGGTCCGCGTCGCTGACCGGTGTCATCCACGTGCCGTTCCCGTTCGAGTCGGAGGCCTCCGGCGTCGGCGACACGGGCTTCCATTCCGTCGTCTGGTACCAGCGCACCGTCCTCCGTGACGAGGTGCCCGGCGGCGAGCGCCTGGTCCTCAACTTCGGCGCCGTCGACCACTCCTGCGAGGTGTGGATCGACGGGCGCTCGGCCGGAACACACGAGGGCGGCTCGACGCCCTTCTCCCTCGACATCACCGACCTCGCCGGCGACGGCGACTTCTCGATCACGGTCCGCGCCGAGGACGACCCGGCCGACGTCGCCCAGCCGCGCGGCAAGCAGGACTGGCGGCACCACCCGCACTCGATCTGGTACCACCGGACGACCGGCATCTGGCAGCCGGTGTGGCTGGAGGCCGTCGCCGACGTCCGGATCGTCCAGCTCCACTGGCTCACCGACGTCCCCGCCGGCGAGGTCACCGCACTGCTCCGGCTGAGCCGCCCGGCTCCGGCCGGGACGACGGTGCGCGTCACGGTCGCGCTCGGAGCGGACACGCTCGCGAGCGTCGAGACGATGGTCGCCGGGCGCGAGCTCGAGGTGCCCTTCCGCATCCACCGCCAGACGAACGGGCAGGCCTACGAGGAATTGCTCTGGTCGCCGGCGCACCCCACGCTGCTGGATGCGACGGTCACGCTCTCCCGGCCCGAGGGCGCCGACGACGTGGTCGCGTCGTACTTCGGCCTCCGCTCCGCAGCGGTCGAAGGGGGCCGCTTCCTGCTCAACGACCGCCCCCTCTACCTCCGCTCGGTGCTGAACCAGGGCTACTGGCCGGAGTCGCACTCTGCCGCCCCCGGGCCGGACGCCCTTCGCGCCGAGGCGCAGCTCATCCTCGACCTGGGCTTCAACGCGACGCGGCTGCACCAGAAATATGAGGACCCGCGCTTCCTGTTCTGGGCCGACAAGCTGGGCCTCCTGGTCTGGGGCGAGGCGCCAGCCGCCTACGCCTTCAGCCCCGAGGCGGTGCGGCGCAGCATGGCAGAGTGGTCGGCCATCCTCGACCGCGACCGGTCGCATCCCTCGATCGTCACCTGGGTGCCACTCAACGAGAGCTGGGGCGTGCAGCACCTCGCGCACGACCCGCGCATGGTGTCGTACGCGAAGGCGCTCGTGCACCTGACGAAGACGGTGGACCCGAGCCGGCCCGTGATCTCGAACGACGGGTGGGAGCACGCGGCGTCCGACATCCTCTCGATCCACGACTACGACCACGACCCGGAGCGGGTGCGCGAGCGGTACGCGACGCGCGAAGGGATCCTCGGCGCCCCCTTCACCCTGCCCGGCCGACGGCTCATCGTCGATGCGGAGCAGCGGGTGGATGCGCCCATCATGCTGACGGAATTCGGCGGCATCTCCTACACCGAGAACGGGCCGGCGGACGCGTGGGGCTACTCGACCGCAACCAGCCAGGAGGACCTGGTGGAGCGGCTGCGCGCCCTGGTCGGCGCAGTGCGCTCCTCCGCTCCCCTCGCCGGCTACTGCTACACGCAGCTGGCCGACACGGGGCAGGAGACCAACGGGCTCGTCTTCGAGGACCGGCGCCCGAAGGCGCCCATCGAGCAGTTGCGGGCCATCTTCGGGGAGTGAACGGGACTGTTGCAGCGGAGTGCGAACGGGCAGACTGACGCCCACGTACTAGCCGTCTCTCCTCGAGGAGCGCTCATGTCTGCACCCGCCGCCGCGGTGAGTCCCGCCGCGAACCTCCGACGCCGATCCCGGGAGGCGCTGGCCGCACTCGCCGTTCAGTATCTGCTCGGTATGGCAGCCAACCTCATCGGCGAGCCGGAGAGCACCTTCGTCATCGTCGTCGACACCATCATCGTGATCCTGCACATCCTGATCGCGATCGGTCTGGTCGTCGTCAGCATCCGCGTGCTGCTGGCCGCGCGCGCGGCCGACGTCGGCCAGCGGCTGGCGCTCTGGGGCCTGATCGTGATCGTGGTCACGTTCCTCGCGGGCGTGCTCACGATCAGCTTCGGCAGCGACTGGGCGTCGTACGTCATGGCCGCGGGCTTCCTGGTAGCGGCCGCGCTGTACGCGGGGACGTTCCTGGCGTCCTACCGCCCGGAGACGGCGGCACCTCAGACCTAGAGGGACCAGTACGCGTAGCGCGAGGCCGGGCGGAAGCCGAGGGACGCGTAGAGCGCGTGCGCCGGGGCGTTGCCGGCGAGCACCTGCAGCCACAGGCCGCGGATGCCGTGCTCGCCGGATGCGGCGGTCAGTGCCTGAACGAGCGCGCGGGCGAGGCCGCGCCGCCGGGCCGCCGGGCGCGTGGCGACGGCGAACAGGCCTCCCCACTCGTCCACCAGGGCCAGCCGGGCCACCGCGTCCGGAGCCGCGGGGTCGCCGTGAGCGGCGTAGAGCGCCGGCCCGCCGGTGAGGATGCGCGCGGCGACGGTGCGCTCGACGGCTCCGCCGCGACCGTCGACGGACCACCAGGTGTCGAGCCAGCCGTCGTCCAACTGGTCCGTGATCCGCACGGCCGGCGACTCCTTCACCTGAGACTCCGCCGCGACGGTCGAGCGGTCGGCCACCAGGACGTCCGTGAGCGAGTGATCACGGTAGCCGCGCTGCCGGAGCACCTCGGGGAGGGCGGGAGGGGACGCGGACGTCACCTGGAACACCGCGGGCAGCGACCGCGCTGCGTACCAGCGCTCAGCGACATCCACTGCCGTCTCCACGTCGTCGACGGGACCGGACGCGAGCACCGAGTTGGCGCGGTTCGTGACGCCGGACGAGGCGCGCAGCGTCCAGCCCTGCAAGGGTTCGCGCTCGAGGGCCACCCAGCCGCGGTCCGCGAGGCGGTCGAGGGTGGCGGCGTCAGGCAGATGCACCTGTCGACGCTAGCGCAGGCGGCGTACCGTGCGTTCCATGACCGACACCCGAACCACCGGCGCGCCGAGCGCGGAGGCGATCCCCGAATCGGAGGTCGCCGGGCTCAGCGCGAAGACCCTCGCCCACGTCATCCACTACCGCCGCAAGACGTACGTGACCAAGCCGTCCGAGGGCTACGCCCTGCTCAAGCGCGTGCGAACGCTGCTCCGCGACGGGACGACCGACCTGGTGCCCCTGGTGCACCGCGACGGCTTCGTGTGGCTGGCCGTCGGGCCGAGCATCCCGATCGCCATCGACGAGGTCGAGAGCGACGCCGGCCACGACGACAAGCACACGCTGAAACGTCTCGGCCTGGACTGACGCCATACGTCTAGTGGTCCCAACACGCCGTTACGGGGGTCGGAGTAACGGCGTGTCGGGACCACCAGAGCTTGGGGCGGGGCGGGTCAGGCGCCTGCGGTGGGGAGCAGCTCGCGGGCGGGCGGCTCCGCGAGCGCCGGGGCGGGCTTGGCTGGGCCGGGCTTCGCCGGCTCGGATTTCGCCGGCTTGGACTTCGCCGCGGGGGCGACCGGCTGAGGTGTGACCGTCGGCAGCGCCGGGAACGTCGGGATGGGCGCGGTCTCCGCCGGGCCAGCGGTCGTCGCGAACTCCTTCAGCCAGGGCAGCAGCTCGGGGCCGAGGTCCTCCCGGGCGACCGCCATCTGCACGATCGCCTTCAGGTAGTCCAGCCGGTCTCCGGTGTCATAGCGCCGGCCGCGGAAGATCACGCCGTGCACGCCACCGGTCCACGCCGGCGCCGTTGCGAGGCCCTCCAGCGCATCCGTCAACTGGATCTCGCCGCCCTTGCCCGGCTCCGTCTTCTCCAGGATGTCGAAGATCTCCGGCCGCAGCACGTACCGGCCGATGACCGCATAGTTCGACGGCGCGTTCTCGCGGTTCGGCTTCTCGACGAGGCCGGTGATCCGCACCACGTCGTCATCGTCGGTCTCCACCACCGCGGCGGCGCCATAGAGGTGGATGGACTCCGGCGGCACCTCCATCAGGGCGACGACCGTGGTGTTGAGCGCGTGCTGCACCTCCAGCATCCTGGACAGCAGCGGGTCGCGGGCGTCGATGATGTCGTCGCCGAGGAGCACCGCGAACGGCTCGTGCCCGATGTGCATCTTGGCGCGGAGCACCGCATGGCCGAGACCCTTCGGGTCGCCCTGCCGGACGTAGTGCATGTCCGCGAGCGACGTGGAATAGCTCACCTTGAGCAGGCGGTCCATGTCGCCCTTCTTGGCGAGGGCGTCCTCCAGCTCGGCGTTCCGGTCGAAGTGGTTCTCGAGCGCGTTCTTGTTGCGGCCGGTGATCAGCAGCACGTCGTGCAGGCCGGAGGTGACGGCCTCCTCGACGACGTACTGGATGGCCGGCTTGTCGACGACGGGCAGCATCTCCTTGGGCATGGCCTTGGTGGCCGGAAGGAACCGGGTCCCGAGCCCTGCCGCCGGGATGACGGCCTTGGTCACATAACTGGTCACGTTCTTCTCCTCTTTTCAGGATGCCGAGGTGCTCGTAGTGGTCGCCGACACGCCGTGCGGCGGCGCAACTACGAGCACCTCGGCGGAGGGGGATGGAGCTAGCGGACCGCGGCGAGCGCCGCGAGGTCGTCGGCGAGCGGGGCGACCTCTGGCACGGTGCCCATGGCGAGGACGCTCCAGCCCGCGCGGTTCCACGCGCCTGCGTCGAGGCAGTTACGGCCGTCGATCACGGTGCGACCGCGGACGATGGCGCCGACGGCGGCCGGGTCGGCCGTGGTGAACTCGTCCCACTCGGTGAGCACGACCGTGAGGTCTGCGCCGGTGAGCGCCTCCTCCATCGAGTCCGCGTAGCCGAGGGTCGGGAAGAGCTTCTGGGCGGTCGCGCGGGCCTGCGGGTCGTAGACCACGACCTGCGCTCCGCGTAGGTGCAGCGCGGCGGCCACGTTCAGCGCCGGCGAGTCACGGACGTCGTCCGTGTGCGGCTTGAACGCTGCGCCCAGCACGCCGATCCTGCGGTTGAGCACGGAGCCGCCGAGCGCCTGCAGGGCCAGGTCGATCACGCGCTGGCGACGGCCCATGTTGATCTCGTCCACCTGCTGGAGCAGGCCGACCGCCGCGTGCGCCCCGAGCTCGTTCGAGCGGTGCATGAGCGCCCGGATGTCCTTCGGGAGGCAGCCGCCGCCGAAGCCGAGTCCTGCATTCAGGAACTGGCGGCCGATGCGCACGTCGTGCCCGAGGGCGTCCGCGAGCAGCGAGACGTCCGCTCCCGCCGCGTCGCACACCTCGGCGATTGCGTTGATGAACGAGATCTTCGTGGCGAGGAACGCGTTGGCGCTGACCTTCACGAGCTCCGCGGTCGGCAGGTCGGCGACGAGCACCGGAGTGCCCTCGGCGATCGGCTTCTCGTAAATGCGGCGAAGGGTCGCCTCCGCCGCAGGAGAGGTTCCGCCGAAGACCAGACGGTCGGGCGAGAGGGTGTCATCCACCGCCTTGCCCTCGCGCAGGAACTCGGGGTTCCAGACGAGCTCCACGCCGATCCCCTCGGGGGCGGCGTCCGCGATGATCGCACGCAGGTGCGCTCCCGTCCCGACCGGGACCGTGGACTTGCCGACGATGAGGCCGTCGTGGGTGAGGTTCTCGGCGATCCCCCGCGCCGCCGCCTCCACGTAGGAGAGGTTTGCGGCGAACGAGCCGGACTGCTGCGGCGTCCCGACGCAGATGAAGTGCACGTCGGAGACGGCCACCGCCTCGGCCAGGTCGGTCGTGAAGGTCAACCGGCCCGCGGCGACGTTCCGGCGGATGAGTTCCGGCAGGCCGGGCTCGAAGAAGGGAGCGCGTCCCTCCTTCAGTTCCTCGACCTTGTGCGGGTCGGTGTCGACGCCGACGACGTCGAATCCGAGTTCGGCCATGGCGGCCGCGTGCGTGGCGCCGAGGTAGCCGGTGCCGATCACGCTGATACGGGGAGCGGGCTGGTCCTTGGACTTCTTTGGAGCGGTCATGTCGATCGTCCTTTCAGTGGCTCAGTGAGCGGGGGTGAGGGCGAAGTCGTCCTCAGGTCTGGTGATGCCCGCGATGAACGCGGAGAGCGAGTCGGAGCGGGAGTCGATGCGCCAGTCGTTGGTGGCGCGTTCACCCCCGACGTAGCTCGTGATGGCGAGGTTGAACCAGCTGAACCCGATGATGTCGGAGTTCTCGGGCCGGCCCAGCGACTCGAAGAACGACGTGACCCACGCCGCCTTGTGGCCCTCGATCTCCGAGGCGCCGACCTCGGAAAGCAGGATGGGCTTGCTTGTGATGTTCCGGAGCATGTCGAGGCTCGGCTTGAAGGTGTAGTCGAACGTGTACTGCTGGTCCGCCTTGTACGGCGGGCGCAGGTAGCCGGACAGTCCCACCCAGTCGACGTATGCATCCCCCGGGTAGAGCGAGCGGAGGTACGCCTCCGACCGGAGCGACGGCGACAGCTTGTTGACGATGTTCGGGGACCAGTCCCAGATCACCAGGTTGTTGGCGCCCTCCTGCTGGAAGATGTCGTGGACGTGCTGCCACATCTTCACGTAGTCGCCGGGATTGTTGCCGTTGATGGTCCCGCCGTTGCCGTCGCTCTCCGACCACGGGTACCAGTTGCCGTTCATCTCGTGGTCGAGGCGGATCGCCAGCGGCAGTCCGGTGGCCACGATGTCCTTCGCGTACTGGTGCAGGTAGGTGTCGAACTTCCCGCCGATGATGTTCGGGAGAGAGTACTCCGGGGAGTTCACCACGTTGTTGTCGTCGCCGATCGGGCGCGACTCCCAGGTCAGCAGCGGCATCCGGCCCTGTTGCCAGGAGCGGGTGACGGCGTTGACGCGGAAGTTCTCATCCCAGCCGCTGAAGTAGCCGACCATGTTGGGCGAGACGCCGATCTTCGCGCTGGTGGCGTCGAGGGTGGCCCAGTTGAAGGGAGCCTGCTCGGTGTACATGCCGAAGTAGCGCTTGGACGGGTTGAGCAGCTCGGCGCGGGCCGGCGCGGTGATCGGCGTGGCCGAAGACCCGCCGGACGACCCGGAGCCCGAGCCGTGCGTTCCCGACGCGGTCGAGCCGGAGGCGGTCGAGCCGGAGCTCCCCTTCGCCTGAGCGGCGGCGAGCTGCGCCTTGACGCTCGCGAGCTGGCTCTCCGCCGCCACGGCCTTCTGCTGCGCGGTGGCGAGCTGCTTCGCGGTGGCCGCCTGGGAGGCCAGGCTCGCCTTCTGCATCGCCGTGAGCTTGCCCTTCTGGGAAGCGATGGTCTCCGTGGCGCGGTCGAGGTTGCGCTTGAGTTCGGCGTTCTGGGCGGCGAACGGTGTCACGGTCTCGGCGGCCTGGCCGACGGCCTTCCGGAGCGGCGCTCCGGTGGGGGACACCCAGACATAGGCGGAGATGCCGAAGAGCACGGCGGTGAGGAGGATCGCGGCCGCGGCGGTCGCCTGCGAACGGGATTTGGACTGGGACCACCACACGGCGGCCCGGGCGGGGGCGGTCTGGTCAGACAAGGAAGAGAGCCTCCAGGGTCAGGATCGCGATACCGATCAGGTACGGGATGGCGGCGAGCGGGTTGAGTCGGCGTCGCGCCTTCTTGGTCTTGGTCTTGGTCGCCGACGGAATGGATGCGGCAGCGGCCTTGGCTTCAGCGCGCGTGGCGACCTCGGTGCGGGTGGCGAGCTGCGTGCGGGTGGCGAGCGCCGTCGCGGTGGTCATGCCGCCGACGGAGTCCGGCAGGGCGGGACGCGACGGTGCCGTGTCCTCGACGCCCGACGCGTGCGCCGCGATCTCGGCCTCGGAGCTGATTTCGGCGGGGCCGCCGGCGTAGGCACCGGCGCGGGTGCCCCATCCACTCGCGTGAGCCATGCGGAAGAACCCGATGAGCCGGATCGGCATGAGGAAGAACGTCGAGACGATGATGAAGACCGGCAGCCGGAAGAAGTCGCTCGGCTTCTCCGACAGGTGGCGGACCTGCCGGATCGACATGCTGATCACGGACGAGGCGACCATCAGGGCGACGATCGTGAGGATGCCTCCCTCGATCCCGTAGGACTTCAGGAAGCCCTCGTAGAAGTTGTAGCCACCGCCCGTGATCGAGCGGTACACCCAGCCGCCGATCACTCCGGCGAGCATGAACGGCAGCAGGATGTCCATCACGAAGAAGAAGGCCAGCAGCGGCGCGTGGCCGAGCATCCACGGGAGCATCCGGAAGGTGTTGTACTGGCTGCCGCGCGCCCAGCGGAGCTGCTGCTTGAAGAGCTTCTTCACCTTCAGCGGGGCGTCCGTGTAGACCAGGCTCGTGTGCTGGTAGACGGTGCGGTAGCCCTCCTTGAGCGTGAGGTTCGTCAGCGTGCGGTCGTCGGAGACCTCGAGGAAGACGCCCAGGAACTTCTCGGTCATGAACTTGTCCATGACCCGCATCAGGATCGACCGGCGGAAGGCGATCGTGCGACCCGGGAGGCAGCCGATCTGCCCGACGACGCTCTGCGCAGGCATCGAGTACAGGGCTCGCGAGTTCTCCAGCCAATCCGCCCAGCGGGTGATCCAGCTGCGGGTCGGCTCCAGGATGCGCTGCTTCGTCGTCACGCCGCCGACGCGGTCGTCGGCGAACGGCTTGACCAGCTCGGGGAGGGTCCCCTCGGTCCAGATCGTGTCCGAGTCGACGAGCACCGTGATCTCACCAGTGGACATCTTGGTGCCGATCATGACGGCGTTGCGCTTGCCGGGGATGGGCGTGTGCACCCAGCGCACGAGCGGCGCGAACTCCTCGCATACTTCGGCGAGCTCGGGGTTGGGGGCGCCGTTGATGACGACGATGATCTCGCCCGGCTTCTGCTCGACCATCCGCCCGAGCACGTCCCGGAACAGGTCGAGGGGTTCGTCCACGACGGGGACGACGACGCTGGTCGTGCCGTGGAACTCGCCGGTGTAGGCGCGGTAGCGGCGGGACATGAGGACTTTGACGATCCAGATGACCCAGATCAGGGCGGAGTAGATGGCGAAGAGGTAGAACTCGGGGTGGCCGCCGAGCATGTGGCGGAGCTGTAACAGGAAGATGAACACGGCGGGACCTCTCACGTTGGGGGTGGGTGGCATCCGCAGCGCTGGGGATCTGGTCGGGTTCGGGTGGTGACAGTTCTACGTGGCATCGGGACGACCCCGCAAGTGGGGGTCGAACGGGTCGCTTCCGCGTGTCGCGTCGTCCCCCGCCGACCCCTGTCCGCAGACACGCGGACAGCCGCGGAGGGCCGTGGACCGGCATCCGCGTTCGGCTTGCGCTGAGGAAGATGTGCTGGTCGGAAGGAAAATCTGGGGAAACTGCCAGCGAGCCGCCCCGGGCGTGGCGACGCGCCCGGGATGCCCAAAACATGTACCCCGATCGAGGGCCAGCCAGAGGCCGGGCGAATGTTACGAACTTTTACACGGGCGACATGTGCCGTTCACACCGGAGGCCGTCGCGGCACGCGCGCGGGCGTCACGAAAGAGGGAGAAGTCCGTCTGAGGTAGTGATGGCTGCGCCCCGCGTGCGCTCCCATGAAAGGCTTTGCATGCATTCCCGCACCCCTCTTCGCGCCCTCGGCACCCTCGTCGTCGCCCTGTCGGCGACGGCAGCGATCTCCGGGTGCGCCAGTGCCGCGAACGCCGCCGGAGAGACCGTCGTCGCACGCGGCCATGCCGAGGTCGTCGCGCCCGGCGGCGCATCCATCGTGACGGCTGGCGCCACCGTCATCGCCGAGAGGAAGACCCGGACCAGCATCCGTGCGAACACGGCGAAGCTCACCATCCACTGCGAGGACGACACCGCGGCCGTCGTGATCGAGGGGCGGTTCGGCGACGTGACGGTCGACAGCGACTGCGGCACGACCGTGGTGCGGGGCGCGCACAATTTCGTCACCCTGCAGAACGTCCGAGGGCTCCAGGTAGCCGGCACCGCCAACTTCGTCGACTACCTGGGAACGGGCACGACGACACCGAAGATCGGCGGCGTCGACAACACCATCGCCCAGCGGTGAGTGCGGTCGCCCTCAGGGAATAGAGCGCGGTCCTATGCGTTCACATGGTTATAGCCAGGCAATGGAGCCGAATCATCCGTCATTCACCTTGAAGGAGCCCCATGTCCCTCGCCGAATCCACCCTCCGCAGCGCTGACACGTCGGCACCCCTGCTGCCCGCTCTCGCCGACCGCTGGAGCCCTCGTGCGTTCGACCCCAGCATCGGGATCGACGACCTCACGCTGCGCTCGGCGCTGGAAGCGGCCCGCTGGTCGCCCTCCGCCGGCAACACGCAGCCGTGGCGGTTCATCGTCGCGCGCCGCGGGAGCGAAGCGTTCAACACGATCGTGGAGCGCCTGGCCGGCTTCAACACGGTCTGGGCGGCATCCGCCGCGGTCCTCATCGTGGCCGCCGCCGAGGTCGTCGACGAAGAGGGCAAGGAACTCCGCTGGGCCACCTACGACCTGGGTCAGGCGGTGGCGCACCTCACCATCCAGGCGCACCACGACGGCCTGCACGCCCACCAGATGGGTGGCTTCGACGCCGAGGCGCTGCGCGAGGCGTTCGACCTCGGACGCTACGTTCCGGTCTCCGTCACCGCTCTCGGAACGCTCGGCGACGCGGATGCGCTTCCCGAGCCGCTCCGTACCCGCGAGTCCGCGCCGCGCACCCGTCGCCCGCTGGACGAGATCGCGGTCGTCCACGCCTGACGCCCGCTATCGAAGGAGAATCGGGCCCGAATCTCCTTCGATTGGCAGTACTGAAGGAGATTCGAACGAAAACCGTTCGAATCTCCTTCAGTCGTTAGCGGGCCTCGGAACCTGTCAGGGGCGAACGAGCGTCTTGATCGCGCGGCGCTCATCCATCGCGGCGTAGGCCTCGGCGATGTCCGTCAGCGGCACCTCCAGGTCGAACACCCGGCCGGGCTCGATCGCTCCGGACCACACGTCCTGCAGCAGGTCCTCGACGTAGTTGCGCACGGGGGCGACCCCGCCGTTCACGCCGATGTTGCTCTGGAACAGGGGCCGGACGGGGAGCTCCGGGCCGCCGTTCGGCACACCGACGTAGCCGACCATGCCGCCCGGTCGAGCGGAGCGGATCGCCTGGTCCATCGACTCCTTGGTGCCGACGGCTTCGAGCACGCAGTCGGCTCCGATCCCGTCGAGCAGCTCTTTGACGGCGGCCACGCCCGCATCCCCGCGCTCGGCGACGATGTCGGTGGCACCGAACTCGCGGGCGAGCGCCTGCCGGGTCTCGTGGCGCGACATCGCGACGATGCGTGACGCCCCCAGCCGCGCCGAGGCGAGCACCGCGCAGAGGCCGACCGCGCCGTCACCGACGACGACGACCGTGCTGCCCTGAGTGACGCCGGCCGAGACGGCGGCGTGGTGACCGGTGCCCATCACATCCGACAGCGTCAGCAGGCTCGGGATGAGCTCGGCATGCGGGTACTCGGGCGTCGCCACGAGCGATCCGTCGGCGTGCGGCACGCGCACGAACTCGCCCTGACCGCCGTCGGCGAAGCCGCCGATGCGGTCGTCCGCACCCCACCAGCCGCCGTGCAGGCACGACGTGCTGACGCCGTTGCGGCAGTTCACACACGTCATGTCGCAGTCGTAGAACGGCGCGATGACGAAGTCGCCGGGCTTGATGGTCGTGACGTTGGCACCGACCTCCTCGACCACGCCGACGAACTCGTGGCCGATCCGGCGCGGCTCGTTCGTCGGGGTCACTCCCCGGTACGGCCACAGATCGCTGCCGCAGACGCAGGCGGCGACCACGCGGACGACCGCATCGAGACCATCGGCGCCGGAGCCGGTGTAGAGGGTGGGGGTGGGGACGTCTTCGAGGCGCACATCGCGCTCTCCGTGGATGACAGCAGCACGCATAATCCGAGCCTACGCGCACGAAGGGCGCCCTCCGTCACGGAGGGCGCCCTTCCGCCCCAGGTGAGCGCAGCTATCGTCGGACATGTGCCGCGGAATCTCCGATGCACCGCGGTACGGATGGAGATCCGCACGAAATACGGCCGCATCTCCGACGACGGGATGCGGATCTCCGACGATGGGATGCGGATCTCCGACGATGGGCTGCGCCCACGCGTACAGAGGGCGCCCTCCGTCCGCGGAGGGCGCCCTCCGTCACGGAGGGCGCCCTTCGCGGTGCTGTCGCCAGTCGCGCGTCAGTCGCGCACGGGCTCCACGGTGAGGTGGTCGGCCTCGCGGTCGAGGTCGACACGCACCAGGTCGCCGTCGCGCACCTCGCCGGCGAGCAGTTCCGTCGCCAGCCGGTCCTCGATCTCGCGCTGCATGAGCCGGCGCAGGGGCCGGGCGCCGTAGATCGGGTCGTACCCGCGCTCCGCGAGCCAGGCCCGCGCATCCGGGGTGACCGCCAGCTCCAGCCGCCGCTCGGTGAGCCGCTGCATCAACCGGTCGATGCCCAGCTCGACGATCTCGCCCAGCTCCTCCTGGGTCAGCGTCGAGAAGACGACGATGTCATCCAGCCGGTTCACGAACTCCGGCTTGAACGCCTGTCGCACCTGCTGCAGCACCGCCTCCTCGCGCTCGGCCGGGTTCAGCGTCGGGTCGACGAGGAACTGGCTGCCGAGGTTCGAGGTGAGGATGAGGATCGCGTTGCGGAAGTCGACCGTCCGGCCCTGGCCGTCGGTCAGGCGTCCGTCGTCGAGCACCTGAAGCAGCACGTCGAACACCTCCGGGTGCGCCTTCTCGACCTCGTCGAGGAGGATCACCGAGTACGGACGCCGGCGCACGGCCTCGGTCAGCTGGCCGCCCTGCTCGTAGCCGACGTAGCCGGGAGGCGCACCGACCAGTCGTGAGACGGAGAACTTCTCGCCGTACTCGCTCATGTCGATGCGGACCATGGCCTTCTCGTCGTCGAACAGGAACCCGGCGAGTGCCTTCGCGAGCTCCGTCTTGCCGACACCGGTCGGGCCGAGGAACAGGAACGAGCCCGTCGGACGACCGGGGTCGGAGATGCCCGCGCGAGTGCGCCGAACCGCATCCGACACCGCCTGCACGGCCTTCTTCTGGCCGATGATGCGGCGCCCGAGCTCCTGCTCGAGGTGCAGCAGCTTCTCGGTCTCGCCCTGGGTGAGGCGGTCGACGGGGATGCCCGTCCACGCCGCCACCACCGCCGCGATGTCGTCGGCCGTGACCTGCTCGTTCACCATGCGCGGATGCGTGGTCTCGGCCTGCTCGGCCTCCGCCAGCTCCCGCTCGATGCCTGGGATGGTCTCGTACTCGATCCGGGAGGCCTCCTGGTACCGGCCGTCGCGCAGCGCGACATCGCGCCGGGTCTTGGCCTCCTCCAGCTGCGAGCGCAGTGCGCCGACGCGGTTCAGGGATGCCTTCTCGGCACGCCATCGCTCCTGCAGCTCCTCGAGGATCCCCTCCTGCTCGTGCAGCCGCTGGCGCAGCTCTTCGAGACGCTGCTTGCTGGCCTCGTCCTTCTCCTTCTTGAGGGCGAACTCCTCCAGCTTCATCCGCTCGACCTGACGCTGCAGCGTGTCGATCTCGACCGGCGCCGAGTCGATCTCCATCTTGAGACGCGAAGCGGCTTCGTCGATGAGGTCGATGGCCTTGTCCGGAAGCTGACGCGCGGTGATGTAGCGGTTCGAGAGGGATGCCGCGGCGACCAGCGCCGAGTCCTCGATGGTCACACCGTGGTGCGCCTCGTAGCGGCCCTTCAGCCCGCGGAGGATCGCCACGGTGTCCTCGACCGACGGCTCGCCGACGTAGACCTGCTGGAAGCGGCGCTCGAGGGCCGCATCCTTCTCGATGAACTCGCGGTACTCATTGAGCGTCGTCGCGCCGATCAGCCGCAGCTCTCCACGCGCGAGCATGGGCTTCAGCATGTTGGAGGCCGCAACCGAGCCTTCGCCGCCGCCTGCCCCCATCAGGATGTGGAGCTCGTCCACGAAGGTGATGATCTGGCCCTCAGCGTCGTTGATCTCCTTGAGGACGGCCTTCAGCCGCTCCTCGAACTGACCGCGGTACATGGCACCGGCGACCAGGGCGGACAGGTCGAGGGCGACCAGCTGCTTCCCCTTGAGGGAGTCGGCCACGTCCCCCGCGACGATGCGCTGGGCGAGGCCCTCGACGACCGCTGTCTTGCCGACGCCGGGCTCGCCGATGAGCACGGGGTTGTTCTTGGTACGACGGGTCAGCACCTGGCTGACGCGCCGGATCTCGGCATCCCGCCCGATGACCGGGTCGAGCTTGCCGCTCTTGGCGATCTCCGTGAGGTTCACGCCGTATTGTTCGAGAGCGCTCTTCGCCTCCTCCTGCGTGGAGGGTGCGCCCTGCATGTTCGCCATGTGGTTCCCTTCCCATTTCTCTGTGGGCAAACTTGAGTCTACTAGGCTCAACTTTGAAAAGGGAGAGGTAATTCCCGGATCCTCGGCGGAATTCGTGGACGCGGTAGCCTGTGGCCATGGTGGATCCGGCCGACGTGCGCGTGGTGCTCATGGACAGCCAGACGGCCGCGACGCTCGCCCAGGTGCTCCCGCTGCTGCTGCTGACCCTGATGGTCGAGCTCCGCCGCGTGGAGGTGCACCGGCGCGGGCGGAATATCCGAACGACTCGCCTGCTGCTCGGCCTGTTCTTCATCGCGTTCGGAGTGGTGGAGACGGTGTTCGTCCTCTCGATCGACGGCGAGCTCATCCCGTTCAGTTGGAGCGATCTGATCGGGGCGTTGAGCATCTTCGCCCTGCTCGCCCTGCTGTTCATCCTCTCGCTGCTCGACTCGCCGTCGAGGCGCAGGCACGAGGAGATGTAGGCACTGGTAGTGGCGCTACCGGTAGTGCTACTATCAGCGCGTGCTCATCACTGAACTCGCCGAACGCTCCGACACACCGACCGCCACGATCAAGTACTACGTGCGCGAAGGGCTGCTGCCCGCGGGCGAGCGCGTCGGCGGCAACCGGACCCTGTACGGCGAGGAGCACGAGCGCCGGCTGCGGCTGATCCGGGCGATGCTCGAGATCGGCAAGCTGTCGATCGCGACCGTCAAGAACGTGCTCGATGCGCTCGACGAGCCAGGAGCGCCGATCGCGCACACGTTCGACGTCGCGCAGCAGGCGCTCTCCCGGTCCGCCGTTCCCCTCGCGGACCCGACCGCCGCATCCCTCGACCGTGTGGATGCGGTCGCCGCCCGAGCCGGATGGACCGGCTGCGAGGACAACATCGGTCGTGAGATCGCGGCGCGCGTCGTCGACGCCTTCGCCAACTCGGGCTTCCCGCTCCCCGACGACTACCTCGACCGCTACGCGGCCGCTGCGCGCATCCACGCCGAAGCGGACCTCGGTGCGGTCGCGGTGCTCCCGGACCCCTCCCGGATGACCGAGCTCATGGTGATCGGCACCGTGCTCGGCGACTCCCTCGCGCTCGGCCTGCGGCGTATGGCGCAGGCCGTCGTCACCGAAGAAAGAAGAAGCTCATGAAGACCGTCTTCGCCTGGCACCGTCCGCTGATGACGGTGGCCGCCCTCATGCTCGTCAGCACGATCGTCTGCCTCGTCGGGCTGCTGGTCGACCCGCGGCAGGTCACGGGACTCGACGTCTGGGCCAAACCGCTCAAGTTCTCGCTGTCGATCCTGCTCTACAGCGTCACCTGGGCGTGGCTGATCGCGCACCTCCCCCGCTGGCGTAGCCTGGCGCACGCTGCAGGAACGGTGGTCGCCGTCGCCCTCATCGTGGAGCAGGTGCTCATCGTCGGCGCCGCTGCGGCCGGGACGACGAGCCACTTCAACGTGTCCACGCCCGCCGCGAGCGTCATCTGGGGCGTCATGGCGGTGTCCATCACGACGCTCTACGTGTGCACCTTCCTCACGACGTTCGCGGTGTTCTTCCTCCGCCTCGGCACGCGCTCGACGTCTCTCGCCGTCCGGGCCGGCGCGGTCATCGCGCTCGTCGGGATGGGGCTCGCCTACCTCATGACCGGACCGACGGCCGCGCAGCTGGCCGACTTCCGCGGCATCGCCGGCGCACACACGGTCGGCCTGGCCGACGGCGGACCGGGGCTGCCGGTCCTCGGCTGGAGTACCGTCGGGGGCGACCTGCGCATCCCGCACTTCATCGGGATGCACGCCCTGCAGCTCCTGCCGCTGTTCGCGGTGCTGCTGGGGTGGCTGGGGCGCCACTGGCGTCCGCTCGCCGATGACCGGGTGCGCACGCGGCTCGTCGTGATCGCCACCGCCGCGTATGCCGCGGTCGTCGGGCTCGTCACCGCGCAAGCGCTGGCCGGTCAGTCGATCGTGCGGCCCGACGGCGTGTTCCTCGCCGCAGGCTGGACGATCGCGGCCGCAGGTCTCGTGGCGGCCGTCCTCGTCCTCGTTATCCGTCCGCGCTCCCGCGCCGCCCTCGCCCCCGCCTGACCCCACCGTCGAGTACAGCAAGATTGCACGCTCGCGGGGCTGCGAGCGTGCAATCTGTGCGGACTCGACGGTGGGAGATGCGGTCAGCGGGCGGACGGGTCGCGGTCGTCGATGTTCGCCGGGGCCTCGGCGTCGAGTTCCTCGGGCAGTTCCAGCGGGCGACGCGTGTAGTAGCCGCGCGCCTTGCGGTAGAAGAGGGCGATCGGCACGATGCCCAGCACGATCAGGCCGAGCCCGAGCACGTTGACCACGATGGCGTCGTCCTGGAAGTTCTGCACGATGCCGACCACGAAGATCACGCCCATGAAGATCGCCCCGACGGCGGGCCACAGCCCGATCAGGATGAAGTTCTTGACCGACTTCAGCAGCACCCGGCGGTAGGCGACCACGACGGCGAGCCCGGCGAGCGTGTAGTAGAACGCGATCTGGATGCCGATCGACGCGATGGCGTTGCCCATGATGTCGCCGACGTTGCCGATGAAGTTCGAGCCGACGAACAGCACGATCGAGACGCCCACGACGACGAGCGTGGCGAACGCCGGCGTCTTCCACTTCGGGTGGATGCGTCCGAACGCCTTCGGGATGGTGTTGTCGCGTCCCATCGAGAACAACGTCCGGGTGACCTGGATGAGCGTCGTCTCCAGCGTGGCGATCGTCGACAGCGCGACCGCCACCACCAGGATCTTGCCGCCGATACCGGGCCAGACGGCATCACCGAGGACCGAGAGCACGTTGGCGCTGTTCGCCTCGATGGTCTTCGCCGGCAGGATGACGAGCGTCGCGATGGTGAAGATCTCGAACAGCAGGAAGACGATGATCACGCCGATGATGCCGGCTGAGCCCGCATTCTTGTGGCCGTCCTTGGTCTCCTCGTTGAGGTTCGCCGCGACATCCCAGCCCCAGAAGTAGAAGGCGGCGATGAGGGCGGCCGAGACGAAGACGCCTTGCCCGGTGAGATGCTGGAAGCCCAGCCATTCCCACGAGAACGACGGACCGGCGTGGGCGGACGTGGCGGCCCGGACGATCATCAGCACGGCGAAGAGAATCAGGATGCCGACCTCGATCACCGACATGATCCACTGCGCGCGGGCGGTCACGTGCACACCGAAGAGCACGCAGGCCGCCATCACTAGGAACCAGAGCGCGCCGACGCCGGTGATCAGCGGCACGTTGTCCGCCTGCTCCGGCGCGAACAGGGTGACCGTCATCGCGCCGGCGGGCAGCGCTCCCGCCACCATGAAGATCGTCGCGGAGATGACGAGCGCCCAGCCGGAGAGGAATCCGAGGATGGGGTGCAGCGCCCTCGCGACCCACGAGTAGGCGGCACCGGCGTTCACATCGAGCCGCCCGAGGTACAGGAACGCCCACGCGATGCCCAGCATCGGGATGCCGCACCAGAGCAGCGCTGCGGGGGCGCCGAGGGCGGCCGCACCCACGAGCGTCGCCGTGGTCGCGGCGATCGAGTACGCGGGCGCACTGCCCGCGACGGCCATCACGATGGATCCGGCGGCGCTCACGCCGTCGGCCGCGAGCGCGTGGTCGCGCTCTCCCCGGGGGTGCTCGGCGCCGGCTCCGCGCGGAGCGTCCGGCCGGGAACTTGTCTGCGTCATTGCTCTCCTGGCTTCGAGGGTCGCGGCTCGGCGGCGCGAGGCGCGACGTCGATGTGCAACAGGGGGACGTTAGCAACATCCGGCCCAGAGAACAAGCACGTTACGACGGATTCGGTTGCGGTTTCGCCCATCCAGCCCTGGAAAGCGTTGCGCAATGGCGAGTCCGCGGCGGAAGAGGTCGGTTGTGAGGGACGGCACCATCCCGTCCACCCCCCGACCGGGTCGCTTGAAAGAACGCGGTCCGGATGCCTAGGGTTGCCCATGCCCGAGCCCCAGGACACCGCCGCGCCCGGCGGCCGCCGCATCTCCCGGCGTGCGCTCATCGGCGGCATCGCCGGCGGCGTCCTCGGCGCCGCGGCCATCGCGGGAGGCGGCGCCTACCTGATCCCGCGCCTGCTGGACGGGCCCGAGGACGGACTGCTCGTCGACCGGCTGCTGAAGCGTCCCGGGTTCACCGTCGCCCACCGCGGCGGCTCGCGCGACTGGCCCGAGATGTCTCTGGAGGCGTACCGCAACTCGGTCGCCCTCGGCGTGAACGCCCTCGAGATCTCGCTGGCCCGCACTTCCGACGGCGTCTGGTTCGGGCTGCACGACGAGACGCTGGACCGCACGTCCGGGACGTCCGGGTTCGTCGCGGCCGACCACACCTGGAAGGAGGTGCAGCGGTACCGCATCACCGCCGCCGAGACCGATGACCCCCGGCAGCCGCCGCAGCCCTACCTCCGCTTCGAGCAGCTCGTCGCCGCGTACGGACGCAGCCACACCATTTTCGTCGACCCCAAGGTCGTGCCCACCGAGCACCTCGGGGAGCTGTTCGCGCTCATGGCGAAGGTCGAGCATCCCACCAACACGTTCGTCGCCAAGGGCTACTGCACCGCGCAGGCCTGGCCGGTGGATGCGCGCGGCCGCGGCTACGCCACCTGGGGGTACTACTACGGGAGCGAGGTGGGGGCGGACCCGACGCTGTTCCCCTCGACTCAGGACCGCTGGACCTGGCTCGGGCTCGACTACAACGGCGGCGAGGATGCCTGGCGCACCTTCACGAGCAGCGGCAAGCCGGTGCTGGCGCACATCGTGCCCTCGCGGGCGGCGGCGGACAAGTCCCTGCGACTCGGAGCAGACGGGATGGTCGTCTCGGGCGTGCAACAGGTGCTCGGGACATGAGGGGACGCGGTCAGGCCGATCGCGGTCAGGCCGATCGCGGTCAGGCCGATCGCGGTCAGGCCGATCGCTTCCGCGACGCCGTGACCGTGAACTTCGGGTTCCGCGCGATCTGACGGGTCGGGCCGACGGCCCGCTCGAGGGCCGCGCGGTAGCCGAGGTGCGAGTTCCACACCGTCCACAGTTCACCCCCGGGTGCCAGCACCCGCCCCGCGTCGGCGAACAGCCGGTGGGCGATGCCCGTGTGCACCGCGCTCCCGATATGGAAGGGCGGGTTGAGCACGATGAGCTCGGCCGACGCGTCGGGCTGGGAGGCGAGGCCGTCGTCGCGGACGACGGTCACCCGGTCGACGACGCCGTTCGCGGAAGCCGTCGCCGCCGCGGACGCCACCGCCGCAGCCGACTGGTCGGTCGCTGTGACACGGAGGTTTCGGCGGGCGACAGCGAGCGCCGACGCGAGCACACCCGTCCCGCAGCCGAGGTCGACAGCGGTGCGCGCATCCGGAACCGCCTCTCCGAGCACGCTGAGCAGAAAGCGCGTGCCGATGTCGATAGAGGTGCCCGCGAACGCGGCGCCGTGCGCGCACACCCACAGCCCCGTCTCGGCGTCCTGCGCGCGCTCCGGCCAGCGGTCGAGGACCGTCGCCGCGGCGGGATGCGGTTCCCGGGCGACGAGGACGCGGGCCTTCTGCCGCGCGAGGGACGCCTCCACTGAGCCGAACACCTCACCGAGCACGGCGTTCATGGCGGTCGTCATGTGCTTCAGCATCCCGCCGGCGTAGACCACGACGTCCGGGCGGGCGTGCTCGGCGATCAGGATCGCGATCTCGGCCAGGGCGTCGAGGCTCCGGGGCAGCCGGAGGAGGACGGTGTGCGCGTTGCGGACGAGGGAGTCGTCGAGAGGGTGGTGGGTGAAGGTGCGGGGGGTGGTCTGGTCGGCGGCGGCCTGGTCGGGGATGGTCTGGTCGGGGGCGGCGAGCGCGGCCGCGTTGGCGTCGAGCGCGCGCTCGGCCGTGAGCGGATCCTGATGGACGCGGATGCCCCGCGCTCCGCGGTCCGCCGCGGCGAGGGTCAGCGCACCGTACGCATCCCCGATGACGACGAGTCCCGGTGTCCGCACCGCGTCGCCGGCGAGGTCGGCGATGAGCCGGTCTGCGGCATCGGAGGCGAACAGATTCGGCGCTTCGACGTCCGGCCACCGACGCAGCCGCTCATACGGAAAGCCGGGCGCTGCGGAGGACACGCCTCCAGTCAACCAGAGGGCGCGCCCGGCAGCATCCACAGACCTGGTCCTGAAAACAGGATGCGGCTCGGCTCCTGTATTCAGGAGATCGCGGCCCCGACGTGCAGCTATGTCCTGAATACAGGGCATGGCTGCACGCAACACCGCCAAAGTCCTGAAAACAGGACGCGAGCCGACCGCGCGCGCACGTCCTGAAAACAGGACGCGAGCCGACCGCGCGCGCACGTCCTGAAAACAGGACGCGCGCGCGGCGACGTCGACCTAGATCCACCCTTTGCGCTTGAACACGAAGTAGAGCCCCACGCCCATCGCGACCATCAGCAGCAACGCGAAGGGGTAGCCGAACGCCCAGTGCAGCTCGGGCATCACCCGGAAGTTCATGCCGTAGATGGTGCCGACGAGCGTCGGCGCGAAGAGGATCGCCGCCCATCCTGAGATCTTCTTCACCTCGTCGTTCTGCTGCTGACCGACCAGGGTGCTGTGCACCGTGAGGGCGTTCTGCAGGATCTGCCGGAACCCGTCCGCCCGCTCGGTGACGCGGATGACGTGGTCCTCGACATCGCGGAAGGCGTCGCGCAGATCCTCGTCGGCGTCCTTCGAGAGCAGCCCTTGGCGGAGGCTGCTCATCACCTCCCGGAGGGGGTCGACCGCGCGCTGGAACTGCATGACCTCGGTCGACAGCTCGAAGATGCGCCGCGAGACGCCCCGGTCGCCGGAGAACAGCTGGTCCTCGATCTCATCGATGTCGTTCTCGAGGCCGGCGACCACCGGCGCGTACTCATCGACGATCTCATCCAGGACGCCGTAGAGCGCCGCCACGGGGCCGTGAGCGAGCAGCGCGGAGTCGGCCTCCAGGCGGTGCCGGACGCGGGCGAGGTCCGGCGTCTCGAAGTGCCGGACCGTGATGACGAAGTCCTCGCCGAGGAACAGGTGGACCTCGCCGAATTCGACCTTCTCGGTCTCATCCAGGTAGCTCGCCGGGCGCAGCACCACGAACAGCATCGAGCCGTATCTCTCGACCTTTGGACGCTGATGGCCCGCGAGCGCGTCCTCGACCGCCAGCGACGGGAGCTCGAACTCCTTCGCGACGGCGCTCAGTTCCTCCCGGGTCGGGCGGTACAGACCGATCCACGCGAATCCTCCGCGGTCGCGCACCGTCTCGCTGGTCTCCTCCAGCGACGGCGGTTCGGTGCGGATGCCGTCCACGTACACGGCGTTGTCGACGATCATCGCGCCTCCCTCACGCGAAACACGCTAGTCCACCTGACTGCGTGCTCCACGCGGGCCGTCCGTAGACTGAACGACGATGCCCGCGCTCACCTGGCTCGCCGCCGCCCTCGTGCTGGTGGGCGCGTACCCCGCGTACCGGTTCGTTCGGCGCGCCTGGAGGTTCCGCGCGGGGCCGACCGTGGTCGCGGTGATCACCGGCCAGGTCGTCGGTCTCGCTGTCGTCGTGGCCGGCGTCGCCGTGCTCCCGCGCCCGGACCTGATCGGCCCGGGATGGTTCGTGCTGGTCCTCGCCGCGACCGTGCTGTCGCTCGCGATCGGTGACGTGTTGCAGTCGAGCGGCCGCAGGTTCCCCCGCCTCGCGGTCGCCGCGGTGGCAGCCGTGCTGACGATTGCCGCCGCCGTGGTCGGGCTCCTCCCGGGATTCGCTCAGGCGACCATTGCGGGCCGCAGCATCCCGGTCACCGAGAAGACCCTGGCCGAGGGCTACCAGTTGGCCGTGCACATCCCGCCGACCGCCTCCGGATTCGAGGCGCGCGACGCCCACCTGTTCGTGCCCCCGGGATGGCTGCGCGATCCGTCGGGGACGCGTCCCGTCGTCGAGATGATGATGGGCCAGCCCGGCAACCCGACTCTCGGGGCCACACTAGATGCGCTGTACAGCCTCGGCGACGACCGCCTCAACCAGGCGCCGTTCGTGCTCGTCGTCGACCAGCTCGGGGCGAACGACAAGAACCCGCCCTGCGCCGACACCTCCGCCGGGAGACTCGACACCTACCTGTCGCAGGATGTGTCCGCCTGGATCGACGCCTCCCTCCCCGCACCGCGCGACCGGGTGCAGCGCGTCATCGCCGGCTTCTCGCACGGCGGCGAGTGCGCCGCGTATCTCGGCGCGGAGCATCCCGAGACGTGGGGTGCGGTGATCGACGTGTCGGGACCGGACAAACCCGGCGAGTACCGGCCGGCCGTGACCCGCGACCGGTATTTCGGCGGCGACCAGGTGGCGTACGAGAAGACCTGGCCCGCGAATGTTCTGGCCTCGCGCGGCTACCCGCAGCGGACCGTGGGGATCTTCATCGCTGGGCAGGAGGACGCGAAGTTCCGTCCGCAGGTCGAGGACACGGCCACCGCCGCCGAGAACGCCGGCTGGAAGGTGACGTACTGGGCGGTGCCGGGTGAAGGGCACTCGGGACCGACCCTGGTGAAGGGGCTGGCGACGGGATACAACCAGCTGATCGGCTCCTGGTTGCGCTCGGGCGCGACCGGAGCGGGCGACCGCTTCCTCTGCGCGCCGGATCAGTCGGCGCGGGCCTGCGGGGCGACGCAGGCGGCGGTCGTCGCCGGGACCGTCGCGATCATCGACCTGTCCGCGCTCGCGGTGTTCCTGCTGATCGCGCTGGGCCTCTTCTTCGCCCGGCGCGGCGCTTCGGCCCGCCGGGCCGCATCCCTCACCGAGTAGCAGCGCTAGGCGGCGACGGCCTCGCGCGACGCGACGAACGCGTCCACGCAGCGACGGATCTCCTCCTCCGTGTGCGCCGCCGACAGCTGGACGCGGATGCGCGCGCCGCCCTTCGGCACCACCGGGTATGAGAACGCCGTCACGTAGACGCCCTGGCGCTGCATCTCGTCCGCCATGCGGGCGGTGAGCGCGGCATCCCCGAACATGACCGGCACGATGGGATGCGCGCCCGGCAGCAGCTCGAAGCCCGCCTCGGTCATGAGGCGGCGGAAGAGCTCCGCGTTGGCGACGAGCTGCGCCCGCAGGTGGTCCGACTGCTCCAGCAGATCCAGTGCGGCGAGCGTCCCCGCGACGATCGAGGGCGCGAGCGTGTTCGAGAACAGGTACGGCCGCGAGCGCTGGCGCAGCAGGTCGACCACCTCGCGGTGGCTGGAGACGTACCCGCCGGAGGCGCCGCCGAGCGCCTTGCCGAAGGTGCCGGTGTAGATGTCGACGCGGTCGGCGACGCCGCAGAACTCGGGCGTGCCGCGCCCGTGCTCGCCCACGAACCCGACGGCGTGGGAGTCGTCGACGAACACGAGGGCACCGAACTCGTCGGCGAGGTCGCAGATCTCGGCGAGCGGGGCGATGTACCCGTCCATGGAGAAGACGCCGTCGGTGACGATGACCGCGAAACGTGCCCCCGCATCCCGTGCGGCCTCCAGCTGTGCGCGCAGATCGGCCATGTCGCGGTTCTTGTAGCGGTAGCGCTGCGCCTTCGACAGCCGGATCCCGTCGATGATGGAGGCGTGGTTCAGCGCGTCGGAGATGATCGCGTCCTCCGCGGTGAACAGCGTCTCGAAGACGCCGCCGTTGGCGTCGAAGCACGACGAGAACAGGATGGTCGACTCGGTGCCGAGGAAGCGCGACACCCGGCGCTCGAGCTCCAGGTGCTGCTCCTGCGTGCCGCAGATGAACCGCACCGACGCCATCCCGTAGCCCCAGTCGTCGAGCGCGGTCTTCGCCGCGTCGCGCAGTGCCGGGTGGTCGGCAAGCCCGAGGTAGTTGTTGGCGCAGAAGTTGAGCACCTCGCGCCCGTCGGCGGTGATCAGCGCCGACTGCGGACCGTGGATGCTGCGCTCGCGCTTGGTGAGCCCGGCCGCATCGATCTCGTCCAGCTGCGTCGCGAGCGTGTCGCGGAATTCTCCGTACATGTCTAGACCTCCGTCCAGTCGAGGATGACCTTGCCACCGCCGGCGGCGGCCGCCGCGGCGAACCCCTTCTCCCACTCCCGCGCGGGGAAGCGGTCGGAGACGATCGACGCGATTGCGTCATGCAACGCGGCGGAGGTCTGCAGCATGGCGCCCATCGCGTTCCACGTCTCGAACATCTCGCGCCCGTAGATGCCTTTGAGGGTGAGCATGTGGGTGACGACGATGCCCCAGTCCACCGCGATCTGCGACGAGGGCAGCCCCAGCATGGCGATCCGGCCGCCGTGGTTCATGTTCTCGATCATCGACGGCAGGGCGGTCGGTGCGCCGCTCATCTCGAAGCCGACGTCGAAGCCCTCGCGCATCCCGAGCGCCTTCTGCGCCTCGTGGATGTCGTGCGTCGAGACGTCGACGGTGAAGTCGGCGCCCATCCCGCGGGCGAGCTCCAGCCGCTGCGCACTGATGTCGGTGCCGACGATGAACCGCGCGCCGACGTGGCGGGCGACGGCGATCGCCATGAGGCCGATGGGTCCGCAGCCGGTGACGAGCACGTCCTCGCCGACGACCGGGAACGCGAGAGCGGTGTGCACGGCGTTGCCGAGCGGGTCGAACAGCGCGCCGACCTCGGGCTCGATCGCGCTGTGGTGCACCCAGACGTTGGTGGCGGGGAGGACGAGCTGCTCGGCGAAGGCGCCGTCGCGCTGCACCCCGACGCCCTTCGTGCGAATGCACATCTGGCGGCGGCCGGCGCGGCAGTTGCGGCAGGTGCCGCAGACGATGTGCCCCTCGCCGGAGACCAGGTCGCCGACCTCGACGTCGTGCACCAGCGGGCCGACCTCGACGACCTCGCCGAAGAATTCGTGGCCGGGGATGAGCGGGGCCTTCACGGCCGACGCCGCCCAGTCGTCCCAGCGCTGGATGTGCAGGTCGGTGCCGCAGATACCGGTGCGGAGGACGCGGATCCGGACATCCTCGGGGCCCATCTCGGGCTCGGGTACGTCGACCAACTGGAGGCCGGGTGCGGCCTCGCTCTTGAACAGGGCTCTCATCGTCGCTTCCTCGTGGGACTCGGTGTGCTTCATCGCGCGGCCGCTGCTCGCCTTGTGGGCGGTTCGGCCGAGATAGAGCCTAGACCGTCCTCGCGGGGGTGACGCCGATCAGCTCGCGAGGGGTCGCGACAGGCAGGGTCACCGACACCTCGAACCCGGACGCCGAGTGCTCTGCCCGCGCCGTTCCGCCGTGGGCTTCGGCGATGGCGCGGACGATGGCGAGGCCCAGACCCGCTCCCGTCCACGCGTCGGCCTGCGCCCGCGGCGACCGCGCGACGTCGCCTCGCCAGCCCACCTCGAACATCCGCTCGAGATCCTCCGGCGGAACACCGCAGCCCTCGTCGCGGACACTCAGCCGGAGCAGCGAATCGTCCCTCGTCGCCGACACGACCACCGCAGACCCCTGCGGCGCATGACGGACGGCGTTGGCCACCAGGTTCACGACCACACGGCTGAGGAGATGCGGGTCGACCCAGGCTTCACCGTCGGCGACCTCGCCGTGGATGACGCTGACGCCGGCCGGCGCGGTCGGACGCACTTCGGACACGGCATCGGACACGAGGTCCATCACCGCGACGGCCTCTCGCCGCGGCCGCAAGCCGCCGCCCTGCAGACTGGAGAGCTCGAACAGGTCGTTCACCAGGCGGGACATGGAGTGCGCCTCCTGGCGGATCCGCCGGATGTAGTCGGCCGGGTCCGGCGCCAGACCATCGTCCAGCGCCTCCGCCAGCGCCTGCACGCCGGTGAGCGGCGTCCGCAGGTCGTGGGAGATCCACGCGAAGAACGAGCGGCGGCTCGCATCCAGCCGTTCGAGCTCCGAGCGCGTGGCCGCCAGCCGCTCGGACGCCTCCGCGAGACGCAGGGAGACCTCCGTCAGTTCGCGCCCTGCGTGGACGCCGGCCTCGATCACCTCGCCGTCGCCGACCCGGCGAGCCGAGTCGCCGAGAAGACGTGCCGAGTGCCGGAGCTGGCGTCCGACGATCCAGGCGGCCAGCAGGCTGAGGACCGACGAGACGCTCACGACCCACAGCAGCACGGTCAGGTCGTGGTGCGAGAAGTACATCTCCGCGGCGATCGCGATCGTCGATCCCGCAATCGCGGCGACGGCGGCCACGACGACCACCGCGAACCGTGAGGCGATGGATGCGCCACGCCACTTCCGCAGGACGACGATCGCTACCAGGTTCGCGATGGCCGTGCATGACAGGGTCGTGAGCGCGATGAGCTGCAGATCGGCGAAGGTCAGCATGGCTCCACCGCCCCGGCGGCAAAACGGTAGCCGGCGCCCCACTCCGTCAGGAGGAACAACGGAGAGTTCGGGTCCTCCTCGATCTTCTCGCGGAGCCGGCGCACGTGGACGGTGACCGTCGACGCTTCGCCGGCGCTCCAGTCCCACACTTCGCGGAGAACCTCCTCGCGGCTGATGATCCGGTCGGGGTTGCGGACGAAATAGAGCAGCAGGTCGTACTCTCGCGGGGCGAGAACCAGCTCTTGCGCGCCCGACCACGCCCGGCGGCGAGCGGGATCGAGCCGGAACGGCCCGCGCACCACCGAGGCTGCGGCTACGCTACCGCCGCGACTGCGCCGGATCAGCGCGTTCACCCGCAGCACGAGTTCCCGCAGTGCGAACGGCTTGGAGAGGTAGTCGTCGGCGCCCCGCTCCAAGCCGTCGATCCGGTCGTCGGTGCCGCCGAGTGCGGTCAGCATGATGATCGGGAGCGCCGGCGCGACCGCACGCGCTTCGCGGCAGACCTCGTCGCCGCTGTAGCCGGGCAGCATGCGATCGAGCACCAGCACATCGGGAAGGGACGCTCGGAGCGCCCGGATCGCGTTCGCGCCGTCGGCGTGCGCGACGACCGTGAAGCCGTCCGCCCGCAGGTAGTCACCGACCACGCCGAGGACGTTCGGGTCGTCCTCGACGATCATCGCCACCGGCGCACGCTCTTCGATCACTCCATGACCCTCTCCTGCGATGCCCGCCGGGCGGGCGTTTCTTACGGGCTGGAAAGAATCGCCTCGCCGCGCGCCGGGCCCTCGATAGCTTCAGTCTCGCCGACGTGACCGTGAGTCCCCTCGGCGTCCATCGAAATACCAAGGAGTGAACCACCCATGCGCAAAACGTTCTTCGCCGGCGCGGCCATCGTCGCCCTGTCCCTCTCGCTGACCGCCTGCAGCGCACCCTCCACGGCCGACACGAGTTCGCCATCGTCGACCACGTCGTCGAGCGCTCCGGCCGCGACCTCCACCGACGACCGGACGGGCACGTTCGCCGGGCTCAACGGGAAGAAGGTCGCCGGCACCGTCAGCTTCCAGGACGGCAACCTGGTGCTGAGCGGATTCTCGTCGGACGAAGGCCCCGACCTGCACGTCTACCTCGCGAACGGCACGGATGAGGCGACCGTCACGGCCGGCAAGGAGATCAAGGGCGTGTCGTTCGACACCGCATCGCAGAAGATCTCGCTCGGCGGCGTCGACACCGCAGGCTTCGCCTACGTGGTCATCCACTGCGACAAGGCGAAGGCGGTCTTCGGCGCCGCGCCCCTGTCATGACCGCTCGCGAACTCGCCGCGCCGATCCTGGTCGGTGCGGCGAGGGTCGCGCTCGGCGGCCTGTGGCTGAATGAGGCGGCGATCAAGGTGCGCTCGGGATTCGGCGGTGCGGACATCCTGCTGGTCGCGAACGGCGCGGCCACCAACTCGCGTGTCCCCGGCTACTTCCACTGGTTCGCATCGAACGTGATGCAACCGGCCTCCGGATTCTTCGGTTTCGCGATCCCCCTCCTGGAGGCGGGACTCGGCGTGGCACTCATCCTCGGCATCCTCACCCGGGCGGCAGCAGTGATGTCCGTCCTCACCTTGCTGCTCTACTGGTCGTCGGACCAACTGATCTGGGAGTACCCGGTGATGGTCGCCCTGTCCGTCGTCGTGGTCGCCTTCCCCGACTCCGCCCGCCGCTTCTCCCTGTCAGCGCTCCTCGAGTGGATGTTCGCCCGAGGACGTCCGGAGAGGCCGCCTCTGCCGCGGTCGCTGGTCGTCTGGCTCTGAAGGCGATCCTTGACCCGATCCCCGAGTGGTGACCAGGTGTCACCACTCGACCGGCGAAACGACATCCACTCACCGTTCGATGGCTAGAGTTCAGCCATGAAGCGCGCGTTGGTCGTCGTCGACCTGCAGAACGAGTACGTTACCGGGAACCTGAAGATCTGCTTCCCGGACCTGATGACCTCCATCCCGAACATCGAGGTGGCGTGGGATGCGGCCGACGATCACGGCGTGCCTATCGTCGTCGTGCAGCACATCGAGGACGAGGACGCTCCGGTCTTCGCCCGCGGGTCCGAGGGCGCGGCGCTGCACTCCTCGATCGCCGACCGGACGCCCGCGCACGTGATCAGCAAGACCAGCGTGTCGGCGTTCCCCGGCACCGACCTGGAGCAGTGGCTGCGCTCGGCGGGCGTCGACACCGTGACCATCGCCGGCTACATGACGCAGCACTGCTGCGCTGGAACAGCACGGGATGCGGCCGAGCTCGGGTTCACCGTCGAGTTCCTGTCCGACGCGACCGGGACGCTCGACCTGGTCAACGAGGCAGGTGCCATCTCCGCCGACGCGCTGCACCGCAGCGTGCTGGTGACGATGCAGTCGGAGTTCGCCGCGGTCGCCACCACCGAGGAGTGGACGCTCGCGGTCGAGGCCGTCGACACCCTCCCGGTCTCGAATCTGTGGGACAGCACCGGCCACGCCCGGCTGCCCGAGAAGCACGCCGAACTGCACAAGCTGATGCGGGAGGTGCGCTCAGGGATCGACAGCGACATCGCCGCGGAGGAGGCGCACAACATCCAGAACACCCTCTACGTCGGCCAGGGAGTCTCCTCCCTCTAGCGCTCCAGCGGGCGCCAGACCACGAGCTGGTTGCTGCGGCGGATGCGGGTTCCGGCCCGCATCGACACGACCTCGCCCTCGGAGCCGGCCGCGAAGACGCGACGGCCCGGGCGGTTGAGGAGCTCGTCGGCGAGCGCCGACTCCAGCTCGCGGACGCGACCGCGCAGTTCGCCCACCTGGTCTTCGAGCTCCAGGATGCGGCGGATCCCCTCCAGGCTGACGCCCTCGGAGCCGAGGCGGGCGATCTCCTGCAGCTTCTCGATGTCGCGCATCGAGTAGCGGCGGGACTTGCCGGCGGTCCGGCTGGGGCTGACGAGTCCGAGCCGGTCGTACTGGCGGAGCGTCTGCGGGTGCATACCCGCGAGCTCCGCCGCGATCGAGATCACGAAGACCTGGCTGTGCTCGTCCATGTCAGCTCCGGGCCTTGGCCAGGATGTCGTCGCGCGGGTTCTCGTCGGGCAGCTTCGCGGCGAACGCCTCGAGCGCCTCCTTGGCCTCGCCGGACAGGTGCGACGGCACCGCGACCTGCACAACGGCGAGGAGGTCGCCGGTGCCCTTGCTGGTCTCGACGCCGCGGCCCTTCACGCGCAGGACCCGGCCGCTCGGGGTTCCGGGGGCGACCCGCAGCTTGACGGGGTCTCCGCCGAGGGTAGGCACCTCGATGGTCGCGCCGAGCGCTGCCTCTGCGAAGGTGACGGGGACGTTGACTCGGAGGTTGAGGCCGTCGCGCTCAAAGACGGGGTGCTTGCGCACGGTGACGGTCAGGACGATGTCGCCGGGCTCACCGCCGTCGGGGCTGGGCTGTCCTTTGCCGCGCAGCTTGATCTTCTGGCCGTCTGAGACGCCCGCGGGGATCTTCACCTTGATCGGCTTGCCGTCGGACGCCTGCAGGGTGATCGTCTCGCCGCGGGTCGCCGTGACGAAGTCGATGGTCGTGTGAGCGGTCACGTCGCGTCCGCGCGACGGGCCGCCGTAGCCTCGGTAGCCGCCGGTCGTGGTGCCGAACCGGCCGTTGCCGAACAGGCCGCCGAAGACGTCGTCGAACTCGCCGCCCTGCTGGAACGTGTAGCGCTGGCCGCCCGGTGCGCCGCCCTGGCCGAACATCCCGCCGAAGACATCGTCGAAGCCGCCCTGCGCACCCGAGCCGGGCGCGGTGAAGCGTGCGCCGGTTCCCATGGCGCGGATCTGGTCGTACTCCTTGCGCTCCTCGGCGTCGCTGAGCACCGAGTACGCCTCGCTGATCTCCTTGAACTTCGCCTCCGCGGCGGCGTCGCCGGGGTTGGAGTCCGGGTGATACTTGCGTGCCAGCTTGCGGTACGTCTTCTTGAGGTCCGCGTCGCTGACATCCTTGGAGACGCCAAGCACCTTGTAGAAGTCCTTGTCGAACCAGTCCTGGCTAGCCACGGGCGCCTCCTCTCAATGTGTGTAGATCGTGACTGAAGTCTGCATGAAATCTGCGGGTGCGGGCCGAACGGAGCGGCGGGAATGCTCCCCGCCGCTCCGTTCCGTGTCCTGCGCCGTTTCGCCGGATCAGGCCGGCACCGCGACGACGACCTTCGCCACCCGCACGGTGGTGGAGCCCAGCCGGTAGCCGGTCTCGACCACCTCGGCGACGGTGTCCGCCGTCACGCCGGGGGTGGGCTGCTGGAAGATCGCCTCGTGGATCTGCGGGTCGAAGGGCTCGCCCTTCTCGCCGTACGGGATGAGGCCCAGACGCTCGACGGCCGCGCGGAGCTTCGCCGCGATGGTCGTGAACGCGCTGCCCTCGCCCAGGTCGCCGTGCTTCTCCGCGCGCTCGAGGTCGTCGAGCACGGGGATGAGACCCTTCACCGCGTCGCCGACGGCGCGCTCCCGCTCGATCTCGCGGTTCGCCTCGGTGCGCTTGCGGTAGTTCGCGTACTCCGCGGTCACCCGCTGCAGGTCGGCGAGCCGTTCGGCAGCGAGTGCCTCCCCGGTCGTCTGGCCCGAGAGGATGTCGAGGTCGTCGTCGCTGAGGACGGTCCCGTCGTCATCGCTCTCGGCGGGGCCGACGTCGACGAGCTCCTCGTGCGCGAGGTCGTGCTCGTCGCCGTGCTCGTCGTCGCCGGCCGCCGGCTCGGGGTCGGGCTGCCGGACCTTCCCGGTCTCGGGGTCGATCCTCCGCTCCGTCCTTTCATCAGGTACAGGGCGGATGATCGGTTCCTCGCGTTCTGGCTCCTGGGAGCCGCCGTTCTGGTCCGACATGGTTACTTCTTCTCCTCGTCCTCGACGACCTCGGCGTCGATGACGTCCTCGTCGTCGGAGGACGACTCGCCCGAGGGCTGGCCCTCGCTCGCGTCAGCGGCCGGAGCCTCCGACGCCTGCGCGGAGGAGTAGATCGCCTCGCCGAGCTTGCCCTGGCTGGCGTTCAGCTTCTCGAAGGCCGACTTCACGGCCTCGTCGTCGTCGCCCGCGAGCGCCGCCTTCAGGCCGTCCACGTCGCCCTGGACCTCGTTCTTGACGTCCTCGGGGAGCTTGTCCTCGTTGTCCTTGATCAGCTTCTCGATCGAGTAGACGAGCTGCTCGGCCTGGTTGCGGGTCTCGGCGGACTCGCGGCGCTTCTTGTCCTCCGCCGCGTGCTCCTCGGCCTCGCGCACCATCCGGTCGATGTCGTCCTTCGGCAGGCTGGACCCGCCGGTGATCGTCATCGACTGCTCCTTGCCGGTGCCCTTGTCCTTCGCGGACACGTGCACGATGCCGTTGGCGTCGATGTCGAAGGTGACCTCGATCTGCGGGATGCCGCGGGGGGCCGGGGCGATACCGGTCAGCTCGAAGGTGCCGAGCGGCTTGTTGTCGCGGGTGAACTCGCGCTCGCCCTGGAAGACCTGGATCGCGACGGACGGCTGGTTGTCGTCGGCCGTGGTGAAGGTCTCGCTGCGCTTGGTGGGGATGGCCGTGTTGCGCTCGATGAGCTTGGTCATGATCCCACCCTTGGTCTCGATGCCGAGGGACAGCGGCGTGACGTCGATGAGGAGGACGTCCTTGCGCTCGCCCTTGAGGACACCGGCCTGGAGGGCTGCGCCGACGGCGACGACCTCGTCCGGGTTTACGCCCTTGTTGGGCTCCTTGCCGCCGGTCTCCTGCTTCACGAGCTCGGAGACGGCCGGCATACGGGTCGAACCACCGACCAGCACGACGTGAGCGATGTCGGACACCTTGATCCCGGCCTCACGGATGACGTCCTGGAAGGGCTTCTTGGTGCGGTCGAGGAGGTCACTGGTCATCTGCTCGAACTGGGCGCGGGTGAGCGACTCGTCGAGGTTGGCCGGGCCGTTCTCGGTCAGCGAGAGGTAGGGCAGCTGGATGCTGGTCGACATGCTCGACGACAGCTCCTTCTTGGCCTGCTCCGCAGCCTCCTTGAGGCGCTGGAGGGCGATCTTGTCCTTCGAGACGTCGACGCCCGTGCTGTCCTTGAAGCGCTTGATCAGCCAGTCGACGATGCGCTGGTCCCAGTCGTCGCCGCCGAGGCGGTTGTCGCCGGCGGTCGAACGTACCTGGATGGTCGAGAAGTCGTCGTCCTTGCCCACCTCGAGCAGGGAGACGTCGAACGTTCCGCCACCGAGGTCGAAGACGAGGATGAGCTCGTCCTCCTTGCCCTTGTCGAGGCCGTACGCGAGGGCCGCGGCGGTGGGCTCGTTGATGATGCGGAGCACGTTGAGGCCCGCGATCTCACCGGCCTCCTTGGTGGCCTGACGCTCGGCGTCGTTAAAGTACGCCGGCACGGTGATGACGGCGTCGGTGACGGTGTCGCCGAGGTACTGCTCCGCGTCGCGCTTGAGCTTCTGCAGGATGCGGGCCGAGATCTCCTGGGCCGTGTACTTCTTGCCGTCGATGTCGGTGGTCCACGTGGTGCCCATGTGGCGCTTCACCGACGAGATGGTGCGGTCGACGTTGGTCACCGCCTGGCGCTTGGCGGTCTCGCCGACGAGGACCTCGCCATCCTTGGTGAAGGCGACCACCGACGGGGTGGTGCGGAAGCCTTCCGCGTTCGCGATGACCGTGGGCTCTCCACCCTCGAGCACCGAGACGACGGAGTTGGTGGTTCCGAGGTCGATACCTACTGCACGTGACATGTGTGCTTCTCTCCTTTGTTGCTGGCTTATGGCCGTAAAAGTCTGTGGTCAAGACTTGAGCCTCGACGACTCAAGACTGTCATCCACGAGTGGATGCTGTCAAGACGTCGAACCCAAAACTTGAGTACACAAGACTCAACTTTGGAGAGAAGTCTGCTATTCCCGGGATCAGCCCGAGAGGGTGCCTTCCGCCGCGGCGCTCGGCGCGGGATCGGGGAGCCGGCGCATCCGGAACGCGTTGCCGACGCCGAGGAGCCCGGCCAGCAGCGGCACCAGGAGCGCGACCTGCAGGGAGATCGGCCGCGACTCGGTGTTGATGCGGATGACCTCCGCGCGCACTTCGGGCGACTCGGTGGCGAGCAGCTCGGCGAGTTTCGTGTTCGACATGACCTCGGCATCCGTTTCCAGCACCTGCGAGATCTGCGCCTTGTCGTCCGGCGGCAGCACGACGCTCGCGTCGGTCTTCGCCGCGAAGGTCGACGCCAGTGTCGCCAGCATGATCGCGCCCGCGAACGCCAGGCCGAAGGAGAGCCCGAACGACCCTGCCGCGGAGTTGACGCCCGCCGCCTCGCTCACGCGCTCGTCGGACACCGGCGAGAGGGTGTAGTTGTTCAGTTGCGAGACCAGCAGTCCGAGCCCACAGCCGGCGACGATGAGCGGCAGCGTCAAGTACCAGCCGGAGGTGGCGATCGGCACGATCGGGATGAGCGCCCCGATCCCGACGACCACCAGCACGAAGCCCCACAGGATCAGCGACGCCGGCCTGCGCTTCGCCGCACGCCCGGCGATCAGGGCCACCGCGAACATGCTCAGAGACAGCGGCGCGATCGACAATCCGGACCACAACGCGTTGTACTCGAGCACCATCTGCAGGTAGATCGGCAGCGCGATCATCGTCCCGCCCAACGCGATCTGCTGCAGCAGCTGACCGGAGACGCCCGACTGGAACAGTTTCGAGCGGAACAGCCCCGGATCGAGCAGCGTCGGCTTCGACCGGCGCGCGCGGGAGCGCAGCCAGATGATCAGGGAGAGGAGCCCGGCGACGCCGACGAGGATGATCAGCAGCACCCGCTCCCCGCCCTCCTGCCACACGAGAATGCCGGTGACGATGCCGCCCATCCCGATCACGGAGAACAGTGCCCCGACCAGGTCGATCGAGCGTTCGCCTGTGTACGGGACGTCCTTCACCAGGCCGATCCCGGCCAGCACGACCGCGATGATCACCGCCTCCAGCAGGAAGCCGACCCGCCACGACAGGAACGTCGTGATGACGCCGCCGAGCAGCGGCCCGACGGCGGCGGCGATCGCGGCCGACGCCCCGACCAGCGCGTAGACGCGCTTCTGCTGGGCGCCCTCGAAGTTGCCGTGGATGAGCGACTGCATCGCGGGCAGCAGCAGCGAGGCCCCGATGCCGCCGATCACCGCCCAGAAGATGATGATCGCAGTGAGGCTCTGGGCCAGCGTCATCGCGATCGCCCCGACCGCATAGCCGAGGAGGCCCAGGATGTACGCGAGCTTCCGGCCGATCAGGTCGCCGGTCTTGCCTCCGATGAGGATGAACGCCGCCGAGACCAGCGCCTCCAGGGCGATCGCGCTCTGCACCCCGCTCACGGTCGTGTGCAGGTCGTGCACCACGGCGGAGATGGACACGTTCATGAGAGAGGTGTCGACGACGAGGACGAACATGGCCATCGCCAGCAGCAGCGCCAGGCGCACGTTGAACTTGACCGGCACCGCCCCTGTACCCGCGTCTGCACTCGCGCCTGCACCTGCACCCGACATGGCGTCAGGTAAGCACATCCGGCTCGTTCCGGGGCCTCCCCAGTTCTTGGTGCGGACGACTTATCCACCACCGCGGATTCTCACACCGACCGCACAACAGCCGTCGATAGCGTCGGAAGCATGGAAACGGACCCCGCCGCCGCCCCGCTCCTCTCGTCCCGCGCGATCGAGGCGCTGCAGAGCATCGACCCCGCGACGCTCAGCGAGGTCCAGGCGTTCCGGGACGACTTCGCGCGGTTCATCATGCCGTACAAGTTCGGTATCGACGAGATCGCGACCAAGGTGGGCATCCTTCGCGAGGAGTTCTCCGAGCTCCACGACTACAACCCGATCGAGCACATCTCCAGCCGGCTCAAGTCGCCGGAGAGCATCGAGCAGAAGGTCATCCGCAAGAACTGCGAGCCCAGCTTCGACGCGATCCGCGAAGCGATCACCGACATCGCGGGCATCCGGATCGTGTGCAGCTTCGTCTCCGACGTCTACCGTGTGTTCGATCTGCTCACGGCACAGCAGGATGTGCGGGTGCTGCGGGTGAAGGACTACATCGCGCACCCGAAGCCCAACGGCTACAAGAGCCTGCACGTGATCGTGGAGGTGCCTGTGTTCCTCAGCGAGGGGCCCGTGATGGTGCCGGTCGAGGTGCAGCTGCGGACGGTCGCGATGGACTTCTGGGCGAGCCTCGAGCACAAGATCTACTACAAGTACGACGGCGAGGTGCCGGAGGGGCTGCTTCGCGACCTGACCGCCGCGGCCGGCACCGCCAATCAGCTCGACGTCACCATGGAGAACCTGCACCGCCAGGTGCGCGGCGACGACCGCGGGACGGTGTACAGCCTCCCCGCATCGATCTAGGCGTCAGCGGGCGAGGCGTCAGTAGCCGGCGACGCCCGTGAAATCTGGGGTGCCGTCCGCGCGGGCGGGGAGCGGCTGGCCGTTGATGTAGCGCGGCCACTCCAGGCGCAGGCCGCCGGCCGGGTCGAGGCGCGGGTAGGCCGTTGCCGGAGCGGCGGCCGCGGGCGCGGGCGCGGGGCCGGTGGCAGGTGCGAAGAGCGTCCCGGCCGCGGGGCCGGCGGCGGGAGCGGGCGCGAAAGGCGCCCCGGGCGTGGAAGGCGCCCCGGGCGCGAAAGGCGTCCCAGGGGCGAACGCCGCAGGCGCCGACGCCTGGTGCGCCGCCTTCGGCCCGAACAGGGAGTACGTGAGCGGGATGAGCACGGTGCCGAGCGCATCCAGAATCGCCACCACCGCCACCAGTCGCCAGTAGGTGTCGCCGAAGTCCGTGCGCGTGAAGATCAGCGGCAGCGACAGTCCCGCGATCAACAGCCCGACCATCACGAGGGTCGCGACGGTGACCTTGCTCATGACCGGCCCGGTGAACCGTCGCTGCGTGTTCAGGACGAGGTGGATGTGCAGCAGTCCGACCCGCGTGACCAGCACCAGCAGGAACCAGGAGAACGGCGTCCACCACGGGTTGTAGACGTCGTAGCCGGCGATGCCGTCGGCGGGACGCACGTCCGGCATCCACACCTTCCACAGTCCGATGCCGAAGAGGTACACGGAGGTGATGACGCTGACCGCGCCGAACCACGCGGCCCGGCGCGCGGACACGTCGGCGTCGTACCAGGAGATCAGCGCGAAGAAGACGAAGAGGGCGATGGTGCCCATCAGTCGCCAGCAGGTCTCGTCGAAGCGGCCCAGCACGACGGCGTAGACCCCCACCAGCGCGGCGGCGATCAGCGCGCCGATCACGACGCGCGGCAGCAGGTGGCGCACCCAGCCGTACGGGTTCGAAGTGGACGGGATGGTGCTCACGATGGGCCTCCACGGAGTCGGGTGCTCGCCACGATACCGGCCACCCGGGATGGGCCTGAATCCGTGCGGACACCGAATCCTCGACCGTGACCGCGCGGAGCAGTCGCGCCGTTCACCGGCCGTTCTCCGCCAGCCCCTACGCTGAGCGTATGACAGGTGCCGAGCCCACCGGCGGCGTCGACGGCGACGCCCTGGTGACCACCGCGAGTCCGCTTTTCGCCGACAGCGCGACCGACCGCCGCATCCCCCGCCGCTGGGTTGTCTCCTGGGCGTCGTGGGACTGGGGTGGCGCGGCCTTCAACGCCGTCATCACCACGTTCGTGTTCACGGTCTATCTGACCAGCAGCCTGTTCATCTCCCCCTCCGTCGTTGCCGCTCGGGATGCGGAGAGCGGCACGACCGGCCCGGCGCACACCGCTTACGACGCCGCCGTGGCGGTGCTGTCGAGCGGGCTCGCCTGGGGCGTGGGCATCGCCGGCGTGATCGTCGCCCTCCTCGCTCCCGTGCTGGGCCAGCGGACCGACGGCTCGGGTCGGCGCAAGCTGTGGCTGGGCGTCAATACCGGTGTCGTCGTGATCGTGACGGCTCTGATGTTCTTCGTCGTCGGTGAGCCGTCGTACTTCCTGCTCGGCGTCGCGCTCGTCGCCGTCGGGACTGTGTTCTACGAGATCGCGACCGTCAACTACAACGCGATGCTGGTGCAGGTGTCGACGCCGAAGACTGTCGGCCGTGTGAGCGGCTTCGGCTGGGGCGCCGGATACCTCGGCGGGATCGTCCTCCTGCTGATCGTCTACTTCGGCATGGTGGTCGGCGACGGCGGGACGCTCCACGTGCCGACAGAGGACGGCCTCAACATCCGGATCATCGCGCTCATCGCCGCCGCGTGGACACTGATCTTCTCGCTGCCGGTCCTCTTCGTGGTGCCGGAGATCCCGCCGAACGCACGGACGCCGCGCGTCGGGTTCTTCGCCTCCTACGCCGTGCTGGTGCGCGACGTCGGCCGGCTCTGGAAGGAGAGCAGGAACACGGTACTGTTCCTGATCGCGTCGGCGCTGTTCCGGGACGGCCTGGTGGGCGTGTTCACCTTCGGCGGCATCCTCGCGCAGGGCACCTTCGGCTTCACCGGCGGCCAGGTCATCATCTTCGCCATCGCGGCGAACGTGGTCGCCGGCGTGAGCACGCTACTCTCTGGCCGGCTGGATGACCGCTTCGGTCCGAAGGCGGTCATCGTGACCTCACTGATCGGGCTGATCATCGCGGGGCTCGCGGTCTTCTTCACCCACGACCTGGGCGCCGCGGCGTTCTGGGTCGGCGGACTCGTTCTCTGCCTCTTCGTCGGTCCGGCGCAGTCGGCCAGCCGCACCTTCCTGGCCCGCGTGACCCCGGCCGGCCGCGAGGGCGAGGTGTTCGGGCTCTACGCGACGACGGGTCGCGCGGTCTCGTTCCTGGCGCCCACCCTCTTCGCGGTCTTCGTGGCGGTCGGCGGGGCGCAGTACTGGGGCATCCTGGCGATCGTGCTGGTGCTGGCGATCGGGCTGGGCCTGCTGCTGCCGGTGCGTGCCCCGCGCCGCGCCCCCGCATCCTGAGCTGCCGTACGTGCGCGAGGGTCAGGGCTCGGGGTCGGGAGTGGGGCGCGGCCAGGAGCGGACGAAACGGTCGAAGAGTTCGGCGAAGGTGCGAGCCTCCTCGGGCGTGAAGCCCGCCAGCGCGGTCTCTACCGCCGAGCGGCGGTGCGTGCGTAGTTCCTCCAGCTGTGAGCGTCCGGCGGAAGTGAGCTGGATGAGCGCCCTCCGCGCGTCGGACGGGTCGGGCACGCGGCGCACCTGGCCGCGCTCCACGCCCTCCTGCACGAGGCGGCTCGCCCGCGGCTGATCGACGCCGATCGCCTCCGCGACTCCGCTCACCGACAGGCTGCGACCCTCCCGGTCGGCGGCCTCCAGCGCCTCCAGCATCCGCACCCGCGCGATGCGCCCGAGTGAGCCGTCACGCCCGCGGCGGCCGGGACCCGGCCGGGCGGAATCGCCGAAGGGCGCCCCCTCGAAGGGTCCAGCCCCGAACGGGCCGGCGCCGAATTGGCCCGGACCGAACTGGCCGCCACCCCAGTGACCGCCGTGGTGGCCGTGCGCGTGACCGCCCTCGTGCCCGTGCGTCCCCTCCGCCCACGGCGGGCGCCGCCGGGACTGGTCGCGGCGAACCGCCAGCAGCGCGTGCTCGATCATCGCGACGATGTCCGCTTCTGGCGGAATCGGCTGATCTTCTTGACGTCCGTCGTTCATGCATGTAACTATACATTCACTTGTAACAGTACATACATCGAAAGGAGAGTCCACGATGACGAACATCGACGACTCCGCACACACCCCAGCACAGACGCCGCCCGGCTATTGGTTCGGCGTGATCGAAGCACGACTCCACGAGCGGATGCGCGAAGCGCTGTCCGACCTCGGCCTGCGCCGCGGAAGCTGGCGCATCCTCCACACCCTCGCGGACAGGCCGGCGACCGCCGCCGAGCTCGCCGACCGCCTCCCGCACGGCGGCCGTCCGGACCACGACCGCCACGCCGGTCACGACCGCTTCGGCCGACCCGAGGAGCAGAACCGCGGCGACGGGCGCGAATTCCGACCCGGCTTCCGGCCGGGCTGGCGCGGGCAGGAACCGCGCGACGAACGACCCGCCGAGCCCCGCAAGGAGCAGCCTCACACGGGTGGCGAGCACCACGACCACGGTCCCCACCACGGCTTCGAGCACGCCTTCGAGCGCGGCTACGAGCGCGGTTTCGACCGCGGCTTCGGACTCGGCGCCGTACGCGGCGGCCTCCCGTTCGCTCCGCCGTTCGCCCCCGGATTCGGCGGCCACCCCTTCGGCGGCCACCCGTACGGCGGTCATCCCTACGGCGGCCACAGCGGCCACCCGCACTACGGCCCGTACCCCGGCGGCGCACCCTTCGGCGCACCGCTCCCCGGCGGCTCGCCCTTCGGTGATCGCGGTCGCGGCCGGCACCCGTTCGGACGCGACGGCCGTCGTGGGCACCGCATCCACCGCATCCTCGGCGACTTCGTCGAGCGCGGCTGGGTCTGGTTCGACGGCGACCGCGCCACCCTTACGGACGAGGGACGCGCCGCACACGACGCCGCCTTCGAGCGCGTCGAGTCCGTGCGCGCCGAGCTCGCACAGGGCATCTCCGAGGACGACTACGCCACCACTATGACGACCCTCGAGACCATGGCGCGCAACCTCGGCTGGCGCCCCACCGCTCCCACGGACACCTCAGACGACGCGCCTAATATGGACGCATGACGCCACCCCGCGAAGAGGTCGTGCTGCTCGCCGAGGACGGCACGCCCATCGGCACGGCGGACAAGGCGACGGTGCACACGACATCCACCCCGCTGCACCTCGCCTTCTCCTGCCACCTCTTCGACGGCGAGGGGCGCATCCTGGTCACCCGCCGTGCTCTCGGCAAGGCGACCTGGCCGGGCGTCTGGACCAACTCGTTCTGCGGGCACCCCGCTCCGGGCGAGGCGATCGAGGATGCAGTGCGCCGCCGCGCCGCGCACGAACTCGGCCTCGAGGTGGACAACCTCACGCCCGCCCTGCCGGACTTCCGGTACCGCGCCGTCGATGCTTCCGGCATCGTCGAGTACGAGGTGTGCCCCGTTTTCACCGCCACGATCGTCGGCGAGCTGGACCCCGCGCCGAGCGAGGTGGCCGAGTGGGCGTGGGCGGACCCGCGCTCACTACTGGGCGCCGTCGAAGCGACGCCGTGGGCCTTCAGCCCGTGGCTGACACTGCAGCTTCCGGCGCTCTACGCCGATCACAGCGTCGAAGCTTCGGGTCAGCTGTGAGTCGAACTCATTATTTTCCACCTGTGAAATGAACTGTGGATAACTCCCTCCGCGTATGCCGAAGTGAGTATCTGTCAGTGGCCGAATCAGGTCACCCACACTCGGTCGACCGAGAGAGTGGGAACGAATGCAGTGCTCCGTGCCTGGTCATCCGGCCATTCCGGGAAGTCGAACACCGCCAGCATGAGTTGAAGCGGGTACTGCGGCGGCGCACCGAGGATGCGGAGGACCCGGCCGTCGACGCGGAACGTCGCCTCGTCGCCATCCCAGTGCGCCTCGTAGGCGTGCGGCTCGGTGACGTCGATGGGCAGCGGGACGCGCTCGAAATCCTCCGCCAGCCGGGGATCGCGGAACGCGTGGAAGCCCATCCCTACCAGGGCCCCGTCCTCGTGAACGTCGCGGCCGAACACTTCCATCACGCACAGTTCGCCGGACCGCTCCGGCTGGTCCTCGAATCCGACCAGCCAAAGGGAGGCCATCGACCGCGGACTCAGGTAGAGGGAGGCGCGCATCCCCACCGTGCCGTGGTCGACGAGGCAGCCCCGGAACTCCTGCTGCGCCTCCCGCACGACCAACCCGTCGCGGAAGGGCTGCTGCCCGATTCTCGACCCGGCCGGCCCGGAGAAGTTGCCGGTCTGCAACCCCGAGACGCGCAGCGGTGGCTGGTGCTCGCCCGGACACCAGAGGCCCTGGTCGGGCGGGATGCTCAGCTCCAGGCGGGAGTCGTGGATGAGGTAGCTCGCGCGCGTCTCGGCCAGCGAACTCCACGCGGGCAGGTAGTGCGGTAGCCAGACCGTGCGGTCGAGCTGCGGCGCATCGAAGTCGTCGAACACCGCAGTGCCCTCATCCCGTGCGGACGGCGTCGATGTGCTGCTCGAGCCACCAGGTGCGGCCTTCGTCGTCGGACACCCAGCCATCCCACTCGAAGGAGTCATCGGTGATGCTGGAGAAGTTCCAGCGGATGGGCCGGCCGTCGGTCTGCGTGCCGTCCTGGCGGATCCCGTCGCGCCGGTGCGGTGTCGCGACCAGCGTGCAGAAGTCGCCCTTCGCGGCCCCGAACCAGCTGACCCGCCAGGCGCCGAGCGTGCTGTCGTAGACCCGCACCGTCGAACCGCGGCCGCGGACCCCCTCCGGGTCGCTGTCATCGCGGATGATCAGCACATCCTGAACCGCACGGCCGCCGAGCGTGTAGGCGAAGATCCACTCGTTCACCGACTCGCTCCACACGCCCGTCGCTTCGTCGAGCAGGCGGACGTCGGCCGTCCAGCTGCCGACCAGCCGGCCGAACAGGTGCATCCGTTGCGGGTTCTCCGGCATCGGGCCCGAACTGATCAGGGCCCGCGCGAAGGCCGCGTCGGTGGTCTCGCTCATGGTGCCCCTCTCGGTCAGGGTCGACGGGGTGCGGTCAGGAGGGCCTGCCCGCCTCGGTGGTGGAGACGTCGGTGCGGTGGAAGTTCAGGTACGAGCGGGATGCCGTCGGGCCGCGCTGCCCCTGGTACCGCGACGAGTACTCCGCCGACCCGTACGGCCGCTCCGCCGGGGACGAGAGTCGGAAGAAGCACATCTGGCCGATCTTCATGCCCGGCCACAGCTTGATCGGAAGGGTCGCGACGTTGCTCAGCTCAAGGGTCACGTGCCCCGAGAAGCCGGGATCGATGAAGCCGGCGGTGGAGTGCGTGAGCAGCCCCAGCCGCCCCAGCGAGCTCTTGCCCTCGAGCCGTGCCGCCACATCGTCGGGAAGGCTGACCAGCTCGAACGTGGACCCGAGGACGAACTCGCCCGGGTGCAGGATGAACGGCTGACTCGCGTCCACCTCGACGAACCTCGTCAGCTCTGGCTGGTCTTCAGCCGGATCGATGAACGGGTACTTGTGGTTGTCGAACAGCCGGAAGAAGCGGTCGAGCCGCACATCGATGCTCGACGGCTGGACCATCTCCGGCTGGTACGGCTCCAGGGCGATCCGCCCGGCACCCAGCTCGGCCTTGATGTCGCGATCGGAGAGAAGCACGAGCCCAGCCTATCGGGGGTTCGGGGCGTCAGGAGGGTTTCTCCACAGGGGACCAGCCAGCCCTACCAATGGGGAACGGTCCCCGCTAGCGTCTGACCATGAGCCAGCCGACCGATGTCCGCACCATCGCCCGTGACGCGTACACCTTCGGGTACGCGATGATCGAGAACTACCGCACGCTGTACGAGCAGGCGGTCGACGCGTCCGATCCGCGCTACACAGGAGGGTTCGGGCACTACCGGCACTATTCGGAACCGTTCACGCCTGCCAACACCGACATCGTCACGCCTAACAACGACACTCCGTACTCATGGGGATGGTTCGACCTGCGCGCGGAGCCCTGGGTCATCACCGTCCCCGAGATCGACCGGTTCTACATTCTCCCGTTCCACGACCTTTACACCGTGTACGCCGGCTACATCAGCGCGGCCACGACCGGCACCGGCCCGGGCCGTTACCTGCTGGCGGGACCGTCGTGGACGGGCGGCACGCCGGACGGCTTCGACGGTGTCATCACGGCATCCACCGATTTCGTCGGGTGCCTCGGGCGAACCGCGTTCACCGACGGGGATGTCGCGGAGCTGCGGCGCATCCAGGAGTCGTACGAGGCGGTCCCTTTCCACACCTATGCAGGTACGGCCGCGCCCTCCGTCGAGCCGGTGGATTGGCCGGCGTGGGACGAAGCGGCAGCCACCGACCTGCGCTTCTTCGACACCCTCGACGCACTCCTCCGGTTCGCGCCGGTGCTCGACGAAGACCGCGAGGTGCGGGAGCGGATGGCGTCCGTCGGTCTCGAGGGAAGCGGCTCGTTCAGCACCGCAGCACTGAGTGACGACGACCGCTCCGCCTTCGAAGCCGGGCTCGCCGACGGGATCGCCCATCTTGACGACGTCGCGTCGCAGACCGCCAGCTCCACAGGACTGTTCGGCACCCGGGAGGAGATGTCCGGGCGCTACGACAGCCGGAACGTCGGCGCAAAGAAAGGCCTCTACGGGTTGCCGCCGGCCATCGCCTGGTACGGCGGCTGGCTCGTGGACTCCGCGGGCCAGCACATCACGGGAGCCACCGACTACACGATCACGTTCACCGCGGAGCAGCTCCCGAAAGCGCGGTTCTTCTGGTCGGCCACGCTGTACACCCTCCCCGCGCGCCTCCTGAGCGCGAACGAGATCGACCGGTACTCGATCGGCGATCGCACGCCCGGCATCCAATACGCCGACGACGGCTCGCTCACGCTGTACGTGCAGCATCGGCCGCCGACGGATCCGGACGAGCGAGCGAACTGGCTCCCCTCCCCCGAAGGACCGTTCACCGTCATCATCCGCGCCTACGGCGGCGACGAGTCCATCGCCTCCGGCACGTACCGCCTTCCCGCGATCACGCCGCGAAGCTGAGCCGACTCGGGGGCGGCGTTGCGTCGGCTTTCCCGCCGCTATCGAAGGAGATTCGAACCGATACCGTGCGCATCTCCTTCACTACCGCTTTGCGAAGGAGATTCGGGCCCGATTCTCCTTCGGTGGCGGGCCGGTTTGGCCAAAGACCATCGACCGGGTACTCTGGGCTGCAGCCTCACATCCCAGTGTTTTACTGGGAAACGGGGCCGCGCGAGTGTAGTTCAATGGTAGAACTTCAGCTTCCCAAGCTGATAGCGCGGGTTCGATTCCCGTCACTCGCTCCACGTTGGATGCCGCCCGATGCCTGGCCCGGACCGCCGCGCTTGTCGTGGCGACGGGCTCGCCTCAGGCCGTGCGCGGTCGGGTGACCAGGACCGCGGCCCACACCATCAGAACGGCCACTCCGAGCGCGACCAGCGCGGAACCTGTCCACAGCCCCGACTGGTCGGGGACCGCGAGGCGCTGCGTGTACTGGGCGTAGGTGTGGACCGGCAGAGTCGGCATGCCGGAAGAACCGGCGATCACGACGTTGGCTGCCGCATTCGCTGAGGCCACCGAGATGGTGCCTGCGATGACGGCCAGCGAGCCGAGGGTGAGCAGGAGACCGAGAAGCAGCGTCCGGCGAGGGGCAGCTGAAGCCGTCACGGCAGAGCCGTCATCCGAGCTCGCTGTATCCATGAGCTGATGATACGGTCACCGCTTCTGCCATCCTCCTTCTTCTCGGATCGCCCCGAGGATCTGTCGGGAGATTTCGCCCAGCTGGCGCTGCTGGGTTCGCGTCAGACGGTCGAAGACGAGCCGCTGCACGTTGCGTTCGTGACCGGGTGTGGCGGCGCGAAAGACGTCCCGACCCGCGTCGAGCAGGGCCGCCAGGGTGTACCGCCCGTCTGTGGGATCGGGTCGACGCAACACCCATCCCCGCTTTTCCAGTCTCGCGACGGCACGCGACAGTCGGGTCAGGGAACTGTTCGCGTAGGCGGCCAGCTCACTCATCCGCAGGGTCGAATCGGGGGCATCCGCCAGCGCGTAGAGGATGCCGTACTCGAAGTGGGTCAGGCCGGCGTCGCGCAGGAGTGGGGCATCGAGCGCGGGCGGGAGCCACTCCAGCAGGGTCGCCAGGGAGGCCCAGGTCGCCAACGTCTCGCCGGTCAACCCCTCAGCACGGTCTCCGTCAGTCATGCCGTTCAGTATCGCTGACTTGACTGAGCAACTCAATCGGCTAGCCTTGCATGACTTGACTAAGCAAGTGATAGGAGTGGTCATGGACTTGGAACTGACAGGCAAGCGGGCGTTCATCAGCGGTTCGACTCAGGGCATCGGCTACGCGATCGCCGAGGGCCTTCTGGCGGAAGGAGTGTCGGTCGTCATCAACGGCCGGCGTGCGGAGTCGGTGGACGCAGCAGTCAGCAGCCTGGAGAACGCGATCCCCGGTTCGACGGTTTCGGGGATCGCGGCCGACTTCGAGCGCTCGGAAGAAGTGGCACGGCTCCTGGAAGACCTTGGCGAGATCGACATCCTCGTGAACAACGTCGGCCTGTTCGATGTCACCGCGTTCGGCGACATCCCTGATTCCGAATGGCAGCGCTACTTCGAGGTCAACGTGATGAGCGGGGTCCGCTTGGCCCGACAGGTGCTCGACGGGATGCTGTCGCGGAGCTGGGGACGCATCCTGTTCATCGGCAGCGAATCGGGCGTGAACGTACCGTCCGACATGGTGCATTACGGGATGACGAAGGCCGCCATGATCGCCGTCAGCAACGGGCTGGCGAAGCTCACCCGTGGCACGGACGTCACGGTCAACACGGTTCTCGGAGGACCGACGTATTCGGACGGCGTCGCTCGCACCGTCGAGCAGATCGCCCAGTCGCAGGGGATTCCGGCAAGCGACCTGAAGGACGCCATCATCGGCGCGAATCAGACCTCGCTGCTGCAGCGTTTCATCCGGCCCGAAGAGATCGCGCGCCTTGTCGTCTATCTGGCGAGCCCGGTCGCGTCGGCGACGAACGGCGCCGCGGTACGTGCCGACGGCGGCGTGTTGACGACGACCTTGTGAGTCAGAGCGAACCCGCCATTTTCGCGCGCCCTCACCTGCCGGAGGATGGCGGTGGAGGGGGACGAGGAGGAGTGAGATGAGCAGTGGGACGAAGGACGACCCGTGGGTCCTGACCACGGCACCGGGAACGTCCGAGTATCGGATGTGGCGCGATGACGCCGCCGAGCCGCCGGCTCTGGTCTGCCAGGTCGGCTCGACGCGCCTCAGCTATGACGCGCGCGCGATCGACGACCTCGCTGCGTGGCTGGCGACGCAGCCCGACTGGGTGCCGCTCGGGGCCGCCGACGAGAACAAGACGGCGCCCGAGGGGAGCATCGAGGCGTGGGGCCGCGACCCGGGTAACCCGGTGGGCGGCTGGTACGGGCAGCGGAAAGGCTACCGGGGGCGCTTCGGGATGTACCTTCCACCGCTGCTGGAGCAGCTCGGCCTGATCGAGCTCACCCACGATCCGCGCAACAACAAGGCGCGCGCGAAGGCGTGACCGCCACCCTCTATAGCTGAGCCGGGCCGGCCACATCCGGCGAGGCGACCGTGAGCTGGAAGCGCGGCGCCGCCGGTTCTCCGTGCAGCGCGAGCCGGGCGAGGATGTCGCCGACGGCCGGTCCGAATTTGAAGCCGTGGCCGGAGAAGCCGGTGGCGACCACGACCGGGCCGACGCGGTCGAGGACGAAATCCTCCTGCTCGGTGCTGTCGTAGAGGCAGCTGATTCCTGTCGGACGGGAGGCGTCGACTCCGGGTACCCAGCGGGCCACGTAGTCCTGCAGGTGGCGCAGGCGCTCCGGGTCGATCGTGCGGTCGCGGTCGTCGGGGTCGACGACCGGGCCGGAGCCGTGGAAACCGACCTTCACGCCCTCACCCGGAGTCAGCAGGCCATAAGCGCTCGGCCGCTCCTCATCGGTCGGATAGTGGACGAAGCTGGGCCACAGGCTCGCGTCATCCGCGGCGCCCGCAAGGAGAGGGAAGTGCGCCGGCTGCTCCTCGGTCACGGTGACCGGCGGGAGGATGGCGCCGTGGGCCTGGAGGTAGGGGCCGGCCAGGGCGGGGGTCCACGACCCGGCCGCGACGATCACCCGGTCGGCGGTGTGCGTGCCGTCGGAGGCGGTGACGGTCACGCCCGCACCATTCCGAGCCTCCTCGATCGCGGTCACCCGCACTCCAAAATGGAGCTCGGCTCCGGCAGCCTCCGCCGCATCCAGCAGCGCATCCACGGCGGTGTCGGCAAGCAGCCTCCCACCACCGGGGCTGAACAGCACATGCTCCTCGAACCGCAGGCCCGGCCACCGGCCCGTCGCCTCGGATGAGGTCAGCCATTCGTACGGCAGATCGGCCGCATCCTGTGCCTGAGCGATCGCTTTCAGCATCGCGAGGTCGCCGTGGTCAACGGCGCCGGTGCCGTCGAAGAGCTTCCGGCCGCTCACCCGTTCCAGGTGCTTCCAGCCCTGCATCGCCCGGACGGACAGCTCCACGTAGTCGGCCTCGGCGTAGCCGTGGCGGAAGATCCGCGTGGCGCCATGGGACGACCCGCGGTCGTGACCGCGCTCGAACGCTTCGAGGAGGAGAACGTCCGCGCCCTCGCGGGCCAGCGACCACGCGGCTGCAGCACCGACAGCGCCCGCACCGATGACGATCGCGCTCCCAGCCATGCCGCCACCCTAGCCGGGAAGACGAGCGTTCTCCGGCGCGTGACGCCGGGGTAGCCTCTGACCGTGGATGACGATGCCACGCGGTTCTCGGGATCGATTCCCGAACACTACGACTCCGGCCTCGGGCCGGTGCTCTTCCGTCACTATGCCGACGTGCTCGGGCGGCTGGTGGCCCTCGGCGAGCCGCGCCGCATCCTCGAAGTGGCTGCCGGTACCGGTATCTCGTCGGCCGCGATCGTGGAGCGCAACCCGGACGCCGACCTGACGGTCACCGACCTCAACGAGGCGATGCTGCAGCGCTCACGCACCAAGCTGCCGGCCGGGACGCGCATCCAGATCGCCGACGCTCAGGCGCTGCCCTTCGGCGACGGGAGCTTCGACGCCGTCGCCTGCCAGTTCGGCATCATGTTCCTCCCCGACCTCGAGGCCAGCTTCCGGGAGGCACGCCGCATGCTCGCGCCTGGCGGCGTCTACGTGTTCAGCGTGTGGGACAGCCATGCGAAGAACCGGTTCGCCTCGGTCACCGACGGTCTGCTCGCGGAGGCCTTCCCCGACGACCCGCCGCCGTTCTACCGCGTCCCGTTCGGGAAGAGCGCCGTCGATCCGCTCCGCGACCTCGCGCAGTCGACCGGCTTCGGCGCTCTGAGCATCGACGTCGTCCCGTACGACTCTCCCGTCGAGTCGTGGGCCGCGTTCGGCGACGGCCTGATCGCCGGCAACCCGGTCTCGGACCAGGTGCGCGCACGCGGCGGAGACGTGGATGCGCTCGCGCGGGAGGTCGCCACGCGCCTGGAGGCGGAGTACGGGCCCGAGCCCGCGAGCATCCCGCTCCAGACGATCTTCTACCGCGCCAGCGCGCGGTGACGGTTCAGTCCGCGCGTTCCAGCCGGTAGCCCGCCTCGCGAAGAGTCGTCGCCATGTGCTGTGCGTACCACTCCGGCCATTGCTCGTCGCGGACCCCGCTCAGGTCCACCGTTTCGTGGATGCCGTGCGCCTCGGCCGCCTGCTTCAGGTGGTCGAGGATCACGGCCGCGAACTCGTCGCGCGCGCCTGTCGTGTCGCTCATCGGCCCGGCAGCCGCTTCTTGATCTCCTGCAGGATCCAGCCGTTTCCGTCCGGGTCCTCGAAGGAGGCGAACGTGGAGTAGTCGGCGCGCTCCGGATGCGGGCCCGCGACGCGTTGCCTCGTTCCCGCATGACGGAAGACGCCCGTCGCGTCGTGGAACAGTTCCGACACCGTCACTCCCGCCGCGATGAGAGCGGCGCGCGCCTCGTCGATGTCGTACACGGTCAGCTGGAGGCCCTGCGTGGATCCGGGTGCGGCGTCCGTGAGGCCGGTGCCGAAGATGATCGAGGCCTCCGACTCCGGCGGCGTGAACTGGACGATGCGGTACCCGTCGTCGACGGCGAAGTCCGCGTCCTCGCGCCAGCCGAGGGATTGATAGAACGCCTTGGCGCGGTCCACGTCGGAGACCGGCAGGACCACCACCTCGAGTTTCATGTACATCTCTCGCCCCCTTCGTCGGATGCCGAGCGCGCGCCAGTCTAGGGCGGGCCCGGGACCGCGGCAACGGTCCTCATGGCACCGAGCGCACCGAGCGCACCGAGCGCACCGGGCGCAGCGACGCGGCCGGCGCTGTGCCAGCCGCGTCACCGCCCCTCTTCTACGCTTCGCTGTTGCGACGGCGGCGAATCAGCATCAGCGCTCCGCCGACAGCGAGCAGCACCGCGGCGAGGCCGGTGGTGCCCCAGCCGATGGCCGAGCCGGTCGAGGCGAGGGCCGCGACGGCGGCCGGGTCGACCGTGTGACTCGTTGCGCAGCCCGGGTTCTTGTCGGGCGCCGGGACGCAGGTTGCGACGGCATCCGGGCTGGTGACCGCATTCGCGATCGTCTGGTCTCCGGCGCCGGTCACGACGACCGAGTAGGTGATGGTCACCACCTGCCCGACGGCCAGGACGCCGGTCCACGTCAAGTGGTTGCCCTCCCGCTTCACGGTTCCGGCAGTCGCCTTCTCGTCGCCCGCCCAGTTGGCGTCGTCCAGCACCTTCGACAGGTCGTCGGTGAGGTGACCGGTGACCGCGGTGCCGCCGGCCTGCGCCACCCGGACGGTGTAGTGGATGCGGTCGCCGGGCTTCACCGTGGCGCCCGAGACCGGGTCAGACGTCTTGGAGAAGCTGTAGCGGCCCGCCGTGTGGTGGCTGGTCGTGCAGTCCGTCACGTCGTCGCAGCCCTCAGACGTCACCACGTTGACCAGGGAGCCGTCCCCCGCCTGCGTGCCGTTCACCGTCACCGAATAGGTGATGTGCGCGACCGACCCGACCGGGAGGGTCCCCGTCCAGTCCAGCTTGTCACCTGTCACGGTCGCTGCTCCGATGTCGGAGGCGACGTCGCCGTTGTAGGCGGCATCGTCGGTCACCTTGGACAGGTCGTCGCTGAAGGCGGCGTCCGCCGGTGCGCTGCCACGCTGGGTGACGGTCACCGTGTACGTGATCGTGTCGCCGGCCTTCACCTCCGTGCCGCTCGCCGGGTTGGAGGTCTTGACGACGTCGTACGCCACCAGGTCGATTCCGGCCGGGTCGCACGGGATCGTCGGGGCGACGCCCGAGTCGGCCGGAGTGTCGGCGGAGGCGCAGGCCGTGTTGACGAACGATCCGCCGGGCAGGGTGTCGTCCAGCGTGAGCGTGTACGCGTGCGACTGCTTCTCACCCGGTGCCAGCGAGGCGATCTGGAACGCGCCGGCGGTCGGGTTCTTGTCGTCGGTCACGTTCAGGTTGGTCAGCGTCCCCTGGCCGGTGTTCGTCACGGTGATGCGGTAGTTGACCGTGTCGCCGTAGTGGAACACAGGGTAGTCGACGGCGCTGTTCGCGTCGTGCCAGGTGCCGTCGGCCGCCTGGACCTCCTTGAGCAGTTCCGCGGAGTAGTACGCCGCCACGGTCAGCTCTGCGGACGTGCGCATGACCAGCGCGGTGTGGCCCGCGATGGACTGCGCTCGGTTGACGAGCGTGTCGCCGCCCTTCACGCCGTCCGTGGTGATGTGGACGCCGAACGCCTGCGTGGCGCCCGGTGCCAGGGACCCGCCGATCACGCGGACCGCGGTCGGGTTGGCGGGCTTGGTGGTCGTCCAGCCGGCGGTGTTCCCAGTCGGGTCGCCCGGTGCTGCGCCGTTCTGTGCGTTCGACGGGTCGTCGGAAAGTGTGGTCGGGTCGGCGGTCGTGTAGTACACGGTCGCGCCGAGCGGGGCGTTGACCGAGCTCAGTGCGTACGAGCCCGAATACGCGGTGCCGCGCTTGTCGCCGACGAACGGGAGGATGTCGATGGTATCCGTGAACGGCTGCGTGATCGGGTCGTACGACTTGACCGTCACGGTCCAGGACCCGGTGCCCGTGCCGTCGCCGTTCACGTTCGGGATGAACGGAGCGTCTGCCGTCTTGACCACGGTGGTGTAGCCGTCGGTGGCGACGGTCACCTGCGCGGCGGCGGACTTGGAGAGACCGCCGTAGCTCGCCGTGACCGAGTTGGTCAGCGCCGAGCCGGGCGTTACGGTGCTGTCGGCCACGGCCTGGTAGGTCAGTGCGTGGTCGGCGTTCGTGGTGACGCCGTTCAGGGTCCAGGTCAGCACCTGCTGCCCCGAGCCGTTGGTGGAGAGAGCCGGCTCAGGAGATGCGGAACCCGCGACGTACGTGACGCCGGCCGGGAGGGTGTCGACCAGCTGGTAGCCGTCGACGGTGGCCGGGACGGCGCCAGCGCCGTTCGCCGAGTACGTCAGCGTGTAGACGGCCGGGTCGCCGGGGCTGACGACCGCGCGGTCGACGCTCTTCGCGATCGAGGGCGTGGCGGTGACGATGCGCAGCACGTCACGGAAACCGGTGGTGCACGGGTAGCGGGAGCCGGCGGTCGGCGTGATGCAGCTCTGGCCGTTGAACCATCCGTCGGTCGTGGCGGAGAAGTCGACGATTCCGGAGAAGAAGGACCAGACGTCCGTCCCCGCCGGTACGGCCGGCTTGATGTTCTGATTGACGACGGCGGTGATGTTGGACTGCGCCGACAGCCGCTCGAACTCGCCCTGCGTACCGATGATGCGCATCGCCTTCACCGTGGTGAGGTCCGCCGGCTGCGTGGCGGTCCATCCCGTGGTGGAGGCGCAGTCGAAGGCGCCCGGGTCGTAACCGGCGCTGGCGGGGTCGACGGTGGCGTCGTTGCCGACGTAGTACTCGGCCGTGACGGCGAGCGTGTTGTCCAAGGGCTGCGCCCACGCCCAGCCGCCGAAGGTCACGTACTTCGTGTCGAGCGCCGTGCACATCCCGACACGGTGATCGTCCGCGCGATCCGTGTGCAGCTGGTACGCGGTGTCCATGTACTGGCCGACGGTGGTGCCTGCGGATACGCGGTAGGTGTCGTCCCACGTCGTTCCGCCGCTGTTCGTGTAGCCACGGCCCCAGCCAGAAGAATAGAGACCAGGCGTGGTCCACGCCTTCGACTCAGCGTTGTTGGAGGCGCCGTCCTGCGCCGTCTGGCCGGAGACCGACGTGTAGGTGGGGGCGTTCGAGTTCAGCACGGCTGAGCCTGCCGACGCCGTGTTCACGCGGATCCAGATGGAACCGGACGCGAGGGCCACCTGGTCGACGGGCAGACGGTTGCCGGCCGAGTCGAGCGTCGGCGGGTTGGCGGGCGCGTAGTCGATGCCGGTGAGGGTCAGCTGGAACGTGTTCGCCCCGGTCTGTGTAATGACGCAGGTTCCCGCGGGCGCGGTCAGCTGGGTGGCCGGGTGGCTGCCACCCGACCACGGGTGACCGTTCGCGGCGGCGGGGCCGGTGAACGGGGTGCAGCCCTGCGGGTCCACCGACACGCCGGCACCCTGTGGGGAGGCGATGTTGAGGGCGTAGGTGATCGACTGCGGACCTGCTTCGCTCCCGAGTGCTTTGCTCAGCGTCCACTCGTAGTCGACCAGGAATCCGCCGTTGCCGAACGAGTAGGTGGGAGTCCCGACACCCCAGCGGATGTCCATCCCGAACGGGTTCGTGACGGCGATCGGGCTGAGGTCGGCCGTCTGGCCGCCGATCTCACCGCTCGCGGTGAGCTGGCTGCCGGTGGCGCCGTCGGCGACGATCGGCGCCTGGAGAGTCACGGCGGTGCCCTCGTCGCGCGTCCCGAGGTTGCAGACCAGGGTGTGGCCGTCGGCGGAGATGCTGGAGGCCGGGGTGACGCCCGTGGTGAGACACAGCGACGGCGTCGTGGCGAACCGGCCGTTCTGCGCAGCGATGGTCACGGTGACGTTGTCGACCGGGTCGTTGGAGGGTGCTGGAGCGTCGTCGTTGACGTTGATGCGCCACACGCCGGTGACGACATCGCCGCTCTTCACCGTGGTGGGAGTCCCGGGAGCCCAGGAGGCCTCGATCTGGTAGACCGGCGCGGCCATGGCGGGCGCGCCCACGAGGGCCGCGGCGAGGGCCAGTGTCCCGGCGACGAGAGCCGCCAGCCAGCGCCAGGGCGAGCCCACGGTCAGTCGTCCATCGCGGCGGCGCGCACGCCCGTGCTGGTATGCAGACACAGCAGTATCCCCTTCATCCTGCGTCATGAGTCGCGGGACCAGAGGTCGAGACCGGCCCCGCTGGGCTCACCGTATCGGGACGGATTCCGCGGCCCGGCGGTTTTAACCCCCGGTTCACCCTGAGGAGGCCCTCACGCCCCTCGAATGGGTGTCAGCGGCGGCAGCGGCGGACCCGTCGCCTAGCGGCCCAGCGGGGGCAGCGGGTGCAGACCGTGCAGCGGGGATCCGAGCAGGGATGCGCCCCACAGCGCGACGGCCACGGTCACGACGAACGAGACCCACAGCAGGACGGGCACAGCCCGGCCGCGCGACGCCGCGCGCATCCACGACAGTGCGATGAACCCGCAGACGGCTCCGGCCGTGTTGACGATGACGTCGGTCACGTCGCTGCTGCCCACGGCGAGCACGTACTGGGTCGCCTCGAGCGCGCAACTGGCGAGCGCTGCAACGGCGGCGACGGTCCAGACCCGCCAGCGGGGCGCCAGCACGGCGAGGTGGATGCCGAACGGCACGAAGAGCAGCAGGTTCGCCAGCATCTCGGAGGGACGGCTGCCGCCGAACCCCTCGCTCGCGACGAAGGGCACCAGCTTGACCGCGCGAACGCCCTCCCCGCTCAGGTCGGGAACGTGGAACTTCCACAGCACGGCCCACCCCAGCAGCGCGAGGTACACGACGAACAGAACGGCCGGGACCGACCGCGAGGCGGCGGGGGCACGGGTGGAGCGGCGGAGGGAGAGGGATGCGGTCACGCTTTCGACGCTAGGTCGCGGGGCGACCCGCCCGAATCGTCCGCAGGTCGCGACCGCCTACGCCTCGAGGCGGATCAGCGGATCAGCGGATCAGCCGACGGCCGCCGTCTCGTCGAGCCCCAGCAGCCGCATACTGCTTCGCCACAGGCTGTCGAGCTGGCCGGGATCGTTGTAGAGCTTCGCGAAGAGCACCAGACCTTCGATCTGTGCGACGACGGCCTTCGCCGACTCGCGGGTGTCCGAGACGGTCAGCTCGCCGGCCTCCCGCGCCTCCCGCAGCGCGTCTTCGACGATGTCGATCTGCTCCTCGAAGATCTGCTGGAGGCGGGCGCGTACGGGGTCGTCCTGCTCGCTGACCTCGAGGGCGAGGTTTCCGAAGAGGCAGCCGACCACCGCGCCGGTGCCCTTGAGTGCCTCGTTCTGCATCTCCGCCGTCGCCACGAACAGATCGCGCAGCCGCTGGACGATCGGGGCGGGCGCGGTCAGGATGCCGAGCCACTCCCCGCGCTGCCACTCCCAGTGCCGGTCGACGACCTCGAGGGCGAGCGCCTGCTTGGAGGGGAAGAAGTAGTAGAAGCTGCCCTTCGGCACGCCGGCCGCCGCACAGATCTCGGCGACGCCGATGCTCGCGTACGAGCGGCGGCCCAATAACTCGGCCCCTGCCGCCAGAATGCGCTCCCGCGCGTCGGATGTCCGTCCCATGGTTGCAATTATACGACCAGTCGTCTATAACTGTCCATGTCGGATAGTAGACCGACCATCTAGTAAGGATCAGAACATGGAATCACGCAAGGTCGCCGTCATCACCGGCGCATCGCAGGGCATCGGAGCCGGCCTCGTCCGGGCCTACCTCGACCTCGGGTACGCCGTCGTCGCCAACTCCCGCTCGATCGCCCCCAGCACGGAGGACGGCCTCGTCACCGTGGCCGGCGACATCTCCGACCCGGAGGTCGCCGAGCGCGTCATCGCCACTGCCACCTCCACCTTCGGACGAGTGGATGCGCTCGTGAACAACGCGGGCGTCTTCATCGCCAAGCCCTTCACCGACTACACGCAGGAGGACTTCGACACCGCCCTGCGCGTCAACCTCGGAGGGTTCTTCCACGTCACGCAAAGGGCCGTGGCCGACATGCTGACGCGAGGATCCGGCCACATCGTGAACATCACGACGACTCTGGTCGAGAACGCGGATGCGAACGTCCCGTCGGCGCTGGCCTCGCTCACCAAGGGCGGCACCGCCTCCGTGGCGAAGTCGCTCGCGATCGAGTACGCGAGCCGCGGCATCCGCGTCAACGCCGTCTCCCCCGGCATCATCAAGACCCCGATGCATGCGGCCGAGACGCACGACACGTACGCGGCCCTGCACCCGATGCGGAGCATGGGCACGATGGACGACATCGTCCACGGCGTCATGTACCTCGAGCAGGCACCCTTCGTGACGGGCGAGTTCCTGCACGTCGACGGCGGCCAGAGTGCGGGGAACGGACGATGACGGATCGGATCGCAGTCCTGGAAGAGATCCTCCACGACTGGGCGGAAAGCATCCGCACCCACCACGCAGACGTCGTCGCAGCGGCGTTCACGACCGACGCCGTCTTCCAGGGCTTCGACCGCACCCACGCCGTGGGGCGCGCCGGCATCGCCGCCTACTACGAGAAGCAGCCGCTCGGACTCACGGCGGCCTACCGGGTCCTCGAGACGCGGGCGATCGGCGAGGAGGCGTTCGTCGCGTTCGTCGACGTCGACTTCACCCGGCCGGACGGCGAGGTCATCCCGACCCACCTCACGCTGGTGGTCGTGCGCGACCAGGGTGAGTGGCTCATCCAGCAGTACCACGTGTCGAAGATCGCGGCGTAAGGTTCAGCCGACCCGCTCGAAGCGGTGCTCGCCTCGATGCCACTGCGCGTGTGGCGCCACGACACGGTGACGCCGGGACACCGCATCCCGACGATCCAGGCCGGGGCCGCCCCAGCTAGCGCGGGAACGGCACGATTCCCGCCGCGACGGCGACCTCGCGGTAGGCCGCGGCCAGGTCGTCGAGCGAACTGTGCGCGTTCAGGCCGCTCGGGTTGGGCGCCACCCAGACCTGGGCGTCGTCCCAGTCGACGGGCTGGCGCCCGACCCGCGCCTGCGGCTCGTTGAACGCGACGCGGTACGCCGTGATGCCGAGGAACGCGACGACGGCAGGCTGCACCTCCCGCACCCGCTCGCGGAGCGCGATCCCGCCCTCCTTCAGCTGCTGCGGCGTGAGCTCGTCCGCCCGGGCTGTCGCCTGCCGGACGATGCCGGTGATCCCGATCCCGCGATCCTCCAGGTGCCGGACATCGGCCGGGTCGAATCCGCCCGAGGCGTCGATGACGTGGTCGGTGATCCCCGCCAGGAAGAGGGCCTTGTAGAAGCGGTTGCCGCGGCGGGCGAAGTGCGCCTGCACGGCGACGGTGAGAAGGCCCGGGTTGATGCCGACGAACAGCAGCCGCGTCGGGCTGGGGGTGAGGTCCGGCAGCGTCTGCCCGGTGAACGCGAGGAGCTGGGCGCGGGTGAAGGTCATCCCACCCACTGTCGCAGGAACCGGCCCGCCCGGTCCACCGCTTCGGCGGCCTCCGGCGTGCCGCTGTTGAGCTGGTAGACGTGCGGCAGGCCTTCGCCCACCTCCAGCTGCACGTCGACACCGGCAGTGGATGCGGCTTGCGCCAGCCGCTCGGCGTCGCTCAGGAGCAGGTCGGCCGTGCCCACCTGGATCAGGAGCGGGGGCAGGCCGGCGAGCGGAGCGAACAGCGGGGAGGCCAAGGGCGAGCGCGGGTCCGCGCCGGCCAGATAGTCGGAGGCCAGGCTGCGGAGCAGTTCCGGCGTCGAGATCGGGTCCTGCTCCACCCGCTCGGTCATCGAGTCGCCGGAGCTGGTCAGGTCGACGGTGGGCGACATCAGCAGCGCGGCCGCGGGCAGCGGGACGGATGCGTCGCGGGAGGCGACCAGCAGCGATACTGCGAGGCCGCCGCCGGCGGAGTCGCCCGCCAGGGCAAGGGAGGACGGCGCGACGTGTTCCTCCGAGAGCAGCCAGCTGTACGCGGCGCGCACGTCGTCAAGCGCTGCTGGGAAGGGGTGCTCGGGGGCGAGACGGTACACGAGGAAGAGCACACGCATCCCGCTGGCCCGCCCGATCCGTGCCGCCAGCTCGCCGTCGCTCGCCAGCGACCCCAGTTGGAAACCGCCGCCGTGGAGGAAGAGCAGGATGCGCCCAGCGTCCACCTCCGGCGCCTCCAGCCAGTACGCCGTCACTCCGCCGGCGCTGACCTCGGTCACGCGCACGTCGTCCGGGATCGGGTGGCGGGCGTCGGCCGGGGTGAACCCGGCGCGGACCTCGGCGAGCGACTGCTCCGGGGCGTAGGCGGCCGCCGCCTGCCGGCGCCTCAGCTCGGCGAGCACCGCATCCATTTGGCTGCTGGGCATCGGGCGCCTCGTCAGAGCGTCGCAGCGGCCGACTCGATCGGCTGCACCTCGCTGAGGCGGCCGGTGCCCACGTCGAAGAGGAAGCCGCGAACCGGGATGTCGGAGGCGATCCACGGGTGCGAACGCACCTTCAGCATCTGCTCACGCGTGTTCTGCTCGGCGTCGGTGAAGGTGAAGAAGGTGACCGGCGCGATCGGGGCTGAGCCGGTCTCCGTGCGGAGCCGCTCGGCCAGATCGTCGCCGGAGAACCGGGAGAGCCCGCAGTCGTTGTGGTTGATGATCATGATCTCCCGCGTCCCCAGCATCTTGGTGGACACGATCAGCGACCGGATGGCGTCCTCGTCGATGACGGTTCCGACGTTGCGGATCAGGTCGACGTCGGCATCCGGTAGCCCCATCAACTGCACGACGGCCGTGAGCCGGGGATCGGCACAGGTCACGACCGCGATGCGCGGCGCCGGTGGCTTGCCGCGGTCGGAGTCGTAGCCGTCCGCCAGTGTGGCGTTGGCGCTGAGGGCGTCGTCGATGATGCTCATGGTGCATCTCCTCATCCGTGCCGGTCGCCGGGTGCCGACCGTGCAGGGCCGACACTACGGTCCGCGGCGAGCCGTGACGCCGGGGGTTCCCGCCAACAACGCGCATCCGACCGTCGCGGTTGAGGGGTATTGCCCACTGGGGAGCTGCCGCGGCTGCCAGTTCGCTCCGGCTACACCGCGACGCCGTGCCGAAGCGGAACCGGGTGGAGGCGCACCCACACGACGCTGATGAGGTGCCCGGTCAGGTCGACGGCGATCGCCGCCGTCGGCCGGCCGTCGCGGCTGACGACCAGCCCCGGGCGGTCGTTGACCGGACGCTCGGCGACGTCCTGGCCACGACGGGCCGAGAGCGCGTGGGTCAGCAGGGCCGAGGCATCGTCGACGCCACGCACCACCCGCACCTTCGCGCGATCGGGTTCGCCCGCATCGACGACGACGGCGACCTCCGGATCCAGCAGGCTTCGCAATCCGGCGAGGTCACGCGCGGCGGCCGACCGGCGCAGCGCGGCGACCGTCCGGCGACGGCTCGTGCGAACGGCCGGCAGCCAGTCCGTCATCGACATGGGCGTCCTCTCCTTCTTCCGTCGCGACCCGGCCGGGCCGAACGATCAGCGGCTCGCGCCGACCTGCGCATCCGACCACTGGTCGAAGGTCGTCGGGAAGACCTCCGCGTCGGGCCCGGGAACGAGCTCGCGGTCGGTCAGGTGCGCACCGAAGTAGCGCGCGTCCGGGTCCTCGACCACGGTGCGGGTGTCGCCCCTGGCCTGCAGCCCACGGGCGATCAGCTCGGTGAGGCGGAACTCCTCGGGCCCGCTCACCTCGTGGACAGCGCCGAGCGGCGTTCCGGCGGCTGCCCGGGCGACCGCCGTCGAGACATCCTCGGCGGCCATGGGCTTGATGAAGACCGGGGCGAGCCGGACGGTCTCGCCATCGGTGGCGGCGTCGGCGATCGACTTCACGAACTCATAGAACTGGGTGGCGTGCACGATCGTGAACGGGATGCCGGACTCGCGGATCAGGTGCTCCTGCGCGAGCTTGGCGCGCATGTACCCGCTGTCCGTCATCCGCTCGCTGCCGACGACCGAGAGAGCCAGATGGTGGCGGACGCCCGCTTTCCGCTCCGCCTCGATCAGCGTGCCGGTCGAGGTGATGAAGAAGTCCATGACGGCTTTGTCCTCGAACGACGGCGAGTTGGACACGTCGACCACCACGTCGGCCCCGGCGAGCGCCGCGTCCACGCCTTCCCCGGTCAGGGTGTTCACGCCCGAGTTCGGCGATGCGGCGACGGCCTCGTGGCCGTGTGCGCCCAGCTTCGCGACCGCTTTGGAGCCGATGAGGCCCGTTCCCCCGATGACGACGATCTTCATGTGCTGACTCCTTCAGCTCGTGGACGACCGCCCGCTGCGGTGCCTCACCAGCTATGACCAGACGGGCGGGCTGGATGTGACATCTGACCTGATTCGAGTCGAAGTCTCCAGCCGCCCGTAGACTGCTTCGTCTGGGTCCCGGAGTAGCTAGGTCGGTGAATGGCGCGCGTGCGGGGGGCTTGCCGGTGTTGCGGTTCTCCCACGCTCACGGCGCGTCAAGTTGAAGTGCTCCTGCTGCTCGGACGCGGTGATGCATTAGCCGAAATCGCAAACGAGTTGTTCGTGTCACCGCACACGGTCGCCCATCACATAACAGCGATGCAAGTCACGTTCGGTGTGCGGAACCGTGTGGCGCTGGCTGTAATCGCAATAGCGGCCGGAATTGTCTCCGCGGACGCGTGGCCTCCCGCATGGTCGGGGTTGCTGTGCACAGCTCTACCGGAACGCCAATGCGCGAAACGGATCGCGGGGAACGGCGACTAGCGCCCTCTCCGCGATCCGTCCGACCGACTACCTGGCGCGTCGCGCGAACAAGAAGTTCGCGCCGCCCGCGATCAAGCCCACAACGATGGCCAAGATGACTCCCTGCCAGAGCGGCCATCCGAACGAAGTGTAGAGCCAGAGCAGAGCAAGGCAGGTGACTACGAACAGCAAGATGCTCGTAGTCACGATTCCCGCGATTCGCTTTGTGTTGGTTGGCATTTGTGTACTCCTCAGCTCAACCTAGTTGATGATACAGACGATGAACGTACCTGCCGCGGCCCCTGCGATCGCAATGGCAGCTCCACCCGCCGTGACTGCGTCGACGCCGGGAATCCAGACGGTAGCCAATGCCACTGCCCCGGCACCTGCGCCTGTAATGAGTCCCGCAGCGCTGCCCTGGTGGATGCAGTCGGCGACCTTTTGTCCAGCGGCGTTCTTATTGCTCGTTGAGACAGCGCCGCGAGTGCCGTCGTAGAACACCTTTAGGTCAGTTGTCGCGGTCGATGTCCAACCCCCACCTATCGCCTGAATGCTGAATCGATACGCCTTACCCGAGCCATCCCGGTACGGGAAGTTTGCATAAGAGAGCTGTATTGAGGTCGACGTGGTGGTGTACCCCTGGTATGGCCCGGAGTAGCCATCTTTGGAAACGATCACCTTGTATGACGTTGCTCCTGGAGCCGCGCTCCAGCCGACTACGGCGTAAGACTTGTACAGACTCACGTGAGCGTTTGATGGAGCGGCACCCGCCGCATTGGCCGGCGCTCCTGCGCCAAAGGACAATCCGAGGGCCAGGATGAACGCAGCGAGGATTGGTTTCAACAGTTTCACTTACTTTCCTTTCTGACCAGGCGTGTTGTGGCCTGGTCATACTTGGAGCCTTTCGTGCGCGCCACCTCGCTCGCATGGTACGAATCCGCCGTCTTGTTCCAGAGATTCAGTGCCCGGAGCCGATGTCTCGATCTCGATCGACGCAGCGTAGCGATGCGCTTATCGGATACCGGTCGCGCGGCCGGCCTCCGTCACAAACGGGCGTGCCATCCGGTCAGAGCCGGGGCCGGGAATCCCCGGAACGAACCCGGAGAACGGACGGACACCCCATGAGCAGATGGTCCACACCCCAGCAACGCACGGTCTTGACGGTCGCGGTGCTCGCGACCTTCATCGCCTTCCTCGACGGCAGCGTCGTCACGGTCGCCCTCCCGGCGATCGGGCGGGAGCTCGGTGGCGGACTCGCGGCCCAGCAGTGGGTCGTGGATGCGTACCTGCTGACCCTCGGGGCGGTCATCCTGCTCGCCGGGTCGCTCTCCGACCTGTATGGCCGCCGCCGGGTGCTGTTCTGGGGGCTGCTCGGTTTCGCGGTGGCCTCGGCGCTGTGCGCGCTCGCGCCGACCGCCGGAGTGCTTATCGTCGCGCGGGGACTGCAGGGGGTCGCCGGTGCGCTCCTCGTCCCCAGTTCGCTCGCGCTCATCCTGAGCACGTTCAGCGGTGCGCAGCAGGGCAGGGCCATCGGGACGTGGACCGCGATCACGTCCTTGGCGAGCATCGCCGGGCCCGTGCTCGGCGGGGTCCTCGTGGACACCCTGTCGTGGCGGTGGGTGTTCGGCATCAACCTGCTTCCGATCGCCGTCACGCTGCTCCTTCTCCGCGGGCTGCCCGCCGATCCGCCGCGCGCCGCGGGCGCCCGGGTCGACGGGGTCGGCGCTGGGCTCGCGGTCGTCGGGCTCGGGTTGCCGGTGTTCGCCCTGATCGAGCACCCGCGGTACGGCTGGGGCTCGCCGCTGATCGCGGGATCCCTGGCGCTCGGCCTGGTCGCGCTGGTCGCGTTCGTGCTGTGGGAGCGCCGGAGTCCGCAGCCGATGCTGCCCCTCCGCATCTTCCGGGCGCGCGACTTCTCGGTCGGCAATGTCGCGACGGCCTTCATCTACGGCGGAGTGGCCGTCGGCACGTTCGCTCTCGCACTCTTCCTGCAGCAGGGCGCCGGCTACAGCGCGACGCTTGCGGGCTTCGCTATGGTGCCGTCGAGCATTCTGCTCATCGCGCTCTCCGCGTTCTTCGGCCGGCTCAGCGGACGGATCGGTCCCCGCGTCATGATGACGGTCGGGCCGCTGGTCGCGGCCGGCGGGTTCGCGCTCATGCTCCGCATCGGCGAGCAGGCCGACTACCTGACCGAGGTCCTGCCCGCGGTGTCGGTCTTCGGTCTCGGCATGTCCATCACGGTCGCACCGCTCACCGCGACGATCCTCGGAGCCGTCGACGCCGCCCGTTCAGGGATCGCGTCGGCCGTGAACAACGCGGTCTCCCGGGTCGCCGGGCTCGTCGCCGTCGCGCTGGCCGGCTCCGCGGGCGGCGCGATGTCGGCCGTGGCCGGGTTCCACGAGCTGGCGGCCGCGGCCGCTATCGCCGTGGCTATCGGAGCCGTCGTCTCGGGCGTCGGCATCCGCAACCCGCGGGCCACAGCGTCGACCACGGCGTCCACCACGGTGGCTGCGGATGCGGTCTCCGGCCACCACACGCTGCTCCGCTGACCGGAGCTTGTCACAACGGCGCCTCCTGCCCGGTCAGAGTTGCTGAGCCCGCGGACGGACCGCGCGTTCAGACAAGGAGAACCTCATGAGGATCGTCGTCATCGGCGGAACCGGCCTGGTCGGCCGGAAGGTCGTCGAGCTGCTGCAGGAGCGCGGGCACGACGCGGTCGCCGCATCCCCGTCGACGGGTGTGGATGCGGTGACCGGCGCGGGATTGGAGGCGGCGCTCGCGGGTGCTGACGTCGTCGTGGACACCCCCAACGCGCCGTCCTTCGAGGACGGCCCCGTGCTCGAGTTCTTCGAGCGGTCGACCACCAACCTGGTCGCCGCCGAGAAGCAGGCCGGCGTCCGCCACCATGTCGTGCTCTCCATCGTCGGCACCGACCGCCTGCCCGACATCGGCTACATGCGCGCGAAGGACGCGCAGGAGCGCATCGTTCGCGAGAGCGGCATCCCCTTCACGATCGTGCGCGCGACGCAGTTCTTCCAGTTCATCCAGACGCTGGCGGACGCGGCGAGCCAAGGCGACACGACGATCCTGTCGGACGTGCTCATGCAGCCGATCGCCGCGGCGGACGTCTCAGCAGCGCTCGCGGAGGTCGCCGTCGCCGAAGCCGTGAACGGTGTCATCGAGATCGCCGGACCAGAACCGCTCCGGCTGGACGACCTCGCCCGGCGGCTGCTCGCGGTTCGAGGCGACTCGCGCACCGTCGTCACGGAACCTGCCGCCGGGTACTTCGGCGGGAAAGTCGACGACCGTTCGCTCACCCCCGGCAACGACCCTGCGATCACCGACCAGCGTTTTGGCGGGACGACCTACTCCCGCTGGCTGGAGGACGCTCGCTAGCATCTGACCATGCCCGGGGAGACAGCACAGCACGACGATCTGGATGCGGCCGCGGCGACCTTCGCGGCCGTACGACCGCGCCTGTTCGGCATCGCCTACCGGATGCTCGGCACGGTCGCGGACGCGGAAGACATCGTGCAGGACACCTGGGAGCGCTGGCAGCAGACCGACCGCACGGTGGTCCGCGAGCCGGCCGCCTTCCTGGCGACCACCGCCACGCGCCTGGCGATCAACCAGGCGCAGTCGGCGCGCGTCCGGCGCGAGACGTACGTCGGTCCGTGGCTGCCCGAGCCGGTGGACACGAGCGCCGACCCCCTGCTGGGAGCGGAACGCGGGGAGGCGCTCGAGTTCGCGGTGCTCGTGCTGCTCGAAAAACTGACGCCGACGGAGCGCGCCGCCTACGTGCTGCGGGAGGCCTTCGACTACCCGTACGGACAGATCGCCGAGATCATCCAGGGGTCGGAGGCCTCCGCCCGTCAGCTCGTCAGCCGCGCACGCAAGCACCTCGCCGAGGAGCGCGACGTGCGCGAGGTCGACCGTGCACAGCAGAAGCGGGTGCTGGAGGCCTTCCTCGAGGCGGCGCAGTCGGGCGATATCGGCGCCCTCGAGCGGATCTTCACCGCCGACATCGTCAGCTACTCCGACGGCGGCGGCCTGGCGCGCGCGTCGCGCATCCCCGTCTTCACCCGGGAGACGGTGGCGAAGTACGTGCACGCGTTCCACACCCGGTTCTGGGAGGGGACCGTGCACCTCGTCGAGGCGAACGGCGGCCCGGCCGCGGTGCTCGTCCGCGACGGTGCCGTGGTCGCGTTCGTCGCCCTGGATGTGACGGCCGACGGCATCCGGCGGCTCCAGTGGGTGCTCAACCCGGAGAAGCTGGAGCGGATGCCCGTCCCCGCCTGAACGGCGCTGTCACAAAACGGCGGCCTGTCTTGTCATAGCTGGTGAAGGCACCAGCCAGGCGAGACAGGAGAAGATGATGCGCCGGATCCTCGTGGTGGGCGGCGGTTACGCCGGTTTCTACACCGCATGGAAGCTGGAGAAGAAGCTCCGGCAGGATGAAGCCGAGATCGTCGTCGTCGACCCGCGGCCGTACATGACGTATCAGCCGTTCCTTCCGGAGGTCGCGGCAGGGTCGATCGAGGCACGCCACGCGGCGATCTCGCTGCGCAGCCATCTGCGTCGCGCCCGGCTCATCCACGCGTCGGTCACCCGCATCGACCATGCGTCGAAGACGGTGACCGTGCAGCCGGAGGACGGCGAGGCGTTCGCGCTCGGCTACGACATCATCGTCGTGACGGCCGGCGCGGTGACCCGCACCTTCCCCATCCCGGGCGTGCTCGAGCACGCGATCGGCATGAAGCATGTGGAGGAGGCGGTCGCCATCCGCGACCGGCTGCTCGACGCCTTCGACCGGGCGTCCGTCCTCCCGCCCGGGCCGCAGCGGTCGCGACTGCTGACCGTCGCATTCGTCGGCGGCGGGTTCTCGGGCGTCGAAGGATTCGGCGAGCTGCTGTCGCTCGCCACCGCGCTGCTGAAGTCGTACCCCGAGCTGCACTTCTCCGACCTGTCGTTCCACCTGGTGGAGGCGCGGGACCGCATCCTGCCGGAAGTGACGGATGCGCCGGGGCGCTGGGTCGTGCGGTCGCTGGAGCAACGCGGGGCGCACATCCACCTCGGCACACAGCTGGTCTCGGCCGACGCCGGCCACCTGGTGCTCTCCTCGGGCGAGGAGTTCGACGCGCACACCGTCGTGTGGACGGCCGGCAACGGCGCCACCCCGGTGGTCGCCAACAACACCGACCTGCCGGTGACGGCGCGCGGCTCGGTGATGGTCCGTGCCGACCTGCGGGTGGCCAGCCCCGAGGGGGTCGTCCCCGATGCGTGGGCGGCGGGCGACGACGCCGCGGTCCCGGATCTGGCATCCCCGATCGAGGGCGCGGTCACCGTGCCGAACGCGCAGCACGCGGTGCGCCAGGCGAAGCGCCTCGCGAAGAACATCGCCGCGACCCTGCGCGGCGAGCAGCCGAAGGACTACGTGCACCACAGCCTCGGCGTCGTAGCGACCCTGGGACTCGGGAAGGGCATCTTCCAGTGGCGCGGCATCGTGATCACCGGCTTCCTCGCCTGGGTGATGCACCGCGGGTACCACGTGCTCGCCATCCCCACGTGGGAGCGCAAGGTGCGCGTCCTGCTGGTGTGGGCGAGCGCCGTCGTCTTCGGGCGGGACATCATCTCGCTGCTGTCGGTGCAGCATCCACGCCGCGCCTTCCTCGGTGAGGATCAGCGGGATGCGGTCGGCGCGGGGAGCTCGCGATGAGCGTCGACCGGAGGCCGCGAACCTCGTTCACCACGCGCGCCTCGCGGGTGCTGTCCGGCACGTCGGCCGGCCGCCGTGCCTCGACGTTCGCGGAGGAGCTGCGCGGCCGGCGCGTTCCGCTGCACTGGACCAACATGTTCGGTGTCGTCGCCCTGGCGTGCATCCTCGTGGTGTTCGTCACCGGATTCGTGCTCATGTTCGTGTACACGCCCTCCAGCACGCGCGTCACCTACGACGGACCGTACCTGCCGCTCGCCGGTGCCGAGATGTCGAAGGCCATGCGCTCGACGCTCAGGATCTCGTTCGAGTTCCCGGGCGGGCTGCTGCTCCGGCAGGCGCACCACTGGGCCGGGCTGCTGCTGCCGGCCGCGATCATGCTGCAGCTGGCCGTGACGTTCTTCACGGGTGCGTTCCGGCGTCCGCGCCGGCTCTCCTGGCTGCTGCTGTTCGGCCTCCTGATCACGGCGCTGCTCGGCGGGTGGAGCGGCTACGCGCTGCCCGACGACATGCTGTCGGGCACCGGGCTGCGGATCGTGGAGGGCATCGTCCTCGGCATCCCGGTCGTCGGAACCTGGCTGTCGGCGCTGCTGTTCGGCGGCGAGTTCCCCGGTCGGATCATCGAGAACCTCTACCCCATCCACGTCGCCGTGGTCCCCGTGCTGCTCGTTGTGCTGCTGGCGGCGCGATGGCGCAGTGCGTATGTCACGAAGCCCGCGCAGTTCGCCGGGCCCGGCCGCACGGAGGACCGCATCGTCGGCGTGCCCGTGCTGCCGGACCTCGCTGCTCGCGCTGGGGGCCTGCTCGCCATCGCGACGGGGGCGATCGTGCTCCTCGCCGCGACCGTCACCATCAGCCCGATCTGGCTGTACGGCCCGTCGTCGCCCGGCGACGCCTCCGCCGGAAGCCAGCCGGACTGGTACACCGGTTTCCTCGACGGCGCCCTGCGGCTGGTCCCGCCCGGGTGGGAGTTCGAGTGGCTCGGCCGCACCTGGACCCTTGCCATCCTCATCCCTCTCGCCGTCGTCGGGCTGTTCCTGCTCGCCATCGCCGTGTACCCGTTCGTGGAGGAATGGGTGACCGGCGACCACCGCGACCACCACCTGCTCGACCGGCCCCGCAACGAGCCGACCCGCACCGGGATCGGCGTGGCCGGCATCCTCTTCTACGCCTCGCTGTGGGGCGCGGGCAGCGCGGACCTCGTTGCCACGCACTTCCACCTCACTGTCGAATCCGTCGTCGCCGCCTACCAGGTGCTCGTCGTGCTCGGCCCGATTGTGGCGTTCGTCGTCACCCGTCGGGTGTGCCTGGCGCTGCAGAAGCGCGACCGCGACATCCTGCTTCACGGGTACGAGTCCGGCCGTATCGTGCGCCTGCCCGGCGGCGAGTACGTGGAGGTGCACGGCTCTGTGGATGCGGACGAGCTGCCGCGTCTCGCCGGCCCCGCCGCCGCGTACAGCTATCAAGCACGGCCCGACGAGAACGGCCGGCTGCGGTTGACCGAGCGGCTCCGCTCTGCGCTGTCGCGGGTGTACTTCGAGGACCGGTTGGAGCCTGTGTCGCCGGCGGGCGCTCTGACCGGCGGCGAGGGTGATGGCGCCGGCGGCGCTGGGGACGACGACAGCGACGACGCTGGAGGACGAGCGGATGAGGCGATGGCGCGCTCCGGGACGACGCGGGCGGCGGGTGCGGCGTGACCGCGGCCGCGCAGCGCTGGCGGCGGGGTTCCGCGACGCCTACCTGGCGGACGACGCAGTGCTGCTCGCTCGGCTGCTCGGGTCGGGCGTGTGTGTCGTCGTCGACAGCGGAGAGGCGGAGTGCGGCCCGGCCGCGTCTGGCGGGGGAATCGCAGCCGCGCTGACACTGCTCCGTCGCGCCCTCGGCGATCCCTCCTCCCTCCGGTTCGAGGTTCGCTCCGTCAACGGCGGCCCGGGCCTCGTGGCGTCGCGCTCGCGCGTGACCGTTGCGGTCATCGTCCTCGCTGGCCGCCCCGGCGCAGTCGACCAGCTCTGGGTGGTCTCCAACCCGGACAAGCTCGACGGCTGGAGCTGAGAACCGCCGACTCTGTCACGGCTGAGCTGCCCATCCGGTCATAGCTGTGTGCGCCGCGAACGGCTCACCCATCCTGAAAGGACACCATCATGACCGATCCGAAACCCACCGTCGTGCTCGTCCACGGCGCCTTCGCCGACTCTTCCAGCTGGAACGGCGTCATCGAGCGGCTGCGCGAGCAGTCCGTCCCCGTCGTCGCGGCCGCGAACCCGCTGCGCAGCCTGGCCGGCGACGCCGCGTACGTGCGCGACGTGATCGCCGCCGTCGGCGGACCCGTCGTCCTCGTCGGCCATTCGTACGGCGGGCTCGTCATCTCCGAGGCCGCGGCGGGCAACGACGCGGTCGTGGGGCTCGTCTACGTGAACGCCTTCGTGCCGGAGCACGGGCAGACGGCGTTCGGCCTGTCGACCGAGTTCCCCGGCAGCACCCTCGCGGATGCCCTGGACGCGCATCCCCTCTCGAACGGCGGCGTGGACCTCGTCATCCGGCCGGACGCTTTCCACCACCAGTTCGCCGCCGACGTGGACGAGCGGACCGCTGCGCTCATGGCGGCCACACAGCGACCGGTGACGCAGGCGGCCCTCACCGAGCCGCTGGGCGCCGAGACGCCGGCGTGGAAGACGACGCCGACGTGGTGCGTCTTCAGCGACGCCGACCTCAACATCCCGGTCGCAGAGCACCGTGCCGGCGCCGAGCGCGCGGGCGCACGGGGAGTGCGGGAGGTCGCGGGCGGGTCGCACGCGCTGAGCGTCTCCCAGCCGGGGCCGGTCGCCGAGACGATCCTCGAAGCGGTGGAGGCGGTGGCCGGGGTGGTCGTACGGTGAAGTGAAACGGGAGGAGCGGACATGGCGAGGATCCTGGTGACCGGCGCAGGAAGCGGGCTCGGCTTCGGCGCGGCCCGCGAACTGGCCGAGGACGGCCACACGGTCATCGGTCACGTCCGGAGCCTGGACCGAGCGGGCGAACTCCGTGAGGTGCTGGGCGATGCCGCGGTGCTCATCCCGGCGGAGTTGTCCGACGAGTCGGAGGTGCGGGAGCTCGCTGCGCGGGTGGCCGAGGCCGGCGGTGTGGATGCGGTCATCCACAACGCCGGCGTGATCGACGGGCCGGGCATCCTGCCCGTCAACGTCGTCGCGCCCTACGTGCTGACGGCGCTGGTGCCCGCCGCGCGCCACGTGTACCTGAGCAGCGGGATGCACCGGGGCGGGCATCCCCGGCTCGACGGCCTCGACTGGTCCGGGCGCAGGGCGACCGCGTCGTACTCGGACAGCAAGCTGATGGTCACGGCGCTCGCGGCGGCTGTTCCGCGGCTGCGGCCGGGCGTCTTCAGCAACGCGGTCGACCCCGGGTGGGTGCCCACGCGGATGGGCGGCCGCAGCGCGCCGGACGACCTCGAACTCGGCCACCGCACCCAGGTGTGGCTGGCCGAGGGCGAGGACCCGGCGACCCGCACCTCCGGGTACTGGCACCACCAGCGGCAGCAGCGGCCGCATCCCGCGGCTGCCGACGTCGCGTTTCAGGATGCGCTGGTCGCGGCGCTCCGCGAGCACACCGGCCTCGCGCTCTAACGCCTCCTGCGTCCTGTTTTCAGGACTCCAGCGGTGCTCGCGTCCTGTTTTCAGGAGTTTGGCGACCTTCGGTGCAGCTATGCCCTGTACTCAGGACATAGTTGCACGTCAGTGCCGCGATCACCTGAAAACAGGAGCCGCGGGTGCTGGTCGTGCGGTGAGGCCAGGTCGCGTCCTGTTTTCAGGAGTTTGGGGATGATCCGTGCAGCTATGTCCTGAATACGGTACATGGCGGCACCTCAGTGCCGCGATCTCCTGAGAACAGGACCCGGCACAGCGACGCAAGCGCGCTCGCCCGAACCCAGGACTCCCAGCGCTTCACCAGCCCCGCCGCCGATAGGATCGAAGCAGACAAGGGGAGTACTCCCGTCCGCAGTGGTTTCGTCATTACGGGTGCGCCATCGCATCCCGGGCCACTGGTTCCGATCACGGTCGGAGTGGAGGAGACCTTGGGCGTCGTTCCGCCTACCCCTTGGAGTCTCCGGTGCAGGTCACCCCGCTCAGCTGGATCATCACGATCGCCGTCACGATCGCGTTCTTCGTCTACGAGTTCTTCGCGCACGTCCGCAAACCCCACGAGCCGACCATCGGCGAGTCGGCGCGCTGGTCGGCGTTCTACATCGGCCTCGCGCTGCTGTTCGGCGTCGGGATCGGCATGGTCTCCGGCTGGACCTACGGCGGCGAGTACTTCGCCGGCTACCTCACCGAAAAGGTGCTGTCCGTCGACAACCTGTTCGTCTTCCTGCTGCTGATGTCGGCGTTCGCCGTGCCGAAGGCGTACCAGCAGAAGGTACTGATGATCGGCATCATCATCGCGCTCGTGCTGCGCGGCGCGTTCATCGCCATCGGCGCCGGGCTCATCGAGAACTACTCGTGGGTGTTCTACCTGTTCGGCGCGCTCCTGCTGTTCCTGGCGTGGCGGCAGGCTTTCGGCTCGCACGACTCGAACCCGGCCGACAACCGTTTCATGCGGTTCATCCGCCGGCACCTGCCGGTGACCGACGAGTACAACCGCGACCGCCTGACGGTGAAGAAGGACGGCCGCCGGTTCGTCACCCCGATGCTGCTGACGATCATCGCGATCAGCCTGATCGACGTCGTCTTCGCCGTGGACTCGATCCCCGCGATCTACGGCCTGACCAGCGAGGCGTACATCGTCTTCACGGCGAACGCCTTCGCCCTGATGGGACTCCGCCAGCTGTTCTTCCTCATCGGCGGCCTGCTCGAGCGCCTCGTCTACCTCTCGCAGGGCTTGGCGGTGATCCTCGGCTTCATCGGCGTCAAGCTGGTGTTCCACGCGCTCCACGTCAATGAGCTGCCCTTCATCAACGGCGGGAAGCACGTCGAGTGGATCCCGGAGATCCCCACCTGGTTCTCGCTCGTCTTCATCGGGGCCACCATCGCGGTCGCCGCGACCGCTAGCCTGCTGAAGGTGCGCAGCCAGGACCGCCACGAGTCAGGAGCCGGAGGCGCCGTCCCCGTCGGCGAGACGCGGCCCGGCACCGACTGACCCGGCCTGAAGCGCCGCGCCCGCCCGCCACGCACGGAGCGTGTGCCCGTATCCCACCAGCTCGTGGCCGACCACCTCGATGACGGCGCCTGCAGCCACCAGCCCGATCACCACGCTGAGCGTCGTCAGCGACCCTGGCTGCTCCAGGTCCACCGCCTCTCCGGGATGCGTCACCGCGCCGACGACGACAGCCGCCGCCAGCGGCGCCAGGGTGACGAGCAGCAGCGGCAGGTGCGTGCGATCGAACGACCGCAGGAGCACACTCCATGTGAGGAAGATCAGCACGATGGTGATGGCCAGCGGAACCGCGAGCGCCAGCGCGATGCCGAGCAGCGACACTCCGCCGTGCTCCATGGCGATGGTGGTCAGGTGCAGCCCGGCGCCGATCGCGGCGATGGAGCCGAACAGCGCCAGGTGGGCGTACCGCCAGGGGAAGGCCCGCTCCGGCCGTCGCTCCAGTACGAGTCGTGACGGCACGAGGAAGTAGGTCCACCAGACGGCGGCTGCCATCACCAGCCCTGAGGAGGCGATGAGCACGGCTTCGGGCGACCATCCCGCCTCCTGCGTCAGCGCCGCGACGGCGGCGGTCGTCCCGGCGATCACCTCACCGATCGTGATCAGCGTCAGCAGCGCGAAGCGCTCCGCGAGATGCCCCGCGTTCCACGGCGAGTAGCCGTAGCTCCGGGTGGCGACCACGGGCGCGATCATCTCGAAGAGAGCCAGGACGACCAGCGCGGTCACCGTCACCCCGACCGGCAGCGGGACGATCGCGGTCAGCAGCCAGCCGACCTGCGCGATCGAGATGATGAGCACGTACGAGTACGCGTTCTTCCGGTGCGACGGATCCTCCCGCGCGGCCCGCAGCCACAGGAGGATCTGCGGCACGCGCATGATGATGTATCCGATCACCATGAGCATGTTGTTGGGGCTCTCGCCGTGCGCCGCTCGCTCGAAGCTCACCGGGAGCCCGTAGGTGAGCACGATCACGCCGATCATCTGCACGATCGTCGCGATGCGGAACAGCAGGTCGTCGTTGCCGTACGCGGAGGCGAACCAGGTGAAGTTCAGCCACGCCCAGCTGACGGCCCACACGGCGAAGACGTACGCTCCGAGCGCCGGCCAGATGTCACCGTGGCTCAGCTGCTGGGCGAGCAGATCGGATGCGGCGGCGAAGGCGACGACATAGGTCAGGTCGTAGAGCAGCTCCAGCGGGGTGGTCGTGCGCCCTCGCTCGCGCGGATTCCGGCCGCGCATGGGCCTGATCCGGTGCCGCAGTTCCTGCCGCAGCTCGTCCGTGATGTCCGGTTCGCCGCTCATCCGTCCTCCCGGCCAGAGTCTGGCGCATCCCGGCGACGCGGGGAAGTGTCCCCGGCGCGTTCGCTCAGGCGGCGTGGATGCGCTCGGCCAGCAGCGCGAGCAGCGCCTCGGCCGCTCGCCCCGGCCGCGGACGGGCGATCGCGCTCAGCCGCCAGTCGACCGGCTCCCGGAGCGGACGCACGACGGCGCCGTCCGCGGGGATCACCGTGAGTTCCGGCAGCGCGGCGACACCGAGCCCCGACGCGACGAACCGGGGGATCTCGCCCAGGTCGGCCAGCTCGGTCGGGATGCGGCGGGTGAGCCCGAGCGCCGCGAACGCGCGGTCGAGGGTCACGCGGTTGCCGAAGCCGGTGCGCGAATCCACCCACGGATCGTCGGCCAGGTCCGCCAGCGACACCGACCGGTCGCGAGCGAGCGGATGCCCCTCCGGCAGCACCGCCAGGAAGGGCGAGTCGACGAGATGCCGGGTCAGCAGGTCGGGAACGGCGTCGGGCAGCCCGTGGAATGCGATGTCGAGCCGGCCCTGACGGACGTCCTCCACCAGTCCGGTCGAGCCCCCGGGCGAGGGGCCGAGACGGAGGTCGACGTGCGGGTGGCGGCGGTGGAACTCGCCCATGATGCCCGGAAGGTCGACGCTCCGGAGGTTCGTGAAGATGCCGACCCGCACCGTGCCCCGCAGCGGGCCCTGGTCGTCGGCCAGCTCGCGCATCCTCTCGACCGCCTGGATGCCCGCCCGCGCTTCGGTGAGGACCGCCTCTCCCGCCTCGGTCAGGCGCACGCCGTGTGCATCCCGCTCGAACAGCGCGGCACCGAGCTCGCGTTCGAGGCTCTGGATGCCGGCGGACACGGTGGACTGTGCGGCGAAGACGCGCTCGGCCGCGCGCGTGAAGCTGCGTTCGTCGGCGACGGCGACGAAGTACTCAAGTTGGCGGGTATCCACGGGCACAGCGTAATCGACTATCGATTGGAATGATGATCAGCATCGTCTATTTCCGTTGGACTCGATGGAGCCGACGGCGCATCATCGAAGCATGACCAGCACGCTCGACTCCGACTCCGCCACCGGCTCGATGCGCCGCATCCGCGACGCCCGCGCCGACCGGCCATTCCGCTTCCGGCACGGCGCCGGCTTCTGGGTCATCGCGGCGGCATTCCTCGCCGTGATGGCCTTCTCGACCATCCCCACTCCCCTCTACGCGCTCTACCAGGCGCGCGACGGCTTCCCGACCTGGGTGGTCACCGTGATCTTCGCGGCCTACGCCGTCGGCGTCATCGCGAGCCTCTTCCTCATCGGTCACCTGAGCGACGTCGCCGGGCGTCGCCGCATGGTCCTCATCGCAGTGCTTGTCGAGATCGTCGCGGCCGCCCTGTTCCTAGTCTGGAACGACGTGGCCGGACTCATCGTCGCGCGCACCCTGTCCGGGATCGGCGTGGGCGCGCTCACGGCGAGCGCCACGGCGCACCTGAGCGAACTGCGCGCCGTCGCCCGGCCGGCCGAGGGACCGCGCCTCGCCGGAACCGTGTCCACGGTCGTCAACACCGGCGGTCTCGCGCTCGGCCCGCTGATCGCCGGGGCGTTCGCGCAGTTCCTTCCGCAGCCGCTGCTGCTCCCCTACGTCGTGTTCCTCGTGACCCTCGCGGTCGCCGCCGTGGCCGTCGCGCTCGTGCCGGAGACCGTGGAGCGCGCCGAGGAGCGACCGGCCTACCGGCCGCAGCGGATCTCGTTGCCGGCTGAGTCGCGCGGCGCCTTCTCGGCCGCAGCCGTCGCGGCTTTCGCCGGGTTCGCGGTTTTCGGACTGTTCACGTCCCTCGCGCCGAGCGTGCTCGCCGAGACACTGCACCAGAGCTCGCACCTGCTCGCCGGCTTCGTCCCGTTCGCGGTCTTCGCCGCGTCCGCAGTCTCCCAGATCGTGTTCGCACGCCTCTCGACCCGGACCCAGCTCATCCTGGCCCTCGTGCTCATGCTCGTCGGCCTCGGCGGGCTGGCCGCGAGCGTGCTGGTCGCGTCGCTCCCCGCGTTCATCGTCAGCGGGGTGGTCGCGGGCGCCGGCGTCGGGCTTCAGTTCCGGTCGGCCATTGCCGTGACTGCGTCGCTCGCAGCTCCGGAGCGCCGGGGCGAGGTGCTCGCAGCGATCTTCCTGATCGCGTACATCGGGCTCGCGCTCCCTGTTCTGCTGGTCGGGGTCGCGCTTATCCTGTGGCCGCTGGTGCCGGTGCTCGTCGTCTTCGTGGCGGCCGTCGCGGTTCTCTCCGTGCCTGCCGGCCTCGGGATGCTGCGCCGCGCCTGACGCGCTCCCCCCGCTCCGGTCGTCCCCCCAACGAGTCCGCAGAGTTTGCACGTTCTCGGCGCGAGAGCGTGCAAAGAGTGCGGACTCGACGGGGGACGGGCGGGTCTTCGAAACGTCAGATCCCGCGGGCGAGCCGGTAGTACGCGGCGTTGCCTTCGAGGTCGCGACGGAACTGCCGCAGCGTCGTGTCGTCATCGATGATGAGGAGCTCGGTGCGCGCCATGCGGGCGAAGTCCTCGAACACCTCCACACCGACCGCCGTGCTCATGACGGTGTGGTGCGCGGCGCCGGCCTCCAGCCACGCCGTCGCGGAGGTCGTGAAGTCCGGAGCCGGCTTCCACACCGCACGTCCGACCGGGAGGTGCGGCAGCGGCGCCGACGGCTCGACGACCTCCACCACGTTGGCGACCAGGCGGAACCGGTCGCGCACGTCGGAGAGCGCCACGACGACCGCGGGCCCGGGGTCGGCGGTGAACACCAGGCGAACCGGGTCGTCCTTCCCGCCGATCCCGAGCGGGTGCACCTCGAGCGTCGGAGTGGCCGACGAGAGCGACGGGCTCACCTCGAGCATGTGCGCACCCAGGATGCGCTCGTCGCCGGGCGTCAGGTCGTAGGTGTAGTCCTCCATGAGGGATGCGCCACCCGGCAGCCCTGCACCCATGACGTTGGCCGCGCGCACCAGGATCGCGGTCTTCCAGTCGCCTTCCGCGCCGAACCCGTAGCCCTCGGCCATGAGCCGCTGCACGGCGAGTCCGGGGAGCTGCTTCAGTGCGCCGAGGTCCTCGAAGCTGGTGGTGAAGGCGCCGAAGCCGCCCTCCTCCAGGAACGAGCGCAGGCCCAGCTCGATCGCAGCGCCGTCGCGCAGGGACTGGTGACGGTCGCCGCCGCGGCGGAGCTCCGGCGCGACGTCGTACAGTTCCTCGTACTCGGCGACCAGGGCGTCCACCACGTCGTCGGAGGCCGCGGCCACCGCATCCGCCAGGTCGTTCACGCCCCAGGTGTTCACCTGCACGCCGAAGACGTGCTCGGCCTCGGTCTTGTCGCCCTCCGTCACCGCGACGAAACGCATGTTGTCGCCGAAGCGGGCGAGCTTCAGGGTGCGGGTCGCGGCGTGACCGGCGGCGGCGCGCATCCACGTGCCGACGCGTGCGGCGACGACCGGGTTGGAGACGTGGCCGGCGACGGTGGTCCGCGGTACGCCGAGGCGCGTGAGGATGTACCCGAACTCGCGGTCGCCGTGTGCGGCCTGGTTGAGGTTCATGAAGTCGAAGTCGATCTCGGCCCACGGCAACTCCACGTTGGCCTGCGTGTGGAGGTGGAGCAGCGGCTTCTGCAGGGCGTCGAGGCCCGCGATCCACATCTTCGCCGGGCTGAAGGTGTGCATCCACGCGATCAGGCCGATCACGTTGTCGTCTGCGTTCGCCTCGAGCATGGTGCGGCGGATGGCGTCGGCATCGGTCAGGACCGGCTTCCAGACGATCCGCACCGGCACATCGGGGGATGCGCCCAGCTCGTCGGCGATGGCCCGCGACTGGTCGGCGACCTGGGCGAGCGTCTCCGGCCCGTACAGGTGCTGGCTGCCGGTGAGGAACCAGACCTCATAGCCGTCGAGGGAGGTGGTGAGTTTCGGCATCAGGAGTCGGTTCCTTCCGGGTTCTGTCCGTAGACGTTCTGGTAGCGGTCGAAGAGGCGGTCGATGGCCTCCTGCGGGATGGGGACGACGTCGCCGCCCTGGCGTGCGATGTGCATGGTGCGTGCGACGTCCTCCGCCATGACGGCGGCCTTCACCGCGTCGCGGGCGTCGCTGCCGATGGTGAAGACGCCGTGGTTCTGCATGAGCACGGCGCGGCTGCGGTGGCCGGTCAGCGTCTGAACGATGCCGCGGCCGATGGAGTCGTCGCCGATGATCGCGAACGGTCCGACCGGGATGTCGCCGCCGAACTCATCCGCCATGGCCGTGATGGCGCACGGGATGGGCTCGGCGCGTGCCGCCCAGGCGGTTGCGTACGTGGAGTGCGTGTGCACGACGCCGCCGACCTCCGGCATGTTCCGGTACACGAAGGCGTGCGCGGCGGTGTCGGAGGAGGGGGACCGCTCGGAGCCGAGGGAGCCGGGAACGACGTCGCCGTCGAGCGTGCACAGGATCATGTTGTCCGGCGCCAGGTCGTCGTAGTCGACGCCGCTGGGCTTGATGACGAAGAGGTCCTCGCCCGGGACACGGCCGGAGACGTTGCCGCCGGTCCAGACGACGAGGCCGTAGCGGACGAGTTCCGCGTGCAGGGCGGAGACGCGCTCGCGGACGGCGCGGACGGCCGGGGATTCGGTGGTCACTGGGCGGATCCTTCCGGGGAGGTGCTGGACGCGGTGGGTTCGGGCAGGGCTTCGACCGCCGCGCGCTCTACGGCGAGCCCGGCGTCGTAGCGGGAGAGGTAGGCGGCGAATCCGGCCACATCGCGGGGATCCGGCTCGGCGGTCTCGAACTCGACGTCGCGGAAGACGCGGTCACGCAGGTACGCGTCGAGGTCGTGCTCCGCCGCCCCGCGGGAGCGGAGGTAGGCGGCGAGCACCGCGATCCCCCAGGCTCCGCCCTCGGACGCGGTCGCGGCGACCGACACCGGCGCGTCCAGCGCCCCGGCCAGGAAGCGCTGCGCGACCCCGGCCGTGCGGAACACGCCGCCGTGGGCGAGCATCCGGTCGAGGGCCACACCTTCGTCGTCGAGGACGCGCATCCCGAGCGCCAGGGTCGCAAAGACCCCGTACACCTCGGCGCGCATCAGGTTGCCGAGCGTGAAGCGGCTGCCCGGCGAGCGGACCAGGAGCGGACGCCCCTCGGTGAGCCCGGCGATCGGCTCGCCGGCCAGGTGGTTGTACGCGAGCAGGCCGCCCGCGTCGTCCTCACCCGTCAGCGCTTCGCGGAGCAGGGTGTCGAACACCGCATCCGGATCGGTGACGGCTCCGGAGGCTGCGGCGAACCGGCCGAACAGCCCGGCCCACTCGGCCAGCTCGCTGGCGCCGTTGTTGCAGTGCACCATCGCGACCGGGTCGCCCGCGGGCGTCGTCACGATGTCGAGCTCGTCGTGCACCTCGGCGAGGGGATGCTCCAGCACGACCATCGCGAAGATGCTGGTTCCGGCGCTCACGTTTCCGGTGCGGGGCGCCACGGCGGCGGTGGCGACCATCCCGGTGCCGGCGTCGCCCTCCGGCGGGCACAGCGGCGCGCCGGCCTGAAGAGCACCGGACGGGTCGAGCAGGGATGCTCCCTCGGCGGTCAGCTCGCCAGCCGGCTCTCCGGCCACGAGCACCTGGGGCAGCAGGTCGCGGAGCGGCGGGATGCGTCCGGCGGCCAGTGCGTCGTAGCGGCCGACGAGGTCGGCGTCGTAGTCGGCGGTCTGCGGGTCGATGGGGAACATGCCCGACGCGTCCCCGACGCCGAGGATCTTGCGCCCGGTCAGCCGCCAGTGCACGTAGCCGGCGAGCGTCGTGACGAAGCGGACCCGCGGCACGTGCGGCTCTGCATCGACCACGGCCTGGTGCAGGTGGGCGATCGACCACCGCAGCGGGATGTTCACCCCGAGCAGTTCGGTCAGCTCGCGTGCGGCCGCACCGGTGTTGGTGTTGCGCCAGGTGCGGAACGGGACGAGGAGCTCGCCGGTCTCGTCGAAGGCGAGGTAGCCGTGCATCATCGCCGAGACGCCGAGCGCCCCGACGGTCGTGGGCGCGACGCCGTGCCGCGCTTCGGCGTCGGCGACGAGGGCGGCGTAGGCGGCCTGGAGTCCGCTCCAGACGTCGTCGATGGCGTAGGTCCAGAGCCGGTCGACGTAGGCGTTCTCCCACTCATGGGAGCCGACCGCGAGCACGACCGAGGGGTCGTCCGCGTCGACGAGGCAGGCTTTGATGCGGGTCGAGCCGAACTCGATGCCGAGCGCTGTGCGGCCGCCGGCGATTGCGTCGCGTGCGGCGGCGGCTGGCTCATCGGCGGCGGCCGAGTCGCCCGTGGGGGCTGGCAGCATGAGGGCATCCAATCCTTTGTGACCGGTCACATTGACGCTGCGAGCATACGTCACGGCGCGGCGTGCGCGCCAGTCCGAGCCGCAGAGACCGCATGAAACTGCCCATCGCCAGGACCCGCGAAGTGAGCCATATTGAGCGCATGCGTGAAGTAATCAGCACCCCGGACGCACCCAGCTCGCCCTTCTACAGCCAAGGCATCAAGTCGGGGAACCATATACACATCTCGGGCCTGGTGGGCGTCGACGTGTACACGGGGAAACCGGCCGGCCCGACCATCCAGGAGCAGACGCGGCAGGCGCTGGCCAACTGTCGCGCCGTTCTCGAGGCGGCGGGCGCCACGCTGGACGACGTCGTCGAAGTCGGGATCCTCCTCAGCGACCCGGCCGACTTCGCCGGCATGAACGAGGAGTACCGGACCTGGTTTCCGAGCGACCCTCCCGCCCGCTATGCCGCGAAGCTCGGAGCCGTCATCCCGGACGTGCTCATCTCCATCCGCATGACCGCGTACGTCGGCGAAGGGGACTGACGGCGGTTCAGTCCGCCGCGTTGAGCTCGACCATGGCGTCGTAGAGCTGCTCGTCCGTCATCGGCGGCTCGGGCAGGGGATGCGCCGCTGCGGCCCTGTAGGCGTCGAGCGTCAGGTAGAGCTGCCGTCGCCACGAGTTGGGGGCCGTCGTCCTGGTGGCGTCGATCATCCGGCCATTGGACCAGATGAGGTTGACGATGTCGGCCAGGGCGATGTCCGGCCGCACCGCCCCGGCCTCTTGGGCTCGAGTGAGAACGTCTTCGATCTGCCGACACATCTGGTCGTGGATGCGCTCGGTGTCCGGGCTGCCCGGGAAGCGGCGGGAGAGGAAGTCGTTGAATCCCCGGTCTCCGGCCTGCACGCGGAACAGGTTCTCCAGGTAGGAGACGAACCCGTCCCAGGGATCGTCGATGGCCATGGCGTTCTCGGACCCGTCGAGGAACTCCCGAAGCCGGGGCTCGAGGGCCGCCAGCAGGAGGTCCATCCGGGTCGGGAAGTGGCGATAGAGAGTGCCGATCGCGACTCCGGCGTCGCGGGCGATCCTTTCGAGGGACGCATCCACGCCTCGGACGGCGAACTCGCTGCGCGCCGCGGTGAGCAGCCGGTCGTGACGCTCCACGGCGTCACGGCGCCGAGGCTTCGGTGCGCGTTCGACTTCGCTGATGCTCACGGTGCCAACTTACCGCGCTTTTTTTCGTGATCGCGGAATAGGTGAGGTACCCCTCCGGTTCGAGCAAGGACCGGAGGGGTGCCTCACCTTGAGGCTTCTCCGCCGACACGCACACCACGAAGGAGCACACGTCATGAGCATCATCACCATCATCGGCGCGGGGAACATGGCCACGGCCATCGGTTCCCGGGCCGCCGAGCACGGCCACACGGTCGAGATCATGAGCCGCGACACGGTCAAAGCCCAAGCAGCGGCCGACCGGATCGGTCACGGAACGACCGTCGGCACGTTCGGCGCGCGTCCGGCGGGTGACATCGTCTTCCTCGCCGTCCTCTACGCCGGCGCGGTGGACGTGGTCGAGCAGTACGGCGACGCGCTGGCCGGCAAGATCATCGTCGAGACCACCAACCCGTTCAACGCCGACGCGACCGGCGTCGTCACCACCCCGGGCAACTCGGTTACGCAGCAGATCGCGGCCGCGGCTCCCGCGAGCACGCAGGTCCTCAAGGCGTTCAACACCGTCTTCCGCGGCGTGCTCGCTGCCGAGGGTCCGCTGGACGTCTTCTTCGCCGGCGGCGACGCCGACGCGAGGGCGCGCTTCGCCGCGTTCCTGACGAGCCTGGGGATGCGTCCACTCGACGCGGGAGGGCTGGAGACGACCCACGCCTTGGAGTGGGTGGGCATCCTCCTCATGGGCCTGGCGCGCAACGGCGGCGGCTTCGACGTCGCCTTCGGGGCCAAGTGATGGCGGGCAGGCTCGAGGGCAAGGTCGCGGTGATCACCGGCGCGACGAGCGGTATGGCGCTGGCCGGTGCCCGGTTGTTCGTGGAGGAAGGAGCCCACGTCTTCATCACCGGCCGACGGCAGGACGCACTGGATGAGGCCGTGAAGCTGATCGGCCGGAACGTCACCGGCGTGCAGGCCGATTCGACCGACCTGGACGACCTGGACCGGCTGTTCGAGACGGTCCGGCAGGAGAAGGGCGCCATCGACGTGCTCTGGGCGAGCTCCGGCGGTGGCGAGCAGGGGACGCTCGGTGCGATCACCGAGGAGCACTTCGATGCCGCCTTCTCGCTGAATGCGCGGGGCACGCTGTTCACCGTCCAGAAGGCGCTGCCCCTGTTCAACGACGGCGGCTCGATCCTGCTCACCGGGTCGAACGCATCCCTCCGAGGGTTCCCCGACTGGAGCGTGTACGCCGCGAGCAAGGCTGTGCTTCCCGCCTACGCACGGGTGTGGGTGTCGGAGCTGCGGGATCGGGGGATCCGGGTGAACGTCCTCACCCCCGGCCAGGTCGCCACGCCCATGATGCTCGACGTGATGGATGCGGACCAGAAGGCGGCCTTCGAGTCCCTGATCCCGCGTCGGGAGATGGGCCGCCCCGAGGAGATCGCGTCCGTCGCACTGTTCCTCGCCTCCGACGACTCGAGTTATGTCAACGGCCTCGAGCTGGTGGCGGACGGCGGCGCGACCGTGATCTGACGCCTCCAGCCTTCGACCGATTTCCTCTTGAACAACGAACCGAACAACCGAACACCTAAGGAAAACCATGACCCTCTTCCGCCTCGACGCGAGCATCTTCCCCGACCGATCCGTGAGCCGCGAGCTCGCCGACATCGTCGAAGCCGAATGGACCGCCGAACACCCGGACGAGCACGTGATCCGCCGCCACCTCGGCACGAACCCCCTCCCGTCGACCGCCTGGGCCGACGCCGTCGTGGGGCAGCAGCTCCCCGAGGATGCACGCACGCCGGCGCAGCAGGCCGCCGTCGAACTCGCCGCCACACTGGCCGACGAGCTGATCGCCGCTGACGCCCTCGTCTTCGCGGTGCCGCTCTACAACTACGGCGTCTCGCAGCACATCAAGACCTGGTTCGACCTCGTGTACACGGACCCCCGCATCAGCGAGGCTGGCCCCGAGCTGCGCGACCGTCCCGCTCTGCTGGTCACCGTCACCGGCGGCAACTACGGGCCGGGAACGCCGAAAGAGGGATGGGACCACTCAACCCCCTGGCTGCAGCGCATCCTCGTCGACGTGCTCGGGCTCGACCTCACCACCGTCGAGCGGCGGTTCACACTGGTCGGGGTCAATCCGGCGCTCGACCGGTTCACCGACATGGCGGACGCCATGCGCGTCGAGGCCGTGCGCGCAGCCGAACTGGAGGGACGCAGACTCGCCGAGCGGGGCGCCCGCAAGGCGGCCTAGGCACGACGCTCTGGGTCACGGCCGACAACTACGCGCCGACGGCGCAGAGCATCACGACCGCCTGGACCGTCATGTGGATGCGCCCATCACGCCGACTCGCGCACGACCAGTACGGGCGCGACCGGCTCCTCGAACGCGAGGTCGCCGCCCTCGAGCAGCGCGATCAGGCGCGCCACGCAGCGGCGGCCGAGCTCGTCGAACTCCTGCCGCACGGTCGTCAGCGGCGGGGCGAAGAAGGCGGCCTCGGGGATGTCGTCGAACCCGACCACCGCGAGGTCGGCCGGCACGGCACGACCGGCACGCCTGGCCGCGTGCAGCACGCCCAGCGCCATCTGGTCGTTGGAGGCGAAGACGGCCGTGATCGTCGGATCGGCCAGCAGCTCCGCGCCGACCTCAGCGCCGGAGGCGGCCGTCCAGTCGCCCTCACGCGAGACGACGGGGTCGGCGCCCGCCGCATCCAGCTCGGCCAGGAAGCCGTCGCGGCGGGCGCGCGCCTCCGTCCAGTCGCCGGGGCCGCTCAGGTGGGCGATGCGCCGGTGGCCGGTGTCGAGCAGGTGGCGGGCGGCGAGCCGGGCGCCGAGCACCTGATCCACGAACACGCCCTCGTCCCCGGCTGCGCCAGCGCCGTGCAGCGTCACCGACGGTACGGACAGCGAGAACTGTGCCATGGCATCCTGCACCCGCTGCTGAGGAGCGATCACCACCACACCCTCGACCGCCTGCGCCCGCAAGTGGTCGAGGGCCGCCTCGACGTCGGCGGGCTCCAGGGACGCGGCGTGCGCGACCGTCACCGTGTAGCCGGCGTCGCGACCGGCGTTCTCGACGGCGTCAATGCTGGACGCCGGGCCGAACAGGGTGGATGCGGAGGCGGCAAGCACCCCGATGGTCCGCGAGCGCGCCGTTGTCAGCATCCGGGCGGCGCGGTTCGGCCGGAAGTCGAGCTCCGCCATCGCCGCGAGCACACGCTCCCGCGTCTCGGCGCGGATGCTCGGATGGTCATTGAGCACCCGTGAGACGGTCTGGCGCGAGACGCCGGCGGCGGCCGCGACCTCGCGCACGCCGGGCGGGCGCCCGCCCTCGCTCACGTCCACACCTCCGGCACATCCACACCCTAGGGGAGCCGCGATGCCAGGGCGAACCGCCGTAGGGTCGAAGGCATGGCTGACACGGATGCATCCCTGACCCCCGCGAACACCGCCGCGCGCGCGGACCGGCCGGTCGCCCTCGTCACCGGCGCCTCCCGCGGGATCGGGCGGGCGATCGCCGTCGAGCTCGGTCGCACGCACCACATCCTGGTCGGCGGACGGGATGCGGATGCCGTGGATGCGGTCGTCGCCGAACTCCCGTCGGCCGAGGGGTACACGGCAGACCTGGTCGCCGACCTGTCCGGCGCTTCACTGCCGGCGCTACCGGGGCGACTGGATGTGCTCGTGCACTCGGCGGGCGTCGAAGACGGCGGAACCGTCGAAGAGACGGACGCGGAGACCTGGCGTCGCGTCTTCGACGTGAACGTGTTCGCCGTCGCCGCGCTCACCCGCCATGCGCTGCCCGCACTCCGGGCGGCGGGCGGGCTCGTCGTCGCGATCAACAGCGGGTCCGGGTTCGCCAGCGGTGCCGGCGGAGGGGTCTACGCGGGGTCGAAGTTCGCCCTGCGCGCGCTGACGGACGCCCTCCGCGAGGAGGAACGGTCGCACGGGGTGCGCGTGAGCAGCATCCACCCGGGGCGCGTGGACACCGACATGCAGCGTGCGCTCGTCGCCCGGGAAGGGCTGGCGTACGACGCGACGTACACGATCACTCCCGAGATGGTGGCGGCAACGGTCCGGGCGGCCGTCGACCTGCCGCCCACGGGGACCGTCGAGTCGCTCAGCGTCCGGCCGTTCCACCGGCGCTGAGCGACTCGACGTCGCACTCCGTGGGCTCGTCGCTACGAGCGCTCGCGGCTACTTGTGCTCGTCCGGTCCGCCGCCCGAGACGGTGTCCTCACCGGGTTCGGGCTCGCTGCCGTCGGATCCGGAGCCGTCGGGCAGCTCGTCCGCGTCAGGCCTGTCCTTCTCGTCGCTCATGGCGTCATCCTTCCGTTGATGGCTTCCGTTCTGGTCGGTCCCGGCGACGGTACGCCGTCGTGCCCGCGAGGTCCATGTCTCTGCGCCGCGCCCTCGAACTGCGCTGACGACGCAGCGCCCGCCCTGCTACTCTGTCCGACGAACCGTACGGAAGACAGAGGAGGTGGTACCCGTGAACGAATCGACGTGGGCGCCCCTTCTCGGGGTCACGGTCGGGCGATAGGTCGTCCGGGGGCGCTCTGACAGAGCACTCCCGAAAGGCACGACCATGCACTTCACCTCAGAAACACTCCTCGACGACGGTGTCGTCGAACGCGAATTCACCCTCGGCGAGATTCCCGGCATCCTCTGGACGCCAGCATCCGCATCCGCCTCCGCTCCGGCCCCGCTGATCCTGATGGGTCATCCCGGCGGGCTGCGGTACATGCGCTCCCGGCTGACGGGCCGCGCGCTGCGCTCCGCCGCGGACGGCTTCGCCACGGCCACGATCGAACTGCCCGGCAGCGGTGATCGGCCCCCCTCGGCGCAGGCCGAGCAGGCCCGCGCCGACCTGCGGCGCACGATCACGGCCGGCGAGCCGGTGGACGACGAGCTCGTCGACCGGCTGGTCCTGCCGCTGGTCGAGGCGTCCGTCCCCGAATGGCAGGCCGCCCTCAACGCGCTGCTGGCGCTTCCGGAGATCGACGGCCCTGTCGGCTTCTCCGGCGGTTTCATCTCCATCGGTATCCGGCTCGCGACGGTCGAACCGCGGATCGCCGCGGCCGGGCTGTTCGCCGGCAGCTATGTCCCCCGGCGCATGTTCGAGGAGGCGCGCCGGGTCAGCATCCCGCTCCACGTCCTGCTGCAATGGGATGACGAGGGCAACGACCGTCAGGCGGCACTCGACCTGTTCGACGCGTTCGGTTCGCAGGAGAAGACCCTGCAGGCGAATCTCGGCGGGCACACCGGCGTCCCGGCTTTTGCCGGGGAGGACGCAGCGCGATTCTTCGCGCGGCACCTGAGCCGCGCGGCGGTTCCGGCGGGGAACGGCTAGGAGGCGAACGGCTAGGAGAGGACCGCCAGCAGCCCGGCCGCCAGCAGCGGAACGCCGATGAGGATGGCGGTCACCGTCGCGAAGCGGCGTGCCCACACGTCGAGCGGGTTGTCGCGGGCGGTGTCGTCGCCGGAGAAGAGGAGGTGGCGGTCGGCGGTCATGGTGGGCTCCTGGCTTACGTGGATGACGTGAATCGAGCATCCGCCCGCACGAGCGTTCGAGGGAGGGCTTGACACTCTCCCTCGAACGCACCGCACCGCGACGCCCAGGGAGGGCGCTTCCGATCCGGAGGCGCCCTCCGACAGGCCTAGACTGGCGTCGCAGAAATCGAGCCCGGTCGACGGAGGCACCACGAACAGCCAGCAGAACCATCCCGAGGGAGCGCCCCCGCGTCGCGCGCTGGTGACCGGCGGCTCGCGCGGCATCGGCCGGCGGATCGCCGAAACGCTCGCCGCCGACGGCATGGATGTGGTGCTGACGTTCCGCCGGGAGGCCGACGCTGCCGCCGAGGTCGTCGACGCGATCACTGCGGCCGGCGGCTCTGCCCGCGCCCACCGGCTGGAGCTGGAGAACGAAGAGGACATCGACCGGCTGTTCGCGGACGAGTTCCCCGAGGGGTCGCGGTTGGATGTGCTGGTCGCCAGCGCGGCCGCTTCTGTGTTCCGCCCCGCCGTCGAGCTCACCTCGCGCCACCTGGAACGGTCGTGGGCGACGAACGTCCGCTCCTTCGTGCTGCTCTCCCAGCGCGCCGCACAGCGGATGCGCGAGCGCGCACCAGGCGAGCGCCCACCAGGCGGCCGGATCATCGCCGTCACCAGCTACGGCAGCCACCGCGCCTTCCCCCTGTACGGCGCGATCGGCTCCGACAAGGCCGCGGTCGAGTCGTGGGTGCGTCACCTCGCCGCCGAGCTCGGCCGGGACGGGATCACCGTCAACGCGGTCAACGGCGGCCTGATCGACACCGACTCCCTGAGCTACTTCTACGGCAACGACGGCATCCCCGACCTCACGGTGATGACCTCGCGCATCCCGTTGGGCCGGCTCGGCACCGCCGACGATGTCGCGGAGTCCGTCCGCTTCCTCGCCTCCCCCGGTGCCGGGTACATCACCGGCCACACCCTCGTCGTCGACGGCGGGCTGACCGTCGTCGCGCCGCCGTTCTGGTCGGAGCTCGATCAGAACGTTCCCCCCACCGATCCGAGACGGAGTCGACGCCCGCTGGACGCCTGAACCTCCCTGCCCCCAGGAGAACGATGACCCTCACCGACCCGAACCCGAACGCGCAGCCGAACACCGAGTACGACCCGAGCACCCTGAAGGCCGTGTTCGAGCAGCACTTCACCTACGCGTCCGCCGTCGAACGGAACACCCACCGCTACGCGTCGCGCGTCGCCCTCACCGATCCCCCGTCGGGGCGCAGCTGGACGTACGCGGAGCTCGGCGAGGTGACCGGCGCCCTGGTGGCCGGCCTGGCCCAGCGCGGCGTAGGCGTCGGCGACATCGTCGCGTACCAGCTGATGAACACTCCGGAGTTCGCGTTCCTGTACGTCGCCGCTCAGGGCCTCCGCGCCGTCAGCTCGCCGATGAACTTCCGGTTGGCACCGGGCGAGACCGCGCACATCCTCGACGACTCCCGGCCGGCGGTGTTCGTCTACGACGCGGCCTCGGCCGAGCAGGTCGCGACCGCCCTGGAACTGGCGGGGCACCGGCCCAGCGTGCTGGTGGCCGTCGGCGAGGGGCCGCTCCTGGAGGGTGCCATCCCGTTCGACGACCTGCTCGTCGCCGGTGCCCCGTCCTTCCGCGCCCCGGAAGGCGCGAGCGTCTGGGACGAGACCTCGCGGCTGTACACGAGCGGGACAACGGGGATGCCGAAGGCCGTCCCGCTGACCAGCCTGAACGAGGTGCTCACCGCGCACGACGTCATCATGCACTTCCCGCTGGCGCCGACCGACCGCACCATGAACATGTCGCCGTGGTTCCACCGCGGAGGCAACTACTGCGCCGGACCGAACACGGCCTTCTACGTGGGAGCCGAGGTCGTCACCCTCCCACGGTTCGACGCGGACGTGGTGCTCGACAGCATCCAGGAGCACGCCCTCACCTACGTCATCGGCGCACCCACCAACCTGGAGCGCCTGGCCGACGCGCAGGAGGCGAGCCCGCGTGACCTGTCGTCGCTGCACGGCATCGTCACCATGGGCGCACCGCTCGACCGCGCCGCCGCCCTGCGCTACCAGCGCGTGCTCACCCCGCGGATCGCCAACGGCTACGGCACGACCGAGGCGTTCTGGAACACCTACCTGCGGCCGGAGGACCTGCCCGACGCCGCAGGCGCCGCGGGCCGCGCGTGCCTGGACGACGACGTGGCCGTCGTGAAGGTCTACGGCGACGAGCGCGTCGCCGCCCCCGACGACCTGGTGGCCAAGAACGGTCACGAGATCGGCGAGGTCATCATGCGGAGCGTGAAGAGCGGCTACGCCTACATGCACAACCCGGAGGAGCAGGGGCGCAAGTTCCGCGACGGCTGGATGTACCCGGGCGACCTGGCGAGCTGGGACGAGAACGAGATCGTCACCATCATCGGCCGCAAGGACGACATGATCATCTCGGGAGGGGAGAACGTGCATCCCGTACAGGTGGAGGAGGCGCTCGCCGCGCACCCGGACGTGGCCGACAGCATCGTGGTCGGCCTGCCGGACGACGAGTGGGGCGAGGTCGTTGTCGCGTACGTCCAGCCTCGGACCGGCCGGCTGGAGGACGCGCAGCAGGCGGCCCGCGAATTGGATGCGCACTGCCGCGCGAGCGTTGTACTCGCCGACTACAAGCGCCCCCGCCGGTACACCTTCGTCAGCGAGCTGCCATACACGGCGACCGGCAAGAAGCAGCATTTCGTGCTGCGCGAGCAGTCGACCCGGGATGCGGCGGAAGGCCGGTTCGTGACCCCGTGACCGCCGCATCCACCCCATCGCCAGCACCCGAAGGAGAACCGATGACCGTCCGCGTCGAACTGATCGGCGGCCCGACCGCGCTGATTGAACTCGGCGGCCTCCGCATCCTCACCGATCCCACCTTCGACCCACCTGGCGACCATGCGTCCGGTCAGCGGGTGCTGGTGAAGACGACCGGGCCGAGCCGTTCGCCCGAGGAGGTCGGACCCGTCGATCTGGTGCTGCTGTCGCACGACCAGCATCCCGACAACCTCGACGACCGCGGCCGAGCGTTCGTTCGGGATGCGCCGCTCACCGTCAGCACCACGGCGGCGGCGGAGCGGGTGGAGGGCGAGGTGCGTGGCCTCGGGCCCTGGACGCACCTGACTGTGCCCCGGCCGGACGGTTCCGAGCTGAGGGTCCACGCCGTCCCCGCGCAGCACGGCCCGGACGGCATGGAGGCCTCCTCGGGCCCGGTGCTCGGGTTCGTGCTCGCCGGGGACGGCCTGCCGACCGTCTACGTCAGCGGCGACAACGCCTCCCTGCGCGTCGTCGAGGAGGTCGCCGAGAACCTCGGGCCGATCGACATCGCCCTGCTGTTCGCGGGCGCTGCGCGGACGGCGCGGCTCGACGCGTTCCTCACGCTGACGGCCGACAAGGCGGCGCGTGCCGCCGCCCTCCTCGGCGACGCGGTCATCGTCCCGGTCCACTCCGAGGGCTGGGCGCACTTCACGCAAGGGCAGGACGAGGTCAGGGCCGCGTTCGCGGCGCACGGGCTGACCGACCGGCTCAGGATGCTGCGGCCCGGCGAATCCGCCGAGCTGGACGAATCGGAAGGACACCTTTGATGAGCGACCACGGCAACAGCAGCATCGACACGAGCGTGCCGCCCTCTGGCACCGGCTGCCTCGAATGCGGGGAGACCGGCAGCTGGTGGGTGCACTTGCGGCGGTGCACCGAATGCGGGCACATCGGATGCTGCGACGACTCCCTCAACACGCACGCCAGCAAGCACGCCGAGGCGACCGGCCATCCGATCATCCGCTCGTTCGAGCCGGGCGAGGCGTGGTTCTGGAACTATCGCACCCAGACCTTCACCAACGGCCCCGAGCTCGCGCCGCCCCTGGCCCACCCGGTCGACCAGACCGTCCCCGGCCCGGCCGAGCGGGTGCCGGACGACTGGCGCGAGCAGCTCGCCGCCCGGCGCTGACGCGCGAAATCCCTCAGAACGATGCGGCGTGGGCGAACTGCAGCTGCAGCGGCTCGACGGGCACGTCGAGGTTCGCGCCGCCGCGGTAGCGCGTGCCGATGTGCTGCTCGGGGAGGCGGCTGTGGCCCTCTCCGAAGAGCCGCTCGCGCAGGGTGCCGAACCGGGCGCCCTCCTCGGGCAGCCGGCCGCGGCGCCGCAGCTCCGGGACGACGAGCTCGGCGAAGTCGCGGGCCGTGTCGAACGAGTGGTACTGGCGCAGGTTGATGCCGTCCAGGCCGTCCTCGTCGAGCCAGCGCTCGATCGCGTCGGCGACCGTCTTCGGATCCCCGACCACCAGGAACCGCTCGTCGCGGCCGACCTTGATGAAGTCGAGCGCCTGACCGACCGTCGAGTCGAGCGGCAGGTACGGCACCTTGGAGGCGGGGAAGTCGGCCCGGGCGAGCGCCTCGCGCACGGTGATGTCGCGCGGGAAGGCGGTCAGGTCGATCGGCAGGCTGCTGTGCGCGAGGATGCCGTCGAGGCTGGACCGCTCACGGTAGAGCCGCCACTTGTCCTCCGCCTCCTCCTGCGTGCGCCCGACGATCACGCCGGCCATCGCGATGAAGCGGATGTCGTCGCGCTGCCGGTCGTGGCGCTCGGCCGCATCCCGCATCCCGTCGGCGTTGCTGCGGAACTCCTCGCTGGTGCGGCCACCGGTGAAGACGACCTCGGCGTGCCGGCCGGCGAACTCGATGCCCGCGGGTGACCCGGTCGCCTGGAACAGCGTGGGCGTGCGCTGCAGCGACGGGTGGACGATGTGCGGACCTGCGACACGGAACCGCTCGCCGACGTGGTTGATGTACCGCACCTTCGACGGGTCGGTGAACACCCCGGCCTCACGGTCGGCGATCACCGCGTCGTCGTCCCAGGAGCCCTCCCACAGCTTGTAGAGCACGTCGAGGTACTCGTCCGCGTAGCGGTAGCGCTCGTCGTGCGGGACTTCGCCGTCGAGGCCGAAGTTGCGGGCGGCGTTCGGAAGGTACGAGGTGACGATGTTCCAGCCGATGCGCCCCTTCGTGAGGTGGTCGAGGGTCGACATGCGCCGGGCGAAGGCGAACGGCGGCTCGTAGGTCGTCGAGAAGGTGACGCCGAAGCCTAGGCGTTCCGTGACCGCGGCCATCGCCGGGACGAGCAGCAGCGGGTCGAGGTTCGGGCTCTGCAGGCCCTCGCGCAGGGCCGTCTCCGGGCCGCCGCGGAAAACGTCGTACGCGCCGATCACGTCGGCGAGGAAGATCCCGTCGAAGCCGCCGTGCTCGAGCAGCTGGGCGAGCTCGAGCCAGTAGCTGAGATCGTCGAACCGCTCGCGGTTGTTGCCCGGAAGCGTCCACAGGCCGTGCGTGATGTGGCTCACGCAGGCCATCTCGAACAGGTTGACGAAGAGCTGCTTGGGCTCGCTCATGCGGCGGTCTCGCTTTCGGGGGTGGTGACGGTTCTGGCGCCCTGCGGGTCGAACTCGGGGATGGCGGCGATCAGGGCTCGCGTGTACGGATGCGCAGGGCGTTCGAAGACATCCTCCGGCGTCCCCTCCTCCACCACCACCCCATCCTTCATCACCAGCACACGATCGCTGAGGTGGCTGATGACGCCGAGGTCGTGCGAGATGAAGAGGTAGGCGACGCCCGACTCCCGCTGCAGGGCGGCGAGGAGGTCGAGGATCTGCGCCTGGATGGTGACATCGAGCGCTGACACCGCCTCGTCGAGGACGATGATGTCGGGACGCGGCGCGAGGGCACGGGCGATCGCGACGCGCTGCCGCTGCCCGCCGGACAGCTTCAGCGGGAACCGCGGCAGCACGGCGTCCGTGAGCCCGACCTGGTCGAGCAGCTGAAGAACGCGGGCTCGGCGGTCGTCGGCCGAGGCGAACGATTCGCCGCGGAGGGCGTCGAGCAGGATGCGCTCCACGTTCCAGCGCGGATCGAACGAGCTCAGCGGATCCTGGTACACCACGGCGATCCGGCTGCGCAGACCGCGGCGGCGGCTCTCGGCGAGCGGCGCCCACGGCTGGCCCAGAAGGCGCACCTCGCCGCCGTCCACCGGTTCGAGTCCGAGGGCGAGTCGCGCGGTCGTGCTCTTGCCGGAGCCGGACTCGCCGACGATGCCGAGGGTCTCGCCCGCACGCAGCGCGAAGGAGACGCTGTCGACGGCCGTGGTCACCGTCCCGTCGGAGGTGTGGAACCGCTTCACGAGGTCCGTCGTCTCCAGTACGACCTCCCCCACCGGCGGTTTGGCCGGCACGGCGGCCGCGCCCGGCGTGAGCGCATGCCCGCGGGTCGCCTCGCCCGGCACGGCCGCGATCAGCGCACGCGTGTAGTCGTGCTGCGGGTCGCCGAGCACCTGAGCGGCGTCGCCTTGTTCGAGCACGTCGCCGCCGCGCATGACGAGGATGTGGTCGGCCAGCCGGGCGACGACGGACAGGTCGTGGCTGATCAGGATGACGGACGCTCCGCGCTCCTTCATCCGCTCCAGCTGGTCGAGCACCTGGGCCTGCACCGTGACGTCGAGGGCGGTTGTCGGCTCGTCGGCGATCACGATGTCCGGGTCGAGTGCGATCGCGGAGGCGATCAGCGCACGCTGGCGCAGGCCGCCGGAGAGCTGGTCGGGACGCTGCTTCGCGCGCACGGCAGGGACGGGCACGCCCACCCGGGTCAGCAGGTCGAGCACGCGCTCGCGGCGGGCCTTCCGGTCCCCCCAGCCGTGCAGCCGCAGCGCCTCGTCGATCTCGCGCCCGACGGGGCGGAGCGGGTCGAGCGAGACCAGCGCATCCTGCAGCACGAAGCCGATGTCGCGGCCGCGGATGCGCTGCCACTGCCGCGGCGTGAAGCTGCGGACGTCTTCGTGGTGGATGCTCAGCTCGTCCGCTTCGACGGTCGCCGAGCGTCCGGCGAGCCCGACGAGCGAGCGTGCCGTCACCGACTTCCCCGAACCGGACTCGCCGACGATGGCGACGCACTCCCCCGGACGCAGGTCGAAACTGACGCCGCGGACGACCGGACGGAGGACGCCGTCGACCCGGAAAGCCGTTCGCAGGTTGCGGACCCGCAACCGGGTCACCGGCCAGTCCAGCTCATCCACGACATCCTCGTTCTCGCGTTCGATGATGCTCATGACCGCTCTCCCTTCTCCAGGCGGGCCTGGATGTGGCGCCCGATGGTGGTCGCGGCGAGCGCCACCGAGACGATCACCAGGCCCGGGATGACGACGAGCCACCACGCCGTCGTCAGGTACTGACGCCCGGCGTCCAGCAGCGCGCCCCACTCGGAGGCGGGCGGCGCGACGCCGAGTCCGAGGAACGACAGGCTCGACGCCCACACGATCGACTGCCCGATGGACAGCGCGAACACCGCGACCAGCGGACGGAGCGCGTTCGGGAGGATGTGCGCGCGCAGGATGCGCCAGCGCGAGTGCCCGAGGGCGGTCGCCGCCTCGACGTATCCGGAATCGCGCGCCCCGAGGATCTGGCCGCGGATCATGCGCGCGTAGCCGGGCGCTGTGCCGATCCCGACCGCGAACACCTGCGTCGCGGCGCTCGGGCCTGCGATGGCGATCAGGAGCAGCGCCAGCAGCAGCGCCGGGAAGGCGAACATGATCTCCACGAACCGGTCGATCACGACGGCGATCGGCTTGACGCCGAGCGCGGCCAGCGTGCCGAGGATCAGCGCGAGGCTGATGCTCACCGCCGCGGCCCCCAGCCCGATCGTGAGCGAGTCGCGCGCGCCCCAGACCACCCGCGTGTACAGGTCGCGGCCCGACTCGTCGGTGCCGAAGGGATGCGCGAGGCTCGGCGGCTGCAGCGCCGCCTGGTAGTCGATCGCGGTGGGGAGGTGGGTGGTGAGCACCTGCGGCGCCACCACGGCCACCAGGAGCAGCACGGCGAACGCCACCGCGAGGTAGAGACCCCAGGGTGCTCGCGCCAGACGCGTCCCGAGCCCGGAGCGGGCGGGGGCGGACGCTGTGGCGGCAGATGCCGGAGGGGTGCCGAGGGCGGTCATGTCAGCTCCAGGCGGGGATCGATGACGGTGTAGACGACGTCCACGATGAGGTTGGCGGCCACATACACGACGGCCACGAGGGTGACGATCCCGGTGACCACCGGGAGGTCCTGCGAGTTCACGGCGCTGACGAGCACCGAGCCGATGCCGGGCCGCGAGAAGATCGACTCGACGATCACGGCTCCGGACAGGGTCGCGCCGAGGGCCCATCCCGACAGCGTCACCGCGGGGATGACCGCGTGCCGGAGGACGTGCCGCAACCGGACGCCCCACTCGCCCATGCCGCGCATCCGGGCCGAGAGCACGAACGGCTGTTCGAGCGACCGCTCGAACTCGGTGCGGACGCTCTGCGCCATGAACCCGGCGAGCGGGATGGCGAGCGTCAGCGCGGGCAGCACGATGCCGGCGGGCGAGGTTCCGCTGATGATCGGGAACCAGTGCAGACCGAGGCCGAAGACGAGCAGCAGGATGATGCCCAGCCAGTAGGCGGGGAGGCCGGCGGTGACCACATCCACCGTCGAACCGACCCCGTTCAGGCGCGGGCCGCGTCCCGCCGTCAGGGTGACCCAGACGACCATGATCAGCCAGGCGAACGCGATCGCGACGAGCGACAGCGTGAGCGTGCTCCCCAGCTGCTCGCCGATGATCGCCGTCACCGGCCGGTACTGCTGGTACGAGGTGCCGAAGTCGCCGGAGACGAGGCCGCGCAGGTAGTCGAAGTACTGCAGGATCACGGGCTTCGTCAGCCCGTACTGCTGGTTGATCTGCGCCAGCTCCTCCGGGGTGCGCGCCTGCGCCTGGCCCGCCCGGATGTTCAGGATGGTCGTCGCCCGGTCGCCGGGCAGTGCCAACTGGGCGAAGAACGCGACCGTCGCAGCTCCCCACAGCACGACCAGCGCGGCGCCGACCTTGCGGAGGAGGGTGAAGCCGACGGCGCGGGCCCGCCGGGGCCGGATCGCGTTCTGCGCGATCGGCCCCGGGGCCGCCGAACCGCCGGGTGCGGCGGTCAGCTCACTTGACGAAGTAGGCGTCATAGAACGTCGGTCCTCCCTGCGCGTGCTCCTGCCAGACGTCCTTGAGCTTGGTGGAGACGGCGAGCGTGCTCAGCCGGTCGTAGACGCCGATCGAGAGCGCGTGCTCGGCGATGTAGTCCTGTGCCTTCTTGTAGGCCGCGTTCTGCGCTTCTACGGTCGCCGCCGAGTTGCCGTCGAGGATGTACTGCTCCAGCGTCGGGTCGTTGTAGAACGCCGAGTTCGCGTAGTTGGGGTGGTCGGGCGTCGAGGGCCGCCAGTTGATGTACAGGATGCCCGCGGTGACGGCCGTCCAGTAGCCGGCGGCCAGGTCGTGCGTGTCAGGTCCGGAGTACTTGCCGGAGAAGAACTCGCTCTGCGGCACCGGCTCGAGCTTCACATCGAAGCCCGCCTTGTCCGCCTGCTCCTTGATGCCCTGCAGGATCGCGGCGCCGTCCGCGTTGATGATGGAGCCCGCGCCGTACGGCAGCGAGACGGTCAGCTTCGTGCCGCCCTTCTCCCGCACCCCCGTGCTGCCGCTGCGGGTCCATCCGGCCGCATCCAGCAGCGCATCCGCCTTCTTCAGGTCCTGGCTGTACCAGCCGGCCGCCTTCTCGCTGTAGCCGGGGGTGGCCTGGCTGACGCCGCCGTTGCCCTCGAACGGGATGACGCCCCGCCCGATCGTGTCGACGATCTGCTTGCGGTCGAGGCTGTAGGCGAACGCCTGGCGCACCTTCTCGTCGGTGAACGGACCCTGCTCGGTGTTGAACGCGATCTGCTGCGGGCGACCAGGGGTGACGTACTTCTCGAGCTGGTAGCCGCCGCTCTTCAGGGTGTTCCACTGCACTGCCGGCACGTCGTAGATCGCATCCACCTGGCCGCCCTGCAGCGCCGCGACGCGGGTGGTCGGGTCGGCCACGAACTTCCAGTCGATGGTGTCGACGTACGCCGGTCCCGTGTGCTTCGCGTTCGCGGGCGGGGACGTGTAGTTCTTGTTCTTCTTCAGGATGATGTCCTGGCCGCGGTTCCACTTGTCGACCACGAAGGCACCGGAGCCGATCGGCTGCTCGCAGTTCTGCTCCTTGGAGCGCGTCTGAAGCGCGTGCTGCGACTGGATGCCGAAGTAGCCCTGCGACAGGTTGTCGGCGAGGCGCGGGTACGGCCGGGAGAGGTCGATCTGCACGGTCGTGTCGTCGATCGCCTTGGCGTCCTTGTAGTAGCCGTCGAGCCAGACGAGGGCCGTGCTGTTGCCGCCGTTCAGCCAGTAGTCGAAGTTGTAGGCGACGGCCTCAGCGGTGAGCGGCGTGCCGTCGGTGAACTTCACACCCTTCTTCAGGTCGAAGGTCCACGTCAGGCCGTCGTCGGACTGCTTCCACGACGTCGCCAGCCACGGGACCACCTTGTGGTCCGCATCCAGCGAGGTCAGGTTGTCGAGCACCTGGTACGAGAGGTAGGCCTGCTCGATCCAGCCGCCGAAGACGCAGGCCGGCTCCTGCTGGTGGGCGTACACGATGGTGCCACCGGTGACCTTCTGGCCGCCACCGCTCGCGGCGTCGGAGCCGCCGGCGCAGGCCGAGAGCGCGAGCACGCCGGTCAGGACGACGGCTGCGGTGCCGAGTGAACGTGAAGTACGGGAACGCATGCAGACTCCTAGGGGCAATGTGGGGGTGCGCATCAGGATGTCCGAGACCGCAAGTGCCGTCGAGGCTGCGTGTCCTTCTGTTTCGCCGTCGTCACATGCCGTCATCCGCGCTTCCCCGCTGGGCCGCCGCGCGCTATGTACGCCGCGCTGTCAAGCCCTGACGCCGCCCGACGACGGGTGATTGTGTGCGTTGTGCACCATGAACAGGAGGCACGGCGATGCTGACGAGCTTCGAAGGGATACCGGTCGACCCCGCACTCGAGATCATTGCTCTGACGGACACCTCATGGCGCATCTGCGACACGACCGTCGCACCGACGGACCCCGGCGGCCTGCTCGCCTACATCGAGCGCGACCCGGAGGGGTTCGACGTGATCATGCTGCGCCCCGGCGTCACCGAGTCGGCCCACACCGACTGCCTGGCGGCCGCACTGTCGCTGATCAACTCCCGCCGCGCGGGCGCGCCGCGCGCCTGATCCGCGGCGACCGATCCGCGGCGCCCGCTCCCCAGCGCGGCGATCAGCTCCGCGACGCCACGAGCTCGATCTCCACCCGCGCGCCCAGCGGCAGGCCCGCTACCGCCACCGTCGTGCGCGCCGGAAACGGCGGGCTGAACGTCTCGGCGTAGACCGAGTTGACGGCGGCGAAGTCGCCCATGTCGGTGAGGTAGACGTTGACCTTGACCACGTCATCCAGGCCCAGGCCGGTCGCGTCCAGGACCGCCCGCAGATTCCGGAAGACCTGCGCCGCCTGAACGTCGACCCCGCCTTCGACGAGCCGCCCGGTGCCCGGATCGATCGGCGTCTGGCCGGACAGGTAGACCAGGCCCCCGCCGGCTGCCGCATGCGAATAGGGCCCGACCGGCTCGGGGGCGGACGGTGCGTCGAAGGTCTCTCGTGACATGCGCCCATCCTGCCGTGCGCCGCGGGTCATCGCTCCTCGCCCCGCTGGACCTTTCGCACCCAGGGAGAGACCTGCAGCTCACCCTTTCGGGGCGTATCCAGGAAGCCATTGAGGTTCGCCTCGAACTCCGAGCCGTCGGAGAGGGCGACGCGTACCCAGGTGCCGCCCGAGCATCCCGAGCCGGCATGTTCCGGGGTGCCGTCCGTGTAGGCGATGCAGACGCCGTAGGGCTCGTCGCCGCGCATCAGATAGAGGTCCCAGGCCCCGACCCGGCCCTGGTAGCGCGACGTCGCCAGATCCGCCCCCTCCGCGTACTGCGCGACCGCATCCGGCAGCCGATCTTCGGTCGCCTGCTTCCCGTCGAACGGTGACGGCTGGCTCACGCACCCGCACATCCCCACCGCAGCCACCACCGCGATCGCACTCGCGAGCATCCACCGCCGCATTGCTCACCCCCCGACCGCACGCTAGCAGGGTCAGCCCTGGCCGAGCGGGCGGACCGCGGTTAGCGTGGCGGGCATGAGCCCGTCGTCGAAGTCCGAGACGTTCCTGGAGGTTGCGGGGCAGGAGGTGCGGATCTCCAGCCCCGAGAAGGTGGTCTTCCGCGAACCCGGCCTGACCAAGCTCGACCTCGCGCGGTACTATCTGGCCGTGGCCGATGGCGCGCTGCGTGGCGCGGGAGGCCGGCCCATGGTGCTCAAGCGCTTCGTGAAGGGGCTGTCGCAGGAGCCGTTCTTCCAGAAGCGGGTGCCCGAAGGCCACCCGCCGTACATCGACACCGCGACCCTGCACTACGCCAGCGGGACCTCGGCCGAGGAGGCCGTGATCCGGGATGCGGCGGGTCTCGCCTGGGTCTCCAACCTCGGCTGTCTCGACCTGAACCCGCACGCCGTCCGGGCGGAAGACCTGGAGCATCCGGATGAGCTCCGCGTCGACCTCGATCCCATGCCGGGCGTCGACTGGTCGCAGATCGTGGATGTGGCCTTCGTCGCCCGCGAGGTGCTCGACGACAACGGCCTGGTCGGGTGGCCGAAGACGAGCGGATCGCGCGGCCTGCACATCCTGGTCCGCATCTCGCCGCAATGGGGTTTCGCCGACGTGCGCCTCGCCGCCGAGACTCTCGCGCGGGAGGTCGAGAACCGTGCGCCGGGCCTCGCCACCGCCCGCTGGTGGAAGGAGGAGCGCGGCGAGAGCGTCTTCGTCGACTTCAACCAGAACGCCAAGGATCGCACGGTGGCCTCCGCCTACTCCATCCGTCCCCTGCCCGACGCACGGGTCTCCACACCGCTCGACTGGGACGAGGTGCGTTCGCGTCGCCCCGAGGAGTTCACGGTGCCGACCGTGCTGACCCGGTTCGCGGAACGCGGAGACCCGCACGAGGGCATCGACGACGCGGTCGGGTCGCTCGACGGACTGCTCGCGCTGGCCCGCGAGCTGGGGCCCGCCGAGAAGCCGCCGCGCGGCGGCGACGGCGACGGCCGTCGCGTCTCGCAGATGCCGCTCATCGAGGTCGCCCGCACGAAGACCAAGCCCGAAGCGGTGGAAGCGCTCGAGCAGTGGAAGGCGGCGCATCCCGAGGCTGCGCGCAAGCTGCATCCCGCGGACGAACTGGTCGATGGGATGCGCGGCTCCAGCTCGCTCTGGTACCGCGTCCGCATCAACCTGCAGCACATCCCGGAGCCCGACCGGCCGGAGCAGGAACCGCTGATCGCCGACTACGACCCGTGGGCCGGACGGGACTGGCCAGGACGCGGCTGACGGCCCGACGGAACACCCGTGTCCATCGCGAGAGCGGCCCGGTTCTGCCGGGCGAACGCCGGACTCACCGGGCGTGCGAGGACGGACAGGACGCGCAAGGCCGGCCGCGGCACGTGACGCACCGAACCGTGCCACCCGCGCGACGCCTGGAGCTCGTGCGCCAACCCCGTCATGGTCATCGGCGTGCCGGGCACCTCGATCACGCGGCCGCGGGCCGTTGGGTCATCGATGGCGGCGACGACGACGGCCGCGACATCGGCGACCGAGACGAAGGGGATCGGGCGGTCACCGACCCCGAAGATCAGGGGCCGCTCCCCGCTGCCTGCGGTCGCGGCCAGGATGCCGAGCCAGGTCTCGCGGTACGCGGGCGCGCGCACGATCGTCCACGGCACGCCGGCGCCGCGCAGGTGCTGCTCGGCGGCGTACTTCGCCCGGAACAGGTCCACCGGGTGGGTCGGGGATGCGCCGGACACCGACATCAGCACGACGCCCGCGCCGACCTCGCCCGCCGCGTCGATCAGGTTCCCGTTTCCACGATCGTCCACCTCCGCGGGTCCGGCCCCGCGTCCGCCGAGGAAGCCGTGCACCGCCGAGACGACCAGCTCGGCACCGGCGACCGCCGCGCGGACCTCCTCCGGTTGTCTCACGTCGGCGGCGACGACCTCCACGGCGTCTCCGAAGAGGTCGCGCGCCCGCGCGGGGTCGCGGACGAGGACGCGCACCTGACGGCCCTCGGCCAGAAGATCGCCGACGAGCAGCCGGCCGAGCAGGCCGCTTCCCCCGGCGACGACGATCATCGGGGGCCGTCCGCGTGCACCTGGGCCCGGACGGCGTCAGCGACACCGGTTCCGCCGTCCTCGACGGGTTCCAGGTAGAACCGCGCCCAGGCGGCGCGGTCGCCGTCCAGCCCGAACACGATCACTCCGCGCATCAGGTGCCGGGTGCCGTCGACGCGGGTGCCGCTCAGCTCCCACTCCGACCACACGTCGGCCCCGCTGACGGCGTAACCCGCGACTCGAGAGGTGATGTCCGGGACGAAGGCGAAGATCTGCTCCCAGTTGGCACGGACGCGGTCGGTGCCCTCGAACGATCGGCCGGGATGCGCGGGCGTCTCGTTGCGGTACCCGGGCGCGAAGCACGCGACGAGAGCATCGAGGTCGTGATCGTCGGTCGCTTGCCGAAGCCGGTCGAGGAAGGGATGTGTCGAAGTGGACATGGTGTCCTCTATTTCATTACACTTCACTGTATCTATTAACGAGTATGGGGCGTGCAGTGGCAGCGGTCAAGAGGAACTACGACGCATCCGGCCGCCGCGCCCGTGCCGAGAAGATCCGGGAGGAGCTGGTCGAGACCGCTCGCCGGATGCTGCTCGCCGACGGGTACGCCTCGCTGACCATCCCGAACGTGGCCAAGGCCTGCGGCGTTTCGGCTGAATCGGTGTACAAGCGGTTCCCCGGCAAGCCGGCCCTGGTCCGCGCGGTCGTCCGACGGGCCCTGGAGGGCATCGGTCCCGTCGCCGCGGAAACGCGCTCCGACGCGCTCGACGCGGCCGACCTGGCGGCTCTGGCTCAGGGATGGGGACGGCTGACCGCCGAGGTCGCGCCCCAGGTGGCGCCCATCCTGCTGCTGCTCGAAGCCGCGGCCGGTCACGATCCGGAGCTGGCGGCACTCGCCCGCGAACTGGACCACGATCGACGATCCCGTATGGCGGCCAACGCCGCCCGCCTCGCCGACGCCGGGCAGCTGCCGTCGAGCCTCGGGATCGAAGCCGCCACCGACATCCTGCTGACCTACAGCTCCCCGCAGCTCTACGACCTCCTCGTGCTCCGCAGCGGCTGGGACCTGCAGAAGTACGCAGACTTCGTCTCGGTCGGGATCACCGCGCACCTCGTCGCGTAAGCTCGGCCTCGATCCTGAGGATGCGTTCGCTAGCTAGGCGTACTATCGACGGAACTGAGGAGAATCCCCACGTCGAAATCACGGCAGGAACCTTCATGACCCGATACATGTTGCGCGTGAATGGCCAGCGCCCCATCCCGATCGCCGAAGAGATCGGCGAGGTGAAGGAGCGTATCGTCGCGGCCGTCCGCTCCGGGGGAGACTTTGTCACTGTCACGTCGCCCTCTGGCGATGTGGAACTCCTGATCAGCCCGGGCTTGCCGGTCACCATCGATGCAGCACCCCAGGCGGACGATGAGCTCGCCGATGCGTCGGCGGCGGGGGCGAGCGGCGCAGCGCCCGCGTTCCCTGCGTTCGACGACTTCGACGACTGGGGCATCTGAGCGCTCAGCCCTCGTAGACCTCCTTGTAGACCGGGATGGTGTGCTGCAAGCGGATCGCATTGGCGCGCGGCTGCCCGAACTGGCTCTTCTTGACCTCGCGGTGGAAGGCCCACACCGGCAGCGACGGGATGGTGCCGTCCGGGTCCGGATTCTGGCTCATGTTCCGGGTGCGGAACTTCTTGAACGATTCCGGCGGCATGTTCCAGTTGAGGTAGGTGAGTCCCTCCAGGTCGAGCGCCGTCGGCGACGTGGCGGCGATGCCGGGGGCGCCCGCGGCGCCCGCCCGCAGCTCTCGCCAGAACGCGTCGACCAGCATCAGCGAGAGCACGAAGAACCGCGAGGTGGGCGTCACGCTGAACGTTCCAGCCGCCCCCGCAGTCACGGCGAGCTCCGCGTCGATCTCGGCAGTGACGTCGCGGGGCAGGCGCCCGGCCTTCACGTGCGCGCGGACCGCATCCCGGAACACCGCGTCATGGCGGACGCCGCTGCCGGGACCCCCGTCGAGGAGGTTGTCCTGTCCGGGCTGCTTGGGCAGCTTCGCGACGTAGTGATCGATGCCCATGTTCACGTAGTAGTACGACGACCTCCAGATGGAGCGGGCGTCCGCGGCGTTCACCCCCGAGACGGCAGGCCCGATCTGAGCGGTCGTGAGCCCCTCCTTGACCCAGATCGCCATCAGGAGCCAGGGCTCGATCGATTGCGCGGGATTCTCCGCCCACGCCCGGTACGCCTGCTCGAACCGGTCGTCGGTCACGTTCCCTGCGAACGGATTGGGCTCGAGGAACGGGAAGTCGCCGCCCTTCTTCCCCACCCCGGTCTCGACGGTGATCCTGGCCCGCGAGAGGGAGGTCTGGCTGGTCGAGCGGGCCACATCCTTCCGCGCCTGCTTCACGTGCGTCGCGGCGAACGCGAGGCCGCGCTGCAGCAGGGTGGTGCGCAGGGCCGGGTCGGCGGTCGCAAGGAACGCGGGCTTGATCACCGAGAACCGAGCATCGACGGTGGGGATCGGCTGCGGTTGCGGGCCGGGTTTCGGCTGCGGTTGGGGTTGCGGTTGGGTTTGCGGCTTCTTCTTCCCCTTCTTGGCGACGTGGTGCGCCAGCACGACCTGCTTCGCGGCGTGCCCGGCCGCCCCGGGGATGTACGTCCAGAGCTTCCAGCTGCCGCGCACATCCACGTGGATGTAGTTGCTGCCGATGCCGATCGCGAGGTCGTCGTCGACGGCGTCGATGGCGGCTTGCGCCAGCTGCTGGCCGGTCAGACCGATCACGCGGATGTCGGCGGCCTGTCCGGAGGCGTGCCGGGTGTTCCGCGGATGCCCGCCACGCGCTTCGGCGACGGCCAAGGCCTGCGCCCAGCGGCGGTAGCCCGAGTCGACGTAGACAGGTCGACCGAGGCGGGACCGGATCGCCTGCAGCACCCGCACCAGGTCGGGCGAGATCCGCGAATAGGGCGAGGACTTTCCGCCGGTGGACGCGAGCTCGCGCACGACGAAGTTCGTGGACAGGGGAAGGCGGTGCGTGGACGGCGGTGTGGCGAGGAGCGGCACCCCCGTGTTGTTGGGATCGGCGTAGCCGGGCTGAGAGGCGATCGACGGGGGCGCCGCCGCCAGCGTGAGTCCCGACGGGAAGGTGACGCCGCCGGCCGTCTCGCTCTGCTCGGCCTCGCCGCTCCAGGCGCCGGCCTCTTCGTCCTCGAACTCCTCCGCCACCAGCTCCGCGAGGGATACCACCTCCGTATCGAGCGCTTCCGGCGCGAACCGTTGTGCCGGATCCTCGGCCTCGGACGATTCCGTGTCGAAGGTCTCGGTGTCGTAGTACTCGGTGTCGAGATACTCCGCCTCCGGCGTCTCCGTGTCGAGAGCCTCGGTGTCGTAGTACTCGGTGTCGTAATACTCGGTGTCGAGATACTCCGCCTCCGGGGACTCTGTGTCGTAGTACTCCGCTTCGGGCGACTCGGTATCGAGATACTCCGGCTCGAACGCCTCACCCTCCTCGTCGAGGGTTTCACCCGTGTCGAATCCCTCTGCGTACGCCTCGCCGGCGTCGTACGCCTCGCCCGCGCCGTAGCTCTCGCCCATCCACGGCAGCTCGGACTCGTACGCATCCCAGGCGAGCGACTCCGGTTCGGCGAGCGACTCCGGTTCGGCGAACGACTCGGAAACGGTGAACTGCTCCCCTTCGAGCTCCAGCTGCATGCCGGGCGCCGGGGTCGTGCCCGACAGGTTCGCCCCCGCGTCACCGAGCAGGGTGCTGCCGTAGCGCTTCGGGATCGTGCCGTGATTCTCGCTGGTCCGTTCGACCCTGAACCGCGCGCCGAGCACGGACGCGGCCGGCACCGACAGCACCGCCCCCATCCGCCGCGCCAGCGATTCACTCGACGGCTGAGTGGACTTCTTCCCGCCCGCCCGATAGATCACACGCAACGCGGGAGGCGGATCCGACGGGGACGTGAGCTGGCGCGCGACGCGTCGCTCCATCCACTCGCCGAGCGGTGCCGACGACTGATAGAGGGCGTCGAACACGAACACCTCGTCGGGATCGCTGCTGCCGAGGATCGCGAGCATGGCCTTGCCGCCGCCCGAATGAGCGGTGAGGATGAGCCGCCCGCGCGGTGCGCTGATGCCCGTTCTCGCGGTGAAGGCTGCCATCGCGGAGGCGATCAGGGCGTCGATCCGTCCGGGCGCCGTCAGTGCCGGGAAGTCGTATCCGCGCCCCGACTCCCCACCGTAGAAGTCGCCGCGGGGCAGGATCGTGAGGGTGGGACGCGACCGGGCGCCCAGTCCGAGTCCACTGATGGGCACCATCTCGGTGTCGAGCCGCATCGCGGCGCCACTGGCCGAGTGGCCGTGCAGGTGCACCACCACATCGATCGCGGCGGGCGAGCTCATCGCGTTCCAGCCGACGATGAGATCGGGGTGGGTGCCGCGATGCGACGCGAGCAGCGGTAAGCGGGGGACGATGAGCGAACCTCCGCCGGTCGTCCCGGGGATGACGGGCATGGGCGGGATGGGTACGGGCAGCGGATCGGGCGGCTTCGGCGCCGACTTCTTGGCCCTGCGGTAGGCGTCGATCTCCGCGATCGCACGACGGCTGGCGTCTCCGCTGAGGTAGGTCCACCGGCCCCAGGTCGGGCGCACGTCGACGTGCGCGTAGTTGCCGCCGATGCCCACGCCGATCCGCGAACCCCAGACGTCGATGGCGAGTTTCGCGATCTGCATCCCCGTGTAGCCGGGGATGCTGATGTCGGCCGCCTGTCCGGAGCAGTGCCGGCTCAGCGTCGGCGGCTTGCCGTAGCCCTTGTAGACCACGCCGTTTCGCTTCCACGATCGGTAGCCCGAGCTGATCTTCACCGGCTTGCCGGCTCGCTCGCGCATGCGCTGCAGCAGCTCGACGAGCCGGGGCGAGATGCGCGCGGGGTCGGCGTAGACGCCGCCGCTGCGCACCAGCTCGCCGACGGTGTAGTTCGGTGAGACCTTCTGCGAACGCACGGATGGCCCCGTCGACAGCAGCGGGAGCCCGGTGTTGTTCGGGTCCCAGTGCTCCTGGCCGGCGCCGGTCGCTCCCGTCGTCTCCGTCAGGACGAGGCCGGAGGGGAACACCTCGCTCTCCATCGCCGGGCCCTCTGGATCGAAACCCTGCTCGAGGCCCTGCTCGAACTCCCCCTCGAAGCCCTCGCCGACCGTGAAGCCCTCATCCGCCGCAAGACCTTTGCCGACGGTGAACCCCTCCCCGAGCGTGACCTGCTCCCCCGGCGTCACCTCGAACGGCGACTCGAACCCTCCCGGTACCGGCGGCTCGCCGAATGTCTGAGCCGGCATGATCGTGCCTCCTTCTCAGCGGGCGAGCGCCGGGCGCCGCTGCTGCGTGTCGACGGGCACCTTGCGCGCCTTCAGGTCGCGTCCGGCGGCCGACGACCACTCGGTGATCACGCGGCGCGTGTACGACCCAAGGGGCTGCACCGTTGACGGCGGCGGCGCCACCGTGTCGTAGAGCACCCAGGCGAACTCGGGTCCGGTGACGATGTCCGCCTCGATCGTGCGCATCAGGATGGACAGGTCCTGCGCCATCGTGATCAGCGACGTGGACTTGGAGTGGGCCGGCAGCCCGACGCGCTCGCCGACCAACCGCAGGCGGTCGCCCGCACTGGTGGCCTGCGCCTTCACGTCGACGACCACGGACGTGTTGGAGTCGAGCGTCAGGTTGAGCCAGCCGAGGACGGTCGCCGCCGCCAGCTCCTCCCGCGCAAGGACCGCGTTCTGCCGCCGGGAGCGGAGCACGTACTTGAGCTCCTGGGTGATCGCGTAGATGCGGTCGTTGTCGGCGGAGTTGACGCCGGCGACGTTTCGCAGGTTGACCATCGCCTGCCACACCTCGTAGAGCAGCTCCTCGAACAGCCGGACGAAGGTGGTGTTCGCCGCGGTCGCCCGGGTGAACCCCGCCGGCCGGTTGTCGTCCATCCCGAAGGAGAGGTCCATCCCGAACATCCGCCAGTAGGCGTTGCGCCTGACGGCTTCGGCATCCGGTCGCACCGCGCTCGTGCTGAGCCACAGCGGCACCGGGTTCCAGGCTCCGAGGAGGAGGGCCTCGGTGGTGTCGAGCCAGCGCTGAGTGGCGACCGACGGGACGCCGAGGCTCTCTCCGGTGCGGTACTCCTTCACCACCCGGGCGAAGATCTGCACCATCCGGGTGTTCTCGAGCGCATAGGAGGCGAGGAAGTGGTCCCACGCCGGCCCCGGCACCGGCACATAGCCGGAGAAGAGCCCGGTGCCGAACAGGGCGGCACGAGCGGGCCCGGCGCGCATCCCGTTCGGAGCCCACACGTCGGCGCTGTCCCAGACCTCCTCCATGTAGAGCACGAGGTCGAGCGGGTCGGCTTTGAGAACGGCAGCAGCCGCGTCGGCGGCGTTCCCGATCGGGAGCACCGTTCCCCCGGTCGGCGGCGTGAGCAGTCGGTTCGTGAGCTGCGGGATCATGATGGCATTCCCTCCTGGGTGAACCCGGCCGCGCCGGTGGTGTCGGGCCCGCCGCGCGGGTCGTTGAGGAAGCCGACGTCGTACTCGCCGAGCGGCACCTGGTAGGAGTCGGCCGGGATGCGCTCCTGCGTGGCCTGCAGGGTGACGAGCCGGTACTCGGTCGGGATGGGCAGTGGGATGTCGCCGTTCGGCGGGCGGAACTCGTTCAGCGGTTCGAGCTGGCCGATCACGCGCTCGAAGCCGTTCTCGAGCACCGTGCTGATCGCATCCAGCCCGCTGACCAGATAGAGGTCGCGCTGGCGGTCCTCGTAGTCGCGCCGGAGCTGGGACTGCTCGCCGCGCAGTTGCTCGTACTGCTGGCGCAGGGATTCGCGTTCCTCGGCGAGCCTTTCGGCTTCGACCGCGATCAACGCCTCCATCGCCTCCAGCCGCTGCGCCGTGTTCTGGCGTCCGGACGAGCCTCCCTGGGGAGTTGACTGGCTCATCTCTTCTCCGATCTCTCGTGTGCTTCTCGCACCGTCGTCGTGCTGTCGTGTCGTCGCATCGTCATGCCGCCAGCGGCGTTGCCGTCATCCACTCGCGCGCCCGGGCGATCCACGCCGAGGCCTCGTCCGGTCGTTCCGCTTCGCGCAGCCCAGCCAGTGCCACGATCCGGATGCCCTCCACGCGTCGCCAGTGCGGCGACGTCCAGAGGGCGGTCCCCGCCGAGCGCTCCAGCTCGGCCAGCGCCGCGGGCGACACCCGCGCGGGATCGACGGCTCGGCTGATCGGTCGGCCGCCGAGCCCGGGGATGGGGGCGCCGAGGCAGGCTCCCGCGATCGCGGGTATCCGGCGCCGGGAGCGGTCGAGCAGCTCGCGGACGGTCGGGTCGGCCCGACGCGACGGGAAGCTCGTGATCACCGCCTCCTCCAGGTCGTCCCACGGCCCATGGCCGTAGACGCCGCGGCAGAGGGCGCAGCCGAGAAGTGTGCGCAGCCAGCCCACCGGGTGGGGATCCCCGATGGGCCAGCGCAGAATGGTGCGGGCGTCGCCCACGACGTCGTACAGAGCCGTGACCGACGCGAACCCCGTGTGGGCGAAGGCGAACACATCGGCCGCGATCTCCGACGCCCACGGAGTCCACATCGCACGCAGTGCCGGATCGTCCGAAAGGGCTCGGGTGAGTGAGCCCTCCAATGCGGGCACCCATCCGGTGACCGCCGCCACCTGGTGCCCCACTTCGTGGAACAGGGACGTCGGCCGGTACAGGTTGTGCCGCACGATCTTGATGGCCGCCACCGGGTTGATGCTGCCGGGCGCCCACAGGCGGATGTCAGCGCGCAGGATCGAGGCGCCCATCCCCTTGTCCACATAACTCAGCACCGGGATGGGCGCGTGGCCCGCCTGGGCGAGGACGGTTCCCATGCTCGCCGTGGCGAGGGCGTCGAGCGCCTGCAGGGCCGCGCGCAGCTGAGGGCTGGTGCGGGAGGAGACGGCGTCGCCGAAGAAATCGAGTGTCGTCTCCACCTGGCTGTAGCGGCGGCGCAGGTTCTGGACGGCCCGCATGGCCTCCGGCAGGGCGAGCGCGTCGCGTCTGGCAGCCCGGGCCATCGCGATGGTGGCTCGCCCGATGTCGATCAGCTCGTCGACGATGAGCTTGAGGTGGCGGCGCAGCGGAATGCCGACATAGGTCTCGACGGATCGCCAGGCCGGCTCGGAGGCGAACTCCTCCGCGTCGAGGAAGGTGGTCGCCGCCGCGACCCAGTGCGCGCTCTGACGCTCGAGGTCGGCGGCGACCGCCCGCGTCGCTGCGTCGGCGATCATGGCTGTCGCCTCCCGGGCTTCGCGGTGATCGTCACCGTGGGGGCGGCGCGGAAGGCGCTGCCCGACGCGAGGGACGCCAGCGACGTCGCGCTCAGGGGGCCCGCTGCGGCCTGCCGGAGCAGGTCGAGCCCGGGGGCCGAGCGGATGGTCGCGGTCACGGTCACGCCGTTCCGCGGATCCGCCGAGGCCCGGGCGAACTCGGCGCCGGCGTCTCGCGACCACCTCGCGAACGCGGGCAGCAGCCACCGTCGCAGCGCGACGGTGAGCCCCGAGATCACCGCGGGAGGGATGCGGTCGAGCACGCGCGGCATCCGCGCGGTCATCTCGGTCTGTTCGAGCTCGGCGCGGATCCGCAGCCGTCCCGTGCGGTGCGCGAACCGGCGGGCGACGCCGTCGTAGGCCGCCGTCAGGGCTGGGAGGAGGACGGCTTCCGAGCGTCCCTCCCGGATCGCCGCCGCGATCTTCTGCGTCTCGGATTCCGCGAAGAACAGCCCGACGACGATCCGCGACGACCGCGTGTCGACGACGACCCAGCCCTGGGACGCCGCACCGGCGCCTCGGACGAGCGCACCCCCGACAGCGCCGTACTGCCCGTACCGGTTGCCGGATGCGGCCGTTCCCGGGGCGGGGAGAACCTGCTGGTCGAGGGGTTCGAGCCAGTAGAAGCGCTGACCGGCGGCCACCCGGGCGCGGCTCCGCAGGAACGCCGCAGGCACGGCCACGCCCATCCCGGGATCCTTGAGCAGCAGTCCCGCCGCCCTCGGCGTCAGCGGATGGAGCTGGGTGCTCGAGAGACGCACGCCGTTGCGGGTGCGCTCGATCGCCGCGATCCTCCGGAGCGAGGTGCCGATGGTGGCCTGGAACACATGGATGCGCACGCGAGCCGGCAGCGTCAGCCCGGAGGCCCGGAGGCTCGCCCCGAGGCTGACCCCGCCGAAGGTGTCGATCCCGTCCGCGATCGCTGCCGTGACCTCGACCTCGGGCGAGCGGCTGTAGCGACGGTAGGGGCGCGGCGAGCGCGCCTTCCGCGTGACGAACCGGCCGCCGTACTGGGCGCCGCGCTGCAATCCGGACCGCAGCAGGGTCGGCGGGAAGTTCGCGCCGACGGAGCGGTCGAACGCACGGGCTGTCGCCGCCTTCATCAGCGACTCGTCCTCGAGCTCGTACTCCGACGTCTCCGCGAGTTGCCGCACGGTGTCCTCGATGGTGCTGGCGAGCATGGCGGGCACGGCCTCCGACTCGAGCTCCGGCTCCAGCTGTTCGAGGCTGATGAGCCGCAGGCCGGTGTCGACGATCGCCGTCGAGAGGGGCCCGGAGAGCTGCGGGCCGACCCACTTGCCGATGAGCCTCCCGAGGAATTTGGCCAGGAAGCCGACCACCCGCGGACGCCCCACCAGATTGATGCCGATGCGCAGCGCACCCAGCAGGGCCGGGATGAACTGCTCGACGGCCGGTGTCACCTCGTCGGCGCTGTGCGCGTTCGCGAGCGTGTCGATGAGCCGGCCTCGCGCCTCGGCGAGCGCCTCCAGCTCGGTACTGCCCTGTTCGGCTTCGCTCTCGCCTTCGCCTTCACCCTCGGAGGCGAACGCCGTTTCACCTTCGTTGCCCGCGTCGCCTGCCACCAGGGCTTCGGCGAGTGCCGCATCGAACGACTCCGTGAGTGCCTCGGTGTCGTGGGAGACGGCCGGTGAGATCGCGAACGATTCGCCCTCGCTCTCGGCCTCGAAGGCTTCGGCCTCCGCCACCGTCTCGGCCTCGCCGAAGAGCTTGTTGGCCAACAGCTGCGCCGGTGCGCGGAGCGGCGCGGGCAGCCGCCCGATCGCAAAGCCCAGCACGCGCTTGAGCAACGGACGCACCAGCTTGACCAGGCCCTTGAGGCCCGCGGTGAGCAGACCGCCCGCGGCCTTCCCGACCGTCTTCGCCGCGTTGGCGACGAAACGGACGGCGCTGCGCGCCTTCTTGATGAGGCTGCCGATGAACTGCTCTCCCGCCGGCGACACCTCGGAAAGCTCCGGCTCGACGCGATCCATCAGCTCGTCGAGCTGTTCGTCGGTGAGCGCCTCCACATCCTGACCGGCGAGCGTCTCGTTGAGTCGTTCGAGGTACTGCTCCGCAGCGAACTGCGTCGGCGCCAGGTGCGCGGCGGCGATCCGCTCGCGTTCACCGGCCGACGCTCCCGACTCGTCGGAGAACCTCTGCCCGATCGCATCCTCGGTCTCTGCGAGCAGTTCCGACACGGCCTCGTCGAACGACTCGTCGCGGAGGGCCTCGAAGGCGCTCTCCAGCAGCGCCTCCTGCTCCCCGATCGGCGATTCCGACTCCGCGAACGGCGTCAGCCCCTCCGCCCACGGCGAGAACGAGGCCAGAGCGGCAGCCGACGCCTCCTGTGTCTCCGCCTCGCTGCTGCTCTCGCCGACGGCTTCGCTCTCAGTCGTCGCCTCGGCGAACGGCTGGCTCTCCAGGGTGAACTGCTCCTGGTCCCTGATGATCGTCATCGCGAACGCTCCCTCCGAACCCGCATCGTGCCGGTCGTCCCACTGCACCAGAGCGTCCGTCCTCCGCCGTGTCGCGCGACGCTCCCCGCACGTCGGGCTGGTGTTCGCCCGACGGGATGCGGCTGGGCCGCCAGCATCCGGATCGCGTCGCGGGGGCGTCCGCCGAGCGTCCGATGGGCGTTCCGCAGGCGTCCGAGGCGTCGGGGCGGGCAGGCCGCGGCCGTCAGGCGGGATGCACCACGACGGCCGCGTTCACGGCGCGCGCCAGCCGCGGGTCCGGTTCCACGCCGAGCTCCTCCTCCAACGTCCGGGCGAACGCCCGGAACCGAACCGCCGCCGCGTTCCGGTTGCCCTCGCGCAGGTGCGCGCGGATCAGCGCGTACGCCGCCGACTCCCGCAGCGGATCGGCGGCGAGCGCCGCGGTTCCCGCCTGCGTGGCGAGGGCGTGCATCCCGCGCTCGGTCATCGTGACGCAGGCGGCCTCGAGCGCCTGAACGCGCAGCAGGTGGAACGACGCCTGTGCTGGGATGACCCACTCCTCGTTCCAGCCGGGCAGCAGGTCGACCGAGAGCCGCTCGATCTCATCCATCGTCAGCGTCCCGCCATCGATCGCTGCGCAGGCCGCCGCGTGGATGCGCGCAAGGTCCACCTCTGCGTCGAGCCGGAGTTCGTCCCCTTCTGCGCGGATCCACTCCGCCGGAGTCTGCCAGATCGCTCGGCGCAGGTTCGCGCGTGCCTGCGCCTCCGGAACGTCCGCCCACAGCGTCCCGGCGACGAGCGAGCGCGACGCCACCGTGCCGTGAACGGCGAGGAAGGCCAGAAGCCTCCTCGAGGGCAGCGAGAGACGCGCGGGCGGAAAAACGCCCAGTCCTCCGACGACAGACACCCTTCGAGTCGGCTCCGTCATGTCAGGCAGCCCCCTGCCGACGCGCCGCGCCTCGGGCCGGCGCCAGTTTCCGCGACGCGAGCCGCTCCCCCGCCGCACGCTAAGAGTGGACCTGCCGCTCCACCCGCGTCAAGACAACGGTGACCCCGACGTCATTCTGCGCGGACGACGACCCGGTCGGGAGCCAGCCGGCCCACCTCCTGGAACCCGGCCTCCAGGAACGTGGGCAGAACACCCGGGAATCGGTTCTTCGTGGCTCCCGGTGCATCGGGGTCGACCGGATACGCCTCCACCGGCCTGCCGTGCTTCCGTGCCTCCCGCTTCGCTCCCGCGATCAGCGCGGCCATGACGCCCGCACCTCGGGCGTCCCGACGGATGAAGAAGCACGTGAGCGACAACGGATCGCCCTCGGGGAAGTCGAAGCGCGCGAAGCGATCGGTCAGGTACGCCAACTCCGACCGCGGGGTCAGACGAGCCCAGCCCACGGGTTCATCGCCGCGCAGAGCCAACAGGCCTGCGCGATCGCTGCGGACCTGCGCCTCGAGGTCCTCCGCGTTCCGGCTGCGGTCGCGGCGATGGTACTCGGGACCGAGCAGCCAGTACTGGCACCAGCAGCCGTTTTCGGCTCCGGCGCGCCCGAAAAGCCTGCGCACCTCATCCCACTGGAATGCGTCCGCGCGCACGATTCTGACGGGGACGGAACCGGTCATGTGTCCCATGATGCGCCGGACCTTGTGCCTCGGGCACCCGAACCAGCAGACTTCGGCCCAGCACCGTATTCGGTCAGCTGACCGGTCACTCAACCCGAAGGAGTCGCACCATGCCCCTGACCACCGCCGAACGTGACGAGATCGACGCCGCCAACGCTTCCGGACGCACGCCTGTGGTGTTCGTCCACGGCCTGTGGCTGCTGTCGAGCAGCTGGCAGCCGTGGCGTGCACTCTTCGAGGACCAGGGCTTTGCGACCCTCGCGCCCGGCTGGCCCGACGACCCGGAGACGGTGGAGCAGGCCAAGGCCGACCCGGACGCCTTCGCCGGCAAGATGGTGCGCCAGGTCACCGACCACTATGCGGAGGCGATCGACGCGCTCGACCAGGCGCCCGTGGTGATCGGGCACAGCTTCGGCGGCCTCATCGCCCAGAAGCTCGCCGGGGAGGCGAAGAACGCGGTGACTGTCGCCATCGACCCCGCTCAGTTCAAGGGCGTGACGGCGTTGCCCGCGACGGCTCTCAAGGCCGCGGCGCCCGCGCTGCTGACCTTCACCCACGCCAAGCATGGCGTCACCCTGACCTACGAGCAGTTCGCCTACGGCTGGACGAACGCGCTGCCGGAGGAGGAGGGCAGGGCCCTGTACGAGAAGTACCACGTCCCCGCCTCCGGGGTGCCGATCTTCCAGGCGGCCACCGCCAACTTCAACCCGTTCGCCGAGACCAAGGTGATCACCGACAATCACGACCGCGGGCCGCTGCTGCTGATCGCGGGGGCGGAGGACCACACGGTTCCGCAGGCTGTGGTCGAGAACGAGTACCGCATCCAGCTGAAGAACCCCGGCGTCACGGAACTGGTTGTCATCCCCGACCGAGGCCACTCCCTGATCATCGACTCGGGATGGCGCGAAGTCGCCGACGAGTCGCTGGAGTTCATCCAACGGCACGCCGCATAGGTCACCGGACGAAGAATCGGCCCCTCAGCGCTTGTCGAGGGTGCCGATCTTCGTGCCCCCGGACCGGTAGACGACGAGGGTGTCCCCATCGACCTTGGCCGTGTCGGCGAGGTTGAGCCAGGGCGTGACACCCTCGCAGGCCTTCAGCGTGGAGGCGAACGGCCCGAACGTGAAGGTGTCTCCCGAGACGGTGCCCTTTCCCTTGAGCGGGTTGCAGCCGTCCGTGCCGGAGAACGACCCGTCGGACTCGATGGTCAGCGACGGCTTACCGGTGGCCACTTCACCCCAGTCGCCGGTGAAGGAGGAGCCGGACGACGAGCAACCGGCCAGGAAGGTCAACGCCGTGGCGACGGTGACGGCGAACACAACTCGAGCGAATCGCGTGGTCATGGCTGAAACCTAGCGGGCCGGAGCGTTTCGCGGAATGACTCTTACGCCGCGAGGTCGAGGACGTAGGTCTGCAACTCGAGCTCCCTGCCGTCGGGCAGCACGATGACGCCTTCACGCTCGGACCGCCGGCTGAACCCCAGCTTGCGGTAGAGCGCGTGGGCGCCCAGCATGTCCGGCCCGCTGTTCAGGACCACAGCCCGGTCGCCCCGGCGCGCTGCCTCCTCCATCGCGAAGCGCGTCAGCGCCGCCCCGACGCCGCGTCCCCGGGCGGACGGATGCGTGGCCAGCAGCCGGAAGTAGAGCTCACCCGGGTGGATGTGACCGTCGAAGTCATGACCGGGCTTGAGCAACGCGATGGTGCCGACGAGCTCGCCCGAGTCGGCGTCCTCCGCCACGAACACGTCGAAGTCGTCGAGCAGTGCCTCCGGATGCTTCAGCTCCTCGCGGTAGTGCGCGGGCAGGTCGTCGTAGTCGTGGGTGTAGGCGGCGTGCGTCAGCTCGCCGATCCGGGCGTACTCGGTCGCGGCGGCTGGGCGGATTCGGATCGTGGATGCACGGACGGTGTCAGTCATGGTGGTTCCATTCTCTTCGACGAATGGCCTTGCTCCGCTAGAGTCTGACTGTCCGAGGCAAGGAGGGGGGATCGATGCGCTCGTCGCTTCCGTCCGCGCCCGACTCCCCGGTCCGTCCCTCTCACTCCCTCCTGCGTGCGGCGCTCCTCGGTCTCGCCGGAGCCGGCATCCTGACCGTCCTTGCGCTGCTGATGCAGTCTCCGGCGGCGTCGGCCCAGGAACGGCCGGCCGCCGATTCGACCTCAGGTCACGGCGCTGCCGGCGGCGGTGGCCTGCTCGGTTCCGTGCTCGCGCCCGTGACCTCGAGTGTCGACACACTCGTGAAGTCCGTCCCGGTGGTGGGCGGCACTGTCGACTCGCTTCTCGGTTCCACACCCACGAGTTCGATCACGACGCCCGTGGTCGGAGCGGTCGACCACATCGTGGACGGTGTTGTCGGGGTGGTGACGGCTCCCGGTGGCGGCTCCTCGGCTCCCGGGACACCGGCGCCGCCCGGTGGCGACGGGTCCGCTCCGCCGGCGGAACCAGGCGGCGACGACACGTCGACCGCTCCTGCGCCCTCCCACGTCACGGCACCCCAGGCGACGACGCCAGCGGCGGCCTCTGCGCCGTCCGTCGCTCCATCGGTCGGAGCCCGCCCCGAATCCTCCGCCGCCACGGGATCCCCCTACGCAGCACCTGTCGGTGCAGGCACAGCGGCATCCACCAGCGGGTCCGCCGGGAACGGTGCGCCGGCTGTCGATCCGCCCGCCCAGCGCCACTTCCCCGGCGAGGCGGCCGCGGCGGGCGGCGTCCCCATTTCCTCCGGTTCGTCCTCTTCGGCTCCTGCTGCTGAGCTGAACGGCGCGTGGCTTCCGCCCGCCGTGCCGGGCGCGAAATCCTTCCCTTCGTCGTCAGATCGCCCTCCGACAGCACCGCCGGGCGAACACGACGTCAGTCCTGGCTGATCCCTCCCCTCCGGTCGGAGGCGCTTCGCCTCCCCTTCCGGTAGCGGCCCGAACACGGTGCTGCGCCGGCTCGATGGGCGCCCACTCGGGGCGCGGAGCCGACGCGCCGACATGCACTGCGGGGCCGGAGCGAGCGCGTTCGCCTCCTCGGACATCGTCGCGCCGTTCCGCCCTGCCGCGTGAACGCGCGTCCAGATTGTCGGAGGACGGCTCGTGGAACGAGCGAATGACACGACCAGCCGCACGAGCGGCTGGTCCCAACTGAATGAAGCACTGCGGTCGAGCACGACCGCTCAGGCCGCCGAGGTCGCCCGGGAGCACTGGTTCGACCTTCTCGCCTGGCCCGTACACGGCGCGGACCCTGTCGGGCGCCATCCCGACAGTGCGGCGGACGAGCCGGTGCTCGCCGCACTGTTCGCGCTGATGGCGCTCGACGACCGCTCGGGCGGATGGAGCGCGTTCCGGCGGTGGAAGGCGGCGATTCCCGCGCTCGACGACCCGGCTGAGATGCTGCCGACGATCGACCGCGCGATCATCCTGGCGACGAAGGCCGAGCTGCACCGACGGGAGGGGCGGCCCGAATGGGCCGCCACAGCGGCGCGCGCCGGGATCGCCGAACTCGACGCCCTCCCCGTAGTGGGTGCGGACCACGCCGACACCGTGAGCGGGCTGTACGCCCGGTTCGGCGCATCCCTCCTCGACACGTCCCCGCTCGACGGGGCAGCGACAGGAGAGGCCCTCGACACCTTCGTCAAAGGCCTCGAGTCCGCGCGTGACCAGGCTCTGTCGTCTGCATCAGCGAACCTCGCAATGCTCGCGTCCGTTCACGCGCGTCAGGGCGACACGCGCCGGGCACGGAACATACTGGCGGCGGCCGCGGACACCGCACCCATCCGGCCGGACGATGCCGCGATGTTCCGCACGGCGGAGGCGATCCTTGCCGTCGACCGGCTGGATGCGCCGACCGCCACCGGACTGCTGGCGCGCGTGGCCCCCGCCACCGGACGCGCCGGACACTGGATGCCGTACGTCCTGGCCACCGCGATGGCTGAACTCCTGAACGGCTACCCCGGCCGCGCGCTGGCGTTCCTCGACCAGTCCGTCCGGGAGGGCGGCCCGGAGGGACGCACGGAGGCCGGGAGAGGCGCCCTAGCGCCGGCCCGTGCCGTTCTGCAGCTGTCTCTCGGTCATCCCGATGCAGCCTCGGCCGTTCTCCGCAGGGAGCCGGTCGGGGATGTCGGCCGCCGGATCGGCACCGCCCGCGTCGAGTTGGTGCTCGGCCGCCACGGCGCCGCCCTGCAGCAACTCCGGCCCCTCTCGGCGATGACGATGTCGATCCGCGAGAGCGCCGAGGCGTCTGCGCTGGAGGTGGCCGCTCTGCTCCGTTTCTCTACCGAGAAGCGGGCGGCTCCGGTGCTGGACCACCTGGGTGCGCTCCTCTCGAACAGCAGGGAGCTGCTCCTCCCGCTGGCACTTCTGCCGCCGCAGGATCTGACGAAAGTGGCGCGGGCGCTGGGCTCCCTCGGCTTCCAGGAGATCGCGTCCGCCCCGGGGCTGCGCTCAGTGCTGCCCGATGCCGGACCCGGAGTCTTCCTGACGCGCCGGGAGACGGCGGTGCTCACCGCCCTCCTGGTCCATTCGTCGCACACGGCCATCGCATCGCAGCTGAGCGTGTCAGTGAACACGGTCAAGTCGCAGCTTCGGAGCGTGTACCGGAAACTCGACGTCTCGACGCGCGATCAGGCCATCGCCGTCGCACTGGAGCGTCACCTGCTGGTCGAGAAGGAGTGAGGCCGCATGACGCCGGCCTTCAGCACCCGCGTCCCGATCGCCCACGCCACCGCCACCGCGGCGAGCTGTCCGGCCAGCCGCCCCAGCAACGTGAGCAGGAGGATCGGCACGGCCAGATCGTCGGGCGACATGACCGGCAGCGAGACCAGGAACAGCAGCACAGCCGTGACGACCGCCGCAACGATGTGGTGCCACGGCCGCACCTGTCCGCGACGACCGAGCAGCAGCAGGGTCAGGTCGAAACCCAGGCCGGTGATCACCAAAGGGACGAGGATGAGCACCCCCAGCGGCGTGAGCCCGATTGTCAGGATCCCGACGAGAGCGCAGGTGACCGTCGTCGCCCACGCGAACCCGACCAGCCTCCTGGCCAGGAACGGCAGCACGCTGTGCACCCCGGCCACCAGCGCGTACGCCGGCGGGAACAGTGCGGCGAGCATCGCGGTCACCGGCGCGAGGAGGATGAGCAGCAGCGCGCCCAGGGCGGCGAACGCCGCGATGATCAGCAGCGACCGCGTGCTGATGCGGCGTGCTGCGGGGCGGGGTGACCTCTGGGTCAAGCAAACCTCCGTCGAGAGTGCGGGAGTTACCATCCTGCACGCTCGACCGGCCGGTCCAGCGTGTGGACACGGCATGACGGTTGCGGCGGGGAGGTTCCCGTCCTCCCCGCCGCTCGACGGAGAGGGCTTACCCTTCCCCTCCTTCGGCCGGTCGCCGACCAGATTCCGTCTGGTTCATCGCTTCCGGAGTCGTGGCCGCCGACGCAGCAGCATCAGCCCGGCGCCGGCGATCAACGCCGCCAGCGCGGTCATCGCCCACCCGAGCGAGCCGAACAGGTCGCTGCCGGTGCTGGCGAGTCCGTGCACAGCCGGATCGGTGACCGTGGCGCACGCCGCCGCCCCGTCGCCGCACTGACCGTCACCCGTCGAGGGATCCCACGGTCCGTCCTGCGGGTCCAGCGTGGCCTTGTTGGTCGTGTCCTGCGGCGCGATGAGTGTCGCGACCACCCGGATGCTCGCGGACGCGCCCTTCGCGATGCCCGGGATCACCCAGTGCAGTCCGCTGCTCGTCGTCGTCGCGCTCGGCGTCGTGCTGACCGTTCGGAGCCCACCGGGCATGACATCCGTCACTCCGACATCCTTGGCGTCGATCTGTCCGTCGTTGGTGACGGTGATCGTGTAGACGATCGTGTCTCCGACGGCCGCGGTCGAGCGGTCCGCCGTCTTCGCGATGCGGAGGTGACCCACGTCGAAGCGGTTGGTCACGGTGACCGTCACGGGTGCCCCTGCTCCGATCGCCACGGTGCCGTCCTTCGGGTCCATCGTCGTGGCCGTCGCGAGGCCCGCGTCGGTCTCCTCGACCGCGCAGGATGCGCCGACGATGAGGCCGTCGATGGTGGCGGTGTAGCCGTTGTCCTTCGACAGGACGACCTTCCCGCCATCGGCCAGCGCGATCGGGGTGACCACGCCATCCACGTCGTAGCTGCAGGTGACCTGCATGGTGAAGGGGCCGGCGCCGAACTTCGCCACGCCGTCGCCGATGCGCTTCTTGTCGATGACGAGCGAGCCGGTGTCGAACGTGTTGGTGATCGTCACCTGGGCCGGGGCGCCGACCGGCACCGTGACGCCGGCCGCCGGAGCGATGGCCACAGCGGTGGCTCCGCCGGCGCCTGTCTCAGTGGTGTCGCAGTGAGCGCCCTGGATGAGGCCGGTGACGCTCGCGGTGTAGCCGTTGGCGTCATCCAGCGTGACGACGCCGGCATCGGGCAACGGGATGGTCAGCGTCTGGCCGTCCTTCTGCCAGGTGCAGACGAGCTGCGCGGTGAAGGGGCCAGAGCCGTACCGGGCGACGCCGTCTCCGGTGCGCTCCTTGACGATGCTGACGCTGCCGGCCGAGAACGTGTTGGTCACGCTCACCGTCACGGTCGGGACCGAGCCGTCGGCCGCTCCCGGGATGGTGACGGTCGGCGTGTCCACCGTGCTGCCCGTCGCGCCGCCGTTCGTGGTCTCCACCACCGAGCACGCGGTGCCTGCGGGGTAGAGGCCCGGAACGGTCAGCGTCTCGCCGCCGACGATGCTGAGATCGCCATCGAACAGGGTCTGGTCACCGTCGTAGACGCAGGTGACGTGCACCGTGAACGGGCCGTCTCCGTAGCCCGCCGCCGCGTCCCCGTCCACGATCTTGGTGATCGCGAGGGCGCCGGCCGCGTAGTGGTTGACGATCTCCGCGTCGGTCGGCTGAGCGCCGTCGCCGAGCGTCACCGTCGCCTGCGAGCCGTCGGTCGCTGCCGCGCCGTCGATCGAGAACCCGACATGGTTCGGGGTGGCTGCGGCGCCATCCGCATCCGTCTCGGTCACGACGCACTTCGCGTGCGCCGGCAGGCCGGCGATGGTGTGCGACCCACCGTCCTGCAGCGTGAAGGCGGCGTCAGCGGCGACGAGCGGGATGCTCTGGCCGAGCGGCGCCGTGCAGACCACGCCGACCCCGAAGGGCCCGAACGAGCCCGCCGTCGCGGCGGTGTCGACGTGCTTCGTCACCACGAGGTCCGTGGTGGGGTAGTCGTTCACGATCGCGACCTTCTGCGCATCCGACACCGGCGCAGTGGCATCCGCTGCGGCGATCGTCACCGTGCCCGGCGTCACGCTGCGGCTCGCCTCGCCGTACGAGCCGTCGGCGCCGTGCTCCACGATGGCGCACTGGGCGCCGGTCGGGATGCCGTCGATCCGGGCCGTGTACTGGTTCGCCGCGCTCAGCGTGACGGCAGCCTTGGCGCCGAGGCCGACGGCGACGCCGCCCACCGTGCAGGAGACGTCGGCCTGGAAGCTGGTCGGCGCATACTGCGCCGCCGCACCGGTGACGGTCTTCGTGATCTGCAGCGGGCCCCCGGTCAGGATGACTCCTGCCTTGATCGGCTCCTGCGGACCGGCCGGCTGCGAGCCCGACACGTAGGTCGGGTAGAAGCCGAACGAGTTCCAGGCGCGCACGCCGGTGACGGGTGCGCCGACCGGTGCGCGGTGGTCGTTCGCCGTCGTGGTGGGCACGTTGGTGCTGGTGTACGTCACCTTCACCGCCGCGCCTGCCGCCAGGGTGCCGGTCGCGGTACCGGTGAAGTCGAACACCATCTTCACGCCGGTCACATCCGCCGCCTGGATGGTCGAGCCGACCTGGCTCGACGGCAGCCACGAACCCGCGGCGCAGGACTTGCCCGGCGTGATGTCATCGGCGCACGGCTTCGCCGCGGTGGTGACGTACCAGGTCATGATCGCCCCGGCGGCATCCGCCGACGGCACGAAGGTCAGATCGCCGTTGAACCGCGGGGTGTAGACCGATCCGCGCGCGGAGGAGTCGACCACGCCGACGTCACCCGGGTACGGGAACACGTCGATGGCCGTCAGCGCCTTGGCGGCGACGTTTCCGCCGTTCACCATGTCGAGCTTCCAGTCGTCGACCGCGCCGATCGCGCTGACCGCCGCGCAGGGGTAGCGGTAGTAGCCGTCGGTGTCCGCGGTGCAGGGGATGGCCGGGTTGACGATGTTCTGCGCCAGACCGGTCGACGACTTCACGCCCTTGGAGGCGGTGAACGATCCCTGCGAGAGGGTGGTCACGACGTTGTTGGTCGCGCACGTGTTCGCGGTGAAGCTCACCGGGCGTCCGTTGCTCGGGTTCAGAGCGGTGCAGTCGGCGGAGGTCAGCTGGCGGTCCGTCGTCACCCCGAAACCGTTGAGCGCGGTCGAGGCGGGGGCGAGCCCCGGCTTGATCTGCAAGCCGATGGTGATGCTGTAGGTCTCACCCGGCGCGAGCTGCGATCCGGCTGGCCAGGCGAACCGAATCGTTCCGGAGGCCGCGTCGTAGGTGCGGACGATCGCCGCGCCGTCCACCGGCAGCGTTCCTCCGGTGGACGTGCTGTACGTCGGGACGTTGGTGGGCACGAAGAGCAGCGAACCGTCGGCCGGCAGGGTGTCGGTCACGACCGGGTTCGGCAGGATGCCCGTTCCCGTGTTCTTGAACCGGAGCGTCCAGTTGACCTCGCGGCCCGATGCCGCCTGTCCGGGGCTCGTCTTCTCGACGGCCAGCTTGGCCGTTCCCGGGTCTACGCTGAAGGTCGCGGTGGCCGTGGCCTGCGGAGCGACGACGCCGTTGTACGAGGCGTCGGCCGTCACGGTGTCGGAGATGATCCCCGGCACGGTCTCGCCCGGCATCGGCTGGGTGACGACGGTCGAGGTGACCGGTCCGCTGCCGTCGCGGAGCGTGGTGCGCAGCGACAGGTTCAGTTGCACGTTGTCGACGTTGTTCGATGCGGCGAAGGAGGCTCCGTCGGCACGGGTGTACGTGAACCGGAGCCCGGTGACGTCGCTCGCCGACACACCGGCCGGGAGCGCTGCGGACCCGATGGCCGTCGGCGTCCCCGCCTGCCACTGTGCCGAGGCGCCCCAGCCGGTGCGCGCATCCACCTGCACCCGGTCGGCGCCCGTCGGCGTGTTCGGCAGCGTGAACGACTTCAGGGTGAAGGCGTTCCAGAACGTGTCAGCCGCATCCTGGATCACCAGCACCTTCGGCGCGAGCGTCCCGGTCGAGCGGGCGCGCAGGTTGACCTGGATCGGGTCGGCCGGCTTCGCCTGCAGCGTGCTCGTCGGGTTGAACGACTTGCCCGTCGTGACCTGCAGGTTGCCGTTCTGCAGGGTCAGAGTGGTGCCCTGCTGGTCGGCCGCCTGCACGCCGGGGTAGACGTCGTCGTGCAGCGTCGCGTGGGCGGTGTTGTCGATCATGCCCGGGATGGGAGCCGTCCCTCCGGTGCGCGTCGTCTTCCGCAGCTGCGCGGTCAGCGTGAGGACGACCTTCTGCTGCGGCGCGATGGTGCCGCCGGTGCCGTCCGGCCCCTGGGCGTTGGTACCGCGGAACAGCGAGCTGACGCCGACGACATCGCTCAACTGGGCCGGCGGAAGAGCCATGGCAGCCGCGATGCTCAGCGTCTGGGTCGTCTCGGTCCCATCTGCCGCGCGATGCAGCAGCGAGACGCTGCTCTGCGAGGTCTGCACGCCAGCGGCCTGGCTCAGGTCGACGACGATCTTGGTCAGGGTGAGCTGCTCGAACGGATTGGCGGCGGCGTCATACGGCGCGAACACGCACGGATTCGTGGTCGTCGCGTTGGTGCACTCCGCCGGGTCCGACAGACGCAGCTGCCAGGTGCTGCTGTTCGACGTGTTCACGGCCGAGGTCGTGTACGTCGTCGTCGGGTAGTTGGCCGCGGGCACATCCGGCTGCGGGATGACCAGCGTCTGCGGCGACGCGGTCTTGGTCACCTTGGTGGTGAAGGTCGGGTCGACGATCGTGACGTGGTCGTTCGCGTCGCGGCTGGTGGGCGCGCCCGTGAACGGCTGGGCGCCGACCCGGACGGTGTTGTCCACGGCACCGGGCGAGCCCGCCAGGTTGTACGTGCGCGTCCCGGTCACCCAGTCCGTCGGGGTGCTGCCACGGACGCTGTTGCGGATGGTGAGGTCGAGGTGCATGGTCCGGCCGCCCGGCTGGGTGCTGGCGCTCATGCTGGCCACGCCGCTGCCGACGGCCGGCGCTGTCGGGTCACCGGTCGAGGAGATGCGCGCGGCCCGGTTCGGGCTCTCGATCACCGTCAGGCGCACGCCCTGGGTGGAGGCCCGCTCGGCGGACGTCAACGTGTAGCCGGGGAAGATGCCGTCACAGGTGTTGGCGGAGACGCAGGCCTCCGACGTGATGTCGTTCCACTGCGTGCCGTCGAAGAGCTCCACCTTCGAGACCTTGTCCCAGCGGATGAGCGGGTCGAAGGCGGCGCCCTGCGTCACCGTGGGGGTGATCGCGTCGATGCGCGCGAGGTCGAAGGCCTGGAAGACGCTGCCGTCGACCGGGCTCGGCACGGCCGGGTCCTGGATGGTCATCGACTGCATCCCGCTGACCTGGCTGCCCCAGCCCAGCGTCACGCCGGTCGTGGTTCCGGACTGGGCCTGCAGCACCTTCGTGCCGTCCCAGCTCTTGGAGGCGAGCAGCGAGCCGGGGCCGCCCTGGGTGGCCTGGACGTCGACCGTTGCGCAGTCGACGGCCGGCTGGCTGATGACCGTCGTCCCGCCGGCGACCTTCCCGCTCGCCAGGCTCTGTGCGCAGTTCTGGTAGGGCGTGGTGGCCGGGTAGGCGCCGGGGTTCGTGGGTCCGGAGCCGTCGCGCAGGTCAGCGCGGGCGGTGAAGCCGATGGCGGGCTTGACGTTGGTCGCCTGGCCGAAGCCGTCGCTGTCGGTGAAGGTGAAGCGCAGGCCGCGGAGGTCCGCGTGGGTGGTCCCGGTGGGAAGCACGCTGTCGAGCACCGCGGAGTAGGTCTTGGAGGCAGCGGTCGCATCCACGACCGTCAGCGTCTTCCAGGTGGTGCCGTCGGTCGTGTACTCGATCGTCAGGGTCGACCCGGACGGCACGGCCGTCGAAGCGATCGAGGTGGCGTCGAACGCGTTCCAGTACGGCGCGTTCGCGGTGTCCTGCGGCTCGCTGACGACGATGGTGTTCGGTCGCACCGAGCTGGTGCCCGTCGGCGTCTGGGCCGAGAGCTGCACCAGGGTGGTGCCGCCGGGGATGACCGTGCTCGGCGTCACGGTCTTGTCAAGCGTCAGCTTCACCTCGGGGAAGTAGACGTCGAGGTTCGCCGTGGCGTCATCCGTCGCCGTGCCGGCCGGGTTGGCGCCGGTGACGGTGACGGTGTTCGGGTAGCTGACGAAGCCGGAGCCGGTCGGGCCGGAATCCGTCGTGGTGTTCACGGTGAAGGGGATGGTGGCGGAGGCGCCGGTGGCGATCGTGCCCGTGTAGACGACCTGGAAACCGGTCAGGTACTGACCGCCGGTGAGCGTCGGGGCGGCGGGCAGGCCGGAGGCTGCATCGAAGGACGAGTCGGCCGGAGCGGTACCCGTGTTGACGAACCACTGCACGGTCGCGCCGGTCGCGCCTTGCGGCCAGGCCGCACCCGTCGCGAAACCGCCGAAGGTGACCTTGTCGGTGAAGAAGCTGCCGGTTCCGGGCTCACGGACGGTGAGACTCATGAGCGGACCGGTGGAGGTGTTGCGCGCGACGAGGGTTCCGACGGAGGACTCGCCCGCCGGGATCTGCCGCTCGACGAACGACTTGTCGGCCGCGACGCTCACGGTCAGCGGGGCCACGACCTGCTGTGCCGAGGCCGGAGGCGCCTGGCCGTCGCCATTCGGCGTGCTGACGCTCGCGCCGACCTGGTTGGTGCGGGTGCCGCCGGTCACGAGGCTGGCGGCGGTGGTGCGGTCGGTGGCGCGCTGGGCGAGGGTGAGAGCGACCGAGCCGGCCGCGCCTCCCGCCGCGATGGTGTCACCGGTGCTGGAGGAGAACACGAACTGGAGTCCGGTCACGTCGCCCGGCTGCACGCCGGCGGCCAGCTGCGGCGTCGCGCCGACGGGGCCGGCGGCCGGGCCGCCCGCGGTGAGGGCGATCACCTGCACCTGGTCCGAACCTTCCGGGAACGTCACGGCGCCGAATCCTGCCAGGTCGTAGTACGAGAAGGTGCTGCTGGGCGCCGCCGGATCGGTGGGCTCGGCGATGGTGAGGCTGGTGGCCGGGATGTTGGACGTGTTCGTCACGGACAGCGCGACCTGCGAGGTCTCGCCCGGGTTGTACTGCGTCGAACCGGGCGTCCAGGTCTTCGAGACGCTCGCCTGGATCACGTCCGGCACGTGGACGGTGACCGGCACGGCGCCGCTGACCGTCGAGGCATTGGTGGCCTGGAACGTGGCCGTGTTGGTCAACTGGACCCCGTCGAAGCTCTTGTCCACATCCGCCGGCATCGTCACCTGGATCTGCACCGACCCGGTGGTGCCCGCGGCGAGGCCCGTGCTGGCCGGGACCGTGTTGGGCACGTTGTCCGCGAACGCGACCGTCACGGTGTTGCCGTTCACGGTCGTGGTCACGCTGCCCGCGCCCACCACGTTCGGCTTGCCGACGATCTGCAGCGGCGCCGGGACCGGATCGGTCAGCGTCGCGTTCACGCAACCGGTGGTCGTCGACGAGCAGCCGTAGTTGAGCGTGTAGAGGAAGCTCTGGCCCGGCTCCACCTCGGTGACATTCGCCGTCTTGGAGAGGTTCAGCACACCGGAGCCGAGGTCGTCGGCGTTGGCCGCGGGGACCCCGAGGGCGACGGCGCCGATCAGCGCCAGCACGATGCCGGCGGCGACACTCGCCGGAGCGCGAAGCGTGCGGCGGCTGTGGCGGCCGGGGGAAAGGAGCAGGAGGGAACGCAGACGGGTAAGCAAAGCGGTGTCCTTCGGGCAGAACGGGGCGGGCGCGCGGGAACACGACCGGAATCGGGATTTACACAGAGTGTGTCGATATCCCGGGCCCGAACGGTCGGATTTCACCCTCGATTCACCCTGGGCGGGCCGGAATCACCCCCGGGTGGGGGCGGTTTCCGGGTCGTTCAGACCAGAACCAGCACGCCTGCCGTCACGACCCAACCCGTGACCACGAACCCCGTGTCGACCGTGCGCCACCGCACCGGCCGTCGTTCCGTCCGCCGCGGATGCGCGCCGAACGCCCGCGACTCCATCGCCAGCGCGACGCGATCGGCGTGCCGGATGCTCGACACGAGAAGCGGCACCACCGTCGCGGCAGCCCGCCGCACCGCAGCGATCGGGCCGCGGCCGGGGAACACCCCGCGCACCCTCAACGCCTGCCGGATGAGGGTGAGTTCCGCAGCAGACCGCGGCACGAACCGGAACGCCGCGACCGCCGTCTGGCTGAAGCGATACGGAATGCGCAGCTGCGCCGTGAGCGCCCGCGCGAAGTCGGGACCGCTGGTCGTGAGCCCGCCCACCAGACCGAGGGCGACGAGCGCTCCCAACCGCACACCCGTCGCGAGCCCGGCGCCGAACGAGGGCGCCCACAGCGCGAACCCGAGGGACGTCACGAGGACGCCGGCCGGGAAGGCGACCAGCAGAAGCAGGAGCGCCCCTCCCCGCGGCCGCGCCCCGACGAGCACGAGCAGGAGGGCGGCGAGCGCGAGCGCGAGCGATACGCCGATGTCTCGCGCGACGAGCAAGCCGATCCACGCCGGCACGACCGCCGCGAGCTTGGCCAACGGGTTGAGTCGGTACAGGAACGCGCTGGGCGGCGCCACAGTAAGGAGGAGGGCCGGTGCCGTCATGGCGCCCCCGGCAGGTCGGTCAGCCGCGTCAGGCCGCGAAGCCCGGCAGGGATGCGGGGTCCGGCCAGAGCCCGCGCGAGCGGCGGCTGCCGCAGCGCGTGCTCCTCGAGCAGGCGCCGGTCGCCCAGGATGCGGGCGGTCTCGCCCTGAGCGACCACCCGCCCGCCGTCGAGGATCACCATGCGGGTCGCGTATTCGCCGATCAGCCCGAGATCGTGCGTGACCACGATGACGGTCGTGCCCTCGTCGTTCAACCGCGCGAGGAGGTCGAGCAGCTCGTTCGCGCGCGCGTGGTCCTGGCCGAACGTCGGCTCGTCGAGCACCAGGATGGGCGCATCCTCGATGAGAGCCGTGCCGACCGAGAGACGGCGCTTCTGCCCACCGGAGAGCAGGAAGGGATGGGCCGTGCGCTGAGCGCCCAGGTCGAGCCGGGTCAGCATCCGCTCGACCCGATCCCCGATCTCGTCGTCTGTGAGCCGCCGCCGCCGCAGTCCGAAGGCGAGCTCCGCCTCCACGGTATCGGCGATGAACTGGTGCTCCGGGTTCTGAAAGACGAACCCCACCGCCTGCCGGACCGACCGTCCGGCCCTGCGGGACGGATCCATCCCGAGCACGTCCACCGACCCGCGCGGCGCGCGGCGCACCCCCGCGAGCAGCTGGACGAGCGTCGACTTCCCGGCGCCGTTCGGCCCGACGATGGCGACGAACTCGCCCCGATCCACCTGCAGCGAGACGTCGTCCAGGATGCGGCGGTCGCCGACGGCCACCGTGAGGTCGCGGACGGCCACCGCGGGGTCCGGTGACGAGGGCACCACGGCCGCAGGCCCCTCCTGACCGCTGATGTCCGATCCGGCCAGCGCCTCCGACAACTCCACCGCCGTCAACGGCAGAACGTCGATCCGAACGCCCGCCCGCCTCAGCCGCAGAGCCGCCGACGTCGGAGCGGGAAGCCAGACGCCGAGCTCGTCCAGCTCCTCCGCGCGAGCCCGCAGCACTTCCCGCACCGGCCCTCTCGCGAACGGTCGCCCGCCGGCATCCAATACGAGCACCGTGTCCGCCACCGTCAACGCCAGGTCGATGTCGTGCTCGACCAGCACGATCGACCGGCTCGGGTCAGAGGCGATCAGTTCGCCGAGCAGACGATAGACCTCCTCCGCGCCCGCCGGGTCGAGGTTGGAGGTCGGCTCGTCGAGCACCAGGAGCGACGGCTGCATGGCGAGCGCGCACGCGATCGCGAGCCGCTGCTTGCCGCCGCCGGAGAGGATGTCCGGGGCGTCATCGCGCCGGTCCCAGAGCCCCACCGCACGGAGCGCCGCCTCGGCGCGGCGTTCGACGTCGGCTGCCGGCACGAGCAGATTCTCCGGACCGAAGCACACCTCGTCGAACACCGTGCGGGTCACGAGCTGCGCCTCCGGATCCTGGAACACCATCCCGACCCGAACGCTCAATTCAGCGATGCCCACCTCGGTCGTCGGCACACCGTCGATGGTCAGGGTCCCCTCCAGCTCCGCCGGGACGGCGTGCGGGACCAGCCCGTTGAAGGCCTGGGCGAAGGTCGACTTGCCGCAGCCACTGGGGCCGAGGACGAGCAGCACCTCGCCCGGGGAGACCTCGACGTCGACGCCGTCCGGTGTCCACGCGGATGCGCCGTCGTGGCGTACACGCACGGAGCTGGCCGCGGCGATCGGTTGCGGTGTCGTGGCTCTCCCCCTTCAGCAGCACAACGCTACGGCACGAATGTGCGACTGACTCGGACTCGGCGGAACATTCCGACCGGCCGTCCAGCACAATGGGATGCGGAGGGCAAGTGAGCGAGAACGCGAATCGTGGAATTGCATCGGAGCACACCTCCTCGGGACGGGACTCCCTCGACGCGCTGAAGGCAGCGGTCGATCGGACCGACTGGGAGGCGGCCTCGGCAGCCGTCCGGTCGGGGTGGTTCCCGTTGGTCAGTGAGCACGGCGAGGCGACACGGGTCCTCCTGGAGCGGGCTCCCGTCCCCGCGCTGCGATCGCAGCCGCTGTTGGCGATGATGCTCGGGCTGATCTACAACACGATGGGGTATCACCGCGTCCGGGCCCTGCGGTACTTCGTGATCGCCGTCCGCGCCGCGCGTGCCCCGCGCAACCTGACGTTGAACCCTGTCGACCGCGCCCTGATCCGGTCCGCAGAGGCAGCGGCCTATCGCCTGCTGGGACGGCTGGGGATGGCAGCGAAAGCGGCTCAGGCCGCGGTCGAAGCGCTGGATCGCCTCAGCGATGAGGAGCGCTCCGGGGTCCGGGATCTGCCCAGGATGTACGCGCAGGTCGGCATCTCCCTCTACTACAGCGGCGACACGGATCGCGCCCTGGAGACCTTCGCCAAGGGGCTGGCTGAGACGCCCACCACACCGCCCTCGTCAGGGTTCGGCAACCTGGCGATGACCGCCGGCATCCATGCGTTCCAGGGCGAGCTTCCCGAGGCCCGCGCCGCTGTCGAGTATGCGCGGATCGGCCCCTGGAACGATCGACAGCGCAGCATGTACACCGGAACCTTCTACCGGCTGGCGGAGGCCGTGCTCGCCCTGGAAGCCTTCGATGCAGCGGCAGCGCGGGCGCACCTGGACGCCCTGGTCCACGACCGCAAGACGATCGAGCATTGGATCGCCGAGGCCGAGGTGGAGGCCGCCGTCGGCCTGGTGGAAGGGCAGCCGGGGAAGGCCCTCGCCGGTCTGGAGGCCTACGTGTCGTTGCGAGGCGCGGAGGGCCGGTCCGCGACGGCGCGCGGCCGCCTCGCCCGAACCCGTTCACTCCTGCAGCTGGCGCTCGGAAACCCGGATGCGGCGGCGGCGATCGTCGAGCGGGACGCCCCTCCCGGTCCCCTTCGGCACATCGAGCAGGCGCGGGTGGACCTCTCACTGGAGCGGACAGGATCGGCCCTGAACCAGCTCAAGCTGGCGACAGCGCAGCACCTGACGCCCCGGGCTGCGGCCGAGGCCGCGGCGCTCGAGGCGGCCATCCTGACCCGGTTTCCTCCCACTGCCCGCAGCCGCGGGGTCGTCGACCACCTGGGTGCGCTGCTCGAGCGCACCGAGCAGCGCTTGGCTGTCACCCTGCTTCCGAGCAGCGACTTCACCAGGGTCACGGATGCGCTTCGCCACGCCGGTTACTCCGACCTGGTGGAGTCCGCGCCGCTCCGCGCGCTTCTCACGTCACGGGGGCCGGATCTGCTGCTCAGCAGCCGCGAACTCGCGGTGCTCGCTCGACTGCTGGAGACCGGATCCATCGCCGAGATCGCCTCGGCGTTGGTCGTCTCGTCCAACACCGTGAAGACGCAGCTGCGCAGCATCTACCGCAAGCTCGGGGTTACCAACCGGGAGGACGCGATCGCCGTGGCGCTCGATCGTCACCTCCTGGTGGAGCGCGACTGACCACGACCGGCCGGGTCAGCGCACCAGCCCACGCAGACTGTCGATGGGTCGCTCGTCCCACGTCGTGAAGGGGTCGTTGCCGACCTCGTCCATCAGCGCCCCTCGGGCTGCAGCCGCCGCATCAGCCGATTCCCACACCGCGATCCCCACGAACCGTCCGCTGTCGTCATCCACGACACCCGTCCACACCAGGCCCGGCTGGGATCGGGCTACGTGGCCGTAGCGCTGCATCGAGTCGAGCACCGCCGCGGGGTGTTCCGGCAGCGGTGTATGAACGGATACGACGGCGTAGGTCATCCTTCATTCGAGCACTTCACGCGCAACTCGTCCACCCCGCAGCTCCGGCCCGTGGGATGTGCCTTAATCGTTGTCACAAACCGACCACGGAAGTGGTCTGAGCTTGCGACACGTCCGGTCGAGCCGTGAGGTAAGAGCGGGAGCACCGGGTTTCAGGCGGCCCCACGGTAGCGCCAAGCAGAGCACGGCTGGTCCCTCCCGCCGCCGGACGTGCTCGCAATTGTGGGCGACTCGTGCGGCCCGGTGTTGTAGCCGCGGGTGAATAAATCACGGTCCTCCGTTGTTATTGAGAATAGGTTTCAACAAGGGAGGTCCGTCATGAAGGTACGCAACTCATTGAGCTCGCTCAAGGCGATGCCCGGCGCTCAGGTAGTGCGCCGCCGGGGCCGCACGTTCATCATCAACAAGAAGAACCCGCGGATGAAGGCCCGTCAGGGCTGAGCAGCACGCGGAAGGAAGGGCGCAGGGTCATCGACCCTGCGCCCTTCGTCGTCGCTCCGCTGCTCAGGACCGGTATTCGGGATTGGGGAAGTCGAAGCGCGTTCCGGCGTCCCACTCCCGGCGCTGGTTGCCGTAGGCGGGGAAGCCGCCCGCGTCCTTCAGCAGACGAGCGAGGTGGAGGAGGTTCCAGGTGAGGAAGGTCGTGTTCCTGTTGGTGAAGTCGTTGTCGAAGCCCACGCGACCGCCGTCGCCGAGGTCGTCGCCGTAGCTCGGGCCGGGGCCGGCCTCGCCGATCCATCCGGCGTCCGCCTGCGGCGGCACCGCGTAGCCGATGTGCTGCAGGCTGTACAGGATGTTGGACGCGCAATGCTTGATGCCGTCCTCATTGCCGGTGATCAGGCAGCCGCCCGTCCGGCCGTAGTAGAGCCATTGGCCCTTCTCGTTCAACTCGCTCGAGTGCGCATACAGCCGCTCGATCACCTTCTTGGTCTCGCTGCTGTTGTCGCCGAGCCAGATAGGGCCGGCGATCACGAGGATGTCCGCGGCGAGCACTCGGGGAAAGAGCTCGGGCCACGCATCCACCTCCCAGCCGTGCTCGCGCATGTCGGGGTAGACGCCGGAAGCGATCGGGTGGTCGACGGAGCGGAACTGATCGACCTCCACCCCGTTCTCGACCATGATCGACGCACTGGCGTCGATCAGCGACTGCGTGTGGCTGCGGCCCGGCGACCGGGTCAGCGTCGTGTTGATGAACAGTGCGCGCAGATCGCTGTAGTCGGTGTCCCGGGAGCTCATGGGTCACACGGTAGACAGCGTGCGGCAACCCTGGCTACAGAGTCATCGACCGTCGATCGCTCTCCTGAGGCGCTCGAGGGATGTGTCGAGATCGCCATCGACGGGCGTGACTCGAAGGATGTGCTGGCGACGGTCGACGAACCCTCGGTGACGCCGAACCAATTCGCAACACCACCTCGACGAACCGTGCACCCGATTTCACCGCCGCATCCTCGAGCTGATCGATGAACGTGGCGTTGACAAGGAACTGCGGGACGATGACGTCACTCCCGTGCGCCAGATGGTCCGCGATCATCGTGAGCGCGAGTTCACGCGCGCGAAGGCCCGCATCGACGGGGTGGGATTCCCAGTCGGCGATCATCGCCCTGAGGACATCCACGTCCAGCGACAGGGCCAGGGGGCGTTCGCGAGCCCAGAGGTGCGCGAGAGTGCTCTTCCCGGAAGCAGGGCCACCATTGAGGAGGACGAGGAGGGGCATCCGGACATTGTCCCTCCAACCGGTCATACGGGGCCTTCTCCGAGTTCCGCCCACAACTCTTCTGGAATCGGCGCGTCCCTCAATCGGGCGTTGGCCGAGACCTGGTCGGGTGTGTCGGCGCCGAGCACCACGGTCGAGACGGCCGGGTGGCGGAGGGGGAACTGCGCGGCCAGCTGCGGGACGGTCACACCGTACGGGGCCGCTATGTCGGCGATGCGGTTCGTCCGCGCGACGAGGTGGGCGGGCGGCTCCCCGTAGTCGAAGCGCGCGTGAGCGAGTGGCCGCTCTGTCGCAAGAAGGCCCGAGTTGAACACGGCGGCGACCACGACCTGAACGCCGCGCTCCTGTGCCGCAGGGAGCAGGTCTCCGGCGGCCGAGCGGTCGAGCAGCGTGTAACGACCGGCGCACATCACCACGTCGAGGTCCGTCTCGCGGACGAAGCGGGTCAGCATCGCCGACTGGTTCATCCCTGCTCCGTATGCACGGATGACACCCTGCGACCGCAGCTCGTCGAGCGCCGGGAAGGCGGCGTCGAGGGCCTCCCGCTCGTGCTCGTCCGGGTCGTGGACCAGCAGGAGGTCGATGCTGTCCACGCCCAGCCGCGCGAGTGAGTCCTCGACCGAACGCAGGACGCCGTCGCGGGAGTAGTCGACGCGTCGGCGCTCGGTGGCGGGAACGTTGAACAGGTTCGCGACGTCGGTGTCTCCCGGGCGGTAGTCCGGGTTCGGCTCGATGAGGCGGCCGACCTTCGTCGAGAGCACGTAGTGGTCGCGGGGAAGGCCGCGCAGCGACTCCCCTAGGCGCCTCTCGGAGAGTCCGAGGCCGTAGTGCGGCGCGGTGTCGAAGTAGCGGATTCCCGCGTCCCACGCCGCGGGCACGATGCCGCGCCAGACGTCGTCCGGGCGGGCACCGTAGAGGTTGCCGAGCGCCGCGGCGCCGTACCCGATCGGGCCGAGGGGGAGCGGGAGACGACTGTCGCGGTCAGCCCGCGGCGCGGAGGAAGGAGTCGGCATCCAGCGTCACCTCCTCGCCGGGCTCGAGGGTCAGCACCAAGCGCGCATCCCCGTGTCGGATGACGACCTCGCCGGTGCCCGCGAGCCGCGTTAGGGTCGCGCGCGCCAGTGATCCGTGCTCCCACGTCAGCTCGACGGCGACGCCGCCGCGCGCCCGGAGCCCGGCCGCAGAGCCCGCGGACCAGCTCGGGGGAAGCGCCGGTAGCAGCACGACCTCGCCGGCGTGGCTCTGCAGCAGCAGTTCGGCGATCGCAGCGGGGACGCCGAGGCTCACATCGACCTGGAACGGCCAGTGAGCCCGCAGGAATGTCGGGACGAGTCCGCCCCATGCCCACCGCGCCGCACCGCGCAGCTCCGGGTCGCCCTCTGGGGGCAGGAACGTACTGCGCAGCACCGCCTCGGCCGCGGCTCCATCGCGCAGCCGGGCGCGAAGCGCGATCGACCAGGTCCAGGGCCAGCCCTCAGCGGGATGCGACCTTCCGGAGACGAAAGCGGCGGCGGCTTCCGCGAGCTCGGGGTCGCGGTCGGCATCGATACGGCCGAGCGGGTACAGGCTCACCAGCGCCGAGAAATGGCCGTGCGCGGGGTTCGGATCGTCGCGACCGACGTGCCACTCGCGGATGCGGCCGTCGGCGCCGATGGCGTCCGGTTCGATCCGCGGCGAGGCAGCACGGGCGCGGACGACCAGCTCATCGTCGTCGCGTCCCAGCACGGCCGCGGCCTCGACGAGATCGCCGAGGATCTGCGAGATCAGCGCGCGGTCGATCGCCGTCGCCCGGTCGATCGCCGCGACGCCGTCGCCGTCGCCGTGCACGAAGTGGTTCTCCGGAGAGGTGGACGGGTTCGTCACGAGCCACCGTCCGCCCTCATCGACCAGCCAGTCCAGAGCGAAGGCTGCCGCCCCGTGGAGGATGGGCCACGCACGCTCCTCCAGCCACGCCCGATCGAGAGTGAAGCGGAAGTGCTCCATCAGGTGCGTCGTCAGCCAGGTGCCGCCGGTCATCCAGATGGCCCACGCGGGGTCGGCCTGACCGCGGCCGACGGGCAGCGGCCAGCCCCAGAGGTCCGTGTTGTGGTGGCCGACCCATCCTCGAGCGCCGTAGAGGGCGTCCGCGGTGACGGCGCCGGTCTCGGCCATGATCTCGAGCAGGTGCACCAACGGCTCGACGGTGTCCGCCAGTCCGGTCGTCTCGGCGGCCCAGTAGTGCATGGGGACGTTGATGTTCGTCGTGTAGTTCGACGACCACGGCGGCCGGATGTCGTCGTTCCACAGCCCTTGCAGGTTCACCGCCGGCCCGCCCGCTCTGGACGAGGAGACGAGCAGGTAGCGGCCGTACTGGAAGAGCGCAGGGGCGATGGAGGCCTGGTCGTCGTCGGCCGGCAGACGGTCGACGACCACCTCGTCCGGTGTCCCGGCCAGCCGGAAGGAGGCGGCGGTGAGGAGGGGGCGCACGTCGGCGATGTGCCGGAGCAGGGCCTGGTCGGCCGGCGTCCGGAGGGCGTCGCGCGCTCTCGCGGTCGCTCGGGTCAGGTGCCGGTCGAGTCCGGGGGCGTAGCTGCGATCGCGGAACCAGTCCTCCGCGGCCGTCGAGGAGGCGAGCGCGATCCGCACGGTCGAGGCGTCGCGGATCTCCAGGACCTCACCGACGACCGTCTGCTCGCCGTCGCTGGTGATCGCCGCCACCGCCGCCGCCAGGTTCTCCCAGCCGTCCATGACGCCGTCCGCGGGGTGGCCGGGACGAACCGGGTCACCCGCCCAGCGGAAGGCGTCGACATCCGTCTCGTGGAGCGGCGCGCCGTCCACGGGGACCTCGACGCCGACCTTCAGGATGCCGGGGGCGATCTGCAGCGACCGCTGCCGCAGTCGCGTGGTCAGCTGGAGCGAGACGTCGAATCGCCCGCGCTCCGTGGTGAGCTCGACGTGGATCGCATCGTCAGGCCGGCTCGCCCAGGATCGGCGCACGACGGACACAAGATCGTTGCGGATGCGGTCGGCGTAGACGGCGTCCTCCAGGTCGAGTGTGCGCTGCTCGAAGGCGAGGGATGCGCCCGCCGCGCTGAACCGCGCCCGCAGGTCGACGTACGGCAGAAACTCCTGGCTGTAGGTGCCTTCGAACGCCATCAGCTTGCGCTCGGCGTCCTGCAGGCGATCCTCCCGGACGGCCTTCCGCACCTCTTCGAGCGCCTCCGGGCCCGCTCCGCCGCGCACCAGCGCATCGAGCTCGGCGCGCCACGCATCGGGCGCTCCCGACCACACGGTGCCGTCGTTGACCTGCAGGTGGAAGCCGTCCGTCCCGCCGAGGATCATCGCACCGAGCCGGCCGTTGCCGATGGGGCACCCGTCGATCCACCGGCTGGGGGGTCCCTCCCAACGCAGCCGCCGCGTCATGCGTCGCTCCCGGTTCCGCCGGCCGTGCCGATCCCGAACCGTTCGCGAAGGACGGCCAGAGCACCCTGGCGGTCGGCCGTTCCGCCGGCCTCATGCCCGGCCCCGGGCCACTCTCTGAAGGTGACGGAGGCCGCGTAGGCGTCGGCCGCCGCGCGCGCCGTCTCCGGCGGGCAGATGTCGTCGTCGAGTCCGTCGCTGATCCAGCCGGGCGCGACGGCGTGCCGGGCGGAGGTCACCCCGTCCACGTACGAGAGCGTGCGGGCGACGACCTCGGCGCGATCGGGATGTTCGCTGAGGTACTCGCGCACCTCGAGCCACGGTCCCTGAGCCGCCAGCCGGATGCCGTCCGGCGCGTCGGTGAGGAACGGCGCCTGGGCGAGCACGGCGACGAGGTCCGGCACCAGTGCGCCGACGCCGAGGGCGATACCGCCGCCCTGGCTGTTTCCGATCGCCGCGACGCGCGACCCGTCCACTTCGGCGAGCGAGCGCAGGGCGTCGACCGCACGCGCGGCATCCACGAAGACGCCCCGGTAATACGAGGTGCGGGGGTCCTCGATGCCCTCCAGGAGGTGCCCGGTGCTGCCACCGCCCTGCCGGTGGGTGTCGAGGAGCAGCTGCGCGAACCCGGCCGCCGGCCAGGTGAGGTCGTCGATCGGCGAGAGGCGGCCTGCGCCGTAACCGTTCGCGTGCACCACGGCCGGCACAGGGCCCGTGCGGTGATGCGGCAGCCGCAGCCAGCCGCGCACCCGCCGGCCGTCGTGACCGGCGAACGAGACGTCGAACACGTCGATGGCGGAAAGGCCAGTGTCGACCGGCTCACGGCGGAGGTCGAGCGGGTGCCGGCGGGCGCCATCCAGCGCCTCCGCCCAGAACTCGTCGTAGTCGTCGGGCGTCGGCAGCGGCTCGCGACCGAGCAGGGCCGGGAACTCGGGACGGCTCATGCGGCGAACCGTTCCAGGCCGGCCGGGTGGTCGAGCCCTGCGGGGAGGGCGATGCCGGGAGCGGTCGGGGCGCGCAGCATCCCGTCGTCGTCGACCGCCGGCTCACGGCGAACCGGATTCGAGGTGACGAGCGACTCGTAATAGGTCGTGTTCGAGATCGCCATGCAGAGATGATGCGTCGGGATGTCGGAGCCGTGCACCTCGGCCCGGAGCAGGAAGGCGTCGGCGAGGTGCGCGGTGCGCATGGCGCCGGTGATGCCGCCGCGCAGGTTCGAGCTCGTGCGGACACCGAACGTCGCGGCGCCTGCACGGATGAAGTCGGCGGAGTTCATGTGAGCGCCGTCGGAGGTCTCGCCCACCAGCAGGGGGATGCGAACGGACCGGGCCAGCTGCGCGTACGCGGTCACGCTGAACTCGCGCATCGGCTCCTCGTACCAGAGGTACCCGGCGTCTGCGAGTGCGTCGCCGAGGTAGAGCGCGTCGGGCAGATCGAACCCGGCGGATCCGTCGTACATGAGGGGGATCCCGTCGCCTACGTGCTCGCGCAGCGCGAGGGACAGCTCGGCATCCCGGCGGGCGTCACCCCAGGCGTGCAGCTTCACGCCCCGGTAACCGAGTGCGAGGGCTTGGTCGGCCACGTCGAGGAACTCGGCGATGTCGGCAAACGTGCTCGTCGACGCGTACGCGGGGATCTCCGTGCGGAAGCCTCCGAGCAGCCGCCAGACCGGGAGGTCGTGCAGGCGCGCGGCGAGGTCCCAGAGGGCGGTGTCGACCAGCCCGAGGACGAAGAGGGGCAGCTCGTGAATGCGGTCGAGCTCCCACACCCGGTGCCACAGCCACTCCCGCTGCAGCGGATCCGCTCCGATCAGCTCCGGCCGGAAGACACTCTCGGTGAGGTACGAGAGCATCGCCCACGCGCCCGGGCGCGACAGGAACGCGACACCCTCTGCACCGGTGTCGGTGCCGATGCGGAGGACGGCGCCGTCCCCGCTCGCCGGGCTGCCGCTCAGCCCCGTCCGCCAGCGGAAGGGCGGGTCGGCGGGCGGGACGGGGACGCGAAATGCGTCCACGTGCGTGATCTTCATTGCGGTGCTCCAGAGCAAGGGGTGGGCCGGGCACTGTGCCCGGCCCACCCGGTGGATCAGCGGACGGTGTAGCGGACGGCGTCCGTGCGCATCACGTCGCCCGACTCCTTCACGGCCATGAAGGTGTGCTTGCCGTTGCGCAGCCCCGAAGTGCTGAACAGCGTCTGCTGCGTGCGACGGGTATCGCTGTGCGTGTCGACGCGCTTCACGAGCTTGCCGTCGATGTACACGTCGACGACCCCCTGGTCGGGACCGCTCGGACCGACCCAGTCGACACCTGTCCCGGTGAAGGCGTACGACACCGAAGCGCCGGCATCCTTCGTCGAGTGGATGTCGTCCAGGTAATCGCCCCGGAAGCCGACATTCACCGTGGTGGCGCCGACGGGGAGCGTCTCGAGGTACTTCGTGCTCAGCGTGACGGTGGACCCGGACACGGTGTAGTCGGTGCCCTTCGCGAGCGCTTTCCCGTTCGCTGTGATCCCGGTGAACTCGTCGGGGTCGCGGAGGACCGAGAAGGTCGCCGGGGCCGGCGCCTTGGTGTCGAAGGACACCGAGGACGGGTCGATCAGGTTCGGCTGGATCACATCCAGCCGGTCGATCAGCATGAACTGGCCGGACTTCATCACCACGCGCAGCGTGTGCTGCCCGTTGGTGAGGGCGTTCGTCGTGAAGACCGTCTGCTGCGCGGTGTGCGAAGCGGTCGGGATGTGAGCGCTGATCGTCTTCACCAGCTGCCCGTCGATGTACACGTCCGCGTCGCCCTCCGAGGAGTCGAGCTCGGTCACGTACGAGACACCGGTGCCGGTGAACGTGTACGAGAACGAGTCGCTGCCGGGATGTTCGGCGTAGTGCACGTCATCCTGGTAGTCCCCGAAGTTGCGGCCGTTGCTGTAGCCCCACTGGCCGGAGTAGACGATCCCCGGGTCGGAGTCGTTGACGCTCGTGGTGCGCGTCGGCCCGGTGGAGGTGGATGGCGCGGGCGTGCCCGTGTCCGTCACGTTCACCGTGAGCGGCTGCGAGGTCGCGGCGACCTCGGCCCCGCCGTTGCGGGTCCACGTGCCGCCGTACTTCATCCCGAGTGCGTCGTCGTTGACCGTCGCGGTCGCGCCCTTGCCCGGCGTCACCTTCAGCAGCCGGACGCCGTGGATCGGTACGTCGGAGGCGGTGAAGCCGGTGGCGGCGCGGCCCAGGTCCTTGCGGGCCCACAGGTCGCGGACCGTCGCCGGGCCGGTGAGTCCGATGTCGGACCACTTCGCGGTCACATCCGACTCGGCGCGGCCGAGGTTGAACAGCGCGACGGTGTAGCTGCCGTCGGCGTTCAGGGCGTACCAGACCTGCTGCTTCGAGGTCGTGGCGACGGGACGGGCGGGCACGCCGGCCTGATCGACGGCGACGACCTCGGGGTTGGTGAGCAGGTCGACGCCCAGCTTGTCAAGGTTCGTCAGGTCGTTGCCGGTGTACATCGGCACGGCCGAGATCGCCCACAGCGTGGTGGCCGTGCGCCGCTCATCCGGGGTGAGGCCGTCCATCTTGCCGTTGCCGACATCGAGGGAGTCGAAGTCGTTCCAGCCTCCTGGACCTGCGTGCCGCCACCAGTCGGCCGCTCGCGGGAAGAGCCGGTTGATGTTGTCCCACTGGGTGAGGGCCTCGCCGCTGCAGTAGCACTCGACGTCCCAGTCCACGCGCCAGCCGTTCGCGTACTGCTTCCAGTAGTCGGCGTAGTTGATGTCGAGCGCCCAGGACAGCTCGAACCAGATGTTGTGCGCCTTCAGCGCCTTCGACCACGCGGCGACGTCGTCGCGCGCATCCACCGAGCCGTCGCTGATGCCCGAACCGGGGGTGACGCTGTCGAACTTGACGAAGTTCACGCCCCAGGCCGCCAACTCGTCGACGATGGAGTCGATGTACTTCTGCGAACACGGGTTCGAGAAGTCGATTCGGTAGCCGATCTTCCAGTAGTCGGCCTGCTGGAGCGGCTGCTTCAGGATGTCGTGCGTGGTGCATCCCGGCGCGTTCGCGATCGGGTACGCCTTGTCAGCCAGCTCCAGCGAGATGCCGGGGATCAGGTAGACGCCGAACTTCTGGCCGTTGGCGTGCACGTGGTCGATGACCTTCTTCAGCCCCTGCGGGTAGAGGGTCGCGCTCGGAGTGGGCCGGCCGTTGGCGTCGACCCCGTCGTTCCAGCCGGCGTCGACGTTGATGCGGTCGTAGCCGGCCTTGCCCAGCTTGGCCTTCATCGCGTCGGATTGGGCGATGATCTGGTCGGCGGTGATCCACTTGGAGTTGCCCGAGTAGACCTGCATGCTGTAGCTGCTCCAGCCCAGGTACGGCTTCTGGGCCCACGGGTCGGCGGTGGAGGCCGCGGGTGGGATGGGCCTGGGGACGTCGGCCGTCTTGGATGTGGCGGTCGCCTTCGGCGCGGCCGTCGGCTTCGGCGTGGTGCTCGGCTTCGGCGTGGTGCTCGGCTTCGGCGTGGCGCTCGTCGTCGGCGTCTCGGTCGGCGTCGGAGTGGCGCTTGGCGTGGCGCTCGGCGTGGAGGTCGGCTCGGGCGTGGTCGCGGGTGTCGCTGTGGCGGGCAGCGCAGCACCCGCCATCAGTCCCAGCGCCGCGACCATCACGGTCGCGGCCTGCAGGCCGCGACGCGCGCGTGGTGTCATGCGGGTCATGCGTTCTTCCTCTCTGAAGAGCCCGGCGCGTCGGCGCGTCGAGCGGTGATGCGGTGGGCCGTCTGTGGGTGGGGAGCGAACGCGTCGCCCGGGTCAGTGGCGGATCAGGTCGAACAGCATCCCCTGCTGCGGATTGAGGGTGGGCATGGGCACACCGGCCACGGCGAGAACGGAGCCGGGCAGCGTCACACCCTGTGGGGCGTGGGCGGCGGCGATCCAGGAGGGATCCGCGCTCTGGTGCCGGCTGGCCTCCCCGAACTCGTGCCGGATGCGGACCGTGTACCGGGCGTCCGCGTCGAGCCCCGGGAACCGGACCCGCCCGGACTGCCCCGGCGCCGAGGTTGCCAGGCGCGCCCAGGTGTAGAGCGCGCGGCCGCCGTCCTGGGCCACAATGCCGGTCAGTGCGGTGGCGTCATCGGCCAGGTCGGCGTTGACCACCCGGCCGGAGTGGATGAGGTCACGCAGTTCGCGGTAGACCGCGCTCCAGCGGGCGATCGCCTCCAGCTCGTCGTCGTCCGCCTCCTGCAGGTCCCACTCGATGCCGGCGTGCGCGGTGAGCGCGACGACCAGCCGGAAGGACAGATCCGTTCGCCGGGAGGTGGTGTGCGAGCGGGCCGCGCCCAAGTGCGAGCCGATGAGCTCCGGCGGGACCAGCATCCGCGTCCAGCGCTCGATCTGCAGGCGTTCGACCGGGTCGTTGCAATCGGAGGCCCAGACACGATCGGTGCGCTGCAGGATCCCGAGGTCGACGCGTCCGCCACCGCCCGAGCAGGTCTCGATCTCGAGGTGCGGGTGCCGAGCGCGGAGCGTGTCCAGCATCCGGTACAGGGCGAGCGTCTGCTCGTGCACCGCGGGGCGGTCGATGCCCGCGTAGCCGCTGACCGCCTCGGACAGGTCGCGGTTGTGATCCCACTTGATGTAGTCGACGGCGTACTCGTCGACGATCGCGCTGATCTGGCCGAGGACGTGCTCGTAAGCGTCGGGGCGGGTGAGGTCGAGCACGTACTGATCGCGCGCCGGCGCCCCGAGCTCGCGCGGTCCGAGCACCCACTCGGGATGCGCGCGCGCCAGGTCCGAGTCCAGGTTGACCATCTCCGGCTCGAACCAGATGCCGAACTGCATCCCGTTCTCCCGGACGCGGTCGACCAGCGGCGTGAGGCCGTCGGGCCAGACCGTGCGGTCGACGACCCAGTCGCCGAGGCCGGCGTTCGCGTCACGACGGTCGTGGAACCATCCATCGTCGAGTACGAACCGTTCGACCCCGACCCGCGCCGCGCGCTCCACCAGCGCGGTGAGGCGGTCGAGGTCGTGATCGAAGTACACCGCCTCCCACGAGTTGAGCGTGAGCGGGCGCGGAGAACGGGGATGCGACGGGCGCGCACGCAGGCGACGGTGCAGCCGGTCGGCGATCCCATCCAGCCCGGCGCCGGACCACACGAAGAGCGCGGTCGGTGCGACGTACCGGTCGCCGTCCCGGAGGGCGATCTCGCCCGGGCGCAGCCCCTCGCCGACACCGAGCGTGGCCGAGAACGCCCCGGCGCCCTCGGTGAAGCGCTCGACGACGTATTCTCCGTCTCCGCTCCAGGCCAGATGGGTCGCCCACGCCTCTCCCCGGGTGAAGCCGAGGTCCTGGGTTCCGGCCACGACCAGGAACGGCGCGTCGTGGCCCGGCTTGCCGCGGTGGGCGCGTCGCACGTGGCTGCCGAAGAACAGCGGGCCGCGCTGCGGCGCCCGTTCCCGGCACCACTTGCCGGTGAAGTCGAGCACGTCGACGGCCCGCTCCGGCACCGGCAGCAGAACGCGCAGGGCGTCGAGCGTGTAGGGCGTCTCCGCACCGTCGCGCGCCAGCGCGCCGTCGCGGATCACGGCCACGTCGACGGACAGCACCCCGAAGCGATCGAGGACTAGCGTCATGGTCGACCGCAGGCCGGTCATCTCGTCGGCGAGCTCGATCTCGATGGCACCGCCCTGTTCGCCCTCGTCGCGATAGCGCACGGCCTCGGTCCGCGGACGCGGCGTGGTGGCCGTTCCGGCCGCGTGACCCTCCTGCGCGGGCGTGCCCGCCCATCCCTCGTACTCGGTGGGCCACAGGCTGAACGCGCGCGGGATGTCCGGCGAGTTGTTGAGGACGGCCGGGCCGGCCGTCTCGCGAAGGGCCTCCGCCGACGCGTCATCGAGCACCCCGACGTCGGACCCCCAGTGCAGGACGCGCGGCACACGTCCCGCCGTGTCGAGGACGAGGGAGGTGCCTGCGGCACGCAGGGCCAGAACGGCGCCATAGCCGTCGAGCATGAAGGGGCTCCTAGAGGATGTCGGTTATTTGACAGTGTCAATTAACCATGCCTAATGTGTCAACTGCAACCCCGACAAGGAAGACCGATGATGATCTCCGACACACCGGCCATGCCGCTTTCCGGCGACGAAGAGACCCTTCGACTCGCCTGGCGCGAGCCTGCCACGCACTGGGAAGAAGCCATCCCGATCGGCGACGGGCACCTCGGTGCGATGGTCTTCGGCGGTGCGACCGGTCGCTATCAGGTGAACGACTCCACGGTCTGGTCGGGCACACCCAGCACACCCGCCGAGGAACTCCGGCGCGTGGTCGCCGAGGGCGCGGGGCCGGACCGGCTCCGCGAGGTCCGAGCAGCGCTCGCACGCGGCGACCTCGACCGGGCGGAGGATCTGCTGATGACCTTCGAGGGACGCTACAGCCAGGAATTCCTCCCGTTCGTGGACGTGTCCGTGGAGCTGCCAGAGGCTACGGTCCAGGAGGGCTCTCCTGCGCGTGTGCTGGACCTCGACCGCGACGTCGTCGAGGAGTCGCTGCAAATCGGTGCTGTCCGGGTTCACAGGACATCCCGCGTCGTGGACAGGACCCTGCTCATCGAGCTCATCGCGGATGCGCCGATCCCGGAGGTCCGCATCGCCCTGAGCACACCGCTCCGCGAGCTCACGCGCACCGTGGCCGACGGGACGCTGTCGCTGGACATCGCCGTCCCCATCGACGGCGCACCGCTTCACGAACAGTCCGTCGTCCCGCCGCTGCGCTACGCAGAGCCGGACGACGGAACGTATGACGGCTTCGCCGCCGCGATCCTCGCGGTGCGAAGTGACGGCACGACGGACACGGGAGATTCGGGTCTCACCGTCCGTCATGCCCGTCGCCTGCTGATCGCCCTCTCGTCGTCGACCCGCGCTGAGTCGTGGTGGGCCGGCGCGGACGACGAGTGGCGGACCGTCTCCACGGAGACGATCCGGGACCGCGCCAGGTCCCGCGTCCTCGGCGCTCTCGCCGGGGCCTCGGAACCACTCTCGGATGACGAACCGCGTCATCCGAGGGCGGCGCGGTTCGCGATCGGCGGCAGGCGCGAGGGACGGTGGGATGTGGAGTCCGATATCCTTCGCGGGAGTGACGACGGCCTGAAGGCGACCATCGCCGCCGAGTGGGGCCGGTACCTCCTCACGTCGTCGTCGCGGGCCGGCGGCCCCGCCGCGAACCTGCAGGGAATCTGGAACGGCGAGCTGCGTCCCGCGTGGTCCTCGAACTACACGATCAACATCAACACCCAGATGAACTACTGGGCGGCCGGCCCGCTGGGGGTGACCGAGAACGCCGAGCCCCTGATCGCGCTCGTCGAGCGCCTCGCCGCTACCGGCCGCGACGTCGCCCGCGAGCTCTACGGCTGCCGCGGCTGGGTCGCGCACCACAACAGCGACCTGTGGGGCTGGAGCCTGCCCGTCGGGATGGGACACGGAGCGCCGAGCTGGGCGATCTGGATGATGGGTGGCGTCTGGCTCACCCACTCGCTCTGGGACCACTACGAGTTCGCCGCCGACGATGAGCTGCTGCGCGAGCGGATCTGGCCGCTGCTGCGCGGGGCCGCGGAGTTCTGCCTCGACTGGCTGCAGGTGGGCGAGGACGGCGTCGCCTTCCTCGCTCCCTCCACCTCCCCGGAGAACTCCTATGTCGATGCAGACGGGACGCCCCGCGCGCTCGGCCTCACGGCGACGATGGATCGCGAGCTGATCCAATCCCTCTTCCAGCGCACGCTCCGAGCGCTCGACGTGCTCGGCGCGGAAGACCCGCTGCGCCCCGAGATCGAGGCGGCGCTCGCCGCCCTGCCCGAACCCGGCATCGGCGGCGACGGACGACTGCTCGAATGGTCCGAGGAGGTCACGGAGCACGAGCCCGCCCACCGCCACCTGTCGGCGCTGGTCGGTCTCTACCCCCTGGACCTCATCACTCCGCAGGACACGCCGGCCCTCACCGAGGCTGCGCGGCGGTTCCTCGATGCCCGCGGGCCCGGAGCGATGGGATGGTCGTGGGCGTGGAAGATCGCGCTCCGCGCCCGCCTGGGCGACGGCGACGCGGCGCACGACCTGCTGGATCAGGCGCTCACGCCCTACGACGGCGACGCGCGCCGCCACGGACCGGTCGACGGCTCCGAGTGGGGCGGTCTCCTTCCGAACCTCTTCAGCACGCATCCCCCGTTCCAGATCGACGGCAACCTCGGGTTCCCGGCGGCGATCGCAGAACTGCTGCTGCAGAGCCACGCGGGGATCGTCCAGCTGCTGCCCGCGCTCCCCACGGCGTGGCCCGACGGCCACGTGAGGGGTCTCGGCGCGCGCGGCGGCCTGACCGTCGACCTCGTCTGGTCCGGCGGACGCCTCGAGTCGGCGGTGCTGCACAACGTGCGCCCAGCGCCGCGCGAGGTCCGGGTGCGCTACGGGACCACCCAGATCGACCTCGATATCCCCGGCGGGGGCGAATGTGAGGCATCCTTCAGGTGATGCACGGAGAACCCATGAACGACGAGACGCAGACGCGGACCGCGCTGCTCGGATCGTCGTCGGATGCGGCAACCCGCGTCTTCACCACCATCCTCACCCGCAGTCCGATCAGCCGCATCGACGTCTCCCGGCTCACCGGGTTGTCGCAGGCCGCCGTGACCAAGGCGGTCACCCCGCTCGTCGCCGCGGGCCTCGTCAACGACTCCCTCGAGGCGACGCCGACCGGTCTCCCCGGCCGGCCCGTGAATCCGGTCGCGGTCGTGCCGGACGCCGTCGTCGCCCTGGGTGTGAAGGTCAACGTCGACGAACTGGTCGGCGTCGCGACCGACCTCACCACCCGCATCATCAGCTCCGACCGGCTGCCGCTCACCTCGCACGATCCGGTCGCGGTCGCCGACGCCATCGTGGAGCTGTATGGACGCCTCCATGAGGGGCTCGGCGGCCTGAAGTCCCGACTGGCGTGCATCGGCGTCGCCGTGTCGGGCGACGTCGACAGCGAGACCGGTGTGGTCAGAGACTCAGCCCAGATGGGCTGGCGGGGCGTCGACCTCGGCGCGTCCCTGCGTGAGCGCCTCAGCCCGAGCATCGTGGTCGTGAACGATGTCAGCGCCCTCACCATCGGCGAGCACTGGTTCGGGGTGGGACTCGGCACCAGTTCGTTCGCGATCGTCACCATCGGCCGCGGAATCGGGAGCGGCCTGCACCTGAACGGCGAGGTCGTCGAGGGTGCTTACGGCGTGGCCGGCGAGATCGGCCACCTTCCCCTCACGTCGCGGGACCGCATCTGCGCGTGCGGGCGGCGCGGGTGCGTGGAGGCGGTCGCCGCGAGCAGCGCGATCGTCGCCGCCGTCTCCGCCGCACACGACAGCCCCGTCTCCCTCGAGGAGGCGGTCGACCTGGCCCGCGCGGGCGACACCGCGGCCGTCCAGGCGTTCGGTGAAGCGGGCGCCGTCATCGGCGCCGCCATCGCCAGCCTGGTGAACATGGTCGGCCCCGAACTCGTCATCATCGGCGGGGAGGGCGTCGCCAACTTCGACCTGTTCGAGGAGACGCTTCGCCGCACCTACGCCGAGCACGTGTTCGGATCAGCCGACCGCTGCCGTATCGTCGTCCGGCCCCACACCTTCGAGGATTGGGCGCGCGGCGCCGCCGCGACCGCCATCCGCTCCCTCGTCGTCTGAAAGGAACCCCATGCATTTCCTGCGCCTCGGTGAACCCGGTGTCGAGATTCCCGCCGTCAGCGACGGCACCACCACCTGGGATCTCCGCCCGCTCACGGCAGACATCGACGGCCCCTTCCTCGCCGCGGACGGCCTCGCGCGGGCCGAGGCGGCAGCGGCCGCCGGCGAGCTGCCCGAGCTCGACCCGACCGGGCTCCGCATCGGCGCCCCGATCGCCCGGCCCCAAGCCGTCATCTGCATCGGGATGAACTACGCCGCCCATGCGCGCGAGTCCGGATCCGAGCCGCCCAGCGACATCGTGGTCTTCTACAAGCACCCCAACACCGTCGTCGGCCCGTACGACGACATCCTCTTGCCGCCCGGCTCGACGACCACCGACTGGGAGGTCGAGCTGGCCGCGGTCATCGGAACCCGCGCCCGCTACCTCGACTCGCCCGAGGAGGCGCTGGCGCATGTCGCCGGCTTCGCCGTGGCCAACGACGTGTCGGAGCGCGAGTACCAGCTCCAGCGGTCGCTCGGGCAGTGGAGCAAGGGCAAGAGCTTCGAGACGTTCAACCCGCTCGGGCCGTGGCTCGTGCCGACCGCGCAGGTCGGCGACGGATCCGGCCTGTCCATCCGCTCCCGCGTCAACGGCGAGCGCCGGCAGGAGTCGTCCACGAGCGACCTCATCTTCGGCGTCGCCGAGATCGTGCACCGCCTCAGCCGCTTCATGGTGCTGGAGCCCGGAGACCTCATCAACACCGGGACCCCGGAGGGTGTCGGATTGTCCGGCCGCTTCCCCTACCTCGCAGCCGGCGACATCGTCGAACTCGGCATCGAGGGAATGGGCGAGCACCGCTCCGTCGTCCGTCCCGCGTCCTGAGCCTGCCCTCGACCTGCAAGGAGAACCCATGTCCCACTTCGACGGACTCGTCGCCGCCGTCACCGGCGGCGCCTCCGGCCTCGGCCGGGCGATCGCGGACGAACTCGCCTCGCACGGCGCCCGCGTCTTCGCGCTCGACCTCAACCCCGACGCGGTGGAAGCGCCGCACACGGGAGTGCTCTGCGACATCGGCGACGACGCCAGCGTCCGCGACGCCATCGGCCGGGTGGTCGGGGAGGCCGGACGCCTCGACATCGTGATCGCCAACGCCGGCATCGGCGCGCAGGGCGACATCGAGGCGAACGACGACGACGAGTGGATGCGCGTGCTGAACGTCAACGTCATCGGCTCGGCCCGCACGGTCCGTCACGCGCTGCCGCACCTGCGCAAGTCGCCTTCGCCTGCGGTCGTGCTCACGAGCTCCATCGTCGCCTGGGCGGGCCTGCCCCAGCGTGTGCTGTACGCCGCGTCGAAGGGCGCCATCTCGGCGATGACGCTGGCCATCGCCGCCGACTGCTTGCCGCTCGGCATCCGGGTCAACGCGGTGGCTCCTGGCACCGCCGACACACCCTGGGTGGGACGACTGCTCGACTCGGCGGCGGACCCGGACGCGGAGCGTGCAGCCCTCGAGGCGAGGCAGCCCAGCGGGCGCCTGGTCCGGCCGCAGGAGGTCGCGGAGGCGGTCGCCTACCTCGCGTCGCCGACCTCCGGATCGAGCAACGGCGTCATCCTGCCGGTCGACGGCGGGATGTACTCGCTCCGGCCCCGCACCTGACGATCAGCGCAGGCGGTAGGCCCTTTCGGCAGTGCCGCCGAGCACCTCGCGTCGCTGATCCTCATCGAGGCCGGAGAGCAGCGCGAGGGTGCTGCGCATGGTCTCGGCGTAGGTCGACGCGAGCGTGGACACCGGCCAGTCGCCGCCGAACAGGAGGCGGCCGGGGCCGAACGTCTCCAGCGCCATGTCGCTGAACGGCCGCAGCTCGTCGATCGACGCCCGGGCCGCCGGACCCAACGTGGTCAGCCCGGAGAGCTTCACAAAGACGTTCGGCCGCGCCGCGAGTTCGGTCATCAGGTCGCTCCAGCGGGACGCGCGGGGCGCGCCGTCACCGACGGGCGGCGTCCCGAGATGGTCGATCACCAGCCGGAACCCGGGCAGCTCGTCGGCCAGTCCGATCGCATGCTCGAGGTGGCGCGGGAGCACGCCGACCACGTCGTACGTGAGATCGCGGGAGGCGAGCTGCGCGAGCGACGCGCGCACCTGCGGCTGCCCCAGCCAGTCCGGATCCGGCTCGTCGTGGATCAGGTGGCGCAAGCCGACCAGCGGGCCCGACGCCGCGTAGTCATCCAGCGTCGCGGCGAGCCCGTCGGGATCGAGCAGGTCCGCCCAGCCGACCACGCCCGCGACGACCGGCGCGTCTGCGGCGACAGCGAGCATCGCCGCTGTGTCCTCGGCCGTGTTCGCGGCCTGCACCAGCACCGCGCGGTCGACGCCGGACGCGCGCAACTGTGGCTCGACCTCGCCGATGCCGAACGTGCGGTTGATCTTCTCCGGTGCCTGTGCGAGCCAGGCATAGTGGCCGTGCTCGAGATCCCAGAGGTGGAGATGCGCATCGATGGTCACTGCAATATCCTATAGGCAATAGCATTCCAGCCCTTAGAGAGACCGGAGTCCCATGACCGACGGAACGATCGTCAGCGCCGAAGCCTGGCTCAGCGACCTGGCGGTGGAGACCGTCCGCACCGACGCGGTCCAGTCGTTCCTGAAACAGGAAACGATCTTCGTCCGGCTGCGCACCGCCGGCGGGGTGGACGGACTCGGCTACAGCTACACGATCGGCACCGGCGGCCGTGCCGTCCTCAGCGTCCTCCGCGAGACACTGCTGGAGGTGGTCCTCGGGATGGACGTCAACCGCCCGGAGGAGATCTGGCGCACGCTCCACTCGGCCACCCGCGCCACGACCGTCGGGGTGATCACCTCCCTCGCCCTCGCGGCGGTCGACACGGCGGTGTGGGACGCTCGGTGCCGGTCGGCCGGGATGCCCCTATGGGTCGCAGCGGGCGGCGCGCAGCCCGACATTCCGCTCTACGACACCGAGGGCGGCTGGCTGCACTTCACCACCGACGAGCTGGTCACGCAGGCGCTGGAGTCGCAGCGCCGGGGACTCAGCGGTGTCAAGATCAAGGTCGGGAAACCCCGGGCCCGCGAAGACCACGAGAGGCTCGCCGCCGTCCGTGCGGCCGTCGGCGACACGATGGACATCATGGTCGACGCCAACCAGTCGCTCACCGCCGCCGAGGCGATCCGCCGGGCCGCGCTGTTCGAGCAGCTCGACATCTTCTGGTTCGAGGAGCCGCTCCCGGCCGACGACATCTCCGGTCACCGGCGCCTGGCCGCCTCGACCAGCGTGCCGATCGCGGTCGGCGAGTCGATGTACTCGGTCGGGCACTTCCGCGAGTACCTGCAGTCGGAGGCGGCGTCGATCGTGCAGGTCGACGTCGCCAGGGTCGGCGGCATCACGCCGTGGTTGAAAGTCGCCCACCTGGCCGAGGCGTTCAACGTGTCCGTCGCGCCGCATTTCCTCATGGAGCTGCACGTCTCCCTGTGCTGCGCCGTTCCGAATGCGCTGTACCTGGAGCACATCCCGCAGTTGCGCGCCATCACGCAGTCCGAGCTGACCGTGAAGGACGGACGAGCGATTGCGCCGTCCGCTCCGGGGCTCGGCATCGAGTGGGACCTCGAGGCCGTCGACGCCGCCCGGGTCGCATGAGCCGCGGAGGGCCGACCTAGGATGTGCCCATGACCATCCCATCCGGTGAGCACTTCCTGCCCGCGCGCAGGGCGCTGGCCGATGACGTCTACGACGCGGTGCTCGGCCTGCTGATGGACCAGGTCATCGAGCCGGGCAGCCGGGCCAGCATCGACGGCATCGCCAGGCAGCTCAACGTCTCGCCCACCCCGGTGCGGGAGGCGCTCGCGCGACTCGAATCGGAGGGTCTCGTCGTCAAGAAGGCGCTGAAGGGGTACACCGCGACTCCCCTGCTCGACGCCGCCGGACTGGAGCAGCTCTTCGAGATGCGGCGGCTGCTGGAGCCGTACGCCGCGCACCGCGCCGCGACCGAGCTCGACGACGGCACGCTCGGCCGGCTGGAGCAGTTGTGCGACGGGATGCGACGCAGCGGCCGCGCCACGCAGAGCGGCGACGACCGCTTCGAGGACTACAAGGAGTTCGCCGAGCAGGATGCGGAGTTCCACCGCCTCATCGCGGAGCATGCCGGCAACGCGCTCCTCGGTGACGCGATCGGACGGCTCCGCGCCCACACGCACCAGTACCGGATCTACTTCCGTCACGGGGTCGTCGACGAGACGTCGGAGGAGCACCGTGCCGTGCTGCGGGCGCTCAGCGCCCACGACCCCGACGGTGCCGAGCGGGCGATGCGCGAGCACATCGACCGGTCGCACGCCCGCATCTCGGCGAGCCTTTCGGAGAAGGCGGACTGATCGCTGCGCCTTTCGGCACCCTTGTCGTTGCCTCGCTTGTCCCTATATCCAATAGGATATTGGAAAGCCGAAGGAGGCCACCCCTGTGAGTACCGTCACCGCGTTCGAAACCGTCGATGTGCGCTTCGAGACATCCGCCATGCTGGACGGCTCGGACGCCATGAACCCCGACCCCGACTACTCCGCCGCCTACCTGCGGTTGACGACGGACGCCGCCGACGGGCACGAGGGCCACGCGTTCGTGTTCACGATCGGTCGAGGCAACGACATCCAGGTGGCCGCCATCGACACGGTCGCCCGACGCATGATCGGCCGGGATGTCGAAGACACCCTGGACGACCTCGGAGGCCTCTGGCGTGAGTTGGTGCACGACTCGCAGCTGCGCTGGCTGGGGCCCGAGAAGGGCGTCATGCACATGGCGATCGGCGCGGTCGTCAACGCCCTATGGGATCTCAAGGCGAAGCGCGCAGGCCTGCCGCTCTGGCAGCTGCTCGCGCGCATGACGCCGGAGGAGTTGGTCTCGCTCGTCGACTTCCGCTACCTCTCCGACGCCCTGACACCGGAGGAGGCGCTCGCCCTGCTGCGCACAGCCCAGCCCGGACGGGCGCAACGGGAGGCGGAGCTGCTCGCGACCGGCTACCCCGGCTACACCACGACACCCGGCTGGCTGGGGTACTCGGACGACAAGCTCCGCAGGCTCGCACGGGAGGCCGTCGACGACGGCTTCACGCAGATCAAGCTGAAGGTGGGAGACCGGCTCGAGGACGACCTCCGCAGGCTCGCCATCGCTCGGGACGAAGTCGGCCCCGGCATCCGCATCGCCATCGACGCCAACCAGCGCTGGGATCGCGACCAGGCGATCGAGTGGATCCGCGCACTCCAGCCCTTCGACCTGGCGTGGGTGGAGGAGCCGACGAGTCCGGACGACATCCTGGCCCACGCGGCCATCGCACGCGCAGTCGCGCCCGTGCCGATCGCGACCGGAGAGCACGGGATGAACCGGGTGCTGTTCAAGCAACTGCTGCAGGCCGGCGCCACCGCCATCGTCCAGATCGACGCGACGCGGGTCGCGGGCGTGAACGAGAACATCGCCATCCTGCTGCTCGCCGCGAAGTTCGGCGTGCCGGTGTGCCCGCACGCGGGCGGCGTCGGCCTGTGCGAGGCGGTGCAGCACTTCTCGATGTTCGACTTCGTCGCGCTCTCGGGCAGCCAGGAGGGCCGCATGATCGAGTACACGACCCACTTGCACGAGCACTTCGTCGCACCGGTCCGCCTCGAACGCGGACGCTATCTGGCCCCGCTCACCCCCGGCAACGGCATGGAGATGCGGGCAGAGTCGCTCCGCGACCACCGGATGACCGCATGGTGACCCGTCAGTTCCCTCGTCCGGCGGAGTTGCTGGAGTTGATGCAGTTCCGGACGCCGGAGCTGAATCTGAAGAAGCGGCGGTTGTCGTCGGCGTTGACGATCGAGGATTTGGCGCGGATCGCGAAGCGGCGGACGCCGAAGGCGGCGTTCGATTACACCGAGGGTGCGGCGGAGGGCGAGTTGTCGTTGGCGCGGGCGCGGCAGGCGTTTCAGGATGTGGAGTTCCATCCCTCGATCCTTCGGGATGTGTCGATGGTGGATACGTCGTGTGAGATTTGGGGTGGCCGGTCGGCGTTGCCGTTCGGGATCGCGCCGACCGGGTTCACCCGGTTGATGCAGACCGAGGGGGAGACCGCCGGGGCGGGGGCTGCTGCGGCGGCGGGGATCCCGTTCACCCTGTCCACGTTGGGCACGACCTCGATCGAGAATGTGAAAGCGGCGAACCCGCACGGGCGGAACTGGTTCCAGTTGTATGTGATGCGGCAGCGGGAGATCAGTTACAGCCTGGTGGAGCGGGCTGCGGCGGCGGGGTTCGACACGTTGTTCTTCACGGTGGACACCCCGATCGCCGGGGCCCGGTTGCGGGACAAACGGAACGGGTT